>NZ_GG729944.1 GCF_000160135.1 Oribacterium sp. oral taxon 078 str. F0262
TACGCTTGAGAAGCGCTTCTACGATGGGGCAAAAGCCCAGATGGAATACCGTGACGTGCTCTCCGAGGCGCGTCAGGGAATCGCCCTCTCCGACGAGGAGCAAAAGCGACTGGACGATATCATTTCTCCCCTTCTGTTAAAAGGCCAGTCGCTGCACCATATCTGCCTAAACCATAAGGCAGAACTCATGGTCAGTGAACGGACGCTGTATACCTACATGGACGCAAACCTCTTCTCTGCACGGAACATCGATATGCCGCGCAAGGTGAGGATGCATCCCCGCCGCAAAAGGCCGGATACCGTAAAAGTCGATCCCAGGTGTCGTGAAGGGCGCACTCTGGAAGATTTCAAGGTCTTTATGGATGAGAATCCGGACACCCCTTTGGTCGAGCTCGATTCGGCAGAGGGTACAAAAGGGAGGGCTGTCATGCTTACGATCACCTTCGTGACAGACGGCCTGCAGCTCGCTGTCCGACGAGAGCATAACGATTCTCAGTCGGTAACCGATCTCTTCCGCAGGCTGTATCTGGAACTTGGCCCGAACACGTTTCCGTTGG
>NZ_GG729943.1 GCF_000160135.1 Oribacterium sp. oral taxon 078 str. F0262
CGGGCTGAAAGTCTCTCCTCCGCGGCGTGCTTGCACGGAAGCGGAGGAAGGACTTTATGACGCGCCCCCACTCATGAGCATGGAGAGGGACCTCGTCCCTCGGGAATGCGAATGAGGGGCGCAGGCCGCAAGACGCGAAGCGGCGGAGGCATGCGGGAATCATGGACTCCACCGGGCTGAAAGTCTCTCCTCCGCGGCGTGCTTGCACGGAAGCGGAGGAAGGACTTTATGACGCGCCCCCACTCATGAGCATGGAGAGGGACCTCGTCCCTCGGGAATGCGAATGAGGGGCGCAGGCCGCAAGACGCGAAGCGGCGGAGGCATGCGGGAATCATGGACTCCGCCCGGGCCGAAAGCCTCTCCTCCGCGGCGTGCTTGCACGGAAGCGGAGGAAGGACTTTATGACGCGCCCCCCACTCATGAGCATGGAGAGGGACCTCGTCCCTCGGGAATGCGAATGAGGGGCGCAGGCCGCAAGACGCGAAGCGGCGGAGGCATGCGGGAATCATGGACTCCGCCCGGGCCGAAAGTCTCTCCTCCGCGGCGTGCTTGCACGAAAGCGGAGGTAAGACTTTATGACGCGCCCCACTCATGAGCATGGAGAGGGACCTCGTCCCTCGGAATGCGAATGAGGGGCGCAGGCCGCAAGACGCGAAGCGGCGAAGGCATGCGGGAATCATGGACTCCGCCAAGCCGAAAGTCTCTCCTCCGCGGCGTGCTTGCACGGAAGCGG
>NZ_GG729942.1:0-399 GCF_000160135.1 Oribacterium sp. oral taxon 078 str. F0262
GATGGCAGACTTCTGCGCTTATGCTTCGCTTCTTCGCAGCTCAGCGACTCGGCTTCGCCCGGGAGGCATCAGCCGACCTCCCTCCGGGAGGCACTTCTCTCCGAGAAGTGGTCAAGGACGCTCCGAGTCTGCCTGATGGCAGACTTCTACGCTTATGCTTCGCTTCTTCGCAGCTCAGCGACTCGGCTTCGCCCGGGAGGCATCAGCCGACCTCCCTTCGGGAGGCACTTCTCTCCGAGAAGTGGTCAAGAACGCTCCGAGTCTGCCTGATGGCAGACTTCTGCGCTTATGCTTCGCTTCTTCGCAGCTCAGCGACTCGGCTTCGCCCGGGAGGCATCAGCCGACCTCCCTCCGGGAGGCACTTCTCTCCGAGAAGTGGTCAAGGACGCTCCGAGTCTG
>NZ_GG729942.1:499-877 GCF_000160135.1 Oribacterium sp. oral taxon 078 str. F0262
ACAGCCCCCGCATGAGCAAGGAGCGGGGCGAAGGGCCGCGGGAATGCGAATGAGGGGGGGAGCATGGCGAGAGCAGCGAAGCGGCGAAGCCATGCGGAATCATAGCAAGCTTAAGCCGAAGAGACATGCTTGCATGGGAGAGGAAGCGAGACTTTAGGACACGCCCCCGCATGAGCAAGGAGCGGGGCGAAGGGCCGCGGGAATGCGAATGAGGGGGGGAGCATGGCGAGAGCAGCGAAGCGGCGAAGCCATGCGGAATCATAGCAAGCTTAAGCCGAAGAGACATGCTTGCATGGGAGAGGAAGCGAGACTTTAGGACACGCCCCCGCATGAGCAAGGAGCGGGGCGAAGGGCCGCGGGAATGCGAATGAGGGGGGG
>NZ_GG729941.1:0-201 GCF_000160135.1 Oribacterium sp. oral taxon 078 str. F0262
CGATGCAGCCCATGTCAAATCAGAGTAATTCCAGCATGGAACCAGGCAAACTTCTGCGCGATTTCACTGAGCTCATGATTCGCATGATCTACGTACTTTCCCCATTCGCTGTACATCGTTTCTCCAAGCTTATGAGGATCTGCGATGAACGTATTTTCAGCACCGGCAGCCTTAGGGAGCTTCTGCGCCTTTACAAGCTCC
>NZ_GG729941.1:301-1615 GCF_000160135.1 Oribacterium sp. oral taxon 078 str. F0262
GTGACAGCTAAATAACTCTATGATATCTTTCTCAAAGACTTTTTCTCTTGTTTATGGTAAAATAAATGCAAGATAAAGTTTTGATTTGTCAAGTATCTTTGCATTTCTTGGAGCTGATACCATGTACACGAGCCCGAAATTTCATCAGATCGCCTTCACAGACTTCAATCAGTCCTGCGGGATGCAGCTTGACCCGAAGAACGAATGGGTCCTTCTTGCCGACCGGCTGGACTGGTGCAGGATGGAGGAGAAGACCCGTTACAACGAGTTGTTCCCGTCGAAGACAGGACATCCAGCCAAGCCGTTCCGCATGGCGCTGGGGTCCCTCATCATCCAGAAGCGGAAGAAGTTGTCCGACCGCGGGCCGGTAAAAGAGATCGGTGAGAACTCCTATCTCCAGTACTTCATTAGGTGCGAATCGTTCCGGAAGGGCTGTCCTTTCACGGCTCCCCTCCTGGTGTCGTTCCGGAAAAGGCTTGGGATAGAGGCCCTGATGACGGTCAACGACATCTTCCTCTCTGCCGCTGCGGCGACGAAGGAACATAAAGGCGATGCGCAGCCTGCAGAGGGAGGAGAGAACGTCGGAACAGAGATTCTGGATGCCACCTGTTCCCCATCCAACATCAAATACCCGCAGGACTTCGAACTCCTCCATGAAGCCCGTATCTTGCATTGGCTAAGGCCAAAAAGCGGACGGCGAAGAAGGTCCGCATGGAGATCCGCAGGCAGCTGGAGCATGTTCGCCGCGAGCATGTACCTGACGATACGGAAATTGTATGAGCAGCAGAGGTACAGGTACGATAACAAGACCCATCAGGTATCCGATCGGATCGTCAACCTTTCGCAGCCCGATATCCGTCTCATCATGCGAGGCAAAGCAAAGTCACCCGTAGAGTTTGGCGCCAAATACGACGTCAGCGTCGACGAGAAAGGCCATGCTCGCCTGGAGAAGATCTCTTTCACCCCCTATCATGAAGGCTCCGTTCTGAAAGACGCCGTCGAGCGGTATCGGAAACGCACGGGACACTATCCGGAAAGGATTCTGGCGGACCGAATCTATCGCACGAGGGCGAACCTTCAGTATAGCAAGGAACACGGCATCCGAATGTCCGGGCCGAAGCTTGGGAGGCCGAAGCGAACAGACGCCCGAGCCACGAAAGAAGGATATCGGGACAATGTTGACCGGATCGAGGTGGAGCGGTTTTTCAGCTTGGACAAGCGCTGCAATGGCGCGGGGCTTATCATGACCAGGCTGGAAGAGACGACCCTCTCCTCCATCGCACTATCCGTGTTTGTCACGAATCTTTTTGCGAT
>NZ_GG729940.1:1682-11627 GCF_000160135.1 Oribacterium sp. oral taxon 078 str. F0262
AGCCCGGATCTACAGCTAAGGTCCCAAAGTGCGTGTTAAGTGGGAAAGGATGTGAGATCTCAGAGACAACTAGGATGTTGGCTCAGAAGCAGCCACACATTCAAAGAGTGCGTAATAGCTCACTAGTCGAGAGGTCCTGCGCCGAAAATTCACGGGGCTGAAACACGACACCGAAGCTTAGGGATGGAGAAATCCATCGGTAGAGGAGCATTGAAAACCCATAGAAGCAGGACTGGAAGGTTCTGTGGAGAGTTTTGAAGAGAGAATGCCGGAATGAGTAGCGAGATGGAGGTGGGAATCCTCCAGGCCGAAAATCTAAGGTTTCCAGGGTAAAGCTGATCTGCCCTGGGGAAGTCGGGGCCTAAGGCGAGGCTGAAAAGCGTAGTCGATGGAGAACTGGTGAAGATTCCAGTACCGAATGATATCAGAACTGCGGGGACACATGGGGGAAGGAAGAGCTGGGAGAGAGAAGACCGGTGCAAGCGCCGAAAGGCGTGAAGCGGAACGAAGAAAAGTAGGGAAGCTTCCGGAGACTGTGGCGAGAAAAGCCGCTATTGTGTATCATGAGCCCGTACCGCAAACCGACACAGGTAGATGAGGAGAGAATCCTAAGGCCGACGGGAGAAGCATTGTTAAGGAACTCGGCAAAATGACCCCGTAACTTCGGGAGAAGGGGTGCCCACGGGAGTGGGCCGCAGAGAAAAGGCTCAAGCAACTGTTTAGCAAAAACACAGGTCTATGCGAAACCGAAAGGTAAAGTATATGGGCTGACGCCTGCCCGGTGCTGGAAGGTTAAGAGGAGAGGTTAGCGAAAGCGAAGCTTTGAATTGAAGCCCCAGTAAACGGCGGCCGTAACTATAACGGTCCTAAGGTAGCGAAATTCCTTGTCGGGTAAGTTCCGACCCGCACGAAAGGCGTAATGATTTGAGCGCTGTCTCAACAATGCACCCGGTGAAATTGAAGTACCAGTGAAGATGCTGGTTACCCGCGCCAGGACGGAAAGACCCCATGGAGCTTTACTCCAGCTTGATACTGGGATTCGGCAGTGTATGCACAGGATAGGTGGGAGACTAGGAGGAGAGAACTTCGGTTTTCTCGGAGTCGCTGTTGGGATACCACCCTTATGCTGCTGGATTTCTAACCGAAGGCCGTAAGCCGGCCGCGGGACACTGTCAGGTGGGGAGTTTGACTGGGGCGGTCGCCTCCGAAAGGGTATCGGAGGCGCTCAAAGGTTCCCTCAGGATGGTTGGAAACCATCCGTAGAGTGCAAAGGCAGAAGGGAGCCTGACTGCGAGGGCGACGGTCCGAGCAGAGTAGAAATACGGACTTAGTGATCCGGTGGTATGAAAGTGGGATTGCCATCGCTCAACGGATAAAAGCTACCCTGGGGATAACAGGCTGATCTCCCCCAAGAGTTCACATCGACGGGGAGGTTTGGCACCTCGATGTCGGCTCATCGCATCCTGGGGCTGAAGTCGGTCCCAAGGGTTGGGCTGTTCGCCCATTAAAGCGGTACGCGAGCTGGGTTCAGAACGTCGTGAGACAGTTCGGTCCCTATCCGGCGCGGGCGCAGGATATTTGAGAGGATCTGTCCTTAGTACGAGAGGACCGGGATGGACTGACCTCTGCTGTACCTGTTGGGAATCGATCCCACAGCAGGGTAGGCAAGTCGGGAATGGATAAACGCTGAAAGCATCTAAGCGTGAAGCCAACCTCAAGATGAGATATCCCATCGAAAGAGTAAGACCCCTTTGAGAGAAAGAGGTAAATAGGGCTGAGGTGGAAGTGCTGCAAAGCATGCAGCTGACAGCTACTAATCGGTCGAGGGCTTATCCATAGTCGGAGAGATGTCAAAACGGATTGCAATCTGCGGTTTTGAAGGCACGAGCCTTCACAGGGGACTGTGAATGGCCCGGTGGCTCAGATGGTTAGAGCGCCGCCCTGTCACGGCGGAGGTCGTCGGTTCGATTCCGATCCGGGTCGCTTATGAGTTTTCTCATAATATATGGATGGGTTCCCGAGTGGCCAAAGGGGGCAGACTGTAAATCTGTTGTCACTGACTTCGGTGGTTCGAATCCACCCCCATCCATCACTTACAGCGCGGGATGGAGCAGTCTGGTAGCTCGTCGGGCTCATAACCCGAAGGTCGTAGGTTCAAATCCTACTCCCGCAACGATAGATCTCCCATAATCGGGGGATCTTTTTTTGAGGAAAAATCCTTGTGATGCGGCTGTCCACACTTTTTTCTTCTTTCTTCCTGTTCTACAGTTTTAGCCGGTGGAAAAGCGGCCCGCCGTTAAAGCCGGAAGCATGGAAATACCGCCGGCGGTTTCATCCTGTGCTTTGGATGAGAGAGCTTCAGAGAGCCTCAATTCACACAGCAAATCCAAATTAAAGCTTTAATTTTCAGAGTCAATTGAGAGTGCCTTATGGATTGTGAGATAAGAACGGCGGCGGGGGGTTTAGGACAACGATATTGCAAGCTCGATAGCAAAACGCTATAATCAAGCTGTTATCCTGTTGGCGGGGGAGCGGCTGAGCGAGGCTCGGAAAGGAAGGGTTTTAGATGAGAGTGGGACTTTTGACCAGCGGCGGGGACTGCCAGGCTTTGAACGCTACGATGCGGGGAGTCGCGAAGTCTCTCTACGGGATTTATGAGGATCTGGAAATCTATGGTTTTCTGGATGGCTACCGGGGCCTGATCTATGACGAGTATCGGAAGATGGAAAAGTCGGATTTTTCCGGCATTCTGACTCGCGGAGGCACCATACTTGGGACGAGCCGCACCCCCTTTAAGCTGATCCGTGAGCCGGATGAAAATGGTCTCGACAAGGTGGAGGCCATGAAGCACAGCTATCGGAAGCTCCGTCTGGACTGCCTCGTGGTCCTAGGGGGGAACGGTTCCCTGAAAACCGCGAATCTCCTCTCAGAGGAGGGGCTCAATATTGTGGGCTGTCCGAAGACGATTGATAATGACCTCTACGGGACGGATATGACCTTCGGCTTTTATTCCGCCGTCCAGGTCGCGACGAATGCGATCGACTGCATCCATACGACGGCGGCAAGTCACGGAAGAGTTTTTATCGTCGAGATCATGGGCCACAAGGTGGGCTTTCTCACGCTCTATTCCGCAATGGCGGGGGGAGCCGATATCATTCTCATCCCCGAGATCCCCTATGATCTGGAGTCCGTCTGCAAGAAGATCGCGGAGCGGCACAGGAGCGGCTCCCGCTTCTCCATCGTCGCGATCGCCGAGGGAGCGATCTCAAAGTCGGAGGCAAAGCTCACGAAGAAGGAGTTAAAGAAGAAGCTCGCCGAGGATCTCAGGCTCTATCCCTCCGTCTCCTATAAGCTCGCAAAGCAGATCGAGCAGAGGACGGGGGCAGAGGTGAGGGTGACGGTGCCGGGCCACACGCAGAGGGGTGGTCAGCCGGTACCCTATGACCGTGTATTTGCGACGAGGGTCGGCGCGGCCGCAGCGAAGCTCATTCAGAAGGGAAAGTACGGAAAGATGGTCGCGCTGGTCAATAATGAACTGGTTTCCGTCCCTCTCTCGGAGATCGCCGGGAAGCTGAAGACGGTGGACCCGAAATCCAGTATCGTAGCGGAGGCGAGGATGCTGGGGATCTCCTTCGGGGACGAGATCTGAGAGCCGGAGGAAGAGTTTGTATACAGCACTTTATCGGAAATGGAGGTCCCGCGATTTCGGGGAGCTGAAGGGACAGGGAGCGGTCACGGAAGCGCTCAGGAATCAGGTGCGGAGCGGAAAGATCGGACACGCCTACCTTTTCTGCGGCACCCGCGGCACGGGGAAGACCTCTGCCGCAAAGATCTTTGCGAGGGCGGTGAACTGCGAAAATCCGCAGGACGGGAATCCGTGCAATCTTTGCAGAAGCTGCAGAGAGATTCTCAGCGGATCCAGCATGAATGTACTCGAGATGGACGCCGCGAGTAATAATGGCGTCGAGGATATCCGAAAGATCCGAGAGCAGGTCGAATACCCGCCGGTCTCCGGGAGATACCGGGTTTATATCATTGACGAAGTCCATATGCTGAGCGCGGCTGCCTTCAATGCCTTTTTGAAGACGCTGGAGGAGCCCCCGGAATACGTGGTATTTATTCTGGCGACGACAGAACCGAACCGCCTTCCGATCACCATACTCTCCCGCTGCCAGCGCTATGACTTTCGGAGGATTTCCTCGGAGGTCATCGCGGAGCGCCTCGGAGAGATCGCGGGAGCGGAGGGAATTCCCGTCTCCGCGGAGGCGCTCTCCTATATCGCAAGAGTAGGGGACGGCTCGATGAGGGATGCGGTGAGTCTTTTGGATCAGTGCTCTGCCTTTCAGTTCGACCGGGAGATAAACTATGAGGATGCGCTCGGGATTTTGGGAGCGGTGGACAGCTCCGTCTTTTCCGAGCTGATCCGCGCTCTCTCCGCGAGGGAAATCCGCTCGGCACTCTCTCTCCTTTCCGAGCTCATCGAGCAGGGAAGGGAGCTCTCACAGTTTCTCTCGGACTTCCTTTATTATGTGAGAAATCTTTTGCTCGCAAAGACGGTGGAGGATTTGAGCGGTCTTGTGGATCTCTCAAGAGAGAATTTTCAGAGGCTCCTGGAGGATAAGGAGCTCTTCAGTACGGATGAGCTTCTCCGCTATATCAGAAGGCTCTCTGAACTCATCAATCAGCTCCGCTATTCCCCGGAGAAGAGGGTATTGATCGAGATCGAGCTCATAAAGCTCGCCTATCCGGAGACCGATATTTCCCCGGAGGGGATCAATGCGAGGATCGCCGATCTGACACGCCGGATCAGTCTCTGTCCGCCGACCGGGAGGGAAGAGAGGAAGCCGGAGGACTCTGCCGGGGCAGAAATTTCCGATGGGGAGGAGAAGGAGCCAAAGACAGTTTCGCTTCCGCGGGCGCAGTATGAGGACCTCATGCTTTTAAAACGCGAGTGGGGGAATCTTTCCCGGGAGCTCTCCGGGGGACCGCTTCGAAACGCTGCTCTGAATTCCCGGGTCTACCCCGCAAGGGGAAAGTCCGGAATGGTCATTGCGACAAAAAGTAAAGCAAGCTATAATATCATCTCAGAGCCGGAGGCGATTTCCGAGATCGAGGCTCTCGTCGCAAGGAGATATCAGAGGGAGATACATTTCCAGGTTGAGAATTCTTCTGACGGGAGCAAAGAGAGCACGGTCTATGTGATGGAATCGGATCTTGAGCGGATTCATTTTCCGGTGGAGACGGTAGAGGAAGCCGCGGACGGAAGCTTTGAGGAGAAGGAGAGAGAGGAAGGAAGTCAGGACCATGGCCAGATACGGGAATTTCTCCGGGGGAATGCCGGGGATGAATATGAATAATCTGATGAAGCAGTATCAGAAGATGCAGAAAAAGCTTGAGGAGACCCGGGAGGAGCTCGCGAAGACCGAGTACAGTGCACAGGTCGGAGGAGGAGCGGTGAAGGTCACGGTCTCCGGAGAGAAGCGCATCACCAAGCTCTCGATCGACAAGGACGCGCTGGATCCGGAGGATGTGGAGACTCTGCAGGACATGATTATCACAGCCTGCAATCAGGCGCTCTCGGAGATGGAGGAAGATTCCCAGAAGAAGATCGGAGATATCGGCGGAGGTCTGGGCATTTAGGATGGAATATTTCTCGAAGGATATCGCAAGACTCGTGACAGAGCTCTCCCGTCTTCCCGGTGTGGGAGTGAAGAGCGCGCAGAGGCTGGCCTTCTACATCATCAACAGTCCGCTGGAGCAGGCGGAGGCGCTTTCGGAATCCATCCTCTCCGCGAAGAAGAATATCCGCTACTGCAGGGAATGCTTTACGATCACGGATTCGGAGCTCTGTCCGGTCTGTGCCTCGGAGGAGCGGAACCACAGACAGATCATGGTTGTGGAAAATCCGAGAGATATGGGAGCCTACGAGAGGACGGGAAGATACCGCGGTGTCTACCATGTGCTGCACGGCGCGATCTCGCCGATGCTTGGGATCGGGCCGGAGGATATCCGCTTAAAGGAGCTCATGCAGCGCCTGCAAAAGCCGGTGGATGAGGTCATCATCGCCACCAATTCCTCGCTGGAGGGAGAGACGACGGCGACCTATCTGACGAAGCTGATTAAGCCGAGCGGGATCAGGCTGAGCCGAATCGCCTCCGGGGTTCCGGTCGGAGGTGATATTGAGAATATAGATGAGGTGACATTGCTCCGCGCGCTGGATGGGAGAGTGATACTCTAGGGATATCCGTCCGGGCGGAGCCGTCCGTTTTCCCGGGACAGGGGACGGACATGCAGGAGAGGAGGAAGAGCCGCGGGCGGCAGTACGGACCCGATGCGGAGAACGCTTTTCTCAGCGCCTCCCAAGGGCAGCGCTCCCGGAGCCAGGGAGGGAAAGGACAAGGGCCGAAAGAGATTTATGGACAAGAATGAGTTTAATATCAGAGCAGAGCGGATCAGAAAACTGACAGAGGAGGGAGATTACAGGACGGCGATGCAGATCGCGGACAGTATCGACTGGAATCGGGTGCGGAACGCAAACCTCCTCTCTTCTATCGCGGATATCTACGAGCGGAATGGTGAATACCAGGAAGCGAGGGACATTCTCATGCTTGCCTATGACAGAGCGCCCGTCGGGAAGCGCTTTCTCTTCCGTCTCTCGGAGATCTCCGTAAAGGAAGGGGATCTGGATGCTGCGATGGAGTTCTATCGGGACTTCTGCGAGCTGAGCCCGGAGGATCCCCGCCAGTATCTTCTCCGCTATATGATCCTGAAGAAAAAAGGCGCGAAGCCGGAGCAGCTTATTGGTTCCCTGGAGCAGTACAGCTCCGAGGAGGTCGATGAAAAATGGCTCTATGAGCTCGCAAAGCTCTATGCGGACGCGGAAAAGGAAGCGGAATGCATCCGGACCTGCGACAAGATCATGCTTCTCTTCGGGCTCGGGAAATATGTGGACAAGGCGATGGAGCTGAAGCGCCGCTATCAGCCTCTCACAAAGGAACAGCTGGATCTGGAGGAGAACCGAGAAAAGTACGAGGATAAGCTTCGCCAGGTCTCCATGAAGTATGAGCCCAATGAGGACTATGATCTGGAAGGCGCGGACTTCCTGGGAAATAATGCCGTTCCGGAGGCGGCGGAGCCGGTCTCTGAGGAAGAGGCAAAGAAGGAGATGGCGGCGGCCTTTCGAAAGCCCAACGAGCAAAGGGAGAAGGAGGAGTCTCCGGAAGAGGAGGCAGTGATAGAGGAAAGGGAAGGGGAGGACGAGAGCGGCGCGCCCTCTAAGGACGAAAAAGAAGAGGAAGAGGCAGAGAGCGCAGAGAAGGCGGAGGATAGCCCGAAGAAGCAGCCTCCCGAGAGGGAGGCGGAGGACGAGGAAGAGAGGGAGGAGCCTTCCGCTCCGCTCTCTTCCGCCAGGGAGCTGGAGAAAAGCACGGGAGAAACGGAGGAGACGCCCGAGGAAGAAATCGAGGAGATTGATTCCGGAGAACCCGAGGAAGAGAAGCACAACTATCATATGATTATCGAGGCCGCTTCTCCCGAGGACGGCTTCCGCATCGCGGTGGATGAGATCCGTTTCTTCCACAAAAAGTACGGGCTGGATTATAAGGTGGCCAAGACCACGGCGGAGAAGCTGAATGAGAAGGGCTTTAAAACCTTTCTTCCCCGCCTTCGCGGGAGGGATCTCATCATTGAGCACGCGGGGGAGCTGAAATACTCTGTGGTGGATGAGATCTCCGAATACCTGGATCAGCTCTCGGATTCCGCCTCCGTGGTCCTGGTAGATCTGCTGGATGCCTTTGACCGGATGGCGGAGGACCGGCCGCTCTTTATCCGAAAGTTTGATCTTGTCTCCGATAAAAAGGCGGAGGAAGAGGAAGAAGAAAAGGAGGAGCTCCTCGAGGATGTCGATCTGAACGCAGAGCCAAAGGAAGAAAAGGAGCCTGAGAAGACGGAGGAGGAGAAGCGTCCGACGAGGCCGTATGACAGGGCGGAAGAAAAACGGGAGATCGAGGTCTTCCCGCAGCGCGCGGAAAGGAGCGTCCAACGGGAAAAGCCCGCGGAGGAGGAACGCCCCAGAGTCCCTCTGGAGGAGATCGCGGCGGAGAATGAGCATACCAGGCGGATCGAGAAGCCGGAGGAGAGCGGAGCGAGAGAGCGGAGGACTCCGGAGCAGTACAGGGAGCTCAGCATCGATGAGTTTGCGGAATATGCGCAGGAGTATGCGCGTTCCATTGACTGTGTCATGCCCGGAAAGACGGTGATCGCCCTGTATGAGCGGATTGAGCTCATGCAGGAGGATGGAATCCCGCTCAACAAGCAGAGCGCGGAGGAGCTCATTGAAGAGGCGGCGGACCGCGCGGAGAAGCCCTCCATCGGAAAGAAGCTCAGCGGCATGTTCCACCCGAAGTATGATAAGAATGACAAGCTGATCCTGAGAGAGGAGAATTTTATCAGTTGATGGATCTTGCAAAGATTATTCTGGAAAATTGGGTACAGCTGGCAGTGGCTGCCGAAATGGCAGCCATGTTTTATTATGGCTGGAAGAGCGGTCTGATCCGGATGCTCTTTTCCTTCCTGCCGACGCTCACAAGCTTTCTGATATGCAGGGCGCTTTTTCCCAGGGTGAAGGAACTCCTCGCAGAAAACAGCGCGGCGAATGCCTTTCTGGAGGACAGAATCCGCCCTCTCCTCCCGCAGCTTGGCGGAGCGGAAGCCGGAGATCCCAATGCGGAGATTCTCTATCGGATGATAGGACTGGACAAGCTGAGCTCGTATCTCGCGGAGCAGCTCTCCAATCTCCTGATCTCGGCGATTCTCTTTCTGATCCTTTTGCTTTTGGTGAAGGTCTTTATGGGGATATCCTTTCGCTTCCTGAATCTTCTCGCGGAGGCTCCCGGGCTGAGCCTGATCAACCGAAGCTTGGGAGCTCTGCTCTCTCTTTTGCAGGGGCTGTTTTATCTCTGGCTTTTGCTGATCCTCCTCTCCTTTCTCCCGGAAAACCCTGTGAGTATCTCTGTCGCGGAGCAATTCAGCCGCCCCGGAAGCTGGCTGAACTATATCCGGGAGGCAAATCTCATCACCCGCATCTTTTCTGCGGCGGCCGGACTTCCCTGGAGGATATAGAGAGGGAAAAGAAAAGTTAAAGAAAAGCATTGACAGAAGAGGGGGGAGGATGCTATCATAAGCGAGCTGTCCCAAGGGGACGGCGAGGACCTTGAAAATCAAAGATCGAATCATACACAGACCCTGAATATTCGAAACGGCGAAAGCCGTCTCTGTTTGGAAGCGGAAGAATGCGGAAGGACAGAGGAGAGATTCAGAAAGCACAGAAAGTGCAGCGAAGAAAACTCGCAGTAAAAGAAGGAAAAAAGCCAAGCTTAAGAATGAGCGAAGCAGGAGGAGGCCGGAAGGCCTCCATTGAATGAGAGTTCGATCCTGGCTCAGGATGAACGCTGGCGGCGTGCCTAACACATGCAAGTCGAACGGAGTCCAGCCTTTAAGACCTTCGGGTCAAAGAGGGGAAGACTGAGTGGCGGACGGGTGAGTAACACGTGGGCAACCTGGCTCATAGAGGGGGATAACAGAGAGAAATTTCTGCTAATACCGCATAAGCACACACTGCCGCATGGCAGAGGGTGAAAAGAGAATCGCTATGAGATGGACCCGCGTCTGATTAGCCAGTTGGCAGGGTAAGAGCCTACCAAAGCGACGATCAGTAGCCGATCTGAGAGGATGAACGGCCACATTGGGACTGAGACACGGCCCAAACTCCTACGGGAGGCAGCAGTGGGGGATATTGCACAATGGGGGGAACCCTGATGCAGCGACGCCGCGTGAGTGAAGAAGTATTTCGGTATGTAAAGCTCTATCAGCAGGGAAGATAATGACAGTACCTGAATAAGAAGCCCCGGCTAACTACGTGCCAGCAGCCGCGGTAATACGTAGGGG
>NZ_GG729939.1:0-158 GCF_000160135.1 Oribacterium sp. oral taxon 078 str. F0262
GAAAGCCAAAAAGATTATGATACCATGGAGGCAATGCTGAAGCTAAAGAAGGAAAATGAAGAACTCCGAAAAGAGAATCTATTCCTAAAAAAAGCGGCGGCATTCTTTGCGAAGGAAATCGATTAGAGGCTTATCGATTTATCCGAAATTATCATCAT
>NZ_GG729939.1:258-14137 GCF_000160135.1 Oribacterium sp. oral taxon 078 str. F0262
CTTATTCAATGAGCGGCTTTAGTTGACGTTTGCCGAATCAAGAAACATGTAAAAAACATACCTGAAATCGGAAAAATCCGGCCATCAAGGCCGGATTTTTACCGATTCGTGAGGGCTGTCGCAACACTCTATTGCGACAGCCTCCTTCAAATTTCTCTAATCAGCACTTTCAAATACAGTGGTACATCAGGCTTCACATTCTCCTGGAAATATTGATCAATTTCACAGTCTTCAATCCGATCTTCAAAATACGTATCATCATGTCCATCTGCAGCATGGATCCTGGACTACAAGCAGCATCAGGATCTCGTTTTATTATTGGGCACAGGTGCCGAAACTGATTGAGTAGGAAAAAGATGCAAAGTTATCAATTACAAAAATGAATTCTGCTCTCATCAAATCGGTCCTGCTGTATTCTGCTTTCAGCCGGATATCCCATAGGAAACAGTGAGTACGCAGCTTTGTCCGTTGGCAGATCAAGTATTTTTCCCACAGCATCCATTCTCTCATTCAAAGGGGCAATGCCAAGCCATACACCACCAAGACCAAGTGCATCTGCTTCCAGCCAAATATTTTCTTGAGCAATTGCCATATCAATCTGTGCATAAATCGGGAATATGATTCCTTCCTTACGATAAACCGGAACAATTACCACAGGAGCCAATTCTGCACAGCCTGCATAAGGACTCGTTTTAGACAGTTCCCTGATCTTATCCCGGTCTGTCACCACATAAAATTCCCAGGGCTGCTGATTGCCTGCACTGGGTGCCTGCATCCCGGCTTTCAGCACCTGCATAATTTTTTCCCGTTCTACAGGACGGACTTTATATTTACGAATACTTACTCTGTGAAAAATGCTATTCATGTCAAATACCTCACATTTCATATTTATTAATTTTCATCAGGTAAGATTGTTTCCTGATGAACCGTAATTCGGTTTTCCAGGCCTCTTTGCTTCAAATAATCTTGAACACGTTCCGCTGACATTTCAATGTTTCCTCGTTTCATTTGTTGGAAAATTTACTGCTGCTTATACGCTTTGCCCATGACCCAGCATTTTCCAATTACTTTCCCGGTTGTAAGATACTGCGCACTCTGAAACTCAAAGAGGACCGGATCGGCCTTTTCATAATCGATCTTTCCTCTTTCATTCAGGCACTCTTCCTGGACATAGGTATGAACAGGTTTCAAAATATAGTTTGTAAAGTTGCCTGCCACAATGGAATCAACTACTTTGCATGTCATTGATACAGGTGCTTCATCTATGATCGGAGCGTATTCAAGCTCATCCATATGATAATTGAACACAGCAGACTTATCTGTTGCCGCAGCTTTCGCGATGCCACAATAGTCCGCAGAGACAAGCATGCTCTGATTTACGAGACTGACGGATAAGACTGCATGCTTTTTAATTCCTTTATCTGAGATTTCATGAGCTTTATCGATACTGACCAGTAAGTGACCATGATCTACAACTCCAACATGGGCAATCGTGAGAAAATTCACTGTATTTTCTTCTGTTACAAGTCCTACTACAGTTACCGGTGTCGGGTAAAGTCCCATTACGGATCCAATGTCTTTCTGCATTCTAATATCCTCCAAATAGCATTATCGCAAGATTTTTCTTGCATTCATCTCAATTTCCGTGATAAAAATAGCATGAATACAACTTTCGTGCAAGAATGCACTTTCAAGTTATATACTTACTTTTTAGATACTATAGGAGGATTCAAGGATTCAATATGTCCGCGATAAACGAGAAGCCTTTCCACTGCCCGGTAGAAGCCGCTTTCAGCCTGATCAGTGGTAAATATAAGATGATCATTATGTATCATCTTATGGATGAAGGTGTATTAAGATACAGCCAGCTTCAAAAGTACATCCCGCAAGCCACTGCCAAAATGCTTTCTCAGCAGCTCAGAGAGCTTGAAGCAGATGGTTTGGTTCATCGAGAAGTATACCCAGTTGTTCCTCCCAAAACTGAATATTCACTTACCGAGAAGGGGATGAGCATGAAGGAAATCATTACCTCTGTTTGTGAATGGGGACGCACCTATATGGCCGGTACTTTCTGATACTCATCCTCGATAAATCTTTCATTCTCTACCTGAATCGGTTCTATATCCCTGATCTGTCTGATCAGGGCATCTGCTTCCTATCGGTTAAGGACCTTACGCATCTTTTTTCCTGCCATATCTACCGCGGCGAAGACTTTTACTTCCTTCTAACTCTCTGCCATCATACACATCACAGAAACAGTGCGGATTGATCAGCCTATGACGTTTGAAAAGAAGGCCGTCTAAGCCCCCCCAGCCTCGGTACGCACACCCTCGAGACAGCAAAGAGATTACAGAGGAAGTGCAGAGGTGCCATCAGCAAAAGCGTGATCCGGCAAGGGAAAATAGAAGCCCGAAAGAAGAAAATAAAGAGGAAGGAAGCCTAGAAATACGAAAGCCTCGCAAATAAAATGTGTGGTATTATACTGAAAAGGAATGCAATGACAGCCGCAGCCGGATGCATGATACTCCGAAACAAAAGTATCCGTAAAACAATCTTTCGAACGAGCGCACAGTCTGCAAAATCATGGATATGATCGGGCTAAGTCACAGGACAAAGCAAAAGCCCAATGGCATCACAAAAGAAGGCAGAAAATCCCGAAAGTCCGCGGAGCTTCCGAAGCGGTCCTTTCGCTCGGAAAAGCCGCTTGGGAAATGCGTCGCAGTATTGACAAGATCAGATTCGATTAAGGAGCGAAAAAAGGATAATTATGATTCGTGAGGCAAAGAAAGAAGACTTGGGTGAATTGCTGAAGCTCTATCTGTTTTTGCATGAAGACAGTATCCCGGAGCAAAGCAAACACCTTGAAAAAACCTGGAATCAGATCATAGAGGATCCGAATCATCATTTGATCGTGAACGAAATAGATGGTCGGATTGTTTCTTCCTGTGTATGCGTAATCATTCCGAATTTGACGAGAAACGTCAGACCCTATGCATTTGTGGAAAATGTTGTAACACATGCTGATTACAGAGGGAAAGGGCATGCCGGAGAGTTCCTGGATTATGCGAAAAAGATTGCCGAGTCGGAAAACTACTACAAGATGATGCTGCTTACCGGCTCAAAGAAAGCGGAGACGCTCCGCTTTTACGAAAAAGCCGGATACAACAGCAGCGATAAGACAGCCTTTATCATGTGGATTTGAGGGGGCGCAAGTCTTACGATCAAGGTATTTATTCTTGACTTCTGCGGAACAATAGTCCATGAAGATTCACGATTACGTCTCATGGGGACTGTTCCGCCGGAGTGAAACGAGGCAATATTCCTGCAGAAGGCTGTTTTTCGTCCCGGAGCTTACGCCGCACGGATAGTTTCAATTTCATAATCCGGATTTACCCGTCTCCACAAGCCGGAATATACCGTTATAAATCTGCGACATCCATCACCTTTATTCCATTCCTCCGCAATAACTCCGCAAACACGCCCTGCCCGGAAATAATCCTGCCGGAGAAAGAGCCATCATATATTGTATTGACTCCGCAGGATGGACTTCTGGATTGCAGTATAACAAGCTCTGCCCCCTGCTTTTTTATGATTTCCAATGCTATTTCAGCACCTTGGCGAAATTCCTTATCCACTGAGCTGCCGTCTTTAAGGCGAACCATGCCATTTACAATTTCCGCTGATTCCCTTGGTATCGGCAAACCGCCGAGAAGCTCCGGACAGACGGAGACCACCTCATGTGCTTTAATATAGTTGATTACTTTTTCACTATAATTGTTTCCACCATTATATTTGCAATTCTCCCCAAGTAAACAAGCGCTCACTGCTATTTTCATCATAAGACCTTTCCTGATGCTTCTTCCCTATAAATTTGTATTTGTCGTTCCTCATAGGGAGAATTGTACACCTATTCCTTTCGTCGGTATAGCATGAAATCGTTAATGATTCGATAATTTTATCGCGGTTCCCGCGGTCTCTCCTCTCTCCCGCTAAAGTAATATATAGTTGACATTATGACATGCAGGTGCTACTATTTAGATGTCAACTAAATACGACATTATGACAAGGCCTAGCTCTGGGCCGAGACGCCGGTTTGTAAAAGGAAATGCAAGCTTGTAGTAAAGGAGAGATACGTATGAACCATCTGCTTGGATTCGGATTGCCGTTTGCTCTTGTTCTGTTGCTTATTCTGTTTCTGCGCAGAAAGAAATCAGTGCCTGTCATATATGATGAAATGCAGACAGCAGTAAGAGGGACCGCCTACAAGTATTCCACCATTACCGGAGTTCTCAGTGGGTTCATCGCCGCATTTCTTTTGGATCAGGATCTTCTCCCCGTAGATGGGAGCTTCGCCATGATGAGCGTCTGCTTCCTGATGATTGCCGTCTATATCGTGTACATGGTCATGAAAGGCGTCTATTTTGGCATCTCAGGTCACTGGAAGAAATGGACGGCACTGATCTTTTTGATCGGTCTTTGCAATATGATCACAGCTGTGCTTCGTATCTGTGAAGATGGACTGCCGGAGAAGAAACTGACCATCATCAACGCCCCTGTGATGACGGGTACTGTGTTTATCATCATCGCAGCAGCCGTATTGATTCAGAAGGCGAGAGAAAAGAGGAGCGAGGACTCATGAAAAATCTGAGAATGAAGTCTGCCAGAGCCGCGAAGGACCTCTCTCAGCAGCAGCTCGCCGATCTCGTAGGAGTCTCCCGTCAGACGATTAACGCGATTGAAAAAGGAGATTATAATCCTACGATCCGGCTCTGCACCGCGATCTGCAGAGCTCTGAGCAAGACTCTTGATGAGCTTTTCTGGGAGGAATAGCAAGTGCTGTGTCATTAAGAGCTGCACTAAGTTCACTTTTTATGGCTATAAAGTCCTGCTTCCATTTTTCATCATATGGAAGCAGGGCTACGTGTTCTGTCCTCATTCAATCATTTCTCCAACATTCCAATTGCATCTTCCAAAGAAACACATTCTGCAAATCTTTTTGGCCACATCATCTCGTTGTAGTATCTGTAGGTAGTCTCAGCATCCATGTAGCCATTATCAAAAGTAGAGTTCGTTCCTTCCGGGATAATCACTCTAAATCCCCTTTCAAATGCCGATTTCACCGATGCATCAATGCAAAAGTTTGTCTGAAGACCAACGATCATCACATCCTTGTCATCCTCTTTTTCCAGATACTCCGCCAATTCTTTATTCCCAAAGAAGCTGTTGATTTTTTTCACAAAAATCTTCTCTCCAGCTATTGGCGCCACCTGTTCGGCAATCCCGAAATCCTTGTCACCGACAGAAAATCCGCTTCCCGGCCCATCGTCGTGCTGAACATAAATAAGCTCAACACCATTCTTCCTTGCAGTATCGATGATATTTGTCACATTCTTTATAAAACCATCAAAATCATATAATCTGTCGTCTGTGATTCCCTTTTGTATATCTATAACGATAAGCTTCACTGAGCATCCTCCCCATCCAATGTTTTGAGCTAATAACCATACTGCATTTCAAATGATTATTTATTGGGGCATATTCTAAAATCGCATTTTACATGTTTAAAAATATCTTCCCTTTGTATCATTGCCACTGCTCACCTTACATAAACCTGGCCGTCAGGCTTTCCGGACTCTGCCGGATTTCATCGGGAGTGCCATATGCAATGATCCGGCCGCCCTCCTTTCCTCCGCCCGGTCCCATATCAATGATGTAATCGGCATTCTTTATTACATCAAGATCATGTTCAATGACCACGACAGTCGCTCCATGATCAATCAAGGTCTGAAAAACATGCAGCAGCGTCTTCACATCCTGCGGATGCAGGCCGATTGTCGGTTCATCGAAAACAAACACGGAATCGCTCTGCCCTTTCCCCATCTCACTGGCAAGCTTTAAACGCTGCGCCTCGCCGCCGGAAAGGCCCGGCGTTTCCTCTCCGAGTGTCAGATAGCCGAGTCCGAGGTCGTGCAGCACCTGCAGGCGCTGCTGCAGCAATTTGAGTCCGCCGAGTGCATGCAAAACCTGATCCACACTCATATTCATGAGATCCGGCAGACTGTATTCGTTACCGTCCTTCGCCCTCCGGCGGATGTCAAAAGCCTCCCTGCTGTACCGGGAGCCACGGCAGTCCGGACATGGAATTTTCACATCCGGAAGAAACTGAACATCCAGAGAGATCTCCCCTGTTCCGTCACAGGTCGGACAGCGAAGCTTCCCCGTATTATAAGAGAAATCTCCCGCCCTGCAGGAGTGTTCCTTCGCGTCTTCCGTTTTCGCGTATACTTTTCTGAGCTCGTCATGGACATTGGCGTAAGTCGCCACGGTCGAACGCACATTGATGCCGATTGGCGCGGCATCGATCAGCTTGACCTCAGTGATTCCTTCCGCTTCAATGTTTTTTACGTGTCCCGGCAGCTTCTGCCCGCTGATCTTTGCCTTCAGCGCCGGGATCAGGCTTTCGAGCACCATCGTCGTCTTTCCGGACCCGGAAACCCCCGTCACCACGGTAAGCCGCCCCACCGGGATCCGCACATCCAGAGGGTGTACGGTATGGATCTCCCCTGTTTCCAGATGAATGACAGCTTTTTTAAACATGGCCTCCGCCTGCATGACCGGACGGATTCTTGACTCATACCGATCGGAAAGGTACGGCCCGATGACAGATTCCGGATTCTTCGAAACGTCTTCGATGCTTCCCTCGGAAATAACCGTCCCTCCGTCCGCTCCGGCGCCCTCTCCCATCTCGATCATCCAGTCGGCGTGCTTCAACACCTGCGTGTCATGATCGACAATGACGACGGAGTTCCCGTCCGCCCGCAGATCATCCATCACACCGGTCAGACCCTTGAGATTATAAGGATGCAGGCCGATGGACGGTTCGTCGAGAACATAGAGAACCCCTGTCGTGCGGTTGCGGACTGCCCTTGCGAGCTGTACCCGCTGCCTCTCACCGGTGGAAAGCGTCGAGGCCGCCCGGTCAAGCGACAGATATCCAAGCCCCAGATCCATCAGCCGCTTCGAGACGTCCATGAAGGATTCGCTGATATTTTCCGCCATGGGACGCATCTCTTCCGGCAGAGAAGCCGGAACACCCTGTACCCAGGGGATCAGCTCCGAGAGCGTCATAGCTGCCGCCTCATCCAGCCCGATTCCCCGAAGCCGCGGCGCACGGGCAGCTTCCGACAGCCTTGTTCCATGGCAGTCCGGGCAGACATCCTCTTCCAGATATTTTTCGAGCCGTTTCATTCCCTTCTCATCCTTTACCTTGGCAAGGGAATTTTTCACGGAATTGACCGCGCTGTAATAATTGAAATCCATCTCCGCAGGTTCCAGCGTGTTCGGATTGACATAGTGGATGTGATGTTTCTTCAACTCGCCGTGGTAGATGATCTCCTTCTCCTCCGGCGTCAGGTCACGAAATGGGATATCTGTCCGCACTCCCATCGTGCGCACGATATCCTTCATCAGTGACCACATCAGCGTCCCCCAGACAACGACCGCTCCCTCATCGATCGTCTTTGAATCATCCGGCACCAAGGCTGCCTCATTCACAGTCTGAACAACTCCCGTTCCGCCGCAGCTCGAGCAGGCACCGGTACTGTTGAAGGCAAGCTCCTCTGCTCCGGGCCCGTAGAATTTCTCCCCGCAGAATGGACAGGTCATTTCCTGCATGGCGGCAACAGAAAGAGACGGCGGGCAGTAATGCCCCTTGGGACAGCGGTGACTTGCAAGCCGGGAAAACATAAGCCGCAGACTGTTCAAAAGCTCCGAAAGCGTCCCGAATGTGCTGCGGATGCCGGGAACTCCCGGGCGCTGGCGCAGTGCGAGCGCCGCCGGTACATATCTGACATCATCCACATCTGCCCGTTCCGCCTGCGTCATCCTCCGGCGCGTGTAGGCAGACAGAGATTCAAGATACCTGCGGGATCCTTCTGCATACAGCGCACCAAGCGCAAGCGATGATTTTCCCGAGCCGGAAATACCGGCGATCGCTACGATCTCATACAGCGGGACATCCACGTCAATATTTTTCAAGTTGTGAACCTTTGCCCCGCGTACCTCGATGTACCTCGGCGGCATTTTTATTTTTTTATCGTCTGGCGACATGATCCGCTCCTTTTTATCTGCATGGGATAAAGCTGTTTATCCCAGTACTTTGCCTATCTTCTGTATCCCCATACAGTTTTATCGTATTTAAACCCCCAGTTCATGATCGCGTAAAATACCAAAAGCAGATCTCTTCCCATTTCTGTTACTGACCTCATGGACTGTCACAATTTTGCTCTGTAACGCTGTCACGGTCCTATTCATTCCCCTGTCATAAAGATTTCCTGCTTCTTATTACGCTTCCATATTTTTGAAGCAGCCTTATCAATTCCTCCCGGATGGCCATTTCATATTCAATAATCCTATCATAATGACTCAACATAGAATGCTGTCAAATCACTGTTTGAAGGCTCAGAAATAGCGTATTTAAGCCATTCCTGTTTCACTTTCATTATTCCAGCTCGAAAATGAAATACACTTTCTAATCCGTTCCGGCTCTGCTCTTTGGTACAATTTGATTCCGATTGACTCTGCTTATCCTATTTCTACAAGGTATACGAATTGCTGTTATCAATTTGTTATCACGGAATGTTATCATAATGGCTTTACGCCCTATTAATGATCACCGTAATGGCCTCCGCACTGAATTACCGTAATTCGCCCCACATCTGCTGTAAAAATCAAGCGATGCCTCTTATCAATGCGAACACTTGCATATCCGGACATATTTCCCTTCAGCAACTCCACCTTTCCATAACCAGCCTGATACCCATTCCGCAAAATATCTTTGATTAGGTTATTAATCTTTTTGCAAAGAATCTTGTCTTTCTGCAAATCGACATACTCTAGCCATGCATCAGATTGCCAATACAGATCTCTCACATCAGGTCTCCATTAGATCATGGCGGACAGCCTCGTTGTTCTGGACTTCACGAATTCGTCTCGCAAGTTCTGCTGCCTCCTCCAGAGTGAAACCATTTTCATCGCGAAGGGAAAAACGCATGCTCTGATTACGAACTGCTTGCTTAATTAGTGCAAGGGTAGCCGCCGACATCGTAAGTCCCAATTCATTGCATAGCGAACTGAATTGCTCTCTCGTTGTTTTATCCATCTTAAACGTGAAGTTGGACATTTCCACTGTCTTAGCCATTTCACTCACCTCCTAAATCAAAGCATAGCATCACAATATGTATATTTCAAGTGTTTTTCGCGTGCATAACAGAGTAAGTTTACCGTAGGATTTGATTGTGTGAGAACCACCAATGATGCGAAAAGGTAGTTTGCAAATATAACCCCGCGATGCAGCCCATGTCAAATCAGAGTAATTCCAGCATGGAACCAGGCAAACTTCTGCGCGATTTCGCTGAGCTCATGATTCGCATGAGCTACGTACTTTCCCCATTCGCTGTACATCGTTTCTCCAAGCTTATGAGGATCTGCGATGAACGTATTTTCAGCACCGGCAGCCTTAGGGAGCTTCTGCGCCTTTACAAGCTCCAGCATATTCCCCCTGTTAAAAGAATAAGCTTTTAAATAAGCCATCTGATTCGCCCCGTCTCTGCACCATCCAAGCGGTCTGGATCTCATTCTGTCAGACAGCACATGGCTTACATGTCCCTCTGCGCTGCAGCCAATCAGATGCCCATCATGACACAGCCTTGTTCTGGCAGGCATCCGGTTATGGAGAAGGTAATTCGCACTTTCAGCGATACGTTCCTGCGCACTTGCTAATTCTGTCACGGACAGGATATGCTCTGTTACATGCCCAAATCCCTCCTGCGTACCATGTTTGATCTGATACCCAATAAAGTTAGTATGCAGCGTCTGCTGATTAACTCAATATCTCCTTGAATTGTTTATTTTATAGCCTATAATGATAAATAAAATTAGACGATCGCTGAATAGTCTTGCACCTTTTCGGAGAAAATACTATGTATAAGCCCCAAACAGACCGTCATCGGCTTCAACTTTTTCTCGTCGCCGGAGGCGAAGAGAGAGCAATTTTTCATTGAAATCGATGATGTCGCATAAAAACTTTATTCAATTATCAAGGTTCTCTGCTCTGTTGGTCCTATGCCGAAGGAAAGTCAGTCGTACTGGAATGTAGCCCGGAGCAAGCCGTGACAAAGCACACTGCGGATAAGTTCGGATCCGCATATCCGGGGCAGCAAGATGGCTGTGAGGTCTATCAGCCTGGTGCGCAGCATGCAGAAAACAGCTGAAGCTAAGTTCAGAATGAAGAGGTGAACACAAATGGAGCTATTTGACTACTTGAAGTGGAGAAATGATGTGAGCCTCAAGGCAGCACCGTTTAATGAAATCGACAATGTAATTTTGTCCTATCTCGCCTACGTGGATTTCGGAGCGCTGTTGCGGGGGCAGAAGCGGAGCATAAGCATCGAAACTTGCTTCAAACGTTTTTGTGAAAACCATACTTTGGAGGAAGTGCGGGAGAGTAAGCACTTTAACGAGAGAGCACCGCTTTTACTCGAGGAGATGGTCCTCGGAGCGCGCTTCCGAGGGACGAAGGTCGCGCATTTCAAAGAGGTCTTTGACAAGAAAAAAGTTCAGCAGTTTGCGGCGCTCGTTTTTCTGCTTCCGGACGGAAGCAAGTATGTCTCGTTTCGCGGTACGGACCCGAGTATCACCGGCTGGAAAGAGGACTTTTTGATGAGCTTCACCGCAGAGACTGCGGGAGCCAGAGAAGCGGTCTCCTATTTGAATCAAGTGGCTGCCTGCATGGACGGTGCGTTGATTCTGGGCGGGCATTCGAAAGGCGGAAATTTCGCAATGTACGCAGCTGCCTTTTGCGAAAAGGCGATCAAAGGACGCATTGCAAGAATCTATAATAACGACGGGCCGGGGTTTCGAGAGGAAATAATCAGCACCGAGGCATATCAGGACTTACTGCCCAAAATAACGAGCATCGTTCCGCAGACTTCTATCATAGGTCAGTTGCTTTCCAACAGGGCGGAGCAGATTGTCGTGAAAAGCAGCGCGGTTGGCATTTTTCAACATGACGTGTCGACCTGGGAAGTGACAAAGGACAAGTTTGTCAGAGCAAAATTAGATGCTTTCAGTGATTTCGTCAAGGTGTCGCTTGGAGCCTGGCTTGAAACGCTGGATGATGAGACGAGGGAATCTCTGGTCTCTACCGTGTTTTCTATGATTGAGGCGACAGAAGCAGAGACCTTCCTGGAATTCGGAGAAAACCTGTTTAAAAACAGCGGGATTATCATCAAGGGACTGGGTGAACTCCCCAAAGAGAAGCGAAACGAATTGCTGACAGCGCTCAGGAGCCTGGCGCACGCCGGTGGGGCGACTGTGCTGAATAAAATCCCGAACATTGTTGATGGGAGGTCATAGTGAAAAAGAACATCTGGGATATATATGCGCCGTTTTATACCCGCGTGATGCGGGGGGAGCGGAAGATGTATGCGTTTTTATATCGCCGCATTTCGCAGTGGGTTCAGGGAAAAGAAGTGTTAGAGCTTGCCACGGGACCGGGACTGATCGCCAAAGAGATTGCACCGTTCGCAAAGAGTGTACTCGCGACAGACTATTCTGCGGGCATGATTGCCGAGGCAAGAAAAGGAGACTGTCCGCCAAACCTCCGCTTTGCGGTGGCAGATGCGCAGTCCCTGCCTTATAGAGACCGATCCTTTGATGTGGTCATCATTGCGAATGCGCTGCACCTGGTTCCTGATCCGGAAAGGGTGCTGCGGGAAATCGCACGGGTCTTGAGACCAGGGGGACTACTGATCGCACCTAATTTTATGAGGCAGAAGATCAGTCGGCCGAGTAAGCTTTGGGCAGGCGTTCTGCGGCTCATTGGCGTGCCTTTTGTACACCAGTGGACTGCAGAGACCTATCTCGCGTTTTTGCGGCAAAACGGCTGGGATGTTGTTTTTGCCAAAGAAATCTTGGTGAGGATGCCGCTCCTCTATGCAGAGTGCAGGCGAAGGTAAGCAAGCCCGGATGCCTCGGATTATCTGATAAGAGTTTTAATGCCTTGCCCCATTTTTTATAGAGGGATGTATCCTTCTTGCTGATGGCACCGGAGCGATATTCGCTTTGCAGTCTCGACCACAGTTCTTCTATTTCCGGTATGCCCATTCTTATAAGAAACTGCATTTCTCTATACCTCAGAAGTCGGAAATGTCGATCGGCGCCGATACTTTCCCCATCTTAAAGTTACGGATGGCCTGATCCATATCCTCAAGCGTTCTTTCCGAAATCGTCTCCGGTGTGGTCAATTCCCGAGGTTCCAACATAATACAGCCATTCTCATATTCACGAACATTGTAATATTGATATTTCGCTCCGCGAAGAGTTATACGCTTCTTACTATCAATGTGTACATTATAATCCTTAATGACTCCCATAAAAATTGCCTCCTTTAATTTGTGGGAAATCCCACAGTTAAAGTATATAGGCCGTTACCCTATTTGTCAATTCAATAGATTTTGATCATCCGTTGAGAAGGCTAAATCGTGACCTCAAAATCATGACTTGCTTCAGACGATTCTGCTTCCGCTGCTTCTTTATCCTCTTCATCAAAGCTGCCGATCACATGAATACCGCCCCATGCGCCAACATCTCCATAATAAAGCACAACGCGCGGCTGTGGAGACCAGTAAGCAATATCTCCTGGATTCGGATCATGAACGTAACTGCTGTACCCCAGATCAAGTTCGCTGTCAAGGTCTCCAATTTTTTCTTCAAAACCCGCCGTCTGTGTCTACGTGAGTGTAAGCGGAAGGCGCGAGATAAGATCCTGTGCCGCAGTGCCGGCATTCAGATGTGCCCTGCATACAGTTCCGTTCATTGTAACGGAGACCGACGTCCCTTCCGAACTTCCTGTCTGAGATGTATAGGCAGCACCACAGAAAGGGCGGTCTCCGTTTACGGAAGAGATATTGATAATACAACCTTCATTCTTCGGGAGGAAAATCTTCAGTGCCTCGCGGATAAAGCGAAACGGTCCGAACACATTCGTCTGATGGACATGCTCCAGCCAGTCATCATCCGTCTCGTCAATCATTTTCTGTTCCCCGATAGCGGCATTATTAATGACAATTTCCATATCTCCATAGGCATCGACTGCTGTCTGAATGACCTTCTTTACTTCGTCAAGATTCTTGTTGTCTGCCGTAACGCCGCTCGCTTCCAGGCCCTGTGCACGAATCCCTGCCACAGCCGCATCCAGCTTCTCCTGACCGCGTGATAACAACCTTCGCCCCTTCTTTCGCAAACAGCTGCGCCATGTCCAGCCGCATTCCATAACTTGCCCCCGATACAATCGCTACTTTCCCATCTAGCATTTTTGCATCCATCTCATATGCTCCTTTCAATCTTTTGCCAGTCGATAACGCAGGAAATCCAGCCTGCCAATGCAGGTCTGTGATTCATGAAGCCTTTCCAATTGCCTCTTCCTGCATTTCTCGATCAGCTTTTCTGTGTTCCTGCAATCTCCGCTCCGATAGCAGATCGGAATTTTGGAAATTTCCATTTCGTCACAGCCTGCATCCCAGAGATTCTCCATTATGTACTTTTCCGTCTGCATGTCTCTCCCTTATGTCAGATGCTCCATGAAGAAGCTCTCCAGCTTGTCAAAAGGTATCGCACCCTTTCCGCCGCCAGTGTGATGCCGTAACGATTCACAAAAGTCACTTTGCTGTGTACATGTATATTCCGGACGGAAAGTCCACCCTTCACGATTGATTAGCCCATCTGCCACGGAGAATCGGCCCACCCTTCACGGGGGAATAGCCCACTTGCCATGGACATGAGCCCAGTTCCTCTTCGTTCTCTTATAATGAGATCGGCA
>NZ_GG729938.1:0-291 GCF_000160135.1 Oribacterium sp. oral taxon 078 str. F0262
GTTCCTGCTTCTTCAGAACTTCGCCCTGAATTGGTGCCTTTCCGGGTTCCTGGAAGCATTCGATGACATCGAGCTCATCAAGAAGTTCCTGCATCGTGTATCTTGAAAATAATCCTGCTTCCTCCATCTTTTTCTTGATGTAGGAAAGGTAAATCAGTGCCACAAATTCAACAAAAAGCTTGCCTTCCAGTGAACTTTCGGAGAAGTTAATGTTCTGCGCAGGTTCAGACGCTCCTTGATGTTCCAGAAAGCTTTTTCGTATGACATCGCGCATCCTGTACAGGCGGAGTG
>NZ_GG729938.1:391-4313 GCF_000160135.1 Oribacterium sp. oral taxon 078 str. F0262
TCCAGTGAACTTTCGGAAGAAGTTAATGTTCTGCGCAGGTTCAGACGCTCCTTGATGTTCCAGAAAGCTTTTTCGATGACATCGCGCATCCTGTACAGGCGGAGTGCTGTGACCGGGTCTTTTACTTCGTTGCTGATCAGGACAAAGAATCCATATCGATCTCGGACAGAATCTATGGCTTCCTGCTTGTAGGAAAGAGAGATTCCTCTTTTGGGTGTCTCTTTGACCTCAAAGTACTTCCGGTAGTCTTTCTCATGCTCCGGTACGCGCTTTCCGGAAAGGAGTTCCGCTTTAAGGGCATCCAGTTTTCTGTTCAGAGCCTTACTGTCATCGGAAAACTTATCCGGATTGAAATACAGGTGGAGATACATGCGGCGCTCTTCCTGGATCGTATCGCCTTTGTAAGGCCGTTCCTGTTCGTAATCCCATGCGATCGTCCTGGAGAAGACATACAGCTCCAGATCACTGTTATAGTGTTCATAGCGGTCTTTCTCTGCTCCGATTTCACGGATGGAATCCTTCGCAAACTTCAACGCCGCAGAGGTGCTGCACAGAAACTTCCGATGCTCTTTGTACAGGGCATTGATGTTATCCGCACTGTAGTATCCCCGGTCCATGACCAGCCTGATCTTCTCATAGCCAAGGACATCCAGTTCGCGGAGCAGTTCACGAATCGTTTTGACGTCCGGAATGTTTCCGGCAAGCTTACGATAGTAGAACGGCAGGCCGGAGTTTTCTCCGAAGATCAGAGCCAGATTGATCTGCGGAAGCTTTTCCCCATCCTTGTTCTTGCCGTACCTGACCTGCCTCAGGCTCTCAGAATAACTGGATATAGAAGTGCTGTCATAAGCCCAGTATTCCTTTTCAATCCGTCGCTTTCCCTGCAGGCGGAAGAACTGCATCTTTGCGTCTTCCGTAATGGACTGGAAAAGCTCCGAACTCCTTTGAGAGGGAATGTCGTTCCCGTAAGGGTGTTTATGGAGCATGGCCCACTTCTTAAAACGGAAGAGCGGATTCTGATCCTCCAGGATCAGGTAATAGGCGATCGACTGGATCTGTTTATAGGTATGCGGAAAACAGGTCTTTAAATCCGCTGTTACGCCGGTAACGATGCCGATCCGATCGAATAAATAAGTGGCACCAAAGAAGAGCCGCTCCGTCTGTGTAACAGGTATCGGTCCTCTTTTTGCAGGAGGATTAAGGCTCTTTATGCTGCGGCGTTTTCCACGGCCATCGGTCGGAACGACTTCTCCGCTGTCCGGATCCAGTCGTCCGATCAGCGTCCTTTTGGAACGGGGCTGCTTTTTATCCCTGTCCCAGTAGGAAGTTGACTCGTAAACATAGGTGATGCCACTGCGTTTATCAAGCTGTTTAATCATAGCCATGGGATTGATCCTACTAGTTATGTATTGTAACACATAACTAGTTAAAAATCAACCATAAATGCCAAATTTTATCAGTATTTATGCGGCTTTGCGGCACTTATCACAGTGATATCCTAGTGTGGAATCACGGGAATGTAGGTTGAACTGATTGTTTTTCTATGATTTTTAATGAATTATTATCCATATTTTTCAAAAATCGCTCTCGTTTTTATGCCACTCCAAATTTTCAGAGCCAAAATGGAGCCAAAGATACTCTGTAATATTGCACTCACATATCTCTGTAATATTGCACTCACATATCAAAAATACTAAGCTGTGCTTGTTTTAATGATTCAACTTTTCTAATCGATATTTTGTCATCTTCTTGAACTTGACTACATAGAATTGGTGACAACGGATCATATTTGGCAGCATTTGTTTCTACGCTTTTTGAACTATAATTAGCATAACAATATGCACATCCATTTTTACATGTATTATAAGTACCTATTTCAACACTTTCAACACATCCGCATTCTATCCGCTGATTTTTATCTTTGGAAACATTGATTTTACATCCAATAATTTTTTCAATCAATTCTCTATCTATACAACAATTATGAACTATACCACAATCGTCCAAATTTATTTTTTCTGCACAACTCCCAATTTTAATATTATTATCCGCTGCCATTTTGCTTAATTCCTTAGCAAATTCTCTCAGTTCATTATCATTTAATTCATAACTTGACAAGCCTTCCATATTTTTTTTATTTTTAGGATATATATCAACAAAACTAATCACGCACTTTTCTGTATATCCATTTAAAGCCTCTGCAATACTTTTAAATGCCTTCAAATGATATTCTTTCGTATATCTATCAGAAAAAAATATAGGATCGTATCTCCAAATCACTTTTTGTTTACCAATTTTCTCAGATAACTCTTGAAATACCGGTATCATTTTTGTTTTTTTATTTGGCAAATTAACCTCAACATCATTTCCGTATCCAGTTAATGTAAATTGAAAATAATAATTATAATCTTTTATCTCGTCTATTCTCTTTATCATTGGCAACGGATTCTTTGTCCAAAACACTATGCAATCTACAACATCTGGAGTGATTTTTATTTCACTTATCTGATGAACATTCATAGGATTACGAACATATAAAAATCCTTCTTTTATTCTATTATAGAACCATTCCGAATAATAATTAGGAATATCCGTTCTTCTACTTACACTTAATATCATCTAATCTACCCTTTCAAACATAATTACCTGATATCTAATATGCCCTACTTTTAAAATGGGCCATCTCCTTAAATATTTCTGACAATCAGATTGGCAATTCATTTTTTGAATCTTATAATTCGCACATTCTATATTTAGATTTTTCACAAATTCCAATGCATCTGGTGGATACTGAAACTCATTATCTAATGTGACAATGCCATTATCACAATCAAAATATTTATATTATATTGAGTATAAGGCCATTTTGTTTTAAACCCATTCTTACCTATCGCTTCAATTAAGCATTTTGTTTTTTGTATATCTCTATCCATACTTCCCTGATCTTCCCTAAGTGATATACAAACAAAAAATCTATCTTTCTGTATCTTCTTTGATGAAAAGCTATTTGCCATAACATTCAGTTCACTATCAGAGAACTCACTAATTGACTTCGGGAAAAAATACACATCGGAAATAAATCGACTATTATTTGTGAAAAAATCAGCCGCATTTTCAATTAAATAATGTAATTCATCATTTTGTCTTTGACGAATTTTGTAGTTCCAGTCAATTTTATCTATTCCAACATATCTTATACTACAATCTATTTTACGCTTCATTTCTAATGCATGTACCAATGACCAATAATCTATCATCGAACCACATCCTACTGATGTTACCGAAATATTATTAACATCATCCATCTGAGCTAATACATCCAGATACATTCTGCTATATTCAAACGCATAAGCAAATGCATATCTTAATAAATATAACTGTTGAATATTTATATCTTCATAATCAGGAAGTGAGCCTGCCTCAAAATTTAATTTTTTAAACTTACATAAGCATACATCATTATCAACATATTTTTGCAGATCCTCATATACTTCTTGTAAATATTGCGTTATTCCAATCATAAAACTTCCTCCTCAACTCCATGTATGCAGTTTTAGAATCTTATTTTATTAACATTATACAATATTCACTCCAAGAAGTCCATTTATATTAACTATCTAAAAACTTGCCATCTCATTTCTAAGCATATATCATCTCTTTATCCACAATCTCCCTCGCACACGCTTGTATATTGTTCATTCTCGCTACCCATTCCATCTGATTATCAGCCTTTAATGTGATTTTCCTAAGAATTAACTCTCGACGTCCTCAGAATCCCCCGCGGAGGTGTCCCCCTGAAGGAACTGCATGATCTCCTCGAAGCTTCTGTTGCTGTCCTCAATAGCCTTCATGAGTTCCTTCTTCTGAAGCTCGTCCCGTTTATTCATCATCTGCTCCAGTTTGCTGACCTCAGCTTCATAGT
>NZ_GG729938.1:4413-111117 GCF_000160135.1 Oribacterium sp. oral taxon 078 str. F0262
GAAGCAGGAACAAATCTATCGCGATCTCGGCGTGAAGCCGCTGCTGGCGGCACCGGAGATGAAGTAACTCTTAATCTACATAGTTATGTGTTGCGGGAATCCAGGGTTCAAGCTATCCACACCCGAGCTGGAGTAGAGCGAAGAATCATAGAAATGGCTTAAAATAAAGGCTTTTAGCCTATGAAAATGAGCAACTGGGACAAAATTGGGTAAAGTTTTCAAAAAGAATAATCTCAATAATTGTTCAAAGTGGCTTTACAAGAAAATACAAAAAAATGAGACCGTAGCTTAGTTGTTACGGTCTTTTTGACTCTAGTGCTATTTCTGCTTGTATGTGAAGCATATGATATCGCAAAGGAGACATATTCGATAGTGTCAAGATTTTTTCGCAAATTCAATTTCAACCATCGGATCCCTGGTAGTTAGCCGGCAGACACCTCAGCCGTTTCAGTATAATAGCTGAAGAAGTATCGCCAAATTAGAACCTTCCCGAGTATAATGGGTCAGTTTTCAAGACAAAAATCCGAGATTTTTATAATGAACTGATATCCATAGTTATGAGAGTGTTGATACCCTGGGGTACTGATGTTCAAGCTATATCTCTGGCTCCCTCGTAAATGTGATTTTCCTAAGAATTAACTCTCGACGTCCTCAGAATCCCCCGCGGAGGTGTCCCCCTGAAGGAACTGCATGATCTCCTCGAAGCTTCTGTTGCTGTCCTCAATAGCCTTCATGAGTTCCTTCTTCTGAAGCTCGTCCCGTTTATTCATCATCTGCTCCAGTTTGCTGACCTCAGCTTCATAGTGTTCCTTGGCCTTACTGACGACCTGCTCCTGTTCCTCAATCCGTTCATCAAGAGAACGCCTCGTCCTTGCCATCACACTGCCTCCTTCATCTTCTCAGACAGTTTATCGCTGATCTCATTAGCCCACTTTTTGATGTCTACCTCACTGATTCCAAATGCTTTCAGGCTCTCTTTCTGAGTCGCCGTAACTGCATAGTTCATCCGGTATCTGTGATCTGACTGCTGGATGATCTCGATCTTCTCCAGTTCCCGGATCGCGGCAGCTACTGTCATGTAGTTTTCCTTCTTATCGTTCTTTTTCTCCTGCTCGATCAGCTGATGATAGATGCGGTTTCTGACAATCAGCGCCACGAACTCAACAAAGATCCGGGCATCCTCCGTTTCATTCATATGTGCCCGCATCGTCCTGTTGCCAATAAAGGACTTGTCTGCCCGGAACAGTTTCTCTGAGACGTCACGGCTCTTGTAGAGCTCCAAGGCTTTCGAAGCGGTCATTCCAGCCGAGGTGATAATAACGAAGTATCCACAGAAGCTGATCTCCTTGTTGATCACATCCGTTTTCTCTCTGGCATACAGGAACTTCTCGTCCTTCTGGCCTTCGTGCCAGTAGATCAGGTCGAAATAGTGTTCCAGAGCCCGGTCAAAATGAACCGCCTGATTCTGATGTTTCTTGAAGTATTTAGCCAGCCTGGCGATCTTCCCCGTCAGTTCGCCCTTCTCAGACGCTTTCTTGCTGTCACTATAATAAATGTGGAAATATCTGTCCTTCTCATCTGACGGGAACAGCTTTTGATGAACCGTCATTCCGTAAACTTTATAGCCGCGGATGTTTTTCGAATAGTCATCCTCAAACCTGCCCTTGTTCGCGGTTACGATTTCATGGACCAGAGACTTCATTCCTTTCATCATGATGATGAAATCGAAGCCATTCTTGTCCATGTACCGAATGTTCTCTCTGCTAAAGTATCCCCGGTCGAGAATGAATCCGACCTCATGATAGCCATAGCCTTTAGCCTTCTCCAGCATGATCTGCAGTTGCGATACATCCGTGATGCTGCCTGGATACTCTTCATAAAAGAGAGGTACCGTATTGGTGTTGTTATAAGCAACGGAATAGTTGAACACCGGCTTTCCGTTGTCCTGTTTCGGATGGCCGAATTCTACGCATTCCAGGTTGCCTGCCTGGCAGTTCTTATTCGTGGAATCATAAGAAATATAGATCTTCTCGCGATGATCCAGTTTCTCATTCCATGTATTCTGGAAAACGATGATCTGGTCAGGCGTGATTCCCTTCAGGAAATCGCAGACCTTGGAATCACTGTAAACATGCATCCCTTCGGTAAAGAGCGGGTGATTGAATGCGTATTCCGGATAGTACTGGGCGACATTTCCTTCCGTCACAAGTGTATAAGCTGCAAGGTCCAGGAACAGACCGCTGTCTTTGCCAATCAGTGCGTCGATTGTCTGATCAAGTTTGTATTCCTGCGGGATCTTACGGACAACAACGAATGTTCCGATCCTGAGACATCCGCTTCTTTCCGGCGGCTTATCTTCTTCCGGGAGAGAATCTGGAAAGAATCGAAGGAAGTTAGCGTTCGGATACATCATGGTATTATCACCAGGATCAACCTTCCCTATAGAAGTATCCTTTCCCTGGCTATACTTCTTCTCTGAGATGTAGGTGTACGACCATATGTATAGTAAACATAAGTCGTTCCCTTGATCGTTTTCTTCGTGATTCCAGTCTCAATCTCAGGAATTTTTACCGTGTATTTCTGGTACATTTCCACCTCCCATAGAGAGTTAATTAACTCTCTATGATTCTACCACTTTGAGGTCGGAATGCAACGGAAAAGCATGTATTTTCAACAAAAACTCGTTATCGACTGCATTTTTAATTTGGTCGAGAGTTAATTATCGGGAAATCCACAAGTATGTCTCGGATGCTTTCAAAGATGCAACTGCAAGCTTTATTAATAGTTATTCCCAAAAAGGATATCCCTGGGATAATGCATGCATCGAATCGTTCCATGCACTCATTAAAAGAGAATGGATCAATCGATTTGCGATACTTGATTATCAACATGCTTATCGTCTTGTATTTGAGTATATTGAAACTTTCTATAATACAGTGAGGATCCATAGTCATTGTGATTACTGCTCACCGGATCAGTATGAGGCGCAATACCTGGAGAAACTGGAGGAGTCTCTCAAGCTCGTAAGCTGAGAGATAATCCGGTGTGTAAGTCACTGATACAGAGCATCTGAAACTGTTAATGCTGTTTAGCGGGAATTATTGTACTCATACACCAACCGGAATGACAGTCTGATCTGTGACTGTCATGAAGGGCGGTAGGATAAACAGCGGAGTATCAACGAAAAAGGTTATTTTTAGCTTGTACTTTTTCTTGACATAGGACCATTTGAAGATTTCCCATACTGATCTGAAAGAACAGCTTGCCGCAGTCAATGAGAAATTGCAGCCGATGAAAGATATTCGCTACTGGGTCGGTAAGGTTCTATTGCCGGAACAGACGGTTGAGAAACAGCTTGAGCCGAAGCACTCCCCGACTGAAAAAATCAAGTATGAACGGGAACAGACTAAACAGAAACAGGTGCAGAAAGCACCGAAACAGAAACAACAGGATATGGAACTTTAACAGGCACTTGCCGTTTTTATTTGGAAAATAGCAGGTACTTTTTGCGTTTCTATGGGAAAGGAAAATGCACTCGGAATAAAACCAAGTGCATTTTCTTATTTCCCGAACAGATCGCTATGTGTGCCGGTTCTGGAAAGAGTCAGCACGAGCAGATCATTTTCAATCCAATAGACCAGTAACCAATCCGGCTGAATGTGACACTCACGATGTCCCACCCAATTCCCGGTTAGAGCATGGTCTTTGTTCTTGTCTGGAAGCTGTTCGCCGCTTGCCAGCTTACGGATGATGTCATCGAGAAGGTCAATATCCAGATGGCGTTTCATCGCCAGCTTGTAGTCTTTCTTGAACTGATTTGTCCAAACGATGTCTAAATTCTTGCTCATTCCTTTAACGCCCTCAATGCTTCTTCTACATCAGAGTAGCGTTTTACAGACGGATCACGGGCAATGCGTTCTGCTTCCAGCATTGCAGCCATCGTCTCCTTGTTCGGTTGTTCCATGCGAACATCAAAAGGAAAACCGCCTACACGGAGCGACTGACGAAGAAACACATTGATTGCGGTTGTCAGGTTCATGCCCAACTCACCGTAAAGCGTTTCGCACTGCTTTTTAATGTCGCTGTCCATACGGACGCTGAAATTCGTAGTGGTAGCCATATCGTCAACTCCTTTCATTGCTAATGCACTTGTATTATACGCACTTTGCATTGCAATATCAATATATCAGACGGAAGCTTCTCCTTGATGTTTTCCTCACGGGAATCATCGAAGACCACGGAATCCTTCTCTAAGAACTCCTTCTTCCAGTTTCTGAGAAGATTCGCTGGATGCCGTTCTCAGTGGCGATGACATTCAGTTCTTTCTCACCCTTCAGGACTTCGAGAATGAGGTCGGACTTGAACTTTGCTGAAAAGTTTCTTCTTGTACGGGACATAAATGAATCCTCCATGTGTGGTATGTTTCAAGCATATCAGATTCATTAAAAACCGTCTTAAGAAGTGTCTTAATTTACGGAACCATTATAGCTTCATTCCGGTCCTTCCATATAACAAAGGATGAGACAGACCTTTCAGTCCATCTCATCCTCGCCGTGAAGAAGCTCTGCTCCTCTTCCCTTTGACAGAACGAAAGATTTTCAAGTCTATCCGGGAAGCAGGGCCTGAACTCTTCCTTCACCGTTTAGCATTGAGGGATTCTATTGCCTTGCGGCACCTTGATCCCAGCTTCCATCCTCCTTCAGGAGATAACCATCCGGTGATCTCTGACTCTTCAGCATCCTTCCCTGGCTTCCGTCAGAAACCGTATGGAAGTAATACCACTTGCTGCTGATCAGCTGCCATCCGATGCGCATGGCGCCTCTTGTGCCGTCGGAGACGGGATTTAGATAGTACCATTCTCCCTTTCCGTCTTGCACCCAGCCATCGCGCATGGAGCCGGAGCCGTCCATAAAATACCAGCTTCCGTCGACATTCGCCCAGCCTGTCATCATCTCTCCCTTCTCGTTGAAGAGATACCAGTTTCCTGAGAGATATGCCCATGCGGACGTTGCCGTTGCTCCGTCGACATCCAGCTTCCACACCGTTCCTTCCTGCTTCCAGCTGCCATGATCATGGATTCTTCCGTTGGTCTGGATATAGGAATACGGATTGACAGAGATATTCCCGAAATCAAGGCTTCTGCGGCCGCGGAAAGAAGATCCTGAGCTGCCTCCGCCGGAATTTCGAGACTGGCCCTGATTGTCCGGGTTCAGATCGGAGGGCGTTGCCGTTCCGGTGTTGCTGTTGTTGGCATTGCCGTTGTTGATGTTGCCGTTATTGGCATTGCCGTTGTTGATGTTGCCGTTATTGGCATTGCCGTTATTGGCGTTGCCGTTGTTGGCGTTGCCGTTATTGGCGTTGCCGTTATTGGCGTTGCCGTTGTTGGCGTTGCCGTTATTGGCGTTGCCGTTGTTGGCGTTGCCGTTGTTGATGTTGCCGCTATTGGCATTGCCGTTATTGGCGTTGCCGTTATTGGCATTGCCGTTATTGGCATTGCCGTTGTCCGCCGATCCTTCCGTTACCTGAAGGGTAAAGCTTGCGGTGTAGATCAAGCCTCCGGAATCCTTCGCTGCGATCCGGAGAGGAATGCTCGATCCTACAGCGTCCTCCACACGCACTCCCTCCTTCAGCTTCAGCACGCCGTCAGAGTTGGCCTCAAAGCGCGAATCACTCACGGTGTAGCTGTGTGTATCGCCTACATCGGGATCTGTCGTCGTAAGCTGCCCTACGATTTCTCCCGCCTTGCCTGCCGCGACAGTATTGTTGGAAAGCGTGACCTTTTTCGGAGGCTGGTTCTTGGGCCTTGCCACCTCTATGGTAAAAGCTTTTGTCAGAGAAGCGCCGAGCGCATCGGTTGCCGTTACATGGAGGGTTATCGTAGACACAGATCCAAAGGGAATATAGTTGTCTCCTTTCAAACGAAGCAGATTATCATATATTATCTCAAAGCGATCATCGTCGACCGTATAGGTATGCACATCTCCGGCGTCCGGGTCTGTCGTGCTCAGGAGCCCCACTTCTGCCAGATATTGATTGCTGTAGATGAAGAGAGGGTTGAGCGTGATGTCTGTCGGCGCTTGATTTGCATAGTCTACCGGCAGGGTGGGAGGACTGACGGCATCCTCCGCATTTCCGGCTTTATCCGTATACTGCACCTGCACGGTAAGCCTTTTTCCGGAATCGGATGCCGTCGGGACATAGCTGGACTGTGTCGCACCGCTGATGGCCGTTCCATCGGCATACCACTGATAGGAAGAGATCGCTGAGGCCGGGACCAGTACGACATTATGGACATGAAGATCTCCATAATCGCCGTCGTATACCTTGGCGTTCAGCGTCTTCCCGGCATGGGCGATGCCGCGGATGTAGACAGCAGCTTTGAAAATATTGTCTTGAATCGTATTGCTTTCTCCGGTGCTGTCAATGATATTGGCACCGTAGATGGTATTGCCGCTGACTGTCACATTGCTCGTCGCGTGAACCCCGGAGTTGCGAAGCCGGATCCCCCAATGCGTATCATTTTCCGTACTCTGATCATGATAGACCGTATTGCCGATGATCTTACCGCCCTGCAGACCTACCAGATTGATTCCGGTCCGGTTATCACGGACGATATTATCGGCAAAGGTGATATTCGCCGCGACACTGTTTGAATAGTGATTGCCAACCACAAAGCCGGTACTGTTTCCGGAGAATTCACAGTTTCGTATTTCCACATCCTTGACGACCGGAAGGTCCCCCTCGGGTTCGATGTCAATTCCTGATTTCGGGGGCGTACCGTCGGAGTGGTTGAATTTCGAGTTCAGAATTTTGACATTCTGACCGCCGACAATCGACATTCCCTGACGGCGGTTATGGTCGCAGACAACATTGTAGATGGTGATATTTTTGCTGTCCTCTCCCAGAAACAGACCGTCTCCCCAGAATTCACCGGCATGCAGATTCTCAATGACCACATTCGTGGCATCGGTGATGCGAACGCCATATCCGGTCTCTCCGATACTCGAGGTATGATGATCGCGATCACCGATCAGTGTGCCGCCGATGATATGGACATTATCGACATGCGTGATACTGAACATCTGATAGGACCTCTCCCCGTTCGGAATCGCCTCAAGTACGGCGCTGTCATCGATGCGAACGATGATGTTGCTTTTCAGCACAAGCCCCGCTTTCTCATAGCTCTTTCCCGTCTGGTACAGAGTGTTGATCCGGTAGGTGCCCGCCGGAATGTCTACGATCCCGCCGCCCGCCTCAGAAACGGCATCGATGGCCTTTTGTATCGCGGCAGTATCATCACTCACGCCGTCTCCCACCGCGCCATAGGCCGAGTCCCGAACATTTGCCACGAAGCTGGTCACAGGGTCAGGTACATAGACACCTGTGGACGCTGATACCCTCTGTGAAAGAATACAGAGGAAGCAGAGCAGCATCGGCATAAAGTACAGAGGCCATTTCTTTTTTGAATTCATTCCTTTTCATCCCCTTCGTTGGATATTGATAAATGTATGACAATACCTGGGCCAAACAGCTTCCTGCACGAGTGTGGAGGATCGCTGTGTGACCCGCGCTCCTCTTAGTTCCCGAATCCCTTTTCGTAATCCCGCGGAAGCTTCTCGCTGCCGCTGTCTCTAAGTGGGTGCTTTGCTGTTTTGCTCGTCTTGAAGGACAGGGCATGTGCACTGTACGATATGCACCGGCTGCCAGACAGAGGCAGAGATCCTCTGACGGTCAATGTCCGGGTAGATTCTGAAACCTTCTGTGATATTCCATGCCGTCTGCGGAGCGATTCCTCCGCTCTCCCTGGAATGGAGAGAGATACGGAAAGCCTTGATCGGCTGCGCGGCAGGGAAAATCAGCTTATATTACAGCGGATGGCCTCGGCAGCGAATGATTTGGACAGCCTTCTGCCCCTCCCTTGCCGGTACATTCGGAAGAAGACTGAGCGGCATAATCGGAAGAAATTCCTCCGGCATAATCGGAAGAAGCTTCTCCGGCATAATCGGGAGAAGCCCTGCACCTTTCCATCCCTCAGCGGCTATGGTCCCGGCAGTTGTGAGCGCAGCGCTCATGGTTTCCGTACGCATGACTTCAGCAGCCATGGCTTTTGTGCTCATGGGCTCAGCGGCCATGGTCCCGGCAGTCGCTAACGCAGCGCTTACGGCTTCTGTGCTCACGGGCTCAGCGTTCATGGATTCGGCAGCTGCGAGTGCAGCGGTCGTGGGTTCGGCGCTTATGGCTTCTGTACTCACGGGCTCAGCGGCCATGGACTCGGCAGCTGCGAGTGCAGCGGTCGTGGGTTCGGCGCTTATGGCTTCCGCGCTCATGGGCTCAACGGCCATGGGCTCAGCAGTCGTGGCTTCCGCGCTCATGGCCTCGGCAGTCGTTTGCCCCGCTTTTTCTCTTCCCTCTCCCTCGATCCGGCCCGGACTTACCAGGAAGGCGGGATACTGTCTTTGCGCTTCCGCATCCGTATGTCCGGCTCCCTTGAGCAGGATCAGACTTACTGTGAAGGCGAAATTCTGCCTTTGCAGCCCTGCATCCGTATGCCCGGCTTCCTTCGTGAGAGGAGGGCTTGCGCTAAGCTCCGTATCCCGTGCTGGATGAAGCCTCTCTGTATCAGCGGCATCCATCGAAGATCTCATTGCTTTCCTCCTTTCTTCTGTTTCCTTCAGAAACTATTTTCAGCATCAGTTTACCCTACGGTGTGGGTAAATACAAATACTATCGCAGGATAGAATACTGTAAATCTTTACTATTTTTTCACTTATGCACTGCTCGAAGAGAAAATTATTACAAAAAATCAGCTAGAAATCACATCTGTCCGCAGCGATAAGGGCAGGGCCGAAGGGAGAACGATCGAAGCCCTGCTGAGGGATGAGCTTGCCGGCACTGACTTTCGAGCGTCTTTTTGGAGGATCCTGGCGGCATTGCCCAGGCGCATAAGCGCATATTTGCAGTTTTCGGCAAATAGAAGCAGCGAGGATTCTCCTGGAGCTGCCCGTCGAATGCATGCGCTCGTTTTTTGCCGGAAAAGCGGGAGCAAGGATGGAGCGCCCTGCCTCACTGAGCGCTCAGGAAGAGCGGTCCGTTTTGAGAAAATGCAGCATCCAGCACAGCGCGAGGAGATCCGCACTGCCGCCGGGAGAGAGATTTTTTTGGATGAATTCCCGATCCAGCTCCTCCAGCTCTTCTCTTCCGGGACAGGGGCAGTGCTCCAGCAGCTCCCCGGCCCGGCGGGAGGCTTCCTTCTGAGTCGGCACATCGCTTCTTGCGATGAGATTGGTGTCCGTCATATGGGACAGGATGGCGAGAAGGACCGCCGCGCCTGTCTCATCCGTACTTCTGCCCTCGGCCAGGAGCTTTTCCAGCAGCGGAAGGCCATAAGCGGATACCGCAGGGAGACCTTCCTCCATCTGCCCGCGGACTCCTGTGATGCCATACTCCAGGTAGAGCTTCTGCCCTTTGGTCTTTGCGGTATTGACGGTCAGATTCCGGTAATCCCCGGCCACAATTCCTTTTGTCATCCTGGCGCAGATGGAAAGGATGGTTTCACTTTCATTCCAGCGAGCCGGTGGAAGACTTGCGGCAGCGGCGCAGAGGATCCCCAAGGAGAAGATCGCCCCCTTATGGGTATTGACGCCGCCCGTTGCGCGGAGCATCTGGTTTTCCGCAAGCTTTCCGGGCAGGCGGAGAGAACGGAAGAGCCCCGGCAGATCTTCCCTTCCTTCTCTTTCCGCCTTTTCCGCCTCCAAAATGCCAAAGTCAGCGCACTTTTTAAAATACGACTGCAAAGCGGCGGCACTGTTTAAAAAGGAATAAAAATCCATATCCCTGTGGCTGCCATTATTCGCCCTGTCCACAAGGCCGGGCTTTGGAGTTATGGCCACCTCATAGAGAAGGGATCTTGTGGCAAGCTCTGCGATCCGGCAGGCCGTGCGCTCCCGTACGGCGCTTTTCAGGATCTCATCGGTCCTGGCGACGAGCTCGCTCAGGGGATGGATTCTTCTGGAAGCGCATTCCTTTGCGGGCCTTTTGCACAGAAGGCATTGCCTTCCGGAAAACCCCAGCTCCTCTCGCTCCATCTTGCGAAAGCCGGAGGGGATGTCCTTCGCAGGCAGGAGGACGTCCATGTCATAGAGCCGTCCCAGAGGATCGGCATCCTCCAGCTCGCAGGCCAGCGTTTTGATTGTGGCGGGAGAAGTATTGATTATGAGGAAGGCCTCGTTTCCTGTCGCTTCATCCCATATTTCCCGGTACAGGATCTCGGCCCTCTCTCTTTGGAGCTGGAGGGCGAGGTCCTCCAGGCCATATAGAAAGCCCTTTCGGATCAGAGGGGAGTTTTTCATGGACCCCGCAATATTCATCGTAAAGCAGAGCAGAGGCTTTTGGTATTGAAGAAGCAGTTCTCTTTGCCGAAGAGCCCGTTTTTCTCTGGCATCCAGGATCTCGGGCAGTGAAACTTCGTGGTAGTTCTTCCGCATTTTTTCCTCCGGCTTAAGCGAATGCCTTTAATTCTCCGGAAAAGCTGTGAGCCGCGGTCCCTTGCTTACTCCAGGTAGCCTCCGAGCTCAAGCTTCCGCCCCGTCTTCTTCCGGTAGAGGATCAGGATGCCCGTGAAATTTGCAAAGACATAGAGCATAGTGATGGTGATCGCGGAGAAGGGGGAACGGCCGAGGAGCAGGACCGCCGGGACATAGAGGAGGATGAGAGTGCCGGTGCAGAGGAGGAGACGCCCCATGCTCCGGAAGCAGTCCTTGGCGTAGCGGTCCACACCGACCAGAAGGATGTAATAGGATATCATGCTTATGAGCAGGAAGAGGAGCCTCGGGAACTGCGCCATTCCCTCCCGCGAAAAGAATTCCAGGGCGATGGTCACGGAATTGATGGAGCAGATCAGGAAGACGTGGAGGGAGAGAAAGCCGAGTCCGCTCGTCCTTTTATGATGCTCCAGGATATTGTCGAAGTAGAAACCGTACTGCAAAAACATGCCGACCACGGTCAGAAAGGCGAAGAGATTCAGGAGGATATTTGAGCCGCCGTGGAAAAATTCCGAGATGCCGATGATCATTTCTCCGAAGGTCAGGATCACGAGCAGGAGCACCCGCTCCGAAAGATGCGGGAAATCGACGGTGCGCCTTTTATAATAGCGGTACTCAAAGGCCCTTGCTGTATAGCCAAAGAGAAGCGCGGCAGGGGCCAGGATGGGGCCGAAGAATGCCTGGACCGGGATCGAGAGGAGAATGATTCCCGCCTCGGCGGTTTCGATAAAAACGTTATTGCCCAGAATTTTCCGATCCAGCTCATCCAGCTTAGGCCCTCTCTTTCTCTTGTCCCAGTTTCGGTAGGCGAGATTCAGGAGGATTAAAGCCCAGGCGATGCAATAGGGGAGATAGTGCTTCTGCCAGTCCAGCTTGGCGCCAAAGGACATATAGTACAGGAAAAACATGCTGGCCAGGATCATGAGATAATCCCGGAGAGACTTTCTCCCGTAGCGATTGAAATACATGGTCGCAAAGTACCAAACCTGCAATGCGACAAGCATCAGAAAGAAGAAGGAGAAAAGAGTGGGAAGAGGCGGAAATTCAGTCTCAAAGTCGTGAAAGAGCGCGTTGATCGTCCGAAGAGTGAAGACGAAAATGAGATCGAAAAAAAGCTCGATGTATTCCACCTTCTTTTCGCCCTTTTCGCCGGGCAGGTCCTGAGGTTCGTTTTCCTTCTGCTTTTCCATATTTTCCCCTTTGCCGCCGCATCCTGGAGACGCGCTTTGATACCGGAATGACGCAATGGCTTCAGTATAACGAAAGTGCGGGCGATAAGCCAGCACTTTTCCTGTCTGAACGGATCTCCGCCTGCAGCGCTCTTTCCTATTTTGAAAGCTTTGAAAGCCGTCTGCTTCCTTCTTCGCTTAATGGAAGCGGACTGGAAATTTTGTCCGATATGGGATACAATCTTGCACGAGTATCCGGATATTTGACGGGATAAAGGGATAGAGCCGCAGCGCTGCCGCATTTTCTTGTTTATGCCTGGCATGGTCCGGCGCATAAGCGATGGAAAAGGTGAGAGGCCAAACGCTGAAGAGGCGGACAGACAATCTGCGGGAGGGGAATTTATATGCCCTTGAGCAGAGCGGAATATGAAAGCTGGGAAGGGGGAAGAGGATATGGGACAGATCAAGGTGACGGAAGCGCCGATCAGAGGCCTCTATATCATAGAGCCCGCGGTGCACGGTGACAGCCGCGGCTATTTTATGGAGACCTATAATCAGAGGGATATGGAGGAGGCCGGGCTCAATATGCGCTTTGTGCAGGACAATCAGAGTATGTCCGTGCGGGGCGTGCTGCGTGGCCTGCATTTTCAGAAGCAGTATCCGCAGGGGAAGCTGGTCCGCGTGATACGCGGCAGGGTCTATGATGTCGCGGTGGATCTCCGGGAGGGGAGTGAGAGCTATGGGGAGCACTTCGGCGTGGAGCTCACAGCGGAGAATCACCGGCAGTTCTACATCTCCGAGGGCTTTGCGCACGGCTTCCTGGTTCTCTCCGAGGAGGCGGAGTTTTGCTATAAGGTGACGGACTTTTACCGCCCGGGGGATGAGGGCGGGATCGCCTGGAACGATCCGGAGCTTCACATCGATTGGCCGGAGCTTACGGGAACGTATCCCGGCTCCGCGGATGCATCCTCCTATTGCCTTAAGGACGGGACAAAACTGATCCTTTCGGAGAAGGACCAGAAATGGCTTGGCCTTCGGGAGAGCTTTCACTTCACCGGGAAGGCCTGAGGGAGCAGGAGAGAGGAGGGCAGGGATGAGAATCAATAAATGCCTCTCGGAGCTCGGGCTTTGCTCGAGGAGAGAGGCGGACCGCTGGATCGCCGAGGGAAGAGTCCGCCTGAACGGGGAGACCGCGGAAATGGGGCAGCAGGTTGAGGAAAAGGACCGCCTTGAGCTGGACGGAAAACTGGTGAAGAAGGCGGGAAAGGCCGTCCGGGCGCAGGCTCCGCGAAGAGTCCTTCTCGCCTGCTATAAGCCTCGGGGAGTCGTGTGCAGCTGCTCCGACAAGGACAGAGCGAAGAATATCGTGGAGCTTGTGAACTATCCGGAGCGGGTCTATCCGATCGGACGGCTGGACAAGGATTCGGAGGGACTCATCCTCCTCACCAATCAGGGCGAGCTTGTGAACCGTATCAACCGGGGAGGACGGAATGAGAAGGAATACGTCGTCACCGTGGACAGGCCCCTTACGAGGGAGGCGCTGGACCGCCTTGCGGACGGCGTGGAGCTTTCGGAGCTCAATCAAAAGACGCGCCCCTGTGAGGTCTGGCAGGATCTTCGTCTTCCGCCGGGAAGAAGGCAGAGGCAGTTTCATATTGTATTAAGCCAGGGACTGAACCGGCAGATCCGGAGGATGTGCGAAGCGCTTGGCTATGAGGTGAAACGCTTAAAGAGGGTCCGGATCCTCTCCTTAAGACTGGAGGGACTCAGACCCGGTGAGTTTCGGGAGATTGGGCTTTCAGAGCTCGGACTTTCGGAGGAGCTTTGGCCGGAGTGATGCCGGAGGAAAGGATGCGGAAGCTTTGATGCAGATCGAACGAATGAAGGAACTAATCGGGATTTTGAACCGGGCGTCAAAGGCCTATTATCAGGACGGAGACGAGATCATGTCGAATCTCGAGTACGATAAACTCTACGATGAGCTCCAGGGGCTGGAGAGGGAGACGGGGATTGTGCTCTCCGCTTCTCCCACAGAGCGGGTGGGCTACGAGCTTCTCTCGGAGCTTCCGAAGGTGCGGCATTTATCCCCCATGCTCTCTCTCGATAAGACAAAGTCCCCGGAGGCACTCGCGGAATGGCTCGGGGACAGGGAGGGGCTTCTCTCCTGGAAGCTGGACGGGCTCACCATTGTTCTGAACTACGAGGGGGGAGAGCTGGTCCGGGGAGTCACCCGGGGAAACGGAGAGATCGGGGAGCTCGTCACGCAAAATGTCAGAGTTTTTGACAATGTGCCGACCCGCATCCCCTTTTCGGGGAGCCTCGTGCTCCGCGGAGAGGCGCTCATCCGCTACTCGGACTTTGAGAGGATCAATGACGGCATCCTGGACGCGGAGGCCCGCTATAAGAATCCGAGGAATCTCTGCGCGGGCTCTGTCCGCCAGCTGGACCCCGGGATTACGAAGGAGCGGCATGTGAAGCTGCTCGCCTTCTCTTTGGTCTCCGCAAAAGAGGGGGACGGGAGCCCCGTGGATTTTCAGAACAGCAGGAGGAGGCAGTTTGAATTCCTCCGGGAGCAGGGCTTCTCCGTCGTGGAGTACAGGCTGGTTCGGGGAGGAGAGGTTTTGGCCGCCGTGAAGGCTTTTTCGGAGAGGGTGAAGGACAATGACTTCCCCTCCGACGGTCTGGTTCTTCTCTTAGATGACATCGCCTATGGGGAATCGCTCGGCAGGACGGCGAAGTTTCCGAGGAATGCGCTTGCCTTTAAGTGGAGGGATGAGGAGGCGGAGACCGTGCTCCGGGAGGTGGAGTGGTCTCCCTCCAGGACCGGACTCATCAATCCGGTCGCGATCTTCGATCCGGTGGAGCTCGAGGGGACGACAGTCTCCCGGGCGAGCCTCCACAATCTCTCCTTCTGCGAGGAGCTTTCACTCGGGCTGGGGGACCGCGTCTCTGTCTATAAGGCGAATATGATTATCCCTCAGCTTTCGGAGAATTTCACGAAATCCGGGACGCTCTCCCCGCCCTCCCGCTGCCCTGCCTGCGGGGAGGAGACGGAGGTCAGAAAGGATAAGGGTGCGAAGTTTCTGTACTGCAAAAATCCGGACTGTCCGGCGAAGAGGATCAAGAAGTTTTCCCTCTTTGTGAGCCGGGATGCTTTGAATATCGAGGGACTTTCCGAGATGACGCTCGAGAAATTCATCGGGCACGGCTTTATTAAAAGCTACCGGGACCTCTACCATCTTGAACGGCACCGGGAGGAAATTCTCTCGATGGAGGGCTTTGGCGAGAGGTCCTATGAGAGACTGATGGAGGCGGTGGAGAAATCCAGAGATACGCTCCTCTATCATCTGATCTACGGACTCGGGATCGACGGGATCGGACTCGCCAACGCGCGTCTGCTCTGCCGGCATTTTCACCAGGAGCTCAGTCTTATCCGGGGAGCGGAAAAGGAGGAGCTCCTGGAGGTGGATGGCATCGGGGAGGTGCTTGCGGAGAAGCTCTATGCCTATTTCCACTCGGAGAAGCAGCTTTCAGAGCTCCATGAGCTTCTCCCGGAGCTTCGGATCGGAAGGGAAGAGGAGAGAGAGGAAGAGGGGGGAGCGCTCCGCGGAAAGACCATCGTCATCACGGGGAATCTCACACATTTTGAAAATCGGAAAGAGCTCGAGGAGGAGATCCTCCGGGCGGGGGGGAAGTGCTCGGGCTCCGTCTCAAAGAAGACCTCCTATCTTGTGAATAACGACAGCTCTTCTCAATCCGGAAAGAATAAAAAGGCCAAGGAGCTCGGCATCCCGATCGTCACGGAGGAGGAGTTCCTGAAGATACTGGGAGAGAGCCGGGAGGGTGCGCAGGGAGACTGAGAGCGCCGCGGCAGGACTAAAAAATCGCTCAGGGCCGCTCAGGACTGCTTAAGACCGCCATAGACTGCCCCATAGACCGCCATGGAAGCTTCGAAGCGGTTTTTTGGGATCGGAAAGGAAAGACAAAAGTGAATTCATACGACGTATATTTTCCGCATCTTGGCATCGGCATCCGCCATCTGGTGAATTCGATTTCGCCCTTCGGCTTTCGAATCGCCTTTTACGGGATTATCATCGCCATCGGGATGCTGATCGGCATACTGGTCGCCTCCCGGGATTATCAGAACAGGGGAGGGAAGGCGGACGATATTCAGGATTTCGCGCTCTACACCATCGTGCTTGCGATCCTCGGTGCGAGGGCTTACTACGTGATCTTTGAGTGGGGCTATTATTCGAAGCATCCCGCGGAGATTCTCATGACCCGCCACGGGGGACTTGCGATCTACGGCGGCGTTCTGACCTCGATCCTCTGCTGCTTTCTCTTTACGAGGTGGCGGAAGCTCCGTTTCCTGAATATGGCGGACAGCGGCGTCATCGGCCTGATCCTCGGACAGGCGATCGGACGCTGGGGGAATTTCTTCAACGCGGAGGCCTTCGGGGGTTATACGGATTCGTTCTTTGCGATGCGCCTCCGGGAGGATATCGTAAATCAGAATATGCTGACCCGCTCTGTGCTGGATCGGGAGATCCTCGTGGACGGCGTCCGCTATATTCAGGTCCATCCGACCTTTCTCTATGAGAGCGCCTGGAATTTCGCCGTCTTCCTCTTTCTTCTTCTCTGGAGCCGCTCCGGAAAGAAGCTCTTTGAGGGGCAGATCTTCTTCCTCTATCTCGGCCTGTACGGCTTCGGCAGGTTTTTCATCGAGGGGCTGAGGACGGACTCCCTTCTCCTCTGGGGGACAAAGCTTGCCGTGTCTCAGCTTCTCTCCGCCTTTCTCGTGCTTCTTTCTCTCGCGGCGCATATTCTTATGCTCCGAAGGAGGAAGGAAAGGGAAGGGAAGCCGGAGGGGAATTCCTGACAGCCTCTCCTCCGCGCTTTTAGGGATGCGAATTTGCGCTTTTTCCTTCATACGTGCAGGAGCGCCGCGATTTGATCCGCCATAAGAATGACTATAGGATGCGGATTTGCGCTTTCCTCTCATACGTGCTATAGTACTGCAAATGTCGGCCTGAGGGAAAGGAGAGACGGGCCGCATAGCGCCGGGACCGGAGACGGTTGACGAGGCTGGCAGTGATCGAAGGATTCGGCGGATGCTGCCACGGAGTAGTGAATCGAAAGAGGGAATGGAAAAAGCGGAATCAAAACCGTAACAGAGCTTCTCTCACTCACCAGGTCATGGAAAGAGAGCGGGGACGGTCTCCTCGCCTTTGTCTTTTTAAGATAAAAGGCGGAGGACTTCCCTTTATTTTGGGACGCTTTCGGAGGGCTGTCTCCCGCTCAGGGATGATTTTGGATCTGTGAGAGGAGCTTTTTATGTGCGGAATTGTGGGATATGTCGGGAGAAAGCAGGCGGGTCCGCTCCTTTTGGACGGGCTTTCCAGACTGGAATACCGGGGCTATGACTCGGCTGGGATCGCGGTTTTTCGGGAGGACGGCGGGATTTCGATCAGCAAGGCGGTAGGGAAGCTTTCGAATCTGATCAAAAAGACGGAGGGAGGGGCGCTTCTTCCGGGGAGATGCGGCATCGGACACACGCGCTGGGCGACGCACGGCGCCCCCTCGGAGCAGAATGCGCATCCGCATGTCTCCATGCATGGGGGAGTGACGCTCGTCCACAACGGCATCATTGAAAATGACCGGGAGCTCCGCGAGGAGCTCCTCGGAGAGGGCTTCCGCTTTTACTCTGAGACGGATACGGAGGTCGCGGCAAACTATATCGAATATTGCTTTGATAGAGCGGAGGGAGACCCGAAGCAGGCGATCCGGCGTTTCATGGAGCGGGCGAGAGGATCCTATGCCCTGGCGATCCTCTTTCAGGGGAGGACGGATGAGATCTGGGCCGTCCGGAAGGACAGTCCCATGATCATCGGGCGCGGAGAGGATGGCTGCTGTCTCGCCTCCGATGTTCAGGCGATTCTGAAGTACAGCGATTCGGCCTGCTATATCGGAAACCGGGAGATCGCGCGTCTCACCGAGAGAGGCATCAGCTTCTTCGATGAAAAGGGAAGAGCGATAGAGAAGGAGATGGGCCGGATCGAGATGGACGGCCGGGCGGCGGAGAAGGGCATCTATCCGCATTTTATGCTGAAGGAGATTCATGAGCAGCCCGCTGCGGTGGAGGAGACCCTTCGCTCTATGCTGCGGGATGGCAGGATCTCTCTTTCCGGGATCGGAATCTCCGATTCCGCTCTTCAGAAGCTTCGCTCCGTCTGGATCGTCGCCTGCGGCTCGGCCTTCTACGCGGGGACCGCGCTTCAGTACGGGATAGAGGCCCTCGCCGGGATACTGGTCCGGACGGAGCTCGCCTCGGAGTTTCGCTATCGGAAGCCGCTCCTCTCTCCGGAGGATCTGGTGATCCTGATCAGCCAGTCGGGGGAGACCGCCGATACACTGGCCGCGCTTCGGGAAGCGAAGCTGCGGGGCGCTTCGACGCTTGCCATCGTAAATGTCCCCGGCTCCTCCATCGCGAGGGAAGCGGATTATGTCCTCTATACGCTTGCCGGGCCCGAGGTCTCCGTCGCGACCACGAAGGCCTACAGCGCACAGCTCATGGCGGGCTATATCCTGTGCCTCGCCCTTGCGAGGGCGAGGGGGAGACTGACGAGAGCGGAGGAGGAGCGGCTCACAGGGGCGCTCCGGGAGCTCCCGGAGAAGATCTCCCTCTGCCTCTCACTTTCCGATTCCCTTTCCGGGATTGCGGAGCGCTGCCGGGATGCGCGGGACGTCTTTTTCCTCGGGAGAGGGATCGACTACGCGGCGGGACTGGAGGCTGCCCTCAAACTGAAGGAGTTAAGCTATATCCACGCGGAGGCCTATGCGGCCGGAGAACTGAAGCACGGGGCGATCAGCCTGATTGAAGAAGGCGTACCCGTAATCGGGATTCTCAGTCAGCCGGAGCTTTTCGAGAAGATGCGATCCAATATGGCGGAGGTGAAGAGCCGGGGAGGCTGCCTCTATGCCCTTTTTATGGGAAAGGACAGAGAGCTTCTCTCCGGAACAGACGGCAGCATTCTCCTCCCGGAGACAGAGCCGCTCTTTTCCGCGAGCCTCTCTGTCATCCCGCTTCAGCTCCTTGCCTACCGGGTGAGCGTGCTCCGGGGATTGGACGTGGACCGCCCGAGGAATCTCGCGAAATCCGTGACGGTGGAGTGAAAAGATCCTGTTCCTGACAGGAACTTATTGTAAAAATCTAACAGCGAAAGCAAAGAGCCATCGGAAAGAATCATGCACTAAATCCAATGCATGGTTCTTTCTTTGCTTGTCGGAAGAATTTTTCTCATCTATAATGATAAAAAGAGTCTGCGGAATCATATTTGGGAGGTATCAAAGATGGGTATTTCCACTTTCAAGGGCGGAGTCCACCCCTACGACGGCAAGGAGCTCGCGATGGGGGAGGCGATCCGGGAAATCAGGCCGAAGGGGACCATGGTCTATCCCTTGTCCCAGCATATCGGCGCGCCCGCAAAGCCCGTGGTGCAAAAGGGGGACAAGGTTCTGGTCGGACAGACGATAGCGGAGGCCGGCGGATTCATTTCCGCGCCGGTCATAAGCTCCGTCTCGGGGAGCGTGAAGGCGATTGAGAAGAGACTGACGCCGGGCGGTGTCATGGCGGAGTCCATCCTCATTGAGAGCGACCAGAACGACGAGAAGATTCCGGGCTTCGGGGAGAAGCGCGATTACAAATCTCTCAGCAGAGAGGAGATTGTCTCCATTGTGAGGGATGCGGGGATCGTGGGGCTTGGGGGAGCGGGATTTCCGACTGCGGTGAAGCTCTCTCCGAAGGAGCCGGAGAAGATCGACTATTTTCTTGTAAACGGCGCGGAGTGCGAGCCGTATCTGTGCTCGGACTACCGGGATATGCTGGAGTATCCGGAGCGCCTGATCGGCGGTCTTCGCGTGCTGCTCCGCCTCTTTCCGAATGCGGCGGGGAAGATCTGCATCGAGGACAACAAGCCGGAGGCGATCAGGAAGCTGTCGGAGCTTGTGAAGTCGGAGGACAGGATGGAGGTCCTGTCCCTCCGAACGAGATATCCCCAGGGGGGAGAGCGGCAGCTCATCTACGCGGCGACAGGGCGGAAAATCAACTCCTCCATGCTCCCCGCGGACGCGGGAGTGGTGGTAGACAATGTGGACACCGTGATCGCGATCTACGACGCGGTCTGCGAATCCATGCCGCTCGTCCGGAGGATACTCACGGTGACGGGGGACGCGGTGGTGAAGCCCGGGAATTTCCGGGTGCCGCTCGGCATAAGCTATCAGGAGATTATCGATGCCGCGGGGGGCTTTAAGGAGGATCCGGAGAAGGTCATCTCCGGCGGCCCCATGATGGGGGTTCCTCTCTTTAAGCTCGATGTGCCGCTTGTGAAAAATTCAAGCTCCATCCTGGCCTTTTTGAAGGATCCGGTCTCCGCGGAGCCGACGACAGCCTGCATCAACTGCGGGAGATGCGTCTCCGCCTGTCCGGAGAATTTGATGCCGACTCTCATGATGCAGTCGGCTTTAAGAAAAGATACCGCCCGTTTTACGAAGCTATATGGGATGGAATGCATCGAGTGCGGATGCTGCTCCTATGTCTGTCCGGCGAAGCGCCCCCTGACACAGGGCTTTAAGGAAATGAAGCGAAGGGTGAATGCGGAGCGGAGAGCTGCTGCCATGAAGGCGCGGGAAGCGGAAGGGAAGAAAGAGGGGGAAAAGAAATGAAAATGCTGAATCTCTCTGCGAATCCTCATATAAGAGACAGGATCAGCACCGCGGAGATCATGCGGGATGTCGTGATCGCCATGCTGCCGACCGCGATCTACGGCGTGATGCAGTGGGGCTTAAACGCCGCCCTCGTCATCGTCTTCACCACTGCGGCCGCAGTTCTTACGGAGTATCTCTATGAGCTGTGCATGAAGTTCCCGAACACGGTGAAGGACTGGTCCGCCGCGGTCACGGGGCTGATCCTCGCCCTGAACTGTCCGCCGGATATCCCGCTTTGGATGCCGGTGGTCGGGGCGGTCTTCGCGATCCTCGTCGTAAAGCAGCTCTACGGCGGTCTGGGAAGAAACTTCATGAATCCGGCCCTTGCGGCCCGCTGCTTTCTCCTGATCTCCTTTGCGGGACCGATGACGAAGTTCCGGGGAGTCGGGGCGGATGCGGTCTCCTCCGCGACGCCGCTCGCCCTGATGAAGGCGGATCCCGCGGCGGTGCAGAGCCTTCGCACTCTTTTCCTGGGGCAGATCCCGGGGACGATCGGCGAGGTCTCGAAGCTCTGCCTCCTGATCGGGGCGCTCTATCTCATACTGAGAAGAGTGATCTCCCCAAAGATTCCGCTCATCTATATCGGGACCGTCGCGCTGTTCACGCTTCTCTTCGGGGGAAGAGGCTTTGACCTCCATTATGTGCTCGCGGAAATCCTCGGGGGAGGCCTGATCTTCGGGGCCTTCTTCATGGCGACCGATTATGTCACGGGGCCGATCACGCCGAAGGGTCAGATCATCTTCGCGCTGATCCTCGGGCTTCTCACCGGGCTCTTCCGCCTCTTCGGCGGCTCCGCCGAGGGCGTGTCCTACGCGATTATCCTGACGAATATCCTTGTGCCCGTGATCAATGAAAAAACGATTCCGAAGGCTTTCGGAAGGGAGGGAGAGAAGTCATGAAGAAGGATTCCTTTGTCAAGGACGCAATCGTCCTGACTGCCATCACCCTGGTCTCCGGACTTCTCCTCGGCGGAGTTTACGGCCTCACGAAGCAGAGAATCTATGAGGCGAATATGGCGTCCACGATCGAGTCCTACCACAAGGTGATGGACGCGGAGAGCTACGATGAGGAGAGCCTGGCGGACGCTCTTGAAAAAGCGAAAACGGACGGAACGATCTCTGCGGACAACGGCGGGGCGGAGCTTCTCTCCGCTGTCGCCGCAAAAGACGCGGGAGGAGAGGCGATCGGCTATATCGTGAAAGGGCAGGCGGCCGGCTACGGAGGGAATGTCATCGTGGTCGTCGGAGTGAGCCCGGACCTGAAGGTCTCCGGGATCTCCTTTCCGGAGACGCTTCCGGAGACGGCGGGGCTCGGGCAGAAGGCCACGGAGCCGGAATTCTATAAGCAGTTCGCGGGAAAGGGCACGAAGCTTTCCGTGAAGAAGGGCGGAGGCGCCGGGGAGAATGAGATCGATGCGATCTCCGGGGCCACGATCACGAGCACCGCTGTCACGAATACGGTAAACGCCGCGACACAGTTTATCGGGGACTATGTCCTGGAGCAGGGAGGAGGCGGGAAGAATGGATAAATATACGGAAAGGATTTATAACGGCATCGTAAAGGAAAATCCGACCTTCGTCATCATGCTCGGCATGTGTCCGACACTTGCGACGACGACCAGCGCTCTGAACGGACTCGGCATGGGTCTGTCCACGACCGCGGTCTTGATGTTTTCCAACCTTTTGATCTCGGTGCTCCGGAAGATCATACCGGATCGGATGCGGCTCCCCGGAGAGATTGTCGTAGTGGCCTCACTCGTTACGATCGTTCAGCTTTTGATCCAGGCCTATGTGCCCTGGCTCTATGAGGCGCTCGGCATCTATATCCCGCTGATCGTAGTGAACTGCATCATCCTCGGGAGGGCGGAGGCCTATGCGCTCTCCCATGAGCCGATGCTCTCCTTCATGGACGGTCTTGGGATGGGAATCGGCTTTACCCTCGCGCTCACGGTGATCGGAGCGGTCCGGGAAATCATCGGCGCCGGAACGATCTTTAATTTCCGCCTGATCCCGGAGGCCTTCAGCATCAACATCTTTGTCCTTGCGCCCGGCGCCTTCCTGGTGCTCGCGGTGCTCACGGCGATTCAGAACAAGCTAAAGCTCCCCTCTGCGACAAACGGGGACGCTCCGGCGGACTTTGTCTGCGCAGGAAACTGCATGGGCTGCTTTGCCTCCTGTGAGAGCAGGGAGCCTAAGAGCGCTGCGAAGCCTAAGGCAGAGGAGAAGCCGGCCTCCCAGAAGAAGGAAAGCGCCGCTGTCCCTGCTTCGGAGGGCGCGAAGGAGGAAGTACAGAAGCCCGCGGGGCGCTCCCGTTTAAGACCCGGGAGCCGGAAGGCGGAGAGCTCCTCCGAAGCGCAGGCAGAAGGAAGCGAGAAGGAGGAGAGTAAACAGCCGGAGAATAAGGACGGCGGGAAGCAGCAGGCAGACAGCGCGGATAAGGGCTCTGATCTTAAGGAGAGTCCGATCGGAAGGGAGGGATAAGGATGCTGGGGCTTTTACTGATAGCAATCAAATATTCTCTGGTCAGCAATGTGGTGCTTTCCCAGTTCCTGGGAATCTGCCCCTTCCTCGGCGTCTCGAAGAAGACGGAGTCCTCGAAGGGAATGGGGGGAGCCGTGATTTTCGTCATCGCGATTGCCTCCGTTGTCACCCATGCGATCTATATCCTCTTCCTGAAGGCCTCGGGGCCGCTCTGCAGGGCGCTTGGGCTGAAGGACGGGCTGGAGTTTCTGAACACGATCGTCTTCATCCTCGTGATCGCGGCTTTGGTCCAGTTTGTGGAGATGTTCCTGAAGAAAAATATCCCCTCTCTCTATGAGTCGCTCGGCGTCTACCTTCCGCTCATCACGACAAACTGCGCGGTGCTCGGCGTCGCGCTGAACAATGTGACCTATGGCTATAATTTCATCGAGTGCCTGGTCTATGGGATCGGGATCTCCGTCGGCTTCGCTCTGGCCCTTCTTCTTATGGCCGGGATCCGTGAAAATATCATCGCGGACAATGACGGGATTCCCCATGCCTTTCAGGGCTCCCCGATCGTGCTCATCACCGCAAGCCTCATGGCGATCGCCTTTTTCGGCTTCAGCGGTATGATTTAAGGAGGGAAGGATTATGGAAAATATCACGACATTTGTCCTGGTCGCCGCTCTCCTCGTGGGCGCGACCGGGCTCATCCTCGGTCTCTTTCTGGGAGTGGCCTCGGAGAAGTTCAAGGTCGAGGTCGATGAGAGGGAGGCCCTGGTGAGAGCGGCACTCCCCGGAAATAACTGCGGAGCCTGCGGCTTTCCGGGCTGCGACGGCTGCGCGAAGGCAATCGCGAAGGGGGAGGCTCCGGTCACGCAGTGCCCGGTGGGGGGCGCCCCCACTGCTAAGAGGATCGCCGAAATTATGGGGACAGAGGCGGGGGACCTCGATCAGGTGAAGCAGGTGGCCTTTGTCCACTGCCAGGGCTCCTGTGATAAGGCGAAGCAGAGCTATCATTACAGCGGCATCGCGGACTGCTCGGATCTCGCCGTCGTTCCGAACGGCTCGGAGAAGGAATGCCCCTACTCCTGCGCGGGCTACGGCTCCTGCGTGAAGGCCTGTCAGTTCGACGCGATCCACGTGATAAACGGTGTTGCCGTCGTCGATAAGGAGAAGTGCACCGCCTGCGGCGCCTGCATCAAGGCCTGTCCGAAGAAGCTCATCGCCCTTGTACCCTATAAGAAGAAGCGCCTCGTCGCCTGCAAAAATCTCCTGAAGGGAAAGGATGTGCGAAGCGCCTGTTCCATCGGCTGCATCGCCTGCGGGCTCTGCGAGAAAAACTGTCCCTTTGACGCGATTCACGTCACGGATAATCTCGCGGTTATGAATGAAAAGTGCACCGACTGCGGAATCTGCGCTCAGAAGTGCCCGACGGGGGCGATCACCGGGAAGAGGCCCGTAAAGCCAAAGCCTGCGGCAGCAGCTCCGCCGCCTCCCAAAAAAGATGCGGTCAAGGCAGCGGAGGGGGGAGCACAATAAGCTTTGTACGTTTCGCGGCTGTTCTTGAAATCCGGCGGGGGGCGCCGGGAAAAGATTTATCGTAAAATGCAATAAATAAAAAGCCGGAGGAACAGTCGTTTTCCCGGCTTTTTACGACAAATTGCCCTATTCCAAACCTTGATTTATCCCCCTCGCTGCGGTAGAATCTGAGTTTGTAGCGGCATTTTGGAAGTCTGTGAAATCTTAGCTTTTTCGGCATCTTTAACAGCGAAAGCCGGACGGCGCCGCGGGGGGGAGCTTCAGTATGCGCAAATGGTCAAGTATCTATCGGAATATCTCCATCCTTACGCAGCTGGGTCTTTCTCTCGCGATGCCGCTTCTTTTATGCCTTTTTCTGTGTCAGCAGCTGAGCCTTCGCTTCTCTCTCGGAGAGTGGGTCTATATCCCGGGGTTTTTCTTCGGGCTCGGCGGCTCCTTTATGACGGCGTGGAAGCTCTTTCGCTCGATCATGAAGCGGGAGGAAGAGGAGAAAAAGAAGCGGGAGACAGCGGCATTCAATCAGCATCGGGGATAGGGAGAGATGAAGGTACAAAAGACAGTAAAGGAGGAGAGCGGGAGAGTTGCGCGGGGCAGTATCCTAATGATGCTTTTGATGCTCGCCGTCTTTTTCCTTCTTCACCGCTGTTTTCCGGAGAGGATCCCCTTTGACTATCGGGTACCGCTCAGCGCAGCGCTCGGCACGGCAGTTTCCGTCCTCAATTTCTTTATGATGGGGATGACGGTCCAGAGCATCGTGAATACGGAGAAGGAGGAGGACGCCTATCAGAAGATGCGTCTTTCCTACCGAAACCGGAATCTCATGCAGCTTCTTTGGATCATCCTGGCGCTCGTTGCCCCGCCTTTTCAGCCGGTGGCGGCGATCCTGCCCCTCCTCTTTCCGGGGACGCTGATCCGGCTCCGGGGGATTTTCTCGGGGAGAAAGAGGACGGAAGAGACAGAGGGAGGTGAGAAGTAATTTATGAACTTTGATATCTCGGGTGCGAAAATTTTCTTCCGCATCCCGACGGGCATCCCCGTTCTCGGGGATATCCTGATCACAGAGACCATTCTGGTCTCCTGGCTCGTCATGGCGATCATCACCGGGCTTTGCATATTCCTGACGAGAAATCTCAAGGTGGAAAAGATCGGAAAGCGCCAGGCGGTGGCGGAGCTTCTTGTGGAGACCGCGACGAATCTGGTGCGGAGCAATACGGGGGGAAAGCGCTTTGACCGCATGATCCCCTTTGTCGCGGCTCTTTTTTCCACAAGCGTCGTCTCGAATCTGATCAGCTTGACCGGCCTCAGAAGTCCCACGGCGGATCTCTCCGTGGAGGCGGCCTGGGCCGTCGTCGTCTTTATCATGATTACGGCGAACAAGATCAAGGCGGGCGGCGTCCTCGGCTACCTGAAGGGCTTTACGACGCCGATCTTTGTGATGACTCCGTTTAACATTCTCTCCGAGATCGCGACACCCATCAGCATGGCCTGCCGTCATTTCGGGAATATCCTTTCGGGAGTTGTCATCAACGGCCTCATCTACGCGGCTCTCGCCCTGGCTTCCTCCGCGATTCTTCACCTGATCCCCGGCGCGGCGGGGCAGCTCCTCTCTCAGATTCCGATCCTGGATGTGGGGCTTCCGGCGATCCTTTCGTTCTACTTCGACTGGTTCTCCGGCATCATGCAGGCCTTTATCTTCACCATGCTCACGATCATGTATATCGCGAACGCGGCGGAGGGCTAGGAAGGACAGGAGAGTTATACTTACTACAGAAACGTCCATGCCGGAAGCACCGGCAGACAGGTTTAGGAGGAAAATAAAATGACAGATTTTCAGTTTCTTGCGAGAGGAATTGCACTTGGCGGCTGTGGAATCGGAGCGGGATGCGCATTGATCGCCGGTATCGGACCCGGTATCGGAGAAGGAAACGCCGTCGCGAAGGCACTGGAGGCGATCGGACGGCAGCCGGAGTGCAAGGGTGATGTCACGAGCACGATGCTGCTCGGCTGCGCAATCGCGGAGACCACCGGTATCTACGGCTTTGTCACCGGACTTCTTCTGATCTTCGTTGCGCCGGGAATGTTCATGAACTTCCTGAAATAAACGTCCGTCCCGATGCTCGTGCAGGCAGGCTTGCCCGGCATTTGCCCGCTTGGCGGAGACTTATACACTTATTTCGGAGGCAGTAAATGGAAACTCAGCAATTAGTAACCATTGTACCCTGGACCTTCATCGCGACGATTCTGAATCTTTTTCTTCAGCTCTATCTCATCAAGCGCTTTTTGTTCAAGCCGGTGCAGGAGGTGATCAGAAAGCGGCAGGAGAAGGCGGATCAGGATATCCGGGCCGCGGAAAAAGCCCGTGAGGAGGCGGAAAGCGTCCGCTCGGAGTACGAGAAGAATATGGCGAATGCGAGAGCGGAGGCGTCCTCCATCATTGACAGGGCGAAAAAGGACGCGGAATCCCGCTCTGAGCAGCTGCTTCGCGCGGCGGAGGAGCAGGCAAAGAATCTGAAGACGAAGGCGGATCAGGATATCCGGCAGGAGCGGAGAAAGGCGCTGAATGAGCTGAAGGGCGAGATCGGCGGCATCGCGATGGACATCGCCGGAAAGGTCGTGGAGAAGGAGATCGATGAAAAGGATCACCGAAGCCTGATCGAGGACTTCCTGAAGAACGTGGAGGAGGCCTCATGAAAAACGCGGCGGAGCTCTACGGCAAAAGCCTCTACGAGCTCTCCCGCGAGGAGGGGCTGGATCAGAGAATACTCTCGGAGATGCGGACGGTGGGGAAGCTTTTTTCGGAGAATCCGGACTATATCCGTCTTCTCTCTGAGCCCTCTTTGCCGAAGCTGGAGAGGCTTTCCCTTCTGGACAAGGCCTTTCGCGGCAGCATTGAGCCCTATTTTCTGAATTTCCTGAAGCTTCTCGTGGAGAGGGGCCTTCTGAGCTCCTACAGCGGTGCGGAGAGAACATTCAAAAACGCCTACAACCGGGATCACGGAATACTGGAGGCGACGGTTTTCAGCGCCGTGGCTCTCACGGAGGAGGAGAGGAGAGAGCTCCTCTCCCGCCTGAGAGAGCGAAGTGGGAAAGAGGTGGAGCTTACGGAGAAGCTGGATTCTTCCCTTCTCGGAGGACTTCTCGTCGAGATCGACGGAAAGAGACTGGACGGCACGGTATTGGGCCGACTCTCCGCGATCCGTAAGAAGCTTGATGAATACGTATTGTAAAGGATGGGCATAGAATGGAATTAAAGCCAGAAAAGATTTCGGAGGTCATCCGAAGTCAGATCAAATATTATGAGAATGCCATCATCCAGAATGAGACCGGAACGGTCCTGACCGTCGGAGACGGGATCGCGAGGGTCAGCGGCCTGACGAACTGCATGTCGGGGGAGCTTCTGGAGTTTCAGGACGGCACTTATGGTATGGCGCAGAACCTGGAGGAGACCAGCGTGTCCGCAGTGCTTTTCGGCTCGGACGTCGGGATCCAGGAGGGACAGACCGCAAAGCGCACCGGAAGAGTGGTCTCGGTGCCCGTGGGAGAGGCCATGATCGGCCGCGTCGTCAATGCGATTGGACAGCCGATCGATGGAGCGGGCCCGATCGAGAGCAGTGAGTTCCGCGCGGTGGAGAGTCCCGCCCCCGGCATCATCAAGCGGCAGCCTGTCAAGGAGCCGCTCCAGACCGGCATCAAGGCCATTGACTCCATGATTCCGATCGGAAGAGGGCAGAGAGAGCTGATCATCGGGGACCGTCAGACCGGAAAGACGACGATTGCGATCGATACCATCATAAATCAGAAGGGGAAGGACGTCCTCTGCATCTACGTGGCCATCGGTCAGAAGAGATCGACCGTGACCGCTCTTGTGAACGAGCTGAAGGAGGCGGGGGCGATGGATTATTCCATCGTCGTTGCGGCGACGGCCTCCGAGCCGAGCCCGCTTCAGTACATCGCCCCCTACTCGGGTTGCGCGATGGGGGAGTACTTCATGAATCAGGGGAAGCATGTCCTGATTATCTACGATGACCTCTCGAAGCACGCGGTCGCCTACCGTGCGATCTCCCTTCTGATCCGGAGACCGCCCGGGAGAGAGGCCTATCCCGGAGATGTCTTCTATCTGCACTCCAGACTGCTGGAGAGAGCGGCGAAGCTTTCCGAGGAGATGGGGGGAGGGAGCCTCACGGCGCTTCCGATCATCGAGACACAGGCGGGCGATGTCTCCGCCTATATTCCGACCAATGTCATTTCCATCACGGACGGACAGATCTTTCTGGAGACCGAGCTCTTCCACAGCGGCATCATGCCGGCCGTAAATCCCGGCATCTCCGTCTCCCGTGTGGGAGGAAACGCGCAGATCAAGGCGATGAAAAAGGTCGCGGGTACCCTGAAGCTCGTTTACTCCCAGTACCGGGAGCTTCAGAGCTTCGCGCAGTTTGGCTCCGATCTCGACGCGGACACCAAGGCGCGTCTTGCGCAGGGAGAGCGGATCGTGGAGGTTCTGAAGCAGGGCAAGTCCTCTCCGGTTTCGGTGGAGAAGCAGGTCGCGATCCTCTATGCCGTGGTAAAGGATGTTCTCAGCTCTGTCGAAGTCAGAGATATCCATGACTATGAAGAGGAGCTCTTCTCCTACCTCGATTCGGATGCCGACGGGCTCTATGCCATGGAGGAGATCCGAAAGAGCGGAAAGCTCGAGGAGGAGAGCGAGAAGAGACTCAAGGCTGCTCTTCTCCGTTTCACGGAGGACTTTACGGCGAGAAAGGCCGCTGAGCGGGACGCGAAGTAAGGGGGGACAGAGATGGCTGCTGCGAATATGAAGTCAGTCAAACTCCGGATCAAAAGCATACAGAATACGATGCAGATCACGAAGGCGATGGAGCTTGTGGCCTCCTCGAAGCTCAGAAAAGCAAAGGAGAGGGCAGACAGAAGCAAGCCCTATTTCCGGATTCTCCGCCAGACGCTCTGCAATATTGCGCTTGGAAACTATGATTTCACCTCCCCCTATACCAGGGAAAACGGAGAGGACAGCTACTGCTATATCGTCATCGCGGGAGACCGCGGCATGGCAGGCGGCTATAATGCGAATCTCTTTCGTTTTCTGGAGGAGGAAAGTGCGGGAAAGCGCTTCTCTGTGCTTCCGCTCGGAAAGAAGAGCTTGGAGTATGCGAGACAGAAGAGCTTCCCGATCGTGACGGAGCAATATGATCTGGTCTCTGCCTTAAGGGTATCCGACTGCTATGCCATCGCGAAGCTTCTCTGTGAGCGCTACCGCGAGAAAAGTTTCGGACATATCGCGCTGATCTATACGGAATTTCTGTCCATGATGAGTCAGAAAGCCGGCTCCACCAGTCTTCTCCCGCTCTCGGACTTCCGGGAGGACGCCTGCGTGATCTGCGGGAGGGAGGGGAAGGAGGAGAAGATTGCTCAGAATCTGATTCTCTATGAGCCGAGCGCCGAAGAGGTCTTTAACGCGATTGTTCCGGAGTATCTCTCCGGGCTCCTCTACAGCGCGATTGCGAGCTCTGAGGCGAGTGAGCTGGCTGCGAGGAGAAGCGCGATGGAGGCGGCGACGGACAATGCCGGAGAAATGATTGATAAACTGAGTCTCTATTACAACCGCGCGCGTCAGGCGTCGATCACCCAGGAGATCACGGAGATCGTCGCGGGCGCCGAGGGACAGTGATAGGGCGGGAACAAGGAGAGCGATACATGAGTGAGCAGCATATAGGCAAGGTAATACAGATTATGGGCGCTGTGCTCGATATCCGCTTCGAGGAAGGGCAGCTGCCGTCGCTTCTCAACGCGATTGAGATCAGCCACGACGGCGGGAAGCTCATCGCTGAGGTCGCTCAGCAGATCGGGGACGATGTGGTGCGCTGTATTGCCATGAGTTCTACCGATGGCCTCGTGCGGGGCATGGAGGCGAGGGACTGCGGCGGGCCCATCACCGTGCCGGTCGGGGATGCCTGCCTCGGGAGAATCTTCAACCTCCTGGGAGAGCCGGTCGATGAGAAGCCGGCGCCAAAGACGGAGGAGCGCTGGGCGATCCACCGTCCGGCTCCTTCCTTTGAGGACCAGACTCCGGCGACGGAGATTCTGGAGACCGGAATCAAGGTCGTGGACCTGATCTGCCCCTACGCAAAGGGGGGAAAGATCGGCCTCTTCGGGGGAGCGGGAGTCGGAAAGACCGTTCTCATCATGGAGCTGATCCACAATGTCGCCACGGCGCATGGCGGCATCTCCGTCTTTACGGGAGTCGGAGAGCGCACCCGTGAGGGAAATGATCTCTATGGAGAGATGAAGGAGAGCGGCGTCCTGGATAAGACCGCCCTGGTTTACGGGCAGATGAACGAGCCGCCCGGGGCCAGAATGAGGGTCGGTCTCTCCGGCCTGACCATGGCGGAGTATTTCCGCGATGAGAGAAATCAGGATGTGCTTCTCTTCATCGATAATATTTTCCGATTCACGCAGGCGGGCTCCGAGGTTTCCGCTCTGCTCGGGCGTATGCCGTCCGCGGTGGGATATCAACCCACCCTCGCGACGGATATGGGAGCCCTGCAGGAGAGGATCACCTCGACGAAGAAGGGCTCCATCACCTCGGTCCAGGCGGTCTATGTCCCGGCGGACGATCTGACGGACCCGGCCCCGGCGACGACCTTCACCCACCTCGATGCGACCACCGTTCTCTCCAGAGACATCGCCAGCAAGGGAATCTACCCGGCTGTGGATCCGCTGGATTCCACGAGCCGCATCCTGACGCCGGAGGTCGTGGGACAGGAGCACTACGAGATCGCAAGAGCGGTACAGCAGGTCCTGCAGCGCTATAAGGAGCTCCAGGACATCATCGCGATCATGGGTATGGACGAGCTGTCCGAGGAGGACAAGATCACCGTTTACCGCGCGAGAAAGATCCAGAATTTCCTCTCCCAGAGCTTCTCTGTCGCGGAACAGTTTACGGGACTTCCCGGAAAATACGTCCCTCTGAAGGAGACGCTCCGCGGCTTTAAGATGATTCTCGGCGGTGAATGCGACTCCCTGCCGGAGAGCGCATTTCTCCTCGTGGGAGGGATCGACGAGGTCTTCGAGAAGGCAAAGAAGCAGTAGGAGGAGAGCAGGATGGCGAACTTCCATTTGGAGATCGTCTCGATCGACGGTCTGAAATTCGAGGATGAGGTGGAGCGGGTGACGCTTCGCTCCATCGCAGGAGATGTGGCGATCCTCGCGGGACATACGAATTACTGCACAGCGGTCGGCATGGGGACGGCGAAGCTGATCCTCCCGGACGGGACGGAGAGACATGGCGCCTGTATCGGCGGCATGCTGTCCGTGATGGACAAACGCTGTCATCTTCTCCCGTCCACCTGGGAGTGGAGCGATGAGATCGACGTGGAAAGAGCGAAGGAGGCGAAGCGGAAGGCGGAGGAAAGGCTCCGGGAGGAGCGGCTCTCTGAGGAGGCCAGACTGAGGGCGCAGGCGAAGCTCTACCGCGCTCTGATCCGCCTCCAGACCGCCGGGGCGAGATAGACGATGCTTAAAATACGGACTGCGGCGGGAGGACCCGGCGCAGTCCTTTTTCGCGGGAACAGTCCCGCTCAGGCGGATCCATGCGAAAAGGATCACCCGCAGGGGCGCTTTATTGGATGGGGAAAAGAGAAAAGCCGCGGGGATCATGATTTGTGAATTTTCTGACAATTTTTAAATTCGCTGATGACAATCCGGACTTTCTATGTATAATAGTAGAGAAAAAAATGTTTTTTTTCAAAGACAGTTGGCAGCAGGCGCGCTCTCCCGCGCTCTGGCGGGGCGGAGCACAGCGGATCAGGGAAAAGAGGTTAGGGAATGGCAAAGATTGATCTTGGAAGCTATGGCATAAAGGATACGACGGAGATTGTCTATAATCCCTCCTATGAAATGCTCTTCGAGGAGGAGACGAAGGAGGGACTCGAGGGCTTTGAGAAGGGGCAGCTGAGTGAGCTCGGCGCGGTGAATGTCATGACCGGCATCTACACGGGGCGCTCTCCCAAGGATAAGTTTATCGTGATGGACGAGAACTCGAAGGACACGGTCTGGTGGACCAGCGAGGGCTATCCAAACGACAACCATCCGGCGACGGAGGAGGCCTGGAGGAGTGCGAAGGCTCTTGCGCAGAGGGAGCTTTCCGGAAAGAGACTCTTCGTCGTGGACGCCTTCTGCGGTGCCAGCAAGGAGACCCGGATGGCGGTCCGCTTCATCATGGAGGTCGCCTGGCAGGCTCACTTCGTCACGAATATGTTCATCAATCCGACGGAGGAGGAGCTTAAGAATTTCAAGCCGGACTTCGTCGTCTACAATGCCTCTAAGGCGAAGCTTGAAAATTATCGGGAGCTCGGCCTGAACTCCGAGACCGCGGTCCTTTTCAATATCTCGAGCCGGGAGCAGATCATCATCAATACTTGGTACGGCGGGGAAATGAAGAAGGGCATCTTCTCCATGATGAACTACTACCTGCCTCTGAAGGGCGTCGCATCCATGCACTGCTCCGCGAACACGGACCTGGACGGAAAGCATACTGCGATCTTCTTCGGTCTCTCCGGGACGGGCAAGACGACCCTCTCCACGGATCCGAAGCGTCTTTTGATCGGAGATGATGAGCACGGCTGGGACGACAAGGGCATCTTTAACTTTGAGGGCGGCTGCTATGCGAAGGTCATAAACCTCGACAAGGAGTCCGAGCCGGATATCTACCGGGCGATCCGCAGAAATGCGCTCCTCGAGAATGTCACGCTGGACAAAGAGGGCAGGATCGACTTTGCGGACAAGTCCGTGACGGAGAATACCCGGGTTTCCTATCCGATCGAGCACATCGAGAAGATCGTCCGGCCGGTATCCATGGCCCCGGCCGCGGAGAATGTGATCTTTCTCTCCGCGGATGCCTTCGGCGTGCTGCCGCCGGTCTCCATCCTGAGCCCGGAGCAGACGCAGTATTATTTCCTCTCCGGCTTTACCGCGAAGCTCGCCGGCACAGAGCGCGGCATCACGGAGCCGACCCCGACCTTCTCCGCCTGCTTCGGCCAGGCCTTTTTGGAGCTTCCCCCGACGAAATATGCGGAGGAGCTTGTGAAGAGGATGAAAAAGAGCGGCGCGAAGGCCTATCTTGTGAACACCGGCTGGAATGGCTCCGGAAAGAGGATTTCCATCCGGGATACCAGGGGAATCATCGATGCGATCCTGAACGGGGAGGTCCTGAAGGCGGAGACGAAGAGGATTCCCTACTTCGATTTTGAGGTTCCGACGTCCCTTCCGGGGGTGGATTCCGGGATTCTGGATCCGAGAGATACCTACCGGGATGCCTCCGAGTGGGAGAAAAAGGCGCTCGACCTCGCGGGGAGATTTGTGAAAAACTTCAGAAAATACGAGAGCAGCGAGGCCGGAAGGGCACTGCTTTCCGCCGGACCGAAGGAGGCGCGCTAGAATCCGATCCTTCGGAAAATAAAAAATATTTCCGCCGTCCCGCCTCTTTCCCTGGAAAGCGGGCGGGGGCGGCAGGCCTTTTTGAGGAAGCTTGGGGATGAAAAGAGAAGAGAGCGGGGAGCGGAGACGCCGAACGGCGCCCTCCGCGAGGCATGAGGAGAGTGAAAGGCTGCGCATGGAGGAGCCGGAACGCGGGGGAGATTTTTCGGAGGATCCTCCGCGTCGACCCTATTCCTCTCATTCCCGCCCCGCTGCGCCGGGGCGGGGGAGAGGGAAGAGGAGGGGGAGAGCGTTAAAGCCGCTTCTCCTCCTGTTTCTCTGTCTCCTTCTCTCCTATCTCGCCTGGAGCTTTCTCTCTCCCTACTTCGGAAAGCGCTACTGGACGCTCGCGGTTTTCGGTGTGGATTCCCGGGATGGGAAGCTGGAAGCGGGAGCGCTTTCGGATGTCATCATGGTGGCGAGCCTCGACAGGAGGAGCGGGCGGATAGAGCTCGTCTCTGTCTTCCGGGATACCTACGCGATGATCGGGGAGAAGGAATACCATAAGCTCAACGAGGCCTTCTTCAAGGGAGGACACAAGCAGGCGCTGGAGGCTCTGGAAAAAAATCTGGATCTCTCGATCGACGACTATGTGAGCTTCAACTGGGCCGCGGTGGCAAAGGCGATCAATGCACTCGGCGGGGTGGATCTCGAGATCAGCGATGCGGAATTCTTTTATATCAATGCCTTTATCACGGAGACCGTGGAATCGACCGGGATCGGATCCGTTCAGCTGGAGCACGCGGGGATGAACCACCTGGACGGCGTGCAGGCTGTGGCCTACGGCAGGCTTCGCCTGATGGATACGGACTTTAACCGGACCGCGAGGCAGAGAAAGGTCCTAAGCCTTGCTATGGATAAGGCGAAGAAGGCGAACCCCGCCGTCCTCATCAATGTCGCCCGCTCCGTCTTCCCGGAGATTTCCACCAGTATGGGAATCGGAGAGATCAGCGCTCTCGCCGTGCGGGCGAAGAGCTATCAGCTTGCGGAGACCCGGGGCTTCCCCTTCTCCCGGGAGACGAAGAACATCGGAAAGCTGGACTGCGTCGTCCCGACGACCCTGAGCTCCAATGTCACAGAGCTCCACAAAATGCTCTACGGTGTGGATGACTACAAGCCGTCCGCCGCCGTGGAGGAGATCAGTGCGCACATTGGGAAGGTGAGCGGATTGACCAAGGCGGGGCAGGATGCTGAGGAAGCGGGAACCGGCGGAGGCAGTATCCGAAAGAAGGATCAAAAAGGCGGGAAGAAAAAGCAAAAGGCGGAGACAGCAGCCGGGGAGAACGGACAGACGGGGAAGAAGCCGAAGAAGAAGGAGACGGCGCCTTCTAAGGAAACGGCTGCCTCTTCGGAAAAGAAGGAGACGGAAGAGAGAAAGGGCGGAGAAGCGGAGAGAGAGACAGAAAGCACGGCGCAAAAGAGTGCGGAGAGTAAAGAGCAAAAGAGCGAGGAGGAGAGGAAGGAGAGCGGAGCTTCGCGGAAGGAAGGGGAAAAGTCCGGGGGCGACGCGCAGAAGGGAGAGGTTTCCGCGGAGGATCCCGGGGATGACGCCGCCGGACCCGGCGCGGCCTATGCGAAGAAGCAGGAGCAGTCCGCACAGTCGGATACGCCTTGACAAAGATCCCGCTTTTTAGTATGATTTTTCCGTTGCGGCGATCTGTGGGAGCCGGATTGCCGGCATGGCGGAACAGGCAGACGCACAGGACTTAAAATCCTGCGGGACTTAATCCCATACCGGTTCGATCCCGGTTGCCGGCAGCTCGGAGGGAGACCTTCGAAGAGGATGGAGATGTACCCAAGAGGCTGAAGGGGAGGCACTCGAAATGCTTTAGGCCGTGTGAGCGGCGCCAGGGTTCAAATCCCTGCATCTCCGTGAATAATTTTGGAAAGCACTTAGATCTGCGGCGGAAAGGCACAGCTGTATCCTCTAGCTGTGCCTTTTTCCGTGGATAGCTATCCGATCCTTTTCTTCCGGACGGGTCTATCGGAGCCACTCTTTTTTCAGCATCCAAAGAGCGGCCTGTACGCTGTGGACACAGCTGTAGTCGCCGGAGCGGATCAATTGGTCAAAGCGGAAGAGCCGGGACCAGCTTTTCAGGATCCGCTCCTTCCACTCCGGGTAGAAGGAGCTCAGCATGACCTTATTGCTGTCGAGCCCCCTGAGGGAGAGCTCCCGGGCAAATTCCTTTTCCTCCTCCTCGTTCTCTCCGATATAGGAGAGACGGAGGACCTTGTACCAGTCCCATGCGTCGAAGAAGAGGACTTCGCTGACAGGAACGCGGAGGCGGCTCAGGACTCCTCCTCCCGAAAGATCGACACTCCTCGGGTCGGGAAAGGCCCAATAGGGATACTCCGCTTTTTCCGGCTTTTGCAGGAGCTTTTCCGCCTCCCGGACGAAGGAGCCGTAGGCGAGGAGAAAGATTCCCGCGCTCTCTCCATATTTTTTTCTGACATATTCCGCCCGGGAGTAACAGACGCCGTCCCGCTCCAGAATCGAAAGGACCTGCTCTGTCTGGGAGCTGTAGAGTTCAATTTCGTACATTTTTGACCCACTCCCTCCGGATTTCCCATATATTTCCATAGTACAGACGGCTTCCGAAGAGGATTTCCTCATCGAAGAGGCGCTTCCAGCTCTCCATGATCTCTCTTCGGATCTCCGGGTAGAATTGCGTCATGACAGCTCTTGCGTCGTCAATCCCGCGGAGGCGGAGAAGCTCCCGATGCCGTCTTTCGTCCTCCGCATTCTCTGGAAGATAGGAGTAGTTCAGGATTTCTCCCCATTTTATGATATGGATCGGTGTGATGAGACTGCGTTCGACTTCGAGCTCCAGCACAAGCTCCTTCTCTCCCGAGAGCATGACCGTGTCTTCATCGAAGGAGAGCCAGATCGGATAGTCCGCGTCCCGGGGCTTCTCGGAAGCGGCCGGGCTGTTTTTCACAAGCCAGTCGTAGGCTCTCAGCAGGATATCGGAAAATTCCGGCATATCCAGGGCGATGCAGGAGCGCTTTGCCGTGTAGCGCCCCTTCTCCTCCAGGAGCTTCCAGACATTTTCATGCTGCCTGGTCCAGACCCGGAGCTTCCCCTCCCGCGCCATCCCTTTCATCTTAGCTCTTTTCCTCCCTGTCTTCTGCGAAAATCTGCCTGCTTCTCCTTGAAATTGCCATGATTATACAGGAGAGCGGACCCTTATGCAAAGAGGGAATCTATGCTATACTTTTAACGGATAGCTCCCTCGTCTTTTCGTCTCACAGGGCTGAGGATTCTGTTTCGCGGAGCAATGCGGGGGATTGATCGTACAAAATGCCGGGGCGGCAGACGGAAAAACAGCGCGCAGGCGCTTAATCATATTCTTCGGCTTTGACGGCGGATCGAGAGGTGATGCTTTGGATATCATAAAGGCGAAGGTCTTTTTACATGCGGTGGATTCCGGCAGTCTGGCCAATGCGGCCGCGCAGTTTGATTATACACCCTCTGCGATCAGTCATATGATGATGGCACTCGAATCGGAGGTGGGCTTTCCTCTCCTGATCCGGACAAAGAGCGGCGTCACTCCGACCAGGAATGCGGAGAGACTGATCCCGATTCTCCGGGCGCAGTGCAGCTTTGAGGAGCAGTTTCGTCAAATGGTATCGGAGATCCATGGCCTCAGCAGCGGGGAGCTCAGGATCGCATCCTACGCAAGCATCGCCTGTCAGTGGCTTCCCTCCGTGATATCGCGCTTTCACGCGGATTATCCGGGGATCCGGATCGAGATCATGGAGGGGGTCTGGCAGGATCTGGACTCCTATCTCAGGGAAAACCGGGCGGATCTCGCGTTTTTCAGCCATCAGCCCTCCCTCCCCTACCACTGGATTTTTTTGAAGAGGGATCCCATGGTGGTGGCGGTCTCCTGCTCTCACCCTCTTGCGTCCCGCTCCTCTATCTCCCTGCGGGAGCTGGAGAAGGAGACGCTTATCATGCCGGCTTACGGGGCAGATCTCGACGTTGAGAACCTGCTTCGATCCCGGGATCTGAAAATCCACAGCACTATCTCAACGATCCAGAATTATTCCGCGATGGGCCTGGTAGAGCAGGGGCTCGGAGTTCTCATCATGAATGAGCTCATTACGAAGGGAAGACTCAACCATCTCTGCCTTCTCCCTCTGGATCCTCCGCAGTATATCAAGCTGGGGATCGCGGTCAGCGATTTGAACCGCAGTTCTCCGGCGGCGCAGCGTTTTATCAGCTACGCGAAGGAAATCATCCCAAAGCTTTAAATATTCGGATCAGTTTGAAGAGAAGGTCCCGGCCATTCGGACGGGGCCTTTTAGAGCGCCGGAAACTGGAAACAAAGAAGAAGATGCTTATCCGGTGACAGGAAACATAAAGCATTTTCCGGAGAAGCTTTTATTGTTACACCGAGGCAGGTGCTGGATATCCTTCTAAAGGACCGGGATTTGTAATTATCCGGCAAGCAATCCGAAGCCTATGGAATGGAGTCTGACTTTGCCGCTATTTCCAAGGAGGATCTCCCTTGCTTAATTTGTGTTTTTTTACAATTCTATATCAGCATAAAATTATGTATCATGAAAATTTCTCAAGTCAGCATTGAAAAATCCCAACTTCCTATTCAACTTTTCATGCATTAGAATAGATACATAGATTTATAGAGAATATCAATAAGGAGGACGGGGATGGAGAAAATCTATCTGCTTCTCAGCAATAATCCGATGGCGGCGGAGAAATACCGGGAGGACCGGGACATTGAGCTTTCCTACCATGAGGAGGACAGCTTCCGGGACGTCCTCGTCCGGGCGAGGGATCTGATCCACCGGGGCTGGCATCTGATGACGCATCCCCAGGCGAGCAATCTGAAGCCGAATCAGTGTCCCTATAAGACGGTCTTTCTCTCGAAGGGGAGAGCCGCGGAGTCCGAGGAGCGGGAGATCGAGCTGATCGAGGCGGCCATCGCGGCCGTGGACAAGTTTACCAGGGGGATGCAGGCACCGCGCTGGACGGAGAAGGCGCTCCGGGATTTTCAGACGGTTGACCTTTCGGTCATCGAATCCGCTCTGAACAGCTCGCTTCTCCACCAGATGATACTGAATCATCAATAAAATCCGTTCTTTAACCCAGCCGGGGTTATAGATATAGAGGAACCATGGAAACAGTTTCTTGAAAGCCAAGGAGGGTTTTTAATGTATGAAGCTTGAACTGGGAAAAATCCATATCCACGATGTGAAATTCGGAGAGAAGACGGAGATTCGCTCCGGCGTTCTCTATGTCAATGCGGATGAGCTTCGGGAGCTGGTGCTCCGGGATGATCGTCTGATCGACTGCCATGTGGAGCTCGCCCATCCCGGGGAGTCTGTCCGCATCACGCCGGTGAAGGACGTCATCGAGCCCCGACTCAAGGTTGAGGGCCCGGGCGTGGTCTTCCCCGGTGTCATGGGAAAGGTCACGGAGGTCGGACACGGAAAGACCTACTGCATGGACGGCCTCTGCGTCGTCACGGTCGGAAAGATCGTGGGCTTCCAGGAGGGAGTCATCGACATGAGCGGGCCTGCGGCGGAGTACTGCCCCTTCTCGAAGACGCAGAATGTCTGTGTCGTGATCGAGCCGAAGGAGGGTCTGGAGACCCATGTCTATGAGAGCGCGGGCCGCATGGCGGGACTCAGCGCTGCGACCTATCTCGCGAAGGCTCTGAAGGATCAGACGCCGGATGAGACCGAGGTCTTCGAGACAAAGCCGCTCCTGGAGCAGGCAGCGCAGTATCCGGATCTTCCGAGAGTCGGATATATCCACATGCTGCAGAGCCAGGGACTCCTCCACGATACCTACTACTACGGTGTGGACGCGAAGCAGATCGTGCCGACCATCATGTATCCGGAGGAGATTTTCGACGGAGCCATCATCTCCGGAAACTGCGTGGCGCCCTGTGACAAGGTGACGACCTACCATCACCTTCATAATCCGGTCATCGAGGATCTCTTCCGGCAGCACGGAAAGACCGTGAACTTCATGGGTGTGATCCTGACCAACGAGAATGTCTTCCTGATGGATAAGGAGAGACATTCCGATATGACCTCGAAGCTCTGCGAGTATCTGGGGCTCGAGGGAGTGCTCCTCACGGAGGAGGGCTACGGCAATCCGGATACCGATCTCATGATGAACTGCAAGAAGACGACGCAGCGCGGGACGAAGGTCGTTATCATCACCGACGAATTCCCCGGGAGAGACGGAAAGTCCTATTCCCTCGCGGACGTGTGCAAGGAGGCGGATACCATGATCTCCTGCGGAAACGGAAATGTGGTCATCCACTTCCCGGCGATGGATCGGCTCATCGGCACGCAGGACTTTATCGAGATGCAGATCGGCGGCTGGGTCGGATGCAAGAACGAGGACGGAAGCTTCGACGCGGAGATTCAGATCATCATCGCCTCTACCATCGCGAACGGCTTCAACAAGCTCTGCGCGAGAGGGTATTAAGGAAGTGCCGCGGGGCCGGGCGGGCCGGAAAAGCGCGCCCCGGGACTTTTCGGAACTTTTGAGAGGAAGGAGATAGAATATGGCAAAAAAATAGTTCATTATATCAACCAGTTCTTCGCCGGTATCGGCGGCGAGGAGAAGGCGGACATCGCCCCGGAGCTGAGAGAGGGAGCGATCGGACCCGGACTCGCCCTTCAGAAGGAGCTGGGGGAGGATTTCCAGATCGTCGCGACGGTGATCTGCGGTGACAACTACTTTGGCTCTCATATCGAGAGCGGCGTGGTGGATGAGATTCTCGAACTCATCCGTCCCCTCAGCCCGGATGCCTTCGTGGCGGGACCTGCCTTCAATGCGGGGCGCTACGGCGTGGCCTGCGGCACGATGGCGAAGGCCGTGCAGGATGCGCTCTCGATCCCGGTCGTGAGCGGAATGTACCGGGAGAACCCGGGCGTCGACATGTTCCGGAAGGACATATACATCATCGAGACGAAGGATTCCTCCGCGGATATGCGGAATGCGGCGCCGAAGATGGCGAAGCTTCTGAAAAAGCTTGTAAACGGCGAGGAAGTGCTCGGACCGAAGGAGGAGGGATACCTTGAGAAGGGGATCCGTGTCAACTACTTCAATGAGCGCCGGGGATCGGAGAGAGCGGTGGAGCTTCTCGTCCGGAAAATAAAGGGAGAGGAGACCTATACGGATTATCCGATGCCGGTCATCGATCATGTGGCTCCGGCTCCGCCTCTTAAGGATCTTTCGAAGGCGAAGATCGCGCTCATCACCTCCGGCGGCGTCGTGCCCCAGGGGAACCCGGACCATATCGAGTCCTCCTCCGCGACGAAGTGGGGCAAGTACTCGATCGCGGGCATGGATCACGCGGACAAGAAGGATTTCATGACGATCCACGGAGGCTACGACCGGGCCTTCATCACGGAGGATCCGGACCTGTGCATCCCGGTCGATGCGCTCCGGAAGCTGGAGAAGGAAGGTGTGATCGGAAAGCTCACGGACTACTTCATCACCACCACCGGAACCGGTACGGCGACCAATTCCTCGAAGCGCTTTGCGGAGGAGTATATCCCGCTCTTAAAGGAGGACGGAGTCGACGCGGTTTTGATGGTAAGTACGTGAGGAACCTGTACTAGATGCGGTGCATCTATGGTTAAGGAAATTGATCGCGCAGGAATCCCGGTTGTGCATGTGTGTACGGTTGTCCCGATCTCTCTCACGATCGGTGCGAACCGGATTGTCCCGGCTATCGGCATCCCCTATCCGCTGGGAAATCCGACTCTCGGAGAGAAGAAGAGCTATGAGATCCGGGAAGGGCTTGTGAGGCGTGCGCTGAAGACGCTGACAGTCCCGGTCGAGGAGCAGACAGTCTTCGAGGAAGATTTTTAAAGGGGGGCAATATATCGCACTCTTCCCCTCTGAGGGATCAGCGGGGAAGAGTGCGTTCCGACCGCCCCGTGGACCCCGGAATCCTCTCCGGGACAGGAAAGGGATGACATGGACGGGAAAAAACGAAATTTAATGGCGATTATCGGATTCTGCGGGGCCTGTATCGCGTTTTACATCGGCGCGGGCTTTGCGACCATGCAGGAGGTCATGCAGTACGAGGCCTCCTATGGCTCCCAGCTTCCGATCGTGATCGCCGTAATCTCTGTAATTTATATTTACACGAATCTCTCCTTCGCAACCAACGGCTCCCGGCTTCAGATCCAGAGGGGCGGTGACATCTATAAGCATTACTGCGGAAAGTATATCGGGAGCTTTTACGACTATTTTTCGGCATTCTTCTGCTATATGTGCTTTATCGTCATGTGCGGCGGAGCCAATTCCACGGCCTCGCAGCAGTGGGGACTTCCAAACGGCGTGGGCGCCGTGATTCTGACCATTGCTGTCATCGCCACCGCAATCTTCGGTCTCGACGGGATTCTGAATGCTCTCGGGAAGCTGGGGCCGCTCATCATCGTCATCATCATCGTGGTCTCCGCGGCTTCTCTTTTTACGGGAGGCGGGAATTTCCAGGAGAATCTGCAGGCGGTGGACGCGGGGAAATATGAGCTTGCCCAGGTCGGAGGGGGAAATCCCTTCGCATCGGGTGCTTCCTACGGGGGCTTCGTAATCCTCTGGTTTGCCTCCTTCCTCTCGGAGGTCGGAGCGAAGAACAAGCTCTCTGAGGTCAACGCGGGCATGCTTCTCTCCACCGTTTTCATCATGGGGACCGCGGTTCTCGCGAGCGTCGCGCTGATTATGCATATTGATATGACGGCCACCGCGGATATTCCGGCCCTGGTCCTCGCGGCCAGAGTCTCGCCGCTTCTCGCCCAGGCACTCGCTGTCATCATCTTCTGCGGAATCTATACGACTTCCGTGCCGCTGCTTTGGACCGGCGTGGGAAGAGTGGCGACGGAGGGCACGAAGAAGTACAAGCTCCTGACTGTCATAGGAGGAGCTGTCGGATGCATTATCGCCTGCTTCCTCCCCTATAAGGGACTTGTCAATATCCTCTATGGGATGAACGGTTATCTGGGATTTCTCCTGATCGCCTTCATGCTGGTCTATGATATCCGAAGCAGGATGAGCAGCAAAAAGATCTGATCCGGAAACTTTCTCTTGACAGTAAAGGCAGTGTGGAATCATAATCCTTCATAAAAGAAAGGTTTGCCGTCCGGGAACGGACGGCAGACCTTAAGACATCTCCTCAGGGGCAAGGAATGAAAATGTGAGGAGGGCCTTTTCCAAGGAGGATTTTCTGTGAAAGATTCCGTGAAATATCTGGCTCCCCGAAGGAAGAGGGGGGCCTTTTTCTCTCTTTTTCTCCGCTTTTTTCTCTGCCTTTCTCTGCTCGTCCTTCTCCCCGGATGCGGGAGGAGCACTCCTTCTCTTCAGCGCTTTCAGTCGCAGTTTATGGATGTCTTCGACACGGTTTCTGTGCTGACAGGCTATGACAGGGACGAGAAGAGCTTTCAGGAGAAGGCGGAGGCGGTGCATAAGGAGCTCCGCGACTGCCATGCGCTCTTCGATATCTATGACGATTACGAGGGCGTAGTGAATCTGAAGACCGTAAATGAGAGAGCGGGGCAGGGTCCCGTGAAGGTGGACGGCCGGATCATCGAGCTCCTGAAATTCGGGAAGGAAATCTATCGCCTCACGGGGGGGAAGGTCAATATCGCCTACGGCGCGGTTCTCTCTCTCTGGCATGAGAAGAGGGAGGAGGGGATCGCGGATCCGGAGCATGCCTCCCTTCCGGAGGAGGACGTGCTCTTAGAAGCGTCGAAGCACTGCCGGATCGAGGATATTGTGATCGATGAGGACGCCTCCACGGTCGCTCTCATGGATCCGAAGATGAGCCTCGATGTCGGCGGAATCGCAAAGGGCTACGCCGTACAGAGGGCGGGAGAAAGGGCCGCAGAGCTCGGCGCGAAGAGCTTTCTTCTCAATATCGGGGGGAATCTGAAGGCGATCGGCCGGAAGCCGGATGGGGAGAAGTGGATCTGCCCTGTGGAGAGCCCCTTTTACATCGACAGCGGAGAAGGGGAGAGGTATGCGCTTACGACGGGGCTTTCGGAGCTCTCCCTCGTCACAAGCGGGGACTATGAGCGCTATTATATGGTGAACGGCGAGAGGTATCACCATATCGTGGATCCGGATACGCTTTATCCCGGAAAGCTTCACCGGAGCGTCACGATCCTGACGGCGGATTCGGGACTTGCAGATGCGCTCTCCACCGCGCTTTTTCTCATGAGCCGGGAGGAGGGAGAGGCACTCCTTCGGAGGATCCGGGAGGAGCATTTCCGCGGCCTCTCGGAGGGGGATGCGCTGGAAGCGATGTGGGTGGAAAATGACGGCGAAAAGCCGATGACGCAGGGCTTTTCGAAATATCTCCTCCCGGACTGAGGAGAAAATACTTGACAAATCCCGCCGCCTCGAGTATCCTTTATGAGTCTGAGAAAAGCTCAGGCGGTTTTTTATTCAGGGCTATAGCCAAACGGTAAGGCAGCGGATTCTGATTCCGTCATTTCATGGTTCGAATCCATGTAGCCCTGCGGGGTCTCCGGATTTTCCGGAGACTTTTTTCTTTTCCTTTTCTTTTTTCTCATAATCCCCTCTCCCTCCGTCTCTTTTCCGGCTTTCTTCCGTTTCTCTTATTATTTGACGGATAAAATAGAGAATGATATTATTAAAATTAACGAAACGGACGGAAATCCACTCAGGAGAGGGGGAGTTGTGATGCTAAGAAAAAAATGTGCAATTTTTCTCGCGGCATGTCTTTTTGCCGCGGGATTGACGGGATGCGGGGGCTCGGTGCAGGGCAATGAGGGGCGGGAAAAGGTTCGCCTCATGGTCTGGTCTCCCTCGGAGGATCAGTCAAAGGCAAGCGGGGAATGGCTGCAGAAAATGTGCCGCTCCTTTGCGGAGGAGAATCCGCAGTGGGATATCACCTTCGTCTACGGCGTCGCCGATGAGGCGACGGCGGCGACACAGGTATCGCAGGACCCGGAGGCGAGCGCGGATGTCTTTATGTTCGCAAATGATACCCTGACCACCATGACGGATGCCAAGGCTCTCGCCAAATTCGGCGGGAAATACCGGAAGGAGATCGAGGAGGAAAATACACCGGAGCTCCTCAAATCCTTGACCCTGGACGGTGAGCTCTACGGCGTTCCCTTCACCACCAATACCTGGTACATGTACTACGACAAGGCCGTGTTTACCGAGGAGGATGTGAAAAATCTGGAGAGCATGCTCTCAAAGGGGACGGTTTCCTTCCCGCTCACCAATTCGTGGAATCTCCCGGCCTTTTATTTCGGGAACGGATGCAGCCTCTTCGGGGACGGTACGGACGAGTCCAAGGGGGCCGATTTCGGAGGGGAGAAGGCGGTGGAGGTCACGAACTATCTGATCGACCTTTTGAAGAATCCGAATTTCAAGGTGGATGAGGGAGGCTCCGGCATCGCGGGGCTTCGGGATGGAAGCATCCACGCCATGTTCTCCGGCTCCTGGGATGCCAATAATGTGAAGGAGGCCCTGGGGGAGAACATGGGAGCCGCGGCTCTTCCGACCTATACTCTGAACGGGCAGAAGAAGCAGCTGTATTCCTATGCCGGCTCCAAGGCGATCGGTGTGAACCCGAATGCGAAGAATATGGAGGCCGCCGTGAAGCTCGCCGTCTATCTCGGAGGAGAGAAGGGGCAGAAGCTGCACTATGAGCTTCGGAACGTGATCCCGTGCAATAAAAAGCTTCTGGAGGACAAGGACATCCTCTCAGACCTCGTCGTGGCGGCGCAGACCGAGACCTTCGACAAGACCTCCGTCCTGCAGCCCTTCGTTCCGAAGATGAGCAACTGCTGGGTCCCGGTCGAGAACATGGGAAAGGGGATCCGGAACGGAAGCGTCACGCATGAGAATGCGAAGGAGCAGGTGGAGGCGATGAATAAGGCGATGAACAGCGACGGCATCTAGGCGCGGAAAAAGAGCGGCTGCGCATTCAGGGAGAGGAGAAACATGAAATTATCAAAGAAATGGGTCAATGAATTTCCGACGCCTTATACCTGTGAGAGAGCGATCCGGGAGGGCGGTCTGGAGACAAAGCTGTCCATGCTTTTGATGGGCTTTGGGAATTTTGTCCATGGACAGAGAATCAAGGGACTTCTGTATCTCGCTCTGGAAGTTATCTACATCGTATTCATGGCGGCGGCGGGCCTCAGCTTCCTGGGGATGCTCCGCGGCCTTGGGACTGTGCCGCAAACGGAGGTCTGGGACGAGGCGAAGCAGGTCTATCTCTATGTGAAGGGGGATCAGTCCGTATTGATCCTTCTCTACGGGGTGACGACGGTGCTTCTGAGCGCCCTCTTTTTCCTCGCCTGGAGAGGAGCGCTTCGGAGCGCCTACAAGGCGGAGTGTCTCGCAAAGGAGGGAAGGCATGTCAATACCTTCGGAGAGGATCTCTCCTCCCTCCTCAATGAGAATCTCTACCGTCTTCTGATGACGCCTCCGATGGCGTTCATCCTGGCTTTTACCATACTGCCTCTGATCTTCATGATCTGCATGGCCTTTACGAATTACAGTAAGATCGGGAATCACCTGCTGCTCTTTGACTGGGTGGGGCTTGAGAATTTCCGGACCCTCTTTGACTCGAGCAGTATCCTTGGGACCACCTTCTGGTCCGTCCTCCTTTGGACGCTGATCTGGGCGTTTTTCGCAACCTTTTCGAACTATATCTTCGGGATGATTCTCGCGATTACGATCAATCGGAAGGAGACGAGGGCGAAGGGCTTTTGGAGGTTTTGTTTCGTCCTTTCCTGTGCAATGCCGATGTTCGTCTCGCTCCTTATCATGAGGACCATCCTGCAGCCGGACGGGGCAGTCAATGTCCTTTTGCGAAATCTCGGATGGATCGCGCCGGATGCGAGTCTTCCCTTCTTTACGGACCCGATGTGGGCGAGAGTGACCGTCATCGTGGTCAATATCTGGGTCGGAGTGCCCTATACCCTTTTGCAGCTGACCGGAGTGCTCCAGAACATTCCGTCGGATCTCTATGAGGCCGCGCGGGTGGACGGGGCCAATGCTCTGCAGATTTTCGGAAAGATCACGCTCCCCTATATGCTCTACGTGACGACGCCCTACCTCATCGCCACTTTCACCGGAAATGTCAATAACTTCAATGTCATCTACCTTCTCTCCGGGGGAGGGCCGGTCACGGACCTCTCCTCTACGGCGGGGAGCACGGATCTGCTCGTGACCTGGCTTTATAAGCTCACGATCGACAAGCAGTACTATAATATCGGCGCGGTGATCGGCATCCTGACCTTTGTCATTCTGGCGATCGGGGCCCTGTTCAGCTATCGGAGGAGTAAATCCTATAAGGAAGAAGGAGGATTTTAGAATGAGCGGACAAAGAATGCCGTCGGCGACGGGAAGGCGAAGCGTAAAGAACGGGATCGTGCACATTGTCCTGGCTCTTCTTGCGGTGATCTGGCTCTTTCCGATCGTCTGGGTCGTGCTGACCAGCTTCCGGGAGGAGAAGGGCTCCTATGTGTCCAACTTCTTCCCGAAGGCCTACACCCTGGAGAACTACAAAAGACTCTTTATCGACACTACGGTTCTGAACTTCCCGAGGATGTTCATGAATACCCTGATCATCGCGGTCTGCTCCTGCATCCTCGCGACCTTCTATGTCCTCGCCGTGTCCTACTGCCTCTCCAGGCTCCGCTTTAAGATGCGGAAGCCCTATATGAATATGGCGATGGTGCTCGGACTCTTCCCGGGCTTCATGTCCATGATCGCGGTCTATTTTATCCTGAAGGCGATGGGACTTACGGAGGGGGGATGGATCCGTCTGGCCCTGATCCTTGTGTATTCCGGAGGAGCGGGGCTTAGCTTCCAGATCGCGAAGGGCTTCTTCGATACCCTCCCGATGGCGATCGATGAGGCCGCGCTTCTGGACGGCTGCACGAGATGGCAGATTTTCAGCAGGATCACACTGCCGCTCAGTAAGCCCATCATCATCTACACGATTCTGACCTCCTTCATGGCGCCCTGGCTCGACTTCATCTTCGCAAAGGTGATCTGCCGCGCAAATTCCGACCAGTATACAATCGCGATCGGACTTTGGAAGATGGTGGAGAAGGAGTACATCGACAGCTGGTACACGAGCTTTGCGGCCGGAGCGGTGCTGATCTCGATTCCGATCGCAATCCTCTTCCTCTGCATGCAGAAATTCTATGTAGAGGGTGTCTCCGGCGCGGTGAAGGGCTAAGCGCTTTTTGGAAGACGGAGATCGGAGGAGAAGCTGCCGGGCGGCGGCTTCGGGAGGGCCGCCTGCCCGGATTTCTTGAGAGGGCGGCTCTTCCCTGGGAGCCGCCCTTATTCGGGAGTGAGGAGATTTCGATGGAATTTGCCGGGGTATATCACAGGACATCGGAGCAGATGTGCTATCCCTTAAATGAAAGGGAGCTGGTCATCAATCTCAGGACAGGTTATGATGTGAAGAGGGTCTTCCTGCATTACGGAGATCCTTTTGAAGCGGGAATTCTCGGGGGAAAAGAGCAGTGGACGGGACAGCGCGAAGAGATCTGCTTTAAAAAGAGGCTTCGCCACCAGCTTTGGTGGACGACGACCCTGGTTCCGAGATATAAAAGATGCAAGTATTTCTTTGAGCTTTGGACGGAGCAGGAGCTTTGGTATTACTTCGAGGACGGCTTCCTGACAGAGGAGCAGAGGAAGCTCGAGGGCAGGATGCTGCAGTGCTTTACCAAGCCCTGGATGAATCCTGCGGATATCAATGAGACTCCGGCCTGGGTCAATGAGACGATCTGGTATCAGATCTTCCCGGACCGCTTCTGCCGGGGAAAGGGGAGCCCGGAGGATCGGAGTCTGAGTCCGTGGAGAGAGGGGGAGGTGACGAGGGAGGAGCGTTTCGGAGGCAATCTGAACGGGATCCGGGAGAAGCTTCCCTACCTCCACTCGCTCGGGATCAGCGGGATCTACCTAAATCCCATTATGCAGGCGGAGTCAAACCACAAGTATGACACAGAGGATTATACGAAGGTGGATGCTGACTTCGGGACGGAGGAGGAGCTTGCCTCCCTCGTAAGAGAGGCGCACAGTCTTGGGATCCGGATCATGCTGGACGCGGTCTTCAATCACTGCGGAAGAAGCTTCGCCCCCTGGAAGGATGTGCTGGAGAAGGGCAGGGCATCGGAATATGCGGACTGGTTCATGGTACAGGACTGGGAGCATATCCGGGACAGGGGGAGCACCAGAGACGGGCGCTTCTATTCCTTTGCCTTTTCGGATGGAATGCCGAAGCTAAATACGAACTGCGAGGCGGTCATCCGTTTTTTTACCTCGCTCTGTGAGGACTGGATCCGGAAATTCGATATCGACGGAATCCGCTTCGACGTGGGAGACGAGGTCTCCCACCATTTTCTGAAGCGGCTTCGGAGGAGCTTAAAGGAAAAAAAGGCGGAGCTCTATCTCCTCGGGGAGATCTGGCACGATGCCGGACCATGGCTTTTGGGGGATGAATATGATGCGGTGATGAATTATCCTCTGATGAGCGGGATCCACGATTTCTTTTTGGACAGGGAGCTGAAAAAGGAGGACTTTGAGTACATGGTGAACCGCTGCTATACCATGTATATGCAGCAGAGCAACAATGTCATCTTTAATCTCCTGGATTCCCACGATACCATGAGGCTGATGAGCCGTGTTCAGAATCCGGATATCTTCTATCAGCAGCTCGCCGTCCTCTTCACCATGCCGGGGAGCCCCTGCATCTACTATGGGACCGAGATCGCGCTGGAGGGGGGATATGATCCGGACTGCAGGAGATGTATGCCCTGGGAGAGTCTGGAGAGCCCGGAAAACAGGGAAAAGCTCTCCGCCATGAAGGCACTGATCGCCATGCGGAAGGGAGAGGCGGCCTGCCGGAGCCCGCACTTTCATTTCCCGGGGGAATACGAGCAGGAGAGGATGGTGGAGTATATCAAGCTGGATCAGGAGGGGAGAGAGCTGGAAGTCCTTCTGAACTGCTCTTCCGGCCCGATCGGAATCAGGGAGGGGGGAGAGATCCTCTTTTCCAGAGGCCTTCAGGGGGACAGCCTCTTGGCAAACGGAAGCCTGATCCGGAGAAAACGGAGCGGCTGATAAGGAAAAGGCGCGTGCGGAAACGCGGAATCGGCCGGGGCCTTCCGACTTGCTTCGAAATGGCCGGGTTTACAAGCCGCGCCATACTGTGTTACACTTTTCGGCGGGCGAGCCGCCCACGGCATCCGGATGCGGAAAGCATAGCTTTGCCGCTCTGCCAATCCATGAGCAGACGGCGCTTTGTGACTTGCCCTATTGCTTTGCATATCTCTGCGGGGCGGGAGCGCTTTCTGTCGGGCTTTCTGCCGGATGGAGGAAAGGGCGGCATATCAGAGGAGGGCAGGATGAAGCAGGAGAGGACGAAATTTTTGGCGCAGGCGGCTCTGATCGCGGCGATCTATACGGTATTGACACTGATCTTTCAGCCGATCAGCTTCGGAGCGGTGCAGTTCCGGGTTTCGGAGGCACTCTGCATCCTGCCCTATTTCAGCTTTGCGGCAGTGCCGGGGCTTTCTGTCGGCTGTCTTCTTGCGAACGCGCTGGCCGGAGCGCCCCTTCCGGATATTGTCTTCGGGACGCTCGCGACCTTGATCGGGGCCGTCGGAAGCTGGCAGATCCGGAAGCTGTCCCGCTTTCTCGTCTGGCTTCCGCCGGTACTTTCCAACGCGCTCATCATTCCCTTCGTGCTCCGCTATGCCTATGGCGCAAAGGAGCTCATCCCGTGGATGATGCTCATAGTCGGCGCGGGGGAGCTGCTTGCCGCTGCACTTCTCGGAAACCTGCTGCTTTTGATTTTGGAGCAGCAGAGGGAGTTCATCTTTGGGAGAGAGTATGGATCAGATCAGCTTTGATAAGCCGCTCCACGTACATTTTATCGGGATCGGCGGCATCTCCATGAGCGGCCTCGCGGAGATTCTCTTGGACCGGGGCTTTACGGTCTCGGGATCAGACCGGGAGAGCTCGGCTCTGACGGAGCATTTACAGAAGCTCGGCGCGAGGATCCGGTATCCGCAGAGCGCGGAGAATATAGAAAAGGGGATCGAGCTCGTGGTCTACACGGCGGCGATCCATCCGGACAATCCGGAGCTTGTCGCGGCGAAGAAGGCGGGGCTTCCCATCATCAGCCGGGCGGGGCTTCTCGGAGAGATCATGCGGAACTACCGAAATGCCATCAATATCTCCGGAACGCACGGGAAGACGACGACCACCTCGATGATCGCGGAGATCCTCCTGGAGGCGGACTGGGACCCCACCGTGACGGTGGGCGGCATGATGCGGGATATCGGCGGAAACATCCGGGTCGGACAGTCGGAAAACTTCATCGCGGAGGCCTGCGAGTACACCAATTCCTTTCTCTCCTTCTATCCCACGATCGAGGTGGTCCTGAATGTAGAGGCGGATCATCTGGACTTTTTCAAGGATCTGGAGGACATCCGGCACTCCTTCCGAAGGTTCACGGAGAAGCTTCCGGAGAACGGACTTCTCGTGATCAACCGGGATATCCCCCACTACGAATATTTCACAGAGGGGCTTCGCTGCAGGGTTTTGACCTACGGGCATGACCGGGACGCGGATTATACCGCGAATTTCATCAGCTACGATCATTACGCGCATCCGAGCTACACCCTCTTTGAGCGGGGGAAGGAGCTTGGCCCGATCAGCCTCGGCGTCACGGGGGAGCACAATATCTACAACTCCCTCTCCGCGATCGCCGTGGGCCGGGCGCTTGGAATCGAGCTTGAGACGATCCGGAGGGCGCTCCACCGCTTCCAGGGCACGGACCGCCGCTTCCAGAAAAAAGGAGAGGTCTGCGGCTTTACGATCATAGACGACTATGCGCATCATCCCCAGGAGATCGCCGCCACGATCGAGGCCGCGAAGAAGTATCCGCATCGAAAGCTCTGGGTCGCCTTTCAGCCTCATACCTACTCGAGGACCGCGGCGCTCATGGACGATTTTGCGGGAGCTCTGTCCCAGGCGGATGAGATCGTGCTCGCGGATATCTACGCCGCGAGGGAGAAAAATACGGTGGGCGTGAGCTCCGAGGATCTGAGGCGCCACATGCTGGAGCAGAACACGAATGTCTACTATATCCCGGATTTTCAGAGGATCGAGGACTTCCTGATGGAGCGCCTGCAGCCCGGAGATCTCCTGATCACTATGGGGGCCGGGGATATCTACCGGGTCGGAGACGCGCTTTTAAAGAGAGGCGGCGCAAAATCAGAGAGCTGTTGAGGAGGAAAGCGGCGCCCGCTCTCTCGCTCCTTCTTCTGCTTTTCCTTTTCTTCTGTCTTTTACTGTGCGGGAATGGGGCGGAGCGGGACTACGGGGTCTTTCTCGGCATCAGCGGAGAGGAGGCGGAGCGCCTTCAGGGCTTCCGCACCGTTGTGATCGAGCCCTCGGAGTTTAAAAAGGAGCAGATCCAAAAGCTCCGGGAGGCGGGAAAGACGGTCTACGGCTATCTCAACATCGGGGCGATCGAGAGCGGCCGCCCTTATTTCTCCCGCTTCTCGGATCTTTCGCTCTCTGCCTATGAGAACTGGCCGGAGGAGAGCTGGATCGACGTATCCTCCCCCCGTTGGAGGGACTTTCTCGTAAATGAGCTTGGAAAAGAGTATGCGGAGCTCGGACTGGACGGCTTTTTCCTGGACAATGCGGACGTCTACTATCATTATCCGGAGGAGAAGACCTACCGGGGACTCTGCGAGATCCTGGAAGGCCTGAGAGGCTTCGGACTTCCGATCCTGATTAACGGGGGAGATCTCTTTGTCTCCCGCTGCATTTCGGGGGGAAGAGCCCTCGCTCTCTTTGACGGGATTAACCAGGAGACGGTATTCAGCAGCATCGACTTTAAGAGGAAAAGCTACGGGAGGCAGGGGGAGGAGGAGAGCGCATACTTTCGCTCTTATCTTTCCCGGGCAAAGGCCTGCGGCCTCTCCGTCTATTTGCTGGAATACCGGGCAGATCCCGGGCTTTCTTCGCAGATCGACCGCTACTGCCGGGAAAACGGCTTTCACTGGTACAATGCGGAGGGGCTGGAGCTTCGATAGAAAGAAAATGGAACAGAGAAATTTCCGAGGAGGGAGGATTCCCTCCTTTTTTATAATTAAAAAACGGTATTGACAAATATTTCATTTAATATTAGTATATAAACAAAAGAACTAATTCGCTAAAACTCCATTCTGAATTCGGAAGAGCCTCGGAATGGAACAGAGATGAGGAGAGATATGGTGAAAGACAATCAATCGTTGAATAAGTGGGAGATGGCGGTCATGCGGGAGCTCTGGGGCAGTGAGAGCGCATTGACCAGTATGGAGCTGAGAGAAAGAAGGGCAGACATTTTTCATTATGCCGCGCCCCTTCACACGGCTCTGAACTCCCTTCTCGATAAAAAAATGATCGCTGTCTCCGGTCTTATCATATCGGGGAAAAAGAATGCGAGACAATTTAAACCCTGCATCAGCGAAAGGGATTTTTCCGTCAGAGAAGCGGTAAAGAACTATGGAGAAAGCCGCGTCCTCCCCAATGTGGCGATGGCCCTTGTGAAGGCAGCCGTCGGGAAGAAAAATACGAAGGAAGAACGGGAGAGCGACAGAAAATTCATGGAAGAGCTGGAAAAGTTTATTGACGACTACAGGGAGGGCAGAGACAACTCCTGAGAGAGCGTCCTGCGCTGGATCGGCCGGGCGGCAGGAAAAGCGCCAAAAACGCCTGCATTTTCCGCCATATTAGAGCGTGCTGAAGTCAGATGGGATAGATAGCATCTTTTATTAAACAGCCGACGGAAAGAGAACGATGGAAGCTTTTCGGAGCTTTTAGAGGATATGGATGAATGAGAGAGCAGTGGGGGGCGGAAATTTTTTGAGCCCTCGCTGTGGATTGCCGTCCACTGGAAAAATGTGGATAAGTCGGGATTGTATTTTTAAAATACAATCCCGACTTTTTGCGAAGAAATGAAAAAGACGCGAAAAAGCCATATTCTAAGCGCGTGGAAAGGATTTCCCGAAAAAGAAAAAATGAGAAAGGCTTGACATATGATTTGTCCACGTTATCCACAGGGATGTGGATAAATCCGGTGGATAAAGTTGTGGAGCAGTTCGATTGCCCGCGGCGCCCTGCTGTGCTATCATCGGTTTATGTGAGGAAGGGGAGGGCAGGTGAAGAAGATGAAGAGAGAGATCAGAGACCGTCTGGAGATTCGCGCGACCTGCGTGTCCAATGATTTTCTGGATCGCTTCATGGCGGAGGCGAACGGAGATTATGTGAAGGTCTACCTGTATCTGCTCCGGCATGGGGGAGAGGGATTCAGTGTGAAGGAAGCGGCGGACGCCCTGAACCTGACGGACAATGATATCAAGCGGGCGGTGAACTACTGGGAGAAGCAGGGTATCTACTCGGACGGCTCCTCTCTCCGGGTGGAGAAGGAGATCCGGACGGAGGAGGACATCGCCTGCTCTGAGGAGGTGCTCAGAAGATCGGAGGAATCCGAGAGGAGGAGCCGGGAGGAGACCCTCTCCGGCACAGTGGACCATGTGAAGGATGACGAGGAGTTCGCCGGCATCCTCTTTGTCGCAAAGCATGTGCTTCCCGCGCTCCCCAGTCCGAAGCAGGTGGAGACTCTGGAGTTTATGTACCGGGAGCTTTCGATGAAGGCGGAGCTCATCGAGTTTTTGCTGGAGTACTGCGCGGGACTTGGCAAGACCTCTGCGCGCTATATGGAGACGGTCGCGATCAACTGGCATGAGCAGGGGATTCAGACGATGCGGCAGGCGCAGCAGCTTGTGAAGGAGTTCTCCGATAGAAAACGGGGGAGAAAGACGGGGAAGGCGGGAAAGCCGAATCCGTTCCTGAATTTTCCGCAGTCCGAGGTGGACTATGACAGTCTGGCGAAGAAAAAGCTGATGGGGCGGTTCTAGGATGGGACTTGCCAATTCTCAATACAGTAAAATCATGCGGGTCTACGGGGAGAGGCAGCTAAAGAGCTACCGGGAGCTCTCCGAGCGCCAGGAGAGGGCCTACCGAAGGGCCCCGCGGCTTCAGGAGCTGGACCGGGCGGTAGGGGAGGAGTCCGTGAGGGCGGCGGAGGCGATGCTCGCCGGGGATCGGACGAAAAAACGGGAGCTCCGCCGCAGGATTTCCGAGATCGGAGAGGAGAGGAAGAGGGTCCTTCTGGAGAACGGCTTTCCGGAGGATATGCTGGAGCTTCAGTACATCTGTCCGGACTGCCGTGACACGGGCTTTATCCGGGGGAAAAAGTGCCACTGCTTTCTTTCTCTGCAGCGCCGCCTCCTCTATCGCCAGTCCAATGTGGAGGAGATCGTCGGGAGAGAGAACTTCAGACACTTCGATCTCTCTGTCTTTGACGACCGGGAGCCGATCCCGGAGGTAAACGGGAGGACGAGCCGCGAATACATGGCCTCTGTGCTCCGCTTCAGCAGGGACTGGTGCAGGAAATTCCGGGAGGAGAGAGGAAACCTGATTCTGATGGGAAAGACCGGGACGGGGAAGACCTTTCTCATGAACTGCATCACAAAGGAGATCCTGGATCAGGGCTTCAGCGTCATTTATCTCTCCAGCACCGATCTCTTCGAGAGTCTTTCCTACCGGAGGAAGGAGGAGAATGAGGAGGAGCAGGGGCAGGGGGAGGCGGCGCTGGAGGCGGACCTCCTCCTGATCGATGATCTCGGGACGGAGCTTTCGAACAGCTTCACCGCTTCGAAGCTTTTTTATGTGATTAACCAAAGGATGGTCATGAAGCGCTCCACGATCCTCTCCACCAATCTGAACTTCGGGGCGATCCGGGATACGTATTCGGACCGCGTAGTCTCCCGCCTCATGTCGGAGGACTATGATATTATCCCGCTCTACGGGAGGGATCAGCGCATTCCCTCCTGAAAGTCCGAAGGAGGGGGAGAGCAGCCCTTCCATGATGATATCCATAAATTTTCGCCGCTGCCTGCCATTGCTTTGAGAGGAGAAAAAAGATGTCTGATTCCAGAACGTCCGAGTTCATCGAGAGGATTCCGGTCGGTCCGCTGGCTTTGATGCCGCTTCAGTCCATAGAGACCCTGGGAGAGAGAGTCAACCGCTATCTCGCCGCGTGGAGAGCGGAGCGGGAGAGTGAGCACAAGCACACGATTGCCTTTAATGGCTATCAGAAGGACAATTACATCGTTCCGACGAAGATCAGCCGCTTCGGCACGGGGGAGGCGAAGGGGGAGATTCTGGAGACTGTGCGCGGCGTGGACATCTATTTCCTTGTGGATGTCATGAATTACTCCATCACCTATTCGATCTTCGGCCATGTAAATCATATGTCTCCGGACGATCATTACGCGGATCTGAAGAGGCTGATCGCGGCGACCACCGGGAAGGCGAAGCGGATCAATGTCATCATGCCCTTTATGTATGAGTCCCGCCAGCACAAAAGATCCGGCAGGGAGTCCCTGGACTGCGCGATGATGCTGCAGGAGCTCCACAGCATGGGAGTGGAGAATTTCATCACCTTCGACGCGCATGATCCGAGGGTCATGAACGCGATTCCGAGGGATTCCTTTGACAATGTCTCCTGCAGCTACCAGTTTATCAAGGCCCTCCTCCAGAATGTCCCCGACCTGGATATCGACAAGGACCATATGATGATCATTTCTCCGGACGAGGGAGGGATGAAGCGCGCCATCTACTATGCCAATGTGCTGGGGCTGGATATGGGTATGTTCTATAAGAGGAGAGACTATACCCAGGTTGTGAACGGGAGAAATCCGATCGTCGCCCATGAGTTCCTGGGGAGCGATGTCGCGGGGAAGGATGTCATCATCATCGACGATATGATCTCCTCCGGGGAGTCTCTCATCGACACCGCGAAGGCCTTGAAGGAGCGGAGGGCGAAGAGGGTCTATGCCTGCTGTACCTTCGGGCTTTTCACAAACGGTCTGAATAAGTTCGATGAGGCCTGTGCGGCCCGCACGCTGGACGGCGTGCTCACGACGGATCTGATCTATCAGACGCCGGAGCTTCTCAGCAGGAAGTGGTATATCGGGGTCGGCATGGCGAAGTATGTCGCGCTCCTGATCGACAATATGAACCATGATATGTCGATCTCCGCGATTTTGGATCCGGTAGAGAGGATCAACGAAAGGCTTCAGGCTTACAGAAAGAAGCGGGCCATGGAGAACGAACAGATCAGCATGGAGCTCGAGTAGGAGAGACGGGGAGAAGAGAGAGGAAAGGGAGGAGGCGGAGCTTGGAGGAGAGAGAAAAGCTTTTCTTTAGGAAGACGGAGCGCTTTGGTCTCCTTCTCTCTCTCCTTGTGATCCTGATCCATGCGGTGAATCTCGCGGGGAGCGCGCAGGAGCTCGCGGAGCTCTCTCAATCGGCGCCGCCCCTTTCCCCGGTCTCGATCGAGCAGTTCTTCAGCGGGGAGATCGGGCAGACCGCGGTCCCCGCCTTTTTTATCCTGAGCGGCTATCTTTTCTACCGAAAGCTCCAGAGCTTTTCCGGGATCTTCGATAAGTGGAGGCGGCGCTTCCGATCACTCATCGTACCCTACGGCGCCTGGAATACCCTCCTCTACCTGCTCTATGCCTTGATCGGGAGGGCGCCCATCAGCCTCCGAGCCCTCAGCGATGCGGCGGTGAACTACCGCTATGAGCCGGTCTTTTGGTATCTCTATCAGCTCATCCTGCTCACGGCGCTGGCGCCCCTTTTCTTTCTCTTTCTGAGAAAGCGCCTCCTCTCCTGCCTTATTTTGCCGCTTCCGCTCTTTTTGATTTTTCGGGGCATTGACCTTCCTCTTTTCAATGAAGATGCGCTCTTTTACTACCTGCTCGGCGGGGCTCTTTCCCGGAATCTCCCCTCCCTTTTCGAGGGAGGGGAGAGGGGGAGGCAGAGGTTTCTCGCCGCCTTCCTTTTGCTTTTTGCCGTCGTCCTTCGGATTCTCATAAGGAGAAGCGGCGAGGCGGGTTCTCTCTCGGAGATCCTGCTCTTTACGGTTTTGTTTCGGGCCGCTCTCCCGCTTTCCCTTTGGTTTTTCCTTCCCTCGCCGGGAGAGGGAGGAGCAGAGCACAGAGGGCTCGGATTTTTTCTCTATGCCTTTCACTATCCGGCGGCAAGACTCTATGCGGCTTTGATCCGGCGGCTCGGGATCTCGGGGGATTGGATCCTTCTCCTCCTCTTTTTCCTGCTTCCGCCGCTCTGCCTCCTTCTGGCCATGGCCTTGACCCGTTTTCTCCGGAGGAGGCTTCCGCGGGTTTGGGAGATTTTCTCCGGGGGGAGATAAGCTTTCTCTGAATTTATCTAGGGAAACACGGATTCAATCAGAAAAATTGCGTGCCAACGGGCGTGATGCCGCAAAAGCGTGCGGAACGCCGGCGCTTAATGAACATAAGTGCAATGAAGTGTGAACTTAGTACCGCTTCGTGGAGCCTTGAACGAGAGTGTCTTTTGAGTCACATGAGTCATGGATAAATCAGTATTTCCCTAAGAGCCTGAGATAGGGCTATATTCTGACAGCGGAATCGAATCATAGGAAGGGGGATGGATGAGATGTTTCTTTCGGATGGATGGAAGGACTATGAGCTGATCGACTGCGGATCGGGGGAGAAGCTTGAGCGCTGGGGGCGCTATCTTCTCCAGCGCCCGGACCCGCAGGTCATCTGGCAGACAGAGAGAGAGGATGAGAGATGGAGGAAGCCAAACGCCCGCTACCGAAGATCCTCAAGGGGCGGAGGGGACTGGGAGTTTTTTGATCTTCCGAAGCAGTGGAAGATTTCCTATACGCTTGGCTCCGGCACACACGGCGGGAAGGCGCTTCTTGCTCTTTCCGAGGAGGAGAGGAGACTCTCTTTTCAGCTTAAGCCCTTTGCCTTTAAGCATACCGGGCTTTTTCCGGAGCAGGCGGCAAACTGGGAATGGTTTTCCGAGCGGATCCTCCGGGAGAGAGAAAGACGGGAGAAAAGAGGGGACGGGAGAGAACTGGAGGTCCTGAACCTTTTCGCCTATACCGGGGGAGCGACACTTGCCGCCGCAAAGGCGGGCGCGCGCGTGACGCATGTCGACGCCGCAAAGGGCATGGTTCTCTGGGCGAAGGAGAATGCGGACTGCTCCGGCCTTAAGGACGCGGGCATCCGCTGGCTCGTCGATGACTGTCGGAAATTTGTCGAGCGGGAGATCCGACGGGGCAAGCGCTACGACGGCATCATCATGGATCCCCCCTCCTACGGGAGAGGACCGAAGGGGGAGATCTGGAAGCTGGAGGAGGCGATCTACTCTCTCATCGCGCTCTGCGCGAAGCTTCTGGATTCCCGCTCCGATTTCTTTCTCTTAAACAGCTATACCACGGGGCTTCAGCCCGCGGTCATGCAGTATATGCTCTCTCTTCTTCTGAAAAGGAAGCTTGGGGGGAGGGCGGAGGCCGATGAGATCGGACTTCCCGTCACAAGGAGCGGGCTCTCTCTCCCCTGCGGCTGCCGGGCGCTTTGGTACCGGGATGCGGAGGGCTCTCCGTAAGGGAATCGTCGTCTTGTATCGTTTCGAGAGGTATTGTATAGTATAGGGGCAGTGCGGGCGGCAGTTTCTGTCCGGAGGGCCTGAGGAGCAGAGGGAAATGCGGAGGCCGGGGCGGGAGTATCGAGGCTTTTCGAGGATTCCGGGCGTTCGGACAGTTGGAGGCAAATATGAGAAAGAGATGGGCGGATTTTCTGATTTTGGCGGCGGCATTGGCTTCCGTGGCGTCATTCTCCGCGTCTGCGGCGCAGTGGTCGACGAACAGCACGGGGCAGCAGATCTATGTCAATGACAACGGAAGCACAGTGACCAATTCCTGGATCAAGGCGGACAGCGACGGAGCGACGATCTGGTACTATGCGGGAGCCGATGGGACGCTTCGAAAAGACGGCTGGCAGAGAGTGGGGGAGGATTACTACTATTTCGATGCCAGCGGGAAGATGCAGACAGGATGGGTAGATAATTATATGTATTACTGCGATCCGCAGAGCGGGGCGATGAAAACCGGCTGGAGAGAGCTCCCGCTTCCGGATGCCCTGACGGCCGATGGCAAGGCGAAGGGGGGGAGCTACTGGTTTTACTTCAGCACGAAGGACGGCGAGAAGTTCCACGCGGGAAGCAGCGAGACGGTGACAAAGACGATCGACGGCGCGGTCTACGGCTTTGATGAGAACGGAGTGATGGTCACGGGCTGGGCGGAGACGGAGAGTACGTCTCCGGATATCGCCGGATATATGTACTTTTCGGAGAAGGCGACGGGCTCCCTCAAGCTCGGGCAGCGCATCGCCGGCACCTGGTATGCCGCTGTCGGTCCGAATAAGGAGGACGGAAGCGGAAATGTAGAGTGGTTCTACCTGAAGAGCAACGGGCATCCGGCGGCGGGGAGCGCGGATATCTACGATGTCCAGAGGATCAACGGGAAGCGCTACCTCTTTAACGACAAGGGAAATCCCGTCTACGGCATTCAGAGGGGGAAGAGCGCGGAGGACGGCCCGGACAGCTATTATTATTGCGGAAGCTCCAAAAACGACTGTTCCGTAAAGACCGGAAAGATGACGCTCACGCAGGACAATGGGGAGAGGATCTCCTGCTACTTCGAGAGCAGCGGAAAGGGGCTCACCGGAGTCAGGGACAATTCCCTCTATTATAACGGTAAGCTCCAGAAGGCCGAGAAGGACATCCGCTACCAGAAAGCCACGCTCCCCAATGGGAGCACCTATGTGGTCAATGAGAACGGGCGAATCATGAAGAACCGGAAAAATTATAAGGACGGAAACGGCATCAAGTGGACGAGCGATGCCTCGGGAAAGCTGGTTCAGGATGAGGGGCTCGAGGCGCTTGAGCTGAGCTCTCCGGAAATCACGGATCTAAGCTGAAAACGCGGATTCCGCAGAGAAGGGCATGCCGGTTTAAGTCTAAATGGGGAAACGCCGCTTTGCAGGAAGCAGGGGAGTCTCTCTGAGAGAGGGACTAAGATAAGAGAGGCCGCAGGCCGAAGGCGGATAGGCAGGCGGAATATCCGGGATCCTGCGGCTGAAAGATCTCCGCGGACCGCTCCTTCGGAGAGGGAAAGAGCGGGAAGGGAAAAGAAAGAGGAAAGATCGGGGGCGGAGCCAAAAGGCTCCGCCCTTTTCCCGGGAAAAGAGAGCTGTCAGCTCAGACACGCCCGATTTCGTGTAAATTGTTCAAAAAAAAGTGCAATCAGGGCGAGAAAGCGCTTGAAATCAAGCTTTCTCTATGGTATCGTAATATGCGCTGTGACAGGATAGCGTTGAAACGAGAGATTACTTTCCGGCGAAATCCGCATGGTATAAGCCGTGGAAGAGAACTCCGTGGAGCGAATGTCAAGTTAGAAAACTGACGGCAGGTCACTGTACTACAATTCAATCCGCCCTACAGCAGGCGGAGCTGTGTGTCTGAGCTATGACACGCACGGACACGTGTACAGTCACCGACTTATCGTCAAAATTTCGATAGGAGGCGACTTTTTTTATGGCAGGTCAGGTAATGAGAATCACCCTCAAGGCGTATGAGCACAGCCTTGTGGACGAGTCGGCGGCAAAGATTGTGGAGAGCTGCAGGAAGACCGGAGCACAGGTCTCCGGACCGGTACCCCTTCCCACGAGGAAGGAGGTCGTGACGATCCTCCGCGCGGTGCACAAGTACAAGGACTCCAGAGAGCAGTTTGAGCAGAGGACGCATAAGAGGCTGATCGATGTCATCAGCCCGAACCAGAAGACCATGGATGCGCTTCAGAGACTGGAGATGCCGGCCGGCGTATTTGTCAACATCAAGATGAAGGCAAAATGATTCTAGTATGAACCCTTCGGGGTTCCGCTGTAGAAAGGAGAAAAGATGAAGAAAGCGATCCTCGCAATTAAGGTGGGCATGACACAGATCTGGGATGAGAACGGTATTCTGATCCCTGTGACGGTGCTCCAGGCAGGACCCTGCGTGGTAACGCAGGTGAAGACGCTTGAGAATGACGGCTATAAGGCGGTTCAGGTGGGATTCCAGGACAAGAGAGAGAGGCTTGTAAATCGGCCGGAGAAGGGGCAGTTCGACAAGGCGGGTGTGCCCTGCAAGAGATTTGTCCGCGAGTTCCGCTTCGAGAATTCCGAGGAATATAAGCCAAAGGACGAGATCAAGGCGGATATCTTCGCCGCGGGAGACAAGGTCGATGTGACGGCGGTCTCCAAGGGAAAGGGCTTCCAGTCCGCGATCAGAAAGTACGGCCAGCACAGAGGACCGATGGCGCACGGCTCCAAGTTCCACCGCCACCAGGGCTCCAACGGAACCTCCGCGACACCGTCGAGAGTCCTTCCGGGGAAGGGGATGCCCTCTCACATGGGCGCGGTCAGAGTGACGACGCAGAACCTCAGCGTGGTGAGAGTGGATGCCGAGAACGGGCTGATCCTGATAAAGGGAGCGGTTCCGGGACCGAAGAAGGCGCTTGTTACCGTAAAAGAAGCGGTAAAGGCCTGAGACGGAAGGAGGAAGAGATAAATGGCTATCGTATCGGTTTTTGATATGCAGGGGAAGGAAGTCGGAAAGATGGAGTTAAATGACGCCGTCTTTGCCGCCCCCATCAATGAGCACCTTCTTCATCTGGCAGTGGTGGCACAGCTGGCCAACCGCCGTCAGGGGACCAAGAAGGCACTGACCCGGGCCGAGGTTTCCGGAGGCGGAAGAAAGCCCTGGAGGCAGAAGGGAACGGGCCACGCGAGACAGGGATCCATCCGCGCTCCGCAGTGGAAGGGCGGCGGAGTTGTCTTCGCCCCGACTCCGAGGGACTACAGGAAGGACCTGAACAAGAAAGAGAAGAGGGCGGCTCTCAAGGCGGCTCTCTCCAATGCCGTCGCGGATCAGAAGCTGGTCGTCGTGGACTCCATCCATTTCGATGAGATCAAGACGAAGAAGTTCCAGGCCATGCTGGATGCCCTGAAGCTCAAAAAGGCTTTCGTGCTTCTGGATCAGAATGATGAGAAGACGATTCTCTCCGCGAGAAATATCGAGGATGTGAAGACAGCACAGGTCAATGAGATCAATGTCTACGATGTCATGAAGTACGGCACGGTCCTCGCGACGAAAGCCGCGCTGGAAAAGCTTGAGGAGGTATACGCATAATGGCAGATCTGAAATATTACGACGTAATCCTTCGCCCGCTCGTGACGGAGAAGTCCATGTCTGAGATGGCGGATAAGAAGTATGCCTTCTATGTCAATCCGGACGCGAATAAGACGCAGGTCAAGGAAGCGGTGGAGAAGATGTTCGACGGCGTAAAGGTAAAGACCGTCAACACGATGAACCTGAAGGGCAAGAAGAAGAGAAGAGGCATGGTCATCGGAAGAACCTCCGCGAAGAAGAAGGCGATCGTCACGCTGACGAAGGACTCCAAGGAGATCGAGGTCTTCACCGGACTGTAAGCGTCCGCCGGCGAGGCGGGGATCGCTGATACATTGAGAGCCGCGTGAAAAAATTTCTCAGCTATACGCGGCACAGAATCAAAGGAGAAAAGTCATGGGTATCAAGACCTATAAAGCTTATACACCGTCCAGAAGGAACATGACCGGTTCTGATTTCTCGGAGATCACGAAGAAGAGTCCGGAGAGGTCTCTTCTCTCCAAGAAGAAGAAAAATGCCGGAAGAAACAATCAGGGCAAGATCACGGTCCGCCACCACGGGGGCGGAAACCGGCAGAAATACAGGATCATCGATTTCAAGCGGAATAAAAAGGACGGCGCCGTCGCGACGGTCATCGGGATCGAGTACGATCCGAACCGCTCCGCGAATATCGCGCTTTTGTCCTATGAGGACGGGACGAAGGCCTATATTCTCGCGCCGAACGGCCTCACAGACGGGATGAAGGTCATGTCCGGCCCGCAGGCAGAGGCGAAGGTCGGAAACTGTCTCCCGCTTTCCGCTGTCCCTGTCGGAGCTGAGATCCACGCGATTGAGCTTATCCCGGGAAGGGGGGCTCAGCTGGTCCGCTCCGCGGGCAATGCCGCGCAGCTCATGGCGAGAGAGGGCAAGTATGCGACGCTCCGCCTCCCCTCCGGAGAGATGAGGATGGTTCCCATCGAGTGCCGGGCGACCATCGGCGCCGTGGGGAACGGAGACCATAATCTCATCCACCTCGGAAAGGCCGGAAGAAAACGGCATATGGGCATCCGCCCCACCGTCCGCGGCTCCGTCATGAACCCGAACGATCACCCGCACGGAGGCGGAGAGGGAAGAGCGCCCATCGGAAGACCGGGCCCCTGCACTCCCTGGGGCAAGCCTGCTCTTGGCCTTAAGACCAGGAACCGGAAGAAGGCTTCCAACAAGCTGATCGTAAGAAGACGTGACGGCAGAGCTATCAAGTAATTGAGGAGGAGACAGAGAATATGGCACGTTCCATTAAAAAAGGACCCTTCGCGGACAAGAGCCTCCTGAAGGCAGTGGACGCGTTGAATGCGCAGAATCAGAAGACCGTCATCAAGACCTGGTCCCGCCGCTCCACGATCTTCCCGTCCTTTGTCGGCCACACCATCGCGGTTCACGATGGGAGAAAGCATGTCCCGGTGTACATCACGGAGGATATGGTCGGACATAAGCTCGGCGAATTCGTCGTCACCAGAACCTACCGCGGACACCACGGAAACGGCGACGAGCGAAAGGCCTGATGGGCTTGAAAGGAGGAGACACAGATGTCAAAGGGTCACAGATCTCAGATAAAGAGAGAGAGAAACGATAAGAAAGACAAAAGACCTTCCGCAACTCTTTCCTACGCAAGAGTGTCCGTTCAGAAGGCATGCTTTGTGCTCGACGCCATCCGGGGCAAGGACCTCGCTCAGGCGATCGGCATCGTCAGCTATAACCCGAGATACGCTTCCACTCTCGTGAAGAAGCTTCTGGAGTCCGCAGCGGCAAACGCGGAGAACAACTGCGAGCTGCAGAGGGATTCCCTCTATGTCGCGGAATGCTTCGCGAATACCGCTCCCACGATGAAGCGGATTCACCCGAGAGCGCAGGGCAGAGCTTACCGGATCTTAAAGAGAAGCTCGCACATCACCGTCATTTTGGACGAGAAAAAGTAAGGAGGCGTTGAATGGGACAGAAAGTTAATCCGCACGGCATGAGAGTCGGCGTCATCAAGGACTGGAATTCCAAGTGGTACGCTGACAAGAAGAGCTTTTCCACCATTCTCATCGAGGATCACCGGATCAGAAGCTTCCTGAAGAAGAGACTCTATTCCGCCAATGTCTCCAGGATCGACATCGAGAGAGCGGCTGAGGACAAGGTGCGTGTGATCATCTATACCGCAAAGCCCGGCTTCGTCATCGGAAAGGGCGGTGCGGAGATCGAGAAGCTGAGAAAGGATGTTCAGAAGCTCACGGGCAAGAGCATCTATATCGATATCAAGGAGATCAAGAGGCCGGACCGCGACGCGCAGCTTGTGGCGGAGTCCATCGCGCAGTCCCTGGAGAACCGGATTTCCTTCCGGAGAGCGTTAAAGCAGGCGATGTCCCGGACCATGAAGTCCGGCGCGCTCGGCATCAAGGCCGCTGTGGGCGGAAGGCTCGGCGGAGCGGATATCGCGAGAAGGGAGTTCTACAGCGAGGGCACGATCCCGCTCCAGACGCTGAGAGCGGACATCGATTACGGCTTCGCTGAGGCGGCTACCACCTATGGCAGACTGGGCGTCAAGGTTTGGATTTACAAGGGCGAGGTACTTCCTGCCAAAAAAAATAAGGAAGGGAGCGAGAGATAACTATGTTAATGCCTAAGAGAACGAAATTCCGCAAGCAGATGCGCGGCAGAATGACCGGAAAGGCTACAAGAGGAAATAAAGTCAGCCACGGTGAGTTCGGTATTGTCGCTCTGGAGCCCTGCTGGATCAAAGCAAATCAGATCGAGGCGGCCCGTGTGGCGCTGACCAGATATATCAAAAGAGGCGGACAGGTCTGGATCGACATCTTCCCGGACAAGCCGATTTCCGCGAAGCCCCTGGGAGTCCGTATGGGATCCGGAAAGGGCGCGGTGGAATTCTGGGTGGCGGTCGTGAAGCCGGGCAGAGTCCTCTTCGAGATCGCCGGAGTCCCGGAGGAACTGGCGAGAGAGGCCCTGAGGCTCGCATCCCACAAGCTTCCCTGCAACTGCAAGATCGTTGCGAAGGCAGATCTGGAAGGCGGTGATAAGGAATGAAGAAGAATACATACTTAGAGGAGCTGAAGGCAAAGAGCGCCGAGCAGCTGAATGCGGAGCTTGTGTCTGCCAAGAAGGAGCTTTTTAAGCTGAGATTCCAGAACGCCACGAATCAGCTCAGCGATACGGCAAAGATCACGGAGGTTCGCAGAAACATCGCAAGAATCCAGACCGTTATCACCGAGAAGGCGAAAGCGTGAGAAGGGAGAGCGAAAGAATGGAGAGAAATCTGAGAAAGACCCGCACCGGCAAGGTTGTCAGTGCCAGGATGGACAAGACCATTGTCATCGCCATCGAAGATCACATGAAGCACCCCCTGATCGGAAAGATCGTGAAGCGGACCGTGAAGATCTACGCCCACGACGAGAAGAACGAGGCCGGAGAGGGAGATACGGTGAAGGTTATGGCCACAAGACCCCTTTCCAAGACCAAGAGATGGAGACTGGTCTCTGTGCTTGAGAAAGCGAAGTAAGGAGCAGGGAGGGAGCAGATATGATTCAGCAGGAAACAAGACTCAGGGTTGCTGACAACACAGGTGCCAGAGAGCTTCTCTGCATTCGCGTCATGGGCGGATCGACCAGAAGATACGCCGCTGTCGGAGATACCGTAGTCGCTTCCGTAAAGGACGCGATCCCCGGAGGACAGGTGAAGAGAGGCGATGTCGTGAAGGCTGTGGTTGTCCGCACCGTGGACGCCATCCGCAGGAAGGACGGCAGCTATATCCGCTTCGATGAGAATGCGGCGGTCATCCTGAAGGAGGACAACACACCGAAGGGAACCCGTATCTTTGGACCGGTGGCAAGAGAGCTTCGCGATCACGGCTACATGAAGATCGTCTCCCTCGCTCCGGAAGTATTATAAGGAGGTCGCCGGATGCGAAGAATCAGAAAAGACGATATGGTGAAGATCATCGCCGGAAAGGACAGCGGCAGGCAGGGCAAGGTGCTCTCCTTCGATCCGGAGTCCAATAAGGTAGTGGTAGAGGGCTGCAACATGGTGACAAAGCACCAGAAGCCGGGCGCAAACAATGCGCAGGGCGGTATCGTGAAGAAGGAAGCCGCTCTGGACGCTTCGAACGTCATGCTCCTTGTGGACGGCCAGCCGACCAGAGTGGGCTTCCGCATCGAGAACGGCCGGAAGGTCAGAGTGGCGAAGCGGACCGGGAAGGTCATAGACTAAGGGGAAGGAGGAAGGAAAGCGTGTCCAGATTAAAAGAGATTTACAATACAGAGATCAAAGAAGCTCTCAGGAAGAAGTTCAACTACGGAAACGTGAATGAGATCCCGAAGCTCGAGAAGATCGTCATCAATATGGGCGTCGGAGAGGCGAAGGAGAACTCCAAGGTCCTGGACAGCGCGGTGAGAGATCTGGAGATCATCACCGGACAGCACGCCGTCACCACGAAGGCGAAGAAGTCCGTCGCGAACTTCAAGATCAGAGAGGGACAGGCCATCGGATGCAAGGTCACTCTCCGCGGTGAGAGGATGTATGAGTTTGCGGACCGCCTGATCAATCTCGCTCTCCCCCGTGTCAGAGACTTCCGCGGTGTCAATCCGAACGCCTTTGACGGCAGAGGAAATTACGCCCTCGGGATCAAGGAGCAGATCATCTTTCCGGAGATCGAGTTCGATAAGGTGGACAAGGTGAGAGGAATGGATGTCATCTTCGTCACAAGCGCAAGATCCGACGAGGAGGCCAGAGAGCTCCTGACACTGTTCAATATGCCGTTTGCGAAGTAATCGGAGGGGAATATGGCGAAATTATCCATGAAGTTAAAGCAGCAGAGACCGGCTAAGTTTTCTTCCCGGGAGTACAGCAGATGCAAGATCTGCGGAAGACCGCATTCCGTGCTGAGAAAGTACGGGATCTGCCGTGTCTGCTTCCGCGAGCTGGCCTATAAGGGAGAGATCCCCGGCGTGAGGAAGGCCTCCTGGTAATACGGAAGAGGGACAAGAACAGGGGGAACGGGACGCCCGCTTATATTTCGGGAGTCCGGAAAAGATCGAATCAGAGAGACTAAGTCAGAGAAAGAGAAAGGATATCCGTAATCATGAGTATGAGTGATCCAATCGCAGATATGCTTACAAGAATCCGCAATGCAAATACCGCGAAGCATGATACCGTCAATATCCCCTCCTCCAGGATGAAGCTTTCCATCGCAGAGATCCTGAAGAACGAGGGATATATCCGGGACTATGAGCTGGTGGCGAACGGAAAATTTCAGGACATCAAAATCAGCCTGAAGTACGGCGCCAACAAGAATGAGAAGATCATCGGCGGGATCAAGAAGATCTCCAAGCCGGGTCTTCGGGTCTATGCCGGGAAGGAGAACATGCCCAGGGTGCTCGGAGGACTTGGCATCGCCATCGTCTCTACGAATCAGGGCGTGATGACTGATAGAGAAGCCAGAAAGAGGGGCGTCGGCGGGGAAGTACTGGCATTTGTCTGGTAAGCGACGATCTCACCCCCGGATCTTCGGGGGAGTCCCGCGGCCGGGGATTTCGCGGAAGCACTGTCTTTCGCCGGTCCCGGGCTGCGGATTTCTGAAAACAGTTTGCGAACTGAGAATTTAAGAGAGGAGACAGGATATGTCACGTATCGGAAAATTACCGGTAGCGATCCCGGCAGGCGTCACTGTTGAGATCAAGGACAATTATGTAAAGGTGAAGGGGCCGAAGGGGACGCTGGAGCGGACATTCGCCCCGGAGATCGGCATAAAGGAAGAGGACGGGCACCTCGTGGTGAGCCGTCCGAATGATAATAAAAAGGAGAAGTCTCTCCACGGCCTGAGCCGTGCTCTGCTCTTCAACATGGTTGAGGGAGTGCACAAGGGCTATGAGAAGAAGCTCGAGATCAACGGCGTCGGCTACAGGGCCGCAAAGCAGGGGAAGGTTTTGACCCTCACGCTCGGCTATTCCCACCCGGTGACGATGGAGGATCCGGAGGGGATCGAGACTGCCCTTGAGGGGAGCAATATCGTATACGTCCGGGGCATCGACAAGGAAAAGGTCGGACAGTACGCCGCGGAGATCCGCTCTAAGAGAGCGCCGGAGCCCTATAAGGGCAAGGGCATCAAGTATGCTGAGGAGACGATTCGCCGCAAGGTCGGAAAGACCGGAAAGAAATAATCACAGGAGGAAAGTAGAATGGTTAGCAAGAAGAATAAAGCTGAGCTTCGGCGGAAGAAGCACGCAAGGATCAGAAACCGTTTCTCCGGTACTCCTGAGAGACCCCGTCTTGCGGTTTTCCGCTCTGATAAGCACATGTACGCGCAGATCATCGATGATGCCGTGGGCAATACCCTCTGCGCCGCCTCTACGCTGGACAAGGATGCGAAGCTTGCGAAGACCGACAATGTCGAAGCCGCAAAATATGTGGGCAAGGCGATCGCCGAGAAGGCAAAGTCAAAGGGAATCAGCGAGGTGGTCTTTGACCGCGGAGGCTTCCTGTATCACGGAAAGGTCCAGGCGCTTGCGGATGCCGCAAGAGAGGCCGGACTGGTATTCTAAGCGAGAGGAGAAGACAGCAAGATGAAGCGTGAGAAAATTGATGCGAATCAGTTGGAATTAAACGATAATGTCGTCGCCATCAAGCGCGTCGCCAAGACCGTCAAGGGCGGCCGCACCATGAGATTTTCTGCTCTCGTAGTGGTGGGGGACGGAAACGGACATGTCGGCTGCGGAAAGGGAAAGGCGACGGAGGTGCCTGAGGCGATCCGGAAGGCCAGAGAGGCCGCTGTGAAGAGCCTCGTCGAGATTCCGGTCAATGATGAGAAATCCGTGCCGCACGACTACACCGGAAAGTTCGGCGCCTCCACCGTCCTTCTGAAGAAGGCTCCGGAGGGAACCGGAATTATCGCCGGAGGTCCGGCCCGCATGGTCTGCGAGCTCGCGGGGATCCGCAACATCCGTACCAAGTCTCTGGGCTCCAACAACAAGACCAATGTGGTTCTTGCGACCCTTCAGGGGCTGACATCCATGAAGACTCCGGAGCAGTTTGCCGCTCTCCGCGGCAAGACTGTGGCTGAGATCACGGGCTGAGAAGGAGGCAGAATATGGCAGATAAGTTAAAGATTACATTGGTGAAGTCTCCGATCGGTGCGATCCCGAAGCAGCGCGCTACGGTCAAGGCTCTGGGCCTTCGGAAGATCCGTCAGTCCGTGGAGCTCCCGAACAACGGCGCCACAAAGGGCATGATTCAGAGAGTCAACCACCTCGTGAAGGTGGAAGAGATTTAAGGAGGCATAGAATGGACTTAGCGAATTTAAAGCCCGCGAAGGGTTCCAGACATTCCGACAACTTCCGCCGGGGCCGCGGACACGGCTCCGGAAACGGAAAGACGGCGGGTAAGGGGCACAAGGGGCAGAAGGCGCGTTCCGGCGCACCGAGACTCGGCTTTGAGGGCGGTCAGATGCCTCTTTTCCGGCGCATCCCGAAGAGGGGCTTCACCGATCCCAACTCGAAGAAGATCGTCGGAATCAATCTCAGCGTGCTGGAAGAGAAGTTTGAGAGCGGAGACGAGGTCAATGAGGAGATTCTCCTCGCAAAGCGCATCGTGCGAAAGCTCGAGGACGGCGTGAAGATTCTCGGAAACGGAGAGCTCACAAAGAAGCTGAACGTCAGGGTGAGTGCCTTCTCCCAGTCAGCGAAGGAAAAGATTGAGGCCGCGGGCGGAACCTGTGAGGTGATCTGATGCTTCAGACGATACGAAACGTATTTACGGTAAAAGATCTGAGAAAGCGCCTTCTCTTCATCTTCCTGATGCTCGTAGTCATCCGTTTCGGCTCGAATCTCCCGATACCGGGGGTCAATCCGGCATATTTCCGGGAGCTTTTCTCGAAGATGTCGAACAACGATGCCTTCAGCTGGTTCAATACCATGACCGGCGGTTCCTTTGAACAGCTGAGCATCTTTGCCCTCTCCATTACGCCCTACATCACAAGCTCCATCATCATCCAGCTTCTCACAGTGGCGATCCCTTCCCTGGAGGAGCTGCAGAAGGACGGAGAGGAGGGCAGGAAGAAGCTGACGGAGTATACCCGTTATGTCACGATCGGTCTCTCTCTGCTCGAGTCCACCGCCATGGCGGTCGGCTTCGGCGGAAGCGGACTTCTGATCGGCTTCGTCTCGGCGAGCCTTGCGAGGAAGGTGGCGGGTGTCGCCCTCTGCGTGATTGCCATGACGGCCGGCTCCGCGCTTCTTATGTGGATCGGAGAGCAGATCACGGACAAGGGGATCGGAAACGGAATCTCCCTGGTCCTGCTTTTCAATATCCTCTCCTCCGTGCCCCAGGATTTCATCACGCTCTATGAGCGCTTTATCCAGGGGAAGAATACGGCGACGAAGGTGGTCGCTGTGATCCTCATCGCGGCGGTGCTTCTCGCTATGGTGGCCTTCGCGGTGGTACTGCAGGACGCGGAGCGCCGCATCCCGGTGCAGTATTCGAGAAGGATACAGGGAAGGGCGACGGCGGGGGGACAGCAGTCCATGATCCCCCTGAAGGTCAATACGGCGAACGTCATGCCGGTTATCTTCGCCTCCTCTCTGATGACCATGCCGGTCGTCCTCGGACAGATCCTGAAGGTGGATTACGGCACGCCGCTCGGAAAGGTCCTGATGACTTTGAACTCGGGGAGCTGGTGCAAGCCGGAGGCCCCGATCTATTCCATCGGCCTCGTCATCTATATCCTTCTTCTCTATTTCTTCGCCTACTTCTACACCTCGATTTCCTTTAATCCTCTGGAGGTGGCGAACAATATGAAGAAGCAGGGAGGCACGATCCCGGCGGTCCGCCCGGGAAAGCCAACCAGCGATTATCTGGAAAATATCCTGACCTATATCATATTTATCGGCGCAACGGGTCTCACTATTGTGGCGATCATCCCGATCTTTGCCTCCGGCATGCTGAACGTCAGCCGGATCTCCTTTTCCGGGACCTCCCTCATCATCATCGTGGGTGTCGTTCTGGAGACGCTGAAGGCGATCGATTCTCAGATGGTCGTGAGAAACTACAAGGGATTTCTGGACAGCTGATGACCGCAGCCTCCCGGGTCTCCGGGGGGCTGGACTTGCAAAGTGGGGAAAGCTATGAAAATTATCATGCTGGGGGCGCCGGGGGCCGGAAAGGGAACGCAGGCCATCCGCATCGCGGAGCGCTATCGGATTCCGCATGTTTCTACAGGGGACATCTTCCGCTCGAACATAAAGGGCGGCACAGAGCTCGGAAAAAAAGCAAAGGACTATATCGACAAGGGACAGCTGGTGCCGGATGAGCTGACGATCGGGATGCTTCTGGACCGCATCTCTCAGCCTGACTGTGAGGGGGGCTATGTCCTGGACGGCTTCCCCCGCACCATACCGCAGGCGGAGAGCCTGAAGGAGGCGCTGGAGAAGAGAGGGGAGAGGATCGACCTCGCTCTGGACATCGAGGTCCCGGACGCACATATCGTTCGCCGTATGGGCGGGAGGCGCGCCTGCCCGAAGTGCGGTGCGACCTATCATCTGGAGTTCGCACCGCCGGAGAGAGAGGGCCTCTGCGACCGCTGCGGATCGGAGCTCATCACCCGCTCGGATGACAAGGCAGAGACGGTACAGGGAAGACTGGATGTCTATCACCGCCAGACCTATCCCCTGATCTCCTATTACCGGGAGGAGGGAATACTCCGCGAGATCGACGGCACGAAGACACCGGACGAGGTATTTTCGGCTCTGGAGGCACTTCTCTCTGAAGTATAGGGAGGATGCCTGGGGCTTTCGTCGATGAAAGAGGGAGCGGCGGCGAGGCTGCCGCTCTCCGGAATACAGCGGAGAGAAAGGGCAGGGAAATGATCGAAATTAAATCAAAGAGAGAGATCGAGCTCATGCGGGAGGCCGGAAAGGTCCTCGCCGAGGTTCATGAGAAGCTGGGAGAGAAGGTGGCGCCGGGGCTGAGCACGGGGGAGCTCAACGATTATGCGGAGGGCATCATCCGAAAGGCAGGCTGTACGCCCAGCTTTCTGCATCTCTACGATTTTCCCGCGGCCTGCTGCATTTCCGTCAACGAGGAGGTCATCCACGGAATTCCGGACAGACACCGGATCCTGAAGGAGGGAGACATCGTATCCTTCGACATCGGGACCTGCTATCATGGCTACCACTCCGACGCTGCCCGCACCTGGCCGGTGGGGCAGTGCACGGAGGAGGCGAAGAGGCTTCTCAAGGTCTGTGAGGAGAGCTTCTGGAAGGGGATAGAGAATGCAGTTCCCGGCAATCATCTAAACGATATCTGCGGGGCGATCGGCGACTATGCAAACTCCATGGGCTTCGGCGTTCTCGAGGATTATGTGGGACATGGAATCGGGCATGAGGTCCACATGGATCCGGAGGTCCCGAACTTCCGCATGAAGAGAAAGGGACCGCGGCTCCAGGCGGGGATGACACTCGCCGTCGAGCCCATGATCACAGAGGGGACAAAGGAGGTCAGAGTTTTGGACAATGACTGGACCGTGGTGACTCTGGACGGAAAGCTCTCCGCACACTATGAGAATACGATATTGATCACGGACAACGGGCCGGAGGTCCTGAGTCTGAGAAAAGGATAAGGAGAAGGGATGTCAAAATCGGATGTGATCGAGATTACGGGAAAGGTCATTGAAAAGCTTCCGAATGCCATGTTTCAGGTGGAGCTTGAAAACGGGCATCAGGTGCTGGCCCATATCTCCGGCAAGCTTCGGATGAATTATATCCGGATCCTCCCGGGGGACAGGGTCACGATTGAGCTTTCTCCCTACGACCTCTCCAAGGGAAGGATCATCTGGAGAGATAAATAAAATTCCTTTACTTTGAGAGGGGCGTCTGCTAAAATTATACGGCGACTCTGTTCAAAAATGAAAAAAGAAAGGGGGATGGCTCATGAAGGTGAGATCATCGGTAAAGCCGATCTGCGAGAAATGCAAGGTGATTAAGCGGAAAGGTTCGGTCAGGATCATCTGCGAGAACCCTAAGCACAAGCAGAGACAAGGTTGATAATCAGGAGGAAGAAAGATGGCTCGTATTGCAGGTGTTGACTTACCCAGAGAGAAGCGCATCGAGATCGGTCTGACCTATATCTATGGGATCGGCAGATCCTCTGCGGACAAGATTCTCCGGGAGAGCAAGGTCAATCCGGACACCCGTGTCAAGGACCTCACGGACGATGAGGTCAAGGCGATCGCGAACTATATCGCGGAGAACCAGATGGTAGAGGGAGATCTCAGGAGAGAGACAGCTCTCAATATCAAGAGACTGCAGGAGATCGGCTGCTACCGGGGGATTCGCCACAGAAAGGGACTTCCGGTCAGAGGTCAGAAGACAAAGACCAATGCCAGAACCAGAAAGGGTCCGAGGAAGACCGTGGCGAACAAGAAGAAGTAATTCAGTTTAAATGCGGTGATCTTCATGTTTTAATTACAGGAAGAGAAAAGGAAAGTAGGTTAGTTTAATGGCGAAGTCAACTACGAAGAGAGTGACAAAAAAGCGCGTAAAGAAAAACGTTGAACGCGGGCAGGCACATATCCAGTCGTCCTTCAACAATACGATTGTGACGCTGACGGATGCGCAGGGGAATGCTCTTTCCTGGGCGAGTGCCGGTGGGCTCGGATTCAGAGGTTCAAGGAAATCTACTCCGTATGCAGCGCAGATGGCTGCTGAAACTGCTGTAAAGGCAGCTTTGGTGCACGGCCTTAAGTATGTGGATGTCATGGTCAAGGGTCCCGGATCCGGGAGAGAGGCGGCGATCCGCGCTCTGCAGGCCAACGGACTTGAGGTCACTTCCATCAAGGATGTGACGCCCGTCCCCCACAACGGATGCCGTCCGCCGAAGCGGAGAAGGGTATAAGGCTTTTTTCTTTATACCCGGCAGATTGACGACCCGGTTCTCCGGGTCCGCCCGATGAAGCAGGATTGCGTAAAGGGCGTATCACGAACTATGATATTCAGGAGGAAAATATGGCAGTAGATAAGGTTCCTGTACTTAAAAGATGCAGGTCGCTGGGACTGGATCCGGTATTTCTCGGTGTGGACAAAAAGTCCACAAGGCAGCTTCGGAACCAGAGGAGAAAGATGAGCGAATACGGACTTCAGCTCCGCGAGAAGCAGAAGGCGAAGTTCATCTACGGCGTTCTGGAGAAGCCCTTCCGGAATTATTATGCGAAGGCGGAGCGCATGAGCGGCCAGACCGGTGAGAATCTCATGATTCTCCTGGAGTCCAGGCTGGACAGCGTCATCTTCCGCATGGGACTTGCCCGCACGAGAAGAGAGGCGAGGCAGGTGGTCGGCCACAGGCATGTCACGGTGAACGGGAAGCTTGTGAATATCCCGTCCTACCTAGTTTCCGCGGGAGATGTCATCGCGATCAAGGAGTCCATGAAGAGCGCGCAGCGCTATAAGGACATCCTCGAGGTGACGGCGGGCAGGATGGTTCCGGCCTGGCTCGAGGTCGATCAGGAGAAGCTCAGCGCGACGGTGAAGCAGCTCCCGCACAGAGAGGAGATCGATGTCCCGGTCAACGAGATGCTGATCGTCGAGCTCTACTCCAAGTAAGGATCCATGCCGAAATGACCGGCATTATGACAAGAAGTATAAGTCCTGCGCGTCACTTTGCTGCGGTCGCAGCTTTTGTGCCGCTGACAGGTTAGAAAGCGAAGCCGCATAAAGGAGGCGTCATTCATGTTTGATTTTGAAAAACCAAACATAAGGGTGGTGGAGATATCGGAGGACGAGAGATTCGGCAGATTCGTCTGCGAGCCTCTGGAGAGAGGCTACGGAACGACCCTCGGAAACTCCCTGAAGAGGATCATGCTCTCCGCGCTCCCGGGCTCCGCGCTCTCCGCGGCGAAAATCGAGGGCGCAGATTTCCAAAGCGGCAGTGTCCCCGGCGTAAAGGAAAGCCTCTCAGAGCTCATCATGAACTTAAAGAGCCTCGCCATCCGGGATCTGTCGGATTCTGAGGATGCAAAGCGGCTGATCCTGACGGCGGAGGGAAGCGGGGTCGTAAGGGCCTCCTCCATTCAGGCGGAAACGGCGGACACGGAATTTGTGATCGCCAACGAGGAGCAGTCGATCGCGACTCTCACAGGGGAAGAAGCGCTCCGGATCGAGCTTTTGCTCAGCCGGGGCAGGGGATATGTCAGTGCGGAGGAGCAGGAGGAGCTTCCCGAGGGGATGTTCGCCCTGGACTCCAGCTATACGCCGGTGGAGCGGGTCAATATGTCCGTCGAGAATACCCGTGTCGGAAATATGACAGACTACGATAAGCTCACCGTGGATGTATTTACAGACGGGACCCTGCCTCCGGATGATGCTCTCTCCCTCTCCGCGAGACTTCTCTCCACGGAGCTCTGCCTCTTCGTGGATCTTTCCGCGAATGCGGCGGCAGCCGAGGTGATGGTGGAGAAGACCGACGATGAGAAGGGCAAGGCCCTGGAAATGAATATCGATGAGCTCGAGCTCAGTGTCCGCTCCTACAACTGCCTGAAGCGGGCCGGCATCAATACGGTGCAGGAGCTTTGCTCCAAGACTCCCGAGGATATGATGAAGGTCAGAAATCTGGGGAGGAAATCTCTGGAGGAGGTTCTCGCGAAGCTGAAGGAGCTGAACCTGAGCCTGACGGAGAAGGAAGAGCAGCAATAAAACCGATAAGACTAAAAAGCACGGAAGGAAAGAAACAGTATGGGAATGTACAGAAAGTTAGGGAGAAACAGCAGCCAGAGAAAGGCCCTTCTCCGCGCACAGACCACCGCGGTTCTTGAGCACGGCCGGATTTTCACGACCGAGGCGAGAGCGAAGGAGGTCCGGAGGAAGATTGAAAGGCTGATTACCCTTGGCATCCGGGAGAGAGATAATTTCGAGGAGGTCAGCATCCAGGCGAAGGTTCCGAGGAAGGACGCGTCCGGGAAGAGAGTCAAGGAGCTTGTGGACGGAAAGAGGCGCACGGTCTACGATACCGTAGAGAAGACGATCAAAAAGGATAAGCCCTCCCGTCTGGCTGCCCGGAGGAAGATCCTTGCGGAGACCTATGTTCCGGTGGTGATCGAGGGCCGGAGGAAAAAGGACGCGAAGAAGGTGGATCTTCCGAAGAAGCTCTTCGAGGAATACGGCCCGAAGTACGCGGACAGGAAGGGCGGCTATACCAGAATCGTAAAGGTCGGACTCCGGAAGGGAGATGCCGCGATGGAGGTCCTGCTGGAGCTGGTCTGATGCATCAAGGCCGTTTCCCCTCCGGATCGGATCGGGAGCGCTGAAGGATAAAAGATAAAAGAAAGAAATGGCCGATCGGGCCGAAGCGGATGCCTCGTCATTTATGCAAAGCGGGAGCGTCCTCTGGGAAGTGAACGGACAAGATTTGTCAAAAGACGGATCCTGTCCGTTTTTCATGAAATATCGGCGCTTCGAGAAAGCCCTATATTTCGGCTTCCATTTGGGCTATACTGTAGGAGTGTCATTATCCTTCGCGCTGGACCTGCTGACCGGCCGCTCCAACACAGGACGCTCTCGCTCCGACTGCCGCATCCAGCGGCGCATAAGCGATTTAAAAGGCCAAATCGCTAAACGCCGGGGCGGCAGACGGCCTGCTTATGGAGCGACCGGTCGGCAGAGAGGTTGGCTGAAGCCACCCGGGCGAAGCCGAGTCCTTCGCTTTGAAGAAGCGAAGCGGAGCGTAGAAGTCTGCCATCAGGCAGACTCGGAGCAGCGGGATAGGTATTGTGGTGAGGAAATTTCTGCATGGCTGTTTACCGTAAGAGGAGGCGGAATATGAAAAGGTGTTTTGGGATCCTGCTTTTTCTCCTTCTTTTCCTGATGGGAGGGACCATGCTTCTTGCGGCGGACCGCTACAGTACCATCGGAACGATCCGCATCGACGTAAATTCGGAGCTTGGGAACTTGAGTCCGGGAGAAAAGCTGCCGGAGCTTCGGGAGTCGGATTTTACGCCGGGAGACAGCGGAAAATACAGTGTGGCCGCCGTGAGGTGGCAGGATGGAAATATTGCCTCCGCTCCTCTTTCTGTGGGGAGCGCTCCGGAGCTTATCCTCACGCTGTCCGCACAGACGAGAGAGAAGCAGGACGGCTATGAGCTGATCTATCGCTTCGGCGGTTCCTACAGCTCATCCAATGTGCATGTGAAGAATGCGGAATTTGTCAGTGTCAGGGCGCTGAGCTCGGATCGCCTGGAGCTCTGCCTCAGGCTTCGGCCAGTCTCCGGAAAATATGGGGAGGCGGAGGGGCTTGCCTGGAGCGGGGATGTGATGGGGCTTGCGGCCTGGAACGCTCCGAAAAATGACTCCTCTTACTATGAACTGACATTGCTGAAGGACGGAAGAGAGCTTGTGACAATTACGACGGACAGGAGAAAGCAGAATCTTTACCCCTGGATGACGGAAGCGGGGGAATACCGTTTCCGTGTCGTGACGATTCCCTATACGGAGGAGCAGAAGAGGATCGGAAAAAGCTCGGGCGCCGCGGAATCCCCCTCCCTGAGCATTACGGAGGCCAGTGTATCGAATGGAAACGGAAAGTATGGGACGATGCAGGTACAGGGGGAGAGCGGGAGAGAGAAGCAAGAGGATCTGAGCAGCCGGGTCGGCTGGTACCAAAGCGGGGGAAGGTGGTACTTCCGCTATCCGAATTCTCAGCCGGCCGTCTCCTCCTGGCTTCGCTGGAATGGGAAATGGTACCGTTTCAACGAAAGGGGGGAGATGCTGAGCGGCTGGTTTAAAAACAGCGCGGGATACTGGTTCTATCTGGATCCCGGGGACGGAAAAATGATGACCGGCTGGCTGCAGTCCGACGGGCAGTGGTATTATCTTGAGCCCGCGGAGGGGGAGAGCCAGGGGGCGATGCTCCGGGATACGCTTCGCAAGATCGGGGGAAGCAGCTATTTCTTTGATCCGAGCGGACGCATGAGGACCGGCTGGCAGGAGTGGAAGGACGGCTCCGGACAGACTGTCTATTCCTACTTCTATGCGGACGGCAGGATGGCGAGGAACACAAGGATCGATGGCTTTCTTTTGAACAGCGAGGGAAAGTGGAGCAGAGAATGAAGATCATAGACGTAAGAAATCTGTCCTATGATTATGTGCGCCGGGATGAAAACGACAAGGTTGTGGAGAAAAGCCGCGCCCTTTCCGACCTCAATTTGACGATCGAGGAGGGGAGCTTCGTGTGCATCCTCGGCCACAATGGATCGGGGAAGTCCACCTTTGCGAAGCTTCTGGACGGTCTGGAGCTCCCGGCGGAGGGGACGGTCCTCGTCAGCGGGCGTGATACCAGGGAGGAGGAGGCTCTCTGGGAGATCCGGAAGGAGACCGGAATGGTCTTCCAGAATCCGGATAACCAGATCATCGCCTCCGTCGTAGAGGAGGATGTCGGTTTCGGACCGGAGAATATCGGAGTTCCGACTCCGGAGATCTGGAAAAGGGTGGACAGGGCGCTGGAGACAGTGCAGATGACGGCCTATCGCCTGAAGTCTCCCAACCGGCTCTCCGGAGGGCAGAAGCAAAGGGTGGCGATCGCGGGCACCATGGCCATGCTCCCCCGCTGCATCGTCCTGGACGAACCGACGGCGATGCTGGACCCAAGCGGAAGGGCAGAGGTCCTCAGGACGATACAGGACCTAAACCGCAGGGAAAAGGTCAGTATTATCCTGATTACCCATTATATGGAAGAGACCGTAAATGCGGATCGCATCCTCGTGATCGACGAGGGCAGACTCGTCATGGACGGAAGTCCCCGGGAGGTCTTCCGGGAGATTGAGCGTCTGAAAAGCTACCGGATGGATGTGCCGGAGCTCACAGAGCTCGCCTGGCGGCTGAAGAGGAGAGGGATGCCCCTCCCGGATGGAATCCTGACGAGGGAGGAGCTGCTCCGCGAGCTGAAACACTGCCTTCCCGCCGGGAGGGCTGAGGACCCCCCGCTCCCGGAGCACCGGGAGATCACGGACCCGATCCTCCGAATCTCCCATCTCTCCCACGTCTACCAAAAGGGAACCGCGATGGAGAGCTACGCGCTTCGAGACCTGAACTGCGAGATTCAGAGGGGATCGATCACAGCGATTATCGGACATACGGGCTCCGGGAAATCGACTTTTGTGCAGCATCTTAATGGCCTGCTCGAGGCCTCCGAGGGAGAGATCCTTGTGAACTTCAGGGAGAAGCTTCCTCTTCTTCCCGAAGAGAAGCGCTTCCTCTTTTTTCGCCTCCGGAGAGAGAGAAAGAGACCGGAGGGGGAGGAGATCAGCATTGAAACGGAGGGCTTCGATCGAAAGGCCCTCCGCTTCAAGGTAGGGCTTGTCTTTCAGTACCCGGAATATCAGCTCTTTGAGACAGATGTCCTTAGGGATGTCATGTTCGGGCCGAAAAATGAGGGCTTTTCCGACGAAGAGGCGGAGGAAATGGCGAAGGAGGCGCTCCGGAGAGTGGGGCTTCCCGAGGAAATCTGGGAGAAGTCGCCCTTTGAGATCTCCGGCGGGCAGAAGAGAAGAGCTGCGATCGCCGGTGTCCTCGCCATGCGCCCCGAGGTCCTGATCCTGGATGAACCGACGGCGGGGCTGGACCCCGCGGGGAGGGAGGATCTCTTCCGACAGATCGACGAGCTCCACAGAGTGGAGGGGATGACGATCCTTCTCGTCTCCCATTCCATGGACGATGTCGCCCGCTACGCGGAGCAGGTGCTTGTCCTCTCCGGAGGAGAGCTCAAAATGAGCGGAAGCCCGGAGGAGATCTTTTCTCATATTGAGGCACTGGAGGAGATGGGGCTCGGCGCACCGCAGATGAGCTATTTGATCCGCGACATGAGGAGGGCGGGCTATGCGCTCCCCGGAAGGCCGGATACCGTAGAGGAAGCGGCAGAGGCGATACTTTCCGCTTATCGGGAGGGAGAGCGAAATGCTTAGAGAAGTGACGCTAGGACAGTATTATCCCGTAGATTCCGTCATCCACCGGCTGGACCCCAGGGTAAAGCTTCTCTCCACTCTCCTGTATATGCTCTCCCTCTTTCTCGTTAAAAGCTGGAGCGCTTATCTCCTCGCCGTGCTGCTCCTCGCCGCGCTGATCCGCCTGTCCAAGGTCCCCTTTCGCTTTATGACGAAGGGACTTCGCGGCATGCTGTTCCTCCTCCTCCTTTCTGTGAGCTTCAACCTCTTTTTAACGCCGGGAGAGGTGATCTGGCATTTTTACTTTCTGAAGCTCACGAGAGAGGGAGTTCGAATCGCGGCCATGATGGCGTCCCGGCTCATCCTCCTTGTGCTCGGGAGCTCTCTCATGACGCTCACGACGACACCGAATCAGCTCACGGACGGACTGGAGAAGGGGCTGTCCATCCTGAAGCTCCTGCATGTCCCGGTCCATGAGATCGCGATGATGATGTCAATCGCCCTCCGCTTCATTCCCATCCTCGTAGAGGAGACGGACAAGATCATGAAGGCGCAGATGGCGAGAGGGGCGGACTTTGAGAGCGGAGGGATGTTCCAGAGAGCGAAGGCCATGGTTCCGATCCTGGTCCCGCTCTTTGTGAGTGCCTTTCGAAGGGCGAATGAGCTCGCAACGGCGATGGAGGCCCGGTGCTACCGCGGGGGAGAGGGGAGAACGAAGATGAAGCCCCTTCGCTACGAAAAAAGAGATTTTCTGGCCTATGGCTTTATGCTTTTCTATCTTCTGCTCTGCGTCGGAAGCCGCTTTCTGCCGCTTCCGTAGGGTGCAGGATCTGCCCCGCTCATTTCGGAGAAGGAGAAGCTGAAATGCGAAGGATTCGTCTGGATATCGCCTATGACGGCACGAATTACCACGGCTGGCAGTATCAGGAGGGACAGAGCACGATAGAGGGAGAGCTTCGCCGCGCTCTCTCTGAGCTTCTCCCGGGGGAGGAAATTGGACTTACGGGCGCAAGCCGCACGGATGCCGGTGTCCACGCAAGACAAAATACCGCCTGCTTTGATACAAAGAGCCGCATCCCGGGAGCGAATTTTTCGATGGCGCTGAACTGCCGTCTCCCGGAGGACATCCGTATCCTCCGCTCTATGGAGGCGGGGGAAGACTTCCATCCCCGCTTCAGCCCGCATAAAAAGGTCTATGAGTACCGGATCGGCCGATCCCGGATTCCGGATCCCCTGAAAAGGCTCTACTGCTTTCCCTTTTCCTTTCCGCTCTCTCTTTCGGAGATGCGTCTCGCCGCGGAGGAGCTTGTCGGAGAGCATGACTTTCGGAGCTTTGCCAATCCCGACTCCCAGGTCCTTATGCACGGGGGGGCCGCTGTCCGGACGCTCTACGAGCTTTCCCTTAGGGAGGAAGGGGAGGAATTGATCCTCCACTTCGAGGGAAGCGGCTTTCTTTACCACATGATCCGTATCCTGACGGGAACGCTTCTTGAGATCGGCTCCGGAAGGAGAAGGGCAGCGGAGATTCCGGAGATCCTCGCGGCGAGGGACCGCAGGCGGGCCGGCTTCACCGCTCCCGCAAAGGGGCTCTGCCTCCTGGCGCTTTGCTACGAGGGAGATTCCCCTTTGCCGGAGGGAAATCTCAGCGGGGCAGAGCGAAAATAAAGGGCAGCGCGGAAATGAGCTGCCGCGCGCGGAACTCTCATGCTGAAGTCTTTGGCAGCGGCAAAGAGATCCGTCACAGGGACTGCTTCGCAGTTTGCCATCCACATCCATAACAGGGATTCGCATTTCATCCGCCGCCTTGCACGTCCGTACAAGCAATGGTGCCCGTTCTGCCGCTGGCTAGGACCTATGCCGGAAAGTCCTGTTGACAGGGAAGAGGGCATTACGTATAATAATAAAGCTGTCTGCCCGCAGACAGCAAACGCCCATGCCATATTCTGGCATCATCATGAAGATAAGTCTCTTGTGATTTTCCGCTTTCCGCTGTGCTCAGGGCCCGGATCGCCCGGAAGGCAGCAGCCGAGCTCCTTTTTGGGAGGAGCTTCACTCCGGGAGGCAGTCACAGCTGCTCCGAAAGATTCTTTCGGCGGATCGCCTGTACGCGGCAGTCGGAATGGGAGCGCCCTATGGTGGAGCAAACCGATCGCTCGGCCGGGGAAGAGGGGACTTATACAGCAAGCAGGGCGAGAGCCCGGGCTACATTAAATACTGAAATCAGTCCAAGGGCTGGACCAGAGTAAGTAGCCTGCATACAGGAGGTTGTTATGAATTCTTATGTAGCAAAAGCTTCTACTATTGAGAGGAAGTGGTATCTGGTAGATGCAGACGGCAAGACGCTTGGGCGCCTTGCGTCAGAGATCGCTTCCGTTCTTCGCGGAAAGAAGAAGCCGACGTTCACCCCGTTTCTTGACTGTGGCGACTATGTCATCGTCATCAATGCGGAGAAGATCCATGTGACAGGAAAGAAGCTGGATCAGAAGCTCTACCGCACGCATTCCCGCTATGTCGGTTCCATGAAGGAGACCACACTTCGGGATATGAAGGCGAAGAAGCCGGAGCAGGTGATTGAGCTGGCAGTCAAGGGTATGCTTCCCAAGGGACCGCTGGGCAGACAGATGTACAAGAAGCTGTTCGTTTATGCCGGACCGGAGCACAAGCATCAGGCGCAGCAGCCGGTTGCGCTTTCTATTTAAGGGGGGATATCTAAATGGCGACTAACAGAAATTACGGCACGGGCAGAAGGAAGAGTTCTGTAGCCAGAGTTTATATCATGCCGGGCAGCGGAAAGGTCACGATCAACAAGAGAACTCTCGATGAGTACTTCGGTCTGGAGACCCTGAAGACCATCGTGAAGCAGCCTCTCGTCCTGACGCAGAACGAGGGCAAGCTGGACATCCTCGTCAACGTAAGAGGAGGCGGTTACACCGGGCAGGCCGGAGCGATTCGCCACGGGATCTCCCGCGCGCTCTGCGAGATGGATGTAGAGTTCAGACCGGTTCTGAAAAAGGCCGGCTTCCTGACGAGAGATTCCAGGATGAAGGAGAGAAAGAAATACGGTCTCAAGGCCGCCCGTCGTGCTCCGCAGTTCAGCAAGCGATAATCGACTTTTCAGATTATACCAAGATGGTTCACCGCCCCCGGAAAATCAAGGTTTTCCGGGGTTTTTTCATGCCCAAAAGTTCTGGTATCGTTTATCCCAATTTGGCATTTTTTGATGTAAAAAATGGCGTGAGCAAGTGGTCCAACAGCTATTTTTGACCCAAAAATGTGAGCAGAGTGGTCCAAATCGTAGGTGATCCAGAGTTAAAATTCAATAGGATTTCAAACTTCAGAGTTTGATTTTGGGGAGAACTTTTACATCCGATTTAACTTTGTCACAGTTTGTCCTAATACGATATCTGTTTGAAATAAATATGAACTTACATAGAGCGTCAGCTCATTCTTTAAAGTTGAAGAATGAGTTGGCGCTCTTTTTTGTTTCCGGAAAAGGAACGGAAACAAATGAAATTCAAAAACAGGAGGTTAATTAAATGATGGATTTCAATGAGTTCACAGAAAAGTTGGAGCATAACTTGAAAGTTGCACTGGAGGACGGTCCGCCGGGTGCTCATGTGCAGAAGCAGGAAGTGGAAAAGATGCAGGGGCAGTCCTATACGGCACTGACTGTGACGCCGGCAGACAGAAATGTTGGAATGAACATCAATGCAAATGCCCTGTATGAACAGATGCAGTACGGAGCCAGTTACCAGAACGTACTCTCCCATGCATTGAATCAAGCCACGGCATTTGTACAGGATTCTCCTCAGTTTGATGTGCATACCATCACAAATTATGAGCAGACAAAAACGAAGCTGTTTGTAGAGGTGGTGGGGGCGGAGAGAAATGCAGCCATGCTGGAAAAACTTCCCCATGTACAAATGGAAGACATGGCAATGGTGTATAGCATTCAGGTTGCAGAGAAAGATGGAGCGATTGCCAGCACACTGATTTCCAATCAGCTGATGGCTGCCATGGGAGTCACGGCAGAGAAGCTGTATCAGGATGCGATTGCTAATTCTGTCAATATGCGACCGGCAAAGGTACAGAAGCTTTCAGAAGTTCTTGCTGAAATGATGGATGTACCTGTAAAAACGGTGGAAAAGTCTGCGCCGCCATTATTGGTTGTAACAACGGAAGATAAAATCAAAGGGGCTTGTGCAATGTTTTATCCGGAGATGATGGATCAGCTTGCTAAAGAAACAGGTGGCAATTTCTTTATTCTTCCTTCATCCGTTCACGAAGTTTTAGTGATGCCGGATAAGGGAGAGATGAGTGCCGAGGAACTTAAGGATATGGTCACAGCCATCAATGGCGATGTAGTCGATCCTGCGGATGTGCTTACCGATCAGGTCTGTCACTATGATGCGAAGGAACGAATCTTTGAGCGTGGGGATAAGTTTGAAGCAAGACAGGCAGATAAAGAGAGAGAAGGAGATAGATCTTCTGTACTCAAAGATTTAAAGGATAAGCAGAAAGATATTCAGTTTGTTACAAGGGGATCTGATTTAAAGAGTAAAGCTGATATGGAGCTGTAAGAAAGTTGAGGTGAGGAGAATGAAATATTTTATGACAGGTCGTTTGGCAGCCTATGAACGTATGATGCAGGATAACGGTGAGAGGTATGGCGGCAGAAATGCAGATGGTGCAAAGATAGGAAAAGATCAAGCTGTCCAGAAAGACAGGGCTGCTCATCGCGATGCAGTAAAGGCCGGTGATATCTATGCCCGTCATCAGAGTTGAAAAGAATAAGGATTTCACCACCATCTGCAACATTCCATTGAAAGATAGCACATTGAGCCTTCGGGCTAAGGGACTTCTTGCCATGTGTATCAGTTTTCCGGACAGCTGGAATTACAGCGTGAATGGTCTTGCAGCCATTTGTGTAGAGGGTCGAGATGCCATTATGACGATACTTCGTGAACTGGAAGAACATGGGTATCTTACTCGAACCAGAGAGAGGCTTCCGTCAGGGCAGCTGGGTACAGTGGAATATGTGATCCATGAAGTCCCGCCTAAGTCGGATTCTCCTACTGTGGTAAAGCCAACACAGGAAGCTCCAATATTGGCTGAGCCTGCGTTGGAGGACGCGACACAATTAAGTACTAATGAATTAAAGAAAGAAGAGATAAAAGAAACAAAGAATAAAGAGATACGCCACAAACATGGTGTGTATGGAAATGTGCTGCTATCGGAGGAAGAGCTTGGCAGGCTTCAATCGGAATTTCCCTATGACTATGAAGAACGTATCGAGCGTCTTTCGGAGTATATGGCTTCTACAGGTAAATCTTATAAAAATCATCTGGCCACTATTCGTAACTGGGCAAGAAGAGAGAAACCGCAAAAGCAGACATATAGTCCCTCAATGTATGAATTTAAGGAGGGTGAAAGCCTATGAGTGAAAAAGTAGGAGATTTCATTGATTCATTTATATCCAAGATGAATGACCGGAGAGAGGTTAAAGAGAACGAGTATCTTGGAGAAAATGGATTGATTCATTGCAACAAGTGTCATACGCCCTTGCAGTGCCGTATCAGTCTTAATGGAAAAGATACGATTGTCAGTTGTATCTGTAAATGTAGGCAGGGGGAAATGGAAAGGGAGAAGAAAAGGCAGGAAGAGGAGGAGCGTCTTCGCAGAATCCAGAAACTTAAAGCGAATGGTATTCAAGAAAAGCATCTTTTAGAATGGCGATTTGATGTTGCAGAGAATAGCAAGGATATCCAGATAGGAAAACGCTATGTGAAAAATTGGAAGAAGGTCAGGGGAGACAACCTTGGCCTTTTGTTATGGGGAGAAGTAGGAAGCGGGAAGTCATTTCTTGCTGCCTGTATCGCCAATGCACTATTGGAACAGGGGATCCCCGTACTGATGACTAATTTTTCAAAAATATTGAATCAGATGGGAGCAATGTATTCGGAGGAAAGATACCAGTATATTGCTTCCTTTTCTAATTTTCCGCTTCTTATCATTGATGACTTGGGGATTGAACGCAGTACGGAATATGCACTGGAACAAGTATATGCAGTGATTGATGAGCGTTATAAATCAGGACTTCCTCTTATTATCACAACGAATCTAACGATTGCAGAGATGAGAAACCCATCTGATGTTCCTCATGCTCGTATTTACAGTCGCATTTTAGAGATGTGTACGCCATTGAATATCAGTGGAGGAGACCGCAGAAAGGGAATCAGCCGTTCAAAGACAGACACGATAAAGGAGGTACTGGAGCTGTGAAGCGTAAACATAAGCATACTTGCAGGTTTTGGGAAGATGAAAACGACATTTATAGACATAGGGAGGAGGTGAAGAAGAGGTATGGCAAAAACAAAAGCTACAGAAAGTCAAAAAAATGGATCAGTCGAAGACGCTGCGGTTAATATTGAACACCTGGACTTAAAGCTGTCAGAATTACATCCCTTTGAAGGGCACCTGTTTAAGGTATTGGATGACGAGTTGATGGAACAGACAGTGGAGAGTATCAAGCAGATCGGGATACTTGAACCGCTGGTTGTAAGACCTGATACGGATGGCGGATATGAAGTGATTTCCGGTCACAGACGACTTCGGGCTGCGTACCTTGCAGGACTTGAGACTGTGCTGGTGCAAGTAAGGAATATGGACGATGATCAAGCTGTGATATTCATGGTGGATTCCAACATCCAGAGAGAGACAATTCTTCCCAGTGAAAGGGCATATGCTTACAAGATGAAGCTGGAGGCGATGAATCATCAAGGGGAGAGGCGAGACTTAACTTATTCCCAACTTGGGAACAAGTTAGATGGAAAAAAATCTAGTGAAATTATGGCAGAGGAAATAGGGACAAGTAAGAACCAGATTTTTCGATATATCCGTCTTACCAATTTGATTCCAGAAATCTTAGACCAGGTGGATGAGGGGAAAATCAAGTTCAATCCGGCTGTGGAATTGTCTTATCTGAAACCGGATGAACAGAAAGAATTTCTGGAAGCGATGGATTATGCCCAGACAACGCCATCGCTGTCACAGGCTCAGCGCATAAAGAATATGAGCCAGGAAGGTATCTGCAATTTGGAGACCATGTGCGATGTAATGAATGAAATCAAGAAGGATGATATGACAAAGGTTACTTTGGATCATGCGACAATCCGAAAATATTTTCCGAAGTCCTATACACCGAAGCAGATGCAGGACACAATCATTCGTCTGCTTGATCAGTGGCAGAAGAAGCGGCAACGAGATATAGAACGATAAAAATGGAGGAACTGAGAATGCAGAAAAAGATGAATATGGGTAACACTTTTGAGAAATGTGGAACATGTAATTGTGAGAAAAATACTCTTACTGCTGAGGATAATGCGATGAAAGTGATTGAGAAAAGTGAAGACCTTATCAGAAGTGTTTTGGTGGATCTGCTTGACGCTTCTCGCTTGCTTGTACTTGAAAAAATTGAGAAAACAGCGTTTGAAGAAAAAATTGCAGTCATGATCGTCATGGATAGGGAGGGTGATTTCTTGGTTATTACAGAAGATGAAGTGGAAGAAAAATATCCGGATAAGGAGTTTTCTGAAGTTGCAGTAATTTCTGACGGACAGCTGATTGCAGCCTTTGATCCGGATGATGTAGTCACTCTTGGGGATGCAGATTATTTGATCGGACCGATGCTGATTTATGAAATTGATGAGAATGGAAACGACGTGGATATTGATAAAGACACCATTGGCTGTGCAGTTGATTATGCGTTTTGTAATGAGGTGGAGATTTGCGTGGATGATCAGAATATCCCGGCATTTCGTCTGATATAAGGAGGAGCCATGAAGGAATATGATGTGATGATTAAAGAAACACTTCAGAGAAAAGTAACCGTGGAGGCGAAGTCGCGGTATGAAGCAGAACAGATGGTGACGGATGCCTGGAATCATCAGGATTATGTTCTTGGGGCAGAGGATTTTACCGAAGTTTCTTTTGATACGGTGGAGGAACGGGAGTGTTCTATGCCAAAAGAGAAAATCAAGGTGCTGCTTATACGACCGAATGCATATCCGGAAAAGATTTCGATTGGTACAGAGCTGGAAGATTTGCAGAAGGCAGTAGGCGGATATATTGAGGTCACTTATCCATTTTCGGAAGAGGTTGGACTTGTTATGAATGAGGAAGGAAAGCTGAATGGATTGTCACTTAACCGTGCGCTCCGCAGCGAAGATGGGGATGTGTACGATGTAATTGCAGGAGACTTTCTTGTTGTGGGTCTGACGGACGAAAACTTTGGTTCTTTGACACCAGAGCAGATGGATAAATTTGAGGCTATGTTTCATCAACCGGAGATGTTTGTAAAAATGGGGCGTAGCGTGATGGCCATTCCACTTACGGATGATCAGGTGGAACAGCCGTCTGATTCATCGGTACAGGAAGAAGTGAAGAAAGTCCCATTGAATTGGGAGTTTGGGGAAGAAACGGTATCTCTAAATGTGGCAGATTATGCCTACGGCGGTGGACTCCATATTGGCATCACCAGCTATTGAGAAGACGGTCCTGAGCCGTTTGCAGATATGACGGTGAATCTTCCGGCTTATACGCTTAAACCCAATGAAGCTTTTATTTCCGGTGATATGAGCAGAGATCTTCTGAACTTCATCCAGGAAAATAAGCTGGGTGAAATCCTTTCATTTGAAGGAAAGTCAGGCTATGGCAGTTATAAGGCAGTGGCTTTTGATATGGAGAAGCTTAAAGAATTTGATCCAAAAGGAGTATCCAAATTCATGAAGGATCATGGAATGCCTGAAAAGACCGAACCGGCAAAGAAGAAAAACAAAGATATGGAGCGATAAGCGCCACTAATTGAATACGGAAGGAGGGTACAGATGCAGGAAGAAATTGAAAACAGAACCGTCCATTTGGTAGTCAGTACAACAAAGCTATCTGCGAGAACGATCATTCGTGGCTTCCAGCTGTGGAAGGCTCACCATGAAAAGGCAAAAGCAAAGAACGCTGCTGTCAAAGACCTGCCAGCACATGGCAAACAGAGCATTAAGGAACTAATCGGTCAGAACCAGGGAGTGACTAATATTGACATCTCCAAGACGGATTTAAAAGGCTTTGAACAGGTGGCTCGTAAATATGGTGTGGACTATGCCATTACGAAAGATAAGGGAGTGATTCCGCCAAAGTATATGGTGTTTTTTAAAGCTAGAGATGCAGATGCTCTTACCGCCGCATTTACAGAGTTTAGTAATCAGAAAATGAAAAGGCTGGAGAAACCGAGCGTACTCAAGCAGCTTGCGAAGCTGAAAGAAATGGTGGCAGCCATTATGCCGGATAAGATTCGTTATAAGAGTCAGGAGCGTGATCTATGAGCAATAAGACGAGAAAGCTTTTGATTCTGAGTCTGCCATATATCTTGTTAAGCCTATTTGCTACGAATTTGGCAGAAGCGTGGAGAATTGCTGAGGGGATGAATATGTCAGCCAGGATACTTTCTTTTATGACAATGATTGGCATAGCATTCCAAAATCCCTTACCGAGTATCTATCCTACAGATTTGCTGTTTGGGTTACTGTGTGGTGCGGCTATTCGAATTGCCGTTTATCTGAAAGGCAAAAATGCTAAGAAGTATCGTCACAATGTAGAGTATGGTTCTGCTCGCTGGGTTGCATAATATTAACTGAACAGGAGTGATATATAGACACAAAAAAGGAGGATAACGCCATGATGGAATATGCAACCAAAATCACTGCGCTATACTCCCGCCTTTCAGTTGGTGATGAGGATAGGGACGGCGGCGAAAGCAACAGTATTGTAAATCAAAAGGCATTTTTAGAGCGATATGCAAGACAGCATAAGCTTATGAATATTCATCACTATATCGACGATGATGAAAGCGGTAGGTTCTTTGACCGCTCCGCCTATACACAGATGATAAGCGATGTGGAAAACGGTAAAATCGGCATTGTCATTATGAAAGATATGACAAGATGGGGACGAGATTATCTCCAAGTAGGAAATGCGATGGAGATATTCCGTAGAAACAATGTACGCTTTATTGCCATCAACAACGGTATCGACAGTAAAGACCAAAATACATTGGAATTTGCCCCATTTATCAATATCATGTCAGAGTGGTATGCAAGAGACATCAGCAAGAAAGTAACAACAGGCATTAAGACCAAAGGAGCAAGCGGAAAGCCAGTTGCAACAGAAGCCCCTTACGGCTATATAAAAGACCCTAACAACAAAGATTTTTGGATAGTCGATAAAGAAGCTGCCGAAGTCGTAAAACTCATTTTTAGACTGTTTATGGATGGGAAAAACAGAAATCAGATAGCCGTTTACTTGAAAGATAAAGAAATACTAACCCCGACCTTTTATATGAAACAGCAAGACAGAGGAACGGCGAAAAACAGAAAGCTGAATGAAGAAAACCGCTATAACTGGAACAAAGCAACCTTAACACGCATACTGAAAAGACAGGAGTATTGTGGCGATGTAGTCAACTTCAAAACTGAAAAGCATTATAAAGATAAGCGAAACCATTATGTAGATAAAGACAAGTGGCAAATAATCCCTGATGTACACGAACCAATCATAGATAGAAGTACCTATGAAAATGTACAACGGATATTAAAAAATGCACCGGTAAAAAGACCAAACGGAGATGGAGAAATCTACCCATTATCGGGACTGATGTACTGTAAAGATTGCGGTACAAAAATGCACATACGCACCATACACAAGAACAATAAGGTACAGCATGTAACCTATTGCAGTGAATATGCCAAAGGAAAAGCTAAGCACCCTAAATGCCATTCTCCACATCGCATTGATGTCGATGATGTGATGGAAAATCTAACAGAGGTTTTGCGAAAGATAGCAAAGTATTCATTAGCAAATAAAGGAGAATTTGAGGTATTGGTAAAAAGCAGTCTTGCAAAAGAACAGACCGAAGAAGTAGTGAAACAGAAAAAGCGTATCCCGCAAATTACAGACCGAATGGAACAGATAGAAAGAGTTATGAATAAGCTGTATGAGGACAATGCACTGGGCAATATCGAAAGGGAACGCTATGAATTACTATCAAGGAAGTATGCAGAAGAATATTACAGCTTAAAAGCAGAACAAGAGAAAATAGAGGAACACTTATCTGAATTTGAAAATGCCAACCAAAGAGCAAAGAACTTTATCAAACTTGCAGAAAGCTATTCAGACTTTGAAGAACTTACCTCTACCGCCATCAATGAATTTATCAGTAAAATTGTAGTGCATGAGCGAGATGTTAAAAGAGCAAAATATGCGGTTCAGCGAATAGAAGTGTATTTCAACTATATCGGAAAATTTGAAAATGAACTCACAAAAGATATAGAGCCGACAGAACAGGAAATGATACAGATGAGAGAAGAAATAGAAGAAGCCAAGAAAGAAAAATCAAGAGCATATCATAGGGCATATTCCAAAGATTATAGAGCTAAAAATATTGAAAAATTCAGAGAGTATGAACGGATAAAAGCACGAGAATACAGGGCAAGAAAGAAGCTACAAGCGACAACCTAAAATTAAATATCAATCAAAATGAAAAGAGGTTTCTTAATTGCAGGAAATCTTTTTTTGTGCAAGTAAAAAGGAGGAATTGAATGACAGAAAAACAAGAAGCACAGAACGATAAAATACAGACAGTAAAAGAACAGACCATACCCCAGAAGCCGAACAATATCATGATAAAAAAGATTAGAGGAAAAACTTTTGTAACAGAGATATATTTTGACCCAAACAGTAAGGATACATTTCAAGATAAGCTGTTAAAGGTAGTGAAATCGGAGCGGAAAGAATAGACAAAATGAGATCAGTAAATCAAATCGGTTTACTGTTTTTTCTTTACTAAAAATCAGAAAGGAGAACAGAAAATGAAAAATATAGATGAAAAAATCTTAATGGCAGAAGAGGAAATTAAGCAGTTACAAAACAAAAGAAAAAAACTCATCAGTCAGCAGAAACAGGAAGAACGAAAGAAAAGAGATAAAAGGCTTTATGAAAAAGGAGCAGTTTTTGAAAGTATCTTTAACGAAAGCAAGGATTTTACCAAAGATGAATTTTATCAGCTAATTACATTCCCAAATATCAAAGAAGCGATAAATGAAAAAATCCTAAAAATCATGGAGAAAAGAGAAAAAACGGAAGAAGAAAACATAGAAAAACAAGAGAAAGTAACGGAAACAGAGCAGTAGTCCCTTGTTTACAAGGGCGCACATATACACCTTAACAGGTGCGTGCGTTCTCCGAAGGCTCTTAGCAGAGGGCATATCAGCTAACGCTGATACAGGGGAGCTACACTCCCCTACGGAAATAAATTTCCTACCCCTTGTGTACTTCCCAAAAGAAATCGGATAAAAAGCTATCCGATTTCTTTAGGAAGTCTTATTCATCGCCACACCAAAGTATCAGAGAAACGAAAGGAGGTGTTCCCTTATGGCGATATATCATCTCAGTATCAAAATTATCTCAAGAGGCAAAGGCAAGAGTGCAGTTGCGTGCAGTTGCAGCTTCCGCCTATCGAAGTGGCGAAAAGATAAAAAATGAATATGACGGCATAGTCCACGACTTTACAAGAAAAGGCGGAATAGCCCATACTGAAATTCTATTACCACAAAATGCACCACAGGAATTTTCAGACAGAGGAACATTATGGAACAGTGTCGAGAAAATAGAAAAAAGTAAAAACTCACAGCTTGCAAGAGAAATTGAAGTTGCTCTACCTAAAGAATTAGACCGAGAAAAACAAATAAATCTTGTAAGAGAATATGTAAAAGAAAATTTTGTAGAAGTCGGTATGTGTGCCGATATTGCATTACACGATAAAAATGACGGAAATCCACATGCACATATCCTACTAACCATGCGACCACTAAACGAAGATACAACATGGGGAGCAAAATCAAAAAAGGAATATATCCTTGATGAAAACGGAGAAAAAGTAAAACTAAAAAATGGAAATTTCAAAACAAGAAAAATAGATACAGTCGATTGGAACAAGCAAGACAAGGCAGAGCATTGGCGAAAAGCATGGGCAGACATTACAAATAAATATCTTGAAGAAAACAGCATATATGATAAAGTTGACCATCGTTCTTATCAAAGACAGGGCATAGAACAAATACCGACCATTCATTTAGGAGTATCAGCAAGTCAAATGGAAAAGAAAGGCATAGCCACAGACAGAGGAAATAGAGGAAATATCAACCGAGAAATCAAACATCAAAATGCGATTTTAAGAGAAATCTCAAGAAGAATAAAAGCATTACTAAATTGGATAAGAGGAATAGGCAAAGAAGAAAAAACAGAAAACGAAAATATAAAGTCCACCTTCACACCCAAAGAAAATCTGTTATCAGTTTTTGAAAATCTTATCCGTAAAAATGCAGATAAGAATAATGCAGGCTTAGAAAAATATATTGAGAGTTATCAGCTACTCAAAGAGAAAAATATCACTTCCGTATCTGAACTGAAAGAAAGCATGGTTACTTTAAGAGATAAGAATTACAAGACCACAAGAACTATTAAAGATACCGAAAAGAAGATTGATGAAAAAACACAACTTATCGACCAAGCAGAGAAATATTTGAAGCATAAGGACATCTACAAAGCCTATACCAAACTAAAGAAAAATAAACAGGATACTTTCTACAATGAACATACCGCAGAGATTATTTTATTTGAAAGTGCAAGGAAGTATTTGAAAGAACATTTAGGCGAAAGCAAATCCTTAAATATATCCAAATTGAAATTGGAAGTAACAGCCTTGAAGAAAGAAAAAGATAGTCTGTATTCTCAAATCATAGACCTACGGAAAGAAGTGGAACAAGCTGAAAGTGTTAGAAGCTGTATAGAGAATTTGCAACAAGAAAACAGAGAAATAACACAGGCAAAGAAACAAGAATTAGAGCTATAAAACTAAGTAAAAATATGATAAAATATTCAAGATATTAAGTGAAACAAATTGGAAGTTGTGTAGGTGATGAATATGATATTTCATGAATTTGGTGATAAAAATTTTCCACATATATTATTGATACATGGCGGAGGTAATTCCTGGTGGAATTATCTTCGGCAGGCTCAAATGTTATCCGATAAATACCATGTAATTTTACCAACACTTAATGGTCATGGAGAAGAATATCAAAAAGATTACATTTCAACTGAAGATTCTGCACTGCAAATTATGGATTATATAAAGAATAATTGTGATGGGAAATTGTTTGCTGTGGGTGGCGTTTCTCTGGGCGGTCAAATTGCAATTGAGTTATTGTCATTAGATAGTGATATAGCTCATAAAGCAATAATAGATGGGAGTATTTGTATTCCTCAACCCAAATTAGCAAGAATTAATATAGTTATTGTAAAGTTATTTGGAAAACTTATGTTTAGCAAAGTAGCATGCAAAATCCAGTTGAGTTTAATGAAAAAAATGTATCCCAATATGGCTTATCCAGAAGAAATAGAAAATTACTATATGGAGGATATGCCAAGGATTCCCATTAAAACATTAGTTACTATGTACCAAACATATATGGGAAGATATACACTTAAAAATGCTATTACAGAAAGTAAAGCACAGGTTTTATATATTTATGGTGAAAAAGAAATGAGTTGCGTTAAGGAGTCGGCTAAGCTATTTAAGGAAATGCATCCCAATTGTACTCTGTATGAAGCTAAAGGTTATAATCATGGATATTTATCAGCTTATCTACCTTTAGAGTGGATGGCTCTGGTTAATCCATTTTTGAAAAACAATATTTATTAATAAAACCTAAACCTAAATTATAAAGTTATATGACAAATTTGAATTTACCGAGGTAACATAGAATGAAAAAGATGAGAGCAATAGTGGAAAAAGGGCGCTCAGGTGTTCCAAGACCGTTGTTTTTGATTTTGATGACCATTTTTCTTCTGACTGGTTGTTTGGTAAATACTGCCGGTTCAGTGCAAGAGGTCGAGAGCTATCATCAGATCGATCAAGATATGGCAAAGCAGATGATGACCCGGGATGACGGGCATGTGATTGTAGATGCCCGCAGGCAAGATGAATACGATGCAGGCCATATTCCTGGCGCAATTCTAATTCCAAATGAGAGCATTGAAGCGGAGCGGCCGGAAGAACTCCCGGATCTGGATCAGATCATCCTGATTTACTGCCGAAGCGGGAACAGATCCAAGCAAGCAGCGCAAAAGCTTGCGGACATGGGATATACCAACATCTACGAATTCGGCGGGATCAACACCTGGTCCGGAGAGATCGTGACAGGAGAAACTACTATGGAGATACCGGAGAATATAAAAACAATCTATCTTGCAGGCGGCTGCTTCTGGGGAACGCAGAAGTTCTTTGATCAGTTTGTCGGCGTAATCCGAACAGAAGCAGGTTATGCAAACGGACCTGACGAAGCTCCGACCTATCAGGACGTCTGTAACAGCAGCGGGCATGCCGAGACAGTGCGGGTCGACTATGACCCTGCTGTAATTTCTCTGACTGATTTGCTGAATTACTATTTCATGGTGATCGATCCGCTCTCTGTAAACAAACAGGGCAATGATCGAGGCATCCAGTACCGGACGGGGATCTATTATACGGAAGAAGACCAGCTTCCGGAAATCGAAGCGGTTTATCGGGCGGAGGAAGAGAAAGCCGGAGCCAGGCTTGCTGTTGAACTGCTTCCGTTGGAAAACTTCTTCCCCGCAGAAGAGTATCACCAGAAGTATCTGGACAAGAATCCCGGCGGCTACTGCCATATCCCGCGCAGTTACTTTGATCTTCAGCAAAACAGCGCAGAAGAATCTGCAGATGAACTTCGGGTGCGGATCGGCGATTTGGCCTTTGAGGTCACACAGCACGCCGCCACGGAGTACGCCTTCACCGGCGAGTATGACGACTTCTTTGAAAAGGGCCTTTATGTCGACATTGTCAGCGGCGAACCGCTCTTTACATCCATGGACAAGTATAGTATAATTCCGGGTGTGGCTGGCCGGCGTTCACCAGGCCGATCGCGGAAGATGCTGTCACTGAGGCCGTGGACACTTCACATGGTATGGTCCGGACGGAAGTGCGCAGCAGCGGCGCGGATTCCCATCTGGGTCACGTGTTCAACGATGGTCCCCGCGAGTCCGGCGGGCTGCGTTATTGCATCAACTCGGCAGCTCTTAGATTCATTCCCTACGATGAACTGGAAGAACAAGGGTATGGGGAGTATCGGAAGCTCTTTGAGTAAGAATAATCAAAAATCAATACAAGGAGGCATATAGCAATGGAAGAAAAAAGAATCTATGAAATGGACATGGTAAAACAAGAAGACAAAAAAGCTGCAAAGAAAACACCTTTTTACCAAACAGAATCTACAGGAGGGTCGGTGTGGGTGATTAAACCGGGACAAACCTTGCAGAAGCACCGTCACCACAATTCTGATGATATCTGGATCATTTTACAGGGAGAAGGAATATTCTATCCCGAACCGGATAAAGAGATTCCCTTAAAAAAAGGACAGGTTATCGTTTCTCCTAAAGGTGCATGTCACGGCGCAATGAACACAGGAACAGAGGATATAGTTTTTGTGAGTATCGTTGCACCGGTTCCGGCAGATTATGATCCTATAGGCGAATGAAATACATTTTTTTGAATGTGTTTTGATAAATTCCAGTTTGTCTAATTGAATAGAACAATTTTAGAAACAGTAAATCACAAAGGTTTGCTGTTTTTTCTTATTTATTTTTTCAAAATAAAAGCGTCAATAAATCAAAAAAGGTACTTGACAAAACGCTCTCTGGGGAACGGCAAAAGACATTGAACCATTTATAGATCCTGAATTTAAAAACAATGTGATATTGACACAGACAGAGCGGCTGATGATGGGGAACAGGCCGAAGAATCCGGCGAATGCACGAAATAAAAATGTATTGATTATCGGTGGATCTGGTTCCGGAAAGACGCGATTTTGGCTTAAGCCGAATCTGTTGCAGGGACACAGTTCTTATGTAATTACCGATCCCAAAGGGGATATCGTTATTGATTGCGGACACTTTCTCTTGAAAAAAGGATATGATGTTCGCATTTTTAATACCATCAATTTCAGAAAATCAATGCATTACAATCCGTTCTCATATATCCACAGTGAAAAGGACATTCTGAAACTAACTACCACGCTGATTTCCAATACCAAAGGGGATGGAAAAGCCGGAGATGAGTTTTGGACGAAAGCAGAGACACTGCTTTATTGTGCTTTGATTGGATATATTCATTACGAAGCACCGCAGGATGAACAAAACTTTGCAACGTTGATCGAGTTTTTGAATGCAATGGAAGTTCGTGAAGATGATGAAAATTTCCAAAATCCAGTAGATCAGATGTTTGAAGCGCTGAAACAGAAAAAACCAAATCACTTTGCGGTAAGACAGTATGCAAAGTTTAAATTAACTGCCGGTGTAATAACCTCTAAGAGTAGTTTTAACACAAGAGACAACAAAGTCCGTGTTGAGGCTGTTTTTAGAGGTTTTTACATAATCGAGAAAGGAGGACGTTGCTATGCAGAAAGGCAACATCACAGCGCTGTACGAACGTCTGTCCCGGGACGACGAGCTTCAGGGCGAATCAAACAGTATCAGCAACCAGAAAAGAATGCTCATGGACTTTGCGAAGGCCAACGACCTGCCTTGTCCGGTGCATTTTACTGACGACGGGATTTCTGGCACCCGCTTCGACCGTCCGGGATTCATGGAAATGATGGATGAGGTTAATAAAGGAAATGTAGGAATAATTTGCATCAAGGACATGAGCAGAATGGGCCGCGACTATCTGAAAGTCGGCCAGATCATGGAGATGCTCCGACAGAAAGGGGTACGTCTGATCGCTATCAATGACGGTGTAGACACCTTCAAGGGCGACGATGACTTTACTCCCTTCCGGAACATCATGAACGAATGGTACGCAAGGGATACGTCCAAGAAGATCAAGTCCGTGTTCAGGGCCAAGGGCAACTCCGGCAAACACGTCGCAAGCACCTGCCCCTATGGATATCTTAAAGATGAAAACGATGGGAATCACTGGATCGTAGACGAGGAAGCTGCCGAAGTGGTCCGCAGGATCTTCAGACTGACTATCGAGGGATATGGGCCATACCAGATCACTCAGATCCTGAAGAATGATAAGGTCGAGATCCCCGCCGTCCATATGGCGAGGTTCGGTCAGGGCCTGAACAAGAGCAAGACCTTCAAGGATCCTTATAATTGGTCCTCTTCGACCGTTGTAAGCATTCTCCGGAAGCCGGAATATCTGGGACATACGGTCAACTTCAAGACCGCGAAGCATTTCAAGGACAAGAAGAGCCATTATGTTTCTCAGGACAACTGGGTGATCTTCGAGAATACGCAGGAGCCGATCATCGACCAGCTCACCTTTGATCTGGTCCAAAAGATCCGCAGTAATGTCCGGCGATATCCTGACGGCTGGGGTGAAGTCCATCTGCTGACAGGCCTGATGTACTGCGCTGACTGCGGCGCGAAGATGTACGTCCACAGGGTCAACAATGGTAAGCGCGAGGCCCAGTACACCTGCTCCGCTTATTCCAAGGTCCCGGTCGGAACGCTCTGCCCGACACAGCACAGGATCTCAGAGGAAAACGTGTTGATCCTTATAAAGGACCTGCTCAAGGCGATAGCCGAGTATTCCAAGATCGATCGTGAAGCGTTTACCAGAACCGTCATCGAGGCACAGGACAAGAAATACTCTGCCGATATCGTGAAAATGAAGCAGACCATCGATGCTGATAACCGCCGTTTGGATGAACTGGAAAAGCTGATCTGCCGCATCTATGAGGATAATATCCTTGGCAAGCTCCCTGATGAACGCTATATGTTCCTGTCCACATCCTATGAGGCTGAGCGTAAGAAGTTGGTCGAGGAAGTCCGTATCTGTGAGCAGTCAGTTCAGGAGTACAACAAGAATGCCCACAATGCTGAGCGGTTCATCACACTGATCGACAAGTACGCGAACTTTGAGGAGCTTACGAACCAGATGCTTCTGGAACTGATCGACAAGATCCTTGTCCATGAACGCGATGTGAAGGGGTCCATCAACTGTTCACAGGAAATAGAGATCTACTTCAATTTCATTGGCAGATATCTCCCACCGGATTTCGTGAAAGAGCCGACGGCTGAAGAACTTGAAGCTATGGAGATCGAGCGCAAGAAGAAAGCGAAGGCCCATGCCGCCTATCTGCGCCGCAAGGAAAGCGGATGGCAGAAAGCCTATGAAGCAAGGATTAAAGCCGAGAAGAAGGCCAAGATCGAAGCCATGAAGGAAGAGATCCGGCAGGAAGATAAGGAGAACGGGATCTTCTATATGGTTGCCGATTGCCCTGAAGGAGAACCAACAGTTGTCCATGTCGGTGAGACTTATGATGGCCACAACTATTTGCTTCCGACTGGAACGTTGGGAAACAATTAAAAATTGATATGTTACTGATTCGCTTGCGAAAACCTCCCATGTGTGGTATGATGGTCAAGAAATTCAGCAAAAGCTGAATTAAATTCAGCAAACAGAGAGTTCTATTATGAGAGGTCTGTATGTCTGTCAGTTATAAAAAGCTTTGGAAGATGCTTATAGACAAAGATATGAAAAAGAAGGATTTGTGTGTTGCTGCGGGCATCAGTCATGCTTCTATGGCAAAGCTGGGAAAGAACGAAAACGTCACTACAGATATTTTAGTCAAGATTTGTGAAGCACTGCGTTGTGATATAAGCGACATTATGGAAATCACAGAAAACAAGTGAAACAAGCTCATCGGAGGTCGAAAATGAGATTACCAAATGATTTTGAAGAAAGAATCGGAAGTGCTATCCAGTTTTTCTGGGCTACTCGTACAGGTCAAATATCTCGACAGAATGCATCTGGAGTTCATGATCAAGGAAATCGAGGTGCTGTGACAGGAGGGAAACAGCTGGATGGATTTGTTGATCTTATCCGAGATATCCTTCTAATAAACGGAGTTCCGAGAGAATGCATTTTTACAAGTTCAGATGTGGAGCTTCCCGGGTATTATAGGCCTAATAAGAAATGGGATTTGCTTGTCGTTGATAATAATGAACTTGTAATTGCCATTGAGTTTAAAAGTCAAGTTGGGCCTTCCTTTGGAAACAATTTCAATAACCGAACAGAGGAAGCTATGGGAGGCGCTCTTGATATTTGGACCGCCTACAGAGAAGGAGTTTTTGGAGTTCAAAAAGCTCCGTGGTTGGGTTATTTCTTGGTTCTTGAAGATTGCGCAAGGTCTAATGAACCGGTGAGGGTGAGATCGCCACATTTTCCTGTTTTGCAAGAATTTGTGGATGCTTCATATAAAGAGCGTTATGAAATCTTCTGTAGTAAGCTGTTATTAGAACGACAGTATAGTGGCGCATGCTTTACCACGACAGGAGTTCAGGAAGGGCGGATTTTTTATAGCTTTCCACGGGAAGAATTATCATGTATGGAATTCATTCGTTCGATGATTGGGGCAGTTGTGTCACATTTTGGCAATTAAGGGAGGAACTCGAATGACGCAGAATGTATTATTTCATGCGGATTCGCGAGACCTTAGTTTTATTAAAGATGGGAGCGTTCATCTAATTCTTACTTCGCCACCATACTTTAATTTAAAAGAGTATCGCAGAGGAGATAATCAGCTGGGGATAATCAATGATTACCAGCAGTTTGTCGATGAGTTAGAAAAGGTTTGGAAGGAATGTTATCGCGTTCTTGTTCCTGGAGGAAGAATCGTTTGTGTCGTAGGTGATGTATGTCTCTCAAGAAGAAAGTATGGAAGGCATGTAGTAATGCCTCTGCACTCAGACATAGCAGTCTCATGCCGTAGAATTGGTTTCGATAATTTGAATCCCATCTTATGGCATAAGATTTCAAATGCGGCATTCGAAGCGAATACTAACAGTTCTATACTAGGAAAGCCATATGAACCAAATGCGATTATAAAGAATGACATGGAATATATCCTTATGGAAAGAAAGCCTGGAGGATATAGAAAGCCAACAGAACAACAAAGGGAAAAAAGTAAAATAGATAAAGAGGATTTCCAAAGCTGGTTCACTCAAATATGGGAGATGCCGGGAGCTTCTACAAGAAATGGTCATCCTGCTCCATTTCCGCTTGAACTTGCAACAAGGCTTGTAAAGATGTTCTCTTTTGTCGATGATGTTGTCTTAGACCCTTTCTGTGGGAGTGGCACAACGATGCTAGCAGCAATCAATGAAGGTCGATCTGCTGTTGGCGTAGAAGCTGAGGAGTATTATTGTAGGTATACTCTGGATAGGATTGAGAAGGAAAAGACATTGTTTCACATTTACGACGTTCATTATTACGACATTAGCAAGGAACCGGATAGTTACGAATCAAGAAAAAAGGACGTCGTTAATTCTTGAACTAAATATTTTTGCCATAGATTCTTAAACTTAGGCTCTCAACCGTGAAAAGTTGAGGGCTTTTGTTTTATCTATTGAACAGGATCAGTCGCATGGCGATCCTGTGAAAACCGAATATGACCAAGACCAAGGCCCCGACCTGGTCGGTCAGATGAGGAAGCCGTTGAGCTTCGCTCCTACCGTTCATTTGCGGATGGCAGCGAAACACTCAGCGGCTATTTTTTGTGGGACCGTCCAGTGAACGGTTCCGCAAAAAACCGGAAGGACTGAAACGAGCCGCCGGGCAAACGGCGAGATTCAGCACTGCCGGAGCAAGGGGGCAAGGGGAACGCGGTTCCCTTTGGCAGAGTTAAGAGGCGGCAGTCTCTTATCTGGGTGCTGGGGCGAAGCGTCCGGCGCGGGTCGAGGGCAAGGCCCCGCCCAGTTAAGTGTTGGGAACCGACACTTAATACTGGGTATTACCTGCCGACACGTGATCCGTTTTCCGGGGTTTGATATTGTCAATAATGGTTGACAGATTTTCCTCAAGGATTTGCAACCCTAAGCTGCTTCCTGTAAAGATGAATAGTATTGTTGTCTCTTGACCATGGGTGGAAGGCCATCATTTGCGGAACAATTTGCGGAACAGATTCGACGGTTATTCCAGTAGCTCATGTAGTAACGCCAGATGAGCTCTTTTAGCTCAGTTACAGTCATCTTCTCGGTGTCATAGCGATCATATAAGAGTTCAGATTTCATTCTCGCCCACATGCTCTCACAACGAGCATTATCATGGCAACGGCCACCATCACTGTTCATGCTCTGTGTTATATGGCAGTCCTGTACGGCTCTACGGTAGCAATCACTGGTGTACTGTACTCCGCGATCACTATGGCAGATCGCACCTTCGATCCCCGGGTAAGCCTTATGAGCATTCCTCAGGGTTCGGGCACACAGCGGAGCCTTCATGTTGGTAGCCATTGCCAGTCCTAAGACAGCCAGATCGAAGCAGTCAAACATAGCAGAAACATAGAGTTTCCCATCACTCGCCTTGATTTCGGTTATGTCCGTAACACATTTTGTCAGTGGCTCTGTTGACCTGAAATCCCGCTTGAGCAGATCATCCGATTTACGAGCAGCCTTGTCGGCTTTCGTTATTCCATTTGGCTTACGCTTTGGACGATGACTGATGCCGATTTCTTCCATTACTCGATAGACGGTCCGCTCACTCGGGATATCGACATCCTTCGGCTTCTTCTGCAGAAGAGCATCACGCATCCTGGAACGACCATAGGTATCATTACATTCATCTTCCTTTAGGATATCCCGCATAGCATCGGCCAGCTTCTGATATTTCCAAGGCCGATCCTTACGTTGCAGGTATTTATAGAATGCCTGGCGGCTCACATGAAGCATCCGACAGTAGAATGTAAGTTTCCCTTTCATCATGCCGCCTTCTATCTTAACAGCGATATATTTCAGCCTTTCATTTTTGCTGACTTCAGACGGCTTGCGGCGAAAAAAGCGCCGGCTTCCTCCAGGAACTCGTTTTCTTCTTTAAGACGACGAATTTCCTTATCCTGATCTTTGACCTGCTTCCGTAAGGTGATCAGCTCCTCATTCAGGGTCATAGCACTTTTGGGGGTCTGGGATCCCGCTCCAAGATCCAGATTTCCGAGCCTATTAGCGCGTATCCATGTATAGAGCGTGTTTTTGGGGATGCCGAGTTCACGTGCAGCTTTTGCCTGGCCAATCTCTTTTGCCAGCTTAACTGCCTGGATTTTGTACTCCTGATCGTACTGTCTGTTAGTTGCCACCGTAAACGCCTCCTTATTTTCTTGATTATAATGAAATCCTTGAGAATAAGATGTCAACTTTATTTATACAGCATCAGTTTTATGAGGCAGGGGTAAAGCATGATTTTCAAAAACGAGGAGGAATAGTAATCGATGAAAATGACAAGACACAATGGCAGGTCCGGCAAGCATGGGACTTACAATCCGAAGCACAATGACCGCCGCTTCGACATCGGGAACAGTGACCACATCGATCAGGAAAGGGCAAAGCAGAATGTGTACTGGGACTGTTATCAGGGATTTCACTTTCCCACCGATCAGGAACAGGAAGACAAGATCGTTTATTCCTTCGAGCAGATCGAGCGTGCTTATTATCATGAGCATTACGGCGAGTACTGCAACGGTCAGCATGAGCGAAACAGGCAGAGCGGACATTCGAGCAGAGACAGATCGCCGGACGATCTCTGGAAGGATAAAAAGACCTGCCCGGAAGAATCCGTGATCCAGATCGGCACGATGGAGCATTCCGTCCCGCCGGAGGTTTTGGCAGAGATCGCGGCAGAGTTCTTTGAGGAATTCAAGAAACGGTTCGGAGATCACATCCACATCTTGGACTGGTCACTGCATCTGGACGAAGCGACACCGCACATCCATGAGCGGCACGTCTTCGATTGTGAAAACCGTTATGGCGAGATCGCGCCTCAACAGGAAAAAGCACTCGAAGCTCTGGGGTTCGACCTTCCGAATCCTGATCAGAAACCCGGCAAGCTGAACAACAGAAAAATGACTTTCGATGCTGCCTGCCGTGCCATGCTTTTCGATATCTGCGAGAAGCACGGACTTCATCTGGATCATGAGCCGGAATATGGTGGTCGGAAGTATTTGGAGAAGCAGGACTACATCCTGATGAAGCAAAAGGAAAAGATCGCGGTTCAGGACCAGACGATTTCCGCAAAGGAAGCCGAACTTAAATCTATCACGGTCCGCATCAAGGACACTGAAGCTTTTGTTGAAGAAGTTTCCGAGGTGGCCTATGAGAAAGCGGTTGAAGTGGTGACTGAGAAGGTGGTCGAGGAAACCCATAACGCTGATTTCGATCTGGTCATGCATCATGGGAAAAAGGTGGTCAGTGATCCGGCACTCTCCCCGGAAAAGAAAAAGTTCGCCAACCAGATCTTCGGAAATCTTTTGCAGACATTCTCCGGCATGACACAGGCGATCAGCGCGAAGCTGAAGCAGATCTTCCGGGAACCGGAAAGCAAGAACGAAGCTAAGGAGCCGATCCGGAGATCCATCCGGGAGCTGCTTGCAAGAAACCGCGCCGTGGCCGATGCCGCCAATGCCGCAAGAAGGACCGAACAGAATCCGGCCCGGAAGAAGAAACAACAGAATATCGAGCGTTGAGAAGTGTCTGTTTTTGATCAGGTTTACCGATGAAGACAGGCGCTTTTTCATGCCCGGCAAAGAAAGAAGGTGATGTATTTGGGATTCTATTCGCAGGTGAAAAAGCAGGTCAGCACCCGAGAGGCTGCTGAGCATTACGGCTTTAAGGTCGGCCGGAACGGCATGATGAAGTGTCCGTTTCACGATGACAGGAATCCGAGCATGAAGGTCGATCAGAATTTCATCTGCTTCGGCTGTCAGGAAAAGGGCGACGTGATCCGTTTTGTATCGAAGCTGTTTGACCTACCGCCCTACGATGCCGCTGTGAAACTCACCGAAGATATGGGCCTCACGGTGACTGCGGAAAACAGGCCGGGCGTTCAGCCTGGCATTCGTAAGAAAGCCAAGCGTGAACGGACGGAGCGACAGCAATTTGAGCAGTCAGTGGACCGTGTGTACGGTGTCTACTGCGACTATTTCCGTCTCCTGAACCAGTGGGCAGAGGAATACGCGCCTCGTTCTCCGACAGAGGATCTGCATCCCCTGTTCGTCGAGGCCATGCACCAGAGGGAATATGTAGAGTACCTTCTGGACCTTCTACTTTACGGTTCAAGTGTAGTGGTCAAGCTTTTTTGTAACACGTATGGCTTAATAATTCGATATTCCAGTCCTTGCCTCAAATGGTGTCTTATATCCATTGTATGAATGAGGTCGCACATGGTTGTACCATACATATGCAAATTCATCGATGGACGAGTATAGCACCTCCTCAGATGAATACTCGTGTAGATATAAGAGCTCATTTTTCAAGGTGTTGAAATACCGCTCCATAGGAGCATTGTCATAAGGATAACCAGCTTTATTCATGCTCTGGGTTATGCCGGCAGAGGCACAATAATCCGTGAATTCTTTAGATGTATATTGTGATCCCTGATCCGAATGTAAGATAAGGCTGCCGCTGATGGATTTCTGGTTTTCCAGGG
>NZ_GG729937.1:0-1020 GCF_000160135.1 Oribacterium sp. oral taxon 078 str. F0262
ATTACTCTGGCATTCTTCGCGAAATTCATTACACCATTTGACAACGCTGGATTTAGAAACCCCATATTCTTCTGTGAGGCTCCTCATGGATCGGCCTTCCTCCAGGCGGAGACGGACAATCTTTTTCTTAAATGGTTCGTCGTAAGGTTGTGGCATGATAAAATCCTCCATTTGCTATTATATTTTATCAGCCATTTGTGTTACAACTTCAGTTTATCACTTCAGCCGGATTTCAAGCGTCTGCAAGGCATGTTCACCGGAAAAAGCGCAGGTTCGTTACTGCTCTGTCTGCGGCAAGTGCACGACTTCCTGTACACTCTACCAAAAGGAAGAATGCCCCAGACTGGAAAGACCGCCGTACGTCTGCAATGGATGCAGCCAGCAGCGGCTCTGTACGCTTGAGAAGCGCTTCTACGATGGGGCAAAAGCCCAGATGGAATACCGTGACGTGCTCTCCGAGGCGCGTCAGGGAATCGCCCTTTCCGACGAGGAGCAAAAGCGACTGGACGATATCATTTCTCCCCTTCTGTTAAAAGGCCAGTCGCTGCACCATATCTGCCTAAACCATAAGGCAGAACTCATGGTCAGTGAACGGACGCTTTATACCTACATGGACGCAAACCTCTTCTCTGCCCGGAACATCGATATGCCGCGCAAGGTGAGGATGCATCCCCGCCGCAAAAGGCCGGATACCGTAAAAGTCGATCCCAAGTGTCGTGAAGGGCGCACTCTGGAAGACTTTAAGATCTTTATGGATGAGAATCCGGACACCCCTTTGGTCGAGCTCGATTCGGTAGAGGGCACAAAAGGGAGGGCTGTCATGCTTACGATCACCTTCGTGACAGACGGCCTGCAGCTCGCTGTCCGACGAGAGCATAACGATTCTCAGTCGGTAACCGATCTCTTCCGCAGGCTGTATCTGGAACTTGGCCCGAACACGTTTCCCGATCTGTTCCCGGTACTTCTGGCGGACAACGGCAGCGAGTTTTCTGATCCGAAGAGCATTGAATTTGATGCCAA
>NZ_GG729937.1:1120-92890 GCF_000160135.1 Oribacterium sp. oral taxon 078 str. F0262
AAGGTGAGGATGCATCCCCGCCGCAAAAGGCCGGATACCGTAAAAGTCGATCCCAGGTGACGTGAAGGGCGCACTCTGAAAGATTTCAAGGTCTTTATGGCTGAGAATCCGGACACCCCTGTGGTCGAGCTCGATTCGGTAGAGGGCACAAAAGGAGGGACTGTCATGCTTACGATCACCTTCGTGACAGACGGCCTGCAGCTCGCTGTCCGACGGGAGCATAACGATTCTCAGTCGGTAACCGATCTCTTCCGCAGGCTGTATCTGGAACTTGGCCCGAACACGTTTCCCGATCTGTTCCCGGTACTTCTGGCGGACAACGGCAGCGAGTTTTCTGATCCGAAGAGCATTGAATTTGATGCCAATGGGAACCGCCGCACATGGCTGTTTTACTGCAATGCCTCTGCGCCTTATCAGAAAGGGAGCTGTGAGGTCCGTCATGAAATGATTCGCAGAATCATCCCCAAAGGCGTTGACATCACCCCTTATTCACAGGAGCAGATCAACACCATGATGAGCCACATTAATTCTTACCGAAGGAAGACACTCGGTAATAAAAGTCCATACGAAATGTTTGCATTCCAGTATGGAGAGGACATACTCAAAAAATTCGGGCTCAGGAAAATTCCGCCCGACGAAATCATCTTGAGTCCGAAGCTTTTTAACTAACGCATATCGGCCGGAGCATCAGACCTTGAGGACCATCCCATGCACCTTTTTCAGGGGTGGAACTTAAAAGCTCCGAATTTTCGGTTTCAGTTCGACCTCCGGTTAGGATACGCGTTTTTCAGGAACGACCGTTCCTATGTCTCAGTTATAGCCGTTTTCGGACTCATTGTACAGTGTTGCGAGGCGAAAAAATTGAACTTTTGATTGCAATCCGGACGAAACTGGAAGTTACCCCTTCAAACTGGAACCTCGGATTTCAACCGACCGTTTTGGCGCAGGAAGCCTCCCCTCCGCGCCTCTTATTTATCTTATCCAATCTTATCTTGCCTATCTTATTTTAGTCCCCTGGCCGCTCAATGAAACATCCCCATCATCTCCTTCGCGCTGTTTGCGCCGAGCGACATGATATTATTCAGGAAGAGAACATCCTTCACCTGATGCTCCCGGAGGAAGGCGACGAAATCCTCCCGGTAGTAGCGGTAGTCGAAGACATAGACATGCTGGTAGTGATCCACGAGGAAGGGCGCGAAGGCATTCCCGTAGGAATCCTTCACAAGGGCGATCGCGGATCCGTCGTTTCGATTCGGATTGTCGATCTCCGTGAACGCATTGTCTCCCATCAAAAAGCAGCTGTAGCGATTCCCCGCGCTCATCGCATTCGCGTCGTTGATCACAAGCGCGTCCCCCTCCTGCCCCTTCGGGTCCCGGAAATGCATCTTGTTTGTCGCAAGCGGAAGATAGGCCCGCACGGTGTCCGGATTCACCTTGAGTGCCTCCGCGCGCTTTGTCGCAAAGTAAAAGCTCCCGTAGAAGCCGGGATATTCCCTCTTCTGATATTCTGAGAGCGCATGCGGCGTAAAGCCCTTTTCTTTACAGAATACGAGATAGGCGTAGTACGCTCCCCTCTGCGTCCAGTGATGATCCGTATGGAAATAGATATACTCCTCCTTGTGAGAGAGAAGCTCCTCATAGATGGATACGCGCTTTACCTTCTCTCCCATGAGGCTGTAGCTGTAGCTGATCGCCTGATCCATGCCCGAGCTCGCGAGCTTTTCCTGCACGGCGGGGCTCAGCTTAATGCCGAAGGAATTCGGCACGATCATGGAATAGAGGCTGATATCCTCCGGGAGCAGGCTCCGGACCGTATTCATGAGAGAGGCGTGAGACCTCATGTTCTCCTGGCTGAAATAATAGAGCTCATAGCCGCAGTTTCCCGTGACATAGACCGTGCCTGCCTGCTCCCCCTGCACGTGGACTCCCTTCGTATCCTGCTTTTTCAGGATGAGATTTCCCTCGGCATCCGTCTCCGGCGCGGTCTCCGCCTCCCTGCTCTCCTCTACGCTCTCTGTCTCCGGCGCGGAGAGCGCCAGCGTCGGCGCGGTCTCTCCCGCGGTCTCCGGGATGCTCTCCTTCTTTCTCTCCCCTTTGGAATAGATCGCCTCCCCCTGGAAGCCATAGTATTTCTCCAGCGAGGCCTCCCAGGAGAGGAGCTCCTCCCGGAAGGGAAAGGTATCGGAGTACCAGCTGGAGAAATCGCGGAACCAGCTTCCGTCGGAAAGAGTGCGAAGGCTCGGCGCGGGGAGCTCCGCGAGCTTCCGCTTCTCCGACTCGGAATACGAGGGGCGAAGCGGCAGGAGGAGGCCGAGGATCAGGAGGAAGAGCAGCGAAAGGGAGAGCGCAAGGCACATCCCGTATGCTCCGCGCGAGCTCTGCCTCTTCCTCCCGCGCTCCCGCGCATTTTCTCTCCTCTCGCTCATATTCCCCCTCGCTTTCCCCGGCTGCTTTCCCAAAACTGCCTTCTCAAAACTGCCTTCTCAAAATTGATTATATAAAAACGGCATATAGCTGCTCCCCACCATCGCCATCACAGAGAGTGCGAGGAAGAGCAGGGCGGCGGCTCCCCTCTCGAGATAATAGAAAAACGCGGCTCTTCGGAGAGCCCTTTTCCTGCGGCGCGCCCGAAGCTGAATCCGCCTGAGGGCAATCTCGTGCTCATTCTCCGCCTCTGCCTCCGACTCCCGGTCGAAAAGCTGGAGGCTGTCGTCCCCGAAGCTCTCGTTGTCCCTGATCCGCTCGCTCCTCCTCTCCTCCTTCCTCCGAAGGGAGAGGCTCTGCTGAAGGCCGTTCTGCATGGAAATCCCGATGTAATGAAAGAGCGGGGTAGAAGCGAGGAGACAGGCGAAGAAGAAGATAAGATTGTTCCAAAGGCTTAAGGCGGTGATCGGATCCCAAAGGGCGGATGCCCCGATGCCAAATTGAAGCTTCAGCGCGGCGATAAGCGCGTGAAAATCCGAAAAGCGAAAGAGGATCCAGCCGAAGTAGACGACGAGCAGAGTATAAAGATGAGAGAGGAGCCTCCTCCCCCGGATCTCTCTCCCGCGCTTTCCTCTCTCTCCGGCGCTCTGTCTCCTAAAGCCCGGAAAGCCTCTTCCTTCCTTCCCTCCGGAGCTCTCCGCCGCCTTCTCCTCCGGCTTCTCTTCTCTGTCTCTATCTTTCTCCTCTTCTTTTCTCTCCCCTTCTTCCCCTGTTCCGACTCTCTCTTCCTCCAGCTCCTCTCTCTCCCTCCTTCTCCTCAGATTCTCTATCATGATAAAGAAAAAGTAGTAGAGCCCCCAGAGGACGAAATTCCAGCTCGCGCCGTGCCAAAGGCCCGTGAGAGCCCAGACCAGAAGAAGATTCCGGCAAAGCTTTGGCAGGCTGACATGACTTCCGCCAAGCGGGATATAGACATAATCCCGGAAGAAGGAGGAGAGCGAAATATGCCACCTCCTCCAGAAATCCCGCACGGAGTGCGCGGCGTAAGGATAGTCGAAATTCTCCGGATAGTCAAAGCCGCATACTCTCCCGAGGCCGAGCGCCATATCGGAGTAGGCGGAAAAATCCAGGTAGATCTGGAGCATATAAAAGATCCCGCCGAGCCAGGAGGCGAGGACGGAGGGCGGATTCCCCTGGGAGGCCGCGTGCAGGAAGTCGAGCGGCAGAAACTGCCCCGCAAGCTTCCCCGCGTGGTCCGCGAGCAGCGTCTTCTTCGAAAGTCCGAGACAGAAACGGAACATGCCCTCACAGAAATCCTCCGGGCTCATCCTCCGCTCTCTGAGGGCGGCCTCCATCTCCCGGAAACGGACGATCGGCCCCTGAGAGATGATGTGGAAGTCTGCCGTATAGAGAAGCAGACTCTCGAAGCTCTGCGCGCGGAGCCTGCCGCTTTGGATATCCGAAAGATAGGAGATCAGCCGGAAGCTGTAAAAGGAGATGCCCAGGGGAAGAAGGGCTTCCGGAAGATGGAAGGGAAGGAGCGGAAGAAGCGGCCTTAGGAAAAATGCGCTGTACTTAAAAAACGCGAGGTTCAGAAGGAGGAGGGAGATCCCGATCACGAACCACCTCCTCTCCCCCCGGCGCTCCTCGATGAGATATCCGAAGCCGAAGCTCAGCGCCGTCATAAGGAGGAGGAGAAGGAGATAGTGGAGCCCCCCCGCGAGGTAGAAAAGGAGAGAAAAACACAAAAGCACCCGGTTTTTCCGCCGGACGCCGGGCAGCGCAGTATAAATCAGCAAAAAAAGCGGCAGAAAGCCCGCTGTAAAAAACAGACTGGAAAAGCTCATCTTTACCTCTTCTCCCTCTCCCCTTGTATTTTCTCTCTTCTTTCGGTATAATGATTCCACTTCGGGGCGGCGATGAAGTCCGGGCCCCACGCAATGAGAGACCTCGAACCGTGTCAGGATGGGAACATAGCAGCACTAAGGGGACACTTTCATGTGCCGTGGATTCTCCTGGGCGGAGCCGCCCCGAAGCTTTCGCTGAAATGCGTCAAATTCTCAATTCTCAGCACTGCTATAAATCTCGCGCGCCGCTGTGACGATCCATCGCCCCGGCGCTTCTTCTCCTTATAATATCGGTCCCCCGCTCCGATAAGTGCGGCGGTCGAAGCGGAAAGCCCCGTTCCCGGCGGGCAGGGAAAGGACGAAGAGACGAAGGAGAACGGCTTAGATCCGATAGACCGCTCTCGCGTTCTCCGCCGTGATCCGTATCACTTCCTCCTCCCGGATTCCTTTGATTTCCGACAGCGCTCTCACGACATAGCGAAGATGAGCCGGATTGTTCCGCTCTCCCCTGTGAGGCAGGGGAGAAAGGTAAGGACTGTCCGTCTCCAAAACCATCATGGAAAGGGGAAGCTCTGCGACAAGTCTGCGGAGCTTTTTTGCGTTCGGAAATGTCAGAACCCCTCCGATCCCGAGGTACATGCCAAGCTCCGCAAACTGCCTCGCGACCTCGAGCGGATAGGAAAAGCAATGGACGATGCCGCTGTTTTTGTATCCTCCGCTGTCCCGAAGAAGCTCGTAGCTGTCCCGCGCGCTTTCCCTCGAGTGGATGACGATCGGAAGCCCCCGAAAGAGGGCAAGCTCAATCATCCGAAGATAGCAGCTCTTCTGGATTTCCGGCTCCGGCGCATAGGAGAAATCCACCGATTCCGAGAGCTCCTTTAAGGCGCGGTAGCTCTTCTTGGAAAGGGAGAGGGCGGAGAGCTCCTCTCCCCTTGGCACAAAGGAAAGGAGCTCCTCTTCGCCCGGCTCCTTCTCCCGGAGAAGCTGCTCTCTCTCCTCCCTTCTCAAAAGAAGCTCTCTTTGCAGCCTGAGAAATTCCCCCTTTGCCCGGACTGCCTCCTCCCTCTGAGAGGGGCTTCTTTTATCGAGGTGATAGTAGTCGAGCCCGACCTCTCCGATCGCAGCGACGCCCTTCCTGAGAGAGAGCTCCGAGAGCTCCCGCACGACTTCATCGGAGCAGTCCGCCGCATGATCCGGGTGAAGTCCGACGGCGGCATAGATCTCCGGCCCCGCCTCCACGCCGCTTCCTCCCTCCGGACCCTGCCGGAGGGATAACTGCTTTTCCGAAAACTCCGCCGCCCTCCGGGAGCTCTCAAGATCAAAGCCGATCTCCGTCACAGCGCAGACCCCCTCCCCGGGAAGGCGGGAGAGAAGAGCTTCCCGATCCCTGTCGAAGGCCGGGTCCAGAAGATGCGCATGGCTGTCAAAGATCATATCTCACCTTTCGCATTGCCGCGCGGCGGACTCATCCTAGGAGGTAATCATCGAGCCCGCATAGATCATCAGGTACATGACGATCAGATGCAGCGGATAGTAGATATAGAAGAGCCAGCGGGAGTGAAAGCGGCCCCGTTCTCCGTTATAGAGAAAAATCGGGAGAAAGGCCGCCGCCCCGAGGCAGAAGCTCTCATAGGAGTTCACAGCGGAGCAAAGCGCTCCGGAAAAGGTCTGGAGGGCCTTCTCCTTCCGAAAGTTATACATCAGGGCGATGGAAAGAATGGCGACCGCCCCGTAGTCAAAGCGCAGAAGCTCTGCCATAGCGCAGGATAGGACCACGCCCAGCCACTTATAGAGAGGCTTCTTCCGGAAGCGCTTCATGCCGTACAGCATGAGCAGTCCGCAGGCGAGCGTAAAGCCCGTATTCTGCCTCTCGAAATGATAGATCGCGTTAAAAAAGGCGAGGTCGTAGGGAAGCTCCGATAGAAGCGCCATCAAAAAGACCCTTCTGAAATATTTCCAGAAATCTCCGGTGTGGATGAAGCCCTCCACCAGGAGAAAGGCAAAGATCGGAAACGCGAGCCGTCCGAGCAGACGGAAGACCCGGTAGAGCGCAAGCCAGCGCTGTCCCGCCGGAGTCGCGATCGCCATCTGATAGTACTCCGGGGAATAGCCATAGAGCTTTCCATTCCGAATGATAATCACCGCGAAGTGGTCCAGCGTCATGGAGAGGAGAGCAATCGTCTTCAAAAGCCCTCCCGAGAAGCCGGCCCGCTTTCGGAGCATATCCAGGGCCTTCTGCGCGCTGTGAGCTCCCATAGCTCAGCAGATCCCGGCGCCGGAGGGCATATCCCGCATCGGCGTCATAAGAGCGAGCTCTCCGCCGTGCCCCTCTGCAGAGAGGATCATCCCCTGGGACTCATAGCCTGCGATCATTCTGGACTTCAGATTGCAAAGCACCATGACCTTTTTCCCGACGAGCTCCTCCGGGCGGTAGAAGGATTTGATGCCGGAGAGGATCTGCAGCTTCTCCTCTCCGACCAAGACCTCGAAGCGGAGGAGCTTCTTCGACTTCTTCACCTCCTCTGCGGAGAGGATCTCCCCCACGCGGAACTGAAGCTTCTCAAAGTCCTCATAGCCGATCTCGGCCTTCTTCTCTGCGAGAATGGGACTCTCCCCTTCGGAAGCGCTCTCCGGCGTCTCTCCCTCTCCCGCGCCGCTTTTCCCTTTCTCTCCTCCGAAGGCCCCGCTCTCCCTGGAGAGCTTCTCCACCTCGGAGAGAAGCTGCTTCAGATCCTTTCTCTCAAAGAGCGTCTTCGGATCCCCGGTGACGCGGGTCCCGGAGGGATAGAGACCGAAGCGGTCCATCTGCTCCAAGGGCCTGGCCTCTGTATTCAGCTGCCGGAGGATCTCCTCCGCGGTCCTTGGCATAAAGCTTTCCAGGACAGAGGCCCCGATCACGATCGCCTCCGTGAGATTGTAGAGTACGGTCTCGAGACGAGCGGATTTCCCCTCCTCCTTTGCGAGAAGCCAGGGCTCCGTCTCATCGATATATTTGTTCGAGCGGCGGAAGATGTCAAAGAGCAGGTCCAGGGCATCCGCAATGCGGAGCTCATCCATCTTCGCGACGATGGCCCGCACATTTTTCAGGACGGTCTCCTTCAGATCCTCATCGACCGGCTCCGCGGCCCCGCTGTCCCGCACGATGCCTCCGAAGTACTTATTGCTCATCGCGATGCTTCTTTTTACGAGATTTCCGAGGATATTGGCGAGCATGCCGTTGTAGCGCTCCGCCATGAGCTCCCAGGAAATGACGCCGTCGTTCTCGAAGGGCATCTCGTGGATCACGAAGAAGCGGACTGCGTCGACGCCGAAGAGCCGCACCAGCTCATCCGCATAGATCACATTACCGCGGGACTTTGACATCTTCACCCCCTCCTCCGACTTTCCGGCCGCGGTGAGGAGCCAGGGATGGCCGAAGACCTGCTTCGGAAGAGGGAGCTCCAGACTCATCAGAAAGATGGGCCAGTAGAGCGTGTGAAAGCGTATGATATCCTTCCCGATCAGATGGAGATCCGCGGGCCAGTATCTATGGAAGCGCTCCGAGGAATTCCCGTCCACATCGTAGCCGAGGCCGGTGATATAGTTCGTGAGCGCATCCAGCCAGACGTAGATGACGTTCTCCGGATCGAAATCCACGGGGATGCCCCACTTGAATACGGTCCGTGAGACACTCAGATCCTGCAGTCCCGGCTTCAGAAAGTTATTTACCATCTCGTTTTTCCGGGATACCGGCTGGATGAATTCCGGGTGCTCCTCGATATGCTTCATCAGGCGGTCCGCATACTTTGACATCCGGAAAAAATAGGAGGACTCACTGGCCCTCTCCACCGGCCGTCCGCAGTCCGGGCATTTCCCGTCCACAAGCTGCGAATCCGTCCAGAAGGACTCGCAGGGGGTACAGTACCAGCCCTCATAGACTCCCTTATAGATGTCCCCCTTCTCGTACATCTTCCGGAACATCTTCTGAACCTGCTTCTCATGGTAGGGGTCCGTGGTCCTCATGAACTTGTCATAGGAGGTGTTCATGAGATCCCAGATCGCCCGGATCTCCCCGACGACTCCGTCCACATACTGCCCGGGCTCCATCCCGGCCTCCCTCGCCTTCTGCTCGATCTTCTGCCCGTGCTCATCCGTCCCGGTCTGAAAGAAGACGTCATAGCCCTCGAAGCGCTTGAAACGCGCGATCGCGTCCGCGAGCACAATCTCATAGGTATTTCCGATGTGCGGCTTTCCGGAAGCATAGGCGATCGCGGTCGTGATATAATAAGCTTTCTTCTCCATCCTCCGCCTCTCCCTACTTAAGGACGAGCTCAACCTCGTTCAGCTGGTAGTTCTCCCGGAAGCTGTCCGAGACCGCCTGCTTTGCCGTCTCCTCGTCGAGCCCCTTTCCCGGGGCAAAGCCGGAGATCGTGACGGTGGCGTTCTTTACCTTGCTTCCGCCGCTGTCCTTCACGCCGGGCCCCGCCATCCTGGTCTCCGCGCTGTCCGTCTGCTCCATGCTGACAAACTTCGCGCCCTCCTTCAGCGTGCCGTTCTCGACGAGGAGCTTCACGATCGCCTCCTCCGTGAGCTTCTCCGCGGCCTCCATCTTCTCTATGATCTTCCCCTGCCCGTCCGGAGCGTAGATCACGATGGATTCGAGCACCGGAGCGGTGGGGTCCGGCTGCTTGGAGAGCGGAAGCCCGTTCTCCGGATTCGTCTCCTCCGGCGTGCTCGGCGCCGCGCTGGGCATAGCCGCGGCATCGGGGGCCTTTCTCTTTCCGCCCTCCTTCCCCCCGCAGGCTGAAAGCAGTGCCGCCGTCAAAAGCAATATCATCCAAAAGCATTTCTTCATCGTCTTCACCTCTGATTTTTCTTCTGCCCTTCCGAAAGAGGAGGGAAAGCTCCCCTTCCTGAACCGGGGCCGCCGGGAATCCTCTGCCGCAGTCATTTTGCCGATCCGGCGGCTCCCCCGCGCGCTTCCTCCGGAGCTCCGCCGCTCTCCCGGAGCGGGGAGCCATCCGAAAATCCCCTGCCTTAAGCGCTTTCCGCCCCGGGAATCAACGCCGGGATCAGCGCTTCCTTAGTATATCGAAAGCCCCCCTCTTTTTCAAGTCTTGGCCGCTCTGTCAATCCCCCTATATCCGGAAGCTTCCTTCTGTGCGCCCTCTCAAAAACGCTATGACAAAAAAACGGCGATGAAGTATACTGGAATCCGGGAAAATGCCGCTCCGGCAGCGCGGAATGGAGAGGCGGCAAAGCGGCGGGATTTTGGCAGCGGAATCGGGAAAAGGCTCAGGAGGGGAAAACAGCATGGAAAAGGGAAGGCTCTGTCTTTGCGCGACGCCGATCGGGAATCTGGAGGACATCAGCCTCCGGGTGCTCCGCTGTCTTCGGGAGGCGGATCTGATCGCGGCGGAGGATACCAGAAATTCCGCCCGCCTGCTCGCTCACTTCGGGATCCGGACGCCGATGACCTCCTATCATGAATTTAATAAATATGATAAGGCGAAGCTTCTATTGCAGGAGCTTCTGAAGGGGAAAAGCATCGCGCTCATCACCGACGCGGGCATGCCCTGCATCTCGGATCCGGGGGAGGAGCTGGTCCGGGAGGCCGCTATGGCCGGGATCTCCGTCACAAGCCTGCCCGGTCCCTCCGCCGTCCTCACAGCGCTCAGCCTCTCCGGACTTCCCTCCGGGCGCTTCTCCTTCGAGGGCTTTCTCCCCAGAGATAAAAAGGAAAGGCAGGAACGCCTCCGGGAGATCGCGGAGGAGCCCAGGACTCTGATCCTCTATGAGGCCCCCCACCGGCTCCGGAAGACCCTATCGGAGCTTTGCACCGCGCTCGGAGAAAAGCGCAGAATCTCCCTCTGCCGGGAGCTCACAAAGCTCCACGAGGAGATCCTCCGGACAGATCTCTCCGAGGCTCTTCTCCGATATGAGAGCGAGGACCCGCGGGGAGAATACGTCCTTGTGATCGAGGGAAAGCCGCGGCGGGAGCTTCTTCGGGAGGCGGCCTCCCGCTGGGAATCGCTCAGCCTGGAGGAGCATCTCTCGCTCTACCTAAAGGAGGGATTGAGCGAAAAGGAGGCGATGAAAAAGGCCGCGAGAGACCGCGGAATCGGAAAGCGGGAGATCTACCGCGCCCTGAAGGGAGACGGGCGGGAAAGCGAAAAGGGCAGCCCGTAAAGCGCGGATTTCCAAAGTACGCCCGCTGCCGGCCTTCTCCGGATATGCGGGGAAAATCGGAAGGATTCCCTGCATAAGATTGTTCATCCATGACAGCAGAAAGGAAAGAGCCGGACCTCCGATGGGAGGCCGGCTCTTTCCTTTCTGGCTTTTGGGACTTCTGTCCGCGGCTTTTATTTTGTCTGTACCGCGCCGTTCACCGTCCACTCGCCGTTCGCGTTGACCGTATAGCCGTCCGGCGTCGTGGTATTCTCATACATATGTCCGAAGTTCTTCCCGGCTGTCGGCTCCAGATAATAGCACTTTCCGTTGATCCACTGCCAGCCGCTCATGACATAGCCGTCGGCACCGAAATAGTACCAGTACTGTCCGCCGTTCCAGCTGTAGCGCTGCCATACGGAGGCCGGCCAGGAGCCGTTATTCAGCCTGACCCACCAGCCCTTGGCATCCTGCACCCACTCCTTGAAGCTTCCGGCCGTATTCGTCGTCACACTGCCCCCGCCGGATCTCCCGGATCTCCGTCCCGATCCTCCGCCGGAGCCGCCGGAACCACCGGAGCCGCTTCCGCTTCCGCCATTGTTCGCCTTCTCTGGCTTGGAAACCGAAGCCTTGACCGAGGGATAGCCGTCCGATGTGATTTCGATCTGGTAATTTCCGTCGTCCGGGAAGGCCACGGTCTTTGTGTTATGGCGTCCCGGCACCACCGCGTCCAGCTTGAGCTTTCCGTTCTCGTCGAAGAAGATCTTTCCCAAAGTCAGCTTCGGGTCCGAGAAGGAGAGCTCGGAGCCCGCAACGACCTTTCCGGCCGCATCCAGCTTGCTCACCTTGACCGCGGAGATATTTCCGATGTAGGCGGCCGTCGTGATGCCGTAGGGAAGCTGCAGGGTATTTCCGGAGAACCTCACACTACCGTCCGGATGTCCCGAACTCAGCCTGAACTCCACCTTGATATCCTCATACTTCTCGTCTGTGAATACCAGAGTATAGAGTCCGATTCCGGTATTGGCGTTCGTCTTTACCTTAAGAAGCTTCGAAGCACTGTCATAGCTGTAATCCGCATCCTTTGCGAGCTCCTTTTGCTTGAAGCTTACGCTCTTCAGCTGATAGGAGGAGTCCGACGGGACGGAAAAGCTGAGGGAAACATCGGAGCTCTCCTTCCCATAGACATTATCCTTCGCCGTGATCTTCGAGCTGTCGTCGAGAAGAGTCTTCACCTTCAGCTTCGTGTCGATCACAACATCCTTCTTCCCTTTCAGGAGATAGGTGATCCTTCGGATCGTCTTCCCCTGCATATCCTGGAAGCGCTGATAGCCCGGCGTATTTCCGTGCGGCTCGGTGTAGGAGCGGACGGAGAACGCCATCTCATCGGAGCGAAGGAAGATATTGTCCATCGGCTTCATGCCGTACTTTGCTCCGTCCTCGGTCTCCAGGATCGCTCCCATGATGTCCGCGGACTTCGGGGCATTCTCCAGATTGAGCTCCAGCGTATAGTTCCCAAAGCGCTTCCCCGTCACGATCTCCGCCGCCTTGGCTTCGACCGTCTCCGTATCCGTCTTCATCTTCGTAAGGGAGCCGTCTCCGTTCAGCGTCTTGTATTCGTCCGGCACCGGAATCGTCGAGGATGTCGCGATCTCCGGAAGGCTTCCGACGATGTTGAGAAGCTCGTTGCTGCACTGCGCGTTCCCCGCCTGCGCGGCCTTCGCGCTGTTATAGAGGCTCTCCGGAATCCGCACCGTGACCTTGCGGATCCCCGTCGCAACCGTCTTTCCGGAGGAGGTATCGGATTTCACCTGCTCCCATTTCGCCGCCTTTCCGACTGTGGCGCTCGACACCGCATCGTAGTAGCCCTCCGCCCGAAGTGCCGCTGCCGGGTCCTGCGCATTCAGCTCCATCGTCGGATTTTCCTGAGGATCCTTTAATTCGCCGTAGAAAAAGTCCGCATAATCCACATCCAGCTGCGCATATACATCGTTTCCGCTTTTAAAGGGCTTAAAATCCGCATCGGAAGAGGGGGACGCCCCGGCGTATGCCGAGAGCGGCGCCGCAAAGACAAAAAGTGCCGCGAGCAGCGCGAGCACGGATGCCGACCGGAAAACCTGCCTTTCGCTCATTCTTACCTCCTGTTTGGGAAATGCATCGTCCCTGTACCGCAGGGACGGATAACTTCGATACTGCCGAAATGATCGGCGGAAGCCTTTAGTTAGAGCAAGCTAACAGCCATAGTATAGCGAAAAGAGCGAAAGTTCGTCAAGTCCATGATAAAATCTTATTATAAATGTAAGTTTTCCGTCTCAGATACCGAAAAAGTCCCCGGGAGGAATTCCTCCCGGAGACCTTTAAAGGCTAGCTCGTCTTTCCCTTCTTCTTTCCAATTCCGAGGACGCTCCTCATCCCCTCCCAGATCTTTCGGAATACCCGGGCGATCCTCTGCCAGGGGCTCTGCTGCTCCTCGGCCTCCTCACTGTCCAGGCTCTCCGCGGAATCCTCCTTTTTCGAGATCTCCTCCGTGCGGCAGACGATCGCGAGACTCGAGGGCTCCGGATTTTCCTCGCTGGTAAAGGAGACCTTCGGGGCCTCCGGATCCATATTGAGGAAATTATTGTCCGCCTCCTGCTCATCCAGCTCATCGTTGATGGATTTTCGGAGCTCGGAGCCGGATTCTTTGAATTTCTTCGTGTTCTCGATCATATCTTTGCCATTGTCCACCGCCTTCTGCCCGGCGGCAAGCCCGGCGTCCGCGGCGCTTCCGAAATTCCCGGAGGCGGAGCGGAGCGTATCGTTCGCGAGCTGAAGAGTCCCCGAGATATCATTGGAGGCCTTCTGCACCGACTGGAGGGTGTTCCCCGAATTCGTGAGAGCGGTCTGGACATCCGGATAATAGAGATTCATGGTCCCGATCAGGGTATTCACGTCCCCATTTAAGAGCACGAGCTGATCGACGAGCTTTGCGCTCTGCTTCGAAACGGAGCCCGCCTCCAGGCTCACGCTCTCGATATCCGCAGAGAGCTGATCGATCTGCGCGATGAGATTCTCCGCGTTCACGCTGCCGTAGGCCTGGGCGGCCCCCGCGGCGAGCTCGGAAAGGGCATCGCTCAGCCCCTTCAGATTCCCCGCCGCCGCGCTCTGAACCGCGCTGCCCCTCTGCGCTGCCTTTTGGGAGAGCTCCTCGATTCGGCTGTTTTGCTGACGGAGGGAACGCAGTCTCCCGAGAAAGCGGGAGGCATTCTCCTTCTGCGCGGCCGTCGCAAGCCGTACCGCCCCCTCCGTCGCCGCGGCCGGATTCCCGCCCGCAGCCGCTGCGGCGCGGGCCGCCGCCTCCCGGATATCCTGAGCGCTCACCGCGCGGTTTTGTCCCGCCGCGGCAAGCTGCGACAAAAGCTGATCGTGCGTATAGAGAAGGGCCGTGAGCGTCTGCTTCATCGAGGAGAGCTCCTCCTCGGAATAGGAGCCGATATCCTTCCCGCCGGATGAGATCTGCTGCTCTATGAGCTCGATGACAGACTCCGGAAGGTAGGCCTCATCGTAGCTCGCCTGAGAGAGTGCCGCGGACTTCGTGATATTGGAGGCGGTCGCGATGATCTCCGCGCCGTCGCTGAGCGCTCCCCTTGCGATATAATTCAGATTTCCGGCCGCCCTTTGTCCTCCCGCGATTCCGCCCCTTATCCTCCGAAGTGCCTCATTGGTACTCTCCAGACTCGAGCGAAGCTCCGATGTATCCACTCCCTCCACGCCGTTTAAGGAGGAGCCGAGATTTTGAAGGCGGATCTTCAGCTGATCCAGCTTATCATTTCCGTTGATGAGATCCTGATTCAGACTGTTTAAATTCCGGTTGATATCGTAGACCATCCACTGCGTATCCTTCAGGGAATTCCGGAGCGGGCTCAGGCTGTCGGAGAGCTCCCGGATATCCCGGATCGCGAGATCATTTCCCGCAAAGATCGAGTCCTTCGCGCTGTGGAGCTTGTCCTTCCCCGCCCTGAGCTCCCGGATCATCTCGCTGCTAAGATCCAGCTGCGAGGACATATTCGCGACATTGTCGAGGAGTGCATCCGCATCATCCATCATATCGTTGGTATTTCCCCGGAACTTATCCTTTAATTCCTTGATATCCTTTATCTCCGAAAGGCCGCCCAGCGTGCCGGGGCTCATGATCATGACCGCCCCCACAGTCTCGAAGCTGTCTGTCCCCATGCGGACGGTGAAATGTCCCTCCTGCCCGGGAAGCGCCGCAAAGACGACGCCGCTGTACTGCCCGAGGGACATGGTCTGAGAATCCGGCGCATCGATCGAGTAAATCTTATTGCTGTCGATCGGAAGGGCCAGGATCAGCATGAAATTATTCTTCATGTAATCGGAGGCCGCTTCATTCGGCCAGGCGTCGATATTCATCTCCACAAGGCCGGAGGCCCCGGCGAGCTCCTCCGCGTTCACGGGGACGCCGTTCAGCTTATAGCTTATATCGAATTTCCAGGGGGAGACGGCTCTCTCCGGATCAAGTCTCCCCTCAAAGAAGAACTTCCCCGGCTTCTCCGGTGCCTTCCAGGTCACACTGTCCCCGTTTTGCTCCGGCTTCTCCGTACCGGACATATTGATGAGCTCTGTGTAATTCCCGTGGTCCGTATAGCTCGGCTGGGAATTGAAATTCACGGATTTTACGACATTGGCCTTCGAAATCTGACCGTAGTGATTCAGATTGAGATACATCGTCTCCTCGACGGATGCCTCAGCGGGGCCCGCAGCACTCACGATCGGGCACAGCGCCTCCGTCAAAAAGCAGAGCGCCGCGAGGCCGCACGCGCTTTTCCTCTTAAATTCTCTGATCCATTGCTTTCTCATCTTTTCCAAACTCCCTCCGGACATCCTGCACCCCTTATCCTCTATCGCGGCCGAAAAGCAGCACGCCGCCGTCCTGCGTCCCATAGCCTGGCTATATCCATTCCTATCTCTATTCTTTTCTCTCTTCTTCTCTGCCCCTCTGTTTTGCCCGGACCCTCTCCGTCCCGGCCCTGAGGACCTCCTCCCCTCCTCCGCTCAGGATTTCCTGTATCTTACGGCGGAGCTTCCTTCTGGTATTTCTCGCATTCATCGCGGCCTCCTTGATCGCGGCCCGGCGTCTCGCCTTCTTTTCCGCGGCCGGCGTCGTGATAAAGGGATCGATCAGCTGCAAAAGGAAGGGCATCATCAGAACCACGAATGAGACCGACAGAATCGCGCCGCGCCCGACGAGATGCCCGACCTCACTGATCGCGGGGATCGAGGAGAGGAAGCTGATCGCATAGCCGCAGACCACGAGGATCGTCCCCGAGGTCAGGATAGAGGGAAGCGAGCGCTCCGTCATGAGCTCCGCCGCCCTTTGTTTATCCTTCTCGCTCTGCCGGATCTGGAGATAATTCTCCGTGGAGGAGATCGCATAGTCGATGGTCGAGCCGAGCTGGATGCAGGAGACCACGGCGTAGGCGATGAAGATGAGCTTCTGTCCTCCCACATAGGGGAAGGCCATATTCACATAAATCGCCATCATGATCGGGATCATCGCCGCGATCGGCATGAGCGGGGAGTGGAAGGAGAGCGCCACGACGATGAAGATGCTCAGCATTGCGAGATTGTTCACGAGGGTATAATCCGGGATCAGGATCTTCTCCATATCCTCCGTCGTCGGCGTGTTCCCGGTGATATAGCTCTCCTCCGGGTAATATTTTCGTATCCTCTCGCTGACAAGCTCCGTGTCCTTATAGGCCGTCCTGCTCTCCGGCTTTGTCTTGATATAGATGAGGAGCCTCGTATAGCCGCTCTTATGAAAGAGCTCCGTGACGCTCTCAGGCAGAAAATCATCCGGTATGCCGTCCGGCAGATAGGCGGAAAGCCCCATCACCTTCTTCACATAGTCCTGCTCCTTCAGCTCATCCACGAGCGTCCTCTCTTTCTCCGGCTCCGTATCCGGGAAGATAGCGACGAGGAGATTGGAGCGGCCGAACTTCCGGTCGATCTCCGCCGCCTCCTCGTAGATCTTCGTCCCGGGCCCGGCCCCCGTCGCGTCCGAGCCATAGAGGAAGTGATTCATCCCCTGTGCGACATAGATCGGAGCGGCGAGGAGAAGAGAGAGCGCGAGAACCGCCGGACTCAGCCTCGCGATGAGCTTCGAGCTCTTCTGAAATTTCGGCAGGAAGGGGCGGTGCCTCGTCCGATCGATCCGATCCGACCAGGACAGAAGGAGCGAGGGCATCAGGAAGATCACCATGAGAAGGGAGCATATAATGCTCTTCGACATGACGACCCCCATGTCAAAGCCCATTCGAAAGCGCATGAAGACGAGAACGATGAAGCCGAAGAAGGTCGTCATGGAGGACGCCAGTATCGTCGTGATCGTGCTCATGAGCCCGGCCTTCAGGGCCTCCTCCTTCCCAAGCCCCCTCTCCCGCTCCCGCTCATAGGCGTGGAGCAGGAAGACGGAGTAATCCATCGAGGTCGCAAGCTGCAGGACATCGGAGATATTATTCGTGATATAGGAGATCGTCCCGAGGAAGATATTCGTCCCCTTGTTGATGACGATCGCGCAGCCGATGACGGTCAAAAAGAGCACGGGCTCAAACCAGGAGGTCGTCGTCAGAAGGAGGATCAGGAAGATGAAGACCACGGCGACGGCCATGATCATCTTCATCTGCTCCTGGACATTCTCCTCAATGAATTTGTTGGTCGGCGACATCCCCACCAGGCTTCCCCTGTCCCCGACGATCTCTTCGATCTCATCGATCGCCCGGTGCGTGAGCTTATGGGTATCCCCCTTCACAAAGGTGATATCCATAACGGCGTCTCCATCCTTATAATAATCGGAGATATCCTTCGCATCGATAAAGTCCGAGGAGCTGTAGATCTGCGTCTTCGTATCGCACCAGACGACCTGATCGACGCCCTCTACCTTTTCGATCTGATTTTTATACTGCTTCGCCTCATAGAGCGTCACATCCTTCAGCATGAGACGCCCGGTCCCCGGGTAGCCGAAGACCTCCTTCATCTTATTGATCGCCACCTTCGAGGGGACATAATCCGGAAGATAGGAGGTGAGATCATAGTTTACCCCGACGAAGAAGTAGCAGACCGCACTCAGGATCACAAAAAAGAAGACGATATCCCGGATCCCCTTATTGTGATCCACGATAAAGTCCGCAAGATTATGATGCTTTTTCTTCTCTTCCCTTTTTTCCTCTGCCATGAAAGCACTCCTCTTTTCCATTCTGCCGCCGAAGGATCCCGGCCGCTTTGCTTTCGTCTTTTGCCATAGCTCTCCCTTGCCGGGAGCATTCCGAAATCAACGGTATCGCCGAAGCTCCGAATGCCCTTTTATCCTGTATTTCCCTTCCTGCTCTCTTTGTTCAATTTTCGTCAGCATTTTGATAATTGACATCTGTCTATTTATGTAGTAGTGTTCATTATAGGATTCGGAGTCGAGTAACGCAATACCCAATAATCAATCCTAAGTTCGTTTATCATCATATTTACACTTTATGCCCGTTTATCCTCCTCTATAAGGATAGGCGCGAAGAAAAGCATGCCGCAGAGAAAGAAGCAGGAGAAATCAGGAGCTTATGAAGGAGGGGAAATTATGGCTGTGAAGGGGAAACCGGGAAAGCTGGAGAAAAGCCGGGAGCGAAGCGTGAAGATGGACACCCCGAGGCGGGACCGCAGGGTGAGAAAGACCACAAACGCCCTGAAGCACGCTCTCACCGTGCTCATGCAGAAAAAAACCATCAAGGATATCACCGTAAAGGAGCTCACAGATATCGCCGACGTAAACCGCGGCACCTTCTACCTTCATTATGAGGACGTCTTTGATCTCCTCTCGCAGTCGGAGGGAGACTTCTTCGCAAAGCTCCGGGAAGCCGTCGAGCTTCACAGCGAAGACTTCATGAGCGGAAATCCGGTGCCGCTCTTTTGCGGCGTCTATGAGCTCTGCCGGGACAACGCGGATCTGGTCAGCATCCTGATCGGCGAAAACGGGGACATCAATTTTCTGAATCAGCTCAAGACCTTCCTCCGGGAGAAGTGCCTGAACGACTGGAGCGCCATCCTGAGAAGGCAGGGGATCCAGCACTTCGACGCCTACTTCTCCTTCATCGTCGGCGGCTGTCTCAGTCTTCTCCAGTACTGGTTCCACGGCGGCATGATAGAAAGCCCGGAGGAGCTCGCGGAAATCACCGGAGTCTTCCTCGCGCACCATATGTGATAAGCCCCGGCGCTCCAGAGTACAAAAAGAAGACCGGGGCAGGGGCGTACAGCCCCCCAATGCGAAAAAGGCCGGGACAGGAACGCAGCCGCCTTAACAGCTAATGGGAGAATATTCCATAAAAATAAACGCGAAAAAAGCGAGAGATGGGGCTCTCGCTTTTTCGCGTTTCCCGCCGCATCACTGCTGGCGGTCACTTAAGTTGAGTCTATCTATTTCAGGAGATTTCCAAGTGAACGTGCTTATGGTCAGGAGGACACGAACACCCGGCGCGTTATGGTGATTGCAGATCAGGAATTCTGCAGCCCCACAGGTTAGTTATATCTAACTAACTGCAGAAAGGATACAACATAAAATCCCAGTTGTCAATAGGAATTTTAAAATTTCTCGAAAAAATTTCAGGGCCCCGGAAAATGAGCGCTTGCGGCATGATTCCCGCAAAATAAAATGTCTCCCCTTGGGACACATCGTTGAGAGGTGCGGGGAGTCCTGTTGTTTTTTATTATACGGACTTTAGCTGGTTTTACAATAATAAACTTGGCGAAAAATATATCTTTTCCCTGCACAAAAGCACAAAAAGAGGGCCACCACCATGCAAGCGGCAGCCCTCTTCCTTTCATTATAACACGCTTTCCTCCGGGAGAGGGGGTCCTCTAATCTGTCTTTCCCCCTGCCTCCGCCTCTTTCTGCGCCTCCGCATACTCCCGGATCACATCATTTAAATCCTCAGCCAGCGCATCCGGGTCAATGCCGTGGACCTCGCAGGCCTCCTCCAGGGATTCCTCCTGAGACGCCGGGCAGTAGACACAGCCCATGCCGTTTTGCATCAGGAAGGGGGCGATCAATTCATTGATTGCCAGAATATCCCCGATTCTCATATCCTTTGTAACCTCTGCCATCCGGATCACCCTTATCCTTTCTCCGCGCCGGGAGCTCTTTAGATCAATGCGAGCTTCCGCATCGCATCCTTTCCCATCAGAGTCTCGAAATGCTCCTCATAATAGGCCTCGTTCAGTTCATCCCCCTCCACCTTTTCACCGTACTCCGAAAGCAGATTGGAAAGTCGGGAGATATCCTCCCCCTTTCCGCTTTCGGGATGAAGCGTAAGGTAATAGCGCCGCCGGTCTTCGTCCTTATACAGTGTGCTTCCGCCGCGGAAGCTGTCCCCGGCCGCGGCGGCGGCATCCATGACACGGTCCAGGCTGTCAAAGCGGAAGATCCGCATCCCGGATTCCTCCTCTTCCGCAGCGTTCTTTCCGCCTCCCGCGGCCGCGTCCTCCGTCTCCTGTGCCTGCTTCAAAAGTCCCTGCGCTCCCTCCAGGATCTGGCTTGCGAGGCGGGAGAAAATACTCCCCTGCCCGTCTCCCCTCTGGGTAAACTTCGAAAAGCGCGTGTCCAGCTCCTCCGGATCCTCCACCTTGGAGATGATGAGCTGCACGGATCCTCCCTGCAGCGGAATCGCCTCAATCATGAGCGGCGTATTGTCCAGTATAAAGCCGAGTTCCACCCGCGCCTTTTGCATCATCTCATTGAACAGCTGCTTCGCCGCCTGAGAACCATACGTCATATCACGGAGATTCAGATTCCTGGAAGAAAGATCCAGACTGCTCAGCGTGCACCTGATGGAGTTGTCATCAATTTTTTCCAATTTCATGGCTCCTCCCCCTCTCTGCCCGGACGAAAGAGGCTCTGTCCGCCGCCTTCTGTCCCTCTGGATACCGTATCATATAACGAATCTTCCCGTTTGCAAAGCACTTTGATAAAAATTTATAGAAAGTTAATAAGCCTGTCTCAGCTCCCGCGCTCCGCATTGACAAATCGGGTATATTCCGGCTGCCAGAGCAGAGTCACGGTGCCGATCGGACCGTTCCTCTGCTTCGCGATGATGATCTCCGCCTCGTTCGGATGCTCGGTATCTTTATTGTAGTAGTCATCCCGATAGAGGAACATGACGATGTCCGCATCCTGTTCGATCGCGCCGGAGTCCCTCAGGTCCGAAAGCATCGGGCGGTGGTCCGGGCGCTGCTCGCAGGCTCTGGAGAGCTGGGAGAGCGCGATCACCGGGCAGTTCATCTCCCGTGCCAGCGCCTTCAGAGAGCGCGAGATCTCCGTGATCTCCTGCTGCCGGTTCTCCGCCCTCTTCCCGGCGGAGCCGGTCATGAGCTGGAGATAGTCGATCATAATGAGGCTGAGTCCCCTCTCAAGCTTCGCCTTCCTGCACTTTGAACGGAGCTCCGATACCGAGATCCCCGGCGTGTCGTCAATAATGATATTGGAGGCGACGACGCGATCGATCCCCTCAATGAGCGTCGCCCAGTCCTCGTCCGTGAGCGTTCCCTTCCTAAGCTTGTCCGCGTCGATCAGGGTCTCCAGGGAGAGCATGCGGTTTACCAGCTGCTCCTTCGACATTTCGAGGGAAAATACCATGGCCGGCATATTTTTCCGGACTCCCACATAATCCAGGATATTCAGGACAAAGGCCGTCTTTCCCATGGAGGGGCGCGCCGCGACCAGGATGAGATCCGAGGGCTGAAGCCCCGCCGTTCTGTAGTCGAGATCCAGAAAGCCCGTGGGCACTCCGGTGATCGGGTCCTTCTGCCGGGAGGCCTTCTCGATATTGTGGAGGACGGTCATCGCGACATCCTCGATCGGAGTGAATTCTCTCGCGCTTCTTTTCTGGAGGAGATCAAAGATCTTCTTCTCCGCGATGGAGAGCACCTCCTCCAGCTCCTCCCCCCCGGAATAGCAGAGCTCCGCGATCTCCTCATTCGCGCGGATCAGAGCGCGGAGGACGGACTTCTCCTTTACGATCGAGCAGTAGGAGCGCACATTCACGCTGGTCGCGACGGACTGCATGACCTCCTTCAAAAAGGCGATCTCCGAGAGCTCCGGCGGGATATCCTTCCCCCGGAGCTTCTCCTGCACCGTCACGAGGTCCACCGGCTTCGCCTCATTATAGAGCTCCCGCATCACCCGAAAGAGTATGGCGTACTGCCGCTGGTAGAAGTCCTCCTCGCTGAGAAGCTCTGTCGCGGCGGCGACCGCCTCCTTGTCCCGGAGCATGGAGCCGATGACGCTCTGCTCCGCCTCCTGAGAGTGCGGAATCACCCTCTGGATCAGCTTTTCCGAAAGCTCCGCCATCTATTCCGCCGCCTGAACGCTCAGGTGAAGCTTCGCCTCGACATCCCGGTGAAGCCGGATGCGAAGCTCATAGCCGCCGAGATTTCGGATCGGGACATCGCTCTCAATTTTCTTCTTATCGACCTCGATGCCGGTCTGCTCCTTCAGGGCCTCCGCGATCTCCTTCGTGGAAATCGCCCCGAAGGTCCTGCCCTCCTTTCCGGCCTTCATTTTCAGAACGATCTTCGCCTCCTCAAGTCTCCCCTTGAGGTCCTGCGCCTCCGCAAGCTTCTCCGCCGCGAGCTTCTCCTCCTTCTTTTTCTGCAGCTTTAAGCTGTTCAGGTTCTTCGCGTCGGCGAGAATCCCCGCCTTTGAGGGGATGATGAAATTCCGGCCATAGCCCTCATTGACCTCCACGACATCCCCCTTCTTTCCCAGCGACTTCACATCCTTTAACAAGATAAGCTTCATCAGGACACCTCTCCTTCCTCAATCATCTGATCAATCGCCTTTTTTACCTGCGCGATGATCTCGGGGATCTTCCCCGCCTTAAACTGCGCCCCCGCCACGGTGCGGTGCCCGCCTCCTCCGAGCTTCTCCATGAGCACCTGCACGTTCATCTCGTCGATGGAGCGCGCGCTGACGTAGACCTTGCCGTTCCAGGAGGTCATGACGACACTGGCCTTGATCCCCCGGATATTCAAAAGCTCGTTGGCGGCCTGCGCACAGACGACGGTCGGGCTCTCCAGCCCCTGCGCCTTGAGAGAGCTGATCGCATAGGCATCCCTATAGATCTCCGCTCCGCTGATCGCCTCGGCCTTCGCCTGGTAATCCTTCAGATCCTCGCGGAAATTCTTCCGGATCCTCGTGATGTCCGCGCCGCACCTCCTTAAGTAGGCCGCCGCCTCAAAGGTCCTGACCCCCGTCTGGCTCGTAAACTCCTGGGTATCAATGACGATGCCGCCGTAGAGACAGTCCGCCTCGATCGGACGGACCTTGATCCCGTCTCCGATATACTGCATCATCTCCGCGATCATCTCCGAGGCCGAGGAGGCATAGGGCTCACAGTAGCTCAAGACCGCGCCCTGTATCGTCTCCGAGCTCTGCCTGTGGTGGTCAAAGACCACGATGGTTTTGCAAAGCTCCAGGAGATCCGGCTCATCCAATATCGAGGGGCGGTCACAGTCGACGACCACCAGGACCGTATTGCCGTCCACCATCTCCTTCGCATCCTCTCCGGAGATGAACATGTCGTCCGGGTAGTCCTCATTGTTCAGAAAGCGCGCCTTTAAGGGAAGGATCGGAGGAGTCACCCGGTTCTGCACGATGCTCGCCCGCTTTCCGAGCTCGGCAGCCATGCGGAAGACGCCGACGGAGGCGCCGAGGCAGTCCATATCCCCGTTCGCATGCCCCATGATCAACAGGCGGTCCTTATTCTCCAAAAGCTCCTCAAAAGCCTGCGCCTTCACTCTCGCCTTCACCCTCGTGACCCGCTCCGTGCTCTTGGACTTCCCGCCGAAGTAGCTCAGACTGTCCTGAGACTTCGCGATCGCCTGATCTCCTCCCCGGCCGAGCGCCATGTCGATGGAGACCCTCGCATACTCATAATTCTGCGCATACTCCGCGGCCCCGTAGCCCACCCCGATGCTGAGCGTCACAGAGAGCTCATTTCCGATGCTGACCTGCCTCACCTCATCCAGGATCGAAAAGCGGTCGTCCAGCATCCGCTGCAAATACTCCCGCTTCATGACAAAGAAATATTTGTCCTTCTCGATCTTCTTGATCAGTCCGTTCACAGAGGAGATATAGCGATTGATCTTCCGGTCCACAAGGGCCGTGAGCAGCGATCTCCTCACCTCCTCGATCTGATCCAGGACCTCCTCGTAGTTGTCGATGTAGATGAGACCGCAGACGATGCGTTCGTCGGAGAGCTCCTTTGCGAGGCGAAGCTCGTCCGTCTCATCCCGGAGGTAGACGGAGACCACCTCGCTCTCCCCGTCATAAAACGACGGCTGCTCCGCGCTCTCTCCCGATATCAGAGCGGCCCTCCGAAAGTCGATGCAGTATTTTCTCCCCTGAAAGGAGGAGTGGATCTCCAGCATCGCGTCCTCCCTGAGAAGCATCTCCTCCGTGATATTCGGAAACATGCTGAGGAGATTTCCGGACAGGTTCTTCTCCTTCCGCGCGATCTCCGAAAAGGCGCTGTTCTTCCAGAGCACCGTCCCCCTGTCGTTCACAATCGCATAGGGAAAGGGCATCTCCCAGATACGGCGAAGCTGCTCCTCCCCGGTAGAAAGGGAAAAATTCAAAAGGGCGGAGATCAGCCCGCTCCGCCTCGTAAAATAGAGCCGGAGCGCGATCAGAAGGTGAATGAGCCCCGCGATCAGGATCAAAAGGGCCGCGGCACGCGAAAAAAAACTCCCGATGAGGGCGAGTGGCAAAAAGAGCGCCGAAAGCCAGATCGGCCAGCGCAGATAAAGATCCATCATGCTCGCTTGTTTTTTCCGCTCTTTCATGCTCCCTCTTCCCTTCCTGAATGCTCTTTTACAATTTAATTATTATAACCGCTAAAGCGGAAAATGGGAAGCGGGGCTCCCCTCCGGAATTCCGCGCAAAAAATCGCCCCGCCAAAGCGGAAAAGACCTCGCTTTTCCCTTCGGCTTCCCGCCGGACTGTGCTATACTAAGTGCATAAGTCTCCGTCAAGCAGACAAATGCGAGGCAAGCTCGCTTGCGCGAGCATTTGGATATTTGACGGGACAACAGATATGAGCATGCAGGGCGATAGCCCGAAATGCGAATATCTGTCAGCGATGCGAAAGCGCAGAAGTCTGCCATCAGGCAGACTCGGAGCGTCCTTGACCACTTCTCGGAGAGAAGTTGAGTCTTAGACAGCTCTCAGACGGCTGATCTTTGCCGCCTTTCCTGCCGCCATGTCGGTCCAACGCAGGACGCTCTCGCTCCGGCTGCCGCGTCCAGCGGCGCGTAAGCGATTTAAAAAACCAAATCGCAAAGCGCCGGGGCGGCAGACGGCCTGCTTATGGACCGGCAAAGCGGCAGGGCGACAAAGTGCGGACAGCCGTTGGTGAAGCGGAAGCTTCGAAAGAGAGAAGTGTCTCCCGAAGGGAGATCGGCTGATGCCTCCCGGGCGAAGCCGAGTCCTGAGCTTCGAAGAAGCGAAGCAGCGCGGAGACTTATGCACGATGGATGACCATGCTTGCATGAGCGGACATTCCGGCATCTGACGGGACAAGAGGCAAAGCCGCGGGGCGGCGGGAACCGATATTGCGAACAAGAGTGTATTTCGACGGGGAAGGGGGAAAAATGCTGGGACTGAGGAAGGTGCAGGGCGGTTATGTATTTCTCGCTGCGGCGCGGACGGAGCAGCTCTATCTGAATCTCTACCGGGGAAAGCGGCGGGTTTCACGGCTTCCCTTCCCGCAGGAGGAGCGGATCGGCGATGTGTGGCGGCTCTTTCTCCCGGAACGGTATCGGACTCTCCTCTATTGCCTCGAGGCGGACGGGAGAGAGTTTTCCGATCCGGAGGGAAGAGACTTTCTCGGCGGAACGCGCTTTGGAGAGCTCCGGGGAGCCGGAGAGGTCCTGAAGAGCCCGTTTCGCGAAAACGCGGAGCTCTTTGAGGCGAAGGCCCTGCCGCTCCGCCCGGGGATTCCCTACCGGGACTGCATCGTCTACCGCCTCCATGTCCGGGGCTTCACAAAGCACAGCTCCTCCGGCCTGCCCGCCGCAAAAAGAGGCAGCTTCTCCGGAATCATCGAAAAGCTCCCTTATCTCAAAGAGCTCGGCGTCAATGTCCTGGAGCTCATGCCCCCCTATGAGTTTCAGGAGCTGATGTTCGAGCGCTTCGAGCCCCTCTCCCCGAAGGCCCGGGAGCGCTGTCCGGACGGCCGGATCAATTACTGGGGCTTCACGGAGGATGCTCTCTACTATTCGCCCAAGCACTCTTTTACGCAGAGCGGTCAGGACCCCTCCGAGAGCTTCCGCGCGCTTGTCCGGGCCGTACACGAACAGGGGATGGAGCTCGTTCTCGACTTTTACTTTAACTACGACGGCGGCCGGGAGCTCCCGGAACGGATCAGCGAGGTCCTCCGCTTCTGGAGAGTCCGCTATCAGATCGACGGCGCCCACATCATCGGCACAGCGCCGCTCGAGCTCCTTCGGAGAGATCCCTTCCTCTCGCGCTTTAAGCTCTGGGCAGAGCACTGGGAGGGGACGCTTCCCAGGTCCTCCGACGGGGAGAAGTACCTGGCGGATTACAACGACGGCTTCCAGACGGAGATCCGATGCGCTCTGAAGGGGGACGAGAGCATGGTGGGGAGCCTGATGGAACGGATCCGGAAGAATCCGTCGGACCGGGGGGAGATTCAGTATCTTTCGAATGTCACAGGTCTGAGCCTCATGGACTGCTTTTCCTATGACCGAAAGCACAATGAGGAGAACGGTGAGAGGGGAGCCGACGGCTGTGAGCAGAATTACTCCTGGAACTGCGGAGAGGAGGGACCCAGCCGCAGAAAGAGCGTGCGCCTTCTCCGAAAAAAGATGTTTCGGAATGCCTGCCTGCTGCTCTTCCTCGCCCAGGGAACTCCGCTCATCCAGGCGGGCGATGAGTTCGGGGCGAGCCGGCGCGGAAACAATAATGCCTGGTGCCAGGATAATGAGCTGAACTGGCTGGACTGGAGGCTCCTGAAGAAAAACCGGGATCTCTATGAATTTATGAAATATCTGATCCACTTCCGAAGGGAGCATCCCGTCTTTCACCAAAAGGAGGAGCTCACGCTTCTCGACAGCCGGGGGCTGGGGATCCCGGATCTGAGCTTCCACGGGGAGAGCGCCTGGCAGCCGGACAGGGAGCCCTACCGGAGGCAGCTCGGCGTGATGTTCTCCGGGCTCTACGCGGAGGATGAGACCTTCCTGCTCCTTTGCAATTTCCACTGGGAGGAGCACCGCTTTCTCCTGCCGCATCCGCCCGCGGGGACAAACTGGGCTATGGTGATCGACAGCTGCCGGGAGGAGCAAAACGGGATCTATCCGAAGGGGGAGCATCCCCTGCTTCCCGATGGGGAGAAGAAGCTTCTCCCCCGGAGCATTGTACTCCTGCAGGCGGAGGGCTGCGGGGAGATCCCGAAAAAGCGAAGGCGGAGGAGCGGACAGCGGAGGAAGAAGAGTTCCGAAGCCGGACAAAGAGCAGTGCAGGAGAAACAGGAGGTCTTGCCATGACGGACAAATTATATGAGCTTATGAACTGGGCGGATGTGGAAGAGGTCTGCTATCTTGAATGCTCGAACCCAAAGCGGATCCTGGGCGCGAGGCTTCTCCCGGAGGGACTCCTGATCCAGGCCTTCTTTCCTACTGCAAAGGAGGTTTCCGTAATGCTCTCCGGGAAGGCCTGGCCGATGGAGAGGGCGGACGAGGCGGGCTTTTTCGCAGTGCTTCTGCCGGAGGAGAAGCGCTTCCGGGAAAAGCTTCCGGATTACCGCTTCCGCCTCATCTATGACAACGATACGGAGGAGACGCTCCAGGACCCCTACCGCTTTCCTTCGATCTACACGGAGGAGGATATCCGAAAGTTCGAAGCCGGAATCCACTACCGGATCTATGAAAAGATGGGGGCACATCCCATAAGCCTAGGCGGAACTTCCGGCGTCGTTTTCTCCGTCTGGGCCCCCGGGGCGCTCCGCGTCTCCGTGATCGGGGACTTCAATCTCTGGGACGGACGCCGCAATATGATGCAGAAAATATCGGACAACGGCATCTTTGAGCTCTTTCTCCCCGGTCTTTCCGAGGGCACGATCTACAAATACGAAATTCTCCGCCACGGGCAGGAGCCCTTTCTGAAGACAGATCCCTACGGCTTTTCCTTCGAGCTCCGCCCGAATACAGCCTCCGTCGTCTCCGATCTCCGCCGCTTTCACTGGGAGGACAGGGCCTGGCAGGAAAGAAAGAAGAGGGGGGGACAGAAGACGCAGCCGATGTCTGTCTACGAGCTCCATCTGGGCTCCGTCTTTCGAAAAAAGCTCACGGTCAATGAGGACGGAAGTCCGGTTCCCGGCTCTGAATTTTACAATTACCGGGAGCTTGCGGAGAAGATCGCATCCTATGTGAAGGCCGAGGGCTATACCCATGTGGAGCTCATGCCGGTGATGGAACACCCCCTCGATCAGTCCTGGGGCTACCAGATCACCGGCTATTACGCGCCGAGCTCCCGCTTCGGGAGTCCGGAGGATTTCCAGTACCTCGTCGACCGCCTTCACCAGGAGGGGATCGGCGTCATCCTGGACTGGGCGCCCGCACATTTTCCGCGGGACAGCTGGGGGCTCGCCTCCTTTGACGGAGGGGCTCTCTATGAGGATCCGGACCCGGTGCGGGGAAGCCATCCGCACTGGGGATCCCTCATCTTCCACTATGCGCGGCACGAGGTCAGCAATTTCCTGATCGCAAATGCCTTCTTCTGGGCGGAGAAATATCACGCGGACGGCATCCGGATGGACGCGGTGGCCTCCATGCTCTACCTGGACTACGGGAGACAGGGCGGAAACGCGCCGAGGAACATGTACGGCGGCAATGAGAATCTGGAGGCCGTCGAATTCCTGAAGCATCTGAACAGTCAGTTCCGGATTGCCTTTCCGGGGACGCTTTTGATCGCGGAGGAGTCCACCGCCTGGGAAAATGTCACTCTCCCGGTGGAGGAGGGGGGACTCGGCTTTGACTTAAAGTGGAACATGGGCTGGATGAACGACTTCCTCTCCTACATGCAGACGGATCCCTTCTTTCGGAAGCAAAACTACCGCTCCCTCACCTTCTCCATGCTCTACAACTATTCGGAGGACTTCCAGCTCGTGCTCTCGCACGACGAGGTGGTTCACGGAAAGGGAAGCCTCCTCCAGAAGATGCCGGGGGACAGCCTCGAGAAAAAGGCGCAGAACCTCCGCGCGGCCTACGGCTATTTCTTCAGCTATCCGGGAAAGAAGCTTCTCTTCATGGGGCAGGATTTCGGAGAGGTCGAGGAGTGGTCCGAGGAAAGAGAGCTGCCCTGGGAGATCCTGAAATACCCTCTGCACAAGGGCATCCATGAGCTCGTGCGGGACCTGAATCAGCTTCTCCGGGAAAAACCGGCCCTAAGCCAAAGGGATTACTCCCCGGAGGGCTTCGAGTGGATCAACTGCTCCTATCCCGAGCTCTCCCTGCTCTTTTTCCTCCGAAAGGCGGAGAAAGCGGAGGACAACCTCCTCATCGTCACAAACTTCGACACGATGGACCACGCGGGCTTTCGCGTGGGACTCCCCTTCCCCTGCACGCTCCGATCGATCCTCTCCTCGGAGGACAGGAAATACGGGGGAAGCGGCGCTGTCCGAAAGATCCTGCACCACTCGGAGCCCATCGAGTGGGACGAGAGAGCGGAGAGCGCGGCGATCCGGATCCCGCCCCTCTCCACGACCATCTATCAGCTCACGCCCCTGAGTAAGGAAGAGCTGGAGCTCCGCTCCGCCCGCGGAAGAAAAGAGGAAAGAGCGAAGAAAACGGCGAAGAAGGGGAAGCGGGGAAGCAGCAATAGAAGCAGCAATAGAAGCAGCAGTATAAAGGGAAAGAAAGTAAATAAGGAAAAGAAAGCGGAAAAAAGCCAAGGCGAGAAGCGGCATCCGGGCGAAGAAAGCGCGGAGAGGGAAAGTCAAAAGGCAGCAGGAAAAAAGCCGCTTCAGGAGGAAAAATCATGAGACAGGCCGGGATATTGCTCCCCATCTTCTCCCTTCCGGGGAGATACGGGATCGGAACATTCGGAAGGGAAGCCCTGAAATTCGTCGATCTGCTGGCAGAGAGCGGGAACCGCTTCTGGCAGCTCCTTCCCATGGGGCCGACCGGCTTCGGGGATTCTCCCTACCAATCCTTCTCTGCCTTTGCGGGAAATCCTTACTTTATCGATCTTGAGACTCTGATCTCCCGGGGGCTTCTCACGGAAGAGGAGCTCTCCGCGGAGGACTTCGGCAGCGAGCCGGAGAAAGTGGATTACGGAAAGCTCTATCTTGCAAAGGACCATGCCCTGAGGACAGCCTACCGACACTTCCTCGAAAAGGAGGGGGAGGAAAAGAGCGGGGCTCTCCTCCAGGGCCTTCGGAAGGAGACACTGGACTACTGCGAGTTCATGGCGATCAAGAAGGCGCAGGACGGAAAGAGCTGGACACTCTGGGAGAAGGAGCTCCGGGAGAGGGAGGATTCCGCGATGGAGAGAGCCCGCAGGGAGCTCCTCCCGGAGATCTCCTATCAGGCCTTTGTGCAGGGGATTTTCGAGGAGCAGTGGCGGGAGCTGAAGCATTATGCCGGACTCCGCGGGATCCAGATGATCGGGGATATCCCGATTTACTGCGCGATGGACAGCGCGGATGTCTGGGCGAGGCGGGAGCTCTTCCAGTTCTCAGACGGAGGCGATCCGGAGAGTGTCGCGGGAGTACCGCCGGATTCCTTCTCCGCCACCGGCCAACTCTGGGGGAATCCTCTCTACCGCTGGGAGAAGCATGAGGAGAGCCGCTTCGAATGGTGGCTCTCCCGCATGGACTACTGCCTCTCCCTCTATGACGTCCTGAGGGTCGATCATTTCCGGGGCTTTGAAGCCTACTACTCCGTCCCCTTCGGCGCAAAGACAGCGGAGCAGGGGGAGTGGCTCCCCGGTCCCGGGATGGCGCTCTTTGACGCGATGTACCGCCACTTCGGGAAAAGGGAGCTCCCGATCATCGCGGAAGATCTCGGCGTCATCACGGATGAGGTCCGAAGCCTCATGAAGGAGACCGGCTTTCCCGGCATGAAGGTCCTGCAGTTTGCCTTCGGCTCCGACGCGGACAATTGCTATCTCCCGCACAACTTCGAGACGAGAAACTGCATCTGCTACACCGGAACCCATGACAATGACACGCTCTCCCACTGGTTTGAGACTCTTCCGGACGGAGTCCGGGGCTATATCTTCCAGTACTGCTCTCGCTCAGAAGCGGAGCGCGAGCTCATGCCGGAGCTCCTCATAAAGCTCGCCATGTCCTCTGTCGCGGATACCGTGGTTATCCCCGCGGCGGACTACCTGAATCTCTCCGGGGAGGCCCGGATCAACGAGCCCGGAACGACCGGGGGAAACTGGGTCTGGAGAATGCCGGAGAATTCCTTCTCCGAGGAAAAAAAGCTTTCCATCGCGAGGATCCTCGGAACCTACGGTCGCTACCGCCAGGCCGGGGCAAAGCCGGAAGTAAAGGAGGAAGCAAAGGAGGAAGCGGAAGAGGAGGGACTTAAGAATAGTGCCGATCCCCAAAAATAGCGCTTCCGATCCGGACGAGGGTCGCCCCCTCCTCGATCGCGACCTCGAAGTCCCCGCTCATTCCCATGGAGAGCTGATCCATGGAGAGGGCGGGGATTTCCCGGTTCATGGATTCAAGAAGCTCCCGGAGAGAGCGAAAGATCGGACGGCTCTCCTCTGCCTCCGAGGCAATGGGGGCGACCGTCATAAGACCCCGGATGCGGAGATGGGAAAGCTTTACGGCCTCGGAGAGAAAGCCGGGAAGCTCCTCCGGCAGCACTCCTCCCTTGGACTCCTCCCTCCCCACATTGACCTCGCAGAGGACGTCCATCGAAATCCCATGCTTTTTACACTCCTTCTCGATCTCCTGCGCGAGTCCCAGACTGTCGACGGAGTGGATCATCTCCACCATGCCGGGGAGATACTTCACCTTATTTTTCTGAAGCACTCCGATCATGTGCCAGTGGAGCTTCTCCGGGATCTCCGCTGTCTTTTGCCGAAGCTCCTGCACCCTGTTCTCCCCAAAGCAGCGGATCCCAAGGCGCATCGCCTCCCGGATGTCGGAAACCGGCTTCGTCTTTGAGACCGCGATGAGCTCTACGCTCTCCCGTTTCCTCCCCGCCCTTTCGCAGGCTGCAAAGATCCTCTCGGAAATCCTCTCGAGATTTTCAGAAATATTGCTCATAGCCCCTTCCTTTCTCCCTCTCTTAATTCTCCCCTCTCTCCATCGCGAGGAGCCTCCTCTTTCGCCAGATCCCCCCGGCGTAGCCCCTCAGGCTGCCGTCTTCTGCGATCACGCGGTGACAGGGGATGAAAAGCGAGATCGCATTATGGGAGACCGCGCCTCCGACCGCCCGAGAAAGGGCTCTTCCTCCGCTCCTTCCCCCGATGCGCTCCGCGATCTCCCCGTAGCTCATGGTCTCTCCGTAGGGAATTTCCAGCATGATCCTCCAGACCGCTCTCCTGAATTCCGTCGTCTTCATGGAAAGAGGCGGCGTAAAATCCGGTTCCCTCCCGCTAAAATAAAGCCTTAGCCAGCGCTCGGCCTCCTCGAATACGGGAAGCATCCTCTCCTCGTGCTCCTCATCCAGAGTATCACCAAAATATTTCTGTCCGTCAAACCAAAGCCCGTTCAGCGCTCTGCCGTCACTTGCGATCGTGATGCCTCCGAGCGGAGAATCGTAATGATAGCTGTATTCCATGCGATAAGGCCTCCCGCCGCTTGATTCTGCCTCGATTATATCGCATATTTCCAGAAAGGAAAGCTCCCTCCTCATTCCCAGAGCGTGTGCTGCGCTCTGAGACTGCACTCGGCCGCTGTCCCATCCTCGTGGAAGCGAAGCTCTATCGTATATCTTTTCCAGAGCATGTACGGCTGCATCTGCAGCTGCAATTTGCAGTTTCCCTCCCATTTGTCTTCCCGGTAATTCGCGGGGGAGAGCGAGAAAATGTCAGAAAGCGGCCGCTCTCTTATCTCCTCCCATCGAAGATCGGAGAGCTCTCTCCCGCAGACTGCGATCTCCGGGAAACGGGGATTCTCCGATGAAATGCGGTAGAAGCTGATGATGCAGTCCTTTAATTTCTCGCTTCCGCCCCAGGGCGGCGTCAGGCAAACTGTCCCATAGGAATTCCCGCCGCATCGAAGCTCCGCCAGCTCTCCATCATAATAAAAATGGCGGTCCTCCGGCTTTCGGATCTCATCCTCCGCTCCCCTCTCCCCGCTTTCCTCGTTCTCCTCGCTCTCCTCATAAAAACGAAAGCCCACCCGAAGGAGCTCTGACGCCCTCGTGCTCCCGATGACGATCCGGCTTTTTTCAATCCGAAGCTCAGGTGCTCTCTCCGGAACTCCGCTGAGCATCAGGGACAGAAGAAGAAAAAATCCGCTCATAAAGATCATGCCGAAAACCGCGTTTCCGGACGCATAGTTCCGAAGCGTCCTCCCCGCCTTTTTCCCAAAGCAAAGCACGATCTCTATCCCGATTTTTACAGCGGTCCAGAGCATTCTGACGCTGAGAATCAGAAAGAATTCCGCCTTCAGACAGGAATACAGCGCCGCGTTCGCATTGAGCCCCTTATATAGACGCATATACAGAAAAAAGAGAAGATTGGCCGCAGCCAGTCCCAAAAGAAAGAGGTTCAGCTCTCTGAGCGCCGAATGATCCGTGATATCCTCATAGGAATCGCCTCCCCTTCCGATGATCGCGTGACCGATCCGATACATCCATCCGGGGACCTCTCTCCCTTTCCGAACCGCATTTTGCAGGATCCAGTATAGATATATGCTAAAGCAAAGGGAACATACTGTGATGAGACAAAAGCCCGCCGCTCCGATAAAATACTCCATCCTCCCGACCCCTTCTTTTCCTCAGCGGGCCCTAACCCTATAGGTCCCTGCGATAAACATCTATTCTGATATTTTGTTTCTATATATTCCCCATATTTCTTGATCTTTGCCCTCTTTCACGCTATCCTGAGCTCAGGATTAAGGAATCTCCCATTCCTGATTCTCATAGGAGCGGCCTTCCAACACCTTGCTTTGCCTGTTTGCCATAAGCCAGAGGCCGCTTTTTTTGTTATTCACTATATCATCATCTTAATGGATCCGACAGCCGAAAATCCTCCTTTCGGCTCCCGCAGATTTTCCCTCGGGACTTTTTCTCGAGCTCGATCAGGAGCTTATCCCTTCAGGCGCGCTTTTTGGCGGGGATTTTTCTCCTCAGGCTCTCCAGACGGTTCAGGGCCTCCAGAAGTGTCTCGTCCCTTTTCGCGAAGTGGAAGCGGATGAGGTGCTGCACCGGCTCCCGGAAGAAGCTGGAGCCGGGCACTGCTCCGACTCCCACCAGCCGAGCAAGATCCTCGCAGAATTTCAAATCGCTGTCATAGCCGAATTCGGAGATATCCAGTAAGACATAGTACGCTCCTTCCGGATCATTGTGGATAATATGCAGCTCATCCAGGCCCTTGAGGAAGAGCTCCTTCTTGTGGGTATATTGGGCCAGCAGCCCATCATAGTAGTCCTGAGTGAATTTCAATCCCGGAATCACAGCCTCCTGCAGGGGAGCCGCCGCACCGACCGTCAGAAAATCATGCACCTTTTTTGCGCGCTCAATGATCCTTGGCGGGGCAATGATGTAGCCCAGCCGCCAGCCGGTAACAGAGTAGGTCTTGGAAAGAGACGAGCAGGAGATCGTGCGTTCCCACATTTCGGGAAGCGCGGTAAAATAGCAATGCCTATGGGGCGCATAGACGATGTGCTCATAGACCTCGTCCGTGATGACATAGAGATCGTACTTCGCGGCCAGCTCCGCGATAATCTCCAGTTCCCCGCGGCTGAAGACCTTGCCGCAGGGATTGGAGGGGTTGCAGAGCACCAGCGCCTTTGGGTGAGAGCGGAAGGCATCCTCCAGCACATTGGGGTCAAAATGAAAATCCGGCGGCGTCAGCGGCACATAAATGGGTTCCGCTCCGGAGAGAATGCTGTCGGCAGCGTAGTTTTCGTAGAACGGGGAGAAGATAACGACCTTGTCCCCGGGGTTTACGATAGTCATCATGGCAGCCATCATGGCCTCCGTGCTTCCGCAGGTAGTGACAATCTCGCTGTCCGGATCGATGCTGCGGCCCATAAAGCGGGACTGCTTGGCAGCCAGCGCTTCCCGGAAATTCTGTGCTCCCCAGGTGATGGAATACTGGTGATAATCCTCGTAGGCCACCTGTGCCAGACGATCGAGGATCTCCTTTGGCGGTTCAAAATCCGGAAAGCCCTGAGACAGATTGACGGCGCCATATTGAAGGGAAATGCGCGTCATCCTGCGAATAACGGAATCCGTAAAACCAGAGCTTCGCTCAGAAAGACTCTGCATGATCTTTTCCTCCTTCGATATAAGATTTTTGGTCATTGAGAATATGCAGCGGGTCTAAAGCATCCTTGATCTCGTTCATCACGGCGAGGTTCTCCGCCGCTGTCTCCCGCAGAAAATACCGCCGTTTGGACAGGCCGATGCCGTGCTCGCCGGATGCCACGCCGCCCAGGCTGTAGGCTTTTGCATAGGCGGAGTCCATATTGGCGTGCAGTTCGCGCCGCCATCTGTCCTCATCACGCTCACCCCGGACAACACACAGATGCACATTCCCGTCGCCGGCATGGCCGAAACTGATCATCCGCATGCCGGATGACACCTCCAGATCGTTGATGAAGCGGATGAAATCCACTGTATGGCTGATGGGCACCACGATGTCCACAGGCTCTTGTTCGGAAACGGCTTCCACCGCCTTGACCAATGCTCCGCGGACCTTCCATATCTCCGCCGCCTGCGCCGGATCGGTGAGCACGATATAATCCAGTGCGCCGTTTTCCAAAGCCAGCCCGCGCACCCGCGCGGTATTGAATTCCACCTCGCTCCGGTATCCGTCAAAGGTCAGAAGAATATAGGAGCCTGCGTCGGGCCTGGGATAACGCAGACCGGAGAAGTCCTCGCCCAGTGCCACGACCTTCCGCTCCATGAATTCCACTGCAGTGGGGTTCGCATTCGCGCGCAGAATCCTCAGTACGCTCCGGAGGCCGGTATTCAGATCAGGATAGGGAACAAGGACACTGACGGAGGTCTCCGGCTTCGGCAGCAGCCGCAGCATACATTTACTGATAAGTCCAAGTGTCCCCTCGGAGCCGATCAGCAGATGCTTAAGCGACAGCCCGCTGGCATCCTTGACCTGCTTGCCGCCAAGCCGCAAAATCGTTCCGTCCGCCAGCACGACCTCCAGCCCCCTCACATAGTCGCGGGTGACACCGTACTTTACCGCCCGCATCCCTCCGGCATTGGTACTGATGTTGCCGCCGATGCTGGACGCCTTCTCGCCGGGGTCCGGCGGATAAAAGAAACCCCTGGCTTCCACATAGGTCTGCACATCCTGCAGCAGGATGCCGGGCTCTACGGTCAGCGTCATGCTGTCCTCATCCAGCTCCAACACGCGATTCATGCGGGAAAAATCAAGGATAATACCTCCCTTGACGGGCACCGTGGAAGCTACCAGATTCGTCCCCGCGCCGCGCGGCGTGACCGGGATACGGTTTTCACAGGCGTAACGCAGCACGTCGCTGATCTCTTCTGTCGACAGCGGAAAGATCAGAGCATCTGCCGTGCCCTTCCGCCGCCCCAATGCATCGCTGAGATATTCCTTCGGGATATCTGTGTTGAAGATCAAGCGAGTCTTATCCGCAACAAGGTCTTTCAGTATCTGCCTGTCGATACTCATAAATCGTTCCTCCATTATCGCTAAGTGCCGCCGGTAATCGAAAGAAATACCGGCGGCACTATGGCTAAAGACCGTTTACTTTGCCAAAAGATTCTGATCCCAGCCGACCTTGATGAAATATCCGCCGTAGGTATCCTTGAATACCTTTTCCGTCTCGGGAGACTGAAAGGCCTTCACGACTTTTTCGTAGACAGCCGCCTTGTCCGGGTCCTCCAGATCCGCAGTGCGGGCGGCGATCAGGTTCCAGTACTCCTCCACATCCAAAACGCTGTCCTTATAGATCGCTTCGTCGCTTTTCAGCCCAAAGTCCAGCGCATAGTTTCCGTTGACCACGGCGGCAGTCACATCGGACAGAGCGGAGGGGATTACATTGGCCTTCAGCTCCTCGATCTTGATGCCGACATCATACTTTACGATATTATCTATCGTGGGGTTAAACGCTGCATTGGGATCCAGCTCAATCAAGCCTGCCGCCTCCAGCACCTTCAGCGCACGGCCGCCGTTTGTCAGGTCGTCCGGGATCGCCACGGTATCTCCGTCCTTCAGCTCCTTCACGGAGGAGATCTTCCGGGAATACAGATTCAGCGGAATGATAAAGGTGTTTCCGATATTCTGGATCTTATAGCCATGGCTGTCGATCTCGTTCTGAAGATAGATGCGGTGCTGGAAAGAGTTCAGATCGATCTCCCCGTTTGCCAGGGCATTATTTGGTGTCACATAGTCGGAGAACTGCACCAGCTCAAGGTCGATGCCCTCACCCTTCAGTGCCTCTTTTGCAGGCTTCCAAAGATCCTCATAGATGCTTCCGACGACGCCAAGCTTTACTGTGACCCGGGCGGCGGATTCCGTCTTCTGTCCGCTTTCCGAGGATGAATCCCCCTTTGATGCATGGCTCTTAGAGCCGCAGGCGCTAAGTGCCAGTGCAAAAAGCGCGGCAGACAGTAAAACAGCGATAATCTTATTCCTTTTCATTCTGATTCCCTCCGGATAATTTTACAAAGTCAAAGCCAGCTTGTAGTTTTCGCTCATGGTTTTGCAGGATGCGCTGAATTTTTCCTCTTCCTCAGGGCTGAGCTTTAACTCGATGATATCAGCGATCCCATCCCGATTTAATACTGCGGGGACGCTGGCATACACATCCTTCTGTCCGTACTGCCCCTCTAAGAGAACGGATACGGGAAGGATTCGATTTTCGTCATGAAAAATGGCTCGAACCACCTCTGCAATGGATGCGGCGATGCCAAATTCTGTGGATCCCTTGCCTCCGAGGATCTTCCAGCCGCCCGCTTTTCCTTCCTCTGCGATGGCATCCGGATCGAGCATGCCATAGCTGTCCGGCCTTTCCTTTTGAAGCTGAGCCAGGGCTTTTCCGCCAAGTGTAACGGCGGACCACGCGACCATTTGGCTCTCTCCGTGTTCTCCCAGCGCGTAGGCATGGATGGATTTCTGATCCACGCCGGTCGCCTCGGCCAATGCCCGGCAGAGGCGGGCGGAGTCCAGCGTCGTGCCGGTAGACAGGATGCGTCTGGGAGGCCAATTCAGCTGATGCTGGATATAATGGGTGATGACATCGGCAGGATTTGAAATATTTATTATGATTCCGGCAAAGCCGGACATTCGTATCGACTCCGTGACCTCCTTCATAATGACGATCGTCTGCCGAAGCGTGTCCATCCTGGTCTGCCCCTTGCTGATATCCGGCAGAGGGCCGGCCGCCGTGATCAAAAGCTGGGCATCCGCGATCTCCGTGTAATCTCCCGCATGCACCTTCGCTCTGCTCGGAAGATACTTTACCGCATCGGAGAGGTCCAGGGCCTGCGCGGCGGCCTTCTTCTCATCGACGTCAATGTAGACGATCTCCTCGGCCAGGCCCTGTGAAATCAGGGAATAGCCGGCGTGCGATCCGACGTGTCCCGCTCCGATAATACCGATTTTTCTCTTTTGCAAATTCATTTTTTTCCTCCTTAATGCCTGCTCTTTCTCCTTAATGCCTGCTCTTTCTGACAATATGAGCGCCGATGCATTCCATCATACAGACGAGGATGAGCAGAACGATCACGGTCACATTGGTCACATCCGACATATTTCTGTCATGCCCGTAGCGGACGGCGAAATCACCGAGGCCGCCTGCACCGACCACACCGGCCATAGCGGTCAGGTTCAGAAGACTGATGGCTGTGATCGTGGTACTCCGTGCGATAGCCGCTATGCTTTCCCTCAAGTAGACACGAAAGATGATTTCTGCGGGACTGGAGCCCATGGAGAGCGCCGCCTCAATGAGCCCGGGATCCAACTCGGCCAAGGCGGTCTGCACCTGCCGGGTGAAAAAAGGAACACAGCCGAACACCAGCGGAACAATGGCCCCGCGCACATAAATCGCCGTCCCCATGATGGCACGAGACAGCGGCATGACCCATGTCAAGAGGATAATAAAGGGGATGGAACGGAACAGGCTGACCAGCTTGTCCAGGATCTGATAGACGATTTTATTTTCCAAAATGCCGTCCGGCTTCGTGACCGTGAGCAGCACACCAAGGATCAGGCCGAGGACAAAGGAGATAGCGCCTGACCAGATGAGCATCAAAAGGGTGTCACCGATTGCGGCATAAAAGTCCGGCAGCTTCGCCATGACATTGGGAATCCAGTTATTCAGAAATTCTTGCATCCTTGATCACCTCCAGGCCTACCTTCTTCTCAATGAGATATTTCATCGCTTCTTCAATCCGTTCCCGCTCTCCGCTGATGATCGCCACCGTTCCGCCAATGGGTGCATCCTCTACGATGCTGATATCCGCAAAGATGATATTCAGGGAAAGGCCAAACTTCTGTGATACCGTGGAGATCAGCGGCTCGGAGACATTTCTCTGTAAATAGGAGAGCCGAACGATCAGCTCCCCCGGCTGAAGCTGAACCACCGGGGAATTTTCAGAAAGCAGCTCCTCAATCTTCCGAAGATTCGAAGTTGTCTGGATGAAGTTTTTCGTGATCTCCTGTTCAGGCTTGGAAAATACATGAAATACCTCGCCCTGCTCCACCACACGCCCGTGCTCCATGACAGCGACGCGGTGACAGATTTCCCTGACCACTGCCATCTCATGTGTGATCATCACAATCGTAATGCCGAGTTTTTCATTCAGATGCTTCAGAAGCCGAAGAATAGACTTTGTGGTCTGGGGATCCAATGCGGAAGTGGCCTCATCGCAGAGCAGCACATTCGGCTCATTGGCCAAGGCTCTCGCAATCGCCACGCGCTGTTTCTGTCCGCCGGAGAGCTGAGAGGGATAGGCATTCGCCTTATCCTTAATACCCACAAGCTCCAGCAAGTCTGTCACCCTGTCCTCTGTCTCTTTTTTGCCGAGCCCGCTTCCCCGCAGCGGATAGGCTACATTTCCCGCGACTGTGCGGGACGGCATCAGATTAAAATGCTGGAAGATCATTCCGATCTTCTTTCGTGTCCTCCGAAGTTCACGCGCGTTCAAAGCCGTGAGCTCTTTCCCGTCTACCGTGACCGTGCCTCTTGCAGGCCGCTCCAGAAGATTGATGCATCGAAGCAGTGTAGATTTTCCCGCTCCGGAAAAACCGATAATCCCGAAAATCTCCGCTTTATCGATGGACAATGAAACATCGCGCAGCGCGTGAACCTGCTGCTGATCTTTCCCGAAATCCTTGGAAATATGCGTCAACTCAATCAAATCCATTCTCCCTTCAACGAAAAAAGCGGGGGGCCCAAAGGCTCCCCGCTTCAAATGCGTCCATCAACTCCGCTTATCCTTGCTTAGCAGAGACACATTCGAGTCCGGATCTTCCGGAAAGGCAGCAAATGAGCACACGAAACTGTGGGCATCGGCATCAGCATAGCCATGTCCATATCCATGCAGCTCATCATTCGAGAATTACGATAAAACATGCTCATGCCCCTTTCCTTTAAAATCCTGTATTTCCTGTATTGTGGCTTAGATGGTACTGCTTGTTCCCCGCAATGTCAATCAGAACTTCATCAATTTCACAAAGTCCGTCGTCTTCTCTAAAGCATAATCGCTTCGCAAATGGAAATTCATCGCTTTGCCCTGCTTCCTCCGCGGCGCTTACACATGCTCGGGCGCCGAAGCGCAAGAAGATTACTTGACACATTTTCTTCACAGAAGCTTTTATGCAGTCCGTTTCCGTGCGTCTCAGTATTGCCGCCTTTTGGGCATTGGAGGAAGCCCTCCGTCAGCAAAACATATGCGCCGCTTGTTCTGCCTTATCAAAACTGCTTACCACCATGTATCTGCATTTGGATCCTAAATTGCAATAACAAGTTGGACATCCTCCGCTAGGCAGTAGCCTGGTAGATTCGGTCGATTTCCTCCTCGAAGATTTCATCTGGGGTCCGGTTGGGATTCTTTGTGTCGATACAAAATATAATGACAATATGTTGATAGTAGACGAATAAATGTATATGATATAGATAGAATGGAGGTGTATATCATGGCTACTACGAATCTGAATATCAGAACCGATAAGGAAATAAAAGACCAGGCCGACAGAATTTTTTCCGAGCTGGGTCTGAACATGACCACGGCTATCAATATGTTCCTCAGAACGACGATCCGGGAAAATGGAATTCCTTTTGCACTTAAGCTGGATGTGCCGAATGAAACAACCGCCGCTGCAATTGAAGAGGGCAGGCGTATCGCTTCCGACAGCAGCGTGAAGGGCTGCACCAATATGGATGACCTTAAGGCGGCGCTGGAAGTATGAAGTACGAGGTAAAGTTTACAAACCAGTTCAAGAAGGATCTGAAGCTGGCAAAGAAACAGAACAAGGATCTGAATAAATTGTTTGAGGTCGTAAATATTCTTGCAGACGGGGGCACGCTGGATGCAAGATATCGCGACCATGATCTGTCCGGCAGCTATAAAGGAACAAGGGAATGCCACATTGAGCCGGACTGGCTCCTGGTGTATGAAATCCGCGATGAGGTGCTGGTGCTCATGCTATATCGTCTCGGAACGCATTCGGAACTGTTTAAGAAATAATCCGAGAAATCGGAGCTTGTGAATAGGGATTATGAGTAATATTATCAGGCTGAATGCCGTGGAGCAAAGAAACACTACAGGAAGATGTAACGTTCATGATGGGGGTAATCGGGAAAGCCGAAAAGCCGGAAATATCCGAAAAGCTTAACTACCGTCCGGACATGAGAATCCTCACTCTGTGGTTAAGGAACTTGTTATTGCAATTTAGGAAAATTATTTGAATCGTGAATTAGATGGAAAGGGTTAGAGCCAACAATGCAGGCTCTAACCCTTTTTTCTATGTTTATTTTTGTGTCAGCACTCAGATATCAGTCCCGTCGGCGATGCGGGTCCTTCCTCAGGATTTTTTCTTCCGGTAATAGGTGTTGTCCATCGGAAGCTTCGTCCGGAAGATCCCGTCCAGCGCATAGTAGGCTCCGGCGATCGCGGGCGCGATGGGGATCGAGGAGATCTCTCCGACTCCCTTTGCGCCGTAGGCAAAGGGAAGCTGCGTCTCTCTCTCCACATAGGTCGCATGGATATCCGGGATCTGATTCGCCCGGAGCAGTCCCAGGGTCCCGAGCTTTGCCGCGGGGATGCAGTCCTTCAGAGGAAAGTCCTCCGTCAGGGCATAGCCCATTCCCATCAGGACGCCGCCCTCGATCTGCCCCTGGATGGAGATCGGATTCACGACCTTTCCGGCATCGTGCGCCGCGTAGACATCGGTGACTTTCCCCTCCGGGTCGAGGATCACCACATTGGTCGCGTAGGCATAGGCCACATGGCTCTTCGGGAATTCCTTCTCCGCCCCGAGCTTGTCGGTCGGATCAAAGAACTCATAGAAAAACTCTCTTCCCTCGAGCTCCGAGATCCTTCCCCCATGCAGATCCAGCTCCTTTCGGAAGAGCTTCGCGACCTCCTTCACCGCCTCCCCGGTGATCAGAGTCTGCCGGGAGCCGGAGGTCGTCCCGGAATCCGGGGCAAATTCCGTGCTGCCGGAGCCGACCCTGAGCTTCTCGAGGGGAAGCCCCGTCCCACTGCTCAGCATCTGGAGGAAGACAGTCCGGCAGCCCTGACCGATATCGGAAGCCGCCGTATAGAGCACGGGGAGGCCGTTCTCCACGACCAGCCTGGCTCTTCCCTTGTCGGGAAGCCCGACGCCGACTCCGGCGTTCTTCATCGCGCAGGCGATGCCCGCATGACCCCGGTTGCTCTCATAGACCTCCTTCACCGCGAGGAGGGATTCCTTCAGGGCGGTGGACTCATCCGCGATCTGCCCGTTTGGAAGGACCTTTCCCGGCTCGATCGCATTCCGGAAGCGGATCTCCCAGGGGCTGATGCCGACCTTCTCCGCGAGCTTATTGATAATCATCTCGAGGGCAAATTCGCTCTGGCATACGCCGAAGCCCCGGAAGGCCCCCGCGGGGGATTGTTGGTGTAATAGCCAAAGCCCCGGATGTCCGTGTTCTGATAGCAGTAGGGTCCCACGGAATGCGTACAGGCCCTCTCCAGCACCGGTCCGCAGAGGGAGGCATAGGCTCCGGTATCGAAGTAGATCTCACAGTCCAGGCCGGTAAAGATGCCGTTTTCATCACAGCCGAGGGTAAAGGTCCCCTCCATCGCGTGGCGCTTCGGATGGAAATTGATGGACTCCTGCCGGGAAAACTTCACCTTGACCGGGCGGCCCGTCTTTAAGGCGAGCAGCACGGAGGTGTGCTGAACCGTCACATCCTCCTTTCCGCCAAAGCCGCCTCCGACCAGCTTGTTCTCGACGACGATCCTATCCGGGTCCCACTCCAGCATGTAGGCGATTTCCTTCCTGGTATCGTAAACCCCCTGATCGCTCGTCAGGACCTTCACCCCGTCCTTATAGGGGAAGGCAAGACCGCACTCCGGCTCCATGAAGGCGTGCTCCGTAAAGGGTGTCGTGAAGCTCTCCGTGACCTTATACTTCGATTCCGCAAGCGCCTTCTTCGCGTCTCCCCTTGTGACATGCCTTTTCTGGCAGAGGTTTCCGTTTTCGTGGATTCTGGGCGCGCCCTCCGCCATGGCCTCATGAATATTATGGACCAGCGGAAGGACCTCATACTCCACCTTCACGAGCTTCTTCGCCTCCTCCAGGATCAGCGGGGACTCCGCGGCGATCAGGCAGAGCGCATCGCCGATACACCTTGTGATATCGCCCTCCGCGATCATGACATCCCAGTCCTGCTGGATATGGCCGACCTTGTTTCTCGGGACATCCTCCGCCTTCAGGATGCAGACTACGCCGGGCAGAGCCCTTGCCCCTTCGGTGTCGATCTTTACGATGCGGGCTCTCGGGTACTCCGTCCTCACAGCTCCTCCGTAGAGCATGCCCGGCATGACAACATCGTCCACGTATTCCCCTTCTCCCAGCACCTTCTCTCTGACATCCACGCGGAAGGCGGAGTCCCCGACCGCATAGCCTCTCTCCCCCTCCTCGACCGCCTCGTCGATCTCGAGCTCTCCTCGGAGGATCCGGGCCGCAAGGTCGATCCCCTCGATAATCTTCTTATAGCCGGTACAGCGGCAGATATTGCCCCGGATCGCCTTCTTGATCTCCTCCTCTGTCGGAGCGGGATTTTGGTCGATCAGAGCCTTCGCGGACATCACCATTCCGGGGATGCAGAAGCCGCACTGCACCGCCCCGGCCCTTCCGAAGGCATAGACGAAGGCCTCCTTCTCCCGGAGACTGAGCCCCTCCGTCGTGATGATATTCTTTCCCGCGGCCTTCTTCGTGCTCATGATGCAGGAGCGCACGGCCTTCCCATCGATAATGATGGTGCAGGTTCCGCAGGCGCCCTCGCTGCAGCCGTCCTTCACCGAGGTGAGCCTGAGCTCATCTCTGAGATAGCGGAGCAGCGGCTGCTCTGTCCTGCATTCTCTCTCCTCCCCGTTCACCGTAAAGCGAAAAATCTCCTCCATCTTTCCTCCCTGATACTCTCTATCCCGGTTCTCCCTGCCCCATGCAGGAATCCGCGGCACAATACAAAAACGGCCACAGTCACAGCGGGCTGATGGGCATTGTGACAAATCCCCATCGCATTGCCGGAAGCTCAGTCCGCGGCCCCGCGAAGATGCTCCTCCACCGACCGCGCGACAGCGTCCAGAATCTTCTCGTAGCCGGTGCAGCGGCAGAGGTGCCCGGAGATCAGCTTCCGAAGCTCCTCCCTCGTGTAGCGCTTCCCGGTCCCGACGATCTCCACCGCGCTCATGATAATGCCCGGCGTGCAGAAGCCGCACTGCACCGCCGCCTCCTCGATGAAGGCCTTCTGGATCGGAGAGAGATCACCCTCCCTGCTCTTCAGGCCCTCCACCGTCATGACGGACTTTCCGTCCGCCCACATCGCGAGGTAGATGCAGCTGTCGATGGCCTCTCCGTCCACAAGCACGGTGCAGGCCCCGCACTCCCCGACCTCGCATCCCTTCTTCACGGAGCTTAGGTCCAGGCGATTTCTCAGAGTATCGAGGAGGGATTCCCGCTCATCGACCGCGATCTCTCTCTCCCGGCCGTTCACTGTGACATGAATGATCTTAAGCATGGATTTCACCTCCTGACAGCTTCACGGCCTCTGACAGCGCGCGCTTTGCGAGCTCCGAAATCAACTGCATGCGAAACTCCCTGGAGGCTCTCCAGGAGCTCCGCGGATTCACCTCCGTAAGAGCTGTCTCTGAGAAATCGGAGAGAAGCCCGGGGTCCGAGAGGCTCCGATTCTTAAGCTTCTCCTCCGCCTTCCTGCAGCGGATCGGCGTGGGCGCCGCGACGCCGTAGGCAAGGCGCGCCTCTTCGATCCTGCTTCTGTCCCCATTCAGCTTCACGCGGACCGCACAGCCGAGTGTGGCGATCTCCATCGCCCGGCGCTTTCCGTACTTGATATACTTTCCCGTCCAGCCCTCATAGTCCTCTTTTCGGATCAAAAAGCCGGTGCAGACCTCCTCCCGTCTTCGGACCGTTCGGCCCGGTCCGGTATAAAAGTCATGGATCGAGATCCTCCTCTCCCCCTCCGGTCCCGTGAGCAAAAGCTCTGTATTGAGGGAGACCGCGCTCGCCGCGGAGTCCGCGGAGGTCGCGCCGTTGCATATATTCCCCCCCATGGTTCCCATGTTTCGGATCTGCGGGCCGCCGACCATATCCACGGCCTCTCCCAGCATCGGAAGATGCTCCATGATCAGAGGATCATTCGTAATATGGGTAAAGCTCGTGCCGGCTCCGATCCAGATCGATTCGTCCGGAAGCAGCTTCACCCCCTTGATCTCCGGGATATTTTTCACAGATACGAGGGCTCTTCCCGCATCCTTTCCCGCCCTTACACGGATCAGGACATCCGTTCCTCCGTTAATCAGCTCGGCATTTTCATCCTCCGAGAGCGCCCTGACAGCATCGTCTACACTGCGTGCCTCATAAAAGCCTGCGATATCAAACATCTCCTGAACTCCTTCTATCTATCCTCTGCCAGCCCCATCCAGAGAGGGAAGCGCGGTCATGTCCTAAAGCGTCTACAGAAGCCCTCCTTCCTGGAAAGCCTCAATCAGTCTCTGACTGGTCATCGGGGCGACCTTCATGCCGATGCCTGTGGCCTGCAAAACGGCGTTTCGGATCGCCGGAGCCGCGGCGATCGTCGGCGGCTCTCCCAGGGATTTGTTGCCGTAGGGGCCCGTGGGATCCTCAAGCTCCACGAAGTCGATCCTCATATCCGGCACGTCCATCGCGGTCGGGATCTTGAAGTCCAGCAAGTTGTCATTCAGGACACGGCCCGTCTTCTCATCCACAAGGAGATCCTCCGAGAGCGCATATCCTATGCTCTGCGCGATTCCTCCGTGCACCTGGCCCTCCGCGGTCTTCCGATTGATGATGATGCCGGAGTCATGGAGCTCCACGAGATCCAGAATCTTCACCAGTCCGAGGGGAAGATCCACCTCGACCTCCGCGAAGCAGACGCCGGAGGAGAAGGTATTGTCCTTGCACTGGTTCGAGACCTCCGCCGTGATGTGGACCGCGCGGTCCAGAGAGTAAAAGGCGGTGTCCGCCAGGATCGAGAGAGGAAAGAGAGCTTCTCCCCCTTCCTTCAGGACGACGCGGGAATCCACGATCTCAAGCATCTCCGGCAGGATCTTCTCCTTGGGAGAGAGGGAGAGCTGAGAGCGGAGCTTCTCCTCCGCCCTGCTGACCTCCTTCGCATAGATCGTCTTCGAGATATCCTCCACGCTGTTGTTCAGCATATAGGCGGCATAATCGAGGATGCGGCTCCGGAATTCCTCCGCGACCTTCTTGCACGCCATGCCGGAGACATAGGTCTGGCGGGAGGCGTAGGCCCCGGTATCAAAGGGCGTCACATCCGTGTCCTGCGTGGAGACGATGTAGATCTCATCAAAGCGAAGGCCGCTCGTATCCGCCGCCATCTGGGTGAATACCGTATCCGCGCCCTGTCCGATCTCCGTCGCCCCCATGATGAGCTGCGCGGAGCCGTCCTGATTCAGCACCATGCGGGCAGAGGCGGTCTCCAGGGAGATGGGATGCACGCCCGTCTTATAGCAAAAGATCGCCATTCCGACGCCGCGGCGCTTCATGCCGCTCTCATGCCCGTACTTTTCCCTCTTCTCCGTCCAGTGAAAGAGCTCCGCCCCCTTCTCCATGCACTGCTTTAAGCCATAGGAGCGAAAGGTGATGCCGTTCCCCGGATCACGGAAGCCTTCCTCCATGCAGTTTTTCATGCGGAGCTCATAGGGATCCATGCCGAGCTTTTTCGCAAGATCATCCACCAGACACTCCGTGAACCAGATCGACTGCGGGATGCCGTAGGCCCGCATCGCCCCCGCCGTCGGGGAGCTCGTATAGACTGTCCAGCCATCCGCTTCCGTCCCCATGCGGTCCCGGTAGAGATCCTTAAACACCGTGCAGCAGTTCGCGCAGATCGCGTGCCCATGGGAGGCGTAGGCGCCGTTGTTCGCATAGGCGTCAAGACTCCTCGCGAGGATCGTGCCATCCCTTTTCGCAAGACCTCTCACATAGCCCGTGATCTTGTGCCGGGTTCTCGTAGAGATGATGGTCTCCTCCCGGGAGATCTCAAGACGCACCGGCCGTCCGCCGACCTGCATGCTCATAAAGGCGTTGAGCGGCTCATAGAGTACATCCTGCTTGTTTCCGAAGCCTCCCCCGATGTAGGGCTTTATGATCCGGACCTTCCCCGTGGGGATCCCCAGAGCCATGGCCGTGTACAGCTTCACGATCGCGGGGATCTGCGTGGAGCAGGTCACAGTGACCTTCCCGTTATTGTCCACATAGGCCCAGGAGACCGGAAGCTCGATGTGGCAGTGGGAGATCCTCGGCGTATCCAGCTCCTCCTCTACATAGACGAGCTCTTCCTCTCCGTACTCTTTCTTCGCCTCCTCGAGGGCCTTCTCGAAGGAAAAGTCCGCCTTTCCCATCGTCATATGGCTGTGCACGATCACATTGTCCTTACGGAGATCCGGATGAAGCGGCGTGGCCCCCTCCGCCATCGCCTGCTCCACCGTCGGGATCGCAGGATACTCCTCATACTCCACCTTGATCTTTCGGAGGGCCTGCTGCGCCGCGACCTCATCCTCCGCGATGACGCAGGCGATGTCGTCCCCATAGAAGCGCACGCGCCGGTTCAGGAGCCTCCTGTCGCAGATATCCTGATGCTTCTCCTCCACACTCCAGGGATGCCCCGCAGTCGGAAACTGGCAGTCCGGCACATCGAAGCAGGTCAGTACCTTTACGACTCCCGGCACCTTCTCCGCCTCGGAGATATCCATGCTTTTCACCAGACCATTTGCGATTTCCGAGTGCAGTACCTTCCCATGCAAGATATTCTTCGGCTCCAGGTCCGCAGTATACTTCGCTTCCCCGCACACCTTCGCATACGCGTCGACCCTGACCTTTCCCTGACCCACTTCCATGCTTATACCTCCTGATCCTTCCTGTTCCCTCATCTCATTATAAAAAATACGAAAGCGGGCGTCCATTAACAGTTCTTTCTAATAATCTCTCTTCGTTTCTGTGGACAAGCGACAAAAAACTTTTTTAGATCCCTTCCCCCTCTCTCTCCGATATCGCTAAAAATCTCTTTGAGAGCCCGATCTGTGAATCAAAACGGGCCGCGTAAATCCTATCTTTTCGTCAATGGAGCCTAAAATATTTTTTGTCATATTTTTGTCATTTGAGAAAAAAGCCTGCCCTTTTCCGCATCTCCGCCCGGTGGACATCATGCTGCACTTTCAGTATATTAGTCTTTATATTAGTCTTTGTCTTCTTGCCTTCTGTCCGCCCGGAGGGCACAGGAAGCTCCCGCTCCCTGCGCATGACTTTTATTCATAAAGGATGAGAAAAACACCGGGAAAAGACAGCCAAAGCTCAGGCAATCTCAGACAGAAGGCTTTCATTTTCGCGGTACCGGCTTTAGGAGGGGCCTTTTACCATGAGTCAGAAAAGCAGCGGGGCGGCCCGCATGGAAAACATCTACCAGCTGGACGGCAGGGTTCCGATCGGAAAGGCGATCCCCTTCGGTCTGCAGCATGTGCTCGCAATGTTCGTCTCCAATCTGGCGCCGATCACGATCATCGCCGGAGCCGCGCAGCCTGCCCTTTTGCCGGGACAGCTTGCAATGCTCCTGCAAAACGCGATGTTTGTCGCGGGAATCGCGACCATGATCCAGCTCTTTCCCCTCTGGAAGATCGGGGCCAGACTCCCGATCGTCATGGGTGTGAGCTTCACCTTCGTGACAATTCTAAGCAGTATCGCGGCAAACTACGGCTATCCGAGCATGATCGGCGCCGTGCTCGTGGGAGGGATCTTCGAGGGCAGTCTCGGCCTGCTCGCCCGCTACTGGAAGCACTTCATCGCTCCGATCGTCTCCGCGACCGTCGTGACCGCGATCGGCTTCTCCCTCTTCACCGTGGGGGCCCGTTCCTTCGGAGGCGGCTACAATGATGATTTCGGCTCTCTTCAGAATCTCTCTGTCGCGGGCATCACGCTTCTCACCTGCATTCTCTGGAGCATCTTTGCGAAGGGATACTTAAAGCAGCTCTCCGTCCTCGCGGGACTCATCGTCGGCTATATCCTCTCCGCTGTCCTCGGGATGGTGGATTTCAGCGGGATCTTCTCCGGCGGTCTCCTCTCACTCCCGCATCTCCTTCCCTTCCGTCCGGTCTTCCACCCCGGGGCGATCTTCTCCGTCTGCATCATCTTCCTGGTCTCCGCCGCAGAGACGATCGGAGATACCTCCGCCATGGTCTCCTCCGGTTTAAACCGGGAGATCACGGAACAGGAGGTCTCCGGTTCCCTGGGCTGTGACGGCTTCGCCTCCAGCATCTCCGCCCTCTTCGGCTGTCCTCCCGTGACCTCCTTCTCCCAGAATGTGGGGCTCATCGCGATGACAAAGGTCGTAAACCGCTTCACGATCGCGACCGGAGCCGCGGCCATGCTGCTCGCGGGCCTTCTGCCCCCCGTCGGAAACTTCTTCGCCTCCCTCCCGCAGTGCGTCCTCGGGGGCTGCACGATCATGATGTTCGGAAGCATCGTGAGCTCCGGCATCCAGATGATCTCCGCCTGCGGCTTCAGCCAGAGGAACATCATCATCACCTCCCTCTCCCTCGCGGTCGGAATCGGCTTTACGACGAGCCCGGAGAGTGAGATCTGGAAGAATTTCCCGCCTCTCATCCAGACGGTCTTCGGGGGAAACGTCGTCGCCGTGGTCTTTGTCGTCGCCCTCCTTTTAAACGGCATCCTGCCAAAGAACATGGAGAGCGGAAGGCTTCCGGTTCAGGAATAGCTTCTCCGGGAAAACGCGGTGTACAGCCAAGGAAAGGGGGAGTCGGCTTTCGCAGGAAGGCCGACTCCCCCTTTTCCCAGCTGTCCCTTCTCTCCCCGGGAGACAATTCTCTTTGAGAAGACTCAGGGATGCACCAAGCTGCCGCCCTGCCATTTTGTCCGTCCGCGCACAGGCCGTCTGCCGCCCCGGCGACTCGGCTTCGCCCGGGAGGCTTCAGCCGATCTCCCTTCGGGAGACACTTCTCTTCAAGAAGTGGTCAAGGACGCTCCGAGTCTGCCTGATGGCAGACTTCTGCGCTTTGTCTTCTCAGGAGCTTTCCCATCGCATTTTTCGGGAGCTCTTCCTCCGTGATCGAGAGCTCCTTGATCTGCTCCGCCATCGGAAGCCCCCGGTTCATCTCCTTCACATAGGCTCGAATCTCCCCTGCGAGCTCCGGCCTCTCCGAAAGGGCAGAGCTGTATATCTTCGCGGCGATTTTCTCCCCCTCCGAGAAGACGAGGCATTCGTCGATGAGGGGACAGGCGTAGAGCTTCTCCTCCAGCTCCTCCGGGGAGACATTCTCTCCGTTTGAGAGAATGATGATATTCTTGATCCGGCCCGTGACATAGAGATAGCCGTCCTCATCCAGCCTCCCCAGATCTCCGGTCCGAAGCCAGCCGTCCCGGAAGGCCTTCCGGTTCTCCTCCTCATTGTTCAAGTACGCCTTCATGACATTTTTCCCGCGCACGAGGATCTCTCCGTCCTCGATCTTCAGCTCGCAGTAGGAGGCGAGCTTTCCGCATGCGCCGTCCCGGTAGGCTCCGCGGTAGGTGACGGTTCCCGCCGTCTCCGTCATGCCGAAATACGTCCTTGGCTCGATCCCGAAGCTCCTCATCCCGCTTATGAGAGAGGCGTTCATCCCCGCTCCGAGGCAGAGGGCTTCCTCCGCCCTCTTAAGGCTCTTTGAAAGAGCAGAGGAGCGGGGAGCTCTCTCGATCAGCTTCTTCATCACCGCCGGGACCGTGATGAGGCGGTCGAAGCCCCCTCTTTCGAGGTCTCCCAGAAAGCGCTTTGCGCTGCTCAGATAGCAGCAGTCCCCCCGCGCCATCTCGTCCAGAATCCCGATAATGCCTCCGATATGATAGAGCGGGAGCATGTGGATCGAAGAAATCATATGGGAGAGGTCTGTGCTCTTTTTCTCCTCCCCGCTTTGGAAGAGCTCCCAGGCATAGACCGAGAGGTTCTGACTGCTGAGCTGCACGACCTTGCTCTTTCCGCTGGTCCCGGAGGAAAGCAGCATGAGGACGACCGCATCCGGATCCCCGTCGGAAAGCGGGGCCTCCTCGGAAGAGAGCCTGTGCTCCGAAAAAAGCTTCTCCAAGGAGAAGCTTCTCCCCTCCTCCTCGGGAAAATCCTTTCCGGGAAGCTCGGGGAGCTCCCGGAGATTTTCCCCGAGGAGGAGCGCGTCAAAACCGATCTCCCCCGCGATCTCCAGGATTCTCTCCGGGGAAAAGCTCTGGTTGAGCGGAATCACGGTATTGCCGGAGGCGATGATACCGAGATACTCGGCGAGATAAGCATAGGAATTCTCCGCGGCGATTCCGATCCGAAAGCGCCCTCCGCTCCGGCTCTTCCTCCCTCTTCCCCACGAGTCCCAAAAGGCCGCCGCCCTCCGGATATCTCTCTCCAGCTCCTCTGTCGTGACCTTCGCGGGCTCTGCCTGCTCGGGATCCGTGTAGAAAAAGGCCGTCCGCCCCCGGAAGGACGAGAAATACTGCTTTAAAAATCCGATCAGAGTCATCCCTGTTTTTCCATCCTTTTCATCACGGCATCCGCGATATCTCCGACGGTCTCCGTCTCCGCGAGGACTCGCTCCGGCATCCGGATATGAAAGGCGGATTCCAGCGCCCCCAAAAGATTATAAAAATCCAGGGAATCGATCCCAAGATCCTCCTGCATGGAGGTCTCCTCGTCGATCTCTTCCTGAGAGTCCATCACCTCCCGTATGATCGGGATCAGCTTCTCCAAAATCTCTTCTCTGTCCATATTCTAAAACCTCTCTTTCCCGAAACAGCGCCTCAGCTTCCCGCGCCCTCTGCCTTTTCCGTCTCCTTTGCTTCTCCCGCCTCCAAGGAGGAGGGCGGACTCATATCCTTCGCGGCTTTTCCCCGCTCCGAGGATAGCTCTGTGCCACCCTGTACCGTAGGTTCTGCCGCGCTTCCCTGTGCCGGGGCTCCTGTCATGCCTCTCTGTGCCGGAGATTCTGCCGCGTTTCCCTGCGCCGAGGATTCCGCCGCGCTCTCCTGCTCCGTGGAGGAGGATTCCAGAAAGCGGAATTTTCCGTCCCCACGGACTTCCTCACCCCCGATTCCATGCCGGAGCTTCCGCTCCGCCACGTAGTATTGCTTTGCGAAGCTGTAGAGCTTCTCCGCAAGCTTCGAAAGATCCGCATTCGAGCGATTGCTCAAGAGGATGATCTGCCCGTCCGTCTCTTCGTCATAGAAGATATAGGAGCGGCAATATTTTCCCGCGCCGCTGTGATGGAAAACCCTGCCCTCCTTGCTGAGACCCATGGTATAGCTTTTCCCGTCCGAAAAAATCTCATCCGGGTTTACTCCGGGAATCCCTCCCTTATACAGCGCATTCTGCCACTCATAGAGGTCGATGACATCGGAGCTCATCCCGCCCGCGCTGAAGCTGAAATTCGAGGAGTATTCCTCCCCGTCCGACTTCGTCTCTCCGTCATAGGGCTTTACCTCTGCGTCCTGCGCGGAGCTGCTGCTATGCGAAAGCCCCAGCGGCTTTAAGAACTCCGACTCGATATAGTCCCCGTAGCTCTGCCCGGAGAGCTTCTCGATGATTGCGCCCAGGAGAACATAGTTCGAATTGCTGTAGTGAAACTCTCCTCCGGTGCTTCCGTCCAGCTTGAACTGGAGAATCGCATCCACAAGCTCCGCTGTCTCTACTATCCCCGTGCCCCCGGAAAAGCGGGACAAAAAGTCCTGATCATCGGTATAGTTTGGGATGCCGGAGTTCATCTCGAGAAGCTGCCGGACCGTCACCCTGTCCGCATAGCCGCAGTCCGGAAAGAAGCGGCGCAGCGTCTCATCCTGCGAGAGCTTTCCCTCGGAGATCAGCCGAAAAACCGCGGCTCCCGTGAACTGCTTCGTGATGGAGTTGATGGGAAGGCTGCTGTCCCTCCCGATCTTCTCCTTCCCCTCCGCACTGATCCTTCCGTACCCGCCGGAGAAGAGAATCTTCCCGTCCTTAGACAGGAGATAGGAGCCGTGATAGCCGAAGCTTCGGAAGATCCCCTCCAGCTTCTTCTGATAATGCTTCTTCATGCTGCTGTAGGAACGCACCGAATACATCCGGAACACAAAGAGCGCTGCCAGTAAAAAGGCCGCGGCAATCAGTCCGGAAAATATCCTCTTGTTCCGTTCTTCCTTCATTTCGCTTCATCCCTTCTCGAGCTCCCCGCAGATAAAGGCTCCGCCCGGGGTCATATCCTTCTTCTCCCAGCCGCTCTTTTTCCCGGAGGAGGGGAGAATCATACTGTGTGCTTCCGGCTTATTCGAGAGAGACCAAAAGCACCAGCTGATATTGTTTTTCTTCAAAATGTCCAGAAACTGGGAGGCCTCACGGAAGGAGAGCCTGCTGTCCTGACTGCTCGAGATATGCTTATCATCCAGGGAGCCGTAGGAGATCCCCCACTCACTCACAAAGATCGGGAGCCCGCTCCGGATCAGCTTTTCCAGGTAGACGGACTTATAGTCCTTGTCCTTGGAGCAGTCCGAATAGAAATGCATGCTGTACATGAGATTCGGAAAATTCAGCGGTGCCTGGAGAGGGCCGTCCAGGTTGGCGCAGTACTCCGGCGTGCCGACGAGGATCAGCGCATCCGGGGAATTCTTCCGGATGATCGGGATGATCTCTTCCGCGTAGCTTCGGATATCCTCCCAGCTCGTCGCACCGTTTGGCTCATTGCAGATCTCATAGATCAGGCCCGGCTGATCCCGATAGCGCTCCGAAAGCTTTGAAAAGAAGTCCTTCGCAAGCTCCTTGTACTTAAGAGGTGTCTCCTCCCTTAAGACATGCCAGTCCGCAATCACGTAGAGTCCCTCGGAGAGCGCATTGTCGACGGCACTGTAGAGCCGCTCTGTATTGGTCTTCGGATCGACGCTGTAGCTTCCCGCCTGCTCCGTATACATCGCCGCGCGGAAGACATTGATGCCGTAGCCCTTCATGCTCTGCATCGCCTCCCTCGTGGTAAACTCCGGATACCAGTTCAGGCCGTGACTGCTCACGCCCCGAAGCTGGAACTTTTCCCCGCGCCCGTCACACAACGTTCCATCCTTTACCGAGAGCTTCCCGTGCTCTGCGACATAATTTCGGTTCTCCATGGCGCTCCCCCGGAGAAAGGAGAGAGAGAGAACGCCAAGTCCCACCGCCGCAGCCGCTGCAAAAAACTTCATCCCTTTCAACACTGTTCCCTCCTCCGCCTCTTTCCCGCTGTCCTATTTCTGCTTTTTCTCCCATTCCCTGAGCTTCTCCAGGAAGCTTTGGTTTTTCAGGAGCGCCTTCGAATTGGTGATTTTATAGATGCCGTTCCGGAGTCCGGAACGTTGACAGTTTACTTCATAGCCCGTGCCTTTGTAAAGCACCAGTCTCTTCGGAAGCCTCGCACCCTTCAAGGGGCTCAGCCTGAGATAGCGGTAATTGAAGTCCTCCAGCATCAGCTCCGTTCCGTCTTCAAGCCTGCATTTCACCCTCACGCGAAAGCGCGGAAGCCGCCTCCTCTGCTCCTCTCTCTCCCTCGTTGAGTTGTCCATGATCTTTAAGACATCGTCGAAGTAGCTCGTATCCTCGCTGAGCTTCTGCGGCAGCGGATTATCCCTGTCGTAGACGATCTGCATGTACTGCCTCTTCGTCTCCCAGTCCATTTCCCCGGAGAGCTTCACCCGGTAGACCCAGCGCTTCTCCTTCTTTTCGCGGTTGACGGAGATCAGCTCCCCGGAGAGAAGCGCAGTATAGTCTCTGTCCTTGATCCGGAAGCAAAGCTCCTTCTCCCCCTCCGTATCGAGCTCCAGCGCGCGGCTGCTCCAGAAGGCAAATCCCCCCTCGGAGATATCCTGAATCCGCCCTTCGAGCGGCTTTTCCCCCGCGAGGATCTCCAGCGGGATGTCCGCGCGGAAGCGCTCCGATCCCCGTTCATTGATCCGCCCCTTCATGAAGAAGATCGCCATGAGGAGGCTGAAGGAGTTCACGGCGATCCACGCCGTCATGATGATGAGGCCAAAGGCCCTGTGCAGGATCAGCGCCCGCATCGCAAAGAGCAGAGAGAGCAGGGAGATCCCGAGCAGGCAGATATGCGGAATCGCAAGGTAAAATTCATTTTGCTCGTTCAGATCCCTGGACTTCGCCGTGACGCTGAACTTCTTTTCATTGATGTGCAGCTCCTCCGCCCAGATCGGGATCAGCAGATAAGGGAACATGATCGTGTCGATCGTATTGCTCCAGCGGGCATCCCGGATCTCGCTGGACACATGCCGAAGGAGGAAGGAGTAGAGGATGTAGTAGGGCAGCCAGATGAAGAGAAGCTGCCGGAGATTCAGGACGACGAGCGGAATCCCGAGGAGCAGGAAAAAGACCGGGGACAGGATATAGATGAGTCTCCTGGAGAAGCTCTCCCAGTAGATGCGGCAGGAATAGTAGGAGAGCTTGAGCTGCGGGCTGAATTCCTTATTTGTGAGAAGGTGCACCTTCCGAAGGGAGTAAATGCAGCCCCTGCCCCAGCGGACGCGCTGCTTGATCAGGCTGGAGATGGTGATCGGCGCAAGGCCCTGTGCGACGACCTTCCGGACCGCGTAGCAGCGGTAGCCCCTGGCCTCGATCCGAAGCCCCGTCTCAAAGTCCTCCGTGATCGTCCCCGTCGCGATCCCCCCGACCTCCTCCAGGGCCTTCCGGGAGATCACGGTATTGGAGCCCGCGTAGAGGACGGAATTCGTGCTGTTCTTCCCGATATTCACCTGGCGGAAGAAATAGTCCTGCTCATTCGGGACCCTCTTCTCCGCGTAGAGATTGTACTGGAAGAGATCGGGATTATAGAAGGCCTGCGGCGTCTGGATAAAGCCGACCTCCTCCTTCTCATCGATCTCCTCCGGGCTCTTCTCAAGCCAGTTTCCCTCCTCATCCCTCTTCATCCTGGGAAGGAAGAAGTAGGGGATCGTCTCCATCAGGAAATTGCTCTTTGGGATCATATCCGCATCGAAGGTCGCGATCAGAGGGGAGTGAGACTTGGAGAGCGCGTTATTGATATTCCCCGCCTTTGCGAACTTATTGTTCTTCAGCCCGAAATACCCCACTCCAAGCTTCTTCGCGAGCTCCTCCACCTCCGGGCGCGCCGTGTCGTCGCAGAGGTAGACATGGACCTTCGAGGGATCCGGGTAGTGGAGCATCGTACAGGCATTCGCCGTCTTAAAGAGAAGCTCCGTATCCTCATTGTGCGTGGAGATAAAGACATCGACATCCGGGTACCAGTCCTCCGGGATCTCCGGCATCTCCGGCTCCCAGACATCCCTCTGCGCAAGATAATGCGTCATGGCCTCATAGGAGGAGAAGATCTCCGCGATCAGGAGCAAAAGCCCCCCGAAAAAGGCGAGCCAGCCCTCCTTCCCGGGAAGGGGCAGCGTGAAGAAGATCCTCCAGATGCTGTAGCAAAGCATCACAATACCCACGAAGATCCCAAGGCCAAGCGATTTCGTCCCGTCTCTTTTTTTCTCAGACATCTATTTCACCCTCTTGCCGATCACATAGATCGACGCGACAAAGCAGAGCACGAAGGCCAGCGCGAGCGCAGAATAGGTCCTCCTCTCCCTCTCCTCCATGGTCTCCGTCACGAAGCCGGAGAGGTAGTCGTCCATATACTGATCGAGCCAGAGCCCGTGTCCCCGGACCATATCCTTTAAGCGCACAAGCTCCTCCGCATAGGTCTCCCGGTTCCGGTCAATGATATAGCCGTGCCCCTCCTCTGCGGGCGCGAGCATATGCTTTTCCTTGTAGACCTCCCTCCAGCGGCTCCGATCTCTCTTCGAGGCATTGCCCAGATAGGCCACCGTGCTGTCGATGAAGGAGAGGACATTCTGCTCGGAGAAAATCCCCTTCCGAAGCTCCCGGTAGCGGCGCACGACCCGCTCATCGAAGGCGGGATCCCGGACGAGCCGCTCAAACCAGGGCCGCTCCGGCATGACCATATATTCCGCGCCTCCCGCCGCAAACTTATAGTTGTCCCAGCAGTTGTCGTAGTCCCAGAGGGGCCCCATGCTGAGCTTCCGGGAGGGATCCTGATAATAATAGGTGGAGTTATTCCCCGAATCATAATTCATGAAAAACTCATTGATCACGAAGTAATCCACGAAGGAGTCCACGTCGATGTACTGGGGATACTTCCGAAAGATCCTCCAGTCATCGCTGTAGAGCGTCTTCTCCACCGTCGAGAGCTCATCCTGAATCCGTTGAATCGCCTTCTCCGTGAGCAGGGATTCCTTCGGATATTTGAAGGTGAACCAGCCGTAGCAAAGCTGCGTATCCGAGGCCCAGGTGGAGAGCGTCGTCTTCGTCCGGTCCGCCCGGTCGCGGACGAGGATGAAGCTCGGGTGCTTCTCCCTGGGATCAAAGTCCTGGATATCCACATGCCCCTTCCCCTGCTTCACCGGCTCCGTCAGGAGATAGATTCCGCGGTAGTTATACTGCTCCCCATCCTTTATGAAGAGCTCGCAGAAGCGGCACTCCGGCGTATAGGGCATGAGCTGCCCGCCCAGATTGTAGGCGATATAATTTCTGATCTGACTCGCATCAAGGATAGAATTCGAGAGCACCCAGTCCTCGTCCTTATCCATGCCGAGAAGGGGATATTCAAGCTCCTTCCCCTCCTCATCCAGGAGCTTCAGACCGTACTGCTGCTTCTGAAAGGAGCGGGAGCTCGCCCCGCGGAGCTTGATCTTCCCGTGGTTCACAAAGGACGGCTGATCGGTGATATGATTCTGATCGTTCGCGTTTTGGATCAGACTGAAGTTCACGCTGATCCAGGGATCCGTGACCGCGGGGTCCCGGTACTCCCGGATCTGGCCGTCCCCCACCATCTTAAAGATATCCGGCGGAGTCTGTCCGTTCATGTCCAAAACGACGAGCGGAAGATGCGAGACGAAGCTCTCCGGGTCGACGCTCCCGTCTCCCGGCATGCTGTCCGGCCCGATCCCGGAATCCGCCCCCGCATCCTCCTCATGCTGATAGGGGCGGAACTTCGTGGAAAGAAGGGCCTTCCCGTAGCGGAAAACCCGAACAAAAAGAAGCAGGACGAGAAAGACCGCCGCCGCGCTTATCATTGATTTTTTCATTCCTGTCTGGACTCCTCCCGAAACGATTCCTCTCCGGATTCTTCCGGAGAGCTCCCCTTTCCCACTCTTAAGACAGTTTCTTTCCCTTGCCGCCGCCCGTCTCAGAAGGCCGCAAAATGCTGTTTTTCAGCGCTTCTCTAGCGGCTGATCTCGTCATTCTGGCAGACCAGGTTGACGGATTCCACGCCCTTTATCGCAAAGAGGAGAGCATTGATCTCTATCCCCTCGTTCTTTTTCAGGGAGAGATCCAGATTCTTCTTCGAGACCTCATAGATCAGCTCCGTCCTCTCCCTGTCGGAATTATCGACGCGGAACAGCGCCTTGTGGGAGAAATATTCATTCACCGTCTGCTGAATCTCCTTCGCATCCCTCTTCCCCCGGATCACGAGGAGATAGCGGTCATTATTCCGGACATTCCCAAGGAGCAGCATCGCAAAAAAGATCACCCCCGTTCCGATCCCGACGACCGCATAGTCCTGGATGCCGCAGCAGATCCCGGCCGCGATGCACCAAAAAATATAGGCGGTGTCCCTGGAATCCTTGATCGCCGTCCGGAAACGGACGATGGAAAGCGCACCCACCATACCCAGGGAAAGCGCGATATTATTTCCGATCACGCTCATGACGAGGGTCGTGACCAGGGTCAGCATCACAAGGGATACATTGAACTTCGCGCTGTATACCGTCCCGGAATGGGAGAACTGATAGGACACAAAAATAATTCCCGCGATCACGGCCGCCGCGAGAAAGCTCATTATAATATCTCCGGTTGACAGACTCCCGCTCTGTGTTGACAGATACTGATACAAATTCTCTTTCATTGATACTCCCCTTCCCAATCAAAAAATCAAGATCCACACCGCATTTTTCGCACCGCTGTGCTATTTATAATGAACCGCTCTCACCCCGGCCGCCAAAGCCGGCGCTGCTCTGCCTAAGCAATGGAAACACAGCACAGGCAAGGCGTTCTTCCATCTCCGCCGGTCCTCTCTTTGTCAGGCATCAGCCAGACGATAAACCGAACGCCCTTCGGAGCTGTCCCCGCTGTCCTGCTCCCATCAGACATCATACGGACGATCGGATAGTGAGCCGCACATCTCGGAGCCGTTCCCTCTCGTCAGGCGTCATCCAGACCATAGCGCCGCCCCGCCACATATTTGCTGAAGGACTCCTCCGTCATATCCTGCAGCTGCAGAGCATCCTTTACATAGCTTAGCAGGAAGTGATTGTACTTCACCTCCAGCACAAGCTGCGTCTCTGTATCCGCGGGATAGCAGAGGGAGGGGAGCGGAGAGAAGAGATCGAAATTCCCCTCCGAGGTCTCGATATGACTGTCAAAGGTGATGCGGATGCTGTTGACCGGCACGGCAAAGGCTCTCCTTTGATAATTGATGATGCAGCGGGGGCGGTAGAGCTCCTTCGTCATAATATAATAGAGCTCCATCGCAAGATCCTGTCCTGCCCCGAAATCCTCCTCGCAGAGGAAGCGGTAATCTCCGCCCGCCATCCGGATGGCCTGCTCTCTCGAAATAGAGAGAGAGACCTTGTGCTGATTTTCCCCTTGCTTTTGCTTTAGCTCAAGCTTAGCCTTCTGGTCCTCGGGACTGTAGATCCGGATCCGGATCTTTTTTCTGTCCCGGATTCCGTCCAGCTTGTCGAAGTAATCGTCGTCAAAATAAGAGTCAAAATAGAGGGAACGCACCAGATAGGGCTTATAGCCCTGGAACTCATCCCCGGGGAGAATCTTCCGAAGCTTCCCGTAGAGCGATTCCGCCACGCCCCGCTTCAGTACGAATTTCCGCTCTACTCTGCTGACCTCCGCCGCTATATCCAAGCCTTCCTCCTCTCCTCTGCTACTGCGCGTTCTCCGCCGCGTTCTTGGGCGGAGCCGCTCCGGCCGCGTCCGTTTTCTTCTCCTCGATGCAGAAGGGAAGCCCCTCATTGCTGAAATTATCCATGGCGAGCGCCAGGATGACATAGTCGAAGTGCTTCTCCCCTAGAACCATCTTCTCGATCGTCCCCTGTCCCGTGGGGTTGAAGTGAATCGACCAGGCGAGCTCGATCCTGCTGCACATCGGGGAGAGGAAGGTGGCGACGGGAGAGGAGTAGGAATCCCGGATAAAGGCGATCGAAGGCCCCCCGGGGTTCAGCTCATTCTCGATCCGGTCGAAGCGGACGATTCCCTGCAAATATCCGTTGTTCATCTCCCGCTCATAGGGATCCTTATAGTCCAGGTACTTCCGCTCGATCAGGGTGTGGGCCATATCGCCCTCCTTCTGCCCCTCCTTACCGCCGCGGTAGCGGTAATAATACTTGAACTTTGTGTCGAATTTCGGATAGATAAAGGTATAGTCATCCAGCGGGCCCGCATAGATCTCCCCGGTATCTCTCCCCTGAGATCCCATATAGATATTTTCATAGGTCTCCGTCCGGTAGTTTCGGATATCCCGGTAGAAGCCGTCCGGATCGAGCCCTGCGTTAAAATGCTGATTCAGATGCTCTATGAGCTTCCCCGTCGCAAAGAAGGCGGTGGGAACCGTCCAGTGATGGTCCGTCCGATAGAAGATATCGTCCATCCCCATCCCGGCGTCCTTCAGGATCTCCCGAAAATCCATATAGTCGACATCGTACCTCCGGAAGTAGCGGAGCACGTCGTCCCCGAAGCGGTTCAAGTCATTGTAGGGGATCCCATAATAGCCGTCCGACCAGTCCTTATTGTACTTCGTCGGATACATGATGACCATGAACTTCGTATCCTTCTCCTTCAGCTTATCCTGCAGTCTCCTCACCCTCCCAGCAAGCTCCGCCGCGGAGACATCGGAATTGTTGTAGAAATTCCCGGAGTAGAGAAAGCCCTTTTTGTCCCGCACGTACTTAAAGGAGTTCTCCTCGTTCTTCCCGAGGGCGCGGTAGATGCTCCCGTAGAGCTCGTTCCAGCGATGCCCCCCCGCGATATTTTTCGTGATAAGCCCGTCCACGGACTGCATGTATTCCTTCAGCTCCGCCGCCTTCTTCGGCTTCTCCAGCTCTGCGATGCCTCCCCGTATCGCCCCCCGCTCCCAGAAGAAGTTGAGGATCGAAAACGGGAGGAGCAAGAGGAGAAAGAGAACAGCAAATATTTTCTGATAGCGCTTCATCTCCGCTTCCCCCTAGAAATTGAAATAGATAAACGGATTATAGCCTCCCTTGGCCAGCACCAGCAGGGAGAAAAACAAAAAGGCCGAGAGAGAGAGGACATAGAGTGCCGCGCCGCCGCGAAAGAGTATCTCATGTCCCGGCAGATCCTCCGTTTTCTCCAGGATATAATCCCGGATCGGAAAGGCGAGGAGGACGGCCCCGAGGAGCGGAAGCCCGTATTCCTTCAGGAGCATCGGCACATAGGGGCTGTAGAAGCGGTTTCCGCCAAGACCAAAGAGGTCGGAGAAGAAGAGCGACATCTGCTCCCCGCTCTCACAGCGAAAGATCACCATGGCGAAGATGCTTGCCACAATGACGTAGACATGGCGAAGGGCCTCGTGCCCCTCCACCCTGTCGAGGCGGAACACGATCTCCAGCACGATCAGAAGGAAAAAGTAAAGTCCCCACCAGACATAGGTCCAGGCAGCTCCGTGCCAAAGCCCCGTGAGCAGCCATACGATGAAGAGATTCCGGATCATTTTGTCCATCTTCTCCGTGCTCCCGCCCCCGAGCGGCTTATAGACATACTGGCTGAACCAGGTCGCAAGAGAGATATGCCATCTCGTCATGAACTCCCGCACAGAGCGGCTCACGAAGGGATAGCGGAAATTCTCCTGAAACTGAAAGCCGAACATCCTTCCGAGTCCGATCGCCATGTCGGAATAGGCGCTGAAATCGTAGTAGAGCTGGAACATATAGCAGACCGCCCCGAGCCAGGCGAGAAGCACCGGAACCGGTATCGTGCTGTCCCCTCCCTTTGTCAGGTTGAAGACGGTATCCGCGACCACCGCCAGATTATTCGCGATGAGAACCTTCTTGCAGAGCCCCTCCGCGAAGCGGCAGATGCCGCCCGCGATGCCGTCCCAGTCGGAGCGGCGGTTTCGGATCTGCTCCGCGATCGTGGAATAGCGGACGATCGGTCCCGCGATGAGCTGCGGAAAGAAGGAGATATAGAGCGCGATATCCAAAAGATTCCTCTGCGCCTCCGTCTTCTCCTCGTAGACATCTATGACATAGGAGAGCGCCTGAAAGGTGAAGAAGGAGATTCCGATCGGAAGCGAAATCCCCGGGTAGGGCAGAAAGGCCCGCTCCATGATGCCGTTCACGGTCTCCACGATAAAGCCCAGATACTTAAAGACTCCCAAAAGGCCGAGATTGAAGACGCAGGAGGAGAAAAGGATAAGCTTCCGCACCCTCTCCTCCTTTGGAAAACGGAGAAGGAGCAGGCCGAAGATCCAGTTCATAAAGATGGACGCGAGCATGATAAGGACATAGATCGGTTCGCCCCAGGCATAGAAGATAAGGCTTGCCGCAAGAAGCCAGATATTCTGAAGTCTCCTGGAAAAGGAAAAAGCGTAATAGACGAGGAAGACGAGGGGCAGAAAATATAATAGAAAAACTATGCTCGAAAATACCATCCTGAATCCTTCTTTCTCCCTCTTCTCTCGTGCTTTTGATAAAACTCTCTCTTGTCCCGGTACATCCCGGCGTCCGCCTCGCGCTTTGCCTCCAGAATCTCGGCGGCGCTCTCCTTCCAGGAGAATCCGGTCGCAGCCGTAAGTGTATCGCTCTCCTCGAGCTCTCTTTTCAGCCTGCGGCAGCGCTCCTGAAAGCTCTCCCGCATCATGCCGGGGACGATCACGGCGAACTCATCCCCCCCGATCCGGTAGATCTGGCTCCTCCCGAAGACGGAGGCCAGGATGTCCGCGGCCTCCTTCAGGAAGCGGTCCCCCGCATCATGCCCCTCCCGGTCGTTGATCTCCTTCAGACCATTGACATCCAAGATCAAAAGCCCGACCGGAAGATCCGCGCGCTTCTCCAGCTCCCGGACCCTCTCCTCCATCGCATTTCTGTTGTTTACCCGGAGTAAAATATCGGTGTTTCCCAGGTAGAGGAGGCGCCTCATCCGGTTCATCCTCCCAAGCTCCGAGGAGAGAAAGCGGGAAAAGGCACGAAAAAAACGCCTCCAGCGAAGCCGGGAAAGAGGAGAAGGAAAGTGAACAAAAAGGGTCCCGGGCTTCTCCCGCTCAAAGCGGAGGGGAAGTCCCAGCACCCATTCCCTTCCTCGGCTCTCTTTTCCGACGAGATATTCCTTCTTTTCTTCTGTAAGCTCCAGTCTAAGGCAGACCGCCCCCGTATGGCGGAGTGCCAGAGAGAGAGTATCCCGAAGCCCTCCCTCGGTCCCCTTCTCTCTCATAGTCTCATAGGAGCGGATCAGCAAATCAAGGCCATTCATCCTCTCCTCCTGCTCCGGAATCTCCTTTTCCTCCTCCCGGACTGCTGCGTCCCGGGAAAAGGAAAAATGCCGATTCTCCTTCTCTTATGACACGTCCCCTCTCCGCGGAAGTTTGCAGAAAGCACAGGGGCTCTCTGCTCTCCCGATTCTCCGCCCGCCGCAATAAGAACTGTCTGCATCTCTCGAAGGCACTTTACTATGCCGATGATTGCCTGTCTATACTCTAAATCATAAAATATTTTTACGGTTCACTGTCTTAACGAAATAAAAATGGAATAAATTTGTCATTTTTACGCGTTTTGTGACAGATCCCCCGGGCTTTGTCGCCAAAGGAAAACCGCCCCAAAGATCTTCGGAAAAATGGCAGGGTAAAAAATAAAAGAGAAAAACGGGGGGCAGGAAATGGGGGGAGCGGCTTCGCCGCTCCCCCTGGAAAGACTTTCCCGCCCCTGCTCCTTCGGGGCGCCGCACTCTCCTCTTTATTTCTCGCAGATTCTGGTTCCGGTCTTCCCCTGCAGGGCCTCCCTCGCCTTCTCCAAAAGCGTGATGACTGCCGTTCTTCCCTTCCGGGATCTTGCGAAGCGGATCGCGGCCTGAACCTTCGGAAGCATGGAGCCCGCGGCGAACTGTCCCTCCTCCGCGTAGCGCTCCGCTTCCTCCGCGGAGATCTCGGAGAGCCAGCGCTGCTCCGGCTTCCCGAAATGAACCGCGGCCTTCTCCACCGCAGTCAGAATCAGAAGCATGTCCGCATCCAGACTCTCGGCGAGGAGCTCCGCCGCAAAATCCTTGTCGATCACCGCGGGGACACCGGCGAGGTGCTTTCCCTCCGCCACCACCGGGATCCCTCCTCCGCCGCAGCAGATGACGATCTGCCCGTCATCCGCCATGGCGCGGATCGCGGAGAGCTCGATGATCTCCTTCGGCTTCGGGGAGGCCACGACTCTGCGGTAGCCTCTGCCGGCGTCCTCCCGGACGATCCATCCCCTGTCCCCGGCCTCCTTCAGGGCCTCATCCTTTGACATGAAGCGCCCGATCGGCTTCGACGGGTCCCGAAAGGCCGGGTCCTCCGGGTCCACCCTCACCTGCGTCACCATCGTGGCGACGGGCGGAAGCTTTGCCCCCCGGTTCAGAAACTCCTCGCGGAGCGCATTTTGAATATCATAGCCGATATAGGCCTGACTCATCGCGACGCAGACGGAGAGCGGCGTGGGCTCGCTCCCATCCTTATGTGCAAACTCCGTCATCGCATTGTTGATGACGCCGACCTGCGGACCATTTCCGTGCACAATGACGATCTCGTTTCCGTCCTCCGCCAGATCCACGATGGCCTTCGCGGTGGTCTTCACCGCCTCCATCTGCTCCGGAAGGTTGTTCCCAAGGGCATTCCCCCCCAGCGCGATGACGATCTTTTTCTTATCCATATCCTCTTTACTCCCCCGCGAGACCGCGATGAAAAAGCGCTTCCCCGGCCGAATTACGCCTCAAACTGCCTCCTCTGTCCGCGCTTCTCGAGTTCTCTGAGAAGCTTCGCCGGATCCCGGAACTTCTCCAGAAGGATCATGGACGCGATCACATAGGGCTTAAAGGAGGCCTCCTTATAGAGCGGATCCCGGTAGCGGTCGAAGACAGAGGCGTCGACCTCTCCCTCCTCGCAGGAGACACCGGAGATATCCGCCGGCAGACAGTGGAGGTAGAGAGCCTTTCCGTTCTTTGTGAGCTTCATCATCTCCTCGGTGCAGGCCCAGTCCTTGTGAGCCGCGTTCTGCTTCAGGAGTCTCTGTTCGAGTTCATCGATCCCCTTCTGATCTCCTCTTCCGTAGAGCTCCGTCCTCTCCTCCATCGCGGCGAACGGCGCCCAGGACTTGGGATAGACGATATCCGCATCCCGGAAGGCATCCTTCATATCGTGCGTGAGCCGGAAGGAGCCGCCGGACTGCTGCGCATTCTTCTTCGCGACCTCGACGACATCGCCCATAACATCATAGCCCTCCGGATGGGCGAGGACGACCTCCATGCCAAGACGCGTGAAAAGTCCGATGACACCCTGGGGGACGGAGAGCGGCTTTCCGTAGGAGGGGGAGTAGGCCCAGCTCATTGCAAGCTTCTTCCCCTTCAGATTCTCGATCCCTCCCATCTCATGGATCACATGGAGGGCATCGGCCATGCACTGCGTCGGATGATCGATGTCGCACTGGAGATTGACAAGCGTCGGCCTCTGCTCGAGCACGCCGTCCTTATAGCCCTGCGCCACGGAATCCGCGACCTCGTGCATGTACTTATTGCCCTTACCGATGTACATATCATCGCGGATGCCGATGATATCGGCCATGAAGGAGATCATATTCGCCGTCTCTCTGACCGTCTCCCCGTGGGCGACCTGCGACTTCTTCTCGTCCAGATCCGAGACCTCCAGTCCGAGGAGGTTGCAGGCGGAGGCGAAGGAGAAGCGGGTCCTCGTGGAATTATCCCGGAAGAGGGAGATGCCGAGGCCGGAGTCGAAGACTCTGGTGGAAATATTTCTCTCTCTCAGATTTCTGAGGGCGTCCGCGACCTCCCAGACTGCCTTAAGCTCATCCTCTGTCTTCTCCCAGGTGAGGAAAAAGTCGTTCTGATACATCTTCTCGGTCTTTCGTCCCGCGATCGCCTTCAAAAGCGCATCAAAGTTCTTCTGCTTGTCCATCTCTTTCTGTCCTCCTGTTCGCCGGGATTTCCGGCATCAACGATATTTTTATTACTCCGCCGTGATTTTTGCCGCCTTGTCCGCCTGTCGAAGCTCCTGCTTCCCTTTTCTCGGGAAATCCGCGATAAAAAGTGCAAAGCGCAGAGCGCCGGGCCATAGGCTGCCCGCCTAGGGAAGATGGGAGGGGGCGCTTCCTGACCGCCCTCTCCTTTAGGAACTCGACCCGGCCCTTCCCGTTTAATCGCAGTAATACTGCGGGAGCGCCGCATAGAAGGCCGCGCAGGTCACAAGATCCTTCTTCCAGGTCACCTCATTCGGGGCATGGGCCTGCGCCTCCGCGCCGGGTCCGAAGCCGATGACGGGGATCCCGTTTCTCCCCATGATGGAGACTCCATTCGTGGAGAAGGTCCACTTGTCGAGCAGCGGTCTTGCGGCGCGCTCCTCCACCGTATCGCTCTCCCCGATCCTCTTATCGCCGAAGAGATCCTTATAGGCGGAAACCGCGGCAGTGCATACCTTGTGATCCTCCGGAAGAACCCAGGTCGGGAAGTAGCACTCGATCGGGTAGACCTCCCCCGTGAAGGAGGGGCGGTCGTAGCGGTACATGGAGACCGTCACATCCTCACCGTACTTCTTCACAGCCGGGAGCTCCCGGATCTCCTCCAGGCAGGACTCCCAGGTCTCGCCGAGGGTCATCCTCCGGTCGAGGGAGACCGCGCAGGAATCCGCGACAGCGCATCTCGAGGGCGAGGTGAAGAAGATCTGAGAGGCAGTGACAGTGCCGCGGCCGAGGAATCTCGCCTCCTTCCACTGCGGGTTGTACTTCGGATTCAGCATCTTCACGAGGCCGCGGATCTCCGTGGACTCTGCGTCGCCGTTATTGTTCAGGGACCGGACATCCCGAAGGATATCGGCCATCTTATAGATCGCATTATCGCCTCTCTCCGGAGCGGAGCCGTGGCAGGATACGCCCTTTACATCGATCCGGATCTCCATGCGGCCTCTCTGTCCCCGGTAGAGGCCCCCGTCCGTCGGCTCGGAGGAGAGCACGAACTCCGGCCGGATCTTGTCCTTATTGATGATATATTCCCAGCAAAGACCGTCGCAGTCCTCCTCCTGCACCGTGCCGACTACCATGACACGGTACTTCTCATTCAGAAGTCCGAGATCCTTCATGATCTTTGCGGCATAGACCGCGGACACCGTGCCTCCGAGCTGATCCGAGACGCCGCGGCCTCCGATCTGGGTCTCGCTCTCAAAGCCATCGTAGGGGTCGAAGCTCCAGTTGTCTCTGTTTCCGATGCCCACCGTATCGATATGCCCGTCAAAGGCGATGAGCGTCTTTCCGCTTCCCATGAATCCCATGACATTGCCCTGCGGATCCACCTTGACCTCATCAAAGCCGACCTTCTCCATCTCCTTTTTGATGGTCTCGACATGGGCCTTCTCATCGGCAGACTCTCCCGGATTCTTCACAATCGCGCGGAGGAAGGCGCTCATATCCGCCTTATAGCTCTCTGCCTTCTCCCTGATCTTCTTCAACTCCTCCTGTGTCAGCTTCCCCATATCCTTCTCCTTTCCCGGCCCTCTCGGGCACATCTAAAGACAAATCTCCTCCTAAAGAGAAGGAGTCCATCCCCATTCCTGTAAAATCCCGGAAAAAACTCCCGGCAAAAGCTTAAGTTCCCGAAAAACAAGCTGCTCCATAGCTCAAGAACCAAGCCGCAGCGCCGCTCTTTTGCTCCCGCACAATCGCTATAGCATCCTAAGCCCGGCCATTGGCAGGCGCCCGGCGATTTGACAGCCCCTGGCCTAAGGGCAGGCGGAGCGAGAGCGTCCGTCCGCCCGGTAAAGCAGCGACAGCTCCTTAGCGCTCGAGCCCTTCCCAGACGATGTTCTTCCATCTCTCGGGATCGGTATCTCCCTCCGTGGAGAAGCAGAGAACCTTGGAATCCTTCCCGAGTCCGAGCTTCTCTCTGAGCTCCTTGTACTCATCCTTTCGCATAATGGCGGCCAGAGCCGCAAAGGAAGCCGCGCCGGACTCTCCGGATACGACCTGCCTATCTCCCTTTAAGGGGGCGGCCAGCATCCTCATGCCTCTTGCCGCGGCACAGTCCTCCAGAGAGATAAAGCAGGAGACATGGTTCTTCAGGATATCCCAGGAGGTGATGTTCGGCTCCCCGCAGGCGAGCCCCGCCATGATCGTATCCATGTCTCCGTCCACGATCCGGATCTCCCCGTCTCCTGCCGCGGCCCCCCGGTAGAGGCAGTCCGCCGCGGAGGCCTCCACCACGACCATGACGGGGGGATTCTCCCGATAGCGGTTTGCGAAGTAGCCCACCACCGCGCCGGCCAGACTTCCGACACCGGCCTGCACGAAGATATGGGTCGGACGCTCGCCGTACTGATCTCCCGCCTCGTCCGCCATGGTGCCGTAGCCCTCCATGATCCAGGCCGGGATCTTCTCATAGCCCTCCCAGGCGGTATCCTGCACCATGACGCCGTGCTCGGTCTTCTCCGCGAGCTTCGCGGCCTGCCGCACGCACTCATCATAGTTCACATCGGAGATCCAGGCCTCCGCGTTCTCCGCCTTGATGTGATTCAGCCTCGTCACCGTGGAGCCCTTCGGCATGATGATGACGGACTTCTGATGGAGCTTATTGGCCGCCCAGGCGACGCCCCTTCCGTGGTTTCCGTCGGTCGCGGAGTAGAAGGTCGCCGTGCCGAACCTTTCCCGGAGCTCCTGAGAGGTGAGCACGCTGTAGGGAAGCTCCGAGATATCCTTCCCGGTCTCCTCCCCGATATAGCGGGCGATGGCGTAGGAGCCGCCGAGCACCTTAAAGGCATTTAAACCAAAGCGGTAGGACTCATCCTTTACGCAGACTCTGTCAAGCCCCAGATACTCCGCCATCCCCTTAAGATCCGCCAGCGGAGTCTCCGAGTACTGGGGGAAGCTCTCGTGGAAGCTTCTCGCCTTCTTCACCTCTTCGATCGCCATGAGCGGAAGATTCTTGTCCTCCGTCTTCGGCATCTCATTCATTTTCCATTTCAGATCCTGACTCATTGCTTGATTCCTCCTGCCTCCGGATTCCGGGCCCGCTTCCCCGCGTCCTCCTATTTCTTTGCCTGGTCGATGTAGCTGTACATGGTGAATTTGCTGATCCCGTAGAAAGCGGAGACCTTGTCCCCGGATCTCGTGATCAAAAAGGCCCCCGCGTCCCGGAGATAGCGGATCGCGCGGATCTTTTCCTCCTTGCTCATGAGCGCCGGCGGCTTTCCGATCAGCTTCACGCTTTGGTTGATCAGATTGTCCAGGAGGTCATTCACGCTAAGAGGGATCCTTCCGTCTCCGGAGGACTCCTCTTCCTCCACGAGGGTCAGACTGTCCAGCGCCTCCCGGGCATTGATAAGCGCGGTGATATCGTAGTTGATCCCGAGGATGTAGCGGTACTTCCCCTCCTCATCCTTCAGGAAGATGGAGGAGGACTTCAGAATTCTGCCATCCTGCGTGTGGGTCCGATATCCCAGATGATCGCTGATCGCCCCGCCGTCCTGCAGGGTCTCCAGGGTCTCCAGCACCACCTTCGAGGCCCCGTCTCCGGTCTTTCTCCCCGTGACATGCCCGTTGATGATGAAGACGATGGTGTGCTCCAGGTCTTCCACTGCGAGATCATGGATGCAGACCTCACAGTTCCTCCCGAACTGCCTCGCGATTCCGTGCGCGACGAAGACCAGCATTTCCAGACTGTTTTCCTGCTTCATCCCCATCTCCTTTCGCTTCGCTCCGGCTTCCCCGGGAACCTAAAAATTTTTTTGCACAGGACTATCATAACATTTTTTTTTGCTTTTGCAAGATGCTTCCAAAAAATCTTTTTGATTTCAGAAAATAAATTTGCATCTCCATTGCAATTTCTCCTTCCCAATGATAAACTCATGATAAATCCGCATTATTACTATATGGAGTGGCAAAAACAGGAGGACAGAGCCATGCTTTTGATCGGGAACGGAAGGCTCCTCACGAGGGATAAGGCCCGCCCCTATTTCGAGAACGGGGCCGTCGCAACGGAGGACAACAAAATTTTAGAGGTCGGGGATTTCGATGCGCTGAGAGAGAAGTACCGGGAGGCGGACTTCCTCGATGCGCGGGGCGGGCTCATCCTGCCGGCCTTCATCAATACCCACGAGCACATCTACTCCGCGATGGCCCGCGGACTTGCCGTCAAGGGCTATAATCCCCACGGCTTTTTGGATATTCTGGACGGACTTTGGTGGACCATCGACCGGAATCTGGACAACGAAAATACCTATCTCTCCGCGATGGCGACCTATATCGACTGCATCAAAAACGGCGTGACGACGATCTTCGATCACCACGCAAGCTACGGAGAGATCAGCGGCTCCCTCTTCGCGATCGAAAGAGCCGCGAGAGAATGCGGCATCCGCTCCTGCCTCTGCTATGAGATTTCAGACCGGGAGGGGCCGGAAAAGGCGCGGCTCGCCGTGCGGGAAAATGTGGATTTCGCGCGCCATGTGCGGGAGACAAACGACGACCGCATCGCATCAATGATGGGCATGCACGCAAGCTTTACGATCTCCGATGAGACCATGGAGCTCTGCCAAAGCGAAAAGCCGGAGGAGATCGGCTATCACATCCACGTCGCAGAGGGCATCGAGGACCTGCAGCTTTGCTTAAAGGAGCACGGAAAGCGCATCGTCGACCGCCTCTTCGACTGGGATATCCTCGGCGAAAAGACTCTGCTCGCGCACTGCATCTATATTAACCCCCACGAGATGCGGCTCATCCGGGACAGCGGCAGCATGGTGGTCCACAATCCGGAGTCCAATATGGGGAATGCCTGCGGCTGCCCTCCCACGATGGAGCTTGTGCACCGCGGCATCCTGACGGGGCTCGGAACGGACGGCTATACCCACGATATGCTGGAGTCCTGGAAGGTCGCGAATATCCTTCATAAGCACCATCTCTGCGACCCGACGGCGGCCTGGTCCGAGGTCCCGGAAATGCTCTTTGTCAATAATGCGAGGATCGCAAACCGCTATTTCCGGCAAAAGCTCGGCGTGCTCGAAGAGGGGGCCGCGGCGGATATCATCATCTCCGACTATATCCCTCTCACTCCGATGGATGCTTCAAATCTGGACTCCCATCTGCTCTTTGGCATGGAGGGGAGGTCCGTCGTCACAACGGTTGCAAACGGAAAGGTCCTCATGAAGGACAGGGAGCTCCAGGGGCTGGACGAGGCGGCCATCCTCGCAAAGGTCCGAGAGGGCGCGAGGAGACTTGCCGGAAAGATCAACGGCTGAGCAGGCAGGTCCCGCTTAAGCGCTGCCTTCCGCGCTTTACTTTCATCCTAAAAGGCCGGATCGGCGGCTGAGCGGACAGGTTCCGCCAATCCGCCGCATTCCCATAAAACCCGCCCGGCGGGACTGCTGTCAGGAGGCCGTCCCGCCGGAAGCGAAGGCCCGGCTCCATCCGCTCTTTTCCCCTGAGGGAGGGGAGGAGGAGAGGAGACAATGCTCTCCTCTCCCGAAAGGAGCGGGACGATGCCGCCTTCCGGAAAAGGAGATACGCTATGAGTGATATTATGATCCCGATTCCCTTTGGGAAGCTGATGAACAGAATGCTTTTGGAATATAAGAAGGAGGGCTCCGTCTTCGGCGTCCCGCGCTGCTATAAAGCGAAGTCTCCCGCCCCCTTCCATCTCTTTGGCAGGAAGCTGGAGACCCAGATCGGACCGGCGGCCGGCCCCCACACGCAGCTTGCGCAGAATATCGCCGCCTCTTATTACGGCGGAGCGCGCTTCTTTGAGCTGAAGACCGTCCAGAAAATGGACGGCCGGGAGCTCGCCTCCTGCGTGAAGAAGCCCTGCATCAGCGCGGAGGACGAGTGCTATAACTGCGAGTGGTCCACAGAGCTCGAGGTCCCTCAGGCCTTTGACGAGTATGTAAAGGCCTGGTTTTTGCTGAAGGTGATGGCGAAGGAGTGGGGACTGGGCGACCCGGATGCCTTCCAGTTCAATATCTCTGTCGGCTATGATCTCGCCGGTATCCAGACGCCGAAGGTGGACCGCTTTATCAATGAGATGATGCACGCGGGAGAGACGGAGAGCTTTCAGAGCTGCAGGACCTGGCTCCTCGAGAACCTGGACCGCTTCGAGCATCTCAAGAGGGAGGACGTCGAGGCGATCCGGGAGGATATCGTAAATTCCGTGACCGTCTCCACCCTGCACGGCTGTCCCCCCGAGGAGATCGAGGCGATTGCCTCCTATCTGATCACGGAAAAGGGACTGCACACCTTCGTAAAGTGCAATCCCACGCTGCTCGGCTATGAGAAGGCGAGGGAGCTTCTGGACAGCATGGGCTACGACTACATTCAATTCACGGACCTCCATTTCCGGGAGGATCTGCAGTATCGGGATGCCGTCCCGATGCTTCGGCGTCTCAAGGCCCTCGCGGAGTCGAAGCAGCTCAGCTTCGGCGTAAAGATCACGAATACCTTCCCCGTCGATGTGAAGAATCATGAGCTCCCCTCCGAGGAGATGTATATGTCCGGGAAGTCCCTCTTCCCGCTCTCCCTGTCCGTAGCGAGGATGCTCACGGAGGACTTTGGCGGAGAGCTCCGGATCTCCTACTCCGGAGGCTGTGACTTTTTCAACATCAAAGAGGTTGCGGAGAGCGGCATCTGGCCCGTGACCATGGCCACCACCCTCTTAAAGACCGGGGGCTACCTCCGCTTCATCCAGATGGCGGAGCTCCTGGATTCCGAGAAGGCCGTGGAATGGAAGTTCGTCTCCCTCTCCGCCGTCGATGCCATCCTGAAAAAGGCCGTCACGGATCCGCATCTCTTAAAGCCGATCAAGCCGATCCCGAATCGGAAATCCGAGGACTCCGTCCCCCTCGTCGACTGCTACACCATGCCCTGCCGGAACCGCTGCCCGATCCACCAGGATATCACAGGCTACGGAAGGCTCGTGAAGGAGGGGGCCTATCGGGAGGCGCTCGAAGTGATTCTGGATAAGAATCCGCTTCCCTTTATGACGGGAAGGATCTGCACCCACAGCTGTCAGACCGCCTGCACGAGGAATCACTACGAAACTGCCGTGCAGATCCGAAACAATAAGCTCATCGCCGCAAGAAACGGCTATGAGGCCGTGCTTCCGACGCTGAAAAAGGGAGAGGCCTGCGGGAAAAAGGTCGCCGTCATCGGAGCGGGTCCCGCGGGAATCGCCGCAGCCTTCTTCCTCGCGAGGGCCGGGGCGGAGGTCCATGTCTATGAGGAAAACGAGCGGGCGGGCGGTGTCGTGAGCTATATCATCCCCTCCTTCCGGATCGATGAGAAGGAGATCCAAAAGGATGTCGGACTTGCGAAGGCCTGCGGCGCCGTCTTCCACTTCGGGCAGAGGATCGAGGATGTCGGGGCGCTCCGGGAGAAGGAGGGCTTCGACGCCGTAATCCTCGCGATCGGCGCGCACCGGGAGATGCCCCTTCCCCTGGAAAAGGGAGAGGCGGAAAACGCGCTCCACTTCCTCCGCCGCTTTAAGGAAGAGGAGGGAAGGATCCGCATCGGGAAAAATGTCGTGATCGTCGGCGCGGGGAATACCGCGATGGATACCGCGAGGGCGGCGATCCGATGCGAGGGCGTGGAAAAGGTCTTTCTCGTCTACCGAAGAACCAAGAGATACATGCCGGCGGACCAGGAGGAGCTCGAGGAGGCCATCGAAGACGGCGTCCTCTTCCGGGAGCTGCTCTCCCCCTTCACACTGGAAAACGGAGTTCTCCGCTGTCATAAAACCGTCCTCTCCGAGATGGAAGAGAGCGGAAGGAGATCCGTGCGGGAGACCGGGGAAGTCGTCGAGATCCCCTGTGACACTGTCATCGCCTCGATCGGAGAGGGAGTCGACGGCTCCTTCTACGAGAGAAACGGCATCCGCACGGACCAAAAGGGGCGTCCTGTCCTGGAGCCGGAGAGCAATGAGACCAGCGTAAAGGGGATCTACGCCGCGGGAGACGGCGCGTTCGGCGCCTCCGTCATCGTGAAGGCCATTGCAAACGCAAAGCTCGCCTCTGAAGCGATCCTGAATCAAAGGATCGGGACGGATCGCCCCTCCCTATCGAGCGCGGAGGAGATCCACGGGAAAAAGGGCATCCTCTCAGAGGCGCCGGAGGCGGGGAAGGCGGACAGCCGCTGTTTAAGCTGCGACTATATCTGCGAAAACTGCGCCGATGTCTGTCCGAACCGCGCAAATGTCTCGATTTCCGTTCCCGGAGAAGAGATGCGCCAGATCATCCATATCGATTCCATGTGCAACGAATGCGGAAACTGCAGGACCTTCTGCCCCTATGACTCCGCTCCCTATAAGGATAAGTTCACACTCTTTCGGAACGCCTCGGATATGGCGGATTCCACGAATGACGGCTTTTTCTTTCAGGACAGCGAGGGCAATGCGCGCGTCCGTCTGGGCGGACAGGAGATGGACTACCGGGTCGGAGACAGAAATTCCCGGCTTTTCTACCGGATCGCGGAGCTCGTGGATACGGTCTTTCGCGACTATACCTATCTGATCTAAAGCTCTCCCCGCAGCCTGGGAGCCGGGGGAAGACTGCCATGGATCCGCTTGTAAACGCCCTCGCCGGGAGGATCGGCGCTGCTGTAGGAGTATGACGTAAAGAAAGGAGCAGGCTATGATTTTGATAAAAGGCGGCACATTGGTGACAGCGGAGCGAAGCTTCCCCGGCGATCTTTTCCTGTGCGGCGAGCGGATCGAGAGGATTTTTTCCGAATCGCAGAGAGAGGAGGAGGAGCGCTTTCTCTCCTCTCTTCCCGAAAAGGCGGAGACTCTGGATGCGGGAGGGAAGCTGATCTTCCCAGGCTTCATCGACGCCCACACCCATTTCGACCTGCATGTAGCCGGAACCGTGACCTGTGACGATTTCGCCTCCGGCACAAGGGCCGCGCTGAGCGGAGGCACGACGAGCATCGTGGACTTCGGCACGCAGTACAAGGGAGAGACCCTCGAGGAAGGCTTCCATAACTGGCAGAAAAAGGCGGCCGTCGGCGCATCCTGCGACTACGGCTTCCACATGTCCATCACTGACTGGAACGAGAGGACCAGGGCGGACTGCCAAAGGATGATGGAGGAGGGGCTCAGCACCTTTAAGCTCTACATGGCCTACGATATCCAGCTAAGCGACGAGACGATCTTTGAGATCCTAGTCCGCCTGCGGGAGCTCGGAGGCATCACCGGTGTGCACTGCGAGAGCTCCGGCCTCATCGCGGCCCTCCAAAAGGAGCTCGCAAAGGACCCGGAAAAAAGGAGAAGCGTCTCCTCCCACTATCTCTCCCGCCCGGATGACGCGGAGGCGGAGGCCATCAACCGCCTGCTCTATCTCGCGGACATGGCCCACGCTCCGGTCATCGATGTTCACCTGACCTGCGAAAAGGGGCTGAATGAGATCCGCGCGGCGAGAAGGCGGGGACAGACCGTCTTTGCGGAGACCTGTCCTCAGTATCTCACGCAGACCAGGGAGCTCTATGATCTCCCGGGCTTTGAGGGCGCAAAATATGTGATTTCACCCCCTCTTCGGGAAAGCTCCGATCAGGAGGCACTCTGGAAGGCGCTCCGCGAGAAGGAGATTCAGACCGTATCCACGGACCACTGCGCCTTTACGAGAAAGCAAAAGGAGCTCGGATTGGAGGATTTCCGGAAGATCCCCGGCGGGATGCCGGGCGTGGAGACAAGGGGAGAGCTGATCTATTCCGAGGGCGTAGCCAAGGGGCGGATCAGCAGGGAGCGAATGTGCGCCGTCCTCTCGGAAAATCCCGCAAGGCTCTACGGCCTCTATCCGAAAAAGGGAGTGCTCCAGGAGGGGAGCGACGCCGATATCGTGATCCTGAACCCGGAGCGGAGAAAGACGATCAGCATAAAAAATCAGGTCTCAAAATGCGATTACGCGCCGCTCGAGGGGATGGAGCTCCAGGGTGTCATCGAAGAGGTCTACCTCCGGGGGACGCTCAGCGCGAGAGAGGGGAAGGTCCTCTCTGAGGGGCGCGGCCAATACCTTAAGAGAAAGCCCTTCGAGCCGGTGCTCTAAGCCTTGCTGCCCCGCGACGCATCGGACGGCTTCCACGCTAACTGCCCGCTCCGATTTCCCTGTCCTTTGGGATTTACGCATACACGCTCCCGTCAGGCAGATAAATGCCGGATGCTTTGTAGAGGCATCCGGCATTTTAACGAAGCAGGAGATAAGCCATCGGAACAGGCTCAGAGCTTTTCCCTATCACAAAATGCGCTCACGGCCCGGAGTATGGAAGGGCTCTCCCGCGCTCTCCCCCACTGAAATAAAATGAAGCAGAGCCTCTAAAACGCCGCCTCCGACTGCGAGCGCCTTGTCGGAGACGGTCTGATAGTCCGCGCTCTCCCCCCTCGGATCGACATCCCCGCATTTCATCCCCTTGAAGACCGGGATTCCGTCCTGGAGGAGTCCCCGGAGCATACCGGGGATCTCTGTCTTTAAAGGTATACCGTCCACATAGGCGACCGTCTCCCCCTTTGCAACGAGCTGTCCGATTTCTGCCAAGGAGCGGAATATCCCCTCCGCCGGGGAGCGGAGCACCCTCTCCGCGGAGACTCCCGCGATATTTCCGGGGACTCCGGTATTTGGGATCGCCGCACCCCGGTAGATCGCCCTTCCGAGTGTGTGTCCCCTCTTCGTCTCTATGACCGCGTGGCAGTCAATCCCCGCGAAGAAGCCGGGCCCTATTCCCAGTACGATCGGAGCGTCCGTCCGAGAGGTCCCGAGATTCCGCTTTGCGAGGATCGCATCCACGACGGCGTCCGGTCTCAGCGCGCGGATGCTCTCCTTCCCGCTGTCTACGAGAACTGCGATTTTCCTCTCCGAGAGAATTTCTCTCACATCCTCTATGCTCTCCGCCCTTTTCGCGCTGATCTCCTCCACCTTTGCGCTTCCGAGCCTGATCGCCTCGGAAAATGCGACGCTTCGCCGTACCGCGGTCGGAACGGCGAGATCCGACATCACAAGCTCCATCCCCGCCCGGTAAAGCCGGACCGCGATGCCGCTCGCGATATCCCCTGCCCCTCTGATATAGACAAGCATCTTACCTCCCTCCCGCCCCGCCTTCTCCCGGAAAAGGGCCTCTGCATGAAACGCACGGACTCTATTTTTTCCGGAACGAGCCGTAGGAATGCCCCGGATGAATCCCGCCCCGGGCGGCCGCAAGCTCGCTCACCGTGACAAGCTGGTAGCCTCTCCTTGTGAGCTCCGGAATCAGCAGCTCCGCGGCCTCTGCGCTCTGCGGATAGATGCTGTGCATCAATATAACGTCTCCGTCCTTCACCTGACTCAGAACCACCTTCACCGTATTTCTGCTGTTCCGGGTCTTCCAGTCCAGCGTATCGATACTCCAGAGGATCGGCGCGTATCCCATCTCCGTCAATGTGCTCTTGCACTGCCCGCCGGTCGCCCCGTAGGGCGGGCGAACCAGGGTCGGGGCATGTCCGCCCGCCGCGCGGATCGCATCATTGGTCTTTTGAATGGAATTCCGAACCGCAGCCGAGGAGAGCTTTGAGAGGTTTTCATGCGCCCAGCTGTGATTTCCAAGCTCACAGCCGTCATCCGCCATTCTCTTTACCACCGCGCTGTGACGGGCGACGAGATTTCCCACCATGAAGAAGGTCGCGCGGCCCTTGTTCGCCTCCAAAGAGCTCAGGATCCGGTCCTCATATTTCCCGGGCCCGTCATCGAAGGTGAGGGCGACCATCGGCCGCTCGGGGTCCACAGCGCTCTGGGCGCTCTGAGCCTGCCCCGCCTCTTCCGCTGTCGGCTGCTCCCCCTTCTTCACGACAGAGACCCGGATGCCGTCGATATGGGTCCCCACTCCGACCTTCCCCGCCTCCTGTCCGTTCATGACCCAGTCCAGCCACTCTCCGTTCACCATGGCCTTCGTGTAGACATCGTAATTCTCCGAGAGCTGTCCGTTCAGCCAGACCTTAAGTCCCTCGAGCGGGACGGCTCCCCCCTCCAGACCGGCGCTCTGGCCGTTCTCCAGCACTCCGCTCCAGCCCTGTCCGCTTATGTTGACCTGGTATTGAACCGTTCCGCTCATCCCCTCCGGCTGATGCTTCAGCGCGATCCTAAGCGCGCTCGGAAAGCTGTCCCGGCGGCTCTGGGGCTGATTGTCATTGCTCCAGTCAGACCAGCCCCTCCCGCTGTATTCCAGCGCGTAATAGCACTTGAGATGATGCTGCTCCGCCTCCTCCGCTCTCCCCCTAAGATCCTGGATTTTCCCTCCCAGGAGGAGGAAGGAAAGCAGCAGCAAACTTAAGCGAAGGAGCCGAAAAATATATGCCCGCTTCCGAAGCTTCCCCCGATACCCCCACTCTCTCATATAAAAGCCTCCTCATCTCTTCCATCCGCTCCCGGCGCTTAAAACGCCCGGAGCATTTCCCGCCCCAGGGCCGTCTCCGTTTCCATTCCAAAACGTTCCCCGCCCTGAAGCTTTCCTCTTTCCGCAGGGTCTATTATAATGATTCCAGTCTCAAAAATCCGCCGCCTCGGCAGTGTCTTGCAGAAAGGGCAGCTTCCCAATGAAAACAGAAAACAGACGAAATCCAAGACCTCTCTCCGCCCTTCCGGAGCTCCTCTCCATCCCGAGCGGCATCTGCTCCGTGATCGGAAGCGGAGGAAAGAGCTCTCTCCTTCTTTCTCTCTCTCTGGAGCTCGCAAAAAGAGGGAGGGTGATCCTCGGAACCAGCACCCACATCCTGCCCTTTCCCCACTGCCCCCTCGTCCTCTTCTCCTCCTCCGGAATCTCCGTGCGCCCCTCCGCTAAGGCACGCATCCTTAAGGACAGCGAAAAGGAAGCCGAGGTTACGGAAATCTCCTCCTGTCTTGAAGCAGCCTTCTCCCTCTCCCCGCTTCCGATCCTCTGCCTCGGAAGCATGGCGGAATCCGGAAAGCTCTCCCCGCCCCCCGTCCCCTGGAAGGACCTCCTCCCCTACGCGGACTATATCCTGATCGAAGCGGACGGATCCAAGCGTCTCCCGCTGAAGGCCCACGCCCCCTGGGAGCCGGTCATCCCGGAGGGAAATGCGCGGACGATCGCGGTCATCGGGGGGAGCGGACTGGGGCATCCCATAAAGGAGGCCGTGCATCGCCCGGAGCTCTTCCTCTCGATCCTCCGGGAAAAGCTCTCCGAAAATCCCTCCGGCTCAGAAGCACTCACAGAAAGAAGTCCGGTCACGGAGGAGATGGCAGCCCTCGTCCTGGAGAGAGAGGCCCTCTTTGACAAGCTCCTCTTAAACCAGGCGGACAGCCTCTCCGCTTCCTCCCTCTCCCGCTTCGCCCTGGCTTTCCAGCGTCCCTTCATCGCCGCAAGTCTCCGGGAGAACTACTGCTTTCCCATGCCCCTAGCGGCCGACTGTCAGCCATAGCGAAGTCTCAGCACCTGCTCGATCCTCCGTATCCCATCCTCCGTATCGACATCCCAGAGCTCAAATTCCCGCTCCGCCTGTACGAGAAGGATCTCCTCCGGCCGGATCAGCCCGTTTTTCAAAATGACTCCCCCGCCGTGGTCTCCGGTCAGATTCTTGAGCTCCGGAAAATACTTTTTCGGGAAAATAACGGGATTTCCGGCCTCTCCGTTAAAGCTTAAGCGGGAAACCTTGTCCGGAAAAAGCGAAAAGGAGGAGGCAAGCCGAAGGAGAGAGCGCTCCGAGAGCATGGGCTGATCCCCGGCCAGAAACATCGCCCCGTCCCAGCGGGACGCCGGACCGGAGGAGAGCGCGTGGCGGATCGTATCGCTTTGCTCCGGATCATTATGCATAATGACCCGGAAGCAAAAGCGCTCCGCCAGCCTCCGAAGCTCCGGAAAGCGCGTCACGACCAGCGGTATATCGAAGCTCACGCCCCCCCGCTCCCGGGAGGGGGAGAGCCCGCTCCCCACCGCCTCCGAGTGGGCGCCGCTCCCCGCCTGCGAGAAAAGGAGAGAGGAAAGCGTCTGAAAGATGTAAGCGCTCATGGGCTTTCCCCCGAGCTCCTCCATGAGCTTATTCCTGCCAAAACGTCTGCTCCAGCCGGAGCACATCAGCACAATCCCCAGGATCGGCTCTCCTTCTCCCATCTTCTCCGCCATGAGTCCCTCCTCTCCGCCAAAGATCCGCCCCTCTTAAACAAGGCGAAAGCTCAGCCGCCGCTTTCTTCCTCCGGAGCATACTCTCATCCCTTACCGAAAGATTCCTGCCGAAATCTTCCGGCAGCGTCGGTAAATGCAGGCCTCCGCGTCAATCCGCCGCGCACCCGGCTCATACAGCGCCAAGAGCGATTTCCCTTCCCGCCACAAACTTTGCCCTGAGCCTCGTCCCCTCTCCTCCCAGATACACAAGCTGCTCCAGTCTCTCCCGGATCCCCTGCTCCCGCACACTCTCCCTCCTCCCGGAGAGAACAAGGATGTCCGCCTCATAGCCCTCCTCGAAGCTGCCCACATTGCCGAAGAAGCTCCCCCCGCCCTTCGTCGCGAGATAGAAGGCCTCCTCGAAGCAAAGCGGACGGAGCGTCTCGTCCATGATCCTCCAGCGAAGCTTGGAGACCGCGATCGCATCCGTGAGCGCGCGGAGCATGGAGAGATTGGCCCCTCCCGCGACATCCGTCCCAAGCCCCACGCGGAGGGAGCGATCAAGATAGCGCCGGATCGGCGCGATGCCGGAGGAGAGATTCGTGTTCGACTGGGGACAGTGCGCGATATAAGAGCCGCTCTCCGCAAGGAGAGAGAGCTCCTCCTCCGAGGAATAGACGCAGTGCGCCATAACCGCCTTCCCCTCCCCATAGAGAAGTCCCGGGCGCCGATAGGTCTCTCCATAGCAGCCCGCCCAGGGGCAGAGCTCCTTTACCCAGGCGAGCTCCGAGAGATTCTCGGAGAGATGGGACTGCACGGGAAGTCCCCGCCGGGCCTTCAGGGTCCCGAGCTCCCGCATGAGCTCATCCGTGCAGCTCGGCGTGAATCGAGGCGTGAGGATCGGAAAGGTCCTCTGAAATCTCCCCTCCGACTCCGAAAGCCATTCCTCCGTGCTCCTCCGGCTCTCCTCCGTCGTCTCTCTCAGAAAATCCGGGCTGTTCCTGTCCATATTGACCTTCCCGACCATGGTGATCAGCCCGCTCTCATCGAGCTTTTCCATGAGGAGAAGCGTCGCGGGCACATGGATCGTCGCAAAAACCAGAGCGCGGGTCGTGACGCTCTCCCGGAGATCCGAAACGAAATCCGAGTAGGCGCGCTCCGCATAGGAGAGATCCCGGTACTTTGCCTCCTCCGGGAAGGTATTGGTCGAAAGCCAGTCCAGAAGCTCCAGATCCATCCCGGTCCCCCGGAAGCTGTACTGCGGCGCGTGGATATGGAGATCCGTCATACCCGGAATCAAGATATCCTCCCCATAATCCGTAAGAGGAAGAGCGGAAAAGCGTTTCGGCAGCTCCCCCTCCGGGAAAATAGCTCCGATCTTTCCGTCCAATACCAGAAGATCCCCCCTCCGCACACAGCGAAGCTCCGTGCTTTTCACACTATAGCAGATATTTCCTCTCAATACAAAATTCTCTTCCCTCTTCATTTCTTCCTCCGATTCCCACAGCATGCCCTCAGGCACAATGCATCTATCACCTGGCGGGGACAGCTTCCAATGATCTTTACCGTAAAGCCATCCGTAAAGCCAAAGCCCATATATCCTCCCGACGGAGGCGGCCGCCAACGATCTCCGCCGCAAAGCCGGACCATAAAACCAAACTGTATCTATCCGCCAAACCAAAGCACATATATCCGTCCGGCGAAGACAGCTGCCACTATAGAGAAAAGGGCAGTCCTCTCGGACCGCCCTCCCTGTCGTCGCCGTTTCACGAGGAATCCGCCGGTAAACCGGCCTCCCCTGCCTACAGGAACACGTACTTCAGAATGAAAACGATCGATAGAACATACATCAGCGGCGTGACCTCCTTCCCCTTCCCCATCAGGAGATGAAGCAGCGAATAGCTGATGATTCCAAAGGCGATCCCCTCGGAGATCGAATACATAAAGGCCATCGCGCAGATGCAGATAAAGGCCGGAATCGTGCAGAGCGCATCCTCCCAGTCGATCTTCGCGACCTGCTGCATCATGAAAAATCCGACGATGATGAGAGCGGGGGCCGTCGCAAAGGACGGGATCGCGAGAAAGATCGGGGAGAAGAAGAGGGAGAGGGCAAAGAGAGCTCCCGCCACCACGGCCGTAAGTCCGGTGCGCCCGCCCTCCGCGATCCCCGAGGAGGACTCCACGAAGGTCGTTATGGTGGAGGTCCCCAGGCAGGCTCCCGCCGTCGTTCCGATCGCGTCCGCAAAAAGCGCCCCCTTGATGCCCGGAAGCTTTCCGTCCTGATCCAGCATATTCGCCTTGGAGGCGCAGCCGATCAGCGTCCCCAGAGTATCAAAGATATCCACAAAGAGAAAGGCGAAGACCACGACCAGAAAGTTGAGAGACAGAAGTCCGCTGAAATCCATCTTTAAAAGCGTCGGCGCAAGGGAAGAAGGCATGGAGAGGATGCCGGACGGGATCAAACTGAAGAATTTGAGCTCGGGATCCGGAACGTAGAGACCACTGAGCTCACAGAGCACGCCGAGGAGCCAGGTGATCAGAATCCCCAGAAGGATATTTCCCTTGACATTTTTCAGGACCAGAAAAGCCGTGATCATCGTTCCGATCAGAGCAAGCAGCACCGTAATTCCCTCCGTGTGGAAGGTCCCCCCCGTCAGCGCCCCGTGGAAGGAAAACATCGTGACCAGCGTAGCGCCGTCCACGACGATATGCGCGTTCTGCAGCCCGATAAAGGTGATGAAAAGCCCGATTCCGACGGAGACCGCGATCTTCAGTGTCTTCGGAATCGCGTTGAAGATCGCTTCCCGCACATTGGTGACGGAGAGTACGATGAAGATCAGCCCTTCCACGAATACCGCGGCCAGCGCGACCTCCCAGCTGTAGCCCATTCCCATCACCACCGTATAGGCGAAGTAGGCATTGAGCCCCATCCCGGCGGAGAGCACAAAGGGCAGATTGGCAAGCAGCGCCATGCAGAAGGATGCCAGCGCGGAGGCCAGGGCCGTCGCGGTGAAAACCGCTCCCGCATCCATCCCCGTCTCCTTCAGGATGCTGGGATTGACCGCCAGGATATAAGCCATCGTCATAAAGGTCGTAACACCCGCTATGAGCTCTGTCTTTACATCCGTCTTGTTTTCTTTCAGCTTAAAGAATTTTTCCATTTTGTCGTCCCCTTTTGAAATAGATCATCCCTTCTTGATTGCCGGCGGTACCGACTCCACGACATGTTCATACCGCCCGCTGGTGTCCCGAATTATTTGTATAAAAATACTAGCATATTTTTAAAAAATATGCAATAATATTTCTAAATATTTTTATATGCACCTAAAAAACTTTTTGAATTGCAGATTCAGTCTCGTTCATCCGCATCGGATCACGCACCGGATCACCGGATTATCGGAAGGAAAGATCATCGGAAGGAAAGGAGAGAAGATGAATGTACAGCGCTATCGGAAAATCGCGAGAGTGACGCTGGGAAGGTCCCCGGCGGACCTCGTACTGAAAAACGGAAGAATTCTGAATGTATTCAGCGGGGAGATACTCCCGGCCTCCATCGCGATCAAGGACGGTCTCATCGCCGGCACGGGGGAGGACTTCTTCGGAAAGGAAGAGAGAGATCTCGAGGGGAGATTTGTCGTCCCGGGCTTCATCGACGCCCATCTCCACCTGGAGTCCACCATGGTATCGCCGAACGAGCTGGTGAGCACCGCCGCGCGCTTTGGCACCACCTGCTTCATCGTCGATCCCCACGAGGCCGCGAATGTGAGCGGCGCGGACGGCATCAACTATATCCTGAACCAGACCTCCCACTCCCCCGCAAACGTCTATGTCATGCTGCCCTCCTGCGTCCCGGCCACGAAGCTGGATGACAACGGAGCGGAATTCAGTGCGGAGGAGATGCGGCAATACGTCCATCACCCGAGGGTTCTCGGGCTCGGAGAGGTCATGGACAACCCTTCCGTGATCTCCGGAGACAAGGCGATGTTCGCAAAGCTCTGCCTCTTCGAAAAGATGATGATCGACGGCCACGCCCCCTTCCTTCCGGAGCGGGAGCTGAGCGCCTACGCGCTCGCGGGCATCCGGAGCGACCACGAAGCCACGAGCTTCGACTACGCGAGAGAGGAGATCCGGAGGGGGATCCACGTCCATATCCGGGAGGGAAGCGCCGCCCACAATCTCCGCGCCATCGTGGAGGGAATCCTGGAGAGCGGCTGCAATACGGAAAACTTCTCCTTCTGCACCGATGACAAGCACATCGAGGACATCCTGAGAGAGGGCCATATCAGCTACAATATCCGCCTCGCGATCTCCCTGGGGCTCGATCCGGTCAAAGCCTACCAGATGGCGAGCATCAATACGGCGCGCCTCTACGGCCTCCGTCAGCTCGGGGCGATAGCCCCCGGCTATCAGGCAGATCTCGTCGTTCTGGACTCCCTGGAGGAGGTCTCCGTCTCCTCCGTCTATTTCAAAGGCGAGCTCCTGAGATCCGACGCCGAGCTCCGCATCCGCTCCTGTCCGGTCAGCCTCCGCCACAGCGTACACCTCGATCCCGTGAGCCCGAAGAGCTTCCTGCTTCCGATCCGCCTGGATGAAACGCCCGTGATCACATTAAACCCCGGCGAGATCACCACCACAGAGGAGAGCGCCGCCCTGGAAAAGTGCCGGAACTTCCAGCCCGAGCTCTGTCCGGGCTATCTGAAGATCGCCTCCGTGGAGCGGCATAAAAACAGCGGAAAAATCGGCTGCGCCGTGGCAAAGGGCTATGGGCTCCGCGGCGGAGCGGTCGCAAGCTCCGTCTCCCACGACTCCCACAACATCCTCGTGATCGGGGACAGCGACGAGGCGATGGCGATGGCCGTCAACGAACTGATCCGCGTCCAGGGCGGCTATACCCTGGTCTATAACGGAGCGGTCTATGATACCCTCCCCCTTCCCATCATGGGACTGATGAGCGATGAGGGCTACGAGGAGGTCGACCGCCACCTGCAGCACATGAAAAAGAAGGCACATGAAATGGGCGTGCCGGAAGGGGTGGACCCCTTCATCACACTCTCCTTCCTCTCCCTCCCGGTCATTCCGGAGCTCCGCATCACCCCGCGCGGGCTCTGCCAGGTGGGAGAAAACGGCCCGAAGCTTTTAAAGCTCTAACCTGAAAATACCCGCAATTTCGAAAATATCGAAGGCGGACAATCGAGTAAATCGAGCGGAAGGGGGTGATTAACCCCCTTCCGCTCACAGCACCGTATGTAATTCTCGTATACGGCGCTTTCGATAATTGAACGCTTAGAAACGTGCGCCGCCAGGCGAAAGAGAGAAAGGACGGGGGCCGCGCTGTTTTCCGCGGCCCCCGCCCTTTCTCTCTATCTCATCCGCACTTTGATTCTCTTCGCCTGCGGTCTTTGCGAAGGAGAGCTCCCGCTCCCTCTTTCATCAGGAGAGTAAATCAGGAAATCTCGATGTAGCGGCGCTCGGGGAGCTTCTTCTCCTCTTCCTTCTTCGGAATCTCCAGCCGAAGGACCCCATCCTCATACTTCGCCTTGATATCCTCTTCCTTTAACTGCTCTCCGACGAAGAAGCTTCTCTGCACAGAGCCCGCATAGCGCTCCTGGCGGATCATCCTGCCCTTCTCGTCCTTTTGCTCCTTCTCCTCATTTTTCTCCGCTGAGATCGTGAGATATCCGTCCTTCAGCTCAAGCTTCAGCTCATCCTTCCGATAGCCCGGAAGATCTATCGCAAGCTGATAGCCCTTCTCGTCCTCCCGGATATCCGTCTTCATCAGGTTCTTCGCCCTCTTTCCATAGAGAGCCTTCGGGGCAAAGCCCTGATCGAGATCCCGGAAGAAATCGTCAAACATATCTGATCCAAAAATACTCGGCATGTACATCATAGCAAAACCTCCTTTATCTGAAATCCATTTCCATCGCTATTGCTATTGCTATTGCTTCTTTTCCCTTACATCTGATGTTATAGCATATGTTGTTAGCACTGTCAAGCAATGAGTGCTAATAAAATTGTGAAAAATATGTGTCCCAAAAAGGCGCCTCCCCGATCTCCGGGGAAGCGCCTTTTTACTTGTCCAAAACGAGAAGGCCGGTTCTCAGTTCTCGATTCTCAGTTCTCACTTCGCCTTTCCCTGGGCGGCGACAGCCTTCATCTTTGCCGCGATCGCCTCCTGATCTCCGAGATAATACTTTTCGATGACCTTTCCCTCATCGTCGAGACGATAGACCAGCGGCGTGCCGGTCGGGACATTGACAGAGACGATCTCCTCCTCCGTCAGCTTCTCAAAGTACATGATGAGCGCCCGGAGAGAGTTCCCGTGCGCTGCGATCAGCACTCTCTTTCCGCAGCGCATCTCCGGAAGGATCTCCTTCTCATAGTAGGGAACCACTCTCGCAACCGTATCCTTCAGGCTCTCCGTAAGCGGAAGGTTTTCGGGCTTCACCCCGCGGTACTGCTCCTGCAGCTTCGGGCTCCTCTTGTCCTCCGGATCCAGCACCGGCGGCTTCACATCGAAGGAGCGCCTCCAGATCCTGACCTGCTCCTCTCCGTATTTTTCCGCGGTCTCCGACTTATTGAGGCCCTGCAGAGCGCCGTAGTGGCGCTCATTCAGCTTCCAGCTCTTCTGCACCGGAAGCCAGACCCGGTCCATATTGTCCAGGACATGGTTCAAGGTGTGAATCGCCCTCTTCAGATAGGAGGTATAGCAAAGGTCAAAGTCAAAGCCGCTCTCTCTGAGAAGCCTGCCCGCGCTCTTTGCCTCGGAGATCCCCTTCTCCGTGAGATCCACATCCGTCCATCCCGTGAAGCGGTTCTCCAGATTCCACTCGCTCTCCCCATGCCGTATCAAAACCAATGTGTGCATACTGCTCCTTTCTTATCCTTCCGCTCTGCGGCTGTCCCCCGTCGCATAATCGATTATGATCCCGGGCTGAACATTGTAGACGAAAGCATTAAAACAGACCCCTTCTCCCTCATCCTCCGAAGAATAGGCCTCCATGAGAACCCCCCTCGCCACAAGCTCCTCCCCGAGAAAGACCGGCGTCACACGAAAAAGCACGTGACGGCCGCTCGATTTCACATAGTCGGAAATCCTGCGCTCGTAGGGAAGCATTCCCTCCACATTCATATACCGGGTCCCGGTGATCAGATTCTGCGGATTGGCATTCTCCCCGGTGAGCTGGTAGGCGAGAAGATGGCAGCGGTTGTAGAGATATCGGTCCCCTATGAGATCGTCGTAGCGCACCGTATGCCAGCCCGTGGGCTTTATCATGCCGATCGGCCCTCTCGGCTCATCCGGCATGAGATCCCTACCTACGTTGGCCATCGCCGGTCCGCATCTTCCGAGGGAATCCAGCGGGCTGTAATGCTCGTAGGACGAGGGGAGAAGATCCTCCTGAGCAAAATAGGGAAGACCGCCGTTGACCTCCGCAGAGGGAAGCCCCGCATAGGCCGGGAGCTCCTCATAGCGAAAGCTCCCCGCATCCTCCTCCCTCTGAGGAAGCGCTGCGGCGGATCTCCTCTCCGATGAGAGCGGGCCCTCCGTCTCTCCCGTCTGCCCGGAGTCCCCCGCGGAAAGGGAAGAAAGGGTGTATTCCGCCTCTTCGGAAAGCTCCGTCCTCCCTTCTCCCGCATGCTCCGCATGCAGTCTCTGCCAGGCGAAGGAAGCGAGAAGAAGGAGTAGAAGCTCCAGGATCAGGAGATTTCTCCGCCTCCCTCCGGGCCCTCCTCCTGTGCGCCGCTTCCTCTTCTCCATCAAAGCTCCCGCTCCGCTAAAAATAAGTCAAATGCCGGAACAGCCGCCCGTGTCTACACGGCGCCGGGATGGCTCACTCCTCTTCCGGTATAAGTCCCCGCGCTGCTACCGCAGCGCTGACAGGTATTCGCATTCCGGGCTCACGCCCTTCTTGCTCATACCTGTTGTCCCGTCAAATGCCGGAACAGCCGCCCGTGTCTACACGGCGCCGGAAGGGCTCACTCCTCTTCCGGTATAAGTCCCCGCGCTGCTCCCGCAGCGCTGACAGGTATTCGCATTCCGGGCTCTCGCCCTCCTTGCTCATACCTGTTGTCCCGTCAAATGCCGGAACAGCCGCCCGTGTCTACACGGCGTCGGGATGACTCACTCCTCTTCCGGTATAAGTCCCCGCGCTGCTCCCGCAGCGCTGACAGGTATTCGCATTCCGGGCTCTCGCCCTCCTTGCTCATACCTGTTGTCCCGTCAAATGCCGGAACAGCCGCCCGTGTGTACACGGCGTCTGTTCCGGCGCTTGACGGGGACTTATACAGTAAGGTACCATGAGTCTTACGATAAGTCAAACGCTCCAGGCTTCCCTTTCGGGCAGCGGAGTCATTCTATTTTTTCAGAAAGGGGCAAGTCTTCATGAACTGCTTCGGATTGGCCATAGGCCTCGGATCCTTCCTTATGATCGGTCTTTTCCACCCCATCGTCGTAAAGAGTGAATACTACTTCGGAAAGGGGATATGGCCCCTTTTTGCCATAGTCGGCATTTTCTCGCTCACCGCGTCCCTGCTCTGGAAGGATCTCCTCCTGAGCTCTCTCCTAGGCATTTTCGGAAGCAGCTGTCTTTGGAGTATCCGGGAGCTCTACGAGCAGGCACACAGAGTGAAAAAGGGATGGTTCCCCAAAAATCCGAAACGAAAGCGCTGATCCTCCTCTCCTCTCTCCCTTCCGTTTTTCCGCCGGACAAGGAAAGCGGAAGCGAGAAGGTTGCAGTCAGGCATCCTCACATTCCAGTTTTCGTGAGCCGCCTCGCTCATGTCCCAAACTCCGGCATCCTCATCTGGGATTCGCAAAAGGATGCGAAAACGCGTCCACGTCAGATTGTGAACGCACGAGTTCACAATCTCATTATCCGGAAAGCACTGATAAAATTTGCGGAAATACTGAAGATTTCTTTTGGGTCGATTGTATAATCAAGTTGAACATGTAGCATGAAAAGGGTACTGCCCTTATAATAATGTGAATTCCAGAATGGAAAAGAGCCAGCGGCTCAGCCTTTAGGTATAATGGTAATCACGACATCAACATAATACCAAGAAGATGGAAGGAACTGTTCTTCTGGCTTCCGATTGAGGAACTGATTCAGTCACGGCAGAAAGAATACTACGATGCACTTGCTGCGGCTGATAAGCAAGCAGACAGCGCCGGATTTGTCGAATTGATACTTGAAATCATCAGAGATAGCCTGAAAAAAGTGACGCTTGTTGCTCGCTCCACCGTCCAAGATAGCGACCAAGTAAGCGACCAAGATAAAACTCCGACCGAGCGTCTGCTCTCCGTTCTCGGCAATGATACGCTTTCCGCAGCGGAGCTTATGGAGCGACTCGGTCTTTCACACAGACCGACCTTCCGTAAAAACTATCTGAATCCGGCTCTGGAACAGAATCTGATTGAACGCACGATTCCCGACAAGCCGAACAGCAAGAATCAGAAGTATCGGAAACGCAAATAACATTCCTGAGTGTCAGCAATGGCACTCATTTTTTATTTCCAAACTGCGCCGCAATGTACTCATGGCTACAATACTTTCTGCGCTTGTCACCATAAACCGATATGCCCCTTCCGCAATGCTGGCAGGTGATAATGAAAAGAGGCTGTCGCAATAGAGTGTTGCGACAGCCCTCACGAATCGGTGAAAATCCGGCCTTGATGGCCGGATTTTTCCGATTTCAGGTATGTTTTTTACATGTTTCTTGATTCGGCAAACGTCAACTAAAGCCGCTCATTGAATAAGCGCCTTCTCCTGATCTGTGTTTTGAATGGCCTTGATTATGAAGCTTTCAGTTCGGTCAAGAACTGGCCTGTCCGGCCTCCCTGGATCTTAAAATGAAGCTTGTTGATGTTGTAGGCAATGGCCAAAAGAACGCTCTGGGCCAGCACATTTTCTTTCCCCCGGTAAAGATACCGCCGGAAGTTCATATCTTCTTTTATAACGGCAAAGCTGCCTTCAGCCTGAATGCTCCGGTTCATTCGGAGCTGAGTCCCGTATTCCGTTGTGATCCTCTCCAGCGTTTCCTGTCGCTTTTGCTTCATCACTTTGGAGATACTAAGACGCTTGTTCCGCTCCTCCATTGGAGTCTTGCAGTTGTTGCCGTGGATGCATTTATCTTTATAAGGACATCTCTGACAGCTTTCACATTCGTATACAGTCACAGTACTGACATAGCCGTTACGGTTCTTACTGTGCCGGTCATAGATCGCTTTGAGCTTCCTTCCGTTTGAACATAGATATTCATCCGTCTCAGAATCATACGTCATGTTCTCTCTGCGGCTGATATCCTGGCGGTATTTCCGTGTCTTTGAGATCTCATAATTCTGCGGCTTCAAATAGGATTCCTGCCCATTCTGTTCCAGAAAAACATAGGCTTCTTCACTTTCATATCCGGCGTCCGCAACGATTTCCTTGTATTGAAACGAAAGATGGCTCTCCATGTCTTTTAAGAACGGAACAAGTGTCAGAACATCCGTAGGGTGGCTGCTCAGGTCAAGCCACGTGATGTATTGTGCGTCTACTCCATGCTGAAGATTATAAGCCGGCTTTAACTGCCCGTTCAGCATGGCATCCTCTTTCAGACGCATGAAGGTCGCATCCGGGTCGGTCTTGGAATAACTGTTCCTCTCCCCGCAGATATGAAGATGCTTTGTGTATTCTTTCAGTTTGCTGATATATCCTTCCAGCATTTCAATGGATTTCTGCAGCTGACTTTTCCGATGGCCGATTCCATAGACAAAGGTGATCTGTTCTTCTCCCTTGATCTGATAGAGCTTTTTGCGCAGCCGTTTCATGGTGTGCAGTGTCGCTTTACCGTTATAGACCACTTTGATTCCATACAAAGTTTCACATTCTTCGATAAAAGAAAGGATCTTTTCAAACAGGCGGGCCTGATGCTTTGTAACGGATTTTTTCCAGACAAACGTATACTTGTTCGCGCAGGATTCGATCTTTGTCCCATCAATAAATAGGGTCCTGCCGGAAATCTCTCCGAGATCATGAAGAATCG
>NZ_GG729937.1:92990-166078 GCF_000160135.1 Oribacterium sp. oral taxon 078 str. F0262
AGCTTTTTGCGCAGCCGTTTCATGGTGTGCAGTGTCGCTTTACCGTTATAGACCACTTTGATTCCATACAAAGTTTCGCATTCTTCGATAAAAGAAAGGATCTTTTCAAACAGGCGGGCCTGATGCTTTGTAACGGATTTTTTCCAGACAAACGTATACTTGTTCGCGCAGGATTCGATCTTTGTCCCATCAATAAATAGGGTCTTACCGGAAATCTCTCCGAGATCATGAAGAATCGATGTCATGTCAGACAGAAGCGTCTTGGAACAGGCAGACAGATGAAGCGAAATGAACCTTGCGATCGTGGAGTGATCCGGAGCCGGCATTCCTTCAAGAAGGAACATAAAGTTAATGTCCCTTCTGCAGGCTGTTTCAATGTCGCGGCTGGAAAACAGACGGTTCATGGAAGCATAGATCATGATCTTGAGCATCTGTCGCGAAGTCGCCCGATTTTTCCGGACTCTGTCATAGGTGGCATAAAGTTCCGAAAGATCCATTCCCTCCACAAATGCACTCAGAAGGCGGACCGGGTCATCAGCCGGGATCATGTGTTCCGTTTCCAATGGAAGTTTGATTTGATAATAGCCTCGATATGTCGTATAATCGGGCTGTAAATGTAATGGGGTTTGCATACCATTATTTTACAATAAAGCCCGGACTTTTCGAAGTCCGGGTCTTTGTTTTTTATAAGAGAAATCCGGCTGAATGGCCGGATTTCATCCGATGAAAAAGACTGCCGCACTAATCACTTAGTGCGACAGCCCCTTTGTCGATGATATGAAATTGTCGGGTCGGGGCTTGATAAAATCACGCAGTCCGTAGTTGATAGCGGCAGATCTGATAATCAGCCCTTCGGCTCCTTGATGCTTCCTCCGCTCCTTTTCTCCAGAAAATGCTCCTTCGCAAACTCCATATCCTGCACAAGCTCCGCGGTCCCAAGATAATTTCCGTCCCTGTCCCGGACCGCCGTATAATTCACAAGCATCGTCCTTCCGGCCTTTTCCATCCAGATCTGCACACTGCTCTCCCTTCCCTCCCGGAAGCTTTCAATGATGCTTCGGACCATCGGCTCCACCTTCGGAGGATGACAGCTGAAGACCTCCCGGTCGATGGCCATGCCGGGCCTCTTAAAGACCTTCGGCCCCTCATTGAAGAAGCGGTTTATATTCTCCGCATCCACAAAGCTGATCTCCATCGGGATCGTATTGAGAAGTGCCGTGAGTTCAGAGAGCTTCAGATGTCCGCCCGGGAGGAAGACCTCCGCCTCCTTCAAAACGGCCCCTCCCGCACTCCGCGGAAGAGAGGAAGCGCCGCTCTGTACGCTGCCCTGTCCCGCACTCCCCGAAAGCTCCTCTCCCCTCTCCCAAAGTACAGGTTCTACGGAGAAGCAGGCGGCATAATCCTTTCCATCCCGGTAGATCCCGGCCCACTCCTCCTCGGAGAACTTTTCCCGGCAGAGCGGAAGAAGGATATTCGTCTCCTTATAGATCATCTCCTCCATCCGGTCGAGAAGCGCAGAGAGTCTCGTCTTCCACCTGTCCCCTCTCTCTTTCTCCCCATCGAGCTCGGAAAGATTGTCTCGAATCTCATCATCCACGCTCCACATCACATCGGACGGACCCGTGATCCCATAGCGGACCTTCAGAAGCGGATAGAGGAGGTCTCCTTTTTTGGCATAATGAATCGATACCTCTCTCAGACTGTGAAGACTCTCCCCGCAGTCCCCTCCGCCCGAGAGCTCTCTCCGAAGCTTCCTGATCCGCTCCGCGAGAGCCTCGTTCTCCCTTGCAAACCGGCGAAGGGGATGCCCCGCAGGAAGCGCCTCCTCATCCTGCTTCTCCTCCGGAAGCTTCTCCTCCTCCGTCGCTCCGTGAAAGAGCGCCGAATGGAGGTCGCAGAGCTTCTGAAGCTCCGTGATCTTCGTCCCCTCCTTCATAAGCTTCTGCTCCGCATCCATGATCTCGGAGGCATCTACCGTCCTAAACCTTTTCGCAAAATCCGCCCGGACCGTTTCCAAAGCCTCCCCATCGGACAGCCGTTTCAGATAGCTCTTCAAAAGCTCTTCGGACTTCTCCTCCCTCTCTTCCTCCTCCGGCTTCCCGGCGTCATCCCCTTCGGACGGCGGTTCCGCCTCCCCGTCTCCGAAATCCAGAATCAGACCGTGGGCGCGAAAGCTCTCCTTGATCTTCTCCATGGGAATCCCCTTCATCCGGGATCCCTTCTCCAGATTCATAACTCTCCCCACGCTCTTTAAGACGGCATCCTTTTTGATCTCGGAAAATCCCAGAGAAAGCATAATATCCCGAATCTCCGGATACTCCTCCACCAGCTCGAAGATCGAGGCTCTGCCATTGATTCTCTTTTCCATATCGCGGTACTCCTTTTTCCCAATGCCTGCCGTTTCGGCAAATCTGCGAAATCACTTTTCTTCGCCATCATTCTATAACAAAATGCGGCACTGGCAATGTTGCGTCCGCAACACGAATTAGCTCCTTCTAACTGCTCTCCGACAGAAACTTCATATTGGGCCAAAGCCTCTCTATCCTGCTCTCCGGATAGAACTCGTCGATAAATTCCTCCGCGACATTCCTCGCCTTCGGCTCCTGTTTCCTGTCCACGGCCCGGAGCATGACAGCCGCTGTGACCAGCATATCGCAGGACAGGAAGAGCACGATGCACCAGCTCAAAATCAATCCGATCAGAGGCGGGATCCTCTCGATCCAGGAGGAGAGCGGAGGGTAGGCGAAGCGCAGCCAGAGAAGGGAGAGAAGGCCCCAGAAAAGCATGAAAAGCAGATTCGTGCGCCCGTCGATATTGAAGGGCATCCCGCTGTAGTCCCAGAATTTCATGCCGAATACCACCTCCGTGAAGACGGAGCAGAGGTACTCAAACGCGCCGCCAAAGAAAAAGCCCAGGAGAAAGATCGGAAAAGCGCCCCGCTTCTCCATCCTGGATAAAAGCACCGTGAGAACTACCGCGCCGAGCCCCCACACAATGCTGAACGGCCCGAGGACCAGACTGGAGCGGCGCATCAGAATCCCCGCGGTGAGAAAGACATAGCCTGTCTCGATGAGATCCCCGATGAATGCGCAGAGAAAGAGCACCCATATGAGCTTCTCCAGGCTGAGTCCTCTCGCAAATACCATCCCCTCGCCCAAAAGCATCCGGTCCGATCCGTAAATCCCCGTCTCTGAGCTCCCCTTCAGGGAGGGATAAGCCCGGTAAAGCCGCTCCCAGAGCCTGCGCGAAATCCTTCTCCCGAGTCCGAGCTTATTTCTCTCCAGAAAATTCGTTTCCGGACTCCCCCAGCGCGCCACGACATAGATCAGCAAAAAATCCAAAAGAAGGAGCAGAAGGAGGAGGAGCGCTGCCGTCCTTAGCAGGATGCGCGGAAGGAGAGAAAGCAGAAAAAACAGAAGCGGCTGCAGGACCACAAGAGCCGAAAGATAGAGAAGCGTCAGAAAAAAAGAGAAGAGAAGCCTGCCCCGGAACTCTCTCAGAAGGGAAAAGCGAAGCTCTCTCCGGACCCTCCTCTTCCAGAGGCGCTCCGATAAAAAGTCCGATATCCCTCCGACTGCCAGAGTCAGAATCCAGGAAAAGAAAATTTCCTGAAAAATGCCGCCCTCCCCGGCGTAGCTTTGCAGAATCAAAAGCCCCATCATGATCCCGTGGGGAAGGAGAAGAGGGAGGTCCAGGGCACCGCAGTTCACAAAGCGGTGCTCCCTTAAGCTGTGGTAAAGCGTCGCAATCAGCCAGGCCAAAAAGGCATAGAAAAAAAGGTACAGGATCCAGTCCGCTCTGTGAAAAAGCCGCATTCCCACTCCCTCCGAAAAGAAGCCATGATCTGGAATCTTAGCCTAATTTCCTCGCTCTGTCAAAGGGAAGGCGGAGAAACGGCTATCCTCTGCCTCCCTCCAGCATGTCCCTTCCGATCGCCTCATACACGCGCGCTCCCTCCTCCGGAACACAGTCCTCCACCCAGTTCCACCAAAAATAGCCTCCGACATAATTTTCTGACTGCTTCTTCATGGAATAATAGGACTTCGCCATACGGATCCTGCTGGACTCCGTCGCGTCCTCCGCGGTATTCCCGCATTCCCCGATCCCGACCTTCGCGCCCGGAAAGACCTTTTCAAATTTCGGGAAGATCTCCTCCCAATTTGGAAGATAGCCCTCATTATCGTCCTCATAATAGCTGATCAAAGCAAAATCCACCTGCTTTTTCAGCTTATCCGACAGATGCTCCGACATCCAGCGGAAAAGATCCTGATCCTCCGGCCTGGCGTAGTACATGGTCAATGCCGTCTTCCCGCCCATAGAGCGGATATATTCATTCGCGCTTTCCACCTTTTTCACGATCAGCTCCGGATCCTGTCCGATCCACTCCACCCCGTTGATCTCATTTCCGATTTCCCAAAGGTCCGTATAGGGAGCCAGAACGCGCCAGCAGTCCTGAAAGCGTCTTCTGTAGGAGTCCTCGTCCTCATAATACTTCATGTAATAGGAATCCACCGGACAGGCCATGACGAAGGCGACGCTGTGGAGCGCGGAAAAAAGCTCCTTATAGTCCTCTGCACTGCTCTCCTGTGATATGACGATCCGAACGGTCGGCTTCACCGGCATCCTCCTGATTGCATCGACTACATCCTCTGTTTTGATATCGTCATACCAGGCATCGTCCACGGTGATCCCGTAGATCCAACGATGGATATCCTCTGTGCGCTGCGCAGGAGCATCCTTCCCCCTGCCGCCCAGAAGGAAAACGCCGGCGACTAAAATCCCCGCAAAGAGCAAGACCGCGGAAAGCATTCCCAAAAGCTTTTTTCCTCCGCGCATCCCCCCGGTCTTTTCCAGATTCGCCATCTTCTCCTCCTCTCCCATTCCAAAAAAGCATCCTTCCTTTCCTGAAGCCGATGCTTCCTTTTTCGCTCCTTCGATGCGCCAAAGCATAGATCCTTATGAAGCGTCCCTTTCATGGTGAAATATTCCGTAAAGCAAGATCCATGGCCTTCGCCGCTCCGCAGGGCGATGCAAAGCATTTCTCATAGTATTTCTTTTAGATCTCCTTTCCCGCTGATCCCTTCACGATACTACGTTGACAGGCTTTCCCTTCAGAAAGCCGTTCACATTACCTGCCAGAATGGAAAGCAGCCGCTGCCTGGTCTCCAGTCCCTTCCAGCCCATATGCGGTGTCAGAATCACATTATCCAGCGTGTAGAGCGGGCTATCGGCTTTCGGAGGCTCCGTTTCCTGGACGTCCAGTCCCGCTCCGGCTATGCTGCGCTTCTCGAGTGCTTCGATCAGCGCCGCTTCCTCAATCAAGGCACCCCGTGAAGTATTGATGAGGAACGCGCTCGGCTTCATCAACGAAAGAGCCTCTCTGTCGATCATATGCCTTGTTTCCGCTGTCAGCGGGCAGTGCAGAGAAATATAATCGCTCCTCTTCAGCAAGCTTTCGAGGGAAACATAGCGAAGCCCCTCCTCATCCTCCCCCGGTGTTCTGGTATATACTAAAAGCTCCATATCCATAGCCCGCGCAATCCTCATAACGGTTCTTCCGATATGCCCTGCTCCGATAATCCCAAGTATTTTTCCATTCACCTCAACATGAGGGAGACGAAGATTTTTTGTAAAATTCTCATGATTTCCCTGTGCCAGCATCTTCATCTGGAGCTGCATGCTGGAGCTTAAATTCAATATCATCATAATTGCAGTATGGGCCACCCGCTCCGTGCTGTATGCCGGAACATTGCAGACCGTAATTCCCATCTCCCGGGCCGCGACAAGATCCAGATTATTGTATCCTGTCCCTGCCTCGCAGATCAATTTCACAGACTCCGGGAACTGATGGATTAGATCGGCACTCAGCGGCAGTTCCTTTGTCACAATGATGTCCGCCCCCTGAATCCGTTCCAAAAGCTGTTCCGGAGCGCTGTCCTCGTATACCTTTACTTCAGAAGACAAGATAGAGAAATCCAGTTTCCCATCAAAATTCATTTTCTTCGAATTCAAAACGACACATCTGTCCTTCATCCATCCATCCTCCTTACTCTGCGTATTGGTCCAAAGAGAAGCAGCTTCGTTTGCAGCATCCCTTTCTGCTGTCGATAAAATATTTGTGCTCGTCAAAATACTTACTTATTGTTTATTCACAGTTCCATCCTCATATAAATGACTTCCTGATAGCCTGTAAGCCTGGACTTAAATCCTCTCGGATTTCTGCCGCATTCCACGAATCCGGCCTTCTTGTATATTGAGACGGCGCTTTCATTTTCGGCGACAACATTCAGCTCGATCTGTTCATATCCTGCTTTCCCGGCGCAGTCCACACAAGCATGAAGCAGGGCCGTGCCGATCCCAAGATTCCAGTATGCCTTGTCGATGCTGATGCCAAAATCGGCACGATGCCGAATTTTATCCCTCTCCCCTATTGCCGCGATTCCGGCAAGGCCGACAGGAACACCCTCGACCTCGGCAAGTATCTCAATCTCCCTTTCGCTTTCCCTCTTTTCCTTAAGATACTTGGCTTCCTCTTCTGCTGTCATTGTATTTTCATCCGGATAGGTGAGCAGATAGTCCGTCTGCCCGTGCGTCAGAATAAAGTTTTCCAAAGCGGCCTGCCCATCCCGTTCATCCCCATTTCGCAGGATGCACTCCCTGCCATCCTTCAATTTTATTTTTTTCAGATACTCCATTATTCTCCTCTGCAGACCGGAATTGGTCTGTCGTTATATGTCTCATCCATCGGCTTCCCGACCAGGGCTGATTGTAAATGAATAATTTTTATTCTAGCACAAAGGAACAGTGAACAGGATAAGATCTTCCTTACGAAAATCGTATGCCGATTCAAATCCGGCATAAGGACGGAAACCGCGTCCGAGCAATCGCAATGGATGCAAGAGTTGTCTCTGCCAATTTTTCATGATAAGCCTCGCACCGCTATAGCGTTTGTCTATGCTGAGGAATCGCTCATTTACAAATATCTTTATATGTGCTATTTTGGAATATCTATAAAAAAAGCAGAAAGATATTTTTACCCCGCAGTATTTGGGTATGAAGACGGCAAAGAAATCTCCGTTTTCTTTCCCGATCTTGATGTGGCAACCAGCGGAGAAAATGAGCAGGACGCTCTCATCTCCGCCCGTGAACTGCTCGGAATAACCATGTTCGGGCTTGAAGAGGATGGAGAGCCCATTCCGGAACCATCGCAGCTTTCGAATCTTCAAGCCACAGGTAATGAGCGCGCCGTCCTGATCGACGTCTATATGCCGTCCATCCGTATGGCAAATGTAAATAAAGCTGTAAACCGTACGATCACTCTTCCGGCATGGCTCAACGCCGCTGCTCTTGAACGCAACGTCAACTTTTCGCAGGTTTTGCAGGAGGCGCTGAAGCAGAAATTGAATCGAACATGACACAAAGATAAAAATCGCCCCGATGCCGCCGGCAGAAAGTATGCGTCCCGTGGAGTACGAAGGTAAGCACTTAATAAAGAGGGCGTTTCCAATCTCAAAAAAATATGGATCAAACAAGCTTGATTTGAAAGCCATTGTTTTCCACAAAAGCAAAACCTTCCGGCGTTTTCGTCATCCGCAGACGCATATAGTCCAGCTTGTGGCGCCCAAGCATGGAGCGGCACTCTTTTGTTTTCATTTCGCAAAAGTCCGTCTTGAAGTTTTTAATGCTGCCGCTTTGGGTCAGTTCCGTAACAACCCTCACGTCTGTGCAGCGAACCAGTTCTTCTTCCAGATTCAGAACCTGCGGCAGGAAAACGATTTTCAGCTTTCCACAATACCGGGCAAGAAGCTCCAAATTCTTTTGAAGGTTTGATGTCTACGATACATCCGTGTCAAATACCAGTACCACAGTTGTCCCCGACCGAATAGACAATATCTGTGACTTTGGAATCAGATTTTGCACAACATTGAACACTTTGATCTTACCGGGAATCAGCCTTTCCGGTGCTTCCTTCAGAGCGGCTATCAACTGCCGTTCACAGGGACCTTCCACATAGCAGATGCACCTATTGTTCATCCTAGATTCCCGCAACACATAACTATGTAGATTGAAAGTTACTTCATCTCCGGTGCTGCCGGCAGCGGCTCCACGCCGAGATCGCGATAGATTTGTTCCTGCTTCTTCAGGACTTCGCCCTGAATTGCTGCCTTTCCGGGTTCCCGGAAGCATTCGATGACATCGCGCATCCTGTACAGGCGGAGTGCTGTGACCGGGTCCTTCACTTCGTTGCTGATCAGGACAAAGAATCCATATCGATCTCGGACAGAATCTATAGCTTCCTGCTTGTAGGAAAGAGAGATCCCCCTTTTGGGTGTCTCTTTGACCTCGAAGTACTTCCGGTAGTCTTTCTCATGCTCCGGTACACGCTTTCCGGAAAGGAGTTCCGCTTTAAGGGCATCCAGTTTCCTGTTCAGAGCCTTACTGTCATCGGAAAACTTGTCTGGATTGAAATACAGGTGGAGATACATGCGGCGCTCTTCCCGGATCGTATCGCCTTTGTAAGGACGTTCCTGTTCGTAATCCCATGCGATCGTCCTGGAGAAGACATACAGCTCCAGATCACTGTTATAGTGTTCATGGCGGTCTTTCTCTGCTCCGGTTTTACGGATGGAATTCTTCGCAAACTGCAACGCCGCAGAGGTGCTGCACAGGAACTTCCGATGCTCTTTGTACAGAGTATTGATATTATCCGCGCTGTAGTATCCACGGTCCATGACCAGCCTGATCTTCTCATAGCCAGGGACATCCAGTTCGCGGAGCAGTTCACGAATCGTTTTGACGTCCGGAATGTTCCCGGCAAACTTACGGTAATAGAACGGCAGGCCGGAGTTTTCTCCGAAGATCAGAGCCAGATTGATCTGCGGAAGCTTTTCCCCATCCTTGTTCTTGCCGTACTTGACCTGCCTCAGGTTCTCAGAATAACCGGATATAGAAGTGCTGCCATAAGCCCAGTATTCCTTTTCAATCCGTCGCTTTCCCTGCAGGCGGAAGAACTGCATCTTTGCGTCCTCCGTAATGGACTGGAAAAGCTCCGAACTCCTTTGAGAGGGAATGGTATTCCCGTAAGGGTGTTTATGGAGCATGGCCCACTTCCTAAAACGGAAGAGCGGATTCTGATCCTCCAGGATCAGGTAATAGGCGATCGACTGGATCTGTTTATAGGTATGCGGAAAACAGGTCTTTAAATCCGCTGTCACGCCGGTAACGATGCCGATTTGATCGAATAAATAAGTGGTACCAAAGAAGAGCCGTTCTGTCTGTGTAACAGGTACCAGTCCTCTTTTTGCAGGAGGATTCAGGTTCTTTATGCTGCGGCGTTTTCCACGGCCATCGGTTGGAACGACTTCTCCGCTGTCCGGATCCAGTCGTCCGATCAGCGTCCTTTTGGAACGGGGCTGCTTTTTAGCCCTGTCCCAGTAGGAAGTTGACTCGTAAACATATGTGATGCCACTGCGCTTATCAAGCTGTTTAATCATAGATGCCAAATTTTATCAGTATTTATGCGGCTTTGCGGCACTTATCACAGTGATATCCTAGTGTGGAATCACGGGAATGTAGGATATAGGTATGCTGTTGCTGTAGCTGTGCTCAAAAGCGACACCCCTTTCTGCTATCGTTAAATTGTTTGGTATCGTTAAAAGCTATCTATGCCGCAATTCCAAAGTGCTCTGCTGCGATCTTATACAGCTGTGCGACAACATCTGAAAAATCACAATTCAAATCCAGCGTTTTAACACTTATCTTGTTTCCACTCATCTGGTATGTATTGTTAGGCTGCACCGCTTCCTCGGTCCGGGCATAAAGCAGCATTCCCGAAACTACATGAGGCACCTCTGCAAGTTCAGAATCCTTGTTCTTAACGTAGGTAAAAATCTGATAGAGGTTATTCGAGTGAAGCGTATGCGTGTCATACTGCGCCTGTGTAGTGTGCGAATAATACTTCGCATCGATGATAAGGACCTTATCCTCGTAGGAAAGCATGATATCGCTCTGCATAACCGGGAGCATAGCTCTCATTCCATCATCAACGGCCCAAGGTATCTGTGAAGCGCTGGCCGATATCTGAGGGAACTCCCTGCGATAGTATTCAAGGATAAACTTCTCATACAGACGGCACATCCGCTGCTCGTCCAAGAAATCCATCAAGCGAGTCGTTCCATCCGAATTTGTCTGCAGCAGCCCTTTGACTACCAAATAGCAAATCGAGATCAACATCCGGTATGTCTGATTATTGCGGTTATACTGCACATTCCAATTGATGGTATGAACATCGAGAAGTTCTACATCTCCGAAGAATACCAGCAGCTTTCGAAGCTCCTTTTTCCGGGCCTTGGAAATATCAGCGTGAAGAAGCAACTCCATTGTCGTTTTGATGATTCGATTCATGTAGGAATTTACAGAAAAATCATCATAGGAACAAATCAGCTGCTTTTTAAGCATGCTTCTCGTTTTTATTGACTCGGATATCTCAATTCGACCACGCAGCGAAGACAGTGATTCTGTCTGCTCTATGTACTCTCGTCCAAGCCCGCGTTTTAACTGTACTGAGATACCCTTTGCCAGAATCGCTGCGCATAACTCCGCCACATTATTAAATTGTTCCGTCGCTATATTCTTATAGCCCTGCTCGTTTAGCACTTGAAAGGCATAAGACAGCATGTAGTAAATATTCTGAATAGGTATCACTTAATAGCGCTCCTTAAATTGTTGATCCAGCCCTTTACCTTAACAGGCTCATCAAACCAGTATTCCTTTAACAGCGGTATCAGCTCAAACTCCACAATACCTGAAAGAGTCTGATCGGTGGCCTTATCGAGATTACAGAAATAACTGTGTCCAATGCAGAAACCTTCGCCAAGCAACTCATCTGCCGCAATTACCGCATTCAGATTTTCAACACAGTTTATAAGGCTATCAAATTTCTCGCTGGCGCGGCTCATCCGATACTCCCTAAAACCATCAGTCTCAAAACCGGGCTTCATCTCATAAAATGCGAATCTTCTCCGAAGAGCATAATCCAGCATTGCCAAACTGCGGTCCGCCGTATTCATCATTCCGATGATATAAACATTGCTCGGAACAGAAAACTTCTCGTCCGAATAGAGCAGCTGCAGCTCTACACCACGCTTGTCGCTTTCAATCAGCATAAACAGCTCACCGAATATCTTGCTCAGATTGCCACGATTGATTTCATCGATGATAAAGAAGTAGTCGTTTTCGCTGTCGATCTCTGCCTCTTTGCAGAAATTGTAAAATGCACCGCGTTTAAGCTCAAAGCCTTTCTCAGAAGGACGGAAGCCCATTATGAAATCTTCGTATGAATAGCTCTGATGGAACTGCACCATCATTACGCGATTCGGGTCCTTAACACCCATCATCGAATAGGCCAGCCTCTTTGCCGCGAAGGTCTTACCAACTCCCGGTGCACCTTGCAGGATGACATTTTTCTTGTTGCGGACGAGAGCTACAAGAGTTTCATAGTTGTCTTCATCCATATACACTTCTTCATGGAACTTCTCTGCATCGTATGCAGGGTATTCGATTTCCTGCTCTTCAACATCGTCGATGATGTCGCTTTCAAACATGGCGTTCAGCTTCTCGACGTAGTCTGTATATGAGGTGATGTCAGTCAGCGTTTTCATAACAGCCTGACCGGGATGATCCCATTCACCCTTATGCGTCCAGTTTACTTTTCGTACATTTTTGTAATGCTGGCGGCTCGGGTCAAACTCGTATCCCGATTCTACGACACCACGGCCAATAACGAGATGCCTTCCCTTTTTTGCGAATACAACATCACCGGGCTTCATTTCATTGGCAAACTGCCATGTAGCGTGTGCAGCATTTTTATATGGCTTGGAAGGATCAATCTTTTCCTTCATAGCCTGCTTCATCTCATCCTTGCTGCTGTAAGCGCTCAAATCACCAATCGGGTCCCATCCGATTGCCATGATCCCGTTGTTATAACACTCATCCCAGATTGTTGCTCCATCACCGGGAGAATAAATCCAATAATGAGTAGTTTCCACATCCTCATCCGCTAAAGCAGCACCCTTGGTTTCGCGCTCGGCCTGCACCTTTTTAGCACGATTCTCTTTGTTGATTTCCTCTGAATACCGCCAAGCCTCAAAACTCAGCTCCTTGAAATCCTTCAGAGCACTCTCATCGCTCTGCAAGTAAGCTCGCAGTTTTTCAACAATGTCAAAATACCCCGAGGACGGAATTTTCGGTTCAATAGTCGGAAGCGTCTGTACCAGTTCGGCTGGTATCTTCCCGGACTCATAAATGTACCACGTGTTGCGCTGGTCCAAATTCAAGAATGCATTAGGCGCGATCCAGTACATTCCCATCGTTATTTTGCTGTTGCCGTTTCCTCTTTTATTGATGGTCAGATCAAAATACTTCGAGAGCTTTGTGCGATTGTCCGTTGTCGGGCTGGCAGCGTATGCGAGGGCGGATTCAAACAGCGACCAGAGGTCATCGATATCGCTATCCTCGCGGTCTCCCACGAAGTAATAAAACGTAGCATTCTGGTTATTGAGCACCGGGATGCTGTCAAACGAGGTCGGCACAGGTGTGGTAACACCAAATAAATCCGCAACAGCAGAAATAATCTTTTTCCGGTTAGCCTCTTTCATGGAGCTTTTATTGAACAGGCCAAAAACGGTGAACGGATCAATGTCCACAATCTGGTTATCCCGCTCAAGGGTAGGAAGATTGATGCCCGTAGCTTCATAAATCCTCCTGACCTTTTCCACCAGCTCCTGCCGGTTATCCTTGTACTGTAATAACTTGCTGGCCAATTCCTTATAGAAATCCACCCAGTCAAATTGGTTTGTGATAACACCGTTCATTTCACTCATGTCAGTTACCTGATATTGTCAATATCACTTGACACATCTTCTACACGGAACTTTTATGCATCCTGTCCCAGAGAGTCATAATACTGCTGTCTCATGACCATCGGAGGAAGGCCGCCATTTGCTGTGCAGATACGCCTGTTGTTCCAATAGATGATGAAGTACCTCCAGATCAGAGTTTTCCGTTCGCTGATGGTCATCTTCTTCGTGTCGTACCGCACGTACAGGGGTTCCTCTTTCATCCTGGCCCACATTGCTTCACAGCGCGCATTGTCATGACATCTGCCGCCATCACTGTTCCTGCTCTGTACGATACCGCAGCGAGCAAGTGCGGCACGGTAGACTGCACCGGTGTACTGGCTTCCGCGGTCACTGTGAAGGATTGCTTTTTCGATACCGGGGAATGCCTTATGTGCGTTCTCTACCGTGGATATACAGAGATCTGCCCTCATCTTGTCCGCCATGGAGAGCCCCAGAACGCCGAGATCAAAGCAGTCAAAAATGGCTGAGACATAGAGTTTGCCGTCCTTCGTCGAGATCTCGGTAATATCCGTGATACATTTCTGAAGCGGCTTCTCAGAACGAAAGTCGCGCTTTAGAAGATCATCGGACTTCCGGGCATTTTTATCCGTCTTCGTGATCCCATTTGGTTTCCGCCGTGGTCTGTGGCGTAGTCCGATTCTCTCCATGATCCTGTAGACGGTCCTCTCGCTGGGCATGTCTGCTTCCGGATACTTTAGTTTCAGGGCATCATGTATCCGGCTGCGACCGTAGGTATCGTTCCATTCCTCCTCTGCCACGACAGCGCGCATCTTATCTGCAATATCCTCGTATTTCCTGGGGGTATTCCGGCGTTTTAAGAAGCAGTAGAATCCCTGCCGAGAAACAGGGAGCACACTGCAGTAAAAACGCGATCTTTCCCCTTCTCCGGCCGCCGTCCGTCTTTCGCTCAAGGAACCTCATCCTCAGGCCTTTGGAGACTTCCGACGGCTCGCTGCGAAAAAAGCGCTTGCCTCTGCGAGGCTCATTGCGGTTTCCGGAGTGTGGGTAACCCAGTCCGAGATCCAGACGCCCTTCCTTGGCAGCCTTGCTCCATCCATAAAGCGTATCCACGTTGATTCCGAGCTCCTTGGCTGCCTTGCTGAAGCCGATCTCCCGACCGAGCTTTACGGCCTGGACTTTAAACTCTTGGTCGTAAACTTTTTTCTGTGCCATTTTGACCTCCATCTTCACCTGATTTCTTATTTAAATCCGTGAATGAGAGGTGTCAAGATTTATGATACAACATCGCTTCCAAGAATCATCTTTTCCCGCACGAGCTCATACACAAAGTCAAAGAAGAGGGTATCATGGAGAAGGGACGCGGTGAGTGCGAACAGCTTCTGCGCCGAAAGATCGCTGCTCATGAAAATCGGATAGAAGCTCTCGTCCAGCGACTTTATGCGGGCTGTCACTGTAGAATAAATCTGCCTTGCCCGCGCTTTTGTCGCTGCGCTGTAGATGTTTTTCTCTTCATTCCGCTTTTTGATATCCGCGTATGTCTTTCCTTCACTCAAAAGCTGCACGGTCTTTCGAAATTCCGTGAACCAGAACGAAAATTTTACCGCCCCGGCACTATACGGTTTTCTCTCCATCCTCGTTCTCTTCCCTCCCGGATCTTGTTTTAATATATTTGCCGCTCTTGATCCTTGCATCCTTCGGCTTCCCCGCGTCAATCGGGATAATCCACTGATAGCCCAGCCGCTCGGCCCCCTTGATCCGGCCCTCTGTGCATAAGGTCTGTACTCTTCTCGTACAGATGCCCCATTTTTCAGAGGCCTGCTTTATCGTCATAAAATCCATCCGGAACCTCTTCCTGTCTGAAGTCCTCTGCGGCAGCTCGTGATTTTCTGTCTTGCATTTTACTCCCAAAAGCGAATGAAATCAATCGCAAGCCGCCGCGATTTTCGCAGTCCTTCCTCGGTTCATTTTTTCAATCCATTGATAAAACTTCACAGCAGTCATTGCTTTTTTCACTGTTGAAAAATATTATTTCAGGAGATTCTATTTTCGAGACCAAACGGCGCTCTGCTTTGTATCTTTTATGAAGGATCCTTTCAGAACGGAGTGACTATGAGATGAGACTGCAAACAGAATACCTGGTGGAAAGATATCAGGAAAATATCTTCCGGGCAGCATTCAGCATTGTAAAGAATTGTGCGGATGCAGAAGACATGGTACAGGACACTTTCCTCCAATATCTACGTTCAGACCGCGAGTTTGACAGCGAAGAACATATCAAAGCGTGGCTTCTGCGGACTGCAATCAATAGGGCAAAAAATCTCAGGATGGCTTTCTGGCACAGAAACAAAGTTTCTCTTGAAGATTACCTGGCAACGATTCCCTTTGAAAATCCGATGGATCATGAGCTGATCGATGCCGTATTATCCTTACCGCAAAAATACCGGCTTGTTGTCCACCTTTACTACTATGAGGATTATTCGGTGAGGGAAATCGCCGCTGTGCTGACGCTGTCCGAGAGCGCCGTAAAGAACCGGCTGCTCCGAGGAAGACAGATGCTGAAAAATATGCTGAAGGAGGAGTGGAACGATGACGAATAAGGAGAGGTACCAGCGTGCATTCTCATCTCTGCACACATCAGAAAATTTCAAAGTCAGACTGGAGGATAATACGATGGCAGCGAAGTATTTTAAAACAAGAAGAGCCCTTGCGGCAGCCTGTGCCGTACTGGCGCTTCTCATCGGTGGGACAAGCGCTTACGCAGCCGACATCGGCGGGATTCAGAGAGCCATTCAGATCTGGATTCATGGCGATTTGACTGATGCTATACTTAGGGTGGACGAGGAGGAAGGAACTTATACTCTCACAGACGGAAAGGGAAACGTCGTGGAAGAGGGCGGTGGTGTCGCGATAGAGGCGGATGGGACGGAACGGCCGCTTACTTCAGAGGAGATCGCCGAAGACATGGAAAATCAGGTCACAACGGACACAATCGATGGAAGGATGTATCTCTTTTACGGGAAGCAGAAATATGACATCACAGATGAATTCTCGGGCAGCGATTACTGCTATCTGACCCTGAAGGATGGGGACAGGACAATATATGTCACCGTGACAAAGAACGGCGGCATAGCCACCAGCGAGAAACGGTATCTGATGCCAAATGAGTTCTGTGTCGAGTGAGTTGATTCTTGAGAATAACAGCCTGTATCTGTAAATCCGGACAGTTCTTTCAATGCTGCTGGAATCTGCCCACTCTGAAAGCGGGAGGCATGGTGAATCTGTCCCCCGCTTTTTATATGCTCTTATTTCTCCCCGTTCCTGAATTGACAGCGAATCAGGTAGAGCAGAACCGCTATTCCGGCTCAATTCTGTTCCCATGAATTCCAAACAAATATGCCGGGTTTTATAGACTGACGTATCCCTGTTTCGAGAATACGCCCGGAAGCCGTCGAGTTTTGATTTTCAGGAAGTTCACAATAATCCTTTCTTGACACACGTATCTGCAATACGTATTATATATGCTGTAAGGAGGCCGGCATGTCAAAAACAAAGCCTTACAGAGAAGTGGTAAAAGCCTTGAATTGGGAACTGGATCACACGACAGGCTCGCATGAAATCTATATTAAAAACGGAAAGATGTGTCCGCTGAAGTGTACCAAGAAAGATATTCCATCGGGAACCGTTTCCAGCATTGAGAGGATCACGGGGCTGAAATTCCAGCCCAGCCGCTTTATAGAGAGGAGGCACAATGGATAGAGTATTGTATCCTTGCAAAATCAGAAAAGAAGACGGCGTATATTATGTAGAGTTTGTGGATTTCCCGGAATGCTTCACAGACGGAGAAAGTCCGGAGGAGGTTCTGACCAATGCCCGCGACGTGCTGGAAGGAATCATCTTCAGCTACATAAAGAATGGAAAGCCTCTGCCTTCTCCGAGCTTCTTCGAGAAAGGGTCTGCGGATGTGACCTATATTGATGCATGGGTAGGGATGGTGAGAGACCGGGTAAACAACCAGGCAGTAAGAAAAACGCTCACCATCCCGAAGTGGCTGAACGATATCGCAGAGAAAAATGCAGTGAATTTCTCCGCCGTGCTTCAGACCGGGCTGAAAGAATACCTAAATATCAGCTAGTACTGAAGCAGGCAGATCGTCAGTCTGCAAATCGGATGATCTGCCTTTTTACATCAACAACAGCTGGAACGCCGAAGGGCATAATACAGCGCGGCATCGCATGCCCGATATTCAGGTTAAAGACGATCGAGAGCTCCGGTTTATCAATCAGCTCGACCAAAAGCTGTTTATATTCTTCTGCATATGTCTCATCCATCGGCTTTCCGACCAGTACACCGGAAACCTCATCAAAAACTCCGCTGCCCTTCAGATATTCCAGAGCTTTTCGATACCGTTCAGGTTTCGGCTTTTCCTCGCTGGATTCCAGCAAGATAATCCGCCCCTTCCAGTCCTCTGCCTCAGGGAACAAATGATACTTCCGGCACAACACCGGCATATCTCTATAGCGGTCGCCGTTAAAGAAATCATACAGCGAATCGATGCAGCCACCGAGAATCTTTCCTGAAAAAACAGGAGTCCCCTGCAAAAGCTCAAAGCCCTTGTTGGGATGGGAAGGTGTTGTTGTTCCGACCTGCTCCGGTGAAAAACTCTTTCTTTCCTCGTACCAGGTGTCGCTGGGGGTGATTTCTTGTATATTACCCGTGCTGATCAGCTCCTCGAAATACCTTCTGGTATAGGGATGCATTTCCGGACTCAGATCACAGATATCCGAGAGGAAGGCCTGTCCGTAGAAGGTTTTGAGTCCCACTTTGTGAAGCATCAGGTGATTAACCGTGCTGTCCGAAAACCCCAGGAATACCTTGTCCGTCACAGCTTCCGCCAGTTCGTTATGATCGAACAGGTACGGCAGCAGTCGATAGGTATCGTCTCCGCCGATGGCGCATAGAATCATGTCAATCTCCGGATCACGGAAGGCTTCCAGCAGATCTTCCGCTCGTTTTTCCGGATGATTCCGGACATATTCCAGACCCTTCATCGCATGGGGCATGAGCTTTACGTTAAGACCGTATTCCCGCAGCCTTCGAAAGCCGATCTCCACTTCGTACTGAATCTCTTCTTCTCCCATGATCCCACTGGACAGACTTACGATTGCGACATTCCTTATCATACTTATCTCTCCCAAAATGCAAAACTGTTATGCCTTGCTTTGTTTGCTGTCTCTGATGCTGCTGATATAATCGTCGATATCCTGCACAATGCAATGATCTCCCAAGGTAATGGTACGATAGACGCTATCATTTGCCACTGCGCCGTAAATCAGGTCATGCTGCTTGCCTTGTCAATATATGCTGCGGCTGTTGCCGAGCTCAAAGGCGGCATCCTTTTCCCAAATCATAAAAAAGTACAAAATCGTCAAGAGCTTTCTCCGCGGCAGGCGGAAATTATATCCACCATCCCGGAGTCAGCTCGCCAAGCGTCACCACTTTTCCCCGCTCATAATCAAGCATTATTTCTACGTCATGGTATCTGCCTGGCATTAGCTGCGCCATAAATTCTCTGCACGCGCCGCACGGAGCGGCTGTCAATCCATCAGGCATAAGCGCCAATACCCGTTTAATCTCGTTCTCGCCGTTTGTAATCATATGAAACATCGCATTGCGTTCCGCGCAGATTCCAAGTGTACAGGATGTATCTACGCAAACGCCGGTATAAATCCTACCGCTCACGGACTCAACCGCAGCCGCCACGCCACCGGCATAGATTCTCTCGGAAATCTCTCTCGGATTTTGTGCCCCTTTCGCTGCGTTATACAGCCTTTCCCATATTTGTTCCATCTTGCTTTCCTCTTTAGATATCGCTTCTCACTCCGACACCTTCAGGATATACCGACCCTTGCCCGTGCCCGGAATCGTCTTTATTAAACCGCGTCCTTTCATCATTTTTTTCATAGCTTTCAAGCTCGTTGATAATCAACTTTCCGGGAAATTTTCTTTGTCCTCTATGATGTAGATCGGGCGGTCCTTCATCTCCTCAAAGAATACCGCGATATACTCCCCGATGATGCCGACGATAAAGAAAAGCACCGCGAACATAAAGCAGATCAGAACGACGATGGTGGCGTAGCCGGAGGGCGCTCCCTTTCTCGTGAACAAAGTGTAGATCAGCACGAGGAGTCCGAGGAGCCCGCTGCACAGGCCGGCGAAGATCCCGAGGCGCAGGGGGAGATTCGAGAAGCACATGATGGTATTTCTCGAAAAGATAAAAAGCTTTCGGAGAGAGTAGTGACTCTTTCCGGCGACCCGCACGGCCGCGTCATAGCGGAGAGTGGTCTTTCGGAAGCCGACATTCTGCACATAGCCCCGGAGGAAGCGGATCTTCTCCCGGTAGTTTTTCCGAAGCACCGCCTGGACCCTTCGGGAGATCGCAAAAAAGTCGGAGGCATTCGGTTCGAAATGGAGATCGGAAACCCGGTTCAAAAGCCAGTAGAAGGCGCCGGAGCTCCAGTTTTTCAGAAGGCCTGCGGAGGGATTCGAGCTTCGGACCATGGAGATCACCTCATAGCCCTCCGTATAGCAGCGCACGATCTCCGGGAGGCAGGAGGGAGGGTGCTGGAGATCTGCGTCCATGAAGACCAGAAGCTCCCCGGAGGCGTAGTCCAGCCCCGCTGTCATCGCAGCTTCATGTCCGAAGTTCCGGGAAAAGCTCAGGCTTCGGACGTGGCCGCGGTCCCTCCCCGAGAGCTCCCGCAGAATCTCCCGGCTCCCATCCTGAGAGCCGTCATCTACAAAAAGGAGCTCGTAATCATAGCCGAGCTCCATAAGTCCCCTGCAGGCGCTGTCCGCCTTCTCATAGAAGCTTTCCAGTCCTTCCTTTTCATTGTAGACGGAGACGATGAGACTGATCTTCTTCAAATATTGCCTCCTCGATACCCTTCTTCTATAACGATACTCTTTTATACCTATGCTCTTCTATATCTTCCGCGGCTTAGAACCACAGCGGGGACGGGAGAATGATCCGGCAGCCTTCCGGCTTTTTCTTTGCCCGGGAGTTTCCTGCAAGGCATTGCCGCCTCACGGATCTGTCCGCCAGCATTGTTCTCTTTCTATCCGCATTGTCCTATCGTTCTTCGCGGCGGTCTATCCGCATTGCCGCATTGCCCTATTGTTCTTCGCGGCGGTCTATCCGCATTGCCCTATTGCCCTTCGCAACGGTCTATCCGCATTGCTCTATTGCTCTTCCCGCTCTGTGCTCTCCCAAAGCTCGATCTGTCCGCTGTGGCTCGGACGGCGCTCTTCCTCCGGCGGAAGCCTCCGGTAGTCACCGTAGAGCATGCGGAGCACCCTGTCCCAGTTCTTCGGCCCGGGGAAGCGCTCCCCCTCAAAGGCGAAGGGGGAGTAGGGCTCCTCCCAGGCATTCTCCACCGTGCAGTGCTGAAAGTCCGGCTGGTAGTTCGAGAAGTAGGAGCGCTTCGTTTTCCTCCCGCTTCTTCGGCAGGCTCTCGTACAGGCGCCCGCCCAGCGCTCCTGGAGGCGGAAGAGGAGAGGCATCGGAAGCAGTCTTCCGATGCCGGAGAGAAATAAGACCTGCAGGCGCTGCAGGCCCTTATATTTCGAAAGCTCGATCCGCATCCTGTGCCCCATCGCAAGGCCGAAGACGAGCTTTTGCCGGAAGCGATAGAGGAAGCTCAGAAAGGGATTATCCGGAAGGGCATCCAGGAGGAAGAGATCCACCCAGAGGTGGTTCAGCTTCCCCTCGTAGAATTCCTGCTCGGCACTCTCCTCCCCGTGTCTTCTGGAGCGAAGATAGAGAATCCTCGGCACAAAGTCATAAAAGGCTCTTCCCTTTCGGAGCTCCCATGGGAGAAGGAGCTTTAAATCCTCCGGTAGCTCGGAAGAAACGGCACAGAGCTTTGAGAATTCCTCTCTCCGAAAGAGGAGATCCACATCGTCATCCCAGGGGATAAAGCCCCGGTGCCGCACGGCCCCGAGCAGTGTGCCGGAGTCCATGCGGTACGAGATTCCATGCCGCTTCGACAACTTGTCGATCTCCCGCATGATGTAGAGATTGGCTTCATGCACCGCCTTAAGATCCGACGAAAACTCCTCTTCCTTCCCTTCCGCTTTCATCTATGCCTCCGTTTCCTATCTCTTCGAAAGCTTCCTCTTCTCCCATTTTGCGTTCGTGCGGCGAAAGCTTAACCAAGCCCCTCGAGGATCATCTCCGCCATATAGGAAAGCTTCTCCTCCGTCATACCGGGGTATAGGCCGACCCAGAAGCTGTCCCTCATGATGCGGTCGGTATTTGTGAGCTCGCCGACGATGCGGTATCCCTCTCCTTTCGAGCGAAGCTCATCGAAGCAGGGGTGCCGGATCAGATTTCCGGCAAAAAGCATCCTGGTCTGAATGCCCTTCCCCTCGATATAGCGGACGAGCCTCCCCCGGTCCGTGCCCTCCTTCGCCGTCATGAGAAAGCCAAACCAGCTGGGATCCGCGTTCTCGGAAGCCTCCGGAAAGATCAGACTCCGCTCCGCCCCGCCGTCCTGCAAAAGCTTCTTCAGGAAGGTGAAATTCTCTCTCCTCCTCCTTGCGAAGCTCGGGAACTTCTCAAGCTGCGCACAGCCGACCGCGGCCTGCAGGTCAGTCGCCTTCAGGTTATATCCGAGATGCGAGTAGACATATTTATGATCGTATCCCCTGGGGAGCTCTCCGTACTGTCCGTCGAAGCGATGTCCGCAGCTGTTGTCCCTCCCGGGATCGCACCAACAGTCGCGGCCCCAGTCGCGGAGAGAGCGGAGGATCCTGTGAAGGAGAGGATCACTGGTATAAACCGCGCCCCCCTCTCCCATCGTCATATGGTGGGGCGGGTAGAAGGAGCTGGTGCCGATGTCTCCGATGGAGCCGGTGAAAAGATATTCCCCGTCCATCTTATAACGTGAGCCGAGCGCATCGCAGTTATCCTCCACGAGCCAGAGGCCGTGTCTTTCACAAAAGTCCTTCACTGTCTTGAGATCGAAGGGATTTCCGAGGGTATGCGCAAGCATGACGGCCTTCGTCTTCTCCGTGAGCGCGCTCTCCAGAAGGCTTGTGTCGATATTGCAGGAGGGGATCCCCACATCCAGAAAGACCGGGACAGCGCCGTACTGCAGAATCGGATTCACCGTCGTGGGAAAGCCCGCCGCGACCGTGATGACCTCATCCCCCCTTTTCACTCTCCGCTCCTTGAGAAGAGGAGAGGTCAGGGCCATAAAGGCGAGGAGATTTGCGCTGGAGCCCGAGTTTACAAGACTCACATGCTTCACTCCCAGATAGTCCCCGAACTCCTTCTCAAAACGCTTCGTATACCGCCCCGCGGTGAGCCAGAACTCCAGAGCGGAATCCACGAGGTTCACCATTTCTCTCTCGTCGTAGACTCTGGAGGCATAGGGGATCCTGTCCCCCCTTTGGAAGGCGGCATCCTGCCTCTTATATTTCCTCGCGTAATCCGCGACGAGGGAGAGAATCTCCTCCCTCGCTTCCTTTTCCGTTTTTTCCATCTTCTCCATGAAATCTCCTGACAGCAAACGAAGCTGAAGCGCCCTTTGGCGAATCAGCAGCCTGAATCATAGTCGTTCCCCGATCTCTGCATCCACGAAGCCCGCAGCGCGGCTCTCCTGACAAGGGCAGAAGACACAGCGTCTCCCGTCCTTTCCTGCGCCGCCCTCCCCCCGAAATAGCGAAAGGAGAGCGATCGGGAAAGAGGGTGACCGGAAAAGAGAGAGCGGCCGCTTCGGAAAGGGCCGCACGCGGCTTTCTCCGGAACGCTCGGCGGGGAAGAGTCCAAGAGGCCTCGGAAGCGCCCGGTCTCCGGGAGAGAAGCATTGAGAGAAATTGAGCGCCAAAGGGAGGAGCACAGCGTCCCTCAGCGGAGAAAGTGAAGGATCTGCTGCTCCGTGAAGGAGCGAAGCTCCCTCCCCTCGTGCCAGGCCCGGTACCAAAGGACGGTCTCCTCCACGGCCTTTCGGACCTGCCAGCGGGGCTCCCAGCGAAGCCTCTCCCTGAGCTTTTCGCAGTTCAGCCGGAGATAGCTCGCCTCGTGCGGCGCCTTCTCTTCCGGTCTGCTCTCCCAGGAGGCCGGCTTCCCCCAGCTCTTCACAAAGAGCTCCGCGAGCTCCCCCGTCGTGATCGCATCGCTTTCGTCCGGTCCCACATTGTAATAATCCGCATAGCGGGCGCCCTCCGAGCTCTCCGTCTTTCCGCTCTCCTCCTGATATCCCTCCTGCTTCGCCGCGATCGTGAGATAGACGAGAAGCGGCTCCAAAACATGCTGGTAGGGCCTTGTGGAAAAGGGATTCCGCACGCGGATCGGTCTTCCTTCCACCGTGTCCCGCACACAGTCCGGGATGATCCTGTCCTTTGCGAAATCCCCGCCTCCGATCACATTTCCGGCTCTCGCCGTAGAGATGCGGAGCGCGGACTCCCCGGAGAAGAAGGAGCTTTTATAGCTGTGCGTCACAAGCTCCGAGCAGGACTTCGAGTTCGAATAGGGATCGAAGCCATCCAGCTTCTCTTCCTCGGAAAAGGCGTGCTCCGGAAGCTCCCGGTTCTCATAAACCTTGTCTGTCGTCACATTCAGAAAGCTCCTTGCGGAGGAAGAAAAGCGAAGTGCCTCCAGGAGGTTCACTGTTCCCATGACATTCGTCTCGTAAGTCTCTCTGGGAAAGCGGTAGGACTCCCGGACGATGGGCTGCGCCGCAAGATGGAAGATAAGCTCCGGCTCCGCCTCGGTGACGGCCTTTTGCAGGGCACTGAAATCCCGCACATCCCCTCCGAGCTCCCGGATCTCTCCCTTCAGTCCGAGAAGCTCATAGAGGCAGGGCTTTGTCTCCGGCGGGAGGGAGTAGCCATAGACCTTTGCTCCGAGGAGGAGAAGAATCAGACTGAGCCAGCTCCCCTTAAAGCCGCTGTGCCCTGTGACAAAGACGCGGCGGCCCCGATAGAAGCTTTTTAATTCGGCATAATTCATCCCTTTTTCCTCTCCCTCCCGGATCTCCGAAGCACCCTGATCCGGCAAATACCGTTAAACATCAAGACTCGGCTTTGCCCATGTGACTTTCGCCGGCCTCCCTCCGGGAGGCACTTCTCTTCGAGAAGACTCAAGAACGCTCCGAGTCTGCCTGATGGCAGACTTCTACGCCCGCGCCGTTGGCCGCGGCGGTCGGAGCGAGAGCGCCCTGCGTCGGGCCGGCAAAGCGGCGGGAAAAGCGGCAGAAAGAGCGGCAGAAAAAGCGCCGTTACCAGCGCTTCCACGGCGCCTTTCCCTTGGACCAAAGCTCCTCCAGAAGCTTCTTCTCCCTCTGCGTGTCCATGCACTGCCAGAAGCCCTCGTGATAGAAGCCCATGAGCTCCCCGTCGGATGCGAGCCTTCGCATCGGCTCCCGCTCCAGCACCGTCTCGTCTCCCTCAAGATAGTCAAAAATCCCGGGCTCAAAGACCATGAAGCCCCCATTGATCACAGCTCCGTCGGACTCCTCCTTTTCCCGGAAGGCCCGGATCCTCCCATCGGAGGAAAGGTCCAGGACACCCTTTTGCTGAGCGAGGTTCACCGTGGTAATGGTCGCGGTCTTCCCGGCGCTTTCATGGAAGGCGAGAAGCTTTCGAAGGTCCACATCGGAGACTCCGTCTCCGTAGGTCAGCATGAAGCGCTCTCCCTTTAAATAGCTTCTGACACGGCGAATTCGCCCCCCCGTCATGGTGCGGAGCCCGGTGTCGACGACTGTCACCTTCCAGTTCTCCGAGGCATTCTGGTGGACCTCCATCTGGTTGTTCGACATATCGAAGGTGATGTCCGCATTGTGGAGGAAGTAGTTCGCAAAATACTCCTTGATGAGATATTGCTTATAACCGGCCAGGATGATGAATTCGTGAAAGCCATAGGAGGAGTAGTATTTCATGATATGCCAAAGGATCGGCATCTCTCCGATCTCTATCATGGGCTTCGGCTTCAGATGGGATTCCTCGGAAATCCTGGTTCCGAGCCCACCGGCCAGTATCAAAACCTTCATGCTCTTTCCTCCTGTCCCTCTCGGAGAGCGCGGTATACATTGAGCTTTCCCTCCCGGAGGATGCGAAACGCGCGTTCAATACGCCCGCCGCCGTGGTGGTATTCAAATATCTGCTGAAGCTCCTCGTCGCTGAAGCTCTCGAGCTCCCAGGCTGTCCGAGTCATCCGCTCATAGCTCTGCCTTCGGTAGGGGATCTTCCGGATCTCCCGCACAGTAGTATAACAGTTCCCGAGGAAAAAGGTCAATGGAAGGAGGAGAGCCAGGCAGCGCGCCGCTCTCCCCGGCGCCGCCCATCCGCCGCATTCTCTTTCCTCCCTCTCCGCCTTCCGGAGGAAAATGCCGCCCGTATCGCTTTCGTCCTCCTCTTCCCCCGGGGCCACGGCCCGCGCATCGCGGAGAAGCAAAAAGCAGAGGAGGAGGATACCGAGTATGCCGCTTTCGTATTGGAGCGCGTAGCGGCTCTGCCAGGCATAATCCGGATTTTGGAAGATGAAGCGGGAGAGGAGGACGATAGCATGGCTCCCCAGACCGTGAAGGATCAAAAGGGCCGGAAAGAGAGTTTCCCTGTAATAGCCTCTTTTCAGGTAGAGCCAGATGGAGAAGAGGTAGGAGAATGCCGTGACGCCCCCCATGAGATAGATCCTGCTCTGACTCAGCTCACCTTGCGAGAGGAGCTCCTCCAGGCTCTCCCCGGAGAGGAGCATTGAGGCAAAGCCGTTCAGCGTAAAGCGTATGGGAAAGCTTGGAAATTCCCGGAGCAAAGAAAAGAGTGTCCGCTTCTCCGCGCCGGAATATTCATATACCGCAAAATGATTACTCAAAATGTAGAGGAAGAGGGGCAGTAGGACGGAGAGGATCAAAAGCATCATCCAGCGGGACGGCCCGGGCTGCGCTTTCCCGGTCTCGGCGCCCTCCCCCTTTTCCTCCGAAGGAGAGGAGCCCTCCTCCGCGCGGGAGGCCTCCCGGAGAAGGAGAAAGCTGTAGGCCGGAACCAGTGTCAGGAGATAGACGATCAGATAGGGCCCCGCGACGAGAAGAGAGATCCAGGGGAGAAGAAAAAGAAGCACTGTGCTCCCCCTTTTCTCCTCCCCTCTCAAAAAGCGGTCCAGCAGGAGAAAATGCGCGTAGAAGATGGCAAAGGCCAGAAAATGAGCATAGCCGGAGCCGTTTAAGAGAAGCTCCCATTTATTCAGCCCAAAATGGAGGAAAAAAAGACACAGAATGGGAGGGAGAAGGCTTCCCCGCACGAAAACGCGCTCGCGCAGGGAAAAGAGCGCGAGGGGGATCGCAGAGAGGCAGAGCCCGAGAAGCCCGAGAAGACGGTCGAAGACGACGGAGAAGCCGAAAAACTTTACATTGATCGCACGAAGGGGAAAGCTGATCGGAATCCGGGTCAGGATATCCGGCACAAAGAATTTATCCGGGTTCATCGTATCCGGAAGATAGGAGTTTATCAGGCGGATATAGTCAGAGGATACGATATCCATGGAAGAAAAGCGGAGATAGAGAACGAGAAGCCCCGAAAAGAAAGCGGGAAGCAGCAGCGTATAGAAAAGCCTTCCTCTCCCTTCCATATCCTTACGCATCTTTCCCTCCTCCAAAGCTCTGCTCCGTGATATCCCGGTAGCCCCTCTCCTCCGGGACCTCCTCCAGGATCAGGCTGTTCTCTCTCCCCGCGCCGTCCGGGAGCTCAGAAAGGTCCCGGAGGAAATGAATCCTCGTTCCTCCGGCCGTTCTCTCCCGGTCATAGACCTTGAAGAAGGTCCTCGCGTAAAAGTCCGTCATATGGTAACTGTTTCCGAGAATGTATACCTGCTTCCCGAAAACGCCCTCTCTCCCGTAGCGTCCGATCGTCTGATCCGCGAGGGAATTCATGCGGTCCTGATTCTCCCAGAAGTAGATCTTCGGAAAATAGGAGCGGTAATAGCGTTCCACCGGGGAGATGCACAGGAAATAGGCGAAAAAGAGGAGGGAGAGACAGATCCGCCGCCCCCCTTTCCGGTCCTTCGCTGCCGTGCCCTTCCCTTCTGCTTCGCTGAGCATCCCCGTGGGCTCTGATCCCTCTGATCCTGCATCATGCCCGGAGGAGAAATCCGCTCCTTCTTCCGCTTCCTGTCCGCCTTCTCCTCCGAAGCTCCCCCCTGCTTCTTCCACTGCTCCCGCTGCTCTCCGCGCTCTCAGGCCCTCTCCGACAATCCAGGAGAGATAGAGGAGCGCCACCGCATAGCTCACATAGATCCAGCGCATCTCCACCCGGATCGTTACGGAGGAGCAGCCGATACAGAGCGCGATGAAGCTGAGAAAAAGGAGATTCCCCCCGAGGAAAGACGCCTTCCTCCCGCGCCCTCCCGGGATCGCCCAAAAAAGCGCGGAAAAAAGCAGGAGGAAAAGCGGAAGCCAGCTTAAGAAGACCAGGCGTCTCAGCCAGGGCGCGGCCTCGGAAAAGGGAATTCCGGACAGGTATTCCGGCCCCGCATTGACCCCGAAGAGATAGGCGACCTGAGAGAGGGAGAAGCGAAGCGCCTGGCCCAGAGAAAAGGTATCGCTCACCTCCGTCCCGCCCGTCCCCGCCGGGAGGATGCTTCCGATCGCAAGTCCCCGGAGGAGAAGGATCAGGATCAGGTTCAGAATGCTGAGGAAAAGCAGGCGGACGCGTCCCTCCTTCCTTTTTCCCGAAAAAAGGGCGAGGGGGAAGAGCGGAAAGAGAGCGAGATAGCGCTCATGGGAGAAGACCAGAAGGAAGTAGACGAGGTTTGCCAGGAGAAAGCGCCAAACTGCACCGTCCCTTTGGTAGTCATAGAGCAGGAAGAGGATATAAAGCGCCAGGAAAAGGGACATGGTCTCCAGAAGCCCCAGGGCCTGTCCGATCTGATAATAGGAAAAATGGGAGAAGAGATAGAGCAGAGCGGAGAGGAACGGGATCAGCGTGAGCCCCCCGGAAAGCCTCCGGGAAAAGCGATAGATAAAGTAGGCGCAGCCGACATTCAGGATAATATTTACCGGCACAAAAAGCGAGGGATGATTCCTGACAAGCATCATCTCCAGATAGGTGAGCGTCCAGTAGACCGGACGGAAGCGGGTCGAAGTGCCGATCGGGAAAGCAAAGGCGAAATAGCTCTGCTCCCCGTAGCAGGACCACATATAGAGGTCATCCATGTAGAGACCGTGAATGTGAATATGGCGGTTCACATAGAAGCCCGCGAGAAGCAGAAGGAGAAAAACCGCCGCTTCCCGTACCGCTGTACGCCTCCCCTTTTCGCGATCTCTGTCCCTCGCTGAATCCATCTCTCTCCTCTCTATCTTCTTCTATGAAAAATACTGTCTGTATCAGTCCCCGTCAGCAGGGCAGACGGCATCTGTCTGCGCGGACGGAAATCAGCGGTATGCGCCGCCCATCTTTTTCTTTGCCTCCAGTATTTCCCAGTAGGAAAAGCCGCCGGAGAGGAAACGCTCAAAGACTTCTCTCCTCTGGGAGAGCTCCGATTCCGAAAGCGCGGGGAGCTCCCTTCCGTCCCAGACATAGGAGAGTCTTTGCTGGTCCACCTTCATCAGGAGGAAGCCGTCCTGATCCGCCCTCCCCTCCTCGACATCCAGCTCATAGAGCATGCCGTCCTTAAGGAGGGAGTGGAGCATTTCCTTCGCCCTCTCCTCCCTCTCATCCCAGAGAAAGCTCCGCTCGAGGTAGATATAGTCAATATCGGCCCACTTCAGAAACCACTCGAAGAATTCCGGATCATCATAGAGGCCCGGACTCCCCCCGGAGCCCTCCACATCGGCGATGCTCTGGACATTGCAGAGGATATAGTAGCAGTCCGGTGTCCTGGCGAAGGCGAGCACCCGGTTCTGCTTTCGCAAAGACATCTCGGAAAAGTGCCGGAGGGAACCCCGCTCCGCCTCAAACTCCTTGATCATCGCCACATTATCATAGTAGCCGCGGTTTAAAAGGTCAATGGGCGTAAATCCCACGGCCCCGACCCAGCTCGTAATCAGCGTGGTGAGAAGCGAGGCGAGATAAAGGATTGCGGCGCCGGGAAGCCGGATCCCCCTCTCCCTCTCCGCCTCTCTCCCGCGAAAGAAGGGGAGAAACGCCTCTTTGGAAGATGCGTCCGGGATCGGGGAGAAGGCCGTGAGCAAAAGCAGGGAGTCCAGAAGGATATAGTAGTTTCCGTCCACCTGCCAGAGCATAGAGAGCGTCATGAGAGAGAGAAGGCCGATCCCGGAAAAAAGCAAAAAGAGAAGGAAAAGGCGCCTTCTCCTCTCTTCGTCCCCTTCCCCTTTTCTGCCTCCGGCCCGGAAATGATGCATGTTTCGGATCGTGAGAAAGAGGAGGATCGGGATCGAGATGCCTCCCCAGGCGATCTGCACATGATTCATATCCTCCCCGATCGGGCAAAAGAGGAAGAGAAGCGCCCGCCGGAGAACGGAAAGGAAGAGCTCCGCCGCCCCTCCCTTTGTCGCATAGTCGATATGAGCGTCCAGATTAAAGGGCCATTTCACCTGAAAGCCGATCGCCTGAAAGAAGCCTGTGAAGGTGGTGGAGAAGGGAAGCCCTGTGATGAGGAGAGTCCGGAGCGTTACAAGGCCCGTAAACAGCAGGGAGAAGAGGAGCGCAGCTCCTCCTTTTCTTCTCTCCTCCCGGAGAAGTCCCGCTCTGCTTTCGCTTCGGATGGCAAGGCAGAGAGAGCCCGCCATCAGGATCAGCCAGGACGCCGTGCTGAAAACGACGGCCGTCGGCTTAAAGGAGTAGCTCAGTACAAGGGCCGCCGTCCCCTTCAGCCATTCCCCTCTGAGAAAGAAGAAAAGCATGGCGAGCTGGACGAGAAGCGTGATGAGATCCGTCTTCGCCGTGATCGACATATTTCCGACAGAGCTCATCAAAAAGAAGAAGAGGACGGCGTAGGAGCTGTCTCTCCCCGTCCTCCCCAAAAGGCGAAGGATTCGAAAAAGGAGGAAGGCGCACGCGATCATGGTCCAGAACTGAAACATGAGCTGGAGGGAAAAGCAGCGGAAGTGGGAGAGCGGAAAGCTCAGGATTTCCAGCCCCTTCGGGTAGCTGTAGACCGCATTGATCTGGCCGAGCGCGGAGAAAAAGTCCCCGTTAAAGAGCACATAGCTGCTCCGAAGGCCGTAGCGAAGGGAATCGTAGTCCGCCGCGATATTCATCCGGTTCAACTGGATCAGGAGAAGAGGCAGGGAGAAAAGGAGGGGGAGAAAATCGGGGCCCGGGAGAGAGGAGGCCGAGCGGAGAAGCTCCCGGAGAGGGACGCGCCTCCCCTCTCCGAAGAGGAGGAAGAAGAGGAAGAAAAGAAGCCAGAAATACAGGCCGGAGAGGAAGAAGGGAAAGAGCATCCTGTGGAGATAGAGCTCCGGGAGGAGGACAGCGGCGATGCAGAGAAACGTCCGCCTCCGGTTTTTAAGGAAAATCCGCCGGAACGCATAAAAAAGGAGGATAAGGAGAAGGACGAGCCCGATCTCGAAAAGCGCGGGGAGATTCCCCGCCTCCCCCGTGAGCCTTCCCCAGTTCCCGGACTCATAGAAAAAAATCGAAAAGGAAAGCGCGCAAAGGAAAAAGAACAGTCCGTACAGGACCGTTCCCGCTCCTCTTCTCGGATTTCCCGCCGCATCGCTACTTTTTCTTGTCTTTTCCATAGGCGGAATACGCCCTCCTGTAAAACAACATCAATATGCCTGCGAGAAACGCCCCGTGCAGCTTCCGAAACTCCTCTTCCTCCTCCTTCTCCCGGTTGTGGCTTTCGATCTGCCTTGCGGTCTCCGCCCCGCCGTGGACCCGGTAGGACAGGAGCGGCTTCTCCAGAGAGAGAAAGCGCCCCGGCCTGCGGGAGAGGCGGAGGAAGGTGTCCCAGTCTATGATGAAGCGGTAGGAATTTTGAAAGAGCGGGGTCCCGCAGAGGGAAGGACGATAGCAGCAGCTCGGGCAGATGATCCCGTTTCCGAAGCGGAGCGCGGAAAGCTTCACGGAGCAGCGGTCCGCCTTCTCGTGATTCCGAAGCCTCAGGCGGAGAAGACGCTTCACCGCCTCCGCCCGGCGCGAAAAGACATTTCCCGAGGCATCGATCGTCCGGCAGTCACAGAAAAAGAGCGACATATCCGGGTAGAGAGAGAAGGCGTGGAGCACGGCCTTCAGATAGTCCGGGTCGTAGAGATCGTCCTGATGCGCGATCGTGACAAGCTCCGCAAGCTCCGCCCCCTTTTCATAGGCGAAATTCCAGTCGTCCCGGAGGCAGGGCTTTCCCTCCCTGAGATAGAGCGGAAGTCCGAAGCGGGAGGAGAGCTCTCTCAAAAAGGCACTCTCCCCTGCAGCAACGAGGATGATGTACGCCCGGAGACTCTGCTGCAAAAGGCTCCGGATCAGCTCCTCAAGATAAGGGGAGTCCCCGTAGCAGGGGACGGAGAAGACATGGCGGTATTTCTTTTTTCTCATAAAGGATCTCCCTCTCTCTTCTCCTTCTTCTCTCTAAAACCACAGCTTGAGCGGAGAACGCTCACAAAAGGGTGCTTGCCCGCTTCGGCCCAAAATTCCAGTCGCCCCAAAGGCAGAGCCTTTCCTCTCTGAGATTGAAGCGACAATCCGAAGCGCTCAGATCCTTTTCTCCGCGCTTTTTCGAAAAATGCGGAGAACTCCGAAGCCGGGGAGCTCATTCCCCGAAATATCTCTCCTCCAGCATGAGGCAGAGCGCGTGATAGATCGGAAGATGATATTCCTGTATCTGATAGGTCTCATTCGACGGTGCGATGAGGGAAAGGTCCGCGAGCTTTCCGGCCTTCCCCCCGTCCTTTCCGGTGAGCGCGATCGTCTTCATGCCGAGAGCCTTTGCGACCTCAAAGGCATAGAGCACGTTCTTTGAGTTCCCGGAGGTCGTAATGCCGAGGAGCACGTCCCCCTTTTTCCCGTAGCCGAGCGTCTGCTGCGCGAAGATCATGAGCGGATTTTTGTCGTTGGAAAAGGCGGTGTTGAGAGCGGTCTGCGCCGTGAGCGCGATCGCGGGAAGCCCCTGCTCGAGATTCTCATAGAGCGCCTCCCCGTCCTCCGGATGGATCTCTTTTAAGCGAAGGCGAAGCTTCTCTGAAATCTTCCTCTTTTTACAAAAGCCCTTCATGAGCTCTCCGACGATATGCTCCGAATCCGCGCAGGAGCCTCCATTTCCGCAGATTAAAAGCTTCCCTCCTCTCTCATAGGAGTCCCGGAGCATTTGATAGGCCTCCCGGATCTTATCCTTAAGCCCGGAAAGCGCCGGGTAGCGCTCGATCAGGATCTCAAGCTGTCTCTCCGCTCTCTTTTCAGAATCCATTCTGCTGCCTCCTTCATATCCTTCGAAAAATAATCATAGTCCCCCGGCTTCGCCTTCTTCTCCTCCTCCGCCCCGTAGCCCGTGGAGAGGAGAATGCCGCAAACGCCGAAGCGATGCCCCGCCTCCATATCGATCAGCTTATCGCCGATCATGTAGCAGTGGGAGAGCCAGCTCCGAAGCTCCGAAAGCGTTTCATTCCTCTTTTTCAGCTCAGAAAGCAGTGCCTCCGGAAGCCTCAGACCGCTCTGTAAAAGGGACCCGCTCTCCCCGCCGCCCTTATCCGGCAGCAGTTCACGCTCTGCCTCCTCCCTCTCCCTTTCAGAGAGCCCGAAAAGGCAGTCCTCCCGCAGCTTCTCCGAAAGCATATCCCACTCCGCCTGGTAGAAAAGCCCGGCCTCCGGCTTCCGGCAAAGGCAGGCTCTCTTCCATTCTCCGATGCCGTGCGTCGGATGGTGCGGGCAGTAATAGCCCGCAGAAAGTCCCGCGCTCCCCTTCTGAAGCTCTGCGGCGAGAAAATCATTCAGCTCGATACAGTCCCGGACGCTGTAGTAGCCCCTCCCGATCCCCGCCTGATTCGTGATCAGGATAAGGAGAAAGCCCGCTTCGCTAAGGAGCCGAAGCCCCTCTGTGACAGCGGGAAGGATCCGGAGATCCTCTCTTTTATGGAGATAATTCACCTCCTCATTGATCGTCCCGTCCCGGTCCAGAAAGACGACTTTCTCCATCCGTCAGCCCTTCGCCTTCCAGCTCTGCGCGCCCCGAAGCTCAAAGACCCAGTCTGTGAGCTGTCCGCCCGCCTCCTTCAGCTTCTTCGAGACGATATGGCGCACATTATAGGGGCAGTAGACGAGAAGGAAGCCTCCTCCCCCCGCCCCGAGAAGCTTCCCCCCCAGAGCCCCCGCGGCTCTGGCCTCCTCGTAGAGGTGGTCGATCTGCGGATTCGTGATCTTGTCGGACATCTGCTTCTTCGCCTGCCAGCCGTCATTTAGGAGAAGGCCGAACTCATTCAGCTCGCCGCGAAGCAGCGCATCCTTCATATCATAGGCCAGCTTCTTCACCTCGCACATCGCCTCGAAGGCGGACTTTTTCTTATAATTTTTCACCTGGTCGTCGATGATTTTCGCGGAGACATGGATGCCTCCCGTATAGCAGAGAAGGAGGTTGTACTGGAGCTCATTGATCGTCTCCTTCTTAATCCGGAGGGGATTGACGACGACATGATGCCTGCCGTGAAATTCGATGAAGTTAAAGCCGCCGAAGGTCGCCGCGTACTGATCCTGGTAGCCGCCGCTGATTCCGAGGTCCAGTCTCTCGACCTGGAAGGCGAGGTCCGCGAGCTCATAGCCCTCGAGCTCCTCCTTCTGCCATCTCGCAAGAGCCTTCAGGATCGCGACCATCACCGTGCTGCTCGTGCCGAGTCCCGAACCCGCCGGGGCGTCGCACTGGAGAAAGACCTCGCAGCCCTGCCGGATCTTCATCGCCTTCATCGCCGCCTTCACGAGGTCGAGCTTTCCGTCGTAGATGATATTCTCCTTGGCGTTGAACTGCACCGTCATGTCGAAGTCGAGGGAGTGCACGATGATTTTATCATCCTCTCTCGGTAAAATCGAGCAGTACGCATATTTATTGATCGTACTGCCGATGATCGCTCCCCCCTGCTCCTCGCAAAAAGGCGCCACATCCGTTCCGCCCCCTCCGAAAGAAATCCGAAGCGGTGCTCTTCCCCGATAAATCACTGCGATATCCTCCCCTCTCTGACATCCTCCGAAAACTGCCGATAGGATTCCGGCAGCCCGATGTCGATAAAATACCCCTCTGCCTTCTTCGCCCCAATCCGGACGCCCTCCTGGATCCAGCGGGGGATGAGCTCATTTTCCAGACTGTGCTTTCCCTCCGGAATCCGCTCCATGAGGGAGCGGCGGAGGAGATAGACCCCTCCGTTGATCTCTCCCTTTCCCTGTCTTCCCTCTCTCTTTTCATTCCAGGCACTCAAAAGGCCGTCCGAAAGCCGGACCTCCCCATAGCGGGAGATGTCCTCCACCTCCCTCGTAAAAAGCGCCATGTCCAATCCCTTTTCTTCCATCAGCTCCAGGAGCGCGGCGTAGCGGATCCTGTAATAGGTATCCGCGTTTAAGACGAAGCACTGCTCCCTTTTGACAAGGGGGAGGGCGTTTCGGATCGCTCCCCCCGTCCCGAGCGCCTCCTTCTCAAAAGCATAGGAGGCGGAAAAGCCATAGCGGCTCCCGTCTCCGAAGCATTCCTCGATCATCTCCCCGAGATAGCCCGCGGCAAAGACGATCTCATCGATTCCCTGCCGGACAAGCTCCTCGCAAAGATACGCCATGAAGGGCCTGCCCTCAATATCCGCGAGAGGCTTCGGGCGGTCTGAGACCACGGAACGAAGTCTCGTGCCCAGTCCGCCGCATAAAAGTATCGCCTGCATCAGCTCTCTCCCTCCTCATTCTCATAGAGATCACAGAGACTCCCGTCCTCCCTTATCCCGAAATCCCTGCGGATTCGCTTCCACGCGCCCTCCACCGAGAAGTGCTCCGCGACATAGCGCTCGGAGAGCTCCGACATCCTCTGGAGAAGCGGCGTATTGTGGTAGAGCTCCACGGCAGCATCGGCGAAGTCCTCCGCCCTGTCTTCGATTCGGACGACTTCTTCCGCGTCGGGGATTCCCTCCGCGCCGCAGGAGGTCGTGAGCACCGCGGAGCCCTCGTGAAGCGCCTCCACGACCTTCCCCTTCACTCCCGCGCCGTAGCGGAGCGGTACGACGACGAGCCTGGACTCCTGATAGAGCTCGGAAAGTCTTTCATCGGAGACGAAGCCCAGCACCTCGATCCCCGGAGTGCGGGAGAGCTCCTCGATCTCTTCGTCCGTGTGGGAACCGACGATTCGAAAGCGCATCGTCGGAATCTGCTTCCGGATCCGCGGAAAGATCTCCCGCGAAAACCAGAGAACCCCGTCCTTATTTGGCGGATGCGCAAATCCCCCTACAAAGAGAAGTCCCTCCCGTTTCTGGTAGTTCTTCTCCACCTTCGCAGGCTCCGTGAAGACATAGGCCGTGATCGCCTTCACCTCGATCGAGGGATCGATCTCCCGGATTGCGTTGACCTCGACCGAGGAGGGGTAGTAGCTCTGATCGGCTCTTCGCATCACCGAGAGCTCCATATCCCTCCAGTACTCGGAATCCTCCAAAACCGCCGGGTCGTGGTTCAGCTCGTACTCTCTCCTCTCCCGGAGGAAGTGGAGATCATGGCCGTAGAAGATGCACTTCCACTCCGTTCTCTCCTTGATGTAGTCCAGATACTTGATCGCGATGTGCGGCCGGTTCAGGTAGACCATGTCCAGCTCACAGCGGTTCTGCTCGATCCAGTTCCAGATCTCGGACTGCATCCTCTGCCCGTAGAGAATCTCGATCCCCATCTGCTGGAGCTCCGTGCTGTAGGGCTCCTCGTGGAGGAAATTATCCCCGAGGAACTTGACTCTGAGCCCCTTCTCGAGGAACATCTTCAGGTACTGCCAGGTCGTCTTCGAGCCCGCGTCTCTGTCCCAGGTCGGCACATAGTGATCGACAACGAGGACATAGCGCTTGCCCTGTCCTCTCTCCCTCGCGCGGAAGGGATTCGGACTTCCTGTGTTGACGGACTGCTTCTTCAGCTCCTCCGCCCACTTCTCCCGGAACTTCTCCTGGTTCACCTTCTGATAACGCTTTAGGCCGCTTCCCTCGACATCCGTCCCGTTTGAGACCCCCTCATAGTGGACGACGACGGATTTCGGCTGGTAGAGCACCCGGCTCCCGTGCCTCCTCACCTCAAAGGCGAGATCCGAATCCTCGCAGTAGGCCGGGGCGAACCTCTCGTCGAAGCCGCCGATCTCCTCCCAGAGCGACCTCCGGATCAGGATCGCCGCTCCGGAGATATAGTCCACCTCCTTCACGTAGTTGTACTCCGGCTCCGCCGGATCCATGAGTCTTCCGTAGTTCCAGCCGGAGGCATCGGACCAGATGATTCCCCCCGCCTCCTGGAGCCTTCCGTCGGGATAGACGAGCTTCGAGCCGCAGAGTCCGCAGGAAGGATCCCGCTCCATCGTATCGACAAGGCTCTTCAGCCAGCCATCCGTCACGGTGGTGTCATTGTTCAAAAAGAAGATATACTCTCCCCTCGCAAGCTTCGCCGCCTGATTGCAGTTCTTCAGAAAGCCCATGTTCTCCGTGTTTCTCGCGATGACGAGATTCTCGGTATACTCCCGGATCTCCCGCGTCGCATCGGTCGAAACATCGTCCGCGATGATGATCTCATAGGGCGTCTCCGCCTGATCGGTGCGTCTTAGGATCGAGCGAAGGCAGCTGTAGGTATAGCCGATCTGGTTATAGCAGGGAATGACGATGCTGACCAGCGGGCTCTCCTGCTTTTCGAAGCGGAGCCTCCCCTCCTCGAGATAGACCTCCCCGATCCTGAAATCCCCCCGGATCCGATTCCGTCCGCCCGCGGTGAAGTACATCGGGAGCATGCGGAAGGGGTGACGGAGCGTCCGCTTGATATAGCTCATGACCTTCCGCCGCGGTGAGCCGATCGGAAAGTGCCTTGTATACTTTTCCTGGAAGCTCTGATGCATCTGGCTCCGGAAGCTCTGGTTCGCCTTATAATACTCGATATCCCTCTGCAAGGCCTCGATGTCTCTCTCGTGGACCCCGATCACCCGCTCGAGATTTCCGACATGAATGCTGGTCAGGCGCTTCTCCTCCCTCTCCTTCCGGATCGTGATATCTCTCGCCCGAACCTCCCTCTCCAAAGTCTCCTTTAGCTCAAGGATCTTCTTCTCCTGCTCTGAGATCTTCTTCTCCTGCTTTTTATAATTTCGAACGGAGACCTTTCTCTCCTGATAGGCCCAGACATTGGACTCTTCCCCCGAGCCGTGGATCTCCCTCTGAAAGGCGGCCTCCCTCTCCTCACACTTCGCGCTCTCCGCCGCGTCATAGCCGAAATACCGGAGAAAAGCCGCGAGATTTTCATAGCGGAGCTTCTCCCGGTTGTCCTCATACCAGTATTTCAGGATCCGAAACTGCAAAAAACGAAGCGGGACCTCCTGGTCCATGACCCACTCACAGTCGATGACCGTGGGCTTTCCCTCCCGGAGGAGGACATTCTCAAAGAGACAGTCGAGATTCGCCGGGCGAATACTCCCTGTCCTCTTTCCGAGGATAAGCTCCATACTCTCCTTGATTTCCGAGATCGGCGCGCTCCCGTTCCGTATCCTCCGGGAGAGGAGCTCCGAGAGACTTTTCCCCGTAATATAGGGGTAGACCAGGGCGGAGAGCATATCCCCGGAGCCATAGGCCCTCCGAAAGCTCTCCTCCTTTAGGACCGGGATCCCGCTGTAATTTTCGGAGGAAAGGAGGAGCTTTCTCTTTAAGGGAAGAGACTCGATGTGCGCATTCGCCTCCTTCGTAATCCCCTCCTTAAGGACATGCTTCCCCCCCTCCGGGTCCTTCAGGATCTCCGTCTTGATCGCGTACTCCGCCTTCCGGCTGGAATTATACTTCACATAGATCGGAAGCCATCCGTGGTAGTCCTTCGGCCTCTTTGCGATCCCCTGCTCCGGGCAGAAGCGGTAGAGATAGGCCGGCGCGAAGTCCGGAAAATCCTGAAGCTCCGCGAGGGCCCGAATCTTCTCATCCTCCTCTCCGGCCTCCGGCAGCCGCTCCTCGGAGTAGATATGCATCGGCATATCCAGGGCGGGGAGCGGAAAATAGAGGAGCTCCCGACAGTCCGGAAAGTCCCCCCGAAGGCGCTCCCGGAGAGACCAAAGCTCCGGCTTCGAGAGATATACGGTATCCTTGTCATAGAGCTCCCCCGCCGCGATCCGGTCAATCTCATTTCGGTTTTCTATCCCCAGAATGAGCTCTCCCCCCGGCTTCAGCCAGGCGTCCGAAAGCCCCCGGATGAGCTTCTCCGTCCTCGTCCCGAACATGGAGAGCACTCTTTTGGTGAGCTTCGGAATCAGGACATAGTCATAGCTCGCATCGTCCAGGCGGAAGGACACCCTCTTCACCCGCTTTCTCAGAAGCTCCTCAAAGGGCGCGGTCTCCTCCCGGTCTCCGAGAAGCAGCACAGCGGCATCCCGCTCATAGCCATTTTCCAGCTCTCCGAAATAGATCCAGTCGACCAGATTTCCCTTGTGCTGAAGAAAACTCATGCTTCATGCCTTTCCAGAGTCAGCTCCGACTCCATATCATAGACGCCGACCGTATTTTTATTGGACAGCACGGTGAGACTCGCCACATCGTACTTTCTGTCATAGACCGTATGCGTTCCCTCCTCGAAGCCGGTGCAGGACATGGAGAGAAGATACTCTCCCCCCTGCAGATTCATGCGCTGGCGGAAGGTGCAGATATATTCGTCCCCGGCCTTCACCGCCTTCGTCTCCTTCCCCTCGAACATCGTATTGGTCCCGGTCAGGTCCATCCCCCGCTTATCCTTTATGGTGAAGGTAAAGATCGGGGCCTCGATCCGATCGTGGAAGCGGATCTTCTCCCGGATCGAAAAGTACTCCCCCTTCAAGATGACATTCGTGAGCTGCCCTCTCTCGTCGAAAATCCCGAAGTCATAGATCTCCGCCTTTCCATTCCCGTAATGCTTCACATCCGGGTTCAGCGAAAGGCGTGACATCATAAGCGAATCTCCTCCGCCGGCCCCTTCCTTCTCTTTTCCTTCGGACTCTGTCTTTCCCCTTCCTTCCCGCTCTCTGTCCTTCCCCTTTTCCTCTTCTCCCCTCGCTTCTCCGGCGGCCCTTCCCTTGAGCTCCTCCACGACGGAGGCCCCGATGGAATTCACCCCGAAGTCCTGCTTGTCCACGAAGTCCTCATGCCCCGTGTACTGCCCCGCGAGAATCTTCTTATAGAGGTCCACCATCTCCCCCGGCCTTCCCTCGGAGATCTTCTCCCCGCGGTTTAAGAGGACCACCCGATCGCAGTACTTCATGACGGAGCCGAGATCATGTGTCACCATCAGGATCGTCGTCCCCTTCCTCTTCAGCTCATCCATCCGATGATAGCACTTCGCCTGGAAGAAAACATCCCCGACGGAGAGGGCTTCATCGACGATCAGCACCTCCGGATCCACGGAGATGTAGAGCGCAAAGGCGAGCCGGACGAACATTCCGCTGGAATAGGACTTCACCGGCTGAAGGACGAAGTCCCCGATATCCGCGAAATCGAGAATTGCCTGGAGCTTTTGATCCATCTCCTCCCGGCTGAAGCCCATCATCGTCCCGTTCATATAGATATTCTCGATACCGGTATAATCCTGATTGAATCCGGCCCCGAGCTCCAGGAGCGCGCAGACCGTGCCCTTCGTATGAACCGTGCCGAAGCTTGGGCTCAGCACGCCGGTGATGATCTTAAGGATCGTCGACTTCCCGGAGCCGTTCGTCCCGATGATCCCCACCGACTCCCCCTTCCCGACGGAAAAGCTGATGTGGTTTAATGCATAGAAATCCCGATGATAATTTCTGTGCCACGGATTCACCGACTCCAAAAGTCTGTCGATCGGCTTATCATAAAGGCGGTAGATCTTCGTCACATCCCGGACGGAAATCGCCTCCTCCCTCTCTCTGCTGCTCGCATTTTCAGACATAAAAAAACCCCAGATGGCTCTTGCGCATTTGGGGTATTGTAGCACACTTTCCGCCAAGGGTCAAAATCCCGGAGTCAAAGCCCGGGCACGGTAATGCCCGCCCTTCCATAAGCTCCGCTACTGCTCCAGCGGCTCATAGCCATAGGCATTTACCAGAGCGTCGATCCTCTCTCCCGCATGGCAAAGGGGGCACTGCCTGTAGTTCCAGGAGGCATAGTCCGGGATATTCTTCTTCCCGAAGACGGAGAAGATCGGAATCCCCTGGTATTCCTCCACCGCGCTGAAGATCGCGGAAACCCCGACGAGCCTCCCCTGATAATACTGGATACACTCCAGAATCTTGTCCAGCGTCTTCCCCGTCGTCAGATTGGCCAGCAGCACCAGGATGTTCTTTCCCTCGATCTCCGGGATCAGATTGTCCCGGAAGATAAGCTGCGAATTGCTGTTGAACTCCGGGTGCACCACATACATCGACTTATGGGCATTTGCGGAGAGAACACCGGATTTCGTGAGCTCCTCCGAGAGGAAGGCCCCGATGACATCCGTCCCCTCCATGCACACGATGGTGTCGATCACCGCGCCGTAGAAGTAGACTCCGCTCAGGCAGCGGGCGATATCATAGGCCTCCCCGCTCCGGGTCTTCAGAGTCGTGATATCGATATAGTAGTTTAAGTGCGCGTGATTTGTGGCGAAGTGCCCCCTGCATATCTTAAGAGGGGCCTCACAGCCCGCCGTATACACCTTCGAATACTCAATCTTCCTCATGGCCCCCTCCCCGTCCGCTCGATGACAAGCCGAGACTCTCCTCCGCTTTTTTCTTATTTTATCCTCTCTGTCTCTTACAGAACAAGCCCCTAAAATTTAATATTTTTTTAATGCCTCTCATCTCTTGAAAACCGGGTCAAGAGAACGACCTCCTCGATTATGCACCTCCGATAGGAATGGATCGGTCCGGAAAACTGTCTTTATGCTCCCTCAACCTCACATCTATCGGGTCTCTCAATTAGCTAATTGACTAATGTTAATATTATTATTTACATAGCAAATAAAACCTGCTATGTTATAAAAAACTTATCCGCAGCGGTATTGCTATCCGCCGCATCAGGCGCAGCGCTGAGCAGCATAATTTCTGCAGCGATACACATGGTGAACTTCTTACCAGGGTTCAGTCGGGAGGTGGGGACATTGAGCCATTATCTCTTTTCCGCATTGATTGGTTTTTTGTTGATCCTTGTCGGGATTTTCAATCTCAAAAGAGACTACCGTGAGAACGGGATCGTCAATCTGATCGTCGGCATTCCTTTCTTTCTCATCTCGCTTCTTTTCTGCTTCCGTCCTCCCAGAAACAAGCTTCTCCTTTTTGAGCTTGCCCTGGCTCTTGGTCTACTGGCCTTCCTCTACGTCTTTTATCGAAAATGGAGGAAAAAGAAAAGTACTGATCCGGAAAAGTACTGATCCGAAAACACAGCCAAAAAATCTCGGCCCGCCGCACAGCTTTCTTGTGCGGCGGGCCAATCCTTCTTTTCCCGGAATCGCCGGAGTGATCCCGGTGATCCCATTCTTCTCCTGTCCAGTACTTCTTCGAACGCGGATCTCTGCTTAGTTCGCGGCCTCAGAGCCTTTATTTTTCCTCTCTTCCCTCTTCGATCTCCGCCTGCATCCTTCCGTCCCGCTCTGTGAGAAGGATCGTGTCTCCTTCCTTCACATTGCCCTCCAGAATGACCTTTGCGACCACCGTCTCCACATTCTTTTGGATGAATCTCTTCAGGGGACGCGCGCCGAAGCTCGGGTCGTAGCCGTTTTCCATGACATAGCGCTCCGCCTCCGGGCTCAGCTTTACGCTGAGTCTCCGGTCCGAAAGGCGCCGATTGATATCCTTCAGGATCAGCGCCGTGATCTTTTCGATATCCTCTCTCGTGAGCGGCTTAAAGAGAATGATCTCATCGAGCCGGTTCAGGAATTCGGGTCGGAAGGAGGCGTGCAGCTGCTCCATAACGAGCTCCTCCGCCTTCTTCGAGATCTTCCCCTCCGCGTCAATCCCCTCCAGAAGATCCTGCGCTCCGATATTCGAGGTCAGAATAATGATGGTATTTTTGAAATCCACCGTTCTTCCCTGGGAATCCGTGATCCGACCGTCATCCAGCACCTGCAGAAGGATATTGAAGACATCCGGATGCGCCTTCTCGATCTCATCGAAGAGGACCACGGAGTAGGGCTTTCTCCGGACCGCCTCCGTGAGCTGTCCTCCCTCCTCGTAGCCGACATAGCCGGGGGCCGCGCCAATCAGGCGGGAGACCGAATACTTCTCCATATACTCCGACATGTCGATCCGCACCATCGCATTCTCATCGTCGAAGAGATTCTGCGCGAGCGCCTTCGCGAGCTCCGTCTTTCCGACACCGGTGGGCCCGAGGAAGAGGAAGGAGCCGATCGGCTTCGTCGGATCCTTGATGCCCGCCTTCGAGCGGAGAATCGCATCGGAGACCCTCCGCACCGCGTCATCCTGTCCGATCAATCTCTTATGGAGCTCCTGATCCAGATGGAGCACCTTCGAGCGCTCGGACTCATTGAGCTTCGTCACCGGAATTCCGGTCCAGCGGCTGATGATGCGGGCGATCTCCTCCTCCGTCACCTTGTCCCGGACCAGTCTCTCACTGCTCTCGCTCTGGGCCTTCTCCTCTGCCTCCTTGAGCTCCTTCTCCACGGCCGGGAGATCCTGGTACTGCAGCTTTGCGACCCTCTCATAGTCGTATTTCTGCTTTGCGATATTGATCTCGGAATTCAGCTTATCCTTCTTTTCGCGGAGCGCCTGCAGCTTTCCGACGGAGTTCTTCTCATTCTCCCACTGGGCCTTCTTCACATTGAAGCGGTCCCTGAGCTCCGAGAGCTCCTTCTGGAGATCCGAAAGCCGCTCCTTCGAGAGCGTGTCGTCCTCCTTCTTCAGCGCGAGCTCCTCGATCTGAAGCTGCAGGATCCTCCGACGAAGCTCATCCATGTCCTCCGGCATGGAATCCATCTCCGTCTTGATCATCGCACAGGCCTCGTCCACGAGGTCAATCGCCTTATCCGGGAGGAAACGGTCCGAGATATAGCGGTCGGAAAGCGCCGCCGCGGCGACAAGCGCGGAATCTGTGATCTTCACGCCGTGGTAGACCTCGTATCTCTCCTTGATGCCCCGGAGGATGGAGATCGTATCCTCGACGCTCGGCTCATCCACCTGCACCGGCTGGAACCTCCTCTCGAGCGCCGCGTCCTTTTCGATATACTTCCTGTACTCGTCGAGCGTCGTGGCGCCGATGCAGTGGAGCTCGCCTCTTGCGAGAAGCGGCTTTAAGAGGTTTCCCGCATCCATGGAGCCCTCGGTCCGCCCCGCTCCGACGATATTGTGAATCTCATCGATGAAGAGGATGATCTCCCCCTCCGACTTCTTCACCTCGTCCAGGACAGCCTTCAGTCTCTCCTCGAACTCTCCCCTGTACTTCGCCCCCGCGATGAGAGCTCCCATATCCAGGGCAAAGATCTTCTTATGCTTTAAGGTCTCCGGCACATCCTCCTTCGCGATCCGCTCGGCCAGACCCTCTACTGCCGCGGTCTTTCCCACGCCCGGTTCCCCGATCAGACAGGGATTGTTCTTTTGCTTTCGGGACAGAATCCGGATAATGTTCCGGATCTCCTCGTCCCTCCCGATGATGGGATCGAACTTCTGCTGCTTCGCCCGCTCCACCATCTCATAGCCGTACTTATTCAGAGTATCGTAGGTGCTCTCCGGATTGTCCGAGACCACCCTCTGATTCCCCCTCACCTCGGAGAGGACCTTCAGGAAGCCGTCCTTCGTGATCTGATACTTCTGAAAGAGACGCTTCAGCTCGGGCTCTGCCTCCTTCAGGAGAGAGAGGAAGAGATGCTCCACCGAGACATACTCATCCCCCATCGCCTTCGCGTGGTCCTCCGCATAGCTGATCACCCGGTTGGCCCCCTGCGAGAAATACTGCTGTCCCGCGCCGGAGACCTTCGGGAGCTTGTCGATCTCCTCCGAAAGATCCCTGAGGAAGGCATCCTTCGGAACTCCCATCTTGGTCAGAAGCTTCTCAATCAGGCTGTCCTCCACCGTCATCAGACTGTAGAGGAGATGGAGCTGAGTGATCTGCTGATTCCCGTGATCCATGGCCACCTTCTGGCAGTCATTGATCGACTCCACCGATTTTTGCGTAAATTTATTGATATTCATAGTCTACCCCCTCTTCTAAGGGCGCGTCTTTTCTCTCACACTGACAGCGCATCTGTATTTTCTTCTATCTGCCGAATATTATAGCACAGCTGTTAGCACTGTCAATGATCGAGTGCTAATTTCTTTGTGAACAATCTATGTCCTTCTCCCGAAGGTAGTCAAAGGCGAGTCTCTCCCCCTCCCGGAGCCGGATAATCCCGCAGTCCCGGAAGCCAAAGCGCCGTATCGCGCGCTGCATCGGGATATTTCTCTCGTGGGTGTCGATTCTGAGATAGGGAGATTTCTCCCGACAAAAGGAGAAGCAGCTTTCGGCCACCCCGCGGACGCTCCCGTCCGAGGCGACGCGGTGGATCACACCATAGGGAGAATCGCTGTGCCAGCCCTCCCCGGTAATTTTCCGATAGCTCGGCTCCTCCCCGATGAAAAAGCAAAAGACGCCGACGACTCTCCCCTCGGAAAGAAGGAGATAGCTGCTTTCCCGGGCGATATCCTCCTCCACATCCTCTCTCGCGGGGTAATGCCTTCCCCACTGCCCTCCGTTTCCCTGCTCCTCCATAAAGCTTCTCGCTCTCTCATAGATCGAAAGTATGCGCGGGATGTCCTCCCGCGCCGCTCTTTGGATCGATAAGTCTCCCATCAATGCACTTTCCTCCCTGAAATTCTTTCTCTTATCTATTCTGATCTATTCTGCTGTCTATTCTGCATTTCTGCGTTCCGCCTCTCCAAGCCCTTTCTTTCGGCTGTCCGCGGCCTTTCTCTTCTATACATTCCTTCCTTCCTCAGAGAGCTGAGCGGAACCGATGCGAATCCGCTTCGGTTCCTGTCTGAGCCTTGCTTTAGCTTCTGATCCTCTTGACAGCTCTCCCCTCCTTCCCTTATACTAGCTTTTGGCATTTAGTAAAGTTTATTCTGAGAAATTGAGATATTTGCGCGAGTAGTAGAGTGGTACTACGTCTCCTTGCCAAGGAGAAGGTCGCGGGTTCGATTCCCGTCTCGCGCTTGGACGAAGGACGCCGCGGGATTTTCCCGGGTGTCTTTTTTCATTGAAATGATCTGCTTCCGCGGCGCTGAACACCTTTCTCAGGATCTTCTGCCGTCCTCACTCACCGTGCCGGAGCCTTGCAGTCGCTGAGCGCTTTTTCGAGACTTTCTGCCGCTCTGCATTATGCCGGAACTTTGTGCTCTCCGAGCACTTTTTGCAGGACTTTCCGCTTCCCCATCCGTCCGGCTGCAGCTCCCCAGAGCCCCGTCCTCTTCCCGGGCCTTTCCACACCGCCGTCTCTTAGCCCGATGCGGATATAAGCCGCAAGGTAAAAGCATTTCCTGTCGGAGCGGCGAAACGGCAAAAATCGGATATCCCTCCGAGCGGTCCCTGTCTACATCAGTCTCTGGCTCTCGATCAGCCTCGCGTATTCTCCTCCCCTTTTCATGAGCTCCTCGTGATTTCCAAGCTCCCGGATCCTCCCGCCCTCGACGACTGCGATCCGGTCTGCATTCCTTACCGTCGAGAGGCGGTGCGCAATGACGATGCTGGTTCTTCCGCGGGAGAGCTGCTCGAAGGTCTTTTGTATCCTCGCCTCCGTGACACTGTCCAAAGCCGAGGTCGCCTCATCCAGGATCAGGACGGGAGGATTTTTCAAAAAGATGCGGGCAATCGCGATCCTCTGCCTCTGCCCCCCGGAGAGAAGGACTCCGCGCTCCCCGACATTACTCAAAAAGCCATCCGGCATCTTGAGGATGTCCTCATAGATCTCCGCCCGTTTCGCGGCTTCGATCACCTCCTCGTATGATGCGTCCGGGCGCCCGCAGCGAATATTTTCGAGCACCGTGTCCGCAAAGAGGAAAACCTCCTGCTGCACGATCCCGATCCCCCTTCGGAGGGAATCCTGCCGGATCTTACGTATGTCGCAGCCGTCCAGAAGGACCGCCCCGGCGCTGACCTCATAAAAGCGGGGGATCAGCTGACTGATCGTCGTCTTTCCGCCGCCGGAGGAGCCGACAAGGGCCAGCATTTCTCCGGGGGGGATCCGGAAGTTCACATCGGAGAGAACCTCCCTTCCCTCCCGGTAGGAAAAGTCCACATGCTCAAAGCAGATTTCTCCTCCGATCGAGGGGAGCGAGACCGCATCCGGGCTGTCCCGAAGCTCCGCCTCCGTCCGCATAAGCTCCGTGAAGCGGTGAAGCCCCGCCATGCCGTTTGCGATCAGCTCGGAGCTGTTCGCGAGCTTTCGGACCGGATTGACGAAGGTCGCCGTGTAGAGGCTGAAGGTGATGAGGTCGATCAGATCCAGTCTTCCCATCATGATCAGCGCTCCGCCGGCCGAAATCACCGCGAGCGGAAGAATCGAAAGACTGCATTCAAGAACCGAGAAGAAGCGCGCCATCGCGAGATGATAGGAGACCTTCGCCGCCTGATAACGGATATTGGCCCGGTCAAAGCGCTCGAGGGACTTCTCCTCATTCGCGAAGGCCTTTGTCGTCCGGATGCCGGAGATCTCCGACTCGAAGTCCGCATTGATCCCGGAGATCACGGCCTTCACCCTACGGGAAGCGTTCCGCATGGAGATCCTGCAGCTCCAGATCAGAAGGAGAAAGACAGGGAGCATCAGTGCAATCACAAGGGCGAGCCTCCATTGGATGCGGAACATGAGGATAAGTGCCCCGATGATCGTGACGGAAGAGACAAAGAGGTCCTCCGGCGCATGGTGGGAAAATTCCGTGATATCGAAAAGATCCGAGGTCAGCCGGCTCAGAAGCTGTCCGGTCCTCGTCTCATCATAGTAGCGAAAGCCGAGCTCCTGCATGTGGCAAAAGAGGTCCCTTCGGATATCCGTCTCCACGCGGATTCCGAAATTGTGCCCGAAGAAGGTGATCACGAAGTTCAGAAGCCCCCGGAGCAGGAAGAGCAGGAGAAAAAGCCCCATGATCGCCCAGAAGGCTCGGAAGGCCTGCTTCGGGAGAAGGTAGTAGAGACAGAGCCGGGAGGCAAAGGGAAAGGACAGGTCGATGATGGAAATCATAAGAGCGGCCGCCATATCCAAAAGGAAAAGCTTCCAGTGCGGCCTGAAATAAGAAAACAGGATGGAAAACTCGCTCTTCCTCTGAAAATCCTCCGTCGTCACAGCTGCCTCCCCCCTCTAGATATCCCTGCCGAAGCCCTTAAGAGCAGCATCCCTATCATGACAGCCCCGGCTGCCGCTTCCGTTCTTCTAAGCCCTTGCATCGCTGATCCATTCCCGCAAAGCTCCTGCATGCTCCCTTCCCATCCTCATGCTCCCCTCTCATCCTCATGCTTTCTTCTCATCCTCCAGAAGCTTCCCGAAGCTCCGGCTCTCTTTCGAAAGATCATAACAGCTGCTATCCCTCCGTGCAATAGCTCTGCCAAAAGTCCCATCGCTTCGACAGACATGGAAGCTTCTCATCGCTTCGCCGAAGCCGCTGACACAGCTCTCCTCCGTATACCTACGGTTCGCTTTGTCGGCGCTTTTTACGGCTGTACCCGCCTTCCGCACCGTCTCGCTTCCATGCAGAATGGCCGCAAAGACGGTCATTTAAGGTGTTTACGGCTTCCTGGAACGGCATAAAAAAATATTGACGTCTCACCCCGGAAGGAATATATTGATTTTGCTGCAAAGGCTGCTTTTCATGATTTTCCATCCTGCGGCTTCTGCGTCGTCTCCTCTGTCTGCCTTTTTTCGAGCTTTCCTCGTATTTTTCCCATAGCAGCACGGCGGACGGCGAATGGAAGCCCGGGGCTGAAAAATTGCCTGGCCTCAACGAGCCAGCGTAAGACGATAAAATGCCGGAGAAATTTTCCTGATTCCGGGAAGGCGGAGGGAGATGGAGGATAGAGCGGGGCAGAATGTAAGAGGGCTTCTCCTTCGGGCCGGGACAGAGGAGTTTCTGGAAAAGGGATATCGGGGTGCATCCGTTCGAAACATTTGTTCGAGGGTCGGAGTGACGACCGGGGCTCTGTACTTTTTCTTCCGGAACAAAAGGGATCTCCTGGAAAATATCGTAAAGGGAAGCTATGAACATCTCCTCGATATGCTTCAGCTGAGCCGGGAAAGAGAGCTTTCCGATATCAGCAGCAGTGAGAGAAACGAATCCGAAATTCTGGAATACCTCATTCATCACAGAAAAGAGATAAAGCTTCTCTTTGGCTGTGCCGGAGAGACGAAATACCGTGATTTCGGGAAAATTCTGGAGAAACAGCTGCAGGAGGGCTTTCTGGAGTTCTACGAAAAGCAGCGGGGGCAGCGAGCCGATCCGGAGCTGATCCGCATCCTTGTGAAAATGAGAATGGCAGGTTATCTGGAGCTGATCGATCATGATTACCCTCTGCCTCTTGCGAAAGCGCTGGTGCAGAAGATGAGAATCTATGCGGAATCCGGTTTTCTCGCTCTCCTAAGGGAGGAGTAAAAAAGAGGATTTCGGAAAGAAAAGAAACCCGCAAGGCGAGTTTCTTTTCTTTCCGGCCTTACATAACGCTTGTTATGTAAGGCCGGAAAACACCAACAAATACTAAGAAAGGAGCTTTTTATGAAAATGACTCAAGAAACGCGCGGACTCTGCGGAGCAGGTTCATCCTATCGAAGGGGTCTTTTGATCGGTCTTTTTGCGGCTGTCCTCACCTTGATCGGCGACCTTTTACTCGGCGCCGTCAGCTTAAATGGCGCAGAAGCGAGCCGCTACCGTCTCTTGGAGTATGCCCTCCGAATTCCGGAGAGCAGGATATTAGCAGGAGGACTGCTCGGCGTAGTCGGCATCGCCGCAGAATGCATCGGCTTCTACCAGATCTATCTTTTAATCCAGAGAAAGAGTCCCCGGCTCTCCACACTGTTTCGGGCAGGAATGCTTTGCTATCTCGCGTGGGGCTGCTGCGGCGTGCACTTAAACTGCAGCGTATTGATGTTCCTCTTTAAGAGAATCTCTGCTCTCAATGAAGAGGCAGCCCTTGTCATCGCATCTGACTTTCAGTACCACTTCCTGCTCCCGGTCTATCTCCTCTTTATGCTCGGCTTTATGCTGATGAACCTATCTCAGTTCATCGCCTTTTTTCAGAGAAAAACCCCTTATCCCCGCTATGCCGCTTTCTTTAATATTTTTATCGGGATTCTCTGCAGCTCTCTTTTTGTTCTGCTCCCGGGGAGTTCCGCCTTTGAGAATGGAATGCTTACATCGGAGATCAGCATTGGAAATCTATGGATGTTTCTGATGCTCCTGCTCTGTTGTCCGAAAGGAAGCGAAGAAAGAGAGGAATCAGTGCGTTAAGCCCCGGATCTCCTTCACTCTCTTTCTCAGGTATTCGCGGCGGTTCCGCTTCGGATCCTCCAGCACCTCGGAGAGAAGGGCGCGGAGGACAGCGCTGTACTCCGGCCCCCTCGGAATCCCGAGCTCCGCCAGATCCTCCCCGTTAATCATAAGGGCAGAAAGGGAGAGGCAGTCCCCGTTTTTCAGGATCTCCTCTCCGAGGGCGCGCGCCCTTCGGATTTTCCCCTGGCTTCTCTCTCCGGGAAGCGGAGCCTCCCTCTCCCTCGGAAAATGCAGGGCGAGTGCCTCCTCCATGGAAAGCCAGGAAAAGAAAAGTTCCTCCCCATAGCGGGAGAGAAGCCTCCTTGCTTCGGGAGCTTCCTCCGGAATCCTTTCTCCGTGGAGAGCCGCGATCGAGCCCGCTCGATCGATCGTCGCCCGGTCCATCTTCAATTCCCGGAGGATCCGCTTTGCAAGCTGCTCTCTTCCCCGAAGGAGCATCCCCCAGCGAAGAAAGGCCTCTCTCTCCATATCTCCCGAGAGCTCGGGGAGAGAGGGAGACGCGATCTCCGGAAAATGCTCTGAGACATAGGGGGCGAGTCCGGTCTGAAACACAAGCTCCATCTGCTCCGGACTGTCCGAGAGGAGGAGCTTTGTGAGCTCCCCCCGGATCCGCTCCTTCGATACCCTGGAAAGTCCCCGTGCGAGGCTTCGAACCGCCTCCAGCGTCCCCGGAGCGATACGGAAGCGAAGCTGCGCCGAGAAGCGGAGCGCCCGGAGCATCCGAAGCGCGTCCTCCCGGAAGCGAAGCTCCGCCTCTCCCACTGCACGGATCTCTCGCCTCTCAAGATCTTCCATGCCCTGAAAGAGATCCACGATCCCGCTTTTCTCATTGTAGGCCATCGCATTGATCGTAAAATCCCGCCTCGAAAGATCCTCCGAGAGAGAGGGGGTGAAGCGGACGGACTCCGGATGCCTTCCGTCCTTATACTCCCCGTCGACCCGATAGCTTGTAACCTCGAAGGCCTGCGCCCGTTTGCCGCCCTCCCCTCCTCCGATCAGAACGGTCACAGTGCCGTGCTGGATTCCGGTATCCACCGTCCTCTTAAAAAGCCTCTTCAGCTCCTCCGGGCGCGCAGAGCTCGTGATATCCCAGTCCTCCGGCGTCCTTCCGAGAAGACTGTCCCGCACACAGCCCCCGACGGCATAGGCCTCAAAGCCGGCGCTCTCCAGTCTTCCGATGATTCTTTGCACCCCGTCCGGAAGCTCAATCCTCTGCATCACAAACGCCTCTCCCTCTAAACGGGAACTGATACAGTAAAAGAGCCCCGCCATGCGGCGGAGCTCCGCGAAATCAATACGCTCTTCCCCAGTAGACCATCTTCGATGCGGGCTTTCCGCAGACGACGCAGTGATCGGAGATCTTCTCCTGCTCAAAGGGGATGCAGCGGGCGCTGATGCCGGAGTATTCCTTCAGCTTATCCTCGCACTCCCGGCAGCCGCACCACATCGCACGGACGAAGCCGGGCCGACGGTCGATAGAGGACACCAGCTCCTCTAAGCTCTTCGCGTCGGTCGTGCGCTCCTTCATAAACTTCCTCGCGCGCTCCAGCATATCGCTTTGGATCCGCTCCAGGAGCTCTCCGCACTCCTTCTCCAGCCCATCGAGAGGAGCTGTGAGCTTCTCCCCCGTATCCCGGCGGACCAGAACGGCCTGTCCCGCTTCAATATCCCTCGGTCCGATCTCGAGGCGAAGCGGAATGCCCCGCATCTCACAGTCTGCGAACTTATAGCCCGGGGAGCGGTCGGAGTCATCGACCTTGACGCGGAATCCCGCCTTAATGAGCCTCTCCCTGAGAGAAAAGGCCTTGTCCAAAACCCCTTCCTTCTGCTGCTGCACAGGCACAATCATGATCTGTGTCGGCGCGATCCTCGGGGGAATCTTCAGTCCGGAGTCATCCCCATGCACCATGATGAGAGCGCCGATCATCCGGGTCGTAAAGCCCCAGGATGTCTGGTGCACCGTCTTTCGCTGATTGTCCTTATCGAGGAACTGCACCCCGAAGGCCTTCGCGAAGCCGTCTCCGAAATTATGGGAGGTTCCGCACTGCAGCGCCTGTCCGTCGTGCATCAGCCCCTCGATGGTATAGGTTGCGATCGCGCCGGCGAACTTCTCCTTGTCCGTCTTTCTTCCGCTCACGACCGGAATCGCCATCTCGTTCTCCGCGACATCCTTATAGATATTGAGCATCAGAATCGTGCGCTCCTCCGCCTCCTCCGCGGTGGCATGGACCGTGTGTCCCTCCTGCCAGAGGAATTCCCTCGTCCGGAGGAAGGGCCTCGTGGTCTTCTCCCAGCGGATGACCGAGACCCACTGATTCAGAAGCTGAGGCAGATCCCGATAGGATTTCACGATCTTTGAGTAATAATCACAGAAAAGCACCTCAGAGGTCGGGCGCACACAGAGCTTCTCCTCCAGCCTCTTCTTTCCGCCCATCGTCACCCAGGCCACCTCGGGGGCGAAGCCCTCCACGTGCTCGCTCTCCCTGCTGAGGAGAGACTCCGGGATCAGCATCGGCATCGCGCAGTTCTGCACACCGCTCGCCTTAAAGCGGCTGTCCAGCGCCTGCATGAGCATCTCCCAGATCGCATAGCCCGCCGGTCGGATCACCATAAAGCCCTTCACGGAGGAGTAATCCGCAAGCTCCGCCTTCTTCACAATATCTGTGTACCACTGCGCGAAATCCTCCGACATCGGAGTGATCTGCTCTACCAGCTTCTTTTCCGCCATAGTCTTTGCCTTTCTGTGAAAATTTCCCTGCCATAAGTCACTCTTTTTATTATAGCCGCACTTTAATTTCTCTTCAAGTCTCTGCTGAAAAGAGCTCAGGGATAGATTTTCTTCAGCTGATCGAGCCGCGAGAGCGCATTCTCCATCATGCCGTCGAGGAGAACCAGCGCGGCCATGCACTCGACGACGACAGCGGCCCGGATGGAAACCGTCGGGTCATGGCGGCCGGAGATCGCGATTACCCTCTCCCGCCCCCAGCGATCGACCGTCCGCTGCGGAAGTCCGATGGAGGGTGTCGGTTTAAAAAAGACACGGAGCAAAAGCTCTGAACCGTCGCTCATGCCGCCGAGAACTCCTCCGGAGTGATTGCTTTCTTTCCGAAGCGTGCCCTTTCTCTGCCCGTCCTCCTCCCCTCCGGAGGAAAAGGAGGGAAGAAAGGAGTCGTTGTTCTCCGAGCCCCGCATCCTCGCGCTCTCCTCCCCTGCCCCAAATTCCAGCGCCTTCACCGCTCCGATCGACAGCATCGCCTCCGCAAGTCTCGCGTCCAGCTTGTCAAAGACCGGCTCCCCGATCCCCGCGGGAAGTCCCTTTACGGATAAAGTGACGACTCCCCCCGCGGAATCCCCCTCCTTCCGGAGCTCCGAAAGCTTTTTCTCCGCCCTCTTCCTCCCCTCTTCGCTCACAAACTCCTCTCCCGCAAGCTCTGTGAGCTCGGCGTGAACCGATACGCCGAGCTCCGAGAGGATCAGGCTTGCGACGGCGCCTCCCGCGACCCTCGCAACGGTTTCTCTCCCGGAGGATCTCCCGCCTCCCCGAAAGTCCCGGAGACCGTACTTTTCCTGAAAGGGATAGTCCGCGTGCCCGGGGCGAAAGACATCCCGAAGTTCCTCGTAATCCTTGGAGCGCTGATCCGCATTCCGGACCAGCATGGCGATAGCGGTCCCGCTCGTCCTCCCCTCGAAGACGCCGGAGAGGATCTCGACCCGGTCCCCCTCTCTCCGCGCCGTGCTCCCGAAGCCCTGCCCCGGCCTTCTTCGGTCCAGAAAGGCCTGGATTTTCTCCTCCGTCAAGGGAAGTCCCGCCGGGCAGCCGTCGATCACGACGCCTAGGGCCGGACCATGGGACTCTCCGAAGCTCGCGATGCGGAAGAGCTTTCCGAAGATATTTCCCGCCATAAATCAGCCCTCCTGCGGGAGCCGCACCATGCAGATGCAGTTCGGCTCATCGATCTCGAGCTCTCTTGCGCTCATGACGAGCAGTCCCCTCTCATAATCCACGGAGAAGAAGGTGATGGTCCCCGACTCATTGTTCGCGACCGCGATATGCTTTTCATTCGGGAAGATACAAAAGTCCTTCGGATACTCGCCTCCGATCGGAAGAGAGCCCTTCATCGTGAGGAGGCCGCTCTCCTCGTCCCGGTCATAGACGGATACCGTGTTGATCCCGGCATTGGAGACGAGGAGATGCCTGGCCTCCGGATCCGGCGAAAAGCGCATCTGACAGGCCGCAATCAGCGGGTTATTCTCCGGATCGCTGTGGGTCTTGACCGTCTGAATCCGCTCGAGAAGGACGTCATTCCCTCCCTTTTCCTCCGAAAAGCGGTAGACATCGACGACATTTTTCAGCTCATACATGAGATAGAGAAACTTCCGGTCCGGGCTGAAGCGGAAGTGCCTCGGGCCGGACTGAAGCTCACAGCGCAGCGTATCGATCTGGCGCATCTTCCCGTCCGGTTTGTCGAAGCGGAAGATGCGGACCTGATCGATGCCGAGATCCGCCACCAGGATATACTTCTGATCGTCCGTCATGCGGGAGCAGGAGACATGGGGGCGAAAGGTCCGCTCGGCGACGGAGCCGATCCCCTTGTCATAGACGCCGTCGATGATGGGCCCGACGGAGCCGTCCTTTTCGAGCTGTAAAAGCGTCGCCTTCCCATCGTGATATCCGGATACGATCAGATACTCATCCTTCTGATCGATGGCGAGATGACAGCCCCTCATGCCGCGGATATTCCGACAGTTCAGGCGGGAGAGAGCTCCATTTTCCAGGATGCGGAAGGAGACCACACCCTCATCCGCGATCGAGTAGAGCGTCTTCTGATTCCGCGAGGCCACAAGATAAGAGGAATTATTCACCTCCACCTCGGTCCGCTTCCTGAGAATCCCCTTTTCGGGATCCACATCGCAGATCGTAATCCCCTTCGCGGAGCCGGTATAGGAATAGGAGCCCACATAAGCCGCGTATCTTTTCTTCATCCTTCTGCCTCCTTAGAAAAAGCAGCGCTGCCGTGCCCTCTGCGCCCGGCTTCGCTGAAATCCGAAAATGCCGGCCTGGCCGATATCCGGCCCTGCCTTCTCTCTGTCTCCGCCTTCACCAAGATCCGAGAATACCGCGCTCTCAGCTCACCTTGACAGTCTTCCAGCGCTTATTGTACTTCGCCTCCTCCGCCTCCCCCAGATAGCGGTATACCTCTCCCTTTTTCAGAAGCTCTCCCATATCCGGAAAGAGCGCCTTATTCTCCGTATAGCTTTTGTCGAGGAGCCGATATGCGCCCTCATTCGGCGTCGTATAAGTGATATACTCGAAGTTTTTCTTTGCGATATCCGGCCGGCAGAGGAAGTTGATCCACTTCTCCGCATTCTCCCAGTGGGGCGCGTTCTTCGGAATAACCCAGCCGTCCATCCAGAGATTCGTCCCCTCCTCCGGGATCACATACTCCAAGTCCATGCCGCTGCCCTCGACCTCTCCCTGGATATAGAGCATCTCCCCGGAATAGATCACGCCGACCGCTGCCTCTCCTCCGATCATCTTGTCCCGGACCTGATCGACCACATAGGCCTGCACCAGCGGCTTTTGCCGGATCAGCTCATCCCTCGCCCGGTCGAGCTCCTGATCCTCCACGGTATTCATGGAAGAGCCATCCTTCTTCAGCGCCACCATGAAGGCGTCCCGGACGGAATCCTGCATCAGGATCTCCCCCTTTAAGCGGGGATCCCAGAGATCCGCCCATTTCGTCGGATACGGGACGCCCAGGGCATCCAGCATCCCCTTGTTATAGATGATGCCGACCGTACCGCAGGTATAGGGGACCGCATAGCGGTTTCCCGGGTCGAATTCCGCGCACATCCTCTCGTATTCCTCTCCGATTTCCCGGATATTCGGGATCCTGTCGTAGTCCAGCTCCCGGAGAAGACCGTTCTTCATCATCTTCTGAATGATATAGTCGGAGGGGCAGACCGCGTCATAGCGCACAGCCCCTGCCTCGATGACGGGATACATCTCCTCATTTGTCTGAAAGAGATCATAGACCACATGGATCCCGCTCTCCTTCTCAAAGAGGGAGATGACCTCCGGATCGATATACTCCCCCCAGTTGTAGACATTCACGACATTTTCCCCGCCCTGCTCCTTCTCCTCTTTTTCCGCGCTTTTTCCGCAGGAGGAGAGAAAAAGCCCGAGGAAAACCGAAAGAAGACAGAGCGAAAAAAGATACAAAGCGGAAGCTTTTCTCACTTTTTCTCCTCCTTCCCGGAGAACCAGGCCGGCGCAAAGTTGACAAAAAGGAGCACAAGGAAAACGACGGCGAAGATCATGGTAGAGAGCGCGTACATGCTCGGCTTTATGCCGCGGCGAAGCTCCGAGTAGACGAGGGTGGAAATCGTGTTGATGCCGGCCCCTCTCGTAAAATGCGTGATAATGAAGTCATCGAGGCTCATCGTAAAGGCGAGAAGGAAGCCGGAGAGCACACCGGGCATGATATCCGGGAGCACCACGCGAAAGAAGGCGTAGACCGGACCCGCGCCGAGATCCAGCGCCGCCTCAAAGCTCACATTGGATGATTTCTTGAGCTTTGGGAGCACCGAGAGGATCACATAGGGAAGATTCAATGTAATGTGCGAGATCAGAATCGTCTGAAAGCCCAGGCTGATCCGAAACGCGATAAAGCAAAGCATCAAGGAGATTCCGGTCACAATATCCGCGTTCAGCATCGGGACATTGGTGATCCCGAGCACGAGATTTCTGCTCAGCTTCCTCATGCTCCGGAGGGCAATCGCCGCCATCGTCCCAAGAAGCGTCGCAAAAAGGGCGGAGCCAAGGGCGATGAGCAGCGTATTCCGAAGGGCGAGGAGGACTGCGGGATCGGAGAGCATCTCCCGGTACCAGCGAAGACTAAACCCCGTAAAGCGCACTCTCGAACGGGAGGCATTGAAGGAGAGCGCCGTCAGCATGAGGATCGGCGCGTAGAGAAAGAGCAGCACCAGAATCAGATAGCTGTTCTCGAGAAGCTTTTTCCCTTTCTTCATCAGAACATCGCCCCCTCTCCGCTGTCGTAGCGGGACAAAAGCGCCATCGACAGGATGATAAAGAGCATCAGGACCATGGAGAGCGCCGAGCCCAGATTCCAGTTCGAGTTCAGCACGAACTCCTGCTCGATCACATTTCCGATCAGGAATATCTTCCCGCCCCCCAGGATATCTGAAATTGCAAAGGTAGTCAGGGCCGGCACAAAGACCATCGTCACGCCGGATACAATGCCCGGGACGGAAAGAGGCAGAATCACCCGAAAAATCGTCGTCGGAATGCTCGCTCCGAGATCATAGGCCGCATTGATCGTATTGTCATCGATCTTACTCAGCGTATTGTAGATCGGAAGGATCATAAAGGGCAGGAAGTCGTAGACCATACCCAGTATGATCGCATAGGGCGTATTGATCAGTCTCTGCCCCGGGAGATGCAGGGCCGTGAGGATCCCGTTCAGGACCCCCTTTCTCTCAAGGAGGGTCTGCCAGGCCAGGATCCGGAGCAGGGAATTCATCCACATCGGCAGGATGAAGAGGAAGGCGGCAAAGGAGCCCCTTCCGATCTTCCTGCTTCTCAGAATCAGAGCGAGCGGAAAGGCCGCGAGGAAGCAAATCGCCGTGCTCACAGCGGAGAGAAGCAGTGCGAGGCAGAGCGGCCGGTAATTCTCCCGGACCAGAATCTCCGCGATATTTTCAAGCGTAAAGCTGCCGCTTTGATCGGTGAAGCCATAGAAGCACACGAGAAGCAGCGGGATTACGATAAAGCCGACCATCCAGACGAGATAGGGCAGCGCCAGCAGTTTCATCCTCTTACTCTTCAACGCCGATGGCCTCCTCATCCTCCGAAGCCGGCTTATTCATGATCTGAATGTTGGAGGGCTTCACATAGAGACCAACCTCAGTTCCCACCTCATGGAGCTCCGTAGAGTGAATCAGCCATTCATAGCCGTTCTCCGTAGTACACTCCATCTCATACATCTCCCCCTTGAAGATGCTGTGGCTCATGACGCCATGCAGAATCGCCCTCGGATCCTCCTTCTCCAGGATTTCCACATCCTCCGGGCGGATGACGACATCCACCGGACGGTTCCGCCCGAAGCCGCTGTCCACACAGGGAAAGACCGCGCCGAAGATCCGGACCAGCCGGTCCTCCAGCATGAGTCCCGGGACGATGTTGGAATCTCCGATGAAATCCGCGACAAAGGCGTTTTCCGGTTCATTATAGATCTGCTCCGGGGTGCCGGCCTGCTGGATATAGCCCTGATTCATCACCACGACATAGTCGGACATCGTAAGTGCCTCCTCCTGATCGTGGGTGACATAGATAAAGGTAATCCCCAATTCGTTTTTGAGGCGGATCAGCTCATACTGCATCTCCTGGCGAAGCTTCAGGTCCAGTGCCCCGAGCGGCTCATCCAAAAGGAGAAGCCTCGGCTCATTCACGATCGCCCGCGCGATCGCGATCCTCTGCTGCTGCCCTCCGGAGAGAGAATCAATGCTCCGCTTCTCATAGCCCACCAGATTCACAAGCTTCAGAGCATAGCGGACCTTGTCCCGGATATAGCTCTCCGACTTCTTCCGTATGCGGAGTCCGAAGGCAATATTTTCAAAGATATTCATGTGCGGAAACAGCGCATACTTTTGAAAAACCGTATTCAGCTGTCTCTTGTTCGCCGGAAGGTCCGTGATATCCCGCCCCTCAAAAAAAACCTGTCCTCTGTCCGGCCTCTCGAAGCCCCCGATGATCCGAAGCGTCGTAGTCTTGCCGCAGCCGGAAGGTCCCAGCAGTGTGACGAAGCTGTTCTCCCGGATCGAAAGATTCAGTTCATCCAGGATGATCTCCCCGTCAAATAATTTGGTGATTCCCTTTAAATCAATCAGCGCTCTTTCCAACTCATAAAAACCTCCTTCTTCCCTTTACCGCTCCCGCGGCGTTGATTGTATTTTATCAAAAAGCGCTGTAAATACAAGCGCTATTGATCCCCCCGAAATTTATTGATAAAATGAGCTTCGAAAAAAGAGCGGCTCGCGGGAAAGCTCTGAAAAAGGAAAGAAATAAGAGAGGAAAAAAGTGGAAAAAATCCCAGAAAAAAAAGAAGAGAACGCTTCGAAAACTGTCCCCGAAAGGCGCTCTCTCCCCTACCGGCTGTCCCGTATCTTCCTCTCTACCCTCTACCTGAGCGCCTTTACCTTCGGCGGAGGCTATGTGATCGTCACGCTCCTCAAGAATAAATTCGTGGATCAGCTCCACTGGATCGACGAGGAGGAGATGCTGGATCTCGTCGCGATCGCGCAGTCTTCCCCGGGCGCGATCGCCGTAAACGGTGCGATCGTCGTCGGCTATAAGCTCTGCGGCATCCCCGGCATCCTCTTTGCCGTCCTCGGAGCCGTGCTCCCTCCCTTTTGCATCCTGACGCTGATCTCCTTCTTCTACGACTTCTTTCGGGAGAACTTCGTCGCGCAGTCCCTCTTAAGCGGCATGAAGTCCGGTGTCAGCGCCGTGATCCTGTCCGTAGTCTATGACATGGGCTCCGAGCTTGTGAAGGAACGGGACCCGGTAAAGCTCCTGCTCCTCGTCGGGAGCTTCATTGCCAATTACTTTTTCCGGGTCAATGTGAGCTGCATCATCCTGATCGCGGCACTATGCGGCCTCATCCGGACCCTGCTTCAAGAGAAAATACTCAAAAAAACGGCGAAAACGCCGCCCCCCTCCGATCCGGAAGGATGCGGCGCGGCTTCTTGCCACAGCGAAAAACAGGAAACAGAGGGGGAAAAAAGGAAGAAGGAGGAAAGATGATCTACTGGCAGCTTTTCCTGGCTTTTTTACAGATCGGCGCCTTCAGCTTTGGCGGAGGCTATGCCGCGATGCCTCTCATCCAACAGCAGGTCATCACGAAATACGGCTGGCTCAGTGCGAATGATTTCACAGACCTTGTCACCATCTCCCAGATGACCCCCGGCCCCATCGCGGTGAACGCGGCCACCTTTATCGGAAACCAGGTGGCCGGTATACCGGGAGCGCTGATCGCAACGATCGGCGTCGTACTCCCGTCCTGCCTCTTCGTCACTCTGCTCGCCTTCCTCTACCTGCGCTTCCGCTCCCTCTCTCTACTCCAGGGGATTCTGCAGGCGCTTCGCCCTGCCGTAGTCGCAATGATTTTCTCCGCCGGGCTCTTCATCCTCCTGCCGACTCTCTTCCCCTCTCTCAGCACCGCCACCGGGCTCGATATACGCGCCCTTTTTCTCTTTCTCGCGGCCCTCGTCCTCCTGCGAAAATTTAAAAAGGACCCTATCCTTGTCATGCTCCTCTGCGGCCTCATGGAGCTCTTTTCCCGCTGCGCTTTGCTGTTTTTTAGGGTCTGATCCGTTCCTCCCCCCGGCATTTATGTCCCCGATCCGCGCCCACAGAGGCATCGCAAGTATAGGTCCTTCGCGCCGCTTTGCCCCAGCGCTCAGCCCTTATCCCAGATTCTTATAAAACTCCACAGCGCCCCGGATCTCTTTTGCATCCGGATGTCCCTTCCTCACCCCTCCGATCAGCTTGAGCGGTCCGAAAGTATCAAAGCCCATGCAGCCGTAGCTTCCGAGAAGCTTCGCATTTCTCTCCTTTGCGGCCGCGCCGATCCCCCGGCAAAAGCCGTCGCTTACGCCCCGGCCCGCGGAATACAGGAAAAAGACCGGCTTATTCTCCGGCAGATTCTCCCTGAGAAAGCTGATGAGCTGCTTTGCAAAGCCGCCATAGTATATTCCCGACGCGAAGCCGATCCTGTCGTAGCCGGACAGATCCGCCTTCTTCTGCTCCGTGATATCGATGAGCTCAACCGACCCCTCCGCTTCCCGGATCGCATCCAGAAGCTTTTTGGTATTGCCATGATGCTTCGAATAGAAACAGATCGCTGTCGCCATATAATCTCCTTTCTCTCAAAGAGCCTCTGCAAGATCCCGCTTCCCGCGATTCCCCGGAAAGCTATCGCAATCACAGACAATCACAGACAGACACAGAACTCCGCTCTCTCATGACCCGCCTTCTCCCGCGCCTCCCGCATTGGCATCGGGAAGACGCCGCTTCTTTCCCGGAGGATTCCTCAGAGTCCGCCTTCTGCCGGGCCCGGTCTGCAAAGATCAAAAGGCCGGAAGCCGCAAAGCGGATATGGATCCATCACCCTATTCCCGGCGGGATGCCCAAAGCCTGGGATCTCCATTTCAAATATGCTGCATCCTCTATCCTCAAAGCCTGTTATACAAACTCATCCGAGGCTTGTCAAGGAAGCGGCCGACGCCGGAAAGCATCGGAGTCTGCTGCTTCTTCCGGCATACGGAAGCTGTATAAGCTGAAGCTCCCGGGACGGGCGCGGATCAGCTCTTCCCTAATTGCTGTGCTCCCGGAACCAGCGCAGCGCCCTCTCCTTCTCCTCCGGAGAGAATTTTCGGTTAAAAACCTGATCGTAGAGCCAGCCGATATTTTTCCCGGAAAGGTATCGTTTCATTTCATTCTCGGCATCATGCATCACCCTGCTGATGAGGCAGGGGGTATTGGTATATTCCTCGGGGAGAGCATCTATATTAACACTGATGGACTTACAGCGCAGCTCTTCACAGCGAAAAAGCGGCTCTTTCCCTTCAATCGCCTCGATCACATCCCAGAAGCTGATCTGCTCCGCCGGCTTGGACAGGCGGTATCCGCCCTTGGCCCCTGCAGCAGAAGAAATAATGCCCGCCTTCGCGAGCTTTGCGTAGGTTTTAGAAAGATAGCTCTCCGAGATTCCCTGGAAGCGGGACATGTCCTGAATGCGAATGCTTTTATTCTCCTCGAGTCCGGCCATATAGATCAGACCGTGAAGAGCATATTCGACCGCGACGGAAAATTTCATAGCCGATCCTCCCTGATCGCACGGATCATACATAATGCGGATAAAATTTTGCGATTGAAGATCCACCAGAAGTAGTATACAGTGATTCCCGACAAAAACAATCGCCGATAGAAATTATCGCTTATTATCAGAAAGGAGAAAATCATGCTCTTCAACGAAACTTTCCGTGACTGCCTCTCTCATCCGGGAATCGCAGCTCTTGCGACGGTCTCGGCGGAGGGAAAGCCGCATATCGCAAATACCTGGAACAAATATCTGATTATCACAGAGGATGAAAAAATCCTGATCCCATGCTATGGCTTCCATAAGACAGAAAAAAATGCAGCGGATCATCCCTGCATGGAGCTCACTCTGGGAAGCGATCAGGTTCAGGGGAAAATGGGGATGGGAACCGGTTTTCTTCTGACCGGCACTGGTCGCTTCCTAAAGGATGGAGAGCTTTATGAGCGGATGAAGAAGCAGTGTGAGTGGATAAGCCGCGTACTGGTCTTTTCCGCGGACAGCTGCCGCCAGATCATCTGAGGATTCCGGATCAAAAATCTGCCGCCCTCATGATTCTCCTGCCCTTTCCGCCATTGAATTGAAGAAAAGAAAAGCCGCCTTATCCGAGATCTTGTATCCTAAGCCCGGAAGGCGGCTTAGTCACTGCCTTTTTTCAGATCAATATCTATCCTTTGGTCATTTGCATCATAGTGAATCCGCATCTCGTATCCCTCTGCACTGCCGCTAAGATCCGTGCCTCCCTCCTCAAGGCTGTATTTCCCTTTGTAAAAAGCCATGATCTCCTGCGCCTTCGTCTCATCGGCCTTCATGCTTAGCATCGCGGATTTTATATGATGCTCCTTATCACAGAATACATCATACGATCTTACCTTCGCATCCTCCCCAAGGATATCTCGGATCTCCCCGGCCTCTTTTGGCAGTTTGAAGGCAGCCAGCTCACTTCTCTTGCTGAGCTTTATCTCACCGCTTCCATCCTGCATCTCTGTTATTTCCGGTTTAGAATTAAACTCCATCTGATAAATTTCATATCCGGAAAATACAATCATGATAATAAGCGGGATCAGCACTACCTTTCTTCCCTCTTTCGACTTTAAAAGCCGGAATACCCATTTAAATTTTCCGTAATCCCCCATAGGAAGCCTCCTCTTCCATTTCCATCAATTTCCATCAAAGAGAAAAGACATTCAGTCCGGTCCCCTTCTCATCCTTCTCCCGTCCCACCGTGCCTTCAATCACCGTGACGAAGACCTCTCCGGTGCCGGAGATTCTGAGCGCGCGGAGATGCCCGCCCTGCACCTGCATCTTCGAATTCCCGGCGCTGATATGGAGATGCAGATAGGGCTTCCCCTCCATCTCCGTGATATTTCCATTCAGCGCGGTGATCTCCATCTCCCCCCTGAGCTCCACAGAATGGTATTCCTTCTCCTCCACGCTGTACAGCCCGACATCCATGAAGTCGGCAGCTCCGATCCCGCTGACGATGCCAAGCCTCACTCCCTCCTTCTCCGAAAAGTCCAGAAGACCTTTGACAAGCTCCTCCCCCCGGTCGAAGCGGATGACATAGTGTTCCCCAAATTTCTTATACTTCATAAAAACCTCCTCTAAAATAAATTCTTCCGCGATGGACAAAGCCGACAAAGCGCTGACCCGCGTTTTTGCGTCCTCTGCATTTTCCGCGTTCCCTGCCAGATCTTTCCTCTTTCCCTGAAGCTCCGGCGGGTATGCGGATCACATGCCGACAGATCCGCCTTTCACCGGATCAGGGATGATAGCAGGCCGCTCTTTCCGATCAAAAGCAGCAGGCCCATGCTCTATATCATTTGTGACGTTTCCGAAGCTCTCCCAGAAACGCCGTCAGTTCCCCGGAGCAGTTCTCCTTCTTCACCAAAAAGCTTTGATTCGGCCCTAAAAGAAGATAGAAGTTTGTTTTCGTTTCTACGATCCGATAGAGCAGATCATATCGGATCTCCGCTCTGCTGATATCCGAACGGGCAATGAAGCGGTCCTCAAGGAACTCATAGTGGATGTGCTGATTCTCCAGCAGCTTTTGTGAAGAAAAACTCTTTCGTGCAGAACGAGTAAATACTCCCCATAAAAGGAGCGGGTATCCCGCCGCAAGCACCAGAAAAAATCTTCCCGTAACACTGCTCCCCATGATCAGAAGAAACAGTCCTGAGGCCAGCAGGAATCCCGATATAATTATGGCGAGAATGAGGATTCTCCTGCCATTCAGTACCTGGCACATCTTCTTGTATTCCATATAATTCATTTCAATCGATGTCTCATATGCCTCTTTCATACGCCTCCTCTCCTCACGATAAAGCCCCGGCTGTCAACTGCCGCCCCTATGACTGTCCCCGCCGCTTACTCCAGTATTATGATATCCTCCTGATGTGCAGCGATATGTTCATAGGCAATTCTATGCCAGTCATCACTCACGCTTCCGTCCTCGTTCATGAAAAAGGTAGAATTCATATAGCGTTCGAGGATATAATCGCTGGTCTTTTGATCAAAGCCATTCCCCTGGCTGAAATCAATCCCCCTTCCGGTATTCCTTGCCATAACCGCTTCCAGAACCGGCAAGCTCAGCTCATTGACCGGGACCTTCATATCTGGCAGATCAAAGAAGCCTCCCTTTTCCTTTGTGAAGACGAGGAGACTGTTTAAGACGCCGTTTCCGACACACTTGACCCTTCGGATATCGGAAAGCTTCACCTGATGCTTTGCCCCGACGAGGCTTCCCTCCTTAAGCCTGATCTCCTTTTCCTTCAGGCTGACGGCAAGGCCCAGATCCAGCTGTTCGATATTATCGGGAAAGGCTTTCCCCAGCCTGCTCTCCGCGAAGGCGATCAGGATCGATTTCGTCTCGCGGATATTATCATATTGATGGCCGACATCACGCACATCTGTGTTGATTTCTCCGATCGCCTTTCCCTCCGCATTGCGAAAGGTCACCGTATAATTCCGATTCGAGTTGCAGTACCCGAGCAAAAACAGGGAAGCAAGCTCCGCAAATCTTATATTGAGAGATTTCTTCCCATTGGCCGACTCATATCTGATCCCCTCGCTGTCAACATGCAGCCGGTATTTCCCCGGGAGCTCGTAGTCAAGTCCCGCGTCTTCAAAAACCGCTTTCATTTCTCTTCCCCCTTCAAAAATATAATATTGTGATCTGCAATCATTATTATACACGGATTCGAAATAATCTGCAAAAGCACCGGAGCAAGCAATGGCTCCTTGACTTGAAACGCAATCGAATCTCCCTCTCCTGTTCCTGCTTTCCGGGCGCCTTTAACTTAAGTAAAAGGAAATCCGCGGTGTTTTCGGTGTCCTTTGGAGCCCTTCGTCCAGAAGCTGCATCTGCTCCTTGCTATGAAACCAGTGCCCGCCGCCTCTCATGACAGTAAGACTTCTCCGATCATTTTTCGAAAAGGCCGTTATCGCATCCAGAGGAGTCAGACCGTCCTCACTGCCATACAGGATATCCGTCGGGACCTTCCATTCGATCGGATTCTCTCGAATATAACAGAGATATTCCCATGACAGCTCGTCTCCGAGGTCGGTTTTAATGACGCCTTTTTCTCTCAATTCCGACTCGCTGAGATTTACCTGCTTCATCCTATCTGCGATCAGCCTCTCCATATCGACGATGGGAGAGATAAACCATGCGTGGATGATATCCCTCTCAATTCCCGCATTCATCGAATAGAACGCGCCGATGCTGTTTGCGATCAGGAATATATTTTTGCATTTTCCCTTTAATAAATGGACCCTTTCTCTGATTTCCTTCCCCGCTCCCCAGGGTGTGAAACTTTTATAATCAAGACCGACTATATCGCAGAATGAAAAGAGCTTTCTGTAGTGTCCCGCCTCCTCCGCGCTTCCTCCTTTCCCATGGATATACAAAAGAACGCTTTCCCCTTCCTGTCTCATCTATCCTTCTTTCTCCTCATCTGCCGCGATGATCTCCTTCCCTCGGGTGAAATCCTCATAGCGAAGCCCCTGCCCGTCGAGCGCCATCTCTCCCACTTGATTGTCGTATGGATCAGCGCGAAATTCCGGCTCCGGAAAGCCGGTCTCCCCCATAAAGCATGCATTTGCCGCCGCGCGCCACGGATCCACATTTCCGAAATAAAAGCGATGCATCCGCATATCTCCGCGCCGCCAGGCCGCACCCCCATAGGAGAGATCCGCCGCGCGCCAGCCATACTCTCCGGCGTAGAAACGCACCCAGTCGTGCGCCCCGATGAAGCCCGGCTCCGTCTTAAGGCCGCTCTCCCAGTGCGCGGGAATGCCTGCCGCCTCGCAAAGTGACAGAAAGAGAAGCGCCTGGATGCCGCAGTCCCCGATGCGATCCGAGGCACAGCGCTCCGCCATTCTGTCAAGACAAAAGTAGGAGGGCATAAAGCTGTAGCGCACCCTCTTTGTAATAAAATCATAGAAACGCTTCGCCTTTGAGAGCGGCTCCTTCACGCCCTCTGTGAGCCGCGCCGCCAGCAGGCGGATATAAGTCCCCGTCGAGCCGGAAAGACCTGCCTTTTTCATTTCAGCCCCCTTTCCTGCCTCCAGCTCCTCTGCGGACGTATATAAATCCCGATAGCTTTCCGTATGCAAAAGGCTGTACTGCAGGCTGAAGGCGTGGTTTTCCCGCATTCTTTCCTCCCAGAAGACTACGCGCTGCTCGGCATCCGCCGCGCCGATCTGTCCGCCCGCGAAGAACTCCTCAAGCCGGATATCGCTCTGCTCTTCCGTATCCCGCGGAAAAGGGAGTGATGCCCAAAGCAGAGCTCCTTCCCGGTACAAATGCTGCTCCAGCTTTAGCTCCGCCCGCACGCAGAGGCGCACGCTGAGCTTCCCGACGCGCTGCATCTTCTCTGCACTTTCCCGCAAAAGCTCCACATCGCTTCCCACTGCGGAATAGCCCCGCTTCGCCGCTTCTTTTGCAAAATAAGGCTCCGTCTTGCAGAGGGAGTCAAAAAAACGCCCGAAATAACGCGGTATCCCATCCAGATACCTCCAGAAGATTTTCCCCTCTGCAAGCAGTGCGTCAAAACGCTCTTCCGAGAAATCCGGAATATAACGCCGCAGCAATTCCAGCGCTTCCTCCCGCGTATAGGGATATTCCCCCGGCAGGCGGCGCAGTATCTCCTGCTCCGCGAAAAAGCGCTTCTTCTCCTCCGGAAGACACGCCTCCGACTCTATGAGGCGCTGAAGATAAGCGGCCGCCTCTGTGAGATTCCCGTGTTCCTTCATCCGCTCTGCCGGACTCGGAAGCGGGATATCCATATACTGAAATATATTTTTACGCATGGCGCTCTTCCCTCTCTTTTTTAAAGCACTCCGGGATGCCCGCAGTGCAGACATCCCGGAAAACGCACAGCCATTTCATTTCATGCGGCAAAAATCAATCCTTCCCTCCGGGGGCGCAGCCATCCGCTCTCCCCCATTTAAGCCTGTGTCAGGATTCCCCGCATTTTAAAGGCCGGGACTAGAGGAAGAGGCGCAGCAATGCCCCCATGCCAAGTCCCATAAAGTTTCCGATCGCCGCGCCGAGCACGCCCATGAGCACGCCGATGCCGGCATAGGAGGGGTCGTAAGCAGAGGCCACGATCGGCGCGGATGCGGAGCCTCCGATATTGGCGAGCGATGCCGTAGAGACCATGCAAAGATCCCAGTGAAACAGCTTTGAGAGAAGATACATGAGCAGCACATGAATGAGCAGAATCAGGATACCATATACCACCCACATCGGCGCCGAGAGAAGATCTACCACAGAAGCGGTCGAGGCCAGCAGTGAGACAACGGTATAAAGATACACATTGGAGAGCTCCTCCACCGCCGGAAGCCTGCCCAGCGAAGTGCCCGCACAGATCAATCCCAGGATACTGACGAAAACCGTCGTGAGCGTTCCCTTATCGAACATGCCAAGCCCCACCGCGGCGAGCCCCGCACTGCAGCTTTGCCCCACCATCTGGGAGAGAGCAGAGACCATGAGAGAGAGTCCGATCAGGAAAATCCAGTCTGAGCTGTCCGCACTCTTCTTCTCCTTTGTGAGCTCGGCATTTGTATTTTCTGCAATGGCCTGGAGCTTGGAGGTATCCGCCTTGACGGCGCTGTTCCAGCGGCCCGCATATCTCACAGCGAGCAAAAGCAGGGCAATCCAGACAGAGTAGCAAACGGTATCCAGCGCCAGCGCGCAGCTGTATGCGCCTGCGTCAACCGGAAGCGCCGCCTGCATAGCTGCCATATTCGCCGACCCGCCGACCCAGGAGGCATAGAGTGCCGCGACCGCCCCCCAGGTATCGCTCCCCAGCATTCCCTTGAAAATCGGATATCCGACCAGAAAACCCACCGCCAGCGTCAAAGAGCAGCCGAGGAAGATCGCCGCCATACGGCCGCCGAGCTTCGAAAGCTTCTTGAAATCGCAGCGAAGCAGCATGACAAAAATCATGGCATAGAGGATGTTGTTTTTCAGTGCGGAATATGTTGTCGAGCAGGCCTCAGAATGGTAGAGTCCCAGGGTACAGAAGATCATGTTGAGTACATAAATCCAGACCAGCGGCGGTATGAACTGGAAAAGCTTCGCCTTTGTCTTCTTCTCCAAAAAGAGCAGCATTCCCGCCAGAAAAACAAGAAACGCAATGTAGGCAAATCCACTCGTAATCATAGTTGTCCCCCCTCTGCTTCTATTCACTTTTTCCGATACTTAATCCAGGTAACGCAGTCCCTCCACACCGCGGATACCCATGCCGGCCTCATCAGAGACGCTGATCCGCTTCTCCTCAAAGCACGCTCCTCCGAGAATCGGATCCTCGCTGCAAAGCACCGGGCCGTCCAGATCGATGCGGGTGAATATCTTCCTTGCGCAGGCGAGCTCTGCCGCCGCATTGACGGAGATCTTCGCTTCCAGCATGCAGCCGATCATACATTCCACGCCGTATATCTCTGCCGCCGACGCAATCTTCAGCGCATTGTAAATACCGCCGCACTTCATCAGCTTGATATTGATGAGATCCGCTGCCCGAAGCTCCAGTACCTTCATCGCGTCCCGCGGAGAGAAAACGCTCTCATCCGCAAGTACAGGCACATAGCTGTGATCCGTCACATACTTTAATCCCTCCAGATCGTATGCCTTGACCGGCTGCTCTACAAGCTCAAGCCTCAGTCCCTGCTCCTGCATCTCATTCAGAATGCGCACAGCCTGCCTCGGCTGCCAGGCCTGATTCGCATCAATCCGAAGACAGATATCATCACCTGCCGCCCGCCGAACCGCCCGCAGACGCTCCACATCGAGCTCCGGGTTCGCGCCGACCTTGACCTTCAGGCAGTCATAGCCGCGTTCGACTGCATTCGCCGCATCCCTCGCCATCTCCTCCGGCTCATTCACACTGATCGTGATATCCGTCACGATCTCCTTCCGCGCGCCGCCCAGCAACTTATAGACGGGAAGTCTGTACAGCTGCGCGTACAGATCCCAGAGCGCCATATCTGCCGCGGCCTTTGCGCTGCTGTTTCCGACCACACAGGTCTGGACGAGCTGCATCAGATCCTCAAATGCATCGATGTCTCTGCCCAGCAGACTTGGGATAATGTGCTCCTTCAGCGCCCCGATGATGGCCCCCGTCGTATGCCCGGTCACAGCGCCTGTCGGCGGCGCCTCGCCGTAGCCCAGTGCTCCCGTGTCGGTGTGGATCTCGACTATGATGTCCTCCACACTCTTTACCGTGCGAAGCGCCGTCTTAAAAGGGAGCCGCAGCGGTACCGATATGGTCCCGAGCCGTATCTCTGTAATTTTCATGACGTTCCTCCTTCTCCGAAGCCGATTTTCCGGGCAGACGCCAAGCCATTAAAGCAGTAATCCACTGTTGGAAAAAGAGGATAAGCGAAATCAATTTGTTTCTTGATAGGATTTGATTCAAATTGATTCCGTCTATCCTCTTTCTGCAGGGTATACGAATATTGCTGCTATCCAATTGTTATTAGCTCAGATATGACGCCGCCTATTTCATTATTGATGCCTTCGCCTTCTCCGGTGCAAATTCGATCTTAAGAACCATCCCCATCCCTTTCGCCAGCCGCTGCAGCGTTCGGATTGATGGGTTGGCATTGCCGTGTTCCAATTTGCTGATATCCGCCTGAGCAATCCCTGTGCGCTCCGCAAGCTCCTTCTGCGTCATTCCGGATCTCTGCCTGGCATCAATCATGGCCTGATTCACCGCGTGCTCCGCTTGAAGAGCTTCGTATTCTCTGCGAATCCCGGGATCCTGAAGCTGCCCCTGAAGAAAATCATCAAATTTTCCACTCATAAGCACCTCCCTTTCCATCCCGTCCAAACCGTCTTCCCGATAATTCCTCCTCGCTTTCTCTATTTCACTCTATGGCGTCTTTTGTAAAAGCACTTGCCAGCCTCAAATCTCATCCTCTTCCCCTTTTAATAAATTATAGGTTTTATCCCATATTGTCAAGTATAATCTGCCTCATCCCTGAGCCCGCATAAGAGCCGCTAACACGGATCAGAAAATCCAAATACAAATATAATTGACATTTATAATTAAGAATTTTATAATACAAAAGTTGAAATACTGTTTATTTTTACGACTTCGGTCGGGCTGTGCTGTGAGCTTGCGTTTTGCTCCCGACAAGGCCCGGAATCTTCCGCGCAGAAATAATGATGCGGAAATGAAAGCCGGAATTTATAAACTATGGCAACAGCAGAATATTTCATCGCTGGAAATTCAATATCTACAGGCTTCTGCGGCGGGACTGAGCTTCGTTATTGAGTCTATGCTTCGAAGGATCTGCCTCTCAAAGACAGTTGCGGAATGGAACAGATAAAAACAAGCAGGAAGGAAAATCATGGGACTTTTGGATTTCGTCAAGAAAATGGCGACGGGGGCTTCCGATGAGGACAATCGGAAAAACAAGGCGCGTATGCGGGAGATCTTTAACTCTCTTGTTCCGGATGGAGATGACTATAAGCTAATTTACTGCCACATGGAGGTCAGTCACAATGCCGTCCTTGTGGAGGTAAATGTGCACAGTAATTATATCGTGGGATATAAGACGGGAGAAGTCGCGGTGGTCTCCGTCAATGCAGACCTGACGGAACATGGAGAGGCGGAGTTCTTTAACAAGGAAAACGGATCTTCCATAAAAGCAAGCTGGACGGGCTATTGTATCGCGGAAAACGGCAAGGCCTCCTATCAATTTGAACCAATAACGTATGAGCCCGGAATCAAGCGTGAAGCAAAGTATTCCGTGGCAGTGACCCAGTCCACGGAAGAGGTCTCTGCCTTCCGCAGATTCTTTAAGGCAGGTTTATAAAGCAGAGAACGGATTGCGTCGTAATTTTATCCATGATAAGTTCAGATAAATTTACGAAGGCCATAACCAGAAAGGGAAAAGAAGAAGAATGATTTCAACTCCAATGATCGTAGCTGCAGTCGTAGTGCTCTGGGCCGTGTTATTTGTCATTTTTATGATCCTGGGCCGAAAGAGAAAGAATGCGGAGCGGAGTTTTATAGAATCCAACAAGGATAAAGCTCTTCTCCATTTATATTGCAGGAAAATAAAGATTGACGGACAGAAGCTCTCTTCCCTGCCGCATATCACAGGGCAGAACCTGCAGCAAATCGCAGCTCTGCCTTCGGGAAAGCATACCTTGGAAGGCATCTTTCAGTCAACGGAGCTCGCGGGGATGAAGACCCGGAATGTGGAATCGGAAAAACTGAGTTTTGAGCTCTCTTTGGAGGCGGGCCACAGCTATACTGCCGCGATGTATTTTTATTCCTCGGAGGAGAGAAAAGAATACTATAAGGGCAATGTCGGAAAGGTCATTGCAGAGATTCCGCTCTCGCTGCTGCCGGAGAGCGCTAATCCCAAGGCATACGTGATCGTCTATCAGGAAGATTGAAAATAAAATTTGTTTCCGGCCCTTGCCAAAATCATGGCTCAGCGCCTTTGCCGTCACAATCAAGCTTGTCAACTGCAAATCACATTACGCAGATTATCGATCTTAAGACCTCGCTTCTTTATGAGTCTTAAATCCCTCTTAAATCGATTGGACGGAACGATCTCAAGCATCAGCAGTTATCTCGTCGAACATGTCGTCAAAAGAACTGTAGCTCTTATAGGCAGCCTTATTCCTCTTCATTTCCTCATACTCCGCCAATGCAGCTATGGTATTATCCGCATTCGGAGTCTGACGCTTCAGCTCAAAGGGAATACCATCATGGGAAACGGCGCTCTTAAGAAACATCGTGATTGCTACAGACATATTTAGACCAAGATCATTAAACAAGTTTTCTGCATTCTGTTTCAGTTCGGAATCAACACGAACATTAATATTTGTGGTAGCCATTATCATCACCCCTCTTTATATTGTCCCCATCGGCAAACTCGGACTCTTCGCGCAGACTGCGGATAAAGCCTATCTTCTTCTCCATTTCTCCAGGAGTTTTCCGAGCAGTTCATAGAGCGTTTTCTGCTCTTCTTCCGCAATATCCTCAAAGAGCTCATCATATTCCGTCTTCTGTCTGCCTGCAATCTCTTCCGCCGCTCTTATTCCTTCCGCCGTCAGACGGATATCCTGGGAACGGCGATCGCTCAGGCTCTGTTCTCTCACAACCAGCTGGCGCATTTCCAGCTTACCGAGTATTTCACTCACAGATGCTCTCTGAAGATGCAGGCGTTCCGTCAGCTCTCTCTGTGACATCATTCCGCCGTTCTCGGAAAGATCTTTTAACACACGTTCCTGTCCGACGTATGCCCCTTGCCGATGATACAGATAGTGTCCACATTCTCGCAAGCGAGCATAAAGCCCCTTTGTTCCCTCGGCATCTATGTCAAACGGGATCCGTCCGCCTTCTCTCTCTCCACGATGCTCCTCACCCTTATGCTTCCGCCATCCGTGACATCCGCGATGTCCGTGTTCGTTGTGATGTCCGAATTCCCCATGATCTCCGTGCGCGAATCGTTCCCCATGACCATGAGCTTCGCGTTCTCCTTTGTGTCTATGCTCTCCTCCATGTTCATAATCGCCATGCTTGTCATGGTGTCCGTGTTCCTCACCCTCGATCTCAGGAAGCCCATTCAGTCTGCGCCCTTTACTGCATCTAAGGTCACTCAGCAGGCAATGCTTACCGCATCCTTCACATGTCTCCTCGGTATAATTCAATTTTTCTGTATTCGTACTCATTCTATTATCAACCTCCCTATGATTCGTGTGTCAACAAGTTCGCTGCAAATTTGCAAGGTGCCTTGCAAAATATATAGTAATCCATCCTCGCCATATTGTCAAGTACCTTGCTAATATTTTGACAGCATGCGGTGCTCAAACTTTTTTCGTGACGCCGCTGCCCGATCCGGATTGCTTTGCCATATGGTCACCGGACAGCAAAAGAGGCTGCACCCCCGCCGAACACAAGGAGTTACAACCTCTTTTGCTCTTTCAATCGATTCACGAGAATATATCGTTCCGTTCATGACTCTTCTTCAAATTCAAACAGTTCCTCTACGCTTCTATTGAAAGAACACAAGCATCCGCAGACAAAAAAGGGGCTGTCGCACTAAGTGATTAGTGCGGCAGTCTTTTTCATCGGATGAAATCCGGCCATTCAGCCGGATTTCTCTTATAAAAAACAAAGACCCGGACTTCGAAAAGTCCGGGCTTTATTGTAAAATAATGGTATGCAAACCCCATTACATTTACAGCCCGATTATACGACATATCGAGGCTATTATCAAATCAAACTTCCA
>NZ_GG729936.1:0-90043 GCF_000160135.1 Oribacterium sp. oral taxon 078 str. F0262
GCACTTGCCGCAGACAGAGCAGTAACGAACCCGCGCTTTTTCCGGTGAACATGCCTTGCAGACGCCGGAAATCCGGCATCCCTTGCGGTTGATGCAGTCATTGAACGGCCTGCCGTAGGCTCCGCTTTTCTTAAATACCAGGTGAGAGCGGACCTCTTTCGAGACGGTGGAGCAGTCCTTACCGATCCTCTCGCCGATGCCCTTGAAGGAATTCCCCTCCTTGAGACCAGCCTCGATCAAGAGCCGATCATCAAGGGTAAGCTGCTTATATTTAGTCATGGATCCTCCTGTTCTGGTCGGAGCAACAGGTGGTGGACCAAGACCTCCATTATAATACTTTTTCAGAAGAATTAACTTCCATCCCATTCTTCGGAAGAATTAAGTTCCACCTTTCAGATTTCCAGGTGGAACTTCGAATAGCAATTAACATAAAGATATTCGCAAGCTCCAGGATCCCATTTCCATTGCCGTCCACCCGGTTGACCAGCTGGCGGATGTTGTCTGTCAGAACACCAACATTCTCCGGATATTCTGCCTTCAGCCAGGCAATGGTATCCGCAAAGACACGACCACGTCCAATCGGCGGCAGCTGATTCGGATCTCCGATCAGAATCAGACGCTGTACACTGTTCCAGTTGATCGCCCGGAGAAGTGTCGCAAACAGATTCAGGTCGATCATGGAACACTCATCAACAATGATCATCAACAATGATAGTGTTGACATCCTGGCTGAGCTTTCCCCCGGATCTCTTCAGAGTGAAATTGTTATTGATCCATCCGTTGGAAGCCAGGAAAGAGTGGATTGTAGTAGAACGCTCACCGGTCTGTGTTTTGATGCGTTCAGCAGCTTTGCCTGTCGGGGCCATAAGAAGAAAACCTGTGCTCTCTCCATGGACACGCTTGATATTTTCCACAATAGCCCGGATAACCGTGGTCTTGCCGGTGCCCGCCGCACCAGAAAGAACGCAGAGAGGTTTGGTGAAAATCTTCATACAGATTTCGGCCTGTTTGTCCAGAATCGCCTCATACTGTCGTCCTGCCTTGGATATCAACTTTGAATCCTTCTTCTTCAGGCGCTCCTTAAACTTCTCTGCACTGATTGCCCGTTTCAGGACAATATCCGGCCGATCCGTCAAAGCTTTGAAGGCGTCTTCAATGCACCGCTCATCTTCATAGACGGACCGCAAATACAGATACAGCGTATTATTCTCATCACGACGCAAATATAGAGCTTCTTCCAGTACCTCTGTCTCTATATCAAAATTTTTCAGCTTGTAGGTATATCTTTTCCACTCCGGCATCCGATCCAGTCGATGATTAACAGACTCCAGAATGGTCGCTGTCTTTCCAAAAGAATGTGCTGCGATGCGGTTCAGCTCATCCACGCAAAAAGCGCGGAGACGCTCGGTTGAGCCCTCATCCAGCAGGTTATCCAGTCCAAAGTCTGGCGATGCCAGAATACCGTTATCGATCTTATAAAACGGTATGACATCATCGACATCATAGCCCTGGTACTGTTCAAAAATGATATACGGATCTGCCAGTATTTCTTCGAGAGAAACTGTGATTGATACGTTTTCCCTGTCCTCACTGAGGATAGCCTGCATCTGGCCTGCCGTAAGAGCAAATCTCGGCAGGATATCAAGTAAAAGCTTCTGTTCAGGCTCCTCTCGCAGTTTATATTCCCGGCGGATCTTCTTCAGCTCTGCTGCAGGTAATGCCTGTCCCCATACGTCATCGCGTTCTCCAACCAGCAAATCACATACCTGGTCCCGAAACGCTTTCATATCACTTTCATTTGTAAGGCGCAGATATGTGGCTTCAATGCTGCCAAGTCCAAGGTTTTCCAGCACAGAAGCAAATCCGGGATACGGCCCACGGGCAATCCATAACTCATTAAGGACGCTGCCCAGCCAGTCGCGGCGCAGCTTCCAGTTTTCTGTGGTGTCTCCTATCTCTATCAGCACTTCAACTGCGTTTACCAGCTGATTTACGATCTCTATAGCATCATCGTCCGTGATCTCCCTGGATCCGTACTTAAACGGTGCCCTGTGCAGCGGCTTGATAACCAGCCTCTCCAGAACATCTTCATTATCCATGTATTTCCAATAGGGGATACAAAACCCCTCATCTGGGTATGCTGAAGTAACCGCCTTCTGCCATACGATGCCGCCGGCATATTTCTTCCGTATTTCTTCAGAGATATTCTGGTAATAATGAAAATCTCCCATCTTCTTCAGCCGGGAAATACCAGCAACCACATAATTGTTTTCTTCATTTTCCGAGAAGGGATTGCTGTAACCGGCATAATAAAAGACCAGGGATTTTCCCTCTTCAAACTGAGCAAAGTACTGCTCTGCCTTCCGGCTTCGCTCTTCATAATCATATTTCTGAGCTGTCCCGGACTTATTCAGGACATCATCGCTGTACATGAATTCATAGCACCAGGTACACGCTGTAGATGGCGGCAGTGTAAGCAGCGCAGGGTCTGCATCTCCCTTTCCCCACCAGCTTGGAGGATCAATCTGAATCTGAATGGTATCTTTGCCAAAAGCATTCACACTGCATCCGCACGCAGCCTTACAGGGATGAGAAGAGCATGCCTCTCCGGCATGTTTCGTCTCATAGTCCAGATCCCTGTTTTCTGCAATCAATGTTCCGGGATAAGAATACTGCCCTACACAGTATGTATTGCCGCAAGGGTTCTTACAGATATGACCGTTCCACCCATCGCTATGCCATGCAAGGCGCAGGCTCATATGCATTGCCATGCCACCATCTCCTCCGAAAATGTATTATCAAATCAAAGTCAGAAAACCCTTTTTAAACGCATCCGGAAGTGGAAATTTCTTCTCTCCTGCTTTTGGGAAACTAACACCCATATAAGGGCCGTCTATGTAAGTAATCACACCGTCTCCAAATGCCTTATGACGGACTTTTGCGCCAACTTGCGGCTTTGACTGCGATGCTGGTTTCTGACCATTTGTTATATTGCTTCTCTCCTCCTGTCGCGGAGGCTGCGGAACCATTGGCTTCCGCTCCGGCAGGGGCCTTTCAACAGGTCTTTCCCGCCTCTGGTCGTCTCTCCTGTGATCAACGATATATACCTGTTTTCTCTCACGCTGCGGATGAGCCAAGGGGCCAGTAACATTCTCCCGAATCTGAGATACAGGCTTTGCTACCGGTTCCGGATCTTCCTGACCGGGAATCCCATACTGCTCTAGGAGAGAAAGTATTTCTTTCACCTCCGCCAGATGCGTCTGGGTAAAGTGAACCGTAGCGTCAGAAGAAAGCTCGATTTCATAATCTTCTGCCGGCGTTCCGATGTCGATATTCCGAAGTGCTCTTGTCATTTCTTCCTTGAACTTCTCTTTGCTTCCATCGCGGAACTGCTTATATCGCGAAGAACAGTTTTTGCAGAGGCAGAGGTTCAGCTGCGGCATCTCGATCCCGTAATTCGCAATTTCGGTCACATCCACATACGGTGCTGCCTTTTTGCACATCTGACAAATCTGTGTATCGCTCTCATTCACATACATACCCAGCGTATAAGCACGAATTGTTTTCGGCGACTTGCTGGTTCTGATCTGCCGGAGCACTTTCTGATAGCGTACCGGATCTGCACAGAAGAATTCCTGACGAACATGCTCGATTAAGCTGTCCAAATTTCGCACCCTGCGCTGAGGAAACTCTTCCGACTGCCAGGCATTCGGATCAAATGTCCCTCTGTCATCCTCATCTTCCGTAGGCTGAATCCTGCCAATATCTGAAATATCAAATCCGAGTTCTTTAGCCAGCTGACGGAACATGATCGTCTTATCACGCCGGTCCAGGGCGCCGACCATTTCAAAAGTATCCGCCTTGGCATCTGCCTCTTTCTCCACAAAGCCAAGAACTGCAAAAGCTTCCTTCTTATTCGGCAGCTCACTATAAATCTCTTCATCCAGGTCATAGCGAGATATCTGCGAGGGCCGATGCAATTCCCCATTTTTATCAAACAGCCAGTCATTATAGCTCAGTCTCCATAAAAAGCTGGCATTTTCATGGCTATCATAGGGATTATTCTTCCGCTTCCTGACAACGCCGCTCAGTTTTCCGCTGATAGAAAGCAACAGTTTCATCAGTTCTGCAGACTTTCTCTTAGCCAACTCCTCCTTGGGATGATATTCAATATACTCAATATTCTCATCCAAGCCATCGATTTGCATGTTCGGACAGAATTCACCCAGCGCTCTCCAGTAACCATCACCAGTTCCGCTGTAGTCCGCCCGCTCTCCCTCGATCACCGGCGTAGTGATCAATCCAAGCTTCTTCAGTTTCGACAGGGATATTCCATGGTCCTCATAAAACTCCCGGTCTATCTGATAATGGTCGAAATTATATGGATCCCCATCCTCCATAATCGGCCTGTCGTTTTCTTCGTCATAATCCACTTCATATGCTTCACATACCGGCGCATAGTAGGTCAGGAGGTCTATGCCCTCATCGGAGGTATCTACATATACGGCATGGGGGAAAGCAAAGGAATTATTCCCGTCTTCTGTCTTGATCTTGATGATATAAGCATTCCGCAGAAGAGCCATAACTTCTGCCGTATTCCCAGATTCTTCGATCAGATCCAGAAGCTGCTGGATGTCTTCAATATATTCCCGTTCAAAGTGAGCATCGTCTTCGAAATGAATCTTCTCATCATCGCCCTGAATATACTTTTTAATGATCTTTTCTTTGACGAACTGATAGTTATCAAATTCTGCGATCTGAAAACCATCCTTGAAAAGAGACTCATAGTCCTGCGCCACCTTCGTACTGACAATGGAAGAAGGCCGAAGGGTACGATACCGGCTGGAGGCATTCAGATATACGGATAACGCATTCTCTTCATATGTCGGCACCAGATCATTTTCTGCATTCAAAATCACAGGCGCCTTGCGAAGATGCGGCCAGGCTTTTGGCAGGCAGGCTCGAATGGCCAGTTCATATGCTCCACCTCTGGTATAGGTCAAATTGGACCGATACAAGCTTTCTCGATAGTCGGAAAGGAAACTATACAGAGCTTTCAGGGATTCCAGATACATCTCCGAAGTAGAAATGCTCTGCACCGGCAGTTTCCCAAGTTCGATTGCCCAGTGAGATAAGTCGAAGGTCCGGATGCAGAGATCATCCCGGAGCCAGGAAAAATACTCGGTAAAGTTCCTTTCTCTCTCATTGTTAAAGGCAACAAAATGATCCACTGCATAGAATGATTCCTTCCAAAGGACGGAATCCTTTAAATCGGCCATCTGAAAAGGAACAGAAATAGCCAGTTCATTTTTATTGCGATAGTCTCCGAGGCGGTCAGGTAAGATGCTTTCCTCCGAAAACACCTTTGTAATCTTATCCTTCAGCCCCCTGATTGTCCCATTCTTTGCTTCATCCTGAAAGGCAGAAAGAACGACGCGGCGCAGAAACACCTGAGTGATCAGGTTTCTTTTTGCAAGATCCATCATCGATTCTGCAATCAAATCTCCCAGCCTGCCAAACAGACTGTCATTGAAGGTGGACGGCGTCATCAGTTTTTCTCGGGAAACAGCTGTCTCGAAGCTGCCATGAATCAGGAACGGCAGATCTGTCATATCCCGTGTAGGAAAGTACACCCACACCGGTGTATGCTCCATCTCATTGATATTCCTTGCCTGAACATTCAACCTGTATGCGACCGCCACCTCTGCGGACTTCATATCAGGATGGTCAAATACCTTTTTGTAGCGGAGATAACGGGAAATCTCTTCTTTTCCATCACTTTCGGATCCGATAATCCTGCAGGTCAGGAGCTGATCATCTCCATTTGCATGGCTCAGCGTAATGTGGACGTATTTCCCGTTTTCTTTATTGATCCAGTACAGGTTACGTATATAGGTCAGAAACAGCAGAATCTCGCCGGACAAGCTGTTTAGTTTGTCCAGGACATCCTTACCGCTGACGGCAACCAGCTCTCCTTTTTCATTGCGTTTCTTGAACGGGATGACGATTTTTGTCAGGTGCTGCGTATTGGCAAATGGAAGATATTTCGTTCCATCTCCGTCCGGATAAGCCAGGGTGCTCTTCAAACCCTGAAAGTCCCAGTGGCTGTCATTTTCCACAGGAAGCAGATAATTCTTGATGATAAAGGCTTCTTCATCCGAATAAATCTCCGGCTGATAGGTGTATTTGAAAACAGATTTAAAGCCCATGCCGAATCTTCCGATGGTCTGAGCATCGTTTCTGTCTTTTGTTCCCATCAGCATAGATGACACACCACGCACATCATCTTCATCGAAAGGATCCCCATTATGATAGAAAACGAGCTGATCCTTATAGAATTCAATGACGACCTTTGTCGCTTTTTCATCCTCTGCATTCTGCAAAAGTTCATAGACAAAATGATTGCTGTCCGAATAGTGCCCGGCCAGAAGAGCCTCATATTTCTGGGGCTCTCTGGTTAGTGCTTTCCACTCATCCTGATTCGTCGCATAGATCTTCTGATAATCTATTCTGCCCATTCTCCTGCCGCTCCTTAATCGACGTGAAGAACTCCTCTGACAAGAAGGTTGGTATGGATATCCACCTTTGCCACGGTCTCATCGACTTTTTTAGTCTGTGCATTGTACTTCTTTGTGATATTCTCCAGCTGGGCGATCCTCATTCGCTTGATCTTATCATCTGTAGCAGATTCGACCTGCCCGCGGACAATCGCTTCCTGCTGATGGAAGGAGTGTGCCAGCTGCTCCTTCCTGTATTCACACTCATCCCGAACATCTGCGGAATACTGCTCCTTAGAATCCTGCCAGCGCTTATAATGCAGGTCATCCATCTGGTCCCAGCTACTTTGATGAGTACCGTCATCCTCGTAATACTCGGATGCATACTGGATGAAATTCAGGATATTCTTCTCCACAGCAGGATTGCTGCTTACTGCTACCAGACGGATATCCGGCCGCAGGCCAACATATCTCCATGCATAGATCAGGAATTCATAATCTCCCGGTTCCACTTCCGGATCCGCAATCCGAACTGCAAGGTCGCAGGGGAAATTCCTGCTTTCATAAGCGGCCGCCTGTGCGACAAACGGATGCATCTGTGTGAAAAATGTCACATCCCGGTTGTCCTTCGCATACTGGCTTTCAAACGTCACGGAAAGTACAGGTTTATCCGATTTCAGATAAGCCTTCCAAAGCTTCGTAGCATGGTTATTTGTAGAAAGCGGCATCTTCATCAGGTCATCCAGCAGAAGCTGACGCTTATCGGCAGCCAGCCGGAGTGTCTTTCCATCCTGCTTTCCTCTCAGGTATTCTCCCTGTCCGAGGTAGTCATCCATGAAGATGTTCAAGAGTTCATTGAGACTCTGCGGATTGATCCAGGCATTTTCTGCATCCTGGACATCCTTATCCATCATGTATTTCGACAGATCAAATCCATACAGAGACTTCTCTTCCTGTTCCAGGCGATGCAGCTCCTGTACCTTCATGACTTCGTTATCCGCCATCTGCTCGATCTTCATCTGACGTTCTTCGTCCGTCAGCTCCGGATCAAACATAATCTTGAAAATCTGGTCACTGATATCACCAAGGATTTCAGAACAGTCACCGATACTGGCTTCAAAAACGCCGATCTTTGACAGACACCGGTCATAGATAACCGCATCGATGGTCCCCTGCGTAATCATGTTATAGATCTTCACGGTATCGCTCTTCTGTCCGCGACGATCGATTCTGCCGATTCTCTGCTCAATCCGCATCGGGTTCCAGGGCAGGTCATAGTTGATCATCGTGTCACAGAACTGATAGTCAAGACCTTCACAACCCACTTCACTAAAGAACAGAACATCGACAGCATTCACGTTATCCCGGTCCAGAAGGAACCTCTGGCGAAGCTTATAGCGTTCCTCATCCGGTACAGAACCATCCACCTGGCCCACACGGATTCCCTGCGCAGTCAGCTTTTCCCGAAGATAGGAAAGCGTATGCCGGAAAGAACTGAAAATGATGACACGGTTATTATCCGTCGTCTGCTTCTCCTGAATCACTTCCAACATCCGGTCGAATTTCGGGTCATCCTTGGGAAGATCTCCGGAAAGCTTATCAATCTCGTCTGCCAGTTCAAACAGGGAGTTTTCCTCGTCACTGTTCAGTTCAAAATCATATTCGTAAAGCTCTCCATCTTCCTGAATCTGTGAAAGGCGGCGCTTTACAATATCATTCATAAACGGTGCAAGACCGTAGATGCAGCTAGCAGCCTGCCGCATAATAGTGCACATCATAAACCGCACACTGCGGCTACCATGAAGCTGTGCCAGCGCTGTGCTTTCAAATTCGATCAGTGCATCATAAAGATCCCTTTGTACGCCGTTGAACGGCACCTCTACCGTTTGTGTTCTTCGGATACAGAAGTCTTCAATGTCCTTCCGCCTTGTACGGTTGATCATCGTATGGAAGGAATGCAGGCCCTCTATCTTCCCGATCATCTCGATCCGTTCATCACGTGTGACCTCTGTCCTGTCCAGGAAGGTAAAGATCTTCTCAAACTCAGGATTGTGCTGAATGACGTTCCTTCCCCATGTCGTGCTAAGAATATTCGCTATCTCGGCCTTCCCTGCTTCCTGCCATCCTTCCTCCTGGTTCCGGACAATCCGGAGGAGATTGTTGATGAACGCATTGGGTTCAGACATGGTTTTGAAGGTATCTTTATCAATAATCACATCCGGACGAAGCAGGTTCAGCAGGGTATACAGGTCATTGTTGCTGTTCTGCAGCGGCGTTGCCGTCAGGAAAACTACAGCATCCGCATTTCTGCAGAAAAGTTCCACTCCACGATAAGCCCAGGTATTGGCGTTCCGGATGTTATGGGCCTCATCCACGATGACCAGGTCAAAGTGCGGAAGCGGGTCCAGTTCAGATAAACCGATATCCTTGTGTTTTTTGCCGGATCTGGATCCCCTGCCCATGATGGAATCCTCTCCAAACAGGGAGTACGGAATAATTGTTTTGCTGTGCCGCTCCGGCCACTCACCATCACGGTCTGTCTCAGAAATACACTCGGCAAGCATTCTACCGTCCAGCTGGGTAAAGTCTTCGTCGAAGCGCTTCATTTCCAGCTGCCACTTGCGCTCAGCGACCAGCGGTCTTGGGCAGATAACAAGTACAGAGGTAAGACTCGACCTTGCCTCCAGTTCCTTCAAAATCAGTCCGGCTTCGATTGTTTTACCAACACCGACATCATCCGCCACAAGGACACGCGGGCTGTCTGCCTGGATCATCCGGAGCGCCGGCCGGAACTGATATGGAACAAAATCGATTCTGGCAGAGTTCAGAGAATACAGATTCGAAGAGCCGGGGTTATGTATCTGATAAGCAGTCAGAGCAGACCGAACCTTCGGAAGGGATAAATATTTATGCTCTTCCTTAGCATTCTGAAGCTGGATCTGCTCCTTGTAATAAGACTGCACTTTTCCATTGACCAGTACAGAATACTTGTTTCCGCTGACTCCGATCACTGCGCCGATCACTGACGGATCACTGACGAGGACAACAATGCTTCCAACAGCGATTCCTTCCGGCTGCCCGACAGAGGCAGGGCTCTCTGCAGCAGGCGCGGCTTCCTTCACAGGTTCTTTCGCCGGAGTTGCATGGATATCCTTATCTTCTTCTACGTCAAAGATAAAGTTCTCCATATCCCTGGTGTCTTTCATGCTGGCATCAAAAGCCTGCATGAGGGCAATGATGACATTCACATCATCAATCACCTTGGCTTTACTGATATCGTTCGGCGTAATATGAGCCCAGGTATTCCTGATCTCCTGCATGGTCCTGATATTGCCCCGCTCTTTGTTATTGATAAAGAAGGTGCTTGTTATCACGAACCAGTTTCTGTCCAGCACGCGAAGAAGGGCTGCAAGATCCAGCCCTTTGATCTCGTGAATATCATTCCGAAGTACAGTCTCCCGCTGAAGCGGGCTCAGGTTGTTGAACACCAGATCCTGCCACCAGTCATCAGTGATCTTGGGCAGCTTCTTCTCAAGCCACCCTCCAATCTGCTGGTTCAGCCGGAACATGTACTCATTCATCTTACTGATGATATAGGAAGTATCCATATCTTTATCCATTCTATTTCAAGATTTGTAAGTATTCATGAAGCTTCTTTTCATAAACTGATGTTTCATAGTGGTTTGCCTTCTTGTCTATCCATCTTCCAATAAACTTCCCACGCGATGTAAGCGTATCAATAATTGAAAGTACAGAAACAATTACAAATGCTATAAGGAAGAGCGATTTCGGTGTGGAAGACAACGATCGAAATAGTCCAATTATACACAGTACAGCAATAACAACAAAGGCAATGACTACAGGTATTCTTCTTGTCTTTATGAACTGATTCTTCTTATCACTTGCATATGTATGAGCTTTTTCTTTTGCGTCTGTTATCTTTTGCTTTTTATCTTCTTCTGCTTTGTTCCTATATATTCTTCGGATTTCTGTTTCTGTATCGCCTATTAATTTCTGTTTTTGCCTTTGTTGAAGCTTTTCTATATACTTATCGTCAATACTCTCGACAGTGGGAAAATATTCAATCCAAAGCTCTCTTTGGGTCACTCGATCGGCTCTTAGCAACACAGCCTCTTCTTTTGTAATCTTTCCTTCGTTTTCCAATTGACCTAAAATGACTCTGCACTTTTCAATTATTTCCGGTGCTGGTTGCATTGCAGTATATGAATTGGTTAACAATTGTCTTTCTGGTATATCCGCCCTGACTTCCCCGCCTTTAACCCATGCTATGGCAGATAAGTCAAAGGACGTTATTACCGGCATTACTCTGTCACCGCCGAAATTCTCTCGGTAAAAACTATTAAACGCATTCGTAAAATCCACATTTGTTGTCACAAAAATAGCCTTGCATTTTTCTATTTCTCGACTTACCACCCCGTTTCGTATTCTGTGAATTGCTAGTGCAGATGTAACATCGGATCTCAAATTATCATCTGTATAATGCCTTGTATGACCTCTAACATAGTCCATGGCTTCAACTTCCGATATGTCGATGCTATCCAAATCAACACATCCATCCTCTTTAGTCGCGTATCCCGGCGTATTACATAGTTTTATTCCAAACTGTTCTTCTAACGTGTTAACAAAAGTCTTTTTTATTCGAGTAACACCGTCAAAATCGTATCCTTTACTGTCCAAACCTTCTAACGTACGGGAAGACCGTTGTTCGCCAATCAACGAATGCTGATAAGCGGTTAGAATAGACAGCATTTCTCTCTCGTTTTGTTCAAAGAAGAAAAACTTAGCACCTTGTTTTTTCAGAAGCATGTGAAGGGTAATTGCAGAATCTGTCTCCTGTTCGCTCTGATACCCAAGCAGCTGAAGTAAAATAGGAGTGTCATAGTATATATCTGTGTTTTTATACGATGCGGCTTTAATGTTTGCATTATCCACCTGAAGATAGATAGCGGATCTCAAAAAGTAACCTTTTGTTAAATCAAGAAATACAGTATATTCAATACTTTCCTTTCTCTTTTGTTCAAAAATATATTGTGCTATAAAATAATTAATTTCATCATGGTTTAATGAAATTGTTTCCGCTTCAAGTGTATCGAACCCCACTTGTAAGGCAAAAACAGAAAAAAACTCTTGAAGAAACGCTATGCATTGCTCCTTTGAAATAATTCGCGTTCTCTTACAATGATTTTTCAAGTATTCGAAAAGACTCTCTCCTATTCTGTCGATCTTCTCCGCGCATTCCTTCTTTCTTAGAGTGAATCTCTCAACCTGCTCATCTAAAGACTTTGTTAACCTATATTCGCGGTTCTTTTTATCGAAGTGAACTTTATCTCTTGATAAGATCTTTGCAATAACAGATTCCGGGATGTCTACATATCCAAAATCATGTCGAATAATATTGGTAACTTTTTGAATATCAATGTTTTCGTTAGGAGATGTAGTCTGTGCTACAGCATAATGAATAAACGGTGTGATGAGATCTATCATATCCTTTCTTCTGGAAGACCAAAAAGCTTCAAGAAGTACTGTACCTGTTAATGCTGATTGATTCTGCATATATCTAACCGCCTCTTTAACAATTCCTGATTAATATCTTGTCACATTTCTGCAATATCGATTGTGAATTTGTACTTCTGGTGGATCTGAGATTCATCATCCATATCCGCCAGCACAAGATAATAGTCCTGACCGGTCCGGTACTTCCCACTTCTTAGCGTGAACTTCTCCGTAATCAGGCGCTTACTTGCCTCTTTATCCCGGATATTGGCGATGATCGGTACATCAAAAGATATCTTCTTTCCGGTCTCATCCACAAAGAAGGCTACCAATTTTCTCGGTTTATCCTTGTCTGTTACCGGCGTCATCTGCATGAAATCCAGTTTGAATTCGGTGTTCGTAATTCTGGAGATGAAGGAACTGATCTCCACGTTCACATAGCCGGTATCCTGCTTTCCTTTTGCCGTAATAACTTTCACCACCGGAACGATCATCTCCTGCAGGGAAGAACCGCCATGAACATAGTTCATACCTCCAGCCTGTTTCTTGATAATATCCGTTCCCATGGGGGTCGTGACAAAGATACGGTTAAAAGCACTGAGGTAAGCCAGGGATCTGCTGATAAGAGCATCATTCTGATACTCACTGTTGGAGAGCAAATACCTGTAATTGGTCTTAGGAATATCTGACTTATCAATGGAGATCTTATCGCTCTCCGTCAGCTTATCCCGCTTATAAATAAATCCATGGTCCGAAGTCACCAGGAACCTTGTGGCAGATACATAGCCTGTGAGCCGGTGGATCAGCGTCTGGATCTCCTTGACTGCCTCTTCGCAGGCATTGAAGGCTTCATTTTCGGATCTTCCGCCTTCCCCTCTCTGGTCGATCTGGTTCTGATAAACATAAACCACATCCTTATCCTGTAGGAGATCCCGGATTTCGCTCTGTTTTGCTGTCATCAGGCGGTCAAAGTCCACACAGATAGAGCGCGGAATCTGGCTCTGCAGGATCTTCTGCCGATCTAATGTGCTATTGCCGCACTTCATTCCATCCACTGTAATATTCAGTTCTGCATCCACCTGAATATCTTTATTTGGCAGCAACGATGCCATACCAAGCGTAGTTTCTGAAGGAAGAACACTCAACATATGGTTCATGCGGACCGTGCACTTTTCATCTAACTCCAGGTTTTCGAACAGTTCCCGACCACATTCATAACGCATACCATCGGAGATGATAACGATCACACGGCCTTCTCTTCCATCCTCTCTCATGAACGGACGGACAAAGTCCGCATAGAACTGCTCCTGCCTTCTTCCTGCATAGTCCTTATAAGCTTCATCCGTAAGAATCTGATTCCACTTAAAGGAGAAATCTGTCAGGAATTTGTTGGTATAGATATTTTCGACCAGATCCCGGAGCTTTTCTGTCTCCACCGTCATGCCAACCGCATCCATGTAGTAATAAAATTTGCGATAGTTCCGGTCGATCTGATAGGTGTTTTCGGTATAGTCCTGGACAACCTCCGTAAGCGTGGGCTTGAAGGAGTGCAGCGACACTCCCTTTAACACATGCCACGCATGATAGATCATCTTGTAGCGTTCGCCGTACCGTTCATTATAGTGATAGCAGGGCTTTATCCGCTCTTCACAGATCTGCGGGATGGAAAGGCCGGCAATCTTTTCATCCAACATGCCGTCTTCAATCTTTGCGATCATCCAGCTCAGCAGGTTTTCATCAAAATCAGGCAGCGCATCACACTCCAGGATATCCTCCAGGCGGATCTGTCGGATCATGGTGGGAGCCTTCAGTTCTGCGGAAACTTTCTCGGCAAACCCATCATAGAAAGCCTTGCTCTCATCGTTATTCATCAGGTTCTTAACGAATACGACTGCATCATTCTGTCTGGCGGAAAGGAACGTTTTCCACCCTTTCGGGATATTCCCGCCCGTGACGGTATCCATATAGGTCACGATCATCGTGCAAAGGAGCTCGGATATGGTCGGTGTCAGATCCTTATATCCCAGATTCTTCTCGCAGAGATCCCAAAAGATCCGGTCAAGTCTCTGACTTTCCATTCTCTTCAGAATGGTGTTATCCTCTGCCCCTGCAAGGACAGTCTTTTTCAGAAGTTCATCAAAACTCAACGTCTTCACGCCGGCAAGGACGCACAGCATGCCAAGATGCAGCCTTTCCTTCGTAATATCCTCGATGGAAAGCTTCCGGAATTTATCGATATTACCGCTGGTCCAGAATTTCCGGAAGCGCTTGACCTCGTCCTGGCACTCCGTGGGAATTCCGAGTTCTCCCATGATCTGCACCAATTTGTCGGAGTAAAAATGCTGCGAATAATAGAAAATATCCGCCAGGAAATTCTCCCTGTCATCCGGACGGGAAAATGGTGCATAGAGCAGGTAATTACCCTCCGGATCCCGCTCTTCAATCTGAAGCTTTGTCTCAAACCAGTTGGATTCTGTGACGATCCAGAGCTTTATGCCTTCTGCCAGCGCAAAATCATGGATATTCTCCTCATATGAGCCATCATCGTCATACCAGAAAACGAGTTTCCTTCCCATTCCGGTAAGCATGGCATTCAGTTTTTCCTGTATTTCTGTCAGATCCATTCCGTCAACCTCTTTCAGGCTTTTAAATCTTTGCCAACAGGTCTATCGTCTGCTTCTTCTTTCCTTCCGTCGAAACCTCCACGCCCTGGAACAGCTGATAGTTCTTCTTCACGCCATCATCCAAATCCATCGGAATCCGCTGCAGTGCAATATGGGATAAGGCCTGATAATACGGACGCAGCTCGTTCAGCTGTTTCACATACTTATCCTTCTTTCTGATCTCCCGTGCCCGTTCCGTCGCGCTGGTAGTCGTGGAAATAATGTACTCCGAATTCTGCAGGGAATTCTGGATTGCCGCCTGTGCATTATGCAGGTACACTGAACGGATCAGGCCAACGGTGTCCGGTGTGTAGCGATGGATATAGATCAGCGCCTTAAATCCATTCTGCTTGCCAGAATCAAAGAGCCAGTAGATTGGACGCTTGCCGGATCCCGTAACAGAATAGGTGTTGCAATGATCCTTGTAGAAATCATTCAGGAAATAATTCCGGATCACTGCTCGCGGTGTATCGCCTTTGTTTCCAAGTGCATCTGCGATGAACTTCAGGTTCTCCTCCAGTGTCTCCTCTCCATAGACGACGCGTATGAAATCAATAAACCTGGCTACAATATCATCCTTGAAATACTCTTCGTAGTCAAGTCCAAATTTGTGTGTAAATTGCCTTCAGGTAAAACTGTTGATAACTACGCTGCCAGGAGCGCCGCCTGTACCATAGGCGATCATCAGCGCCTTTGAAACAACGCGGCTGTTCTCTCGTACCTTGAAATACGTGGCATCGACCGTGAGGAATGGATAATTTCCCTCGATCGGCCGGTTCCGGAATGTCTCGACTTCCTGATCGAGATCCTTGCAGACAGCGGACACGGCAGATTTGGAGATCGATGTGCCGCAGAGTGTTTCTACGACCCTTGCGACTTTTCTTGTAGAGACACCGCTTACGACCATTTCCACCATGGAGGCGACCAGAGCGGCCTCGCTGCGGGAGTAGTTCTCGAAGACCATTGTATGGAACAGTTGGTTCCGATGCCTCGGTACGTTCAGTGTGATCGTTCCGATTCGTGTCTTGAGATCTCTGCTCCGGAACCCGTTCCGGCTGTCTGTACGGACGTCTGAACGCTCGTATGGGGCGGCTCGGAGCTGCTCCTGCGATTCGATCTTAAGGATCGAATTCAGGCTGTCCTGAAGGAGGATCCGGAAAGCGTCCTCGCGGTCGACGGAAAGTAACTGTAGAATTTCGTCCTGATTCAATGTAATATTGAGTCGAGCCATTGGTTCTCCTTTCGGTACTATGTTGAATGTTGCGATTCTCATTATACCTAAAGGCTGAGCCGCTGGCTCTTTTGAATTATCGAATTTACACCATTATATGGGCATTACCGGTTCTCCCTTCTGTACTGATCTCTTAAATACGCATCAAATAAATCCCTCCGGACCCGATAGGTAGTTTCGATCTTATAAAGAGCTCCTGCTTCCCTCGCCATGCGAAGAATCACCTTTTCCGTCAGTCCGTAATACTCATATCCCGATCTCAGATCGAAGAACTGTTTCTGTGCAAAGCGAATGTCGGTTTCATCCAATCGATCTGAAATCTTCCATAAATTACCCTTCATCCTTCGCCTGCTCCCAGCGGTTTCTCACCTTACGAACCTGCCCTTGGGTGAGAGGCTCCTGCCGGAACTTCTCCAGATAGGCATCAAAGATATCCCGGTTGATGAGGACAACCCCATCGAAGCGGTAGATCGCCCCGCACTCATCAGCCAGCTTCAGAAGTTTCCTGTGCTGCAGGCTGTAGACTATCTCGCATTCCCTCCAGGTCAGGAATTTCTTCTTCAGCCGCCCTGCCTCCGCCTTGATATCTGTCCTTCGTTCCAGATCGTAATACTCATCCGTCATCAGTTCCTCACCAATCCTGGTCTTACTCATTGCACTTCTCCTTTCGCTTTGGATTTGTGGTATCCCTTGTCTTGGATTCTGTAGTTAACAGTTACTTCGGGGCCATCTCGCATCAAAGATGCTCGATGTCGCGCTGGTCTACGCTCCGCTTCGGTCCGCGCAGAACCGATGTCCACTGGACATCGTGCGCCGCGCTATCATCTGTGCCCATAAAGCATCTCGCCATGCAAGCATGGCTCCCTGCTTTCTGTGCCCATCTGACCCCGCTCGTAGTTCCGCGCAAAAAAGGCACTTTCTTCAGAATCTCTTCTAAAGAAAGTGCCTCAATGGGTACTATATGATTTCTGTCTTGCTACATGTCAGAATCTGTAATTTTTTATCAAAAACTGCGGATTCGTTGCAACCATGTTGCAATTCATGTCCGGGAATTTATCTGGGTCTGCAACTTGTTACACAAATCCAAGTACTTTTCGGCCGGATCAGTACAGCTTCGCGCCTGCCGGGATGTGGTTGTCCACCATCAGAAGGTGAAGCTCTTCTTCATCGCTGTCCTTCTTGTTATTGACAGCGGAGAGAAGCATTCCGCAGGAATCGATGCCCATCATCTTTCTCGGAGGGAGATTGGTGATGGCGATCAAGGTCTTTCCAACCAGCTCTTCCGGCTCATAATAAGCATGAATTCCGGAAAGAATGATTCGGTCGGTGCCAGTTCCGTCGTCCAGAACGAACTTCAAGAGCTTCTTTGACTTCGGAACTGCCCCGCAGGCCTTGACCTTAACAGCTCTGAAATCAGACTTACTGAAGGTATCGAAGTCTACTTCTTCCTCAAACAAAGGCTCGATCTTCACATTAGAGAAGTCGATCTTGTCATTCGGGGTGAAGAATCCGTTATTATCAGATGCTGCTTCCTCGTCCTTTTTGTCCTCATGTACTTGAGTGTTATCCTTGGACAAGCTCTTGAGTGTCGGGAAGAGAAGCACATCGCGGATCGCAGGCGTATCCGTGAAGAGCATGACCAGACGATCGATGCCGTAGCCGATCCCGCCTGTGGGGGGCATGCCGATCTCCATCGCATGGAGGAAATCCTCATCCGTGTGGTTGGCCTCTTCATCACCGGCGGCAGCCAGCGCATCCTGTGCCAGAAAGCGCTCCCTTTGGTCGATCGGGTCGTTCAGCTCGGAATAGGCATTGCACATCTCTCTGCCGTAGATATAGAGCTCAAAGCGCTCGACCTTCGAGGGATCCTCTGGCTTTCTCTTTGTGAGCGGAGAGATTTCGACCGGGTGATCCATGATGAAGGTGGGCTGGATGAGCTTCTCCTCGCAGAACTCCTCAAAGAAAAGATTCTCGATATCCCCGATTCCGTGGCGCTCCTCAAAGGGAATATTTCTCTCCTTTGCAAGTCTTCTGGCCTCCACCAGCTCCTTTATCTCATCAAAATCAATGCCGGTGGCCTCCTTCACCGCCTCTGTCATCGTGAGTCTCTGAAAGGGTTTTCCGAGATCGATCTCCGTCCCCTGGTAGGAGATAAGGCTTGTCCCGCAGACCTTCTCTGCGATATGACGGAAGAGAGATTCCGTAAGCTCCATCATTCCGTTATAGTCGGTATAGGCCTGATAGAGCTCCATCAGCGTAAACTCCGGATTATGGCGGGTATCGAGTCCCTCGTTTCGAAAGACTCTCCCGATCTCGAAAACCCGCTCCAGTCCGCCGATAATGAGACGTTTCAGGTAGAGCTCAAGAGAGATCCGAAGCTTCACATCCTCGTCCAGCGCATTGTAATGCGTCTCAAAGGGTCTTGCGGCCGCTCCGCCCGCATTGTCCACAAGCATGGGAGTCTCGACCTCGATAAAATCCCGGTCCGCGAGAAAGCTGCGGATCTCATGGATGATCCGGGAGCGCTTCACGAATACCGCTCGGCTGTCCTCGTTCATGATGAGATCCACATAGCGCTGACGGTAACGGACATCCGTGTCCTGCAGGCCGTGGAATTTCTCCGGCAGCGGATAGAGGGACTTGGAGAGGAGCGTGAGCTTTTCCGCATGAATGCTGATCTCCCCCATTTTCGTGGTGAAGGCAAAGCCCTCCACGCCGATCAGATCACCGATGTCCAGCTTTTTAAAGCCGCGGTACCTGTCCTCCCCGAGGGAGTCCCTCGTGACATAGACCTGTATCTTCCCCTCCCGGTCCTGGAGATGCAAAAAGCTCGCCTTTCCCATGACTCTCTTCGAGAGGATGCGCCCCGCCACGGAGACCGTCTTCCCTTCAAAGGCTTCCGGGTGTTCCCGGATCTCCAGAGAATGCTCCCTCTGGTCGAATTTTGTGATCAAAAAGGGGTCCTCTCCCGCTCCCTGAAGCTCCGAAAGCTTGTCGCGGCGAGCCCTTAAGATATGATTCATATCCACCGGCTCCGCGCCCTGCCCTTTTAATTCCTTCTGCTTCTCTCCCATCTCCCCTCCTGTCTTCAGTCCTCCAGATTTGCCTTTTCCACGCTGAGGACAGTGAATTGAAGGACACCATTCTGCGTCTCTACCTCCACGGTATCCCCCTCCCTGTGATGGAGGAGCGCCTTCCCCACCGGGGATTCATTGGAAATCTTCCCCTGCAGCGAATTCGCCTCCGTGGATCCGACGATGGTATATTCCACCTCCTCGTCGAATTCCTTATCGAGAAGCTTCACATGGCAGCCGATATTGATACTGCCCTCTTCCGTGTCGTCCACGACCTCCGCATTTTTCAAAAGCAGCTCGAGCTGCACGATGCGCTCCTCGATCTCCCGCTGCTCATCCTTTGCCGCATCGTATTCCGCATTTTCAGAGAGATCTCCCTGTTCTCTTGCTTCCTTGATCTTTCCCGCGATCTCCTGCCGGCGATTCACCTTTAAATCATGGAGCTCCGCCTCATACTTGTTGAGACCGGCCCTCGTCAGTAAATTTTTCTTCCCCTCAGCCACGTCGATTAGTCCTTTCGATCCTTTTCCCTATTGAACTTTTTTCTGTTGATCTTTGATCTGTTTCCGAAATCCCCGGAAAAAGTCCGCTTCCGTTCTGTCCTTGTTCCTCGCTGATATCATAAAACAGGCGAGAGCATACTCTGCCGGGCGGATAAAACGGCAGACAAAGCGGTATCACTTTTGCCTCACAGCGCTTGTCCCGCCAGATGCCGGAACGGACGCTCGTGCAAACACGGCGTCCATTCTGTCGCCCGGCGGGGACTTATACAGTAAAAGCCCGGCTTCCAGGTTTCTGGAAGCCGAACGGAATCAGGAGCTTTTTACAGTAAAAGTATTCTACCCATCTCCGCAGGCTTTGTCAACTGCCGGGCGGGCGAAGAAGCCTGCTTTCAGACAGATTCCAGCTGTCCGGCGAAGAAGTCTGCTTTCAGGCAGATTCCAGCTGTCCGGCAATGAAGTCTGCTTTCAGACAGATTCCAGCTGCCCAGCGAAGAAGCCTGCTTTCAGGCAGATTCAAAGTGTCCATAAGTGCTTTTCTCGGAGAAATGCTTCTTCCATGAAGCCAGGTTCCGAACAGGGAAGTCTGCCTTCTGACAGGCCTGACAGACTCGGAGCGATCCTTCTGTGCCGGTGACATCAGGATCAGGGTGCGAAGAAGACTTTCTCAGTCTGTCACAGTATCCAAGCCGACCTCCGGTAGCTCTGTGAGCTCAAGTGCCTCTATATAGTATATCTTCTGCGTCGCATTCTCCGTGAGATAAAAGGTTCCCTCCCGGAGGATACCCTTCACCCGGATCCAGGATTTTTCGGAGCGGAGCTTCGAGAGATCCTGATCGGATTTGAATTCGAAATTCACATAGCCCCCGGTGCAGTAGGGACAGCTCGGGCCGCGGCGTCCCACCAGGGTATAACCGCCAAAATCCATGTAATAGCCCTCGATCTCCACCGTCTTTCCGTCATAGTCCTTGAAATTCGTATAGAAGTCGTTGATCTGCGTCGCGTAGTGGTGATCACCGATCCGGATATCGATCTTCCCCGGGTCAAAACTTTTTCTGTCCTTTTCGATGTCATAGGGATACTCGTCCCGCGGATAAACCTCTCCGTTCGCCCCGATCGAGGTCTCGATCGTCGGGACCGGAGGAAGGCTCGCGCCGTCATTTCCCGCTGCCTTGGAAGTCTCGATCGACTCTCCGGATGCCGCCGCGCTCTCCGCCCGGGAGGCGTCCAGGCTCGACTGCTCCTTCGCTTCCAAAGAGTCCAGCTCCGCGGCCATCGATGCGGCCTCCTTTTCTGAAACAGCGCCCTCTGAGGAAGCTGCGGCCTCCGAGATCGACTTCCGGGAGGGGGCGGCCCCCGGTACCGTTCGGACGTCACTGCTCTTTTTGCAGCCGCTCAGCGCTGAAAGGGCGAATGCGGTCAAAAAAACAAGAAGACAGCTGCGCCGAAACGGCGCTCCGCTTTTCTCCATTTCCACTTCTCCTTTCCGTCTCCCTCTGTCTACTTCCTCTCCCGCAGCATTTCCACCGCGGAGAAGAAAAAGAAGAGGAGGATGTCAATCACAACGATGGACGCCCCGGTCGGAATCGAGTAGAGGTAGGACAGAATAATTCCCACGAGAAAGCCCGAAAGCGAGAAGAGTGCCGACATCAAAACCGTCCAGCGAAAGGTCCTGCAGATCCTCATCGCCGTGAGAGAAGGAAAGACGATGAGGCTTGAGATCAGGAGAGTTCCCATCATCCGCATTCCGAGTACGATCGTCACCGCCGTGAGCAGCGCGATAACCATGTTGTAGAGCCGGGTATTGGTTCCGCTCGCTTTTGCAAAGCTTTCATCGAAGGTCACGGCGAAGATCCTGGGATAAAAAAGAAGGTAGAGGAGCAGTACGATGATGCTGAGCACCACGGAGAGCTCCACATCGGAGGGGCTCATGGCGAGGATGCTTCCGAACATATAGTTGCACACATCGGTATTCATCCCCGTCGTGAGAGAGATCGTCATGACGCCGACAGCGAGTGCGCCGCTGCAAAGAAGTGCCGTCGCGGCATCCCCCTTGATCTTTGCATTCTCTTCCAGCTGCAAAAGAAAAAAGGCGGCGATCACGCAGACCGGGATGGACAGCGACATCGGCGCAAGATTCAGGGCATAGGCGATGGCGAGAGCCGCAAATCCCACATGGGACAGTCCGTCCCCGATCATGGAATAGCGCTTCAGCACAAGGCTCGTCCCAAGGAGGGACGCGCAGAGCGAGACGAGGCAGCCCACGATGAGCGCCCGCACGAGAAAGGGGTAGGACAGCATCTCCAGCAGTGTTTTCATTACTCTCCTCCCTTCAAAAATCCTTTCCCGAGCTCTGTCTCGAGATACTCCTCCCTGCCTCCGAAGAAGAGCTGCTTATGGGCGAGGTGCAGGACCTTGTTCGCATAGGGAAGCGCCTGCCTTACGTCATGAGAGACCATGATGATCGTGATGTGGAGCTTTCGGTTCAGCTCCCTCACGAGCTCATAGAGCTCCAGCTGAGCCCTCGGGTCAAGACCGGAAACCGGCTCATCCAAGATCAATAGCTTGCTGGTCGCACAGAGCGCTCTCGCAAGAAGCGTCCTCTGCTGCTGTCCTCCCGAAAGATTCCGGTAGCAATGCTTCCGGAGTCCTGTGATCTTCAAATACTCCATCGCCTGCTCCGCCCTCTCCCTCTCCTTTCTTCGGTAAAAGGGGAAGAAGGAGAGACGGTTCAGGCAGCCGGAGAGGACGACCTCCCACACGCTCGCAGGAAAGTCCCGCTGGGTCTGCGTCTGCTGCGGGAGGCATCCGATCTCCGAATTCGAAAGTCCGTCCCCGAATAAGATCTGTCCGCCGGAGGGCTTTTTCAGGCCGAGAAGGCCCTTTAAAAGAGTGCTTTTTCCGGCTCCGTTTTCTCCGACGACGCAAAGGTAGTCGCCGTCGGAAAGCTCGAAGCTCACACCCGAAAGAACCATTCTTCCCTCATAGGAAAAGCTTACATCTTTCAGGGAGATCAGACTCATCTTAGTTTAATGCCTCCTTCAGCGCTGGCACATTCTTCTCCATAAGATCCACATAGGTCACGCCGGCCTTGAAATCCTCGTCCGTGACATTGTGAATCGCGTTCAAGAGCTCCTTCTTCGCACCGGTATCCTTGCAGATCGCGTCCGCCATCTGCTCATTGCTGAGCTCAATGTGGAAGACCACGGGGATCTGATCCTCCTTCACCTTGTCCTGGAGGAAGGCGATGGTCTTCGCGGAAGGCTGTGTATCCGTTGAGCAGCCCGGGAAAGCGGCGTAATAGCTGAGCCCATATTCCTTACAGAAGTAGGTAAAGGGGAAGCGGTCTGCAACGATGATCTCCTTCCGCTTTCCGCTGTTCACAACGTCCCGGAACTCCTGATCCAGCTTCTTGAGCTTTCCGATATAGTCCTCGGCGTTCTTCGAAAAGCTCTCCTTCTTCTCCGGATCCAGCTTCTCCATCGTCTCCGCGAGCTTCTCTACGATCTTTTCCGCATTCACGGGAGAGGTCCAGACATGCTCATCCATCTCTGGGCCCTCTTCCTCCTCGGACTCCGCCTCTTCGGAAGCGCTCTTCTCCGAAGCGGACTCCCCTTCCGAAGCGGCGCTCTTCTTCGCGGCAGGCTCCTCTTCCTCCTTCTCCGGCTCCATGCCCTCGGAGTGTCCCTCCTCGATCAGATCCACCGCGTCCATGAGCTTAAAGATCGTCATATTCTTCGTATCCATGGACTTCAGCATGCCGGCGACCCACTCGTCGGAGTCCCCGCCGACATAGAGAAAGAGATCGCTCTTTTGAATCTTTATGATATCCTCCGGCGTCGGCTCATAGCTGTGGCTCTCCGCCCCCGGCTTTAAGAGCATCGTGATATCCGCCTGATCCTTTGCGATCGCCCGGACGAAATCATACTCCGGGAAATTGGTACAGACGATATTCAGGCGTTTTCCGCCCTCCGCCTTCTCCGTTTCCGCCTTCTCCGATTCCTTCGGAGCCTCCGTCTTCTCCGGGGAGCTCTCCTTCTTCGCCTCCGTGCTTTGTGTTCCGCCCTGGGTGCAGGCTGAGAGCAGAGCCGCTCCGGAGCATGCGATAACAAATGCAGACAGCAATTTCTTCAGCTTCATCTTGACCTCTTTCTTGAAAATATCAGCTCCTTCGATGCTCCCGCTAAAATCCCGGGAAAGGAAGCCTAATCCCGGCAGTCCCCGCAGATCCCGTAGAAGACCGTGCGCATCGGATTCCAGGAAAAGCCATGCCGGCTGAGAAGATGCTCTTCGATCAGCTCCATCTCCCCGCAGTGAAGGTGGATCAGCTTCCCGCATTTCTCGCACTTACAGTGAAAGCAGCTGCCGCTCTCCCCCCTCCCGCCTCCGACGTACTCGAAGCAGGCCGGGCTATTCTGATCGATCACATACTTCTTTACAAGACCCGCATCGATCATGCGCTCGAGCTGCCTGTATATGGTGCTCGTCCCGATGGGCCTTCCCTGCTCCCGAAAATGGGCGCAGATATCCGCCGCCGTCATATGCTTTCCCGGGACTGACTCCAAATAGGCGTCGATCTCCGCTCTTTGCTGGGTCTTATATCTTGTCTTTTCGCTCATGGCTCACCTTTGGATTTGAAAACCATTTTCATATTCTAGCACGATTCCGTAAGAAGTCAAGGGAATCCGAAGAGCCGGCTCCGGATCCATCCGGCAGCAGCTTTGGATCTGGTGCCGGATGCATAAAGGCACAGCCAAGATCTCTCATGGCTGTGCCAAAATCAATATTAGCTTCGCTAAAATCAGTATCTCAGGGCCGGGCAAAAGATGGCTCCTAGGCCTTCAGCTGCTCCTTCGCAATTTCCCGGGCCTTCTCCAGAGCCTCCGGGATTCTGCTCGTATCCTTTCCGCCGGCCTGCGCCATATTCGGGCGTCCGCCCCCGCCTCCGCCGAGGATCGGGGCCACAGCCCGGATCAGTGCCCCGGCATCCGCGCCCTTCTTCACAGCCGAGTCCGCGGCAGTTGCCATGAGGCAGGGCTTTCCCCCCTTGTCCGACGCCAGGACGATAAACGCATCGGGATAGCGCTCCTTCAGCTGGTCTCCGAGCTCACGGAGAGAATTCCCGTCGGCGCCCTCCAGCGCCTTTGCGAGGAAGCTGACTCCGGAGATCTCTTCGACCGAAAGCTCTCCCATAGACTCCTTTGCAAGCTTCGCTCTGAGGCTCTCCGCCTCGGCCCGGCTGTCCTTTAACTCCTTTTCCAGGGCCAGGATTCTCTCCGAAAGATGCTTCGGCTCGGTCTTCAGAAGCTTTGCCGCCTCCCGGAGAAGCTCCTCCTCCTCCGAAAAATATGCCATGAGGTTTTCCGAGGTGAGCGCTTCGATCCTCCGGACACCGGAGGCGATCCCCTGCTCGGAGAGGATCTTTAAGCCCTGGATCTCCGCGGTGTTTGCGACATGCGTCCCGCCGCAGAGCTCCTTTGAGAAGTCGCCGACGGAGACCACGCGGACCCTGTCTCCGTATTTCTCTCCGAAAAGCGCGACCGCACCGGATTTCTTCGCGTCCTCCAGGCTCATCTCCTCCGTCTTCACCGGGGTGAGCTTCGAAATCTCCCGGTTCACGATCTCTTCGACCTTCCGGATCTCCTCCTCCGTCAGAGCTTCAAAATGGGTAAAATCAAAGCGAAGGCGCTTGTCGTCGTAGTAAGCTCCGGCCTGCTCGACATGATTTCCCAGCACCTCCCGAAGCGCCTCATGGAGAAGGTGTGTAGCCGTGTGATTTCTCGCGGTCCTCTCCCGGCGTATAGGATCGACCCGGAGCTCCGCTTCCTCTCCCGCCTTGAGCATTCCGGAGCGCATGGTACCAATCTCAGCGATCTTCCCCCCCTGGAGATGAATCGTCTCCTCGACGGTGAAGTCTCCCTCTCCTCCCAAAATCGATCCCGTGTCTCCCACCTGTCCGCCCATCGTCGCGTAGAAGGGGGTCCTCTCCGTGAGAACCGCTCCTCTCTCCCCGTCCGTCAGGACATCCACGATTTCATCCTCCCCATCCTCCGGGGCGAGGCGCACAAGCGCGGTGATTTTCGATCGCTCCGTGAGGCTGTGATAGCCTGTAAACTCTGTCCGGAGCTTCGGGTCAAGCCTTTGATAGATATCGTCTCTCCCCATATAATTCGTGGATTTCCGGGCGGCCCTTGCGGTCTCCCGCTGCAGCCGCATCGCCTTCTGGAAGCCCTCCTCATCGATGCTCTGCCCCTTGTCCGAGAGAATCTCCCTCGTAAGATCCGGCGGAAAGCCGAAGGTATCATAGAGGCGGAAGGCGTCCTCACCGGACAGAACCTTCTCCCCCCTCTTCTTCATCTCTTCCTGAAGCTCTGAGAGAATCTCCAGCCCCTTGTCGATCGTATTCTGGAATCTCTCCTCCTCCTGCTCGATGACGCGGAGAATCATCTCCCTCTTCTCCTCGAGCTCCGGATAACCGTCCTTTGAGAGCTCGATCACCTTCTGAGAGAGCGCGGCCATGAAGCGGCCCTTGAGTCCGAGGATCTTTCCGTGTCGGGCGGCCCGCCGAAGCAGTCTCCGGAAGACATAGCCCCGTCCCTCATTGGAGGGCAGGATCCCGTCGGAGGCCATGAAGGTACAGCTCTTCACATGGTCCGCGATGATGCGGAAGGAGACATCCTTTTCCGGATCCTCCTCGTAGCGGCAGTGCGCGAGCGCTCCGATCTCCTCCATCATCGCCCGGTTCGTATCGACATCAAAGAGGGAGAGCACGTCCTGACAGACGACCGCAAGCCGCTCCAGTCCCATGCCCGTATCGATGTTTTTATGCTCAAGCTCGGTATAGACGCCGTGTCCGTCATTATTGAACTGAGAAAAGACGATGTTCCAGACCTCCATAAAGCGGTCTCCCTCGCCTCCCATGACATCCTCCGGTCCCGTGCCGTATTTTTCCCCGCGGTCATAGTAGATCTCCGAGCAGGGGCCGCAGGGGCCCGCTCCGTGCTCCCAGAAATTATCCTCTTTTCCGAAGCGGTAGATGCGCTCCGGGGCGATGCCGATCTCCTCCTTCCAGATCCGGAAGGCCTCGTCGTCATCCAGATAGACGGAGGGATAGAGCCGGTCCGCCGGTATCCCCACCCTCTCCGTCAGAAACTCCCAGGCCCAGTGAATCGCTTCCTCCTTAAAGTAATCTCCAAAGGAGAAATTGCCCAGCATCTCAAAGAAGGTGCCGTGCCTCGCGGTTTTCCCGATATTCTCGATATCCCCTGTGCGGATGCATTTCTGACAGGTAGTGACCCGCTTCCTGGGCGGGATCTCCTGCCCCGTGAAGTAGGGCTTCAGGGGGGCCATGCCGGAATTGATCAGAAGGAGGCTTTTATCATTGTGGGGGACCAGAGAAAAGCTCTTCATCCTGAGGTGCTGCTTCTCCTCAAAAAATTCAAGAAACATCCGCCTCAGCTCATTGACGCCGTATTTTTGCATTTCCCAATCTTCCTTTCCATAGACATTCCATGGGGATTATACTTTTCCGGGAGATCCTGCGCAAGCCCTAGTCTGAAAGCTTGTCCAAAATCTCATAGCAGCGCTCCCGCGTGAGCTCCGTGTACTTCTTCAGGTAGTCGATATTCTCGGTGCTCCCGCTCTTTTTCTCGCTGAGCTCCTTCTTTGCATCCTGCGCGCGCTCGAGGAGGAAGCGGCTCTGCTCGATCTGGAAGTCCTCCCTCTCCTTGCCGTAGAGCTCTCCGGAGACATCGGAGGCAATCTGCCGCATCTTGGCGTCCCAGATTTCGGAGATCCTCTGCCTCCTCTCCCGGAGGGATGTCCCTCCCTTTTGGGAGAGAAGCTCCTCCGTCTCCCGATCCAGCTCAAAGAGCTCCCGCTGAAAGCGCTTCTTCGGGCTCTCGCGGGGATCGGACTCCCTCGTCTCCTCCCCCGAAAGCATCAGCGGTGCCGTCCCCTCCTCGCCCTGCCTCCCCTGTGCCCCTCTCTCGTCGTAGCGGCGGAGCTGCTCTCTGAGATAAAGGCGGAAGAAAAGACTCGACAGCACGCAGAATATCATTAAAAGCACGATTCCGACCGCCGCTTTCCTGTTCAAGCATCCTCCCTTCCGCTCCCCGGGAAAAGCATCCGAAAAAACGATCCGGAAAAACTCACTCCGAGAGATAAGCTGCCTTTACCCTCTCATCCCGGAGAAGCTCCGACGCCTTCCCCTCGATCGTGATCCTCCCCGTCTCGAGCACATAGGCGCGGTCTGCGATCGAGAGCGCCTTTGCGGCATTTTGCTCGACGAGAAGCACCGTCACCCCGGAAGCGTGGATCTTCTCTATGATCGAAAAGATCTCATTGACATAGATCGGGGAAAGGCCCATCGAGGGCTCATCCATAACGAGCATCTCCGGCTTTGACATGAGTGCCCTTCCCATCGCGAGCATCTGCTGCTCCCCGCCGGAGAGCGTCCCCGCCATCTGCTGCTTTCGCTCGAGAAGCCTCGGAAAATGCTGATAGATCATCGAAAGACTCTCCTCGATCTCGGATTTCTTCTTCCTTGTATAGGCGCCAAGCATCAGATTCTGATAGACGCTGAGGCTCGAAAAGACGCGCCTCCCCTCGGGGACGTGGGCAAGTCCCTGCCGAACGAGCGTATAGCCCGGGGCCCTCGTGATCTCCTTTCCCTTGTAGAGCACCCTTCCTCCCCGGGACGGGATCAGTCCCGTAATGGTCTGAAGCGTGCTCGTCTTTCCCGCGCCGTTTGCGCCGATCAGGCTGACGATCTCGCCCCTGTTCACATGGAAGGAAATCCCCTTCAGCGCCTGAATCACGCCGTAGCAAAGCTCCAGATTCTCCACCTCCAAAATCGCGCTCATCTCTCCTCCTTCATTCCCCAAGATATGCCTTCACAACCTCGGGGTCGTGGAGAACCTCCGCGGTCTCTCCCTGCTTCAGAACCTGCCCGAAATTCAGGACGGTCAGACGGTCGCAGATGCCGCTCACGAGCTTCATGTCGTGCTCGATCAAAAGGATGGTCATGTCGAAGCGGTCCCGCACGAGACGGATCGTCCCCATAAGCTCCTCCGTCTCATTGGGATTCATGCCCGCGGCGGGCTCATCCAGAAGCAGAAGCTTCGGCCCCGTCGCAAGCGCCCTTGCGATCTCGAGCTTTCTCTGCTTCCCGTAGGGGAGATTTCCCGCACGGCAGTCCGAAACCTCCGAGAGCTCAAAGACGGAGAGAAGCTCCTCCGCTCTTTTGTCCATCTCCTTCTCCTGCCTGAAGTAGCGCGGCGTATGAAGAACAGCGTCCAGGAGGGAATAGGGAAAATGATGGTAAAAGCCCGCCTTGACATTATCGAGCACGCTGAGCTGATGGAAGAGCCGGATATTCTGGAAGGTCCTCGCGATGCCCCTTTGATTGATCTCGACACAGCTCTTTCCGGCGATGTTCTCGCCGTCCAGGAGGATTCTGCCGCTCTCCGGACGGTAGACACCGGTCAGAAGGTTGAAAATCGTGGTTTTCCCCGCGCCGTTTGGCCCGATCAGGCCATAGAGCTCCCTTTTCTCGATCTCGATATGAAAATCATCCACGGCCTTCAGTCCCCCGAAGGAGATGCCGAGCGCCTCTGCCTTTAAAACCGCCATATCAGGAGACCTCCCTTCCGTCCTTCCCCCTCCCGCGAAGCCGGAGAAGAAGCTCCCTCCGGAAGGAAAGAAAGCTTGGAGAAGAGGTGAAAAGCATCATGAGAATCAGGACAACCGCATAGATCAGCATGCGGTAGTCGTTCAGGGAGCGGAGGAGCTCCGGAAGCAGGGTCAGGAGCACGGCGGCAATGACAGAGCCCCGCATGTTTCCGATCCCGCCGAGGACCACAAAGACGAGAATCATGATGGACTGATTGTAGCCGAAGTTCTTCGGAAGAGCCTGCAGGGAGCTCAGATTATGGGCATAGAGCACCCCCGCCGCGCCGGCGATAGCCGCGGAAATCGTGAAGGCAAGAAGCTTAAGCCGCGCGGCATCGAGACCGATGGATTCCGCGGCGATTCGATTGTCCCGGACCGCCGCAATGGCCCGGCCGGTCCTGGAATTCATGAGCCGGAGCACAAGAAAAAGCGAGAGGAGGAGCAGGATGATCCCGACCGTAAAATTCGAAAGCTTCGGGGTCCCGGTGATCCCCTGCGCTCCCTTAATGATGATCCTCCCGCCGCCTGCAAGCTTAAGCGCAGCTCCATCCTTCAGGGAAAAGTGTGCCCCCCTCTCGTCCACGCCGAAGTAGAGGGCATTGATCAGGTTTTTGATGATCTCCCCGAAGGCGAGCGTCACGATCGCGAGGTAGTCTCCCTTCAGGCGGAGCACCGGGATTCCGATCAGAAAACCGAATACCGCCGCAGAAAGCGCGCCGATCACGATCGCAAGGAAAAGGCAGAGCCCGTTTGGAAGCCCCTGTCCCTTCATCAGCATCGAAAAGCTCGCCGAGCTGAAGGCCCCGATGCACATGAAGCCCGCGTGCCCGAGGGAGAGCTCCCCGGAGATCCCGACCACAAGATTCAGGCTCAGCGCCATGATGGAATAGATGCAAAGGGGCACCAAAAGTCCCTTAAAGAGGGAGCCCGCCGCGCCGCTTCTCAAAAAAAGCTCCGCCGCGAGATAGGCAGCGAGAATCATGGCATAGCTCGCCATATCGCTCTGAAAGATCTTTTTTCTTCGACCGTTTCCGTTCATCGCTGCACCCTACACCTTCTCCGTGATCTTCTTCCCCAGGATTCCGCTGGGCTTCACAAGAAGCACCAGGATGAGGACGGAAAACACAATCGCATCGGAAAGCTTGGAGGAAATATAGGCCTTCGAGAGATTCTCCAAAATCCCCAGAATCACTCCACCGAGAAAGGCCCCGGGTATGGAACCGATCCCCCCCAGCACCGCGGCGACAAAGGCCTTGATTCCGGGCATCGCCCCTGTCGTCGGTGTCAGGCTGGGATAGGCGGAGCAAAGGAGGATGCCCGCCACTGCGGCGAGGGCCGAGCCGATCGCAAAGGTCATCGCGATCGTCGCATTGACATTGACGCCCATGAGCGTGGCTGCCCCCTTGTCCTCGGAGACCGCGAGCATCGCCTGTCCCGCCTTCGTGCGGTGGACAAAGAGGAGAAGTCCCGCCGCGACGATAAGTCCCGTCAGTATCGTCGCTATGGTCTCTCCCGGAATCGTGAGCGCGCCTCCGGCAAGATGCAGAGGCTTAATCGGGATAAAAGACTGGAAGCTCTTCGGATTCGCGCCAAAGATAAGGAGGGCGAGATTTTGCAGGAGGTAGGAGACGCCGATCGCCGTGATCAAAACGGCGAGAGAATTCGCCCCGCGAAGCGGCTTATAGGCGATCCGCTCCGTCAGAATACCCGTGAGCGTACAGACGATGACGGCGAGAAGCGCCGAGGCCGGAATCGGAAGGCCGAGGCTGTTGAACGCGATAAACGCTGTATAGGCTCCCAGCATAAGGATGTCGCCGTGCGCAAAATTCAGCATCTTCGCGATGCCGTACACCATCGTATAGCCGAGTGCGATGATGGCATAGACCGCTCCCAGGCTGATGCCGTTCAGCAAATAAGAAAAAAAACTCATCATGGATACGTCCCCCTCCGATGCACTCTGCCGCGCCCCCGGAGCGGGGCAGAGTCTGAAAAAAAGGGCAGCCACTTAGCAGCCCTTTTCTCCCTTTTCATAAATCCGCAAAAACTATGCCTTTTTTATTCCGCAGAGACATAGCTTCCGTTTTCGACCCGCACAGCCTTCGGCTCCTTATCCACATCCCCCTCCGCGCTCCAGCGCATTCCGGATCCCGTGAGCCCGTCGAGCTGGATCTCCGTCATCCCCTTCTCCAGCCCGTCGCCGATCTCGGAGACAGACAGGGAGGGCTTTAAATCCTCCTTCTCCGCCGCCGCCTTGATGGCATAGACCGCGTCATAGGCGTCTGCCGCAAACTGAATCGGCGTATCTCCGTACTGCGCCTCATAGCTTTTTACGAAATTCTTTGTCCGCTCATCCTCCGCGTCCGCCGAATACGGAGTGAGGAGCATCAGTCCCTCCGCGAGGGAGCTGTCAAAATTCTCGACATCCAGAAGTCCGTCCATCCCGTCGCAGCCGAAGAAAATCGGCTTGTAGCCCATGGTATTCGCCTGCTTCAGCACGAGAGCCGCCTCGGTATAGTAGAAGGGCAGGAAGACGAGATCCGCACCGGCATCCCTCAATTTCTGGAGCTGCGTGGAAAAATCCTTGTTGGAGTCCGCCGTGAACTGCTGATCCTCCGTGAGCTCTATTCCCTGCTTTTTGGCCTCCTCCACAAAGGCATCGCGGATGCCGGAGGAGTAGACATCAGAGGAATCATAGAGGACGCCGACCTTCTTCCCCAGCTTATGCTCTCCGATATACTGTGCGGACTTCGTGCCCTGCGCCGGATCCGAAAAGCAAACCCGGAAGACATTCTTCGGCGCCGTGCATTCCACCGCGGAACCGGTCGGAGTCAGAACAAAGAGATTATCGGCCTCCGCCTCGCTGCCGACCGCGATCGTGGGGGCAGAAGTCGTCGGTCCCACCAGGACCTGCATGCCCCAGTCCTTTAAGCTGTTGAAAGCATTGACCGCCTTCTCCTGATCATGCTCATCATCGGCCTTCTTGAATTCAATCTGATAGCCGTTGATCCCGCCCTTTTCATTGATTTCCTTCACCGCGAGCTCCGCGCCGTTTGCAACGGCATTGCCGTAGACGGCCGCCCCGCCGCTGAGAGGTCCCTCTGCACCGATCTTCCACTTCGCGCTTCCGCCCGCCGCCTTCTCCGAAGCTGTGCTCTCGGACTTTGCGCCGGAAGAAGCGCAGGCCGTGAGCGACAGAAGCATCGCCGCCGCAAGAAGCATACTGCTCTGCTTTTTCATACTCTCTATCCCTCCGCTTATCTCCCGCATCCCTCCCCGGGATGCCGCTTCTTCGCCGGGGCGTAAAGAGCCGCCCCGCTTAAGTCTTAAGGTATTATAACAAAGCGGCGGGCCCTGTCAATTCTTTTTATAACCAAATATGAATTTATATTGAATATATATAACTTTCAGGAATATCAGCTATTTTTCGGAGCCTCGTCCATCGTCGAAAAAAGGCGAAGACCAAGCTTTCCTATATACTGTCCTCCAGGCGGATCGAATAGGAGACACCATGGCTCTCTGCCCGGCGGTCCCGGAGCATGAGCTCGCGGACGGCGAGCTTTGGGGCCTTCCCCTGGAATAAAACCGCGTTGACCTCCCCGACGATGGGAAGCCTGACTTCATATTTCTTCCCCAGCTCCTCCCCCGCCCTCGCGGCGTAAACTCCCTCCACGACCTGTCCGACCTCCCGCATGGCCTCCTCGGCGGAGGCCCCCCTTCCGATCAGGATGCCGGCCCTTCGGTTCCTGGAATGCATGGAAGCGCAGGTGACGATGAGATCCCCGATGCCGGAGAGCCCCGCAAAGGTCTCCAGCTTACAGCCCATCCTGACGCCGAGACGGGCGATCTCCGCAATTCCCCTTGTGATGAGAGCGGCCTTCGTATTATCGCCGTAGCCAAGTCCGTCCGCGATGCCCGCGGCGAGAGCTATGACATTCTTCAGTGCGGCCCCGATCTCGATGCCCAGCATGTCGGAGTTCAGGTAGACGCGGAAGCTTTCATTCATAAAGGCATCCTGTATCCTCTTTGCGCTCTCCTCGGAATGGGCGCCGACGACGATGGTGGTCGGAAGAAAACGGGAGACCTCCTCCGCGTGAGAGGGGCCGGAGAGCACCGCCGCATCCGCCGCGGGAATCTCGCTCTCGACGACCTCCGTCATGGTGAGAAGCGTCCCCTCCTCGATCCCCTTCGAGGCGACGACGATGAGCTGCCCCTCCCTCACGAAGGGGGCCATGGCCTTCGAGAGAGAGCGCACGGCGATGGAGGGGACTGCGAGAAGCAGAAGCTCATTCTCCGTAACCGCCTCCCTGAGATCCGTTCCCGGGCGGATCTCCTCCGGGAGTATGACCCCCGGCAGATTCCTGTGGCGCCGCAGACTCCGAAGGGACTCCGCCTCTGAAATAGAGCGTGTCCAGAGCGTGATTTCATGATGATTCCGGGACAGATTGACGGCGAGGGCGGTCCCCCAGGTTCCGGCTCCGATTACCGCGATCTTCATGCTCTCCTCCTTCAAAATATCCTCTTTATCCGTCCTGTTTTTTCTTTTCTCCGATCTTGTTTTCCGTGCCGTTTAAAAGCCTTCCTATATTGGAGCGATGCTGGAAGACGCAGAGGCCCGATATCAGAAAGCTGAGGATGCAGCATTCCCTATAGATCGCGGAACTCATGGGGAGAAAGCCTGTCTTCCCAAAGAAAAGCACAGAAAGGAAGAAGCAGGAGGCCGCGATCATGGAGCCAAGGCTCACATAATGCGTGAGCATCACGATCAGGATAAAAAGGGCGAGCAAAAGGAGCGCGAGCCTCCAGTCAAAGGCGAGAAGCAGCGCCCCCGTGCAGGCGACTCCCTTCCCCCCCTTGATCCCGGGGAGCAGCGGATAGTTGTGCCCCAGCACCGCTCCAATCCCCGCAAAGAGGGTGATGAGGCTCTGCATATCCTCCGTCTCCGGCTTCCAGTAAAGACTCAGGAAAAAAATCGGAAGGACCGTCTTCGCGATATCCATGAGCAGTACCGTCGCCCCGGCCTTCTTCCCGAGTGTGCGGAGAACATTGGTGCTGCCGGGATTTCCGGAGCCCGCATGGTAGATGTCGACGCCGTGGAGCTTCGCGTAGAGATAGCCGCTCGGAAGATTTCCGAAGAGATATCCGACGAGGAGACAGATCAGCATTCTCACAGGGCTCATTCCTTTTCCCCCCTCTCCCGGATGATAAAGCGAAGCGGCGTTCCGCGAAAACCGAAGGCCTCCCGGATCCGGTTTTCGAGATACCTTGTGTAGGAAAAATGCATGAGCTCCCGGTCATTGACGAAGATCACAAAGCTTGGCGGTCTGACGGAAACCTGCGTGATATAGAAAAGACGGAGGCGCTTTCCCTTGTCGGAGGGCGGCTGCTTCATCGCCGCCGCCTTCATCAGGATCTCATTTAAGAGTCCCGTCTTCACGCGGAGCATCTGGTTTTGGTGCACCATGTCGATGAGCGGGAAGAGCTTTGTGAGTCTCTGCCCGGTTTTCGCGGAGAGAAAGAGGTACTCCGCATAGTCCATATAGGACAGCTTTTCCCTCAGCTTCTTCGTAAAATCCCGCATCGTCCTGTCGTCCTTCTCCACCGCGTCCCACTTGTTCACGGCGATGATGACGCCCTTCCCGGACTCATGCGCGATGCCCGCGATATGGACATCCTGCTCGGTGATTCCCTCTATGGCATCGATCAGTACGACGCAGATATCGGCCCGGTCCACGGCGGAGACCGTGCGGATCACCGAGTATCTCTCGATCTCATCCGTCACTCTTCCCTTTCGCCGAAGCCCCGCGGTGTCGATGAAGATGTAGCGCTCTCCATCGTGGACGATCTCCGTGTCGATCGCATCTCTTGTGGTCCCCGCGATCTCGGAGACAATGACGCGGTTTTCCCCGAGGAGCTTATTGATCATAGAGCTCTTCCCCACATTCGGCTTTCCGATGAGGGCGACCCGGATCCGATCATCCTCCGCTTCCTCCTCCAGACCCTTCGGGAAATGCTTCAAAAGCTCATCCAGCAGATCGCCGAGCCCCAGCTGATTCACGGAGGACACACCGAAGGGATCCCCGAGCCCCAGCTGATAGAACTCATAGATCTCATTCCCCAGCTTCTGGAAGGAATCCACCTTGTTCACACAGAGCACAATCGGCTTATGGGATTTCCGGAGCAGCTCCGCGACCGCATAGTCCGCGTCCGTCACACCGCTTCGCACATCGACGACAAAGAGGATGACATCGGCCGTCTCGATCGCAAGCTCTGCCTGTGATCTCATCTGGCTGAGAAGAACGTCCCGGGAGTCCGGTTCGATCCCCCCCGTGTCCACCAGGGTAAAGGGATGGTTCAGCCACTCACAGTCTGCATAGATCCGATCCCTCGTCACCCCCGGTGTGTCCTTTACGATAGAAATCTGTTTCCCCGCAATTACATTAAAGAGAGTCGATTTTCCGACATTCGGTCTCCCTACAACCGCCACGATTACCTTTCTCATTCCTTACTCCCCGTCAAGTCCCGCCCTATGGCGCAGTGCTCCCCTTCCCTTCTCTCCCTCTGCGAAGCATTTCACACAGCTTTCAGGCAGTCTGTCTCTTGATCGACACAGGCTTTTCTCAAGAGGGAGGCGGCGTTTCCTCAGCTTCTCCCCTCTTTAGGGAATGCGAAAAGCCGAAAAAGGGAGGCGATGACAGCCTCATCGCCTCCCTAGTGTAGCATCTTTTTTCGCTTCTGAAAAGCCGCGCTCCGCCGCCCCAAATTTCGGGACGGCCTATAAGCTTAGCTTAATTGTTGTAGAGCTCGGCGAGCTTTCTCAGGTGCTCGTAGCGCTCCCTCGCCTCCTTCTCGTTCTTCTCGTCCAGAGCAGCCGCTCTCTCCGGATTCTTCAGAGAAAGGGAAAGATAACGGACCTCGCCCTTCAGGAAGTCCTGATAGCCCTCGTACTTCGGCTCCTTGGAGTCGAGGCTGAACTTCTTCTCCGCGAGCGGATTAAAGCGGAAGTTGTTCCAGTAGCCGGCCTCCACCGCGAGCTTCTCCTCGGTCTGCGCCTTTGCCATCCCCTTCTTGATGCCGTGGTTGATGCAGGGAGAGTAGGCGATGATGAGGGAGGGACCCGGATAGGCCTCCGCCTCCGAGAGCGCCTTCACGGTCTGTGCCATATCGGCGCCCATCGCGATATGCGCGACATAGACATAGCCGTAGGACATCGCAATCCCCGCGAGATCCTTCTTCTTCGTATCCTTGCCTCCCGCGGCAAACTGCGCCACCGCACCGGTAGGCGTCGCCTTGGAGGACTGTCCGCCCGTATTAGAGTAGACCTCCGTGTCAAAGACCATGACATTGATATCCTTCCCGCTTGCGAGCACATGATCCAGTCCGCCGAAGCCGATATCATAGGCCCAGCCGTCTCCGCCGAAGATCCACTGGCTCTTCTTCGCGAGGAAATCCCGGTTCTTCAGAAGATCCGATGCGATCTCATCCGTCCTCCCGGCCAGAGCACTGAGGAGACGGTCCGTCGCATTTCCATTCGTCGCACCGACGGAGAAGGTATCGAGGTAGTCCTTCGCGGCGGCCTTCACGGCCTCATCTCCGTCCCTCTCCAGGAGTCTCTCGACCTGCTTTTTCAGCCGGTCGCGGATCGCATTCTGCGCAAGCAGCATGCCATAGCCAAACTCCGCGTTATCCTCGAAGAGGGAGTTGTCCCAGGCCGGTCCCTGCCCTCTCGCATTCACTGTATACGGCGTCGAGGGAGAGGAATTGCCCCAGATGGAGGAGCAGCCCGTCGCATTGGAGATGTACATCCTCTCTCCGAAGAGCTGGGTGATGAGCTTTGCGTACGGCGTCTCGCCGCAGCCGGGGCAGGCGCCGGAGAACTCGAAGAGCGGCTTCTTGAACTGAGAGCCCTTGACCGTATTTTCCTTGAACTTCGCAATGACATCCGCCTTCTCGGGCAGCTTGACCGCATAGTCGAAATAGCCCTGCTTCCCGAGATTTTCCGCGATCGGCGTCATGGTGAGCGCCTTCTGTCCCTTCATACCCGGGCATACATTCGCGCAGGAGCCGCAGCCGACGCAGTCCATGACGGAGACCTTGATGCCGAATTTATAGGCGGGCATGCCGGTCATCGGCTTTGTCACATCCCCCTCCGGCGCCTTGGAAGCCTCTTCCTCAGTATAGGCGAAGGGGCGGATCGCCGCATGCGGGCAGACGTAGGAGCAGAAGTTACACTGGATACAGTTGTCCGGGTTCCAGCTCGGAACATTGACCGCAATCCCCCGCTTCTCGTAGGCCGCGGTTCCGGAGGGCGTCGAGCCGTCCGCATAGGGCAGGAAGGCGGAGACAGGCAGGCTGTTCCCCTCCTGCGCGGAGACTGCGTTCTGGATATTGTTTACAAAGTCCAGCACATCCTTCGCGCCCTCGGTCTTATTCTTGAACTCGAGGCCCTCGTCCCCGCAGTTCTTCCAGTCCTCCGGCACGGGGATCTCCTCAAAGGCATTGGCCCCGGCGTCGATCGCAGCCCAGTTTTTCTTTACGACGTCCTCTCCCTTTCTGCCGTAGGTCTTCTGCGCGGCGTCCTTCATGAGCTGGTTCGCATGCTCCTTCGGGATAATTCCGGTCAGGGTGAAGAAGGCGGACTGGAGGATCGTATTGATCCTCGTCGGCCCCATGCCGGTCTCGATTCCGATCTTCACGCCGTCGATGATGTAGAAGCGGATATGATGCTCTGCCATATACTTCTTCACCTGCCCGGGAAGATGCTCTGCGACCTCATCCTTGCTCCAGCTGCAGTTTAAGAGGAAGGTTCCCCCGTCCACAAGCTCCTGCACCATGTTGAACTTCGTCATATAAGCCGGATTGTGGCAGGCGACGAAATTCGCCCTGTGGATGAGATAGGTGGACTTGATCGGAGACTTTCCGAAGCGGAGATGGGACATCGTGACGCCCCCGGACTTCTTCGAGTCATAGTCGAAGTAGGCCTGCGCATACATATCCGTATTGTCTCCGATGATCTTGATGGAGTTCTTGTTCGCTCCGACCGTGCCGTCCGCACCGAGTCCCCAGAACTTACAGTTGACCGTGCCCTCCGGAGTGGTGACGAGGGAGGGGCCGGTCGGAAGGGAGAGGTGGGTCACATCATCGTTGATGCCGATCGTGAACCTCTTCTTCTCCGTATTCCGGAAGACGGCGACGATCTGGTTCGGCGTCGTATCCTTGGAGCCGAGGCCGTAGCGCCCGGACAGAACCTTCACAGAGGAGAAGGCGCTTCCGGCCAGAGCGGCCACCACATCGAGATAGAGCGGCTCTCCGATGGAGCCCGGCTCCTTCGTGCGGTCGAGGACGCTGATGGTCTTCACGCTCTTGGGAAGAGCGGAAAGGAAGGCCTCCGTCGAGAAGGGACGGTAGAGTCTCACCTTCACGACGCCGAGCTTCGCGTTCTCCGTCTTCTTCAGATAATCAATGGTCTCCTCAATGGTGTCATTGACGGAGCCCATCGCGACGATGACATGCTCCGCGTCCGGCGCGCCGTAGTAATTGAAAAGCTTATAGTCCGTGCCGATCTTCGCGTTGACCTTGTCCATATACTCCTGGACGATCGCGGGCATGGCATCATAATAAGGATTGGAGGCCTCCCTCGCCTGGAAGAAGATATCCGGATTCTGCGCGGAGCCTCTCTCCACCGGATGATTCGGGTTGAGAGCATTCTTTCGGAAGGCATCAATAGCGTCCCAGTCCACCATGTCCTTCAGGTCCTCGTAGTCCCACTGCTCGATCTTCTGAATCTCGTGGGAAGTCCGGAAGCCGTCGAAGAAATTGATAAAGGGAAGGCGTCCCTTCAGCGCCGCAAGATGCGCGACCGGAGTCAGATCCATAACCTCCTGGACGGAAGACTCACAGAGCATCGCGGCACCGGTCTGACGACATGCCATGACATCGGAGTGATCCCCGAAAATGGAGAGCGCGTGACTTGCGACGGCACGGGCAGAAACATCGAAGACACCGGGCAGCTGCTCTCCCGCGATCTTGTAGATGTCCGGAATCATCAGAAGAAGACCCTGAGACGCGGTGAAGGTGGTGGTCAGAGCTCCGGCCGCCAGAGCCCCATGCACGGCGCCGGCCGCACCGGCCTCGGACTGCATCTCCGTCACCGAAACCGTCTCCCCGAGGATGTTCTCTCTGCCCTCGGTCGCCCACTCATCGACATGCTCCGGCATGACGGATGAGGGCGTAATCGGAAAGATTGCCGCCACTTCAGAGAATGCATAAGAAGCATGCGCAGCAGCCTGGTTTCCATCCATAGTTTTCATTTTTCTTGCCATAAAAATCCCTCCTGGAAAATGAACGGTATTTTGGATGCGTTACCCCTATGAAAACCCCTTTTTTCCGGGGATATCATACCGAAATTCAGTATAGCATTCTCCCTATGAATTGCAAAGAAATTCAAAGGCGTATCCGATTTTATACAAAAATCCACCCTCCGCCAAAGGGCGGGGAGTGGATCTTCTTTTACGGGAAAGAGGCGGCTTCTCAGGCCGGCGGGCCGTCACTTATGATGCTGTCCGAGCTGGACGATCCCACTGTGGGGCCGTCGTTCGAAATGATATCCGAGCCGGGACCGACCGTCCCCTTGTTGTCGGATTTCGTCTCCGCCTTGCTCTCGGACTTTGTCTCCTTTCCCTCCTTGCTCTCTTTGCTCTCCTTCTCGCCCTGCTGGGTCTGCTTCTTGCTCTCCTTATCATCCTGCTGGCTTGTCTTCTCGGAAGCGGAGCTCTCGGAGCTGCTCGGACTCTCTGACGCGCCCTGGCTCCCGGAGGAGGCCTTCGCGGCACTGCCCGCGTACTGCTTGGGCGGATGCCCCTTATAGGTGACGGAGTGATCCTTCACCTTCTCCGTCTTTCCATCCTTTGTGATGATTTTATAGGCCTGCCATTCGGAGCCGGCGGTTCCCTTGCTCTCCGAGCCCTGATCCGGCGTGATGATCTGGGGGTTCGGGACCGGGAGATCCTTCAGCTTCTCCGAGGTAAGCTCCCAGCTGACGCCGTCCGGGAGGACGGGAATGCCGTAGACCTGCACCGTAACCTTCTGATCGGAATACGAGGCACGGATCCCTATCGCGTGCCTTGAGCCATTCACAAAGCGGTAGTCCGGTCCCGGCCAGGAAACCGTCGCATCCATTCCGGGGGTGACATAGTTCGGGGCAAAGGTGTGTGATCTCCGATAGGTGGTAGTGAGTCCGGAGCGAAAGACCGCATTATAGAGCGTCGTGGAAACCTGACAGATGCCTCCTCCGACCTCCTCCACGACCTCTCCCGCATTGTAGGCGGGAGCGCCGCCGTAGCCCTTCTCCTCGGTCCTCTGCCCGACCGTTCCGTTGAAGGAAAACTCCTGCCCGGGCTTTACGATCGTTCCGTTCACCGTCTGCGCCGCAAGCTTGATATTCTTATTCCGGACCGCGTTTGCAGTGGTCTTTGTGGTATAGCTCCCGATGATCTTATACTTATCCTTGATGGAGGAGAGCGATGCCGGAACCGTCTCCCCGTCCGCGTCGACCGCCTCGGAAAAAGCCTTCCGTTCGATGGCATCCATAAGCTTCGCTGCGGTGCTCTGTGCATTCACGGAATAGCCGTCCACCGTGCCGCCAAAGACAAATTCTCCGCTGTTTGCATCATAGGAGACGATATCTCCGTTCTCCGGCGCCATATTCCATACGAGCGCGAGCTGATTCATATAGTCCGTGATCCGGGCGCTGAAATCCGGAAGCTGGAGAACGTAGTCCGCACTCGGAGCGCTGCTCGACTCGGAGCTCTCCTCCGTGCTGCCCTTCTTCTTTTTCTTCGCCTTCTTTGTCTCCTCCGTGCTGCTCTCCGAAGAGCTCTCCTCGTTTTTCTTCGTATAATCCTCGAAAATCTGAGCGACAAAGCTAGAGATATTCTCCTCGATGAGATCCGGAACCAGGAACTGTGTCTTGTCCGGCTGGATCGTGATGCCGGAGAGAGAATCCTTGACCTTCACGACCTCCTCCGTACCCTCATTATCCGCGCCGGTCTCTCCGGCGGAGGCCGCTGTCGTGGTCTCCGACGGCAGGGCGGGCATGGTGAAGGATTTCAAATTCGGATTGGAATTCTTTACGACGAGCCCCCAGCTGTAGGATTTCTTCAGGGTATCCTCCACCTGCTCCTTCGTCATCCCCTTCATGTTGAGAAGCTCCGCATTGGGAGAGAAGGCGCTGTAGTCCAGGTAGAGGTCCTCGTGGATGATATTCGGGTCAAAGGCGGTCGTCTCCGCCGTCGTACTCTCCCTCTTCCCCGCGTGAGAGAAAAGTCCCCGGAAGAGAACGCCCGCGACGCAGAAGACGAGGATCGCGGCGAGGGCTCCCAGAATCATCGGGCCCTTTCCTCCCCCCTCGGATCCCCTCCTTGCGGACAGCTTCCTCCTCTGCGCGGAATCGTAGGTCTTGGTATGCCTTCTCGTCCCTCCGCTGCTCTCTGAGTATGATGATGCCGGGGAATATCCGGATCCCGTTCTCCCTCTCGAGCTTCCCCTCGCCCTGGAGCTTCCCCTTCCGCTTCTGTCTCTGTCCAAACCGCTCATTCTGGCATCCCCTGTCCTGCTCTGTAAGCTCTATAAAATAGAAAGCACTGTATCCCGCAGTGCCTTCTATCTTAACATATCTTATGAAATTTGCTATCGTTATTTTAATTAAATCTTTATAACCCAAGGTAAGAAAAGATTTCAGTTTTGCACAACTAAATTGAGGATCTTGCCCGGGACATAAATTTCCTTTCGGACGGTGCCGCGGAGCCTGTCGCCGAGCGCCTCCTTTCCGAGGGAGATGATCGCCTCCCGGGTCTCATCGGCCGGGACGTGGATCACGAGCTTCGTCTTCCCGTTGATCTGGACCGGAATCTCCAGCTCCTCCGATTTCATGGCCTCCTCATCAAAGGCGGGCCAGCCCGCGGAAAAGACCGTGCCCTCTCCTCCGAGATCATGCCAGCACTCCTCCGCGATATGCGGGGCAAAGGGGGCGAGGAGAACGGAAAAAATGCGGAGCGTCTCCCGGTCGATGCCGCCCTCCCTCTTCGCAAGCTCGATGAGCGAGTTGTTGTGCTCCATAAAGCCGGAGACCACGGTATTCAGAGAGAAATTCTCAAATCTTTGCTCAATATCATGGACCAGCTGGTGTCGGATGCGAAGCATCTCCCTCGTGGGAGAGAGCTCACCCTCCCTGGACTCCTGGACCAGATTATAAAAGCGGTTCAGGAAGCGGTAGACACCGTCGATCCCCCTCTCATCCCACTCCGCATCCAGCTCCGGCGGCCCCACAAAGAGCTCATAGAGCCGAAGCGCATCACAGCCGTAATCCCTGACCAGAGCATCGGGGGAGACGACATTCCCCTTCGACTTCGACATCTTGATTCCGTTCTTTCCGGTGATCATCCCCTGATTGAAGAGCTTCCGGAAGGGTTCATCGAAGCCGATCACGCCGATATCATAGAGGAACTTCGTCCAAAAGCGCGAATAGAGAAGATGCAGAACAGCGTGCTCTACACCGCCGATATACATGTCCACCGGAAGGTAATGGTCCGCCTTTTCCCGGCTCACAAGCTCCTTGTCATTGTGGACATCCACGTAGCGGAGGAAATACCAGGAGGAGCCCGCCCACTGCGGCATCGTATTCGTCTCTCTCTTCGCCGGGCCGCCGCAGACGGGACAGCGGCAGTTCACCCAATCCTCGATCGCGGCGAGCGGGGATTCCCCGGTTCCGGTCGGCTCATAATTTTCCACCTTCGGGAGCTCGAGCGGAAGCTCGGACAGCGGTACGGCGACATTGCCGCATTTTTCACAGTGCACGATCGGAATCGGCTCTCCCCAGTACCTCTGGCGGGAGAAAACCCAGTCGCGGAGCTTGTAGCTCACGGTCTTTTTTCCAAAGCCGAGCTTCTCGATGATATCCGCTGCCTCCTCCTTGAGCCGGGCGGACTCCATGCCGTTCCAATCTCCGGAATGGATCATCGTGCCGGACGCCTCGGTATAGGCCTCCTCCATATCCGGCGTCTCCTTCCCGTCCTTTGCGATGACCTGGACGATCGGGAGACCGAATTTCTTCGCAAAGGCGAAGTCTCTCGCGTCGTGGGCGGGGACACACATGATCGCGCCGGTCCCATGATCTGCGAGCACGTAGTCGGAGATCCAGATCGGAGTCCTCTCTCCATTCATGGGATTTAACGCATAGGAGCCAGTGAACTCTCCGGTCTTGTCCTTGTCGTTGACAGACATCCTCTCGACATTGGATTTGTTCGCCGCGCACTCGATATAGCGCTCCACGGCCTCTCTTCTGTCCTCCTTCGTGAGCGTCTTTACCAGCGGATGCTCCGGAGCGAGAACCAGGAAGGTCGCGCCGTAGAGCGTGTCCGGGCGAGTGGTGAAGACCTTGATCTTCTCCGATCTCCCCTCCGCCGGGAAGTCCACCTCGGCGCCATAGGATCTCCCGATCCACTCGGCCTGCATCTTCTTCACCTTCTCCGGCCAGTCCAGCTTGTCGAGATCCTCCAGAAGGCGGTCTGCATACTTTGTGATGCGAAGCATCCACTGCCGGAGATTCTTCTTCGTCACCGGTGTCCCGCATCTCTCGCACTTTCCGTCCACGACCTCTTCATTCGCAAGACCGGTCTTGCAGCTTGGGCACCAGTTGATCGGAAACTCCTTTTCATAGGCGAGACCGTGCTCAAACATCTTTACGAAGATCCACTGCGTCCACTTATAGAATTTCGGATCCGTGGTGCTGAGCTCCATGTCCCAGTCATAGAGCGCATTGATCTGCTTCAGCTGCCGCTTGATATTCTCGATATTTTTCTTCGTCGTGATCGCGGGATGGATGCCCATTTTGATCGCATAGTTTTCCGCGGGGAGTCCGAAGGCGTCCCAGCCCATCGGATGGATGACATACTTCCCCCGGATCAGCTGATACCTCGCCCAGGCATCGGAAATCACATAGCCCCTCCAGTGCCCCACATGGAGCCCGGAGCCGGAGGGATAGGGGAACATATCCAGACAGTAATACTTCTCCTTCCCTGTGTCCTTCGGATTGACGGGATGCTCCTCCCAGAACTTCTGCCACTTTTTTTCAATCGCTTCATGCTGATATTTGACCATTCTACACCTCGGCTTTTCTGTATGGCGGATGGAGCCGCCGCGCGGCATCTCATGTCCGTTTAGTATAATTCTTTTCTGCGCTTCGTCAAGCGGTGCTTTCTCCCCGAAAGAAGCGGTAGACGCGTTCTGCCGCGTGGATATCCATGGAGGGGCAGGCCGCAAGACTTTTTATGTCCGCGGTCTTGATGTGGTCGATGTCCTTAAATTCTTTCATCAGTGCCTTTTTCCGCACTGCTCCGATTCCGGGGATCTCATCCAGGAGGGAGCGGATCTGTGTTTTTTCCCGGAGGGAGCGGTGATATTCGATCGCGAAGCGGTGCACCTCGTCCTGGATCCTTGTGAGAAGGCGAAATACGTCCCCGCTCTCCGGAAGCGGAAGCTCTCTGCCCTGGTAGAGGAGCGCTCTCGTCCTGTGGTGCTCATCCTTCACCATTCCGCAGACTGTGATGCTGCTGATTCCGAGCTCCGAGAGCACCTCCTCGCAGACCGATACCTGCCCCTTTCCGCCGTCCATCAGAATCAGCTCGGGGAAGACGGAGAAGGAGCCGAGCGCATTATTTCTGCCCCGCTCGGCATTTTGCTCCATTTCGCGAAGTCCATGGGAGAAACGGCGCGTGAGCATCTCCCGCATGGAGGCATAGTCATCCGGCCCCTGCACGGAGCGGATCCGGAACTTCCGGTAATCGTTCGGCTTTGCCTTCCCGTCGATATAGACCACCATGGAGCCCACATTGAGGGCCCCGGAGGTATTCGAAATATCGTAGGATTCGATCCTCCGGGGCGGCTTCTCCATCTCGAGGAGCTTCTGGAGCGTGAGCACGGCCCGCCCCAGCTTCTTCTCCTCCTCCCGATACTTCTCCCGGTAGCGATTCATGAGGATGCCCGCGTTCATCACGGCGAGCTCCACAAGCTTCTCCTTCCCGCCGATCAGGGGCGTCCTGATATTGACCTTCCTCCCCTTCATTCCGGAGAGCCAGGCGGAGAGGAGCTCTGCCTCCGGGAGCTCTGTCTGTACGAAAATCTCTCTGGGAATAAAGGGTGTCCCGTTATAATACTGCTTCAGAAAGCCGGACAGAAGCTCCGCGTCGCTCTCCTCCGGATCGATGTCAATAAACTGGTGATCCCTTCCTATGATTTTTCCGTCCCGGACAAAGAAGATCTGGATCACGCAGTCGGAGCCTTCCCTCCGCATGCCGATGATGTCTCTGTCCTCCCCGTCGTATGCGGTGATCTTCTGGCGGCTCTGAACGGCCTCAATGGAGCGGATCAGATCCCGAAGCTCCATCGCGGTCTCGAAATCGAGATTGTCCGAGGCCCGGCTCATCCTGCGGGAGAGTTCCTTTACGATATCCTCGTACTTCCCGTTCATGAAGTCCAGTGCCCGGGAAACCTGGGCGAGATAGTCCTCCCTGCTCTGCCTTCCGATGCAGGGGCCGTCGCACTGATGCAGGTCATAATAGAGGCAGGGCCTCGGAAGACGCTTATCCTCCGTGAAGACCTTATTGCAGTTTCGGATGCGAAAGCTCTTCCGGAGAAGCTCGATCACCTCATTGACCTGCTCCATGGAGGCATAGGGGCCGAAGTAGCGGCTCCGGTCGTTCTTTCTCCTCCGCACCGCCCGCACCCTCGGAAAGAGCTCCCCCAGGCTGAAGGCGATATAGGGATAGTTTTTGTCATCCTTCAAAAGCGTATTGTAGCGCGGCTTGTACTCCTTGATGAGATTGGATTCCAGGATCAGAGCCTCGAGCTCCGAGTCCACGACAATGTACTCAAAGCGCTCCACAAGACTCACCATCTGCTGAATCTTCACGGATTTCCGATAGGACTTCTGAAAGTATTGTTTGACGCGGTTTTTCAGGACCTTCGCCTTCCCGACATAGATGATCTCGTCCTTCGGTCCATGCATCAAATAAACTCCCGGCAGAGCCGGGAGTTTTTTAAGTTCCTCCGGGATATTAAAATCAGTTTTCTTTTCCGCCGGCATCCCTTCCCTCCCACTGTCCGAAAGCCCGCCTGCATTCTCAGCTCCTCTTCCAAAGGAAAAGGAAAGAAAAGATCCGACGCTCTCCTATGGGGACGAGGAGGATTCCTTTCCGGAGCTCCCCGAGGGCAGGAGAGCGGCATCCCTGCTCTCCTGCTCCGCCTTCTGAGAGGCTTCGACGCTCTCCTCCTCTCTCTTCCCCTCCTCCTTGGATCGAAAGGCATTCCAGTCATAATTGTTCGCCGCGTTCCAGATCAGCCATTCCTCATAGCCGCTGTCATAGACCGCCTGAATCTGCTGGCGGATCTGCTGCGGGCCGTAGTTGATGTAATGCTGCAAATAGGAGGCCGTGAAGCCCTGGAGCCAGGGGCGGATCGAGGCCTGGTACTGGCCCTGGCTGTAGTCGAGCTGCAGGTCCTTCCGCGACGCCGCGAGCGCTCCCCGGATCGTCTTATAGGGCTCCATATCCGGGTAGGCTATCCCGAAATTGCCGTTTCCGTAGTGAGAGGGATAGATCATCGGAGACATGTAGTCGACCCCGGTGGCCATCAGGGAATAATCCTGTCCCACCGAAATCGTGTCGACATAGGAGCCGATAATCGTCCCGAAGACATCCGCGGACATGAAGACATTCTTTTTCGCCATGCGGTCCGAGATGAACTGGACAAATTCCATTATGATCTGCGTCTTGTCGAGGCCCTGCGTATCCTCTTCGGAGTAGACGACCTCGTTCATGCCCTTCTCCGTGCAGAAGCGGACGTAATCGAACTGAATCTCGTCGAAGCCGCTGTCTGCGCAGGCATCCGCGATCTGGGCGATATACTCCCAGTACTCCCTCTTATAGGGATTGACCCAGCTCATCCCGGAATTATCCCGGAAGACGGATCCGTCCGCCTTTTGGTTCATCCACTCCGGCTTCACCCCTCCGAGATAGGGATCCCGGAAGGTCACAAGTCTCGCAATCGCATAGATTCCGTGCTCGTGGAGCTTGGAAAGAAGCCCGGGCAGGTCGGAAATCGTATTGACCGTCGCCCCCAGCTCCTTCGCAAGAGGAGCATCCAGCTGAGCGGCGATCCGCCCGTGATCATTTTTAATGTCGATGACCACCGCGTTCAGCTCGGTCTGATCCATGTGGGAAATGATCTCGTCCATCCGTCCGGAGCCCGCCGTATTGTCTGTCAGGTAAATCCCCTTGACCAGGACCCTCTTCTTGCTGACCTTCTTCTTTTTCCAGATCAGCGCCTCCTGTGCGGCAGCTTCCGATTCCGCCCTCCTGGATTCCTCGATGGACTGCTGGCTCACGGACTCCGCATAGAGGGATTCCGCGGCAAGCTCGGACTCATACTCCTTCAGCTCGGCTGATTTATTGACATTGTAGACGAGCGGCCCCTGCCCCCGGCAGGCGAAAAGTACAAGACAGGAAATCAGAAGGAGCATAAGAAGTCGTTTCATCTTTGCTCTCCAGAGGAAAAGCGGCGCGCTTCTCACTGCGCTGACCCGCTGCCCCATAAAAATGGAAACTCAGGCTAGAATTCCGATAATCGACAGCTGTATTATACCACTTTCCGCCTGATAAGCAATCTTTTATGGGACAAGCCCCCATTTCCATCGAAAAAAGGGACCCATGCGGAAATCCCCTGCTCTGCACCCAGGAAGGCATAACCGCATCGGTCCCCTCGCCGCTTCGCTTTATTCGCGGCTCTCAGTCTTTTTTCTCTTCCTTCAAGGAAGAAGCGATGGCATCTGCGAGCTTCTCCATCGCCTCCTCGGAAAAGGCGGCGGAACGAATCGTGAGAAGATCTCCCACATATTCGATCCCCTTCATGCTGTCAAAATATTCCTTCATGAGCCTTCCGCTCTGCGGGGCCCAGGAGCCGTTCTCGATGAGAGAGACCTTCTTATTCTGGACAGAAAGAGCCTTCATATCCAGAAGGAGATCCTCCATCTTCGGGAAAAGGCCATTGTTGTAGGTCGTCCCGGCAAATACCAGATTTGTAACACGGAAGCACTCCGAAATGCAGAAGGACTGCTCCGTCTTTGAGACATCAAAGGCGCGGATATTCCGGATCCCCCGTTCTCCGAGCCGCATGCACAGGCTGTTGACCGCGGAATCCGTATTTCCATAGACCGAGTTATAGAAGAATGTGACGCCTCTCTCCTCTGCCTCATAGCGGGACCAGCTGTCATAGAGACCCAGAATGAAGCTAAGATCCTCCTCCTTCCTCCAGACCGGCCCGTGCAGAGGACAGAGCATACGGATCGAAAGCTTCGCGGCCTTCTTCATCGCGTTCTGTGTCTGCGCGCCGTACTTTCCGACGATATTCGTATAATATCTTCTCGCGTCATCCACAAAGTCCTTTGCGCGGCAGTCGAGTTCATCCGCGAAGAGGTTCCCGTTGTTGCAGCCGAAGACGCCGAAGGCATCCGCGGTGAAGAGGATCTTCTCCGTCTCGTCATATGTGAACATGACCTCCGGCCAGTGCACCATCGGAGCGAAATAGAAGCTGAGCTTATGTTTTCCGAGGGAGAGCTCGTCCCCCTCCTTCACCAAGAGCCTTCTCTCCTCCGGAAGAGCATAGAAAAACTGCTCTATCATCTGGAAGGTCTTTGCATTGGATACGACGAGTGCGGAGGGATACCTCCGGAGCACCTCATCGATCAGGGCGCAGTGGTCCGGCTCCATATGGTTGACGATGAGATAGTCGAGCTTCCTCCCGGAGAGGGCGTATTCCACATTTTCAAAGTACTGGCGCCCGACGGTCTGATCGCAGCTGTCGAGAAGCGCAGTCTTCTCATCCAGGATGAGATAGGAATTGTAGCTTATGCCGCGGTCCAGGGGAAAGAGGTTCTCGAAGAGATGAAGCCTCCTGTCCTCCACGCCGACATAGACGATGTCATCTGTTACATTTCTGGTCGAATGCATTTTGAATCACCCCTCAGACGGTTCAAACTGATCCTTACCCACGCCGCAGAGCGGACAGACGAAGTCCTCGGGGACGTCCTCCCATGATGTTCCCGCGGCGACGCCGGAATCCGGCTCTCCCTTTTCAGGATCATAGATATAACCGCAGACTGTACATACATACTTTGTCATGACATACTCCTTTCTATTGATAGACTCATCGGCCTCTCAGCCGAACCGGAATCATGATACCATCATACGCAGTACGCGTCCAGTGCGTTTCCCCCCGCTTCCTTGTTTTTATCCAAAAACAGCAGATTGCCGAAGATCCCGCGCAAAATCTCCTGCGGATCTTGTGTAAAGGAGCTCTTCCGGCAATATACGGAAACGGCGATGAAAAAGAGCCCCGGATCTCCGGGGCTCTGAGAAATTCCAGGGTAGGATCAATCCTCCACCTTTATGATCTCACGCTTATTGTAAGAACCGCAGGCCTTGCAGACTCTGTGAGGCATATGCAGAGCGCCGCACTTTGAGCACTTCACAAGATTCACCGCGCCCATCTTCCAGTTCGCTCTTCTGGAATCTCTGCGAGCCTTGGACGATTTATTCTTGGGACAAATCGACATTGATTCACACCTCCTTCGTCTTAGTCTTTGGACGGTTCGAACTGTCCTATGCAATGATCCCGCAGGATCCGCGCATAGGTTACACTTTACACTATGGAGGGGAAAAATGCAAGCGAAAAATCATCCCATGCTTCCACTCCTCCCGGCTTATCCCAGGACAAGGCGCTTGGTATCCCTCGCGATCGCAAGCTCCTCGTTGGTCGGGATCAGGAAGATCTTCACCCTGGAATCGTCGGAGGAAATCAGCCTTTCCTCTCCCCTGACATTATTTCTCTCATCGTCGATCTTTGCTCCCAGATAGCCCAGGTACTCCTCGACGATGCGCTTTCTCGCGTTCTTGTCGTTCTCCCCGACACCGGCCGTAAAGGAGATCGCATCCACGCCGTTCATCGCCGCCGCATATGCGCCGATATACTTCGCCACGCGATAGCGGAAGGCCTCGAGCGCGACCTTCGCCATATGATTTCCCTCTGCCGCCGCCTTCTCGACATCCCGGAAATCCGAGGAGACCCCGCTCATCCCGAGGATGCCGGACTTTTTGTTCAGGATGTTCAGCACCTCGTCCGCGGTCTTATGCTCGTGGTTTGCGATAAACTGAATGACAGCGCCGTCGACATCTCCGGATCGGGTCCCCATAATGAGACCCTCAAGCGGGGTAAGGCCCATAGAGGTGTCGATCGCCTTCCCGCCGATGGAGGCGGAGATGCTGGCCCCATTTCCGAGGTGGCATACGATCACCCTGGCCTTCTCCGGGTCCAGCTTTCCGAAGCGGATGGTCTCTCCGGAGACATAGGCGTGGCTCGTACCGTGAAAGCCGTAGCGGCGGATGCCGTACTTCTCGTAGTATTCCGTCGGAATCGCGTAGTAATACGCCTTCTCCGGGAGGCTCATGCCGAAGGTCGTGTCAAAGACGGCGATGTTCTTCTTCCCCGGAACGACCTTTTCACAGGCCTCGATCCCCATGAGATTCGCCGGATTGTGAAGCGGCCCCAGGTCGAAGCACTCGCGGATCACCTTCTTCACCTCGGGTGTCACGACGCAGGACTGCGTGAACTTATTCGCCCCGTGCAGAACCCTGTGCCCGATTGCGTCGATCTCGTCGACGGAGCCGACGACACCATGCTCCCCGGTCAGCTCATTAAATACCAGCTTCACGGCGACGGAGTGATCCGGCATCGGGGTTTCGATCACGACATCCTCCCGATCCGGGACCTTGTGCGTAAGCTTCGAGCCCTCGATGCCGATTCGCTCACAGAGTCCCTTTGCCGTCACAGTCTCCCGTTCCATATCGATAAGCTGATACTTGAGGGAAGAAGAGCCACAGTTAATTACCAGAATTTTCATTACGTTTCTCCTAAAAAAGATATCGTTTCCTTAATCAAAGAGCTGACACTGTACCGAGGTGATTGCGACGACGCCGACGATGTCATCCGCGCTGCAGCCGCGGGAGAGATCGTTCACCGGTCTTGCGATCCCCTGCGTCATGGGGCCGTAGGCCTCCGCCTTTCCGAGCCTCTGGACGAGCTTATAGCCGATATTTCCGGCGTCAAGATTCGGGAAGATGAGGGTGTTTGCGTGCCCTGCGACCTCGGAGGACGGAGCCTTCAGGGCGGCGACAGCGGGGACCAGCGCGGCATCCAGCTGCAGCTCCCCGTCCAGGGCGAGCTCCGGCCTCTCCTCCTTTGCGATCCGAACCGCTTCCTGAACCTTCGTGACATCATCGTGCTTCGCGGAGCCCTTGGTCGAGTAGGAGAGCATCGCGACCTTCGGCTCCTTTCCGATCAGGAAGCGGAAGGAATCCGCGGAGGCCTCCGCGATCGCCGCGAGCTCCTCCGATGTCGGATTCTGGTTGAGCCCGCAGTCGGAAAAGACAAAGCTGCCGTTCTCCCCGTAGGGACAGTCCGGAACATTCATGACAAAGAAGGCGGACACCAGCTTTGTCCCGGGCTTTGTCTTCAGAATCTGAAGCGCGGGACGGAGTGTGTCGGCCGTGGAATGGCAGGCCCCGGAGACCAGGCCGTCCGCATCTCCCATCTTCACCATCATCATGCCGAAGTAGGTATTCGATTCTGTGAGAAGCTTCCTCGCCTCCTCCTCACTCATCCCCTTCTTCTTCCGAAGCTCCGTCAGCGTTTCGACATAGCTCTCCAGCTTTTCGCTCTTTTTGGGGTCCACGATCCGCGCCCCCTCGAGCTTGTCTCCCAGAGCCGCCGCGTCCGCACGGATCTTCTCCTCATTTCCGAGAAGAATGAGCTTTGCGAAACCCTCCCTAAGGATCCTGTCCGCCGCATCCAGAGTCCTCCGGTCCTCGGACTCCGGGAGGACAATCGTCTTCAAGCTGCCCCTCGCCTTTTCCTTCACATCATCAATAAAAGCCATCCCCATTCTCCTTTCCTAAAAGCAGAACACCCTCTTAATACTTCTCAAAGCGGTCCAGCGGGAGGACCATGATCGTCGCGCCGCCGATCTCCACGTTCATCGGCATCGTCGTGTAGCTGACCATGGAGCTCCCCGAAATATAGGGCATATTGACGGTGATATTCTGTCTCTTCCCGCACTGCTTTTTGATGATCTCTATGCAGGAATCCACCCGCTCATCCTCGAGGGCGATCATGAGCGTCGTATTCCCCTTCCGGAGAAAGCCTCCCGTCGTGGAGAGTCTGGTCACGGAGAAATGCTCCTTCATGAGCGCACCGGTCACATCATCCTCATTGTCATTTCGGACAATCGCATAGATCAGTTTCATTTCGATAGTCCCCCTTTCCGCAGTCCGGCCTCCCCGGCGCGGCAAAGTCCCGGTTTTTCGCCGGGCGCGGTTTTAAAAAATAAAAAATAAGTTTGCGGGGCCCCTCCCCCGCTTCCTGCTCATGTCGGGGCGCGCCCCAAGCTCTGCCGCCCTGCTTTCTGCAAGCAGCCCGCAGGGCGGAGAGTTCTTTGCTCTGCGCATTATGATTCCCGGATTGCTCCGCGCTCTGCGCTCCCGCAATCCGCCCCTTCATTCGCACTCCGCGGGGCCCCTCCCCCGCTTCCTGCTCATGCCGGGGCGCGCCTCAAGCTCTGCCGCTCTGCCCTCTGCAAGCAGCCCGCAGGGCGGCAGAGCTTGGGCGCTGTAATCATATTGTACACTAGTTTCTGTGGAATTTCTACATTGCGGAGGAGTATTTGGGCTTATCTTCGGACGAGAAGCAGTTTTTGCCGCAGTTCTTCCGGGGCATCCGGATAAATCTGCCGGTAAAGGGAAGCGCCGAGGAGGTCTGTCCGCATCGAAAAGTTCTCTCCGAGGAAGGCGTCCCGCCGAAGGGCTCTCCCGGGTGAGACTAAAGGAGGTCTTTTGAGGGCGCCGAGCATTTCCCTCCCCTCCTCGCTCACAGAGAGGATGCGGAGGAAGGGCGCATAGCCTCTCTCCCTCTCTCTTTGGTACTCCTCCGATCGGATGTCGAGAAGGATGTGGAGGAGAGCCCGGGAGATCCTGCTCCAGGTGTAATTCTTCCCCTTTGCCCTTTCGATCCGCTCCCGAAAACGAAGTCTCTCTCCGGCTCTCTCCAAAATGCGGGCGGAGAGCTCCCCGGAGACATCCTGAAATTCTGTGAGCGGGATCTTGGAATGGCGGAGCAGAAGGAGGCGGTAGGAGAGCATCTCCGAGAGCATGTCAAGCTCCGCGTAGCAGCGGTGTCCGCAGTCCCTTCCGCAGCTTTCCATGATATCCTCCCGGATCGAATGCGCGCTCCGAAAGCGCATATTTCTGGGAATCAGACGGAAAGGAAAGGGATTTCCGAGGCTTTTCAGAGCCTTCAGATATTCCAGCCCGAGGAGGTCATTCGGAGAGAGGGCGAGGGAAAGCCCCGGAAGGAATTCGGACAGGGCCTTCTCCCTCGCGCGGGGAAAGCTCTGCCCCTTTCGGAGACCATCTCTCAACCGGGCGGAAAATGCTGTCCCCTCCCGATCCTCCCGGAGCAAAAAGGATGCGATCTCCTCCAGTCTCTCTCTCCTTCCGCTCTCCGAGCCAAAGACAAGCTCATCGACGATGCCGCAGTCCGACAGCATCGAGATCCCGCTCCGCGCGAAATCCTCCGCGGAGGATACGGAAAAGCAGAGCGGCATCTGAAGAAGGAGGTCGACGCCGCCGAGGACCGCCTTTTCCGCCCGCTCGTACTTCGAAAAAAAGGCGGGCTCCCCCCGCTGTACGAAGTCCCCCGACATCACGGCGATCACATAGTCTGCGCCGCATTCCTCCTTCGCTGTTCTGAGAAGATAGCGGTGTCCCTCGTGAAAGGGATTAAACTCCGCCACAACTCCGATCACTTTCTTCCCCCGGAACATCTTCTCTCCCTAAAACTCTATGATTTCGGAGACCGCATGTCTCTTCGCGACACTGATGGAAAGCCCCTCGGAGCGGTTCCCGCTCTCCGATCGGTCGATCACCTCCCGCACCGTCCGAAGGGCAAGCTCCGGAAGATTGTTCTCCTCCGAGAGATGCCCGAGAAAGATATGCTTTAGTCCGGGATGCAGGATGGTATCGATGAGCTTCCCGGAGATCTCGTTGGAGAGATGTCCTTTGTCCGAAAGAATCCTCCGCTTAAGGGGAAGGGGATAGGGTCCGTCCGCGAGCATCCTCGGATCATGATTTGCTTCGATCAGGACAGCGTCCAGATCTCTGAGATGCCCGCAGATGTAATCGTCGAAATGTCCCAGATCCGTCGTCACCGCCGCGCATTTCTCCCCCGATCGGACGCGGTAGGCGACGGGGTCCGCCGCGTCGTGGTCGATGGAGAAGGGGAGAATCTCCAGGGAAGCGATCCGGATGCTCTGGTCCGGCAGGATCGGATGGAGAAGGCCGCGGTCGAAGTCGCCGAGGCTCTTCGAGAGCAGTGTCTCCCGAAGCGTTGCCAGGGTCCCGTAGATCGGAATTCCGTACCTCCTGGAGATCGTCCCGACCGCTCGGATATGGTCGATATGCTCATGCGTCAGGAAGATCCCGTTGATATCCGAAAGAGAAAGGGAGAGCGCGGAGAGCCCCTCCGTAATCGCCTTCTGCGTGACGCCGACATCGATCAGAATATGCGTCTCCTCATCTCCGATATAGCTTGCATTCCCGCTCGAGCCGCTTGCAATGCTCGTAAATCTCATCCCTTGTTTCCTCTTCCGATCCCGAATTATCCAGCGTCCAATCCGAAAGTCTCCGGTATTCCTCATCACTTCTCTGGCTGTCGATGATCCGCTCCGCGTAGGTTCTGCTGTAGCCCCTTCCCTCCCGGAGGCGGGAGATCCGGACCTCCCGCTCTGCATAGACAAACCAAACCTCTGTACAGGCGCGGAGAAAATGCTCCTCCGGAAGCGCCGTCTCCACCGCGAGGCTCTCCCCCCTCTCCCGGGAAAGGAGCATCCTCCGCTCGACCTCCTGCCAGACGGCGGGATGTACGATCCCCTCGACCTCTTTTCGAAGCGCCATATCCCCGTAGATCCGCTCCGCAAGCTTCCTTTTATCGATTCCCTCTCCGGATGCCGTCCCGATATCCGGAAGGAGACGGAGCAGGGCATGAAAAACCGGATTTCCCCTCTGATAAAGGTCTCCTGCGACCTCATCCGTGCGAAGGCCGCATACGGAGAAGTCCCGCTCCAGGATGGTGAGCACCGTGGATTTTCCGCTCCCGACGCCCCCGATCACGGCGATCAGCATCCCCCCTCCTCTCCCGGCCCCGCGCTGTCAAAATATCCGGCCTTCTGCTCGTTCAGCCACTGCCGCGCTCTCTCAAGGCCCTCCTCCGAGAACGAAAAACGCTCCCTTTTCTTCCGGCTCTCCTCCGTGTGCTCAAAGGCATAGGGCTCCGGCCAGACGGTTGCGAGAAGCTCGCTCCTCTCCTCCCCGTCCTCTCCCGAGGCGCTCTTCTCCAGGCGATAGCGCATCCCCTCCGAGGAGCCCGTGAAGCAGCTCTTTTTCAAAAAGCCGATGTGCATGATATCCTCTGCCGTGATTTCTTTCAAAAGGACCTCCCCGCTCTCTCAGTGCGCTTCTTCCCAGTTCCTTCCGCGCTTTGCGTCCGCAATCAGCGGAACCCGGAGCTTTGCGGCGTTTTGCATCGAAAGGATGAGGAGCTCCTCCACCTGATCCGCCTCCTTCTCGGGCGTCTCCAATAAAAGCTCATCGTGGACCTGCAGCACAATGCGGGCCCGGAAGGCTCCCGCCTTTAAGGCGCGGGAAACCTCGTTCATCGCCTTCTTCATGATATCCGCCGCGCTCCCCTGGATCGGCGAATTCATCGCAACTCTCTCCCCGAAGCTCCTCCTCGCAAAATTCGAGGAACTGATATCCGGCACGGGGCGCTTCCTGCCGAAGATCGTCCGGACATAGCCCTGCTTCCTCGCAAGCTCCACCTCCCCGTCCAGGAATTTCTTCACGCCGGGATAGGTCTCAAAATATCTCTCGATATACTCCTTCGCCTCCTGCCTGGAGATGCTCAGACCCTCGGAGAGCCCGAAGGCGGAGATCCCGTAGACGATCCCGAAATTCACGGCCTTCGCGTTTCGCCGAAGCTGCGGCGTAACCTCGGAGAGCGGAACATGGAAGACCTCGGAGGCCGTCACCGCATGGATATCGTCCGCATTCTGATAGGCGCGGATCAGCTTTTCATCCCCGCTCAGTGCCGCGAGGATGCGAAGCTCCACCTGGGAATAGTCGGCATCGATGAAGATCGAGCCCTCCTTCGGGATGAAGACTCTCCGGAAGCGCCGCCCCATCTCCGTCCGGATCGGGATGTTCTGAAGATTCGGATCCGTCGAGGAGATCCGTCCGGTCGCAGTCACCATCTGATTGAAGTGCCCGTGGATACGCCCGTCCTCCCGGATCCAGGAGAGAAGCCCCTCTGCATAGGTGGAATTCAGCTTGCTGTAGGTGCGGTACTCCAGGATATCCGATGCAAGCTGGTTCTCCTCGGAGAGCTTCTCCAGGACATCCGCCGCTGTGGAATATCCCGTCTTCGTCTTCCTCCCCCCGGGGAGCCCCAGCTTTTCAAAGAGGATCTGCCCGAGCTGCTGCGGGGAATTCAGATTAAACTCCTCCCCCGCCTCCCGGTAGATTCTCTCCCGGATCTCCCCGATCTTCTCCCGGAGCTCCGCACCATAGGAGAGGAGGGCCTCCCGGTCGACGAGAATCCCGCTCTCCTCCATCTCGTGCAGGGTGAAGACCAGGGGGAGCTCGATCTCACGGTAGAGCTCCCTCTCCTTCTTATCGAGCCGGGAGAGAAGCTTCTTCCCGCTGAGAAGGGAGAGGAAGGCGCGGTACTTTCCCGGCCTCTCCGAATCCCCGAGCTCCTTCTCAGAGGGGAGGAGGAGCCCGAGATAATCCCTCGATAGGTCATCATAGTCATAGCTGTCCTTTAAGGGATTCAGGAGATAGGCCGCAAGGGACAGGTCCTGCCAGTTCCCCTTCTCGGATATTTCGGTCCGGGAGAGCTGCTCCTTTAAGGACAGGGTATAGAGCAGGGTCTTTTCGGAAAGCGCATTCAGCTTCTCCCCGAAGGGGAAGCCGTGAAAGCGGTAGAGCCGGTCCTTCGAGAGGGCAAAGTAGAGGACCTCCTCATCCTCCTCTCTCGCTAGGAAAAAGCCGGCTGAGGCGGCATTCTCCGCATCCGAAAAGACGATCCCGAAGAGGTAGGGATCCGTCACATCCCGGCATTCCGGAAGGGAGAGCGTCCCCTCTCCCTCCCCCTTTGAGAGCAGTCCCTCGTCAAAGCGCTTCACGAGGGATTTAAACTCCAGTCTTCTGACCATCGCAAGGGATTCCTCGTTAAAGAGATTCTCCACCCGGGCATCCCGGAAGTCAAAGTCGATCGGAACCTCCAAAAAGATCGTCGCGAGAGTCTTTGAGAGTCTGGCGGAGTCCCAGTGCTCGAGAAGCTCCTGCCCCGCCCGGGGCTTCCTCGGGACCTTGAAATCCTCCTCCAGCGCGTGCTCCTTCGCATTCTCTATCGTATGATAATGCTGTATGATCCACTCCGCCGTCTTCGGCCCCATGCCCGGCACACCGGGGATATTGTCCGAGCTGTCCCCCATCAGCGCCTTCAGATCGATGAACTCCTCCGGACTCACCTTCCACTCTGCCCTGACATCCTCCGGGAAATAGCTCAGTATCTCCGTCTGTCCGCGGCTCGTCTTCGGCAGACTGATCTTGATGCGGGTATCCGCGAGCTGGAGGAGATCCCTGTCGCCGGACACGATGACGACTTCTTTCCCCTCCTTCTGCATGCGCTTTGCGATCGTACCCAGGATATCATCCGCCTCATATCCCTCCTTTTTCAGAATCGGGATATGCATGCTCGAGAGCAGCTCCTGCATCAGCGGCACCTGCTCCCTGAGCTCCTCCGGCATCGCCTTCCTCGTGCCCTTATATTCCGGAAAGAGCTTATGGCGAAAGGTCGGCGCGGGCAGATCGAAGGCCACCGCGAGGTGATCCGCCTCCTCCAGCTCCAGCTCCTTCAAAAGGATATTCAAAAAGCCGTATACGGCATTCGTATGCTTCCCCTCGGAGTTTGTGAGCTCCGGGATGCCGTAGAATGCGCGGGACAGGATACTGTGCCCATCGATCAATAAAAGTCTGTTCTCTGACATGGAACCTCCAGGCTCTAAACGAAAAAAAAGAGGCAGGATAATACAGGATATCGGAGCTCAATGCCGTGTTTTTGCAAAAGGATCCTCCCCAGGAGAAGCAATGCCAGAACAAGGCTCCAAAAGACCGCGGTATCCGCCGCGTAGCGCCCTGTCGTGAGCATGGACAGGCGGATCAGATGGAAACGGGACTGCTCCAGACTCTTCCGAAAGGCCCGGTCCAGATTCAGATCATCGTCCTCATTCTCCAGCTTTTCCACGCCGGTGTACACCATATGCGTGATCTTAAGCTCCTCCATACACTCCGGGCAGTCCTCAAGATGGGAGAGAAAATCCCGCAGCGTGCGCTCATCCAGATCCCTGTTCAGATAATCATACATGCACTTTCTCGCCTCGAGACAGTTCATCCCATCGCCTCCCGGAGTACTTGCAAAATATCCCAAAGTATGCTAATTTAATTCCGCTGTTTTCAGCGGGCCGCCATGGCGGAATGGCAGACGCACTTGACTCAAAATCAAGCGGGAAACCGTGCCGGTTCAAGTCCGGCTGGCGGCATGGAGAGCGATCGGAGTAATGACCGCTCTCTTTTTTCTTCCCATTTTGCCTACTTTGTGCCGAAGATCCGGTCCCCCGCATCCCCGAGTCCCGGGCAGATATAGGCATTTTCATTGAGACAGCGGTCCAGATTTCCCACATAGATCTGGACGTCGGGATGAGCCAGAGAGAGCGCCTTGATCCCCTCCGGCGCCGCGATGATGCACACGAACTTGATCTTCCGGCCGCCGTGCCTCTTGATCTGTGTGATCGCGTCGATCCCGGAGCCTCCGGTCGCAAGCATCGGATCGCAGACCACAATGGTCCTCTCCTCTATGGGATTCGGGAGCTTACAGAAATACTCCACGGGCTTATGCGTCTTCTCATCCCGGTAGAGGCCGATATGCCCGATTTTCGCCGAGGGCACCAGGGCCGTGAGCCCGGACACCATGCCGAGCCCTGCCCTGAGGATCGGAACCACCGCGAGCTTCCTTCCGGCGATCACCTTTGTTTCCGTCTTCTCGATCGGCGTCTCCACCTCCACGCTCTTCATCGGAAGATCGGAGAGCGCGACGAAGCCCATCAGCATCGCGATCTCCTCGACCAGCTGGCGGAATTCATTGGTACCCGTCCTTTTATCCCGCAGAATCGAAATCTTATGCGTGATCAGAGGATGATCCAGCACATATACATTTTCAGGAAAGCCATCCATTTAAAAAACGCCTCCTCTTCCAAGCTCCTTCTCCTCTTCCGCTCCTCGGATTTTCACATCCGCGGAAATCCCCTCTACTTCGTCTCCGGCTCAAAGCGGATCAGTACATAGCCGCCGAGCTTCTCCGGCAGCGGGACGGAGAAAATGATGTTCCCCTTCATCGTATAGAAGAAGCTCTCCGTCTTCGGATCCCCCGAAAAGGCCTGCTTCGAAAAAAGCGAAATGTAGTAGGAGCGGTCCTTGGAATGCAGGTAGTTCAGGATCTCTCCGCTCTCCGACGCATTCTTCTCTTCGAAAAGCAGATCCTTTCCCAGCACATATTCCGCAGCGGTCTCCGGCTGGAGGAAGTCCTTTAGGTGAACGGACTCTCCCGTCTTTAAATCTACGGTATCCGCAAAAAAGATTTTCGTCTTTCCGTTTAAGAGCCCGCTGTAGATCACGCCGAGACGGCTCCGGTCCAGTGTGTTCTGCCTGCAGGAAAGCTCCAGCTTGTCCTTTGTCGCATCGATCGGATAGGCCTTCACAAAGCTGTCCACATGACTTTTTAAAAGTGCGTTGACCTTATCCTGCTGCGCGCTGTCCTCCATGCCGGAGAGGACGGGATACTGCAGCTTCACCCCGTCGGAGAGGCTCTCCGTCTGCATCGAAAGCTCATAGCCTCCCTGCTCTGCCCTGCTCTTTTCCGCGGCGATTCCCTCTGCCCTCTCCGGCGCGCTGCTGCTGCTCTCCGCCCTCTCTTCCCTGTCTGATTCGTCTCCCGGCTGCACGGTCTGCACCGCGGCCGGACTGCTGTGGATGCTCTTCATCGCGTCCGTATCCGTCTTTCTCGTCATCCTCATAAAAATCAGTGCGCCGCCGAGCACCACTGCCGCTGCCGCCGCCGCTCCCGCAACTACCCGATTGTTCATATCTCCCTATGTCCTTTCTCTCCTGTTCTTTTCCGCGCGATCTCTCCCTCACGCTTATAGATGGAGTCGGCATCCACTGTCCCTCGCACGGAGCTCAGAGGATAGATGTTCGTATTCTTTCCGATGCAGCAGCCCGGGTTCAGGACAGAGCCGCAGCCCACCTCCACAAAGTCCGAGAGTATGGCCCCGAGCTTCTTGAGTCCTGTCTCAATCTCCCCGTCCTCCGCATGCACAAAGACCGGTCTTCTGTCCGATTTTACATTGGAGGTCAGAGAGGCAGCTCCCATATGGGAGCGATAACCCAAGATCGAGTCGCCGATATAATTGTAATGCGGAACCTGCACAGAGTCAAAAAGGATCGAATTTTTCAGCTCACAGCTGTTCCCGATCACACAGCCTCTCCCGACGAGGACGCTTCCCCTTAAGAAGGCGCAGTGCCGAACCTCGGTCTCCGGGCCGATCAGGATGTGGTCCGAAAGAAAGGCAGAATCATAGACTCTTGCGCTCCGGTGAATCCAGACGGTCGGGCTTCGCTCCTCATACTCCGAGGGAGGGAGCTCCCTGCCTATCCTCTCGATAAAGGCGGAGAGCTCCGGAAGCGCCTCCCAGGGATAGCGCTTCCCCTCAAAAAGCTCCGCCGCCTGAGTATAGCGGAGCTCGAACATTTTTTCAATCCGAAGGTCATCCTTCTTCACTTTGCTTTCCTCCCTCTTTCCGCTTTAAAGGCGCATTGCCTTTACCGCATTTGTCTTCGACCGGACGAAGCGGTCGAGCTTCGCCATATACTCCTCCTCCGTGATCTTCCCCTCCGCCACATAGGAGAGTCCCTTCTCCCAGGATGCCGTGAGCTCGGGATTCAGAAGCTGCCGGATCGAGGCCCGAAGCGCCGCTGTGACAAGCTCCCCGAGCTCTGTCGGAAAGAGAAGCTGCGTCTTTTTCTGAAGCTTAAGATATCCGATCCTCTCGAGCTTTGTGAGGATCGCCGCCCGGGTGGCCGAGGTCCCGATGCCGGATCCCCGGATCTGCGCCCGGAGCTCCTCATCCTCAATCAGATTCCCCGCGTTCTCCATCGCAAGGATCATGCTCCCGGAGCTGTAGCGCTTTGGGGGCGAGGTCTCTCCCTCCTTCAGCGTAAGGCTCCGAAGGACGAGCTTTTGCCCCTTTCGAAGCTCCTCTCCAAAAGCCTTCCCCTCTCCGCTCTCCTTCCCCTCTCTCTCCTTCTCCTCTCCGTCCCCGAGGATCCTGAGATAGCCGGGCTCCCGGAGCGAGCGGGAATTTGCATAGAAGCTCTCCCCGGCACATTCGATCCGAAGGGAAAGCCTGTCGTAAATTGCGGGCGGATAGAAGATCGAGAGAAATCTCCTGACGATAAGATCATAGATCCTCCGGCTGATGGGAGAAAGGGCCGAAAGCTCCCTGAGACCCTGCCCTGTGGGGATGAGGGCATAATGATCACTGATCTTTTTATCATCCGTATAGCGGCTCTTTTCGATCCTTTGATACTGATTCCCCGCGAGGATCTCCTCCGCATACTTTTTGCAGGGCGGATAGGAGAGAAGCCCCCTCAGATTCTTTTCTATCTCCCGCGCGACCGCGGAGGAGAGCACTCTCGCATCGGTCCTGGGATAGGTCGTGAGCCTCTTCTCGTAGAGCTCCTGCACCGCGGAGAGCGTCCCGTCGGGATCGATCTTCAGGATGCGCGCGCAGTCATTCTGAAGCTCCGCGAGATTATAGAGGAAGGGGGGATTCTTCGTCTCCTTCTTTTTTTCGACAGAGCGAAGGACCGCCTCTCTCGGAAGGGGGGAAAAGGAGGCCGCGAACTCCTCCGCGCGTTCCTTTCGGAGAAAACCGCTCCCCTTATAGAGCTCCGTCATCCGATAGCGCTCCGAGTCCTCCCGGCCCCGAAACTCCGCCTTCAGAATCTCTCCTCCCTCTGCCTCTGTCCCAAAGTCCCCGAGAAGCTTATAAAAGATGGTCTTTTGAAAGCTCCGGATCTCCTCCTCCCTCCTCACGAGCATGCCCAGCACGCAGCTCATGACCCTCCCGGCGGATACCACCGTATTCTTCTTCCGCCCGAGCCTCCTGGAGATCTCCTTTCCGTAGCGGAGGGTTAAGACGCGGGAGAAGTTGATCCCCATAAGATAATCCTCCTTCGCCCGGGAAAAGGCAGCGGCGGAGAGACAGTCATAGTCCGATTCCGGGCGGGCCTCCCGTATCCCCCTCAGGATCTCCGCCTTCGTCTGAGAGTCGATCCAGACCCTTCTCCTCTCCTTGTCCTTGACGCCGGCCTCCCTCTCCACCAGGCGGTAGATATACTCTCCCTCTCTCCCGGAGTCCGTACAGACATAAATCCGTTTGACATCCTCCCTCTTTAGGAGGGAGGAGACGATCTCAAACTGCTTCCGCACGCTCCCGATCACCTCATACTTGAATTCCTTCGGGATGAAGGGAAGACTGTCAAAGCGCCACTGCCGGAGCTTCTCATCGTATTTTTCGGGATAGGACATCGTGACCAGATGCCCCACGCACCAGGTCAGGATATAGTTTTCCGTCTCCAGATAGCCGTCCCGCCCGGAGCCCTTTGGCTTAAGCTCCAGAGCCTCCGCGAACTGCCTCGCGACGGAGGGCTTTTCTGTGATAAAAAGCTCCTTCATTTTCTCCTCTCCAGCGTAAAGCGGTAGCTGCTGACACTCTCCCAGCGCTCTCCTCCCCGCAGAATGGGACTTAGGAAACTCCTTTGGTTCACGCTGTCCGGATAATACTGCGTCTCAAAGCAAAAGCCCGATCTTCTGCCGTAGTCCTTCCCGCCCTTTCCGATTCCTTTCGCGTCCATGGAGTTTGCGCTGTAGAACTGAAGGCCCGGAAGGTCAGTGCGAAGCTCCAAGCCGATCCCGGATTCCTCCGAACGGGCCCGGGCGGCGAGTCTCTCCTCCCTCCCGCTGCCCCTTAAGCAAAAGTTCTGATCATAGCCCCCGGATATGCGAAGAGGCGGGAAATCCGCCTCAATCCGCTCTGATATCCGTCTTTCCTCCCGAAAGTCCAGCGCTGTCCCGTCCAATGGCGCGATCTCCCCGGTGGGGATGGAGGAAGAGTCGGTCGGCGTATAGCAGTCCGCAAAGATCTGCACATACTGCCCTCCGATACTGCCGCTCCCCTCTCCATTCAGATTAAAATAGGCGTGGTTTGTCGGATTGAGCACCGTATCCCGGTCTGAGATCCCGAGATAACGGATGGACAGAAGATCGTCCTCAGAGAGCGTATAAGAGACGGAGAGCTCCAGGGACGCGGGATAGCCCTGGTCGCCGTCCGGGGAATGGAGGGAAAAGCAGACGGAATTTTCCTCCCGGGGAAGCTCCGCCCTCCAGAACCTCCGCCCGTAGTAATCCGGGCCGGAGTGAAGGTTGAAGTCTCCCCCGGCGTTCCGCCCGAGGGAATACTGAATCCCGTTCAGGGAAAAGCCCGCTCCTCCGACCCGGTTTGCATTCCGGCCGATAATCTCCCCCATATGCCCCGGGTTTTCGGGAAGATGCTCCGCTCCTCCGACTCCGAGGAGGATGTCGCGAAATTCTCCCTCCCGGTCCCGAACTCTCATGCCGTGCCAGATCGCGCCATAGTCCAGAAAGGACGCCTCTGTGCCCCTCCCGTTTCGAAGAAGATAGCGGAAGACCTCCCTTCCATCCGGAAGTCTCCCAAAGGAATCCCTTTTTACCGTCATTTCTCCGTTCCTTTCCCTTTCTCTTTTTCTCCCTGGCTCTTCTGCTTCCCCCGAAGCCTCACACCGTCCCGGATGCCCTTTGCTCCGGCATCCCGGATCAGCTCCTCGCCCTCCTCGATGCCGCTCTCAATGACGGCATTTCCTCCCGCCTCATAGGAGAGGCTCAGCTCCCTTTTCTGCGCTCTTCCGGACTGAAGGACATAGGCAAAGTGCTTCTCATTTTCCTCGAATACCGCCTCCGCGGGGATCGTTAAGACATTCTTTCCCTCGTAGCTTCGAAGGCGAAGCGTGAGGCCGTAGCCGTCCCTCCCGGAGAGCGCGGAGCTGTCCTTTAGAGAGACCCTCAGCTCCACACGGTACTCATCGCTTCCGAGAGCGGACACGCCCTTCTCCGCATAGCCCCGGATCTCCGCGATTTCTCCCTCGAAGTGCTCCTCGCTCCCCCTGAGCTTCAGCTTCACATCGACCGGATCTCCGATCTGAAGGAGGGGGGCGACGGAGGAGAGGACCTTCGCACTGACATACGCTTCCCCGCTTCCCTTGATCCGCACCGCCTCCTGTCCCGCGGAGATCACCGAGAGATCCCGGATGGGAAGGGCGGTGATGATCCCCGCGCGGTTCGCCCGGACACTGGCCTTCCCGATCTTCTCATCGAGCTGAGAAAGGGCCGCGTTCAAGGCGTCAATCTTGGACTGGAGCGCCGCCCGGTCCGCGCCGTAGAACTGCTCATTCAGCTTTTTCCCGCTGATTCCCTGCTTTTCGAGCTCCCGGAGGGACTGACTGCTCCTCTCATAGCGCGCCCTCGCCGTCTCCGCATCGCTCTTTGCCTTCTCATAGGCGGCCCTGGCCTTCTCCCGGTCCGCTTCGGAGATATCGCCGCTCTGAAAAAGGCTCTCCGCCGCCCGGTAGTCCTTCTCCAAAGCCGAGAGCGCCGCGTCCGCGGATTCCAGCTGGGATTTCAGATTCCCGATGTACTCCTCCGGGGAGGCCGTCATGAGAGGATCCAGCTCCGCCTTTTGGAGCTGTGCCTCGAGGGACGAAAGCTCCGCTCTCTGCTGATCCCTTTGGTAGATATAATCCGTTTCGTCCAGCTGAAAAAGCTCCGTTCCGGGAGAGACCTCCTGTCCCTCGGAGACAAGCACTGCCTTGACCGGGGCGGAGAGCTCCGAGATCACGGAATAACTGTCTCCGAAGGAGAGCGTCCCGTCCTCCGTGATGTAATCCTCCACATCCCTTCTCTCCGCCCGGACTGTTTCCACCTCCTTCGGCAGTGTGCGGAAGAAGATGACGAGGACAAGGAGCAGGAGAAGCGGCAGGAGAAAAAGCCATTTTCTGTTTTTTTTCAGCATATCATTCCCTCTCTTTCAGAGCTTCTGTGAGCGCGGTTTTCAGGATCAGGCGAACAGAGCTTCGCCAGGAATAGAGACTGATCAGGAGGCAGAAGAAGGCGGAGCTCAGACTCGGCATGAGGTAAAAGTGAAAGCTGATGGAGTAGGAGCTCGACTGCATGCTGAGCTCGAGAAGCCTCCGGAGCATATAATTTCCGGGAAGCCCCAGGATAAGGCCCAGGAGAAGGAGGAGAAGCTGCTCGATGAAAAGCATCCTCCCAAGCTCCCCTCTGCTGGATCCCATGAGGCGAAGCGTCACAAGCTCAAGCCTCCTCTCCCGGATATTGATCATGCTGATCTGATAGATGAGGATTCCCGCCGCGAGAAAGGACATGAAGGCAAAGGCATTCATCATGATGGAAGTGCTCTTAAGCATTCTCTCGTAGCTCTCCCGGACCTCCTGCATGTCCGCGACCCAGCGGAGTCTCTTCGCTCCTCTGACGCTCTCTCTCAGCCTTTCCCTCTCCCCGGGGGCCGCCTTCAGGAGGAGCTTATTTGCCATGCCGTCTATCCCGAGCACATCCGGAAAGGCTGAGAGCGCGAGATAGGCTCCGCTTCCGAATTCCTCCGATACGACCTCTGTCACGAGGACTTTCCTCCTTCCGCCGCGGACACCGGAAAGTTCCAGCTCCACCCGCTCTCCGGCGGATGCATGCAGCTTTTTCGCCAGACTTTCACTCAATATCACGCCGTTTTTCGGGGGAGAGAGATGTCTCCCCGAGCGATCGAGGATGCGGCGAAGAGAAGAGCCCGGATTTAAACCCGTGACGATGCTGTACTCCTTCCGGGAGCCCTTGTAGAAGACGGCCGGAAGCTGAGATATGGCCTCTGAGACCCTGGCGTCGGAAAGCTCCTCCCCCGCTCCCGCCACTCTCTCCGGACTCTGGTAGTCCCATAGCTCCATCTGAATATCATAGCTCTCCGTCCCCACAAACTCCGTGTCCAGCATGTGCTTCAGCACCTCCGGAAAGGAAAAAAGCGCAGAAGAGAGCGAGAAGGAAAAGGCGACCGCCAGCACGATGAGGGAAGAGCGGAAGGGATTTCGCAGCATGGAACGGGCAGCCAGGCGGTCGAAAAGTGTCGGAAGCATGCGTTCCAGACCTGCCATACGGAATACCCTCTGCTTCCCCCCGCTCTGCTGGCGCATCGCCGCGGCGGGACTGATGCGGAGGATCTCCTTTACGCCGAAAAAGACCGCGAGCACCGCCGCCCCGGAGGCAAGAAGCAGGGAAAAGATTCTGGAGGAGAGGATGTCCCGGTATTTTGGCTCCGGGAGGTTGAAATACTGGCAGTAGATCGAAAAGATGTAGCGGCCGAAAAAGCCCGCAAAGAAGCTCCCCAGCAGGGCGCCGAAAAAGCCGATCCCGAGTCCCAGGAAAAGATAGGACGAGATCAGCTCCCGATCGCTTAATCCCAGAGCCTTCATCCCTCCGATCAGCATGCGCTCCCGCTCCAGCATCTTTCGAAGGACGATATAGAGCATAAAAACAGAGATCATAAGAAAGATAAGGGGGATCAGCGTGCCCGTGCCCTCGAGCTCCTCTAACTCCTCCTGTACCCTGTTGTTGCTGCTTTGATCTTTCCTCTCGAGGATGCTCTGAAGCCCGTAGGGAGCGAGTCTCTCCTCGAGCTCATGGCGGATATCCTGAAAATCTATCCCCGGCTCCAGGCGGAAGGAAAGCTCCGTCAGATTCTCTGTCCCCAGGAGCTTCTGCATATCCGACTTTTCGATCATCGCGATATCATAGCTGGAGCCGTCCGGGACCATGGAGCCGCTGGGCGGAACCGAATAAATGTAGTCCGGCTGCCGGAAGCTCCCGCGGTAGCTGTAGCTGTGACTTTTCCCCTCGACAAGGAGGCGGAGCTCCGTCCCCCGAGAGTAATGATAGCTGTCCTCCATCCTCTCTCCGAGGAGGATCTCCCCCTCCTCCGGGGCTCCCGCCGAGAACTCCGGGAGATTCTCCCTGTCCTCCCTGTCATAAGAGAGGAGGTGAACAGAGACGATCTTTCCCTCCTTCTCCGAGAGATCGGAAATCAAGCGGAAATCCCCCGCGATCCTGCCGGAGGCCTCCGCTATGCCGGGGATGTCCTCCAGCCCCATAAGCTCCGCCTCTCCGATCCCGGTGACAGTGGCAAAGACCTCGCCGAAGCAGCTGTCCCGATAGTAATCCGAGATCTGATCCTCCAGATTCTGAAAGACATCGAAAAAGGAGACCAGCACGAAAATCCCGAGCGCAATGATGAGGAGCGCGCCGAGCAGGGAGGAGCGGTTTTTCAGAGCGAGCCGAAATACATTTTTTCGAAAACTTCTCATCGCCTACCACTCAATCTCTTCCGGCGGGAGCGGAGAGGCATTCCCCTCCTCCCGCTCGATCAACCCGTCCTTAAAGTAAATGACCCGATCCGCCATCTTCGCAATATTCGCATTGTGCGTGATCAGTACAACCGGCTTTTGATAGCTTCTCGAAAAGTCATAGATCAGGCGGAGAACCTGGATGCCGGTCTTGGAATCCAGCGCCCCTGTCGGCTCATCGCAGAGCAGAATATCCGGATTCTTGCAAAGCGCCCTCGCGATCGCGATCCGCTGCTGCTCTCCGCCGGAGAGACGATTCGGAAAATGGGAGGACCGGTCCGAGAGCCCGACCTCTTTGAGGAGCTCCTCCGCCCCGATCGGATGCTCGGAGAGTTCCCCGGCAAGCTGAATATTCTCAAGCGCTGTAAGACCCGGAAGAAGATTATAAAACTGAAAGACAAAGCCGACATGCTTCCTCCGGTAAAGGGTCAGAGCATCCTGGTCCGACCAGTCGAGCGCCTTCTCCCGGTAGTAGACCTCACCGGAGCTCGCGGTCTCCGTCCCCCCGAGAATATTCATCATCGTGCTCTTTCCGGAGCCGGAGGGACCCAGAATAACGATGAGCTCCCTGCCGTAGACTGAGAGGGAAACGCCCCGAAGTGCCGTGAGCGTAAGTTCTCCCAGACGATATTCCTTCTTGATCTCTCTCGCGCGGAGCACGGGGATCCCGCGCTCCTCCCTCTCTCTGATTTCCGTCATGCCCCTCCTGTTTTCCAAAATGAATCTCCGGGCCGGAAGTTCCGGCGCCATTTTTATACCGAAAAAGTCGAGCTTTCTCCCGCCGCAAGCAACAGTACATGAGAAATTTTCAATAATATCCGTATAAACGCAGGCCGGAAGCAGCAGCGCATCCGCATATCAGCGCAAGCTTTCCGCATCTCCGATCGGGATTCGCTTTCCGTCCAGCGCGGCCTCCTTCAGCCCTCCTCTCCCATCGTAGCGAAGCTTCAGGGAGAAAAAGGGATGCTCCTCTGAGAGAAGCCGCAGAAAGATCCTGTCTCCCTCCCAGAGCGGAAGCTCCGAAAGCTTTTCGATCGGCACCCATTCCAGCACGCCTTCCTCACAGTCTGTCAGCTCTCCGTGAAAAAGGGAAGCCGTGTATAAAAACATATATTCCGTGACGCCGTCCCCGGAGAGAAAGGTCACGATGCCGCGGAGCCGATACTGATCCAGACAGTATCCGGTCTCCTCCCGGACCTCCCGGAGCAGGCATTCCTCCGGACTCTCGTCCTTCTCGAAGTGCCCGCCCACGCCGATCCATTTTCCCGCGTTGACATCCTCCTTCTTCCGCACCCGGTGGAGCATCAGATAGCTTCCGTCCCGCTCGATATAGCAAAGCGTGCTGAGCACGCCGTCCGCAAATCTTCTCTCCTCTTTTCTCATAAAGTTCCCTTTCAAAGCGAGGGGAAGGCCGAGCCCTCCTCCGGAAGAAAGTACCCTACCGCTTCCGCCCTGCCCGTGCTATACTCTCCTCATGCGGTGCCGGCAGACATCTGCATTTCATTCCGCCCGGCCGCTTTGTTCTGTGTCGGGCGGACAAACGGCAGAAAGGGCGGCAGCTTGATAGCTCTATGCCGATGTCGTCCCGCCAGATTGTCAAATGCCATTGCAGGGCGGAACAGTGAGCATAAGTCTTATGCGGTATTCGCATTCCGGACCTGCCGCCCAGCCGCTTTGTCTGTCCGCACACAGGCCGTCTGCCGCCCCGGCGTTTAGCGATTTGGTCTTTTAAAATCGCTTATGCGCCGCTGGCTGCGGCAGTCGGAGTGAGAACGTCCTGTGTCGGGCAGACGAACGGCAGAAAGGGCGGCGGCTCTATAGCTCTATGCCGATGCCGTCCCGCCAGATTGTTAAATGCCATCGCAGGGCGAAACAATGAGCATAAGTCTTACGCGGTATTCGCTGCTGCCGCAGCTCCTATACCGCTGACAGGTATTCGCATTCCACGCTGCAAAAAGCAGCAGCGCTTCATGCTCATACCTGTTGTCCCGTCAAATAGTCAAATGCTCCTGCAAGCAAGCTTGCCTCGCATTTGACTGCTTGACGGAGACTTATGCAGTATAATCGATTTCTCAGTCAACGTCCATAGCAGTGAACTATAGTAGAGAACTGTAGTAAAAAACTGTAGTAGAAATCTGCAATAGAGAACCATAGTGAAAAGGAGTTCCTGATGAATTACCGCATCATGCATGAGACGGAGCGTTCTCTCCGCCTTCGTCTCCGTTATGCTCCCCTCGGAGAGTCCGAGGAAGCACTGCTTCGCTTCCGGCTTCAAAAGCTGCCCTCCGTGCGCTCTGTCTCCTTCTTTCGGCAGACCGGAGGCATCCTGATCTCCTTTTCCGGAGGAAGGGAAGAGATTCTCTCTCTCCTTCTCCGCGGGGAGGAGGAAGAGCTGCGCCGCTCCGCGCGCTGTCTGGATTTCCTCACGAATCTTTTAGAGAAGAATGCTCCCGAAAAGAAGGAAGCAGTCCTGTCCCCCAGTCTTAAAAAGCGGCTCCGCTCGGAGATTATCACAGAAGCCTTCATCGATCTCCTGCTCCCGATGCCGATCAGCATGGCCTACCATGTTTTCAAGTTTCTGGAGCTGGAAAGGATGTGAGAAGCCTCCTCTGCCTAAGGACTTCCGAGCTCTTCGATCCTGTAGGAAGAGCAGGGAAACCAGACCCGCTTCCCGGGTCCGAGCAAAAAGATAAGCGCATGCTTCGCCCGCGTGGCCGCGACATATTCCAGCCTTGTGAGCTTATCCTCTCTGCTCCCTTTCTCATCGGCCTCTCCCTCTGCTCTCTTCCGCTCTTTTCCTCCTCCCGGGAAGGCCCGTTCCCTCTCCCCGCGGATTTTTCCTTCGCCGGTCACGATCACGACATTGGCATTTAAGCCCTTTGAGCAGCGGGCCTCCAGTACGGGGATCCCCGTCCTCTCACAGGACGAAAGAGCTCTCCGGAAAAGCTGAGTTCGGCTCCGGTCCGGACAGAGCACGAGATAATCCTTCTCCCGGAGGGCCGGATACTTTTTGTCGAGGTGTTCCATGAGCTCCTTTAAGAGAGCGGCTTCGGAGAGCTCCTCTTCCCGCTTCCTTCCCTCCTTCTCAGAGGGCGGAGATCCCGGATAGCGGTAGATCCCGGTCAAAGAAAAGCTCCTTCCCCCCGGGATCTGGCAAGAGTGCATCTCCAGGTGATCCTTCATTTTCTCCCGGAAATTCTCATTGACCCAGGAGACGATCTCTCCGTTTGCCCGATAGTTGTCCAGGAGCACGATCACGCTGGCATTCCTCTGCCTCTCCATCCGCTTCCTCATCTCCCAAAAGGCGCTGAGTCCCCCCTCACCCGACTGAAAGATCATCTGTCTCGGGTCCCCGACCATAAAAAGCGAATTTTTCCGAAGTCTTCCTCTCCGGTCAGAGGCCAGCGTAAGGAGAAGCCTCTGCTGCACGCGGTCCAGATCCTGTAGCTCATCCGCATAAATCTTCCGAAACCGTCTCCGAAGTCTTTCCATGAGCTCCGGTCTTTCGCGGAGAAGCTCCAGGACCCGGCCGGGGAGCTCACGGCGGGCCGGAATATCCTCCTCGGTATAGGTCTCCAGCACCCAGCGGCAGAACGAGTAGATCGTCTGAATCCTGATCTCGGAGAGCTTCTGCCTGCTTTTTTGCAGGAGGGCATTGCCCCTGGATTCTCCGTTCAGCTCCCGGTAGAGATGCTTTCGGATCTTCCTTCGAAACTCCCGGACGGCCTCCCTCGTGAAGGCGAGGAGAAGGAAGGAGGAGAGCTTCTCTCCCGCCTTGATCTGCGAAAGAATCCTCCGGGAAAGAAGCGTCGTCTTCCCGATGCCCGGCCCCGCGATGATGAGAAGGTTGTCCTCCGCATTTTGGATGTAATCCCTCTTCTGCTGCTCGCTCCAGCTCTCCTTCGGTCTCTCCATCCCCTCCTCCCGAATAAGAAAGCGGGAGGAATCCAGGATTCCCCTCGCCGCTTTTACTCCACCTTAGACGCAAGACTGAGTCCCATGCTCTCCAGCTTATTCAGAATCTCATCCAGTGATTTCCTGCCCATATTCCGCACCTTCATAAGGTCGTCCATCGTCTTCTCACAGAGATCCTCTACCGTGTTGATGCCGGCCCGCTTTAAGCAGTTATAGGAGCGCACACTGAGTTCAAGCTCATCGATGCTCTTGTTCATCTCGTCCTGGACATCCTCGACCGCTGTATTCCCCGGCAGAAACGGCTCCTTCACCGTATTGTCCATGTCGATGAAAAGCTGCAGATGCGTCTGCATGATCTTCGCCGCGAGAGAAACCGCATCGTCCGGCGCCAGCGTCCCGTTCGTCATGACATCGAGGACCAGCCTCTCGCTTCGGCCAAGATCCTTTACGGAGACATTGACCTTTGTGACCGGCGTATAGACCGCATCCACTGCGATGACTCCGATCGGAAGCTCGCTGTGGTCCCGCGTATTCGCGCCGTCATAGCCTCTCCCCTTTGTGATCTTCATCTCCATGTAGAGCTTCGCATCCTTCCCGGAGAGCGTCGCGATGACCTGCTCCGGATTGACGATCTCAATCTCCGAGCTCACCCGGATATCCGCTGCCCGGATAACGCCCTCTCCGGCGTAGTCGATATAGGCCATCACCGCCTCATCACTGGACGAGGTATTCCGCACGGCCAGCTTCTTCAGGTTCATGATGATCTCCGAGACATCCTCCTTCACTCCCGCGATAGAAGAAAACTCGTGATAGACACTCTCTACCTTCACCTCACTGATTGCCGCGCCGGGCATGGAGGAGAGCAGGATTCTCCGAAGAGAGTTGCCAAGCACGGTCGCCTCACCCTTTACCAGGGGCGCACACGAAAATCTTCCAAATCTTTTGTCTTCAGAAAGCTCAATGACCTCCAACTCCGGTTTCCTGTAATTTTCCATCTACTTAACTCCTGATTCCTTCCTTTTAATCCCCGATCTCCGTCGGGGAAGGCCCGCGGCTTTCAGCGGTCCCTGACAATCCTCTGCTTCGGAACCGCGATTGAGAGAATCCACCGCGCTGCCTCGGGCTTTTGGCGCATTATTCTGATTTCTCCCGCCGACTTTGAATATTATCCGCTATTATACATAGTTCTGTCAATATATGCATTTGTTTAGGCAGCCATTCCCCCGCCCTCCAATCCCTTCGCCCTGCCGCTGCTTCGGACGAGAATTTCCTCCATTGGAACCGAAAGAAGGAGACTCAGGGCATAGAGATTCTCAAGGCTCGGAAGCGTCCTCCCCTGCTGCCAGCGGTAGACCGCCTGAGGCTCCAGGAATCCCATAAAATCGGCGATATCGCGCACCCGGATTCCCCTCTCCCTTCGAAGCTTTGCAATGTTCCGTCCGGTCGCTTTCACATCAATCCGTGGATATTCCATCTTCGTTTCCCTCCTCTCAGAAAATATTTTCCTATCTTAATCTATCATACTCGAATCAAGCCAGTTTTTGTCCCTTATTTTTTTCTTAATTCCTCATAAGCTTCTTATAATAATTCATGAAAACAGAAGACAGCTCCGAGGTCCTAAAACCAGGGAGCTGCCAAGCAAAGCTGATGACGGGAATCGGACCCGTGACCTCCGCACTACCAATGCGACGCACTACCGACTGTGCTACATCAGCGCTTCTGAGTTTTCAAAAACTCAAAATGCAGAAGATGGGAGTTGAACCCACACGAGTGTTAGCTCACACGGACCTGAACCGTGCGCGTCTGCCATTCCGCCACTTCTGCGAACTTGGATATGATAGCATGGAAAAAAAATGCTGTCAATGGCTTTTATTGACAGACAAAGATCTCTCCGCTCTCCTCTCCGGATTCCGAAAAGCGGAGCCTATCCCCTGTCTCCGCCTCCCGAAGGATCCACCGGAGAAGCTCCTCCGTGATTCGCTCCCCCGGGGCGAGGACGGGGATCCCCGGCGGGTATGCATAGAGATATTCCCCGGAGATCTCTCCCAGGGAGCTCCCGATCGGAATGAGTCTGTGCGCTCTCTCCGCAGCTTCCCCGAGAGAAAGCGCAGACTCCGGGATGGGAAAAGCGCTCCCATAGAAGACACTCTCCCTCCCTTTCAAAAAAGGAGGAGCTATGTTCCTCTCGCGGAGAGAGAGCTCCCGATCCAGTGTCTTCATCGCATCGGAAAGACGCCGATAGGCCTCCTCCGGATCGAGCGGACTCGTCATCGCAAGGCAGTTTCTCCCAAGGCTCATCTCCGTCTCGATCGAAAAGCGCTCCCGGAGCGCTTCCGAAAGCACCGCACCGCTCATCCCCCGCTCTTTGCAGTGCAGTAAAAGCTTTCCCGGGTCCCGGTCAAAAAAGTGCCCCCCTCTCCTTCCCTTCAAAATAGAAAAATTTTGAAGCCCGGCGAGCTCCCTCTCGAAGGCGGCGAGGCAGCTTCCCCAGTGGGAAAAAAGCTCCTCTCCCCGGGAGAGAAGAAGCTCCGTGCAGCTGTCCAGAGAGAAGAGCAGCGGATAGGAGGGAGAGGAGCTCTCGAAGACCGCAAGGCGCCTCCCGACCTCCCTTTCCGATACAAGTTTGCTCTTCCAGTGCAGCCAGGCGGTCTGTGTGAGGCTTGGGAGCGTCTTATGGACGCTTTGCACGCAAAGATCCGCGCCGAGCTGGATCGCGGAACGCGGAAAAAAGCTCTTTCCTTCCCTCTCCAGCCCAAAATGCGCCCCGTGTGCTTCATCCACATAGAGAGGAACTCCCCTCTCGTGGCAAAGTGCGGCGATCGACTCGATATCCGAGACGATGCCCTCATAGCTTGGACTTGTCAGGATGAAAGCCCTGCTTTTCGGATAGCGCCGGAGAAGACGCTCCGCCTCCTCCGCCCGGACGCTCCCGAAGATCCCGAACTCCTCCTCCCAGTCCGGAAGGAGCCAATGCACCTTCAGGTTCCGAAGCTGTGCGGCATGATAGACGGAGCGGTGGCAGTTTCTCGCCGCGACCACCTCATCCCCCGGCCTTGTCATCGCGAAGATCCCCGCGAGATTTCCGCAGCTGCTCCCATTTACGAGATACCAGGTCCGCCCCGCTCCGTAGAGCTCTGCGCTCCGGCGCATCGCCCTGAGAAGCATCCCCGAGGCGTCGTGCAGATCATCCGTCTCCGGAAGCTCCGTCAGATCCACAGCATAGGGAAGGCCGTTATCAAAGAGCGCCGTCCTCTTATGCCCCGGCATGTGGAAGGGATAGCGCCCCTTCGAAAGATATGCCTCAATCTCCCTCTGCAATTCGCTCTTTCTCACCATCTCTCCGTTTCTCATCCCCGGAAGGCTGCGGAGAAGTCCCCCTCTCCGAGCCCATGGGAATCGTTGAGAGCTCCACTCCCTCCCCGGAAGCTTCTTCCCCTGCTGCGCTCTGAAGGCTCCTTCCGAAATCGCAAAGCGCGGAAAAGACGGCGGAAATCCCCCTTCCCTGATCCGTCAGGAAATATTCCACCGCGGGAGGCTTTCCGGGCCAGACATTTCTTCGGATAATTCCGAGCTCCTCCAGATCCCGAAGCTCCCTGCTGAGTGTCCTCGCACTGATCTCCCCGACTCTTCTTTGCATCTCGTTAAAGCGGAGCGGACCGCTTCTCCAAAGCTGCCACGCGATCCGAAGTCTCCACCTTCCGGATAAAACCCTGAGACCGAGCTCCATCGGACAGGAATCTTCTGCAGAGAGCGACACTGCCATTTCTTTTCCCTTCCTCAAAGGCAACTGTCGGAATGCTCCGCCCGGGACAAGCTTTTGACAGCTGCTAACCAAAATGTGCGTACTTGCTTCCCTCCGAAAAGGATGCTAGCTTCTCCTTGTTTCCTTTTCCCAGCTAAGTTCTGAAAGGAGAAAAGCATGATTATCGACAGTCACGAGCATGTCATTCTGCCGGCGGAGTCACAGCTTGAAAAGCTGAAGAGGGCGTCCGTGGACAAGGCCGTTCTCTTCTACACCACTCCTCATCCCGAGAAAGCAAAAAGCTATGGAGAATGGAAGGAGGAGATGGCAAAGCTCTTTCGGATTCTCGCCGGAGAAAACACGGAAAAGAGCAATTCCGAGAGAATCCACAGAGGAAATCAGGAGCTCCTCCGCTCCATCCGCGCCTTCCCCGAGCATTTCACCGGCTTCGGAGGGGTTCCGCTCGGACTCAGTCTCACGGAAACCGGAAGCTGGATCGAGGAGGAGATCCTCAGAAACGGCTTACGGGGGATAGGCGAGTACACGCCGGGCTCAGAGGAGCAGATCCGGCAGCTCGAGACCGTATTCCAGGCTCTGCAGGACCTCCCGGAGCTTCCGGTCTGGGTGCACTGCTTCCATCCTGTCACATCCTCCGGCCTTAAAATCCTGATAGAGCTCCATCAGAAATACCCGTCCGTCCCTCTCATTTTCGGTCACAGCGGCGGCTGGAACTGGCAGATGCTCCTGGAATATGCAAAAAGTGCAAAGAAAGCCTATATCGATACCTCGGCATCCTTCTCCTCTCTCGTTCTGAAAATGCTTCTCTCCGAACTTCCGGAGCGCTGCCTCTTCAGCTCCGATGCCCCCTACGGAGAGCCCCTTCTCTGCCGGCGGGGGATCGAATTCGCGAGTCCCGAAAAGTGGATCGCAGAGCGGGTGCTCGGGGAAAACATCAGAGAGCTTCTCTCTCTCTGATCCCCCTTGCGATATCCCTAAGGCAGCCCTCCTCAAAGGGATTTCTGAGACCGGCATCCCGAATCAGAACATCGAAAAAGTCGGAGGCCCCAGCCCTGCAGAGCTTCAGATAGCTCTCCCAGGCGGACTTCCAGTCCCTGTCCATCCAGTTTTTGTACTGAAGCGCGTCCGTCCCCGCGATGCAGTAGTCAATATAGTAGAAGGGGCTGTCATAGATATGATGCTGCTTTTGCCAAAAGCCCCCTTCCTCAAAGTAGGGATTCCCGCTGTAGTCAAGGTGCGGCTTATAGCGCCTCTCCAGATCCCTCCAAACTCTCCTTCTTTCCTTCGGAGAAAGTCCCGGGTCCTCGTAGACGATATTCTGGAACTCGTCCACCATCACTCCGTAGGGAAGAAAGCTGAGAGTCGCCTCAAGATGCATCCGAAGATAATCCTCCGCCCTCTCTCCAAAGAGAAGCGGCATCCAGGGCTCCGTGAAGAACTCCATGGACATCGAATGCGTCTCTGCGGTCTCCATCGTGAGGTCATTGTGCTCCCGGATCGGAAGATCCGCCGTGAGATAGCCCTGGAAGGCGTGCCCGCACTCATGCGTGATCACATCCGCATCCCCGGAGCTCCCATTGAAATTCGCAAAGATAAAGGGGACGCGGTAATCCGCAAGCATTGTCATATAGCCGCCGGTCCTCTTATTCTTCCGCCCGAGGACATCGAAAAGCTCCATCTCACACATGGTATTCATAAAACGCGCGGTCTCCGGCGAGAGCTCATCGTACATCCTCTTCCCCGCGGCAAGGATCTCCTCCGCTGTCCCGACCGGTCTGGGATTTCCGTTCGGAAAATAGATCCCCTCATCGATATAATTAAGCCTCGAAAGCCCGAGCCTCTCCCGCCGCCTTTCGTGCAGAAGCTCCGCGAGGGGCACGATCTCCTGCTCGACCTGCTTTCGGAAGGAACGGATCTCAGAGGGGCCGTAGCAGTTTCGGTTCATCCTGGCATAGCCGAGCGGAAGGAAATTCCCATGCCCCATCATCCGCCCCTGCTTCGTCCGGTTTAGAACCAATTTTTCATAGAAATCGTCCAGCTCTTCCCTGTGCTCCGAGAAAAAGGCCGTATATTTCTTCCAGGCTCTCTCCCGGACAGAGCGGTCCGGGCTCGTGAGATAGGGCTGCATGAGAGAGAGATTCAGCTTCTCTCCCTCCCAGTCGATCTTCGCGGTGGCGAGCAGCTTATTGTACGCTGTGGAGAGCGCGTTCTCCTCCTGCATGAGCGGAATCAGCTTCTCATCCATTGCCTCCATCGCGAGGGAAATGTTTTTAAAGGCCACTCTCCCGATCCTTTCCTCCAGGTAGGGGCGAAAGCGCGAGAAATAGAGCTTTTTCTGATATTCCACGACGAGATTCTGAAAGATCGGCATATTCCGGTCGTAATGCTTCTGCTCCTCCGAATAATACTCATCCGTCATATCGATGTCATTTCGGATCATCGCAAGATTCATCTCTGTGAGCACGTGGTTGCTGAGCCTGTAGTACTCCCTGTGGATCTCGAACTGCTCCTCCCCGGAGACCGCTCTCTCCATCCGCTCCATCAGGGAGTAAAAATCCTGCTTCAGCTTCTGAAAATCAATCCTCTCGTAAGGGATCTCTGAAAATTTCATCCTGCCTCCTTTTTTATGAGCTTCCGCCGCCAGGCGGGGACTCGTATCGTAAATCTTAATTTTTTCTCCTTGATTCCGCGGCAGCTTCCGGGATATCATGGTCTTTGTCACAACTTTTTTTCTTGACACGCTAATCTTATAGGGAAATGCGGAAAATGTCAAAATGGGAGGATTTATGAAAAAAGGAAAACTTTTGATTCTTTCACTCAGCGCAGTTTTACTTCTCTCCGCCTGCGGCGGGACGAAGGCCGCGGAAAGCAAGAGCGAAAAGCAGACAACGGAGGCAGAAAGCAAGGAAGCAGGCGGAAAGGACAAAGACAAAAAGGAGAGCTCAGGGGACGAGAAGAAAGAGTCCTCTTCTTCCAAGGATGAGAAGGGAGATTCGAAGGACAGCGGAAAGAATGAAAAGATCCGCGGAAAGCTGGATGGAAAGAGCTATGTCAACGAAAATCTCGGCATACGCTACACGCTCCCGGACGGCTGGTCCTTTGCGACAGAGGAGCAGCTGCAGCAGATGAACGGAGCGATCAGCGATACGGTCGACGACGAGACTCTCGCAAAGTCCCTGGAGAACGGCTCTGTCTTCGTTGAGCTCTACGCGGCAAACGCCGAGCTTTCGGATTCCATCAATATAACCATACAGAATGCGGGCATCGCCTTTGGTGTCGCAGGGAACGCCGAGGCCGCGATCGACGCCTCCATCGTCGTGGAGCAGAAGCTCTTTGAGCAGCAGGGCTTTACCGATGTCTCCGTCAAAAAGGGAGAGGGAAGCTTCGCCGGAAAGAGCATGAGCTGCATTGATGCCGTACTCGGAAAGGACGGGCTTACGCTCTATGAAAAGCAGTTTATCCTGAAGCAGGGGAACTATGCCGTGACCATCACAGCGAGCTCTGCCAATGAAAACCGGACAGAGGAGCTCATGAAGGCCTTTACCGAGAACTGATTCTCCTCTGTTCTATCTAAAAGGGACCGCCGCTTTTTTGCGGCGGTCCTTTTTCCGGCCTCTTTCCATCCGGTCTTCTTCTCTCTCCGGCTGAGTTCGCGTCTTCTCATGAGGCATGCTGTTCTGTTCTCTGTCCCTTCCGTTATCTGTCTCTTCTGCCGTCCCGCTTTAGCGAGGGACAGCTGGAGAGCTCAGGACAGCCGGAGCGGAAAAAGTCCTGCATCACCGCTCAGCCTCTTTCGAAGTATTTCCTAAACTCCTGGAGGATCTCATCCTCACTGTCTCTCTGGGCGCTCTGTCCCTGCTGCTCCTCCTTCTGCCGTGCGGAGCTCTTCTGTTTTTCCGACTTCGGAGCGGCACTCAGTGTGATCGTGAGCTCCTTCTCCTCGTACTTCCCGTTCCCGGAGAGCCTCTGGACGGTGAGCTTTACACTCTCCCCCGCCTTATAGCGGGCGAGGAGGGAGCTGAGATCATCGAGGCTTTCGACGCTCTGTCCGTCGAAGCTTGTGATGATATCCTTTTCCTGAAGCCCCGCATCCGCGGCCTTTGACTCCTCCGTGATCTTATAGACGTAGATCCCCTCCGGCATGCCGTAGGCGTTTGCCGTCTGACTGTCCACCGTCTTTGCCTGGATTCCGAGATAGCCTCTGTCCTCCTGGGAGACCTTTGACCTTGTGGTCTTCGTGGAGAGCTCGTTTACGATGTTCTCCGCCTTCTTGCTCGGGATGGAATATCCCATTCCCTCGACCTTTGTATCGGAGTACTTCGCCACATTGATGCCGATGACCTGGCCGCTCATATTCAGGAGAGCACCGCCGGAATTTCCCGGATTGATCGCGGCATCGGTCTGGATGAGCCCGCTCTCGGTGCCGTTCTCCGTCTCAATCTCCCGATCCTTCGCGGATACGATTCCGGTCGTCACAGACTGCCCGTAGCCGAGCGCATTTCCGATCGCGACGACCTGATCTCCGACCTGAAGGCTGTCGGAATCCCCGAACTCCGCGACCTTGATCTTTTCCAGGGTCTCCTTGGAGAGATCGGAGAGCTTTATGGCGATGACAGCCAGATCCGCGCTGCTGTCCTCCCCCTTGATCTCCGCGTCCGCGCTTTTTCCATCGACGAACTGTACGCTCAGGGAGCTGGAATTCTCCACCACATGGTGATTTGTCACGACGAGGAGCTCCGTATCGTTCTTTCCGATGATGACGCCCGATCCGCTCGCCGCGGTCTCCCCGCTCTGCTCTCCTCCTCCGAAGATCGAATAGCCATTTTGCTTATACTGCATCATATTGGTGATGGATACGACGGAGGGCATCGCGGATTTCACGATGGATGAAACCGACTCCGCACTCTCCCCGCTCTCCGTCTTTTCGCTTTTATTCAAGGGGATTGAGCTGCCTTTCTCCGCTCCCTTCAAAAGAGTGTCCGCCTGGGACGCGGAACTCTCTGCAGCCGTCTCTCTGGAAATGCCCCGGCCCGCGAGAACGTTTACCCCGACCATCGCGCCTCCCGCCACCGTCCCGAAGACCAGCGCGCTGGCGAGAAGCCCGGCCACCTGTCCTTTTCTTCCTCTTCCTTCTCTTCTTAACTCTCTTTTATCCTCTCTTCTTTCTTCTCTCTCTTCCATATCTTCCATGCTTTACCTCCTCTATATCGGCTCCCGGTTCCGGTATCCCCTCCCCGGAAAGCTCTTATCTTCTTATCCTGACAAGGAAAAGGATAGCAGGAAAATGTGGCAGAAAAATGTTGAAAGCGTGATGATTCTGTGTCCTCTCGAATCATCACGCTCTCTTATTACATGCTTTTTTTACATGCTTTTTACATGCTTTTATGCGCTCTTAGTGTTTCGCTCTCTTTAAAAAGCGGCTCGTCCTGTCGCCCTTCTCTCTTACCATGGCTCCGGATTCCTCATCCTCGCCCAAGGCTCATAAAAAGTACGGCTCTGATTCAGGAAAGCCCAGTTTTTCCGGGCTCGGAGACCGCGAGGATCAGTGCCTGATAGCCCTCCAGTCTGATCCTCCGGCCCCGGATCTCGCTCTGATCCACATTGGACAAAAGCACGGCCCTGACATCCACAGGGAGCTCGATCTCCCTCTCCTCTTTTCGGAAATTCCCGAGCACCAGAAGGCAGTTCTTCTCCCCTCTTCGGTAGAACGCCATGAGGCGGCTCTCCTCCTGCATGAACGGCTCAAAGTCCCCGTAGACGATACTGTCCTTATATTCCGGATCGCTACGAAGCGCGATGAGCTTCCTGTAGTAGCGGAGCACGGAGTCCGGGTCCCTCTCCTCCGCCTCGACATTGATCTCCTTATAGTTCGGATTTAGAGGGAGCCAGGGCTTCCCCTTTGTAAAGCCCGCATTCTCCCCGTCACTCCACTGCATCGGCGTCCTCGCATTGTCCCGGGAAAAGCGGTTCACCGAGCGAAGCGCCTCCTCCTCGGAGAGCCCGGCCTGAAGTGAAATCTGATACTCGTCGAGCGTAGAAATATCGTCGACCTCCTCGATGGAATGGAGCTTTATATTTTCCATTCCGATCTCCTGCCCCTGGTAGAGGAAGGGAAGCCCCCGGAGCATGAGTTGCATCGTCCCGAGGAACTTCTTACTCCGCTTACTGAGCTCCTCCGGGGGGATATAGCGGCTCACTCCCCTCGGCTCATCGTGATTTTCTATGATCGTGGAGATGAAGCCGATATCCCCTACCAGTCTCTGCGTCTCAAAGCAGGCGTCCCGGTAATCGTCCGGCGTGATCTGTCTGCAGTCATACCAGCCCTTCCCGGACCTTCCGAAGATGTTGGAGCGGAAGTCGAACATGGAGGAGAAATAGCCGTCCGGGCCGATGAACTCCGGAATCTGCTCCTCTGTCTCATTGAAGACCTCCCCCACGGTAAAGGCCCCGTGCGGGCGGAACGTGCGGTCCCGCATCTCCCGGAGAAAGTCCCCGATTCCCTTCGCCGCATAGATCATATTCGTGCAGGAGGCCATGCCGTCCTCCCGGTCCGGCGGGAAATCATGGCCGCGGAGCGGGAAGACCTTTTTGATATTTAAGATGGCGTCGATGCGAAAGCCCGCGATCCCCTTATCCAGCCACCAGTTGATCATACGGTAGATCTCTTCCCGAAGCTTCGGATTCTCCCAGTTTAAATCCGGCTGCTTTTTGTGAAAGAGATGGAGATAGTAGCGATCGCTCCCCGGGATCTTCTCCCAGGCGGAGCCGCCGAAGTAGGAGCGCCAGTTGTTCGGCTCATGCCCGTCTACCCCCTCCTCGAAGAAAAAGTAATCCGCGTAGGGGCCGTCCGGATCCGCGATGGCCTTCTGAAACCAGCTATGCTCATCGGAGCAATGATTCACCACAAGGTCCAGCACGATCGCGATATCCCGCTTCTTCGCTTCCCGGATCAGCTCATCCATATCCTCATTGCTTCCAAAGCGGGGATCGATCCTGTAGTAATCTGCGATATCATAGCCCTGATCCGCAAGAGGCGAGAGATAGCAGGGGGAAATCCAGACGATCCCGATGCCGAGCTCTCTGAGATAGTCGAGCTTCTCTATAATTCCCCGGAGATCCCCGATCCCATTTCCCTTGGTATCGAGAAAGCTCTTCGGATAGATCTGATAGGCGACCTTCTGCTGCCACCATTCTTTTTTCATTATCATAATTCCCTTCTAAGCATCATGACAGACGCCGCTTCTATTCTCCAGCACATAGGCTTCATAGGGCGCGAGGCGGCCGCCTTGCGGCGATCTCCCCTCCATATTGTGGATGAGGAGCTCTCCCGCGAGAAACCTCTCCTCCGGAAGATACTCCCTCTCCCTCTCCGAAAAATTCGCGGCCACCAGAAGCTCCCGATCCGGAAGATACCTCCGATAGACGAAGAGCTCCGGATCCTCCGGGAGCAAAAGCTCAAAATGCCCGTAGACGATGAGCTCTGAACTGTGGCGAAGTGAGATCAGCTTCTGATAGTAATAAAAGACTGAGTCCGAGCGGCTGAGCTCCTCCTCCGCATTGATCTCCCGGTAGTTCGGATTGACGGGGATCCAGGGCTTTCCGCTCGTAAAGCCCGCATTTTCCTCCGCGCTCCACTGCATCGGCGTCCTCGCATTATCCCGGCTCTTTGCGGCGATCATGGGAAGGAGCTTCGAGCCCTCCAGCTTAAGCTTCTCCGTGAGCTCCGAATAGGCGTTGACGGATTCCAGATCCTTGAACTCCTCCGGGCTTTTAAAGGGGTAGTTGCTCATGGCAAGCTCCTCCCCCTGATAGATATAGGGCGTGCCCTGCATCATATGGAGGATGGTCGCGATGCACTTTGCCGATCTCTCGCGGTATTCCGCGCTGTCATTTCCGAGCCGGGAGACGATGCGCGGCTGATCGTGATTACAGAGGAAGAGGCTGTTCCAGGCCACGCCGTCCAGGCCGAGCTGCCACTTCGCGAGATTCTTCTTTAAGGGGAGGAGGGGCATTTTCTCCGTGCTCCACTTAAAGCCGTAGTCTCTGTTTCCATCCAGGCTCACATGCTCAAACTGAAAGACCATGTTTAACTCCGAGCCGTCGCTGTTCGCGTATTTCTTTGCCTCCTCCAGGGTGACTCCGGCTGTCTCTCCGACCGTCATGAGCTCATGGCGGGACAGGACTCTCCGGTTCATCTCCTTAAGGTACTCGTGGACATGGGGCCCGTTTGCGCAGATTCCCGGATCTCCGTATAGGCCGCCTCTGAGCGGGGCGTCCGGAAGGCCCTCCGGCTTTGAGATCAGAGAGATGACATCCATCCGGAAGCCGTCGATTCCCTTTTCGCACCAGCGCTCCATCATCGAAAAGACCTCATCCCGGACCTTCGGATTTTCCCAGTTGAGATCGGGCTGCTTTTTCGAGAAAAGGTGCAGATAGTACTGTCCCCTTCCCTCGTCATACTGCCAGGCGGAGCCGGAGAAGCAGGAGCCCCAGTTGTTCGGCTCGTGTCCCGATACCGGATCCCTCCAGAGATAGAAGTCGCTCTTTTCGTTCTCTCTGTCCCTCCGGCTCTCGATAAACCAGCGGTGCTCATCCGAGGTATGATTTACGACGAGGTCCATCACGATCTTAATCCCCTTCTCGTGGGCCTCGGAGAGGAGGGCTTCAAAGTCCTCCATCGTGCCGAATTCCTTCATGATCTTCTCGTAATCCGAGATATCATAGCCATTGTCATCGTTCGGTGACTGATAGATCGGAGAAAGCCAGATCACATCGATTCCGAGCTTTTTCAGATAATCCAGCTTTGAGCGAATCCCGTTGAGATCCCCGATCCCGTCCCCGTCGCTGTCGCAGAAGCTCCGGGGATAGATCTGATAGACCACACTTTCCTTCCACCACGTTTTCTTCATTCTCTTCTCCCTGCTATGATTTTACACGCCTATATCACAGCACTTATGCAAAGGCCGACTTCTTCGAAGGGCCCGGTTCTTCACCGAAATACGGATTTCCCCCGCGGTCCTCCACGGTCTCTCTCTCCATGATGCATACCGGAAGGCGGATATCTCTCCTCGGGAGCTCCCTCTCCCTTTCTCTCCGGAGGAGCCGAAGGAGCTCCCGCACCGCCCTCGTCCCTTTCTCTCTCATATCCTGACAGACCGTGGTCAGAGCCGGTCGATAACGCTCTCCCTCGCGAATCCCGTCAAAGCCCGCGATGGAGAGCTCATCGGGCACGGAAATCCCCCTGTCCCGGCAGAAGCCCAGAAACTCCAGCGCGAGGAGATCCGAGGTCAGAAAGAGCGCGGTGCAGCCAAAGAAATTTTTCTGCTGCAGCTTCATAAACTGCTCCCTCCTCCTTTTCGGATTCCGGCTTAGATCGAGGGCCCAGCACTCCTCCGGCCTCTGCCCCCATTCCTCATAGGCGGCCAGGTAGCCGAGATAGCGCGCACTGTCGATAAACTGCGGATCGAAATGATCCCTCCCCTCCTCCCGGGAGAGAAAGCCGATCCTTCGATGCCCCCTCTGGAGGAGGTAGGAGGTCATCTCCTTCCCCCCCTCGTAGTCGCAGAGCCCCACATTGACGAAGTCCCGATCCCCCTCCTGAAAGCAGGTATCGATCGTCACGATGGGGACATCCAGCTGCTCTCTCAGCGTATAATAGCCCTGCCTCTTGCATCCAAGGACGATGACGCCCTCCACATTCCAGGCCAGCGCCATCTTCCGGCACTCCTCCATATCGGGATTGCTGTAGAGCATCAGGAAATATCCCTTCCTCTGCACCTCGGTCTCCACGGCCGCGATGACCGAGGAGACGAAGGGATCCTGGACGATGCTGGTCCGCCTCTCGTTCTGGTAGGCGAGAACCAGTGCGATCAGGCAGGAGCCCCGGCTGGCCATGAGCCTCGCCCCCATATTGGAGACATAGCGCTGCTCCTCCAGGATCCGCCGCACCTTTTCAAAGGTCTCTCCGGAGACCCGATCCCGTCTCCCGTGAATCACATTGGCGACGGTGGACGGGCTTACCTTCGCCAATTTCGCGATATCCTTGATACTGTGCAAGCTCTTCCTCCAAAATCTCCTTATTTTTTTACGCTGCAGCGTATCGCGGCGGGGCAGAGAGCGTGTTTCAATCACTGTATCTCGAAGGGACAGTGCCGTGAACTCTTTCCGCATCCTGAGAGAAGCCGGCTGCTGCCTCACGGCTGCAGCCGGTTTCAAGTCCCGGGCTCTGAAGAAGCGAAGCAGTGCATGGGACAGATCCCCTTATTGGCACTGCAGGGCTCCGGGGCAGCAGCCGATCTTCGCAGCGGCAGAGCACTGCGAAGTTTCAAAGCGCTGCCGGTATCAGCCCTTGACCGCGCCCTCTACCATGCCGCTCATGATCTGCTTCTGACCGATCAAAAAGACGATAATCATGGGGAGCATCGCGAGAAGCGCCGCACCGAGAATCAGATTCCACTGCCTCACATAGGAGCCCACAAAGGCCTGCACCGCCACGGGAAGCGTCTTCACCTTTCCGTTCTGCCCGAGCATCAGGGAGGGAAGAAGGTAGTCGTTCCAGAGCCACATCCCGTTTAAGATGGTCAATGTCGTAATGACCGGCCGAAGGAGCGGGAAAATGATCCGGAAGAAGGTCCCCTCCGGGGAGCAGCCGTCGATCGCGGCCGCCTCCTCGAGCTCATAGGGGACACCCTTGATAAAGCCCGTCAGGATGAAGACCGTCATGGCTCCTCCGAAGCCGCAGTAGGCGAAGATCAGCCCGGGCACGGACTGGAGCATATTGATCCCCACGAATTTTCCGACATCCCGGAAGGTCGCGATCAGGGGAAGCATGACGACCTGGAAGGGAATGATCATGGATGCGATAAAGATCATATAGATCGCGATCGCCCAGCCCCTCTTATGATTCCTGCTGATGACCCAGGCCGCCATACTGCCAAAGAGGATCAAAAGCACGAGGGAGGCGACGGTTATCACCGCCGAGGTGCCAAAGGCATACCAGAAGCGGAAGTTCGAGTTGTTGATGACAGCATTCAGATTCTCCGTGAGCTGGGAAAAGGATGCGCCGTGCATCCCCACCGGGTCCTGCACGATATCCGTCTGCTTCTTGAAGGAGTTCACCAGCACAAGGTAAAAGGGAGAGAGCACATAGAGCGCTATGAGAACGCCGATCACAAAAAGTATGGCCCTCTTGGAGCGTCTTGTCGTCTTCATCACATTTCCACCTCCCTGCTGTTGGAGATCCTCACCTGAATCAGGGAAATCACCGCCAGGATGAGGAAGAAAAGCACCGCCTTCGCCTGCGCCACCGCATAGCTGTTCTTCGCGATCGCGGTATTATAGATATTTAAAGCGAGCATCTGCGTGCCGTTTGAGAGATAGGCCCCCATAAAATTCGGGACCGATCCCGCACCGTTCGTCAAAGCCATGTTCACATCAAACTGCTTGAAGGCCGCGGTCAGCGTGAGGAAGGTACAGATCGTGATCGTAGACGCGATCATCGGAAGCTTCACCTTGAAAAGCGTCTCCACCGCGTTCGCGCCGTCGATCTGCGCGGCCTCCAGGACATCTCCCGGAATCTGCGTGAGCCCGGTCACATAGATCAGCATGATATAGCCCGCGCTCTGCCAAAGATAGGCCACGATGATCGCCGCCATGGCCCCGTTTGTCTTCGCGAGGAGAGAGACGCCGCCGGTGAATTTGATGAAGACATTGTTGAAGACAAACTGCCAGATATAGCCGAGCACGATGCCTCCGATCAGGTTCGGAAGAAAGTACGCGGCCCGGAAGAAGCCGATGCCCCTCAGCTTCTGAGAGCAGAGAAGGGCGAGCAGAAAGCCGATCAGATTGACCAAAATCACATTCAGAAGCACAAAGAGGAAGGTGATCATAACCGACCAGAGGAAGGCCGGATCCCGGAACATGCTCTGATAGTTCGAAAATCCCACGAACTTCTTAAATCCGATCCCGGTCCAGTCCGTAAAGGAATAGCCGATCCCGAGGATCAGAGGGATGATCACCGTCACAAAGAAGGTAAAAAGAAGCGGAAAGAGAAAGATAAAATAGACGATCCTCCGGTGATGCCTCTGGCTGGGAAAGGAATAAAGCCCGAGGAGGGAGATGAGTATCCCCGCCGTCAGCATGGCTCCTCTCCCGCGAAAAGTGCTTCCCATGAAGTCCATGGCCAGCGAAGCCGCAAAAAGGAGGATTCCGAAAAGGATCAGAACTCCCGAAGGCACTCCGGATCTTGCTGATTTCATACATAACCCCCTTACGGAAAAGTGAGAAAAAGGAGCGGACAGAGGAAGGGAGGAGCGGCAGAAGCCGCCCCTCCTCCACAGCTTTCTGCTCCTCAGGAAGCGTAATACTGCGCACAGACCTGCGACATGGTATCGGTAAAGGCCTTGGCATCCTTGATATTCCCCTGCGCATAGTCCTGATAGACTACGCCGAGCGCATTCTGCGCAATGCCGTCCTTATTTCCGAGCCAGTGCCAGCCGGAGGTCTTCTCCGCCTTCTGGTAGTCCACGATGGTCTGGGCAAACGGATCCTCCGCGACGAAGCTGCAGGACTTGAACGGGCTGATGAAGCCGGCCTTATTCACGAGGATGTCCTGTCCCTTCTCCCCTGCGACCCAGTTTAAGAACTTCTTCGCCTCTTCGGCATTGTCATTCTTGAATACAGACCACCAGGAGGGAGAATTCGTGAGGATGGTATCCTGCCCTTCCTCAAAGGCATAGGGGATCATTCCCACCTTGAACTTCCCGGCCTTCTCATAGGCGTCCTTATCGTCCGTCGTCATCGTCGCCCCGATCCAGGAGCCCTGCGTCACGAACGCGTACTTTCCGGAGGAGAAGTTCAGAATCTGCTGATCATAGGTCCCGGAAACAAGGAGATTCGGATCGGAATACTTATTGAAAAGCCCCACCATCTCCGCATACTTCTCGAAGCGATCGCTGTCGAGCTTTCCGCCGTCCTTCAGGAGATCAAAATACTTCGAGTCGTCTCTCTTCAGTCCCTCATCCTCATAGACGCCGAAGAGATGATTCCCCGTAGACCAGTAGAGATTCGTCGCCTCCGCGCAGTAGCCGATGACGGCATCCAGGCCGAGCTCCGACTTCTTCGAATCCAGAGTCTCAAAGGCCTTCTTCATGGACTCCGGCCCGGTGATGCTCTTCGGATCGATGCCGGCCTTCTCCAGGATGTCCGCATTATAGGCAAGGCCGATCGCCTCCACCGTGTAGGGGAAGCCGTAGATCTTCCCGTCCTTATACTTATAAGCGGCATCTGTATCCGAAACCCAGGGCTGATCGCTCAGATCCTCCAAAAGGTCCTGTCCGCACCAATTCTCAAAGTCCGGATCGGCACCGTTTACAAAGATATCCGGCATGTTTCCGGCCTGATAATAGCCCTTCAGGGTTCCCTGAATATTGATGCCGCCTCCCATGGACTCGATATTGACCTTTACTCCGGTCTCCTCCTCGTACTTTGCGGCGAGCTCCTTCAGCGCGGCGTCAACCTCGATCTTTCCGTTTACAAGGCGAAGCTCCTTGCCTCCCTTTCCATCGGCCTTGCTCTCCTTGCCGTCCGCCTTGCTCTCGCCTGCGGACTCATCCGTCTTTGCCGCGCTGCTTCCCGCGGAATCGCTCTGAGAAGAGCCGCAGGCAGCCAATGCGGAAGCCGCCATAAGGGCAGCCAGGGCGATGGACAGTGATCTTTTTTTCATAGTACCTTCCCTCCAAAAATATACTTTCAACCCCTGTTTCCAAGCCGAAATCATCGGCGATGTCTCAATAATAGCAGTGAGATCGGTCTTTTGCAAGTACAATTTCTACATTTCACACAGTAAATCTAAATTAAAAGCTTTATTTTTTCAAAGTGTTTGCCAACACCTGCATAAGATTAAAGACGAAGCTCATAGAAAAGGAGAGAAGGACCCGGCTTGGCAGACAGATGTCTTCGCAGATGTCAGGCACTGAACGTTTTCAGAGCCCGGGGAGACAGAGCCTTCCTGAACGGAGAAAGGGAGAGTGCGGCTGACAGACAGCAAAACGGGCCGAAGGACAGATTCTTCCGAATCTGCCCTTCGGCCCGTTTCACAAAAGAAGGTTTTGCAAGAAAACAAGTAAGTTGGCATCTCCTGCACGACCCGGATCGGAATCGAACCGACGACCTCCGCCGTGACAGGGCGGCGCTCTAACCATCTGAGCCACCGGGCCATTCACAGTCCCCTGTGAAGGCTCGTGCCTTCAAAACCGCAGATTGCAATCCGTTTTGACATCTCTCCGACTATGGATAAGCCCTCGACCGATTAGTAGCTGTCAGCTGCATGCTTTGCAGCACTTCC
>NZ_GG729936.1:90143-90860 GCF_000160135.1 Oribacterium sp. oral taxon 078 str. F0262
CCCTGCGGTACCGGAGGATTACTCCGGTGGGTTTCCCCATTCAGATATCGGCGGATCACCTCGTATTTGCCAATCCCCGCCGCTTTTCGCAGCTTATCACGTCTTTCTTCGGCTCTCAGTGCCTGGGCATTCACCCTGTGCTCTTTTCGCTTAACCATCCCCGGATTCCTCCGGGTGAGACACTAGCGTGTGTCTCTTTGTCTTCTCTCTGCGGATGTCTCCATCCGCAGCCTCGGATGTCTTACTCTTTGATTGCAATATGCGGTTTTCAAGGTACGATACGGATTCGCGGTGATGTCCGATCTCAGCGCCCCAGGAAAAATCCCCGGCGCCCGGATCGAAAGGAACCGGAATCCTCGATATGCCTTTCTTTCCGCGGAAGGGAAAAAGCAGCATATCCTCCGCGCCTTCTCTCTTTCCCTCTCGGGAAAGCAAAAAGCGCGATACAGCCCGGAGGTCATGAACCTCCTGTGCTCTTCGCAGAGCCGTTAGAAAAAATGTCTGGCATCCACTTATCTTCCCACGCCGTTGCCAGCGTAGTATTTTCAGCCGCCCGGGGCTTAACCGTCGTGTTCGGGATGGGTACGGGTGTTTCCCCCCGGCGCATCGACACCAGACATTCTCTTGACCTTATCAAGAATCGAATCCTACACAGACCCCTACTCTATCCTTAGAAAGGAGGTGATCCAGCCGCACCTTCCGATACGGCTACCTTGT
>NZ_GG729936.1:90960-183396 GCF_000160135.1 Oribacterium sp. oral taxon 078 str. F0262
AGGATCGAACTCTCATTCAATGGAGGCCTTCCGGCCTCCTCCTGCTTCGCTCATTCTTAAGCTTGGCTTTTCCTTCTTTTACTGCGAGTTTTCTTCGCTGCACTTTCTGTGCTTTCTGAATCTCTCCTCTGTCCTTCCGCATTCTTCCGCTTCCAAACAGAGACGGCTTTCGCCGTTTCGAATATTCAGGGTCTGTGTATGATTCGATCTTTGATTTTCAAGGTCCTTTGATCTGCCCTCCGCAAAACCGAGCTCTTTCATTCGGCCTTATTCTTGCGGCGACAGGTACACATGATAGCAGAGATCTCTCCTGCCGTCAAGCACAAATGTCACATTTTTGTAAGGCTTTGTTTCGTCTTTTTTCACAAAAGCCTCGGGATTTTCCGCCGATTCGGGAGGAAAGCCCGGCCTGCCCGCGATTGCGGCGTCCGCCGATCTGTTGCCGGATCGTTTTCCACCGATTTGGAAGGAAAGCCCGGCCCACGGCCCGAGCGAAGCTACGGATCGAGCGAAGCTTCGATCCAAACGGAGCTCCGCCATCCGATAAAACGGGACCGCAGCCCTTCCGGCATAAGTTCTCCGCGCTCTTTCCGCCCGCCCGAAGCGCCTTCCCTTCAGCGCCATCCTTGTCATCCACGGCAGAGATCTGCCTTCCGGCGGAGCTCCGCTATCCTCTCTCCGCGATATCCCTCGCCACAAAGATCCCGCTCGCCGAGGCGTGGGAAAGGGAATGGGTGACGCCGCTCCCGTCTCCGATCACATAGAGTCCGGGATGACAGCTCTCGAGATGAGAGTCGATCGCGACCTCCATATTGTAGAACTTGACCTCGACGCCATAGAGGAGCGTATCCTCATTGGCGGTTCCGGGGGCGATCTTGTCGAGCGCATAGATCATTTCCATGATGCCGTCCAGAATCCTCTTCGGAAGCACCAGGCTCAGGTCTCCGGGCGTCGCCTTCAGCGTCGGGCGGACGAGCCCCTCCTCGATCCGCTTCACCGTGCTCCTCCTCCCCCGGACGAGATCCCCGAAGCGCTGCACGATGACGCCGCCCCCCAGCATATTCGAGAGGCGGGCGATGCTCTCCCCGTAGCCGTTGCTGTCCTTAAAGGGCTCTGAAAAATGCTTTGAGACGAGGAGCGCGAAATTGGTATTCTCCGTGCGCTTCTCCTCCCCCTCATAGCTGTGCCCGTTGACCGTGACGATTCCATTGGTATTCTCATTTACGACGATTCCGTACGGATTCATGCAGAAGGTCCGGACATTATCCTCAAAGAGCTGTGTGCGGTAGACGATCTTGCTCTCATAGAGCTCATCCGTGAGATGCGAGAAGATGACGGCGGGAAGCTCCACCCGGACGCCGAGATCCACGCGGTTTGACTTCGTCGGAATCCCGAGCTCCCGGCAGACCTTCTCCATCCACTTGCTCCCGCTCCTCCCCACGGAGATGATGCATTTGTCACAGGAGAAGCTCTCCCCCGCCGCGCTCTCGATCCGGTATCCTCCCTCCTTCCGGGCCTCGACCTTCTCGATCGGCGTGTCAAAATAAAAGTCCGTCGCCTCTTTGAGATCGCGGTACAGATTCCTAAGGACAATATAATTGATATCCGTCCCCAGGTGCCGCACGGAGGCATCCAGAAGCTTCAGGCGATTCTGCATGCAGATCTTCTTAAAATGCGAGCCCGCGGTGGAAAAAATGCGGCTCCCCTCTCCCCCCTTTGACATATTGATCTCGTCCACATAGTGCATGAGGGAAAGGGCCTTTTCCCGGCCGATGTACTCATAGAGTGTACCGCCGAAATCGTTTGTGATATTGTACTTCCCGTCGGAAAAAGCGCCGGCCCCGCCAAAGCCGCTCATGATGGAGCAGCTTTTACAGTGGATGCAGGACGGGATTTTCTCCCCATCGATCGGACAGTGCCGCTTCTCCAGACTGTGCCCGGCCTCCATGACCGCGACACTGAGATCGCTTCTCCGCTTTTCGAGCTCATAGGCCGCATAGATCCCGCCCGGCCCCGCGCCGATGATAATGATGTCATAGTGCTTCATATCCCCTCCGTCTCCTCCTGAAATCTCCCGCGCGATGCGCTCTTCCCCCGGAAAATATCGAATCCTCCCTCTGCCGGAAACGCAGCTTCCGCTATTCCCCCTCTTTAGAGGCAGCGGTCTCAAGCTCTGAAAGGCCGCTGAGAGAGCTCAGATCCGGAAGCTTCTCCCTCGGAACATCGCGGAGCTTAAGCGTCTGAAGAGAGCGGAGACTCGGCAGAAAGCTGTAGTCCGAGATGGGGTTTCCCTCCAGGCTCAGGCTTATCAGGGAGAGTCTCCCGGAGAGCGGAGAGAGATCCGAAATCCCCGTATTTATGAGGCTGAGCTCCTCGAGCCCACTGAGGCTTCGGAGAAAGGAGGCATCCTCAAGCTTCGGCGCATCGGAAATCGAAAGACTCCGAAGATGAGGGAGGGCAGAGAGCGCGCTGTAATCAGAGATCTCCGGGCTGTCCCGGATGACGAGCTCAGAAAGGCCGGTCTGTCCGAGGAGAGCGGAGAGATCCGTCTGATTTTCGATGGTCATGCTGCTAAGAAGCGCGGCCTCCGTAGTCTTCTCCACGGGGGAGGGCGCTGGCTTCCTGAAAAGAAGGAGGCCCGCGAGGGGGACAGCGGTCAGGAGGCCAAGAGAGAGCAGGAAGCCCAAAAGGATGGGGCTTAGCTCCCGGCTTTGCTCCGGACGGGCCGGGCCTCCGAAATTATTGACGGTCTCCTGGATGAAGACCTTGGCCCTCTCCGGTTCCACCGCAAAATTCGCGTTGCAGTAGGGGCAGTGCGCGCTCTCCGCGCCCTCCTCCCAGCTCAGATTCCCGCCGCAGCGCGGGCATTTCAGATCGATGATTTTCATAGCTTCCCATCCTCTCTTTCGAAGCGGCCCCGCATATCTCTAAGAATCACGACAGAATAATGTAGAGATCTCCGGAAAGGGCAGAGCGGTTCTGGATCGGATTCCCCGAAGCGTCCAGCGTTTTCAGAGCCGGGAGATCCCGGAGCGGCAGAAGGTCTCTCACATAGTTCTCGCTGATATCGAGCGTCTCCAGCTCCGAAAGAGCGCGGAGAGGCTCCAGGTCGGAGATTCCCTCCTTCACCATCTGAAGGCTTTTTAGCCCGTGAAGGGAGGAAAGCGCCGGGAGGATGCTCTGAAGCTCCGTCTCCCCGCCTTCTATCCTCGTCCCCTGCGCGTCCCGGACTATGAGCTTGGGGGCCCCGATGAGCGAGAGCTCACGAAGCGTCGAATTGTCCGGGGCGAATCCGTCCGTCCAATAGATATCATAGCTCCCATAGACGATAAGCTTCTGCAGAGCCGGTGCACAGAGCCAGTGATCCAGCGTAATCCCCTCAAAGCTCATATAGCTTCCCTGAACGGAGAGCTCCTTCAGTCCGCTCAGAGATTCGCAAAGCTCCCGCGACGCTTCGGCGGAGCCGCCACTCCAGATGCAGAGCTTCTCAAGGCTCGTCTTCCCGGAAAGGATCTCCAGATCCCCGTCTTCCCCTCCGATAAGCGTGAGATCCGAAAGGGCGGGGGCAGAGACCGCAGAGGGGAGAAAGGATTCGTCAATCTCCATCCTCACAAGAGAAGAAAGGGCGGAGAGATCCGGCGTCCCGCCGCCGGTATCGGAGAGGCTCAGCCTCTTAAGTCCTGTGAGAGTCCCTAAGACCGAGAGATCTGCGATGCTTCCGTCTCGGCTCAGGTAGAGCTCCTGGAGCGCGGTATTTCCCGCAAGAGGCGAGAGATCCCGGAGCTCTGAACCCTCTATGGAAAGCTTCGAAAGCTCCGGCATGGCCGAAAGGAAAGAGAGATCCTTAAAGCCCTTCCCGGAATAAATGCTGAGCTCCTTGAGATGAGGGAGATGGTAGAGGATCGAGTAATCTGCCCCGCTTTCTTCCCCGGCATTGAGGGCGAGCTCCTGAAGATTCGCGATGGAGAGGAGATAATCATTGTCCTTCAGAAGGTCGGTGGAGAGGCGGTGAAGAGAGGAAAGCTCCGAAAGCTTTTTCAAGTCAGGCGCCTTCTCCTGGTACTGATAGGAGCTGAAGCTCCCCGGGCTGAATTCCAGCGTCTCCAGATTCGGAAAGCTGTCTACGATCTCATCCAGCTGCCAGATCGATGCGCCGCGGAGCGCCTTCAGCTCCTTCGGGCTCGCAAAAAAATCCTTCCAGTCCGTGATTTGGTAGCTCCAGGAGCTGAGCGTAAAATCCTGAAGCTTTGTGAGATTCCTGAGGGAATTCGAGTATTCTCCCGTTTCCTGCGTGATTCTCAGGCCGAAGTTCGGATTGACATTCAGGGTCTTAAGAGAGGAGAAGGGCTGAAAATCGCTGATCGGGATCTCCCGATCGGAACCCTCTCCGTCAAGCACAACGATATAGTTCCGCTCCTCCTCCCCGGAGAGTCTGACATCGATACGGAAGACCGTCTCCCCATTTGCCGCATCAATCTCATCAGAGGATAAGAAGCAAAGCTTCTCCACCCTGCCGTATTCTTCTGCCGTGAGCAGATCGGGATCCTTTTGAAAGATTTCTGCGCAGAGCCTTTGCATAAAAGGGGATTCCACCTTCTCCTGAAAGCTTTCCTTCAAAGGCTCCGCCTTTGGGCTCCGGCGGAAAACCCTGCTGCCGAGCAGGGAGAGAATGACGAGAATACCGAGCAGAGGATAGAGAAGAAAATGGGAGGAAGCGGGCTTCCCGCCTCCCTCGTAGCGGTTTACCGTCATATTGATCCGGATATCCTTCGCCCTCTCCTCCACAAAAAAATCTGCCCGGCAATGCGGACAGCTTATCTTCCCCGCGCCCCTGATCAAAATCTCGCTCCCGCAATGCGGACAGCGAATCTTCGTCGGATTCATCCTCTGCCTCCTGCAATTTCTCTTACAATTAAAAGCGAAAGCTCGCCCCTCCCCGAAAGGATTCCCGAAATTTATCCTCGAAAATCATACCATAAAAGCGCCTTCCCAGAAAGACCTCTCCGCTTCGAAAAGAGCAAAAAGACGAAATTCCTCTCCTCTAGCTTTTCTCCCAGAAAAGGAAAATGAGGCCGGCGGTCCCGAGCAAAAGCAGGATATGATTTGCGAGCTTTCCGGAGTGAAAGAGATTCAGCTTAAAGCCCTTTGGGATCGGAAAGAGCAGGAAGACGTCTCTTTTATTCAGAAGGTCCAGTGCAAGGTGAGAGAGGAAGCCAATCTGAAAGGGGAGAACGAGAGGAGCACAGAAGGCATTCAAAGAGATGCTCAGAAGAAGCAGGGCCAGCAGAGAATGGCTGAAGGTCCGGTGCTTTGTCAGCATGCCGAAGACGCAGCAGAGCGAAAAACCGAGGAGGCCGAGCACAGAGCTCTCCCCCCAGTGAGAGAGCACATAGCGGCAGATCCCCGTCTTCATCTTCCAGTCCAGGATTATGCTCACTGCCGCGACTCCGAGCGCGATCTCTCCGCTGTAGAGGGTATCCCGGAGGAATCTCCCCGGCTTCGTATCGACATCGCAGATCATCCCGCCGAGGGCTCCTCCGGCGGCGGCCTTCAAAAGGCCCAGCCGATCGCCGGGATTTACGAAGAGCATCGCGCTCCCGATCCCATATACAAGATGCGTATAGCCAAGCATGATTCTCCGTCCTCATAAGAAAAGCCGGAGCGGTCCGCCATCCGGCCCGTCCGGCTTCAGGGTAGCGCCCGGAGGGTCCGCCCCGCAGAATCACTCCCTATCCTCTTTTCTCAGTCCGCGAGCTTTCCCTTCGCCTCCTCGCAGAGCTTCGCAAAGCTCTCCGGATCCGCGATCGCGATCTCCGAAAGCATTTTCCGGTTCATATCGATGCCGGCGCTCTTCAGACCATACATCAGCCTGCTGTAGGACAGGGAGTTCAGTCTCGCCGCCGCGTTGATCCGCGCGATCCAGAGCTGTCTGAACTGCCTCTTCCTCTCCTTCCGGCCGCGGTAGGACTCGGTCAGAGCTCTCATGACGCTCTGCTTCGCCACTCTGTACTGCTTGGAACGGGCGCCTCTGTAGCCCTTGGCCAGCTTCAGTACCCTGTTATGCTTCTTCTTAGCGTTTACACCGCCCTTGATTCTCATGATAAATTCCTCCTCTTTCTACCGACCCGGCGCTTACAGATACGGAAGGATCTTCTTCATCGTCTTGACATTCGTCTGATCTGTCACGATGTCCTTCCGAAGTCCTCTCTTGCGCTTGGTGCTTTTCTTGGTAAGGATATGAGACTTGTTCGCTTTATTTCTAACAAGCTTTCCCGTAGCGGTCATCTTAAAGCGCTTCGCAGCTGCCTTTTTTGTCTTCAGCTTGAACTTTGCCATAATTGCCTCCTGTAAGTTTACTCTATCAGTCCCCATCAGATGTCAAAACGGACGCCATGCCTGTATGAGCGCGGCAAAAAGGCAGCGCCGCCTTTGCAGCCTCCCGGCATTTTGTCCGTTTAAGAGCAGGCCGTTCGGCGTCCCTTACTTTTTCGGACTCAGAACCACAGCCATATTTCTGCCTTCCACCTTTGCCGGCTTATCCAGCACCGCAATGTCTGAAAGCTGCTGGCCGAAGTCATCCAGGATATATTTGGACTGGTTCATCCTGGACATCTCCCTCCCGCGGAAGCGGAGAGCAATCTTCACCTTGTTTCCCTTTTCGAGGAACTTCCTCGCCGCCGCAAGCTTTGTATTCAGGTCATTCGTGTCGATGTTCGGCGTCATGCGAATTTCCTTCAGCTCCGTCGTGCGCTGGTTTCTTCTGGCTTCCTTCTCCTTGCGCAGCATCTCATAACGATACTTGCCGTAGTCCGTGATCCTGACCACCGGCGGTGCCGCCGTCGCGGCGATCTTTACCAGATCGAGATCCAGCTCTCTTGCGATCCGAAAGGCATCCCGCGAAGACATGATGCCAAGCTGCTGTCCGTCCGCGCCGATCACCCGGACCTCTCTGTCCCTGATCTGTTCGTTAATTTCGATTTCTGTGCCTTTTCTGCTTGCCATAAGCTCCTCTCTGTAGAATTTGCTGTGTCCTGTATCCGTCTCAGTCTCAGCGTATCTTCCGCCCCTCGGATGCCTGCCGGAGTAAAAGCCTCTGATGCCGGTCTTTTGCGCATTGCTCTTCAGCCCGGAATCCCGGTTGGCATACCGTGTATCCGTCTCAGCGTCTCTTCGCTTCTTCGAAGCTTCCGCGACGCTGCCGTCCTTGATACCGGTCTTTTGCGCGTTGCTCTTCATCCCGGAACTCCGGCCGGCATGCCGTGTATCCGTCCCAGCGTCCCTTCGCTTCTTCGAAGCTTCCGCGACGCTGCCGTCCTTGATGCCGGTCTTTTGCGCGTTGCTCTTCATCCCGGAACCCCGGTTGGCATACCCTGTATCCGTCTCAGCGTCTCTTCGCTTCTTCGAAGCTTCCGCGACGCTGCCGTCCTTGATGCCGGTCTTTTGCGCGTTGCTCTTCATCCCGGAACCCCGGTTGGCATGCCCTGTATCCGTCTCAGCGTCTCTTCGCTTCTTCCGAAGCTTCCGCGACGCTGCCAGGAATTCGCATTCCGGGCCTGCGGTCCTGCATGCTCATTCCTGTTGTCCTCTCAGATGCCGGAGCGGCCGCCCGTGTAAACACGGCGTCTGCTCCGGCGCCTGAGAGGGACTGATACACTAAAAATGGCGGATCTGAGTCTGATCCACCATTGAAAATTCGCGAATGGAAATTCGCGAAGTAAAGCTTCAATCTTAACCCGGGTTCAGAGCTTTGTCTGCCAAGGTGAGGTGGATACCTGCTTTTCTGTCTGTGCGACTATCTCAGTTTAGCGCAGATCCGGGCCTCTGTCAATCCTCTTTTGTCCGCTTCCGCTCCGTCATTCCGGCAGCTTCTCCCCTATGATTGACAGCTCCCTCCCCATGGTCCGCTTCCGAAGCTGTTTCTTCTGTGAGGAGGCTGTCGAAGATCTCATAGATCTCTTCCAGGCCCTGCCGGCTCCGCGCGGAGAAGGGGATCAGGCGGCAGGCATCGGAGGCGCCGAGGACGGCGCGGATCGAGCTCTCTCTTTTCTCAAGCTGTGTCTTTCCGATCTTGTCCGACTTCGTCAGGATCACAATCGGCTCGTAGCCGGTCGCATCCACGATCCAGCGGAACATCTGGATATCCTGTTTCGTGGGATCATGCCGGATATCCACAAGGAGTATGACCTCCTCGATGCTCTCGGAGCCCCTCAGATATTTCCGGATCATGCGGTCCCACTTCTCCTGCTCCACTGCCCCGGTCGCAGCATAGCCGTAGCCGGGCAGATCTACCAGATAGAAGCTTCCGTTTACGTAATAAAAGTTGATGGTCCGGGTCTTCCCCGGGGTAGAGGAGATCCTCGCATAGGATTTCCTCCGGATAAAGGAGTTGATAAAGGAGGACTTTCCGACATTGGAGCGGCCCGCCATCACAAATTCCGGCTCCCGGCTCCGGAAAAGCTCCGATTTCACCCCCAGGACCTTCGCAAGCTCCACCGATCGAATCTTCACGCTCCCTCTCCGCTCCTTCCGGGCCGTCGCCCCCGGCCGCCGCGCCGGGCCGCCGTATCGGAGGCTGCGGCGCTGAGTGCGCTCTCATCACGGCTCAGCACAGGCTCCCCCCTTCCCTCTACGACCTCTCTTGTGATCTCCACCGCGCTGATCGAGGGATCGGAGGGGATCTCATACATAAGCCCCATCATGATGTCCTCCATGATGGAGCGAAGCCCCCGCGCCCCGGTCTTTCTCTGGATCGCCTTCTCCGCGACTGCGCGGATCGCGTCCTCTGTAAAGCTTAATTCCACGCCGTCAAGCTCGAAAAGCCTCTGATATTGGCGGATCAGCGCATTCTTCGGCTCGGTCAGGATGCGCTTTAAGCTCTCCACATCGTGGCTCTCCAGTTCGACGTCGATCGGGACACGGCCGATGAATTCCGGGATAAGGCCGAATTTCACCAGATCCTCGGGCTGCACCTTTTTCAGGAGCTCGTCATAGCTGTTTCGATTCTTCTCCACGATCTCCGCTCCAAAGCCGATGGAGCCGGAGGCAATCCTCTTTTCGATGATCTTTTCCAGTCCGTCGAAGGCTCCTCCGCAGATAAAGAGGATATTCTTTGTATTGATCTGGATCAGCTCCTGCTGCGGATGCTTCCTGCCGCCCTGGGGCGGAACGGAGGCGACGGTTCCCTCCAGAATCTTTAAGAGCGCCTGCTGAACTCCCTCTCCGGAGACATCCCTCGTGATCGAGACATTCTCCGACTTCTTTGTGATCTTGTCGACCTCATCGATGTAAATAATGCCGTACTCCGCCTTCTTCACATCGAGATTCGCCGCCTGGATGAGCTTTAAAAGAATGTTCTCCACATCCTCTCCGACATATCCCGCCTCTGTGAGCGCCGTGGCGTCCGCGATGGCAAAGGGGACACCCAGGATCTTCGCGAGAGTCTGCGCGAGGTAGGTCTTCCCGGTCCCCGTCGCTCCGATCAGCAGGATATTGGATTTCTGGACCTCGATATCCTGAATCCGGGAGCTGATTCTCTTATAGTGATTGTAGACCGCGACGGAGAGCACCTTCTTCGCCTCGTCCTGACCGATGACATACTCATCGAGAAAGCCCTTGATCTCCTTTGGCTTTAGGAGCTTCGGGGTGATTTCCGCCTGTGCCTCCGCCTCTTCCCTCCGATAGTCCTCCGCCAGGATCTCGCTGCTCAGCTCGATGCACTCATTGCAGATCAGGGCACCGTTATTGCCCCGGAACATCTTCTTTACCTGATCATAGCGTCTTCCGCAGAACGAGCAGCGCTCCCTCATATCCATCTTTTGCATAGCCCCTTACGCCTTTCCCTCCGACTCCCCTCTGGAGCGGAAGATCCGATCGACCAGTCCGTACGAGAGCGCCTGCTCCGCATCCATCCAATGGTCTCTCTCCGTATCCTCCAGCACCTTTTCCAGGCTCTGACCGCAGTTTTCGGCGAGGATCTCCGCCATGTGCTTCTTCGTCCGGAGGATCCATTCCGCGGTGATCTGAATCTCCGTCGCCTGCCCCTGGGCGCCTCCGGAGGGCTGATGAATCATGACCTCCGCATTCGGAAGAATCATGCGCTTCCCCTTCGTGCCGCCGGCGAGGAGGAAGGCCCCCATCGAGGCCGCCATACCCACACAGATGGTGGAGACATCGCATTTGATATACTGCATCGTATCGTAGATCGCCATACCGGCCGTGATCACTCCGCCCGGGGAATTGATATAAAGGCTGACATCCTTGTCCGGATCCTCTGACTCGAGATAGAGAAGCTGAGCCACCACAAGGGATGCGGTATCGTTATTCACCTCGTCTCCGAGAAAGACGATGCGCTCATTCAGGAGGCGGGAAAAGATGTCGTAGCTCCGCTCTCCGCGCGATGTGGACTGAATGACATAGGGGATCGTGGCAATGCCTCTCGGATCGGAAAAATCTCTCATCTTATTTTCTCCTTCTATCTTCTCCTTCTATCGCCCCTTCTATCGCCAAGGGAAACGCTATGCCGCTATGCTACCATGTTTTCCCTGAAAGAGGAATAAACTGCCGGTTGAAAGTCTCCAGGGAAGCGATTCTCAAATCCTCTGATCCTCTCTCAAAAAAGGAGCGCGGCTTTCGCAGCGCTCCAAAATCTCTTCCGGAGATCTTAATCAGGACTTCTCTCCCTCTTCCTTCTTCTCCGAAGACTTCTTTTCGGACTTCTTTTCGGATTTCTTCTCGCTTTTCTTCTCCGGCTTTGTGAGCTTTGCCTCGGAAAGCAGCATATCGACCGTCGCCTGAAGCTCGAGCTCTCTCCGGACGGATGCCTTCTGGGACTCGCTGACCGTCTTCATGAGATCCTCATACTTCATCTTGTACTGATCCGCGATTTTCTGAAACTCCTCCTCGACCCGCTCGTCCGGTACCGTGATATTCTCCTTCTTCTGGACCGCCTCGAGCACCAGGGAATTTCGGATGCTTCTCTCCGCGCCCGGCTTCATCTGCTCCTTCAGCTTCTCCTCGGTCTGTCCGGTGATCTGCATGTACTGCTCGATGGGAATTCCCTGCTGCTGAAGCCGCATCGCGTAGTCCCGGTACATCTGCTCCAGCTGCTCCTCGAGCATCGGCTCCGGGATATCCAGCTCCGCATTCTCAGCGACCTTATCGATGACGCGGTTCTCATTCTGCAGCGCGGCCTGCTTCTCCTTCTCCTCCCGGAGTCCCTTCTCGAGCTCCTTCTTGTACTCCTCCAGGGTATCGAACTCGGAGACCTCGGAGGCGAATTCATCGTCCGCCTCCGGAAGCTGCTTTTCCTTTACGGATTTGATGCTGACCTTGAAGAGCGCCGCCTTTCCGGCGAGCTCCTTCGCCCCGTAATCCTCGGGGAAGCTCACATTGACATCGACCTCTTCCCCCGCCTTATGGCCGATCAGCTGATCCTCAAAGCCCGGGATAAAGGTCCCGCTCCCGATGGTGAGCGGATAATCCTCTCCCCTTCCGCCGGCGAACTCCTCCCCGTCCACAGAGCCCACAAAGTCAATGGAGCTGATATCTCCCTTTTTGATCTCCCGGTCGACATCGATCATGCGGGCGTTCTTCTCCAGCTCCTGTCTGAGACGATCCTCGACTTCCTTTTCCGTCACCGAAGAATCCGCGCCCTCGACGCCCACTCCCTTGTACTCTCCCAGCTTCACTTCGGGCTTCAGGGCAACCGTCGCGGTATAAATCAGATTCTTCCCCTTCTCAATCTGCTCCACGGAGATCTCCGGACGGGAGACGATGGAAAGGCCGGACTCCTTCGCGGCATCCGGATAGCTCTTGTCCAAAAGCCCGTTCAGGGCATCCTCATAGAAGACCTGCGGACCATACATCTTTTCGATCATCTGCATCGGCGCCCTGCCCCGGCGAAAGCCCGGAAGATTGAATCTGCCCTTATTCTTTCTGTAGGCCTCCGTAAGCGCCTGATCGAAATCCGCGGCATCCACTTCCACGGTGAGCTTCGCCATGTTTTTTTCTAAATTTTCAACTTTAACACTCATCCAAGAGCACCTCCACAAATCTTCTGTCATGATCCCCGCCGAATCCACGGCGCACCCGGTTATGCAGTATAACACTGAAATACAGCGCTGGCAAGCCGCACATCGTAAAAGCGCAGCCGACCCGTAAATGCTCCTTCCCGCTTTCGCTCACCGGCCGAAGGCATAAATGGAGACCTACAAATTACTGTCTAACCATGCTTTCAGTTCATCAAAGCTGTAGTCCCCTTTTAACGCTATCCCGTCTTTGATGATGGAATGCTTACATTCCTCTTTATAGTCCTCAATCATTCTCCCAAAGCCGCCTCCGCCATGCGTACAAAAGGGAATGATCGTCTTTCCGCTCAAATCCACCGTTCTTAAAAACGAGCGAACGGGTGGGGCAAAGGTTTTCAGCCAATTCGGAGAACCTATAAAAATCAGCTCTGCATTCTCAATCGCTTCCGCCCCCTGAACCTGAATAAGAGGAGGACAATATCCCTTTTCAATTTCTTCTCTCGCTTCCTTTACCGCTGTATTATACGAAAAGGAATAAGGCCTTTCCGGTTTCAGTTCTCTCAATTCCCCATCCGTAATCAAGGCAATATCTTCCGCTAATCTTCTTGTTATCCCTGAATAGGAATAATATATAATGAAAGGCTTCATAAAAACCTCCTTTGGCAAAACCTCCTTTGGCAAAGTGCGGCCCTATCGTGATTCCTGAGAAAAAAGGGCAGAGGCGGGCGGTCTCCCGAGCCGCGCTAGGCGGGAGTTGGCATATTCCCCGCTCTCCGTCACATCCTCAGAGAACCAGTCCGGTCCCTGAAACCGCCTCGCCTCCTCCACGCTCGGAAACTCGACCTCCGCGATCCAGAGCCCCTCCAGCTCGCCCAGGAAGCGGTCCAGCTCAATCCGGTATTCCCCAAAGGGGATGAGACTGCGCCTCTTTCGAATGATGATCCCCTCCGCCTTCTTTAAGAGGGAATCATAGGATTCCCTGTCCAGCGGGAGATTCACCTCCTCGTGGGAGAGGAGTCCGGAGCCCTTATAGCTCATGCTGTAGTGCTCCTTCCCGTCCAGCCGGGAGCGGCGCACCCGGATCGCAGGAGAAAAGTTCAGGTAGCCCTGCTCGATCTCCTTTACCGGATATTCCAAGAGCCGTTCCGGAAGTCTCCGGATCCGCCACTTCCTCTCGATCTCCAGTGCCATGTCCCCCTCCTTTGTCCCGGGATGCTTTTCCGGCGAACTGCCTCTGCCCTTTTCAAAATGTCCCTGTTTTGCTGCCGCAGGAAATGCGGATTCCCTCTCCGCGGAAAAACGGGCCGCGTCTTTCTGTCCCGGGGCATTCCGCTCCTCGGAAAAGGAAAGGCCGGGCAGCTATCCTGCCCGGCCGCAAAGCCCTTCTCAAACGGCGCTTTCCGATGCTCTACTGCTCATCGTCCGCTTCCGCTCTTCCGACCGCCTCGATATCCACATCGGCTACATCGGCATCCTCTCTCCTGCCCTCCTCCGGGAGAAGGACCTTCATAGAAAGAGAGATTTTGTGGTTATTCACATCGAGATCCACGACCTTTGCCTCGATCTCCTGTCCCACCGAAAGGACATCCGAGGGCTTGTTGACATGCTCTCTGGAAATCTGAGAGACGTGGAGCAGGGCGTCGATCCCCTTATCCAGCTCGATGAAGGCGCCAAAGTCCGTCATGCGGGCGACCCTTCCTCTTACGATCTGCCCGGCGGCATACTTCGTATCCGCATCCTTCCACGGGTTCTCATCCGGGAACTTTCTCGTCAGCGCGATTCTCTCGCCGTTGATCTCCTTGACCAGAACCTTGACCTCCTGCCCCGGCTTAAAGAGCTTCTTCGGATTCTCGATGCGTCCCCAGCTCATCTCGGAGATATGGAGAAGTCCGTCCGCGCCGCCGAGATCGATGAAGGCACCGAAGTCGGTGAGATTCTTCACGACGCCGGTCCTCACGTCTCCCTCCCGGAGCTCCGCAAAGAGCTTGTCGTGCTGCTCCTTCTTCAGGGCGAGCATGATCTGCTTCCTGTCTCCGATCACTCTTCGCTTCTGCGGATTGAACTCCGTGATCACAAACTGAATGTCCTGCCCCTGATACTTGTTCAGATCCCTCTCGAAGCTGTCGGAGACCAGAGAGGCCGGCACGAAGACTCTTGCTCCGTTCACCTCGACATTGAGTCCGCCCTTGACCACCTGGATCACGCGTCCGGTGAGGACCGCGCCCTCCTCGAAGGCCTTCCTGAGCTCCTCGGAGGCCTTGGACTGCAGTGCGTCCCTGTGAGAGAGGATGACCTGCCCCTCGCCGTCATTTACCTTCTTCACCTTGCACTCGATCTCATCTCCGATATTGACAACCGTCGTGAGATCCAGGGAATTGTCGGTGCTGTAGTCGCTGCGGGTCAGGATCCCGTCGGACTTGTAACCGATGTTCAGAGCGATTTCATCCGGTTTGACGCTGATGACCTTGCCTGTTACGATCTCTCCCGCATGAATTGATTTCAGTGATCCCTCCAGCATTTGTTCAAAACTCATTTCTGACATAAGTTAGAACCTCCTTAATGATTTCTTTCGGGGTACTGGCCCCTGCTGTAATAGCTACGTTGCGAATCGCTTCATCCGAGTAGAGTTTAAGATCTTTGACCGTTTGTATCAGCTGCGTGTTCCGACATTCCGACTGGCAAATCTCAAATAGCTTCTTCGTGTTTGATGAACTGCTTCCTCCAATGACGATCATGGCATCGGAGCTCCCTGCAAGCTTCTTGGCCTCTTCCTGTCTTTCGAAAGTTGCGTTGCAAATCGTATTTATAACGTTAGTATGATACCGCTTTTTCTCTAAAATATCAATAAGCAACTTGAATTTGTCCACATTAAATGTGGTCTGCGCCAGCACAAGGACCCGCTCTCCCCCTCCGTCCGGAAGCTTTTCCGCCTCCTCCGGACCGGGAAGCGCCGTGATTTCTCCTCTGGCCCAGCCCATGATGCCGATGATTTCCGGGTGATGAGGATCCCCGACGATGAAGCATTTCTCCCCTCTCCCCGTGTGCTCCTCCGCAAGGCGCTGAATCTTCCGGACGTAGGGGCAGGACGCGTCCACCGTCTCGATCCCCCTTTCCCGGAGGAGCTCATAGATCTCCCTGGGAACTCCGTGCGCCCGGATAATGACGATGCCCCCGGAAAGCGCCTCGAGCTCCTCCCTTGTCTCCAGCACGGATACGCCTCGCTCCTTCAGGGCAGTGACCACGGTATCGTTATGTACGATCGCCCCGTAGGTATAGATCGGCTTCCTCTCGGAGGGGGGCTTTTCCTCCTCCCTCTCCGCGATCCGGAGGACCTGATCCACCGCGCGCTGTACTCCGAAGCAAAATCCGGCGCTCTTTGCGACCACTACCCTCTTCCCCGATCCCGCCATAGGAAAGCTCTCCTCTCAGCCCTTTGAGAGAGCGAGGATCGCATCGACCGTCCCCTCGATCGTAAGATCGGAGGAGTCCAGAAGCAGCGCGTCCTCCGCCCTCTTAAGAGGTGCGATCTCCCGGTGCATATCCCGGTAATCCCGCTCCTCCACCTCTCTCTTCACTGCAGCGTAATCCGCCTTCTCCCCCTTTTCGAGAAGCTCCCGCATCCTCCGGCGGGCTCTGACCTCGGAGGATGCCGTGAGATAGATCTTAAGATCCGCCCCGGGGAGAACCCTCGTCCCGATATCCCGGCCGTCCATGACCACGGAATGCTTCTCTCCGAGCTCTCTTTGCAGGGAGAGGAGCTTCGTGCGGACCGCGCCGTAGCAGGAGATCACAGAGGCGGCATCCCCGACCTCCTGCGTCCGGATCTCCCCGGAGACATCCTCCCCGTCAAGCTCCACCCTCTGTCCCCCTTCCTCCTCGGGGCGAAGGGAGACAGAGACCCCTTCCACGGCCTTCGAGACAGCCTCTTCGTCGTGAAGCGGAATCGCATGCCGGAGGCAAAAAAGCGAAAGAGCGCGGTACATCGCACCGGTATCCACATAGAGACAGCCGAGCCTCCGCGAAAGAGCGCGGGCGACCGTAGACTTCCCCGCACCAGCGGGACCGTCGATTGCGATAGTATAGGGCATAGAAACCTCCGAAATCCGCGGCATTTTCTGCCGCAAGCTGACAAAAGCGCTCCCTCCCGGAAGGTGGGGAAGTGCGGATGGATTCTCGATGAAATCCGCGTCCTCCTATCTTTCCTCCGCCGCGGATCTCCCCGCGAGAAAGCCTGTGGAAAAAGCCGCCTGCATGTTATAGCCCCCGGTAGAAGCATCGATATCGAGGAGCTCCCCGGCGAAGTAAAGGCCGCGGACCCTCCGGGACTCCATGCTCTTTGGGGAGATATCTCGGGTATCGACCCCTCCCCTTGTGATGATGGCCTCCCGAAAGGAGGCAGTGCCCCGGATCGTAAAGCAAAAATCCCGAAGGAGAGTCTCGATCTCCCTCCTCTTTTCCCGGGAGAGCTCCCCCGCCTTCTCCCGGCGGGAGATCCCCCTTTTCTCCAGTCTCCTCAAAAAAACTGGAAGAAATCGGAGCGGAAGAAGGGCGGAGAGCACCCGCTCCAGCCCTCCGCCCCCGGCGTTTTCCAGCTCCCGGATCAGTCTCCCCTCCAGCATCTTTTCCGTGAGGGCAGGCTTTAGGTCGATGTGCGCTGTGAGAAGAAGGCCCCGCTTCGCCTCTTCAGAATGCAGAAGCTCTGTCAGCTCGGCGGAAGCGGATAGGATGATCGGCCCGGAAAGCGCATCCGGGAGGAAATCGATCTCTCCGAAGGACTCATAATAAGACCTTCCCTCCTCGTCCCGGATCGAAAGCCCTGCATTCCTTAGCTTCAGCCCCTGGAGAAAGCGGCAGTCCCCCTCCTCTACGAGGAGCGGAACGAGGGAGGGGAGGCATTCCCGCAGCCGGTGTCCCGTCTCCCCGGCAAAGCGATAGCCGTCCCCCGTAGAGCCGGTGGAGGGATAGGAAAGCCCCCCCGTGGCGACGATGATCCGATCCGCTGAAATCTCTCCCTCCCGGCAGCAAACGGAAGAGACTGCTCCGTTTCGAAGCCGGATTTCTCTTGCCTCCGTCCGATAAAGAAGCTTCACTCCCGCCTTCTTCAGGGCGCGCTTCAGAGCGTCTGTGATCGAAAAAGCGTGGTCAGAGAGGGGAAAGACCCTGCCTCCCCGCTCCTCCTTCAGGGGACAGCCGTTTTCCTCCACGAGCCTCCATAGGTCCCGGTTGGAAAAGGCGGAGAAGGCGGAGTAGAGAAAGCGGGGGTTTCTGAAAAAGTGCTGCGGAAAGTCCCCGATATCCGCGGAATTTGTGAGATTCCCGCGGCCCTTTCCGCTGATAAAGATCTTCTTTCCGAGTTTTTCGTTCTTCTCCAGGAGCAAAACCTCGGCCCCGGGATTCGCTCTCTTTGCGGAGAGCGCTGCCATCATTCCGGCGGCTCCTCCGCCGATCACTGCGATTTTCACAGCCCGAAGCCCCCCTCTTCTATGACGCGGAAAGCACAAACATATTGTAGATCGCGCGGATCGCCGCCTCAAAGTCCTCATTCCGGACCCCGATGATGATATTATATTCACTCGATCCCTGATCGATCATCTTGATATTGATGTAGTCATGCGCCAAAGCGCTCATGACGCGGCCCGCAACGCCCCGGGCGGACTTCATGCCGCGCCCGACGACCGCGATCAGGGCCAGATCCGCCTCCAGCTCGATGAGATCCGGATTCACCGCCCTCTGTATCCCCTGCAATACCTTCTGCTCATTCGATATCAGCTCCTCCTGATGGATGAAGAGAGTCATCGTGTCGATGCCGGACGGCGTATGCTCCACGCTGATCCCGTTCTCCTCGATCACGGAAAGGACCTTCCGGATAAATCCGATCTCCGAGTTCATCATCGCCTTTTCGATATTGATGGAGCAGAAATTCTTCTTCCCCGCGATCCCCGTGATGATGAAGCGCGGCTTCTTCAGGGTATTTGCGACGATCATCGTCCCATGATCCCCGGGGCGGTTGGTGTTTTTGATCTGGATCGGGATGCCCTCCTTCCGGACGGGGAAGATCGCGTCCTCATGGAGCACGCTCGCCCCCATATAGCTCAGCTCCCGAAGCTCCCGATAGGTGATATAGTCGATCACCTCCGGCTTTCTCACGATCCGGGGGTCAGCGACCAAAAAGCCGGATACATCCGTCCAGTTCTCATAGAGATCCGCGTGAAGTCCCGCCGCGATCAAGGAGCCTGTCACATCGGAGCCGCCCCGGGAGAAGGTCACGGTCCTTCCCTCCGGGTCCAGACCGTAGAAGCCGGGTATGACCGCCTTCTCCATGTCCCGGAGTCTCTCCCCGACCCTTCTCTCCGTCTCCCGGAAGTCACACTCCCCGTCCGGGCGGAATGCGATGAGCTCCCCGGCGTCTAAAAAGGGGAAGCCGAGATACTCCGCCATGAGCTTCGCATTCAGATACTCCCCGCGGGAGGCCGCGTAGGCACAGCTCTCCCCGGCGAGAAGTCTCTCCCGGATCTCCCTGAAGTCCTCTTCGAGGCTCAGGGAAAGGGAGAGGCCGTCTATGATTTCCCGATAGCGCCTCTCGATCTTCGAGAGCTGCCGCTCCATCCCCCTCCCCTCCCGCAGATCCTCATAGAGAAGATAGAGAAGGTCCGTGACCTTCTCATCCTTCGGGAAGCGCTTCCCCGGCGCGGAGACGACGACATAGCGCCTCGCGGGATCCGAGAAAACAATCTCCCTGACCTTTTTAAACTGCTCCGCGGAAGCACAGGAGCTCCCGCCGAATTTCACAAGCTTCATAAAAATCCCCCTCATCCTCTCCGGGGCAGGGAAATCCGGTCTTCCCTCCCCGCGGAATGAGAAGGATTATAACACCGGGACGGCTCTTCTACAAGAAGAGCCGTCCCGGTGCATCCATTTTCCCCTTCGAAAATCCGCTTCTCTACTTTTTCTGTACGATATAGGGAGACAGAATCCCGCCCAGGTGAGCGAGGGACATCGTCTGGATATAGGCCTTCCCCGGGCCGATGATGACGGTGTCCACAAGACCCTCTCCGCCAAAGAGCTTGTTCTTTAGGCCCTTTACCATCCGGATATCCATCTTGCAGCTCGCATCCATCAGCGCGAGCACCCCGGTATCGCAGACAAGCTCCTCCCCCGCCGCAAGGTCATATTCCTTGACATAGCCGTCCAGCTCCAGGAAGACCACTCCCGGTCCCGTGACCTTCTGCATGATGAAGCCCTCTCCTCCGAAGAAGCCGGCCCCCAGCTTTTTCTGGAAGAAGATCGACAGATCAACGCCGGACGTAGAGCAAAGGAAGGCGGACTTCTGGCAAATCAGGCTCTCTCCGGGCCCGAGCTCTCTCGCGATGATGCTCCCCGCAAAGGAGGAGGCGAAGCCGATCTCCGCCGGTCCCTTCGCGGTATAGTGACTCATGAAGAGGCTCTCTCCAGAAAACATCCTCCCGATGCTCTTCCCGATCCCGCCGGTCCCCCTCGTCTCCGTCTCTATGGGTCCCTTGGCCCAGGTCCTCCCCGCGAGCTCGCTCATGATCGTCTCTCCCGCGTCCAGCTGGATGACAACCGCCGGAAGACTTCCTCCCTCGATCTGATAACGCATACTGCTTCCTCCTATCTTCTGCTTTTCATGTTTCTCTCCGCGCTGCACTGATAGTTTAAACTATCAGGACCACGGCCCTTCTGTCAATTCGTTTTTATCAATTTTTCAGAGAAATGTAAATGGTCCGACAGATAGTATTTCATTCTTTCACGTTTTCAGAGAAGGCATCTCCCTCCCGGGGAGGAATTTTTCGGTCTTTCCCGGGATGCCCCCGCAGCCTGCGCTTCTTATCTCTCAGATAAGGCACAGCGTTTGGAGGCGGTTTCTAAAATTATGAGAGGATCAATTCTTTACAGCCTCTCCGCCCTCGACCACGATGGAATCCGGGTCCGTGTCGTCCCCGAAAACCGGCTTCAGGGTCTCCTCATAGTCCTTATGGAAAAAATTCTCCTTCCCGAGCGCCCGGATCTCCTCATTTAGGAAATCCAGAAGCTCCGTATTGCCCTTCGCGACCGCGGCCGCAATCGTGTCGTAGTCCCCGAGAGTTTCGATCCCCACCACATAGCCGGGATTCGTCTTCGCCCAGGCTATGACCTCGGTGTTGTCCGTGGAGAAGGCGTCCCCTCTCCCGTCTAAGAGCGCATTATAGGCGTCCGCGTAGGCATCGTACTTTTGGAGCTTTACCTCGGGATGATTCTTCTCAAAATAAGTCTCCGCCGTCGTGCCCTTTGCGATGATCAGGGTCTTTCCCTTCAGCTCCTCGACGGATTTGATCTCCTTGTCCTCCGGGGAAACCACGCCGAGCGCGACCTTCATATAGGGAAGCGCGAAATCCACCTGCTCCGCCCTCTCCTTTGTGACCGTAAAATTCGCGAGAGTGATGTCAATCTTTCCGGTGCTCACATATTCCACGCGGGAGGCCGGGTCCAGGGAGGTAAACTCCGCCTTCACCCCGAGATCCTCCGCGATGCGCCTCGCATAGAAGACATCATAGCCCTGATTCTCCCCCTTCGAATCGATATAGCCAAATGGAGCCTTGTCCGTAAAGACACCGATCCGGATCACTCCGGAATTCCGGATCTCCTCCACCGTGCGAAAGGATGCGGATCCCTCCTTCTTCCCCTCCGCCGCGCTCTGCGCGCTGCTCCCGGTCTTTTCGCTCTGAGAGGCACAGCCGGACAGGGCCCCCGCAAGAAGAAGCGCCGAAAGAAAAACTGCCGCCGCCATTGATTTTTTCATACTGTCTCTCCCTTTCTCCGGATCTCATCCTCTCATCCGGCACTGATCCAAAAAGCTTTCCCATCCATCGTCGGAAAATGCGGATCCTGTCGAAATTTTAATCGGGGCAGGACTCAATCCGCTTCTTCCGAAAGCCTCCCTTCTCACTCTCTTCCCTTCTTTTTGGAGGAGAAGAGGAAGTTCCCGAGGAAGTCTCTCGCCCTCTCCGTCTTCGGAGCCGTAAAAAAGGCTTCGGGCTCCCCGCTCTCCGCGATATTCCCCTGATCCATGAAGAGGATCCTGTCCGCGACCGCCCGGGCGAAGGCCAGCTCATGCGTGACGATCAGCATCGTCATCCCCCGCTCGGAGAGCTCCATCATGACATCGAGAACCTCCCTGACCATCTCCGGGTCCAGCGCGGCCGTGACCTCATCAAAGAGCATCATCTCCGGGTGCATGGCCAGGGCCCGCACAATTGCGACCCTCTGCTTCTGCCCTCCGGAGAGCATCCTGGGGTAGGCCTTCTCCTTCTCCGACAGATTCACCCTGAGGAGAAGCTCCCTCGCCTCCCGCTCGGCCTCCGCCCTCCCCTTTCTCTGCACCCGGATCGGCGCGAGCGTGATATTCTCCAGGACTGTCATGTGGGGGAAAAGCTCGTAGCTTTGGAATACCATGCCGAGCTTCTGCCGGATCTTCGGAAGCTCCCTCGGGTTCCCGCTGATGAGCTCTCCGTCCAGGCGGATGCTCCCCCCGTCGATCCTCTCCAGACCATTGATGCAGCGGAGCAGGGTCGACTTCCCGCAGCCGGAGGGCCCGAGGAGGACGAGCACCTCTCCCCTTTTCACATCCAGATCGATCCCTCTGAGAATCGCATTTCCCGACTCATAGCTCTTATGGAGATTTCTGATAGAAAGAAGAACATCTTCCGTCATGATTTCCCTTCCCCTCTTCCCTGAAATTTTCCGCTCCCGCAGACTGAAGCTGCCTCTTCCCCGTCCCATCCAAAGCGCACAGAGCGCATCAGTCCCTCCACCTTTTTTCCAGACAGCCCGCGAAAAGAGAGATCGGCCAGCACACCAGAAAGTAGAGGAGGAAGATCACGCCATAGATCGGAAGCGCCGCCGTCGGGTAGCGGAAGCGGTTCGCATCGATGATCTGCTGCCCTGTCTTAAGGACCTCCACGACTCCGATCAGGACGACCAGGGAGCTCGTCTTTACCATTCTCGTCACAAGATTGATGGCGAGAGGGATCAGACGCCGGACCGTCTGGGGTATGATGATGAAAAATGCGGTCTGAAGCGGCGTCAGGCCGAGTGCCGCAGCGCTCTCATACTGTATCCTCGGTATGCTGACAAGCGCCCCTCTCACAAGATCCCCGAGCTCCGCCGTCCCCCAGAGGACGAAGACGATGACCGCACTCAGCTCCCCGGAGAGGCTCAGAGCGAAGGCCCGTGCCGTTCCGAAATAGACCAGGAAGAGGAGCACAAGCTGCGGCATGATCCGGATAAAGTCGAGATAGATCCGGCTCAGCGCCTTTGTAAGGGGATTCCTTCTCGTCATGAGCATGCCAAAGAGGATGCCGAGCGGAAGGGAGAGCGCCGCGGAGAGGAGGCTGATCCGGATCGTCACAAAAAGCCCCCCCATCAGCCTCTCGAAATTATTTCCGTCAAAGAGGATGCCGATGCCCCGCTCTCTCCCGCCCGTATTTTGCAAAGAGAGAAGCGAAGAAAGAGAAAAGAGCTCAATCGCCGAAGCCCGCATAGCGAAGCCTCCTTTCCAGGAGAGTTCCGAGAATAGAGATCGGAAGCAAAAGCACAAGATAAGAGAGGACCAGCATAAAGAGCGCCTCCTCGGTCTGATAATAAAGGCCGATCAGATCCTTCGCCACATACATAAGATCCGCCAGAGCAATCGCGGAGAAGACGGAGGTCTCCTTGATGAGGAAGATCACATTCGCGACGAGGGAGGGGACAGAGAGCGCGAGAGCCTGCGGGAAGATCACATAGCCCATGCTCTGAAGCGGCGTGAGCCCAAGAGACAGCGCCGCCTCCCTCTGGACCCCCTCCACGGCCTCCAGCCCCGCCCGGAAGCTCTCCGTCATATAGGCTCCGCCCAGAAAGCTCAGTCCCACGACGCCGCAGAGGGCGGAGCTCATCCGGATTCCAAGCTTCGGAAGTCCGAAATAGAGAAAGAAGAGCTGGACGAGGAGAGGGGTATTCCGAGACAATTCCACATAGGCCGAAGCGATCCGGCGGAGGATGGGAAGCTTATAGTATTCTGTGACACTGCAAAGCGCTCCGATCAGAACGGAAAAGAGGATGCCGAGCGCTGCGATCCCCAGAGTCAGCCTCGCCGCGTCAAAATACATCGGTGCAAATCTTCGAATAAATGAAAAATCCACGCTGCCTCCTTTCCGATTGCTTATCTTCCCCGCGCCGGAGAAATGGGTCCGTAATGAAGAGCTGATACGTAAAAAGGGAGGAGCAGGTCCTGCCTGCTCCTCCCTGGAATACGCGAAATCCGCGCGCGGCAAAGGCCTCCTATGCGTCACACATACGGAGGCAACAAGAAAAGATCATCTCTTTTTTCTGCTTTGCCATGCTCTTCTCCTCTTTCTCTTCGCTGCCGGACCCGGGCACAAAACGATACGCTCCAAAATCCCCGCCGACTGATAGAGATTCTATCATCTGCCGCCCTCTCCTGTCAAGTCAGGCCCGAAAACAAGCTCCCCTTCCCAAAAGTCTCACTGCGCATCCCCCTCCTGCCACTGCTCCACCAGCGCCGCCTGGACGAGAAGTCTCTTCCCCGCACTTCCCGGACCGGAGCAGGTGGAGAGGGTGAGGAGCTTTGGCTTCTCCGTGAAGTCGATGCCGGTCTCTGCCTGCTCCGGGGCGGCGGAGCGCTTCAGGCTCCGCTCCACATAGCTCTCATAGTCCGCCTCCGTCACATCCTGATAGACCGCATCCTCTACGTCGGTGACGAAATAGGAGAAGATCCGGTATTTCCGGATGCCGTCCGGCCGACAGAGGTAGAGATAGGGATTGGAGGATGCGAGCTCGGGGTCCTTCAGGAGAAGCTTCAGCTTTCCGAACATGGAGCCGTTTTTCATATTGTGTCCGAAGACAAAGGTATTGAGATCGCTGTAGTCCTTTGAGGCCGCCGCATCCAAAAAGATCGAGCCCGCCGCATTGGACTTTCCCTCGAAGGATCGGTGCATATAGTCCTCATTGTCCTTTCCGGCCGCAATCGGATAGCGGAGGTCCAGAGCGGGAAAATAGAGAACCGCGGAGAAGTCCGGATTCACCTTCTGGAGGGCCGCATAGTCGATCTTAAGCTCCGGGCGCTCGCTCTCTCCGCTCTCTGCCTTCTCCGTGCTCTCCTCCGTCTCTCCGCTCTCCGTTCCGACTTCGATATGTTCGCGAAGCGATGCGTACTCCTGATCCGCCGCCCTGTACTCCCTGTACTCCTTCAGAAAAAGGGAGCCAAAGAGAAGGATCCCCGCGGCAGACAAAAGGAGCAGCAGCCGGAAGATCCAAAGATTTCTTCCCCGAAGCTGCTTCTTCCCTCTGCTCCTCTTCCTCTCATCCATCTTTTTCGCCTCCTCCATGCGCCGATCTGACTTCCGCTGCCTGGTCCGGGCCTTTCGATCTGACTTCTGCTGCCTGATCCGGGTCTTCCCGTCCGGCTTCCGCTGCCTGATCCGAGCCTTTCGATCTGACTTCTGCTGTCTGACCCGGGCCCTCCGATCCGGCTTTTTGCTGTCTGATCCCCGTTTTCTTTTCCCTCTCCGTTCTCCCCGGCTCCTCTGAAGAGAGCTTAGCCTCGGTCCTTCTCTCCCTCTGCCCCGGAGGAAGGACCCGGGATCCGCTCTCCGGGAGGAGGAGAGAGCGGCCCCTTCGGGATATAGTGCATCTCCGTGACCTGGTAGACCGTGATAAAAGCCTCCTTATCGATCTCCCGGAGGAAGCGCATGAGCCGCTGGAATTCCTGGCGGTTCACAATCGTAACCAGCTCCTGCCGCTTCTCAAGCTGATAGGCCCCGATGATATCGTAGACCGTAGCACCGCTGTGGAGCTCCCGGAGGATGAAGCTCCGGACTCTCTCCTGCTCCTTTGAAATGATGCAGACCTTCTTTTTCATCGTCTGTCCGAAGATGAAATGATCCAGGATGATGCCATTGAAATAGGTCCCCAAGATAGAGAGAACCAGCGTTTTTTTATCCGAGACCAGCGCCGAGGAAAGGGCGATGCACATCCCCGCAAGAGACATCGCGGCTCCGATCTCCATGTGGAGATAGCGGTTCATGATCTTTGCCACGATGTCGAGACCGCCGGAGGAGGCATTGTCATTAAAGAGGATGCAAAGGCCGATGCTCACGGTGAAGATGTAGGATACCACATCCAGAGTCTGATCCCCCGTGAGGGAGCCCTGCGCCGGAAAAAGACGCTCGAAAAATCCGAGGAAAAGCGGAAGCAGGATCGAGGCATAGACCGTCTTTGCCCCGAATTCTCTGCCGCAGGTCAGAAATCCAAGGAGCAGGAGGGCGATATTCAGAAGCATCGTGAGCTCCGAAATGCTGCGCCCGGTAAAGTGCCGCAGAATGATCGCAAGCCCTGAGATACTGGAGACCGACGTCCCGCTCGGAATCAAAAAGAAATAGACGGACGCCGCGACGATCAAAAGCGCGGCACTCATCTTCAGAAGATCCAGCAGGATCTCCAAAATGCGATGGCTCACAGCCTTTCCCATGGTAAGCTCCTCTGCGGGAGGGCCGTAAAGCCGAAAGAGCGCGCTCTCCGGCGCGCTCTTTCGGCTTCGCAAAGCTCCTGTCCCGCTTATTCGAGAGAGCGGAAGAAAAGCTCAGCGGATCAGGTACAGATTCTTCCGCTGTCTTCCGAAGGCTTCCGTCTCCTCGTGCGTATCAAAGTAGACGTCGATGATGCGCCCCTTGATCTTCCCCCCCGTGTCCTCCGCCGTATAGACGACACCGTCAAATTCGATCCGGGAGCCGAGCGGAATGACAGTCGGGTCCACGGCTATGGTATGTCCCGCCTGCGGTATCGTGCCGGTACAGGTCCGGTTCAGATTCCCCTCCTCGTCGAGGCACTCCGTCCTGTCATAGGCCGTCAGCTCAAAGACTCCGAGATCAATGACGCCGCCCTCTCCCGTGATCGGACCGAAGTCAGAGATCATGGGCGAATCGGAAGAGCGGGCGGGGCGAATCGATCCCACCGGGCTCTGATAATCCAAAACCTGAGTTCCCCCCTCTGCCTTTGCGCTCTCTCCGGAGGAGCTTCCGTTTCTGGTGACAGCCTGCGACTGCATCCTCTTTCCGGCGCCAAGAAGATTTATACTGACGAGAAGAAGGGCCAGCGCCGGGGCAAACAAATGCCCTCTTCCCCCTTTTTGTACTCTCCGGTATCCCGCGGGAAGCTCGATCACCGCCCCGCCCGCCTTTCTCCGGGACTGCCTCCTAATCCCATTCCTTTTCATACCGATCCCCCTTGCTCCAAAGCGATAGAACAAGATCTTCTTCCGTTGCTCTGTCTTCTCGCATTATGTCAAAATCGACCCGTTTTGTCAACTCCGGCTCAGCCTTTCTCAGCTGATCTGCCAGCGGACATGGCTCCCCTCCGCGTCCTTTGTGACAAGGAGCTGATCCTCGATCTCCTGCTTCAGCTCGGAGACATGGGATATAATGCCAAGAAGCTTTCCCCCGCCGGACATATCGCGGAGCACGCGGACCGCCTGCTCTCTCGCGTGCTCATCCAGTGAGCCGAAGCCCTCATCTATGAACATAAGCTCCAGATGCACCGAAGCAGAGCTCTCCTGGATCTGATCCGCCATCCCCATCGCAAGGGAGAGAGCCGCCATAAAGGACTCCCCGCCGGAGAGCGTGCGGACCTCCCTCTCCTTCCCCGTCACATAGGAATATACCGTCAAGTCCAGGCCCCGGTTCCTCCCGTCCCCGGCCTGCTCCTCCGGGATCATGCGAAGCTCGTACTGTCCAAGGCTCATCTCCCGGAAGCGAAGATTCGCATTTCGAAGGATGCGCCTTAGGAAATATCTCTGCACATAGGTCTCGATATCCATGCGGGAGCCGCTCCTTTTCCCGGAGAGACGCCGGTAAAGTCCCTCCAGGTGGGAGGCCTCCTTCGAGAGCTTCTCCCGCTCCTCCATCCTGGGAAGGAGCGCCCGGGAGAGAGCGCGGTCCGAGAGGAGGAGCATCGAGAGCTTCTCCTTTTTTTCCGAGAGAAGGAGAAAGCGCCGCTCTGCCTCCTCCCTCTCCCGGAGAAGCTCTGAAAGCTCCGGCTTTTCCCTCCCTTCTGTGCTTTTTTTCGCGGCGAGGATCCTCCCGGAAAGCGCTGCCTTCCGTTCCGCATGTCTATTAAGCTCTGAGGCGAGCGCATCGCTCTCCTCCCTTCGATGTGCTCCGCAGACCTCCATCCACTCTTTTTCAGAGAGCTTCCTTTCGATGAGGAGCCCCTCATAGGCCGCTCTCCTCTCCTTATGCTCCGCATCACAGGCAGGAAGCTCCGATCGAATGCTGGAAAGGAGACTCTCCGAGGCCGCCCTTTTCTCCCTCAGCTCTCTAAGTCTCTGCTCCTGCTCTAAAAGCCTCCTCTGTCCCTCCTTCCGCTTCTCCGAAGCCCTCTTGAGATCCGCCTTCGCGGCCTCTTCATCCGGATAGAGCCTCCTGAAAAGGCAGCTCTCCCGCTCCGCCTTCGCCGCACTGAGCTCCTCTTTCCGGGAGAGAAGCTCGCTCTCGGCCTTCTTCTCCTCCTCTGCGGCTTTCTCTAGGATCTCTGAAAGCTTTTTGATCCCTTCTTCCAAAGAGGCCGCCCTCTCCCCCTCTTTCCGAAGCCGCGCTCTCTCTCTCAGCAGTCTCTCCTTTCCCAGGAGGAGCTTAGAGGAGAAGGCGGAGAGCTCCTCTTCCCTTTCCATGCTCCCTTCCTCCGCAAAAATCCTCCCGCGAAACTCCTCGACCGCTCGGGAATATGCCCTCGCTTTCTCCTCCCGGAGCTTCTCCGAAGCCCCGGCCTCTCCGGAGAGCTCCTCCTGCTCCTTTTGCAGGAGAAATACACTCTCCCTCAGCTTCTCGAGCTCCTCTCTCCCCGGAATCCTCTTCTCCTTCGGAATCCTGCAGGGAGAAGGATGCTCCAGGGAGCCGCAGACAGGGCAGGGGGAGCCGGGACATAGCTTCTCCCTCGCGAGAATTCCCGCCTGCGCATCGAGAAAGGCCTCCCTCGCCTCCTGATAGAACTTATTTCTCCTTCGAACCTCTCCGCAAAGCCTGTCATAGCGCTCCCTGAGCTCCTTCGCCCTCTTTTCCTGCAGGCTCAGCTCCCGAAGCGCTCTCTCCAGATCCCGAAGCTCCTCCTCTCTCTGCTCTGCCTCCTTCCACTCCCCTTTCCAGCGCTCCTGCCGGACCTCAAGATCCGAGAGCTCCCGGAGCTCCCTCTCCGCCTCCTCCTTCTTCCCGGAGAGCTCTGCTCTTTTTCCCGCAAACTCCAAAAGGCTTTTTTCTGTCTTTCTGAGGGCATCCTCCGCCAAAAGGAATTTTTTCTCCGCTCTTTTTCTTCTCTGAAAGCTCTCGATCGCTTCCTCTGCCCTCTCCTTGATCTTGGCATAGTCTCTCGTCGCCTCCTCGAAGGCGAGCTTCCGCCTCTCGTGCTCCGCTTCCTCTGCCCTCTCCCTCTCGAGAAAGCCCGGAAGAGCCTCCCTCTCCCGCGTCTCCTGCTCCCGGAGAAGAGAAAGCCTCTTCTCACTGTCTCTTAGGCGGAGAAAGAGGGAGGAGATCTCATAGGAGAAGCGGATCTTCCGGGAGAGAAGCTCTTTTTCCGAAAACTCAGGATCAAGTCTCTTAAGCTCGGACAGCTCCTTCTCTGCATCCGAGAGCTCGGTGAAGGCCCGCGCCAGAGCCTCCCCCTCCTTATAGCGGTCCCGTTTTTCATTTCTCTCCCGGGAGCAGCTCTCATAGCGTGAAAGGATCTCTCTGTTCTCCTCCTCCAAGGAGGAGAGCAGCGCCTCCAGTCCCCGGAGAAAGTCGTCCATCAGTGCGGCGGAGAGGCCATCCTCTGAGAGGAGACGCTTCTGAAGATCCAGAAGTCTCTGCCAGCTCCCCCCCTCCGGGACGAGAAGGTGGGAGAGCTCTGTCCTGCTCTCCGTACAGAGGGCGGCCAGTCCTCTCTCCTTCTCCCGGAGGCGCCCTAAAAGCTCATCCGTCAGTCTCTGATAGAGCTCCGTCCCGAAAAGCTTTCGAAAGATCAGCTTCTTCTCCTCAGAGCGCGCCCGGAGGAGCTCCATGAATTCTCCCTGCGCGATCATCGCGACCTGCATGAACTGTGTCTTGCTCAGCCCTACAAGCTCGACAAGCTTTCGGTCCGCCTCCTTCTCCGGATACTCGCTCCCGTCCGGAAGAAGGAGGGATACCCTTCCGCTCTCCTCCTTAAAGCCCTGTCCTCTTTTTAAGGGGCGGATATGGCGGGGAACGCGGTGCACCGTGTAGATCTCCTCCCTCTCCCCCCTCCTCTCCGAAAAGCGAAGCTCCGCAAAGGGCTCTAAGGAAAGCGGCGCATACTGACTCTGAAGCTCGGATCCGCTCTTTTTATTCGCCCCGGAGCTCGCTTCTCCGTAGAGGGCAAAGACCAGGGCGTCAAAGATCGAGCTTTTCCCGGAGCCGGTATTTCCGCTCACGAGGAATAGCTCCTGATTGGGCTTTGTAAAATCGATGGTCACGGCCTTCCCGTAGGAGGAAAAGGCCTGGAGCTTAAGCTGCAAAGGGCGCATAAGATTCTCCGTTCTCAGCACTTTGGGGATTTTTCCCCGCTTTTTTTCTCCGCCATAAAAGCGGCGCTCTCCCGATAAAAGGACAATGCTTCCGGCGCACTCCTTCCCAAAAAGGAGGCACAGCAGACGCCAAATCACGCTGCGCGCCAAATCACGGCTGCGCACCGGATCACAGTCGCGCGCTAAATCATAGCTGCACGCCAATTCACGGCTGCACTCCGAATCTCTCAGATCAAATTCAGGGCATCCGCGAGAATCCTCTTTTCCTCCTCATCCGGATCCCCGAGGAAGGCGCAGCAGAGCGAAAAGGGATCGCTCTCCTCCTCGAGCGGGAGAGACTGCCTCGTCTTCTCCTCCGGGAGAAGGCGGCGAATCTCCAAAAGATTCGGAAAGGCAGCGCGCAGTCTGTCCCGAATGTCCGGAGACTCCTCGCTCTCCGCCGTGAGGAGAAGCGTGACATAGTCCGTCGTAGGGGACTCCAGAAGCTCCGCCGCGTTCCCTTGGAGAACACGGAGCTCCCGGAGCGGGTGAAGCGGCAGCCGCTCTGTGCGGATCTCTCCCTTTTTCTCCATCTCCACCAGGATGACAGCCTTTTCCTGCCCCGCCTCGCTCACGGAAAAAGCGAGGGGGGAGCCGGAGTAGCGGAAAAACTCCGACCCCACCCGCATGGGCTTATGGATATGTCCGAGTGCCGCATAATCAAAGCGCTCCAGAAGATCGGCCTTTACCGCATCGATATTTCCGATCGTCCGGATCTCGGAATCCATCCTCTCGATCTCCCCCGCCTTCTTCGAGGACGGAAGGTAAAACTGGTGGCTGAGAAGGACATTTCTCTCCTCCTCCCGGATCTTCTCCCGGGAAAAAAGACGGTGGAGGCAGTCGTCGTAGCTGAGTGCCTCCTCGCTTTTGAAGAGCTTCGTCAGCATGGAGGGCCGGACGAAGGGGAGGAGATAGAAGTTGACCGCCCCGAAGGAATCCTCCAGGCGGACCCTCTCCATAAACTCGTCCTCCCTCCTCGGAGGCTGACCGATCATGTGGACATGCTCCCTCCGAAGGATGCTCCGAAAGACATTGAGCCTCGGCGCACTATCGTGATTTCCGCTGATCAGCATAAGCTCCGTCCCCGGGGCGGCCTGAAGGAGCATGCCGAGAAAGCGGTCAAAGAGCTCCACGGCCTCTGCGGAAGGGACCGCTTTATCGTAGATGTCCCCCGCGATGAGAATCGCGTCCGGCTTCTCCCTCTTCGCGTAATCCGCGATCTCCGAAAAGATATATTCCTGATCCTCCCGGAGATCCCGGTTAAAAAGCTTGAGTCCGATGTGCAGATCGGAGAGGTGAAAAAATCTCATCTTATTCCAAGCTCCCTTCCTCTAAGCATTCTTCCTTCATCCTCCCTTCTATCCGCTTTTCTGTCCGACTTTCTGTCCGGCTTTTTATCCGCCCTTCTGTCCATCTTCCTCGTCCTTTGCCCAGCCAAAGCAGGACGAGACCGCCTTGTTCCAGCCTCGGATCTGCCTTCCTCTCTCCTCCTCCGTCATCTTCGGATGAAATTCCCGGTCTATGCCCCAGCTCCTTTTCACCTCCTCCCGGGATTCCCAGAAGGAGACCGCAAGCCCTGCAAGATAAGCCGCCCCCAGCGCCGTCGTCTCGACACAGAGCGGGCGCCGCACCGGGGAGCCGCAGATATCGGCCTGAAACTGCATGAGGAAATCATTCCGGCATGCCCCGCCGTCCACGCGGAGGGAGGAGAGATGGATGCCGGAGTCCATCTCCATCGCGCGGAGGACGTCATTACTCTGAAAGGCGAGAGATTCCAGGGTCGCCCGGATAATATGGTACTTATTTACCCCCCTCGTAAGGCCGGTGATCGCGCCTCTCGCATAGGGATCCCAGAAGGGCGCGCCGAGCCCGGTGAAGGCCGGCACCACGTAGCAGCCGTTGGTATCGCTGACTCTGGTCGCAAAGTACTCGGAATCCGGCGACTGATCCAGGATGCGGAGCTCGTCCCGGAGCCACTGGATCGCAGCCCCCGCGACATAGACGGAGCCCTCCAGGGCATAGTTCACCTTCCCGTCTATCCCCCAGGCGATCGTCGTCAGGAGACCGTTTTTCGAATCAATCGGCCTCTCCCCGGTATTCATGAGCATGAAGCAGCCGGTGCCGTAAGTATTCTTCGCCTCTCCCTCCAAAAAGCAGGTCTGCCCGAAAAGCGCCGCCTGCTGATCTCCCGCCGCGCCGGCGATCGGGACCTCTCCCCCGAAAAACTCCGGCTCGCTCTTCCCGTAGAGGAAGCTCGAGGGTCTCGCCTCCGGGAGAAGCGCCATGGGAATTTCCAGGAAATCACAGAGCTCCCGGTCCCAGGAGAGAGTATTGATGTTGAAAAGAAGAGTCCGGGAGGCGTTGGAATAGTCCGTCACGTGAACCCTGCCCTTTGTGAGCTTATAGATCAGCCAGGAATCCACCGTACCAAAGCAAAGCTCCCCTCTCTCCGCCCTCTCTCTGGCCCCCTCCGTGTGGTCTAAAATCCAGCGGATCTTTGTGCCCGAGAAATAGGGGTCCAGAAGGAGCCCGGTCTTTTTTCGAAAAAGCTCCGCGCTCTCCGGATGCTCCGCCCGGAGGCGCTCCGTCATGTCCGCAGTCCTCCTGCACTGCCAGACGATGGCGGGGCCGATCGCCTGTCCCGTTTTCCGGTCCCAGAGTATCGTGGTCTCCCGCTGATTCGTGATCCCGATCGCGGCGAGCTCCCGCCAGCTGATTCCGAGCTTCTTCATGGCCTGCCTCGCCGCGGAGAGCTGTGCCTGCCAGATCTCCTCCGCGTCGTGCTCCACCCAGCCGGGCTTCGGATAATGCTGCGTGATCTCCCGCTGCGAAAGCGCGGCAGTTTTCCCCTCCCGGTCAAAGAGGATGCAGCGCACACTGCTCGTACCGGAATCCAAAGCCATGATATACTTCATCGCTGCTCCCCGCCTTTCCTTCCCTCCGCCCGGACAGCTTCCGCTCCTGTCTCCGTCTTCCCCGCGGCTTCCAGGATTCTCGATGCGGAGAGTCGAAGGAGCTCAAGACTGAGCTCTCCCTTCCGGAGGGCCTCCCTCATATTCTCAAGATCCTCCGGAGCTCCCGGCATGATGAGATCATTCCCCGCCCTGATGCAGCCGCTCGCCGTGCAGAGCGCGGCATCTGTACTCATATTCGTCGTTCCCCAGTCGCTCATGATGAGCCCCCGGAAGCCCCATTCCTTTCTCGCGATCTCCGTGCAGAGCGCGCGGTTATTCGCGCTGTGCACTCCATTGATGAGATTATAGGAGCTCATGATCGCCCCCGGAGCCGCATTTTTCACGGCGAGCTCAAAGCCGCGGAGATAGATCTCCCGGAGAGCCCTCTCGGAGACGATATCGTCGGAGCCCATGCGGTTGTCCTCCTGATTGTTCCCCGCAAGATGCTTGATCGTCACAAAATGCCCCTTCCTCTCCTGTACCCCCAGAGAAAGGGAGGCCGCCATGACGCCGGAGAGAAGCGGATCCTCGGAATAATATTCGAAATTTCTCCCGCAGAGCGGATTCCTGTGAATGTTCATACCGGGCGCAAGCCAAATCGCGATATGGAAAAGCTCCATCTCCTCGGAAACCGCCTCTCCGATCTCCCGGAGGAGCCGGGGGTCAAAGCTCTGCGCAAGGAGAGTCCCCACCGGAAAGGCCGTGCAGTACTGATAAACGATGCGCTCCGCGGGATCCCTCTCCTCCGCTTTCCGAAAGAAGCCGCACTCCAGCGCGGAAATAAGTCCGCCGGAGAGAAGTCTTCCGTCCTTTTCCCTCGGCTCTGCCTCCAGGCGAAGCCCTGCCGGGCCGTCCGCGAGCATCATCGACTCCACTTTCCCAAACGCAGTATCCAGAGCGATCGTCTCCCCGGCGGCGCCGGGCACGGACTGCGGGAAAGCCTCCTTCCCGTCCTGTTCTCTGATCCTCCCCGTCACAAGATGAAGGAGCTCCTCCTCCGAAAGCCCCGCCGCGATTTCCGCGGCCCTCCTTCCGGGCAAGGGTCCCTCTTCCCGATAGGAGAGCTCGCGAAGACAGAGCTTCTCCGCCGGAAGCTCCGTCTCCGGAAGCGAAAGCTCCTCCCAGGCCGCGCAGAGCTTCTCCTGCATTTCCCGGCTCCGTCTGATCTCGGAGAGCTCCTCCCGGATCGAAAGCTCCGGGCGAAGCTTCAAAAGCACAGCCTCTCTTCCGAGCCGAAGCTTCCAGACCGCCTTCGACGCCCTGAGGCTTCCGCCGATCCAGATCCCGTAGCAGCCTCTCTCCAGGAGATAGGCAGAGCGCTTCTCCTCGTAGGAAGCGAGAAGATAGATCGGAATCCGAAGCAAAAATTCCTCACTCTCCCCCGGGGAGAGCAGGGCAGTCTTTCGAAAGCCGATCAGTCTCCTGTGCTCCTTCTCCAGCTCTCCGGCAGGAAGGGAAGCATAGATCTGGACGCACTCCCTCCCCGCATAGCGGGAGCCGGTATTCTCGACCCGGATCGAAAGCTCCAGGGCCGGCTCCACCCCCGCAGACTCCGCCTGCTCCCTCCGATTTTCCTGATCCCCGGATTGCAGGCCAAGTCCGGAGAGAAGCGTGGATCCATAGGAGAGCGCGGACTCCGCCTCCCCCTCCAAAAAGCGAAGCGACTCGAGGCGGATACCGAAATCCGTATAGGAAAGCCCCTCTCCAAAGCCGTAGCGAAGCGGAACGGAGAAGCTGTCAAAATAGCGGTAGCCAACATAAATCCCTTCCCTGTATTCCTCCCGGGAGAGATCGCCGCTCAGATAGGAAAAGGACTCCGCGTTCGGATAGTCCTCATAGCGAAGCGCCCAGCTGTCTGTGAGCCTTCCGGAGGGAGAGACCGCGCCGGATAAGATATCCGAGACGGCATTCCCCCCTTCCATACCGGGCTGAGAAAGGAAGAGAATCGCGCGGATATTCGGAAGCCGCTCCGTAAAGGAGAGATCCACGGGACCCCCGGTATTCAGAAGGAGGATCAGATCCCGGTAGAGCTCTGAAAGCTCCGAGAGCTCCCGCTCCTCCTCTTTACTCAGAAAATAGTCTCCCGGCTCTTTCCTCCGGTCTTTTCCCTCTCCGGCGGTCCGGCTCAGGACATAGATCGCGCAGTCCGCCTCTGTCTTTACGATTTTTCCGCCGCTTGGGCTGCGGAATGGATTTTTCGTATAAATCTCAAAAAATTCCGCATCATTCCCATTCCCTTCCTCAAACTCCGAGAGAATCCTATCTCGCCAGGAAAGCCTCGCCTCCTGGAAGCGCTTCTCATAGTCGGAGAGCCAGTCCTCATTTTCGATTGTAAAGCCGGCGCTTTTCAGCCCCTGCCAGATGTTCACAGACTCCCGCGCATTGACATCTCCCGAGCCGCTTCCTCCCTTTACGGTCCCCACTGCGCCCGCGCCATAGAGAGCGAGACTCTGCCCCGCAGCAAGCGGAAGGATTCCCTCATTTTTCAAAAGCACGATTCCCTCTGCCGCGGCTCGCCTCGCCAAAGCCCGGTGTCTGATCTCATAATCCAAAAGCTTCCGCTCTGCTCTTTCTCCCATCAAAAGCCCTCCTTCCGTCTCCGTTCGCCCTCTCTCCTTCCACTTCTCCTCCGCAAGGGATGCCGCAGAGCGTGAACGCCTTCGAAAAAGACCGCCCCCTCTCTTTCCGTCCCCCCGCCGGAGGAATACCGCAGGGCGGATCCTCTCCCAGTCAGTCCCAGACATAATGTCGGCCCCGCTGTGCCGCTTTTCTCCCTCTTAGAGCCAGTCCCAGTCCGGGATAAAGCTCTCCTTCGCCGCGCCCTCCTCCTGGATAAAGGCGTGCTCTATTCCGAGGGAGAGCGCATAGTCCAAGAGCCGCCCGTACTCCCGCTTTGTCACACAGCGATTGATCTCCGGATAAGCCGAGAGGCCCGGAACGGGAGTGTACTGCTGCATGAGGCTGAGATATACCTTCTCCCCATAATGCTCGTGGACATAGCGAACGATTGCCTTCCCGTCCCGCACCATACCGGGCATCAGAAGATGGCGGACGATCACGCCCCTCCTCATCATCCCCCGGGAATCAAAGACCGCTTCCCCGCACTGCTCCGTCATCTCCCTGAGGCTCTCCTTCGCTCTCTTTGGATAGTCGAAGGCAGCAGAATAGCGCTGAGCCTTCTCAGGATCCATATATTTAAAATCCATGAGATATATGTCTGCGAGTCCCTTCAGGAGCCGAAGCTGAGGTCTGCACTCATAGCCCGAGCAGTTGATCACATAGGGAATCCGGAGCCCTCTCTCCCTCGCCTCCCTCATCGCGGGGACCAGCAGAGGGATCTCGTGATCCGGACTCACGAGATTGATATTGTTTGCCCCCTCCTTCTGCAGCCGGAGAAAAAGCTCCGAAAGCTCCGACGGGCGAAGCGCTCTCCCGCCCTCTCTCCGGGAAATTGCAGAATTCTGGCAAAAAACGCAGCGAAGGGCACAGCCTGTGAAAAACACGGCCCCGCTCCCCTCCTTACCGGAGATGCACGGCTCCTCCCAGAAATGGAGAGCGGCCCTCGCCACAAAAAGCTTCGCGGAGGCCCCGCAAAAGCCCCTCTGCCCGAGGAGGCGGTTCACAGCACACTGCCTCGGACAGAGACGGCAGGAGGACAGAATCCCGGAAGGATCCTCGGAAAAACACCTCTCTCCTTCTTCCCTCTTCTCTTCCATTCTATTCCCCAAAGACTCGCGCCGATACTTCCGCCCTGATACTTAAACGCTCCGAGTCTGACGCCCCGGCCATTTTGTCTGTCCGCGCTGCCGCCCCGGCGACTCGGCTTCGCCCGGGAGGCTTCAGCCGATCTCCCTTCGGGAGACACTTCTCTCCGAGAAGTGGTCAAGGACGCTCCGAGTCTGCCTGATGGCAGACTTCTACGCTATGATAACAAGCAGGCTCCTGCCTGGCAAGATTGGTGTCTTTTCTTTCCGAAAAAAAACTGTTATGCTGTCCGGAGGATTTGAAAGAAAGATAGAAGAAAATAGAAAGCTGCGGTCGGGGAGGGAAGGTATCGATGGAGGATCTTACAAGGGAAGTCAGCGCGGAGGAACTGGAGAGCTGGCCGCGCTCCTCATACAGAAGCATCGACATCCGGGACGAGGAGGATTTCCGGCAGGGAAAGCTTCCCGATGCCGTCCGGATGGATATCGAAAGGATCGCCGATGGGGAGCATGGACTCCCGAGAGACCGGCGTCTTCTTCTCTACTGCAAATACGGCTCCCTCTCCCGGCAGGCCGCGGAGCTGCTCCTTGAGCAGGGCTATGACGCCTGGAGCCTGAGGGGAGGCTATGGGGAATGGCTGCTCCGGAAAATACAGAGGGAGCTCTGCCCGGAGGAGCGCCGGAGAGAGATAGAGGAAAGCATCCGAAAGCGCTTTCGAAGAAGGCTGTACACCCCCTTCGCAAAGGCCTTGAATGATTATGAGCTTGTGGAGGAGGGAGACCGGATCTGCGTCTGCATCTCGGGCGGGAAGGATTCCATGCTCATGGCGAAGCTCTTTCAGGAGGTAAAAAGGCATAATAAGTTCCCCTTTGAACTTGTCTTTTTATGCATGGACCCCGGCTACAATGAGGCGAACCGCCGCATCATCGAGGAAAACGCCGCCCTCCTCGGCATCCCGCTCCGCTTTTTCCAGACAGAGATCTTCGACGCGGTTTTTCACATTGAAAAATCCCCCTGCTATGTCTGCGCCAGGATGCGGCGCGGCTGGCTTTACAGGAGGGCCCGGGAATTGGGCTGCAACAAGATTGCGCTCGGCCACCATTATGACGATGTGATCGAGACCGTACTGATGGGCATGCTCTACAGCGGCCAGTTTCAGGCCATGATGCCGAAGCTCCGCTCCACAAACTTCGAGGGCATGGAGCTCATCCGCCCCCTCTACCTGATCCGGGAGGAGGATATCCTCCGCTGGCGGGACGAAAACCATCTGAACTTTATCCAGTGCGCCTGCAAGTTCACCGAGAGCTGCAGCAGCTGTCAGACCGACGGCACGAGCAGCTCCAAGCGGCTTGAGACAAAGAGGCTCATCGCAAGTCTCAAAAGGACGAACCCCTTCATCGAAAAAAATCTTTTTAAATCCATGGAGAACGTATCCTTAAATACGGTTCTCGCCGTCCGGGAAAACGGCGTAAAGCACAGCTTCCTGGAATGGTACGGCAAAAAGCGGAGCTTCTGAACGATCAGGTGCGGAAACCGCTTTTCTTCATGAGCTCTCCCAGCGTCGTTGTGACGGCGCCGCTCTCACGGTAGTTCTCGCGGAAGTTCTCCCGCTCTCTCCTCTCCTCCCTGTCCGCTCTCTCGCTCTCCAGCTCCTTCATGGAGAGACTGATGCGGCCGTCCTTCATCGCCGTGATCTTGACTGTGACGCTCTGCCCCTCCTTCAGGACATCCGCCGGCGTCTTGATCCTCCTCTGGGAGATCTGGGAGACATGCAAAAGCCCGGTCACGCCGTCCCCGATATCGACAAAGGCGCCGTAATCCTTCAGGCTCTCAACCTTCCCCTCCAGCACAGATCCGACCTCCAGCTTCGCGGCCTTTTCCGCCCGCAGTTTCTCGGCCTCCTCCCGGAGAAGCTCCTTTGCGGAGAGAACAAGCCGGTTCCCCTCGGGTTCCGCGGTGACGACTCTCACCGTAAGCCGCTTTCCGACCCAGTTCGGGAGATCCTTCTCCTCCACAAAGGAGAGGGAGAGCTTAGAGGCCGGGATGAAGGCGCGAATCCCCTCGAGAGTCGTGGTCACGCCGCTCTTCACCGCTTCCTGGATCTCTACCTCTACCGGAATCTTATTCTCATAATCATCCAGGATCTTCTCCCACTGGGCCATGTCCGCTCTCTTTTGCTGCCTGTGGCTGCGGAGGGACTCCTCCAGCTCCTCCTTATAATCCTCCATGGAGGGAATTTCCTTCCCGTCCGATGTCATCATCTCTTTCTCCCGCTCTTCTTCCATCACTTCTACCTCACCTTTCCAGCCTGAGCCGGCTGACAAAAAATTCTCACTTCGGATATCCTAGCACAGAGCATAGGAAAAGTCACCTTTCATTTCCCGCTCTCCGGCGCCTCAGTCTCCGATGACATTTCGGATCGCCACCGGCGTCCGGTAATTCCAGCGATAGATCCGGATCCCCGATCTTCTGGACGCCGCGTTTACGACCTGCCCGTTTCCGATATAGATCCCGACATGGTTCACCCTCCCGGAGCGGTTTGCGTAGAAGATGAGATCGCCCGGCCGCATGCTGCCGCTGTCCACCTTGACACCGGTCCTGGCCTGCTCCCTCGAAACTCTCGGAAGGTAGATATCAAAATTCTTCATGACGGACTGCGTAAAGCCCGAGCAGTCCGCGCCATGGGTGAGGGATGTCCCTCCCCAGACATAGCGGTTCCCGACAAACTGGCAGGCGAAGTTTACGATCTGGTTCCGCCTCTCCATCGCCGCATTCGCCGCCTCCAGCGCCGGATGATATTCTACAGCCTCCTGGAGCCCGTAGGTGACGGAGACATTGTTGTCCCTCGTAGAGACATAGGCCCCCTGCTCCCCATCGTCGTCATCCCCGCTGTCCAGGTCGAGCTGCACCCATCCGTCGAGCTGATTGACGACCAGATACCTCTGATCCTTTGTGATCTGCGTCCAGGCCCTGGACTCCGTGCTCGGCTCGGAGCGGACATTGAGGGAATTCGTATTGACGATCGCCATGACCTGCGCATTGTCAACGGCGAGTCTCTCCGCCTCCGCCCCGGTCGCAACGAGCTCCGCCTTCACATAGCCCGTCACGGCTCCCGACTGGATCTTGTACCAGCCGTTCTCCTCTCCCAGAATATTGCCCCCCGCAAAGCCCGGGAATTTGCCGACGATATTTCGTATGCCGTCCTCCTCCGGACTCGAACGGATATTGATATAATCCCCCGCCTTTGAGACCCCGAGACGGTCATAGAGATTTAAGACCTTTTGCTTTAAGTTGAGAGACCTCGCCTCGTCGAGACCGTAGTCCAGGGAGACATTCTCCGGGTCCGCGGACATGTAGGCGGAGGAAATGCCGTCGATATTATCCACGGTGATCTCAACCCAGTCCCGGCCCGCTCTCCCGATCAGCTGGTAGGTCTCTCCCGCCGCAGCGGAGCCCACCGTATTTCCGTCGCTGATCTCCGGTGTGGAACGGATCCTGAGCTTATCCGCGAGAACCTTCGCCCTGGGGGCGAGCAGCGTCTTCGCCTTCTCCTTCGCCTCTTCTCCGCCCAAGAGGAAGGAGGTCGAGATATAGCCGTCCATCCCTCCGGATCTCACATGGGCCCAGCCCTGCGCGCCCTCGGGATCGATCTCCTCGATATCCACAGCCGCTCCGTCCTTCAGCATGCCCATGATATTTGTGATATCCGTCTGGTTCGGCTTCGAGCGGAAGTTAATGTAAGACGCGCACTGTATGATGCCAAGATTTTGGTAATTAGAGAGCGCCTGCTTCATCTCCTCCGCGAGAAGCTGCCCGGAAAGTCTCTTGATCTCCGAGGCGGTCGCAGGCCCCTCCCGGGAGGAGAGTGATCCGGCCTCCTTCCCTGCGCCTCTCCCGGAAAGCGCCCCTCCCCGGACGAGGAAGAGGAGTATAAGGAAAAGAAGGGTGAGGAAAAGGGAGGCGGGAAGCAGCGGCCTGCCGGTCCCCCCGAAACGAAACCTGATCCTTGGTATCTTCATAGAAAGTTCTGCTCCGAATCTTCTCTGTTCTTCTCTGCCGCCGGGCGCTTTGAAGGAATATCAGAGCCTGCCGCGGAGGAGAGAGCTTCGACACCGGAATCATAACATAATTCTGCGGACTTTTTCCAGTCCTCCTTCCTTTCGCCCCTTCCCTTTCTTTCTGCCGCTTCCTTTTCTTCCTTAGGAAAAGGAAGCGGCAAGCTGCGGCATACTATATGGCCCCCTTAATAAGATAAACTCGATGAGCTCTGCCTGTCCGCATATTTTATCAGCTGCGCTCCGAGTCTCCCCGCCGAAAAACAGGGCCGTCGGAGTGATAGCGTGCTGCGTCGGACAGGAAAACATCAGGAGCAAATATAAGGACCGCTCTTTCTCATTTTGAGAGGATCATACGGTCGTTCGCGAAGCTTCCGCCGGAGGCCTCTTCGAATTTATGGAGGAGTTCCTCCACCGTGAGCCTTTTCTTTTCCTCTCCGGAGACATCGTAGAGGATGGACCCGCCGTGCATCATGATGAGGCGGTTCCCGATCGCGATGGCATCCCGCATATTATGCGTGACCATCAGCGCCGTGAGCTTGTCCTCCTCGACGATCTCCCTCGTAAGCTCCAGGACCTTCGATGCGGTCTTCGGGTCCAGAGCCGCCGTGTGCTCGTCGAGGAGCAGCAGTTTCGGCCGCTTCAGCGTCGCCATGAGGAGGGTGAGCGCCTGCCTCTGTCCCCCGGAGAGAAGCTTCACCTTCGTTCCCATCCTGCCCTGGAGTCCGAGCTCGAGCCTGCCCAGTGCCTTCCGGTAGAGCTCTCTCTCCTTCTCCTGCACGGCCCAGCGGAGGCCTCTCCTCTCCCCCCGCCGATAGGCGAGGGCGAGATTCTCCTCGATCTGCATATCCCCCGCGGTCCCCTTCATCGGGTCCTGAAATACTCTTCCGATATATTTCGCCCTCCGGTGCTCCGGCATCCTCGTGATATTCGTCCCGTCGATCTCGATCACGCCGGAATCCGGCTGGTAAACGCCCGCGATCATATTTAAGAGAGTGGATTTCCCCGCGCCGTTTCCCCCGATCACCGTCACGAAATCGCCTTCCTTAAGACAAAGGCTCACGCCGCAGAGCGCCATTTTCTCATTGACCGTCCCTCTGTGAAAGGTCTTCCGGATCTTCGTTATCCTAAGCATTTTCCCCGACTCCTTCCGCTTCCTCTTCATCCTCCGCGCTGTACTCCCGATAGGACTTTTTCTCCCGCCACTTCGACAGAGCGACCGGCACACAGAGCGCAAGTCCGACGATGAAGGCCGAGAGCAGCTTCATATCGTTGGCCCGCATTCCAAGCCGCAGCACGAGAGCGCGGATCATAAAGTAAATGATGCAGCCCAGAACGGAGCAGCCCAGCTTCAGCCCGAAATTTCGAACCTTCCGAAAGAGCACCTCACCGATGACGATCGCCGCAAGTCCGATGACGATCGCGCCGGTCCCCATATTGACATCCGCATACTTCGTGGACTGCGCTACCAGGGCACCGGAGAGCCCGACGAAGAGATTCGCGATGACGAGCCCGAGAAGCTTCACGCTGTTTGTGTTCACCCCGAGAGCCCGGATCATGTCTTCGTTGTTCCCGGTCGCCCGGAGAGAGGAGCCAATCTCCGTCCCAAAGAACCAGTAGAGAAGGAGAACAGCGAGGATGGCAGCGAGGAGGCCCACGACGAGCGTCGCTTCCGACTGCGTCAGTCCGAAGCGTCCCGCGAAAAAGGTGATGTCCGAGGCGATCCGGTTCACAGACTGATTCGACTTGTTTGCCATAATGCGAAGATTGATCGACCAAAGTGATATCTGCGTCAGGATCCCCGCGAGGATCGCCGGAATTCCGAAAAAGGTGTGCAAAACTCCGGTCACTGCCCCGGCGAGGCCCCCGGAAAGCGCGCCCAAGAGCAGGGCGATCGTCGGATCCACTCCCGAAAGCATCAGCATGGCGCAGACACAGCCGCCGAGCGTGAAGGAGCCGTCCGTCGTCATATCCGCGATATTCAGAATCCGGAAGGTAATGTAGACGCCGAGCACCATGAGAGACCAGATCAGACCCTGGGCGGCCGCGCCGAGGAGAGAGGCGAGAAAGCCGTTCCCGCTCCTTTGCTCCGAAAGCTTCGTGACATGGAGCTCATCATCGATCGAGAGCCCGAGAAGCTTCGCCTGCTCCTGATTGATCTTGAGCTTGAGCTTCTCCTCCGGGAGCTGCTCGATCGGGATATCTCCCGGCTTCTTCCCATCCTTTAGGATGGAGATCGCCTGCTGTCCCGCGAGATAGCCGAGCTCGTAGTAGTCCACGCCGTAGGTCGCGAGCCCTCCTCCCACAAGCTCTCCCTCCTCCCCGACGATGATCGGAATCCCATGGTCCGTCGTGACAGCGGCTACCGTCGCGATTCCGGCCGAAATCATATTGTCCGTCGGAACATAGAGCACATCGATCTTTCCGATCATGGACTCTGTCACCGTCTGAATCTCATTGGAGGAGGAGACGGAAAAGCTCTTCGTCTCGAGACCGAGCTCCGCGCAGCTCTTCTCCGCAAGCTCCACCTGGATCGCGGAATTCGCCTCCGAGCTGCTGGAGAGAATCCCCACCGTCCTTGTCTCCGGAAAGAGCTTCTTCAAAAGCTCCATCTGCTTCTCCACGGGCGTGAGATCCGAGGTCCCCGTGACATTTCCTCCCGGATGCTCATTGCTCTGTACCAGTCCGGAGGCCGCGGGATCCGTCACCGCGGAAAGGACGATCGGGATCTCCGTCGTCGCGGCCGCGGCGGCCTGCGCCGCCGGTGTCGCAATCGCATAGATCAGATCATCCCGATCCCCCACGAACTTATCGGAGATCGTCTGACAGGCCGACTGATCCCCGGAGGCATTCTGCTGATCGATGTGAAAGCGGAGGCCGGAATCCGAGAGCGCCTGCACAAAGCCCTCATTGGCGCGGTCCAGAGCGGGGTGCTGAATGAGCTGCAAAATCCCGACCCGGTACTCCCTCTCTCCGCCGTCTTCCGATGTCCCGCTCTCTCCGGTCTGCGGCCTCTCCTCCTCTCCCCGCTCTCCCGAAGATAAAGCTCCGCTCTCCTCTTCTCCCGCGGAGCTCTTCTCTTCCCGCTGCTCCTCCGAAGAGAGCGTCTCCTGGCCCTTCGAAGAAAGAACCTCCTGTCCCGCCGAAAAACCGCAAAACGGCGAAAGCCCGAGCAAAAGCGCTGTCAATGCCAGGGATAAAAGCGGCAGCGCCGCCCGTCTCCGTAAATCCATAATCCTCTCCTCCTGCCTTCCTCTCTGCTCGCTTGTATGCTTAAAAGCTTTAAATCGCTAAAGTACATCCCAGATTATAGCGCTCCCATCGGAAAATAGCAAGACTCTGCAAAAAGGGAGGCACAGCCGCCAAAGCGGCCATGCCTCCCTGAGAAACCGTATCAGTGAGGAGGAAGTGAAGAAGGTTCCGAAACAGCCGACCCGCCCCGAAACTCCGAAGGGGGACCGGGAAATTCCTCACTTCAGAAGCAGTCCGAAGATAAAGGATCCGATGACCAGGACGATCCCTCCTCCCAGACGGCTGGAGAGCTGCGCATAGGGGATCAGAGACATCCGATCCGCCGCGCCGAGCACAGCGAGATCTCCGGAGCCGCCCCGGTTTGCCATGCAAAGTCCGGCAGTGACCGCGGTGTCGATCGGGAAAAAACCAACCAGATAACCGATGAGCGCAGAGCCGATGATACAGCCGAGCACGATGAGCGCTGCGATCACCACATTGGAAAAGGTACAGGCGGCGAGAAGATCATGGATATTCGTATCCACCGCAACTCCGACCATGATGATATTGATGAGATTCTTCGTGAAGAAGCTCTGAAGCGTCTTCGCGGCGTTTCGGATATTGTCCGGTATGATGCCGGTCAGAGCGGCGAGCGCGACAAAGAGAATCACATAGGCAAACTGGTGGATCGGAGCGCCTCCGATCTCCGGGAGAATGGCCTTCGCGAAGAGTCTTCCGAGGGCATAGAAGGCGCAGGCCAGGAGGATCGCTCCGCCGTAGTCCCCGAGGCTGGGCTTTGCGAGCTTGGAATCATCCGCGTCGAAGTGCCCCTCCCGCATCAGCCGGGCCTTCGCCCCATCTCCTCCGGTCAGATCGGGCTTTGCCTCGCCGAGCTTCTTTAAGAGCGCACCGGAGATGATCGCAAAGACATTGGCGATCGTCAGGATCGCGATCGCAAAGCTGTAATAATTCGCCGCATTATCCCCGGTCACAGACTCATAGATCTGGGAGAGCGGCACAGCGCCCGCTCCGTTTCCGCCTCCCATGACGGGAAGCACATACTTAATGAGGATCATGGCCGGCGTGACACCAAAGAGCAGCCCCCCGAGAACCCCGAAGACCGCTGCTCCGATCAAGCCTCCGAAGATGGAGGGGATGTAGCCGATAAAGGATTTGATCATAAGCTTCCGGTCCAAGGAGATGATGGAGCCGGTGATCAAGAAGATAATGAAGAAGGAGAGAAAGTCCGATCCGACCGCCTTCGCCTCCGTCCCGTTCACCAGCATTTTCACGGAATCATCCATCAGGGTGCTGATCGCCGTGACATACTTATCCGGAATGCAGTTATAGCTGAACAAAACGGCGGAGACGATATAGGTCATAACGATGCCGCCTCCGACATAGGTATTCCAGATCGGAAGCCGGTTTCCGATCTGATCGCAGACGATCCCGATGCTGAGCATCAGAAGGAAGCAGCCCGCAAGATCCGTGGACAGGGTGCCGCGGTTCACACTGATATATGTGAGTACCACGATGATAAGTGCAAGCCACCAGGGAAGTCCCATGGGCTTGCACGGCGCAAGTAAAGCCTTTTTGTACTCTTCCATCTTATCCCCCTTTGATAGCATAATGGAAAGTTAAGTTCAGAGTATCATGCACGGATTTCTTTGACAATGTGCAGATACGACAAGCAAAAGAAGGATCCTGCAAAACCAGGGTGCAATTTGACCGCAGCTCGGAAATTTTCTGTCGAATCTGTCAGATCAGAACCTAAAAAAATGTCTTTCTGCCTTAAGAGCCCGGCCGAGGAGAAGATAGGATCTGCCGCATTATCCGGAAAACGGAGGAAGGCTCAAAATCTCCTCCCGGATCTCCTCCGGACTTCTCCCGTCTGTCGCCACCAGAAAATCCGCCGCCGCCCGGTAATGCTTCTCCCGGCTTTCCATGAGGCTTCGGATCTCGGAAAGCCCGGCCCCTCCCCGGAGGAGCGGGCGTTCTTCCCTCCCCCTCTCGAGCCTTTTCAGGATCGTCTCCGGGGCGGCCGTGAGGTAGATCACCCTCCCGCTCTCCCGCATCATTCTCCGATTCCCCAAAAGGAGCGGAAGCCCGCCCCCGCAGGAGACGACATAGCTTTTGTCTCCGAGCTCCCGGAGAAGCCCGCTCTCCCGCATCCTGAAATCCTCCTCCCCGAAGCGCTCAAAGATTTCACGGATCGTCATCCCCGCCCTCTCCTCGATCTCCCGGTCCATCTCCATCACGGGAAGACCCAGGCGCTCGGAAAGAAGCGGTGCCTGGGAGGACTTCCCGCATCCCATGAAGCCGATGAGAAAAAGATTCATCCTCCGCTCCTTTCCTTCCAAAGAGATCAGGCGGACTCAGCGCTCCAAAAGAGAGAGCATGCTCTCCATCTCCTCCAGTCTCCACTGCCCCGGGGCCGATGGGGCGAAGAGGGAGGCGAAGCTGTAATCCGAGCCGGAGAGCTGTCCCGCGATGCGGGAAAAACGCCCAAGCTGCCCCATGGAGACCGCGATATACTCGTGCCTCTCCCTGTCCTCCTCCCGGAAAGCCCGGCAGGCGGAGAGAAGAGAAAGTACATCCTCCGGCTTCCTCGGCATAAGAGAAAGCTTCAGGATATCCCCGCCGAGTGCTCTTAGATCCCGGTAGATCTGAAGGAGCTTCTCCCTTCCCTCTGTTTTCTCAAAATCATGATAAGAGGCAATCGCCCGAAGTCCGCGCGCCTTCGCTCTCTCAAGAAAGAGGCGGATCCTCTCTCTCCGGGAGCTCTCCGTCTCTTCCTGCTGTCTCTCCCGCCCCTTCTCCTCCTTCCGAGCATCCCGCGGGAGCTCAAGATCGATGAGACTAATCCCCTCTGCTTTCAGCGCCGCCTCATTTCGGAGAAGGTAAGCCTCGAAGTCTCCCGGAAAGGCGCCCCCCTGCGCCGCGCTTCGAAGTGTGAAGAGGAGACTCTTCCCGGGGAGCCTTTCGGAGAGCGAGTGAAGAAAGTCCGGGAGAGCCTCATCGGAAATCCCCGCGGAGAGATCGTCCCGAAATTCCACAATAGAGATAAGGGGGGAGAGGGGATGCGCGGAGAGAGCCTCTGCCTCCCGCAAAAGCTCTTCTTCTCTCCCGCCCTTCAGCGGAATGCAGATCTTTGTCCTTCCCATCTCCCCTCCCAAAATCCAAAGCCTATTTCCGAGCTCCGTCCTCCTCTATCCGGATTCCCTCCCGGTACTCCCCAAAATGCCGGTACAAAAAGAGAATCGGGCGTTCCAAAAGACGCTTCAGCCGGATGTGGAAATACTTTTCCCTTCCCCGGGGTCTCACCAGCGCATTGGGAATCCCTGCGTTCCTCGCCCCCCAGATATCGGTGAAGAGCTGATCCCCGAAAAAGAAAAGAGCCCTTCCCGGGAGCCCGAGCTCCGCTCCCGCCCTCCTATAGGCCTTCGGCGAGGGCTTATGCGCATCGCAGAAGTAGAGGTCGGCCCCGCATTCCCTCGCGAAGCTCCCGACCCTTTTCTCCTGGTTGTTCGAGAGGAGGGCGATCCGAAGTCCCGCCCCGTGAATCCTTCGGAAAAGCCTCTTCGCCTCTTCTGTCGCCGGCTCATCGTGTAAGACGAGGGTATTGTCGATATCGTAGAGCACCGCCCGGACGCCGGAGCGGTAGAGCCTGTCGTAGTCGATCTCGTAGACGGAATCCACTACACAGTCCGGAAAGAGGCGGCGGAGAAGCCGCAGTCCTCTCCCCCTCCTCTTCCCTGCGGGGGCAGCCTCTCCCCTCCGGCTCTCCCGCTTCATACGCTCTCTCCCTCCCTGCTCTTTAATAGCTTTCCGATTTCATCCACAAAGGTATTGATATCCTTAAACTCCCGGTAGACCGAGGCGAAGCGGACATAGGCGACCTGGTCGGTCTCCTTCAGCTTCTCCATGACGAGCTCTCCGATCCGCTCGGTGCAGATCTCCTTCTCCGCCGCGGAGAATATCTCGTTCTCGATCGCATCGACCATACGCCCGATCTGTGCGGTGGAGATGGGCCTTTTGTGACAGGAGCGGAGAATTCCGGCCTCGATCTTGCTCCTCTCATAGGGCACGCGGCTTTGATCCTTTTTGATCACCATGAGCGGCATGGTCTCAAGCTTCTCGTAGGTCGTAAAGCGCCTGCCGCAGCTCTCGCACTGCCTCCTTCTCCGGATGGCGGTATTTTCATCCGCGGGGCGGGAATCGATCACTCTCGTTCCCTCCGCACTGCAATAGGGGCACTTCATTCCTCTTCCTCCGGCGCTCTTCCGCCCTCCTCCGATCCCCCGGAAAGGGGCGCGCTCTCCCCTTCCCCGGAAGGAATGGGCCTCTCTCCTTCCCCTGAATGGGGAACATCCTCTCCTTCTTCTGAATGGGGAGCATCCTTCCCCTCCTCGGAAGAAGCGGAAGAACTCGGGGAAGCGGGCGGACAGGCGGAGGCGGGAAGAGCGGGAAGAGGCGCATCCTCTCTCTTTTCTTCAGAGCTCTCTTCCTCCGCGCGAGTACTTTCTATCCCCTCCGCGGTATAGCGAAGCCGAAGCTCCTCAAAGCTTCGCTTCCTCATCTCCGGACTCTCTTCCGCTTCTCCGCTCTCTCCCCTATGCTCCTGATCTCCCGGAAGCTCCTTCGCCTCCGGCTTCTCCTCAGAGATCTCCTCCCTCTGCTCCATGTCTCCCGAAAGCTCCTCCTTCGCCCCCGGGCTCTCCTCAAAGACCTCCTCCCTCCGTTCCCCGCTCTCTTCCTCTTCCTGCCTCTGCTCCCCGTCTTCAAAAAACTCCTTCTCTTCTCTCAGGCTCTCTCCCCCGGGCTCTGTTCCGGCGGGCTCTGTTCCGGCGGGAAAGTCCTCACTATAGGCGGAGAGGAAGAAGACTGACACGATGGTATTGACAAGGGGGACGAAAAAGATATTGAAAAAACCATGGAAAATAAGGGAGAGGAGATACATGAGCACAGCGAAGGGCAGAAGAAGCGCGAAATATTTGAGCTTTCGCCGGCTCATCATCCGGATGGAAAGCCTGAGGGAGGAAATCGCCGTCAGCCGCTCGTCATTCGCCGAAGCAAGAGCGGCCATCGCGAGGAAGAGAGTTACCACGGTGAAAAAGATCAGTCCAAGGAGCTCAAGGATCCAAAGATTGATCGAAATTCCCTTCAGCTTCTGGATCAAAAGCGGGATCAGGAAGGGGCAGGACAGAAGAACAACCAGAAGATTGACCCCCGCAAAGCGAAGGAAATGGTCTCTATGTGAAAAGCCGTAGAAGAGCTCGAAAAGATTTAGTTCCCTCCCAAAGGCCAGCTTCAGATAAAAGCGATAGGAGCCAAGGGCACAGGATATCGTAAAAAAGAGGAGCAGCAAAGCAAAGAAAGCGATAAAAATCGCGATGAAGGAGAGAATCGCAACGCGCACGGTCCCCGAGTTCCGGGCCTCAGCGAACAGGAAAAGCGGGCGGCAGATTAAAAGGCCTATTCCCGCAAAAAAGAGACCGGCGAGGAAGAGAGAAAAGACATGAAGCAGCTGAAAGCCCAGGGTAATCCCCAGATTCTCCCGAAACTGCCGAAGGCCAAAGCGAATAATCTCCCTGTTTCCCAGCATCTGCCGCACTCCTTCCGTTCTCCAATCAACCGGCTTTTACAGCCGCTATCATAGCACGGCTTTCCGATCCTGTACAGTGAACGTCCCTCGCAAAGGAAGCCAAGAACAGCACCGCCGTAATTGGAAAGGTCGAGAAACAGCTGTGATACTCCTCCCGAAAGGACGGCGCGATCTCAGACAATTTCCTTTAAGGCCGCGATCTCGATCCCCTCTTCCGAGAGGGCACGGCGGATCCTCTCCACAAAGAGCAGGGCCTTCTCCCCGTCTCCATGGACGCAGATCGAGTCAGCGCGAATCGGGATATCCTTCCCCGTAATGCTCTTTACCTTCCCCTCCTTTACCATACGGACCACTCTCCTGACGGCGAGCTCCTCATCCTGGATCAGGGCTCCCTCCTTCCGGCGGCTGACCAGGCTCCCGTCCGCTTCATAGGCCCGGTCCGCGAAAACCTCCGCCGCCGTGCGGAGGCCGAGCTTCTTCGCCGCCCGGTAGAGCTCTCCTCCGGAGAGCGCGAGGACGATGAGTCCGGAGTCAAAGTCCCGGATTGCAGCGCAGATCGACTCCGCGAGCTCGCTGTCCTTCGCCGCCATATTATAGAGTGCGCCGTGCGGCTTCACATGCTGGAGCTTCACGCCGTAGGGATGGAGGAAGGCCGCAAGGGCTCCGAGCTGATAGAGGGTGTAGGCTCTCGCCTCCTCCGCGGAGAGCGAGAGATTTCTCCTTCCAAATCCCATGAGATCCGGAAGCCCCGGATGGGCCCCGATCTGCACGCCGGCATCCGCCGCGAGGCGCACGGTCTTCTCCATGACGACGGGATCCGCCGCGTGAAAACCGCAGGCAGCATTGGCGGAGCTGATCAGAGGGATCAGACGCTCATCCATTCCGATCTTATAGCGTCCGAAGCTCTCCCCCACATCACTGTTCAGATCCACTCTCATGATTTTTCCCTCCCAGCGTAAACGCTTCGATGAAGCCGGTGTCCGCTTTGCCCCGGCAGAAGGTCTCGGACTGCATGATCTTGTACTGGAAATCAAGATTCGTCTCTATTCCCAGGATCAGCGTCTCATCCAGGGCAGAGCGCATTTTCCGGATCGCCGCCTCCCGGTTCTCTGCGTGTACCAGGATCTTCGCGATCATGGAATCAAACTCCGGGGGGATGCTGTAGCCCGCGTAGAGCGCGCTGTCGATCCTCACCCCGTTTCCCCCCGGGAAATGGAGTGAAGTGACCTTCCCGGGGCTCGGCATGAAATTCTGCTCCGGAATCTCCGCATTGATGCGGCACTCTATGGCGTGTCCCCGGAGCAGGATATCCTCCTGCCGAAAGCTTAAGGGCTCCCCGGACGCGATTCTGAGCTGCTCGATGACGAGGTCGGTCCCGCTCACAAGCTCCGTCACTCCGTGCTCGACCTGGATCCTCGTATTCATCTCCATAAAATAAAAGGCTCCGCCTTGGTCCATGATAAATTCTATCGTGCCGGCCCCGGTATAGTGCACTGCCTTCGCCGCCCGGACCGCCGCCTCCATCATCTTCCGCCTCGTCCCGTCCGATACCGCGGGGGAAGGAGATTCCTCGATCAGCTTCTGGTGATTTCTCTGTACGGAGCAGTCCCGCTCCCCTAAGGATACCACATTTCCGAAGGAATCCCCCATGATCTGCACCTCGACATGCCTTGGGTGGAGGATCAGCTTTTCGAGATACATGGAGTCATCCCCGAAGGCGTTCGCGCTCTCCCTCTGCGCCGTGTTGAACTCCGCCTCGAAGTCCTCCTCACTCAGGCACTCCCTCATGCCCTTTCCGCCGCCGCCGGAGCTCGCCTTGATCATGATCGGAAAGCCGATCTCCCGTGCCCGCTCAAGCGCCTTCTCCGCGTCATAGACCGGCTCCTTCGTCCCGGGGACGACGGGGACTCCCGCCTTCTCCATCCTGCTTCTCGCCGCGGATTTATTGCCCATCTCATCGATGACCTCTGCCTTCGGACCGACGAAGAGGATCCCGTTCTCTTCGCAGCTCCTGGCGAAGGCGCTGTTCTCCGAGAGAAAGCCGTAGCCCGGGTGAATCGCGTCACAGTCCATATTTCTCGCGGCAGTGAGAATCGCATCCATATTCAGATAGGAATTCCTCGCCGGTCCCTCCCCGATGCAGACTCTGCTGTCCGCGAGCCTCGCGTGGAGCGCCGTCCTGTCCTCCTTCGCATAGACCGCGACAGAGGGAATCCCCATATCCCGGAGAGCGCGTATGATGCGGACCGCGATCTCTCCCCGGTTAGCAACCAGTACCCGTTTCAGCACCTTTCCCTCCCGTCAAAGCTTCTTCACGCGGAAGAGCGGCTGCCCGTACTCCACCTTCTGCTCATTGGAGACGAGCACCGCCTCGATCTCGCAGTCGAATTCCGCCGTGATCTCATTCATCATCTTCATCGCCTCGAGGATGCAAACGGTGTCTCCCGCCTTTACGCTGTCCCCGACCTTCACATAGGGCGGAATCTGCGGCCCGGAAGCGGAGTAGAAGGTCCCGACGATCGGGCTTATAATGTTGACCTCCTTCTCCTCAGCCTCCCCCCCTGCTTCCGCGCTCCTCTCCTCATAGGAGACAGCCGGGGCCGTCCCTATGCCGGAAGCCGAAATCAGCGCGGAGGGGCAGAGCTTGCTCATCGAAATCTTGAAATCCCCGTCCCGGATCGTCATCTCATTCAAGGAGGAGCTCTCCAATATCTTCACCAGTCCCTCGATCTTCTCTAAATCCATCTTATCTCCCTCAGACATGGATATTTATCCATGGAAACTCTGCTCCGAACCTTCTCTGCTTCGATTTCATCCTACCCTTTGATCAGAGCTGAAGCTCCCGGAAAAGCTTCTCCAGGCGCTTCGCCGCGAGTCTGCACTCCAGCACCTCACGGCAGGGCCTGTGAATCCGGTCCCGCATGAACTGCAGTTTCTGCTCCTCCTCCCGGAGCAGACGCTGCGCCTCCGTCACGGAAATCTTCCGGAAGCGGATCCTGTCATCCATCCGCCTCTGGGCGAGGAGCGGAAGATCCACCGAAGCGACCGTCGCGATCTTCGCATAGCCCCCCGTCGTCTGCCGGTCCGAGAGGAGGATGATGGGCTTCCCGTGGCTCGGCACCTGGACTGCCCCCAGAGCGATGCCGTCAGAGATGATGTCGGAGCCCTTCTTCGTCTCGATGAAGGGTCCCTCCAGGCGAAGCCCCATCCGGTCAAACTGGCTGGAGACCGTGTACTCCTCCGAGAGGAAGTTCTCGATCCCCCTCCGGGAAAAGTAGTTCTCCTGCGGACCCATGATGACGCGGATCGTCACGCTGCTCTTCTCATAGTCCCGGATATCCAGCGTCCGGGAGAGGAAGTAGGGCAGATAGATCCTTCGGTTGATCCTGCTGTCGAGAAAATCCCCGTCCTCCAGCTTCCGGCCCTTGAAGCCCCCGATCCCGCATCTTAGATTCGTGGAGCGCGAGCCCATCACGACAGGCACCTTGATATAGTTTGAGAAGGCGAGGTAGCAGCTCCTCCCCGTCCTCGCGGATCCCACCTTCAGGACATCGCCCTTTTTCACATAGATCGCCGTGTACATCGGGATCGGCTCATCGTTTAGCTCCGGACGGAAATCCCCTCCCGTGATCGCTATGATCTGCGCCGCGGTGAACTCCAGCACCGGTCCGATCAGGGTGCACTCCAGCACCGCCTCGTTCTCCGGATTATCGAGGAGGAGATTTGCGATCCGGAAGGAGCGCACATCCATGACGCCGCCCACATTGAAGCCCTGGCTCTGATAACCGCTCCTTCCGAGATCCTGAACCGTCGTGAGCATACCGCCCTTCAGAACTCTGAATCCCATCCTAATCTCCTTCTCGCACTGTGAGCTGATAGCTTCCCTCAGACACCGCCCCCCGGATCTCCTCGTACTCCGGGGCGGAAACCGGCCGGAAGCGGATATAGTCCCCCGCTTCGACCAAAATCGGCCTCTCCCTCCCGGGATCATAGGTTCTGACCGGCGTGATCCCCATGAGCTGCCAGCCGCCCGGAGAATCCACGGGGTAGATCCCCGTCTGGGAGCCGCCGATCCCCACTGAGCCCGCCGGGATCCGGACCCTGGGATTCGGAAGCCGCGGCGTGTGTATCCTCTCGTCGAGCCCGCCCAGGTAGGTAAAGCCCGGCAGGAAGCCCAGCATATAAATGAGATAATCCCGCCCCGAATGAATCGCGATCACCTCTTCCTCTGAGAGCCCTGCGTGAGAGGCGATCGCCGGGAGATCCGGCCCCCCCTCTCCCCCGTAGAGCACCGGAATCTCGAAGATCCTCTTCCGGACGGACTCCACCTTCGTATCCATCCTCGCGATGGAGCTGATCCGCTCATGGATCTCCCGGTAGGATATCACGAGCGGATTATAGCTTATGAGGAGAGAACAGTAGGTCGGGATCATATCCACGATCCCCTCGATCTGCTGCTGCCGGATCAGCTTCACCACCGCCGCAATCCGCCGGTTTACCTCCGGACTGATTTTCTGCTCGAATTCGACCAAAAGAGAGGAATCCCCTTCCGCCGTCACCCTGATATTGTTCATCTCCGTTCTCTATCACCCTTCTGTTCTTTAATCCCGGCCCCGGGAGGACTCCCGCTCCCCCGGGGAAACACCGCTTTACATCATGGCAGACTTCTGCGCTCTTTCCTACCACCCTTCCCTAGAAGAGCGCGGAGAGCTTTGACAGGGACTGAAGTCCGACATAGGCGGTCAAGAGAACCACCAGGATGCCGATCAGGAGAAGCCAGAGCGGATGCCTGTAATCCTCCCCCATAATGGACTTCTTCCCCGAGGCGACGAGACTGATCCCCAGCGTAATCGGAAGAATCAGGCCGTTCAGAGAGCCTGCGATGACGAGCAGCACCGCCGGATTCCCCATAATCGCCATGACAATGGTGGAGAAAGCGATGAAGCCGATGATGAAGAGATTTTCGCGCTCCGCGATCGCACTGTGGAAGGTCTTCAGGAAGGAGACCGAGGTATAGGCCGCTCCGATGATCGAGGTGATCGCGGCGCAGAGAAGCACAAGTCCCGCAAAGCGGTAGCCGAGCTGCCCCGCCCCCTGGAGGAAGGCATCCGCCGCCGGATTCTTCGCATCAAGGCTGACTCCTCTCGCCACGACACCGAGAACCGCGAGGAAGAGAAGAATCCTCACAAGCGCCGCAACAAAGAGTCCGAGGATGGAGCTTCTGTCGATCTCCGCGAGCTTTTCCCTGCCCGTGATGCCGGCGTCAATGAGACGGTGCGCGCCGGAAAAGGTGATGTAGCCCCCCACGGTGCCGCCGAGCAGAGTGAGAATCGCGGGAAAGAGCACCGCATAGCCCTTCTCCGGGAAGAGGCTGTTCTTCGCCGCTTCCCCGACCGGGGGCTTCACCACAAAGATCACGATCAGGATGACCAGGATCATCAGAGCGCCGAGGAGCTTCACAAGGCGGTCCATGATGCCCTTGGCGTCCTTCGAGAGAAAGACAAGGATCGCGACCCCTCCGGCCAGAAAGTAGCCGATCCCCGTCGGGATACCGAGCAGGGTCTGAAAGCCCAGCGCGCCTCCCCCCACATTCCCGATATTAAAGACAAGCCCTCCCAGAACGATCAGAAAGGAGACGAAGTAGCCAAGGCCGGGCAGAAGCCTGTTTGCGATGTCCTGTCCTCTGAGTCCGCTGATGCAAAGCACTCTCCAGATGTTAATCTGGGCGATCGCCGCAAGCAGGACCGATGAGAGGATGACAAAGCCGAAGCTTGCATGAAAATCGCCGGTGAATTTGGCGGTCTGGGTCAGAAAGCCCGGGCCGATCGCCGAGGTGGCCATCAGAAATGCCGCGCCGAGAAGCGCTCCGCTGTTCTTCTTTTTCTCGCTCATAATCCCCCTCCTTTTCCAAAAGACGCAGCGGCAGTTCTTTTTTATAAAGACTTGTCCATCCATGTCTTATTTCTGCGTCTCTTATCTGCTAGGATAACCTGAAAAAGAGGATTCGTCAATAAAAATCTGAAAAAGATTCCTCGGAGCGAGAGCGTCCTCCGCCGAAAAAGGCAGGAAGCAAAAAAGGCGCCGGAAAAGATTTTGAGCGGCACATAAACCTCATGTGCCGCTCAAAATCCTTCCCTAGGCGCCGAGCCAGTTCCGGACAAAGCCTCCGAGAAGTCCCTTTCCGTCTGCCGTGAGCTGGATCTGCAGCCGCCCCTGCTCGGGGAGGCGGCTTAAGCCAAAGCAGCAGCCCGCAAGTCCCCCCGCAATGGTGGCGAGGGCCGCTCCCCCCTCCCCGGCGGGAAGCTTCGAAAGAGTCTCCAGATAGGTCCCGCTGTTTAAAAGCGCCCAGACAGAGAGAATCAGGCTCTCCGCCGCATCCCTTCCCTTCGGAAGCTCCTGCTCCGGCAGGGAGCGAAGCTCTGATATTGAGAGGAGAGCCGAGAAAGCCGGAAACGCACCCCGCAGTCTGTCATAGCCTGGGACATCCTCCCTGTGGGCATCCATGGCCTCCTCGTTCTCCCTCTTTTCCCTCTCCGAAAGCCCTTCCTCCTCCTCGAAGAAATAGAAGAGGGCTGCGTCCCGAACCGCGGCTTCCAGCTGCTCCTCCAGACTTTCCCCGCCGTTTTTCCCGAGGATGTTCCGGATCATAAGAGAGTAGAGCTCACAGGCGAGCTCCGCCTTCGGGGAGGCGTTTGTGAGAGAAGAGGCGTCATGCAGCATCCTCCTGTCATTTTCCGTAAAGAGGTGCTGAGGACTGCAGAGCAGGAGGGAGAAGGGAAGAATGCGGGCGAGAGACTCATTGCCATCCCCCTTTTCTCCGCTCTCTCCGCAGCGGACGGGCTCCACGCCGCGCGCATTCCTCATGATCGCCTGCGTATAGGCAGGCTCCGTCTCAGAGCCGTCCTCTGTCAGAGTGTATTTGCCGTGCATCCCCCATTCATAGAAGCGGTCCATGATATCCGCGTAGTCGAGCTTCCGCTTTTCATAGAGGCTCTCCAGCTCCGCAAGGAGCAGGCTTCCCCCCGCGCTCACTCTCTTTAATTCTCCGATCTCCCCCTCCGAAGGGGCAGTCCCGCCGTTTGCGAGGAGGAGAGATCCCCCGAGCAGGGCTCCGTAGATGGCTCCGAGCCCCCTCTCCCGGTTCTCCAGCTTCCTCCCTGCGAGAAGCGCTCTCCTCTGACTCTCCCCGAGCAGCCACTCAATGAGCTGCATATTCAGGAGGAAGGACCTTCCGAAGGCATTCATGGCGATTCCGTCGAGCTTTCCGCTCTTTGCGATCTGAAGGGCACTGTTCATGATATCGGAGAGCGGCATCAGCACCGCCTGCGTATTCTGTCCTTCCCTCCGGATCTCCTCTCCGCTGGTAAATATCGCGAGAACATCCTGCCCATCTCCGGTCCGGAGATGATTCAAAGTCAGGGTCCTGCTCCCGTCCTCATTCTCCTCCTCCCCCTCCGAAGGGCGGAGGACGGCGACCAGGACCTGAGCCTTTCTGGAAAGGGAACGGAGAAGGCTGTCCAGGACATTCTGAAGCAAGGCCCTCCGGATGCTTTCCGCCGCCTCCTTCTCTTCGGGAAGGCTCTCCTGTCCCTGATAGAACTTCTGAATCGCCTCCTCGATCTCCTGATTTTCCTCAGAGAGAAGCTGCTCCATCTTCTCCGTCCGCTCCTGGTTAAAGATCGCCTCGATCGCCTCTCTCACAAGGAGAAAGCTGTTCTCTGAAAAGGGATTGAGCGCCAGCCCCGCGAGCGTCTTATTCTCAAGCACAAGGTTCAGGATATAGCGGAGAGAGAGAAGCTGAGGTTCTGCGTCCTTTTCCGCGCTCCCCCTCCGGCTCTCGGAGCGCTTCGTAAAGGCGAGCGCGTAGCTCTGCCCGTTCTCCAGCTTCAGCATCCGAAGCTCCGGCTTCTCCCGGCCCGGTTTTTCGGAGGAAGCGAGAAAAAGCTCCTTCCCGTCCTTCATCTGGGCGGAAATCGCCTCGAAGACCTTCGCCGCAAGCTCCGGCTTCCTGTTCTTCGAAAAGTCCGCGATGGCTTCCTCGATCCTTTCATTTCCGGCGAGAAGCCCCTGCTCCAGCTCCTCCCTCTCCTTTAATCTCATCCTTCCCCTCCTAATTTTCCGATCCGCCCCCAAGGGCTCAGCGGGAGATACTTGCCTGCCCATCCGACGAGGCCATGACCCTGACAGAGGGCTGAGAGACTCCCTCCTCCGTCATGCGATCCGTGATCCGCTCGATCAGGCTGTCGTGCACAGCGCGAAAATCCGAATTCCTCACCCAGACTCGGGCGGAAAACTCCATACTGTAAAGGTCGAGATCCGTGAGTCCGAAAAAGGGCTCCGGCTCTCTGAGCACCTTCTCCTCCTTCATGCACTCCTCCCGAAGGAGCTCCTTCAGTCTGCGGCTCTCCTCTCCTCTTCCGCACTGAAAGACAAGGTCCACCCTGCGCCTTGGCTCCGCGCTGAAATTCACCACATTACTGTTCATCAGAACTCCGTTTGGGATCATGATCCGCCTGTTGTCCAGTGTGACGAGCACCGTATAAAAGAGACGGATGGAGCGGACGATCCCCTCTGTGCCCGCCGTAGAGATATAATCCCCTACATTGAACGGGCGGTTCAGGAGAAGCATCAGCCCTCCCGCGAGATTTCCGAGCGCCCCCTGAAGGGCCAGTCCCACAGCGATGCCGGCACTGGCGAGAACAGTGATGACGGAGGCGAGCGGCACCCCCAGGATGCCGATGATGGTGATCCCGAGAATCAGATAGAGGAGCAGAGAGATCAGATTCCCGAGGAAGCTCCGGAGCGTGGAATCCATGCGGTTCAGCGCCCCGGCGGTCTCAAATATGCGGGTGAGCTTCCGGACCAGGATGCGTCCGATCAAAAAGATCAAAGCGGATAGGACGAGCTTCCCCGAAAATTCCAGGAGCAGGATCAGAATTCCGCTCCAAAGCCGCTTAAAGCTCTCGTTCTGAAGCTGCTCTATCAGCCCCGCCGTCTCAGTTCTCCTCTACTACGGGCTGAAAGCGCGCGTCTCTGTGGAGGAAGAGGTAGATCGGAAGCACCACGGCGAAGATGACGGAAAAGATAGTAAGAGGGATCGGATCCACGACGCCGAACATGCGATAGAACCTCCGGTAGACATAGAAGTTCAGGATCAGGCACAGAATCCAGGCGATCCAGCCGATCCCCTGCACCAGGGTGAGAAGCGGCAGAACGACGAGGAGGACCGCGACGTGCATCCCCTTTAACTCAAATCCGAAAATCTTCATGTCCCCGACGAAAATCCCGATGAGGGCCTGGTTCACGGCGGGAATGAAAGCGATCGGCGCCTTCTCCTGCTCCCCGTTATTCTTTGCAAGGCAGTAGAGCCCATAGGCTCCGAGCCCCCAGATCACGATACCGATGAGCAGGATGATAATCAGAACCGCAAAATACCCGGCGAGCATCTCAAATAAAAAGCTGTAATTCATAGATAATTCCTCCATCCCTTTCTGCCTCCTCTGCCCCATGGGCCGGAAGCCACAAGTCAGTCTACTTGTATCAGTCTCCGTCAAAAGGGCAAATGCGATACAGGCTCGCCTGCAAAAGCATTTGGATCCTCGACGAAGGAAGAGCTATGAGCGTGAAGCACCGGGGAAAAGGCGGCTCGGGCAAAAGACCGGAATGCAATTCCCCGGCAGAAGCATGCCTTTCTACTGCTGTTTTTCTCCGCCGATCGGGGAGCCGCAGTTCGGACAGAACTTCGGCGGATTTTCCAGGTCCTTTGCCTCCCAGCCGCACTGAGCGCACTTAATGCTGCTCTGTGCGAGAGGACGGGGCTTTCCGCAGTTGGAACAGAATTTTCCGGTATTTCCGCTCTGGCCGCATTCACAGCTCCAGCCGTTTTCCTCCGGGCGGGGCTTTCCGCAGTTGGAGCAGAACTTCCCGGTATTTCCGCTCTGACCGCAGTCACAGCTCCAGCCCGCAGAAGAAGCAGCGGCTCCGGCTCCGGCTTTTTCGCTCTCTTCCTTAGAAGCCATGCTGAAGAGATCCTTTGCGTTCATTCCCCCGGCATTCTGAGCCATGTTCATCCCGGCGAAGGCCATCATCGGGCCGGCTGCCTTGTTCTTCGCCGCATCTCTCATGGCATCCATCTGCGCGCTGGCGATTCCCGCTCCCGCCATCCTCGCGTTCTGGAAGACCGCGGTTCTCTCCATATCCTGGATCATCTTCGCATCTTCAGGCGGAGCCGTGGCCTCGATTCCCACGGAGCGGATCTCGATTCCCCGGATCTTCTTCCACTTCTCGGAGAGAATCTGGTTCAGGACATCCGCGAGCTCCTGGGTATGGTTTGTGATCTGATGGTAGCGGATCCCCATGTCGGAGAGCTTCCCGAGGGCGGGAGCCAGAGCCGTGACAAACTCCGACTTCATCTGGGAACTCAGCAGCTCATCGATGGTATACTCCTCCTCTACATTGCCGGATACGTTCTTATAGAAAAGAATCGGGTCCGTGAGAACGATGGAGTATTCGCCGTGGCAGCGGAGCGCGATCGTTATATCCAGACCGATGGCATTATTCACCGCACGGAACGGAATCGGATTCGAGCTTCCAAAGCGGTTTCCCGGGATCTCCTTTGTATTGAAGAAATAGACTCTTTGGTCATTTGCGGTATCTCCTCCAAAGGTGAAACGCTTTACGAAGAGCTTGAAGCTGTCCATGAGTCCCGCGCCGAGTCCCCCGTAGAAGATCGTCGGCTCCGTGGAGCTGTCGAAGAGAAAGGCACCCGGCTCCGCGGAGACCTCGACGATCGCGCCCTGCTCCACGATGATCATACACTGACCTTCCTGAACCGCGATGACAGAGCCGTTCGAAATAATGTTTTCACTCCCCTTGGTATTGGAGCTCCGCTTTGACTGATGCTTGCTCCCCTTCCTCACAAGCACGCCATTGGGAAGTGAATCACAATAGAAATACTCCCTCCACTGATCCGCCAAGACTCCATTCAGCGTATCAGCGGCCACTCTGATAAGTCCCATCCATTTTCCTCCTCTTTTTCAGAAGCTCTCTCATGCATAAGATTGCAGATCTTATAACACATCCCCCATCATAACATATAAATTTCTCTCATACTATAGAAAACGTCAAATAGCCCTGCCCTTTTCCCATCGGAAGCAGGCTGCGCCCGCGGCGCTTCCCGCTCCTAGAAGAGCAAAGCCTTCTCCGTCTTCGATAAACGGAGGAAAAGCGGCGCTCCGATCCGGAAGCTCCAAATCCCCGGGGGAGGGAGAGAAAGAGAGGACTAGCGGGACTTAAATCCGAGGCTTAGCTCGCCTTCCTCATCGATATTCAGCGTCATGGTCTTCAAATAGCGCTCTGTGAAGTAGCGCCTCTCCTCTTCACTCAAATTGATCCTCGTCTGGTAGAGCGCGCTGTCCAGCATCTCATTGATATTAAAGTGGAATCTGTCGTCGGCCCAGCGCTTCATTTCCCGGAGAATCGCATCCCTCTTGATATCCTCGCTGTTTCCCGTATAAAAATCGTCCAGATAGCAATAGAAAATCCCCCTCTCCTCGAGGGCGCTCTTCATATCCGGCCCGCACTTTGTGTGCTCGATCATAACGAGGAATTCCGCCTCCGGGAGCGCGGAAATCAATCCCCAGTAGTCGGAATCGCTGGAGACGAGGACGAAGGCATTGACCTGATTCTGCCAGTGCTCCTTGCAGACTCTGGTCGTAAGGCGGATATCCACCAGGGACTTGTCCTGCTTGATTCTTTCTATGAGGAGATACTCCACGGGAATCCGGATATAGCTCTCCAGAATGCTCCAGGTATCCGTCGTGTGTACATCGTCAAAAAGGATGATTCGGGAAATCTTCTTTATGATTTCTCGGTCCAGATTCCGGAGTGCCGCACAGAACTTATAGGGATCCGAATTCTCGCAGTCCACCACGAGCACCGTATTCTCATTTTCATTGATAAAATCGTAAATGCTGTTTTTAATGTAGGCCCCCGCGTCGGAGACCTTGCTGCCCTCCATAAAGCGGTCATTATGCCAGCTGTAGAGAAGCGTCGCAAATTTTTTGTCGTTATAGAGAATATTGCCCTCATCCTTCGGGGGCCAGTTGATATACATCTGATAGGGATAGAAGGGAAGATTTGCGTAGTAGATATCCGCAGCTGTCTTTGTCCCGGCCTCTGTCAGGCCGTTTGGCATGAGGAAAAGCTCTTTGATATAGTCCCACTTGATCCAGACCGGAAAAATATTTTTACAATTATGAATTCTCTGAGAAATGATGCGGTTGATCTCGATTACGTGATGACAGAGCTTGGTACTGGAACGCTTGATGAAGTCTACGCCGTCCTCGCCGAGCTGTTTCAGGCACTCGGGATAGATGTACTCCGGTATGGAGTAGAGTCCCTTATATTCCATTCGCATGAGGTCATTGATCTTTTTAAAATTTCTCTCGATGGAGGTCCGCAAAATGCATAGATTCCGGATAATTCTCGCCGATTTATCGAGCTCCAGCCGCTCATAGACGGATAGCTGCGGAGATTCGAAATCATTTTCAAAGATCCGTTTCGGTACTCCGATGAGATAGGCGACCTCGGAGACGAGATCATAGACGCTGTCCTTATAGGCCGGTACAGGCGCCGGGGATGAAATCCCAAGAGAAGTGAGATCCATCTTTTTCTCCTTTCTGGCTTTCTTTGCCGTATTGCAAAGCATATTATCTTTTTCCGTGTCATAAAGTCCCTCCGACCCTCTCCTGCACGCGCAGTGCGGCAAAGGGAGTTCATAACACTGGCATCATAGCATATATTCCCGCGGAGTCCTAGGGCAGTGCGGGGCGGGGAATCTGACGTTTTTCTTTTTTCTTTCTGAGAAAGTAAAAAAGGTCCCGCCGCAGCAAGGCGGCGAAACCGGGCTCCGGGACACGGATTCGCCCTGTATTTTCCTGATTCAGGCTTCTCTGTTCCCTGTTTTCGGATTCTGCGTTTTTGCTTTCTTTTGAAGCTTCGGCTCCCCGGAAGGAAAGCCCTTTCTCCGTATGGATTGCTCCGCGCGGTAGGCCAAAAGCCCTTCCCGCGCCGGATTTCCCGCGCCGCTTCGCATCCCTTCTCCCGTAAAGTAAAGGCAATAGGCGCGGTAGGCCCCATAGGAGAGCTCCTCACAGCGGTACAGGTCCTCCTGAGCGCGGATCAGTTCCATCATCCTTTCTCCTTTCCCATATCCCGGCGGCCTTCCCCGCCCGCCGCCTTGGCTATCTTCTTCGCATCCTTCTTTTCTCAAAGTCATAGGAGGAGAGGCTCTGCATATTCCCGGAGGAGAGCGGGATGCTGCCGAGCATTCGAAGAAGGATTTTCCTTCGGATGCTCTCGTTCAGACTCCCCGCCTCTTCTGTCTTCGGAAGACACTCTCCTTCCTTACGAAGCTGCTCTCCTTCCCTCTTCGGAAGTTCCGGAATCGAAGAGAAGGCCCGCTTCCAAAGAATGTGAAGGGGCAGCTTCCTCCTAAAAGGCTGCCTGCTCTCCCCCTCTTCCTCTCTCAGCTTCTCTCCTTCTTCGGAGAGAAGCCGCAGAGCACCGCATTGGAAGGAAAGCTTCCCCTCCCGGATTTTAAGTCTCGTTCCCACAGATCTCCCCTCCCTCCAGACTTTCAAAAATCATAAGGGCTGCCCTCTCCCATTCCTCCCTCTCCCGGTAGGGACAGTTGAAGGAGGCATGCAGGAGCTGTCCTCCGGCGGAGAGGAGCGCGCCGAGGTGAAAGCAGTCCTCCTCCAGTCCGGGGCTTCTGAGCGCAAGCAGCGCCCCTCCCCCGGGAAGCGCTTCCCCGCTCCTCTCAAAGAGAAGCTCATATCCTCCATTCCATTTGAGGAGAAGCTCCCGCACCGCCGCCATCGCGAGAGCCGCATCCCCTCCCGCATCCCTCCCCAGACGGGAAAAGGCGAGGTTTGCCATCGTATCCCTGCTCATATAGATCTCCTCCGGTCTCGAAGACAAAAGATATCTCTCCCCGGAAAGCTCCTCCGGCATCCTGATAAAGCTCTCCGGCATGGCGATCCGAAACGCTCCGAGCAGGACTTTCTTTCTCTGAAAGCGGCAAAGCTCCCCCCGGATATAAAGCCCCTCTTCCAGATTCCCCAGTACATCTCTTCTTTTAAGCTGCCTGCGGAGAATGATTTCCTCATCATAATACATCGCGCTCTCCTATCAAAGCTTCTGAAAATCCACATCCCTTTCCGAGCGGATGCGGATTTCCTTCCCATAAACGAGAGCTCTTCGGCCCGCGCTGAGGTGAATCCCCTGCCCGCTCCTCCCGAAAAGGCCGGAATCCGCAAGGAGAAGACGGTCCTCGGAGAGAAGCTCTGTCCCTCCTCCCTTTAAAAGAAAATGCTGTCCGTTCTGCGTCCGAAGGCCGATCTCCCCCGCCCCATCGGCTCCCTCCGCATGGCAGCAGTCCAGCGCAAAGCATTTCTTCCGCTCATCCCTGTCCCCGAAGAAAAGCCGGACTCCGGCGCCGATCTCCGGCATGCAGTACATCACATTCCCGCTGATCGGCATCCAGGGATAGAGCTTCTCTCCTCCCCTTCCCGTGTCCTCCGGGAAGGAGAGAGCGAGGCTCTCCTCCTCCGCCCGAAGCACCTTTCCGCAAAGAGAGAGCCCGGCGATCCCTTCGTTAAAGCGTTCCCGAATTCTCATCCTCTCCGGGTACAGGCCATAGCGGAAGATCAGGCTCCCTCCTGAGAGCTCCGCCCGGACCTCTCCGATGAAGAAGCGTCCTCCCCGAAAGAAAAGGCGCTCCCCCAAGCGGGCACTCTCACGGGAGGAGAGGAAGAGGAAGGCAGGAGTCTGCCCCGGAAAATCTCCCCTCTCTTCCCAGGCTGCTCCTCCCAGGTCCGGGAAAAAGCATCCCTCCGGATCAATATCCCCTCCGGGGAAAAAGAGAGTCCGGGAGAAAGCATCCTCTCTCGGGGGAAAGAAAGTCCGAGAGAAAACATCCTCCTCCGGGGAAAAGAAAGGCCCGAGCCCGAAAAAGCCTGCTTCCGCGAGGGAAGAAAGCCCTCTTCCGGAGACAGCGCAGGCTTTGGAAAAGCCGTCCCCAAATCCACCCCGGAGGACAGCTTCCTCGAAGGCCCCGGCGGAAGCGGGGCGCTCCGGAAAGCGGAGTCCCTCCGAAAAGGACAAAGAAGAAGCGGATCTCGAAAGCTCCGAAGAGCCCGGCAAAAAAGAAAGCTCCCTCGCTTTCCCTTCTTCCCCGGCGGAAAAGATATGAAAGCGCGCCTTTCCGCCCCCATACTCCGGAAGGAGCAGCGCATCCCTTCGGGAAAACACTCTCTTTAAAAGCTCCCAGTCCGTCTCCCGGTACTGAAGAAGGATGCCCCGGATATCTCCCGCGGGAACACGGGGCGGAAGCTCCTCCTCCGGGAGAAGCTCTCTTAAAAGCTCCGAAAGAGGAAGCTCCCCCTCCTGAAAAAAGCGATTTTGAGGGAGGCAGTCTAATTCCCGGCTCAGGCTCAGGATAAGGACAGAAGCCGAGCGGCTCCCGGCCCGTTCGAAAATCCGGATTCCCCACAGGATTCCGGAGAAAAGCTTCTCCCCATTTTCCGAGGAAAAGAGCTCCGCCGGGCCTCCGGGAAGCTCCTCCACACCCCCGGAGGAGCCGGAAAGGATCCCCTCCGCCCGGAGAAAAGCATGCTCATTTGCCGATGCAAAAAGTGAAAGCTTCTCCGGAAGCATCGCTCCCTCTCCCAAAGAAAGTCTGAGTTCCCCCGCTGTGATCATACTCTTCCTCCCGATCTTATCCCTCCCCTTTCCGGGGCTTTTCTTCTCTCCTATCACTCTCCGCCCGAAGCTATTATCCCCAGGTATCCGCACTCCGAAAAGAGCAGCAATTCTGTGCCCGGGCTTCCTTGGATTCCGGTGAGCATGCCCTTTCCCATCCCACGGCTCCCGACCGAGCCGCATCTCCCATGCCCTGAAAAAGCTCTTCCCTTATTCCGGCGGGCCCGACCTTTCTTATCCCGCGGCTTCCGACCGATCTGCATCTCCCATGCCTCGAATGAGCCCTTCCCTTCTTCTGGTGAGAAACCCGCCCTTTCCCATTCCGCAGCTCCCAACCGCCCTGTATCTCCCATGACCCGGATAAGCCCTCCCCCCCCCACTCAGGCAAGCTCCAAAGCGCGGAGGGAGAAGCCGTCAACTCCGCGTTTTAAAAGGCTTTCCGCGAGATCCACGCGAATTACCACATGATCCGGGATGCGGAAAAGGGAGAGATCCGGAATTTTCTCCCTTATGAGGATCCCTTTTTCAAGCTCCCCGCCAAAGCGGCGGGAGCTTTTCTCCGAAAGGCAGGGAATTTCTTTCAGGATCGGAATGCAATACTCCCGTTTCTCCTCCTCTTTGAGAAAGAGCAGTCTCTTAGAGACCATACGCGGCTCATAGAGGCTCAAAACCCTTTGAAAGCGCTCTGAGATCAGAAAGAGCTCCCGCTCGTAGACATCAAGCTCCGGGAGTACTTCTCTCCCAAAGAAGCGGAAGCTCAGAAGCTCCGGAAGCTTCCCGGAGAAGCCGGGCCTTGCATATTCCGCGGGAAAGCGGGAGGAGAGCTCACGGATTCCCGGAAACATCCCTCCATATTGCCTCCCTCCGATCAGATAGTACCTTCCTCTCATACTCCCTGCCTCTCTCAGAAACTCTGTCTTTCTCTGCCCGCTCTCTTATCCCTCCCTCAGGAGCTCTCCCTCCCGGATGAAAAAAGCGCTTCCTCGGAATCTCCCGCAAAAGGATCCGGAGAGCTCTCCTCCGGGAAAGCCTCTCCCTCTTAGGAGAGAGACAGCTCTCCCGAAGAAAACAGCGGATCCACTCTCTCCATATAAATGCCAAAGCCGAAGAATACCCTCCTCCCCTCCGCGAGGAGCCGCTCCCCGAGCTCCGAACAGAGCTCCGAAAAAAAGCGCTCAAGCTCCGCTTCGTAGAGCTCTGCCCCTAAGAGGCGCCTCTTCTCCCGTTCCTCTCCGGAGGGAAAGGCGGAAAGATCCTCCTCTATCTGTTCTCGAAGCTCCGGAACTGGCAGAAAGGCTTCTTCCTCCGAGAGATCGAGATAGAGCTCCCGGTCGCAGGCCGTGACAAGGAGCCCATAGTCCCCGGAGAGATAGCTCGATCGAAGCGGGGAGAGAAGAAGAAATTCTGTCTCCGGCTTTTTCTCAAGCAGCAGGGAAACGATTTGAGAGAGCTCCGAAAGACGGCTCTCCCGTTTCCTTTCCATACGCTCTGAAAATTCTCTCCGCCTTTCTCGATCCCGCATATCCCCTCCCTCCTAGCTCATCAGTATCCTTCTTCCGTCCGCCCGGATCTCCTCCGAGAGCCGTATGCTCCCCTCCCGCTGCCGGATATAGATCTCTCCCGCCGCGCTCACACAGACATTCTCCGCCTCACTGCAAAGAGAGAGTTCCCCTCCGCTTTGAAGCGACAATCCCTTTTTGCTCCGGACCTCGATCCCATCCCGATCGGATAAGCTGATAAAATTCCCCCCGCGGTCTCTGAGGAGAATCCCTCCGGGATAGAGCCGGAGCTCGTGCCCGTTCCGGTCCCTCAGAAACTTTTGCTCCGGCCTGTCCCTGCCTCCGGCTGTTCCGAGATGCACGGCGCTTGCGGCGTAGGCCTTTCTCTCGTCCGCATCGGGAAAGCGCAGCATCACCCGGTCCCCGGGCTCCGGCATGCCATACCATCCGCTCCCGTCCCTTCCGGAATAGACCGTCGCATAGGGAAAATACGCCGCCGGGCGAAGACCGGACTCATCTCCATCGATCGAAAGCCGCACTGTGACACCGGAGACCTCAGAGACCTCAGCGAAAAGAAGGACGCCGGAGAGACGCCTGTTTTCGCGCCGGGACGCCTTCAGATCCCCTGTCCTCACAAGGAGGCTCTCCTGCATGCTCTCTCCCTTCTCCAGGCGAAGAGAGGTCTGAAAAACCGTGTAGCTCTCTCCCCCCAGGCGAAGTTTCTGTCCGGGCTTATAGCGCTTCCTCCCCCTGCAGTGCAGGAGACGTACCGCCCCCGTAAAGCCCGCGCACTCTTGAAGCGCCGATACAGAAAGAAGCTCCTTCTCCGATATCTCCTCCTCGCTCTCCCCTCTTTCGGGAATGCCGAAAAAGAAATGACAGCCCCCGCTCGCCGGATCCGGGCAAAGCCAGCTTCCAAGCTCCGAGGCAAGACGCGAGAGAAAGGCCCAGTCGCTCTCCCTGTACTGAACATAGAGTCTGGAAATCGGGCGCTCCGCCGAGGAAGGCATGATGACATCCGCCCCGGAATAATCCCGGACCAGACGGGAGACAAGCTCACGAAAGCGAAGAGCGGGATCTTGAAAAACGCGGAGATGCTCTCTTTGATCCATCAAAACGGTGGCGCTCGAAAGCTCCCAGAAGAGCTCATGCACGGCGGCGCGGCTTTGAACCCGGACCGCGCTCACTACTCCCTGAAAGAAAAGCTGATCTCCCTCCTCCGAATGCTCCATAATCCTCTCAGACTGTCCCGTACTGCCAAGACAGCGCTGCTTCTCGGACTCCGGGATCAAGGCGCGAAGATAAAAGCGGCTGTGTTCCCCGATTCCCTGAAAAAGTGCGTAATCTAAAACCTCAAGAAAGGAGTATTCCTCCGAAAAGATAAAACTGTTCATAGAAGCCTCCGAAAAACAGGTAGAAAAAATAGTGGAAGGAATAAAGAAAAAGCAGGAAATTCCCGGATGAAGAAAGAGAGCCGCCGTCCGAGAACATAGCGGAAGGATCATGGCAGACGAGAAAAGCCGCATGGAAATGGATCTATGGATGCCCTTTGATCCCGCACTGTCGCAGAAAGGAAAACTGCCGAAGAAAAACGGCGTGGGAACTGGCAGGAAAATCAAAAGCCGTCCGCATTTTTCAGAAGTTGGAAGATTGAAAGATCAAAAAATCGGAAAATGGAAAGGCTGAGAAATGGAAAGCCCGGAGGATCGGAAAATGGGAATGCTGAATATCAGAATCAGAATACTGTCGGTTTTCATGCCGTCGCTTTTTGCCAGGTGGCGTTTCAGCCGCCTGAAAGCGGGCTCTCCTTTACCGGAACGGGCTCAGATAGAATAAAGCGAATTCAGAAAGAATAAAAACCCGAGCAAAATGGAACTCGCTGCCCTGCGGCATCCGACTTTAAGAAAAGTATAGCATATAGAACGTTTTCCCTCAATCCTCCAGCGCCTGTTTCCGGACTTTCTGCCTTTTGCCGGAGAAAAGAGGGGAATTCTATGGGATTCCCACAATTAGTTTTCCGGGAGAGTTTCTTTCTTTCCTCCCCCGAAGAAATAAGCGGGATTCCTCCCCTCCATCCTCAGAAAAGAAAGAGCGCCCGCATCCCCGTTTCAGGAGTGCGGGCAGAGAAAAACGTCCCAAGGCTATTAAAGTGTCTCAAGATTATTTTGGAAGCTTCACGAAATCGACTTCATTTCCCTGGTTCTCGATGAAGCGCCGGAGATCCCGGAAGGAGAGCCAGATTGTCGCGGTATTCTCATTCGGATGGATCCCGATCTCCTTTCTGGTTCTGAGGTCCTGATCGAAGACGACGATCACCTCATGCTCCTCATCATTTAAAATTCCAAGCGGAGAGACCGAGCCCTGCGAGACGCCGAGGTACTTTTCCAGACGCTCCGGAGAGGCGAAGCTCAGCCTCGAAGAGCCGATCTGATCCGCGACGTCTGTAAGATCCACCTTCTTCTCCTCCAGGGCCACAATCAGGAAATGGTTCTTTCCCTTCTGATCCCGAACGAAGAGGTTCTTGCACACATTCCCCCTCGCCGTGATGCCGGCCGCGTCCATCTCCTCCATCGTACAGACCACCGGATGCTCCAGCTTATCATAGCGGATCCCGGCCGCGTCCAGCGCCGCGAGCGTCCTCTCCTTCGCATTCTCCATCATAGTCTTCTCTCCTTTCCGCTCCGAAGGAAACGGCGCTCCTTCCTGCCGCCCCGCCGAAAAATCCGGAGCAATCGGCCTTTCCTGCCTGGCAAACTTCCGCTGCGGGGATCCCTTCCCGGAGAAACGCTCTGCCGCCGATCCAAAGCTCTCCCTCTGACCATGCTTTTACCGCAGCCTCTCCTTCCTAAAAGCTGACCGGCTCTTTGATTTCCCCGGTTCTTGCGATGCCTTCGAGATAGAGCACAGGTCCGATCCCCCGATACTCCTCCCTCTCCTCCAGCTTCACACGGGCACTCAGCTTCACCCAGTCCCGGGTATGAAAGGGAGCCAGCTCCTTCGGGTCCCCCTTGCAGACAAAGCCGAGGAAGCTCATATCGGCCGCGCAGCAGGTCATCGCCATTCGGCCCGGAATGAACTCATTCTCAGGCATTCCCCTCCGCTTCAGCACCATCGCGGCAAAGGACAGCTTCTTATTGAGGTAGCGCTCCGGATTGTCCATACAGTCGAGGAACCAGGTTCCATAGTCCTCTGCCTTGATGTCGATCCGCTCCGCATTGAGATCATAGGGAAGCTCCTCGGGAAGCGCGGACTGCGGGATCTCCCCCTCCTTGTCCTCCATGACGATCATCGCGTTCTGCCCCATCGCACGGATCTTTCTCCGATAATCGACCAGCTTTTCGTTTGAGATATTGTCACAGCGATTTACTACCGCAAGCTCCGCATTCCGAAGCATCTGTCCGAGGTAGGACTTCATATTTCCGAGGTAGAGCTCCAGCGTGGAGCCGTCTATGATCGTGATGATCTGATAAATCTCCCAGTTCTCCGGCAGGGAGAGCTCATAGTCCGGCGCCCTGCCCTGCTTTTCGGAGAGAACCCGCTCGCTCATCGGCCCGCCGCAAAGATCATCCTGATTCCAGATGCCATTCCACTCAATGATGACCCGCTCCGGGCGGTATTTTTCGGTAAGCGCCGAGAGATACTCTCGATTGAAGTCCCGGATCTCCTCCATGCGGAGCGCCGTCGTGCGGTACTGTTCGAGAAAAGCCGGCTCATACTCCGACTCTCCCTCCTCGCAGAGCAGAAGGAGGGTCCTCCCCTCCGTCTGGAAATATTCCTGCTCCATCGTAAATTTGATAAATTCGGTTTTTCCCGCTTCCAGAAAGCCATTGATGAGAAAAACAGGAATCTTGTCCGCCATTTCCCCTCCTTCTCCGCTTTTTCCCGGCAGTAAAAGCTCAATGCGCTGATCCCGCCTCCCGGAAGCTCTTCTCCAGGAGCTCCTCCTTCAGCTTCTCTCCGATCACAACGACCTTTCCGGTATACTCCGGCGCGCCCTCCCGGATCTCTGTCTGACCCGGCACGAGATCAAAGTAGAGCCAGCTGCCGTCCGGAGCGGGGAGCATGCCCTTCGCCCGGATGACATTGCCGAACTTCTCGCTCTCCGCCATATCCGAAAGCAGCGCCTCAAGCCAGGCTCTGTCGTAGGCCTTCGCGGTCTCGAGCCCCCAACTTGTGAAGATCTCATCGGCATCGTGCTCTTCCCCGTGATGGTGATGATGATGGCGGTGGACCCGCAGCCCATCCTCACTGCCCTGTCCACTCTCCGCCTCCTCCTCGTGATGATGGTGATGATGAGCGCAGCATTCGCCTTCATGATGGGAATGCCCCTCTTCGCATGCCTCGGAGTCCTCTCCATGATGATGGTGATGGCCGCAGCATTCGCCTTCATGGCGGGAATGTCCCTCTTCGCATGCCTCGGAGTCCTCTCCATGATGGTGGTGATGGCCGCAGCATTCGCCTTCATGATGGGAATGTCCCTCTTCGCATGCCTCGGAGTCCTCTCCATGATGATGGTGATGGCAGTGAGCATGTCCCTCACGGTGATCATGCTCCTCCTCTTCCCTATGCCGCTCCTCGTGCTCCCGCACTCTCTCCATCGCCTCTCGAAGAAGCTCCTCCTCCATATCATCCGGCTTTGAGATAAGCTCCATCAGCCTTCCGCCGTCCAGCTTGTCCAGCGGCGTAGTGACGAGCACTGCCTTCGGATTCCGCTCTCTCACGATTTCCACCGCTTCCTGAATCTTATCCTCCGGCGCGATATCCGTCCTCGAGAGTACAACTGCCGCGGCATAGCGAATCTGATTGTCAAAAAACTCGCCGAAATTCTTCGAATAGAGCTTTGCCTTCTTCGCGTCCACGATCGTCACCGCTGCATGAAGCTCCACCTCCATGTTTTTAGAGGCGGACTTTACCGCTCCGATGATATCAGAGAGCTTTCCCACTCCGGAGGGCTCAATAATGATCCGATCCGGCTTGAATTTCTCCGCTACCTCCCGGAGAGAGCTCTCAAAATCCCCGACCAGAGAACAGCAAATGCAGCCCTGATTCATCTCCCGGATCTCAATCCCGGAATCCTTGAGGAAGCCGCCGTCGATGCCGATCTCGCCAAACTCATTTTCGATGAGCACGACCTTCTCTCCCTTCAGCGCCTCCGACAGAAGCTTCCGGATAAAGCTCGTCTTTCCGGCCCCCAAAAAGCCGGAGATAATATCTATTTTTGTCATGATACCTCCTAAAATCCCGCCGCCCGGAGGCGGACAGTCTTGCTTTTAGCACTCATTTTCCTTAACTGCTGATTATAGGCTCGCCGCAGCGCCTTGTCAAGAAAGCATCAGCCCCGGAGCGTCTCCACCGCGTCCGGAAGCGCCTCGGCATTCTCAATGCAAATGTCTGCGCCGTAGTCCAGGAGCTCCTCCCGGCCTCGAAAGCCGTAGACGCAGCCGATCCCCGGAATTCCCGCTCTTTTCGCGGTCTCCATATCGGTCTTCGTGTCTCCGACAAATACCGCCTCCGACAGCAAAACGCCGAGATGCTCACAGCAATCCCGGACAAGCGCACTGTCCGGCTTCAGAGGATGCGTCCCATCATCTGCGGAAAGATAGTCAAAATAATTCTCTCCGAAGACATGATCCAGCACCTTTCCCGCCTCGCGAAGCGATTTATTCGTCACACAGGCAAGTTTTATCCCCTCCCCCCTCAAAATCCCGAGGCTCTCCTTCATGCCGGGATAGGCCTCCGCCCGGTAGAGGCAGTTATTCTGAAAGACAGAGATGTAATACTCGCAGACCTCATCATAGAGACCCATGATTTCATCCGCCTTCTGATCAAAGGAAAGCGCCTTATCCGGGTCCCTGTCCTCCCATTTCTCCGCCTCCTGATAATAAAAGGAAGCCGTCTTTTTTATCGCCCTCTCCACGAAAAGATGATAGCCGTTTCCCACGGCCTTCTTCGTCTCCGCTTCTGTGAGCTCCTGAAGACCAAAATGCTTCATTGCTTTATTGATGCTGTCCTGCAGGCTGTAGATGGTATTGACCAGAGTACCGTCCAGATCAAATAAAAGCGCTTTGATTTCCCTTCCCATTCCCTCTTTTTCCTCTTTCCTCTATATTCCCCGCCGCCTTTTCTCTCCGGCCGCTCAGAAAAGCAGCTTCCGAATGCCTGTCATCGTCACAGAAATGCCGCGGCCATGGCAAAACAGCGCAGAAGCTATAAGCCCCACGCAGTGCCTACAGTATAGTTCAGAGCAAAGGCTCTGTCCAGCAAAGCAAACAATACGAAGAAATACAAGCCACTCCTGCTCGAAAGTAAAGCGTGGTATAATGATTCCAGTGCCGAAAGTCGGCATCCACGACGTGCTTGCACGGGAGTGGATGCAGGACTTTATGGCACGCCCCCTTCATGAGCATGAAGCGATGCGAAGCGGCGCGGGAATGCGAATGAAGGCAGCATGGCGCGAGCTGCACCGCAGCGAAGCCATGCGGGAATCATTACAATACCACGGCGGAGGGCGGTGCTTGCACGGGAGTGGATGCAGGACTTTATGGCACGCCCCCTTCATGAGCATGCAGCGATGCGAAGCAGCGCGGGAATGCGAATGAAGGCAGCATGGCGCAAGCTGCACCGCAGCGAAGCCATGCGGGAATCATTACATACCGCAGCGGAGGGCAGTGCTTGCACGGGAGTGGATGCAGGACTTTATGAATGAGAAAACATTGCCGCCTTTTGCTGTCTTTTCTGCCTTTTCTGCCGCCTTTTCTGCCGCCTTTTCTGCCGCCTTTTCTGCCGCCTTTTCTGCCGAATGGCCGCTCCAACGCAGGACGCTCTCGCTTCGACTGCCGCGGCCAGCGGCGCGTAAGCGATTTAAAAACCCAAATCGCTAAGCGCCGGGGCGGCAGACGCCCTGCTTATGGATCGACCATTCGGCAGGGCGGCAGCTCTCCTTGGCGAAAACCGGCAAATCAGCAATGCGGGAATGTGAATGAAGGGCAGAATGACAGGAAGCAGGAGAAGGTCTTTATGAAATGGTACTACGCGGTACAAAAAGGAAAGAAGCCGGGGATCTACAGCGACTGGGCATCCTGCTCGCAGGCAGTAGAGGCTGTGAGCGGCGCGGTATATAAAAAGTTCAGGACAAGGGAGGAGGCGGAACGCTTCCTCCTCTCGGACGGCTATGAGAAGAAATCCGGGGCTCCGGCTCCTTCCTCTTCCCGGAAAGTGCCGTCCCCCGGGAAGAAGAAAACTCCTTCCCTCACTCCCAGTGCGGAGGAGGTGAAGGCGGAATTTTCCGGGATAGACTCTTCGGCCATCGCCTATGTGGACGGAAGCTATAACGCGCTTTCCGGAGTCTATGCCTACGGCGCGATCCTGCTGGAGCGAAGCGGAGAGCTTTCGTATTTTCAGGGAAGCGGCAGTGATCCGGAGCTCGCTGTGATGCGGAATGTCTCCGGAGAGATCCTCGGCTCCATGCGGGCCGTCCTCGAGGGAATTCGGCACGGCCTCTCCTCTCTCACGATTTTTTATGACTATATGGGGATTGAGGCCTGGGCGGACGGTCAATGGAAATGCAATAAGAAGGGGACTATAGCTTATCGGGATTTCATAAAAGAAAAACGGAAGGAGATTGCAATCTCCTTCCGAAAGGTCCCGGCCCACAGCGGCGTCCTCTTTAACGAGCTGGCGGACCGCATCGCAAAGGAAGCCGCCGGCATCCAGTAAAGCCCCTTACAGGCTTTGCCTGATAAGAGCATTAAGGTTTTGCCTGATAAAAAAGTCAACAGCGCCGCCATAGCCATAAACACGCTGCTCCGCTTTGCCGGAGCTCCCGCTGTGCCGACACAGTGCCGACAGGGACTTATGCAGAGAGGATCTGTCATAAACTTTTGACAGATCCTCTCTCTTTTCCTATAATATCCCTGTATTGTTGCTGGGGGCGCTGTATGCTGAGAGGATTCGAGCTTCGAATCGACCCTTATACCTGATCCGGGTAATGCCGGCGTAGGGAAGCAGTTTTTTTCGTGCCCCTCCTGACGCAAATCGCGTTGAAAAGGAGGTTTTTTCATGTCAAAGGATATCAAAAAGCTGGTCTACTGCGCGCTGTGTATCGCGCTCGCCACCGTGATGAGCCAGATCCGGCTCTTCAGTATGCCCATGGGGGGCTCTATCACTCCAGCCTCCATGCTCTTCGCCGCTCTCCCGGGCTTTTTCTTCGGCCCCTTCTACGGCATCTCCTCCGCCGTCGCCTACGGACTTCTCCACTTCATCCTAAAGCCTGAGATCTACAGCCCGGCGCAGGTCGCCGTGGATTACCTCTTCGCCTTCGGCGCACTCGGCTTCTCCGGCTTCTTCTCGAAGAAAAAGCATGCCCTCCTCCTGGGCTACTCTGCGGCTGCGCTGGGCCGCTTCGTCTTCGCCTTTCTCTCCGGCTATCTCTTCTTCGGAAGCTATGCCCCGGAGGGTGTCGCCCCCATCCTCTACTCCGCAGAGTACAATATTTCCTATATCGGGACCGAATTTATCCTGACCCTGCTGCTGCTCGCAGTCCCCGCAGTGCAAAAGGCGATCTACCAGGTAAAAGAGAGCGCGGGATAGGGCTCTGCGCGAGGTCCCGCTGCTTTTCTTCACTCCGCATATGTCCTCTCGGAGGATCACATTGTCTTTGGCTGCGGCGGCAAAAGGCAGCGGGACTTTTGGGTAGGGAAGCGGCGGGAGCTTTGACTCCGAAATCCCTATTTTCCATCCCCGACTTTCTTTTCCTCTCCCGGAATTTCTCCGGGCTTCTTCTCTCCGGACTCTATTTTTTTCGACTGCTCAGGAGGAATTCCGGACTTCATCCTGCCGCTTTGATCCGGGGAGGCCGCTTTCCTCTTTCCTGCTCTCCGCCGGATCCTCTTCACCATAAAGAGAAGCAGCAGGATTAAGAGTACGAGAAAGAGGAGCTGCGGCAGCAAAATGAGGAAGCCCAGGAGCAGCTCTACACCATTTTCCCGGATATTGTCCAGATTTTCCAAAAGGCCTGTGCGAAGGCGGACAGAGAAGCTGTCTTTTTGACTGCTGCTCGGGATGCTCCGCTCCGAGACATAGATCTCGACGGTGGAATACTGAACCTGATTGTCATAGAGCCGGAGGCTGGAGCTCATGGAATCCAGCTGATAGCGGATATCGGAGAGTCTTTGCTCCAGGCTGATAATGGCATCCATGGACTCCGCCTTTGCGACAAGCTCTAAAAGCCTCTCCTGCTCGACCTCGAGCGCTCTTTTCTTCGCCTCAATATCGTGATATTCCAGCGTGATATCCCTCGCGCTCTCACTCTTTCTGAGAAGCTTCGCCTCCCCCTCCGAAAAGGCGAGGAAAGTGTCGAGCTTCTCCGTCGGGATCCGAATCGTGAGGGAAGCCGTCCCTCTTTTCGAAAAGCGGTCCTCCTCCCCGATATCCTCTCTCTCGACATATCCCGAGAGCTCCGCTGCCTTATTCCGGAGCTTGTCTGTAAAGGATATAAGATCACTGCTCTCGAAGCTAAGACTCACATCCCGGATAAGCTTCCGCCCCTCCGAGATCCTGTCCGGATCGGCGGCGGGAAGCTCTGTCCTCTCTCCCTCCGAGGACGCCCCTGTCTCTTCCGCGAGAATCTTCTCTGAAGCGGCAGATCCCATCCCTCCCGCGGAGCTGTCTCCCGCTGCTGCCTCCTTCCGAAGGCCGCTTCCCTCGGCTGAGGAGCTGATTACGTCATAGCTCGAATCCGAAGAGCGCCGGGCTCTCGAAACATGCCCGCAGGCGCTCAGACTGAGGAGAAGAAGTGCCATAAAAAGCAAAAGCCCCTTCCTCCTTCTTCTCATTTTTCGAAATGCATTTCTCTCTTTCTTCATAAGCTCCTCCCTTTTTCCGCTGATCCGGAAAGCATGCTCTGCCGGAAAGCTTCCGGCGCAAATTTCTCTTCTTCTCTATATCACCGGAAAAGGGGCGCCCGGGTCACATCTGAAAAATTCGCTCACAGACCTCCAAACGAAAACAAGGCCCGCCGGGCCTCGGTGGAATCCCCCGAAAAGCCCGGCCGCATCTCTTGGTCCTTTTCCTTCAAAGGGAACAATCGCCCATACAGCGGCCATCTGTCTTTCGGAAAACTCCCTTTGGCCGCCGTAAAAAGCATAGGAGATGCCTCCCTAAGAGGAGCGGATTGTAATTCTTCTCAGCCCGCACTTTCACTGTAGTCCGCGGCCTTCTCTCCCGCGATCTTACCAAAGACCGTGAAATCCGTGACCGCGTTTCCTCCGAGCCGGTTCGCGCCGTGCACGCCCCCTGTGACCTCGCCTGCCGCATACAGCCCGGGAAGTGCCGCATCCGAAGAATCCAGTACCTCTGTGTCCGTATTGATCTTAAGACCGCCCATGGTGTGATGGATCCCCGGCGTCACTTTGATCGCATAATAGGGGGCACTGTCCAGCGGCTCCGCAAAGCTCGTTCGCCCAAAGGACGGATCATTCTTTTCCTGAACGGCTTTGTTCCAGTCCTCCATCGTTCCCTTCAGCGTCTCCGGATTCGTCCCCATGGCCGAGGCGAGCGCCTCATAGCTCTCCCCCTGCACCGTGAAGCCGGACTTAATGTAGCCCTGAATCACAGCGGAGCGGTCCACCATCTTCTGATCCATGATGAGCCAGGCACAGCCTCCGGGCTGCTCGATCTCCGCCTTGGAGACCGCGTCTCTCGTACCGACCTCATCGGTAAAGCGCTTTCCCTCTGTATTGACAAGGATCGCTCCGTCTCCGCGAAGTCCCTCCGTGATGAGATGCGCGTCCTCTGCCGTGACGGTCGGATGAATCTGGATCTGATCCATATCCACGGTCGCCGCTCCGACGGCCTCCCCCATCTCGATACCCTGACCCTGTGCGCCGTTCGCGTTGGTGCTCTTATATCCCTTTAATTCCGGGCGGTATTTCTCCACCATCTCGAGATTCGCTCCGAAGCCTCCGCTGGCAATGACAACGGCCCTTGCGTGCACCGTCACATTGTGCCCGTCCTCTCCTACCGCATGAACCCCGCTCATCCTGCCGTTCTCCGTCAGGATGCGGTCCGCCGTCGTATTATAGAGACTTGTGATTTTGTCGGAACGCTTTTTCAGATTCTCCTCGAGGATCGGCACAAGGTAGGCGCCGACCGCCGTGGTCTTACCCTCCGCATTGACCGGCCGGTGAATCCGCTTTACGGAAGCCCCGCCGAAAGAGGCGACGCTGTGCAGGGATGCTCCCAGGGAATCCAGATAATCGATCGCGTCCGGACTCTTTTCCGCAAGCGTCTTCACAAGCGCCGCCTGATTGAGTCCCTTCCCTCCAATCATCGTGTCAAGCTCCATGAGCTCTGCGGAATCGAAATAGCCCTCCGGCGCCGCCTGATACCGATTCCACTGCTCCGCCACAGTCTTGGCCAGCGCGGAAATTTCCGGATTGTCCGCATATTTCTCGGAAGCGGTCTTCAGCGTTTTCTCTACCCCGGCGGCCTCATCAAAGGAATTCTCATCCTGCCACTTCGTATGTGCCGCATTCATGCCGCCCGTTGCCCTGACGGAATTCCCACCGGGCATGCTCTGGCTCTCCAGGAGGACAACCGTCCGTCCGGCATCCGCCGCCTGAATCGAGGCAATCATGCCCGCTCCGCCGGCCCCGATCACCACGATGTCCGCCGTGAGCTCCTGATCCTCTGCCTTCTCCGCGGAGGCGGAGGGCGCGCGCTCAAAGACAGAGGGATCGATGCCCGCGTTCTCGAGCGCCTGCTTCGCCGCCTCTATAATCGCCTTCGAGGTCACGGTCGCGCCGGATACCGCATCGACCTGAAGACTCTGAGCCTCTATGATCTTTGGAGGGATCTGCTCGATTGCCTTATCGCCGATTCCCGGCGTCTCCTGATTTTCAAGCACCCGAAGCTCATAGATCCTCTCCTGATCGGCGGAGATGGAAACCTTCAGCTCCCCGTTGTTTCCCTTCGCACTCCCCTCTCCTCTGAGCGCCGTCTTCGGTATTACAGGCCTTCCGGACTGCCTCGACCAAAGCCCGAGCGCAAAGGCCAGGACGATGCCGACCACGATCACAAAATAAGACAAAACATTCCACTTGGATTTCATCTCTTTTCCTCCCTTCCCGATAACTATAGCATAGTCCCGCGGCCCCCTGCCAGTGAATTAAAGGAAATTCACCTGGCATATCCAAGAAGAAAGGGCTATGATGATTCCAGTGTCGAAAGTCCCTCCGCCGCGACGTGCCTTGCACGGGAGCGGAGAGAGGACTTTATGACACGCCCTTTCATGAGCAGGAAGCGGTGCTCTGCGCCGCGGGACTGCGAATGAAAAGGAGCAGGGCGAAAGCTGCGAAGCAGCGAAGCCATGCGGGGAATCATCGCTGCGGCACGGAAAGTCCCTCCGCCGGGGCGGCAGACGGACTGTTTATGAATCGACCGGTCCGCAGGGCGGCAGCACAGGAAAGGAGTCATAGATATGAAAGCAGTTCAGGTTTATCTCAGTCCCTCCGCCGGGAAAAAGCTGATTGGAGACGCTCTTTCCGGGCGGGAGGATATTCTTCTTGCGGCAAAGGAGCATACTTTGGCCGTCGTCATGGGGAGCACAAATACCTATTTCGCCTCCGCGCTCGCGAGGAGGCTCGGACTTCCTTTTGAGGAAAAGGGCTTTTACCGGGGGCTTCTCCTACCAAAGTCCGTAAAGCCCTCCGCCCCGCGGCAAAGGTATGATTTTATCCTGCGAAAGGGCGAGCTGCTCCCGGAAAAGAGCATCTTCGATATCGCGCCCTCTCTCGGAGCGGAGGACCTCATTCTGAAGGGAGGAAATGCCGTCCAGCTGAGCTCCCGGGATGTCGGCATTCTGATCCAGAGCCCGGAGGGCGGCACGATGATTCCGATCCTCAGCGCCGCAGTCGGAAGAAGGACCCGCCTCATCCATCCCGTCGGTGTGGAAAAAAGGGTGGATCTCCCGATCCCGATGCTCTGCGCCCTCCTGAATCAGGAGAGCCCGAGCGGTCTCCGCATGCTCCAGGGACCGGGGCTCGGCTATACGGAGCTGGATGCCTTCCGGGATCTCTTCGGGCTGGACGCGGAGCTCGTCGCGGCGGGCGGCGTATGCGGCTATGAGGGGGGCTGCCTCTTCCGCTTAGAGGGAGAGGACGACGCCGTGGAAAGGCTCCTCCTGCGACGGGAGGAAGAGGGGGAGACTCCCGCCTTTGAAATCTGATTTCCTAAGATTCCGGACACTTTGATGCTTTAAAGTTCGAAGTATTCCTTCGCGGAACGGAAGAGCGCCATGTCATAGTTTCCGGCTGCATTCTTGAAATTCCCCGGCTGCCAGCGCTCCACATGCCCCATCTTCCCGAAGATTCTCCCGTCCGGGGAACAGATTCCCTCGACCGCATAGTCGGAGCCGTTCGGATTGTCAAAGAGCGCCATGCTGGCTCTCCCCTCAAAATCCGCATACTGCGTCGCGATCTGTCCGTTTTCCGAGAGCTTCCGGAGAAGCTCCTCTTCGCAGAGAAATCTCCCCTCTCCGTGGGAGACCGCGACCTCATAGACGGAGCCGACTTCCGCATTCATGAGCCAGGGGCTCAGATTGGAGCACAGCCTGGTTCTCACGATCTTTGACTGATGCCTTCCGATCGTATTAAAGCTCAGCGTCGGACTGTGGACATCGCTGTCCCGGATCTCCCCATAGGGGAGAAGGCCCAGCTTGATCAAGGCCTGAAAGCCATTGCAGATACCGAGAATCAGACCGTCCCGCTTCTCCAGAAGCTCCGCCGTGCTCTCTCTCATCCGTTCATTTCGGAAGAAGGAGGTAATGAGCTTCGCGGAGCCCTCCGGCTCATCTCCTCCCGAAAATCCCCCGGGGAGAAAGAGGATCTGAGCTTCCCGGAGTCTCTCCGATGCCTCCCAGAGAGACTCCGCGATCGCGTCCCCCGTGAGATTTCGAATCACCAGAATCTCCGGATCCAGCCCGGCCGTAAGACAGGCTCTCTCGGAGTCGTACTCGCAGTTCGTCCCCGGGAAGACCGGAATCAGAACCTTTGGCCTGGATACCGGGACGGCGGGAGCTCCCCAGAGCTCCTCCCGATGATCCGGGAGCCTGGGATCTTTCTTCTCTCTCTCCCCTAGGTCTGTCTTTTCCCCCGGAACAGTTCGAAGCGGAAAGATCTCCTCCAGTCTTCCCTCATAGAGAGAGAGGAGCTCGTCCGCACTGACACTTTCCGATTGATAGCGATACTCTCTCTCCGGAAGCACCGTGCCAAGATCTGCGAGAATGACTCCCTCCAGGGCCTGCGCCTCCTGGTAGAGAAGCGAAAGATCCGCCTCCTCTCTGAGCTCCAGGAGGAAAGAGGCGTATTGATAGCCGAAGAGATCCTCCAGGGAGAGGCTCTCCGCAAAGCGAAAGCCGAAGCCATTTCCCATGCACTGCTTCATGACCGCCTCGGAGATCCCGCCGAAGCCGGGAGTATAGAGGGAGGCAAGGCGGCCCTCCCGCCTCCAGCTTTGGAGGAGGGAGAAGATCCGGAGGAGACTCTTGGTCTCCGGAAGCTCCTCCCTGTATTCCGGGCGGAGCCAGAGGACCCTGTGACCCGCCTCCTTGTACTCCGGGCTCAGAATCTCTCCCGCCTCTCCCGTCGTCACGGCAAAGGAGATCAATGTGGGAGGCACATCCAGCTTCTCAAAGCTTCCTGACATCGAATCCTTCCCGCCGATCGCCGCGACACCGAGATCGAGCTGTGCGGAGAAGGCCCCGAGCAAGGCCCCGAGCGGCGCTCCCCAGCGGCTTTTCACCTCTCCCGGCTTTCCGAAATACTCCTGGAGACTGAGATAGATCTCGGAAAATTCCGCCCCTGCGGCGATCAGCTTCGAGACGGATTCCACGACCGAGAGGTATCCTCCCCGGTAGGGATTTTTCTCCGTGACATAGGGATTCCCGCCAAAGGCCATGAGGGAGACCGTATCGCTTCGTCCCCTTCGGACGGGGATCCTCGCCGCCATCGCCTGGATCGGCGTCCTCTGATATTTTCCCCCGAAGGGAAGCAGGATGGTCCCTCCTCCGATCGTCGAGTCAAACTCCTCGGAAAGTCCCTGGTGAGAGCAGCTGTTCAGATCCTCTGAAAGGGAGAGGAGACGCTCCCGGAAGCTCCCCTCCACCCTTCGGGAGATGCTCTCTCCCCGCCCGCTCTCAATGGAGATCCTTTTTTTCGCCCCATTACTGCTTAGGAAGTCGCGGGACAGGTCGAGAATGCAGTTCCCTCTCCAGTACATTCTGAGCCGCCTCTTTTCCGTGACGCGGGCCACTCTCGCGGCCTCGAGATTCTCCTTTTCCGCGAGCGAAAGGATTTCCGCCTCATCCTCCGGGGCGATCACGACGGCCATTCGCTCCTGGGATTCGGAGATCGCAAGCTCTGTCCCGTCCAGTCCCTCGTATTTCCTGGGGACCCGGTCGAGGTCGATGTCCAGCCCGTCCGCAAGCTCTCCCACCGCGACGGAAATCCCTCCGGCACCGAAGTCGTTGCAGCGCTTGATGAGACGGCTCGCCGCGGGATTTCGGAAGAAGCGCTGCAGCTTCCTTTCCTCCGGTGCATTTCCCTTCTGCACCTCCGCGCCGCAGTCCGAAAGGGAATTCGAGCTATGGGCCTTCGAGGAGCCGGTCGCTCCCCCTATGCCGTCTCTCCCGGTCCTCCCGCCGAGAAGAAGGACGAGATCCCCGGGCAGAGGGCGCTCTCTCCTCACATTCTTCACCGGCACCGCAGCGAGCACCGCCCCGATCTCCATCCGCTTCGCCGCATAGCCCGGATGGTAGAGCTCCTCGACGATCCCCGTCGCGATGCCGACCTGATTTCCGTAAGAGGAGAAGCCGCGGGCCGCAGCGGTGACGATCTTTCGCTGCGGAAGCTTCCCGGGGAGACTGTCCTGCACGGGACAAACGGGGTCCGCGGCCCCGCTGAGCCGCATCGCCTGATAGACATAGCCTCTTCCCGAGAGCGGATCCCGGATCGCGCCCCCGATACAGGTTGCGGCTCCTCCGAAGGGCTCGATCTCCGTCGGATGATTATGCGTCTCATTTTTGAAAAGGAGATAGTAGTCCTCCTCCCCCTCTTCCGTCTTAATCTTCGTCCGGACCGTGCAGGCATTGATCTCCTCGGACTCCGAAAGCCCCTCCAGCTTCCCCTCCTTTCGGAGCAGCCTCGCTGCGATCGTCGCAAGGTCCATAAGGCTTGCGGGAGCCTCCCTCTTGAGCTCCTCTCTCGCATGGAGGTAACGCTCCCAGGCCCTCTTAAGCTGCGGATCCCCGAGCTCCGCGCCCTCTATCATCGTGAGGAAGGTCGTGTGGCGGCAGTGATCCGACCAGTAGGTATCGATCATCCGAAGCTCCGTAAGGCTTGGATCCCTTCCCTCAGTGCGGAAATATTCTCTGCAAAAGCGAAGATCCTCGAGATCCATCGCGAGGGAGAGCTCCTGCCGAAGCTCCCGGAGTCTCTCTTCTCCCGCCTCCGAAAAACCGCTGAGCACTCTCACATCCTCCGGCGGACTGAGCCTCCGCCTAAGCGTCTCAGGGAGCTCCTCCGAGGCCTCCCTCGCCTCAATGGGGTTGATGAGGCAGCGCCGGATGCACGAAAGCTCCTCCTCCGTGAGCTCCCCGTCCAGAAGATAGACCTTCGCGCTCCGGACTCTCGGTCTCTCTCCCCCGAGGAGGATCTGAAGGCACTGCTCCGCGGAATCCGCCCTCTGATCATATTGGCCCGGAAGATATTCCACAAAAATCCGCTCCGTCCCCCAGTCCGGAAGCTCCTGACAGCTCTCATCGAGCGGAGGCTCCGAGAGAAGCAGTCTCACCGCCCTCTGAAAGTCTTCCTCATCCAGCCCCTCTACATCGTAGCGCTGAAGAAGTCGAAGTCCCTTCAGGTTTTCAAGAGGAAGACTGCTCTTCATGTCGTGATATACGGCCTCCGCCTCGCTTCGAAGTCCCGGCCTCTTCTCTACATAGATTCTATATACCATCTTCCCCTCCCATCAGGCGGAGCGCTCTCGCTCCGATGTCCCGCCGATAACGCATATTCTTGAAGTAAACCTTCTCCACATCCCGGTAAGCGCTCTCTATCGCCTCGGGAAGGCTCTCCCCCGTCCCGACGACGCCGAGCACCCTTCCTCCGCTGCTGAAAAGCCTTCCCTCCTTCCTCTCAACCCCCGCCATATAGACCTCCCGGCAGAGCTTCGTCCCCGTGATTTCATACCCGCTCTCAAAGGCCCCCGGATATCCATCGGACGCGAGGATCACACAGCAGCTATGGCCCGCCTTCCAGCGAACCAGCTCCTCCGAAAGTCCTCCTCTTGTGCAGGACAGCAGGATCGGAAGGAGATCGGAGCGGAGGAGCGGAAGCACGGCCTGAGCCTCCGGATCTCCGAAGCGGCAGTTGTACTCGATCACCTTCGGCCCCTTCCTGCTCAGCATAAGCCCGAAATAGAGACAGCCGCGGAAGATCCTGCCCTCCTCCTTCATCCCGCGTATCGTCGGGAGCAGGATCCTCTCCATGCATTCTCCCGCGATCTCCTCCGTATAGCAGGGATTCGGTGCGATCACGCCCATGCCCCCGGTGTTCGGTCCCAGATCCCCGTCCAGTGCCCTCTTATGATCCATGGAGGAGAGCATGGGAACGATCCTCTCCCCGTCTGTGAAGCTGAGAACGGAGACCTCCGGCCCCTCCAGGTACTCCTCCACCACGACGCGGTCCCCGGAATGTCCGAATTTCTTCTCTCCCATGATGCTCCAAAGCCCGATCCTCGCCTCCTCCCTGCTCTTTGCGATTATGACGCCCTTTCCCAGCGCGAGGCCGTCCGCCTTGATGACGATCGGAAGCTCACAGTCTTCGATGTATTTTTCCGCCTCCGAAAGTTCAGAGAAGACCCGGTAGTCTGCGCTCGGAATTCCGTGCCTTTTCATAAATTCCTTTGCAAAGACCTTGGAGCCCTCCAAAAGAGCGGCCGAGCGGGACGGTCCGAAGGCGGGAATTCCAGCCTCCATCAAGCGGTCCACCAGCCCCAAAACCAGCGGCTCATCCGGAGAGACGACCACATAGTCGAGCTCCTTCTCCCTGGAAAATTTCACGATTCCATCGAGGTCCGAGGCCTTCAGCCCGGGCACGGTCTCCGCCTCACTCATCCCCCCGTTCCCCGGAATCGCATAGAGCTTTTCGCAGTCCGGGCTCCTCCAAAGTGCCCTCAGAATCGCATGCTCTCTCCCACCGGATCCGATGACTCCTATCTTCATTCCCTCTCCTCGCTTTCCCTCTCCGAAATCTCCCGGCTCATAAGCTGTACCGCGATCGGAAGCAGCTTCCATTCCGCTTCCTCCATGACGCGGCGCTGCAGGCTCTTCGGACTGTCCCCCTCCAGGACCTCTACAGCCCTCTGAAAAAGAATGCGGCCTCCGTCCGGGATCTCGTTTACAAGATGAACCGTCGCCCCCGTCAGCTTCACCCCTCTCTTAAGCGCCGCCTCATGGACCCTGAGCCCATAGAAGCCCCTTCCGCAAAAGCTCGGAATCAGGGAGGGATGGACATTGATGATCCGATCCCGGAAGCAGGAGAGGAAGCGTTCCGAGAGAATCGTAAGAAAACCGGCCAGCACGATGAGTGAGATCCCCGCTCCCTTCAAGCTGCGGATCATCTCCTCCTCATCCCTCACGATCGTGAGAGCGGGAATCCCCGCCGCTCTCGCCCGCTCCAGGGCGGGAATCCCCGGCCGGGAGGCGATGACCAGGCAAAGCTCCCCGTCCGGAATCTCCCCACTCCGGGAGGCGTCGATCAGGGCCTGCAAATTCGTCCCCCCTCCGGAGACCAGCACGGCGATCCGTGTCCTTCCTCTTTTCATGCTTCTCCCCTCCTCCAGGGCTTCCCTCTCCCTAAAAGCCAGACTCCACAGGATCCTCCCTCTCAGAGCCGTAATGACCTCCGCCTCTTCCCTGTCCTTTCGCAGCTTCCTTCTATGCGGCGCTTCGCCCTTTCGAAGCCCGGGACCGGCTCCGCCCGGGGGACAGCAGCCGACTTCCCTTCAGGGCAGTTCTCTTAAGGAAGCTCTCCCTCCAAACGGCAGTCCTCCTCTCTCCCGGCTTCCCCGACAAAAGCGCAGAGAAGCGGAAAAATCTCAGTGAATCTCAGTGATGGAAGAGTCTTCTCCCCGTAAAGATCAAAACCATGCCGTGTCTGTCCGCTTCTTCGATGACATTCTCATCCCGGACAGAGCCGCCGGGCTCCGCGATATAGGAGACGCCGGACTTTGCGGCCCGTTTCACATTGTCCCCGAAGGGAAAGAAGGCGTCAGAGGCCAGAGAGACCCCGCGAAGGGAGCGGAGGCGGTCCCGCTTTTCCTCCTCTGTGAAGGGCTCCGGGCGGAAAGAAAAGTGCTTCTGCCACTCCCCCTCCGCGAGAAGCTCCCGGGAGTCCCGGGAGAGATAGGCGTCGACGCAGTTGTCCCGCTCGGCTCTCCGTATCCCGGGGAGGAAGGGGAGATCCAGGACCCTCTCGGACTGCCTGAGAAACCAAAGCTCCGCCTTCTCCCCGGCAAGTCTCGTGCAGTGGATCCTGGACTGCTGTCCCGCCCCCACCCCGATCGTCTGCCCGTCCAGAGCATAGCAGACAGAATTCGACTGCGTATATTTTGCGGCGATGAGCGCAGTCGTGAGATCCAGTACGGCCTCTTCGGGGAGCGCCTTCTCCCGGGAAACGATTTTAGAGAGACCTTCTCTCGTCAGAGCGGCAGAGTCCCTGAGCTGCTCAAAGCCTATGCCAAAGACCTGCCTTCTCTCCAGAGCGTCGGGGATATAAGAGGTATCCATCCTAAGGATATTATAGCTTCCCCCCTTCTTTTTCCTGAGGAGAGCGAGTGCCTCCTCCGTAAAATCCGGCGCGATGACCCCGTCCGAGACCTCCCTTTGCAAAAGGCGCGCCGTCGTGAGATCGCAGCAGTCGGAGAGCGCCGCGAAATCGCCGTAGCTGGATACTCTGTCGCAGCCCCGCGCTCTCGCATAGGCAGAGGCCTGAAGGCTCTCATCGAGCCCTTCGATATCCTCCGAGAAGACAGCCCTCTTCAGCTTCTCGGGGAGGACCCTCCCGACCGCCGCTCCCGCGGGACTCACATGCTTAAAGGACGCCGCAGCGGGAAGACCCGACGAAGCCCTAAGCTCACGCACAAGCTGCCAGGCGTTAAGCGCATCCAAAAAATTGATATAGCCCGGCCGCCCGTTCAAAATCTCAAAGGGAAAGTCCCGCGCTCCTCCATCCCCCTCCGGCATGAAAAGTCTCGCGGGCCTCTGCGTCGGATTACAGCCGTATTTCAATTCGTATTCCTTCATCTTCTCTCTTCCTCATCCCATCGGGGATGCCTCATCCCTTCTCTCCCAAAGAGCCGCTGAATGAAAGCGGCGCTCTCAAAACCGCCGTCTCTCCCTATCTCAGTGCAGAGCTAAGTACACAGAAAGCGATTGATCAGCGCATTCTCCTTCTCCCCGCTCTCCCGGTCGATCCGCCTGACATAGAGGGAGATTCGATTCTCCGGATCGAGGCTTCGCCAGATCAGTCCAGCGAGCTCCTCCGCCGTCCTCTCCCGGATCAGGACCGGCCTCGGCTCCCCCTGAAAGCTCGGAAGAGGGCCGCCCCTCCCCTGATAGGTATGGATGAGATGCCCAAGCCCCGGCTCAAAGGCGTAGTGATAGAAATATCTCGCACAGTTCCCGCTTCCCGGGCTCTCCGCCTTCAGGATGGAGAGCGTGTAATTTCTCCCGAGAAGGTCCATAATGCCGGAGATCCGCGGCGTATCATTTGGCCTGTCCGGCTCGAAGCTCCTCGTAAAAAGCGCCTCCTCAAAGCTCTTTCCCGCCTCCAGAAAGTCATGAATCGTATCGCTCTGGTCGCCGTTTGCGACGATGAGTCTCCCGGACACGCTTCGAAGCGGCGAATAGAGAACGAGGGAGGGATCCGAAAGCCTTTCCGGACAGGCCGGATCGATCCTGAGCTCCTCCCCCTCCTCCCGAAAGACCCGGTTTCTCGAGTTCTCCGAGCGCCCCATGATAAAATAGGAGAGGAAAAGATCCCTTCCGTTCTCTCCCATCCCAAGCAAAATTCCCCTCCCCGGATAGGGGAGCCCAAAGAGCGCCTCTCCGATCCCCTTCCTCTCAAAGTGCTCCATCCCGCCTCCTCCCTCCTTCTTATACCGAGCAGATAAAGCCCGGCAAAGGACAAAGTCTCCCGAAATATCCGTCTTGAAAACGGCGTCCTGCATAAGCTCTATTCCAAAAGCAATTTTTCCCGGGAACTCACGATTTCTCCCAGCGAATAGGCGGAAAGACCCATACCGAGAAGGAGTGAAAGGGCCTTCTCCTCCTGCTCCCGGGATACAATAAGCGTCATCCCGACTCCCATATTGAAGGTATTGTACATATCCCTTTCCGGGATCTCTCCGCGCTCCTCGATCAGCCGGAAGATCGGGAGCACCCTGACATCCCTTTTCCGGATCCGCGCACCGAGCCCGTCCGGTATGGAGCGGGGAATATTCTCATAGAAGCCGCCTCCCGTGATATGGCTCAGTCCCTTGAGCTCCACTCTTTCCATGAGGGAGAGAAGCGGTTTGACATAGATCCTGGTCGGAAGAAGCAGGCTCTCCCCGAGGCTCCTTCCCCCCAGAAGCGCAAGCGGCTCCTCCGCTTCCTCCTTCGAGATCCGATCGAGATCAAAGACCTTCCGGATGAGAGAAAAGCCATTGCTGTGCACACCGCTGCTCGGAAGAGCGATCAAGCGGTCCCCCTCCCGCACCCCTCTCCCGTCGATGATCCTGCCCTTTTCCACGATCCCGACGGAAAAGCCCGCAAGATCATACTCATCCTCCGGGTAGAAGCCCGGCATCTCCGCCGTCTCGCCCCCGATCAGCGAGGATCCCGCCTGCACGCAGCCCTCCGATACGCCCTTCACGAGCTCCGCGATCCGCTCCGGCACATTCTTCCCGCAGGCGATGTAATCCAGGAAAAAAAGCGGTCTTGCGCCGCAGCATATGACATCATTGACACACATCGCGACGCAGTCAATCCCCACCGTGTCATAGCGCTTAAGCAAAAAGGAGAGCTTCAGCTTCGTCCCCACCCCGTCGGTCCCCGCCACAAGCACCGGCTTTTTTAATCCCTCCGGGAGCTCAAAGAGCCCGCCGAAGCCGCCGAGTCCGGAGAGCACATTCTCCGTCATCGTGCGCGCTATGTATTGCTTCATCAGCTCCACCGCGCGGTAGCCCGCCGTGATATCCACACCGGCTCTGCGGTAAGACTCGCTGCAGCTCTTCATCTCTCTTTCCCCCTATCCCTGGTATCTCCCGGAAAGCTCCCGGTCACGCTCCAGGACCTTCTCCCTGTTCCGCTCCCGCTCCTCCCGGAGCTTTTTTGCGAGGCTCTCCTCCGTCACCGCGAGTATCTCTATCGCAAGAAGAGCCGCATTCTTTGCCGCATCGATCCCCACTGCTGCGACGGGAATTCCGGGCGGCATCATGACGGTGGAGAGAAGCGCATCTCTCCCCTCCAGCAGCTTCGCACTGCAGGGAAGACCTATGACGGGGAGCGTCGTGTTCGCCGCCATCACTCCCGCAAGATGCGCCGCCATCCCCGCAGCACAGATCAAGACGCCGTAGCCCTCCTCTCTCGCCCGCTTCGCAAAGCGGCAGGCCTCCTCCGGCGTTCTGTGCGCCGAATACACATGAACAGAGAAGGGAATCTCGAAGCTCTGCAAAAGCGTAATCCCCTTCTCTACGACAGGGAGATCCGAATCGCTCCCCATGATGACTGCAACCCTCTTCATCCGCACTCCTTTCCGGACCGAAAGACTGTGATGAGCGTTTCCCCACAGAAAAAGGGACAGCTTAAGCTGTCCCTTTTTATCACACTGCGGTCCGCCCCAATGACGGGGGCTTCAGAATCCCCCCTCTCTCCCGAAAGTCCCTCTGAAATCCCCATCCGAACCTCCCGATCAGGCTGAACCGACGAAACCTCATTCATTATAGGAGAGGGCGGGGTCCTCCGTCAAGCTTCCCTTTTTCTCAGCGGAGAGGAAGAGAGCGAAATCCGATGCGGCACCGGATCAGCTCTTTATGCGGAGAAGGAGCGAATTGCTTCTCTCGATGAAATCCGCCATCTCCGAAGCGGAGAGCGGAGCCTGCTGCAGCTTTGCGAGGTCATAGAGCTGCTTCTCGATGAGCTTTCCGTCTTCTGTATCCCGGACGGAAAGGAGATGCTTGACCAGCGGATGCTCCGCATTTAAAAGGAGCGTCTCCTCCACCGGCATCTCCCCCATGGACATGCCCTGCATCGCATACATCCGCATCATATCATTCATCCTGCGCCCCTCCTCGGAGATCGAGAGGAAGGCCGCCGTCTTCGGGGAATTCATCTTTTGCAGCTTGAGCCGAAGCTTCTCCTTCTTCAGGCTTTCGCGGAAGCTCTTTTCGAGCTCCGCCGCCTTCTCCGAAAGCTCCTTCTCCTCGCTCTCTGTGAGCTCGGTCCCGAACTCGGATTCCAGGTCCGCATCGATTCTCTTAAAATGAATGCCGGGATTTTTCGCCTCGAGCTCTGTGATAAAGGGCTGATCGATCCTCTCCGTGAGAAGCACCGCATCCTTCCCGGCCTGCCGGAACATCGCGATGTACTGGCTCTGCTGCAGAGGATCCGTGACATAGAAGATCGTCTTATCCTTCTTCTCCCCCTCCGAAGAAGCCGCATCCTCTTCCCCGGACTTCGCGCTGCCCTCTTCCTTCGAGGGCTTTTTCTCCTTGCTCTCCTCCTTTTCGCCTTCGCTCTTCTCTTCCCCTGCTTCGGCCTCCTTCACCTCCTTCTCCGCTTCCGACTTTGCTGCCTCTTCCCTCTCCCCGCTCTTTTCCTCCGGCGGGATCTTTTCGTCTTCTCCCTTTTCCGATCCTCCCGCAGCTTCTGCATCCTTCGCAGCGCTTATATCCAGGCACTCCGGAAGCAGCAGGTATTTATCGTCGATATCCTTAAAGAGGATATAGTTCGTCATCCTCTCGCAGAACTTCTGATCCCTGAGACAGCCGTACTTGATAAAGGGAGCGATGTCATCCCAGTACTTTTCGTAGCTCTCCCGCTCCGTCTTGCACATGCCGGAGAGCTTGTCCGCCACCTTCTTTGTGATGTAATCGGAGATCTTCTTCACGAAGCCGTCATTCTGAAGCTGAGAGCGGGAGACATTGAGCGGAAGATCCGGGCAGTCGATCGCCCCCTTTAGGAGAAGCAGATACTCCGGGATGACCTCCTTGATATTATCCGCGATAAAGACCTGATTATTATAGAGCTTGATCGTCCCCTCGATGGACTCATACTCGGTATTGATCTTCGGAAAATAGAGGATCCCCTTCAGATTATAGGGATAATCCATGTTGAGGTGGATCCAGAAAAGGGGCTCCCTGTAATCGTGGAAGACCTTCCGGTAAAAGTCGAGATACTCCTCCTTCGTGCAGTCCGAGGGATTCTTCCCCCAGAGCGGATGAATCTCATTGACAAGCTCCGGCCGCTTCTCGATCCGAAGCTTCGCCTCAAGCTTCTTCTCCTTCCCGTCCGCATCCTTTTCCGTCTTCTCCGGGATCTCCTCCAGCACCACATCTCCGTCCTGCTTCTCCGCGGCCGGGATCGTCACCGCATCCTTCGGAAGCTTCGTGAGATAAATCTCTACCGGCATGAAGGAGCAGTACTTCTCGAGCACCGTGCGGATTTCCCACTCATTCGCATACTTTAAGCAGTCCTCATTCAAATGCAGGATGACGCTCGTCCCGTTCTCCTTCCGCTCTCCCTCCCGGATCTCATATTCCGTGCCGCCGCTGCAGCTCCAGTGCACCGGCTTCGCACCCTCCCGGTAGGACAACGTCTCGATCTCTACGAGATCCGCCACCATGAAGGCGGAATAAAATCCCAGACCGAAATGCCCTATGATCTGCTCCTCATTCGCCTTATCCTTATATTTCTCGATAAAATCCGTCGCCCCGGAAAACGCGATCTGATTGATATATTTCTCAATCTCCTCCTTTGTCATCCCGATGCCGTTGTCCCGGAAGCTGATCGTCTTTTTCTCCGAATCGACAATCACATCGATCCGCCCGCGGTATCCCTCCGGCTTCTTCCACTCCCCGATCAGCGAAAGCTTCTCAAGCTTCGTCACCGCATCCGACGCATTTGAGATCTGCTCCCGGACAAAGATATCCTGATCGCTGTACATCCACTTCTTGATGATCGGAAAAATATTTTCACTGTTGATCGAAAGACTTCCCTTTTCTGCCATATCCTCTGCTCCTTTATTTTCTCCAGCACAATGTAATGTAACAATGTAAAAGAGACTCCATAAGATTCTTGCCGATCCATTATAGCATCTTCATCAGCACTCTTCAATACAGACTGCTAACAAAAAAATAAAATGAAATATCGCAATATAGGAATAAAAGAAGACAAGGCAATCTGCCTTGTCCTTCTCCCTCGTGGAACCGCACGGATTTGAACCGTGGACCGATCGGTTATGAGCCGACTGCTCTGACCAGCTGAGCTACAGTTCCCTGAAAATAATCTGCGCCCGTGCCGGAATCAGCGGCGCTATAATAAATATAAGACCTAAGCGAAACGCTCAGGTCTCAGCCGATATTCGGACTTGAACCGAAAACCTACTGATTACAAATCAGTTGCTCTGCCAATTGAGCTATATCGGCATGACCGGCGATTTTTCAAACTGAAAGTCAAACCGACGACCTCCGCCGTGACAGGGCGGCGCTCTAACCATCTGAACCACCGGGCCATTCACAGTCCCCTGTGAAGGCTCGTGCCTTCAAAACCGCAGATTGCAATCCTTTTTGACATCTCTCCGACTATGGATAAGCCCTCGACCGATTAGTAGCTGTCAGCTGCATGCTTTGCAGCACTTCCACCTCAGCCCTATTTACCTCTTTCTCTCAAA
>NZ_GG729935.1:0-1336 GCF_000160135.1 Oribacterium sp. oral taxon 078 str. F0262
AGATGTAGGTGTACGACCATATGTATAGTAAACATAAGTCGTTCCCTTGATCGTTTTCTTCGTGATTCCAGTCTCAATCTCAGGAATTTTTACCGTGTATTTCTGGTACATTTCCACCTCCCATAGAGAGTTAATTAACTCTCTATGATTCTACCACTTTGAGGTCGGAATGCAACGGAAAAGCATGTATTTTCAACAAAAACTCGTTATCGACTGCATTTTTAATTTGGTCGAGAGTTAATTATCGGGAAATCCACAATATGTGTGGGTAGGAAATAGCCTCTACCTACCATAATTACAATTGAAAAGGTCATCGGACTCACGTAATGTATAGCTGTCGAAGAAATACAGAACGGAGATTCCAATGACCTCAGCTAATACATTATTGAAAAACATCCTCGGCGTCAAGGGCGCAGTTGTTCAAGGCGCCGATTTCTCTGAAGATGCACGCGGAGTTAAGAAGCTTACTATCCGTATGCGTCCAAAGAAGCGGGAGTCCGACCGCTGTCCGATCTGTGGCAGGCACTGTGCTGTTTATGACAGATCCAGTGTACTGCGTTCCTGGAGAGCGCTGGATTTCGCCGGTATTCTGGTGTATATCAAAGCCTGCACTCAACGAATCAGCTGCCCGAAGCATGGCGTCCTGGTCTCCGCAGTTCCGTGGGCGTTCCACGATTCCGGCTTTACGAAGAGCTTCGATCTGACCGCCACCTGGATGACCGGGAACCTCAGCCGCAGCGCCGTTGCTGAATACCTGCGGATCAACTGGAAGACAGTCGGACGATGCATCACCAGAGCTCGGAAGTGCGTTGAGCCTGACCATTCGAAACGGCTGGATAACCTTGTCAACATTGGCATTGACGAGACCAGCTATCGGAAAGGACATAAGTACATAACGGTCATTGTGAATCACGATACCAACACCGTCGTCTGGGCCTGCAATAAGCCGGTAAGGTGAAGTGATAAACTGAAGTTGTAACACAAATGGCTGATAAAATATAATAGCAAATGGAGGATTTTATCATGCCACAACCTTACGACGAACCATTTAAGAAAAAGATTGTCCGTCTCCGCCTGGAGGAAGGCCGATCCATGAGGAGCCTCACAGAAGAATATGGGGTTTCTAAATCCAGCGTTGTCAAATGGTGTAATGAATTTCGCGAAGAATGCCAGAGTAATCCAGAAAGCCAAAAAGATTATGATACCATGGAGGCAATGCTGAAGCTAAAGAAGGAAAATGAAGAACTCCGAAAAGAGAATCTATTCCTAAAAAAAGCGGCGGCATTCTTTGCGAAGGAAATCGATTAGAGGCTTATCGATTTATCCGAAATTATCA
>NZ_GG729935.1:1436-1915 GCF_000160135.1 Oribacterium sp. oral taxon 078 str. F0262
ATCCATAAAGACCTTGAAATCTTCCAGAGTGCGCCCTTCACGACACCTGGGATCGACTTTTACGGTATCCGGCCTTTTGCGGCGGGGATGCATCCTCACCTTGCGCGGCATATCGATGTTCCGGGCAGAGAAGAGGTTTGCGTCCATGTAGGTATACAGCGTCCGTTCACTGACCATGAGTTCTGCCTTATGGTTCAGGCAGATATGGTGCAGCGACTGGCCTTTTAACAGAAGGGGAGAAATGATATCGTCCAGTCGCTTTTGCTCCTCGTCGGAGAGGGCGATTCCCTGACGCGCCTCGGAGAGCACGTCACGGTATTCCATCTGGGCTTTTGCCCCATCGTAGAAGCGCTTCTCAAGCGTACAGAGCCGCTGCTGGCTGCATCCATTGCAGACGTACGGCGGTCTTGCCAGTCTGGGGCATTCTTCCTTTTGGTAGAGTGTACAGGAAGTCGTGCACTTGCCGCAGACAGAGCAGT
>NZ_GG729935.1:2015-72556 GCF_000160135.1 Oribacterium sp. oral taxon 078 str. F0262
TACTCTGGCATTCTTCGCGAAATTCATTACACCATTTGACAACGCTGGATTTAGAAACCCCATATTCTTCTGTGAGGCTCCTCATGGATCGGCCTTCCTCCAGGCGGAGACGGACAATCTTTTTCTTAAATGGTTCGTCGTAAGGTTGTGGCATGATAAAATCCTCCATTTGCTATTATATTTTATCAGCCATTTGTGTTACAACTTCAGTTTATCACTTCAGAGCCACATTAATTCTTACCGAAGGAAGACACTCGGTAATAAAAGTCCATACGAAATGTTCGCATTCCAGTATGGAGAGGACATACTCAAAAGTTCGGACTCAGGAAAATTCCACCCGACGAAATCATCTTGAGTCCGAAGCTTTTTAACTAACGCATATCGGCCGGAGCATCAGACCTTGAGGACCATCCCATGCACCATTTTCAGGGGTGGAACTTAAAAGTTCCGAATTTTCGGTTTCAGTTCGACCTCCGGTTAGGATACGCGTTTTTCAGGAACGACCGTTCCCAGGTTTCAGTTATAGCCGTTTTCGGACTCATTGTACAGCGTTGCGAGGCGAAAAAATTGAACTTTTGATTGCAGTCCGGACGAAACTGGAAGTTACCCCTTCAAACTGGAACCTCGGATTTCAACCGACCTAAATTTTCCAGTCAGGCTACTTGACTTATACATATATGCTTAGTAAAATCAGAATACAAACAAATAAGCTTAGTAAGTAAAGAGGGGATGAAGATGGATACCATCATGATGACTGCATCGGAAGTTGCGGAGGCAATGGGAGTTTCCAAAGCCTATGCCTACAAGGTGATCCAACGGCTGAACAAGGAACTACAGGCTAAGGGTTATCTGACGGTGGCGGGCAAAGTCAATCGAAAATTTTTCATGAGGAAAGTCAACTATCAGGACGAAGACAGAAAGGAGCAGTAAATGTCGGTTTACAGAGACGGTAAGACCGGTACATGGCGGGTGATCTACCGCTATACAGATTACACCGGCGAACGGAAACAGACCCAGAAGCGCGGGTTCCAGACACGGCGAGAGGCTGTGGCCTGGGAGCACGAACAGATCATCAAAACGACTGCATCCCTTGATATGACCTTTGGCAGCTTCTATGAGCGTTACGCCGCTGACATCCGTCCAAGGCTTAAAGAGAACACCTGGAACACGAAGGAACATATCATTTGCACCAAGATTCTTCCCTACTTTCAGAATCGGAAGATGATCGAGATCAAATCAAGGGATATTGTGGCATGGCAGAATGAACTGCTGACCTGCAGGGATAAGACGGGGAAACCTTTTTCCCAGACTTACCTGAAAACGATCCACAACCAGCTGAGCGCTCTTTTCAATCATGCGATGAAGTTCTACGGGCTCAGAGCCAATCCGGCGCGGCAGGCAGGAAATATGGGAAAGGAAGAACGGAAGGAAATGCTCTTCTGGACGCAGGAGGAGTACCGGAAGTTCGCGGATGTCATGATGGACAAGCCGCAATCCTTCTACGCCTTTGAGATGCTCTACTGGTGCGGCATCCGCGAGGGAGAGCTTCTGGCACTGACACCGGCGGACTTCGATTTTTACGCCGGGACAGTAACGATCAATAAGTCCTATCAGAGAATCCGAGGTCGGGATGTGATCACAGACCCGAAGACACCCAAAAGCAATCGAACCATTCAGATGCCAGACTTTCTGACAGAAGAGATACAGGAATACATGGAACTGCTGTACGGGATAGAGGAGAAAGACCGGATGTTCACGGTGACTAAGAGCTATCTTCACCACGAGATGGATCGCGGCGCGAAGGAAGCGAAGGTCAAGCGAATCCGCATCCATGATCTTCGGCACAGCCACATCAGTCTCCTGATTGAGATGGGATTCTCCGCAGTTGCAATCGCAGATCGTGTCGGACATGAGAGCATTGATATTACTTATCACTATGCACATCTGTTCCCATCGACGCAGACCGAGATGGCGAAGAAGCTCGGTGGACTTCACAGGGAAATGGAGGCAGAACATGTCAGCTAAGAAAAAAGACGACAAAAACCGGTGGAGAAACAAAACGGTTGCCTTCAGGATGTCGCCGGAGGAAGCGGAGAAGCTGGACAGCTATGTGCGGATTTCCGGCTTGCAGAAGCAGGAGTATCTGATCCATAGAGCACTTCAGGAAGAAGTGACCGTCAGGGCTTCTCCCAGAACTTACAAGATGCTTCGAAACGAGCTGGAGAGCGTATTGAAGGAGCTCCAGAGGATAGAGAACAAAGAAGCTGCAGACCGTGATCTTCTGGATGTCATCCGGCAGATCAATCGGACCTTGTATGGAATGAAGGAGGATGCAGATGAGTGAGACAAAAGAAAAGACTGCCCTGATCACGTCTGTTGGCGCAGACGCGGGGCAGCCTTCCGTAAACAATTTCATGAACAGTATAGACGATGGAGCTCCCAAGATCAACGAAAACAGGGCAAATGCCGGAGCGTTGGACGCAGAAAAGGCAAATGAAGCGGAGGTATGCGGCGAGGAAGAAGCCTGCAACGAGGAGGAAGGCCTCAGCGAAGCGGAATCCTGGAAGAAACTACAGCGGAACCTGGATCCCCGCTACCTGAACACTGTCACCATGACAGAGCTTTACGACAGGATCTATCAGAACCGGCCGCCGGTGATCAATGGATTCCTCTATCCGGGAACCTATCTCTTTGTCGGTTCGCCGAAACTGGGCAAGAGCTTCCTGATGGCGCAGATTGCCTGGCATGTCAGTACGGGAACGGAACTCTGGGGCTATCCCGTCCGAAAGGGCACCGTGCTCTACCTGGCGCTGGAGGATGGATACGGACGATTGCAGGAGAGGTTGTACCGAATGTTCGGGACAGAGTGCAGCGAGAATATGTATCTGACCGTCAGCGCGGGGCAGCTGGACAATGGACTGGATGAGCAGCTGCAAAACTTTGTGAAGGAACATCCGGACACCAGTCTGATCATCATTGATACGCTGCAAAAGATCCGGGAGGTCGGAGATGATAAATACAGTTACGCCAGTGACTACAAAGTCATCACCCGGTTGAAGAAATTCACAGACAACAACGGCATCTGCCTGCTCCTTGTCCATCACACGCGAAAACAGCAGGCGGACGACAGGTTCGAGATGATCTCCGGTACGAATGGTCTTTTGGGAGCCGCGGACGGGGCCTTTCTTCTTCACAAGGACAAGAGAACCAGCTGTGAGGCCGTGCTGGAGGTTTCCGGAAGAGATCAGCCGGATCAGACCTTCTATCTGAATCGGAATGAGGATTCCCTTGTCTGGGAACTGGACAAGGCGGAGACAGAGCGGCGACTGGAGAAACCGGAGCCTGTACTGGAAGCGGTTGCGAAACTCGTCACAGAACAAACGCCGGAATGGTCAGGGAGGGCAACGGAGCTTGCGGAGATACTTGGACTGGAAATTTCGCCAAATACACTGTTGATGAAGCTGAATGTCAATGCGGCGCGACTTTTGAACGAGTACGGAATCCGATATGAGAGCAGTAGAAATCATCATGGCAGATTCCTTCATTTCCAGCTGGAAAAAGAATCACGGTGACGGTCGTGACGATGATTATGGGAGTGCCCGGTCTGCAAAAGACCGTCACGACTGTCACCATCGTCACGGGAAAGGAAAAAACGATGAAAAAGAATGTACAGATCTCAAGGGAACTTTTCCTTGCTTTGATTCGATACCATCTCTTTGATCTGAGAGGAGATGAAGAACGGATCTGAAAAGAGCTGGAAGAGAAAATGAACGCACTGTATCGCCATGAGCTCTATGCAACGTCGAAGACAGCAGCGACATCTGCGGAGAGGGAAAAGGCGAGACAGACCTATCTGGATGAGAAAGGCGTGTCGGAAGATTTCAGATGGTAGGATTTCCTTCGTGATTGCTACAGGAACGTGGCACGTTCCTGTAGAAAGGCGATTAAGCAAAAGGTCGGGGATGATGCGGATTTTGAGGGAAAAGTTCATAGATTACAGGCAGGTACAAATGAAAAATCAGGAAAAGATAAGGTGCCCGGATACGGGCAAAATCAAAAGTAGGACGCCGGAAACGGCGATGAAAAATGCAAAAGCAAACAGGGAAAGTATGACAAGAGAGCCCTCGGCGACTGAGAACGAAATACACCCATCGCACAACCTGCGGTTATGCTCTGTGTATTTCGCGATTGAATCGAGCCAGATGCGCCGCTTGCGGCGGCATATGGCGACTGCCGCGAACCTCGAATTTATTCAAGGTCGCCGGCTGCGCCGGGGCCAAAAGCGCGGAAACGCGCATAAACGGAACCAGCACAGTTTGCCAATCTGTCTGTTCCGGATGCTCCATCGTCGGAGCGGAAAGGAGTAAGCCATCGGACGACATTCATTTATTCAGCATACTAAGCTGACAGACGTAAAGGGACGGATTGATTACATCAGTAATCCGAAGCGGCAGGAACATCTCTACGGCACCTTCTCCACTGTGGACAATCCAAAGTTCTGGGACTTCCTCGCGAAACAGAATCAGGAAGACTTCCGAAGCAGCGGAACGGCGGGAAGCTGCATTGAGGCGAGAGAGCTGATTATCTCTCTTCCGGAGGAGTTTCAGAAGTATGACCGGGAGCAGTTATTGAAGCTCTTTGCGATGAAGTTCAAGCTGGAATACGGGACGGACGCAATCGCGGCGCTGCATCACAACAAGGCGATGACCAACTATCATATCCATCTGATCTTTTCGGAACGGAAGCTCATGGAACACGCCGAGTTCAAGAAAGCGAGTCGGAACATGTTCTTTAATGAGCATGGCAAGCATGTGCGAACGAAGAAAGAGATCCTTGATGAGCATGGTGAGATTCGCAAGGGGTGCTATATCGTCGCCAAAGGAGACACCTACGATATCCGAAACTTCCAGTCAAAGGAGACAATCTTCAAGAGCAAAGTCTTCACCGCCGGAGTCAAGGAAATGTACACGGACTTTATCAACGAACTGGTAAAAGAGGATCAGAACAAGCTCACAGTGTTCCGGCATGATGGGCCCTATCTTGCGACAAAGAAGATCGGAAAGTACAATCCCAAGGAGGCGGAGATCAAGGAGGACAATGCAAAACGGCAGGAGTGGAATCACGCCGTGGATGAGGCGCTGACTGCCGGACTTCCGGAGAAGAAGATCTGTCAGGTGAAGAAGGACTGCATCCAGAATCCGATCCATGAATCAATAAAGAAGACTGGCTTTCATCCGGATCTTTTAAGTGCGATTCTTCAGGTGGCGATCCGCACGCTGCTGGATCTGATCCGGACGATTCCAAAGAAAGTACACAAGGAACCTGTATTCAACGCGGAGGTCTTCCGTAGGATGCAGGGAGTACGAAAAGACCTCCTGCATCAGAATCAGATGATTGCGGCGGCAAGGAGACGCTGCGAGAGGGCACAAGTCTTCTCGGCGGAGGCATCCAAACCGGCGAACATCTTCAAGCGCAATATGAAAACAAAGGCGGCAAAGGAGCTGTCGGCTTCCCTTCTGGAATACGAGAAAGCGATCGCGGAACCGGACAAGATCGTCAAGCGTGCCGGGTATAAAAATGTTGCCGCCTTCACCAGGGCGTATGAGAAGTCCTGTAAGTTATTGGAGTCGATACGACACAAGGAAGGCGACAAAAGAAGCGCTCTTGCCAAACTGGAGCAGTACGAAACGGCGGCAAAGATGCAAAATCAAAAGAAGACTGTACCAAGCAGGCAAGAGATCAGGCGGTATTGTAAGATTCAGAGGAAGAATTACAGGGATGAACCGAGTGTATTTACCTGTAAATACGTTACTTATTTTCTGAATCAGGAATTACTTCCATGATATCTTCAATTGAACATTGAAGAGCGGAACAGATCTTAACAAGAGTGTCTGTATTAACGTTATCACCTCGATTCAGCTTATTGATGGTATATGTGCTAATGTGTGCCACCTTTACTAGATCCTTTTTTTTCATATCCTTATCAATTAGTAATTTCCATAGTCTTTTATAGCTTACTTCCATATTGTCCACCTTATCAATAAATAATAACTAGCTATCTCCGTATTCGCTGATAACATTATACAATGGAAAACAGAGCGCTACAAGAACTAAAATATTGTTAACGATCTATTTTATATAGCGAAGTAGAATCATAACGTTTTCTTAGCAAAATTTAAGCTTGCGAAGCCATTGACAGATTCGCGGAATCGGTGCTATAATTTATTTATTACGGTGTATGACGAGCTAGCATAGGAGGCAAAAGATGTTCAAAGGACTAAAAAACATTGTAGTACCTAGCAAAAACAAGGCTCAGGTCATTGTCGTTGGTCAGCGCATGCAATGCCGCACGACACACAAGCGCAAAGATTGCTAATTTCAAAATATAATAGGAGGCAAGTATGTTCAAACAGGTTAAGACGATTACAGTTCCGGAAAAGAAAGAAAACTCGGTTCGTGTTCATTGCCAGAGATCTCAGTGCAGAACAACTCTCAAGAGAAAAGACTGCTAATCTAGGCATACTAAATGCTGAGAGGGTCCCAGGACATGTTCCTGGGACCCTTTTTAAACATACGGGAAAATATATGAGTAAAGAGTTTGATGTCAATACAAAAGTTAATTTCCCTCCCAACACGGTATGCAGGGATGTTGATGACTATCATATTGTCATAGCTCCTGAATATCCGAACTGGATCGTACTTGATGATCAGGAGTATGAGATTTTTCGAATACTTTCAGAGAATACAATAATAGATGGTTTGAATGAATATTACGCAGCATTCCCTGAAAATACAGAGGATGACTGCATTCTTGCGTTTACGGACTTTCTGGCGAAGGTTGAGGACTGCCAGTTTTATGGTGATGTCGAATTCGAGGAGGAAGAGCCGGTTGAGGCTATAAAGAAAAAGGTGCATATTACGATGACCAATAATTGTAATATGCGCTGTCCACACTGCTTCGTATCCGCCGGTATAGTGGAGAAGCAGGAACTGAAGGTAGAGGAGATATTAGCCGTTGTTGAAAGAATAAAAGAGATAAATGGCTTAACCGATATTGTTGTTTCCGGCGGAGAGCCGCTGATTCATTCAGGCACTATACAGTTGCTTAAGGGTCTTAAAGGACATAATGTAACGCTTTTTACCAACGGTACGTTGATAAACGAGAAAAATTATGAAGCCATTGCTGAATGCTGCCAGGAAGTGCAGATAAGCTTTGAAGGAGTTACACAGAAACCATATGAAAAGATTAGAGGGAAGGGCAACTATGCCAAAGCTCTGCATGCCATCGACCTGCTGAAAACTACCGGAATAAAGATTACCCTGGCTATTACTATCCTCCCTTCAACTGTGGAGGATATTCGTGACAATTTGATTTCATTCGTTGATTCATTTGACTACAAGAACCTTGAGATACGCCTTAATGACGATATTGAGATGACCGGAAATGCTCTGACGATGAACTTTACCGGATTCAATAAGTATGAGGTCGATAAGCTGATGATCTCCCTTGTCAGCCAGCTTCAGGACAGGGGCGTTTCAAAGGCTTCAAGCAGCGGAAGGAATGTCCAGTTCAAAAACTGCGGCATTGGAACAAATATTGTTATCGATGCCAATGGCAGGATTTATCCGTGCAATAAGTTCTCATCATACTATCGCAGCCCTGCTGAGGATATGGAACAGATATTTAGAGATTTTAACGAACTGAACAGGAAAACATCTACAGACTATTTAGCTAGATGCAGGAAGTGTGAGCTTAGATACATTTGTGCAGGTGGCTGCAGAATAGACTATATGAACCGGCATGGCGACATGCTTGCGGTGGACTGCACTCCTGAGTTTAAGGAGAATCAGTACAGGAAGTTGCTGCTGGACTATTTGGAGTAGGCATGATGAATACAGAAGATTCAAATAAGAAAAGCTATAACGATACGGAGATCATAAATTACTATACTGACTTCAATGCTGCGGGTCTGTTTCATTATGAAGAGATGCTGATAGAGAAATACTTCAAGGCTGGAGGAAGGACGCTTGATATCGGCTGCGGGGCAGGGCGCGTGACCATTCCACTGCATGAAAGAGGTTATAAGGTTACGGGGGTTGATTATGCTGAAAAGATGTTAGTCGCGGCAAAAACCCTGAATGGCGCAATTGATTATCGTGTCGGAAATATCCTCTCTACACCTTTTGAGAATCAGGAATTTGATAACATCATTTTTTCCTTTAACGGGCTGATGCTCCTGAATAGCTATGAGGAGCGGCTTTCTGCAGTAAAGGAAGTTTGCAGACTCTTAAAGGATGATGGAAAGTTCATTTTTACGACGCCATATCTTGATAATAAAGTAAAAAAGCCCTACTGGAGCGAAAAGGCAGAGACCCTTGGCATAGATACCGATAATATGAGCTGGGTGCAGCAGATGGAGCTGGGAGATGAACAGTTGGAGGATTACGGCAGTGAATTTTACCTCCATGTGCCCTTTGTCTCCGAGGTAGAGAAGATGTTGGAAGAAGCCGGTATGGAGCTTCTTTTTTCCGTAAGGAGATTGGACTATAGTGGGATAGAAGAAATGGAAGAAGAACTGGATGACAATTATCTATGGGTGACAAAATGCAAAAAATAACTTACAAAGGAATCAAGACACATAATCTGAAAAACATTGATGTCGATCTGTATAAGGGCGATATGACCTGTATCGCCGGGGTCAGCGGCAGCGGTAAATCGAGTCTTGCTTTCAGCACGATTTCCGGAATAAGCCAGGCTGAATACGACAAGATGACCAACGATAACAAGGTCGAGGTTGATTATGATGTGGATTCCTATGACGATGTGATCATGTCAATTCCTTTAAGGCAGCTGAACTTTAATGTGAATCCAAGATCAACCGTCATGAGTTATTTTGATTTACAGGAGTTTGTTATCTACGTAGCCGGAAGTATCACGGGGCTTCCTTTGAGTGATTTCAATTATAATGGGGATGGACGATGCCGTGAGTGCCAGGGGCTTGGCTATAAGTTGCAGCCCGATCCGGTCAGTATTATTGATTATGATAAGAAAATATCCGAGGTTCCTTTTCGATGTTGGCAGAAAACTTATGTCGACTTCTTCAGACGGCTTCTGATTGCCTACTGTGGTGAGTGCGGGATAGACAGCAACAAACGCTTCAAGGATCTGACTGAAAAGCAGAAGGAAAAATTACTGTACGGTACAGGGAATGTTAAACAGACCTTCAAGTATAAAGCTGGAGGAAGGACAAGATCTAAGACCAGTTGTTATATCGGACCGATAACCGGTTTGGAGAAGAAGTCAGATGATATGTTCTCCCATAACCGTGATCAGTACTGCGCTCAAAAAAAATGCGATTGCTGCTCAGGCAGCAGGCTAAGGGCAAAGACTGCGGCGAAGGAGCTGTCAAAAGGGTTTTCTGTAGAAAACCTTTACACGGAAGATCTTGATACTCTTGAAAAGGACTTGATGAATCTAAAGAAGAGTGGCGGGAGGAATGTTCAGTCCGCTCTGGATAATATTCTCTCTTTTATTGCGGCATGCAAGAAGGTCGGCTTGGGATATCTCAGTCTTACAAGATCGATAGCATCGCTCTCCGGGGGCGAATTGCAGAGACTCCGCATTGCGCAGCTTTTGATTGGAAAGATGCATGATTTGCTTATTGTTTTAGATGAACCTACTGCGTCTTTGTATCCTGCGGAGGTTGATTTCACAATAGGCATCATGGATGAGATGCGTAAGAAGAATACTTTGCTTGTGGTAGAGCATAACGATAAGGTCATTGAAAATGCTGATCATAATATTTATCTCGGACATGATGGTGGTAAGAATGGCGGGTACCTGATCAGCAAAGACGAGTATATGAAGTTGCAGGAAGGTTTTCTACCATATCAGTTTTTCAAGGGAACATCCCGAGATACATGTGTACTGGATTCGGACTATGTCGATTATGCCGGAAGTGAGCTGGAAATACCGCACGGATCTGTATTAGGACTTTGTGGAATATCGGGCTGCGGCAAGACGATAATACTAAGAGAAATTCTTCCAAAGTATTATGAAGATTACCTATATGTTTCTCAAAAGCCATTGAAGGGAAACTCATTTACTACCGTGGCTACATACACAAAGCTTCTGGACGAAATACGAAGCTGTTATGCAAAAGCCCTGAGTAAGGATAAAGGCTATTTTTCTCAGAGAGGTAAAGGTGCCTGCGATAAATGCGGAGGCACAGGTGTGATTGAAATTGGCAGCTTCTATGAGGAGAAGCTCTTTGATATCTGCGATAAGTGTAATGGTACCGGATACCTGCAGGAAGTTCTTAAGTGGAAGGTCGAGGGTATTAATATATATGATATACAGCAAATGACAATCGATGAGCTTATTGCTTCCGGTATGAATATTTCTGCCAAGGCGGATAAGATGCTCAAGCTCCTCTCAGATCTTGGCCTCGGATACCTGAAACTCAGCCAGAAGGTAAAAACCCTTTCTGGCGGAGAGAATCAGAGGATAAAGCTTGCCGAAGCTTTAAACGATAACAAGTACTCTATGATAGGTCTTGATGAGCCTGCAAAAGGACTGAGCAAGCGGGAGACCGTGAGACTGCTTGGACTTATATACAATCAGGTTTTAAAAAACAAGAAAACATTTATCATCGCTGAACATGACACAATGTTTTTGAACTATTGCTCTTACTTTGCAGAATTGAGACGTAAAGGGAAGTCTACGACAATCGTATTTCAGGGCAGCAGGGAGCAGCTATTCAAAGATAAAAAGAATGATATTCGAAACTGGCTTACTGCAGATCCGACAGGACTTTAATGCAGGCGCATGATGCTTTGAAAACTGTGTCCTTTGTAAGGTAAAAGTAAAGAAGAGAATTAAAGATTTGGGGAGTAAACAATCCGGATGCAATACAAGATGTAGCCGGGCTGTTCACAAATGTTATTGATCCGACACAAAAATATCAAATGCCAGTCATCCTGTTGGATAAGACGATGCGAAAGAAGCGGTCTGCCAAGTTTTTGAGAATGTAAATACAGGTGGAGTTTCGCTAATAGTATTTGAGCTTATTTCGGCGTTTTTTTTGCAATGGATGATTTTCCGTTGCGAAAAGATTGGGAAGAACGCAAGGTGAAATACCTTTCTGGAGGTATGTTGAAATGCATTGGATCAATCATACCTATCTTCGTGACGATAAATTTCAGGGAGAGTATGAAAGTTTTTCTGTAAAAACGGAATAAGGAATTCCTTCAGGGGCTCCTGTGATATACACTAATCACAGGAGGCCTTTACTATGGCAAAAAGAGAAAAGAAACCCGTCCACAAAGTCGTGATGACCGAAGGCAAACGCCAGATCATCCAGCAACTCCTACAGGAATACGACATTGAGACTGCCGAGGATATCCATGATGCTCTCAAAGACCTGCTCGGCGGCACCATCAAGGAGATGATGGAAGCCGAGATGGATGAGCACCTCGGATATGAAAAATTCGAGCGCTTCGACTCCGATGACTACCGTAACGGCTACAAGGAAAAGACTGTCAACTCCAGCTACGGTTCTATGCGAATCGACGTCCCGCAGGACCGCAAGTCCACGTTTGAGCCTAAAGTCGTCAAGAAGCGGCAGAAAGACATTTCTGACATCGATCAGAAGATCATCTCCATGTATGCCAAGGGGATGACCACCTGCCAGATCTCTGACACGCTCATGGATATCTATGGTTTTGAGGCCTCTGAGGGCTTCATATCGGACGTGACGGATAAGATCCTGCCCCAGATCGAGGACTGGCAGAACCGGCCCCTCGACGACATCTACCCCGTCCTCAACAGCCTTAAGAACCGTGGGGTTAAGGATATCCTGATCATCTGCGCTGACGGGCTGACCGGGATCCGCGAGGCGATCCAGACGGCTTTTCCGAAGACAGAATATCAGCGCTGCATCGTCCACCAGGTCCGGAACACGTTAAAATACGTGTCAGGCAAAGACCGCAAGGCCTTCGCCAATGACCGCAAAACGATCTATAATGCTCCTGGTCCTATGTCAAGAAAAAGTACAAGTTAAAAATAACCTTTTTCGCTGATACTCCGCTGTTTATCCTACCGCCCTTCATGACAGTCACAGATCAGACTGTCATTCCGGTTGGTGTATGAGTACAATAATTCCCGCTAAACAGCATTAACAGTTTCAGATGCTCTGTATCAGTGACTTGCACGCCAGATTATCTCTCAGCTTACGGGCTTGAGAGACTCCTCCAGTTTCTCCAGGTATTGCTCCTCATACTGATCCGGTGAGCAGTAATCACAATGACTATGGAGCCTCACTGTATTATAGAAAGTTTCAATATACTCAAATACAAGACGATAAGCATGTTGATAATCAAGTATCGCAAATCGATTGATCCATTCTCTTTTAATGAGTGCATGGAACGATTCGATGCATGCATTATCCCAGGGATATCCTTTTGGGGAATAACTATTAATAAAGCTTGCAGTTGCATCTTTGAAAGCATCCGAGACATACTGTGATCCGCGATCATTGTGAAATACAAGCGGTTTGTCAACATGACGTTTTTGCTTTACCAGATTGACACAGTCGACAACATGCTGCGCTTCCAGGGTCGTGCTGAGGACCCAGGCGATGATTTTCCGTGAAAACAGATCCATAATACTGGTCAGGTACACAAAACCAATCACAGTAACAATATAAGTGATATCGGAAACCCATACAGCATTTGGCTCTGCCGGATTAAATTGCTGCTGCAGTATATTTTTTAATTTTGTACTGAAGTCAGAATCTATGGTTGTCCGGGTATATGGTTTTATCCATTGAGCCTTGATACCCATCTGATGCATGTAGGTGCCCACAGTCCGCTCGGAAATGGATTCACCATCTTTATGAAGCTGCACCGTGATTTTGGGTGCTCCGTAGTTTTGATGGGAATTATCATATATTTTCTGGATTTTTTGTTTCATTGCTTCTCGACGCTTCTCTGTGTCGGAAGGGGCACGCTTCTTCCAGGAAGCATAACCGGATCGTGAAACACCCAGATATTTCAGTATCCCACTGACACAGACCCGGTGTTTCACCGGAGATTGATGAACTTCCTCCACGTATTCAGCAGTTGCTGTATATATGGCCAGTGTCAGTTTCCCAGGATACCGATTGCTTTTTTTAATACTTCAAGTGCGTCCTTTGTATCTCGTAATTCTCGCTGAAGTCTGGCGATTTCCTTTGCTTCGTCACTGGAATAATTGCCGGCTCCGCGGGTTGGGACCTCGCCATCGTTCTCCTTTGCCTTCTTGATCCAAGACTTTAACGCAGAAATACTGACATTGAGATTACTGGCTGCTGCCTGGTAAGATAGTTCCGGATGCTCCTTTTTGCAGCGAACTGCATCCTCCTTAAATTGTTGGGTATACGCCGTTCCTTTTGCCATGACTCTTTTCCCTCCTGTTCTTTCATGGTACATGATTTATCAGGAAAAGGTCATTCTTATTTTGTACTATTTAGTGTCTGCTAAGTAAAGGGGGCCATAGAAAGGCCATCCCTCAGCCCCGTTCCATCAATCGCGAATCCCGATTCATTCCTCATCTTCAAACAGGAGGAGGTGGAAGCTTTCAGCGTTGATTCCGTTTTCCCCAAAATAAAGCAAAAAATAAGGACGGATGGGGATCGCAAAAAGATTCGTGACAAACACGGATAGTGCGATGGAGGAGAGGGTCGTCTCTTCCAGCCTGGTCATGATAAGCCCCGCGCCATTGCAGCGCTTGTCCAAGCTGAAAAACCGCTCCACCTCGATCCGGTCAACATTGTCCCGATATCCTTCTTTCGTGGCTCGGGCGTCTGTTCGCTTCGGCCTCCCAAGCTTCGGCCCGGACATTCGGATGCCGTGTTCCTTGCTATACTGAAGATTCGCCCTCGTGCGATAGATTCGGTCCGCCAGAATCCTTTCCGGATAGTGTCCCGTGCGTTTCCGATACCGCTCGACGGCGTCTTTCAGAACGGAGCCTTCATGATAGGGGGTGAAAGAAATCTTCTCCAGGCGAGCATGGCCTTTCTCGTCGACGCTGATGTCGTATTTGGCGCCAAACTCTACGGGTGACTTTGCTTTGCCCCGCACGATGGGACGGATATAGGGCTGCGAAAGGTTGACAATCCAATCGGATACCTGATGGGTCTTGTTATCGTACATGTACCTCTGCTGCTCATACAATTTCCGTATCGTCAGGTACATGCCGATATCCCGGCCGGGGAGCGCATACCCCTCCGCCATGTATGCCTCCAGATATCCAAGGTCGCGGCGAACATGCCTAAGCTGCCTGCGGATCTCCATGCGGACCTTCTTCGCCGTCCGCTTTTTGGCCTTAGCCAATGTAAGATAGGTCTTCCCGGCGATCCTCCGATAGGTCCGGGGCTTCTTCCAGGGATGGAAAGCCTTGTGAAAGTCGTCTATCATCCCCTCCAGCTTCTTACGGGCTTCATGGAGGAGTTCGAAGTCCTGCGGGTATTTGATGTTGGATGGGGAACAGGTGGCATCCAGAATCTCTGTTCCAACGTTCTTTCCTCCCACTGCAGGCTGCGCATCGCCTTTATGTTCCTTCGTCGCCGCAGCGGCAAAGAGGAAGATGTCGTTGACCGTCATCAGGGCCTCTGTCCCAAGCCTTTTCCGGAACGACACCAGGAGGGGAGCCGTGAAAGGACAGCCCTTCCGGAACGATTCGCACCCAATGAAGTACTGGAGATAGGGGTTCTCACCGATCTCTTTTACCAGCCCGCGGTCGGACAACTTCTTCCGCTTCTGGATGATGAGGGACCCCAGCGCCATGCGGAACGGCTTGGCTGGATGTCCTGTCTTCGACGGGAACAACTCGTTGTAACGGGTCTTCTCCTCCATCCTGCACCAGTCCAGCCGGTCGGCAAGAAGGACCCATTCGTTCTTCGGGTCAAGCTGCATCCCGCAGGACTGATTGAAGTCTGTGAAGGCGATCTGATGAAATTTCGGGCTCGTGTACATGGTATCAGCTCCAAGAAATGCAAAGATACTTGACAAATCAAAACTTTATCTTGCATTTATTTTACCATAAACAAGAGAAAAAGTCTTTGAGAAAGATATCATAGAGTTATTTAGCTGTCACTATTTATATGCTAGCTTCAGTTCAGGCCTCCTTGATTTGGATTTGGTGTGATGACTTTATTCTACAAGGAACTTTGGACTATGTCATTTTTGGTATTCCGTTTTTGAATTTGCGCAACTTATTTTACGTTATCGAATGCTCCGCATTGTAAGGACAACTGTGAGTTCGCCAGGATGGTCTATGTGTACGAAGGAATCGAGCCGGAAGCGCCGGAAGGCAAACGTCATAGACTGATCCATCCGCACTATTTCTGTGGTGTGTATGATGGCAAAGATAATGATAAGCTTTGGCGGGAAGTATACGATTATCTTGATGAAACCTATGATCTCACGAAGGGAAAGAAAGTCTTCTTGAATGCAGACGGCGGAAGCTGGATACAGGGAGCAAAGAGGCGACTGCACGGGCTCACGCGAGTGCTGGATGAGTTCCATCTGAACTAGTATCTTCTTCGTATGACCGGTGGCCTTCCGGACAGTGCCGGCGATGCAGGACACGAACCGGTGTATCAGATCAAACATGGTACGCAGGAGGGATTTGGGCATGTAACAGAGCATATCCTGTCCGTAACGGAATCAGCAAGTGCGCAGGAACGTATCGCTGAAAGTGCGAATTACCTTCTCCATAACCGGATGCCTGCCGGAACAAGGCTGTGTCATGATGAGCATCTGATTGGCTGCAGCGCACAGGGACCTGTAAGCCATGTGCTGTCTGACAGAATGAGCTCCAGACCACTTGGATGGTGCAGAGACGGGGCGAACCGGATGGCTCATTTAAGAGCTTATTATTTTAATAAGGGGAATATGCTGGAGCTTGTAAAGGCGCAGAAGCTCCCTAAGGCTGCCGGTGCTGAAAATACGTTCATCGCAGATCCTCATAAGCTTGGAGAAACGATGTACAGCGAATGGGGAAAGTACGTAGATCATGCGAATCATGAGCTCAGTGAAATCGCGCAGAAGTTTGCCTGGTTCCATGCTGGAATTACTCTGATTTGACATGGGCTGCATCGCAGGACTATATTTATAGACGAAATGCGGATACTCTTTCGCATCATCGGTGGCTCTCACACAATCAAATCCTACAGTAAACTTACGCCGTCGATCATGCAAGAAAAATCATATAACAAAGGGCATATCAGCGCAGATGTTGGCAGTGGATTATTTCACGGTGATGTCAATCGTTCTGCGGGAGGAGCAGAAAAAGATGAAGGGAGGAACGGCGTGAAAAGATTAGAATAAAAGGGGGTCAAAATATCCTGGCATTCGGGCGGGAGGAAACGGAGGCGGAGACCCGGGCTTACGATAGGGCGCGCACTCAGAACAAATACGCCATCATGCATGGCACCGGCTAAGTCACTGGAAATGGTTTGATTGGAGGCTGACGATGAAGAAATCAGGCTGCGAACTTTTAAAGGATCCATTCATGAACAAGGGAACGGCATTCACGCGGGAGGAGCGCCGGGCATATCAATTGGAGGGGCTGCTGCCGCCTGCGGTTGAGAGCATTGAACTGCAGGCGGAGCGTGTCTACGCCGAGATGAAGCGAAAGAGCTCCGGAATCGAGGAGAGGCGTTTCCTCATGGAAGTGTTTAATCACAATCGGACGCTCTTTTTCCATGTGTTCCGCGAGCATCTGGCGGAGCTCATGCCCATCGTCTACGATCCGGTCATTGCAGAGAGCATTGAGAAGTACAGCGAGCAGTTTACGGATACACAAAATGCCTGCTACCTCTCGATTGACCGTCCGGAAGAGATTGAGGCCTCTCTTCGCAATGCGGCGGATGGGCGCGATATCCGATTGATCGTCGCAACAGACGCAGAGGGAATTCTCGGCATTGGGGACTGGGGAAGCAATGGCGTGGATATCGCGGTCGGAAAGCTCATGGTCTACACCGCTGCGGCGGGCATTGATCCCGCCTGCGTGCTGCCTGTAGTGCTGGACTGCGGCACAAACCGAGAGTCACTCCTTAGGGACGAGCTTTATCTCGGAAACCGCCACGCGAGAATTTACGGCGAGCAGTACAATGCATTTGTGGACCACTTTGTGCAGACCGCGGAGAGGATGTTCCCGAAACTCTATCTGCACTTTGAAGATTTCGGAAGAGCCGATGCGGCAGCGGTGTTGAAGCGTTACCGCGACAGTTTTCCAGTATTTAACGACGATGTGCAGGGGACCGGAATTATCACATTGGCGGGAATACTCGGCGCAATGCGCATCAACAAGGAGAAAATCACCGATCAGAGATATCTTTGCTTTGGAGCGGGAACTGCGGGAGCCGGCATTGCGGATCGTGTGTTCAGGGAGATGATCGCACAGGGCTTATCTGAGGAAGAGGCGAGACAGCGTTTCTATCTGGTGGATAAGCAGGGACTGCTTTTTGAGGATATGACGGACCTTACGCCGGAGCAGCGCCCGTTTGCCAGAAAGCGCGCGGAGTTCGCGAATGCGGCAGAGCTTACGAATCTGGAAGCGGCGGTCTTTGCGGTGCGTCCCACGATTCTGGTTGGAACATCGACGCAGCCCGGTACTTTCAGCGAGAAGATTGTGCGCGGTATGAGCTCCTGGTGCGCGCATCCCATTATCTTCCCGCTCAGCAATCCGACCGAGCTCGCAGAGGCGAAGGCGGAGGATCTGATCGCTTGGTCAGAGGGCAGAGCAATGGTTGCGACGGGAATCCCGGCGGATCCGGTGGATTATAACGGCGTCCGCTATGAGATCGGACAGGCGAACAATGCGCTGATCTATCCGGGACTGGGGCTTGGCAGCATCGCTGTGAACAGCAGCCGCATGAGCGACGAGATGATTTCTGCGGCGGCGCATGCACTCGGCTCCTTCCTCACGGTGGATGCGCCGGGGGCAGCCGTGATTCCGCCGGTTTCACGCCTCACGGAGTTTTCACATACGATAGCTTCAGTGGTCGCGCAGTGTGCGATCAGGCAGAACCTGAACCGTGTCGAGGGCGATGTCGAAAAGCTGATTGCGGAGCAGTTCTGGTCTGCGGAGTATAAGACGCTCTGAGCGCGGAGGAGGGGTGGATTCCAGGATTCAACATATTCCAAGATACAACATATTTTCTTAGCGCAAAATTCATAGAAAAAAGCGGAGCGGATTTGTTATACTATAGCGGCAGGGTATTAGCCCTGCCGACATTGCTTTTGAAAGAGGCGGAAGGCTGCCTCGGAATGGAGAATACTATGGATATCAGCAGTGTGACCAAGCTCGCGGAGCTCTTTAAGCAGTATCCGTTTCTGAAGGATGAGCTCATTAAATTCAGTGACAAGTTTACGGCGTTAAATAATCCGCTCGCAAAGGCCGTTGTGAGTCAGGTGGATCTCGCTCAGGTGTCCCAGACCTCGGGCATTGATGTGAATACGCTGATTGCGAAGATCAAAGAGATCATCGCATCCCACCAGGCCTAATGCGGGCGGGAAAGAAGGCGCTTTATCTTGCGGCTGCAGGTTTCCTGGGGCTTTTTTGCCTCATGGCCTGCGGCCCTTTTCGTAAGGGAGGGAGCGCGGGGGCGCCGGAGGAGATCAATCTGCGGGAGAGCGGCGGGCAGGAGGAGGTAAAGAAGGCGCTCAGCGCGGCAGGCATCCCGGATGCGGACAGCCGGGAATTTTTCCGCGAAGTGGAGCGCTTTAACACGGCGGTCGGCAATGCCTCGACCGAGGATGAGATGGCGGACCGCTGGGAGAAAGCCTATCCTGATTTTATTGGCACCAACTGCCGCATCACGGCCTTTATGCTCGCCCGTTCCCTGGTGAAGGTGGAGGGAGGAGAGGCCGCGTCGGAAGCCTCCGAGGATAACCTCTCTTTTGATCTGGAGGCAATTAAAGGCGCGCCGGAGGCACTCTGGGACAGCAGTGAAAATGACGCCTTCACGCGGCTTTTCGCCGAAGTTGCGGCGGCGGACAGCACGGACACGGCCGTGCAGTGCGAACAGGTTCAAAAGGCGTGGCGGGAGAGAGGAATCTCGTTTTCGGGCGGAAAGGCAAGCATCGTCACGGTATGGCTTCATTCGAAGCTTGAGCCGGAGGACAATATTCTCTTTCCGGGGCATGTGGGCGTCTTACTTCAGGAAGAGAGCGGAAAACTTCTTTTTATCGAGAAGCTCGCCTTTCAAAAGCAGTATCGAGCGCTGCGCTTTAAGGACCGCGCAGGACTGAATGCCTACCTGATGGAGCTTTATGATATCGATGAGAATCAGCCGACGGCGCGCTGCTTCCTCATGGAAAATGACAAGATGATGCAGGACTACCGCGTCCTGAAGAAGAGAGCGTAAACAAAGCCGAGGGCATGGTTTTTCGTGAGGAATAGCTCGGCCTGTCGTGGATTACTCCCGGGCGTGCCGCTGTGCTGCTCTGTCTGATAAAAGCGGAGAAGATTTCAATGGGTTCTTTACTGCTTGCGGTAATCTATCTGATTTTTATCAGTCTTGGCCTTCCCGATTCTCTGCTTGGGTCGGGATGGCCCAAAATGCAGATGGCTTTCGGCGTCCCGTCGGCCTACGCCGGCTATGTATCCATGTCGATTTCCTGCATGACGGTTATCTCGGCATTGCTCAGTCCCCGGATGATTCGGAAGCTCCGCGTCAAATGGATCGTGATCCTGTCTATCGCACTGACAGTGCTGGGATTATTGGGCTTCTCCATTTCCAGAGAATACTGGATGCTGTTTATCTTTGCGCTCCCCTACGGTCTCGGAGCCGGTTCCATCGACGCGGCGGTCAATCATTATGTCGCAAACCATTACCCGTCATCCGTGATGAACTTCCTGCATTGCTTTTACGGCGTTGGCGCGGTTATCAGTCCCTACATTATGGCGCTGGCCCTGAAGATCGCCAGGTGGAACGAGGGCTATCGCTGGACCGCTTATATTCAGCTTTTGATTCTTTTGGTCTGCATCCTCTCCCTGCCGCTTTGGAAGCGGAATGAGAATCCGGCGGATGAGGAGAATCAGGACGGTGCGGGCATTGCGGAAAGCATCAAAGTCCCCGGCGTTTTGCCGACGCTTATCGCCTTCTTCGCCTATTGCTCCGGGGAAGCCACCTGTTTTTTATGGACACCCAGCTACTTTGCCGCTACGAAAGCGGGGCTCAGCGATGAGAGGATTGCGTCCTTTGGCGCGCTGATCTTCGGCGGCTTGATGCTGGGGCGCTTGATTTCCGCTTTTATCTCCAATAGATTGGGGGACAGACGGCTGATCCGCCTCGGCATCGCCGTGGAGCTGCTTGGCATCCTGCTGGTATTATTGCCGATGAAAGCTTATATCGTCGCTGCTTTGGGATTTGTAATCATTGGGAGCGGTATGGGGCCGGTCTACCCTGCGATTCAGCATATGGCCCCCTCCAACTTCGGGAAGCATTACAGCGCGGCGGTCATCGGACTGCAGATGGCCTCTGCCTACATCGGAAGTACCTTGATGCCAATGGTTTTCGGAAATCTCCAGCAGGCGGTCGGAATCGGAATCATGCCGTTCTATCTTCTCTTCTTTGCTCTTCTGAATATCTGCCTCCTGGAAATCGCCTATAAGAAAGCAGCTCTGAAATCCGATCCTGCCGCTTGATGGCACCGGGTGCCCGCAAGAGATAAGAGCAGCATGGTCTCCAAAGTTTCAAGCGTTCCCGGTTTGATGCCGTTTGATGCCCGCAAGGGCTAAGAGGATAAGGGATAAGAGGGGGCGCTCTCTGAGCCGGATCACGGATGCATGGAGCTGGCTCAGAAAATAAGCGACAAATATTTTTGGTCAAAATAGGCAGTAATACCATTGCGGCTATGGGATAAATTGTATATGCTGAAATAAGCTGCGTTGCATCGTGCTGCGCGGCCGGCTTATTATACGGTTTTTCCCGCACATTCTGCGGGAACGTGAGCGGATCCCTGATGTCCGATTTTTGCGGTATGGGAAAATCCTGAAGGGAAGGATTGGCGGGGCTGATGCGGAATCCGGTCAGTAAGGCATGGGGGTGTGAGATGGAAGAAAAGGAAAAGAAGGAGAAGAAACGAGGCTCGATCAATGCGTTTGTCATCGTGTTTCTCGTTATCGTAGGCTGCTATATCCTGTCGCTGTTTATCAGACCGGGCGCGTTTGACCGTCAGGAGCTGAATGGGCGCACGGTGGTCATTGCGGATTCCTATCATAGCACAGAGAAAAGATATCTGGGACCGCAGGCGATTTTCCAGGCCGTTCCGAATGGGCTCGTTTCCTCCGCCGGCATGATGTTCCTGGTCATGCTGGTTGCCGGATGTATCGAGGTCTATAAGAGAACCGGAGCGCTGAATAAGGGGGTTGCGCGGATTCTCGCAAAGTCGGAGAGCTTTGGGCATGAGAAGATCCTCGTGTTGATTATGATTATCTTCGGAGCTCTGGGAGGCTTCCTCGGCTGGAATGAGCAGATTGTTCCGTTTATTCCCATTGTCCTCTCCCTCTGCCTGGCACTGGGCTATGACCTTATGACCGGGATCGCCTGCTCCGCGATGATCGATATGATCAGCTTCTCCTTTTCGCCGACCAGTGTGTATACGGTTGGCATCTCGGATGAGATTGCGGAGCTCCCGATGTTTTCCGGCTTTTTGTTCCGCTTTATCCTTCTCTGTGTGGCGGATCTCATCATCATCCTCTATGTGCTTCGCTATGCGCGCGGGGTCCGGAGCGGAAAGATCCGGTCCATCACGGCGGATCTGGATTCGGATAAGTTCCGTGTGGATTATTCGGAGGAGATGAAGGAAGCGCTGACGAAGGGGCAGAGCCTGTCACTGCTTTTCTTTATCGTGGTATTTATCTGCGCGATCGTCGGGGTCGCCAAGTTCGGCTGGTCCATGAATGACCTCTCCGCCTGCTTCCTCTTTACGGCGGTTATGGCGGGGCTTATCAACCGGATGGCTCCGAACGATCTCGTGAACGCGATCTGTGCCGGCGCCAAGGATGGGCTTGTACCCGCGCTTGTCATCGGACTTGCGAGGGGAATTCAGTGGATTCTCACAGAGTCCGGCATCATTGACCCGATTATCTACAGTATATCGAGGCCCTTGAAGAGTCTTCCGGGCTCCATTGCGGCCATTGCCGTAATGTTCGTGATCGCGTTGTTTAACGGCCTGATCACATCCGGCTCCGCCAAAGCCATGGCGCTTATGCCGATTCTGATTCCTCTTGCGGATATCATCGGCATGACACGTCAGACTATGATTCTGGCATTCCAGTTTGGCGATGGTCTTACCAATTCGCTCTGGTTTACGAGCGGAACATTGCTGATCTTCCTCACGATTGCGGGGATTCCGCTGAAGAAATGGTGGAAGTTCGTCACGCCGCTGATCACGATGCTGTTTCTCGTCTGCGTCGTTTCACTGATTATAGCGACAAAGATTAGGTACGGCCCATTCTGATCGAGCAATAACAGGGTATGAGACAATAGGACGGCTTTCCGAATCGAATGGAATCGAAAGAGCGCGGGAGAGCTTCGTTCTTCACGGAGTAAATGTATTTGGGAGGGATCAATTCGAGATGGATATCGATATCATTGCAGAGGGGAATGCGATGCAGGATGAGCTGCTTAAGCTCCGCCGTTATTTCCATGAGAATCCGGAGAGATCATGGGAGGAGAAGAATACACAGAAGAAGATTATGGAATACCTGGATCAGCTCGGAATTCCGTACATCGAGTCCTGCGGGACCGGTGTGATTGCGACCATCCGGGGAAAGCATTCCTCGGACAAGGTTCTTGGAATTCGTGCGGATATTGATGCCCTCCCAATCACGGAGCTTTCGGATGTCGCCTGGAAGTCGCGGAGGGATGGCACGATGCACGCCTGCGGGCATGATACGCATATTACGATGCTGCTTGGCACGGCGAAGCTTCTGAAGAAGATGGAGGATGAGCTGACTATCACGGTGAGGCTTTTGTTCCAGCCGGCGGAGGAGTGCATCGAGAACAGCGGTGCGGCCCGGATGAAGGATGAGGCGGAGGTGCTGGAATGCGACCGCCTGATCGCGATGCATATTTGGAGCAAGATCCCGGCGGGCTATGCTTCTCTTCGCTATGGGCCTGTCATGTCTGCGGCGGATACCTTTGATATCTATGTGAAGGGGAAAGGCGGACATGGAGCTTTGCCGCAGCAGACGATCGATCCTGTCGTCGCGGGCTCGGAGCTTGTGATGTCGCTCCAGCGTCTTGTCTCGAGAGAGGTGAATCCGCTGGAACCGGCTGTCGTCAGTGTTACGGCATTTATCTCCGGAACGACTTCCAATGTCATCCCTGGAGAAGCGCATCTCATGGGAACAGCGAGAACCTTTAATAATGAGCTCCGCGATCAGTTCCCGGAGATGATTCGGCGTATCGCCGATGGTGTCGCTGCGTCCACAAGGACCGATATTCAGCTGGATTATCACTTCGGACCGCCTCCAACGATCAATGATGACGCCTGCGTGGATACGGGAAGGAGGGCGGCGGAGAAGGTATTCGGAAAGGATCATCTGGTGGACTGGGAGCTTCAGATGGGCGGAGAGGATTTTGCAAAGTACAAGGCCCCGAAGTGCCTCTTGCTCCTGGGGGGAGGCTGGAGCGAGGAGGAGCGCCGTTATCCGCAGCACAGCCCCTACTTTGATATCGATGAAGCTGCACTGAAGCTGGGGGTGCAGTATTTTGCCGAGTACGTCCGGGAATACGAAAAAGAGCTTTCATAAGGATATGAAGGTTCCTCGCCTGCATCGGAAATGATGCAGGCTTTTCGCTTTGATTTTGAAGGAGCTTTGATGAAGGAGAAAGCCGGAAGCAGGGGCGCTGCGGGATTTGCCCTGCTTCCCTTTTTTCCCTTTTCCAGCCGAGGCGAAGGCGGGCTGCGGCAGTCGGATCAACGAACGGCAAAAGGGGAGACGGAAGAACGCGGGATGGGAGGAAAAGGATGAGACGGAAGGACAGAGAGATCAGGGATATCCGGGAGATCGCAAAGATCATGAGGAGATGCGATGTCTGCCGGATCGCGCTGAACGATCACGGCTATCCCTATATCATTCCCCTGAATTTCGGGATGGAGCTCTCGGAAGACGGGAGAATCACGCTTTACTTTCACAGCGCCCTGGAGGGGTATAAGAGGGGACTCATGGAGGAGGACAGCCGGGCCTCCTTTGAGATGGACTGCGGGCATGAACTGCAGTACTTTGCGGAGAGAGGGTATTGTACCTATGCCTACGAGAGCGTCATCGGAAGAGGGCGGATTTCGATCCTTCCGGAGGAGGAAAAGGCCGCCGCGCTCAGACTCCTGATGGATCATTATCACCCGGGGAAAGAGGCGGGATTTAATCCGGCCGCGATTCCGCGCACTTTGGTCTATAAGCTCTGCGCGGAGGAGATCTGCGGAAAGCGGAAGGAGAGAAAGGTCCTGGATCACGAGAAGTCCCGGGAGCAGGGTTCTTAAGGCAAGGCGCTGGCCTTCACGGCTTCCATTGATATTTTTTCAGGGAGACGCGGCCGGACGCCTCCAGGGATACGCCTTCTTCTTCCAGAAGGAATGCCTGCTCCGCCCAGCCCGGAGCGAGGCGGCCCGATGCGTTTACGACCCGGTGACAGGGGTAGTGTCCGTAGTATTCTGCACAGGAGAGCACCCGCGCCACCAGGCGGGCATTTTGATCGGCTCCGACCAGGCGGGCGATCTGAGAGTAGGTCGCTACACGCCCCTCGGGAATCTCCTCGACCGCGGACAGGACCATATAGGCGAAAGCGTCATTCATCTTCATCCCGGTTTTACTTCAGCTTCTCATCCCAGACGGGGAGAGAGATCCCGGCTTCCTTTGAGCAATAGCCTCTTCCGCCGTCCCTTTCGTACTGCCGGGTCGCGAGAAGGACGTGCCGGAAGCCCAGATAGAGGAGCGGGATATTGCAGTAGGCGATGAGGATATTTGCGAAATCCGATAGATTCCACAGGGCGCCGAGATCCAGACCGGCAATGCTGGTCATGCCGCCGAACGCGATCACCAGGAGGCAGAGGACACGGATCAGCAGGATGAAGCTCCGCCGCTCCGAGATTCGGTTCGCGCAGATCTCCGTGAAGGAGAGAAAGCCGAGAAGCGTGGAGAAGGCAAAGAGGCCGAAGCAGACAGAAACCAGGAGGGAGACCACGCTGTGGAAGCCCTTTCCCGGGGCGAGCTCCGCCGCAGAGGCCACAAACTTCGGGAGCTTTCCGAGCTCGAACCAGGAGGAGGCCTGATCGGTCAGCCAGACTCTGCCCATGATGATGACAAAGCTCGTCAGGGTGCAGATCACGATGGTGTCCAGGAAGACACCGATCGCCTGCACGCAGCCCTGATCGCAGGGGTGGGCCGCATCGCTGGCTGCGGCCGGCATGGTGATCGTACCCTGACCGGCCTCATTACTCATGAGTCCGCGCCGCACGCCCTGCGAGAGCGCGGTCCCGAAGGCGCCGCCGAAGACGGCCTCCGGGCGGAAGGCCTCCGTGAATACGGAGTAGAAGAACCAGGGGATGCGGTCCAGATTAAAGAGCAGAAGTGAGATGACGGTGAGGACATAGATCACCGCCATCACGGGGACGATCACATCGGTGACGCGGGTGAGCTTCCGGATGCCGCCGAAGGAGATCAGGGAGACCAGGACCAGAAGGAGAGCGAAGCTGAGCCAGTAGAGCGCGGAGTTCGTCGCGATTTCCCGTCCGCTCAGAACCTCTGCGACCTGTCCCACGGCGGAGATGGTGTTGAAGCCCTGCGCCGGGAAGCAGAGAAAGGCATAGATGATGTAGAGGAGGGAGAGAAAGATTCCCGCCGCGACGGAGCCGCCCAGCAGTCTCCTTCCGTAGAAGGAGAGGCCGCCCACATACTCATCCCCCTTCCTCTCCTTAAAGATCTGGGCGAGGGTGGATTCCGTATAGGCGGTCGCCATGCCGAAGAAGGCGGAGATCCACATCCAGAGCAGTGCGCCCGGGCCTCCCACGGAGATCGCTCCTGTGACGCCGAGGATGTTGCCGGGGCCGACCCGCATGGCTGTGGACAGGAAAAAAGCCGCGAGCGGGGAGATGCCGGACTTCGCCTTCCCGCCGGATTTCAGGATTTCTATGCCGCGGCGGAATTTTCGGAGCTGGATGAAGCGAAGCCGAACGGAAAAGTAGATTCCGCTCCCGATGAGGAGGATGATCGCGAGAGAGAAATTCCCGAGGACCGGGATATTCGAGTAGGCGGTCAGATTGGTGGGGAAGTCCCAGAAAAGATCGGAAACCGTCTGAATCCTTTCGCATACCGAGTTGATTATGTTAAAGACCGCCTGCATTGAAGCTCCTCCCCTTCCCGCATTTTCTTCTGCGGCTTTCTTCTGTTTTTTCAGATCGGAGCGGGCGCGGCATCACGCGCGGAAAGTCCCTTCCGCATCCTTTCCGATATCTTCTTTTCTTTTGATTTTAGCAAGAGGATGAAAAAAAATCCACAAAAATCAATGGAGTATGCCTTTCTCGGTCTGTGTTTATAATCCCTATCTTAGATCAAAGATCAAAGCCGAATAAAGGAAACGGAAGAGCCTGAGCAAAAAAGAGGCCCTTCCCGATGAAGGATCTGCAATCGGAAAAGAATCCTTCCGGAAAGGGGGGGCTCAGTCGGCGGAGAAGCGGAGCGGAAGGCGGATTCGGACCCTCGTCCCCTTCCCCGGGGAGGAGCGGACAATGAGCCCGTAGGATTCCCCGCACAGAAGGCGGATTCTTTGCCCGACATTGGAAAGTCCGATTCCGCCCCGTCCCGGGCGCTTCTTCGGGGCGGCCGCAGAGCTCCCGGCTCCCTCCTCCCCGGGGTGAGCGTCTCCCGCATTTTCCTCTCCGCCTTTCTTCGAGAATCCGATTCCGTCGTCTTTTATCTCCAGGATCAGGGCATTCCCCTCGATTTGGAAGAGGATCGATATCTTCCCCCTCTTCCCGGAGCTTCGGATCCCATGATAGATCGCGTTCTCCGCGATCGGCTGCAAAATGAGCTTTGGCACGTAGAGAGAGAGGAGGCTTTCCTCTCCCTCTATGCAGTAGGAGAACATATCCTCGTAGCGCGTCTTCTGAATCTCCAGATAGCTCCTGCAGTGCTCCAGCTCCCGCCCGAGCGGGATGAAGGCCTGGTCGATATTCAGAGATACCCGGAGCATCCGACCGAGCTCTCCGCAGACTCTCGCCGCCTGCTGGTTTTCCCCGAGCTCTGAGAGCCAGAGAATCGTGTCCAGGGTATTATAGAGAAAGTGGGGGTTGATCTGGCTTTGCAGGGCCCTTAATTCAAAGAGCCTCCTCGCCTCTTCCTTTCTCCGGATATTTTCCGTGAGAGCCCTGATCCGGTGCAGGAGTCGGTTGTATTCCAAAGAGAGAGCGCGCACCTCACCGGGGGAGCCGGAGGGGATTTCGATCTCTTCCCAGGTCTTGTCCGCCCGGCTCATGGCGAGGCTGAGCTTCCGTATGGGAGAGGCGAGGGTGCGGGAGAGGAGCGAAGCGAGTGCGATGCTCAGGAGAACGAGGGCCGCGGCGAAGACGGAGACAGAGCGAAGGAGGCGGCTTCGGAGAAGCCTCGCATTGTCTGCGGAGCATATGCCGTACAGTGTCCAGGAGGAGCCGGGGATCGGGACCCGGTACAGACGCCCTCCGCCCTTAGCTGCGGCCCCGCCCGACCCCGCGAGGGAAAGCAGGGAAGTTTTTCGCTCTTCATCCTCGAAGATTTCAGGGTCCGGATGATAAATGAGGCTTCCGTCGTCGGAGAGGATGAAGGAATATCCGTCCTTTCCCAGATCCAGACTGGAGAGATAGTCCTCGATGAAGCGGTAGGAGACATCGATCAGGACGAGCCCGAGATGCTCTCCTCCCTCTCCCCGGATCTCCTGGCAGACGCTGATGATCCAGTCCTCCCGGTCCATGGTGAATACCCCGTGTCCGGTGGAGGCGAGGGTCGGCATCTGCGCGGAGGAAAGCGCGTCCTGATACCACTTCTCCTGCATCATATCACCGGAAAGAGGCATGGCCATCGAGCTGCCGCTTGTGATCAGGAAGCCCTCCTTTGAGATGACCGCGACGGCGCGGATTCTGGGGTCGCTGTTTTCGGCCAGGGCGGTGAGCGCCGAGATGGATTCCAGGGATTTTTTGTCGGACTTTGCGAGAGCGCTCCGGATATCGGGGTGCATGGCGATCAGGGAGCTGAAGGACTTCAGCTTCTCCAGATAGGAAGAGACATACTCCGAGCTTTGCTCGAGGGAGGCCCGAGTCCGCCTCATGTCCTCCCTGGCAAAGAGCGAGCCGCTCAGCCGATACATCACGAAGGCGAAAAGCGAGATAGAAAGAAGGGAGAGGAGGAGAAAGGCCAGGGCGATCCTGGTATCGAGTCTTTCGAAAAAAGTCTTATCAGATTTCATGCTCCCTCACTCCCCGGCGGTATTGTTTTGGGGTGATGCGATAGCTTTTTTTGAATTTGGTGATGAAATAGTTGACATCATCATAGCCCAGGGCCTCCGCGATTTCCTGGTTTTTCATCTCCGTGCTGAGTAGAAGGAGCTTTGCTCTCTCCATCCGCTTTCTCCCGACATAGTCCTGAAACGGAACCCCATAGAGCTGCCGGATGATTTCACTCAGATAGCTTTTGTTGAAGCCAAGCTCCTGCGCGGCTTTCGTAAGGGAGAGATCCGGATCAAAGAGATGATCCCTGAGATAGGAGCTGAGCCCGGAGAAGGGGGAGAGATCCTGATCCCCTGATTCTGAGAAGGCAATGTCCTCCTGCCTTGCTCCGAGCTCCTCCAGCTTTTTTTCGCTGTGTCTCCTCGCGGCCTTTTCCATGACCCGCTTAAGAACCATCTCGATCTCGGCCCGGCTCACGGGCTTTAAGAGATAATCATCCACGCCCGTGCGGATGGCAGACTGCGTATATTCAAAATAATCGTAGCCCGTTACCATGATGAGACGGCAGTCCGGCCATCCTTCCTTCAGGAGCGCGGCGAGGCTCAGACCGTCCATATCCGGCATATTGATATCCAGCATCACGATGTCTGCCGGGCTTTCCTTCATGAGCCGCAGGGCCTCCGCCCCTCCTCCCGCCTCCAAAAGCTCCGAAATCCCGATTTCGGGGAGGGATGCGAGGGAGCGGATCCCCCGGCGGATAATCGGTTCATCATCTACAATCATAAGCCTGTACATGGCTTCCCTCCCCGCGGATGCGCTACGGCTGCTTTACGACGGACTTCAGATAGGCGTAACCCTCCTCCTCCATCTTCTCATAGGGAATGAAGCGGATCGAGGCGGAGTTGATGCAGTAGCGGAGACCGCCGAGCTCCTTTGGGCCGTCCCGGAATACATGGCCGAGGTGGATGTCTGCGCTCCGGCTTCTCACCTCCGTCCGAAGCATATGGAAGCTCCGGTCCTCCCGATAGCGGACAAGCTCCTTTGCGATGGGCTTGGAGAAGCTGGGCCAGCCGCAGCCGGAGGAGAATTTATCTCTGGAGGAGAAGAGGGGCTCTCCCGATGCGACATCCACATAGATTCCGGGCTCAAACTGATCCCAGTATTCGTTGGAGAAGGCGTGTTCCGTGTCGTTCTCCACGGCCACCTTGTACTGGACCTCCGTGAGCTTTTTCCGGAGCTCCTCCTTCCCCGGCTTCGGATAGTCCTTTTCGTCGATGAAGGGCTCCTCGGCCTTCTTCAGGTCGATATGGCAGTAGCCCCCGGGATTTTTCTCCAGATAATCCTGGTGATATTCCTCCGCCTCAGAGAAGTTTTCGAGGGGGAGAAGCTCCACCACGATTTTCTTCTCGTAGTTTTCCTGCTCTTTGTCCAGGACCTCCCGGGCGATGTCCCGGTCGGAATCCTCGGTATAATAGATTCCGCTTCTATACTGGCTTCCCACATCATTTCCCTGCTTATAGAGACTTGTGGGATCCACCACCCGGAGATAATAGTGGAGAAGCTTTTCCAGACTGATTTTATCCGGATCATAGCTGACCTTCACCGTCTCGGCATGACCGCTCTCCTTTAAATCCCGGTAGCTCGGATTTTCCGTCTTTCCATTTGCGTAGCCGCTCACGGCGTCAATGACGCCATCGATCCTTTGCATATAGGCTTCAAGCCCCCAGAAGCATCCTCCCGCAAGATAGATGCTTTTCTGCCGGCCCTCTGCAGCTTTCCGTTCGTCTTTTCCCATGCTCTCCCTCTCTTCCTCTTTGTTGTTCTCCGTCTCTTCTGCTCCGCTGCTTTCTCCTCCATATTTTACCATATTCTCCGCCTGCCTGTCTCTCCCCCTCTCTCTCTCATCCGCCGCCTTTTTTCCGGAGAGAAGAGAGGAAATCAGAAGCAGAGTCAGGAGCAAAATAGGAGAGAAGCGCAGTAATTTTCCGTACCATTTCATCTTATAAGCACTCCTTTTTTCGAAATATCAGCTCAGCTTTTTCATTTCCGTGAGAATGTCTTCCTTTGATTTATGGCCGGGCACGATGGGCTTCATACTTCCGTCAGATCCGATGAAGGCAGAGCTCGGATAGGCCCGCACTCCGTATCTTCGGACGAGCTCTCCCTTTTCGTCCAGGAGTACCTTCATGTTCTGATAGCCGAGCTTCTCGAACCACTTCCGAAACTGCTCCTTATCCTTTTCCCCGTTCAGACCGGGGCTGACCACGCTGATCACCTCGAAATCCTTATCCGGATTTCCGGAGAGCTCGTCCAGCTCATCCAGTCCCGCGAGACAGATCGAGCACCAGGAGGCCCAGAACTTGAGGTAGACCTTTTTTCCCTTCCACTCGCTTAAGCTGTGCTTGGTCCCGGAGAGATCTTCGAGGAAGGCTTCCTCCTCGCCCTCCATTCCCTGCTTTTCCTTTCCGGAGAGCTTCTTCGCGTCGACTTTTTCTCCGTGCTCTTCCACCATCCCCTTTTCCCTATCTTGCTGCATTCCGCTGTCCTCCTGCATTCCGTTTTCTTCCTTCTTTTCCCCCTCCTTCTTCATTTCCTCGGGCATTTCGGCCTTTTTCTCCTGCGCGGCCATTTCCTCCCTTCCGGAGGCCATCGGCTTTCCCTCCGCGCTTCCCGCTTCCCCTTTCGAAAGCCCCGGATCTTCTCCCAAGGCGGAGCCCGCTCCATCCATTTTTTCTTGCCTCAGAGCTGAGGGGGAAGCGCAGGACGAAAAGAGAAGCGCCGTAAGCCCCAGTGCCAAAATGCTGCTCTTGATTCTTTTTCTCATATTTTTCTCCTTCCATAGAAGCCTAGTGCAAAAATGCGCTGATGCTATTCAGCTGGTTCCCCATCAGGAGAAGGCCCATGAGAATGAGCAGGACTCCGCCCGCCTTTTTCAGTTTCAGAAGCTGTTTCTTAAGGAAGGGAAAGCTTCGCATGACGAAGTCGGAGGCAAGCATCATGATGAGGAAGGGGAGCGCGAGTCCCAGCGCGTAGAGAAGCATCAGAAGCGCCCCGTAATATGCGGTCCCTCTGGCGGCGGCCAGTGTGAGCACCGCCCCGAGGATGGGGCCGACGCAGGGAGTCCAGCCGAGGCTGAAGGCGATCCCGGTGAGGAAGGAGCCGAGGACTCCGCCTCTTTCTGTGCGGAGGGATATGCCGCTCAGCCGGTCCAGGGCCTTCAGCCGGATGAGCTCCGTCTGATGGATTCCCAGGAGGATGACCAGAAGACCGGCGAAAAAGGGGAGCCAGCGATTGGAGAGGAAGGATCCCAGGAATCCGGCTCCGAAACCTAAGAGGACAAAGCTCATGGAGATTCCGAAGACGAAGGCCAGGGTTTTCAGAATTCCGCCGGTGTCAAGGCTATAGCTTCCAAACTGTATTCTCCGGTACCTTTGCTCCCGATCGGAGAGTATGCCGAGGTAGACCGGAATCAAAGGGAAGGTGCAGGGGGCGAAAAAGGACAGAAAGCCCGCCGCAAAGACCGTTCCCGATAAAAAGAGATGATTTCCCATAAGGACTCCTTTCAATTTTTCTTTGAATGGAATAAGGATAGCGCATCCCGGGGAAGGGCAGAATAGAAAATGGTCGGAAAAAACTTGGATTTCATCGGCTGCTTAGCGGGTATCCGTGCTATGATATAAAAATGCCGCCCCCTTATCAGCGGGGAGAGAGAAGCAAGGGAAGAAGCACGGAAAGAATTACGGAAAAAACACTGAAAAAGAACTGAAAAACACTGAAGAAATACCGGAAAAGCACGGAGGAGGAAGAGCGATGGAAGAGAGAAAATGCTGTGGGGAAGGGGGACGGGAGATGATGGACTGCATCAGCGCGGAGGAGGCAAAGCTTGCGGATCAGATCGCGATTCAGGAGTTGGGGATTCCGACTCTTAAGCTTATGGAGAGGGCCGGAAAGGCCGTCGCAGAGCTCGCCGCTTCGCTTCTTCCGGACAGGAGCTCTTCGCTTTTAGTGCTCTCCGGCGTGGGAAATAATGGAGGGGATGCTCTCTGCGCCGCTTCCCTCCTTAAGGAGGATGCTTACTCGCCGACAGTCCTCATCGTCGGGGACCTGAAAAGGGGGAGCTGGGAATTCCTCTATCAGCTGAGCCGCTTCTACCGGCTCGGCGGGAAGCCTATGTATTATGGGAGCACTGTGGATCTCCCAAAGGCGGAGCTCATCCTGGACGGGATCTTCGGGATCGGTCTGCGGAGGGAGCTGCGGGGGGACTTCCGGGAATTGATCGGGCGGGTGGAAGAGCTTAAAGAGAGAAGGGTGCTCGCGATCGATATCCCCTCCGGCATCTGTGGGGACAACGGGGAGAAGATGGGTGCCGCGGTCCCGGCGGATATCACGATAAGCTTCGGGAAATGGAAGACAGGCCTTCTTTATGGGGAAGGAAAGCGTTACAGCGGAGAAGTTAGGCTGGCGGAGATCGGAATCCCGGAGGAGGCCTATCGGGAGGCGCGGAGAAGACTTCGGGAAGCGGGAAGGGGATAGACGATAGGATAGACAGAGACAGACAGAGACAGATAAGGGCATCTGCTTCCGGGGCCAAAAGAGAGCCTTCCCGTCTTCGGAGCTTCTGTACAAAAGAGCCATTCCGGATTCCGATTCAGCATGGCAATTTGCGGAATAAAGAATTGAAGATCCCCTGCCAATGTGCTAAAATACGTACATTAACAGGGGAATCCTTAGGGGATTCTTTTTCAAGCAGAATGGAGGAGCTGAGCATGGACAAAGGCAAGCTGAATCGGATTTTAGAGAGAATGAAGGAGCAGAGCATGCCGCAGATGATCATTACGGATCCTGTGGCTATTTTCTACCTTACGGGGAAGTGGATCTTCCCGGGGGAGAGAATGCTCGCTCTATATATCAATATCGACGGAAGGAGCAATCTCTTCGTCAATAAGATGCTTCCGCAGGAAAAGGACCTCGGAGTGGAGATCAGCTATTTCGACGATATCGACGACAGCGTAGAGCTTCTCTCCCGTGTGGTAGACAAGGACAAGCCGATCGGCATCGATAAGGCCTGGCCGGCGAGATTCCTTCTGAGGCTTCAGGAGCTCGGCGCGGGCAGCCGCTTCCTGAACGGCTCTGTAATCGTGGACAAGATCCGTCAGATCAAGGACAAGAAGGAGCAGGAGCTCATGATCGAGTCCTCAAGGATCAACGATCAGGTCATGGCGGAGCTGATCCCCTGGGCCGGGAAGGGACTCACGGAGAAGGAGCTGAATGAAAAGACCAGAGAGATCTACAGAAAGCACGGGATAGAGCGGGTTTCCTTCGACCCGATCACGGCCTATGCGAAGGGCGCCGCGGATCCGCACCATGTCACGGATGATTCAAAGGGAAAGAGGGGAGACTGCGTCATTCTCGACATCGGCGGCTTCTATAAGGACTATGCCTCTGACATGACGAGGACGGTCTTCATCGGAGAGGTGAGCGAGAGACAGAAGGAGATCTATAATATCGTCAAGGAGGCGAATCTCCGCGGCATCGCCGCGGCGAAGCCGGGCGCAAAGATGAAGGATGTGGATCTCGCCGCGAGAAATTATATCGAAGAGAAGGGCTATGGGAAGTACTTTACCCACAGAACCGGGCACTCGATCGGGCTCGAGGATCACGAGGTCGGCGATGTCTCCTCCGTCAATGAGGAGGTCATTGAGGTCGGACAGTGCTTCTCCGTAGAGCCGGGCATCTATATCGCGGAGGAGGGAATCGGTGTGAGGATCGAGGATCTCGTTCTGATCACAGAGGACGGATGCAAGGTGCTGAACGAGTATACGAAGGATATTATCGTCGTTCCGGAGAGCTGATAAAGAGCTGATAGATAGAAGAAAGAAGGAGAGAACGGCTCTTCCGCCCGGGCTTTGCCCCGGGCGGAAGAGCATATCAGGAGAGGCTTTTTCCGGGGAGCGGTTATAATATGAATCAGGAGGCAGAGCGCGATGGCAAAGATTAGAGAGGGCTATATGCCCTATCTGGGGCATCAGACATATTACAGAATCGTAGGAGAGAGGAAGGGAGATAAGAAGCCGCTTTTGCTTTTGCACGGCGGACCCGGCTCTACACATAATTACTTCGAGGTTTTGGATAAGATCGCGGATCTCGACGGACGGCAGCTTGTCATGTACGATCAGATCGGCTGCGGAAATTCGTATCTGGATGGCTGCCCGGAGCTTTGGACGAAGGAGACCTGGCTGAATGAGCTGGTCGAACTCCGCAGACAGCTAGAGCTGGACGAGGTGCATCTCCTCGGTCAGTCCTGGGGCGGCATGATGAGCATTATCTATGAATGCGATTATAAGCCGGAGGGAGTGAGGAGCTATGTCCTTTCCAGCACCCTTCCCTACAATAAAATCTGGGAGACGGAGCAGAAGCGGAGAGTGGCCTTCCTCCCGGAGGATATGCAGGAGGCGATCGCGGAGGCGGAGAGGACGGAGAACTACAGCGGAGAGGCCTATGAGAGGGCGATCGGAGAATTTATGAGAAGGTACTGCTCCGGACCCTTCGATGAGAATGCCCCGGAATGTCTGACCCGTGAGAAGAAAGCCGGATCGGAAGCCTATATCTATGGCTGGGGGCCCAATGAGTTCACGCCGACAGGCTCCCTCCGGGATTATGACTACATGGAAAAGCTGAAGGGCTTCCGGAGACCCTGCCTGATCATCGACGGGGAGGAGGATCTGTGCTCCCCCTACATCGCAAAGCTGATGTTTGATGCGATTCCGAACGCGAGATGGGAGCTCTTCCCCTACTCCCGGCATATGTGCTTTGTCGAGGAACCGGAGAAGTACAACAGAATCCTGATCGACTGGCTGAACGAGAACGACTGATTGTAAACGGAATGGCCGGGGAGGAACGGAAGGGAGGGGAGGGCTTGAAACGGAGGATGGGAATCTTTTTTCTTATCGCTTTATCGCTTTTTGCCTTTTTCTATGGCTGGCTCATCTTTCTCGCCGCCTCGGGGAGCCGCTTTTACCTTTTCTGGTTCTTCCTCTCCGTCTCCTTTCTCTTTTTGGAGGAGTTGATCCGCCATGGTATCTGGCGTCGCTTTCCGCTTCTTCGCGGAACCTGCCTTCTGGGGATTTTTACGGGGCTCCTCTTTCTCCTCGTAAGCTGGTGCCTGATCGGGACAGAATTTTTCTCCCGGGGGGAGGAGAAGCTGGACTATCTCGTGGTTCTCGGCGCGCAGGTCCGCCCGTCCGGCCCCGCCGCGGTGCTTCGCCTTCGTCTGGACCGGGCCTTCGCCTATCTTTCGGAAAATCCGGAGACGCTCTGCATCGTCTCCGGCGGGAAAGGACAGAATGAGCCCTGCTCCGAGGCGGAGGCGATGCGGGATTACCTCCTGCGAAGGGGGATTTCTGCGGAGCGGATCCTTCTGGAGGACCAGTCGAAGAACACGAGGGAGAATATCGCAAACAGCGCGCGTCTCCTGAATCCGGAGAGAGACAGAGTGGGGATTCTGAGCAGCGACTTCCATGTATACAGGGGGAAGGCGATCGCGAAAAAGGCGGGATACCGGGAGGTCTTTGCGGTATCGGCCCGCTCAAACAGGCTTTATCTTCTCAATAACATGCTCCGGGAGAGTCTTGCGCTCGTAAAGGACAAGATAGCGGGAAATCTCTGAGAGAGAAGGGGTCCGCATGAGGCAGGATTCAGACGGACCGTAGGGGACAGGGAATGCGGCTTTCCTTCGCTTCTTCACCGGGACAGGCAGGCTGCGGCCATGGAACGAACGGGGAAAGCGCCCGACCCCGGAAGCCCAGAGCCGTGGGAGCGGAGAGCACGGATCAAAAGGGGTGGATTTTCCTAAAGGGAGGCGGAAAGATGCCGATAATTATTTTACTGATCCTGATGGGGCTTTTGCTGAGACTCACCGTATTCTTCCTTCGGAGCCTGGGAAAGCTTTTCGGAGTCATACTGGGGATTCTCTCCTTCACCCTCTTCGCGGTGCTCGCGGTCTTTTGCTTTAGTCTGAGCCTTCTGGCGCTCCCCATCATCATCCTTTTCGGACTGATCGGAGTGATCCTTGCGGCCGCCAGATTCTGAGGGAGCGGAGAGGAGGCTTTGCCTCCTCTTTCTCGTTCTCTCCCTTTTTTTCTCTGCCTCGCTCCTCCTTTCCTGCGGGAGGGGAGACGCCGAAAGGAGAGGAGAGACGCTGCCGGAGGAGCGGAAGCTCATTGTCTATACCTCCCACAAGGAGGAGGTCTACCGTCCCCTGATCCTGGAATTCGAGGCGAAGACCGGGATCTTTGTCGAGCTTCACGCAGGGGGGAGCACGGAGATGCTGAAGAAGCTGGAGGAGGATTCCGGCTATTCGGAGTGTGACATCATGTTTGGCGGAGGGGTGGAGCTTCTCGAGGCGGATAAAGAATTCCTGGAGCCCTATCGCTCTTCCTATGCGGATCAGATCGCCGGGAGATTTCTGTCATCGGACGACAGTTGGACCGCCTTTACAGAGCTTCCACTGGTATTTATCTATAATAATAAGCTTCTCTCGGAGGGGGAAGCGCCGAAGAGCTGGAGGGAGCTTTTGACAGAGCGCTGGAGGGGAAGGATCGCCTTTGCGGATCCGGAGCGCTCCGGGACCAGCTATACGATCCTTCAGACAATCCTCTCTCTCTGCCCCGGCCGGGAGGATGAGGCACTGGAGGATTTCGCCCGCGCTCTCTCCGGGGAGTCCGCCGGAGGATCGGGGGAGGTCCTCAGCGAAGTCGAGAGCGGGGAGAAGCTCATGGGGATCACCCTGGAGGAGAGCGCCTGGAAGGAGATCGCAAGGGGAGAGGACCTTTCGCTTGTCTATCCGGAGGAGGGGAGCAGTGCGGTTCCGGACGGAGTCGCCGTCGCAAAAAATGCGCCTCATCCGGAAAATGCGAGGCGCTTTGTGGATTTCTGTGTGAGCGACGAGGTGCAGCGCTATGCCGTAGATGAGCTCTACCGGCGTCCGGTCCGGACGGATATCCCGGGGCCCGGCGGGGAGGACTTTCCCGTCCTGCCGCTTTCGATCGAGAAGATGGGCAGGGAGAAGAATGCGCTTTTGGAGCGCTGGGCGGAGCTCCCCAAAGGAGGGGGAGAATGAGGCGCTGGATCGGACAATCCTTTCGGAGGGAGCTTTTCTTTTGGAGTCTTCTGATCTCCCTCCTTCCGATCCTCCTCTCCGATATTTTGATCTATCAGCTCTTTCAGCGCCGGGTGGAGCGGGACTACCGGATCAGAAATCAGCAGGAGGCGAAGCAGATCGCCGGTAAGTTGGAAGCGGGGTTTCGTGAGATCTCCGAGATGATCGCACGGCTTTCCGAGAGCGACGGTCTTCGGAGCGGGATCCTCAGCGGCAGTCCCGGTGCCGAGTCCTACCATGTCCTCTATGAGGAGAGCCGAAAGGTCAGGGACTTTGCCCTTGTTGAGGTCTATTCCGGGGAGAAACTTCTCTGCTCGACAGAGAGCGGCACGAGGGAGGGAAGGCTTCCCTCTTACTTCGGCTTCATGAGGGAGGCTCTGGAGAAGCCGGGAAGCCCTGTCTTCTGTCTCTCCTATACCGGAGTCCCCAGAAAAATAACGGAGCTTTTGATCGGGGAGAAGATGGAGGACATCCCGGGCACAGTGCTCGTTCGTCTGAACGATGAGTCCTTCTCGAAGCTCCTCCTTGGCTCCTATGGGAGAGAGAACAGTATCCTGATCGTAAATCCCGCCTGGGAGCCGGTCTATATGGACGGAGAGAAGGCGGCGGAGCTTCCCCTTCTCCGGGAGAACCTCCTCGCGGGGCGGGAGCTCATGAGGGATGTGACGGGGAGACTCTACCGGGAGGAGATCGGAGAGAGCGGATTAAAGCTCTTTTATCTGACGAGGCCTCCGCTCTCCGGAGAGATCCGGCGGGCGATGGGTCGGATCCTCCTCTGGATCGCCTTCTTCTCCTCCCTCCTCTCGGTCCTGGCATCCCGTTTCTTCAGCGGCTATATGGCATCGCCTCTGGCCCGCCTCTCCGCTGCGATGCGGAGGCTCCGCCACGGAGATCTCTCGGTCCAGATCCGTCTGGAGAGGGAGGATGAATTCCGGGAGCTCTCGGAGGGCTTTAACCGGACGGTGCGGAAATTGTCGGATTATCTTTCGGAGCGCCTGGCCCAGCAGAAAAAGCTCAATGAGACGGAGATTGCGATGATGCAGGCGCAGCTCAATCCGCATTTCCTCTACAATACCCTGGACAGCATCAAGTGGCTTGCGAAGCGGGAGGGCGCGGAGGAAATCGCGCTTCTCTCCGGGAATCTCTCGAGGATTCTCCGAAAAAGCATCTCCGCGCCGCGCTTTTACCGCCTCTCCGAGGAGCTGGAGCTCCTCGAGGAGTACTGTGAGATCCAGGAGCTCCGCTTTGAGGGGAGCTTTTCCTTTGAGGTCGAGGTGCCGGAGGAGCTCATGCGGGCCAGGATCCCGAAGCTTTTGCTCCAGCCGATCGTCGAGAACGCCGTCATTCACGGCCTGGACGGTGCAAAGGATGGCATGATACTGCTCCGGGCTCTGCGCGAAGGAGAGGAGCTTTCGATCTCCGTACAGGACGACGGCAAGGGGATGGATCCCAGGATTCTCCAGCTGATTGAGCGACGCGAGCTGCAGCGCTTTACAGGGCATCTCGGACTTTTGAATGTGGATCGGATGCTGCGGCTCCACTACGGGGAGCGCTATGGAATCTTTGCGAAGGAGCTCCCGGAGGGGGGGAGTCTCGTGACGCTTCTCCTTCCTTATCAGGAGGAGAGGGAGGAGAGCGCTGCCTCCATGCCGGAGGCGCGCGGGAATCCGGAGGGAGAGGAGAGGGGGGAGAGAGATGGTTCGGGTCTTGGTAGTGGATGATGAGAAGATTGTCCGGGAGGGCATCGCAGAGCATACGGACTGGGAAGGCCTTGGCTGTGAGCTTCTGGGCACAGCATCCGACGGGGAGGAGGCCTCGCGTCTTGCGAAGCTCCTCCGCCCGGGGCTCATCATCAGCGATATCAGAATGCCGAAGCTCTCGGGCCTTGAGATGCTGGAGGAGCTTCGGAGGGAGAATTCCGGGATCAAGGTGATCTTTCTCACAGCGCACAGCGATTTTCATTATGCGCAGAGGGCCCTGAAGCTCGGGGCCTCCGACTATATCTTGAAGCCCTTTTCGGATGGGGAGCTGGAAAATGCGGTCCGGAGAGTGCTGGGGAGAGGAAGCCTCCTCCAGGAGGGAGAGGAGGAGAGAAGGCTTTCGCTTCCGGCCCTTCCGGAGAATGCGAACCGCTATGTAAAGGAGGCGGTCCTTCGGATCCGGGAGCGATACCGGGAGCGGGAGATCGGGATTTCCCTGATCGCGGGCGAGCTCGGCGTCTCCGAGGGGCATCTGAGCCGCCTCTTCAAGAAGGATATGGGGATAAGTCTGAGCTCCTATCTTACGATGTATCGGATCCGCGTCTCACTTCGCCTCCTGCGGGATCTCCACTACCGGGTCTATGAGGTCGCGGAGCTCGTAGGCTATCATGATCTTGGCTATTTTTCCCAGACCTTTCGGAAACTCACGGGGCTCCTTCCCTCGGAATATCAGGCGAGACCCCGGGACTAGTCAGAATTCTCGGAAAAATAGCAGACTAGCCCTGTTTTAAGAAAAAAACAGACAAAGTATAATGGAAACATTAGAAGAACGCCCACGAAAATGACGGGGAAAGAACAGGACCGGATGTGGACTTACGAGAATAGGGAGGTAATTATGAAAAAGAGAGGCATTTCTTTACTGCTCGCGGGAACCTTGCTGCTGACGGCGCTTTCCGCCTGCGGCGGCTCTCAGACAGGGGGAGAGCAGAAGGGGACGGAGGCGAAGACGGACGGGAGCGCAGCGGCGCAGTCTGAGGACGCTTCCCAGTCCGGAGAGAAGGCGGCGGATGCCAAGGGAGGAGATTCGAGTGCTGTCGATGCCGTCATCAAGGAAGCGCAGACCATGAGCATGGAGGAGCTCGCAAAGAAGGCCATAGAGGAGTCAAACGGCAAGACCTTCTACGGCGTGGGCAATTCCAGCCGCGGAAAGTCGGCGCTCCCGCTCTTCATCGATTATCTGAAGAGCGTGGATCCGAGCTATAACATGGAATTCGAGTGGCAGCAGCCAAAGAACAATAAGATCTTTGAGCAGCTCACCGCGGATTCTCTGAAGCCCAGCGGGACCTTCGCCATGACGCTCATCCAGGATGGGAACCAGATCCAGACGAAGATGGTCGACACCGGAATTCTCAGGACCTATATCCCGAAGGAGTGGGCGGAGGCCAATAAGACCAGCGCCGAGGACTACAAAGGCTTTCTCCCCCTTCAGGTCCTGAACAAGGTCTTCATGTTCAATGACACAGGGGACGCGAAGTTCACAAACTGCTGGGATTTCGTCGCGGAGGGACAGCATCCGCTTTTCATGGATGTGGATTCCGAGCTCGTCGGGAAGAACTTCCTCTATATGCTGACGGAGGACAAGTACGCGGGACTTCTGAAGGATGCCTATGAGAAGCTGGACGATCAGAAGAAGGCCTACTTTGATCCGATCCTGAAGGGAGTCGAGGGAGATGCGAAGGATCTGAACCTCGGGGAGAACGGAAAATACGCTCTCGCGTGGATCAAGTGCTGGGTGGAGAATTACAACGAGCAGACCGATGACGGTCCGATCTGCAACACCCTGGTGGATACCTCCGCGGCGGGGCAGTCCGGACTCCTGGTCTACTCCAAGCTCCGCTCCGTCGAGGAATCCTCCTCTGTCTCCGTCAACAATATCACGGTCGCGGCCTATCAGGATGACTACACGGGGATCGGAGGCTTTGGCTATGACCACTACCTCTTCCTCACAAAGAACAGTCCTCTTCCCTGGACGGCCTGTGCCTTCATCGCCTATATGACCTGCACCGAGGAGGGCTTCTCCGCCTGGGGGAAGGATATGGGAGGCTATTCCATGAATCCCGTGGTCGCAGAGGCGACGGAAAAGACCTATAACCACGCAAAGGGCGGCTATAACGAGGCCGGAGAGAATGTCTACGACGCGAAAAATGACCGGGGCTATGAGTGGTGGACCACAAAGGGCGAGCTCGTGCTGGAGGATCCGAAGTACTGCGCGGATGCCGCTTTTACCGTCGGCTCCTGGATCGAGCTTCTGAATAAGAACGCGGATAAGCAAAGCGCGAAATAGGACAGACAGCGCGGGATCAGTCCGTGAGAGGCAGTTTTCGGGGGCGCGCCGGAGGGCGTGCCCCCTTTTCCAGGGGAGCGCCGGAGAAAGGGCTGCGGGAGCCTGCCCTTTGCTCCGGGAAAATGGACACGGCACCGGGGAGAGGGATGGGAAGAAAGCCCGCGGAGAGGACAGGGAGACGCTATGACAGAGAACATCAGACTCGGAGGGGGAGGCGGCGTCGCTTTTCGAAATCAGATCAGAGGATTTTTTTCGAAGCCGCAGAACCTGATTCTTCTTATTTTCGGAATTCTTTTGAGTATCACTACGATCGCGCCGGTTGCCGCCATCATCCGGGATACCCTTGTGATCCATCCCGGCACGATTGATCAGCACCTGACCGGGAAGGCGAGCGGCTTCAGCCTCGTCAATTATGTGGATCTTTTCACGAGCAGACTTGCGGCGGCAAATCTCTGGAGACCGCTTATCAATACGCTGCTCCTCGCCATGCTCTCCTGCGCGGTCTCGATCTTCTACGGGGGCTTCTTCGCCTTTTTGGTGACGAGAACCGACATGAGCTTTCGGAAATATCTGAGCGCGATCTTCATCTTTCCCTACATCATGCCGCAGTGGACGCTGGCCGTCGTCTGGCAGAACATGTTCAATTCGAACCGGATTCTCGGGACCTCGGACGGTCTCCTCGCGACGCTCTTTCATATCTATATGCCGAAATGGTTCTGCCTCGGGCTCTTTCCGAGCGCTGTGGTGCTTGGCCTCCACTACGCTCCCTTCGCCTATATCCTGATCGGGGGGATCTTCAAGAATATGGACGCAAACCTTGAGGAGGCGGCGACGATTCTCGACACACCGAAGTGGAAGATCCTGTTTCGGATCACGCTTCCGATGATTAAGCCCGCGATCCTGAGCACAATCCTTCTGGTCTTCGGCTCCTCCATGGGCTCCTATCCGGTTCCCCATTATCTGGGACTTACGACGCTCTCCACGAAGTATATTTCCCTGAACTCAAAATATACGGGGGAGGCCAGCATTCTGGCGATCATCATGATGCTCTTCGGCATCCTGATCCTCGCTGTGAACCAGCTCTCTCTGAGGAGCCGTGCGAACTATACGACTGTCACCGGAAAGTCAGGCCAGCTCTCGAAGATACACCTCGGAAAGGGCGGAAGATACGGCATTGGCTTTGTTTTCCTCATTCTGACCTTCCTGACCTCCATCTGGCCGATCCTTCTCTTTGCGCTGGAGACCTTCCTGCCAAATCCCGGGGATTACAGCTTCCTCTATACGGGAGACAGCGCGAATCTCACTGCGAAGTGGTGGATCACGCATGAAAATATCACGGAAAGCGGAATGTACGGACAGCTCGGCATCCTCTACAATCCGACGATCTGGAAGGCCTTCTTCGGGACGCTCTACCTGGCCTTCGCCTGTGCGCTGATCGCCGGGAGCATCGGAACCCTGATCGGCTATGCGGTGGCGAAGAACCGGAGGTCCCGCTGGGCAAACTATGTGAACAATATGGCTTTCCTCCCCTACCTGATGCCTTCTCTCGCGGTGGGCGCGGCCTTCTTCATTCTCTTTTCCAATAAGCACCTGAATCTCTTCAATACCTATACGCTTCTGATCATCGCCGGTGTGATCAAGTACATCCCCTTTGCCTCCCGGAGCTCCTTAAATTCAATGCTGCAGCTGAGCAATGAGATCGAGGAGGCGGCGATCATCCAGAATATTCCCTGGTGGAAGAGGATGCTTCAGATCATCATCCCGATTCAGAAGAGCTCGATCATCAGCGGCTTCAGTCTGCCGTTTATGACCTGTCTCCGGGAGCTCTCTCTCTTCCTCCTGCTCTGTACCCAGGGCTTTATCCTGTCCACGACCCTCGACTACTTCGACGAGATGGGGCTGTACGCGTTTTCCAGCGCGATCAACCTGATCCTTATCGTCACGATCCTGTTCTTCAATACTCTTGTCAACAAACTGACCGGCGCAAGCCTGGACAACGGAATCGGAGGTTGATATGCCAAAAATCATTTTAAGTCACATCACAAAGCGCTGGAACAACTATTTTGGCGTAGACGACCTGAGCCTCGAGATCCCGGACAATTCCTTCATCACTCTGCTCGGGCCCTCCGGCTGCGGAAAGACCACCATTCTCCGCATGATCGCGGGACTGGAAACGCCGACGGAGGGGAGGATTCAGATCGGGGAGAGAGTCGTCTTCGACAGCGAGGCGGGAATCAACGTGCCGGCCAATAAAAGGAGAGTGGGCTTCCTCTTCCAAAACTATGCGCTCTGGCCGAACATGACGGTCTATCAGAACATCTCCTTCGGACTGAAAAATGTGAAGGAGGAGCTTCCGAAGCGGGATATCGAGGCGAAGGTCCTCTCCGACCTCTCCCGTGCCCTGAGAAGGGGGAAGAAGATCCGGGATCTTGTGGAGGACTGCCGGGACAAAAGCGGAAGACTGAACCTGGAGAAGGTCTATGTGAAGCTGATCGACAGCTTCGGGCTCTCCATGCAGACGGCAAAGGAGCTCTATGCGCTTCGGATCCATGAAGCCGCGGATGCCGACGCCGCCGCGGAGGGGAAGAGGGCGGAGTATGAGGCGAAGCTCTCGGAGATCCGAAAGGGCTATGAGGACAGGGGGCAGAAGCTCGGGCAGAGCTTTGAGATCCTAAAGGACGGAAAGCCGATCCTCGAGAAGCGGAAGCTCTGCACAGAGGAGATTGACGCCAGGGTGCGGGAGGTCGCCCGCATCGTAAACATCGGCATGTTCATGGACCGCTATCCCGCGGAGCTCTCCGGGGGGCAGCAGCAGAGAGTCGCGATCGCCCGGACACTTGCGCCGGAGCCGGAGGTCCTCTTCATGGATGAGCCGCTCTCCAATCTCGACGCGAAGCTGCGCCTTGAGATGCGCTATGAGCTCCAGAGGCTCCATGTCGAGACCGGGAGCACCTTCGTCTATGTGACGCACGATCAGATGGAGGCCATGACGCTCGCGACGAGGATCTGCCTCATCAACAACGGGGTACTGCAGCAGTACGCGCCTCCGCTCACGGTTTACCGGCTGCCGGAGAATCTCTTTGCGGCGGACTTCGTCGGAAATCCTTCCATCAACTTCATCGAGGCGAAGGGGAGTCAGAACATGGAGGGCGCTGTGGAGCTCTCGATCCTGGACGGGAAAAGAGCCCTCTTCCATCCGGAGGAGCCGCTTGTTCTCGAAGACTGGTTTAAGAAGAGGGATGAGGAGGCCGAGGAATCCCTTCGGAGAGAGAACGAGAGGCTTAAGGAAAAGCGGGCGGTGGAGAAGCTCAATAAGGATGAGGTCTTCCGCTGCCACATCCAGAGGGTGGAAGAGGAGGACCAATCGATCCGTGAGGACCCGGTCCTCAGCAATGAGGATCTCATCCTCGCCGTCCGCCCGGAGGCGATCGGGATCGAGGAGAGCGGAGAGCTCCCGGCCGTGATCTACGGCGCGATGCCGACGGGCATGGAGTCGACCCTGAAGCTTCGCCTGGGCGGCTACCTTCTGACCTCCGTGATCTTTGGAAAGACGGAATACCGGATCGGAGAGGAGAAGTCCATCCATATCCACGGGAAGGATATCCTGCTCTTTGACCGGAAATCGGGGAGGAGAATCGCATCGGGAAGCCTGGATATCCTGCCTTGAGCTTCCTTGAACCTTTATATCCCGTCAGGCCCTTTCCTTTTACGGCCCGACGGGATTTTTCTCGGGCTTAGAGCTTTATCGAGCCTTTTTTGCGCCGGGAAAGAGGATGCGGCAGCCGGATCTTTCGATCTGCTCCGTGAGATCCGGATGGAAGGGAGCGTCGCTCACGATTTCATTGATCTCCGTATAGTCGCAGAGCTTGAAATAGCCGACCGCTTCCTCCTTTGAGTGGTCGGAGAGAAGGATCCGCTGCTCCGCATTTCTGAGCATGGCGCGCTTACAAAGTGCCTGAGAATCGTCCCCCTCAAAGACTCCGTTTTTCCGGAGTGCCTTTACGGAGAAGAAGGCGGCGTCCGCGTGGAACTGCGCCAGGAATTCCGTCGAATACTCTCCCAGGATGGAGAGGCTTTTTTGCTTCAGAAGTCCCGGGCAGATATAGCAGCGGATATTGCTCGCGGTATTCAGAGCGGCTGCGATATGGATCCCGTTTGTGATGACGGTAAGATCCTGAAATTCCAGGAGAATCGGGCTTAAGTAGCTCACGGTCGAAGAGGAGTCCAGAAAGAGAACCATATGATCCCGGAGGAAGCTCCGGCAGAGACGAGAGATCCGGAGCTTTGCCTCCGGATTTTTCATTTTGCGAAGGGGCAGAGAATTTTCCGTATTTCGGTTTTCCGCGAGGCTGATCCCGCCGTGGTGACGGAGGATGAGGCCGTTTTCCTCCATATGAAGGAGATCCCTCCGAAGCGTGGAACGGGAGAGATAGAGCTTTTTGCAGAGGGAACTCACGCTGCACTGCCCTCCGTTTTGATTGAGCAGATTCAGGATCTCCCTTCTTCGCTCGTAGTGATCCACGATACTGTTCCTCCTGTGATTATGTATAAAAATGTGAACGGATTTGAACAATTACGAACGATTATAGCATGATTTAAGAATATAAGCCAAGAGATTGGCAAGATATTTTAAACAATATATCACTGTGCTAGACTCGGCTTATAAACATCCATGTCAAAAGGCATAAAGCTTAGAGGGCGGTATCAACGATACAGAGGATTTGGTATGCGTGTCCCTTATGGCGATAAAAAAGAGAGCTTTGTGCCGGATGGAAAACGGCGGGGGCAAAGAGGCTGGACCGGAGGGAGGAAAAGTGCGGAGATGAAAAAGGTGCTGGCGATCGATATGGGAGCGACCTCCATTCGGGGAATACTCAGCTGGATCGAGGGAGAGCGCTTTCACTTTAAGGAGGTCCTTCGGCTCAAGCATCGGATCGTGGAGAAGGATGGGAGGAAGCGCTGGGAATGGGACAGAATCCTTTCCTCGATTCGGGATACCATAGTGCAGCATCAGGCGGAGATCTCCTCCGTCGGGATCGACAGCTGGGGAGTGGACTTCGGACTGCTGGATGAAGGGGGAGAGCTCATCGAGGAGCCGATCTCCTACCGGGACGAGCGGCATATCGAGGGATATCGGGAAGCGCTCCTTCGGATGGATCAAGAGGAGCTCTTCCGAAAAAGCGGCGCGGAGCCCATGCCGATCAACACACTCTTTCAGCTTCTCAGCCTCCGGAAGATAGAGCCGGAGCAGTTTAAGAGAGCCCGAAGGATTCTCATGCTGCCGGATCTTCTCCTCTATTTTCTCTCCGGGGAGATATCGGGGGAGAGGACGATCTGGTCCACTTCCCAGCTTCTGGATATCGAGAGCGGAGAAATCAGCGCTGAGATCGCGGAGCGATTTTCCCTCCCTCCTTCGCTCTTTCCGGAGCTTCGGGAGGCCGGAACCGTGCTGGGAAGCACGAAAAACTCCAGGATACCGGAGCTTCGGACTCTGGACATCCCGGTGATCAGCGTCATGGGACACGACACTGCATCCGCGATCTTTATCACCGAGGCCGCGAGGCGGGAGGACACGCTTTTTCTGAGCTGCGGGACCTGGTCCTTGATGGGGGCCAGACTCGAGCATTCGGACCGAAGCAGGGAGGCCTGCCGGCTCGGCCTCACCAATGAGCTTGGATATCGGGATTCCAAGCTCCTCTTTCAGAATATCACGGGTCTCTACCTCCTGGAAAAGTATAAGTCGGAGAGGGAGGATGGTGCGAGAAAGCTGTCCTATGAGAGAATCACAGAGGAAGCGGCGGAATCCTTCCGGAAAAGACCGGGGAGGGGAGTGCTTGTCGATCTCTCCGATCCGAGATTCGGAGCGGGGGAGAGAGGGGCGAAGGAGAGCATCGACAGCTGGCTTTTAGAGAGGGGAGAGGCGCTCCCGGAGGAAGAGGGCGCGTACTTCCGACTGATCTATGAGAGCCTCACGGAGAAATACCGAAGCTGCAGGGAGGCCGTCGAGAAAAGAAGCGGAAGGCGCTATGAGAGGCTCCACATGATTGGAGGCGGGACCTGCTCCCCTCTTCTCTGTGAACTCATCGCGGAGCGGCTCGGATTGGAGCTTCTCGCGGGTCCCGTGGAAGCCAGTGCTCTTGGCAATGTCCTGCTTCAGCTTCAGGCGCTGGGAGAGATCGAGAGTGCGGAGCAGGGCGCGCTGCGGATTCTTGCGGAATCCGGGATGCGGCATTACCGCCCGGGGGAGAAGCGAAGCTTTCAGCTATGAGGAAGGGAGATAAAAATGTACGGAAAAATCGGAATCAGACCCACGATCGACGGACGCTGGGGCGGTGTCAGAGAATCGCTGGAAGCGCAGTGCAGAGCCATGGCGGAGAGCGCGAAGCGCCTGATTGAGTCTGAGCTCTTTTATCCGGATGGAAGCCCCGTTCAATGCGTGCTCTCGCCCTGCACCATCGGGGGAGGAGCGGAGGCCGCGCGCTGCGAGGAGTATTTTTCGACGCAGAATGTCTGCGCCACTCTGACGGTCACTCCCTGCTGGTGCTATGGCACGGAGACCATGGACTTAAATCCGCTCACCATAAAGGCTGTCTGGGGCTTCAACGGTACAGAGCGACCCGGCGCGGTTTATCTTGCGGCGGTGATGGCGGCCTACGCGCAGAGGGGGCTGCCCGCGTTTTCCATCTATGGCCATGAAGTACAGGAAAAGGATGACAGAGAGATCCCGGAGGATGTGCGGGAGAAGATCCTCCGTTTTGCGAGGGCTGCCGTCGCGGTCGGAAGTATGAGGAATCAGTCCTACGTCAATCTGGGCTCTGTCTCGATGGGGATCGCCGGCTCTGTCGTCAATGTGGACTTCCTCCAGAAGTATCTCGGCATGCGGACAGAGTGGGTCGATATGACGGAGATCCTCCGGCGCATCCAGCTCTCGATCTACGATCCGGAGGAATACGAGAGGGCCATCGCCTGGGTCAGGAAAAACTGCAGGGAGGGCTTCGACTGCAATGCGGGAAAGGACTTCCCGGAGATTATCCAAAGATCCCGCTTTATTCCGGAGGAGGAGCAGTGGAGCTTCTGCGTAAAGCATGCCCTCGTGGTCCGGGACATCCTGAAGGGAAATCCGAGGCTTAAGGAGCTCGGCTGGGAGGAAGAGGCTCTTGGGAGGAATGGACTCGCCGGAGGCTTCCAGGGCCAGAGAATGTGGACGGACTGGCTTCCGAACGCGGACTTCACGGAGGCCATCATGACCTCCAGCCTGGACTGGAACGGCCCGAAGCAGCCGATTCCCTTTGCGACGGAGAACGATACCTTAAACGGCATCGCGATGATGTTCGGCTGGCTTTTGACGAATAAGGCCCCGATCTTCAGCGATGTCAGAACCTACTGGTCCCCGGAGTCTGTGAAGAGAGTCAGCGGAAAGGAGCTCACGGGGAGGGCGAAAAACGGCATTATTCACCTCATCAATTCCGGAGCGAGCTGCCTGGACGGAAGCGCCGCGGCGAAAAATGAAGCCGGAGAGGGCTGCATGAAGGAGTGGTGGAAGCTCAGTGCCGAAGATATGCAGGCCCTCCTCGAGAAGACGGACTGGTGCCGGGCGAACTACGAGTACTTCCGGGGCGGCGGATATTCCTCTCATTTCAAGACGGAGGCGGAGATGCCGGTAACGATGATCCGCGTGAATATCGTGGAGGGAGTCGGCCCAAGCCTGCAGCTTGCGGAAGGCTATACCTGCGTGCTCGATCCAAAGGTGCACCGCATCCTGGATGAGCGCACAGACCGCACCTGGCCGACCACCTGGTTTGCGCCAAAGCTCTGCGGTGAAGCGGCGGGCTCCGTCTATGAGGTCATGGCGAAGTGGGGAGCAAATCACGGCGCGACAGTCTACGGACACATCGGAGCGGAGCTTATCACTCTCGCATCCATGCTTCGGATCCCCGTCAGCTTCCATAATGTGGAGAGAGAGCGCATCTTCCGCCCGCATTCCTTCAACGGCTTCGGAAGCTCCGATCCGGAGGGGCAGGATTTCAGGGCGTGCGCCTATTACGGGCCGCTCTATCACTAAAGCGGGAAACGAGGAGAAATTCCCGCGGCAGGACCTCTCCCGCTCCCCTTCTTTTGGGGCGGGAGAGGGGAAGAGGAGGAAGAGGACAGAACTATGCGGATGGAAAAAGAGAGAGAGGAGCTGGTCCGGTACGGGAGGAAGCTCTGTGAGGCGGGGCTTACGAAGGGCACGGGGGGAAATCTCAGTATCCTCGATCGGAAAAACGGGCAGGTGGCCCTCACTCCGAGCGGGATCGACTTCTATGAGATCCGGCCGGAGGACATCGTGATTTTGGATCTTTCGGGAAAGGTCGTGGAGGGAGAACGGACGCCCTCCTCCGAGTGGGAGATGCACCTTCTGTCCTACCGGGAGAGAGAGGACATCGACGCGGTGATCCACGCACACACGATGTATTCGACGGTGCTTGCCTGTCTGCACTGGGAGCTTCCGGCGACACATTATATGATCGCGGTGGCCGGACCCACAGTGCGCTGCGCGGAGTACGCGACCTATGGGACGCATGAGCTCGCGGTGAATGCGGCGAAGGCCATGGCCGGCAGGAAGGCCGTGATCCTGGCAAATCACGGGATCCTCGCCGGAGCGAAAGACCTCCTGAATGCCTTTAACATCATCGAAGAGGTAGAGTACTGCTCTGAGATCTATGTCAAGGCGAAGAGCATCGGAGACCCGGTGCTGCTCTCCGAGCAGGAGATGAAGAAAATGGCGGAGAAATTCAAGAGCTACGGGCAGAAGAAAAGCATCCGCCGGGAGACGGAAGAGACGAGGGGCTGAGTCGATGCTTGCCGGCCTCGTCCGGGAGGAAAGTATGGCCGGGGAGCGGGCAGAGGAGTTTATATGGGCGAAGTAATACTCACGATGAAAAATATTACGAAGTCCTTTTCGGGAGTCGCGGCGCTTCGGAATGCCGAGCTCGAATTGCGGAGCGGTGAAGTCGTCGCGCTGATGGGGGAAAACGGTGCCGGGAAATCGACGCTTATGAAAATACTGACCGGAATCTACCGGAAGGATGCGGGGGAGATCCGCTATCTGGGGCGTGAGGTCGAGTACCGGGGACCGGCGGAGTCCGAAGAGGCGGGGATCGTCATCGTGCATCAGGAGCTCAATATGATGAACGATCTCACGGTGGCGCAGAACCTCTTCATCGGAAAGGAGATCATGAAGGGAGCCCTGATCGACGATCAGAGCATGAAGAGGAAGGCGGCGGAGCTTTTCTCGCTCCTCAATATCTCGATCGATCCGGCGGAGAAGATCGGAAATCTCACGGTCGGAAAGCAGCAGATGGTGGAAATCGCGAAGGCGATCTCCAAAAAAGCGAAGATCATCGTCTTCGACGAGCCGACGGCGGCGCTCACAGAGTCCGAGATCGAGGAGCTCTTTAAGGTGATCCGGGACCTGAGGGAAAAGGGGACCGGGATGATCTATATCTCGCATCGAATGGATGAGATCCGGAGGATCTCAGACCGGGTTACAGTCATGCGGGACGGGGAATTCGTCGGGACGCTCGAGACGGAGAGCTGTGGAAAAAATGATATTATAAGGCTTATGGTCGGCCGCACCATATTCAGTGAGCCAAAGACAGAGTCGAGAGTCGGAAAGGATGCGCCGGAGGTACTCCGGGCGGAGCATCTGAACCGCGGAAAGCATGTGAGAGATGTGAGCTTTTCTCTCCGAAAGGGGGAGATTCTGGGATTTTCCGGCCTGATGGGGGCCGGCAGGACCGAGGTGGCGAGGCTTCTCTTCGGGGCGGACCGCAGGGACTCCGGAAGGATCTTCGTAAACGGAAAGGAGACGGAGATCCGGACACCGGAGGACGCTGTCAGAGCCGGAATCGGCTATCTCTCAGAGGACCGGAAGCGCTTCGGACTGATCGTCGATCAGTCTGTGGAGGAAAACACGGTGATCGCGAGTCTGGACCGCTTTATGAGGGGGATTTTCATCGACAGAAAGAAATCCATCAGCTGCGCGGAGCATTATGTGAGTAAACTTAAGACCAGGACGCCCTCTGCCACCCAGCTCGTCCGGAAGCTCTCGGGGGGAAATCAGCAGAAGGTCGTCATCGCGAAGTGGCTCGTCAGAAACTGCGATATCCTTATTTTCGATGAGCCGACTCGCGGCATCGATATCGGGGCGAAGAGCGAGATCTACCGGCTCATGGAAAATCTCGCGGAGGAGGGGAAATCCATCATCATGATTTCCTCAGAGCTTCCCGAGATCCTGAGAATGAGCGACCGCGTCATTGTGATGTGCGAGGGACGGGTGACGGGGGTGCTGGACATCTCCGAGGTGAACCAGGAGATCATCATGGAATCCGCGACCAGGCGCGAAGGAGATAAAGAATGAATGAGAAAATGAAAAAGCTTTGGTCCAATCAACAGGCGGTAGTGCTGCTTGCGCTTTTCGTCATCTGTATCGCCTTCTCGCTGATCACTCCGAAATTCATGAAGGCGACGACCTTCACCAATATCGCAAAATCCGCTTACTATGTCGCTTTTATGGCGATTGGGACGACCTTTGTGATCTCGACCGGGGGAATCGACCTCTCGATCGGCACCGTCGCAATCTGCTCTGCCCTGATCGGCGGGACGCTTATGGAGAGGGGACTCCCGATGGGAGCTGTGCTCCTTGTGATGCTGCTCACCGGGGCGCTCTTTGGCCTTCTGAATGGCATCATGGTCTCTCGAATGGGACTTCCCGCTTTCATCGCGACGCTCGGGACCATGATGATGTCCCGGGGCCTGGGATCTATCGTATCGAAGACGAAGACCATCTCCTTCCCGCAGGGGGACGCACCGGGCGCGTGGTTTCGGGAATTTTTCATGATAACAAGGGAGGGAGGCGTGCTTCCGAAGAATTTTCCGACCGGCTTCATCCTTCTCGCCCTGCTCTCCGCTGTCATGGCGCTCGTGCTGAATAAGACGAAGGCCGGGAGATATATCCTCTCCATCGGATCGAACAAGGAGGCGACCCGTCTCTCCGGCATCAATATCGCAAGGTATGAGACGCTGGCCTATGTCCTCTCCGGCATTTTCGCGGCCCTGGCCGGCATCGCCTATGTGGCGGTCTTTACGACGGCCCAGCCGAATACCGGAAATGGCTTTGAGCTGGACGCCATCGCGGGCATTGTGATCGGCGGGACCTCCCTATCAGGGGGTGTGGGTTCCATCTTCGGCACGATTATCGGCGTATTTATCATGACCGTCTTAAAGATCGGTTTCCCCTACATCGGCGTGCAGTCGCACTACCAGCTCTTCATCACGGGGATGATCCTGATCTTTGCGGTCTATATGGACATCCTGAACAGAAAGAGAGGATAGGAATTCCGCTGCGTGTCGTCTGAGGGGGATTCGCAATCGGTATGGATGCTTTATCCGGCGTTTCACACCGACTGCCGCGTCCGGCGGCGCGCAAGCGATTTTGAGCTCTCAAATCTCTGAACATCGGGTAGGCGGATGGCCTGTTTATAAACCGGAAAACGTCGGACTGATACACTTACACGGTAAGCATGGCATTGCCGATATCATCGGCAGGATTATATCAGGAGGAAAAGTGATGAAAAAAAGTATTTTGGCAATGATGACAGCGGCAGCCGTAGTGCTTGCGGCCTGCGGCGGGAGCGGCGCCTCCACCTCGGGAAGCGATGCGGGGAGCACGAAGGCAGCGGCGGACAGCTCCGAAAAGAGCTCGGAGGAGGGAGGCTCGGGGAGTGAGGCAGCCGGCGGAAAGCAGCATATCGACGTGATCGCAAAGGGCTTCCAGCACCAGTTCTGGAAGGCCGTGGAGCAGGGCTCGAAGAAGGCGGCGGAGGAATTCAATGTCGATGTGACCTTCCAGGGGCCGGATACGGAATCCAACATCGCGCAGCAGATCGAGTATCTGGACGCCGCGATCGCGAAGAAGCCGACTGCGATCTGCCTCGCGGCGCTGGACACCAAGGCCTGCCTCTCCTCCATCGAGAACGCGATGAACGCGGATATCCCGATCATAGGCTTTGACTCCGGCGTACCGGATGCCCCATCGGGAGCGATCAAGGCAAACGCGGCGACCGACAATACGGCGGCGGGTGCCCTCGCGGCCGATCAGCTTTACGAGCTCATAAAGGACAAGCTGGACGGGGAAAAGCCGGTGCGGATCGGCGTCATCGCCCAGGAGTCAAATTCTCAGTCCATCGTGGCGAGGACGAAGGGATTCGTGGATGAGATGACGAAGAAGGTCGGAGAGGACAAGGTATCCGTCGAGGGACATGACAGCCTGAAAAAGGAAAAGAGCGGCGCGAAGCTCATCCTCGACGTCGGGATCCCCGCTGAGGTCAAGGATGCGGACGCAGCGGCGGTGGCATCCGCCATCCTGGAAAAGGAGGACCTGATCGCGGTCTACGGCTCCAATGAGTTTGCGAGCAATGCCATCATTACCGCAAACGAGGGCCTGGATAAGATCGGAGAGGGAAAGGTCGTGGCGGTCGGCTTCGACGCGGGCGCGAAGCTTCTGGATGCGGTCCGCTCCGGACTCTTCGCCGGCGCTGTCACACAGGACCCGGTGCAGATCGGCTATCAGGCCGTGAAGCTCGCTGTGGAAGCCGCGGACGGAAAGGCGGTAAGTGACGTGGACACCGGGGCGAAGTGGTATGACAAGAACAACATGGAGGACAGTGAGATCAAGCCCTGTCTTTACGAGTAGAGCGGACAGCGGCTTTTAGGAGGAGTGATGCTAAAAGGGATTCCGAAAATACTGTCGCCGGAGCTTCTGAAGGCACTTTGTGAAATGGGGCATTCCGACAGACTTGTCATAGCGGACGGAAACTTTCCCGCGGAGTCCATCGGGAAGAATGCCAAGGTGATCCGCATGGACGGCTGCGGGGCGGAAGAGCTTCTGGACGCGGTGCTCGCGCTCTTCCCGCTGGACCACTATGTGGAGCAGCCGGTGCTCCTCATGGAAAAGGTCCCGGGAGACAAGGCGAAGACGCCGATCTGGGAAAGCTTCCGAAGGATTGTGGAGAAGCATGAGGGAGAAACGCGGGGAGCGAATCCAGCCGGCCCCAAGGGGAGTGCGGAGGGAGAAGAAAGGATCGGACATCTTGAGCGCTTCCGCTTCTATAAAGAAGCATCAGAGGCCTACCTCATCATCGCAAGCTCCGAGCGGGCGCTCTATGCCAATGTCATCCTGCAAAAGGGAGTCGTCGACTGAGAATGCCGCCCTGCCTTGAAGCAGTGAAGCCATGTAAAATTACTGCAGAATAAGAATCGAGTCCTGCCTTCGAGTCCTGTCTTACGACAGGGAAGGCAGGACTTTTATCTTTCCCGTGCGGCTCCGCCATCTTCTTTACGGCTTTTTGCAGAGCTGGAATGTGGAAATAGCGAACGGTAAAATAGAGATAGGAGTCTGCTGCGTGACGTAAGATTGGTTTATCGTCTGTGCCGGATTCGGTGATTTTCTACCACTCCGGAAGAGAAGTTGTGCTTTTCCCATGGCAAAATACCTGAAAAAACTCTGTTTTCACGAAAATAATCTCAGCACTTGCTTTAGCCCTTCCCATCCCTTATACTAGGGACAACGAATTCGTTTTTCACTGTCGACGGCAGCCTTTGGAGCCGATATCTTCCGGAAGCTTTTTTTAAAGCTTTTCGATCTGTAATGCCGGGGTCCCCGGTATGGCCCTTTTTCATCCGGTCCTTTGCCGCTTCCCCCTTGTTTTTTGATATCGGCTTTCCTTCGGGACAGTCTGAAAGTCCCAAAACAGACGGAGTTTTTCCGTCTTCCCGGCCGAGCTTCGGGGCGCGTCTCCTCGAGATCTTTGGAGAGCGAGGAAGCCGCTTTCCCGATTGCTTAAAACTATTCTTTCTTTTGCACAGGGTGGCCGGAAGCTCAGGATTTCTATCCCACCCGGGGAGTCCGCCCTGTGCATTTTCGGAGCTCATTATATCCAGACGAAAACCCATTCGGTTCACACTCTCTATCCGGATCACGGAGCCTATGCGGACGGCGGAAGCTCTGCTCTTCTAAGCTCCCGGGACCAGATTGACAGCGACATGATCTTTGGGATTTGCCCTTATCGCCCATGGCCCACCGCCAATGCCTCTAATCTCCCAAATACCGCCTTCTGCAAAAATGCTCCGCGCTGCTTTCAAACGGGAAATATGCGCAGACTGGAGGATTATCTGAAGCCGGATCCCCCTCTTCCCCTCACAGTGAATCATGCGAAAATCAAAATGATAGAAAAATGATCTATGCCCAGGGAAGCGTAAAAAATTTTGAAGAGAAGCTTGGGCAGCTCGTTTTTCGAGCTTGGTGTCTATGACAGAAAGGAAAAGACATGCCGAAATATTGGTACAGAGCATTCGCTTCATTCGCGATAGCCATTTCATGTACCTGTGCCGTGGCGGGGATGATGAAGATCATAAAGCTATCGAAGTTTGCGGAACCTTTATGGGGTATATTCAGCTTCTGGTCTATGTTTTTAATCCCCGTGCTGTATATTTTAGGCCTTTGCCTTATCATGATCGCTATTGTGAAAGAGATCAAAGCGAACGCTTCTGCCTATGTGATTTTTGCGTGTACAGACGCAGTACTTGCGGCCCTTATTACGATATATGCGTTACATGACATCTTTCTCGATACGGATATTCCTTCCAGTTTCTTGGGTCCACTGCTCATCGGCACTGTGCTTCGTGCGGCGGCAGGGCTGTTCGTTCTTGACATGATTGTTTGGCTGTGCGATAAGCTCAGGAAGAAATATAGGGAAAACATGGAGAAGTGGGAAAAAATGCATTTGATGGACTGACGTTCCCGCTTTCATATATTCGAAATATTATCCGCTGAAATTTTCGATTATTCCATCAGAATTTTGATGACTGCTTTTCGAACGCGGGTGCAGGAAGGGGTTCTGCAGCCTGGCTTATGCAGCTCACCGGGAAAGAAGAGGACAAAGTATCCTTCCTTCAGAATGCCCCCGGCGTTCTCCGTACCGGAGGTGAAGCCGCAGTCCTCGGTGAAATGGAAATCGCCCTTCGACTCCGCTTCTTCCGTGAAGCCCCAATGCTCACTTCCGCTCAGGACAAACTGTAAATCCGCATAGCGGCGGTGGTATTCAAAGGCTGCGGTCTCGGCATCCCGCAGCTCGGCATCCATAATGCTGAGAAAAACCCTGTCCCCATCTATGGCATTCCTGCCATTTTCCAGTTCGGCCGGAGTATAACGGCTCAGCCATTCGATGGCAGTGTCCAGATTGGGGTGCAGGCCCTTGTAACGGGTGATATGAGAAAGAGAATCCACAACCATTATTTTCTGCCTCTTTCATTTAGATTTTTGGCGGCGGCCTCGATCATATGCTGTGCTTCTGCCGTGATTTTTTCATCTCCGGGGGTGAGATTTGGCAAAGGGGATCGTACGCCTCCCAGCTCCAGACCATACATGCGGCGAAGGATCTCCTTTTGCACGGCATACAGGCTTCCGCGGGCTTCACAGATTTTATAAATGATACGGTTGACCTCATACTGGATACTGCGGGCGGCGGGGATATCTCCTTCCTCAATCAATGCATCCATTCGGAGAAAGAGCTCAGGCATAACGGCGTAGGTGCCGCCGATTCCGCCATCGGCTCCCATGACACGGCCGGAGACGAATTGCTCATCGGGTCCGTTGAAGACAGCGAAGCCATCCGCACCGCGGGCGGAAATTCCGGCATCCTTAAAGATCTGAATATCCTGGGTCGGCATGGAGGAGTTTTTGACGGCGATAAGATTTGGATTTTTCAGCATCTCCTGCAAGAGAGATATCGTCAGAGCGGAACCGGCCAGCTGCGGAATATTGTAGATCACGAATTCAGTATTCGCTGCGGCAGAGCTTATGGCATTCCAGTATGCGGCTATGGCGTGCTCGGGCAGATGAAAGTAGATCGGAGGGATGGCTGCGATGGCATCCACACCACAGCTTTCCGCATGAGCGGCAAGCTCGATGGAGTCTGCGGTATTGCTGCATGCGACATGAGCGATGACGGTGATTTTTCCCCTTGCTTCCTCCATGACGGCTTCCAGAATGTTTTTTCGTTCCTCCGGATTTTGGTAGATGCATTCTCCGGAGGAGCCTCCCACATAGAGACCTTTGACTCCCTTAGAGATCAGGTGGCGGGTCAGGGCCCTGGCTCCCTTTGCAGAGACGGAGCCGTCCGGTGCATAGCAGGCGTAGAATGCGGGCAGAATGCCGCGGTATTTACGGATATCCTTCATAATGATTTCTCCAAAGTGCAGATGTGCGGAACAGGAAAAAAGTCGAGTGCTTCCGGTTTTTTATGCTAAGTATAGCAGGCAAAATATCGAAGTAAACCAGAAGAAATATTCAAATATATAATTATACGATTATGATTTACATGGATCATTTTGATAAATATAAAAAAACTGCTATAATATGACTGTATACGGCAAGGCTGGAGACTGGATGCTAATCCGAGCTGTTTGCCTGCAAATGGAAAACCGGTTCTGCAAAGTAAAAGGAGGAATCCGCAATGGATGCGATTTATTCCAACTATTCTCCTGTCTTCTTATATATTGATAAATATCGCTTTTCCAAAAACTGGGTTTACCCTGCCGCCACAGTGCCATACTCACTCATTCGCTACGTCATTTCCGGAACCGCGGTCTTCTCGCTGGGGGAGAGCGCCTATGATGTGGGGCCCGGAGATGTATTTTATATCCCGCAGGGGAGTATTTTATCCTGTGCCGCAAAGGAAGAGATCGTGTTTATCAGCATTCGCTTTGTCGGCTCTGTGCAGCTGGATGACACGGATATGCTGCGGGCATTATGGAATGTCCCGATCATTCACAACTTTTCCAATGTGCCGGATATGCGCAGCTATTTTGAGAATGCATATTCCAGTGCTTTGAGCAGGACGAGCTTTAAGAATCTGGAGATCCGCGGCTATCTGAATCTGATCTGCGCCCGGCTGGCGCGGGTGTCTCCGGATGACTTCGATAAGGACGCTGCACCGGAGGAAGAGCGCAGACAGATGGAGGCGCGGTTTGACGTGGAAAATATACGAAGACGCGCTATGAAATCCTCTGCCCGAAAGAATGACCCGCGTATTACCATGGTTCTGGATGCCATCATTACTTATCCGGAAAGGAACTTCAGCACCAGAGAGCTTTGTGAGATGGCAGAGATCAGTGAGAGCACGCTGCGGCGTCTGTTTAAAGAACAGACAAGGAAGACACTATACGATTTTATAAAGGACACTAAGATGACAAACGCGGCCAGGAAGCTGCTTGTGAGCAATGAACCGGTATCCTCCATCGCCTATAAGCTGGGCTATGAGGCACCAAGCTATTTTTCGAAATGTTTTAGGGAGGTTTTCGGCATTACGCCTCAGGAATACCGCCGCACCTCCCGGGAAATGTGAATCATAAAGCTCTGTATCCGCTTTCGTGCAGCTGTATGAAACGTTTACCGCCTTGTTTCCTGTGATCCTGACTGAGCGCGGCAGTGAGTTCACAGACCCGCCTGCCATCGAATTCAACAAGGGCGGTGAACGCAGAACCAAAGTGCTTTCCTGTGATCCTCAGCGCTCAGACCGGAAGGGCGGCATAGAAGTTACCCATGAATTCATTCGCAGAGTGCTGTCCAAAGGGACCTTTTTTGATCTCCTTACACAGGCGGATGTGGTTCTGACGATGAGCCATATTGATTCCTACAAAGGAAAAAAGCTGAGCAACCGGTCCGCCGATCCGCTTTTTACATGCTGAGGGAACTCTTCAATCCTTGGGGAACTCAGAAATTCCTTCGGATCAGATCAAGCTCACAGCTGTGCTGCTGAATCAATGCGCCATCTTACCGGAATAGGCACTTTATGAGGGACGGAACTTACTCTTGCAAGGAATTTTGCTATCAGGCATTTAACTTTGCGAACCGGAACTTGGATTTCCTAATTCGGCTATGGCGTCCACTCTGTCGATTGAAATGGGAGTATACAGTAAAATATAATCGAATATTTTTATGTAATAAGATAATATGCTACATATATAAGCGTATTATTTTATTTTTGCGTATTTTTTACTCTGGTGCATGGCAGAAAGAAGCCATATAATAATCTCAGGCTGCATTCAAGCCGATTTCAATACCGAAAATAATATATATGCGGAGTGGGAGAATAGAAGAGTTAAGGGCAAACGCCGGTGGGCATTAGGGACGCATAGATCAGCAATTCGTCCTCTTTTACATAAGAGAGCTCAGGAATGGGAATAAAATCAATGTAAACGGCCAGATCGCAAGAAGGGAAGTCTTTTTCCTTGACGCTTGGCTGGATGACAGGAGGTCATAAGTATGAAAAATGCAATTGCTTCTCTACTCGTCGCCGTTCTGGCTGCTTCTCTACTCGGCGGATGCGGCGGGACCGCTTCTTCTACGGCGAAAAGCAGCGCTGACGCTGATAAGGCTTCTTCCGCTGCGGGCTCCGAGACCCAGCTGAAGGGAGAAATCAGCTTTTGGCATTCCTTTACACAGGGAGCCCGCATGGAGGCCGTACAGAAAGCAGCGGATGAGTTCATGGAGGAAAATCCCGGCGTTAAAATCAAGATTGAGACCTATTCCTGGGGAGACTTTAATACGAAATGGAATGCCGGACTGACCACAGCAGATCTTCCGGATATGAGCACCGCGCAGGGAAGCGGAGAGCTCATTGAGATGCTGAATGCCGATGTTCTGACTTCTCTGGATGATGTGGCCGATAAGATCGGCCGAGGCCGTTTCTCTGCCAATGCGCTGTCCGATATGAGCAAGAAGGGATCTGTCTATGGACTGCCTTATTACTCTCATGCACAGGTCATGTGGTACCGCAGCGATTTGCTGGAGAGTGCGGGGCTGAAACTGCCAAGGACCTGGGATGAATTCTATGATGCCGCTGTGGCTCTCACAAAGGACGGTCAGTACGGAGCGGCTTTCTCATGCAGTCCCAATGACCTGCTGAGCACCCGCTACCTGAATTACTATGTCAGGAGTGCCGGCGGCAGTTTGCTGAAGGATGACCTGAGCGCCGATCTGACGAGTAAGGAGGCGATCGACGGGATCAAGTTCTGGCTGAAGGTCTACAGAAATTGCTCTCCTGCTGAGACGATAAATTACACAGTCAACGACCATGCTACTCTCTTTTATCAGGGGAAAACTGCCTTCGATTTCAATTCCGGTTTTATGATCAGCGGAGTTCAAAACAATACTCCGGAGATTGCCAAGTATGTGCGCTGTGCAGCACTGCCCCGCATGAAGGAGAGTGATCCCGTTTACAGCGCCGAGGCCTCTCACATTCCGCTGGTTGTGTGGAAGAGCTCCAAGCACCCTGAGATTTGCAAGGCTTTCATCGAATATCTGTATCGGAAGGAGAATTACATCGATTTTATCCATTCCGTCCCCGTCGGCATGCTGCCTTCTTTGAATGATATCGCCGCAGATCCTGTTTATCTGGATAATGAAACGCTCAAAGAGTATTCCGACTGCATCGATGTGATCCAGACTGCGGTAGAAGAAGGCCATGCCATCGGATTCGAGCACGGTCCCTGCGCACAGGCGGGCTTTTTGAGCTCTCAGGGGGTTATTGAGGAGATGTTCCAGGACATTATCACGAATGGAACCGATGTTGAAGCCGCCGCTGCTGCCGCCGAAAAAAGGCTCAATGATATTTTCGATACTATGATTGAATGATCGCTTTCCATAAGCGGGAGAGCAGATTCTTTGCTCTCTTTCCGATAAAATATGTGGGAGGATAGGATGCTGAAAGAAATCGCGCACGGCCTGAGGTCTGTGCCAACGGACAGGGGGAACAGGCTGGTACGCTGGCTCTTTGTGGCGCCCGCCATGCTGGTTGTCCTTTGCCTCTTGTTTTATCCGTTGTGCTCCACCGTGCTTTACAGCTTTACCAATAAGACCTTGATCAAACAGAGCTGGTCTTTCCGTGGCTTTGACAACTATATCAAGGTTCTCGCTGATCCGGCATTCGGAAGGGCATTCCTGACGACCTTGCTTTGGACCTTTTTCAGTCTTTTCGCTCAGATTTTGGTGGGATTCAGTGCTGCTCTGGCACTGAAACGGGTTGGAAATCCCGTCATGCGGCCGATCTACCGTATTTGTATGATTATCCCCTGGGCCTTTCCCTCCATCGCTATCGCTCTGGTATGGAAATGGATGCTTAACGGGATCCAGGGTTATATTCCAACTCTGCTGATGAAGCTGGGGTTGTCAAAGGGTATGCTGCAGTTCCTCAGTGACCCCGGACTTGTTTTGCCCACTCTGGTTTTTATCAATATCTGGTTTGGTGCCCCCATGATCATGGTCAATGTCTATGCCGCCCTTCAGACCGTTCCGCAGGATCAGTATGAGGCCGCCTGTATCGACGGCGCAAGCAGCTGGCAGTCCTTTCTTCACATCACAGTCCCGCACATCAAGGTTGTCGTAGGTCTGCTGCTTGTCCTGCGGACGATCTGGGTCTTCAATAATTTTGACATCATCTATATGACGACGGCTGGCGGTCCTGCCGGTATGACAACCACCATGCCGCTCTACATTTATGACCTCGGATGGACCAATAAGCTGGTCGGCCGTGCGTCTGCCGCCTCCATCATTTTGCTTTTATTTCTGATCGCGCTCTGCCTGATCTACTTCACGCTCATCACGTATTGGGAAAAGGAGGATCAGGGATGAAAAAAGGAAGGCGCTTCGGCGATATTATTTCCAACCTCTACCTTATCCTCTTGCTGATCATAGCTGTCTTTCCGCTCTTGTGGCTTTTGGTCTCCGCTTTTAAAAGCAGCAGCGAGATGCTGAATAATCCTACCAGGATCTGGCCTCTTCGATGGACGCTGGAAAACTTCAGAACCGTTCTGATCACTCTGAATTTTATCATCAATATTCGAAACAGCCTGATCATTGCGGCCTGTACTACTGTCATCGCCGTTATCATTTCTTCCCTGGCGGCCTACGGCGTGGTTCGCTTCTTTCCACGGCTGGGGAGCCTGATGACCAGAGTTTTAGTCACAAGCTATATGTTTCCTTCCATCATGCTGGTCATCCCCTATGCTATGGTCATGGCCAGACTGAATTTGACGAACACCCGCATCGGACTGGTGCTTGTCTACCTATCCTTCAGCGTGCCCTATGCTGTGTGGATGCTGGTGGGCTTCTTTAAGACGGTGCCCATCGGCATAGAGGAGGCTGCCCGAATCGATGGGGCCAACAAGCTGGAGGTTTTCGTCAGAATTGTTCTGCCGCTGGTCTCCCCGGGCATCGTCGCCACTGCAATTTATGTCTTCATCAATGCCTGGAACGAGTATCTCTATGCGATGATCCTGATGAGCAGCTCTGACAAGACTACGATATCAGTCGCTGTAAAGACACTGGAAGGGGCCGATATTCTGAACTGGGGATCCTTGATGGCAGCCTGTGCCATCGTCGTCATTCCCTCCATTCTTTTCTTCTGCTTCATCCAAAATAAGATGGTGGGGGGACTTTCCGAAGGCGCGGTAAAATAAAGAAAAAGAATAATAGGAGAGGTATCAGATCATGAAAACTATATCTTATGCAATCGTGGGTACCGGCTATTTCGGCGCAGAGCTCGGCCGCATTATGGCTCAGAAGGAGGGAGCGAGGATTGCTGCGGTCTATGATCCGGAAAACGGCGCTGCCGTTGCGGAGGAGCTGGGCTGTGAGAACGAATCGGGGCTGGAGAGTATTTGCGCTCGCCCGGATGTGGATGCCGTCATCGTGGCGACGCCCAACTATCTGCACAAGGAGCCGGTGCTGGAGGCGGCCCGAAATAAAAAGGCTGTTTTCTGTGAGAAGCCCATTGCACTTTCCTACGCAGACTGCGATGCTATGGTCAGTGAATGCAGGAAAAACGGCGTTGTCTTTATGGCCGGTCATGTCATGAACTTCTTCCACGGCGTCCGTCTGGCAAAGAAAATGATCCGGGAGGGCCGGATCGGCAGGGTGCTGTATGCTCACTCCGCACGCAATGGCTGGGAGGAGCCGCAGCCTTCCGTCAGCTGGAAGAAGATTCGCGCCAAATCCGGCGGGCACCTGTATCATCATATTCATGAACTGGACTGCATTCAGTTCATTATGGGACCGGCCGTACGTGTTACCATGACCGGCGGCAATGTGGCTCACAGCGGACCGGCCTTGGCGATGAGGACGATATGCTGTTTTTGAATCTGGAGTTCGGCAACAAGAGCTATGCCATTATCGAGTACGGTTCAGCCTTCCGCTGGCCGGAGCATTACGTTCTGATTCAGGGGACGGAAGGTGCCATTCGCATTGACCTGTGCAATACGGGCATGACCGTCAAGCTGGCTGACGGCAGTGAGGAGCATTATTGCGTTCATGCAAGCCGGGAGATTGATGATGACCGAAGCCGCATTTACCACAGCACAGAGATGGATGGTGCGATCCAGTACGGCAGGCCCGGCAGGAAGCCGCCGATGTGGCTGCACAGCATTATGGAGGAGGAGATGGCATTTTTTAACAGCGTACTGCACGGTGCTCCGATCCCCGATGAGTTTAAGCCTCTGATGAACGGCGAGGCGGCCCGCGCTGCCATCGCCGCAGCTGATGCTGCCTCTCTCTCCTTGAGAGAGGATCGAAAGGTCAGTGTCGAGGAAGTCATGAAATAGACTTTTTCTCCTCCGGAAGCTTTTTTAAAGCTTTTCGATCCGTAATGCCGGGGTCTCCGGTACGGCCCTTTTTCATCCGGTCCTTTGCCGCTTCCCCCTTGCTTTTTGATACCGGCTTTCCTTCGGGACGATCTCTGAGTCCCAAAACAGACGGAGTTTTTCCGTCTTCCCGGCCGAGCTTCGGGGCGCGTCTCCTCGAGATCTTCGGAGAGCGAGGAAACCGCTTTCCCGATTGCTTAAAATTATTCTTTCTTTTGCACAGGGCGGCAGGAGCTCAGGATTTTTATCCCATCCGGGGAGCCCGCCCTGTGCATTTTTGGAGATCATTATATCCAGACGAAAATATATCCAGACGAAAACCCATTCAGTTCAGATTCTCTATCCGGATCACGGAGTCTATGCGGACGGCGGAAGCTCTGCTCTTCTCAGCTCCCGGGACCAGATCGACAGCGACACGATCTTTGGGATATCCGCAGCCCACTGCCAATGCCTCTAATCTCCCAAATACCGTCTTCTGTAAAAATGCTCCGCGCTGCTTTCAAACGGCGCAGGAAATATGCGCAGACTGGAGGATTATCTGAAGCCGGATCCCCATCTTCCCTCACAGTGAGGCCATGCGAAAATCAAAATGATAGAAAATTGATCTATGCCCAGGGAAGCCTGACCTGAACATCCGCAAGAGACCGGAGACGGACTACGACAGGACGCAGTATATCCCCGTCGGCATTTACACCATCGTGGAGGTGAAGTCTGGCAAAGGCTCGACCGCAGGCTGGGGACGGATCAAGAGCGGCGCAGGATGGATTTCACTCGACTACGCAAGCAGAATTTGATACGGCTTTCTTTTTGACCTGTGGACGTCTTCGGACGCTCACAGGTCTTTGTTATTTTAGGGGGTTCATTTTTCGCTCTCCCGTGAGCTACCTGTAGGAGGTGATTTTTATGACCAAGGAACAGAAAGAGAAAATCATACGCTTCCGCAGGCAAGGTCTATCAAGACGTTATCTTTGATACAAGGATTATGTGTGGAAACAGCTCGGAAACCGCTTGATTTCTGGGCTTTCCGCCACTTTGGCACCCTTGCAGAGGTGCGCCTTGTCGGTATAAATTTGTACGCTGTAGCTGTTGCTTCGCTCAAAAGTGACACCCCCTTCTGCCATCGTTAAAATGTTTGGTATCGTTAAAAGGTATCACGGATGTTCATTTCAGCGGCAGCACCATCAAAATGTCATCGCTATATGTCCCATCATCATATTTGTTCGCATTGGGAATGCGTCCGCACTCTTTAAAGCCCAAGCTTTCATACAGATGGTAAGCCCTGTCATTTCCGCCGACCACAGTCAATTCTGCTTGTTCATACCCTTGTTCTTTTATCTTTTGGAGCAGGACTTCCAGCAGCAGTCTTCCAAGACCAAAGCCCGTATACTTCTGGAACAAGGCAATCCCTATCCCAGCACGATGTTTTGCCCTGCGGCTGCTTGCCTTTCCTTCAAAAGAACAATTTCCGGCATACTCACCATCAACGAACGCGAGTATCAATAAACCGTTCTCTGACTCATTGTGTTCCTTAATAAAACTAAGCTCACCTTCAGTAGTATATTTGACCTCATCCGGCTCGCACATCAAAAATCTCGTCTCTCCGGTGACAGTTTTGAGATAGTCGATCAGCATATTGGCATCATCGGCATTCTCATTTGCGCTGCGAAGCAAAATCTCTTTTCCGTCCAGTTCGTATTTTTCTTCAGGTAAGATCATTTCATTCAGCCTCCAACTTGTCGCTCAAGCCTTCCAGATACTTTTGCTAATTTCATAGACTCCATCGTGATATGCGCCTTCTCCGGTAAAGAAAGTCTGAAAGCCACATTTCTCCAATACACGTCCAGATGCAACATCAACTGTCTCAAAAACTTCATCCGGCACGAATCTTCTGGTATCTTCATCCAATGAATTTTTGTGGACATCCATTGCCATGTCCATCGTCATTTCAGTTATTATCAATCTTTCCGTTTCTAACAATGTACTCATTTTCAACCTCAGCTTTTGTTATTCAAAATATATCTGCCCTTGCCCTGACCGGTAACTGCGACGATGACCTCAGCCTTTTTCATCTCCGTAATAATGCGAAGTGCTTTAGTTTCCTTACAATCAAGGATTTTCTGCACATCCTGTGTGCCGATTACCTGATTTTCCCTGAGATCCTCCAGCACTGCAATGATGGCAGTTGATGTGATGGCCGTCATCATCCCCTTCTCGTGCAGGCTTCTGATATGTTCAATCCACGCATTTTTTGCATCAATCCACGGATTCGACGTTTCAATCCCCGCGTTTTCCTCTCCAATCCTCGCGTTTTTAGACTCAATCCTCGCATTTCCGGCATTCCTCTGATCTTGATCCGCGCTCATAACCGTCGTTTTGAGGATGAATGTGCTGTTGTTGAATACCGGATCGGGAAGACCGATTGCCTCCAGCTCCTTGCACATCCGGTCAACACCTTCGCCGTACTCCTTCACATAGCCGTAATCTTTCAGGAACGCAGCGATTTTCGGATTCCGCGAGAAGTGAGTGTAGCGGATGTTCTCCTTCTTCACCATCCCGGCAAAGGTACCGGGACTGTCCACTTCCAGCCGGTCATCAAACATCTTGATCTGGATGTCCGTGCCTTTGATGCCGTAATCCCGGTGAGTAGCGGCATTCACCACAATCTCGGTGCGGACGAATTCACTGTATTCTTCCTCGGTAACGAAAATGCCGTCATGGCCGAGATAGGTTTTTTCCTTCATCTGGATTTTGATGAAGTCAACCGCCTTTTCCACCTGCTCCAGAATGCGTCCTTCAAATATCACATCCTTGACCACGTTCATATCCTTGCCGACCTTTGCCTCCGTACCGTCGTAGCGGATAAAGCGGATAAAGGCGCGGGGGAAGAAGAGCTGCGGATTCTTGCCAAACAGCAGGATTGCTGCTACTGAGACCTGATCCTTCCCATCTTTGACCGTGACGAACTTCTTGTTCTCCCGGACATACTCTTCAGGGGACTTGGTGTATCCGATGCGCTTGCAGTAGCTTCTCACAAAATCCAGATCGAGATCATCGATGGTGGCGTCTGCCACAGGCTCATCCTCGTAATAACGCACACCCTTGGCATACATCAGCGTCATGCGGTCATTGAATTCCAGCTTCCTGCTTTTGTCGCCGACACGAAGGAATGCCTCGTCTGCCTGATTGGCATGGAGCAACGGGCTGGCTTCGATGTGCATCAAAAGCACATGATCCGGCTTCCCTTCGTAATTGACGCATTCCACCATCTCCGTAGTTATCGGAACCGTCGGATTACAGAAATCTATCGGTGTACGCAGGATTTCATTCAGCTGCTCTTCGTGATAATCGACACCTTCTATCCGGCGGTGCTTATCCGATATGCCGATGGCAATCGTGCCGCCGTCCGCATTCGCAAAAGCGCAAATGGTATCTGACAGATCCACAGGCTTGATCTGTATGCTCTTTCGGTCAAATATCTGTTTTTCGTTCTTTGCGAGAACTTCTTCTATAGTCATAAGCGTCACCTGCCTTTAAGCTTCATCCGTTGTATCAGCTTCCAGCGATTTCAGTGTCTGCCCGTCTGCCGTTTTCCAGCTTGTCAGACCATTTGCATTCTTACCGACAACGAACATAGCTGCATAGGATGGGCTGGTAAACAGCAAATCCTCCTGAAGAATATGATCGTCATCTATCTGTGATTTTTGCCTGCGTTCCTTTACAACAGCCGGAATCGTATTGCCGCCAATAGGAGATATATGGCTGCCCTGTAAAACAACAAAGCCCTCTGCTGCCTGAATGCCGTCTGCCTCAACTTTTCCAACGGTCTTTATGGTGTTCTGGTCAAGCGTTTTTGTAACACTTATGGCTTGAATTTCATGAAGTTCCTGACGGGAAGCACTCCCATCCCACTGCGTCAAGGACAAGCGTCCGGATGGCCGTGCCTGCGGCATCCTTGACGCAGTGGGATGCTCGCACAGGTGTGCAGCCAAGAAGTTGCAGGGCAACTTCTGCAGAATAGGCAGCTGCCTCCTATTTTACGCGATATATCGGGCCTCGAACGGTGTTTTATATCCGTTGTATGAATGCGGACGGGCGTGGTTGTATGTGACATAAGCGTATTCCTCAATACTTCTATACAGCTCGTCCTCCGTTTTGCAGCTGTGCTCATGAATCAAGTCATTCTTCAGTGTATTGAAGTACCTTTCCATCGGAGCGTTATCGTATGGATATCCGGCTTTGCTCATGCTTTGGGTGACTCGCATACGCTCGCAGTATTCGACGAACTCATTGGATGTGTATTGACTTCCCTGATCGCCGTGCAGGATCAGTACCCCTTTGATTTCAGGCTGTGATTCTATCGCTTTATGGATGGTCCGGACTGCCAGATCTGCAGTCATATGCCTATCTGCGATGCTTGCAATAACGCTTCGATCGTGAAGATCCAGAATAGTGCAGTTATAGCGTTTTTCTCCATTTTCTAAGAACAGGCAGGTGAAGTCGGTACACCATTTTGTATTGATCTCATTGCTGTCAAAATCCTGCTAAAGGATGTTGGGGAACACCTTATGTGCTTTCCCCTTATGGGATTCAGGGCGTTTTCGGCGGGTGACAGACAGGATCCCCAGTTCCGTATTCCTATATTTATGCACAGTCAAGGGACTCAAAACAATGCCTGCTCGTTCCAGATAGGCCTGCATCATACGGTAAGCATCAACGCCATTATGCTTATGATAGATCTCTTCCATCTGATTCTTAATGCGTTGTTTTTCTTCCCGGCAGGCCGCCTTGCGATGCTTTCTATCGTTATAATATGCATTTGGATCGATATCCAGTCTGTGCAGCAGCCAACGGGTGCCAAAAAGAGCTTTATAATCGTCGATGAAGCGGTAAGCCATTAACCGATCTCCCTCGCAAAGAATGCCGCCGCTTTTTTTAAGAAGAGCACCTCCTTCTTGGATTCTTCCAGCTCACGGCGGAGCCGATTGTTCTCCTTCATGAGATCTGCCTCGGTAAAAGCAGTCGGATTGTTCTGGCTTATGGACTGGCATTCTTTGCTGAATTCTTCGCACCAATGAGAAACTGCAGTTTTAGAGACACCATACTCTGCAGTAATGCTCTTGTAGCTTCGCCCCTCTTCAAGATGCAGACGGACGATCTTACGCTTAAATTCCGGTTCATACTTTCGTGACATAATGATTTGCTCCTTTACTAAGCTTATTATACTCATTAAGCCACTGGTGTTACAACGTTAGTATATCACCTCAAGATAAGCATCACCTTGGAGATCGTCATTTTGGCTTATTGCATCCATCGTTCTTTTCATTATATCACTGTGGCGATATAATGAAAAAGGGCGGAGGGGTGCAATATGGATAATGATGCTGTATAAATAAAGTTGACATCTTATTCTCAAGGGGTTCATTATAATCAGGAGAATAAGGAGGCGTTTACGGTGGCAACTAACAGACAGTACGATCAGGAGTACAAAATCCAGGCAGTTAAGCTGGCAAAAGAGATTGGCCAGGCAAAAGCTGCACGTGAACTCGGCATACCCAAAAACACGCTCTATACATGGATACGCGCTAATAGGCTCGGAAATCTGGATCTTGGAGCGGGATCCCAGCCCCCCAAAAGTGCTATGACCCTGAATGAGGAGCTGATCACCTTACGTAAGCAGGTCAAAGATCAGGATAAGGAAATTCGTCGTCTTAAAGAAGAAAATGAGTTCCTGGAGGAAGCCAGCGCTTTTTTCGCCGCGAGCCGTCTGAAGTCAGCAAAAATGAAAGGCTGAAATATATCGCTGTTAAGACAGAAGGCGGCATGATGAAAGGGAAACTTACATTCTACTGTCGGATGCTCCATGTGAGCCGCCAGGCATTCTATAAATACCTGCAACGTAAGGATCGGCCTTGGAAATATCAGAAGCTGGCCGATGCTATGCAGGATATCCTAAAGGAAGATGAATGTAATGATACCTATGGTCGTTCCAGGATGCGTGATGCTCTTCTGCAGAAGAAGCCGAAGGATGTCGATATCCCGAGTGAGCGGACCGTCTATCGAGTAATGGAAGAAATCGGCATCAGTCATCGTCCAAAGCGTAAGCCAAATGGAATAACGAAAGCCG
>NZ_GG729935.1:72656-73851 GCF_000160135.1 Oribacterium sp. oral taxon 078 str. F0262
CCAACCTGCTCAAGCGGGATTTCAGGTCAACAGAGCCACTGACAAAATGTGTTACGACATAACCGAAATCAAGGCGAGTGATGGGAAACTCTATGTTTCTGCTATGTTTGACTGCTTCGATCTGGCTGTCTTAGGACTGGCAATGGCTACCAACATGAAGGCTCCGCTGTGTGCCCGAACCCTGAGGAATGCTCATAAGGCTTACCCGGGGATCGAAGGTGCGATCTGCCATAGCGATCGCGGAGTACAGTACACCAGTGATTGCTACCATAGAGCCGTCCAGGACTGCCATATAACACAGAGCATGAACAGTGATGGTGGCCGTTGCCATGATAATGCTCGTTGTGAGAGCATGTGGGCGAGAATGAAACCTGAACTCTTATATGATCGCTATGACACCGAGAAGATGACTGTAACCGAGCTAAAAGAGCTTATCTGGCGTTACTACATGAGCTACTGGAATAACCGTCGAATCTGTTCCGCAAATGATGGCCTTCCACCCATGGTCAAGAGACAACGATACTATTCATCTTTACAGGAAGCAGCTTAGGGTTGTAAATCCTTGAGGAAAATCTGTCAACCATTATTGACAATATCATAAACTGCTGACGATATACCACGGCTCAAAGCAGATCGTAGAAACACCGACCTTCGGAGAAGGGCGAAAGAATAATGATTTCGGGCTTGGCTTTTACTGCACCGAAAGCAACGACCTTGCCAAGGAATGGGCGGTTTCTTCTCTGAGAGACGGATTTTCCAACCGATATACGCTGGACACGGAGTTTCTGAACATTCTTAAGCTAAACAGCCCGGATTATACTATACTCAACTGGATGGCAGTCCTTGTTGCACACCGACTGTTTTCCATTAAGACACCCGTGGCGAGAAGAGCTAAATCCTATCTGATCGACAATTTTGGAGTCAACGTCAATGCTTACGATTTAATCACGGGCTACAGAGCCGATGATTCCTATTTTGATTACGCAGAAGCGTTTTTAAACAACGCAATCACTGTGGAGCAGCTTTCGAGCGCCATGCGCCTCGGAAAGCTGGGGGAGCAGATCGTGATCAAGTCAAAATTCGCTTTTTCAAAAATCAAGTATGAGGGCTTTGAGGCTGCGGAAAAGGATGCCTATTACGTCCTTCGGAAGGCAAGGGGTGACGATGCCAATCAGGCCTATCTGAATATTCTTGA
>NZ_GG729935.1:73951-75845 GCF_000160135.1 Oribacterium sp. oral taxon 078 str. F0262
TATTGTGCCTCTGCCGGCATAACCCAGAGCATGAATAAAGCTGGTTATCCTTATGACAATGCTCCTATGGAGCGGTATTTCAACACCTTGAAAAATGAGCTCTTATATCTACACGAGTATTCATCTGAGGAGGTGCTATACTCGTCCATCGATGAATTTGCATATGTATGGTACAACCATGTGCGACCTCATTCATACAATGGATATAAGACACCATTTGAGGCAAGGACTGGAATATCGAATTATTAAGCCATACGTGTTACAAAAAAGCTTGACCACTACAAGGATATCTTTTCCAAGTTTCTGGAAGGCCTTACTTCGAAGCAGCGTGCATCCATAAAAGCTGTGACCGGCAATGGTGCCAGATGGATCGACCAGTGCATTGAGGAGTACCTTCCGAACTGTGCCCGCTGTGTGGACTCCTTCCACGTCGTGGGGTGGGCAAATGAAGCACTTGACTCCCTCCGCAAGGAAGCATGGCGTGATGCCCATCAGGAACTCAAGGAACTTAAGAGGACCGTCAAACGCAAACGTGGCCGCAGCTCCTTGAAGGACAAGGATTCGATCACGGTTCATAAGGCAGAAATAAAGGCCTCAGAGATAAAGCATTCAGCCTACGCATTAGGCAAAGCGCCGGAGCACCTGACCAACAAGCAGGAAACACAGCTTGCAGAGATCGCCGTGAGTAATAAGCGCCTGTACCGCGGTTATCTGTTGAAGGAGCAGCTGAGACTCATTCTTCATATGGACGATACGGATGAGGCAAAAGAAGAACTGGGCAAGTTCTTCTGGAGAGCCACCCATAGCCGCATCAACGAATTCAAGGAGCTTGGTCACAAGATCCGTCGGCATGAAGAGCATATCCTCAACACGATACGTCTGAAGATGAGCAATGCCAGGATCGAATCGATCAACAACAAAATCAAGCTCATCATCCGGAGAGCATTTGGCTTCCGGAATGTTGACAGTATGATCGATATGATCATGCTTGTATGCTCAAATATCAAGGTTCCGTTACCGAACAGGCCGATAGGGGAGCCGGCAACCTAATAACAGATTGATATTGTCAATATTGGTTGACAGATTATCCTCAAGTATTCCAAGCATTAAGCAGCTACTCCTGGGGAGCGGTAATACCGTGCTCTCTTTACCATAGGAGGAAGTCCTCCATTGGCAGAGCAAATCCGGCGATTATTCCAATAGCTGAAAAAGTATCGCCAAATTAGAACCTTGAGTTCTTCAACAGTTATTTTTTCTGGTTCATAACGATCATAAAGCAGTTCGGACTTCATTCGAGCCCACATGCTTTCACAGCGAGCATTATCATGGCATCGGCCACCAGCACTATTCATACTCTGTTGTATTCCATGATAACTGATTGCATCCCGATAAGTTTGGCTGGTATACTGGGTTCCACGATCGGAATGGATAATGGCTCCCCGAAGCTCTGGATAAACCATCATTGCGTTATCTAAGGTCCTTACACATAGAGCTGCCTTCATGTTAGTCTCCATCGCCAGCCCCAGAACAGCAGAATCAAAGCAATCAAAAATGAAGGAGACATATAGCTTGCCATCAGCAGCTTTAATCTCAGTGATGTCCGTTACACATTTGGTTAGCGGTGTATCCGATTGGAAATCACGTTTCAGCAGATCATCGGATTTGCGTGCTTCACGATCAGCCTTTGTAATGCCATTAGGCTTTCTGCGCGGTCTGTGACTGTAGTGGTCAAGCTTTTTTGTAACACGTATGGCTTAATAATTCGATATTCCAGTCCTTGCCTCAAATGGTGTCTTATATCCATTGTATGAATGAGGTCGCACATGGTTGTACCATACATATGCAAATTCATCGATGGACGAGTATAGCACCTCCTCAGATGAATACTCGTGTA
>NZ_GG729935.1:75945-76187 GCF_000160135.1 Oribacterium sp. oral taxon 078 str. F0262
TGATACTGGATACTACGCTGCGATCATAAAGATCGATGACCGTGCAGTTATAGCGCACGCTTCCATCTCTGAGGAAGACATATGTGAAATCAGTAGCCCACTTCTGATTGATATGCTCTGCACTGAAATTTTGATTCAAGAGATTGTCAAATACTTTATGGGCCTTCCCTTTTCGGTAATCCGGCTTTCTACGCCGGACAATGGCGTAAAGCTGCAGATCACCGTTCATATAATGGTGTACA
>NZ_GG729935.1:76287-216085 GCF_000160135.1 Oribacterium sp. oral taxon 078 str. F0262
TAATCTTTTTGGCTTTCTGGATTACTCTGGCATTCTTCGCGAAATTCATTACACCATTTGACAACGCTGGATTTAGAAACCCCATATTCTTCTGTGAGGCTCCTCATGGATCGGCCTTCCTCCAGGCGGAGACGGACAATCTTTTTCTTAAATGGTTCGTCGTAAGGTTGTGGCATGATAAAATCCTCCATTTGCTATTATATTTTATCAGCCATTTGTGTTACAACTTCAGTTTATCACTTCAGACTAAGCCCGATTTCCTCCATCACACGATACACGGTACGTTCGCCTGGAATAGCAACACCTTCCGGTTTCCTGAGTTTCAGAGCCTGGTACATGCGTATTCTTCCATACGTATCATTGCACTCATCCTCCGCATTTATATCGAGCACAGCATCTGCGAGAGGCTGATATTTCCACGGGCGATCTTTGGTCGCCAGATATTTATAGAACCCTTGACGGGTTACGTGGAGCATGCGGCAATAGAAACTAATTTCGCCCTTGATGGTGCCGTCTTCCGTTTTGATGGCAATAAACTTCATTCTTTCGTTTTTGCTGACTTCAGACGGCTCGCGGCGAAAAAAGCGCTTGCTTCCTCAAGGAACTCATTTTCTTTCTTTAAGCGGCGGATCTCCTTATCCTGCTCTTTAAGCTGCGCACGGAGTTTGATAAGCTCCTCATTAAGCGTCATAGCGCTTTGTGGTGTCTGTGTGCCGGCACCGAGATCGAGATTTCCCAGACGGTTTGCTTTCATCCAAGTATAGAGTGTATTCTTTGGGATACCGAGCTTCCTGGCAGCCTTAGCTTGACCAATTTCCTTGGCCAGCTTAACCGCCTGCACCTTAAATTCGTTATCGTATTGCCTGTTTTCTGCCATTTATTGACCTCCTTATCGTCTTGATTATATTAGAAATCCTTGAGGATAAGGTGTCAACTTTATTTATACAACATCAGATGGGCTTAACGGGTATTTCTACCACGAATTTTACCCACAGGTATGACCGAAGAGCCTTTCATTTTAGGCTGAATCTTGGGGAAGTATGAAAATGCTTTATTTTTGCCAGATAGTTGCATATAATGATACTAAGAGGTGAGAATATGATAAAGACAACGGCAATGTTTCTGGAAGAATTAAGAGAATACGGTTCTCCGAAGTCCAAGCTCTCCCGTATGGCGAAGCGCAGTGAGTGCTTCCCGATCACAAGGGGGCTTTATGAGACTAATCCGAATGTTCCGGCGCACCTGCTTGCGGGCAGTATTTATGGGCCGTCCTACATTTCTTTTGAATATGCCTTAAGCTGCTATGGCTTGATTCCTGAAGCGGTGTATACCGTTACCTGCGCTACATTTGAAAAGAAAAAGAAAAAGAAGTATGAAACGGCTTTCGGGACATTTACCTATCGCGATGTGCCTTCCAAAGCCTTTCCTCTGGGCATTCGTCTAGTTCAGGAGGGAGATTACTTCTATCGGATCGCCGAACCGGAAAAGGCGCTGTGCGATCAGCTTTATACGATGCCACCAGTACCGAATACGCAGGAACTTTTGCGGCTATTGACAGATGATCTGCGGGTCGAAGAGGCGGAGCTGAGAAAGTTGGATGCAAGTAAGGTCTGCGGGTACAGCGATGCGTTTCATGCAACGAACATCAAAAAGCTGTGTTCGCTTTTAAGAAGGATCTGACATGAGTGCCGTGATAGAACAAATGCTGAAAAGCTACCGTGTGGAAAACATATATGACAGAAAAAATGCTCAGGAGAATTAACTTCTACCCCATCCTTCGGAAGAATTAAAGTTCCACCTTTCAGATTTCCAGGTGGAACTTCGAATAGCAATTAACAGAATAGCAATTAACAAGCATTTCATTTTGACCCACGCGAATCCCCGCTTTGACAGTCCCTGGCTTTGATGATAGAATAAAGGGCCGCCGGATTTTCGGCGGCCTAGGCGGATATGGCGGAATTGGCAGACGCGCCAGATTTAGGTTCTGGTGGGAGACCGTGCAGGTTCAAGTCCTGTTATCCGCATGAAGAATCGGAAGGAAGGAACGTCTGTATATGAGTTCTGTAACCCGAAGGATCAGCGAAATAAAGCAGCCAAGAGGCGGGTTTATCAAGCCGTCTCAGTTTAAGTCCTGCACCTTTAATGATCAATGCACTTTGAATGAAAGCGAAAATATACATGCCTTTATCATTGGCCTTGTCGTTGATTATATGTTTTCTATGGAGCAGTGGGGAGAAATTATTTCATCTCAAACTCCTTCCTATAGTTAATAGATCGCTTTTTAGTCAAGAACCACCGATCCCAGAACATCCCCGATACTTTCCCGGATCACAAGGTCTGCTCGCCCGTCACAGGCGGTCTCGCTTTTATTGATTAAAACAAGTATGTGCGCGGAATCATCAAAATAACGAAGAAGACCCGCGGCGGGGTAGACCACGAGCGAGGTTCCTCCGACGATGAGAAGGTCCGCCTCCCGGATCGCTTCCGCCGCTCCCTGTAAAACCGCCTGATCCAGCCCCTCTTCATAGAGGACGACATCCGGCTTCACGATGCCGCCGCAGCTGCATCTCGGCACTCCGCTTCCGGAGAGAATGAAATCGAGAGGATAGGATTTCCCGCAGCGAAGGCAGTGATTTCTCCAGACTGAGCCGTGAAGCTCATATACCTTTTTGCTCCCTGCTCTTTGGTGAAGTCCGTCAATATTCTGTGTGATAACTGCCCGGAGCTTCCCTTCTTCCTCGAGCCTTGCAAGCGCAAGATGTGCCCGATTCGGCTTTGCCTCCGGAAAAAGCATCTTCTCCCGATAAAAACGGTAGAACTCTTCCGGATTTGCCTCAAAAAAGCTGTGGGAAATGATCTGTTCCGGCGGATAGGCATAGCTTTGCCGGTAAAGTCCGTCCTGGCTCCGAAAATCGGGGATCCCGCTCTCCGTGGAGACTCCGGCTCCCCCAAAAAATACGATATTCCGGGCCTCTTTGATCCATTTCCGAAGCTTCTCTCTCTTCTCCTCCATCTGCACCCTCCTCCCTCTGCCTAAAATATAGTCTTTTTTACTATCTTAGCCCAGATATCCCGGAAAAGCCACTCTATCCTTTCCCTCAATATGGACTCAGAAAAGCTCAGGAAGCAGCTTGCCCGCGGGCAGGCGCTTCCTGAGCTCGCGCGATGCATAGGATTACTTTACTTTTCCTCCGACTTCTCCTTCGGGAGCAAGAGATTCAAGAGAATCGCGCAGATCGTCGTAATGACGACCGGGGACTTTCCGAAGACCATCGTCACAGAGAGCGGAAACTGATTCAAGCTTCCGGCAGCCTGAGCAATGCCGACTCCGAGCGCCACGGAGAGACCCACGACCGTGGAGCTTCTCGCCGTGAGCGGCTTCGAGGTAATGAGCTTCATCCCCGTCATAGCAATCGTGGAAAAAACGGTGATCGTCGCCCCGCCGAGGACACACTGCGGAATCGTCGTGAGAATTGCGGAGAACTTTGGGCAAAGCCCGGACAAAAGGATCAAGGCCGCACAGGTCGCGAAGACCTTCCGATTTACGACCTTGTTATTCGTCACAATGCCGACATTCTGAGAGTAGGTCGCCGTGGGAAGTCCCCCAAAGAAGGCGGAGAGAAAATTCGTCGCGCCATAGGCGATGATCCCGCCCTGGAGCTCCCCGTCCGTCGGTTCCCGATCAAAGCCGCCTACGGTTGTAGCCGTGAAATCACCGATCGCCTGGACGGAATTGATCGCAAAGAGAAGGCCGATAGAGATGCAGGCCGCCGGATCAAAGCTCACGCCAAAGGGAAGGAAGTGCGGGAGAGCAAACCAGGATGCCTTTCCGATCTCCGAGAAGTTCACCATCCCGAAGCAGAGCGCCGCGAGATAGCCGGCCAGCATTCCTAGAAGAATGGATGCGAGCTTAAAAATCCCCTTGCCGAAGTTATTTAAGAGAAGCACGATAAGCAGTGTCACCGCAGCGACCGCCCAGTTCTGCCAGGAGCCGTAGATCAGAGCCTCTGTCAGATGCTTCTTCTCCACAACAAGCTCCCTTGTATTTGCGACGCCGCCGGCCATATAATTGACGGCTGTCGGATAGAGGGATACGCCGATCGTAAAAACCACGGTCCCGGTGATGAGCGGAGGAAAGAGCGGACGGATCTTCTTCACAAAGATACCGACAAAGACCGCGACGATTCCGCCGACGAGAAGAGCCCCCGTGATGGTGTGCACCCCCTCCCCCGCTTCGGCGATTGCCTGAAGGCTGGGAAGATAGGCAAAGCTGATCCCCAGGATGACGGGAAGGCCCGAGCCGAATTTCCCGCCGATCGGAAACAACTGAAAAAAGGTCGCGATCGCGGACATCGTAAGAGATGCCTGAATCAGAATAATTCGCTGCTCGATCGGCAGCTGCGCCACATTCGCGATGATAATCGCCGGCGTCACGCAGCCGATAATCATCGCCACCAGATGCTGGAGCGCGAGGGAAATCACGCTCCAGACCGGCGGATTTCCCTTCCAGCAAAACAACGCCTCCATTCCATCCTTCTTCCCCATCCTTTTCCTCCTGAAACTAAATTTTATTTTGAAACCTAAAAGTTTTTGCTATAGGCAATCATATACGGATGGAAAAAATAGCACAAGTAGAAATGAAAGGCAAATTTTTGTGAATTTAGCACAGGTGCATAAATGCAATGTGCAAAAACCCGCTCTTTTCCCGGGGAATCCGTTAGATTCTATGAAAAAATCTCCGAAGCTTCGATAGGAAGGACCCGGAATTCCCCACCTGCTTATCCTCTTCTGCGGCGGAAAAAGACGGATATACGCCATCTTCACTAAAAACCCGCTCCATCGGGATATCGTGATTATCCACAAAAATTTTATCAAGAAGCAGCTTCTCATAGCATAGACAAAAGCGATGCATCCTCTGTCCTTCCAGGAAGCGATCGTAATAGCCCGCCCCGTGACCGAGTCTCCTTCCGCTCCGATCCGCGGAAATACAGGGAATCAAGGCGAGATCGATCTCCTCCTTCTCCACCAGAGGAAGTCCCGGTTTCGGCTCCGGTATCCCGAGCACTCCGGCTCCGAGATCCTGAAAGGATCGGATCTCCACCGCCTCCATCCACCTCTCCCTTCCCGGAATACAGCGCGGAACGGAAACCCTCTTTCCCATCTGCCAGGCGCTCTCCAAAAGCAGCTTTGTGTCCGGCTCCTTCTCCACGCTGATATAGCAAAAAATCGTGTCCGCCTGCTGAAAATACGGATGCTGAAGGATCCGGGAGCTGATCTCCGCATCCGCGCTCCGGCAGTACTCTTCGCTGAGCCCCCTCCGAAGCTCCGCAACCTCCTCCCTCTCCCTCGCCTTTCTCTCTCTGATCTCGTCCCCCATAATCTCTTCTCTCCTTCCCCTTCCCTGCCTTCTGCTCGCTTTCTCCCTATCGGACAGCTCCCATTCCCGGCTCTGTCCCCATGTTCCATTCTTTCCCCCGCTTTGTCAAGAAAGAAAAAAGAAAACATAGCTCCCCCATTTCGAAACCAGAACTATTTTTGTATAATGATTCCAGCGTCGAAAGTCTCTCCTCCGCGGCGTGCTTGCACGGAAGCGGAGGAAAGACTTTATGACGCGCCCCCACTCATGAGCATGGAGAGGGACCTCGTCCCTCGGGAATGCGAATGAGGGGCGCAGGCCGCAAGACGCGAAGCGGCGGAGGCATGCGGGAATCATGGACTCCGCCCGGGCCGAAAGTCTCTCCTCCGCGGCGTGCTTGCACGGAAGCGGAGGAAGGACTTTATGACGCGCCCCCACTCATGAGCATGAAGAGGGACCTCGTCCCTCGAGAATGCGAATGAGGGGCGCAGGCCGCAAGGCGCGAAGCGGCGGAGGCATGCGGGAATCATGATCTCCACCAAGCCAAAAGTCTCTCCTCCGCGGTGTGCTTGCACGGAAGCGGAGGAAGGACTTTATGACGCGCCCCCACTCATGAGCATGGAGAGGGACCTCGTCCCTCGGGAATGCGAATGAGGGGCGCAGGCCACAAGGCGCGAAGCGGCGGAGGCATGCGGGAATCATGGACTCCGCCCGGACCGAAAGTCTCTCCTCCGCGGCGTGCTTGCACGAAAGCGGAGGTAAGACTTTATGACGCGCCCCCACTCATGAGCATGAAGAGGGACCTCGTCCCTCGGGAATGTGAATGAGGGGCGCAGGCCGCAAGACGCGAAGCGGCGGAGGCATGCGGGAATCATGCGTTTGATTGTGCCTCAGGCCGACGGAAACGCGAATGAAGGGAAGCGTGAAAAGAGACATCATCTCTCGGGAATGCGAGAGGGGGACGCATCGGGAGGGATATCTCCCCTCGGGAAGCAAAGAAAGGAAAAATCATGCCAATCCGGGTTCAAAACGATCTTCCGGCAAAACAAATGCTGGAATCGGAAAATATCTTTGTCATGGATGAGGACAGGGCGAGCGCGCAGGAGATCCGGCCGCTTCGCATCGCAATCCTGAACCTCATGCCGCTGAAGGAGGATACGGAGCTTGACCTTCTCCGGGTCCTGTCCAATTTTCCGATCCAGACGGAGATCAGCCTTATGAAGACGGAGAGCCACGAGGCAAAGCACACCAGCGCCTCTCACCTCAATAAATTCTATGTCGGCTTTAACGCTGTCCGCGAGGAGCGCTTTGACGGCCTCATCATCACCGGGGCGCCCGTCGAAAAGCTTGAGTACTCGGAGGTCGAATACTGGGATGAGCTCTGTGAAATTATGGATTGGTCAAAAACTCATGTTTTCTCAAGCTTTCACATCTGCTGGGGAGCGCAGGCCGCTCTCTACCATCACTACGGAATTCAGAAGCGCCTTCTCCCCAGAAAGCTGAGCGGCGTCTATCTGCACCGGGTACTGCACCGCCGCAAAATGCTTATGCGGGGCATGGATGACTTTTTTTATGTTCCTCAGTCCCGCTATACCGGAATCGATGAGGAGGCCGTGAAGAGAAATCCCGAGCTCTATGTCGTCGCGGAAGGAGAGGAGAGCGGGAGCTATCTGATCCTCGCCTGCTCCTCCAGGCAGATCTTCGTCACCGGACACTCCGAGTACGACCGCTACGACCTGGACAAGGAGTATCGGCGGGACCTCGCAAGGGGGCTCGCCCCCGACATCCCCGTGAACTACTATCCGGATGATGACCCCTCAAAGCCCCCCATCCTCTCCTGGCGTTCCAGCTCCAACTGCACCTATACGAACTGGCTGAACTTCGTATATCAGGAAACTCCCTATCGCCTGGAGGACCTGAAGCCGGTGGAATGCGACAGCTACCTTCGGGCAAGTCATGAAAGAGAGATTGACGATACGGGAAGCTGAGAGCGGAGGAGATACGAGAAGCTAAAAGCGGAAACGAAACGGACCGATGAAAAGCCATGCTCCCTGCGAACGATGTCAAAGGAGAGAGAACTGCCTTCTCACTGAGCAAGGGGAGAACGCTCCCCCTCAGCGAAAGACGAAATGAGAAAAAACAGAAAAACAACCGAAAGAAAACAGAAGGAAAACGGAAGGAGGAAACATGAAGGTATTGGATCGTCTGGTTTCTTATGTCAAAGTGGATACGCAGTCCTCAGAGGAGAGCGGCACGCACCCGTCCACGGAGAAGCAGTTCGTGCTGGCAAGGCAGCTCGAGCGGGAACTCCGGGAGCTCGGCGCGGATGATGTGCGTCTCTCCGAGCACTGCTATGTCTACGCCCGCATCCCCTCAAATCTCTCCGCAGAGGAGAACATGCACACGCCGACTCTAGGCCTGATCGCGCATATGGACACCTCTCCCTCCGCGAGCGGAAAGGATGTAAAGCCCCGGGTGATAAAGAGCTATGACGGCTCTCCGATCCCTCTCGGGCATGGAGCCATCCTCGATCCCGGGATCTTCCCGCAGCTTCTCTCCGCAAAGGGGGATGATCTCCTCGTCACAGACGGAAGCACCCTCCTCGGCGCCGATGATAAGGCGGGTGTCGCGGAAATTATGCAGTGTATCGAAGAGCTGCTCTCTCAGCCGGAGCGGCGCCACGGGGAAATCTGCATCGCATTTACGCCGGACGAAGAGATCGGCTCGGGCGCGGACTTCTTCGATCTCGCGGGCTTTGGCGCGGAGGTCGCCTATACCGTGGACGGCGGAACGCTGGGAGGCATCGAATATGAGAACTTCAATGCCGCCTCCGCCGTCCTCACAATTCACGGCGTCAATGTCCACCCCGGCTCCGCAAAGGATAAGATGCTGAACGCGCTTTTGATCGCGATGGAGTTCAATGCCCTGCTCCCGCCCTGCACTCCGGCAAATACCGAGGGCTACGAGGGCTTCTTTCATCTGATGTCCATGAAGGGAGATGAGAGCCTCGCGGAGCTTCGCTACATCATCCGGGATCATGACAGAGAGAAATTCGAGGAGAAAAAGAGACAGTTTCAGTCCGCGGCAGATCGTCTGAATGAGAAATACCGCTCCGGCGGCGCGGCTCTGGAGGCCAAGCTCACGGACAGCTATTACAATATGAAGGAGAAGCTGGAGCCCTATCCCTATCTCATCGACTGCGCGAAGGAAGCCTTCCGAAGCTGCGGTGTAAAGCCGGAGACCCTTCCGATCCGGGGCGGAACGGACGGCGCAAAGCTCTCCTTCATGGGGCTCCCCTGTCCGAACCTCTCCACCGGCGGGGAGAACTACCACGGCATTTACGAATACCTGAATATCAACTCCATGGAAAAAATGGTCGAGGTCCTGAAAAAGCTGACTGAGGAAATGATCGGAAGGAAATAAAGGATCAGGAGAAGAAGCAGCCGAAAGGAAAGGTACAGGGAAAGAGGGAAAGCGAATGAAACGCTTTCCCTCTCCCGAACCCAATATTCAATTTTCATGAAGAGTACATTGGTCTGATACCGTCACCTTGATATTTCAAAGATATGCGCTTTATCTTTGATTTTCCATATCGTTCCGTGTGCATCGATCGATGAAGCCAATCAGTTTCTCATCCCGTTCGTTTGATACTGAACCCGCGCAGTGCTTTCCGGAAATTTCGAAGAAACACTTCTTTTGTTGAATAACATGAGCGCCCGCTGCGCCGTTATCAAAATAAATTTACTTTCCGAAAGCTCCGGTGGCCGTATCAAATGTCTGTGCTGGAACCATTGCTTTGCACCTCTTGCTTTCTGCGGTATCGTTCGCAGACTCGCGGCCTGCACTTTGCCGGTTCGCTTCGGCCTTTCTCGTCAGCCGAGGCCCATCAGCCACTCTTCTCTCTGTGTCTATAGGATAGCAGAAAATTGTTTCTTTGTAAATACAATTACTCCTGAAATATCTACTAATATTCATTCCGAAAAATATATAATTTTGTCTAAAGAGGCCGGTGAACTCCCGGCACTTCATTTTCAGGCCGAATTAAAGTCTGAGTCTGAGATTCTGAGTCTGAAATGAAAAGCCGATTGGAAAATAAGCGGCGGAAGCCCGATGGATAAGCAGTCGATGAAAAAGTCCTTTTGAAAGCGACGTTTTGAATTTTGAAAGCGGAATCGAAATTTTCCAATCCCCTTGCGCTTCCCCGCCGCAGCGTGTTATACTTTGATTCCACAATTAAATATCTTATTCAGAGACGGTGGAGCTACATAGGAGCGAAGAAGCCGCAGCAACCCCGGAAACGGAAGGTGCTAACCTGAGCGAACAATTTGTTTCGAACAATAAGACGAACGGACAGAGGCTGTCGCTCAGTGCGGCGGCCTCTTTTCTCTGCCGCGGCAGTCCGGGCGGCAGTCTTCTGCGCCAGTCAGCAGGCATAGACAAGGCCGACAGCCCAGACACGAAGAACGGCAGAGCTTCGCATCGTCCGGCGCTTATGTCCGGAGTGCTTCACCATCCGGCGGATTCCATCCGTTTACAGTAATTATCCCGCACAGCGCGGCAGAAAGGAAAGTATATGCTATTTTCATCAGAACAGGTTTCAAACGGCCATCCCGACAAGATCTGCGACCAGATCTCGGATGCCATCGTCACCGACATCCTCGCCCACGATAAGAGGGCCCGGATCGCGGCGGAATGCTGCATCAAGGACTACAGCATCTGCATCCTCGGCGAAATCAGCACGGACTATGAGCCGAACTACCACGGCATCATCGCGGAGGTTCTCCGCCGGATCGGTCTCCCCGATGCCGAAAAATACGAGCTCAACCTTCTGATCTCCCGCCAGTCCCCGGACATCGCGCGCGGCGTCGATGTCGACGGTGCCGGCGATCAGGGCATGATGTTCGGCTATGCCACAAATGAGACGAAGGAGCTCCTCCCGATCCCCTATGTCCTCTCCACGAGGGCGCTCCTCAAGCTCCGGGAGCAAAACCTTGCTGAGGGCTTTTCCAGGCTTCTCCCGGACGCAAAGGCACAGGTGAGCTACGACTACAAGGCGGGGCGCATCGACACCTTCCTCCTCTCCAGCCAGCACAGGGAGTCCACCTCCCTGGAGGAGGTCAGGGAGATCATCAGCAAAATCATGAAGGAGAGCGCGGAGGAGATGAATCTGAACACCGACTTCCGGATCCTCGTGAATCCGACAGGCCGCTTCGTTCTCGGATCCTCCTTTGCGGACTCCGGCCTCACCGGGCGAAAGATCATCGCGGATACCTACGGCGGGGCCGCGCACCACGGCGGCGGAGCCTTCTCCGGAAAGGATCCCTCGAAGGTCGACCGCTCCGCGGCCTATATGGCGCGGAAGATCGCAAGAGATATCGTCCTCTCGGGGCGGGCCGAGCGCTGTGAGGTGCAGCTCGCCTACGCGATCGGCGTCGCGGAGCCGGTGTCCGTCTACCTGGACTGCTTCGGAAGCGCCCATGAGAATGTAGGGAATATCTGGAGCGATGTCGTACAAAACTATGAGCTCACACCAAAGGCGATCATCGAGCGTCTTCAGCTCCAGGAGGTCGACTACAATCTGGTCTCCTCCTACGGTCACTTCGGAAAGCCGGAGCTCCCCTGGGAGCAGTAAGACCTCTCTCCCCTATCCCCAAAAACAAAGGCCCGGAATCGGGATGCTGAGTCAAAGCGCAGAGCCGAGATGACTCTGCTTTATCTCAAAATGGAGACCGCGCGGCTCATAATAGAGCTGCGCGGTCTCCGCCTTATAAAAGGCAGTCTCTAGCGCATTTTTGATTTCTCTAAAATCCTAAGTTCGGACCTTATCCGGTAAAATTCAAATTTGAATCATAAAAACAGTATAAAAAATGACGATTTATTGATTCATATTGTTTTTTCCGCCGTGGATGATATAATCATATTGCGCAAACCCACAAGGAGGCAGCTGACATGAAGAATACCGTTGTTCGATTGGAAAGTCTCTCAATCGAGAATTTCAAGAATATAAAGGCCGGTCAGTTGAGTTTTGCAAACAGCAGAAAGGCCTATAAGACAAGCATTTTAGGATTATACGGTCAGAACGGATCAGGAAAAACGGCGTTGATTGATGCAATTGAGCTGCTGCAGCTTGCGCTGAAGGGGCAGACGGTTCCTGCGAAATTTGCTGACTATATCAATGTGGAATCTGGGAATGCGGTTCTTCGTTATGAGTTCTCCGTCGCTGATGATACGATAAAGTATCGGGCTTTCTATGATTTCAAACTAAGGTCCGAAGTAATCGAAGCTTCTCAAAATCTGGCGCTCAGTGATGGGGAGGAAGCTCACTACCGCCCTGTTATTGCGGAAGAGATTCTTAGCTATTCTTATGAAGGCAAGGAGTCAAAGGAACGTAAAAGTTCTCTGATCGATACCACCTCATCCAAGGTATTTGCTCCGCTCGGAAAATACAATTGCCTTATTGGAAAAGATAAAGATAAGGCAATGGATCTCTTAGTAGAGAAAAAGATGGCCGCCGGAACATCCAGATCGTTCATTTTCTCCAGGGAACTGCTTACGGCTATGAGAAGTAATCCTGCCGGAAAGGATGATTTGGAGTATCAGCGCCATATGCTGCTGATTGAAAGTCTGGTAAGATATGGCAACCTTGAGCTTTTTGTAATCAATACCGCAAATTCGGGTATCATCAGCATGAATATGCTTCCTCTTTCATTTAAATATGAAAGCGAAACTAACGGGGCAGCAGGTAATATCCTGATTCCGCTGGAGGAAGCTGTTCCGATCCCCGAAAAAGCCGTTGCAACGGTGCATCAGGTTATCACGAACATGAATATTGTACTGTCCCAAATCGTACCGGGGCTGACAATTCATATCAAGCATCTTGGCGAAATGGTATTTGCCAATGGAAAAAAAGGCGTCAAGATACAGCTGATGTCTTTAAAGAATAAAAAGGAAATCCCGCTGAAGTACGAATCGGAGGGCATCAAAAAGATTATCTCTATTCTTCAGCTGCTCATTGTTGTTTATAACCGCTCATCTATTACGGTAGCGATTGATGAATTGGATGCCGGAGTATTTGAATATCTGTTAGGTGAATTGCTTCGCGTCATATCCGAAAAAGGAAAAGGCCAGTTGATCTTTACCTCGCACAATCTGCGCCCTCTTGAGACGCTGGATCGTGGTTTTATCGCATTTACTACAACGAACCCGTCTCACAGATATATCCGGATGAGCAATATTAAGGACAGCAACAACCTGCGTGATTTCTACTTCAGGGACATCATTCTCGGTGAACAGAGTGAAGAGGTATACGATCCGACAAATAATGCGGAAATCGCAGTAGCTTTCCGAGAGGCAGGTGAGTTCAGTGGCACGTAAAAAGATCGTATTGGTGCTTGTCGAAGGGCCTTCTGACGATACAGCATTGGGCGTCATACTGAACAGACTCTTCGATAAGAACAAGGTCCACATTGAGATCCTGCACGGTGATATCAGCGCAGATTATTCCATTGACCCGAATGATATCGTCAGCGCGATTGGAGATATTGTTAAGAAATATGCAGGTTCGATGCATTTTTCTCAGATTCATTTCCAGCAGGTCATTCATATCGTTGACATGGATGGAGCTTATGTGCCTGAGTCCTCTGTCGTAGAAAACGCTTCTGTTCTGAAACCGCTGTATTCCCTGACAGAGATTCAGACAGCAAGACCGGATCAATTGATTCTCAGAAATAAGCATAAGCAGGATAAATTGAACCGTATCAGCAAGTTAAGCAAAGTCTGGGTATCCATTCCTTATCGGGCATACTATATGTCGAGCAATCTTGACCATGTTCTGCATGGCAAGATCAACAGTACGGATGAGGAAAAAGAGAATGATGCCTATGCATTTGCGAAAAAGTACAGAGATGATATAGACGGATTTTTAAGTTTTATTTCTGACTCGGACTTTTCAAAAATCGAGGATTACAAAGAATCCTGGGAATTCATTAAAAAAGATCTCCATTCTCTGGAAAGGTACTCCAACTTAGGAATTTGTTTCGCAGATATCCGGAAAAAACGCATCGAACAGCAAAACAATAAAGAACCAAAAGACTGATTAAAGCGATTCCCGATAATTGACTCAAAGTCCCCGTAGTAAAAATGAGCTTTGCACCCTGAAACCGCAGTGAATGTTGTCCCGTCAATAGCCAAATGCTTGTGCAGACGTGCCGGCCTCGTATTTGGCTTATTGACGGGAATTTACACAGCAAATCACTTACCGGCCGCTGTTTGCGATTTCTCCAAATTCTGCCTTCAGGGAGGCTCCCCCGATGAGGCCTCCGTCGATATTCGGCTTTCCGAGAAGCTCCCTGCAATTTCCGGCATTTATGGAGCCGCCGTACTGGATGCGGATGCGCTCCGCGGTCTTTGCTCCATAGAGCTCGGAGATCAGCTCCCGGATGGCGGCGCAGACCTCCTCCGCCTGATCGGCGCTCGCGGTCTTTCCGGTCCCGATCGCCCAGATCGGCTCATAGGCGATGACGACCTTCTCGGCGTCCTCCCTTGAGATACCGTCAAAGGCGATCTTCAGCTGCATCCGGATCCAGTCAAAGCAGATGCCCTGCTCTCTTTGCTCCAGGGATTCCCCGCAGCAGACGATCGGATTTAAGCCCTTCTCCAGCGCCTTTTTGAGCTTTCTGTTGATATCCGCATCGCTCTCGGCAAAATATCCTCTCCGCTCGGAATGACCGATGATGACATATTCCGCTCCGGCATCCTTCAGCATATCCGCGGAGATCTCTCCGGTATAGGCTCCCTTATCCTCAAAGTAGAGATTCTCTCCGCCGACTCGGATATTCGTGCCTCTCACGGCCTCTACCACAGGAACGATGTCGATCGCGGGCACGCAGAAAACGATATCCGCGGGGCTTCCCGCGACAAGGGGCTTGAGTGTCTCGCAGAGTGCCTTCGCCTCCGATGGCGTCATGTTCATCTTCCAGTTTCCGGCGATAATCTTTTTTCTCATTTTATTCTCTGTATTCCTTTCCATTTCGGGATATCCCCGATCGGGACGGACAAGAGCCCGCCCCTCCCCTTTATCGGCTTCGCCTCCTCGCTCTTCTTAACGGTCATCTGCCGCCGCGACACCCGGAAGCTCTTTCCCCTCCAGGAACTCGAGGGAGGCGCCGCCGCCCGTGGAGATATGAGTCATCTTCTTGCCGTATCCCAGGATATTTACCGCCGCCGCACTGTCGCCTCCGCCGATGATGGTCGTCGCTTCCGTCTCCGCCAGAGCCTTGGCCACCGCCTTTGTGCCCTCCGCGAGGATCGGATTCTCAAAGACCCCCATCGGGCCGTTCCAGACCGCGGTCTTCGCGGACTTCACAGCCTCCGCATAGAGCTCCCTCGTCTTCGGACCGATGTCCAGTCCCAGCTGATCGGCCGGGATGGCATTGATATCCACGGTGCTGACCGAAAGCTTCGGATCATCGATCGGGTCCGGGAAGGAGGGGGCGACGACCGCATCGAGCGGGAGCAGCAGCCTGCATCCGATCTTCTTCGCCTTTTCGATCATCTCCCGGCAGTAGTCGAGCTTGCTGTCGTCCACGAGGGATTTTCCGATTTCGTGTCCCTGCGCTTTGATAAAGGTAAAGGCCATGCCTCCGCCGATAATCAGGGTATCGCACTTTTCGAGCAGATTCGAGATGACATTCAGCTTATCGGAAATCTTCGCTCCGCCCAGGATCGCGACAAAGGGCCGGACCGGATTTTCCACGGCCTGACCGAGGAAGCGGATCTCCTTTTCCATGAGGTAGCCCACGACATGCGGCCCCTTCACAAATTTCGTCACGCCGACATTGGAGCAGTGCGCGCGGTGCGCCGTGCCGAAGGCGTCATCCACGAAGACATCCGCGAGCTCCGCGAGCTCCTTCGAGAAGGCATCCCCGTTCTTCGTCTCCTCCGGGCGGTAACGAGTATTCTCCAAAAGTACAATATCCCCGTCCTTCATCGCGGCGACCGCCTTCCGCGCATTCTCTCCGACCACATTCTCGTCCCTTGCAAATACGATCTCTTTGTGGAGGAGCTCGGAGAGGCGCTTTGCGACCGGAGCGAGACTAAGCTCCGGCTTCGGCTCCCCCTTCGGCTTTCCGAGGTGAGAGCAAAGGATCACTCTTCCTCCGTCCTTAAGCAGCTTTTCGATGGTGGGAAGCGCCGCGGTCAGGCGGCTCTCGTCCGTGATCCTCCCGTCCTTCAGGGGGACATTGAAGTCACAGCGGCAGAGCACTCCCTTCCCCTTCACATTGATATCATCCACCGTCTTTTTATTTAATGCAGCCATCCTTTTTCCTTTCCGCGATTTTCCGCAAATTGACGCAGCTTTCTTCCAGGGCTTCCTGTGCTTCCCGGTATAGGCTGTGCAGGGATTCCGCAGCCGTAGAAAAAGCCGCCGGTGCTTCTCGCTCCCGACGGCTTCCCCGCTGATCCCATGGATGCCGGGCGAACGCACTCGCAGGGCATGGAGAATTATTTCACGAATTTCTCGAAGTACTTGATGGTGCGGACCATCTGTGAGGTATAGGAATTCTCATTGTCATACCAAGACACAACCTGGACCTCATAGAGGCCGTCCGCGACCTTCGAAACCATGGTCTGTGTCGCATCAAAGAGAGAGCCGTAGCTCATCCCGATCACATCGGAGGACACGATCTCGTCCTCGTTGTAGCCGAAGGTCTCCGGATCGGAGGCCGCCTTCATCGCGGCATTCACAGACTCCGCCGTCAGCTCGCGGTCGCTCTTTACGACAGCGAAAAGGAGGGTGGTGGAGCCGGTCGGAACCGGAACTCTCTGTGCAGAGCCGATGAGCTTTCCGTTGAGCTCGGGGATGACGAGGCCGATCGCCTTCGCCGCGCCGGTGGAGTTCGGGACGATATTGATCGCCGCCGCTCTCGCTCTTCTCAGATCACCCTTTCTGTGCGGTCCGTCCAGGATCATCTGATCTCCGGTATAGGCGTGGATCGTCGCCATGATGCCGGACTGGATCGGTGCGAAATCATTCAGCGCCTTTGCCATCGGAGCCAGGCAGTTTGTGGTGCAGGAGGCTGCGGAGATGATATTGTCTTCGGCGGTCAGCTTCTCGTGATTGACATTGTAGACGATGGTCGGGATATCATTTCCGGCCGGAGCGGAGATCACGACCTTCTTCGCGCCCGCATTGATATGCGCCTGTGCCTTCTCCTTCTTCGTGTAGAATCCGGTGCACTCCAACACGACATCCACACCGAGCTTCCCCCAGGGAAGGTTCGCGGCATCCGGTTCCTTGTAGATCCGGATCGTCTTCCCCTTCACCGTGATGGAATCCTCGCCCGCCTTTACCGTATCCCCATACTTATACCTTCCCTGAGAGGAATCGTACTTCAGAAGCTGAGCCAGCATCTTGGGATCCGTCAGATCGTTGATCGCGACGATTTCCGTGCCTTCATGATCGAACATCTGGCGAAAAGCAAGACGACCGATCCGCCCAAATCCATTGATCGCAACCTTCACTGCCATACTTATACCCTCCTCTATAGCGTTCTGTCATCCGACATTTCTCTGCAACGCCTTTATTCTATGCCAAAGATTGTGCCTTTGCAAGTGCAAAAAACACATTTCCGCTCCGTATCCCTAGAGCATGCTCTTCACATAGCCCGCAATATTGTCCGCGTGATCGGAGATCCTCTCGAGGTCGGAGATCGCATCCAGGAAAATGACCCCCGCCGGAGGAGCGCACTCCCCCTTTGTGAGGCGCTGTATATGGCGCTCCCGCATCTCCTCCTCCAGATCGTCAACCTCATCCTCCAGATGCGCGGTCCTCACCACCGCATCCAGGGAGCTCTCCTCAAAAGCCTCGATGGAGGACTCAAAGCTCGCCATCGACTTCTCAGAGAGGCGGCGGAAATCACTCCGCCCGACCTCGGAGAACACGATCTCGTGCTCCCAGGCGTACTGGGCCGCCTCCGCGATATTTTCCGCGTGATCTCCCGCTCTCTCCATATCCGTCATGGTATTGAACATGTTCGTGACAAGGAGCTTCTGCGTCTCGTTCAGGGAGAGATTATCCACCTGGATCAGGTAGTCCGTGAGGATCTTCTGCATATTGTCGATAACCTTCTCCCTCGCAAAAACCTCCTCCAGCTTCTCCCGGTCCCGGTCCAGCATGACCATGACCGACTCCGCGACATTGAGCTCGACGATACGCCCCATATTGATGACCTCGCTGCGGGAGGCCTGGATCGCCATGGCCGGGGACTCCAGGAGACGGAGGTCGAGGTGCTGGATCAGATTCCTCTCGATCTCTGTATAGCCGTCCCTTGCGAGAAGCTCCTCTCTGTCCTTCTGGCTCTCCCGCACGAGCTTCCCGGAGAGACTCACCAGAAGATCCCCGAAGGGATAGAGGAGCAGGGTAGAGCTCACATTGAAGATCGTATGAAAGATCGAGATCTCCACCGGACTCAGGGCCCCGGAGAAGAAGCTCCGGAGCGGGATGGCACAAAGGGAGATAATGATGCAGAAGATCACCGCGCCAACGACGTTAAAAAGCAGGTGGATCACGGCCGCTCTCTTCGCTGTCCGGGAGGTCCCCGCGGAGGAAATGAGGGCTGTCACGCAGGTTCCGATGTTCTGACCGAGAGTAATGTAGAAGCCGGCGACTCTCGGAACAGCGCCGGAGAGGGAGAGGGTCTGAAGGATGGAGACGGAAGCCGCGGAGGACTGGATGAGTCCGGTCACGACCGCGCCGGCCAGGATGCCGAGCACCGGATTCCCCCCCATATAGGAAAAGGCCTCAGAAAAGATCGGGGAGTCCGCATAGGGCTTGACCGCATCCGCCATGAATTCCAGCCCGATGAAGATGAGCCCGACGCCGATGCAGAAGTCCGCGGCGAGATCGTCCGCCCCCTTCTTCCGAAAGAGAAGGCGGAAGGCGCCGATGCCGACGAGGAGCGGAGAGAAGAATTCGGGCTTGAATACTGTGAGAAGATCCCCGGAGACCTGTGTGAGGGAGACCATCCAGGCGGTGATCGTCGTTCCGATATTCGCGCCCATGATGATGCCGACCGCCTGAGAGAGATTCAGAAGTCCCGCGTTGACGAAGCCGACGACCATGACCGTCGTCGCAGAGGAGGACTGGACAAGAGCGGTGATGCCGGCCCCGAGGAGGACCGCCATATAGCGCTTTTCCGTGACGATGTTCAGAAAGCCGGACATTTTTGAGCTCGCCGCCTTCTGCATCCCGTCGCTCATGACCGTCATGCCGTACAAAAACATTCCCAGCCCGCCGAAAAGGCTGAAAAGATTGGAAATCAGCTGGATCGACATATCTCCTCCTCATAATGGCAGTCCTGCTGCCTCCCCCATAAAATGCCGGACCATGGCGAGTATAGCAGAGGGAAATTTCTATGTAAAGGAAATAAAAAAACCGGGCCCTAAGGCCCGGTGAGTTTTCCCGCGGAATGCTCTCCCTTATGAGAAGCCGTAATATTTATTGACGCCGTCCGTCAGTGCCTTCGCAAGCGTCTGAATACAGGCATCGGAGTGGTCAGAGATCCTATCCCCAAGCTCTATGTCCACAGAGGGGATGGTGGAGTAGGCTGTCTGCGTCAGATCCATCGGCATGGAGCCAGAGGAGTAGATCTTCACCCCGGATTTCCTGAGTCCGTAGAGCAGGCTCTCGCCCAGGTTCTCATGCTTCTTCCAGATCGAGGCCACCGGCTCCATCCCCTTAAGGCCGTCCGGAGTCGACATGTAGAAGGCGCCCTTGTTCTGACTGGTGGAGTCCCAGTGGAGCGCGATATGGCAGTTCGCCCGATTGTTCGCGATGACGGTCCGCGCGACATTATCCAGCTGCACGTCCTCCCCGTCCCGGAGCATCAGCACATCATAGCCCTCCGCGAGAAGCTGCTTCATAAAGGCGTGGGCGAGCTGTCTCGTGACGACGTGCTCCGGCGTCCCGTCCGAAAAGGTCATGCCGGAGGAGACCGCAAAGGACGTCACAGAGCCCGCGGCCGTTGTGCCGCCGCTCAGCTTCTTCGAGCCGTCGGGATGGCAGAGCGTCTGCACCGACTCCCCTCCCTTGGTGCCGTGCCCCGCATTGACCGCAATCGTGATGCCCTTCTTATGCGAAGCGTCCGTCGTATAGAGAACCGCCTTTCCCGTGTTGATCCTGGAGTTTGCAGCATAGCGCCAGTCCAGATTCAGTCCGATCTCCGTGGACGCAAAGGCCCTTAGCGCCATCAGCACACTCAGAATCACGCTCAATAAAAGTACGCGGAACTTCTTCATCCTGTCTCCCTCTGTTCTTTCCCGTCCCGATCTCCCGGACTGCGGAGGAAATCCCCCGCGCTCCGGGAGGGAAAGTTCGCTTCTTAGGAAGAGTCTAGCGCGAAATCACTCAAGATGCAATTCAGTTTTAATTACGTCCTCTTACGTTTCCTTTACTCTCTTTGCGCTTTTTGAAAGAGATGAGAGCCCCCCCTCGCCCCTCCTACAGAATCCTCGCGAGAAAGGTGAATACCGTTCCAAGGAGAACCAAAATTCCAAGGAGAATGCGATACCAGCCAAAGACCGCAAAGCTGTGCTTTCGGATGAATTCGAGAAGGAAGTTGATGCAGTAGAGGCTGACGACAAAGGCGACCAGCATGGCGAGGATCAGGTAAAAGCTCTGACTCCCCGTGAAGCTCCCTCCCTTTACGAAATATTTGATGAGCTTCACAGCGCTCGCGCCGAACATGATCGGTACACTCAGAAAGAAGGAGAATTCCGCTGCGCAGACTCTCGATACGCCGATCAGCATCGCCCCGAGTATCGTCACTCCGGAGCGGGAGGTCCCGGGAATCAGGGCGAGGCACTGGAAGAGACCGATCAAAAGAGCCGTGGAGAGCTCGATCTGATCGACCGAGCGAATCGGAAATTCGGCCTTTGCGTTCCGTCTCTCGATCCAGATGAAGAGGACGCCGTAGAGGATCAGAACGATCGCTATGACCGGGGCGTTGTTCAGATGCGCGTCCAGAAAATCGTCAAAGAGAATTCCGAGGACAGCCGCCGGAAGGCAGGCGATGATGATCTTCAGCCAAAGGTTGATCTTTGCGGGGCGGACCGCAAGCTTCCCGCTGTGCTGTGCTCTGGCAAAGGGCCAGAGCTCATGGAAAAAACGAAAGCAGACCGCGAAAATCGCGCCGAGCTGAATCACGACTTTAAAGACCTCGTAGTAGGACTCCGGCTGATGGAGCGGAATCAGCGCGTTCACAAGCATCAGATGTCCGGTGGAGGAGATCGGAAGCCACTCCGTGAAGCCCTCCACGAGTCCCTGCACAATCACCTTTAAAATCTCAACAAAATTCATCCTTTTCCTCCAAGATTCTCGATCTGCCAGTCGATGGGGCTCAGGCCCTGCTCCTCCAGAAAGCGGTTCGCCCGCGAAAAGACCTTCGAGCCGAAGAAGCCGCGGTAGGCGCTCAGCGGGCTCGGGTGAGGCGCCTTCAGGATGCAGTGCTTCTCATTCCGGAGCATCCCCTCCTTCTGCTGCGCGGGGCGCCCGAAGAGAAGGAAGACCATGGGCCTGTCCTGACGGTCCAGGGCTCGGATCGCGGCATCCGTGAATTCCTCCCAGCCGATCCCGCGGTGAGAGTTCGCCTCGTGCGCCCGGACCGTAAGGACCGTATTCAGAAGGAGCACCCCCTGCTCCGTCCACTTCTTCAGGTAGCCGTTGTCCGGGATATAGAGTCCCAGATCGTCGTGAAGCTCCTGGTAGATGTTCTGAAGTGAGGGAGGGGCCGGGACACCGGGCTTCACAGAGAAGCTGAGCCCGTGCGCCTGCCCCGGCTCATGGTAGGGATCCTGACCCAAAATCACGGCCTTTACCCGGGACAGGGGTGTGAAATCAAAGGCGTTGAAGATGTCCCTTGCCTCCGGAAATATTCTCCTCGTCTCGTACTCCCGCTTCACCGTCTCATAAAGCTTTCGGTAGTAGGGCTTCGAAAACTCCGGCTTCATCGGCTCCAGCCAATCATTTGTGATCATTCTCCCTCCCTTCTTCTGTGGGAAAAGCGCCGGTCCCGGGAGGATGCCACCTGCTTATAGAGATCATAGAGGAAGGAGCCGGTCTTTCCCTCCGCCGGATGCTCGTCTTCTCCTACATCGAGGAGATATTTCTCGTAGGCATTGATGATTCTGGTTCCGCTGGGGTGCTTGAGCTCCCTCCGGAAGTTCCCGTAGCTCTTATGGACATGGCCGTGCACCATATACTTCGGATGATACTTCTCGAGGAGCTCTGAAAAGCAGGTGAAGCCCTGGTGCGGGAGATCCGGGAGGTCCCCGTAGCCCTTCACCGGTGCGTGAGTCACCAGGATATCAAAGCCGTTTTTCAGGGCGATATCCCTCTTCACTCTCTGCACCCTCTTCCTCATCTCCTGCTCCGTGTACATATGGCTTCCCTTCCGATAGCGGTAGGAGCCGCCGAGTCCAAGAATCCTGAGCCCACGGAAGTCATAGACCCTGTCTTCGATGCACTCGCAGCCGAGCGGGGGACGGAAATCATAGGACTCGTCATGGTTTCCGTAGACATAGAGGAGCGGAGCCCTGCCCATCGTGACCAGAAACTGGAGGTAATCCGGCGAGAGATCTCCGCAGGAAATGATGAGGTCCACGCCCTCCAGCTTGGATCTGTCGAAATAATCCCAGAGAGATTTCGACTCTTCGTCCGCGATAAAGAGGATCCTCATGACAGGAAGCCCCCCCTCCGGATGAGCTCCTGCGAGGCCTCTGTGAATTCGGAGAGCGGCGGGATGGAGCCCATGACGTTCTCATTGAGCCAGCGCATGTCGACGATCTCCTCCGGGCTCATCCTCCCGGCTTCCTCTCCTCTGATCTTCTTTTCCTGGCTGTGGAGCTCCCCCTCGAAGGGACTCAGATGATCCGAAAGAAGCTCTCTCCTTAAGAAGCGAATCAGCTTTCGGGAGGGGTATTTCAGCTCGCCCGAGAGAATGATGTCGATGACCTTCTCGCTCATTCCGAACCAGTAATTCAGCGCCTGATGGGATTTTGCGAGCCGATTCTCCCCATAGGAGCCCTCCAGGACAGAGCGGATGATAATCTCATAATACTTCCCCCAGTCAAAGACCGGCGCCGCCACATTGGAAAGCACATCCCCATCCATAGAGACATAGAGGCCGAATTCCCTCGGATTGCCGCCGGGCCGCGCATACTCCGGTCCGGAGATCGTCGTGATCCGCCTCTCCCGGAATACCTCCCTCCAGTCCTCCTTCTTTAAACCGCTCCAGCGAAGGCAGATCCTCACCCAGGGATTTACGAGCTGCGCGCCGATCGCAAAGGCGTTAATATTCGCCATCGTCCCGTAGAGCGGGCAGCGCTCTACATAGCCGATCTCCTGCCCCTCGCTGATAGATGCCGCGAGGGCGCCCATCAGGAATTTCGCCTCGTACATCCTCCCATAGTAGCTTCGGATCGAATTATGGGTCTGATTTACAGAGCAGTTCATGAAGTGGACCGTGGGATAGCGGATCGCCGCCTTCAGGGACTCCTCTATCATCATCCCCCCCGTCGTAAAGATCAGGCCGCAGCCCTCTCCGACCGCCTTATCGATCGCCGCCGCCGTCTTTTCATCCGTATCACAGTCCTCATAGCGGCTGCTCCGGATCGCCGGCCCGAACTTCTCCTCGACATAGAGACGCCCCAGCTCGTGCCCGTAGGCCCAGCTTGAGTTCTCCACCCGCCTTTCATAGAGAAAGGCGATGCGAAGCTCCTCCCGGCGATCCCGGGAAAAAAGGCTCCGAAGATCCGCGCTTCTCTTCAGCTCATCCGGTGTCTCGATCAGAGTGATCTCGCCTGCGGATTTCAGGTATTCTCTCCAGAGGCGGTCCAGGTTCAGGCGGATCTCCGGACCGGAGAGATCGAGAATTCCCGAAAGACCATAGATATTCAGATAGGTCAGGAAGGCATCTCCGACCGTAATGCTGAGCTTTCCGCCGCCCCGTGCGAGGTAGAGCTCGGAGAAGCGGTCGTAGGCCGCCTTTACATCCCGGGAGAGCTCCTCGCTCCAGATCTCCCCGGGCTTTTTCCCGAGAAGCTCCGTGAGCTTTTCGTAGGAGCCGCACTCCGAGAAGCTGATCCGGTAGATTCGGGCGCAGCGGAAGAAATCCACAAATTCATAGTAGAGGCGGTTCTGCTCATCCTCCGTTCGAACCGGCATGACGCGGATCACCGAGGCGGGGATGGAGACTGCGCCATTGTATTTCATGACGGAAACTCGTTTATTTCCCTCCTGCACATAGAACTTTTTCAGGTACTCATAGACCAAAATCGGATCTCGGATCCCATCCTTCACAGCAGAATCGTAGAGCGCGGACCACTTCGTGGCAAACTCCGTCTTCTGCCCGAGGATAGGCATGAAGTTCATCGCAAAGGCCTGCTGGCGCCCCGGGCTCTTCGTCCCGACAATGTCAGAAAGCGGGATCTCCAGTGTGCCGATCGGATTCTCCCCCTGCACATTTTCCGGTTTCAGCATATCGTCGAGAGCCGGAAGATAGGGATAATTTCCGAAAAGCAGTGCCCTCCGATAGGCCCAGTCCCCGAGCCGCTTCGCCTCGATATAGTCTTCCAGCATCGATTCCCCCCCCACAAAAATGTCCTAAGTCCGGCGCCCGACAAAGACTGATACAATTATACAGCAAAGGCGAAGCCTTTTGGCTCCACCTCTTTTCCGCTCCTTTCGGAGCGGATCGCCCTCCTTAATCCGGTCCGGCGGTACCTCCTTCAACAAGTTCAGAGGATTTTGTTGCCGCCGTTTTATTCTTGCCTCCATTATTCTTTGCCGAGTTCGGCACGGCCTCTTCCCCTCCCGAAGAAGATGACGATGATGAAGCTGACGAAGAGGAAGCTGCAGCAGAGGAGCTCTCGTTCTCAGATTTTTTTTCGGCGGAGGAGCTTCCGTCAGCCTGTGTGCCCTTTGCGCCGCTGCCTACCGCGGCACCCGGTCCGTCCGATGAGCCGGTATTTTTGCTCTGCTTGTTTTCCTTCAGCTCCTTTGCCGTCGCCTGAGCCGCGCTGACAGAGCTCACATCCGAGGTACAGACACCGGAGCCGTCGAAGCGATAGCTCTTTCCGTCGATGCTGAGCTCCTGGTTCACGATCATCTTCCCTTCGCTGAGGTAGTAATAGCGATTCCCGTCCTGCAGCCAGCCCTTGACCATCTTGCCGTTCTGCGCAAAGTAATACCAGACATTGTCGATCTTGTACCAGGCGACCGCCATCTTCCCGCTCTCCGGCCTGAGGTAATATTTATTTCCCTCCGTATCGGTCTTCCATCCGGTCTCCATGACGCCCGTAGTGGAATTCAGATAATAATAAGGCCCCTCGTTGATCTGGATCCAGCCGGTCTGCATCGCGCCGTCGGAGCCGAAGTGATACCACTTGTCCTTCAGCTTCTCCCACTTGTCCATGGCCATCACGCCCTCTTCTTCACCGGTCTCGAAATAATACCACTTATTATTGAGGGGACGCCAGCCGGTCGCCATCACGCCGCTCGATTTCAGGTAATACCAGCTCACCTTGCCGTCCTTCGTCGTCTTCAGCCAGCCGGTCTGCATGACGCCGTCGGACTTCAGGTAATACCAGCTGTTCTCCACCTTCCTCCAGCCTGTGACCATGAGGCCCGACTTATTAAAGAAATGCCAATTATTGTTAATCCGCTTCCAGCCGGTCACCATATAGCCGTCCGAGCCGATATAATAATATCCGGAATTGGTGTGGATCCACTTGCCGGTGATTCTCGTATTGGTCTTTTCATCGATATAATAATATTTTCCGTTTTTCTGATTCCAACCGGCAAGGGATGCCTGGGTCAGTCCCGCTGCCCCTAAGCTGAATGCAATCAGCGCGATTCCGAGCTTTTTCCCTGCTTTCATTTCTGTCTCCCTCTCAAGATCCTGATCCCAACTCCTGCAGTTTTCTGCGTGATGTCTCTATGTCCGCATAATACCAAAATTCCCACTCATCTCCTGCCGCATGGCCGCAGCACGGTGCAGAACGAGAGCGCCCCGATGGCGGAGCGGCAATACGGCGGCGGAAAGAAGAACGTCTCCACTCCCGTGCAAGCACCGGCTTCCGCATGGCTCTTTCTCGTGATTCCGCATGGCTTCCGCCACGCTGCCCTTTATTCGCACTTCGCGGGCTGCTCCCGCTTCCTGCTCATAAAGGGGCGTGCCATAAAGTCCTCCCTCCACTCCCGTGCAAGCACCGGCTTCCGCATGGCTCTTTTTCGTGATTCCGCATGGCTTTCGCCATGCTGCACTTTATTCGCAGTCCGCGGGCTGCTCCCGCTTCCTGCTCATAAAGGGGCGTGCCATAAAGTCCTCCCTCCACTCCCGTGCAAGCACGTCGTGGAGGCGGACTTTCGGCACTGGAATCACTATATCACTCCCGTTTCATTCTGTCGCCCTGTATCGCCTTAAAATTTCCCTAAGTTTTGTAAGATCCTCAGGCTGTCCTTAAAGTATCTGTACATTTTCAGACTGTAATCGCCGAATTTTTCGCCCAGCGAGATTTTGTAGCAGCACCAGAGGGCCCAGAGGAGGCCGCCAAGCCCCATATAGGCCGCGACGAGCGGATAGAGTTCTTCTTCTCTGTCCGGCTGGTCCGGGGAGCTTTTTGCCCCTTCCGGATCGACGTGAAGGTATTCCCGGAGAAGATTCCGCGCCTCCTCGAAGTCCATGTAGGAGTAGATTGCCGCCATTGCGATATCGATCATGGGGTCCGCCATGCCGGCGTATTCCCAGTCGATCATCTTTAAGCCCTCCTCTGTGAAGAGGAAGTTATCACAGACCGAGTCGATATGGCAGATCGTCTTCTCCCGTTTCCGCTCCTCTAAAAAGCGGAGGAGCAGGAAGGATTCCCGACGGATCTTTGGATAATCCTCAAAGGGAATATCACCCCCGGAGGAGAGACAGAGGCTCTCATAGCTTTTCAGCCGCTCTCCGATATCGAAGTCGTGATCCAGGCGTATCCCTGAAGCATGCAGCTCCCGGAGCTTCCTCATGCACGCTCTTCTCTCCTCCTCTTTCGAGAAGTCCGCATTCCTCGCCCCCCGGTAGTAGACGGAGATCTTGTATCCGTTCTCGGGGTCAAAGTGGAGAAGCTCCTCCGTGATATGGAGTGCCCTGATCTTCTCGTAGGTCCTCCCCTCCGCCCGGCGGTCGATGAGCTTCTCCGTCCCGGGCCCGGGGATTCGGCAGATGAAGGATTTTCCTCGGTATTTCTCTGTCTCTGAGCTCTCCCGGACGGAAAAGAGCCAGGACTTATTCGTCATTCCGGCCTTCAGACAGCGAATATCCACGATATCGGACTCCGGGACGCCCAGGACCTCCGCCGTTATTCGCATCGCCCGGGAGCCGGAGCTGTGAAGGTATCGTTCATCGAAGCTCCGGAGCTCCTCCAGGTTCTCGAATTCATAGATAATGTTCTCCCTTTGGGGATTCGCATAGATCGGAGGCAGAGATTTCAGGTTCCGGATCAGGACATCCTCCCAGTAGAACTGTTCCGTGCCCGGCATCCTGTAGTAGCTTTCCAGGAGCGGAAGGAAGTCCGCGGAGAAATCCCTCGAGAGAAATACCGGTCCGTACATACAGAAGGCATTCCTCCCCCCGACCTCCGCCTCCCGGATCCGCCTGTCCTTTCCGAAATGGAGAACCCACTCCTCGGTCTCCCCCTCCATAAAGCTTGCGGCGTACCAGCTCGCGGGCTCATATTCATGATAGAGATTCTCCCGGATCCAGTTGTCGGAGGAGAGGATATAGCAGTTTTTCCCGCGGAGAAGCTCTCTCGCATGGTAGAGCGTCGCGAGTGTATTTTTCTCCGCGTATTCCGGATTATAGAGAAGCTTCACGCCATAGCGGTCGATCAGATAATCGAACTTCTCCTTGAGATAGCCGACCAGAATTGTGATATCGCTTATGCCGGCCTCCCTGAGCTGGCGGATCTGCCGCTCGATCATGCGCTCTCCGAAGACCTCCCACAGTCCCTTCGGGAGCTCATAGCTCAAGGGCACAAAGCGGGAGCCGAAGCCGGCGGCAAGGATCAGGGCCGCATCCACCTGATACGGCTTAAGGAAGTCAAGAGCCGCTCTTTCCAGGCGAAAGCTCACATTTCTCCCCCTCCCCTCCCCTCTCTCACGGAGAAGATATCCCTGCTCCTCGCAGGAGGAGAGAAGGTGATTTACCTTTCCCAGAGAGATCCCGCAATACTCCGAAAGCTCCCTCTGTGTCATACTCGGCTTTTCATGAAGTCCTCTCAGGATAAGCACTCTCTCGTCCATCTCAGCGTCCGCCTTTCTCCGCATTTTTCTCTCGTTCATTTTCTTTAATAAATATATATACATGAACATAATAACACGGATCTTTCGATCCCGCAAGAAGGAGGGATGCGCAGGGATGCGGATTTCAAGCTGCAGCGCGGGACTTTAGGCGAAGAACAGGGCTTTTTTGCCATTTTACGCCAGGGAACCGGGAAAACGCGGTCTTTTGAGAATGGGAGCGCCCCCTTCGCTACGGCTCTGAGACCTCGAAGAGGAGATCCCCATAGGAGGGGAAGGGCCAGAGATCCTTGTCGATGATTTTCTCCAGCTGATCCGCGGGTCCCCTGAGGGCCTGCATATCCGGAAATACCAGCTCGCGGTAGACTCTGGCCCTCTTTTCCGGGTCTGAAATCCGGATGGAGTCCTCCACATCGGAGAGAAGCTTCTGCCGGGCGGCCTGCATCTTCGCGAGGAGCTTCGAGGAGCGGAGGAGAAGCTCCGTCTGGGTCGACACATCCGCATCCGGGCAGGCCGATCTCACCTTGTTCACAGAGTCCGCAAGGCGCGTATTGTAGTGGATCACCGCGGGGATAATCTGCTTTCCCGTGATATTGATCATGGCCCTGGCCTCGATATTGATCACCTTTGCGTAGTGCTCATATTCCACCTGGCGCCTGCTCTGAAGCTCCGTCTCCGTGTAGATCTCGAAGTCCCCGAAGAGCTTCACGGCCTTTTCCGTAGTGAGCGCGGCGATGGAATCCACCATGGAGGGGTAATTCGGCAGTCCTCTCCGCTTCGCCTCCAAAACCCATTCTCCGGAGTAGCCGTTTCCGTTGAAGATGATCCTCTGATGCTCTGTGAGAAGCTCCTTTATGAGGTCGTGGACCTCGAGATCAAACTTGGCCGCCTTCTCCAGGCGCTCCGCCGCCGCGCGGAACTGCTCCGCGGCTATCGTATTTAAAACGATGTTCGCGTTCGCGATGGAGTCCGAGGAGCCGACCATGCGGAACTCAAATTTATTTCCGGTGAAGGCGAAGGGCGAGGTGCGGTTTCGGTCGGTCCCGTCCGCGCAGAGCTCCGGCAAGGTGTTCACGCGGGTCTTTAAATTTTTCCCCCGGGGGGAGTTCGTCGCGTAGCCCGTCCCGATCAGCTGCTTCACAACCTCCTGAAGCTGGGTCCCGATGAAGCAGGAGATGATGGCCGGGGGCGCTTCGTCCGCTCCGAGCCGATGATCGTTTCCCACATCGGCCGCGGAGAGGCGGAGAAGATCCGCGTGGATGTCCACCGCCGCGAGAATGCAGGAGAGAAGGAGGAGAAACTGGAGATTCTCGTGGGGCGTATCCCCCGGATTCATGAGATTGATCCCGTCGTCTGTCATCAGAGACCAGTTATTGTGCTTCCCGGAGCCGTTCACCCCCTCGAAGGGCTTTTCATGGAGCAGGCACTCGAGTCCGTGTCGGCTCGCGGCCTTTTTCAGAATCTCCATGACGAGCTGATTGTGGTCCGCGGCCAGGTTCGCCTCATCGTAGATGCAGGCCAGCTCATGCTGCGCCGGCGCGGCCTCATTGTGCTCTGTCTTCGCCGTCACGCCAAGCCTCCACAGCTCGATGTCCACATCCCTCATAAAGGCGGCCACCCGGCTCCTTAAGACACCGAAGTAATGGTCATCCAGCTCCTGTCCCTTCGCCGGCATCGAGCCAAAGAGCGTCCTCCCGGTATAGACCAGGTCCTTCCTCCGAAGGTATTTTTCCCGGTCGATAAGGAAGTACTCCTGCTCTGCGCCGACCGTGGGCTTTACGGAGCGGGAGCTCGTATTGCCGAAGAGGCGGAGCAGGCGGAGCGCCTCCCGGCTGAGCGCCTGCATGGAGCGAAGGAGAGGTGTCTTTTTGTCAAGCGCCTCTCCGGTAAAGGAGCAAAACGCCGTCGGAATGCAGAGAGTCACATTCTCCCCCTCCCTCCGGAGGAAGGCGGGGCTTGTGCAGTCCCAGACCGTATAGCCCCTGGCCTCAAAGGTGGCCCGGAGCCCGCCGGAGGGGAAGGAGGAGGCATCCGTCTCGCTCCTGACAAGCTCCCCTCCGGAAAATTCCAGGATCGCCTTCCCCTCGGAATCCACGGCGGAGAGGAAGCTGTCGTGCTTCTCCGCCGTAATGCCGTTCAAGGGCTGGAACCAGTGGGTATAATGGCTCGCTCCATTCTCTATGGCCCATTCCCTCATCGCCTGTGCCACGGAATCCGCGATCGTCGGGTCCAGCTCATAGCCCTCCTTCACGGTCTTTCTGAGCCTCTGATAGACTGACTTCGGGAGACGCTCCCGCATAACCCTGTCGCTGAAGACATCCCTCCCGAAGATATCGGAAATGTTAAGGCTTCCCTCCATCCGCTCCTCCTCGCTGCCGCCCGGGCGGAGACCCCTGCTTTAGGCGGCTCTGAAGCACGAAGGCGCCTCCCCGCCGGAGGCGCCCCCTTTGCCGTGCCCATCTTCTTTTTCTGTACTTCTTTTCTGCTCTTCTCTTCCCGTGCTGTTCTCTTCGAAAAAAACCTGCACCGAATCCGGATGCGCTTATGGCCGTGGACAATGATCTCAGAGTTCTATTCTCCTTGAAAACGCTCTATATCGAATCCCGGCACCGGCTTTCTCTTTTTTTCGGATCAGGAAATCCCCCTGGGTCTTCGCGGCTTGAGAGAGCGGCGGTCTGCGTATCCTAGGCCTTATTCTTGGAGCCGAAGACGGCGATCCGATTTTTGCACTCCTCGACGATAGCCTCCGCGCCCGGCTTCAAAAGCTTTCTGGGATCATAGCCCTTCCCCTTCTTGTCGAGACCCTCCTCGATATATTTTCTGGTCGCGGCCGCAAAGACAAGCTGGAGCTCCGTATTGACATTGATCTTGGAGACACCGAGCCGGATCGCTTTTTCGATCTGCTCATCGGGGATGCCGGAGCCTCCGTGAAGGACCAGCGGGAGCTCCCCGATCCTTTCCTTAATCGCGGCCAGAGTCTCAAAGGACAGCCCCTTCCAGTCCGGGGGATAAATGCCATGGATATTCCCGATACCGGCTGCGAGGAAGTCCACGCCGAGATCCGCGATCCTTTTGCACTCCTCCGGGTCCGCGCACTCTCCCATGCCTATAACTCCGTCCTCCTCACCGCCGATCGCGCCCACCTCGGCCTCGATGGAAAGTCCGGCCTCGTGCGCTGCCTTCACAAGCTCCCTGGTCTTTTCAACATTTTCCTCGATGGGATAGTGGGAGCCGTCAAACATAATGGAGGTGAAGCCCGCCCGGATGCAGCGGTAGCAGCCGTCATAGGTCCCGTGATCGAGATGAAGCGCCACCGGAACCGTGATCCCCAGCGCCTTGTCCATCGCCCGGACCATCGCGCTGACCGTCTCAAAGCCGCACATATACTTTCCGGCGCCCTCGGAAACTCCGAGAATCACCGGGGACTTCTCCTCCTCACAGGCACTCAGGACGGATTTCGTCCACTCGAGATTATTGATATTGAACTGCGGAATCCCGTAGTGGCCGGAAAGCGCCTTATTAAGCATTTCCTTCGCATCTACCAGCATGTAAATACCTCCTCTGAAAAATCCGTACTTCTGAGTACTTCCGGAGCATTCTTCCCGCGGAAGTACCAGTGAAATCCCTCTGTGCCGCTTAACCTTAGCACATAACCCCATTGACCTGCAAGCGCAGAAGTCTGCCATCAGGCAGACTCGGAGCGTCCTTGACCACTTCTCGAAGAGAAGTGCCTCCCGAAGGGAGGTCGGCTGATGCCTCCCGGGCAAAGCCGAGTCCTTCGCTTCGAAGAAGCGAAGAAAAAGCGTAGAAGTCTGCCATCAGGCAGACTCGGAGCGTTCTTGAGTCTTCTCGAAGAGAAGTGCCTCCCGAAGGGAGATCGGCTGATGCCTCCCGGGCGAAGCCGAGTCCTTCGCTTCGAAGAAGCGAAGAAAAAGCGCAGAAGTCTGCCATCAGGCAGCCTTGAGGGGCAGACCTCTCAGGCCTCCCCGAAGAGGAAGCGCTCTGCGCAGTCCCGCATCCCTCCGATCTCCGTCTCCGTGCTGTGCTTTATCTCCCCGTCCCGGGCCTCCCGGATCGCCTCCGGCTCCGCCAGGCCGCTGATCGAGGAGAGAAGATCAATCTTCGAAAAGAGCTCTCCTCCCTCCTCCCTCCCCAGAGCCCTGAGGACCGCCGGAGCGAACTTAAAGGGGCTCGCCGTCCCGACGATCAGCGCTCTGGTATCGTCTCCGCTCTTCCTTCGATAGCTTCGGAGAACCGACGCCGCCACCGCCGTATGCGGGTCCAGAAAGCAGTGCTCCTTTTCCGCGTAGTGCCGGATCTCTGAGAAGCAGTCCTCCTCTTTGGCAAAGCCGCCATAGAAGTCCGAAAGAAAGCTTCTCTCTTCCCCGGTAAGCCGGTAGCTTCCCTCTTCGGAGAGAGACGCCATATCACTGCGGCAGCGCTCTCCGTCTCTCCCCAGAGCGAGATAGAGGAGACGCTCCAGATTGGAGGAGATCAGGATATCCATGGAAGGGGAAGAGGTCCTCAGGAAGCTTCTCCTCCGATCATAGACTCCGCTCTCAAAGAAGTCCGTCAGGACCCTGTTTTCATTGGAAGCGCAGAGCAGCTTTCGGATGGGAAGTCCCATCCGCTTTGCGAAATAGGCGGCGAGGATATTGCCGAAATTCCCGGTCGGAACCGATACATTGATCTCCTCCCCCTCCCTGATCTCTCCCAGGGAGAGGAGACGGCCGTAGCTGTAGATATAGTAGACAAGCTGCGGGAGAAGGCGGCCGATATTGATGGAGTTTGCGGAGGAGAGGACAATTCCCCTCTCCCGAAGCTTCTTCCTCCATGCCAAATCGGAGAAGAGCCTCTTCACACCGCTCTGCGCGTCGTCGAAGTTCCCGAAAAGCGCGGCGACATGGGTATTCCTTCCCCGCTGCACCCGCATCTGGAGCTCCTGAAAGGCGGATACGCCGTCCTTTGGGTAGAAGACGATGATCTCTGTCCCCTCCACATCCGAAAAGCCCTCCATCGCGGCCTTCCCGGTGTCCCCGGAGGTCGCGGTCAGGATCACAAGCTTTTCCCTGAGACCCGTCTTCTCCGCGCTTTTTCTCATAAGATAGGGGAGGATGCTGAGTGCCATATCCTTAAAGGCGAGGGTCCTTCCGTGAAAAAGCTCCAAAAGAAAGTCCCCCTCAAGCTTTCGAAGAGGCGCGATCTTTGGATCATCAAAATTTCTCTCGTTATAGGCCGAGTCGGCGCAGTCCCGAAGCTCCTCCTCGGTAAAATCCGTGAGATAGCAGGAGAGAATCCGCCGGGCAAGCTCCCGGTAATCAAGCTCCGACAGCTCCTTAAGGCTCCCCGGAAGACGCGGAAAGTCCTCCGGGACGTAGAGTCCCCCGTCCTCCGCGAGTCCCTTGAGAATCGCCTCCGACGCCGTCACACTCCCCTTAGCTCCTCTTGTGGACCGGTAATACATAGCTCCCTCCCCTTCCTGCTTTCCGCGCCTTCAGCCGTAAGGCTCCCTGCCGGAATCTCCTGCTTTGCTCAGTCCTTCTCTAAAAGGCTCTGAATCTTTGTCTTCATGAGATCAAAGGCCACATCGTTTCTGCCGCTGTTGATGACGATATCCGCCATGGCCTTCGTGGGCTCTACGTAGAGGTAGTGCATCGGCTTCACCGTCGTCAGGTACTGCTCGGAGATATCCTCTACATGTCTCCCCCTCTCGCTGACATCCCGGATGATGCGGCGGATAATGCGTTCGTCCGCGTCCGCCTCCACATAGATCTTGATATCGAAAAGAGAGCGAAGCTCCGGGTTCTCCAGAACGAGAATCCCCTCTACAAGGATAATGCGGGAGGCCCTCAGCTCGATGCTGTTCTCCGTTCTGTTGTGAAGAGAGAAGTCATAGACCGGACAGGAGACGCTCTCTCCCCTTCTTAAGGCTTTCAGATGGCGGATCAGGAGATCCGTCTCGAAGGCATCCGGATGGTCATAGTTTTCCTTCTGGCGTATCTCAAGGGGGACGCCGTCATTGGATCGGTAGTAGTTATCGTGGTAGATCAGGGTGACCTGATCTCCGAAGGCCCGCTTGATCCGGTTGGTGAAGGTGGATTTTCCGGAGCCGGAGCCCCCGGCGATCCCGATCATAGTACAAGCATTCATTCCTTTTCCTCCGAGATATCCTTTGCTCTGCTGTATTCTAACACGCTTTCAGAAAGAATGCTCCCCCCTTTTTCCAGCTCCCGCCCGCGGCGCTTCAAGGGGGGGAGAGGCGGAGACAGGCCAGAGTCAGAAAGAGAATGGAGAGAAGCGGGAGTATGAGGCAGAGAAGGATATAGTAGAGAAGCGGCGTGAGGGAGAGCTCGGGGAGAAAGAAAAAGAGGAGGAGCATGAGGCCGAAGCTCAGGAATTCCGCGATATAGGTGGACGCGATCGCCCCTGTGCTGCTCCTCTGTGCGGAGGAGAAGAAGAGCCCCAAAGAGGAGGAAAAGAGGGCGGAGAGGAAGGAAAAGAGCAAAAAGAGAAAAAGCTCCGGGAAGCGGATGCCTCCGTAGAGAAGGGTACAGGCGAGGATCGGCGCGGTGCTCAGGAGGAGGAGAAAGATGCTGCTCAGGACGGAGAAAAGCTTTCCCAGGATGATGTCCACAGGGCGGAGAGCAGTGCTTAAGAGAAGGGAGAGCGTCTTTCTCTCCCGCTCTCCGCTGATCGCCGGAGCGCTCAGAGCGGGGGCGAGCAGGAGAATCAGAAGAAAGAGGAGCAGAAGGAGAATATAATAAAGCTCCAAAAAGGCGGAGTAGCGGATCTCCCCGGTCTGCGCCGCGTTCCCGGAAACCGAGTAGATGTTGATCAGCACAAGGAAGGCGAGCACCGCATTGGTAGAGAGCATGAGCACCGGAAGGATCGGGCTCCGGTTCGAGAGCAGCTCATCCTTTTGATAGATCGGATTCCGCTTCATGTCCTGTAATTCTCCTTTCTCTGAGTTCTCCCGTGAGCTGCAGGAAGAGAAGCTCCAGATTTCCCCTCTCCCGGTGAAAGCTTCGGACCATAATCCCCGAGCTGACCAGTCTTCGCAGGAGCTCTGCCTCCTCCCCCTCACTGCCCTCGTAGAGAATCATGAGCTCCTGCTCCCGAATGCCGATGGATTTTACATTGGGGTCCTGCTTCAGGATCTGCATGGTTTTTGTGATCGATCCCTCGACCAGGATGAGGATCGGATTGGAGGCGTCGATCTTTCTAAGTACCTCGGAGAGCTTCCCCTCGAGCGCCATTCTCCCGCGCTCTATGATCCCGATATCCGTGCAGATCTCCGAGATGCTTGTGAGCATCTCAGAGGAGAGGAGGATGGTCTTTCCCTCGGAGGAGAGCTCCGAGAGAATCTGGCGGAGCTCATAGCGGTTTCCCGGATCAAGATCCTTCAGCGGCTCGTCGAGCACCAGGATCTTGGGATCGTGGAGGAGAGCCCTTGCGAGAGAGAGCTTCTGTCTCATGCCCCGGGAGAGACCGTCCAATCTCTGAAATTCCTTCCCCCGGAGGCCGACCTGATCCAAAAGAATGCCGATTCTCTGCCGGGCGCGGGCCCTTGGGATATCGTAGCAGGCGGAAAAAAATTCCAGATACTCCGAGAGGCGCATCTCCGGATAGAGGCCGGAAAAGTCCGGCATATAGCCGATCCTGCGTTTCCACCTCCTCCTTTCGCTCCCTTCTCTGAGCCCGTCGACGAGGATCTCCCCCTCATCCGGCCCGGAGAGGCCCGCGAGAAGCTCCATGACGCTGCTCTTCCCGGATCCGGCCGGCCCCACAAGTCCATAGACCGCCTTCTCCGGGACATGCATGGAGAGGCCGTCCAGGGCGATCGCACTGCCGTAGCTCTTTCTGACTGCCCTAAGCTCTATCATGCTCCGCCCTCCTCTCCTCCCGGGGATGAGGCGAGGCTTCCCTCAAAGAATAGCTCCGCTTCTTCGCTCTCTGCCCCTTCGGAAAGGCTTCCGCTCTCTCCTTCTTCTCCCCCGGCGTGCTCCGTACTCTCTCCCTCTTCGGAAGCTGCGCTCTCTCCTCCGCCGCCCTCTCCTCTCTCTTCGTTCTCCGATGCCGAGGAGCTCTCGGCGCTCTCCCCTTCCGGAAGGGAAGTGCTCTCTTCCGACACGCTCTCCGCCGAATAAGAGGCTTCCGCTCCGGACTCCTTCTCTCCTTCGCTCTTTCCCTTACTGCTCTTCTCCTTTGCCACGACGGTGATCATGGGAAGGTACTGCCTCATCAATAGGGAGCCGTTCTCCTCCTTTGGGCTGTAGAGGACTACCAGGACATTCTCCTCGCTGAGATACGGCGAGAGCTCCTCCCCCTGCAGCTTCAGACTGCCGGAGCGGAGCGGATCATAGCCTCCCGTCCGATAATTATAGAGGCTGATCGAGCCCCGGAAGGGTTTTTCATTCAACCTTTCCTCTCCCTTCTCGCTGACGCTCAGGGCTTCGAAGCTGATGCCCCACACCTGCTCCTCCTCTCCCAGGTGATAGGCGAGCTTTGCGGGCTGTATCGCACTGATCGTATTGCTCGCCCTCTCGTAGTCTCCGCTTTTCACCTCCGGATCCCGGCTCAGAGCGCTGTAGTGATCATAGTTCCCGAAGCTTGTGTTCAGAGGGAGCGCGGCCGTCACCATGCTGCTCCCAAAGCTCTCCAGCTTCTGTCTCTCCAGAAAGCTCACCTCTTCCTCCCGGACAAAGCCGATCAGACGGGCATTGGAGAAAAAGCCGCTCAGACTGTTTGAAAGATAATAGCTTAAGAGCGCACGGCGGCTTCCCCCCGTGATCCGGGAGGCGATCCATTCATAATCCCCGACGGGAACGGTTTCCGTCTCTCTGCCGCGGAGAGAGATCTTCTCCCCCTTCTCCAGCTTTCCGATGAGGATGAGCTTCCCGTAGAGAAGAACCGCCGCATCATAGAGCGTATAGTCGGTCCCGTTTGTGATGCTTCCCCCCAGGGAGCCGTCGAAGAGATTCACCTCTCCTCCGAAAAAGCCTCCGCTGTTTGGGAACTTATTGTCGAGCTCAAAGTACTTCGGACTGAAGGGCGCCTCATTTCGGATGCTGATCTCCGTGCGGTCCCTCCCGTAGCGGATCGCCGTGCGGGCGAGCTCCGTCTCATCCCTGAGCTCCGTGATATCCCCCGTGTAGTCGGAGCCCTTCAGGATCGGATAGACAAAGTACTCTGTCTTTACCCGAAGCTCCCGCATCTTTTCGTAGGGAGAGCGGAGATTGATATAATCCGTTTCATCGACAGAGCTCCGGGAGATGTCGCGGATTCTGGCATAGCTTAGAAAGCTTCCGTTAAAGCGGGTGCCGACGCCGACGGCCCAGATCACAAAGCTGAAGAAGACCGCCGTGATCGAGATCAGGGGACGGTAGAGACGTATCGCATCCCGAAGCTTTACATAATAATAGATCAGCGGCCCCAGGATGAGGAGATATGTGAGAAGAAGCAGAAGGTAGAGCCCCGCATTCGGACGCTTGGAGAGATCCGACTGGTTCATGAGGGCCTCCATGCTCCAATAACGGTTCAGACTCCTCTCGGACGCGGAGACCGAGAGCGCGTTCAGGCGGCTCTCTCCGAGGATTTTCGTGAAGAGCTGATTCACATAGCCGCTCTCCTCCGTCGCAAAGCGCTGGAGATCGCAAAAATCGTAGCCGCTCACCGCGATGAGCCCCGCCCCCCTGGAGACGACCGAGAGGTAGGACACACCGCCGTATAATATCCCCTCTCTTCCCGAGCGGAGGGAAACCGGAGAGGCAACGAGACGGAGCGGCTCCTCCTGCGCGGAGGATCTCTCCAGCCCCTCCTGCATGTCGATGCTCCGCTCCCTGGGACTGAGCGGCTCTCTGAGAAGCTCCCGATAATAGGGAGAGACGGCGTCCTCCCCCCTCGCTCCGGTTCCCAGAATCAAAACACCGCCCCGCTCCACCCAGCGGTTTATGACCTCCACCTCGGTCTCATTCATCCTGGAGAGCGGAAAGTCCGAGAGCAGGAGCACATCCAGCTGATCGAGCTCCGTCTCACTGGAGGGGAGCTTTTCCTGGTCGAGAGCCACCTCCCGCGTCCGGAGAAGACCATCGTTGATGGAGACCGAGTTCAAATAGCTGAGCTTATCCTCCTGCTCGGAGAGCACGCCGATGATGAGCTCCGCGTCGGAGCTTGCGACATCGAGCCCGACTCTGCGGCTTCCGACCAGCCTCCCCTCCTGATTCGTCGCAGTGACCAGGAGCTGATTGACCCCGGAGCTCAGTGCCACTGCCATGCTGAGCTCCGTATCGGATTCCGCCTCCACGGCGCTCGGATACTGGTACTCGCAGATACTTCTGCCGGATTCCGCCATATAAATGTGGATCATCCCGGAGAAGGTCTCCGAGCCGGAGTTTCGAATCCCGATCTTCAGGGGAAGGAAACGCCCCGCCTTCGCGGTGTTCTGATAGCCATAGGTGACATTCAGCTCGATCTCATCCGCAAACGAAAGGAAAGAGGGCAGAAAAAGGAAAAGAAAAAGGAGGGAGAGAAAAGGGAGCGGTGAAGGCAGTCCCTTCCCCCGTACTCTTCTTTTCCCCTCTGTCCTTTTCTCCCGCATAAATCTCCTCCCCACTTTCCATATATCGGATGGGCGGCGCATGAAAGCACGGCTCAGCCCCTCATTCCTCCGCCGTATAGCGGATCGGAAGGCGCACAGTGAAGCAGGTCCCGGAGAGGTCCGAGCTCACCTCTACACTGCCGTGGTGCATCTCCGCGACATTCTTCACGATAGCGAGGCCCAGACCCGTCCCGCCTGTCGAGCTGGAACGGGAGCGCTCCACCCGGTAAAACTTATCGAAGATCATCGGAAGCTCCTTCTTCGGAATCACATAGCCGTAGTTGATCACCCGGACCTCCACCGCATTCTTCTCCGAACGAAGGCGCACCAGAATCCTCTTCCCCTCCGCGCCGTACTTGATCGCATTCGTGATCAGATTGTCGAAAAGCCTGGCGAGAAGGTCCCCGTCCGCCTGTATCATGCGGGAGGGCACATTGGAGCTGAACTCATAGCTGAGACCATGCTTTTCGAAGTTCGGGTAGCTCTCCTCCACAAGCTGCGAGAGGAGCTTCACGATATCGAGTTCGCCGATCTTCAGATTCTGCTTCCCGTAGGAGAGCTTCGTAAAGCCAAAGAGCTCCTCGATCAGCTTCTGGAGCCGCACCGCCTTATTGTACACGATCTCGATATAATGCTCCTCCGTCTCCCTCGGAAGGGAGGAGCCGCCTCTCAGGAGCTCGAGATAGCCGAGGATGGAGGTCAGAGGGGTCCGAAGATCGTGCGCGACATTGGTGATGAGATCCGTCTTCGACTGCTCCGCGCTCCGCTCCCGCTCCATAAGATCCATGAGATCTCTCTCCATCCGGTTGATGGATTCCGCGATGTGCGCGATCTCCCCCTCCCCTTCGATCTCCAGCTGGACGCTGAGATCTCCCTCGGAGATCCGCTCCACCGCCTGGGCGATCCTCCCGATATCCCTCGCCGTCCTCTGCTGAAGGAGGAGAAAGATGAAGGAGAAGATGGCGATGCCGCTCAGCACATAGAGAAGGATGCTCACCGTGCTCACAAAGCCAAAGCGCTGCACGGCCGGGGAGCTGTCCCCCCTCTGGTAAAGATAGGAGGCAAAGGCGCTGACATTACTCACCAGGAAAATCTCCAGGATCGCGGTGATGATCGTGGAGATTCCCACATTGATCAGAAGCTGCATCATGTAGCCCTGCCTGGAATGGGAGCGCCGCCCCTTTTTCGCCTTTTCTCTCATGCTTTCCGATCCCGCTGTCAAAATCCGCCAAAAGCCGGGCGGGAAAGTACTGAGCTCTCCCTTCCCCGCCTCCTTTGTCAAAGCCCCGCTCCTTGTCCCGGAAAAAGAGAAGATCCCGGAACGGATACGCCTCTTTCCTATTACTTCTCGATCTTATAGCCCACACCCCAGACCGTCGTGATGATCTTATTCTCCCTCTGGTCCTCCTTCATCTTCCCGCGGAGTCTCCGGATATGCACCATGACGGTGTTATTCGCCTCATAGACCTTCTCATTCCAGACCTTCTCGAAGATCTCGTCCGTGGAAAAGACCTTGCCCGGATGGGAGGCCAGAAGATAGAGAATCTCAAACTCAATGGGGGTCAGGCGCACATCCTCTCCTTCGATCACGACCTTGTGGTTGTCCCGGTTGATCGTCATATTCCGGATATTGATCTCGCTCCCGGCAAACTCATTGGTGGAATTCGGATTGAGCTGCGTGTAGCGGCGAAGCTGAGACTTCACCCTGGCGGTGAGCTCCAGGGGATTAAAGGGCTTCGTCACATAGTCGTCCGCTCCGCCGGTCAGTCCCACGATCTTATCGAGATCCGCGGACTTTGCGGAGAGCATGATGATCGGAATGTTGGAGCTCTCGCGGATCTTCCGGCAGAGCTCCAGGCCGTTCATCCCGGGCATCATGACATCCAAAAGCACAAGATGAATCTCCTCCTGCTTCATAATGAGCAGCGCCTCATCCGCATTATAGGCCTTAAATACCTTGTAGCCGTCGCTCACAAGGTAGATCTCCACGAGCTCCGCGATTTCCTTTTCATCATCCACCACCAAGACATTGATCTGCGGCATGTTGTTGTCGTCTCTCACGGCTAAATTCCTCCTTTTATCCTCTCCGCCGGGAAGGCGGAGTCTCGGGGAAACGCATCCGAGAAATCCGAATAATTCCCGAGGATCCGAAAGCCCGGAAGCTCACTCAGCGCGTTTCTCACATCGGGATCGGATAGATTTCCCATAACATCCACAAAAAAGCGGTATTCAAAGGGCCTGTCCGGCACCGGCCGGGATTGGATCATGCTGAGATTCAGATCATTGAAGAGAAAGCTCCCCAGCACATGATAGAGGGCCCCGGGCCTGTGGCTCAGCTCGAAGCTCAGGCTCAGCCGCTCCGCCCCCCTCTCGTAGATTTTCTCTTTCCCGACGATGAGGAAGCGCGTCGTATTGCTTTTCTGCTGGTTCACGGCCCTTTGCAGGATCGAAAGACCGTAGATCTCCGCCGCATTCTCGCTGGCAAGGGCCGCGAGCTCCCTATCCCCGCTCTCCCTCACTCTCCTGGCCGCCTCCGCCGTGTTTCTCGCCGGTACGGCCTCGATCCTCGGATGCTCCCGGAAGAAGCTCTCGCACTGGGCGAGGGCCTGCGGATGGGAAAAGACCCTGCGGATCCCGGAGAGAGCCCCTCCGGGAAGGGCCATCAGGACATGCTCCACCGGGAGGAAGCACTCCCCCAGGATCACCGCCTCCGGAAACTGGAGAAGGAGGTCGAAATTATCCGCCACTGCCCCATAGGAGGAGTTCTCGATCGGGAGGACAGCGAAGTCCGCCTCCCCGGAGAGAACGCTCTCCACCGTGCTCCGAAAGCTCTCCGAAGGGAGAAAGCGGCAGTCATCGGGAAAGCTCTTCCTCGCCGCAAGCTCCGCATAGGCACCGGGCAGGCCCTGGTAGGCGACGCGCTTTTTTTTGCGGGGGATCTCAGAAACCTCCCGGAAGCCCGATGCGGGGCTTGGCTCTCTCCCGAGGAGGCGCTGCTGCCATCTCCGGGAGAGTGACATCAGCTGCCGGAAGAGCTCACGGACCGCCCTTTCGTGAAATTCTATCTCCACCCCGGCCTGCCGGGAATCCTCCTCACTCTCTCCGCTCAGAGGCATTTCCCTGCCGGATTCTTCCCCCTGCACTGCCGCTCCTTTTGGCTCTTTTTCCGTCCCTTCCTCTCTTTGTATCCCTTCGCCCGGCAGCTTTTCCCGCAGCTCTGTCTTCAGAAAGGCGGAAACGCTGTCCAGCTTTTCCTCCTCCCGGGCCGGGTCAAGAACCGCTCTCCCGCTCCTTCTCTTCTCTTTCGCGACCTCCGAGACCAAAGACACCCTCTCCCGATAGAGCTTCACAAGCTCTCTGTCCACCCGGTCCAGCTCCTCACGGAGCTCAGCGAGTCCCATAGCGAGCCTCCATTTCCCGGAGATATCCGACGATCTTCTCCCTCGTGTACTCCCCGATCCTTCTCCTCTTCTCCTCCGGAAGCTCCGAAAGGAGGATCGGCTCCCCCACCTTCACAAGCACATGGGTCGGAATGATGCGGGGGAAGTGCTCCTCCAGGATCCTCCTCGTCGGATACATCGCGATCGGGACGATCCTGCATCCGCTCTTCTCCGCGATTTTGAAGGATCCCTCCTTAAAGGGCAGAAGCTCCTTCACATCGCTCCCCGTGCTCCTCTTTCCCTCCGGATAGATCCAGATGGAGACCCCGCCCTTCACAAGCTTGATCGCCTCGAGGATCACCTTCAGATTCTGCCGGATATTGTCCCTGTCCATGAAGAGGCAGTGCAGCTCCTCCATCCAGCGCTTTAAGGGCGGGACCTTTCCCACCTCCTGCTTTGAGATAAAGCCGGTCGGCCCCTTTACCAGAGTATAGCCGATCACGATATCGAAGAAGGAGCGGTGATTCCCCACAAACATCACGGCCTCATTTTCCGGGATATTTTCGGCCCCCTCGATCTCGTAGCTCACGCCGGAGGCCGCGAGTATCCGTCTCAGCCTCCTCTGCACAAGGTGAAGCGTGTAGAGATCCTTCTCCCTGCCCTCCTCCATCCTGTCAAGCTTCAGGAAATAAACGCAGCCGAATGTCAGAAAAAGAAATATAACGGACAGCGCCGCTATCATATGAAGCATCCTGGGTCCTCCTTCGGAAAATGCGGACGGGCTTTCGCCCTCAGCAGACAAATCTGACGAATAAGAAAAGCCGTGGCTCTCAGAGCACGTCTGAAAAATGCGGGCGCAGTTTTCCGAAGAAGCGAAGCCCTGCGAAAAAGATCACGATCGTAAGTCCCCAAAAGTAAATGCCCAGCTTCGGCCGCATCCAAAACGGGCTCCCGGTGATCATGGAATCCCGGTATCCCGCCACAATATAATAAAAGGGGTTCAGTTTCAATATAACAGAAACCCAGGGTGCCTTCGAGAAAAAGAGCTTCTCATCGTACATGATCGGACACATCCAGATGCCAAACTGGAGCAGGATGCCGACGATCTGCTGCATATCCTTGAAAAAGACATTGACCGCGCTCGTGAGATAGCCCAGTCCCAGCGCAAACATCGCCGCCGCAAAGCTGTAGTAGAAGCACTGGATCCAGGAGAGCATCGGCATCCTGCCGTTCACGAGATAGAAAACCAGCATGACCGCGAAAAAGAAGAGGTGGACAAAGCTGCAGCTGATCAGCTTGATGATCGGGAGGAGCTCTACCGGGAAGACGACCTTCTTCACAAGATAACTGTATTCCTGAAGGATGCCGGTGATCATATTCATCGCTTCCGAGAAGAAAAACCAGGGCACGATGCCGGGGACCAGCCAGGCTGTATAGCTCACATTCGGCACCGGAGGAGCGGACTTAAAGCCATAGGGGCCGAAGATAAAGGCATAGATCGCGATCGTAACAAGGGGCTGGATGAACATCCATACCATGCCGAAGTAGGACCCGACGAAGCGCTTCCGAAAATCCGCCGCCGCAAGCTCTAAAATCATGCGCCTCCGCGCTTTAATATCCTTCAATAATTGCAGTACCGTTCTCATAACCTTCCCTGTATCCATCCGGGGTTCCGAGGCATCCTCCCCGTTCCCTCTCCATGCCGCTGTCAGTATTTGCGGGCCGCCTCAGCGTTTTCCTGTGATTTTCTCCGCCCAAAGCAGAACGCTCCCGCTTCCGCTGCCCTCTCCCGCGGCAAATATAAGCGATGGAAGCCGGTAAAGCGCCGGATAGAGGATCAGGCAGAAAGAAACGAAAAGGGCGTCGGCAATGCCACCATGATATCACACAATTGCAGGACCTTCCCGCGGCATCCATTAAAAAACAATGAATTTTTCAGAATATTTTCGACATTATTACATTTTTTGTCTCTTTATCCCGCCTTTTATCTCCTTATCCCGCGTTTTATTTCTTTATCTTGTGTTTTATCTCTTCCCCCCGCTGTGATCGAAAGAAGAGCGCGTTCCCGTCTCGATGGATGCCCTAGCTCCGCCCCGCTATGATCGAAAGGAGAGCAAGCAGGAGCCCCGCATTTAAAAGAAATTCGAGAAAGAGAAGGATCGGCGCCGGGGCACTGAGTCCCCACCCTGCCTTTCTTTTCCGGCTCTTCCTCTCCCTCCTCCGAAAGATTCCGGAAAAGGCTCTGCTTTGTCCCGGGAGAGGCGCCGCTCTCTCCTTCTCTTTGAGATCCTTCGTCCCCTTCTCTCCTCCTTCCGGGCCCTTTCGCATCTTTCCGAAGCTCTCTTCCTTCTCCTCCTTCTCCTTCTCCTCATTAGAGGCGAGTGCCTTCCCCTTATCCGAGACAGGTTCCTTCCCCTTCCTCTCATCGGAAGCGGGCAAGCTCTCTCCGGTTTCAGTCTCTGTCAGAGCGGGAGCGGCTTCCGCCTTTTTCTCCCCTGCCTCCCGCGTGGGGAAGAGCGCAGCTTCCGCAGGCTTTGGGCCTTCCCCGCTTCCCCGCTCTATCTTTTCTATCTTTTCTGCCTTTTCTATCTTTTCGTTTCCGGAAAGCCGGGAGGGTGCAGAGGATCCCGCGGAAGTCTTGCTCTCCTTCCCGGAGAATGCGGCCGGGGCTGCCGCGGCCTTCCCTCCCGCTCTCCATAGACTCCGCCCTCCAAAGAAGGAGAGGAGGAGCATCGGAAGCGCCGGAAGGAAATACCTGCCCTGCACACCGAGGACATAGTCTGTCCCCTTCGGAGTGTAAGCACTCAGCATGCTCGCGAGGATCGTCACGACGAGAAGTACCGGAGTGAGGAGGAAGCAAAGCCTTTGCAGGAGCGAAAGCCCCCTCTCTCCCCTCCGGGTAAAAATCCCCTGCAATAGGACAATGAGGTAGAAGAGCCCCACCAGGAAGATCGGAGCACCGAGCCCCTGATCGAAGTGGCCCAGCGGATGCCCCACCATGGTGAAGAGATACTCCTCCCCCTTGATCTGAAAGCTGTTTCTCAGGATCTTCAGAAAGATCACAGGCGTTTTCAGGGTCCCGATGAGATTATAGGTCTCGGCGGCGCTCCCCGTCGCGGCGGCATCCGCATAATTCACCGCTCCTCCCGATGGGTGAAGATAGCGGGAGAGCTCCTGAAAATTCATAAGGAGCAGGGAGAGCGCAATGAGAGAGGCGATCCCGAAAATCATGAGGAAGTAGCTTCCGATATTCTTCCACTTCCGAACCGGCACCGAGAAGCAGCCCAGGAAGAGGAGGGAATAGACCATCTTGCAGGGGGAGAGCAGGAAGGCCAGGATGCCGATCTCCAGGAAATCACTCAGCCCGGGCCCCTGCTCCCGGGTCGCGAGGTCCGTGAGCGCCGCTGTGAGATAGAAGCTAAGCCCCAGGATGAAGGCATCGTAGGAAAGGGAGCCCGCGAGCTCCAGCACCATGGGAAAAAGCGCGACTGAGAGGAGGACCTCCTTCCCAAACGGCAGCTGCCGCACGGCGAGCGTCGTGAGGATGGAGAAGAGGAGGAGGTTAAAGAGCCTCCCGAAAAAGACCAGTCCGAAGCCGCCCAGTCTCAGCACCCTCGCAAGGGAAAAGCCAAGAGCGGGGAAGAGATAGGCGAAAAAGCTCGTGTGCACCGGCTCCTGCAGGGTAAAATGATAGCCCTTCTCTCCCGTCGAGAAGATCCCCCTCCGGAAGAGCTCCTCATAGCTTCTCCCCGTAAGATGCATGCCGATCACGGTCGCATTGTCCGGGTCCCCGTCCTCCGGCCAGTCATCCAAAAAGACATCCTCCGTCCGGATCAAAAGTCTCCCCTCCTCGTCCCGCATGGGCTCCGGCTTTCCGATCAGCACATTGGAGAGCTCATAGACACCGACATAATGCGCGACCTCATCCGGAGCGGAGAGCGGCATCAGCACAAGGGAATATAAAAAGCCAAGGCCAAAGAGCAGGGAAAAGGAGAGGAGGCAGAGCCTCTCCCTCCGAAGGAAGAGGAGAAGGAGAGCCGCGAGCAGCAAAAGCAGGATAAAAATGAAGAAAAACCAGGGGAAGGGAAAAGAAGACAGCTCCGGATTCATCGCGTCTCCTCTCCGGGGAGGCCCCTGAAGCTCTCCTCTTCCCTCTCCCTGTTCTGAAAAAGCGCAAATTCCTGCGCCAGGGTCCGAAGCTTCTCCTCCAGCCTCCCAAGCTGCATATTGACATGGAAGAGCCGGAGAAGGAGCAGGAAGATGATAAAGAGGAAGAGGAAGTTCGGCGTGGAGTAGATGCCGAGCGCCGCTGCCGCCCGGTCCGCGAGTGCCGGAAAGAGCGCAAAAAGCACAAAAAGCAGCGAGAGCAGGATCCAAAACACCGTCTCCTCGATCCGGATCCTGGATTTTCGGATCTTTCGGTTCAATACCCAGAAGGTCGCCCCTGAGACAAGGATCAGGATCATTCGAAAGAACGTCGTCATCATTTTCCTCCTCTTCTTCTCCAATAGCCCTTGTTCATACTGAGGGCGGAGCGCAGTCTCCCGGGGAGTCTCCGATAATTTTTCCCGAGAAGGTAGCCGAGATACTTGCAGCCGGACTTCCATAGGAGGGCGGGGATTTTCCAGGCTCTTCCCTCTCTCAGAAGCTCCCTGAGGTTTCCCTTTATCAGCCGTTTTCCCTCTCCCTCCGGCCGAAGATCGGAAAAAATCTCCGGGTGCTCCGCCTGTGATACGCCGAGATCGAAGTTCCGCCGAAGCTGCTGGAGACCCGAGTAGCAGTGCGCATGATAGACCTCCGCCTCCGCCTCATAGGCGATCCGATAACCGAGCCGAAGGAGGCGGGCCGCATAGACCATGTCTTCATTGAAGATCATCGGACTGGGAAAGCCCCCCAGCCTGTCGAAAAGATCTCTCCGGTAAGCGCAGCAGACATTGGACATGAAGTAGGTCTTGATCGAAAGGCGCGGCAGATCCTCGATGGACTTCACAAAGGACTGCTCCGGATAATTAAAGCGCCTCGCATAGCTCTCATCAAAGGAGCTCTCCTTCGTCGCAAGCTGTCTCCCATAGACAGCTCCGATCCTCTCCCCGCGAAGGAAGGCCGCAGAGAGCCTCTCCGTGAGCTCCGTACTCCGGGGCACCGCATCGTCTGTCAGCATGAGAAAGAGCTCGGAATCCGAGAAGGAGACGCCGAGATTTCTGCTTCCGCCGTGGTCGAAGTCCCGCTTCTCAATGTGGTGGAGCTCCAGGCGCTCCCCGGCCGCTTCCCTCGCCCTCTCCTCATCGAAAAAGCGTCTCTCCGTATTCACCACAATGATCTTTCCGAGGGGAAGGCGCTGCTTTTTCAGCATGGCGAGGAGCTGGTAGAATTTCTCCCCCGGGCGGTAGCTCGGTATGATGGCATCCATCGTCTGATTCATTTCTCTCTTCCCTTCCTCTTTCCTGCCTTCCCTTTCCGCTTTACTGCCCCTCTCCCTGCCATGTCCTGCTCTCCTCCTCGCTTTCCGTCCTCCGGCACGCCTTCCCTTTCCCTCTCTCTGTCCGTCCTCTCTCCCAGCGATGCTCTCTCTTCTCTTTCTCCGCTTCTTCCCGTCCTCTCCCCGTCATCCGGCCGTTTCTCTCCCGCTTACTCCGCCTGCCCTTCCCGCGTTCCGTTTTTCCCGCCGTCCTGCATCCTCCAAAGCCCCCGGAGCACGGAAAGGCTGAAGAAAAGGAAGAGGATGGCCATCAGGAAAAGGTAGCAAATTGCCCCTCCCAGGATCCCGGCGCACTGCACCGCGCGGTCCGCGGAAACGAGAGCAAGCAAGGATACGAGGACATAGGAGAAAAAGATCGTCCCCTGGCGCCGCATCGTCACAAGGATATAGTACTGCACATTCGCGAGCGCGTAAAAGCCTCCCCCCGCAATCAGGATCAGGAAGGCCAGGATCTCCCGGAGCAGTGCCCCGCGATAGCGCATTCCGAGAAGGAGCTCGAAGATCTGAAGCCCGAATTCGCCGAGGATCAGACTCGTGAGAGAGATGCCGAGCGCCATGAGGAAGACCGCGAGGATCAGAAAGCGGCAGCTTCGCGAAAAGTCCTCATACCTTCCCTCCCTCCGCTCTGTCGCAAGGCGCGTGAGCATCGGGCGGATCAGGAAATTCGCGACAAGATAGATGAAGGAGGTCGGCATGAAGAGGACATTGAAAATGCCGGAGCTCTCCGAACCGAGCCTGAGATCCAGAGCATACTTCGAGGCGGAAAAGATGTAGAAGTCCAAAAAGGCGGAGAGAAAGAGAAAGGAAGTGCTCCGCAAAAGCCGGAGGCTCCTTCCCCTCCTTTTCTCTCCCGAAAAGACCTCGCTTCCGGGAAGCTCTCCCAGGGACCTGAGAGGGAGAAGCGCAAAAAGATAAAGGCCAAGAAGCTGTGTGAGATCCATGAGGATGCAGGAGAAAAGCATATTCCCCGTGACAAGAAGGCTCAGCATCAGGCTCAGCATGGAAAGCCCCGTCCGGAAAAAAAGCGACTGCCCGGCGAGGTAGAGCCTGCCGCGGCGCTGGAGCTCCGATTCATAGACATCGGAAAAGCCGTCCAGAAGCTTATAAAAGGAAAGCAGAAAAAGAAGCTCCGCCTTGATCCCGTCATAGCTTCCGATCGAAACCATCAGCCAGAGGAAGAGGAGGGAGGAAAGAAGCGCGAAAAGGGAAGAGAGTCTCCTCGCAAAGTGATACTCCGAAAAGCGGTACTCCCCCGCCATATCCGTGATCTGGAACGGGCGGATCCCAAAATAGGCGATGATGAAAATTTGCTGTCCGAAGGTGGAGAAGCCGAAGCCGAAGATCCCTCCGTCCCGCGGCCCCATGAGGCGAAGCACGAAAAAAGAAAGCACCATGGAAGCGAGCGCATACAGCAGGCTCCCCGCCGCATTCCAAAAAACATCATTTCTCCAAAGCTTCCTCATCCCTTCCCCGTTCTCCCATCCTCTCTTCCCCCGCGAAAATACTGGATCAGAAGGATGGAGATCAGCATCCGCGCCATGTATTTTGCCGCGTTCAAGGGCCTGAGATAGGACTCCCCCGCCCGTCTCTCCCGGACCTCTACCGCCACCTCCGCGATCCGGCATCCCCGCCGGATCAGATAGGATATGGTATCCGGCTCCGGACCATAGTTTAAGCGAAGCGCGAAATCCTCGATCACCGTTTTCCGGTAGAGCCGAAGCCCGCAGGTCGGGTCCGTCAATTTCTTCCCCGTGCTCAGGAAAATCGCGAGGGAGATGAGCCGGGAGCCGAGCTCTCTCATGCTGCCCCCCCGCTTCTTTTGGAGGAAGCGGGAGCCGAGCACGATGTCATACTCTCCTTCCTTCATCTTCTCCAGGAGAAGACGAACATCCTCCGCCCTGTGCTGCCCGTCCCCGTCGAACTGGGCCGCATAGGAGTAGCCCTCCCGGAGCGCATACTTCATTCCCGTCTGGAAGCAGCCTGCGAGCCCCAGATTCACCGGGAGCTCGATATAGTTCCATCCCCTCTCCCGGCAAAGCTCCGCCGTCCCGTCCGTGGAGCCGTCGGAGACGACGATGTAGTCGATCCCCTCCCCCGAGAGCAGAATGTCCGAGATCACAGCGGGGAGATTCTCCCTCTCATTATAGGCCGGGATCACGAGGAGCAGCTCTCCTCTCCTCCTCTTCTCCGCTCTCCCGCTCATCGCTTCATTCTGCATTCTGTATATTTCCTCGTGAAATAGCCATAGCGGAGCGGGTAATCCGTCCGGAGCCTCTCCCCGTCAAAGATCCGGAGGCTCTCCTCCACCGCCGGAAAGCCGGAGAGCTCCGTGAAGGCCACGCCCCCGGAAAAGCGGGGATTGCACTCCACGAAATAATAGACGCCGGAGCCCTCGCCCCGGATGAACTCAAAATTCACGCAGCCTAGGATATTGAGCCTCTCTGCCAGATATTCACAGACCCTCTGGAAATTCCGGTCCTGAAAAACACGCACGGACAGCCCTGCGCCGTTGGGAGTCCGGAGAAGCTCCTCCCGGGGGATGGATGCCGTATTTCCGAAGCGGTCCCGGAGGATATCCACCGTCACGACTCTTCCCCGGATGAGGGGCTGGGCGATATAGGAGGAAAGCCTCTCCTCCCCGCCCTCCCGAAGGATCACAGAGAGCGAAAAGCCGAGCTCATCCTCATTATGAATCCGGTAGAGCCCGCCGGAGGATCTCCCGTTGACCGGCTTTAAAATGAGCGGAAAGCTGAGAGCTTCGAAGTCGAGCTCCGACGCATACTCTGTCCGGATCGCCCGCACATTGGCCCGGCAGGAGCTGTCCTCCAGCTCATTCAAGGATCCGGCGACCTTCCGGGCGAGGAGGTATTTGTCCCTCAGAAGCTCGATCTCCTCCTTCCCGCAGATGCAGAAAATGCCGTTTTCTGTCTCAAGCTCCTCCCGGTGCAGATTCAGAAGGTCTACCTCGAGATCTATGAGCGGGAGGATTTTCTCCGGCCTCTCCCTCTCCAAAAGCTTCCGGAATGAGAAAAGATAGTCCTCTTCTTCCGCGGCGGGGGGAAGGCGGCAGAAGGCGTCGAGCTTCAGGCTTGCGGGAAGCCACTCCTCCGGGTAGATATCCGTCCCAACGACGCGGTAATTGAGCCTCCTGAGAGTCTCCAGTACGCAGTCCGCCGAAAAGGAACCGATCGCCGTCACAAGCGCTGTCTTTTCCTTCATCCTTTCCTCCCTCCCCGTCCTTCTCCTATATTATATAAAGAGGCACATAAAGAGGCACAGAATTTTCCGCTTCCGCGCCCTGATCCTGACTCCCGAAGGCCGGTCTCCTCTCTCAGCGCTCCTCCAAAACGATGCGGCAGATCCGGTCCACCTCCTCGAGCGGGAGCCCGGGATAGATCGGAAGCGTCAGAATCTCCCGGGAAATTCGTCCCGCGACCGGGGTCTCCCTCTCATCGTACTGCTCCCGGTAACAGCGGTAGGCGTTGACGCAGGGGTAGAAATACTTTCTCGCGTGGATTCCATTTTTCCCAAGCCTTTCAAAGATTGCATCCCTCGAATAAGGGGCTCCGAAAAAGCGGACCGGCAGATAGGCATAATTGCTTTTTGTGTCGGGATCGGGCTCCGGGAACAGGATCCCCCTTCTCCCGCTCAGAATCTCCCGGTAGCGCTCAAATACCCGCTTCCTCCCCTCGATATACTCCGAAATGTGATTCAGATTGCAAAGCCCCATCGCCGCCGAAAATTCATTCATCTTCCCATTCGCCCCGACGGATGCGACCTCCTCTTGCCCGAGGATTCCGAAATTTTTCAGCTCATAGAGCCTCTCCATAAGCTCCGGATCTTTTCTCCCCAGGCTCACTGCGCCGCCCTCAATCGTATGAAAGACCTTCGTGGCGTGGAAGGAAAACATCGAAGCATCACCATAGCTCCCCACTCCCCTTCCCTCATAGCTCTCTCCGAAGGCGTGGGCCGCATCATAGATCACCGGAATATGATATTTTCTTCCCATCTCCGAGAGCTTATGGACAGCGCAGATATTTCCATAGACATGGACCGGAAGAATCGCGCAGGTATTCTCCGTGATCTTCTCCGGAAGCTTCTCTACATCTATCGTATAGTTCTTCTCCGTGATGTCGCAAAAGACCGGCTTCAGGCCGTTTCGCACGATCGCATGGGTCGTAGAGGCGAAGGTAAAGGGCGTCGTGATCACCTCGCCCTTCAGGGAAAAGGCCTGCAGCAGGAGCTCCAGCGCGCTGTGTCCGTTCACGAAAAGCTCCAGCTCCTCGACCCTAAGATAGCGCCGGAGTCTTTCGCGGAGCTCCTCGTGATACCTTCCCATATTGGTGAGCTGCGCGCTTTCCCAGATCTCTCTGAGCATCGCCTGATATTCCTCAATCGGCGGAAGGCTTGCTCTCGTCACATTGATGACAGCTTCCTCCGGCTTTCTCTGTCCCGCAGACACAGTTCTCCTTCCCGGACCGCCCCTTGCGGCGCCTCCCTCGATATTCCCGCGGTATTTCTACATAATCAACTCAATCCACTCAACATTTCTTCGATTTCACCTGTCTTCGCCGACAATCGCGGCGGGTATTTTGTGACGCCCCGAGACATTCTTACATTTTCTGCGATTCCGCGTGTCTTAAGCTCACTCCTCCTCTCTTATGCGAGCATAAGTCGGAGGAGCGGAAGGCCTATGATTCCGCATGCCTTCTTGACGATCTCGGTGAGCATTTGTGACACCCGAGACATTCTTATGATTCCGCATGCCTTCGCTGCTTCGCAGCTTTCGCCATGCGCCCCGCCATTCGCACTCCCGCGGCGCTTCGCTCCGCTTCCTGCTCATGTCGGGGCGTGTCTTAAGCTCACTCCTCCTCTCTTATGCGAGCATAAGTCGGAGGAGCGAGCTTATACACTGGAATCATATTCTATATGATCCCCGTCAAATTGTAAACTCCTGCGGGGGCGCTGTATTTCCGCGCTAGCCAATTTTGAGATTTCGTTGTATGATAGGAGGGCATATGGGTCAAAAGGGATAAATATTCAAAAAACTAATCAGGAGGTCATAAAGGATATGATAAGGTTCCAAAAGGCGGGAGTCTTTGCCGCGATTTTTGCTCTTTCGCAGACAGCGGCTCTTCCCGCTCTTGCGAAGTCAAATGTCATCAGCGGGATGAGGCCTGTGCAGGTAGAGAGCAGTGCCTCTTCTCAGGGCAGCGAATCCGCGGCTTCCTCCGGGAATGCCGCGTCCTCGCAGAGCGCGGGAAACACGCAGGCGGAGAGCCAGGGACAGACGCAGGAGCAGGGGCAGAATCAGCAGGGACAGGGGGGACAAAATCAGGCACAGAATCAGGCACAAAGTCAGCAGCCGAATTCCAGTGTAAACGGAGTCCTTCCGAAGGTGAGCGTCGATGTGGATACTCTCCGCGCCAGGTTTACGACCGGACACGCGGGGGATATGACGGAAGACCCCGTGCTTCAGCTCATCCCGCTCGCAACCTACTATGTCTATAATGGAAACGGCGACCGCATCGACTACGGTTATACCCAGAAAAATGATTCCTTCGTCTTCGCGGAGGGCGGATTCCAGCGTATGATGCTGGAGCACCAGAACGTAGGCCGCTGGTATTACAGAACCTATGCGAGCAGCACCGGCTGGGGACCCTGGGCGGCCTCCAAGGAAAAGACGCCGGACCGGGGCACCGTACAGGCGGTCCAGTTCCGGATCAAAGGCTATACGCATAAGCTGGGAACCCTCTACTACCGCGCTGTCCTGAACGACGGCACGATGACAGACTGGGCAAAGGAAGGGCAGGCCTGCGGTGTGATCGGCGGAGACCGCTACATCGTCGGACTGAAGCTCGCCCTCTGGAAGAATGAGGTCCCCTTCGAAAATCCGGGCTCCAAGTTCCTGGACAACGAGCACAACGAGGGCTTCACCCGCACAGAAAGCGGTGCTCCTGTCTACGCCACTGCGGACGGTCACGCCTATACCGGCTGGGCCTTCGACGAGGACTCCAACCAGCTCTACTTCGAAAACGGCTCTCCCGTGACCGGCTGGAAGGCGATCGACGGCTATAACTGCTATTTCAGCGAGCACGGCATCGCGGTCAAGGATCTGGAACCCGTCATGGGCGCACAGAAGAAGGGCTATGCCGTCCGGATCAACAAGGCGACCCGCACCGCCACCATCCTCGCCAGGGACTCCGCGGGAAAGTTCACGATCCCCTTCAAGACCTTTATGATCAGCTGCGGGACGGACACTCCCCTCGGGGATTTCAAGATCTATGAGAAATACCGCTGGCACTTCATGCATCAGGACTGCTATACGCAGTTCCTCTCCCGTTTCTATCAGGGCTTCCTGATCCACTCCCTCCTCTATACGAGGGCGGATCTGCATACCTTTGATGCGATCAATTATAACTATATGGATCAGGCAATCTCCGGGGGATGCATCCGCATGAAGGCGGGGGACGCCGCCTGGGTCTACCATAACTGCGGAAACGGAACCCCGGTGACGATCTACTCGGATCCCTGGGACAAGGGCCCGCTGGAGAAGGATGCCATCGATCAGGCAATCCCGAGGAGCCAGGACTACGATCCGACGGATCCCGTCATCGTAGGACAGCAGTCTGAAGCGGATAAACAGGCCGTCGCAAAGGCGCAGGCAGACGCCGCAAGGGAGAAGGCTGCCGGTGCGATCGAGCCGCACGATTAAGAAAAGCAAGGAGTAAAAAGGAAGGGGCCTCCGACTCAGATCCGGGTCGGAGGTCTCTTCTTTGATGCTGATCCTATTTCCCACTTATTTTGCGATAAGGCCAAGATCTGGCATAGCCGTTCCTTCTTCGAAATCCTCACTTCCTCCGTTCTTCAGCTCCACGGACGTTTTTTATCCAGCCATCCTCTTTCCCGCCAGTACTCCAGATCTGCCTTGTTCCAGCCCTTCCTTTGCAAAAGACGGATGGCATGAAATACCAGCTTTGTCTTTATCCCCGTTTTCGCTTTGCCGTAATTCCTGCGGATCTTTTTTGCGAGAGAGGACAGCTCTTTATCAATGGTTTTTTTATTTTTCTCACTTACATCCTGCCACTTCACTGCAAAAACGGCTTTCCCGTATCGATAAATCTCAGAAATCCCCCAGAAAAATAAGCTGTCCGCCATATCCTTCATCGCAGATTTCATCCCTGCACCCGCCGCAGTAGAGATGCATATCCCCTGCTTTGAAAACATTGCCTTTTCCGGTCTGTGCACCATCCAGCGGTATCCATAGTGATCTAAAAACGCCTTCATTGCGCCTGTCGCATGCATTACATATACCGGACTTGCAAGAATAATCAGATCCGCCCTATCCATCGCCTCTGTGAGGGGCTTAAGCTTATCATAATGCGGACATTTCTTTTCCGATTCCAAAAAGCACTTTGTGCAGCCGATGCAGAACTCTCCGAAATCCCTCGGCAGGAAAAACTCCTTTATATCGCCGCCGATTTTTAAAGCCAGATTCCTCGCAATGTGATACGTCGAGCCCTTATGGCTCTGTCCATGTATCATGACAATCTCCATTGAACAGCTCCTCTTCGGCAATTCAAAAATGAAAGGAAAAATGCGGTGAAAAAGATACGGCCCCAATACGGATCGGGGCCGCGTCCTTTCCAGCCGCTGCATTTACTCTGTATCCGGCTGCTCTGCCTTCTCTTCCTTCTTCTCCTCGCTTTTCTCCCTCTTTTCCGGGCCGGAGATCACATTTTCCAGCCCCGTCACATGGATGTTCCGGTTCACCTTCGCATCATAGCTTCCGGCCTTCATGATCTCCCCGAGATCAATCCCGGTCGTCTCCTTCATGGACTCAAAGAGCTTTGCCATCACGGCGGGGACATTGGAGGCCATCTGGGAGACTCCTCCGTCCCTCCCCTCTCCGCCGATAATCGTGATCTTATCGATCTGGGCGAGCGGCTTTGCGATCTCCTCCGCGATATCCGGGAGCACCTTGATCAGCATCTCCGCCATGGCCGCGTTATTGTACTTCTGGTAGGCCTCCGCCTTCTTCTCCATGGCCTCCGCCTCCGCAAGGCCCACTGCCTTCTTCGCCTCGGCCTCCGCCTTTCCCTTTAAGGCGATTCCGGCGGCCTCCGCCTCATACTTCGCCCTAATCCCGGCGGCCTCCTGCTCTGCGGAATACTTCGCCGCATCCGCGACAGCCTTCTTCGCCTCCGCCTCCTTCTCCTGCTCGTACTTTTTCGCTTCCGCCTCTCTCTGGCGCTTTGCGAGTCCAGCGGCGGCCTCCTGCTCCACGCGGTACTTCTCGGCATCCGCCTTCTTATTGATCTCGGCGTCCAGAGCCTGCTGCATGACGCCGACCTCCTGCTTCTTGAGCTCGGAGTCGCGCTCTGCCTTCGCGATCTGTGCGTTCACTGTCGCGATCTGAATATTCTTCTGCTGCGCCTGCTTCTGAATCTCGTAGGCCGCGTCCGCCTCTGCCTTCTTTGTATCGGAGATCACCTTCAGCTCGGACTGCCGGATCGCAAGCTCATTGTTCTTCTGCGCGATCTCCGTATCCGCGAGCACTCTCGCGTCATTCGCCGCCTTATTGGCCTCCGCCTGCGCGATCGCGACATCCCTGTCCGCCTGCGCCTTTGCGATCGCGGCATCCTTCTTGATCTTTGAGGTATTATCCGCCCCCAGATCGTTGATCAGACCCTTCTCGTCCGTCACATTCTGGATATTGCAGGACAGGATCTCGATGCCGAGCTTATCCATGTCCGTGGCCGCCTTCATCATCACCTGATCGGAGAAGGAATCGCGGTTGGTATTGATATCCTTCAGTGTCAAAGTTCCGATGATTTCACGCATATTTCCCTGGAGGGAATCCTGCAGATCCAGAGCGATCTGCTCCGGCTTTTTATTGAGGAAGTTCCGAGAGGCTTTCTCGATCCCGGCGCCGTCCGGGGCGATCCGGACCTTCGCGACGGCATCGACATTGACATTGATGAAATCCGTCGTCGGGACGGACTGCTCCGTCTTGATATCCACCGTCATCTGCCCGAGATAGAGGACATCCAGCCTTTCCAGGAGAGGGAGCTTTACTCCGGCGCGCCCCACAAGAATCTTCGGCTTCTTCCGAAGACCGGAGATGATGAAGGCCTTATCGGGCGGTGCCTTGACATAGCCTCTCAAAAGCAAAAACAAAACAAGCAGGACGATGAGCAAGGGGATCAAAGCCGTCAGCGGAAAAGAAAATGAAGTCATGAAATGTCCCTCCCTGAAAATAAATATCTATACCAAAATCGTAATTTCTTAAATTATAACATAAATTTCCCATATCCAGCAGGGAATTGATTAAATAATATGATGCGCTTATAATGATCCCAGCGTCAAAAGTCTCTCCTCCGCATCGCGCCGGCGCGAAGGCGGAGGGAGGACTTTATGACGCGCCCCTTTATGAGCATGGAGTGGAGCGAAGCTCCACGGGAATGCGAATAAAGAAAGCACGGCGGGAGCTGCAACGCAGCAAAGCCGTGCGGGATCCTGCGAAAAATCCGGCCGCCGCACTCTCTCCTCCGCATCGCGAAGGCGGAGGGAAGACCTTATGAGCTTAAGGCAATGATATCGTCCGGGAAGGCACAAGAAGCAGAAGGAGAATCCTCATGAAAACTGCCGTCATTATACCAAATTACAATGGCTCCCGTTTTCTCCCGCCCTGTATGGCGGCTCTGGACCGGGAGACGACGGATCAGTTTTCGACCATCGTCGTGGACAACGGCTCCACGGACGGAAGCCTCCGCTGGCTCTCCCACTGGGCCGCCGAGGACAGGGATCGCCATATCCTCCTGCAAAATCCTGAGAATCTCGGCTTCTCCTCCGCGGTAAACCGGGGGATCCGCTTTGCCGTTCAAAAAGGCTTCTCCTATGCCATACTCCTGAATAATGATACCGAGGTCTTTCCGGACTTTGTAGAGAACCTGGTCCGCGCCATGGATAAAGACCGCAGGGGAAGGCTCTTTGCTCTTTCCTCCCGGATGCTGCAAAAGTCCGATCCGGATACAATCGATGACGCGGGGGATCAGTATACCCTTCTCGGCTGGCAGTTCCAGCGCGGACACGGGGAGCCCGAAGGACGCTTTCAAAAACCGGCAGCGGTCTTCTCCGCCTGTGCGGGAGCGGCGATCTACCGCCTCTCCCTCCTCTCCGAGACCGGCCTCTTCGATGAAGCCCACTTCGCCTATCTTGAAGATATCGACCTCTCCTTTCGGGCCCGGCTCTATGGCTTTGAGATCCGCTATGAGCCCTCCGCCGGGGTACTCCATGTCGGTTCCGGGACGAGCGGCAGCCGCTATAATTCCTTTAAGGTGCGGCTCTCCGCGAGAAATTCGATCTATCTCCTCTATAAGAATATGCCGCCTGCCCTTCTCGTTCTGAATGCCGTCCCGCTTCTTCTCGGCTTTTTCATAAAGCTCCTTTTCTTTTGGAAAAAGGGCTTTGGAAGGGAGTACCTCTCCGGGCTCCACGAGGGGCTTCGGACGAGGAGACATCTGAAAAAGGCGGACTTTCGCCGAGTCCCCCCCCGCCGTCTCCTCTCGATTGAACTTTGTCTGCTTCTCTCCGTCTTTGAGTACCTCGGACAGAAGCTTCGGGAGAAGGGAGGCCTGTCCCATGCCCATTGAACCCAGGCGGAGAATACGTTATCTCACCAGCGCCCAGATCATCATCCTCGGCTTTTTTTCGATCATTCTCCTCGGGGCACTGCTTTTGATGCTCCCCCTTTCCTCTAAATGCGGGAGGATTACGCCCTTTTCGAAGACCCTTTTTACCGCGACCTCTGCGGTCTGCGTCACCGGCCTCGTCGTAGTGGATACCGGAAGCTACTGGTCCGCCTTCGGACAGACCGTCATCCTCCTCCTGATCCAGATCGGGGGACTCGGCGTCATCACCGTCGCATCGCTCTTTACGATGCTCTCGCACCAAAGGATCTCCCTTATGCAAAGGAGCATCATGCAGGATGCGATCTCCGCCCCCCAGGTCGGCGGCGTCGTCAGGCTGACCCGCTTCATCCTCCGGGGCACGATTCTCATCGAGCTTCTCGGCGCATTTTTTCTGCTCCCGGTCTTCCTCCGGGACTACGGCATCCGCGGAGTCTGGATGGCTCTCTTCCACTCGGTCTCCGCCTTTTGCAATGCGGGCTTTGACCTCCTCGGAACGAGCGCCGCTCCTTTTGTCTCCATCAGCTCCTATGTCGGGAACCCCGTCGTAAATCTCACGATCATGCTCCTCATCATCCTGGGCGGCCTCGGCTTCCTGACCTGGAATGATATCTACACCTGGCGCTTCCGTCTCCACCGCTACCGCCTGCAAAGCAAGATCATCCTGACGGCCACCGCCTTCCTCATCCTTTTGCCCGCAGTCTTTTTCTTCTTTGAGGATCTCTCAGCTCTCCCGCTCCGATCACGGATCCTGGCCTCTCTCCTCCAGTCCGTCACCATGCGGACGGCCGGCTTCAACACCGTAGAGCTCTCGAAGATGTCCGGTCCCTCCCAGGCGATTCAGATCGTTCTGATGCTGATCGGAGGCTCCCCCGGCTCAACGGCGGGCGGGATAAAGACGACGACCTTCGTCGTGCTCCTGGCGAATTTCGTGGCCACCATTTTCCAGAAGGAGGATGCGCAGATGTTTGGCAGAAGGATGGAGGAGAGCGCGGTAAAGACCGCCGCGACCATCTTTTTCATGTACGCCGCGCTCTTCTTTACGGGCGCTGTCATCCTCAGCGTATACGAGAGGCTTCCCCTCTCCGCCTGCCTCTATGAGACGGCCTCCGCCGTCGGCACCGTGGGCGTCACGCTGGGCATCACGCCAAAGCTCCACCTCCTCTCCCAGCTGGTCCTGATCGTCCTTATGTTCCTGGGCCGGGTCGGAGCGCTGACCCTGATCTTTGCGGCCATTTCCACGAGGACCCACAGCTTCGCGAAGCTTCCGCAGGAAAAGATCGCGGTGGGCTGAATACGCGTATAACGGATACGCCTATCACTTATGAAAAGAAAGGACTTTATCTATGAAAAGTATTCTCCTGATCGGCCTTGGGCTGCTCGGAAAGCATATCGCCGTCCACCTGAACGAGCTCGGACATGAGGTCATGGCCGTGGACAGCAATGAGGAGCGGGTCAACGAGGTCATGCCCTTTGTGACGAGCGCGCAGATCGGAGACAGCACCAACGCGGAATTTCTCCGCTCCCTCGGGATCGGAAACTACGACATCTGCATCGTGACGATCAGCGACAATTTCCAGGATTCCCTGGAAACCACCTCCCTCTTAAAGGAGCTCGGCGCAAAATGCGTCGTCTCCAGAGCGGAGAGAGATGTGCAGGAGAAGTTTTTGCTCCGAAACGGAGCGGACCATGTCGTATATCCGGAAAAGCAGATCGCAAAGTGGACCGCAATGCGCTATACGACAGACCATATCTTCGACTATATCGAGATCGACCGACAGCACGCGATCTTCGAAGTGGAGATCCCGGAGTCCTGGGTCGGCAAGAGCATCGGAGAGCTGGATATCCGAAGAAAATACGGCATCAATATCCTCGCCACAAAGCAGGACGGAAAGACCAATGTCACTGTGACGCCGAGTCTCGTCTTAACGAGAGATCTAACCATTCTCGCCCTGGGAGAATATAAGGAACTCCAAAAGTGCTTTCAAATCTGAGCTATCCAGACATGCGAATGAAATAGATACGCAGGCAAAAAGCCGCCCCGGCCTCTCTCCGAAGCGATCCCCTCTTTCAAGGAGCTCGTTAAAAAATCATGGATCCGAAGAGGCGGGATTTTGGCCGCTCCCCGGGGCGATCCTATCTTTGAGGAGAGCGATAAGGTAGAGGAGAAGCTCTCGATTGAAGAACCAGGAGATCAGGGGGTAGAGAAGCAGCCCTACGATACACTGGAGGAGAAGCGTCGGAAGTATCGCAAGGCCCGCATTTTCCAGGAGCCGGACCGGAATCGCCATCAAAAGCGAGCAGAGCGCGGAGGGGAGCATGTCCACGCATTGTGGGAGCGGTCCGTAGCCGATCAGCCTCTGATTCGGCCAGGCATTGATCAGGAGGTCCAGATATTCGACCCCCGCCTTCAGAAGAAGCATCGGGAGGATCCCAAAGGGAAGGCTTCCGATAAGAACCAGGATTCCGATCCCCTTTTTCAAAAGTTCCAGCTTCAGGAAGAGATCGGAGCGCCCCGCCGCATTCAGAAGCTGCAAATTGATCGAATGCATGGGGTAGATCGCATAGTAAAAGCAGAAGATACAGAGGTAGGGGACGACGGAGATCCATTTCTCCGTGAGCAGGAAGAGGATCAGGGGGCGGGAAAGCGCCATCATCCCGGCCATCATCGGAAAAAGCAAAAAGGCGGAGAGCCGGATCGAGCGCCGCGCCGCATCCCGAAGCCTCTCCCTGTCGGACTGAAGCTTCGAATAGGCGGGAAGCATGACAGACTGTACGGAGGAGGAAAGCGTCGCGCAGATCAGCTTCGGAAACATCTCCCCCCGATTATAGACGCCGAGCTCCGAGAGGGAGTACTTCCGGCCGATCACAAGGCCATAGACGTTCTGCCAGACGGTATCGATGAGTCCGGAGACCAGGATCTTCCAGCCGAAGGAAAAGAGCTTCTCCACGGAGCGGAGACGGAAAAGCGCGCGGGGGCGCCAGGGAAGATCCCAAAAGAGAAAAAGCATCAGACTGAAGTAGTAGATCAGCTGCTGCCAGGCCATGGACCAGGCCCCGAAGCCCAGAAAGGCCATGGATACGGAGGCCGCTCCGGAGAGAAGGACCGCGCCCATGGTGGCGCGAAAAAGGGCGCGAAACCGAAGGTTCCGGGAGATCCAGGCGGTCTGAATGGAGATGACGCCGCCGGGGAAAAGGACAAGGGCCATCGCGCGGAGCATGGGACAGAGCGCCTTCACGCGGTAGTAGCCGGCGACAAATGGCGAAAGCAAAAAAAGAAGGAGGAAGCAGCCGAGAGAGAGAAGCATGGAGATCCAGAAGACGGAATCATAATCCTCCTCGCTCACCCTTTTTCTCTGTACAAGAGCCGTCGCGAAGCCGGACTGAACGAAGGTATTTGCGATCGTGATGAAAATGCCGATCATGCTGACTGTTCCGACCTCCTCCTTTGTGAGAAGGCGCGCAAGCAGTATCCCGACCAGCACCTGGACTCCCTGATAGCCGCTTTGCTCTAAAAGCTTCCAGAAAAGCCCGTTCACTACCTTCGATTTCAGATTCTCTCCCGCCATATCCCTACCGTTTCTCTGCCTCTTAGCCCCCGGAAAATGTCTCTCCGTCCCTCACCGGAATCCGCGATCACGAAGATCCCTGCCGAATTGCCATTTCCGCGCATCACTTTTCCCACAGTCCAAGCTGCGAAATTCCGGCACCCCTATAAAGCCCTATCCGATCCCCTGCCCGAATCTCTTCTGCATCGCGCGGTAAAGCCCCGGAAGCCTTCTCTCAAACTGTAAAAAGAAGCGGTCCCGGAGACTGAGCTCACGATAGAATTCCCTGTTCCCTCTCCGATAAATCTCCGGAAAATCCCGGAGATTTACATCGCTTAAGAAGCGAAGCCTTCCGATCGCCCTCTCGATCTCCGGATGAAATCTCCCGCCGCTCTCCCGGTCAAATTCCAGGAAGCTTTTCTCCATCGCCTCCCGGTATCTTCTCTGCTTCTTTTCTCTCTCCCCTTCCCCCTGCTCCCTCGTCCAGGAGCCGCTGTGCTGAAAGCGATAGACGGAGAGAGGCTCATCCAGATAAAAGGACTTTCCGCAGCTCGCAGCGATCCACTCCAGAGGCCGGTCCCCCACCGGGCAGTCAAAATAATAATCCGGAAGCGTTTCAAGGATCTCCCTCCGAAAGAGAAAGCTCGCAAAGGGTGCGCCGCCTCTTCGGTCCACAAGCTCTGCGCCGCTTAAGATCCGGCTTCCCCGGTAGGGCCGCATCAGAGCGGAATTCCCGAAGCTTCCGTCCGGGAGGAGAACCTTCGCGGAATGAAAGCAGAATACAAGCTCCCTCTCCCTTTGAAAACATCGGATCTGCTTCTCAAGCTTTCGGGTATCGCAATAATAATCATCCCCGTCCATCACCGCGAGGAACTCTCCCCTCGCGCGCGGGATGTTGAAGATCCCGGTGATATTCGTCTTTCCCTTCGAGTACTGATTCTCCGTCTGTAAAATCGGCTTTATGATCTCCGGAAAACGCCGTTCATAATCCTCGATCAGCTCCCTCGCCCCATCCTCCGAGGCGTCGTCGTGAATCAGGATCTCAAGGCGGAAATCCCCCTCCTGCTTTAAAATGCCGTCCAGGCAGTCGGAAAGATAGGGCCTGTGATTATAGGTCACGACGCAGACGCTGATAAGGGGAAGCTCCGGATCCTCCGCCCTCCGCCTTGCCTCCGAAAAAATCTTTTCTTTTCCCAAAGATTCCAAAGACGCCCCTCCCCAAAAGCGGCTTCCCCTCAGATGAAGATCAGCTCTCCGATCGTCCGGTGCAGCAAATTATAGGTGAAGCCGTGCCCCAATATATTGATTATCTTCCCAAGCCTCCCCTGCTCTCTGATTCTGAGAAAATCCTCGAGAAGCCTCCTCTGCTCCGGCCTGAGCTCCTCCCCGTAAATCCGAAGGAAGCTCTCCGCCTGCTCAAAAAGAGCGGCATAAACCGCGCGGGAATGCTCGTCCATCTCTCTTTTGCTCCTTCCGTCCTTCCGCCCGATCCCAAGCCTCCCCAAAATCTCCGAGAACAAAGATCCCTTTTCGGCGCCGAGGACATTGGCCCCGTGCTGACGGTAGAGATAGAGCGGCTTCGGAAGGTAGAGGAGTCTCCCGAAGGCAGCCGCGATGAGCGCAATCCACTGGTCATGCATGACGATCCGCTCCGGCATCGTCCTGATCCGCTCCGAGAGGGCGCGGTTTATCATCACAGAAGCCCCGACCACATGATTTTGTACGAGGAGCTGCGCCAGCCTGTCCCTTTCGGGACTCATCTTCTGGTAGGCCGTAAAGGAAGGAGCGATCTCCCGGAGCTCTCCGTCCACAAGCCGGGAATCGCAGTGGACCAGGAGCGGGAGCGCCGCCCCACAGCTTCTCTCCATTTCCCGCATCGCGTCCAGGCTCTCCGAAAGCTTCTCCGGCTCCCAGACATCATCCTGATCAGAGAGCATGATATAATCCGCCCCCGCGGCATGGCCCTCCGTGAAAAGGCTCAGGAAATGCCGCCACGCTCCCCCGCTCGGGCTCTCTCTGAGGAGGAGGCGGACCCTGTCCGGCCGCCTCTCTCGGTAATTGCGGAGGATCTCTCTCGTCCCATCCCCGGAGCAATCGTCCGAGATCAGGAGCTCATAGTCCTCCTCCGTCCTCTGAGAGAGAATGGAGTCGAGCTGAGCCGGGAGATAGCGCTCCCCGTTATAGCTGCACAGCAGAATTCGGACCATTGTCGGCTCCTCCCTTCCGGATCTCTGTCCGCCCATTCCACGCTCATTGATTTCGTCCGCCAAAAACCAGTTTTTGTCTCTTTCTCCGGCCGTCCCAGCCCCCTCCGCACAGAATTCCGTCCCTTCAGCGAAGCAGGCCGAGCCGCTCCAGAAGCCGGGTCTCGAGGAGGACGATCCACTGGAAGAGCAGGGTCAGGAGCTGCCCCGGGAGCTTGATCCCAAGGTACTGCCTGTAGTAGTAGCGCTCCGATTCCTGGCGAAGCCTCTGGCGCTCCGTCGGAGTGCGGATGCTCCGGGAAATCGTCCCGGAATTTTCATGGTAATAGCTCTGTCCCCGGAGAAGATAGCTCTCATAGCCCCTTTCCGAGAGTCTCCGCGCCAGGATATTCTCCTCGGCATAGAGGAAGACCTTCGGGTCATAGCCTCCGGAACGAAGGTAGGCCTCGGCGGAGAGAAGGAGGAGAGAGCCGTGCAGGACTCCGACCCTCACCGCCCCTCTTCCGCGGAAAAAGGAGGGTGAGTAGTCGATAAAGCGGGAGAAAAGCCTCCGGCAGACCGGTCCGGAATTCAGGAGCTCCGGCAAAAAGCCGCGGAGCGGCCAGGCCGTCTTCTGCGCTCCCCCCTGCCGGTCCCGCATCACGGCGCTCGCAGCCCCCGCCTTTTCCTTTTGGATGAAAAGCCGCGCCATATCCCCGAGGCAGTCCTCGGAGAAGACAGCGTCCGGGTTTGCGACAAGGATATGAGTCGCTGCGAGATTTTTTGCGGCATAGCGGATGCCGAGATCATTTCCGCTCCCGTATCCTCCGTTCCTCCGGCTCGAAAGGAAGCAGATCTTCCCTCCGGCGAGCTCTCTCAGCCTCTCCCCGCTTCCATCGGTCGAGTGATTGTCCACGATCACGATCCGGGAGAGGAGGGAGAAGTCCCGGATCCTGTCCAGCTGCGCCCTCGTCCCCTCGTAATCATTGTAATTTAAAAGCACTGCCGCAAGCTTCATCTTCCGCCCTGCCTCTCCGTCGTTTCCTTTTCCGCCTCTCTCTGGAAGCTTTTCCTATAATAGCGATCCCCGATCCTAAAGCGAAGAGCCGGGAAACAGAAGCTCAGCAGGTTCATCCCGTGGTAGAGCTGCAGATAGAGCTCCCGCCCTCTCTCCCTCCTTCTGCCGGAAAAGGGAGTCCTCGAGAGAAAATAGTCATAGGCCCTCCGGTAGTGGCTTCGATTCCCGAAAAGCCAGGGGCGCTCATCCCCCGCAAAGTGAACGATAGTCGGGTGGTGCTTCGCCTCCCAAAAGCTTTCCTCGCTCTCGCAGGAGCGATACCAGGGGGAACGCGAGAGGAAGGAGCGAAAGCGGAAGTAATAATAATTACTGAAGAAATTATATCGCTGCGGGAGAAGCTTAAGCCTTCCCCGAAGAACCGCATTCAGAATATCCTGGTCATTAAAAGGAAGCCTTCCCTGCATCGAACGGTAGTAGGAAAAGCACTGCTCCTCACAGCCCTCCTCCCTCCAAAGGGCGAGGTTCAGGAGAAGCACCCCCGCATTGCAGTAGGGCTCTTCCGGAGAGAGCCCCAGAAAATCCCTGTGCGCCGGGTAGATGCTTGGCTCCGGCGCCATCGCCGCCGCCTTTTGTCCGAGCCTTGTGCGGTAGAGATCGTGGATCGACTGAAGAATGACGGTGTCCGCATCCAGATAGAGCGCCTTTGTGACCGTCTCCGGGAGGATCGATCCCATGAGAAGGCGGGCGAGCGTCGTCGTGCGGAACCTTCCGGTATCCATGCCGGGGACCCTCTCCGAAAGCTCCCCGGAGAGGTCCGAAAGCTCATAGAAGATGACGCTCTTTCCCTCATCCTCGATCTCCTCCCGGAGCATCCGGCGGTGCTCCTCCGAGATGCCGTCGGAGAGAATGTGAAAGCAGAGCTCCTCTGACTCATTGTGCTCCATAAGGGAAAGGATGGAGACCGAAAGACAGGCGGCATAGCCGTCATCCGAGGCATAAACGATATTCAAGCCTTTTTCTCCTCCGCTTCCTTTACTCTTCTTCTCCCGCTCTCCTCTGCCTCCTCCGGATAGAAAAGGCGGTTCACCGCGGCAAAGAGCGCGCGGATCGAGGAGCGCGTGATATTTGAGGAGACGCCCACGCCGTAGCTGCTCCTTCCGCTCTCCTCATCCAGGAGGTGGATATAGGAGACAGCCTTGGAATCCGAGCCCGCATTGAGCGCGTGCTCGGAATAGTCCAGGACCTTTCCCTGCATGGAGAGCTCCTTATTCAGACCGGAGAGCACCGCCGCGATCGGTCCGTTGCCCGAGCCGCTGAACTCGTGGAGGCGGCCCGCATTCCGATAAGTGACATCCGCGAAGGTGGTGTAGCTCCCGTCTGCATTCTCAATATCGGTGCTTCGGACATTCCGAAACTCGATCGGCTCCCGGCTCTCCAGATACTCGATCCGGAAGACCTCAAAGATCTGCTCGGGCGAAACTTCTCCCTGCTCCTCGGAGATCTTCTGGATGTAATCCGCGAACTCCCTCTGCATTCCCTTCGGCAGACGGTAGCCGAAGCGGTCCTCCAAGATGAAGGCGACCCCGCCCTTTCCGGACTGCGAATTGATGCGGACGACCGGTTCGTACTCTCTCCCGATATCCGCGGGATCGATCGGAAGATAGGGCACCTCCCAGATCGTCCCCTTCCTCTCCCGCATCGCCCGGAGGCCTTTGTTGATCGCATCCTGGTGAGAGCCGGAGAAAGCGGTGAATACAAGCTTCCCGGCGTAGGGATGCCGCGGCGGGATGCTCATCTTCGTGCATCTCTCATAGACCTCCTGAATCTCCCGGATGTTCTCGAGATTCAGCTTCGGATCGATCCCCTGCGAAAACATATTATAGGCCAGGGTCAGGATGTCTACATTGCCGGTCCGCTCCCCGTTTCCAAAGAGCGTGCCCTCCACCCTCTGCGCCCCCGCGAGGAGAGCGAGCTCCGCCGCAGCGACACCCTCTCCCCTGTCGTTATGGGGATGAATGGAGAGAATGACGGAATCTCTCCTCTTAAGGTTCCGGGACATGAATTCGATCTGATCCGCATAGACGTTCGGGCTGTGCATCTCCACGGTAGAGGGAAGGTTGATGATGATCTCCCGCCCGGGGCGGACGTCCCAGGCCTCGATAACCGCATTGCAGATCTCAAGAGCATAGTCCATCTCCGTGCCGGTGAAGCTCTCCGGGGAATACTCCAGGCGGACCTTCCCGGAAAAATCCTTCTCATGCCGCTTCACCATCTCGACACCCCGGAGCGCGATCTCCTTGATCTCCTCCCGGGATTTGTCGAAGACAACATCCCTTTGAAGGACAGAGGTCGAATTATAGATGTGGACGATTGCCTTGTCGAGCCCCACAAGACTCTCAAAGGTCCGATCGAGAAGCTCCTCACGGCACTGCACGAGAACCTGTACCGTCACATCCTCCGGGATCTGCTTTCGCTCGATCAGATTCCTCAGGTAATCGTATTCGATCTGGCTCGCGGCGGGAAAGCCCACCTCGATCTCCCGGAAGCCAAGTCTCACGAGAAGCTGAAAAAATTCAAGCTTCTCCTCCACGCTCATCGGCTCCACAAGGGCCTGATTTCCGTCTCTTAAATCGACGGAACACCAGATCGGAGCCTTTTCGATCTCCCGCTCCGTCCAGCTTCTCTTTGGATACCGGAAAATGGGGAACCCTCTGTACCTTTGATAATTCAGCATCCTCTTCCCTCCGTTTCTCTTCCGCCCTTCCCGAAATACAGCCTGCCGGCGCAAAAAGAGCTCTCCGCCGTCCTGCCTTTAAATCGTGAGCCCCGATTTTTCCATCACGGCAATGAGGCGGTTCACGCAGTCCTCACATTCCTCCTCTGTCTTTGCCTCTGCCATCACGCGGATCAGCGGCTCTGTGCCGGAGGCGCGAAGCAGAACCCTTCCCTCCTCTCCCAGTTTCTCGGAGAGCGCCCTGAGCTCCGCACGGACGGCGGGATCCTCCTCCGCCTTCTCCTTGTCCGAAACGCGAACATTCTTTAGGACCTGCGGATAAACGATGAAGTCCTCACAGAGCTCATGCAGGGACTTCTTTTTATCGAGGATGAGCTCCATGATCTTTAAGGAGGTCAGGATACCGTCTCCCGTCGTCGCATGCCTTAAGAAAATGATGTGCCCGGACTGCTCCCCGCCGAGACCATAGCCGTTCTCCGCCATGGACTCATAGACATAGCGGTCCCCCACCTTCGTCCTCTCATAGCGGATACCGAGCCGGTCGAGCGCCTTATAAAGACCGAGGTTTGACATGATCGTGGTGACAATGGTATTTCCTGGAAGCTGCCCCTTCTCCTTCATATAAGCTCCGCAGAGGTAGAGAATCTGGTCTCCGTCCACAAGCCTGCCCTCGTGATCCACGGCGAGGCAGCGGTCGGCGTCCCCGTCATAGGCGAAGCCCAGGTCGCAGTGCTCCCCTACGACGAAGTTCTGCAGCCTCTCCATATGAGTCGAACCGCAGTTTTCGTTGATATTAAAGCCATTCGGCTCGCCGGAGATCACATGGGTATCCGCGCCAAGAGCATCAAAAACCGCCTTTGCGCAGGAGCTCGCGGAGCCGTTTGCGCAGTCGAGTGCGACCTTTACTCCCTTAAAGGACTTCGTCGCGAGGGAGATGAGATAGCCGATGTAACGGTTCCTCCCCGCGGCGAAGTCCACTGTCCTGCCGATCTCCTCCCCCTTCGCAAGGGGGATCTCCGCTGTCCTGCCGTCGAGATAGGCTTCGATCTCCTCGATCACCTCGTCCCCGAGCTTCTCCCCGTTCTCGTTGATGACCTTGATGCCGTTGTCCTGGAAGGGATTATGAGAGGCCGAGATCATAACACCGCAGGAAAAGTCCTCGGAGCGGACGATGAAGCTCACAGAAGGAGTCGTCGTCACATGCATAAGATAAGCATCCGCGCCCGCTGCCGTAATTCCCGCAGCAAGCGCGTATTCAAACATGTAGCTGGATCTCCTCGTATCCTTTCCGATCACGATCCGGCATCTCTCCCCGACTCTTCCCTTTTTCTGATAGTACCATCCCAGGAACTTCCCGACCCGGAAGGCCGCGTCTGCCGTGAGATCCACATTGGCCTCACCGCGGTATCCGTCGGTACCAAAATATTTTCCCATTCTCTCCCCTCCTGCGCTGAGAGTTCTCCTGCGATTTCACACCTGCAGCCGGCAAAGCACCTGTGCCGTCGACAGGCATTCACAAGGCGGGCTTTCTGCCGCCCGGTCCGGACTTTCCTCTTCCCCTATAGGTGGCTGCCGACATTTTGAGGCACCTACCGGCATTTTGCCGCTGCTTCGCCAATCCGGGAGCCGGCCCGGCACTCAGCGGCACTTTCCAAAATAAGTCCCCGCGCGGCCGGACAGAGCAGGCGGCCGGAGCGAGAACGTCCTGCACCGGACGAACTTACCGCAGCGCCGCCGATCGATCCTTTTGTCCCTCCAAATCTCCTGTCCTGTCGAATTTATGCGGATTAGCCTGCCATCCATCCCGGATCTGCCTTGACAGAAGCAGTTCTCTTTCAGAGTATTCAGTATTCGGCATTCGGTATTCAGTATCCCGTATTTAGTGTTCCGTGAGCTCTGAGAGATAGCGGGAGAGCGCATCCCTCCAATCGGGAAGCGGCTGAAAGCCCTGCTCCAAGAGCTTCGACTTATCCAGGCGGGAGTTAAAGGGACGGGCCGCCTTGCTCAGTCCATACTCCGCCGTCGTGACGGGGATGAGCTTTGTCGAAAGACCCGCCTGGCGGTAGATCTCCTTTGCAAAATCATACCAGGAAATATAGCCGCCCTCATTGGTCGCGTGATAATAGCCGTATTTCTCGCTCTCGATCATATCGACCAGAAGTCTCGCAAGATCCAAAGTATAGGTCGGCGTGCCGACCTGGTCACTGACGACCCGCACACTCTCATGGGTCCTACCGACATTCAGGATGGTCCGAATAAAATTCTTTCCGTTCAGGCCGAAGACCCATGCCGTTCTCACGATGAAATACTTTTCCAGTATCTCGGAGACCGCGAGCTCCCCCTCCAACTTGCTCTTCCCGTAGACATTGAGGGGCGCATAGTCCTTCTCATCCGGCTCCCAGGGCCTCTCCCCTCTTCCGTCAAAGACATAGTCCGTGGACAGGTAGAGAAACTTCGCGCCCGCCTTTTTCGCGGCCTCCGCCAGAAAGCGCGTGCCCTCCGCATTGATCCGCATGACCTTCTCCACCTTGTCCGCATCTTCTGCATCATCCACCGCCGTCCAGGCGGCGCAGTGAACGACCGCGTCCGGAGAGAGCTCCGACATCCTTCGGGACACCGCTTCGGAATCCGTGATGTCCATCGAGAGATAAGGCATCGATGTCACGGCGGACCCGTCCGATATTCCGTTATACTCCGGAGACAGATCGGATCCCACGCCCTCGATCCCCCTCCGGAACAGCTCATTCATCACATCGTGTCCGAGCTGTCCGCCGACACCGGTCACAAGAACTCTCATTTTCCCCTCCTTGGCTCGTGCTCCCTTCATCCTGCCAGAGCCCTTCCAGAGCTGTCTGGGTCCGGAAGGGAAAAGCAAAGATCTCAGATCTTATTGTTCCTCAGGTCTTACATTGTTTCCTCAGGTCTTATATTGCTCTTCAGATCCTATATTGTCCCTCAGATATTATATTACTCTTCAGGTCTTATATTGTCCCTCAGATCTTATATTGCTCTTCGAAGTATTTCTGATACTCTCCGGAGATGATGTGCTCCCACCATTCCCTGTTCTTCAGGTACCAGTCGATCGTCACGGGGATCCCCGTATCAAAGCTGTACTCCGGCTCCCAGTGGAGCTCTCTCTCTATTTTCGCGGGGTCCATCGCATATCTTTGGTCATGCCCCGGGCGATCCTTCACATACTCGATCAGACTCTCCGGCTTTCCGAGCGCATGGAGAATCGTCTTTACGACCTCCAGATTGCTCCTCTCATTGTGTCCGCCGATATTGTAGACCTCCCCGGATCTCCCCTCCCGGACGATGCAGTCGATCGCCCTGCAGTGATCCGTCACATAGAGCCAGTCCCGGACATTCGCCCCGTTTCCGTAGACAGGGATTTTCTCCTCCTTCAGCGCCCTCGAGATCACAAGCGGGATCAGCTTCTCCGGGAAATGATAGGGCCCGTAGTTATTCGAACAGCGGGAGATTGTGACCGGAATCCCGAAGGTCCTGTGATAGGCCATGACGAAAAGATCCGCGCTGGCCTTGGAGGCCGAGTAAGGGGAGGAGGCCTTGATCTGGTTCTCCTCTGTAAAGAAAAGATCCGGGCGGTCCAGCGGAAGATCCCCATAGACCTCGTCCGTAGAAACCTGGTGATAGCGCCGGATTCCGAAGCTTCTGCACGCATCCAGCAGGGTGACGGTTCCCATCACATTGGTCCTGACAAAAATGTCCGGATCCGTCACAGAGCGGTCTACATGGGACTCCGCCGCAAAATTGATGACAAAATCCGGCTTTTCCTTCTCAAAGAGGGAGAAGATGAACTCTCTGTCCGCGATATCCCCCCTCACAAAATGATAGTTCGACTTCCCTTCAAGCGGCTTAAGCGTCTCCAGGTTTCCCGCATAGGTCAGCTTATCGAGACAGATCCACTGATCCTCCGGATAGGTATTGACCGCAAAATGCATGTAATTCCCGCCGATGAAGCCGGCGCCGCCGGTCACGATATATTTCATCCTCTTTTCCTCTTTTCTCCGGATGCTGCCCGCAGTTCTCCGGATCTCTCTGATATCCCGCCTCCGTCCCGCGGATGAGCGGGGCGGCTCTTCCGGATATAGCGGATGCTCTCTCTGCTATATCCCGTTTCCGGCCTGCGGACGAGCGGAGCGACAGCCGAAAGTCTCGGTCCCGCGCAAAAGCTCAGTCTCGCATAAAATCCCGATCCCGCGCAAGAGCTTAATCCCGCACAAAATCCCGGCCCTGTGCAAAGGCTCAGTCCTGTACGATAAACTTTCCGTCCAGCACATCCTTCAGATACTTACCGTATTCATTCTTCCGGTACATCTGGTAGGCACTCTCGACCCTGTCCCTATCGATCCAGCCATTCAGATAGGCGATCTCCTCCAGGCAGGCGATCTTCCGGTGCTCATGAGTCTCGATCGTGTGGACGAAGTTCGTGGCATCGACCAGAGATTCCTGCGTCCCTGTATCCAGCCAGGTAAAGCCCTGCCCGAGGAGAGAAACATCCAGCTCACCCTGCTCGAGATAGCTTCGGTTCAGATCCGTGATCTCGAGCTCCCCCCTCGCGGAGGGCTTCAGCTTCCTCGCATAATCTACGACCCGATTATCATAGAAGTAGAGTCCCGTCACCGCGTAATTGGATTTCGGGAACTCCGGCTTCTCCTCAATGGAGACGGCCTTCCCCTTTTCATCAAAGGAAACGATGCCGAAGCGCTCCGGATCATCCACATAGTAGCCAAAGACCGTCGCCCCTCTCTCCTTCGCGGAGGCCTCTCTCAGAATCTTCCGGAAGCCGTGGCCCGAGAAAATATTGTCCCCGAGAATCATCGCGACGGGATCCCCGCCGATAAAGTCCGCTCCGATCAGGAAGGCCTGGGCGAGCCCGTCCGGAGAGGGCTGTACGGCATAGCTCAGGCGAATGCCAAACTGTGAGCCGTCACCGAGAAGCTCCTCGAAGCGGGGCGTATCCATCGGAGTGGAGATCAGGAGGATATCCCGGATGCCGGCGTTCATAAGAACGGAGAGCGGATAATAGATCATCGGCTTGTCATAGATCGGAAGCAGCTGCTTGGATGTCACCCTCGTGAGCGGGTAAAGTCTCGTGCCGGAGCCTCCGGCCAATATAATTCCCTTCATGATTTCCCCCAAAAATCCTCTGCGGATCCCCTCTCCCGGCAAAAAAGGCCGCGGCCCGGAGAGGGGCGCCGAAGCCTCGGCATTTACATAATCCTTGAAATTTTAGCATAAGAAAAGAGGGCTGTCAAAAGCCCCCCAATCCCGTTGTCAAAGAAAAATAAGAGTCAGGGGAGATAGGTCCGAAACTTTCCATTCCGGATGAAATCCCAGATCCAATAAGAAACAAGGCATAGGAAAATGATATAAAACAAGGCATACGACATAGACGAATCGCCTGTAAAAATAAAGCTTTTTTGAGGGTCAAATGGCCAACACAAAAGAACCCAAAGAAAATATAAAAAGATGCATATAAGGAGCCAGAACAGTTCTTCGATAGATCTCGGGATTGGAATTAAGCCGCAGAGCAGGCCATAGATCCAGAATACAAAATAAGTGTAAAGTAACTTTTTCAGGAAGCCGCACAGCAACCTTTGCTTTTTCTCAGAAGGAGACAAGGGCGCCCTTTGACGGGATCCATCCTCCGGAAGACTACCCTGTGAGCTGCCGAGTAAAGTCATCTCCTTTACAGAGTCCTCCTCCGAACGCTTAGAGGAAGACAGAAAGGCGCGTGAATCCCACTGGTATCTCTGGACGAAATCCCAAATCCAATAAAGGAGCATCCCAAAAAGAAAGATATAGTAGATCAGCGGATAGCCCGAAAGAGAAGACAGATATTGTGGAAAAAAAGGCAGAAGGAGAACAAGGATAAAAAGAAAAGGAATAATGATGGAAATCTCAGGCAGGCGAGCAAGAGATCTCGGGACAAACTCAGGGTATACGATGAAAGCATAGATCCAAAACAGAAGGTAGAGAAAAAGAAGCCTTTTCAAAAATCCATAGAGAAGTCTCTGCCTCCCCACAGGAGAAGAAAGAATCCTTTCCAGGAAAGACAGAGCCTTATGGAAGATGTCCGTAAAAGCCTTCAATGACGAATTTTCTCTCATAATCGCTGCCTCCCTTTTTGTTCATGTACCAGTGAAGTGTAGCTTTACGAGGGACTATCGACATGCAATTTTTGCGCCAAAAGCGGTTTGCAAGACTTTCACAATACTGCGTCCCTCAAATATTTACTGCTTATGGCAGACTGTGGACTCAGTCCTCAGCCTCATCTTTCTCCACTTCACTTTCCTCTGCGGCATCTTCTTCCCGCCTTGCTTGATACCTGCGAAGCAGCAGAAGGATCAGAATTCCACCGCCCAATACCAGTGCGAATCCGGGGAAAAATAAAAATACCCGTACAAAAATGATAAGCATGTAAATCATCAGCTTCACTGCCAGTATCAGAAAATAAGTCAAACTCTGAAAAGAGATCAGCTCCCAGGAAGGAAGCAGTATATTACTGATACGAATCAAGAGATAAAGCAGCATGAGCCCTAAAAGGAAGTCTTGAACGACTTTTTTGTCGAGAGGATTCTCTTCCATTTTCATCTCCTAGCGAATATATATCTTCTCGAACTCATAATTTCCGACAGAACCCGGCAGTTTGCGAAGGATACCATTGTGATAGGAGTATAATTCCGGATAGGAGTCAATGATGTAGCCCTTTTGGCATCTAAAAAGCAGACAACTGTTTTCCTGTATAGAAGTGGAAGAATCGGACGAAGAATCATATCTAAATATCCTTTCGGCCATTTTATAAAGGATATCGGAATTCTCATCCTCAGGAGACAGCAGGACCTGGAATTTCTGTCCATTTCTTATCAGTACCTTTGGAGTACGATCCATTTCCTCAAATTCCGAAGGGACGGGTGAGACCTGTATTGAATAAGACACCCCTTCGGGATCTTCGTCGCGATGCGCAAGAAGGGAAGACTGCCAATTCGTCATCCGATAGGCTCTTCCGTCAAAGATCGCAAAATATTTTTGCTGGTCCGGATGTGTATCTAAAAGAAAATGATTCCATTCCATCCTTTCATTGCGGCATTCAAAACAGACGATTGCCTGAGAATGAAAAACGATAAGCGTATACATCATCTCCAGGGCGAGGCAGCCCATGAATAGATTCCTCAAAAATCTCTTTCGACTTATTGGATCAAGATGCTTCCATTTCAATTTCATAAGAGTCTTCCTCTCGTCAAAACATTAACGACATCATCCAATAGCATCTTAGAAGTATCTATGGAATCACTTTGATGTTTTATTTTAATTCCTTTCCATTTATCCAACTCGGGATCATGATAAATAGAATTAGCTCTGCTGACCAATTCCACATGGGAACCATTATATTTCCTAAAGTGAGCGTTATTCTCTAATTCGCCACACATGGTGGAAGAAAGAAGAGGTACGGTTCCATCTCCCCACTTCCAAGCTGCGTACTTTAAGGAACTCTCATATTTTTTTCTATAGAGAAATGCTTCATCCTCAAAGTCTAATTGGCATAAAGTGGAATGTCTTGTCCCAACAAAGAAAAACGCATTTTCATAATCCAGAAGAGCATTTCTTCCATTCACCCTTATTGATTTTTGAAATTGAACAACACGACTTAGAATTTTTTCTCCCCAAATTCTATTACACATTTCCAAATACTCTTCATAGCTTTGTGAGTCCAGATATTCTATATATTGTTGCGAAGGAATTAACTCTGCAACCCCTGGAAAACTGGCTTTTAACTCTTTTTTCAAACCTCCGAGGATTGCTAATCCGGTATCCAAGCTCATATTGATGAAATCGAGTTTCTTCAACACATCCCCCGATCCCAAGACGTTCCATCTTACGACAGAATCTATTAATTTGGGAGCACCTTCATAGGGAGTTCCAAGTGTAATAATCTTCCCGATTTTACTTCGTATAGATGTATCCGTACAAATGGTGAAATTCCCACCCCCTAAAGGCACAGCAATTTTGCCAGAATATAAAGCAGAAATTACCAGACCGCCCATACTATGACCAAGTAAATCAACTGTACGATAGTTTCGCCTTAGGCAAAGCGCTTCAATAAAATTTCTTAGTGCAGTTGCACTTTCAAAGTTACTTTTTCTCCAATCATAACTGAAAAAGTAGATTCCTCGCCCGCCTATTCTGTTATCCTGGCAAAGACCATCTATCAGAGTTTTTGCGCTATTTTGTGCTCCATATTCTCTTCCATATCTTTTTACACTGCCTTCGGCATATTTAGGAGAAAGATAGTTTTGATTCTCACAGGGTCTTGTATAAAGAAGCTCAGGTTGAGTAAGGGGTGTATATTCGTCCAGAGACATGGCAGAAAAGAAAGTACCGGGATCCCAAACTTGCGTATCTTTAGTAAAGACCGACGGATCTTTGTATAAACGACTCCCCATTACACCGGGAACAATGATAATAGGTGAATCCTTCTCCTCTAATAAATACTTACGCATGAATGTCAAACCGGAACTGATTGGAGCAATAATAGCTGTCGGGTTTTTCTCGCAAAAAGTATAAGAGTCCATGGTCAATGCGCGGCTGCCATCGTTAAATTCGACATTAGATATATTTTGCCAGTTTGTGGTAGATGTGCAAGTGGATATCTGTGGGCGAAGGTTTGATGATTGGCTAATATTTTCTTGAGCATACTTACATTTTCCAAAACATCCTTTTTCTAAACGATCCCCAGAACTAAGAAGAGGAAAGCATCCAGCATCCGCATAAACTCCGCGATCCTTCCCAAACATTTGCAGCGGTTCACAACTCCCATTCGTCTCCTGACAGTATTTGCAGATAAAGGCCGCTCCGCTCACGAGGTAATCGGCACCTTCAGGCGGGTGCTCCTGGAAATATTCGTTGACGAGTCGGTAGATTTCCTTCTCTTCCTCCTCCGTAAGGGGAGGGATGGGTTCTCTCTCTTCAAAAAAGCTGTCGATGAAGGTCTGAGAGAACTGCATCTCCGGAGGAATGGAATCTGAGGCCTGGGATTGGCCCCGGGGTTTTGTTTCCTGCTGCTTTCCGCTAGTCTCGCTCGGACTCGCTTTTTGTCTCTTCTCCTCTTTTTCCCTTTCCTTTTCTCTTTCTCGCACTCCTTCTCTTTGCTCTTGGTAGTCTGCTCCCTCCCTCTTCGCCTTTTCGAGTTGCGCGATGCGGGAGACGCCGAGTTTTGGTGCCTCGATTTGGGGAGGAGAAATGGCGGAATCCGCGGAATGAGAATGGGATTTCGCGTTTTGGGAGGAAGGCTGTGAATCGGCGGACACTTTCTTTTTTCTGCTGAATTCGTCGAGCATGGCTGTCTCCATAAAAGGGGCTTCCGCCGGAGCAAAGCTCCAGTCGGGGGAAGATGTTAAACCATAATGAAAAATATACAGAAATTCCGGAATAAAAAGCAACAGATATCATCGACAGCACCGGAACAATAGGATCCAATCGATGGACCTCAAGTCGGCAATAGCCGGCGATCTGAAAAATGAGACAAGGGCCAAACACCGAGGACATATGCCTGAGAGAAAAAACCGGTATTACAGACCTGTGGCGATAAAAGAGATAGCTTTTCCGGAAAGGGGGAATCCCCCCGATAAGAATCGAATGCGAAACTCTTATCTTCTTTAAGATAAAGTATAAGGCCGCAAAGAGAAAAATAAAAGGTCCAAAAGGACTTTCCTGAAAATGGAAATAGAGAATTCTATCCCTCCTTCTTGGAGAGAAAGCACAATAAGTATTCTAAAAAGGCAAAATAAATTCCTGCTTGGAAATGTTTTTCTATCGGAGCCTATCAGCGCTGCGAGATTCTGCTCCTTGCAAAACGCTCTATAGGTCTATCTCCGGCTTCCGGCATAAGCCCTGCCTCACCGGAGAAGGCTTTCCTTCCCCGGTGAGGCAATACCAGAAATATCCAGGCGGAGATAACTGCTTACTTTCCCCAGACCTCCTCCGCGACCTCCTTCACAAGCCGAAGCTTGTTCCACTGCTCTTCTTCCGTGAGCTTATTCCCGATCTCGCAGGACGCGAATCCGCATTGCGGGCTGAGACACAGTCTCTCCAGAGGCACGAATCTCGATGCATCGTGAATCCGTTTTTTCAGGATCTCCTTGTCCTCAAGCTGCGGCCGCTTCGTCGTGACAAGTCCGAGCACGACCTTCTTTCCCTCCGGAATCCGGGAGAGGCAGTCAAAGCTTCCGGATCTCTCATCGTCAAACTCCAGATAAAAGGCATGGACATTTTCGCCGGCAAAGACATAGGGAGCGACTCTGTCATAGGGGCCGCTGCTCGCATAGGCGGAATGGTAGTTACCGCGGCAGATATGGGTATTTACCGTAAGATCTTCCGGCAGATCCCGGAGCGAGAGATTATTGATCCTGAGATATCTCGATGCCTCCTCATCCTGCGTGCTGCCGTTTCCCACCCGGGCCTTCCAGTAGGCATCATCTACGATCATGCCCCAGGTACAGTCGTCGAACTGGATATTCCGGCAGCCCGCTCCGTAGAGGTCCTGGATCACCCTGCGGTAGGCAGCGGCCAGGTCCTGGATCAATTCTTCTGTATCCGGGTAGATCCTCGCTGTCTCCTCCGCATTGTCCGCCCGGAAGAGCTCGGCCAGGGTCTGCGCCGGTGCCGGGATCGTCTGCCGCGCGACGGTATTCTCATCCTCAAACTGCTTCAGAAAGCGGAAGCAGCGGACGAAGGGATGATCCTCTCCGCTGATCTTTCCTCTCACCCGGCAGGAGCCGTGCGTCGTCTCCTCACCATGAAAGAAATAGCCGTGATCAAGCTCGATATGCTCCAGTCCCTGCAGCCCCCACATAAAGTCCAGATGCCAGTAGCTCCGCCGAAACTCCCCGTCAGTGATCCCGTGATAGCCGAGTTCCTTTTGCTTCCTCACGAGATCGGCGATGCACTCCTCTTCGACCTTTTCGAGCGCCTGATCCGAGATCTCCCCCCGCGCCCGCGCGGCTCTCGCCTCCTTCAATCTCTCCGGTCTCAGAAAGCTCCCCACAAAATCATAGCGAAACGGCGTTCTCAGCTTGCTCATCGTAATATTCTCCTCTTCGTGCGGCTTGGATCAGCTCAATCTTCCCATGGCTTTTGATGCTTCCATCTTATTCCCTTCCGACTCTCCCGCATAATACTTATAAGCATGAGCTGTCTATAGTTTCAATTTATATATATTCGATGGTCTGCGCTTCTCTCATCGGATTCAGCACATTCATTACTTCCATTCCCTTCCTTGCTTCCATTCCCCTTCTCTATTCTATTCACTTGATTACTGTCATCTCCTTTATTACTATTATTGCCTTCATTGATGCATTTCTTTTATTGCTCCTATTGCTTTTATTCCTTCTATTACCTCTATCGCTTTCTCTCCTCTTCTATCCCTTACTCAGTCAGAAAATCGATTGGATCGTACCGCCCCCAACGACATTTTCTCCCTCATAGAGAACAATCGCCTGCCCTATAGCCGGCGCGCGCTCCGGCTCCTGAAAGCGGACACGGACTCTCCCATCCGGGAGGAGCTCCGCCTCGGCCGGAACCTCCTTCGCCCGGTAGCGGCTCTTCGCCGTGACCGGGATTGCCCCTTTGATTTCCGAGGGATCATAGAGAATCCAGTTAAAATCGTCCGCGATCAGCTCCTTCTGATAGAGCTTCTCCCCTCTCGTCAGATAAACTTCATTCTTCAGAAGATCCTTCTCATAGACATACATCGGAGCCTCCAGGGAGAGACCGAGCCCCTTCCTCTGTCCGATCGTATAGCGGACGATCCCGCGGTGACGCCCGAGGATCCTTCCCTCCTCATCCACAAAGTTCCCGGGCGGAAAGCTTCTCCCGAGGTAGGACTCGAGGAAATCTCCGTAATCTCCCTCCGTCACAAAACAGATGTCCTGGGAGTCGCGCTTTCTCGCATTCAAAAAATGGAGCTTCTCCGCGAGCTCCCGAACCTCCTCCTTCGTCTCGAAATCCCCCAATGGGAAGACGGAATGCGAGAGCTGCTCCTGAGAGAGGAAGTAGAGAACATAGCTTTGGTCCTTCGCGGCATTCCTCGCCTTTTTGAGAAGCCAGCGTCCTCTCCCGGCGTCGAAGGAAACCCTGGCGTAATGCCCCGTCGCGATCGAGTCAAAGCCCAGCTCCCTGGCCCTTTGATAGAGGCGGCGGTGCTTCATATAGCGATTGCAGTCGATGCAGGGATTCGGTGTCCCTCCCTTGAGATAGGTCTCCGCAAAGCGCCGGATCACCTCTCTCTCGAAGTCCCCCGTAAAGTTAAAGACATAGTAGGGAATGCCGAGCACGGAGGCGGCCTGCCTCGCATCCTCCGCGTCCTCTGCCGTGCAGCAGCTCCCGACCCGGCAAGTCCCTCCTCCCTCTTTCTCATAGAGCTTCATGGTCACTCCGATGCAGTCATAGCCCCGCTCCTTCATAAGGGCCGCCGCGACAGAACTGTCCACCCCGCCGCTCATGGCAACAAGCGCCTTCTTTCCCATTCCGCTCACCGCTTCTCTTCCTTTCCGTCCACAGTCATTTCCTTCCGATCTCTGCGGCCTCTGCCCCATACTTCAGGAAACAGATCCCATTTCTGTCCTCTTCAGGGATATCGCTTCCTCTTCCCAGCCCTGTCATTTCCGATGAGATGCTCCTGCCGGATCTTTTGGCATTGCGGTACAAAGCCAGCAGGAGTACATCCTTTGAATAAGCCTCTGTCTATTCTGAATTTCTCGGTATTGCGGTGTTCCTAAGCCCTGCACGCTTCCCGGGGCCCGGCTTCGATGGATGGATGTTATATTGCTCCTAAAGCCCTGCGCGATTTCCGGGGCCTGCTCCTCTGTGATGATTCGAGGCCGCCAAAAGGATAAGCCAGAGCTTCCATTTGCTTAGAAAAGAAGGCGGAAGCGGAAGTTATCCGGAGGTGAAAGCTCTTCCCTTCCCCGGATCGAAGCGATGAGGAGATCCTGCGTGTTGTCCTGTGATTCGGAGAGCGTTCTGCAGGCTGCGAGCATCCCATAGCCGCCGGTTCCGCTCGCCCGGTAATTGCTCATTACGAGGCGGTAGCTCCTGTCCTCCGAGAGCTCCTCTCCGCTGAGCCTCCGAAGCCATGCCACCCTCTCCCCGATCGGACGCCTTAGGTCAAAGGCATAGTCCAGCCCCGCATAGAAATCATAGTTGTAATGCTCGATCTTCGGCTCCAGAAATTCCCCGGAGATCGCGGGCTGCCCTTCTTCATCCAGTGTGAAATAGGACGCGCAGCGTTCCAGCGCCTCCTTAAGGCTCTTCCTGTCCACCTCCTTCACCACCATGCTGTTCGAAAAGGGATAGATCCGATAGATGTCCCGGATGCTGATCTCAGGCCCGAGATAGGCCTCTTCATTGGAAAGTCCCGTACAGGAGAAATCCGCTCCGCTCTCCGCAAGCTGCACCGCATTGATCAGCGCGGCGATCCTGCTTCCGTATCTCGCCGTTTTCAGCTTTTCCTCCGGCCCGATCCGCTCGGGAAGCCTTCCAATCGGCTGCTCCAGCCAGCGCTCCGTCCTTTCCTCCAGTGCGGAAAGCTTCTTCGCGGCCGCTTCCGAAGGGACATTTCCGGAGGGAAGCAGCTTCCCGGAGAGAGAGAGATGCCTCTCCCCCCTCCCTGTCTCAAGCTCCCCCTCAAAGAGGAGGTAGCGCTCCGCATTGGCGGGGGGCTGTGCCGTAAAGCTTCGGAAGAGCCGCCTCCCCTCCACCGCCATATGCTGATGACCTGTGAGGAGAATGTCAAAGCCGCATTCCCTCGCGATCTCGCAGGCGATATTTTCCCGGGAATCCGTGAGTTTTCTCCCGCTCGAAAGCTCCTCCTCATATCCCCCGTGGTAGATGCAGATCGAAATATCGCAGTTCCCCCGGAGCTCCTCATAGCAGCGCTTTGCCGCAGTAAGGGCGTCCGTGATCTTAAGCCCCGAGAGATGCTCCGGGCTCTCCCAGACATTGACATAGTCTGTCACAATCCCGCAAAGCCCGATCGTAAGCCCGTTCTCCAGCCTGTGGACAGCGGTCCTTCGGAGCGGAAGCTCCCCCCGGAGATCCGACAGATTCGCGCAAAGGCACTGGGCCCGCATCGATTGAAGATAGTCCCGGAGTACTTCGTAGCCGAAGTTAAAGTCGTGGTTTCCGATCGTGAAATACTGAAGCCCCATCGCCCCGAAGGCCTCTGCGAGCGGATGAAAGGAGAAATCCTTTCGGTGCTCCAGAAAGTACTGAAGGAGGGGACTTCCCTGCAAATTATCTCCTCCGTCCAAAACCAGGGTATTCCCGTCTCTTTTGATCCGGCTTGCCATGGACAAGAGTCCGCAGTCCTTTTTCTTTCCGGTCCCGTAGTCCAGCGGAAAGAGCTTCCCGTGGATATCCGACGTATAGATCAGCTGAAACGCTCTCTTCATCTTAGTCTCTCCTCCCCTGTCTCTTCCCCTCCGGCTCCTCTTCTCTGATTCCTATTCTCTGACTCCTCTTCTCCGGCCCCTCTTTTTTGCTTCCCTTTCCGGATTTTCCCCGGCCTTTTCCTTTTTCGGCCGGCTCTCCTTTACCGGTTCCGGCTCTCCTTTTGCACTTATGGGGAGTCGATTGTACAAGGATACTTCAAGGAATGCAAGGGGAGAACGTCAAAGACATCATGAAGGGTATAGGAATCCGGTTCGAGCGGTATTTTCGAAGTTGATGATTATCTTGCACCAGATTCTAATTCTTATCCTCTCTATCGTTATCCTCTCGTCAGACGGACGCGGATCTTTGTCGAAATCCACTCCACGAAGAGAACGAGGACTGTGAGCCCCACCAGAATGGCCCCGGCCTCTCTCCAGCGGTAGGCATTCATCGCAAAGATGAGCGGCGCTCCGATTCCGCCCGCTCCGACCAGTCCCAGGACCGTGGCATCTCTCAGATTGATGTCGAAGCGATAAATCGCGGTAGAAGCGAAGTTCGGCATAAGCTGCGGGAGGATGCCATAGCGGATTTTCTGCCAGCTGTTCAGACCCGCCGCATCCAGCGATTCCAGGATCTTTTCATCCAGGTCCTCGATCGCCTCGATATACATCTTTGAAACCATCCCGATCGAGCAAAGGGACATCGTCATAAGACCGGCAAAGGCTCCCGTACCGGTCACTCGGATAAACATAAGCCCATATACGAAGGCCGGAACGGTGCGGACTGCCATGATAAAAAGCCGCCCCAGAAAGGCGATCGGCTTTGGCGCGAGATTCCCGGCGGAGAGGAAGGCCAGAGGAATCGAAAGAATCGCCCCGACGAGCGTCCCGAGAAAGGCAATGCACACGGTCTCTAAGAGGAGATAGGGAACTCCGTTCTTAGTGAGAGAGAAGAGGAGCTTAAGATCCGGATGGGCGATGCCACTTAAGATGCTCAGCGCCATCTTCCATCCGCTCGCTCCGCCGGTCCCGGCGCTCTCCATCCCGCTCAGGCTCCAGAGGAGGAGGGCGAGGAGGAGAAGGACGAGCAGCAGGATATAGACGAGCTCCCTCGGTCTCTCTTCATAGGCTTTTTCGATTCTTTCGTTCATCTCGCCTCTCCTCTCACCAGTCTTCTCCGGATCTCCCGGCTTATGGTCTCAATGAAAAATACTGTGACAAAGAGAGCGAGGAGAATCATCCCCACATTGGCATAGGATCTCCATCCGAGCTGTTCATTCAGGATGAGGCCGATTCCCCCCGCTCCGACATAGCCGAGGATTGCGGCGTAACGGACATTTCCCTCAAAGTTATAGAGGCTGTTGGAGAGGTAGGAGGGAAGAACCTGCGGCAGGATCCCATGGCGAAAGGCCTGCGCCTTCGTCGCGCCCATGGCCTCCATCGCCTCGAATGCCCCCATATCCACGGTCTCGATCTCCTCATAGAGAATCTTTCCGATATAGGCGAAGGAAAAGACCGCGATCGCCGTCGTCCCCGCGATCGTCCCCAGTCCGAAGATAAAGGTCGCGATCAGCGCGGACACAAGCGTCGGAAGGGTCCGGACGAGGCTGAAGAGGAGCCGCATCAGCATGACCAGAGCGCGGCTTTTGCAGACATTTGTCGAGGCCAGCATCGCAAAGGGCAGGGCGAGAAGGGAGCCGAGGAAGGAGCCGAGAAAGGACATCTTGATCGTGTCCAGAATCGGCCCGATGACGCTCTTTAAATAGGCCGGATTCGGCGGAAACATTGCAGCGAGGATGGAGAAAAATCTCCCTCCTCCGGACAGAAGGACAGAGAGGCGGAAGCCCGTGATCCTCACAGAAAGTACGGAGAAAACGAGGAAGAGGAGGAGATAGAGCGGCGCCCTCGAGCGCCTCTCCGCCGCCTCCTTCCCGTCCGGAAGGCGATAGATTCTCGGAGGAAAAAGCTTATCGTACATCATCCCTCCTCCCCCTCATAGATCTGATGCAGCACCGGCTCCGTGACCTCGGATGCCGGACCATCGTAGACGATTTCTCCCGCCCGGATTCCGATCACTCTGTCGCAGTATCGGAGCGCGAGATCCACATGATGGATATTCAGAAGGATGCTGATCTTCATCTTCTGATTGATTCTCTTAAAATCATCCATGACCTGCTTCGCCGTGACCGGATCGAGAGCCGCGACCGGCTCGTCCGCGAGGATGATGCGGGGGTCCTGGGCGAGCGTCCTCGCCAGCGCAACTCTCTGCTGCTGTCCTCCCGAGAGCTGATCCGCCCGCACAAAGGCCTTGTCCAAAATCCCGACCTTGTCCAGGCACTCGAGCGCCCGGAGCTTCTCCTCCCTCGTATAGATCGAAAAAGCGGAGCGGAGCGGCGGCATATCCGGAACCAGGGCCGTCAGCACATTCCGGATGACGCTGGTCCGCGTGATCAGGTTAAAGGACTGAAAGATCATGCCGATCTTCCGGCGAAAACGGCGGAGCGCCTTTCCGGAGAGCGACATGACATCCACGCCGTCTACGGTCAGCCTGCCGCTCGTCACATCGTGCATCCGGTTTACCGTCCGGATCAGAGTGGATTTCCCCGCCCCGGACAGCCCTATGATCGCGACAAACTCTCCCTGCGAAATCTCCAGATTGATATGCTTCAATGCCTCATAGCCGTTTGGGTATTTCTTCCCGACATCCTCGAACTTGATCATATTTTTCTCCCGCTGAATGCGCTGCCTCCTCCGCAGCGCCTGTTTCCGAATAAGCCCTATGACAGCGTCTTCGTCCGCTTCGCGCCCTTCGCCGCTGTCCTTCCTCCGGCTATCTTTGCCGTTTGAGCCAGGATTTCTCCGGCTTCCGCCTCCCGAAATCCTGCCGGGCATTCGCAAAGCGCTCCGCTCCTTCCTCGCTTCGCTTCTTTGCTCATGTCCCTTGCCTCGCCCTATGACAGCGTCTTCGTCCGCTTCGCGCTCTCCGCCGCTGTCGCACGGCGAGAGCTCATACGGCATAAGAATAGGCAGCGAGGTGCAGTTTTTCTCCCCGCTGCCTTGGCGCATTCTTCTCTTAGTTCTTCTGGCCGAGCTCCTGCACCGCCTTTTGTGCCGCTCTCTCCGAGTCATAGTCGGAGTCCTTCGCCGGCTCATAGCCCTTATGGCTGTAGATGGCGATGACCTTCTTTCCCTCCTCGGACTTTCCGATGTTGATGAAGGCCTCCTGCAGTGCCTTCTTCAGACCATCATCCATAATCTTTGAATTCTTCGAGACGGAAATCGTATCATTGTAGATCGCCGGAGTCACACCGATGAGGTCGGTATCCTCCCAGATGGACTCCTTCATGCCGTAGTCGCTCTGCCACTTCTCCGCGAAGTCTCTCCTGGCATCCGCATAGGTGCAGAGCACATCGAGCTGCCCCTGCGCAAGCCTCGCGAAGGCGGTCCCGTAGGAATCACATTGCACGGCATGGCTTAAATCCGTGATGTTCTTTTGGAAATTGTCCTTGATCCAAAGAGCCGGATAGATATAGCCCGCCGGAGAGGTCGGACTCATCACGCCCCAGTTCAGCGCATCCAGATCCTCGAAGCTGAGCTTCTCCCCCTTATTTACCTTCTCCGCGACGGCCCTTCCCTTTTCGGAGGGACCCGCGATCATCAGGGCGCGGTAGGATGTCACCTGCTGATCCGTGGCCTCTGTCGGCTTCTTTTCATTCCAGACCTTGGGATCATCGGAGTCGATGGAAAGCCCGTCCCTTGTCGCCGTGAGCAGTACCTCCGCCCCGTCGGAGTAGAGCACATAGGTTCCCCCCGGGATAAAGCCGACATCGATCGTACCGGCCTCCAGTCCCTCGCCGACTGCCTCAAAGTTCGTGCCGACCGTGATATCGACATCCTTCACTTCATAGCCCTGCTTCAAGAGCTCCTCCTGCAAAAGCCCCTTCAGCGGCTCAGTCGCGGTCACAATCTCCTGCGGCTCGCGGGACGGGACGAATGCGATCTTTAAGCTGTCGAGCTTCTTCATCTCTCCCTTGCTCTCCGCTCCGCTCTCTCCCGCAGCCTCCGTTCCCTTCGAGGCCTCTGCCTCTGAGCTCTTCGGGGCCTCGGTCCCGGTCTTTGCCCCGGAGCCTCCGCAGGCCGTGAGAAGCGACGCTCCCACCGCCGCGGCCAGAAGCACTGACGCCAATCTCTTCATACTGTCTCCTTCCATGAAGAACGGACAGAACGGGCTTCTGCCCTGCCCCGGAAAGCTTCCCATCCCCCTCCAAAGCTCTGTCCCAAAACCTACAGAAAACTATTATAGTCACCTGCCGAAAACTTCGCAAGCGATATGCATAAGTCACAGGGGCGGAGCGCTTCTGATTTTTGCTGCCGATCTGATGCTTTGTCTGCCAAAAAGCAGGCCGTCTTTTGCCCCGGCGCTTAAGGACTCGGCTGATGCCTCCCGGAGGAAAGTCGCGCGCCCACATGAAGGAAAAGGGGCCGCAGCTTTTCCGTGCTGCGGCCCCTTTTCCTTATTCCGGTGTGCCGGGCGCGCCGGCCTCGATAGCATCCTCCATCCTGCCCGCGCTCTCTCCCTCATTGTTGTTGCTGTTGTTATTATTCTCCTTACTGCCTGAGCTGCCCTGCTTTTGTGTCTCTATGGTCTCCTTCTTCTTTTTCGTCTCTTCACTCTTTGTGCTCTTACTGCTCTTTGAGCTTTCCGATTTCTTCTCCTTGCTGCTGCTCTTCGTCTCGGATTTCTCGGAGCTCTTCTTTTTCCCGCTGCCTTCGGACTTTTTCGAGCTGTTCTCCGAGCTCTTTGTCGTCTCCCGCTCTAGCGCCCGAAGATCGGAGGAAGCGCTCTCATAGGGCATGCTGGCCATTGGGACAGAGCTGCTCGGAACCGACGCCCCATAGCCCTCTCCCGCGGAAGAGCTCATCTGTACTCCGGCTCCGCTCTCCTGCATACTGCCAAAGGCCGCGGCATTTGGCAGGCTCTGCCCTGTGACAGCCGCTGTCGTCGTCTGCATCTGCGTCTGCGTCGTCTGACTCTGCGCGGAGGAAAGGGACTGTCCGTTCGGCGGGAAGGAGTCATATTGTTTTCCGTTTCCGCCCTGAACCTCCGCGTGCCTAAGCGCGATCATTTCCGAGACCGTCACAAGCTGATATCCCCTCGCGGAGAGCTCCGGGATGATCGTCCTGCACGCCTCCGCCGTTGAGAGGTAAAGGGAATGCATCAAAATGATATCCCCGTCCTTCACCTGATTCATCACGATATCGACCACGGACTGCGCGTTCCGGGACTTCCAGTCGTCAGTGTCCACGGTCCAGTAAATCAGCGGCTTCTTCACGGCCTTTTTCACATCGTCCGAAATCGTTCCGCCGGGAAGCCGGATGAGCGCCGTCTCCGAACCTGTGACCGCTCTTACGGCATCGTCCGTCTTCGAAAACTCGGAGCTGATATAGGACTCCCCCTTTCGGCTCAAGCGGATATCATGATCCCAGGAGTGATTCCCGATCTCATGTCCCCTCTCCGCCATCGACTTCACATCCGCAGAATAGCGCTGCACTCTCTGCCCTACCACAAAAAAGGTCGCTCTTCCGTTGACCTTTTCGAGCTCATCCATGATGATCTGATCGATCTGCTGGTCCGGCCCGTCATCGAAGGTCAGGGCGACCAGCGGCTTTGTGGAATCGATGTAACGCCCTCCGGAGAGGATCTTCGTCGGGTCGGCGCTCTCCGAGCTGCCGGCGGAGGATGCAGCGGAGGCGGATTCACTCTGCGGGGCGGAGGAGGCGCTCTCCGAGAGCGCCGTCGAATTTTGGCTCTCCGGCTGCGTGAACTCGGTCTCTCTCTGTCCCGCCCGGCTCCGGTCCAGAAAGCCGATCACCGCGCCGATCCCCTTGATCCCGAGAAAGAGAACGCATAGCAGAAACACGACGGCAAAGATCCGGTACATCCTAACCTGCTGCGCCCTCTGCCTCTTCTGCTGCTCTATCCTCCTTCTCTGCTGTTCCCTGCCCCCGACCGGCGTCCGCTTCGTCGCTCTGTTCCCCGCGCTCCTCTCTGTCCGCTGGGAGCTGCGGAGCGGGATGCGGCCAAGCTTTATCCCGTTTCTCTGACTGCTCTTCCCGCCTTCCTCCTCTCCCCCTCGGCGGCTGCTCTGCCTTCCCGCGCTGTTTCTTCTCTCCTGTAAACGCTTTCTATTATTCTCTCTCGCCCTTCGGCGAAGCTCATCTCTGTCCATCCTATGCCCCATTTTTTAAATCTATGATTGAAATGCCCTTCGGCATGCTTTTTGTCTTCCATGACTTTTAGAGTATACCATAAAACTCTCTTAATATTCCCCTAAGATCACTGGAATTTTTAAAAACATAGGCTTATATTGTCCTGGAAGCAGAAATATGATTCCGCGCGCTCCTGCCCGGCGGCTCCCGGGCAGCTGCCCTCCGCCCGCATTTTCACAGGATTTCATCCCGCTTTTTACTCTTAAAAGGCATATCCTATCCGGCATGGAGAGAGGCTTTTGAGAGCGGAATTTCAGTTTTGACAGCGCCTCCAAAGGAGGCAGAGCGGCGATCGGAGGAAGCCCGCAGATGGAAAAGAAAGAAATCAACGAAATCAGAAAGTGTTTTCAGAGAAATGACTGCCGCATAGACCGGCTGCGCGGCTGCTATGTCAATGAAGAAAAGGAGAAAATCAGCAGTATCCGCGAGCTTTTTCTCGCTCTGGAGGATGAGGAGATGAGCCGCTACTGTGAACTCTTCCGAAAGGCTCTCTCCGGAAAAATCGGGAGAAACCTCTTTAATCTCTCCTTCCCCCTTGCGGAGGAAGCGGAGGGAGGCCGTCAGCATTTTCTCCTCCGCCTCCTGGACTCGGAGCTAAAGGACGAGGAGCTCGTACAGGAATTTTTCGACCGAGTGATCGAAAGCTATCAGGAAGCCGGGAAATATCTCATCATCCTCGTCCGCGGCGTCTACGATATCCCGGGGAGGACATCGGACGGCCTGGGGCTCGGGGACGCCTCCGAGGAGGTCTACTCCTTTCTCCTCTGCTGCATCTGCCCCGTGGCACTGCTCCGGGAGGGACTTTGCTATGACAAGGCAGCGGGGAGCTTTCTGAGCCGGAGCGATGACTGGGCTGTGCAAAAGCCGGACAGCGCCTTCCTCTTCCCCGCCTTCCGGGAGAGAAGCACGGATCTCCATGAGGCGCTCTACTACGCCAAAAAGCCGGCGGAGCGGCATGAGGAGATCCCCGGGGAGCTTCTCGGCGCCCCGCTTCCGAGAGCGGAAAAGGAGGAGCAGCTCCTCTTCCGGGATCTCGTGGAGGATGTCCTGGGCAGAAAATGCGACTTCGACTCCGTAAAGGGGATCTCTGAGAGTCTCTCCCAGCTGGTGGAGGAGGGAAAGGAGAAGGAAGAGAGCGCTCTCCTGGACCGGGAGGGAATGAAAAAGCTGCTCCGCGAAAACGGCGCCGAAGAGGAGCGGCTGCTCCGCTTCGAAAAAAGCTATGAGGAAAAAACGGGGGGAGACGACAGTCCTCTCCTCGCGGAGAACATCCTCCCCGGAAAGGAGCTTCGGCTCAAATCCAAGCTTCTGAAGCTAAATATCAGCTCGGAGCTCTCGGAGCTTCTGGAGAGCCGGATCATAGATGGGCGGGAATACCTCCTGCTTCCGATCTCGGATGATCTGGAGTTAAACGGCATCCGGCTCCGGCAAAAGCTCTCGGAGGACTAGTGCGATGAGACTCGACCGATTCCTCTCCGAGATGGGGATTTCCTCCCGCTCGGAGCTGAAGAAGGAAATCCGGAGGGGCCAGGTCCTTCTGAATGGGGAGGAGGCAAGGGATCCCTCCCTCTTCGTCGATCCGGAAAATCCCCCCGTTGTCCTCTACCGCGGAAGGGAATTTCACTATGAGGCTTTTTCCTACTATATGATGAATAAACCCGCCGGAATCCTATCCGCGTCCAGAGATAAAAAGCAGAGCACGGTTCTCGACCTGATCCAAGAGGACAGGAGAAGGGACCTCTTCCCCGTCGGGCGTCTGGACAAGGACTGCGAGGGCCTTCTCCTTATCAGTAACGACGGCCCCCTCTCCCACAGGCTCCTCCGCCCGAAAAGCCATGTGCCTAAGCTCTATTTCGTCCGCGTAAGCGGAAGACTCACAGAGTCCGACGCCGAGCTCTTTCGACGCGGTCTTCGCTACGATGAAGACCTCACTGCCCTTCCCGCAGAGCTCACGATCCTTTCCGCAGAGGACATAATATCCGAGGCATGCGTCCGGATCACGGAAGGAAAATTCCATCAGATCAAGAAAATGTTCCTCGCGCTCCCAAAGAAAAAGGAGGTCCTTTTCCTAAAGCGCATTGCCCTCGGACCTCTTAGGCTGGACGAAGCGCTAAAGCCGGGAGAGTACCGAAAATTAAAAGAGGCGGAGATCTCCGCCCTGAAAGAAATTCCCTCTTCCGCCTCGGAAGAGATGCGCCGATAAAGCAGCCCGAAAAGGAGTTTTTCATGTCCCGCTATGCCAAACACTATTTTAATTACGAAAATGCCCTGCCCTTTTTCCTGATCTCCTTCCTGGGGCTCCTCCTCGTTCTGGCCCTCATCCTCGCAGCGGCGCGGATTCAGTACAAAAGGGATGAAAGAGAGGAGGAGGAAGAGGAGGGGCGCGGATTTCCCCGCTCCCGCGCCCGGAGCGACCTAAAGGCTCTGGAGATTCTCGAGAGCTTCTATGAGATGGTCTTTGCGAGCTGCTCCGTCCTCCTGATCCTGGCCCTCTACTACATCATAAATGACCGGATCGGCGGACCGCTCTCCGCTCTTTGGAAGAGCTATAAGGACTGGATGCTGATCCTCTTTCTCCTGATCTCCATGCTCCTGAACCGCTTTCTGGACTGCTTCCTCGTGCCGCTTAGGCATCTTGATGTAAAGCAGGAATCCTCCATCCGGCTTGTGAGCGCCCTCTATGTCGTCCTGATCCTCCTCTACATCCGCTTCATCTACGAGGATCTGAACTATGAGAATCTGATCCTCTACTTCATGACGCTGATCATCGGGCGCTTCGTCTACTTCGATGTCACCTTCGAAAACTTCCTGAACGATCTCCGGGGCATCCTCACAAACCTCCCCATCCTTCTCCTGATGAGCGCCTACTCGGGGGCGGTGATCTACTACGGCTTTCACTCCGGCTTTCTCTGGAAGTCAAACGGCGTCATTGTGAGCACTCTGATCGCGCATCTTTTCATGATCATGGCGATCTTTCTGATCGATAAAAGCAGGGTGCTCCGCCTCTTTCTGGACTGAAAATCCTATTTCCTCAGTTTTTTCCGGATTTCCTTCAGGTTTACGACCAGGAAGAGCGCAATGACGGCGAGCAAAAGCCCGATCAGCGCGTTCTGCATGAGGATCCGGTTCCGGAGAAAGCGGGCAATCGGATTTGTCGTCACGATGAAATCCGTGATATCCACGGACGACTGATTCCCCGCGGCGTCCACCGCAAGCACCCTGAGCGTGTGCGGCGCCGTGCTGTTTCCGGAGATCAAAAAGGAAAAAACTCCCTCCTTTCCGCTCTCCGCGATCTCCTCTGCATTCCACCTCCTGGCCTCCTCCCCGTCAAAATAGACGACGAGACTTTCCAGGCGCAGGTTGTCCGATGCGACGATATCCGTCTCCAGCTTGTCCGTGGGATAGGTCCCCCCTGTCTCGAGATTCGGAAGGAAGAGCTCCGGGGCGGTCCTGTCGATGCCGAAGCGAATCGCTGCGCCCTTCTCCTCCTGCGTATTGCCCGTCACCGCTCCGTCCTGATCCTCGGCGCGGAGATTCACGCTGTAGAGCGCATCCTCCGAGAAATTCTCTCTCGCTATCGTATAGCTCGTTTCCACCCAGCCCCCGCTCCCCTCGGAGCTTTCCACGCTGTAGTCCTTCCCCGCCTCGAGCTTCCGGGGGACGGCATTTCGAAATATTGTCATGCTGCTCTCTCTGACCGGACCGAGGCTGATCTCACGAAGCTCTATATCGGAGGGTTCTCTCGCGTATTTCCCATTCAGCGCTCTCGTCCCCTCCCCCAGGATAAAGGTCGGACCGAAGCGGTTCACGGAAAAGCGAAGCTCGGCGGAGGCTGTATTCCCCGCAAGATCCGAGGCCTCCGCAAAGAGATGGTAGACATCGTCCTCGGATTTCGTATGCGGAAAATCGCGGAGGGAAAAGCGGTAGCTCCCCTCCCCCTCCGAGATATCTCCGTCTGGCTCCCTCTCCACGTGCTTCTCTCCGCTGAGCCGGATCCGGATGCTGTCCTTATCCAGGTTTCGGTCCTCGCAGTGGACAGAGGGCCCCACATTACCGGAATTTACGGACTCTGCGCTGAGCCCGTCGATTCCCAGCCCGGGCGCCGTCTTGTCGATGCAAAAGTCGAGCGGAGCCTCCGTGCCCTTCCCGTAGTCCGTCTTCAGTGCGGCATTCCCCGCGCTGTCAATGCAGTAGATCCTCAAAAGGTATTCTCCGTCCTCGGTAAAGGGGATGGCCGTCGTCCAGACGGGGTCGCTCCCATCCTCCGGGTCCTGCCTCGTCCAGCCGTTTGGAGAGGGGGGAGCGGCATCGGAGGACTCGATCTGAATCAGCGTGCTGTCCGGGGAGAAATTCCGCTCTGTGACGGCGATATAGGCCACCCTTCCCTGCTTGAAATATTTTCCGTTCTGAACCTCATTATTGTCATATTCCATGCGGAGGAGAGGAGCGGTGGCATCGATCGCGACCTGCCCCGACTGCGCCGCGGGATTCCCCGCCTTGTCCGTCGCAAGAACAGTGATGAGGATCTCATTTCCTTCATTCAGCTCGCTCTTCAGCAGAAATTCCCCATCGATCTCATAGCGATCCGCCTCTCCGTCCGAGCTCCCCTGCCTCTCCTGAAGGGAAAAGAGCGTTCCCGACTGCGTCTGCACCCCCGCGTTGTAGACCGTGTATTCGACGGAGCGAAGGCCTGTCGAGGGATCGAGAAGACCGGCCTGCGCGTGGACAGAGACCTTGATATCCCCGTTATAGATATTGTTGACGGGCTCTCCGTTCTCCGGGGAAAGGCTGAAGCTGATCTCAACATTAGAGGCCGGAGCAGCGGTCTCCGCCGGAGCGGGAGCCTCCGCCGGGGCAGCTGCCTCATTCGGAGCCGGGGCGCCGCCCTCCGTTCCGACCGCATAGACCGAAAAGCTGCCCCCGGAGCGGCTTAAGAAAACGATTCCAAAAAAAAGGCAGAGCAAAGCCCTCTGCCAGTTTCCATGCCCTGAACGCATATTGAAAAAAGCCTTCCTTCGAATATCCTTCATAGATTCCTTCAGCGGATCAAGTCCTTCGCGGTCTTTGATCCCATCTCCACATCCACCCGATAGCTCTCTTCCCGCTTTTCTTCCTGTTTTTCTTCCCGTTTCTCTTCCTCTTTCGGTTTCTCTTTCGGTTTCTCTTCTTTCTTCTCTTCCCGTTCCTCTTTTTCTTCCGCTCTCTCTTTCCGCTCTGTCTTTTCCTCCTCCGGGAAAGAACGGGAATCGGAGGGCTCCTCCGCTAATTCGGAAAGCAGGGCCGTCTCCCCGGAAGAAGAGCGGGAGGGATCATAGAGAAGCTCTGTCTCCGCGGAGCCGCTTCCCTCCTCTATCCCGCTTCTCCCCGTGCTCTCTCCTACGGAGAGGGGAGGAAGGGGAAAGCCGCTCCCGGTCTGTCTCCCTCCGATCTCTCCGGAACCGATAAGGGATGCCGCCGTCTCCCTAAGCCTCGATGCCGGAGAGCGGAGCTCCCTGAGCCTCTCCGTCCAGTCCTTTTGATTCTTCTGGTTCAGGCGGGACATATCGATCTCTCCGTTCAGAGCGCCGCTTTCTCCTCCCGTGTCCTGATTCCTCTCCCGAATCGCCTCGATCGCTCTCCTCTCCGCCCGGCCACTGAGATAGCCGATCACCAGGGGGATGCGAAAGACGATGAACAATACGACGGCCAGGAGAAAAAAGACCGCGGACAGGATAAAGCAAAGCCCTGAAAACTGATTTAAGGATTCTATATTCATGCGCCGGCCTCCGCCCCGTATGCCGTCCGTATCGCCTCCTCCGCGTCATTTTTCCGCCCCAGAAGCTCCTTTTTCAGAGCATCCGTCGTATCATTGGAGGCCTCCGTCATCCCGCCGAGCTTCCATAGAAGCGAAAGCAGCGCTTCCGCCCTCTCCTCCGAGATCCCGTCCCGCCGGAATTTATCCGCATACTGCATCAATGTCATCTCGGAGAAGTTCATGAGCTCAAAGCGGACCATCTCGCTCTCATTCTCATCGGAGGCCACGCTGTCGATCAGACTCTCCATGCTCTGGAAGAGGGGCGCATAGCTCCCATTGTCCTTTCCCTCCGCGATATTGCTCGCGATGTCTCGGTAAAAGGCCCCGATCGTGGCATAGGCCTCCGCCATTCCTCTCTTCGGATCATCCTTCGGCGCGAGACTCAGCACCGTCTCGAACCAGCCGGCGGCGCTCTTTGCGCGGGTCACTCGGTTCTCTCCGCCGTCCCCATAGGAGTAATAGTACCAGAAAAGCTTTCCGGTCTCGTAGCAGACCTCGATATAGCCGGGGAGATCCAGGAAGAGCTCATTCCGGTGCTTCCGGATCAGAGACTCCAGCTCCTCTGCCTCCTCCGTCGTGAAGTTCCCGTCCTCCTTATAGCTCTCGATCAGGGCGAGATAAGCTTCCTTGTTTCCTCCCATATCCGGGATCGCGATCGCCCTCACATAGGCGGCCTCCCTCTCCCTAAGGTCGGACATCTGCCTCGCGTCCATCAGGAGATCCTCGTAGCGGCCCGCCGCCTGTCTGTCCGCAGAATAAACGGAGAGAAAGCCCGTCGCGAAAAAGCCCGCCGCAAGGCTCGCCGCGAGGAGAAAGAGGCCCAGCTTCCAGCGCTGTCTCCTCCGGAAGCTGTCGTCAATCTCCTCGATGTGGTCCAGAGCATACATCATCTCCGCCGCCGACTGATAGCGGTCCTCCGGATTCTTCTCCGTGCACTTTAGGATGATCCTCTCAAGCCCCTGTGAAAAGGTCGGATCGATCTCCCGGATCGGCTTCATCTCATAGGGCGGCTCGGAGGGATTCTTTCCCGTGACGAGGTGGTAGAGGGTCGCCCCCAGGCCGTAGATATCCGTCCTGGCGTCGGTCTGACCCACATTTCCAAACTGCTCCGGTGCGGCGTAGCCGACCGTCCCGAGGCAGGTGGTGTCCTCATTTTTCGCTGCCTTGAACTCCCTCGCCGTCCCGAAGTCGATGAGAGAAAGTCTGCCGTCCGGCCTCAGCATGATATTTCCCGGCTTCATATCCCGGTAGATGATCGGAGGCTTCCGCGTGTGGAGATAGCCCAGTACATCGCAAAGCTGCCTGGCCCAGGCGATCACATAGGCCTCCGGGAGAGCGCCGTACTCCTCGAGCGCCTGTCCGAGGGAGTTTCCCTCCACATAGTCCATCACGATGAGAAAGACATCGCTGCTCTCGATCACATCGACGATACTGGGAAGGTTCGGGTGATGCAGCTTCTTCAGCATGTTGGTCTCTACGACCAGGCTTCTCTTCACCGCCTCAAAGTCTATGACCGCGTTCTTTCGGACCTCCTTGACCGCCCAGGTCTTGTTGGCCTTCTCATTGATCGCCATGTAGACGACGCTCATTCCGCCTCTCCCGATCACGCTCAGGATTTTATATTTTCCATCTATCACAGAGCCGATCTCGAGCATGGCTTCCTCCCAAAAATCCCCGCCCCGGAGGGCGGGCAAAATTTATGCTTTAAAATCCTCGCCGTAATTTACAGCAGCCTGATTCATTCCGCTCCGCCGCTTCTATGCTAAAGGCTAAATCCGGGGCGGGATCTCCCCCTTTAGCTTAATAGGTGCGGATCGCGATCGCCGTGATATTGTCCTGTTCCATCCGCCTCATATCCAGGGCGATCAGGCGGTCGATATTCCGCTTGATCTCCTCCGGGCTCGCGCAGACATCCGCATTCAGATGCCTGTGAATCTCCGCATTGCTGATCTTATGGCGGAAGCCGTCGGAGCAGAGGAGGTAGACGGAATTCAGCCTCGGTCTCCCGAAGAAGAAATCCGGATAGATCTCCTCCGAAGCGCCGATGCACTGCAAAAGGACGCTGCGGCGCGGATCCGTCTCCGCCTCCTCCGGCGTCAGATTTCCCATCTCGATCTCCCTCTCGATCACGGTATGATCCCTCGTGATCTGGAGGATGCGGTTCGTGATCTCGTAGGCCCTCGTGTCCCCCACATTCATGATATAGTAGCGGGACTCCGTGAGGAGGAGAGATGTCACCGTCGTGCCGAGACGGATCTGATGCTCCCTGCCGTAGCGCTGGAGCTTCTCATTATAGGAAAGCGCGATCTCCGTCCAGTCCTGCCGGATCTCCTGATCCGGAATCTCCTGCACACAAAGAGAGGGGAGCCTCTCCTTGGTCCAGCGGCGGAAGGCCTCCGTCACGGATGCGCTGGCAAGCTCCCCTCTGTCCAGCCCTCCCATCCCGTCGCAGACGATGGCAAAGGCCACCTTCCCGATCGGTGTCGAGCTGATCTCCGCAAAATAGCTGTCCTGATTCGTTTCCTTAACCATACCGGCATCCGAGGATGCCATAGCGATATAATTCATATCTCCTCTGTCCCGGCTTTCCCCCGTCCCGGACTCAGAACGGGGCGAAAGGCTCAAAGAAGCTTAAACTCGAAGTCCTCGTTCCCGAGGCGGATCCTCGAGCCGTCCTCCAGGGCGGTCTCCACATTGCTCTCCAGCATCTTCCCATTCAGGAAGGTGTGGTTTGTGGAATTGTTGTCCACCACATAATAGCTCCCGTTTCTCCCGACGATGTTGGCGTGGCTCCGGCTGATCGCCCCGTTGTCGCTGATCAGGTAGTCCACAAAGCTCTTTTCCTTTCCGAGGCGGAAGACCGGCTTGTTGATCGGGATGCGCTCATTATTTTTCAGACGGATCAGAAAAGGGGACTTTGGGGCGTCCGGCCGCTCTGTATGGCTGAGCACCGTCGTCTCCCCGATGCCCGCTCCCCCTCCGAGGACGGTCGTCTCTCCGAAATTGAGCGTGGAGTTCTGTCCGATCGGAGCTCCCGCCTTTGGCGGCGGGGCCGTCTCCTTCTGCGGGGCCGGATTCCTGCTCTCTGCGGCGGGGGCCGGCGCTCTTCCGGGAACCTGGAAGCCGAAGTCTGCCTTCGGGGCTCCGCCGTTTGCCTTCTGAGGGGCTGCCGCTTTGTTCTGCTCCCCGCCCCCGAGACCGGGCACGGAGAAGCCGAAGGATTTCTGCTTTTGTTTCTGCTTCTGCTTTCCCGATGCCGGCTGAGATGCCTGCTTCAGAGCGGCCTTTCGCGCCTTCAGCTGCTTTTGCTGCGCCATGTACTGCTTGGCCCGATCCCCATTGTAATGCTGCAAAAGGTAGAAGAGAGAGATTCGCTCCTCCTTCGGGATGTCCTCCGGGATATCCACACTCTCCTCTGCGCTCTCCTCGGGCTCTGCCGAGGGAGCGGGGGATGCGGAGAGCGGCGCAGCCGATGCGGGATGATAGGAGCTGTAGCTTGCGGATATGCTGCCGCTCCCGCTTCCATTTCCGATTCCGCTTCCGGCGCTCTCCGGAAAGAGAGAGGCCTCCGTTCCTCCGGAAAGCGCGCTCTCCTGCCTCCGTTCCGCCTTTTCCTGGAGCTTCTCCTCCTTCTTGATATCCTCGAGAAGGCCCTTGAAATCCATGGGGGAGAAGGCGGTATTTCCGTTCAGATAATTCAGGATTTTCGTCACATAGCTTCCATCCTCAGAGGGATCGAACTGCGCGCCGAACATGGTCTCCTTTAAAAACTGCTTCGGATCCCTGTCGGACTTTCTGTCCTCGATCGGGAGGCAGATGAGCTCGCTCTCGCCCGTCGACACATCCGTGAAGATCTCGTTCAGATCCAGGATGAGTGAACGGGGATCCAGCATGTAATCCTCCGCCGAGATCAGGGCGTCCGCGATCCCGGAGAAGACGCCGAGGAAGCTCTTCTTCGTCACAGGCCGGCTGAAAAACTGGTCCGCCGTGATCTTCGCCGTGATATTGAAGCGGATAAATTTCCTGTCATCCAGCTGCATGAAGCTGGTGGCAGCAAGTCCTCTGATCCGGTTCCCGGTCAGCATCCCCAGGCTGATCGCGTCCAGCTTCTCCTCCGCATCGACCTCGTAGACAAGATAGCTGTTCGCTCCCTGATTCTCAATGCTAAATTCTTTCATTCCTCTACACTCCCTCATCCCCTCCGGAAAGCCCGGATCCCTGTCCCTTAGCCCGCTGGGAAAACGCCGATACAGGAAAGCGTTCTCCCTATTTCACTCCCCAAAGCCTGGCCTTTACGGTCTGCTCCATGGGGATTTTTGCCGTATTAAAGGGGTCGAACCAAAATGACAGCTTATACTTCACTGTGATCTTGAAGTCCTTATCCTCCTTCTTCACCGAAAAGTCCATCCCGCTCAGCCCGTTCTCGACACCGAGCCTCTTCAGCTTTTCCTGCGCGTCCCCCTCCCCGGAGGAACCGTCTGTTCCGGTGAGATAGGCGACGAAGCGCTTCTTCGCCACATTGCTCCCGGATCCGCCCTTATACCAGTCATCCGGGGAGGTATAATAGCCGTTTGTCATCGCCCTTCTCCCAAGATCCATGAAAAGGTCGGTGAGACTCCCCCAGAAGTTCCAGCCCTCGTCAAAGAAGGATTCTATGGCCTCATTGGCGTAGGCATCCATCCCCATGCTGTTTGCAGACTGTACCAGAGCGTGCGTGATCTGGTTCTGCGCGGAGAAGATGAAGAACATCCCGTTCAGCGCCATGAAAAGCGCGCAGAAGATCGGAAGGATAATCGCCGCCTCCAGCGTCACGGAACCGCTCTGCCGTCCCTGATTTCTCATGATTTCCTCCTTGGATTCCTTTCCCAGGCCGCATTCTTACCCGCCTGCATGCCGCTGCTAGTAGGAAAGATCCTTTTTCTTCTTGACCGTAACGCCGCTCGTCATGCGGCTGTCCAGCTTCACCATGGGATTCAGCTTATAGCTCGCATTCGACGAGATACAGGTATATGCCTTGGTCAGGGAGAAGTCCACCTTCCCCTTGTAGTTCTCCTTCGCCTCCAGCTGGATCAGATTCTGAAGACGTTTCAGATAAATCTGCTCCGGGGCACAGATCAAGAGCAAGAGAAGCCCGTGCTCGGTGTAGTCCATCTCCAGGATGCCGTCCTTTGTGGCAAGTCCTCCGGCCTCCATCCAGGGCTTCGAGCCCTTTCCCTTTTTCCCGGCATCACCGAAGGTCTTCTTGATATCTCCCTTCATATCATCTGTGAGGCTGGACACATCCACAAGATCCTTGACCAGAGCCGGAAGCCCCTTGACGGACATATAGGCCGTCTTCTTAAAAAGATACTCTTTTCCTCCGTTTGCGAGGATCACGACATCGAAGAAGGGCTCCATAATCATGAAAATGATGGTCAGCGCGATACGGACCGGCCCCAGGGCGGAGACCGCCTCCAGGATATCCGATTTCGAAACCGCGACGATATCCGCGACAAAGCGGAACATATAGTAGTCGAAGAAGGCCGCCGCCTGACTGACATACTCGGAGTTCGCCCCGGTGAGCATGTACTCGAGCTCCGCTCCCTTGAACATTGGATCCGAACCCGACTCATCGTGCATGCCGGAGAAGTCCAGCAGAGATCCTCCGGAGGCGAGCACCGCCGTAAGCTTATCCGCTGAGCCTCCGGCCAGATTGAAAATCTTGGAGTAGCCGTAGCCGGTCAAGGTCTTTCCATCCTTATAGACTGTGCGGTTTGGAAGATCATAGGCCGCATAGCCGTACATGAGAAGGTGATGATAGAACTTCGGAAGATCCAGAATGAGCGTGGCCAGGTTGACGAAACGGGTCCCGATCCAGTAGAGCACCGAGGTAAAGAACTTTACGACATTTCCGATAAAGGTCACGAAGCCCGTGATCGCCTTCAGGACGTTGAGACCCATGACGCCGTCCGCAAAGTCTCTCGCCGAGCTGATCATCCCGGTCAGTCCCTCTACCGTAGAGATCGCGCTGGTATCATTGACATCCTGGTGCAGCAGAAGGGATGCGTTGATCTTGGAATCCAGAGAGATATCGTAGAGCACCGAGGTCTGCAAAAGCCGGTTTCCAAGATCTGCAATATTTAAGATATCCTGGACCCCTTCTGAGTCGGCAGTCGCCAATTCACCAAGGTCTTTCTCCAGCATCGTCAGGGTCAACCCGATGCCTGTCGGAAAGCTTACGGGTAACACCTCACCATATTTGCTCCACACGGTTGAGGCATCCCAGTCCTCTCCCACCTCGGATGCTTTAAAGGAATTCAGCGTATCCATCTGCGTCCGCAAGGACGCCTGCTCCTGGTTCGACAGAGCCTGATAATCATCCTTCACATTCGTGGAGTAAAAGTTTACAACGAGATCATCTATGTCCTGAAGCCATTTACAGGAATCCTCCGCAATGGAGCCCGCAGCCTTCGAATCGTCGCTTCCCTCACTCTTTCTTTTCTCCATATCTTCATGCAGCTTGTTGAGATCCTTTTGCAGGTCTCCACGTGCTCCCATGATATTGGCCATATCGTCGGTGAGCTTTTTCAGGCTGTCTTTGAAGCCGGAGGCCGCGCTGCTGTAGTCCCTTGCGGCAGACTCTGCGGCATCCTCCTTCGACTTCAGATCCGTTCCGTCGTCTCCGCCTTCCTCGCCCTTGTCCTTCTTCGCCTCCGCAAGATCCACGACAGCGGTCTCAAAGCTCCTGTACTTCTCGTCATAGGTCTTGAACTTCTCTCTAAAGTCCACGCCATCCTTTACGGCGTCGATCACCGCCTGAACCAGCTTCTCGGCATCCTTTGCCGCGTCCTCCGCGATCTTTGCCGTATCGATATTCTTCTTCAGCGGCTCCAGCCACTCCGCCTTCTCCAGATTCTGGACCAGCTCCTTGAGATTGACTCCCTCCACGATGGTATTTACGGGAACGGAGAGCTCACTGTAGTCATAGAGCTGCTGGGAGAGGATCTCGGGATCGTAGAGCGCCTGCGTCCCCGAGGCATCGGAGGAGGACAGCGTCAGCCCCTGCCCCATTGACTTCAGATTCTCCGAGAGGTATCCCTTGTTGGTGGAAGCGATATCCGTCTTCTGATCTACGGAGAGAAGACCGAAGCGCTCCTCCAGATAGCTGTCGTAGTTTCCGAGCGTGGAGAAGACCGAGCTCCCCATCAGCTCCCGCATGATCTCATTTGCGCTCTGGTACCTCGCATACTCCACAAAGACAAAGGTGCACATGAGAAGCGGTGAGACCGTAAAGGCGAGAAAGAGGGAGAGCATCCCCTTCCCGCCGTTGACATAACGGCGTAGAAATCCGCGCAGAGCTTTGAAAGTTTTTCTGATATTCACGCTGTACCTCTCTTCCTTCCTCCGGGGAACTGATATCTCCATCGGGAACCATGCAGGGCGCGGCTCCCTCTTCAGCCCTAATGCCCGAACACGCTTCCCCCGATCTTAAACGTGCTGTTGATCAGCTCTATGAGAGAATTGACCGCTCCCACGATAGTGGACAGCCCCTGCGCTTTTTTCAGCGCATATTTTGTGAATTTGATCGTATTGATATAATAGGATGCATCAAAGTCCGAGGTCACCGCCTGCGCACTCAGAAGCTCTGTCTCCTTCTGCCCCGCCGCCCGGAGCAGCTTCCCGAAGAGAAAGGTATAGCCCTTGCTCACCGTGACGACGTAGTGACAGCGCCCGATATCATCGACCTTTCGCTCCACCTTCACAGAAAGCCCGCCGTTGTCCTTCGCAAGCGTCGCCTTCGTCAGGCGGTCATCGAAGAAGCGGGTCGCCTTCGCGACTCCCGCATTGTGCCTGTCGGACAGCTTCCCCGGCAGAAGATAACGGTAGAGGCCGATCTTTGTGATGTCCTCCTTCGAGATACTTTCCGGATCCGGAAGCTCTCCGAACTTATAGGTCTCCGCCACAATTTCCGCGGCCTCATTTGCCGCGACCTTGACCATGACCTTCTGATAGAGAAAAATGCTGAAGCTGAGGAAAAACATCAGGATAAAGATACAAAACGTTATCCCGATCGACCATTCCAGTATGACGGTTCCCCGCTCGTCCTCCCGTCTCATGAGATCCCCCCTCCCGATGCTTCTTCCGGCCGCTGATTCCGGCATGGAATTGATTTATCGAATCAAAGCGAAAGGCAACTCCGCGCGCTTATTTTCGCGGCCTTCTCCGCATGAGCGCGGAAAGCCCTCCCGCCTCCTACTTCCCGTCGTAATATTCTTTCTTGTCGAAGACTCCCTCCAGCATGCCGCTGTCGTAGTTTTGATCGAACCAGGAGCCCTCTACGACATAGGCTGTCGTCGTGTCCAGCGCAGCGAAGGAGGAGTGCTCGATGGACTCCAGCGTGACCTTCTCCGGAACATAGACGGATGTCACACCGCTCCCCGCAAAGGCATAGCCCCCGATCTTCTTGATATCCTGCGGCAGTCTCACCGTGCTGAGAGCCGTATTGTCCAAAAAGCAGTTCTTCCCGATCTCCGTCACCGTATCCGGAAACGTGATATCCTTGAGCGCCTTGCAGTTCTGAAAGGCATTGTCACCGAGCTTCTGCACACCCTCCCCCGCGAACTTGACCGTCTTCAGCGCGCCGTCATAGGCGAAGGCGAACTTTCCGATCTCCGTCACGGATGCGGGGACCTCGATCTCCTCCAGCGATTCACAGTGCTGGAAATCCGCATCCCCGATCTTTGTCAGCTTCGCGGGAAGCTGCACCTTCTTCACAGAGGACTGCGTGAACGCGCCGTCCAGCGGGATGTCCTCGTCGCTCTCAAAGCGGACCTCCTCTACGGAATTCTCCCTAAGAAGGAAGATATGGTCTGTGAAGCCCTTGCACTTTGCCGGGATCGTGAGCGTCTTCTGCTTCGCACCCTCCTCGCTTAGGCTTGAGATCTTGTCCCCGTTCCACTCAAAATACGAGTCGCTGCTCTTCGCCGCCTGCTCGGATTTCGCGTCTTCCTTTCCTCCGCCATCGTCCTGCTTCTTTCCTCCGCAGGCGCCAAGTCCCAGTGCAAGGAGCAGCAAAGCCGCGATCAAAAAGGTCCTCTTCTCTCTTCTCTTCAATGGATTTTCCTCCCCGCCAAAGCGTATGCGTTCTGTTCTCTTACAACACTTCTCTTTTTCTTTATCTTTATCTCTATCTCTACTCCGTCACCTTCCGCCGGATGAACTGCCAGAGCTTCTGTCCGGTCTCCACCATGCATAAGCCGGAAGGGGAGAAATAGTCCGCACTCAAAAACTGATAACGAATCACAAGCTTGTTGTCCATATCGATGAAACCCCACTTCCCATCACTCGCGACCGCCGCGATCTGATTGGAAAAGCTCTTCGCGCCCTCATACTCCGGAGCGATGAGCACATTCCCCTTTGTGTCCGCAAAGCCCCACTTGTCGTCCTGCATAAAGGCAAAGACGCCGTCCGATGTGATCACATCCACATCATCCGCCGAGAAATCGCCGATCATTTTCTCCTTCTGATTGTAGAGATGATACTTTCCGTCCTGCTTTGCCAGCATGACGCCCTTTTTGATCCAGCTCCCATCCAGGTTTAAGCGGATCTCCTCATAGCTCCCCTCGGAAACGGTCTTTCCCGTGGTATCGATCAATCTCCAGCCCTCGCTGTCCGATACCGCCGCTTTGCCGTCCGTGAAGCTCCCGGCATTTTCATAGTCCCCGAAAGCCTTATCGCCCATGACTCCGTAGTAGGAGACACGCTCGTCAACCCTCGCGGGGAAGAGCTTTTCGCTGTAGACGCCGACCTCTGTGGGTGCGTCCCCCTCCAGGATCCCCTGTGTGACATGCTTTCCGTCCGAGATTCGGAGCGCATTGTCCTCCCCGATCAGACGGATTCCGGACTCTCCCACCGGCCCCGCGAAGCTGAGCTTCTTAAAATCTGTCTCATCCCCGTTGTCGGAGAGGTAGGTCCAGCCCTCCTCATCATAGACCTCGTAGAAGCCGTTCACCGCGCTTCGAAAATTCCGATAGCTCCGCCAGTCCGTATCGAAGATATAGCGGATCTCCAGGAGAAGCTGTTCGAAATCCTCCCCGGAGGCCCCTCTTTCCTTCGCCTTTTTCAGGTAGTAGCAGGCCGAGCTGTAATCCTCCTTCACGACGAGCAGCTTCGCAAGCTGCATGGCGAAATCCGCATTCCCGCTGTATGCGGTCGCGGCCTCTCTCGCGGCATCCAGATAGGTCGAATAGGTCCTCTGATTCTCCTCATAGGCCGCCTTGCAGGCGTTCAGGAGACCGGTGTAGACCTCCTCCGACGGCTTCAGCTTCGCCGCGCTTTTATACTCCTCCCCGGCCTTCTGGTAAAGACCGCGCTTCATATAATCCGCCGCTGTCCCGAGGTAGTTTTCGTATGCCGCTCTCGTCTTGTTCCGCTCCGCCACCGTCCTGTTCCAGCCGATCACGATGAGGAGCAGGAGGCCTATGGTGACTGTAATTTTATTCAGCTTCAAATCGCTACCTCTCTACATGGTATACGGTCCTGCCGCGTCCTAGATCATGGAAAAGAGTATGGAAAGGCCAAAGGCAATCAGGATAAACGGCCCCAGCGGGAGCGCATCCTTCAGCCCTTTCTTCTTCATGATAAGCGCGGGGATCGAAAACAAGGCGCAGAGGACAAAGGAAAACAAAAGCGTAATGCAGAATGCCGCAAGTCCGCACAGAAAACCCAGTGCGCTGAAAAGCTTGACATCCCCCATTCCGATCCCGCCCCCGGAAAGCTTCGCCATGATCAAAAGAAAAATAAGCGCGATCAAAAGCGCGGAAAAGCTGTTTATAAGAAGGGCGAGTGGTTCGGCCTTCAGAAAAATCAGCTCGCAGATACCGATGAGAAGTTTGCCGACGAGCATCACGACCGGACACGGATTCGGTATGATCTGAAGCCGGGCATCCGTCACTGCGGAGACCGTGAGCACCATAAAAGCAAGCAGGATCTTGGCAAATGCCGCGGGGTCGACGGCCACCGCCCGGGTGAAACAGCCGCAGAAAAAGGAAAACACGGCGATCCCGATGAGAGCCGCGGCTTCCAGGATCCGCCCGTAATCACGCCCGCCTCTGATCCTCGGAAGATCGGGAGCCGTCTCCTCCCTCCCCGCCCTTCGGGCAAGCATCGGAATATAATATTTCTGTGTCAGGAATATCGCAAGCAGCGTAAGCGCCGCCCATCCCAGACCGCAAATCAGGTTCCCGTATGATATCATTTCCCCTGTTCTCTCTTCCGTCTCGCTTTCCTGCAGAGCGGCCCGGAGTACGGTACTCTATCGAGGACAATACCCGCTAAAGTTCATCATGGCAGCGTTTTGTATCGCCCTCTCCTGAGCGCCCGCCCCTCCGGACCGGCTCCGTCTAGCTGTTGATCCCTGCAATCAACGGGTTTCCCTTTACAGGCCGTTGACGAACTGGGAGACCTTATTCTGCACTGTGGTGAGAATACTCTGGCCCATGGTTTTGAAAAGCCCGCCGAGGAAAACGGCGATAGCGATGATAATCAGCATCGAGATGAAGTTGGTATCTCCGCGCTCCTCGGAAAGGAATGCATCGAGACCATGCTCCGCCCGGATCTTTCCGGCCAGCAGCAAATCATTTAACCTGTCCATTCTTTCTCCTCCTTCCTTCTCTTTCTATATTTAGAACAGTGAGCCCGCAAAGGCCGCTGCCATGATTATAATGATGATGCCGATAAAGACCAGCATGATGGGAGCGAGAAGCTTCGCCGAGGCCTTCTCCCCAAGCTGCAGGGTCTTCTGCCTCTTGCTGCTCCAAAGCTCCGAGGACTCCTTCGCGAGAAAGAGCGGAAGCTCCGAGCCCCCCTTCTCCATGCTCTGCAAAAGGGCGCTGGTGAACTTGATGATCTCCGGCGAATCCGTCGCCCTGCCGAAAAGAAGGATCGCGTCCGCGTCGGAGTAACCGTTTTGCATGTTCTCCCCCGCCTCCCGCATGAGCTTATAGATTGCGCCCTCCGAGCTCTCCCCGATCATCCTCCAGGCGTCCCGGAGCACCATTCCGGAGTTGACCAGGATCGCCATGGTGGAGACGACCTCCGGGAGCTCCAGCTCGCAGTCCGCCGTCCGCTTCGAGAGTTCATTATGCATATTCTCGACGGCGTAGACGCCCGCGAGAAGCGCGATGAACATCCCGATCAGGAAGGTCGTGCCGCTGTTCTGCCAGGCCGCGTAGATGCAGGTGACAGCGCTGATGAGGTGCACCAGTGTAATCCCCATCGCCCACTGCAGATTCGCGTAGTAATCCGCATACTGGGGGCCGTAGATCAGCGCCGCCTGCTTCTTCAGGCGGTCTCCCATGGCGCCCCTCAGCGAAAAGGGCGGCCCGTGGCTCCAGGCGAAGCCGACCACATAGAGCTCCTTCAGGGGATATTTTTTCTCGTCTACCCCCTCCACCAGCGCCTCATAGCCCTGCCCCCGGAAGAGCTGAGCGATGAAGAGCAGGGAGAGGATACTCCCGATAATCAAAAGTCCTGTCTGCATACTCTCATCCCTTGATATCCATGATCTTCTGCCCCAGCAAAAACGCCAGAACGAATATGCCGAGCGCGAAGGTCGTCGCTATGACGCCGAGCGGCGTGGAGAAGCTCTTCGCGAAGTTCCCCCCCATGGCCCGGAGCATCAGGATCAGAAAGACCGGGATGACCATCATCGCATTGAACTGCAGCTTGTTGGAGGAGATCGCCGTCGCGATTTCTCCGCTGATCTCGATCTTCTCCCCGATGATGTCCGCGGTGCGGCGGACAATGTCCCGGATATTTCCCCCGGCGCGGTAGCTCACATTGAAGACCGTCGCGAAATTCCGGATGTCCCTGTTGTCGCTCCTCTCCCCGAGGGAGCGGATCATATCCTCTATCGGGATATTGTTCCGCATCCCGGAGATCATCTCCTCCGTCTCCTTGACGATCCAGGAGTCCCTCGTGTACTCCAGCACCAGATCCTTATAGACGCTCTGGAGGGAGTCATTCATGTTCATGCCGCTGGACAGCGCCACCGCAAGGGCCTCCAGGAAGCCTCGAAACTGTATCGAGAGCTCCGTGATCCGCTTCTTCTGGAGCATCTTGCTGCGGATCGACTGGGCGAAGATCCCGGCGATGGAGCCTACGACAAGGAAGATCACGACATTCCCCGTCGCGGTCGCGCCCGTGGGCCTCCCCGAGGAATCCAGAAACTGATTTCCGTAGAAGACCAGGCTCACTCCTCCTCCGAGTAAAAGCGCGGCGAGAAAGGTCCTGAGCCTCTCGGAAAAGGACATGCAGTAGACCTTATAGTTCAGGAGCGGAGTGCCGAGAGGCGAGATGATGTACTTCGGCTCCTTCTTCTTTTTTTGCTTTTTCCCGAACAAGTCTTCCTCCTTTAAAGGGCACTTCCTCAGATCGTCTCCCGTATCCCGGCGAGCCGGAGCTTGAAATCGTTCTGCATCCGGTTCTCCGTTCTCTTGAGAACCCCTCTGACCTTCGCCACCGTGCTTTCCGGTGATTCCTCAAAGACATAGAGGGGATTTAAGATGATCTCGTCATTCTCATATCCCAGGACCTCCGTGATCTCCATCGTCTTTCGGGAGCGGTCCCGGAGCCTCGAGAGATGCACGATGATGTCCACGGCCGATGCGATCTGCTGCCGGATCGCCTCCAGCGGGACGTTTGCCGCCCCCTGCAGCACCATCGTCTCCAGACGGCTCAGCATATCCCTCGTGGAGTTTGCGTGGCCCGTGGAGAGCGAACCGTCGTGGCCCGTGTTCATTGCCTGCAGCATGTCCAGCGCCTCGCCTCCTCTGACCTCTCCGACAACGATGCGGTCCGGCCGCATACGGAGGGAGGACTTGATGAGGTCCGTCATGGAGATCTCGCCGGCTCCGGTGGAGTTCGCATTTCTCGTCTCCAGCCGGACGAGGTTGTCGACATTCTCGATCTGCAGCTCCGCAGTGTCCTCGATGGTAATAACTCTCTCGTCATGGGGGATGAAGTTCGACAGAGCATTCAGGAAGGTCGTCTTCCCCGAGCCCGTGCCCCCGCAGACAAAGATATTATAGCGGGCCTTCACCAGGAGCCTGAGCTTCCCCGCGATCTCCTCCGTGAGAGAGCCGAAGCGAATCAGCTTCTCCATGGTCATCGGCTCCTTCGAGAACTTTCGGATCGTGATCGTCGGGCCGCAGAGGGCGACCGGCGGGAGCACCACATTGACACGGGAGCCGTCCGGAAGCGTCGTATCACAGATCGGATTTGCCTGATTTACCTCTCGCCCCGCGAGACCGACGATCCTCTGGATGATGTCCTCCAGCCTCTTCTGGCTCTCAAAGCTCCGATCCAGCTTGAAGAGCTTTCCGCTTTGCTCGATAAAGATATTGTCTGTGCCGTTGATCATCACCTCGGTGATGCTGTCGTCATTCAGGATCGAATTCAGGAGACCGAAGCCCCGGATCGAGCCGTAGACCTGCTGGACGATGGAGAGCTTCTGCTCCACGGAGCAGTACTGCCCCCCTGTCCGCTCGTTGACCGCCTCCTTGATCTTATCCTCCAGGATATCGTCATCGATCTGGCTCAGGATAAAGCTGCCGGAAATATGCTTCTTGATCTCCTCTACCAGCCCCTGCTCCTGCTCATGTGTCATCTATTCTCCCCCGTCTTCGCTCCCGCTTCTTAAGTCTCTCTCGCCGTCTCGGAAATCTGAACATTGTCTCCGATCAGAAATCCCCCCGCAGGATCTCGTCGAAGATCTCCTTCTCCGCGACCTGGCTGAGAATCTGCTGCACCGTGGCGTGTTCATAGCGGGGGATCCCTCCGAGGTTTCGGATATCCACCTCGCCGAGCGGCCGCCCCGTCTTATTGCTGAACCTGTTGTAGATGTAGGACATCCTCTTCAGAAGAGGCACCTCCACATTCTCCTCCTTGATCCTTAGGGCCTGCAGCATGCTGATCGTCTTCTGATTTCCGATCTCCGAGCCATCCACCGTGATGACGATCTCATGCATGCCCCGGTAGATGTCGATGTGATCCTTGTCGATATTGAAATCGCTGTCGACGATAATGTAATCATAGGAGCCGCTCAGGCGGAGCTCCCTCAGAAGGCGGAGATTCTCCTCCGCGGAGAGCTCCATCATATCCAGTGCGACCTTGGGCTTTTCGAAGAAATAAACCCCTCTCGCATCCTGCCGCACGCAGCTCTCCAGCTTCAGGGAGAAGTTCGCCTTCTGCTCCTTCAGCGCGAATACGACATCGCTCATGTCAAACTGCCCGTCTGCGGAAAAGAAAAGGTCGGAGGAGCCGAATCTCTCCAGGTTCAAGTAGAGAACCTTCTTCCCGTTCATCGCGTAGTGAAGAGCACAGGACGCCGCCATCGTGGAAGCCCCCGCACCCCCCGCGGCGGAGCCGAAGCCGATCACTCTGCACTGATCGTCCTCCATCCTAAGGCCGGTGATGCCCTGAATCTTCTCCGCGTAGATGCTGAGAATCTGCTTATAGATCAGATCCGCCTTCCGATACTTGCATATCGCCGGCTGATCCCGGAAGCTCTCGATCTCCGCCGAGGCCACAAAATATGCGAAGCTGCAGTTGGACGGGAGAAGGATCGTATTGATCTCAAAGGACGCATCCGCGACCAGGACATCGATTTTGGACTCCCGGACCGTCTCAATGCAAAGCTCCGGATCCGTAAACGCATAGATCTCAAATTTCTCGGAGTACCTCGTGCCAAAGGCAGTGACGATCCTCTCCAGATAATCCCTGTCGCTATCCAGAAGTGCCAGTCTGATCTTCATAGCAGCATACCTTTCTCATACCCTTCTCGCGGAAACTCCCTGGAGGCCTCTTAAATCCAGGGAACTTCTCAATCCAAATTGAAAGCTTCTTAAAATTTGTGTCTTTTCTGTGTCCTACCCTTCATGATACTTTTCCGATCCCGCTGCTGTCAAATTACAATTCCCTAATTTTTTGTTACAATTCAGGGGCAATCCGTCTTTCGATCGGCTGCCCTTTCTCGGCTGCCCTTCAGGAATCCCTCCGCGGGCGGGGAGCCAGGATCGTCCGGCACAGCCAGCCGATGAAGACCAGAACGGCGAAGAGAGCGATGAACCTAAAGACATCAATCTTTTCATTCATCGCACGGCAGTCCTTGGGATTGTCCGGATTGTAGGCGATCGTAATCATCTCCCCCTCCTCGATGAGGGGAGTCGTATCATAGGTAAGCAGTCCCTCCACCTTCTCCCCATTGACGGTGTACTCAAGATAAAGCTCGTACTCGTATTCTATGTCCGATCCCTCGACCCGCCTCTGATAATTCCGGACCTTGACGACACGCGCCTCCGTCCTCGGATAGGAGTAATACGGCAGCGTCTCCCAAAGAGCGAGGAGCAGAGCGGAGGCCCCCACGAGAATGAAAATCACCACAATGATGATCCCGATCATTTTCGCCGCAAAATTCTTCATCGTCACCCTCTTTCTGATCCCGGGAAAAGCTGCGCCTCCTCCGGCGCCCGCCTTTCTTCCTCTTCGTTTCTTCGGAAACAGTGTAGCACATTTCCGCTCCTTCGAAATTTACGAGACCTTTACGATTCCCGCCGACATGACAGCTCTTCCATAGAGGCGGATGAGAGCGCCGGCGGGAGACGGCATCTCCCGTGCCGGCCGGGCTCTCCCTTATCGCAGCAAGCATCGATAAGACCTTTGACGGCGTGAAACTGTTCGGTGTCGGCCGGGCTCTCCCTTATCTCAGTAAGCATACTAGCAAAGCAGCGGCATGTCTTTCGATAAAAGAGCGACCAGCTCACAGTTATTGGTCTGGGGGAACATGTCAACGGGACAGCAGCTTTGAAGCCGGTAGCCCGCCTCCTGCAGGGGGAGCAGGTCCCTCGCAAAGCTCTTTGGCTTACAGGCCACATAGATGAGGGCCGGAGAGGCATAGGCAATGATCTTCCGAAGCGCCTTCGGATGGATGCCATCCCGCGGCGGGTCCAGGATGATGAGATCGGGGTGCGGAGCCGGATAGCGGCTTCCGTCCTCCCGGATAAGCTCTTCCCCCTCCGAAATCACCTTGAGAACATCTCCGGCGAAAAAGGCGCAGTTTGTGATGCCATTGTCCCTCGCGTTCTCTCTCGCCGCTCTCACGGCCTCCGGCACGAGCTCTATGCCGATCGAAAGACTCGCTGCCAGACTCATAAGCTGGGTGATGGTCCCTGTCCCGGAGTAAAGATCATAGATCACGGGCTTCTGCCCCCCCCTTCCCGCAGGAAGGGAGAGAGCGGCGTAGTCCCGTATCTTCGAATAGAGCTTCTCCGCTCCGAGGGAATTCGTCTGAAAAAAGGAAAAGGGACTGATTCGAAAGCGAAGTCCCAGGAGCTCCTCGCAGATGAAATCCTCCCCCCAGAGAATTTCCGTCCCCTCATCGATGACCGCATCGGAGAGAGCGTCATTTCTCGTGTGCAAAATGCCGCGGATCCTCCCCCGGAGCTTCCCCTCCTCCTCCGCCCGGAGAAGAAGCGCACTCCAGCCAAGGAGCATCTCCCTCTCAGCAGCATCGGAAATTCCGCTCCCGTCCTCTTTCACGTCCTTTTTCTCAGGAGCTCCCCCAACTTCCTCCCTTATGGAAGGAACGGCCCCCGGAGAGAGCGCGGGCTCCGCCCCTTTTGGAAAATCAGAGGAGCTCACGAGGTCTACGAGGATTTCCCCGGTCTTTACTGCCCGACGGATCAGAAGATGGCGAAGATAGCCCCCGTGACTCTTCTTATGATAATAATCGATGGAAAGCGAGGCAAAGTACTCCCTTGTCAGGCGAAGCAGCACGCCGAAATCGGGGTCCGGCAGGCGGCAGTCATCCGCATTGAGAATATTAAAAAAGCTCCTCTTCTGATGGAGTCCGAGGCAAAGAGGGCCTCCCTTTTCCTGATCCCCAAAGGAAAATTCCATCTTATTTCGATAGGCGCTCTCCTTGGGCGAAGGGAGGATATTCTCGAAGCGATACTCCCCGAGCGCGGCGGGGAGAAGGAGCTCCCGGATCTCCCTCTCCTTTATGGCAAGCTGCTCCTCGTAAGGCACCCCCTGATAGAAGCAGCCCCCGCATCTCCCTTCATTTTCACACCACATGATTTTCCCCCCCGGCATGGCATCCTTCCCGATCTTCCCCATCCGAAAACAGAGCATTCATCCCCGGCACTTTGCGATTTCCTCTTCCCCGCACACGCAGAGGATGCTGTCTGAAAGCTTTACAGCGAAAAAAGCCTGTCCTTCATTCCCGGGGCGATGCCGCTCCCGGATAAATGTGTGACAAGCTTATATTCATGGCGGCGCCAAAAACTGCGGCGCGGAGATCTCCTCAAAAGACAGAGGAAGGAAGCTCCGGAGGAAAGCCCCGCAGCATCCTCTTTTTTCCTCAGTTCTCCTCTACGACGTCCTCGTCGGCGTCCTCCGCGTCCTCCCCGGAATCTCCCTCGTAGTCCTCATAATCCTCCAGATAGTCCGGAGCGACAAAGCGATAGACCGCATAGGCGATCGCCGCCACTGCCGCCACGATCCCAAGGACAGCCAGCACCGTAGTAATCGTCTTCTTCATCTTGTCCTCTTCCCTCTTTCTCTCTAAAAGATCCGTCAGCTTTATGCTGTTAATGAGCCCCTCCGCCCGGGATCTCGCATCCTGCGCAAAGTCCGCTGCATTGCTCTTCCAGCTGTCCATATCAAATCCATTCATAAATTCTCCTCTCCGGCGGCCCCGCGCTCTCCTTCACGCACCGCCACCCCCGTACATCATACCATCCGAAAACAGGCTTTGCCACATCTTTAATGGATTTTTTTCAGCTTTGCGAAGGCCGCGAGCATCTTCTTCTGCCCCGCCTTGTCGAAAAGGACCGTGACCGTATAGTCTCTCTTTCCATCCTCGATCGCCTTCACGATGCCGTTTCCGAATTTCACATGGGAGACCCGGTCCCCGACGCAATAATCCAGCTTCTCCGCCTTTTGGATCTCGCTCCCCCTCTTCATAAGAGGCGGGATGCCCGGTCCGGAGGGAAAGCTGCCGCTCGCCTTTTTCAAAGCTTTTTGCAGGGCACTCCCGCCTCTTTCCTCCCCCCTTCTCCTCCAGGCCGTTCCCATAAAGGGGGTAGCGGAGAGATCGACGCTCCCCGAACGGATTTCCGAATCCCCCTCCCAGCGGCTCTCCGGATCAGAACGATAGAGCAGCTCCTTTTTCACAAGGAGATCCGGCATTTCCCGGATAAAGCGGCTCGGCAGCAGCCTTTGGAACTCCCCGTTTATCATCCGGGAGCGGGCGGAGCTCATGACAAGCTCCTCCTCCGCCCTCGTGATCCCGACATAGCACAGCCTCCGCTCCTCTTCCAGCTCCTCCGGCTCATTGATAGAGAGAAAGCCCGGAAACAGCCCGTCGCTCATGCCGACGAGATAGACCTTCGGAAATTCCAGGCCCTTGGCCCCGTGAAGCGTCATAAGCGTCAGACTGTCCTGCTCTTTATCGCTCCGGTCGAGATCCGAGATGAGGGAGACCTCCTCCAAAAAGGCGGAAAGCTTTACTTCCTCCGCCTCCTCCTGGAAGCTCACGGCCTTCGAGATGATCTCCTCAATATTCTCAAGCCTCGTCTGCGCCTCGACCTCCCCCTCGGCGCGGAGCTCATCCGCGTAGCCGCTGTCATCCCGGATGGATTCGATCAAAAGGCGAAGGCTGTAGCTTCCCTCTCTGCCCGGGGAAGCCGCCTCATCTAAAAGTCCCGCCTCCTTCAGGGCAGTTCTCCAGCCCTGAAGCATCTCCCGAAAGCCCCGGAGCGCCTTCAGTGCCTTCCCGCTGATCCCGATCTCTTCCGCCTGCGCGGAGGCCTCGGAGAGACTCAGACCCTCTTTCTCGGCACAGCGGCGGAGCTTCTCCAGACTCGCCGCGCCGATCCCCCTCCGGGGCACGTTGATAATCCGCTCAAAGGCGACATCATCCTCCTCGTTTGCGATGAGCTTCATATAGGCCAGGATGTCCTTGATCTCCCGGCGCTGATAGAAGTTTACTCCGCCCACGATCTGATAGGGAATATTCCTTCGGATGCACTGCTCCTCGAAAAGCCTCGACTGCGCATTTGTCCGGTAGAGCACCGCCTGATCCCGGTAGGCTCTCCCGCAGCTCTCCACTTCCCTTAGCACGGCGAGGGCCTCCTCCGATGCGCTCTCATATTCCGTGAAGCTGACCTCCTTCCCCTCCTTCTTCTCCGTCCAAAGCCTCTTTTCCTTTCTCCCCTTGTTGTGGGAGATGACGGCATTCGCCGTGTCCAGGATCGGCTTCGTGGAGCGGTAATTCTGCTCAAGCTTCACCACCCTGGCGTCCGGCCAGGTCTTTTCAAAGGACAGGATATTCTCAAGATTCGCGCCCCGAAAGCGATAGATGCTCTGGTCGTCATCCCCCACCACACAGATATTTCGATTCCGCTCCGCGAGGAGATGGACGAGCTCGAACTGAATATCATTGGTATCCTGGTATTCGTCCACCAGGATATAGCGGAATCTCTCCTGATAAAAGGAGAGGATCTCGGGATCCTTTCGGAAGAGCTCCACCGTTTTCAGAAGAAGATCATCAAAGTCAAGCGCATTATTCCGGCGAAGACGCTTCTCATAGGCTGTATAGCAGTCCGCAATCCGTTTCCCGCGAAGGTCAGCTCCCTGCTCCTTCTGGAAATCCTCCGCGGAGATTCCCGCATTTTTCGCGGCGGAGATAGCGGAGAGCACCGCCCTCTCCCGAAAGCTCTTCGGATCGATCTGGAGCTCCTTGAAGAGCTGACGCATCACCGTGCGCTGGTCCTCCGCGTCATAGATGGAAAAGTCCGGTCCATAGCCGATGGCCTCGATCCGCCTCCGCAGGATTCTGACACACATACTGTGAAAGGTTGAGACCCAGACCGCCGCGCCTCCCGCACAGAGCAGCTCGTCGACCCGCTTTCGCATCTCCTCCGCCGCCTTATTCGTAAATGTGATCGCGAGGATGTGCCAGGGCGCCACGCCGCAATTCTCGATAAGATACGCGATCCGGTATGTGAGTACCCTGGTCTTTCCGGACCCGGCCCCCGCCAGGACCAAAAGCGGCCCCTCCGTCTGCTTTACCGCCGACAGCTGCTCTTTATTCAAGATCTTTTCCAGATCCTTCATGCTTTCTCTCCTCTTTCCTTTTTCCTTTTCTGCGCCTCGTTCGCTTTGCTCCTGCGCCTCGCCCGCTCTATCCCTATATCTCGTCTGCTCCGCTTCTTTCATCTGCCCGTTTCGCTCCCGGGTCTCATCCGCTTTGCTTCTGTACTTCATCTGCTTTGCTTCCGAGCGGACGGATTCCCGTCCTATATGTATCTCTTCGCTTCGTTTCCGGGCCTTTCCCGCTTCGCTCCTACACCCTCCAACTCCGAGCTCTTCCCTCAAATCTCGTTTCGGAAACCATGTCTTGTCGCTGTATTTTCTCTATGCTATACTGAAAATATGGACGATACGATTCTAAACGACTTAATCGAATATTTAAAGGGGCTTCATCACGTCCCGGCCTCGGAGATTCCATCGCTTTCTCTCTATATGGATCAGGTCACGGCTTTCATGGAGCGGCATCTCTCTTCGATCAAGCGTCATTCCGAGGACAAGATCCTGACGAAAACGATGATCAATAACTATACCAAAAACAAGCTTCTCCCCCCGCCGGAAAAGAAGCGCTACTCGGAAAATCACATCCTTGTGCTCCTCTTCATCTATTATTACAAGGGCATCCTGAGCCTCTCCGATATTGAGACCATACTCCGCCCGATCGAGGATAAATACTTTGATGCGGGAGGCCCGCTCTCGCTGGAAGAAATCTATGAACGGGTTTTCTCCCTCGCGGACAGCGAAATGTCGACTCTCCTCTCCGATATCCGGAGAAAATATGAACGCGCAAAGGCTGTGTTCCCGGAGGAGGAGGAAAGGCTCTCTCCGAAGGAAAAGGAGGAGCTTCGTCTCTTCGCCTTCCTCGGAGAACTCGGCTTCGATGTCTATCTGAAACGGCAGCTCATGGAGCGGATCGTCGACCGGATCCGAGAGGAGCATATTCCTTAGCTCCGCTCGCTCTTATCCTCAAAGCCAAGGCGCTGAAAAACCAGCTCATAGCCGTCCGCCCCATAATGAAGGGAACGGTTTACGCGGGAAATCGTCGCCGTAGAGGCTCCGGTCGCCTTCGCGATATCCAGATAGGTTTTCCCCTCCCGGAGCATCTTTGCGACCTCATAGCGCTGCGCCATGGAGAGAAGCTCATTGATCGTGCAGACATCCTCAAAGAACTTATAGTAATCCTCTTTTTCTTTTAGTACGAGCATCGCATCAAAAAGATGCTCAACCTCCCCCGTCCTCAATTTATTATTCATTGAAAACCTCCAAAATCATAAGCTTTCGCATCCGGCTTCTCCGCCGGTAAATTTCTGTTCGCGAGCCCGGCGCTTCCGTACGCCTGGCTTTCCGAAAAGCCCGTCTTTACTTTTACGCTTTAGCAGCGAAAAGTATTGTAGCATTTCCCGCGTCCTTTCGCAAGAGAGCTTCTGAAGCATCCCCTCATTCTGAAAATTTCGGCAGAGGCTCAGGGAAAGTTTCCTTAGCTATGGGCCCTGCATATCGCCGGCTGCGGCAGGCGAATCGATGGCATACCCTGCCGAGACGTCCACCGGAAGAAAAGCCGGAAGCTGCACCTTTCTTTCCTCCTCAGAATACTTCTTGTGCTTTCTCCCCAAGATGGAAGGACAGAATTCTCCATTCCCATTTCAGGAAAGTCCTACCATTCTCTTCTTCGCAGCCTTATACTTTATAATATCGATTAAGTAATTTGTACCGCAGGACTCCTGCCCTTTTCGGAAAGCTCCATTCCTTTTACAGCGGATCAGGTCCGTAATACCTGCCCCCACTCCCGGCATACATTTCCGCCTTATGTTCTTATGTCTTTTCTGATCAACTTCCCGATGGATCAATCCCACAACAAAGGGGGAACAATCTCATTTTAATCCGCCGGAAATCTTCCTCCCCGTCCGGGGCAGCTGCCCCGACGGAAACCCCTTTTTATGGAGACAGCCATGTTAGACGAATTCAGCAGAAAAAAGAAGATGATCACCGAATCACAGTCTTCCTCCCCAAAGGCGAAATCTTCTTCGCAATCCACTGATTCCGCCATTTCTCCTCCCCACATCGAGGCACCAAAGCTTGGCGTCTCCCGCCTTGCACAGCTCGAAAAGGCAAAAAGAGAGGGAGCAGACTACCAAAAGCAAAGAGGAAGAGAAGGGAAAAAAGAAGGAGAAACAGAACAGGACAGACGAAAAATAAGTCAGAGCAGGACCGGTGAAAAGCGGCCGAAAGCAAAAGCCCAGGCCCAAGCCTCGGATTCCATTCCTCCTGAGATGCAGTTCTCTCAAACCTTTATCGACAGCTTTTTTGAGGAGAGAGAGCCCATCCCTCCTCTTACGGAAGAAGAAGAGAGGGAAGTCTATCGGATTGTCAACGAATACTTTCTGGAGCACCCGCCTGAAGGTGCCGATTACCTCGTGAGCGGAGCGGCCTTTATCTGCAAATACTGTCAGGAGACGAACGGGAGCTGTGAACCTGTAAAAATCGAGCACGCCGATCACGGTGTCTATGCGGATCACGGGAGATTTGCACTCCTTGGCTCAAAGGATCAGATTGACAGCAATCATCCCTGCGGAAAATGCAAGTATCTGAAGCGTATCATCCCGGAACCGAGAGAAGCCGAGGTGAAGAGTATGCGTGTTCCCTGCACCAATGCTCCTCATTGGGAGAATACCCCTCCTGTTTACTTTCGGGATGGCAGCAGTGCGCTCACTATGAATTCCTACACGGTTTGCAGCTGCAATCCAGAAGCTATCATAAGGCCCATCTCTTCCGGACAGGAGTATATGAGAAAAGTTCTCCGTGACGATCGCAGCGGAAATCCGATTATCATTGTCCCGGGAATTATGGGAAGTCGACTCTACAAGGATACTTCGGAAAATTCGGAAAGAAAGCGTCAAAGATATGATGCCAGCACAAGGATATGGGACCCCAGTCCGTCCAGTATTTTCAAGGTTGACGATTATCTCGCACCAGAGTCCACGCTCCCCATTCTGGTCCGCCCCTGTGAGAATCAGAACTATGCCAAGCCCTGTTACGGCGAAGGGAGTGTAAAACTGGACGGAAGAGAATACGGTGCTCAGGAATTGGCGAAGGCCCTGGTGGATGGTCTCTGCGAATGTGAGAAGCTGGGTCATCGCCGGGTCTACATGTTCAGCTATGACTGGAGGCAAAGCAATTTTATAAGCGCGACGAAGCTCCGGAGATTTATCGAAAAGCTTTGTAAAGAGGAGGGATTTGAAAAGGTCGACCTCATCGGTCATTCCATGGGAGGCCTGTTGATCTCTTCGCTTTATGCTGGACATATCGTTGTCGATGGCATAGCAGATCCTCTCTTTACGAGAAGGGACCTGTCGATCCGATCCAAGATCGATAAGATCATAACTCTGGGAACACCCTATGAGGGAGCGCCAAAGCTGATTGATGCGGTAATCAATGATCATATGTTCAGCTCGGATGTAGAACTCGATATAAAAGCTAACCTGTCTGATTTCTTTCTCGCTGCTTTTGGAAAGCTTTCAAAAAGGATAAAGTCCTCCTTTCGGGGCGTCGCGGAGCTGATTCCTACCGAGAAATATGTCGGTACGGGACACGTCCATGTCAACATGCTGTCTTCTGCTTCGTCAAGGAAAGCTGTATTCGATTACAGCACAGACTATACCGATTATATAACCTGCTGCAAGAAAATCTTCAGCGAGGAAATTATAGAAAAAGCGATTCTCTTTCAAAACGCTATCCGGGAAAACGGAAGAAATATTTTGTTTGGCTACCCGAAGGCTTTCTTCATCATTGGCACGGGATATCCCACTCTACATGAAATTTATCTTGATAACGGAAGAGAGAAGCTTCAATACACTTGTTACGATAAAGACTTCCGCTCTCTCTATATAGAATCCGAGGAAAAATGCGGAGATGGGACCGTTCCCTATTTCTCTTCAACAATGGGAGGCATTCTGCCTAGTATGGCAAAAGAACGTTTTTGCAGTTATCCGGTAAGACATGTGGAACTTTGCAGCTGCTCCAACTTCCATTATATAAGAAAGGATAGAGTCAGTATCTTGGACAATATCGTCAACATTTTATTATATGGATCTATGTTGGCCCACGATTAAGGAGGCAATGCTATGGATAAAAATTCTATGTCCGGATCCTCACAGAGCTTCTTTCACAGGCTTATGCTTCCCTGGAAAGCTCTCTTTCAGTCTCCTGAGGGAAGGCGAAGGCTGCTCCTCTGCTTTCTGAAAAGGTTCCTCTTCACTTATCTCATTTTCTTCCTCTATATCCTCTTTGGCTATTTTCTCCTGCCTTGCATCCTGACTCACGAGCTTCCATCCGGTCCAAGCTCAGTCGGGGATTTTATCAGGCTTTTTGTGTTCCTCTTTCTTTATTACGCCGCGACAATTTTCTGTCCTTTTAGCACAGGAGGCATGTTCTGTATCGGGGATGAGCTGTATCTATTTTATCTCATCCTCATCGGCCTCATCCTCTACTGGCTTTGGAAATTCTATCAGGAAAATGCGATCCAAATCCAGGATCCTCCTGCTCCCTCAAGCAATTCCGAAAAAACGCTCGCTGAGGGAAAGGCTGAGAATGATTTGGAAGCGGGAGAACAGGAGGATTGATTCCCGTAAAAAACAGGGCTGTCATATGACGGCCCTTGCCAATTGGTGAAAGGGGCTGCCGCACGAATCTCTTCGTGAGACAGCCCCTTTTTTTACTGCCAGCTGATCGGCGTCGGGCGGCGCTGATCGAAGACCCTCTTGACATCCATCAGATCCGAGACGTGGTCCGCCTGCCCGGAGAAGGCTTCGTAGAGACGGTAGCCGTCCAGATTCCTCCTGCCCTGGCGCATGAAATCGTCCCCATACTGCACCCAGTACTGGCTGGAATCCACATTGCAAAAATAGTGGAAGCCATGCTCCTCCAGCATGTTGAACTTGGCATCCTCCGCGTGGTTATAGACATGCCAGCCCTTGATATCCGCGCCGAAGGGGTAGATCAGGATATCGCAGGGATCCGGTAGCAGGGGCTCGACATTCCGCTTCCATTTCTCCGTATCCGTCGTCAGATCCTCGAGGGAGCGATTCGTGAAGTTGATATGCCCCCAGGAGTGGGAGGCAAATTCGTAGCCGTCCTCCTTCAGCGCTGCCGTGATCTTTTTCACGGTCTCCCGGTCCTCTTCGATCGACGGATTGGCCCGGTTCTTCGGATCCAGCTTCCCGGAATTGGCGTCGTAGGTCTCGTCGGTCCGGTAGCCGAGCGTGCCGTTATAGCCCGTGAGGGCAATGATGGCCTTGTGCCCGTGGTAGGCGAAGTCGGGGTGCTCTGCCACGAATTTATCGAGGATCGGAACGATGTCATAATCCCCGGTCGTGACCTTCCCCTCGGAATCCGTATACTGGAGCGTCGGCTTCCCCGCATCATCCAGCACCATTTTATCCGCAAAACCGTGTCCGGTCATATACTCGTAGTAGTTGACATCATCCTCCGACATGACAAAGGGCTTCTTCCCCTCCGGGAGCATGATCTTCTTCTGGACCATCTTCTTCGTGCCGTCCTCCTGCGTCTCAAGGGACGCGATATCATGGAGGTGCACCATGACGAAGCCTCTCTCATACATTTCCTTCAGGATCGCCTCAAATTCCGGGATTGTCGTCATGGCGGCATTGTAGGCCTTCCCCATCTTATCCTCCGTGAGAGCCCTTGTGGTGTCCACGATGAGCGAGTGGAAGAAGACATGCGGGATCTTCGTATTGTCCGCCTGAACGAGGGCGGCCTTCGCCGCTTCCAGCTCCGAGAGCTTCGCGGAAAACTCCGCATCCTCCGCATAGGCCGAATTTTTCAGGAGCTCCTCTGCCCCGTCGTAGTCATACTGCTTTGCAAGGAGCTCTGCCTTCCCGAGGATTTCTGCCTTATTATCCTCTGTACTGCTCTCCTCCGGCACCGCACTGCTCTTTTCCGTCTGCGGGGCCGCCGTGGTCTTTGCCGCTTTGCTCCCTGCGGCGGGGAATGTGAGGTGGGATCGAAGTCTCGGGAAGGCGAAGACCGCGGCCGCGATGACGGCCGCCAGGAAGAAAAGGAAGAGGAAGCAGTGAAGCTTCAGCTTTTTCTGCCGCAGCTTCCGGCGCTCTTCCATCTTCTTTCGGTGCTCGAGGAGCTTCTCGCGGTACTCCCTTTCGAGCTTCTCCGAGTATTCCGAAAAGCGCTCCTCGTCGGATTTCCGATTCCGCTTCTCCGGCTCCTTCTCCTTCATCTCTTTCCTGCTCTTCTCTTTATCCATTCCGTCTCCACTTCACTCTTCCCTGCCCTCCGCTCTCCCGAAGACGCATATGGGGAGGGAGAAAGCGCATGACATCGGTATCAGTCTATCGCGAAATTCCCCGATAGGCAAGGGAGATTCTTGACAAGGATTTCTCCTTTGCTATAATAAGTAGTATTCAAAACCACGTTAGGAGATACTTGAAATTATGAGCTACAAAATTATCGGAGACAGCTGCTCGGATTTTACCGATGCAATGAAAAAAAGCCCCCTCTTCCAGTCCATTCCTCTGACTCTGGAGATCGGCGACTACCATGTGCAGGATGATGAGAATTTCCAGCAGAAGGATTTCCTCCGGCGGGTGGCCTCCTCCCCCATCGGTCCGAAGACGGCCTGTCCTTCCCCGGAGGCCTACCGGGATGCCATCGAAAAGGCGGAGGCGGATGAGGTCTATATCGTGACTCTCTCCGAGCATCTCTCGGGGAGCTATCAGGCGGCCGTCGTGGGCCTTCAGATGTATGAGGAGGGCCGGGGAGAGGACAAGAAGAGGATCCATATCTTCGGTTCCGACAGCGCCTCCGCCGGGCAGTGCAATCTCTGCCTCTATATTCAGGAGCTGAAGGAGGAGAATGCGGACTTCGATACCGTAGTAAAAAGGATCGAGGAGAAAATCCAGAGCATGAAGACCTACTTCGTCCTGGAGAGCCTGGAAACTCTCCGAAAGAACGGCCGCCTCTCCACGGTCAAGTCCTTCCTCGCCTCCGCACTCAATATAAAGCCGGTCATGGGAGCGGTGCACGGCGTCATCGTAAAGCTCGATCAGCAGAGGGGCAGCACGAAGGCCCTGAAGCGCATGGCGCAGATCGCCGTGGAGAAGGCCGGAGGGCCCGAGAGCTGCAAAGAGCTCCGTCTCGTCATCAGCCATGTCAACGATAGAGAGCGCGCGGAATTTGTCCGGGAGGAATTCCTCCGGCTCGCATCCTTCCGGGAGATCGTCATCACGGAAGCGCAGGGTGTCGCCACCGTCTATGCGAATGACAGGGGCATCGTCGTCGCGCTCTGATCGTTTTGGAACGGAAGCGCTTCTCTATCCCTTTCCCTTGACAAGCGGCAGGATATATCTGTCGTAGAGCGAAAAAAAGTTCGAGGCCTTGCTCTCCGGATACTTTTGAAGATCGATTTTCTTCCAGAAGTCCTCGCGGAAGCGGACGATATGCTGCTCCGCATAGGAGTCGTAGCTCCTCCGGAAGGCGCCGCTCCGGATTGCCTCCTCGAGCCTCTTCTTCCGCTCCTCCGTCGCCTTTTCATCATAGGAATCGACGCACTTTATGATATAAAATTTCCCATCCTGCGAAATGACATCCGAAATCTGCCCGTCCTCCAGAGAGAAGGCCGCCTGATAATAGGCGTCCTCCTCTTCTTTTCTGTACAGTGTGCGGTCGATCTCCGGGTCCTCCGAGAACTGCCTCGCGAAATAGGAGAAGTTCGCTCCGGAGGCCGTGACGCTTTCATGGAGCTTCTTCGCGCTCTCCTCATCGCTCACGACGATCTGCTGAATCGAGATGACCTTCGCCTCCGCGTCGCTGACCTCAGAATTGATATTGCTCAGAAGATACTCCGCGGTCTTGCATGCCAGAAAATAGTTGACGTAAATGTCCGTGACATCCTTTACCGTGCAGTTTCCCATGAAGCTCCGGTCTTCCTCGGAAAGAGCATTATAAAATTCCGTCGAGGCCCTGCGGATCGATTCCATCTCCGTGGAGGTGACGACGATGCCCTTCTCCTCCGCGAGGAGATCCAGGGTCTTGACATCCTGCAAAAACTCCTTCATCCTCGCCGTGAAGTACTCCCCGTAGTTTTCCTCCTGCTGTCCGCTGATCGGGAGAGACCAAAGCTCCGGTCCGAAGACATTCTGATAGCGGTTTCGCTCCGAGCCGAGAAGCACCATCGCCTGCGCCTCCGTAAAGCCCGGAACATCCTCCGTCTTCCCGGTGATCTGAATCCCCTTGCAGCCGAAGAGCAAAAGGGCGGAAAAAAGCAGGGAGAGAAGCAGAGAAAGCATTCTCCGCGCCTCTCCTCTCTTCGGACCGATTTCACTCTCCCTAAACGATGCCATAGGCCTTCCCCGCGCAAAATGCCGTGAGAATGCCGAGGATCGCCCCCGCCAGCACCTGGAGCGGTGTGTGTCCGACGTATTCCTTCAGCTTCTTTTCGAATTCCTCCTCCCCCCAGTGAAAGGGATTATCCAGGAGGATTTTGTTCAGGATCACGGCCTGCTTCCCGGTCTCCCTCCGGACTCCGGCCGCGTCATACATGACGACGATTGCGAAGATGCAGCTCAGTGCGAAGACCGGGCTCTCGACGCCGTACTGGAGCGCAGAGGCTGTGGAGAGCGCGACCACCGTGCTGGAGTGGCTGGAGGGCATTCCTCCGGAGCCGGCCATCCTCTCCCAGTTGATGCCCCTGTTGAAATAGGCGTCGATTCCGGTCTTCAGGACCTGGGCGGTGAACCAGCCCCAGATCGCGGAGATCAAGATATAATTCCGCAGCATTTGTCTCAGAAATATCATCCTCAATATCCTATCAGCCAGTCATAGAGCTCCTGATACTTCAGCGCGGAACTCCTCCAGGAAAAGTCCTTCTGCATCCCCCGGTCCACGATCTTGTTCCAGTCCCTCTTATGGTCATAATAAATCCGTTCCGCATAGCGGATCGCGGCGAGCATCTCGTGCGCATTATAGTTCCGGAAGGAAAAGCCGGTCCCCCTGTCCTCATACTCATTGTAGGGCTCCACCGTGTCCCGGAGTCCTCCCGTCTCCCGGACGATCGGCACCGTGCCATAGCGGAGGGCGATCAGCTGGGAGAGGCCGCAGGGCTCGAAGAGAGAGGGCATCAGACAGGCGTCGCAGGCGGCATAGATCCGGTGACTCGCCTCCTCAGAATAGTAGATCTGTGCGGAAACCTTGTCGTGGTACTTCCAGTCATAGTAACGGAACATGTTTTCATACTTTTCCTCACCGCTTCCGAGCACGACAAACTGGATGGCATCCTGACAGAGCTCATCCATGATGCACTGCACAAGATCGAGGCCCTTCTGGTCGGTGAGCCGGCTCACCATACCGATCATAAAGCATCCCGGGTCCACGGCAAGCCCCCAGTCCTCCTGCAGGGCTCTCTTGTTCCTCGGCTTTTCCTTCCGGAAGTTCCGCTGTACATAATTCCGATAGAGGCAGGGATCCGTCTCCGGATTCCACTCCTCATAGTCGATCCCGTTCACGATGCCCCTTGTGTCCCAGGCCCTCGCGCGAAGCAGTCCGTCCAGACCCTCGCCGTAGAAGGGCATCATGATCTCCTTCGCATAGCTCTCGCTCACCGTCGTGATCGCATCGGCATAGACAATCCCGCCCTTTAAGAGGTTTGCGTCCTTTTTATACTCCAGCTTGTCCGGCGTGAAATAGTAGTCCGAGAGCTGACTCAAGCGCTTTATGGTCTTGATATCCCAGATCCCCTGGAATTTCAGATTGTGGATCGTGAGGACGGACTTAATCGAGCGGAAGAATTCTCCTCCCGCAAAGCGGTCCTTCAGAAGCACCGGTGCGAGACTCGTCTGCCAGTCGTGGCAGTGGATCAGATCCGGATGAAAGTTTAAAAGCGGAAGCGCGGACAGCGCCGCGTAGCAGAAAAAGCAGAACTTCTCGAGATCCCAGAGCCAGTCCCCATAGGGCCTGTCTCCGGAGAAGTAGGACTCATTGTCGATGAAGTAGTACAGCACTCCCTCATAGCGATAGCTCATGACCCCGACATAGCGGGACTGCCCGAGGTAATCCATGTAGAAATGCGTGACATATTCCATCTTTTCCCGCCAGTCCCAGGGGATGCACAGGTACTTCGGTATCATTACACGGCAATCATAGTACTCATGATCGATGGTTTTCGGAAGAGAGCCGACGACATCCGCCAGTCCCCCGGTCTTTATGAACGGCACTGCTTCCGAAGCTAAAAACAGAATATTTTTCATCTCATGCCCTCCAAAATACCCGACTGCAAAAAGCTTCCTCTCTCCTCTTCTGCGCTTCTTTCCTCGCGCAGAGCTTTTATTGACGCAGTTTCTTTATTGATGCTGTTCCTTCATGGCAGCCTTCCCCCAGGCCGCGCAGTTCTTTCATTTTACCCTTTCTCCCCGCTCTTCGCAAGCGCTTTGAGCTCCCGCGCATTGGCAAGCGCCGCCTCCGTGGTACTTCCCCCCGAGAGAAGACGGCTGAGCTCGAGGACAGATCCCTCCTCCGTGAGAAGCCGAATCCCGGTGCGGGTCTTCCCCTCCGAGACAGATTTTTCGATCAGGAAGTGCCGGTCCGCCTTCGCCGCGATCTGAGGAAGATGGGTGATGAGGATGACCTGATGATTTCTCGCGATCTTCCTGAGCTTCTCCGACACCCTCTCCGCCGTCCGCCCGGAGATCCCGCTGTCGATCTCATCGAAGATGAGAGTCGGAATCTCATCCCGCTCCGCCATGACCGTCTTGATGGAAAGCATGATGCGGGACAGCTCTCCCCCGGAAGCGACCTCCGTGAGCGGCCGGAGCGGTTCCCCGGGATTTAAACTCAGGACAAACTGTGCCTCGTCCATGCCGTTCTCCCCGGGCTCCGGGAGAAGAGAGAAGGAGAGCTCAAATCTCAGATCCAAAAAGCCGAGCTCCTGCATTTCCTGCCGCATCCGTTCCGATAGGAGGAGAGCGCCCGCCTTCCGGGCCCGGCTCAGAGCTTCGCAGGCGGAGAGGAACTCCGCTCTTTCCCGCTCCTCCGCCTCTTCCGCCTCTCTCCTTCGCTCCTCATAATCCGTAAGGAGCGCTTCCCTCTCCTTCTTCTCTGAAAGCGCTTCCCGGAGCTTCTCCTCCGTGCCGCCGTACTTCATGAGGATCCTCCGTATGAGGTCGAGTCTCTCCTCGGCGCGGTGAAGCTCCTCCTCATCGAAGGTATTTCTGTCCAGGTAGTGATCCAGCTCCCGGAGGCTGTCCTCTGCGATGCTCTCAAGATCATAAAGGGAGTCCGAGATATCCTTCAGGCTCTCATCATAGGAGAGCGCCTCCCCCACGGCGCCGACCGCCCGGGAGAGCTCCGCATTCTCCAAAAGCTCCTTCGCCTCCAGAAGCGCTCTCTCGATCCTCTCCCGCTTCTGCGCCCGCTTCACCTCCCGGAGAAGACTCTCCTCCTCCCCCTCCCGGATCTCCGCCTCCTCGATCTCCCGGATCTCAAACTGGAGGAAGTCCAGCTCCCTCTTCCGGGAGGCCTCATCCATGTCCAGGCTCTTCCGAAGCTTTGCCGCCTCGCGAAAGCGTCTGCAGCTCTCCGAGGCCCTGCGGCGAAGCTCCCCCGTCTCCTTCTCCAAAAAGCTGTCCAGGATGCGGAGATGCTCCCCCTCCCGGAGGAGACTCTGGTGCTCATGCTGTCCGTGGATATCGATCAGCTGTTCCGTCAGCTTCCGAAGCTTTGAGAGCGTCACCGCCTGATCATTGACCCGGATCTCGGAGCGCTTCTCGGAGATCTTCCTTCGGATCAGAAGCACCCCGTCCTCGGCCTCGATCTCCAGATCGCGGATCCTCCTCTCTTCCTCCTCGCTTAAGGAGAAGAGGAGCTCTACGGAGGCGGACTCCCTTCCGCTTCGGATCATATCCCGGTTCGCCTTCTGGCCAAGCCCCAGATTCACGGCGTCGATCAGGATCGACTTTCCCGCCCCGGTCTCGCCTGTCAGGATGTTGAGCCCCTCTCCGAACTCCACATCCGCCCGATCGATCAGCGCCATGTCGCGCACATGAAGACTCAAAAGCATTCGCGCTTCTCCTCCCGTCCTCTCCTGTCCCTCTGCTCTTATGGCAGAAGGCCCGGAGCTCTATGAGCTCAGCTTTCTAAGCTCTCGCTTAAGCTTCTCCGCATCCCCCTCCGTTTTCATCGCGCAGAGTATGGTATCGTCCCCGGCGAGCGTACCGACAAGTCTCTCAAAAGGGAGCTCATCGATCGCCATCGCGACGGCATTGGCCATACCGGGCAGGGTCCGAAGCACCAGAAGATGCCCCGCGGTATCCATGCCGCTGAGCCCCTCCCTGAGGACGCGGAGCAGCTTCTCCCTGTCCTTCACCGCCCTTTCCGGCGGGGCGATGTAATGCTGTCTTCCCTCCCCGTCTGTCGCCTTCAGAAGCCGAAGAGACTTGATGTCCCGGGAGATCGTCGCCTGCGCCGCAGAATAGCCCTCCTTCCGGAGAAGCTCGGAGAGCTCCTCCTGCGTCTCGATGGGTCTCTCCGCGATCAGCTCGAGAATCCTGCCCTGTCTTCCCTTTTTCATCTTCTACACCCCCGCCATCTTGTCTCTGAGTATCTCCAGGAAGCTTCCCTCCCGGAGCTTCACAAGCACCGTTTCCTCCCGCGCCTTCCGGATCCGGATCCGGTCTCCCGGCCGAAGCTCCGTCGTGTCCTCCCCGTCAAAGGAGAGGAGCTGATTCTCCGATTCCACGAGAATCTCCAGCTCTCTCTGGTCGTCCATAACGACTGCCCTCGCGTTCATGGAATGTGCGCAGATCGGCGTCATGATATATACGGGCGCGGTGGGGGAGATGATGGGTCCTCCCGCGGAGAGATTGTACGCTGTGGAGCCGGTGGGACTCGCGATGATAATGCCGTCCGCCGAGTAGCGGTACATCATCTGCCCGTCACAGTATATCCGAAAATGGAGCATCCCCACACCTCTGCTCCTGGAGAGAAGGATCTCATTCAGAGAGAGCCGCCCCATTCCTTCCCCGTCCTCCCTGCTGAGCTCTCCGAAGAGCATGGCCCGCCGGTCCCGGTAGAATTTCCCGGAAAAAAGCGCCTTCACCGCCTTCGGGATCTGTTCCCTTCGGCTTAATTCCGTGAGATATCCGAGGTGCCCCGTATTGATCCCGAGGATGGGAATCCCTCCTCCCCGGAGCATCCCCGCCGTGTGGAGGATCGTCCCATCCCCGCCGAGCGTAATGATGAAATCCGATCCGAGAAGATCCTCTCTCACATAGTCTTTATTCTGAAAGATGCGGATCGCGGCTCCTCTTTTTTGCAGCTCCCGGATCAAAATCCCGCTGTAGCTCTCCGCCTCTTCCTTGGTTCTGTTGATAATTACCGCTGCATTCATCTTTTAAGAATCCGTCTCTCCCGATCTTCCCCGGTCCAGTGCCTCGTGGGAATTTCTCACTGTTCTCTCTGCCCTCTCCCGGATCTCCTCCTCCGAAGGAATCGGAGCGCCTCCTCCCTCCCGGAGCAGGCAGAGGTATTCGATATTTCCCTCCGGCCCCTTGATCGGAGAATAGTCCAGGCCCTCGAGGCAAAAGCCGAGGGAGAGGGAGAGTCGGATTATCCTCTCGATGACCTCCCTTTGGACAGAGCTCTCCCGGATGACCCCCTTCCTCCCGACCTGCTCCCTCCCCGCTTCAAACTGCGGCTTGATGAGGCAAAGAAGCTGCCCTCCGGGCGCAAGGATCTCCTTTAACACGGGGAGCACGAGGCTTAAGCTGATGAAGGAGACGTCGACTGTGATCAGAGAGGGAGGAGAGGGGAGATCCTCCGGCCGCACATAGCGGATATTTGTCCTCTCCATACAGACGACCCGCTCATCCTTTCGAAGCCTCCAGTCTAGCTGCCCTCTTCCGACATCAATGGCATAGACCTTCGCCGCGCCGTTTTGCAGCATGCAGTCCGTAAAGCCCCCGGTGGAGGCCCCAACGTCCGCACAGACTCTCCCGGCGGGATCGACGGAAAATACCCGGATCGCCTTCTCCAGCTTCAGTCCTCCCCGGGAGACATAGGGCATGGCGCTTCCCCGAAGCTCGATCCTCGCATCCTCCGGAAAGCCCGCCCCGGGCTTATCCTCCCTCACTCCGTCCACATAGACGAGCCCCGCCATGATGTTTCGCTTCGCCTTCTCCCGGGACTCCGAGAGACCTCGCTTTGTCAAAAGGATATCGAGCCTTTCCCTCTTCAATGGATCACTCCCTCTTTTCTAAGGTCAAAAATGATGGAATCCGAGTCGATCCGAAGTCCCGCCCGGAGCTTCGTCACATCTCCATGCTCCACATAGCAGTCGGGGAGCGTCACATTATGGACAAGGATCCCCCTATGCCTTCGGTTGATATAGTCCAGGACCTCAAGTCCGAAGCCCCCCTGCTTCACATTCTCCTCCAAGGTAATCAATGTCCTGCAGCCGGATGAAATCAGCCTGTCCAGCATCCCCGTGTCGATCGGCTTGATAAAGCGGGCGTTTACGAGAGTCGGCTCCAGTCCTAAGGGGATGAGCTTCTCCCGGATATGAAGCGCCGTAGAGACCATGGAGCCCGCGGCGATCAGCGCGATATCCCTCCCCTCGAAGAGAAGCTCCGCCTTTCCGAATACCAGCGGGGAGTGAAGCTCTGAAAGACCGGTCCAGGCCCTTCCCCTCGGATAACGGATGCTGACCGGCCCCTCCTGCTTCAGGGCAAAGGAGAGCATATCCTCCAGCTCCCGGGCATTTTTCGGCGCCATGACCGTCATATTCGGGATGCTCGTAAGATAAGAGAAGTCGAAGATGCCCTGGTGCGTCTCCCCGTCGGAGCCCACAAGTCCCGCCCGGTCGACCGCAAAGACCACAGGGAGCTTCGGAAGGCAGACATCGTGGACGATCTGATCGTAGGCCCTCTGCAAAAAGCTGGAGTAGACCGCCACCACCGGCCGAAGCCCCTCACTCGCCATCCCCGCGGCAAATGTCACGGCGTGCTGCTCTGCGATTCCGACATCGAAGAAGCGCTCCGGAAAGCGCTCTCCGAAACGGCGGAGCCCCGTCCCGTCCGGCATGGCCGCTGTCACGGCTACGATGCGGGAATCCCGCTCCCCGAGCCCCAAAAGCGTCCGGGAAAAGACATCGGTATAGCTCTCTCCTCCCTTTTCCCCCTTCGGTCTCCCGCTCACGATCTCAAAGGGCCCTACCCCGTGGTAATCGCAGGGCGAAAGCTCCGCGGGGCGGTAGCCCTTTCCCTTTTTTGTGATGACATGCACAAGCACCGTGTGATTCAGCTTCTTCGCCTCGCAAATCACCCTTTCCACCGCCCGGATATCATGCCCGTCCACCGGCCCCAGATAGGTGACGCCCATATTTTCGAAGAGCATGCCCGGGATCAGGAGCTGCTTGATCGAATTTTTGGTCTTTTGCAGGCGGCGGATCAGCGGCTTTCCGATGCTTGGGATCGAGAGGAGGAATTTCCCCACGGAACGCTTCATCTGATTATAGCCTTTTCCGACCCGGATACCGTTCAGGTAGCGGGACATACCTCCCACGTTCTGAGAGATCGACATATTATTGTCATTCAGCACTACGATGAAGTTTTTTTGCATCTGCGCCGCATTGTTCAAAGCCTCATAGGCCATGCCGCCGGTGAGCGCCCCGTCCCCGATCACGGAGACCACCGTGAAGTCCTCCCCCCGGATGTCCCGTGCCTCTGCGATGCCAAGTCCCGCGGAGATGGAGGTCGAGCTGTGCCCCGTGTCAAAGCAGTCAAACTCGCTCTCGGAGCGCTTCGGAAAGCCGCTCATCCCGCCGTACTGGCGAAGTCCGTCGAAGTTGTCCTTCCTCCCCGAGAGAATCTTGTGGGTATAGGACTGATGCCCCACATCCCAGACGATCTTGTCCCTCGGAAGGTCCAATGCGAGGTAGAGTCCGATCGTGAGCTCCACGACGCCGAGATTGGAGGCCAGATGTCCTCCATAGATGGATGTCTTTTCAATGATGAAGCGCCGGATCTCTCCGGCAAGCTCCTCAAGCTCCCCCTGTGAAAGCCCGCGAAGATCCTCCGGGCCGTGTATCCTGTCAAGCAGCATCATCTTCCTGTCTCCTGAAGGCCCGGCTCCCTCCGGGCCCGGCCGCTAGCTTCTCCTTGAAACCAGCGCCTGGAAGAGCTCCCGCAAAAAATCACGGTGTTCTTCCGAAATCCTCTCCCCGGAAAGCGAGAGGAGCCCCTGCTCCGCCCGCTCCGAGAGGCGGGAAACCTCCCGCTCCGCCTCCGGGAGACCGCGGAGGCTCACATAGGTCGTCTTGTGATTTCCCCTGTCGGAGTGAATCGGCTTTCCGAGCTCCGCCTCCGCCCCGCTTTCATCCAGGATATCGTCCCGGATCTGGAAGGCGAGCCCCAGGGCCTTAGAAATCTCCCGGAGCAAGGCAATGCTCTCCGCGGAAGCTCCCGCGAGAAGTGCGCCGATCGAAAGAGCCCCTGAGATGAGCGCGGCGGTCTTCCTCTCGTAAATCAGAAGAAGCTCCTCCTCTCCCATCTCCTGCCCCGTCTTTCGAACATCCGCAGCCTGCCCTCCCAGCATGCCGTGGATGCCGGCGGAGGAGGAGAGAAGGCGGACAGCTTCATTGACATCCGAAGCATAGCGGGAGAAGCCCGGCTTTAAAAATCCCTCCGCCGCGGTCTTCGACACAAGCTGAAAGGCATACAGCGAAAGCCCGTCCCCGGCGAGAGTCCCCATCGCTTCTCCATAGCGGTACCAGGTGGACTTCCTGCCGCGGCGATAGCGGTCCCCGTCCATGCAGGGGAGATCATCGTGGCAGAGGGAAAAGCTGTGGATCATCTCCATCCCCGCCATAAAGGCATAAAGAAGCGGCCGAAGCAGGCGGTCTCTCTCCTCCTTTGGAGAAAAGAGCTCATAGCTCTCCAGAATAAGGATCGGCCGGAGACGCTTCCCCCCGGACAGAAGCGAATAGTTCATCGCCTCCGTGACCTCCCTCTCAAGCCCTTCCTCCTTTGGGAGGAGCTCCATCAGGATTCTCTCGCAGCGCTCCCGCCGCTCTTCCAGTCTAAGGGAGAATTCCGTCTTCATCCAGAACCTTTACCTCCTTCTCAATCCGGTCAATGCTCCCGGCCGCTTCCCGGATCAGCCTGACGCCGCGCTCATAGAGAGAGAAGGATTTCTCGAGACTCTCCTCCCCCTCGAGGTGCTCCAGAAGCGAGTCGAGCTCAGAGAAAATTTCGGAAAGCTCCGGCCCTTCCTCCTCTTTCTTCCCCTTCTCCGCTTCCTTCTGATCCGCTTCCTTTTTCCCCTGCGCCGTCCTCTTCCTCCTCGTCCCCGGCTTTTTCGGGATCTCCTTCTCCTCTTTCTCCTTTTCTTCTATCATCTTCTCCTTTTCTTCTATCATCCTGTCCTCCGGATCAAACCTCTTTTATTTTATCAAAAATCTTCCGCACATAGGAGGGATGCCTTCCGGACACAGCCCCGGCCTTGCGGGAGAATCCCCATCGAGGCTCTATGGCCCGTCGGCGGAAAATCCCTCTCCTTCCCCATGCTGTCCCGGGGCAGAATCGTCCTTTTCCGGTACCTCTCTTCCCTCCACCCTCTCCACCCGGCTTATGATTTTTCCATCCGCGATTTGGTTCACCAGCAGGCTCCCGGGGCGGATATCCGATACCGAGCGAATTCTCCTCCCTCCTTCCTCCGAGAGAAAGGACCATCCTCCCGCAAGCCTTCTGCCGGGAGAGGCCGCATCCAGGCGCTCCGTGAGAAGCTCGAGTCTCTGTCTTTCCCCGGAAAGCCTCTTCTCCATCCAGACGGAAAGTCCGCGATAGGCCTGAAGCCTCGTTCTCTCCCTGCGGATCCTCTCCTTCATCTGCTTTCTGAGCTCCTCCTCCGCCCCCATGAGGCGCTGCCGGAGACGAAGAAGCTTCGTCTCCGGAGACAGAGCCCTCAGCCGGTACTCCCTTCGCTCGGCACTCTGCCTCTCCTTGAGAAGCTTCTCCCTCATAAGGGAGAGGAAAGTGCTCTCCCTTTGCTTTAAATCCTCATAGAAGGAGGAGAGCTCGAAGACCGCGAGCTCCGCGGCGGCGGATGGGGTCGGCGCCCTCCTGTCCGCGACATAGTCTGCTATCGTCGTATCCGTCTCATGTCCCACAGCGGAGATGATCGGGGTATCCGCGTGGAAGATCGCCTCTGCGACCCTCTCTTCGTTAAAGGCCCAGAGATCCTCGATGGATCCCCCTCCCCGCCCGACGATCAGAACATCAAGACCCAGCCGGTCTAAAGTCTCAATCCCCTCCGATACGGACTCTGCCGCGCCCTCTCCCTGCACCTTCGCGGGATAGAGCCAAAGCTCTGCATAGGGATTTCGCCGCCTCGCGATCTGAATGATATCCCGGACCGCGGCCCCGGTCTTCGCCGTCACGATCCCGATCCGCCTCGCATAGCGTGGGAGAGCTCTCTTATAGGCAGGATCAAAAAAGCCCATCTCCGCGAGCTTTCTCTTCAGCTCCTCGTAGAGAAGGTAGAGCTCCCCCAGACCATCGGAGCGAACGCTCTTCACATAGAGCTGATAGCTCCCGCCCTTCTCGTAGACGGAGACCCTCCCGCCGCAGAGGACCTTCATCCCATCCTCCAGACGAAAGCGAAGCCCCGCACGGTCTCCGGCAAAGAGCACGGCGGAGAGCTGCGAAGCTGAGTCCTTCAATGTGAAAAAGATATTTCCGGAGCTGTGGTATTTTAAATTTGAGATTTCGCCGCTCACTGTGAGATTTCTCAGAAGATAGTCCTCCGAGAAGAGCCCTGAAAGATAACGGCTGAGCTCCGAGACGGAATAGCTTCTATCCTTCATGGCCTCATTTCCGATGCACGAGGACCTGAACCCTCCTGCCGCCCCGCTCCGCAGACTGAAGCTCCGGCTTCTTCTCCCGCGGCGCGCTCTTTGTGACCGCGCTTCTCTTCGGGTTCAGGAGTCTCGCGAGTACCCCGTTTACAAAGGAACCGGACTCCGCTCCGCCGTATTTTTTCGCGATATCGACCGCCTCATTGATAGAGACCTTGTCCGGAATCTCATCCCGGAAGAGGATCTCATAGAGAGCGAGCCGAAGAACCGTGAGATCCGTCCGGGACATCCGCTTCGTCGTCCAGCCCTCCGCTGCCTCATTGATCCTCCGGTCAAGCTCCTCTATCCGCCCGACCATTCCACAAACCTCTTTTTGGATCTCCCGCTCCTCGGAAAGGCGAAGGCCGCTCTCTCCCACGGGATCCGGATCGTCCCCTTCTTCCTCCGCCTTTAAAAGCGGCGCATCGCCGCTCTCTTTCGCCTCTCCTTCTCCCGAAAGCTCCTTCGAGGAGGAGCTCTCTTCCCCTCCCGCAGGAACTCCCGCTATATCAGAAGCCGCTTTCAAAGAGGAGCGCCCTGCCTCCTCCACCGGGGGATTTTGCTGCTCTCCCGCGGCATTGGAAGCAGCTTTCAGAGAAAATGCCTCTTCCTCCTCCGAGAGAGCCTCTCTCTCCCCGTCAGCCAGCGTCTCAAAATAGCGGCTCAGCTGCTCCGGGATCTCCTCCTCCCGGTAAAACTGCGCACAAAAGAGGAGCTTGAACCTGTGCTCCCTCTCCTCTCTCTTTTTCTGTTTATCGATCCTACTCATCTTCGCTCGTCACCACCCCGGCGATCCGGATATTGACATCCAGGACACGAAGTCCCGTCATGCTCTCGATCGCCTGCGCGACCTTCTCCTGCACATCGGCGGAAACCTCCGGGATGGAGTAGCCGTACTTCACATTCAGGCTGAGGAGCACGGAGACCTGTTCCCCGTCCACCTCGATCTTCACGCCCTTCGAAAGGTCGCGGATCCCCATACGGGCGATGATCTCACCCGACCAGCCCCCCGCCATGGACGCAACGCCCGGGACCTCCGTCGCCGAGATGCCCGCAATGATGGCGATCACATCGTCCGCGATGATGAGCTCCCCGTTCTGATTCTTCTCATAGCTGCCGTGAATCCTTTTCTCTTCCCTTTCTTCCATCATTGATCCTCCACCATGAAAAATAATACTTTTTAGAGTTTACCATAGATGAAGGCTAATTGAAAGCAGTGATTGCGGGAGCAGCGCGCTCATCGGATCCGGATCCTATCCTTCAGCTTCTCATAGGTTTTGTCTCCGATCCGCTTCACATTTTTGAGCTCCTCCGGGTCGGCAAAGCCTCCGTTTTTCTCCCGGTATGCGATGATGAGCCCGGCTGTCACCTTCCCGATCCCGGGAAGCGTATCCAGCTCCTCAAGGCTCGCCGTATTGATATTGACCCGGCTGTCCTCGCTTTCTTTCTCCTTCGCGCTCTCCCCGCGGGGCTCCGCGCTCTCCGCGGAAGGCCGGGCGGTCTCCTTCTCCGCACCCGATTCTCCCTTGGGAAGCGGATCCTCTCTTTTTCCGTCCGGATTTTCCTCCGATTTTATCTCCTCAAAGGATCCCCCCTCTCCCTCCGTTTTCCTCTCTGCTTCCTCTTTGGAGGAATGATACTCCGCCGCCTTCCTCTCAAAGGGCTCCGAAGCTCCCCCTCTTCCCCCACCGAGAAGCATTCTTTCCCGATCAGTGCCCTCCTTCCCCTTTTCACTCTCAAAATGCTCCTCCCGGGAAAGCTCCATTTCCTCTTCCCGATGCAGCTCCTTTCCGGAAAAAGCCCAGAACAATCCCGCCCCGAGAAGCAGCGCGGAAATCACAAAATGGCGGACTCTCAGTAAAAGCCTTCGAAGCTCATATTGTTCCCTGCCCATTGGGACTCCCTTCCGGCAAAGCAGCGCCATATTCATAAAATCAAACTCCGGACTTCGGTTTCCCGGCGCCAGCAGCAACCCTGCCCGCCCGCGGAAACAGAAAAGGAGCAAAAACACAGAAAAAACAGAAAAGGAAAAGCAAAAAAGAAGAAAAAGAAAAAAAGAGAAAGAGAAATCGGGGGAAATCCAGTGGGAGAAATTCCGGTGAAATAAACTCCGATGAAATAAAGAAAGAGAAAAGTGGAGACAAAAGCTAAACACCAAAAAATTATTCTGTATAGATAGCTACAGTATAAGAATATTTCTCAAAAAAATCAAGTCCTCCCGCACATAATCCGCGATGCCCCGGCCCTGCCGTTCCTCCGTCCCAAGACATGAAGCGGCGTATCCACTGTCAGGCGGCGGAATGGGCGCTGTGCCAGAAGCAGTCTCTCGCTGTCGGGAGAAGGCGGATAAAAGCGATCCGACCAATAAGCGCTTCCTCCCGGAAGCTAGAAGATAAGGGAAATATTTCCATGCAGCATAATCCGAAGGATACCTATAATCAGAAGATGCGCCGGATAGTACACATAGAAAAACCACTTCATGCCCTTCCAGCTTCCGCGCTCCCCATTATAGCGGGAAAGGATCGGAATCGTCAGAAAGGTAAAGATCTGCAGAAGCCCGTAAGCTCTGTCGAGAAACAGGAAGTATACGGACGCATAAAGGAAGCTCCACAGCACGATATCCCTTGCCTGAGCTCTGAAGTCCTCCCTGTGGGCATAGAGGAAGAACGGGCACATGACCGCGATGCTCGACCAGTCTGACGGAAAGGAAATCAGGCTGGCGGCAAGAATGCTTATATTCTTTGCCCACTGCGGAATACGCTCCTCACTGCAGATCCGGATCAGGAGCGCTGCCCAGGCCAGCGACCACATGACGCTGGTCTGATTGAAGACTCCCGTGGACAGCGGCAGGAATGGTATGCCAAAGGCAAAATCGTAGGCGAAATGGGAGAGCAGCGCAAACAGAAATAATCTCCCGATGTATCTTCTTATATTCCGGGTATAATGGCAGCCCTCCGCTATGAAAAACCACATGATGGGAGCCGTCAGGCGTCCGATGATATGCAGGGCATACACATACCATACGGTCTGAAGTCCGGGGAAAAATACCCATGTCAAATGGTCTATCGTCATGGCGGCTATAGCGATCAGCTTGATCTCGTTGGCGTTAAACTTCTTTTCCATTGTGTCCGGCCCTTCCCCGTCCTATGCTTTACATCATTCTGCCAGAGCCTTTGGAAACCGTCAACCCTGCTCTTTGGCTTCTCCCTACCTGACTGCGAGGAGAAAAGTCCTGTGGGAAGCGGATCATGGAGCATGAAACTCAGGGGTTGAGCTCATGCTTCATCAGGAAAAGCGTCGCGCCCCGGAACAAAAGGCCGCCGAACAGGAAAAGGAGAGAGAGCACAAGGATGTGAAACTCCGAATATGAGACCGTCGTCAGAACACTCCCGAGCAGATTTATGAGAAAGCCGAGGAAGAGGAAGAAGAGAAAGCCGAGGAGTCCCTTCGCGGGAAGCTTCGAGAAGATGCTTGCAAAGACAACCGTGATAAAAAATGCCGCCGCGACGAGAAGGAACCAAAGGCTCAAGAGTGCCAAAGCCGCATTCGGAATCATCGCGGATACCTCTTGAAGGCCCTGAAAATTATGGGAAAAAGGGCCCGTTGACCACTGATCCCTGAGCACCGTCAGGCTAAGATCAAGGCCCAGGAGCAGAAGGAAATAAATTCCCATGAGCACGGAGGAGCAGAAGCTCTCCAGATACTTCGCATCGAGAATTTCCCGGTTCGAGTTCGGTGTGATAAAGAGCATGTAGCTTTGCTTTGTGCGAAGCTCTCTGCCAAAAAGCCCGCTTCCTCCGAAGCACGTTATGAACATGCCTATGAGGGCGCTGTAGGAGAGCAGCAGCGCTCCGATCCCGACAAGGCTGATATTGCCAAAGCCCAGGCCGATCAGGACCATAAGTTCCGCAGAAAGAGTGATCGCGATGAGGATGCGTTTCCCGGGCATTGACTTCTTCATCTCATATTTTAAAAGCTTCCACATAATACTTTCCCTCCTGACATAATGCTTGGATTTCCCAGCGGGGAGCGGCTCCGCCTGAGAGCGCCTGCTCCGGGAGAGTCCTCTCCGCTCAGCGGTAGAGCTCCCGGTATCTCTCCGAGATCGATTTCCCGCTTTCCTCCCGGAGCTTTTCCGCGTCACAGATTTCCAGAAGTCTACCGTTTCGAAGGAAGATCGCCTGGCTGATAAAGGATTCCGTCTCCTCCACAAGGTGGCTCGAGAGCAGCATGATCGCGTCGTCCCTCATGGAGCCGATCACGGCCTCCATGATGTGATCCCGCGCAATGAGGTCAATCCCGTTCAGAGGCTCATCGAGGAGATAGAGCTCCGCACGCCGGGACATCGCAGCCGCGATCCTGAGCTTTGCCGCCATACCGGTGGAGAGCTGTTTGATCGACATTCTCCCCTCAAGCTCCATCAATCCGAGGAGAGCTTCGAAGCGTTCCTCGGAAAAATCGGGGAAAAAGTCCCTGTAATAGCGCCCGACATCCCGTACACTCATCCAGCTGTAAAAAATCGCCTCTGTCGGCATATAGGAAATCCTCGCCCGATCAGACGCATCGATTCTCTTTCCGTCTAAGAGGATTTCTCCTGCATTCGGGGCATCAATCCCCGCCGCAAGGCGCATCCAGCTGCTCTTTCCGCTCCCGTTTGGTCCGAGAAGCGCATATATTTTCCCCTTCTCCAGTGTAAAGCTGAGATCCTCCAATGCCGTAACTCCGGAATACTTCTTCGTCAACCCTCTTGTCTCCAGCATCCTTTCCTCCTTAATCCTCCTCCAGAATTTTCCGCGCTATTTCCTGTCTCGAGAATCCAAGCTCCTCCATGTTCTTTAAAAAGCTTCGGAGAAAATCTTCTGCCATCTCCATACGGAGCTTCGGGACCAGCTCTCCGTCCTCCCTGACAAAGGTTCCGAGCCCACGCTTCGTGAAACAGACCCCCTGCCTCTCCAGCTCCTGATAGACGCGGACCGAGGTGTTCGGATTGATCCTGTACATAAGCGCGAGATCCCTTCCGGAGGGGAGCTTCCCCCCCGCTCCGATCCGCCCGGCGATGATCTCCTTTTTTAAGGCATTCACCACCTGCAGATAAATCGGAAGGGACGGATCAAACTGTATCATATCTCCTCCTTTCCGCTCCTGAAATCGCCTTTCCCTGCACTTTGCACCCAGCTCTTGGCTCTTGGCTCTTGGCTCTTGGCTCTTGGCTCTTGGCTCTTGGCTCTATGAGATTCGCTCATCTCAGTTATGTTTCTCTTAACTAGTGCACTATAAATATAGTGCACTAGTCCTCTCTTGTCAAGCATTCTTTTCGTGATGATGAAGCTGTAATCGTTTTTATCCATGTAGGCCAGGTTCGCACGGCTGAAGTAACCGCGGTCCAGGATAAATCCAAGTTTCCTGTATCCATAGGAATACGCTTTATCCACGGCGTATCTCAGCTGTGACACGTCGTTGATGCTGCCTGGATACTGCTCATAGAAGAGAGGCTCACGGTTGGCAGTGTCATAGGCGACAGAATAATGGAAGACCGGAAGCTCCGCATCTGGAAAATATTTCAGGAAGTTCTCGTTGGGCCACATTTTCCGGTCATCTTTGTTCAGCTGCCTGCCAATCATTGCGCGCTTCGGCTAGGTGTACTGTTTGACCGGATTGTAAGCGCGTTCCGTATTCGTATTCAACAGAGTAATAGCTTCCTCTTTTTTTCCTTACAAGAAGTCCCGGGGCATCCGGGACTTCAACCTGGAAATCAAAAAACATGAGAATCACCTCAAAAATGTCCTCTAAGATATAGGGTATTATTACCCTATATCTATTCTATCAAAAATCCTGCATTTCTGCAAGTGAAACAGCGCAGAAATGCAGGAAAATCAACGTTTTTGGTCACTCCGGATCAAGACGGTGTGAC
>NZ_GG729935.1:216185-476728 GCF_000160135.1 Oribacterium sp. oral taxon 078 str. F0262
TGTTCAGCTGCCTGCCAATCATTGCGCGCCTCGGGTAGGTGTACTGTTTGACCGGATTGTAACGCGCGTTCGTATTCGTATTCAACAGAGTAATAGCTTCCTCTTTTTTCCTACAAGAAGTCCCGGGGCATCCGGGACTTCAACCTGGAAATCAAAAAACATGAGAATCACCTCAAAAATGTCCTCTAAGATATAGGGTAATATTACCCTATATCTATTCTATCAAAAATCCTGCATTTCTGCAAGTGAAACAGCGCAGAAATGCAGGAAAATCAACGTTTTTGGTCACTCCGGATCAAGACGGTGTGACGTATAGGGGACTATTTTTCAGGAAGTTCACACTTAACTATTCTCATGATCAAATGCCCTCTTTCTCTTCTCATTAAGAACCTTATAAGCAATCAAACGAAGAACATACTCCGGCATAACGCGGCGACCAAGCTCCCATTCCTGCATCGTCCTATAAGGAATGCCAAGCCAATCTGAAAAATCCTTACGGTTCATTCCTGACTGCTCTCTGATCATTTTAAAAGCATAAGCCATCATGCGTCTCGATGAATCCGTATCATTCTTTTCCATTGCTTCAATCTCAATTTCAAGTCCCTCAATATTTAGAAAGTTTTGCATATAGTCACCTTTACAAAGGTAGTCATTGCATATATACTATGACAATTATAATGTAGTCACTGACTACATGTCAACCTCGATCAGATATCTATAATTTGTCACTTTTTATTTTTTTGCCGAATTATAGTTGTATTATCAGCATAAAGGTGCTATCATCTTTACTATGAAACGGCAATTTTCTTTATTTTTGCCGAATTATAGTTTTAGAGAGATCGAGGTGAACATTCGCTATGAATGCAAATAATATACTACCATTACTTCCGAACGATGGAGCCTTCAATAAGACAACCTTTCGCGAAACAGTCCACTCCATATACCCGGACTGCACCGAAGCCTCCATCAACTGGATGCTTGTCACCCTGCGCAAACAAGGCAGCCTTGCATCCGCAGGCACCGGGAAATACTACCGCATCCCTCAGGATGCTCCTGCAAAGAAACAGTATTTCTACCCTCATTCCCCGGAATACCTTGATCTCGAAAAAGAGATTACCGAGGCCTACCCTCTTGTGAATTTTCAAATATGGGAACTGATCCAGATGAACGATTTCGTCAATCATCAGATCGCAAAGAACGTAATATTTATAGAAGTGGAAGCAATGCTTGTGGATACCGTCTACGAACTGCTGCATGAAAAACACCCTTATGCCATGATCCAGCCGACATATGACACCTTTTACAAACAGCGTGCTCCCGAAACAGATATCATCGTCCAAAAGCTCCTCTCTGAGGCTCCCTCACCGGACGCAAATCATTCTTGCGTGATAGAAAAGCTGTTGGTGGATCTGCTGTCCAAGAAGCTTTCAGGAAGCCTGATCGAGCGAAGCGAATATCCACGCATATATGAAGATGTCTTTCGCAAATACAATATTGATGAAACCCGTATGTTCCGGTATGCCAAACGCCGCCATCTCTATGACAGCCTGCTATCCTTCATAAAGACAAAAACCGACATACAACCGATGACCATTTGATAAGGAGAACCCCATGATAACAAAAGAAACCTACACTATAGAATATGTGAACACGCTTCGTGAGAAATATAAGAAAGACCCTTCCCTTTTGGAAAGAGTCCTGTTTGCCTTTGGTCTGTTGGAAGCCATCACCCGTGTCGGAATGCCCTTCATTTTTAAGGGCGGTACATCACTGATGCTAATTCTTGACCATCCCTTACGGCTCTCAACCGACATTGATATCCTCGTACAACCTGGCACGGATGTTGACCACTATATAGATGAAGCAGCCAAGATATTCCCGTTCAAGACCTTCGAGGAAGACCGACGTGTCGGCAAAAACAATATAGAGAAGCGCCACTTCAAGTTCATCTATGACTCACCACTGAGGAATGATGACTTTTATATCCTTCTGGATATTGTCTTTGCTGATAGTCCATATCTTGCCACACAGACCTGCGAAATAAAGAACGACCTGCTTGTCACCGACAGTACACCGATAACAGTAACCGTTCCATCACCGGAATGTATCCTCGGAGACAAGCTCACTGCCTTTGCTCCGCACACCACCGGCGTACCATTCGGAATAGACAAAGAGCTTGAAATCATCAAGCAGCTCTTCGATGTTGCAAACCTCTCGAAAAAGATAGACAACTACCAGAATCTCATTGCCACCTATGACCGCGCTATTCTGGATGAGATCGGCTACCGCGACATAACGGCAACCCGTGAAGATGTCCTCCGGGATACCATCCGCTCCTGCGCCTGCATCATTGGAAAAGGTGTCTACGACAAAGATGAATTCCCGCTCTTTATCAAGGGAATTCACTCCATCGGCGGCCATGTCCTGTCCATGAAATACAGTACCACTATCGCCGCCAACCAGGCAAGCCGTGTGATGTACCTCGCCTCCTGTATGCTCACAGGTCAGCCCTTCACACCTATAGAAGATCCCGGACCATATCTTCAGGCAAATATAGGAAAAAGCCAATACAAAAAGCTTTCCTATATGCGCAGCCAAAGCCCTGAAGCCTTTGCCTACATTGTTGAGGCTCTGCGAATGATTGAAGGATGAGAAAAAGCCTGTACCCTGTGTATATTCCACGTGAGTAGCCCACTTTGCACGGCTGAATAGCCCACCTGCCACGGCCATTTAGCCCAGTTTTCACGGAAACGAGCCCAGTAGGATCAGTCACCTTCCGCCAGCCTTGACAGTCGACATCTGCGCGATATGCCCACATCGGCGATGGGGACTCAGGGATATCAGATACATAAGCCTTTTCATCCCCATCGCAGCAGCCATTGTATTGCGCATCTGCCGCCGGTCAAGTCCAGGCCGCTTGCGCGGTGGCTGTTATTCTGGCCGCCATAAGAATGGTGGCTCAGAATGATCTTGGGATATCAACTGCGGCTGCGCCGCCTGAACAAGCCGCTATGGCCTGCCCAGACGGTCAGCATCCTCAGTTGTTACAGATATCCGTGCCAGCAGGGCAGTTGCCTTTGCAGGCTTTCTGTACCTTGACATGATAATCGCGGAATTCCATCGGATCACCGCCGCTGTAGAGGATGCTTTTGAAGAGCTCCTAGACGGGATCTCCTTCATATCTGCCAGTCAAATGTGACAGGATATCCATGCGAAGCAGTTCTCCTTCTTCTTGATTGTGAACTTCCTGAAAAAATTCCCCTAAAGCCCCTCAGGTGAACGGCAGGTCTTTATAGTCGTTCAAGATATCCAGTAATTCGTCAAGTGACATCCCACTCTCCTGATAGGCTTTGTAGAGAGCCTCCTTGAGATTCTCTTCCCTTCTTTCGGGATACCGCTCATCCAGCAGTTCTTCAAGCTGTTCTGTCAGTTTGTTGTATTCGTCACGATTGACAGACAGCTTCTTTTTGATATTTTCGATTTTTTTGTCGAGTTCTTTCTGACGATCCGTTTCTTTCATAATTTATGCTTCCTGCTCCCCGGTATCCGCGCCCGGATCCGATCTGACAAAGGCAAGGATCTCGCTGTATGTACGTTTACTCTGACGGATTGCTTCCGCCAATTCCTTATTTCGCAGAGCCTTCCTCTCATCTGTCAGCTTCTTCAGCTCTTCAACCGCTGTATTGTGAGCAGCTCTGGTCTTTGCAACCTTTTCTTCAGTCTGCTCGATCTTCCGCTCCAGCAGCCGCATTCCTGTTCTTCTGATCCCGGCCATCATTGTGCCTCCTTTTCTCCACCGCCCATGATCTGTTGCAGGAGTTTCCCGATCTTTCCCGTTCTGTACCGGACATTTGCATCGCTGATTCCGAATGCATCAAGAATCACCTTTTCATGCTTTGTTACTGCATGATCCAGCCGGTAAATGCCGTCGAGCTGACGGATCATTACTATCTTTTCCAACTCCTTCAGTGCTGCCGGGACCGTGAGATAATTAGGGCGTTCACTCATGGATTCCTGCCTGTCTTTCAGCACGGTGTAGAGCCGGCACCGTATGATCAGCGCAATAAACTCGACAAAAATCCTGGCAGAAGCGGCGTCACCGGATCCCGTCCGCATACTCCTGTTGCCGAGGAATGTCTTGTCGGAGCGAAACAGCTTCTCGGATGCGTCGCGGCTCTTGTAGAGCGTTATGGCTTCCCTGGCTGTCATCTTTTCGGATGTGATGATTGCAAAATAGCCGCAGAGCGACAGCTCCTGCTCGATAACGTCTGTTCTCTCTTCTGCAATCGCGAACGTCTTCCCGTCTTTCTCATAGTGGAGATAGAAGTATTCCTCAAATCCGGCTCCGAGTTCCTTCTCTTTTCCCTCGCAGTTGTCCAGAAATGCCTTCATCCGGCAGATTTTTTCTTTCACCTGCTGTTTCCCGCTCAACGCCTTGACATCACTGTAGTAAACATGGATATATCTAGTCTGTTCATCCCCCTCATACAGTTCATCGGAAACAGTGGTCCCATATACGTCGTACCTGTCGATGTATTTCGCCCGTTTGTTCTCGAAAGCGCCCATCTGCCTAAGAATGATGCCGCGGATGAACTTCTTCATCCCTTTCACCATGATGATGAAGCTGTAATCGTTTTTATCCATGTAGGCCAGGTTCGCACGGCTGAAGTAACCGCGGTCCAGGATAAATCCAAGTTTCCTGTATCCATAGGAATACGCTTTATCCACGGCGTATCTCAGCTGTGACACGTCGTTGATGCTGCCTGGATACTGCTCATAGAAGAGAGGCTCGCGGTTGGCAGTGTCATAGGCGACAGAATAATGGAAGACCGGAAGCCCCGCATCTTCCTTTGGATGGCCGAACTCCACCATGTCGATGTCCCCGGACTGACAGTTCTTGTTGGTGGAGTCATAGGAGATATAAATCTTTTCTCTCTTATTCCTTCTTTCATTCCAGCCGTTCAGAAAACCGACCGTCTGTTCCGCTCTGATGCTGTGAAGGAAATCTGACACCTTCGAATCACTGTAAATTCTCATGTCACTGGTGAACAGAGGATGGCAGTATGCGTAATCAGGATAATACTGGCCTGCATTATCCTCCGAAACAATGGAGTAGCACGCAAGATCGAGTAGGAGTCCCGCGTCCTTCCTGTTCATGTATTTCTGCAGAAGCTCAGGCAGATGATACTCATCGATGAGCTTCTCCAGCACGATGAAGCTTCCTGCGCTGAGATAAGGACTTCTTGCTGTCCTGTCCATCGCTTCCGGAAGCTCCGCATCTGGAAAATATTTCAGGAAGTTCTCGTTGGGCCACATTTTCCGGTCATCTTTGTTCAGCTGCCTGCCAATCATTGCGCGCCTCGGGTAGGTGTACTGTTTGACCGGATTGTAAGCGCGTTCGTATTCGTATTCAACAGAGTAATAGCTTCCTCTTTTTTCCTTACAAGAAGTCCCGGGGCATCCGGGACTTCAACCTGGAAATCAAAAAACATGAGAATCACCTCAAAAATGTCCTCTAAGATATAGGGTAATATTACCCTATATCTATTCTATCAAAAATCCTGCATTTCTGCAAGTGAAACAGCGCAGAAATGCAGGAAAATCAACGTTTTTGGTCACTCCGGATCAGGACGGTGTGACGTATAGGGGACTATTTTTCAGGAAGTTCACACAAACACTGCTTCATTCCCTCGAGGTTTCCTCTGAGCGGAACAAAAGCGCTCGGAATATGCCTTACGGAAAAACAGCAGAAACAGCGCCAGTGCTGCAGCTCTCTCCCACTCTCCTTTGAATCCTTACCCAATATAAAAGAGCCGCCCGTGTAAATGAGGCAAGCTCTTAAACAAAAGCACATTTCAGGCGGTCATCGGAGAGAGCATCCTGTTTAGCGCAGTCTGGATCTTCAGTTCTTCTCTTCCTCCTCGGAAAAGCCCGTGAGATCCATCCCCTTCAGCGTCTTTTCCAAAAGCTCCGGAAGGCGCTGCGGCGAACAGGCGAAGCAGGGGATCTGCATCTGGGCAATGCGCTCCGCGATCCGCTTATCATAATAGGGTTTTCCGCCGTCCTGAACCGCGAGGAGACAGACCACGGTGACGCCGCTCTCCTTCATCCCCTGAAGTCTCCTCAGCATCCCCGCCTGATTTCCACCCTCGCAGAGATCAGAGATCAGAAAGAACATCGTCTTCCCCGGATTTTCGATCAGACTTTCGCAATAAGCGATGGACCGATTGATATCCGTCCCGCCGCCAAGCTGAAAGCCGAAGAGGAGATCGATCGGATCATCGGACTTCTCCGTCAGATCTACGACATTCGTATCGAAGGCGACGATCCTCGTCCTGAGAGAGCTCATGCTTGCCAGAATGCAGCTCATGATCGAAGAGTAGATCACAGACTCCCCCATGGAACCGCTCTGATCAATGTCCAGGATAATAGTATGCTTATTCGCGGCAGTGCGCGCACTCCGCTCGAAAAAATAGTACTTCTCCGGCACAAGCTTTCCAAACTCCGGTCTGTAATTCCGGATCCCTCTCCGGATCGTCGTCTTGAAGTCGAGAGCGGAGGCAGAGGGGATCGGGGAATGCGCCCTTCGGTTCAGCGCCGCTGTCACAGCTCTCCTGAGGTCTGACTCGAGAAGCGCATTGATTTCCTCCACAATCTTCTGAATGAAGGCTCTCGCATCCTCCTTGCTCCGCTTCGGAATTTCGTCCTTCAAAAGAAGGAGCGTGCTCGCGAGATGAATATCCGGCTCCAGACTCCTCAGAAGCTCCGGCTCGAAGAGAAGCTGCTTCAGGCCGCATCTCTCCATCGCATCCGTCTGAATGATCTTCACAAGCTCCGGATCAAAGAGCGTCCTGATATCCCCGAGCCAGCGGCTGATCGTCGGATTTGAGGGACCGCGTCCGCCGGGTCCGCCCGGGCCATTCTGCGGACCGCCCTCACCGAAACGAAAACGGGAATTGCTGTTGTAGATCGCGCTCAGCGCCGCATCCAGCATCTGATCCTCCTCGCTGAGAGCGGGCCCGCCGGCCTCAGAGTGTGAAAAGCGCTCCTCGCTCTCCTCTCCGAGAATCAGACGCCATCTCCGGATCCGGGCCGCCGTCTCATCTCCGAGCGCTGCCTCCCCTTTCTTGCCCATTTTCTTCACCCTCTCTCCTGTCAAAGGACTCCTATGCCCTTCCTTCGCGCATGCTGTATCCTCTGCACTGCCTGCAAAAGCAGACTGCGCCGTGCTTCACTTCTCCCAAGACCCGCCGTCCCGGCGTTTCAGGACTCGGCTTCGCCCGGGTGGCTTCAGCCGATCTCCCTCCGGGAGACACTTCTCCTTGAGAAGACTCAAGGACGCTCCGAACTGCCGCCCTGCCAGTTTGTCTGTCCGCGTACAGGCCGTCTGCCGCCCCGGCGACTCGGCTTCGCCCGGGTGGCTTCAGCCGATCTCCCTTCGGGAGACACTTCTCTTCGAGAAGTGGTCAAGGACGCTCCGAGTCTGCCTGATGGCAGACTTCTACGCTTTTTCTTCGCTTCTTCGAAGCTCAGAGACTCGGCTTCGCCCGGGTGGCTTCAGCCGATCTCCCTTCGGGAGACACTTCTCTTCGAGAAGTGGTCAAGGACGCTCCGAGTCTGCCTGATGGCAGACTTCTACGCTTTACAACAAGTCACCGAAGTCAAACTCCGAGAGCTCCTTCACGCTTTCCGTCTCCTCTTCATTCAGTCTGTCATTCAGGATTTCGCTGAGCTCCCGCGGATTTACGCCCCAGATCTCCGAGAGATTCTCCGCGATTCGGTCCTTTTCCTCCGCGCTGTAGTTCGAAAAAGCACGGCGCAGGAAGACAAGCGCCCGTCTGAATTCCTCCTCCGACAGACTGTCGAGATAGGAAGCAAGTCCCTCCCAGAGAGAGAGCCTTGCGATGATGGCGTAGTGATTTTTCAAGGACAGGCCCTCGAACCAGCCTGCCCCGAGCTCCGCCGGCATTCCGGGAGAGAGTCTCCTCGCAAGCTCCCGGGAGAGCTCCTCCGGGCTGAGCTCGGAAAGATCCAGGAGAAGAGCGGCGGAGAGACCGGATATCCGGGTGTTCCGATCATCAGAGAGCGCGACCTCCCGGAGCGCTTTCTTCCAGAGAGAGAAATTCAGTTCCTCCTGCTCGCTGAAAACCTCGTGGAGCTTCAGAAGATCCTCCGCAAGAAGAAGGGAGGCCGCCTCATCACAGGCGGACTCCTCAAACAGCGTGAGGGAGGCACGGACTGTCAGGCGGCTTAGGATCGGAAGCAGGGGTCTCCTGTCCAGCTTCCGGATATCGCCGTAGCGAAGGAGACCCGAGAGGGAGCGGGAGGTATCTGCGATTTCTCTCATGGAGACAGCGGATACCGTTCTCTCATCCAGAAGGGAAAGCGCATTTTGGAGAAGCTCCGGCATCCCGCAGTAAAAGGCGGTCTCGATAAGAGAAGCGATCTCCGAAGCGGAGTTCGCATCCTGAAGCTTTTCCTGAAAGGCAAAGGCCGCGGCCTTTGCCACGCTGTCTCCCTTCAGTACAGCCTCCACGATCTGGATCTCCGCCTCCGGCGTCCATTGCAGCACCCAGTTCTCCGCCCAGGTCGCGTTCTCCTGCTCCCCTCCGGCGGGACGCGCGAAGTCGATTCCAAGAAGCAAAAGGCGATGCAGAAAGAAGGAGCGGTTTAGATCCAGGAAGGCACTCTCCTCTGACTTCACCCGAAGATTCTCTCTGAGATCCAGGCGGAGAGGCCTGGCCGTCATCTCCCGGTACTGCTCGAGGCGAAGCCGCCGAAGCTCGGAATAGAAGTCCTCCTGGATCGAGGTCCGGGAAAGACCTCCCGGGACCGAGCCGATCTTCGTCCCGATGTCTGCCGCGGCGAAGCCCAGGGCGAGCTCTCCGAAGCTCCCGTGCCCCATACAGCTCACTGCCGCGTCCCGGAGGTCCCCGTGGGTCGGAATCCTGCCGCCCCGCAGCGCGGCGAGGCTTTCCGCGAGAAGCATCGCTTCGATCAGCTCTGCGGAGGAAACGATGCCTCCGTGCTCCCGGAGCTTTTCCGAGAGCCGGCTCAGATAGGAAATCCCCGCGTAGGAGGGGTCCCCCCGCCGAAGCCCCTCAAAGAGAAGCTCGTAATAGGCGGGAGCACGGTTTCCCGCCCCATAGCCGGAACGGCTTGTGAGCCGGTAGTAGGAATAGGGCATGAGCGTCCTTTTTGCGGGAAGGTGCGGAAGGCGCTGAAGCTCCTGATCCGAGAGAGGAGGGCAGGAGGATGCCCTCTCTTCCTCCGAAGAAGCTGATCCGACACAGACCGCATCGGTATGAAAGGCCCCCGTGATCACGGCGATCCGCTCCGCCGGAATCCCGGATGAGATCTCCTCTCGGATCACACGCCGCATATAGGCTTCCCGGATGAGATTCTCCGCGCGCTCCTTCTGTCCGTCCTCCGAGAGCTCCCGGAGGCTTTCCCCGAAAAGGCGGCTCCCGGAAAGATAGGCGGAGAGATCGGCGCTTTGCTCCAAAACCCTCTCCCAGAAAAGCTCACTGTCCCCCTCCTCCGTCGCCCGGTCAAGGCGCTCCGAAAAGCTCCGCTTCGGAGCAGGGCCCTGATTCGGAGAAAAATCCCGGCTCAAAGAAGAATCCTGTCCCTCCCGGAGCAGGACATTCTCCTCCTCTTCCTTTTTCTGCATAAGCCCGAGCATGATCTCCGACGGAAGATCAAAAAACGAGGAGCGCACTCCGTGCTCTTTGCACCAAAGAAGCGTCTGATACTCCGGGGAGTAGCGCGCAAAGGGATAAAGCAGCGTTCTGACCGGCGTGGAATCGCTGTAGGCCATGACGGCGAAGGGCGGCTCCAGCCCCGGATCCGAGAGATCGGAAAGCAGCTCGTTAAAATCGGCGGGCCCCTCGATCAGGACGAGCTCCGGCTTCTGCTGATCCAGAAACTCCCCGACAAAATGTGCCCCCGCCGGAGACAGATGCCGGATGCCGAAGGCCCGGACCTCTCCTCTTCTTTCCTCTTTTCCTTCTCGCATAATTCTCCGCTTCGCTCTCTTCTCAATGATTCCGTGCCCTGCACTCCCGGTAGTTTGTACAGCACGAGAAATTGCTTTCATTGTCTTTCCTTCTCAATGATTCAGCGCCCTGCACTCCCGGTAGAGCGGAAGCCACGCACCGCCCCGCTTTTTCATGATATTTTCCAGATACTCTTCCCAGATCTTCTGATCCTTCCTGTCATCTTTCACCACAGCGCCCTGGAGCGCGGCCGCAAGATCCGCATCCGTCACCCCGCCGTCGCCGAAGCTCCCGGCAAGAGACATGCTGTTTGCGAGGAGAGAGATCGCCTCCGCGGTGGATAGCACGGATCCCGTCGTCTTCACCTTCTGCTTTCCGTCCAGGCTCTGCCCAAGACGGAGCTCTCGAAAGACCGTACAGATCTTCCGGATGACCTCTTCCTCCGGGATCTTCGCGCTCAGATCCAGCCCCCTGGAGAGCTGTGTGATCCTCGTCCCCACGATATCCATCTCCTCCTCCAGACTTTCCGGACTCGGGAGCAATACGATATTGAAGCGGCGCTTCAGGGCGGCGGACATCTCGTTCACGCCCCGGTCCCTCGTATTCGCAGTCGCGATGATGGAAAAGCCCTTCCGAGCCGGGATCTCCTCGTTGAGCTCCGGGACGGAGACCCTCTTCTCGGAGAGGATGGAAATGAGGGCGTCCTGCACCTCCGAGGCGCAGCGGGAGATCTCCTCCAGCCTCGCGATCCTTCCTCCCTCCATGGCGCGGAAAATGGGGCTTTTCACCAGTGCCCTTTCCGTGGGCCCCTCCGCGATCAGCATCGCATAGTTCCAGGAGTAGCGGATCTGCTCCTCCGTAGTCCCCGCCGTGCCCTGTACGACACAGGTGGAATCCCCGTTGATCGCGGCGCTGAGATGCTCGGAGAGCCAGGACTTCGCCGTCCCCGGCTCCCCGATGAGAAGGAGGGCGCGGTCCGTGACCAGTGTCGCGATCGCGATCTCCACCGTGCGCTTCTTCCCGATATACTTCGGCGTGATATCGATATCCCCGCATTTTCCGCCGATAATATATCGGAGAACGGAGCGGGGCGACATGCGCCAGCCCTCCGGGATCTCATATTGCTCCGCCGCAATGAGGGCATCCAGTTCCTTCTGAAAAAGCTGCTCCGCCGGGAGCCGCTGCATTCTTTCCTCTGCCATTCCCTGTCCTCGCTGATTCTGATCCTTTTCCATCACATTTCCGATAGCGGCTCTCCCCGCTTAAGCTTCTCGATTCCCTCCCGAAGCCTCTTCCCCTGAGTCCCCGGAGAGAAACGCACCGCCCTGTCATAGAGCGTCTCCAGCTCTCCGATGAGCGCCTCGCGGCTGAGCGGAAGCTCCTCCGAGACGGTCCGCAGACACCAGTGCTGATAATAGGAATATTCCTTCTTATAGCGCGCCTCACATCCGGAAAAGACCCCTCGAAAGTCCTTCCAGCCCCATTCCTTAAGACTCTGGACATCCTCTGCCTGCACCGGCCGCCTCTTGATGCAGCGAAAGAGGAAGCCGGCGTAGAGGAGATCTCTCTCCGGGCAGGATGGCTCTCTCAGATCCTTTAAAATCCTCTCGTAGCCCGCATGGGATCCCTCGCCCAGATAACGAATATATTTCTCCGGCATCTCATACTTGAGAAGAAGCGGATACCAGCGGGGATCCAGCTTCTCTTTTCGAAGTGCCTTTCGGGAAGAAAGTGTCGACAGCGCCTCGAATATCCCAACGATAGGGGAATTCTCCGGCGCCGGAAGCTCTCCTCCTCCGAAAAAGTCCTTCAGACCTCCGATCAGACCCTTTCCCCCCGAAAAATAGGGAGAGAAGCTCTCGTAGATCTCCGGAGCCGTTTTTTCCCTTAGGGCGAGAAGGAAACGATACTTCACAGAGCGCCCTTCGGAAACGCTCCCGGACAGCTTTTCCACAGCCTCTGAAAAGCGCGGGCTGAAGTTCCGGTAAAGTCCGTTTACAAGGTAAATCTCTCTCTCCTCCGGGACCAGGCTTCCCGAGCGGGGGAGCTGCAGGAGGAGCTTTTCGCTCTCCTTCCCCACGGCGGCTGTCCAAAGGGAGGGGAGATTCGATTTCCGAATCTCCTCCGAAGATCCCCTCTTCCCCTCTCCGGAGAAGCTCTGATATTCCTCCTCCATCTCCTCCGCGAGGAGATCGGAGACCCAGTCCTGTCCGCTTCCTCTGATCAGCCGGATCCCCTTCTTCGGATCCTTTCGGAAGATCTCCGTGATGTAATCCTTGGATGCCGGGAAATTGCTGAGCGCCTTGAGCGCGCTCTCCCGCATGCTTCCCCGCTCCGTCAGGGAGAGCTCCTTGAGGATGGTGAAATTCTCCTCGGAAGAGCCAAGAGCAAGAATCGCCTCCGCCCGGAGCTCTCCCTTCGCCTCCTTCACAAGGCGAAGATAAAAGGGATTTTCCTCTGCCTTCCCGATCTCCTCTATGATGTGAAAGCGGCGGAGCATCTCCTTTCCCCCGGACTCCGGATCAAAGCCGTCCTTTAAAAGCGGAAGGATCTCCCTCCCCTCCTCCTTCAGCCAGCCCTCGATCATATCCGCAATCTCCGAGTAAGAATCCCCGAGACCGGAGATCAGCCTTCTCCGGAGCCGATAGTCCTGAAAAAGCTCCGGACTGTCCCGTCTCGCTTTTTTTAAAAGCTCATATCTCCCGCTTCCCCTCGTCGTGAGCGCACTGAGAAGGGGAGAGAGCTGCCGGTAGCCGGGCGGAGAATAGAGTCCCTCCGGCACCGTCTCCTGATCCTCCACCGCTTCTCCACGGGGAAGCGGAGAAAGCTCCCCCTCTCCCCCGGAATGCGCCTGCGTGACAAGAACCGCCGAAAGCAGCGCAAGAAGGTCGAGGAGCTGATCTGCCCTCTCCTCCTCCGGCGCACTCAGAAGAGCGCGCCCTCTCTCCTCGATTTGACGAAATACGGGAGCCGCTTTACTGAGAAGAGCCGTGTTCTCCACCGCCCTTTGCAGCCGAAAATCCTCCGGAAGAAGCTTAACTCCCGCGATAGCCGCCTGCTCAAGCCTCTCCCTTAAATCATAGATCGCTTCCAGATTCATAAAAATCCTCTTCTTTTTCGGAAACTCCGCTTCCCTTTAGCTCGCTTTTTGGCATCTCTCTCCTGCAAAATGCCCCGCCGCGACATCAAAACATCAGGCGGACGATCCCCTGCTCTGTCACAATACTCCGCGGCAAAAGCAGGAGCTCCTCTCCCTTCCTTTCGTAGCAGACCAGGCCAAAGAGCACCTGCTCCCGGAAAAGCCCGGGATAGGGGAGCGCCCTGAGGGAAAAAAGCGCGGTATCGTTCCCCGCATCCTCTGAAAGCCGGATTCTCTCCCCCAGCCTGTCCTCGAGATAGAGCTTTCCCTCTCCGCTTTCCCCGATCCGCTTATAATGGATGAGGATCCCGAAAGTATTGTCGGAGAGTGTATTTTTCAGCTGTGCCTTCGCCTTCTTCAGCGCCTCCCGAAGCTCCGTCTCTGAAAAGGAGCGAATCCGGGAGAAGCTCTCCGGCGGGATCTCCCCGAGAGAGGCTTTTTCCCAGCGAATTCTCCGGAGCTCTCCCTCCGCGGCGGGATAGATGCTCACGCTCTCCGCTCTTAAGAGCGAAAAGGAGCTGTCCTCCGAGCGGATATACTTCGCGGCCTTCTCCGGGCGGTAGTTCGCGCTGTAGGAAATCTCCCCGTCCCTCAGATCGATCCAGTAGGCAAGATCCGTATAGAGCTTCTCCACGGGATCATAGCGCTCCTCAAAGGAGAGCTGAACGAGCTCCGCATTCTCCTTTTTCAGCCCGAGGGCGTTCAGCTCTTCCAGCCTCCAGATCCCTCCGAGCGCCTCATAGAGAAGATTATCGTCCGCCTCCGGACTATCGCTTTGAAGCCTCTTCTTTAAGTATTCCTCCGATCTCCGGCCCAGATATCGGAGCTTCGTGAGATAGGAGAGTGCCTCCCTGTAGCGCTCCCCGGGATCCTCCCCCCTTCCCCGCGCTCTGGCAGCGCTCCAGCACAAAAAGGAGCTTCCGAAAAAGAAGCTGGGGACCCGGCAGATAATAATCTCCCAGCTGCCGGGCGAGCTCCTTATAGTCCTTAAGCGGCGCACTGGAAAGCGCGGCGAGTCCGCTTCCGAGAAGACGGTCCGTAAGCGCCTTTAAAAGCGCCAGCCCCTCGAGCTGCTTTTTGAGCTTTCTGGTCCTCGCAGCCTTCCCGGCCGCGCTCAGCTTCTTCGGCTTTGCCTCTCCCTCTGCTGCCTTCTCCTCCTTCTTTTTCTCCCTGGCCGAGAGCTTCCTCTGCTTCTCCAGGATATCCTCCGGAATTTCGCAAAGCTCAAAGTCCTTCTTCGCCGCCATCTCAAACATCAGGGCAATGCTGTGCTTACAGGGAAACTGCCTGCTCGGGCAGGAGCAGCGAAATACCGGGGCCGCGCCCTCCTCGAAGAAAACGGAAACCCTGTAATTATTCTTCCCCGATCCCTTGCATTCCCCGCCGTAATAGCGCTCATCCTCGGAGCGCATCCTCCTCACAAAGCCGCCGGATCCGGAGATTTTCCGTCCATTTGAAAGCGCATTCTGGTTCGGCGCCGCCGCTGTGATTTCCTCTTCGCTGAATGTTCTCATCCTCTTCCCTCAGATCTCATCGTCCCTTCACCCGCACTGCCTAAGGCCATCCGCCGTCCGAAAGCCCCCATCCATCCCGCCCGGCAAAAAATGTCCTTAAGGGAACGGCAGATCCCCACGTTCCCTTCGCATTCACATTAAAACACATATTCCCCGTATCATCAATACTTCGCTGCGGCCATAAGTCTTTATGATGCTGACGGGGCTCTGTCGAGCCGTCCTGCCGCTCTTCCTGGCGCTTTTCCTGCTGTTTGTCTGCCTGGCGCAGGACGCTCTCGCTTCGGCTGCCGCAGCCAGCGGCGCATAAGCGATCTTTAAAAACCAGATCGCTAAACGCCGGGGCGGCAGACGACCTGTGCCTAGACAGACAAAGCAGCAGAGCGGCAATCTAAACCGATAAGCCGAGTCACTGAGCGTAGAAGTCTGCCATCAGGCAGACTCGGAGCGTCCTTGACCACTTCTCGGAGAGAAGTGCCTCACGAAGGGAGGTCGGCTGAAGCCACCCGGGCGAAGCCGAGTCCTTAAACGCCGGGGCGGCAGACGGCCTGCTTATGGGCCGGCAAAGCGTCAGGGCGGCAAAATATGGACAGCTGTTGTTGAAGCGGAATCTTCAATGGAGAAAACTGTCTCCCGAAGGGAGATCGTAAACCGACGGCAAAAATTCAATTCACGAAACAAACTTGATATTATCCATACAATTTTCCATTTACGGATAATCAGCTGTAAAAATAAAAAAGAGGGAGAAATCTTCTGACATTTCAAGCAGAAAGGATCTCCCTCATATTCCGAACTTTCCATATCTCATTTTGACTTTAAGCATTCCTTTCATCAGATGCTTCCACGATATAATGTTCCTTTGATTCTTCTCGTTTTGCAAGGAGTTCTTCTCTCCTTTTCCATATCAAAAAAGCTATGATCGTGATTATAATATAGTTTACCGCCAGATTTGCGAGATTATGGTTTAACAGAGGGAAAAGATAGACTTGTTTCTTCGCAACAAAGCAGCTTGCCAAGATGGAATAAACTGCCATGGAACTTATAAATGAAATGGCGAAGTTTAGAATTTTCCCAATGAACCCAAGTTTTCGATGAATGATTTTAAACAGAACAGAATATATCACGACCGCCAATATACCAGCTAACACATCCCAGAAATAAACTGCATTTCCGGACGAGAATCTCACCGAAAAATAGTAGTGCGTATAATACCAACTTGCAATAAATATGGTAAGCTTATCCATTGAAAAAAGGCTAGTTTTTACTAATTTCGCCACTGCAAACAGAATAAGGCCCAGCCATGCGGCTACAATAATAATTCCCATATCACTTCCTCCTTCTCTAACAGTTTTATTTTTTAGTATAACACTCCTTATACATACTCACATAGCGTGATGGGATTGCGGTAGATATAATACTTTCGCTGATCCAGCTCAATTCTGATAATATGATCTTCTGTGCGAGAAGGTGTTTATAGAAAAAGATCAGAAAACAAGATGGACCTTCCGCAGCGCCAGATACCGGTAACGATTTTGATTTATCCATTCCACATATTATATAAATGAAACGATCAAGGTAACAAACACGTTTTATATATACATTCACCTCAAACTTTTGGCGCATTCGTCCTAAGTATGATGGGAATATAGCATGAGGATGTGAACAAATCAATATGACACAGCTCCCGCGACGGCGTAAGTTTACTGTAGAATTCGATAGTGTGAGAACCTCCTTTCTGGGATTCCGGGAGACACGGTTCTGAGTCCAGAGAGGCATTTCTTATTTCAAAGATAAGTGCCTTCCGGGCGAAGCCGAGAGAGATGAGATTCTGCCGATTTTTGCCGCCGATCCGACGCTTTGACCGTCGAAAAGCAGGCCGTCTTCCGCCCCGGCGCTTAAGGACTCGGCTTCGCCCGGGTGGCTTCAGCCGACCTCCCTTCGGGATGCACTTCTCTCCGAGAAGTGGTCAAGGACGCTCCGAGTCTGCCTGATGGCAGACTTCTACGCTTACGCGCCGCTGGCCGCGGCAGCCGGAGCGAGAACGTCCTGTGTTAAACGGGCAAACGGCGGATCGAAACACTCCTATCTAATTCTAAGGCCGAATCTCGAGTACAGAGCACAGCGAAAAAAGGGCGGCCAATGGCCGCCCGAAAATCTCATCCCTGAAAAGCCCGAAAAAGCTTTCCCCTTTTGAAGCTCAAATCACAGCACCTTGGAGAGAAAGGCTCTCAACCGTTCGTTCTCCGGATGAGAGAAAAAGCTCTCCGGAGCTCCTTCACTCAGGAAGCATCCTCCCTCCAGAAAGATCACTCGGTCCGAGACCTCCCGCGCGAATCCCATCTCGTGCGTCACGACCACCATGGTCATGTGCTCCCCGGCGAGGTCTCTCATGACCTGCAAAACCTCTCCTACCATCTCCGGATCAAGGGCGGAGGTGGGCTCGTCAAAGAGCATCACATCCGGCTTCATCGCGAGTGCCCTGACGATCGCCGCGCGCTGCTGCTGCCCTCCGGAGAGCTGGAGCGGATAATTCTTCGCCTTCTCCGAGAGTCCGACTCGCTTTAGGAGCTCCATCGCCTCTCCCTCCGCCTCGTCCTTCCCCCTGTGGAGGAGCCGGATCGGCGCGAGTGTCAGATTCTCGAGAATCGTCATGTGCGGGAAGAGGTTGAACTGCTGAAAGACCATGCCCATCCTCTGCCGCACCTTGTCGATATCCGTCTTCGGATCCGTGATGTCCACCCCCTCGAAGAGGATTCTCCCGCTGTCCGGCTTCTCCAGGAGATTGAGACAGCGGAGAAAGGTGGATTTCCCGGAACCGGAGGGGCCGATCAGGCAGAGCACCTCTCCCTTTCGGATCTCCGTCGATATCTCCTTCAGCACCTCCAGCTTCCGGAAGGTCTTTCCGAGTTTCTCCACCCGGATCAGAACCTCTCCCTCTCCCGTCCTAGCGCTCACCTTGCTTCAGCCTCCTCTCCAGCTTCTTCTCCAGCGTCGTGAAGAACATCGTCAGAATCAGGTAGATCAGTCCCGCCGCAAGGAGCGGAAGCCAGGCGTCATAGGTCTGCGCGCGGATATTGTCGGCTCCCTTCGTCAAGTCCCGGACGGAGACGTAACCTGCCACCGCGGTCTCCTTGATCAGGACGATAAACTCATTGAAAATCGCCGGAAGCACATTCTTAAAAGCCTGCGGCATGATGATATAGCGCATGGTCTCCACATAGTTGAAGCCGAGAGAACGGCCCGCCTCCATCTGCCCCGCCGGAATCGAGAGGATACCGGAGCGGATGATCTCCGCCACATAGGCCGCGGAGTTCAGTCCGAAAGCGATGGAAGCCACGAAGACACCGGAGAAAAAGCGCCCCACAAAGATGCAGTAATAAAAGATCATGAGCTGAATCATCGTGGGCGTCCCGCGGATTACGGTCAGATAAATCCTGCAAAAGAAATCCGGGATCCTCCATTTTCCGGTCCTGTCCGCCGTCGTCCGGATGATCGCGATCAGAAGTCCCAGCGCCACGCCGATCAGAAGGGCAAAGACCGTGATGGTCATAGTGTTGAGAAGGCCCCCGAAGAGGTCCATCCAGCGCTGATCCTTCACAAAATCCACATAGAATCTGTCGATAAAATTCAAGCTGTCCTCCGCTCTCTCTGGCTCATTCCGCCCTGATACAGCCTCCGCTTAGTCCGCCTTGATATACTTCGCGACGATCTCATCGAGCTTCCCGGACGCCTTGAGCTCCTTTAAAGCCGCGTTGATGCCGTCCCTAAGCTCTGTATTCCCCTTCTTCACGCAGATCGCGTATTCCTCCTCCGCATAGGCGCTGTCCAGAAGCTTCAGCCCCTTTTGGTCCGCCACAAAGGCCTTTGCGGTATTTCCGTCGATGATGACCGCATCGACCTTCCCCGCTCCGAGCGCAAGGACCGCATCCACTCCCTTCGGGAAGGGCTGAATGGCATCCTTTCCGTAGTCCTTCGTCGCATAAATATCCCCGGTCGTTCCCTGCTGCACGCCGATCTTCTTCCCCTTCAGATCATCGATCGACTTAATGTCGGAGTTCTCCGGTACGATGACGGACTGCACGGATGTCGCATAGGTATCGGAGAAATCGACATTCTTCTTCCTGTCCTCCGTGACCGTCATCCCCGCCGCGCCGAAATCGGCCTTCCCGGAGTCCACCGCGGAGATAATCGCGTCAAAGGCCATGTCCGAAACCTCAAACTTCGCCCCCATCTGTTCCGCGACCGCCTTCGCGATCTCCACATCGATACCCACGATATCCTTCCCCTCATGATACTCGTAGGGAGGAAATTCCGCATTCGTCGCCATGATCAGGGTCTTCCCGGCATAGCTTCCCTCCGCCTTTGCCTCCCCCGCACTCTCCGAAGACGTATCCTTTGCGCTCTCCGTCCCGCCGCTCTTTGCGGCGGAGGACGCGCAGGCCCCCAGAGAAAGCGCCGTTACTACCGCCATCGCCGCTGCCAAGATTTTTTTCATAGCATCCTCCCGCAAATTCAAAATGGATATTTATTCATCTATGATGGATATTATAGGGCACGGAATTCATTTGTCAAGCAGATTTTTTCCAAGCCGCTCCGTCACAAGCCCCGCGAGGAGCCCGATGACGCCCCCGGAGAGGACGCCGGCGAGAAGGAGCACAGGGAGGTAGGAAAAGAGGGCGGAGGATCGGAGAAGGAGGACGGCGGAGAAAATCTGTCCGATATTATGTAAAACTCCGCCTGCGATGCTCACCGATACCCGGGAGAAGCCGCCGATTTTTTTAAGAAAAAGCATCCCGGAAAAGCTCAGAAGAAATCCTGAGAGAGAGTAAAGGAATGTGACGCCGTTTCCAAAGGACGCGGAGATCAGGAGAATCCTGAGAAGGGTGATCAGAAAGGCCGGAAGCGCTCCGATCGAATAGAGAGCGATTACCGTCACGATATTCGGGATGCCGAGCTTTACACCGGGAATCCCGAGCGGAATGGGAATCATGGACTCCACATAGCCGAGCACGATGGAGAGCGCAAGCAGCATGCCGTAAAGACTCAGTTTCCTCGTCGATCTCTTCATAGACCTCCTGATTCTGCTCTCCAAAGCGGAGCGGGAGAGACGAAAAGGGCGGTGCCCTTCGGCACCGCCCCGCTTCTCATTCCTCGTTTCGATTCGATTGCAATTCGCTCTTTGCGCTCTATGGGCATAAACGGATACTGCAAGCTGTATTGACAGTAAAGTTTGATCTATCCTATCAAAATCAATCTATCAGAGAAAACTTAAAGCTTCACCACGTTCGTAGCCTGGGGACCCTTCGCGCCGTCCACGACATCGAACTCCACCGCCTGTCCCTCCTCCAGAGACTTGAAGCCTTCGCCCGCAAGTCCGGAGTAATGGACGAATACGTCCTTGCCTGTCTCATCAGAGATAAAGCCATATCCCTTCTGATTATTGAACCACTTTACTGTGCCTCTCATTGCGATAACCTCCAAAATCCGATTGCAACCGAAATTGATTACAATACTGGAATATTAGCATAAAGCCCTTTCAGCGTCAACGGTAAACTATACAGGAAATTACGGTATATTTCCGCTTATTGTGTCCCTTTTCCTAATGTTTATTCTCCGTTCTCTTCTAACATTTGGGGCCTTCGAAAGGGGAAGGATATCAATAATCTTCCTAAGCCGCTATTCTCTTTCTTCCTCTGATACTTCTTCTTTTGCGCTTTTAAGGTAGGAAAGAACGATGAAAATAAGACCCGTTATAAATAATAAAACCGTAACAGTGAGGAGAAGAGGAAAAGAATCAGGGAGATCCGAGTAGGCCCCGATTCTGGTCCGAACGCTCCAATAGATGACCCTCGCGATAAGTGCCAGAGCAAAAGTAAGAGACGCAAAACAGATCCAGAGAGAGCCCAGAAATATATAAAATTGTTTTTTACTCATAAATCTGCTCCTTAGATTTTTCTGTTCCAGATCCATTTATCACGCCGTTCTCTAATTCTGCTGAAAGCAACAGTTTCTTCCTTAAGAATTCATCCTAATATCCGCTTTTCCAGCTATAGTCCCACCCGTTAAAGACTCGCACATAAGAAGTTTCCTTTTTTATTAATTTGGCTCTTCCAGCCGCATTTACAGGTAATTTATAATACCCCGTCACGACTCTATATATCTTGATTTTTGGTCTAAGAAGAATTGTTTTAATTTGTCCCTTATTCAACTGGATAGTATACGAAGTACCATGAGTTTCACTTTTTCCGATTGAAACTCCAAGGGAAAGTCCTATATTTCCCTCTCCCCAAGAATATGCACCTGAAATCGTATTCGTGAAATTTCTATTTAAAGTAGAGCCCTCATTTATTGATAAACTACCAGGTCCTCTTCCTGTAGGGCCCTTTCTCCAATTTCCAAAAGAATATCCTGACACAGATTTGGAAATCACTCGCCATGAGTATGTATAATTCTCCACAGGGAAAATATCTGCACTTGCATTCAACATCCTATCATCTCTTGCAAGTTCACGCTCATTAGCATACACATTAAATGAGCCAGCCATAGCAAAGAGGCAGCACACAAGCAATATAGTTATTTTTCGGAATCCTCTCATAGAAAATTATCCTCCTTATAAAATTCCGACACCATGAAAATATTAGTTAATATGTTTTTAAAAAACATATTACTCCAGCAAGTTCGCAGAAGGCTCGCTTTCCGTTATGATAGTAATCTCTTTTGATCTTTTATGTTAAATTCTATTTTATACTACACATGCTGAAACTATATGTCAATAATAAACCAAAAAGGCGATGGAGTCAAGTCTGGATTTGTGTGTAAATTACTCTACCTGTAGGATTACCATACATGTGTTGCAGCAGAAAAAACAGAAAACGGAAGAACTCGCTTTGTGTTAAAGTGAAGTTCGCCACAGACAACCACTCACCCAAGGAGGTCTCCCGTTGTGGCTACTGTAAACACAGGATATGCGTTTTCGACTATCCCTCATTCACTATGCGACGGCGTAAGTTTACTGTAGGATTTGATTGTGTGAGAGCCACCGATGATGCGAAAGAGTATCCGCATTTCGTCTATAAATATAGTCCTACGATGCAGCCCATGTCAAATCAGAGTAATTCCAGTGTTGTTCACTAAATTAAACGCGACTTCATTCTTCACTTTATTTGCCGCCATTTTGCTGAGAAAAATGAGATTACAGCATTTTATTTGATGCTGTTTAGTCACTTTGTTTCTTATAAAGATGGCCTCCCGCAGATTATCCACGGGAGTCCATTGCCTTAAATACTCCGTCGTTTTCTTAAAAGCGATAGTGCCCTGGCTCTTGCCGTGACATCCTCGTATGTAATCAGGGGTGTTCGCCTCCGCATCGAATTCATGTCCCGATTCTCACCATCCAGTTCCGCAGGCTCAAAGCCAAACTGCCAGTTGGGGATGCACAGGAAGAATCCATTGATCTGGTGTCCGAAGATCAAATAGAAGCTTCTGTCCATGGTGTCCGCGCTTGCTTCGTATGGCTCCTGTTCTAGATTTAAGGGTCAGAGAATTGCCTTTTCCGTCTGGATTTCTGTATCATCAGGATCATCGCCTAAAAGTAAACAACAGGAAATTCAAAGGTTGGTTTCATCCTGTACCTCTTGTTCAGGCAAGTATGCTGTCATTAACTGCCTGCATAACTGTGTCCGCAGTTATCAGGTTCTGGCCCTGACTGTTCCCAATCATCAGCGAAGCATGACAGAGTTTGCTGATCATCCGAGCGGTGCCGTCAGAGGCATTCAGTGCTGCCTCTATTGCTTCCTCTTCGAAGACAGTCTGGCTGCAGCCTGCACCAGACAGTTTCTTTTCAATGTATTCTCGTCCCGGGGATGCGGGCAAAAACCTGGACTCTGACAGGACCCGGGAGGGTATGAAAGAATGTATTCTAAGAAGCAGGGAATGAAAGCATTAAAGCTACATCACAAATGTGGTTCGGTGACAAAAGCAATCCAAACACTGGGATATCCCAGCAAAGAAATGCTTTATCAATGGGAGAAAAGCAGTGATGGGAAGGAACTAAGAGAGCATCTGGGCGCATGCGCCATCTATCCGTTGAAGAGAAGAAAAATTTCTTGGTGCTCCCTCTTGACAACGCGGGCACTTCATAACAGTTTTATGATACAACACAAAAAAAGATGTCACTCAATCGAGCAACATCTCCTTTAGAACACCTTGTTCTATTTGTACTGCCCAGCTGACAGCTAATACAACATTTACAAGGAGTTCCGACATTTCTCTCCTCTTCTCACGCCTGACGCCAGGATAATTATTCAGCATTCTCCCTCATGCAGCACTTTTTATATTTCTTTCCGGAGCCGCAGGGACAGGGATCATTCGGATAGATCTTTCTCCCCTCCCTCCGTACCGTTCCGGACCTCTTCTGCTCCTTGTAGAGCTCCTCTCTCCTCTCCTTCGTGAGGATCTGATCCCACTCGGGGAGGCCGTAGAGCCAGTTTGCCTTCGCCTCCACCATATTGTAGTAAAGCTTCTCGGGATCGATCTCAATCTTCACGACCGTATCCTCATCCATGCTCTCGATCGGATTGTGATAGCCCTTCAGAGATTCGTCGATGCCGTCCAGCACTCCGGTAAAGAAGAAACTGTCGATCTTAAAATGCTCTGCGAGCTCCTTAAGGCTCCCCTCATAGACATGGGAGGGGTCCTTCAGAATCTCCTCATAGAAGCCCTTCTCCAGGGAAAAATACTTCTGCCAGAGCTTTTTCTGCTCCTCCTTCCCCAGCTCATCTCCGTAGGCCTTCGTTCTCCAGTTCTCCAGCAATGTCGCCATTTCAAAACTCTCCTTTTTTCAATCTCCCTTATTTCAGCGAAGCTCCTCCATCTTCACGGGATCCATATCATCAAATTCCTGGTTCTCGCCTCCCATCGCCCAGATAAAGCTGTAGTTGTGGGTGCCCGCCGCGCTGTGAATGGACCAGGAGGGGGAGATCACCGCCTCCTCATTCCGCATGACGATATGCCGGGTCTCATCCGGCTCCCCCATCAGATGAAATACGACCTGGTCGGAGGGAAGCTCGAAATAGGTATAGATCTCCATCCTCCTCTCATGCGTGTGGCAGGGCATGGTGTTCCAGACCGAGCCGGGCTTGAGCTCCGTGAGTCCCATGGAAAGCTGCGCGGTCTTCAGGACCTCCGGGTGGATGAACTGATTGATCACGCGCTCATTGGAGAGCTCCTTCTTCCCCATCGGCCGATGCTTCGCCTCCTTCATCGTGAGAAGCTTCGTCTCATAGGCGGCGTGGGCCGGCGCGGAGACCATATAGAATTTGGCGGGCTTCTTCCCGTCCTTTGAGCGGAAGCTAAGCTCCTTCGTGCCCCTCGTGACATAGAGGCAGTCCTTATAGGAGAGCTCGTATTTCACGCCGTCCGCGCTGATCTCTCCGTCTCCTCCGATATTGAAGATCCCCATCTCCCGTCTCTCGAGGACATAGTCCGTGCCGAACTCCTTCCGGCTGCTGATCTCCCGATCGAGCGTCACGCTTCCCTTGACCGGCATACAGCCAAAGACCACCATGCGGTCCACATGGGAATATACAGCGTGCACCTTGTCCGCCTCGTAGAGCTTTTGGATCAGAAATTCCTCTCTGAGCTCCTCGCTGTCATAGTATCGTGCATCCTTTTGATTCGCGCTGTATCGAATATCCATTTTTATTCCTTTCCGTCTGCATTTTTTCCGTCTGCATTCTTTCTGTATGCGTTCTCTGTATCACTTCTTCTCTTCTCCGCGTGCGCTCTCCTTCTCCTCCTTCCCCGGATCTCCCCGCGCCCTCTTCTCCGGCAGCTCTCCCTCCCGGTAGGCCTCCGAGGAAAGGGGAAGCCCCTTCTCCCGCAGCCTCCGGTTTGAGATCCGCGCGATCAGATTCAGAATCACCGCCCAGGTGGGGACAGCGATAATCATTCCGACAAAGCCGAAGAGCCCTCCGAAGAGAAGGATGGAAAAGAGCACCCAGAAGCTGGAAAGCCCCGTGGAATTTCCGAGAATCCGGGGACCGATCACATTGCCGTCCAGCTGCTGGATCACCAGGATCGCGATGGCGAAGTAAAGTCCCTGGAGCGGATTTGCGAGGAAAATCAGCACAAAGCAGGGGATGGCGCCGATGAAGGGCCCGAAAAAGGGGATCACATTGGTGATGCCGACGATCACGGAGACCAGCATGGCGTAGGGCATCCTCATGATGCTCAGCACGAAAAAGGTCAGGATGCCGATGATGATGGAGTCTAGGATCTTCCCGATGATGAAGCCGCCGAACATCCTGTTGATATAGTCGAGCTCCTCCACCACCGAGCGCGCCGCGTCCCTCGGAAGCAGTGCGAAGAGGAGCTTATGGAACTGCGCGATCAGCAGCTCCTTCAGGTTCAGAAGGTAGGCCATGACGATGAGTCCGATCAGGATATTCTTCACCCAGGTGAGAGTGGACCAGATCCCGCTGGAAAGCTTCGAGAGGTAGAGCGCCGCCATCTGCAGATTCGGGATCAGCGTGCCGCCGCCGGAGCCGGAGGAGGATCCGGGCCCGGAGAAGTAGCCGTAGGCCTCTTCATACAGAGCGCTCAGGGCCTCCCTCGCCTCGGGATAGGATTTCAAAAGGCCGCTGATCTTCTCATAGTAGAGCGTAATACTGTCCGGAAGCGTCGAGCTCAGCCTCGTCAGGGACTTCATCAGCTCCGGAATCATAATATAGACTAAGCTGCCGCTCACAAGGAGGAGGAGAAGGAGAGCGGAAAAGGTCGCAGCGAAACGGGCAAAGGAATGAGGGAAACGCTTCCCCGGAAAATAGCGCTCCATCCTCTCCCTGAGCTTTCGCTCCGTGAGATCATAGACCGGTGCCATGAGATAGGCCATCACTGCCCCATAGATAACCGGCGTCAGGATATTCAGAATCCTTCCGAGTCCAGCCCGTATGATATTCAGGTTAAATACCAAAAAGGCGACTCCCACCGCCGCAGAAATCACCGCGAAGGCCGTAAGTCCCCATTTAATCTGCTCATCCCACTTTTCTCTGTCCATGGAACCTCCGAAGGTCCGCGCCTCCTACCCCGCAATTCTGAAAGCTTCGACAGCCGGCTCCTGTCCTCTCAGGTCCTCTCAGATGCCGAAATCCTATGGCATCCATTCTCCGCCTTCTGGCGGAGGCCTATACAGTAAAAGCAGCTCCACACCCCGCGGGATATGGAGCCGAATGCTCTTCTTGGTACAGGGGCCCCGGAGCGCCGTGCTGCGCGTTTGACTCCTAGCATATTGCCAGGTGGGTTACCTCACGGATAGCTCTATAGTCCTTAACCAAACGGAAGGCATTATATCAATATCACAGATATTTGGAATCCCGTACGTCATATTTGTAGGTTCAAATTGCGAAGACGCGCACGTTCCAGAAGCTTCCCTGCAAATGGATTATAGCAAAGGCCGGGCGACTTCGCAAGTTGAAAGAAAGCCCATGAACAGCCGTAAGTTTGTTGCAGGAATCAAGGGTGATATTGTTAATGCTACTTGAAACATTTTCTTCACGGAGCTTTATGCGGCCTGCCTCAATGAGTCATAGTATTGCTGCCTCCTGATTTATGATATCGCTTTATCTATCTAAAGGAACCTTCAAATAACGCCTCCTGTTCGTCTCTGCTGTTTTATTCAGCAGTCCCTTATCAACAAGATCATTTAATAATTCTCTTGTGCGTGAACCTTTGATCCCAAGAATTCCCGCAAGCTCTGCCGCACTATATTCTACCCCATACTCCATTTTGCTAAGAACTTCTTTTTGCCGAGCATTTAACTGGTATTTATCTGCCGGATCTGCCGGATCTGCCGGTCTATCTGCTGGTCTATCTGCCGGAATTTCTGCCAAATAGTTTAAATTAGGCAATGTCACAAGGAACTGAGACCGGTCCGAATAGAAGACAGGTTCCTTGTCCTTTGAATAGTTGGCCGAAAACTCATAGGCTTCCCGCATCTTGCTCAATCCGCTGCCGGAGCGTTCCATATAGCCGAGTCTTGCAAAAATATCAGCAAGTACCGGATTTCGGCGGACGGATGGAACCCCTTTGATATTACGGTCTTGTATGAACGTTCCGTCCGGCATTCCGCCGGGGGAGTAAATCTCCAGACGGTCATCAAAAATATCCAGATGTACTTCACTGCCATTGATCAGGTAGTCTCGATGAATCAGGGCATTGACCAAGGCCTCAAAATAACTGCGGTGCACATAATCCGGCAGTTCAAGCCTTGAGTCGGGTAATTTCCTCCAAATGGTTTTAGAATTATTCTTGATAAAAGATTCCGCATCATTCAAAAGAGAGATCAGACTTCCTGCATACTCAGAATGATTCAGCGCATCCACGATACCTCCGCCTTTTGTTTTGCCGTTCCAGCGAGTGCAGAATACCCTTGAGCACCGAACAGGAGATTCATCCGCAAGAAGGGCACCTGCATTCGTGAGCTTCCCATTTGCAGCGATCATCTCAAAAGATGAGAAGTCCTTCTCTTCCAAACTCTTCCCGGTCCAGACTTTGAATCGCTCTTTCAGCTTGGTAAAGGAATAATCCGCAGCTTCAAAAGATGAATTTTGCGAATCATAGCTCGAATTTCGTCCTCTGAGAACTAATCGCTTCAAATCGGTCGAATCCGCGGGGACGCTTTCGTTTCCGATACGAATATAGGCCTCTGTTGTCCCATCTGCGGAATAGTAATATGGCGTCTCTTCCCCTTTGAAAATATGCAGCAGCAAAAGTTTCTTTCCATTTTTTGCCGCATAAAAAGACAGCTTAAACTCCGGAACAGGAGATAAGCGGTTTTTCATGATTTCACTGATTGTTTCTGCATCATGCTCTGCATCCGGAAGGCCGACAATAGAATCGTCATTGGCAATCCCAAAGATCAGGGTGCCTCCGGATGTATTGGCAAAGGCACTCACGCTTTTACACCAGCTTTTGGGCTTCTTAAGCTCTACCGCTTGTTTTTTATCATACTCAGTTGCTTCACCGATCAGTTCTTCAATATGGTTGAATTTCAGCAAATTTATCCCTTTTCAGCAGCTTATCCTGCAAAACTTTACGCCAAGAAGCCCATGCCGACTTCATAGTGCCAGGACAGGGGCTCAATACGGCGGTCCATAGATGAGCAGGAGCGTGCCCTCCCGGACAGAGATCTCCGCCTCCTCTCCGATAAATTCGTTGGAAAGTCCCGTCGGGAGGAGGTTTGTGAGTCTGACATCCTCTATGAGATAGCGAAAGCCTCTTTCGCTCACGCCCAATGAGAAATCCGTGAAGGAGAGGGCGGAGAAATATCCCCTCCTCTCCGAGGAGAAACGGCGGCTCCCGTTTCGAAGCGCAGTCACAATCTCCGTCTCTCCGTGGAGATAGGCCCTGCATCCCTTCTCCGCGAGAAAGGCAAGGAGCTGGAGGTTCGCTATACTGTGATCGATCCTCTTCCCTCCCGCTCCGAGGAGGTGGAACTCCCGGAAGCCCTTTTTCAGTCCGATGCGGCAGGCGGCGAGCAGGTCGGAATCATTTTTCACCGGATCGATCCTCCCGGTCTCCACGCCCTCGTACTCCCCGCGCACGATCCGCGAGAGATAGTCCGCCCTCTCCGAATCAGAAAAGATAGAGATCCCCTTCCTCTCCTCTCTGCCCCGCTTCCCTCCGGGAAGCTCCATGGAATCAAAGTCTCCGATCAGAAGGTCCGGCTTCACAGAGAGCGCCTTAAGATGGAGATATCCCGCATCCGCCGCGATCAGATAATCCGTCTCCCCGATAGGAAAGGGAAGGCCGAAGAAATCCCCGGCCCCGACCAGGATGCACCTTCCCTCATGCCCGTTCTCTCCCCGCTCTCCTCCCGCTCTTTCCTCTCCCTCCTCCTTCATCCTCTATCCTCTCTTTTCCCTCTCTACAAGGCCTGCTCTCTCAGTATCTTTCTTCCGGCATTTCCATTCTGCTCATTCTTCACTGTCGGAATGAGCCCGGAGCCTTCCGAAAAAATCCGTCATAAGCCTTTTACAGTCCTCCCGGAGAACCGGCGGCAGGAGCTCTACCCGGTGATTGAGTGCCGAAAGCTGCAGGATATCCAAAACGGAGCCGCAGAAGCCTGCCTTCGGATTTTCCGCCCCGAAGAGAAGCCTCGGTATCCGCGCCTGCAGGATCGCCCCCGCGCACATAGGGCAGGGCTCCAGCGTCACAATCATCGTGCAGTCCTCCAGCCTCCAGTCCCCGAGCCTTCTGCACGCCTTCGAAATCGCGCTGATCTCCGCGTGCTTTAAGGCGCTTTTGTCGCGGTTTCTCCGATTATAGCCCCTTCCGATGATTTCCCCGGGCCGTATCGACTGCTCCTCCGCCCTTTGATCTGCGCGGCTCCCCGGGAGTCTCCCGTCATAGACGATGAGGCAGCCGATCGGAACATCGCCGTTTCGCTCCGCCTTCTTCGCCTCCCGTATCGCAAGGCGCATGAGCTCCTCCGGGGAATAGGGAAGCTCTCTCATCGAAGGAGCGGAAGGAGAGAAGCTCCGATGCAGTTTTCCGGAAGGCTCAGAGAGAAATTATCCGCGATGCTCGCGCCGATCACCGCGAAGCTCTCCTGCTCCGGCAGCTCTCCTCCGGACAGTTTCTCATTATAGAGAAGAAGAGGAACCTGCTCTCTCGTGTGATCCGTCCCCCGGAAGGTCGGGTCATTGCCATGGTCTGCACTGAGCAGGAGAAGATCGTCTTCCCTGAGAAGCGGGAGAAGCTCCCCGAGCTTTGCATCGAATCTCTCGATCTCCCCCGCGTAGCCCTCCGGATCCCTTCTGTGCCCGTAGAGCGCGTCAAAATCCACGAGATTTACAAAGCAAAGCCCCGTAAAGTCCCGCTCTCCCGCGATCTCTATCGTCTGCTCCATGCCGTTTACGGAGCTTTTGGAGCGGATCGCCTCCGTGATTCCCTCCCCGACAAAGATATCATTGATCTTTCCGACGGAGATCACGTCATAGCCCTTCTCCTTCAGCACATTCAGCACCGTGCGCCCCGTGGGCTTTAATGCGAGGTCATGACGGTTCGCGGTCCGCTTGAACTCCCCTCTTTTCTCACCGACATAGGGTCTTGCGATGACTCTTCCGACTCTCCACTCATCCCGCATCGTGATCTCCCTCGCGATCTCACAGCAGCGGTAGAGCTCCGAGAGGCCGAAGATCGCGGGGTCCTCATGGCCCGCGATCTGAAGGACAGAATCCGCGGAGGTATAGACGATCATACTTCCGTCCCGGATCTGCTCCTCCCCGAGCTCATCCAGAATCTCGGTCCCGGAGGCCGCCTTGTTCCCGATCACTTTCCTCCCGCAGCGCTTCTCAAGCTCCTCCACGAGCTCCTTCGGAAAGCCGGTCTCCGTAAAGGTAATGAAAGGCTTATCGGTCCGAATGCCCATCATCTCCCAGTGTCCGGTCATCGTATCCTTTCCGTTGCTCGCTTCATTCAGTCTGCAATAATAGGAAAGAGGCTGTGCTGCGGGGCTTATGCCCCTTAGGCTTGTCAGGTTTCCGATCCCCAGGCGGCCCAGATTCGGGATCCGCATCCCGGGGACCCGCTCCGCGATATGCGAAAAGGTGTTGGCCCCGCTGTCGGAAAAGCGCTCCGCGTCTCTCGCATTCCCGATCCCCAGGGAGTCCAGCACGATCAAAAATATTCTCCGATATCTCATAGTCCGCATCCCGTCCTTTCTGCGCCTCCGCGTTTTCTTCTCTCTATTTCCGGCATTCCTTCTCCGTTTCGGATTTCCCCTTCTCCTCCCGGATCAGCTGTCGGATCGCCTCGACAGAGCAGCGGATCGCCCGGTCCGTATCGTGCTCTATGGGGTTGGACAGCCCCGCCTTATTTCGCTCCTGATTGGACATGATGAAGAGGACCGCCGCGGCCCGGACCCTGAGATAGGAAGCCACCGTAAAGAGCGCCGCGCTCTCCATCTCCGAGGCCTTGCAGCCAAGCTTCTTCCAGGCCTCCCACTTTTGAAGAAGCTCATAGCCCACGGGAAGCTCCTCCGGCTTATGCTGCCCGTAAAAGGCATCCTTACATTGCACGACTCCGACATGATATCGAAATCCCAGCGTCTCCGCCGCCCGGACCAGCATCTCTGTTAGATGAAAATCGGGCACGGCCGGCCACTCTATGGGGGCATACTCCCGGCTCGTCCCCTCCATGCGCACCGCGCCGCTCGCGATGACCAGATCCCCGCTCTCGACGGAGAGCTCCATCCCTCCCGCCGTGCCGACCCGGATGAAGCAGTCCGCGCCGCAGATCCGAAGCTCTTCCATCGCAATGGAAGCCGAGGGCCCTCCGATCCCGGTCGAGCAGACACTGACCGGGACTCCCTCCAGCTTTCCCGTATAGGTGACGAATTCCCGGTGCTCCCCGACCTTTTCCGCTCCCTCGAAATAGGCCGCAATCTTCTCCGATCTCCCCGGATCCCCCGGAAGGATCACATATCTCCCCACCCGGGACGGCGCAACTCCGATATGATAGAGTCTCTCGTCCTCAGAATAATTGATCATCTGCTCTCCCTGTCCGTTCTCAATCGATCTTGAGCGCCGTATTCAGCGCGATCTCCATCATCTCCGTGAAGCCGTTCTGCCTCTCCTCCGCGCTCAGCTCTCCCTCCCGGAAGAGGTGGTCCGAGATGCTCAGAATGGCGAGAGCCCTCTTCCCCGCGGCAATCGCGTTCATATAGAGCGCCGCCGCCTCCATCTCCACGCAGAGAACCCCCATGGAAGCCCACTTCCGGTTCACATCCGTGAACTGATTGTAAAAGATGTCGGAGGAGACGACATTCCCGACCCTGGGCACTGTCCCGCGCTCCCTCGCGGACTGCACTGCTTTCTCCAAAAGTCCGAAGTCCGCGATCGGCGCAAAGCTCCCGGGAAGCTCATATTGATAGGCGTAGTTCGAATCCGTGCACGCTCCCATCGCGATCACGATATCCTTAAGCTCAATATCCTCCTGGAGCCCTCCCGCTGAGCCGATTCTTATGATATTTTCCACAGCATAGTGATGGAAAAGCTCATAGGAATAGATCGAGACAGAGGGGATGCCCATCCCCCCTCCCATGACGGAGATCTCCTTTCCCCGGTAGCTCCCCGTAAAGCCGAGCATATTCCGGACCGTGTTGAAGCAGCGCGGCCGATCCAGATAATTCTCCGCGATGAACTTTGCCCGGAGCGGATCCCCCGGGAGCAGGACCGTTCCTGCGATCTCGCCCTTTTTTGCGGCGTTGTGCGCTGTTGGCATGATATCCTCCTTTATGATAAATCCATTCTGTCCGTTTATCTCGAAAGGTGAGCGGGGAGAAAGGCGTGCGGAAGCAGCTCCCCGAGCCTTAAGATCCTGTAGTCCGTCTCCGATCTCGCAAGAAGGACCTGAAAGCTCTCAAGATCGCAGAATTCAGCGAGAGCCTGCCTGCAAATGCCGCAGGGCTCACAGTAGGAGAATTCCCCGCTTCCGGAGGCTCCGCCGACAATCGCGATCTTACGGAAGCTTCTCACTCCCTCGCTGACCGCCTGAAAAAGGGCGCTCCGCTCCGCGCAGTTCGAGGCCCCGTAGGAGGCATTCTCGATATTGCATCCCCGGTAGATTCTCCCATCCTCCGAGAGCAGCGCAGCCCCGACCTGAAAGCCCGAGTAAGGGCTGTAGGAAAAGTCTCTCGCGCGGAAGGCCTCCCGGATCAGCCGCGCGTCCTCGAACTTCTCCATTCCCTCTGCTTTGATCTCCTCTCTTCTCTTGCTCTCCTCCGCCATCCTCCGGCCCCTCCCTCTTTCCATAACATTTTGTCCCTCTGAACGCCCTATATCATGCTGCCTCTTGCCCCCACTGAGTCCAGTCCATCATCTCCCTATGACATTCTTTCTTCGGAACGCCTTATCTCATGCTGCTGCCCTTTCCTCTTTGAAGTCCGCCTTCGTCCCATGGCATTATCATCGGAATGCCGTGAGTATCGCTACTTCAAAGAAGGGAAAAAGCGCATGGCTTCTGCCTATTCTTATGCCAAAGGCCCCGGAATAAAGCTCACAGTATCAGCATCGCATCCCCAAAGCTGAAGAAGCGGTAGCGTTCTCTCACGGCCTCCGCATAGGCCTTGAGGATATGCTCCCTCCCAGCGAAGGCGGAGACCAGCATGACAAGGGTGGACTCCGGGAGATGAAAGTTCGTGATGAGGCCGTCCATCGCCCGGAAGCGATAGCCGGGGTAGATGAAGATATCCGTCCAGCCGCTTCGCGCCGGGATCCTGCCGTCCTCCTCCGCCGCGGACTCGATGCTTCGGCAGGAGGTCGTCCCGGTGCAGATTAGTCTCCCGCCCTTCGACTTACAGCGATTCATCTTCTCGGCCTCCGACTTCGGGATCCGGTAATATTCCGAGTGCATGTGATGCTCCTCCAGCCTCTCCGCCTTCACCGGGCGGAAGGTCCCGAGTCCCACATGGAGTGTGAGGCGCGCGATCTCCACTCCCATCTCCTCCACCCTCTCGAGGAGCGGCTTCGTCCAATGAAGTCCCGCCGTCGGCGCTGCCGCGGAGCCGTCGTGCTTCGCATACACGGTATTATAGCGGCTTCTGTCCTGGAGCTTATGGGTGATATAGGGAGGAAGCGGCATCTCGCCGAGCCGGTCCAGAACCTCCTCGAAGATCCCCTCGTAGAAGAAGCGGACCACACGGCTCCCATCCTCCGCGGTCCGGAGAATTTCCGCTCTCAGAATTCCTCCCCCGAACTCGACTCTGGCTCCCTCCCGAAGCTTTTTCCCGGGGCGGACGAGACACTCCCACTCATCCTTCGTCTCCCGCTTCAAAAGAAGGAGCTCGACCTTCGCTCCGCCCCCCTCCCTGCATCCGAGAAGCCGGGCCGGGATCACCTTCGTGTCATTCAGGACAAGGCAGTCGCCCGGGCGGAAATAGTCCGTAATCTCATAAAAATGTCTGTGAGTGAGCCTCCCGCTCCTTCGGTCCATGACGAGGAGACGCGAAGAAGCGCGGTCCTCGAGCGGATCCTGAGCCACCAGCTCCTTTGGCAGCTCAAAGTAAAAATCCTTTGTATCCATCCGTCTTTGATCCTTCTATTCTCTGGCGGCCTGCCGTTTTCCCGCCCGGCCCAGGACGCTCTCGCTCCGACTGCCGCAGCCAGCGGCGCGTAAGCGATTTACAAAACCAAATCGCTAAACGCCGGGGCGGCAGACGGCCTGTGCACAGACAGGAAAACGGCAGGTCGCCAGGCATAAGTGTGAATGTCCGCCAACGATGCAAAAGCGCAGAAGTCTGCCATCAGGCAGACTCGGAGCGTCCTTGACCACTTCTCGAAGAGAAGTGCCTCCCGAAGGGAGGTCGGCTGATGCCTCCCGGGCGAAGCCGAGTCCTTAAACGCCGGGGCGGCAGACGGCCTGTGCACAGACAGGAAAACGGCAGGCCGCCAGGCGTAAGTGTGAATGTCCGCCCACAAAAGTCTTATCCTTGCAGTGCTCTCTTGCTGACAGCCACAGCGGATAGAACTGCGGTGCCGCTGTTTTTCAGCGCCGATCTGACGTCTGTCCGTCTATAAGCAGGCCGTCTGGCGCCCCGGCGCTTGGCGATTTGGTCCCTCAAAATCGCTTACGCGCCGCTGGTCGCGCCAGCCGGAGCGAGAGCGTCCTGCGTTGGACGGGCAAACGGCAGATCGATTCGTTCCTATCCAAAACCCGATCCTGAACACACGGGACTTATCTTCACAGTGATGCTAAACGCCAGGGTGGCAGACGACCTGTGCCCAGACGGGCAAACGGCAGATCGAATCACTTCTATCAGAAGCCGAGTCGTAACCACACGGTACTTATATTCATGCTGATTCGAAACGCTGAGGCAAGACGCGGAAATGCTCAGGCCCCGGGGTTCTCCCCGGCTTCGATGACATCCCCGCTTCCGGCCGGGCTCTTCTGCTCTCCGGCTCCTCCCGCATCCGGGCTCTTGCTCTCCCCCGATGAGGCATTGCTCTGCTCCTGCGCCGTCGTCTGCGCGCTTTGAGACTCGCTCTGCTTCGCAGACGGCGCGGACGAAGCGCCTCCCTCCGTCGGCGCCTGTCCGACGGAGATGACGTCATTGGAGGGCGAGCTGCTCTCTGTGCTCCCCGCCGCTCCGCTCTTCTTCCCCGAGGCGGAGCTCTTCCCGCTCCCGGAGGAGGCGTTGGCCGCCGCGCTCTCCCCAGAGGACTCCGAGCCGCCGTCGACGGAGATCAGGGAGACCTCGGAATCGATCTTCGACTGATCCTCTTTATAGATCCGTCCCGTCTGAAACGCGTCGTAAATCACAGCGAGGCGGGAATCCGAGGAGAGAGCCTGCAAAAGCCTGGAGTTCGTGGAATTGATCAGCTCCACTACCTCCTGATGATTCGTCGTGTAGTCGTTCACGAACTTCGCCTGCTCCGGGCTCATATTCTCCACAAGCTCGAACTGATTCGCCTCATTCACCTTCATATAGCAGTACATAATGGCCGGAGCCAGAGTGTCGGAGCGGCGGAATTTCACATTATAGGTGATGAATACCAGCTTCGCATTCTCCTCCAGGCCCTTCACGGCATAGATCGCGATGTCCTGGTAGCGCTCGATATAGCCGGCCTGCGTCTTCAGCTGGGAGGCGAGCTGCGCCTTCTGCGCCTCCGTCTGATTGGTGACGCCGCTCATCTGGTAGAGCGTGTCCACATCCGCCGCGAGCTTTGCGTCGAAATATCTCTTAAAGAAATCCTCCAGGACATTGTCGTGATATTCCTTCACAATCGTCGGATCCTCGGTCTCCGGGACGGTTGTCTCCTCCGTGCTCTCCGGAAGCTCGCTCTGCGTCGCGGCTTCAGGGGAAGGCGGGGAGCTCGGATCTCCCTTCATTCCAAAACCCGCCCTCTCGAGGATCAGAACGAGGACGATGAGCACCAGAATGGCAGCGGGAAAGCGGAGGAGGGAGCCCGCCCCCGCAAAATCCTCCGGCCTGAGCCAGCGGGAGAGGTCGAGCGGGATAATGGAGCTTCCTCTTCGCAGCTTCCTGAGCTCCTCTTCCCTCTTCGGGCCCCCGCTTCCCTCCGCCTTCCCCGTTCTCAGCTCCCGATTGACGTCGTCTAAATCCTTTATCCTTCTGTCCATAGTACCTTCTCTGATTCTGCAGTCCCCCGGACCCGTCCGGGTGGAAATTTTTCGAAAACCGCAAACATATCATACACGAAATCGACGCAAAATACAGTCAAAAGGAAAAGAAATCCTCAAAAGAAATCCATCTCCCGTCAAAAGCGATAGGAAAAGAGCCACCGATTCCGAAGAATCGATGGCTCCCTCCTATGAAATCGGATCTCAGAATCTTAGATCAGTCAAGAATCTTGACAACTCTTCCGGAGCCGACCGTTCTTCCGCCCTCACGGATAGCGAAGCGGAGTCCCTCCTCCATCGCTACCGGATGGATCAGATCGACCTCCATCTCCGTGTTGTCTCCGGGCATGCACATCTCCGTACCCTGCGGAAGCATGCATACTCCGGTCACATCCGTGGTTCTGAAGTAGAACTGCGGACGATAATTCGTGAAGAACGGAGTGTGGCGTCCGCCCTCATCCTTGGTCAGGACATAGACCTGCGCCGTGAACTTCTTGTGGCACTTCACAGAACCCGGCTTGCAGATGACCTGTCCTCTCTCGATCTGGTCGCGGTTGATGCCGCGGAGCAGAAGACCGACATTGTCTCCCGCCATGGCCTCATCCAGCTGCTTACGGAACATCTCGATTCCGGTGATAACGGACTTCTCGGTCTCCTCGGAGATTCCGACGATCTCAACCTCATCGGCGACGTGGAGCACACCTCTCTCCACTCTTCCCGTCGCGACGGTTCCGCGTCCGGTGATGGTGAAGATATCCTCTACAGGCATCAGGAACGGCTTATCGGTCTCACGGGCCGGCTCTGGGATATAGCTGTCCACAGCGTCCATGAGCTCCATGATCTTGTCGCCCCACTCGGACTTCGGATCCTCCAGCGCCTTCAGCGCGGAGCCCTTGATCACAGGAACCTCATCGCCCGGGAAATCATACTCGGTGAGGAGGTCGCGGACCTCCATCTCCACAAGCTCAAGCAGCTCGGGATCGTCGACCATGTCGCACTTGTTCAGGAATACGACGATAGCCGGAACACCGACCTGGCGGGCGAGCAGGATATGCTCTCTGGTCTGCGCCATGACGCCGTCCGTAGCCGCGACGACGAGGATCGCGCCGTCCATCTGTGCGGCACCGGTGATCATGTTCTTGACATAGTCCGCGTGGCCCGGGCAGTCGACGTGGGCATAGTGCCTCTTCTCCGTCTCATACTCGACATGGGCCGTGTTGATCGTGATTCCTCTCTCTCTCTCCTCCGGCGCCTTATCGATATTTGCGAAGTCGGTCGCCGTATTGCCGGCCACTCTGTCCGCAAGCACCTTGGTGATCGCAGCGGTCAGAGTCGTCTTGCCGTGATCGACATGTCCGATGGTTCCGATGTTACAATGCGGCTTCGTTCTTTCGAAATGTGCCTTTGCCATTTTAAAAACCCTCCTGATTCTGCATGTAATACAACGAAAATCATGCCAAGCACCAAGGCATGCGTAGCATGCTCCGTGCAGTACATCACCGCCCCCCGCGGGGAGCCAGTATTTATGATTTTATCATCTGTTTCTTTATTTCGCAAGCCCCCATTCCGGGGGCCCGGGCCCTTCCGAAAAGGGCCTCTCTCCGCCCTTTCCGCTTCCGCATTCCGCCCTCGTTTTGGCTTTAGGGGCCGGAATGCGCGGATTGTGGATTGCTGCGAAAAGCAGCAGGGCCATAAACGCGGCAAAGCGTTTCCGGGCTTATCGCTCATCCCGATCGCCGCGCGGCAGGCTCCCGGCCTTTCCTCAGCGCTTCAGATCCGAGAGGATCTTGTCCTGTACGTTCTTCGGGCACTTCTCGTAGTGGTCGAAGAACATGGAATAGTTCGCTCTTCCCTGGGTCTTGGAGCGGAGATCCGTCGCATAGCCGAACATCTCCGCCAGAGGGACGAGACCGTTGATCTGCTTTCCGGACGGGATATCCTCCATGCTCTCGATGCGGCCGCGGCGGGAGTTCACGTCTCCGATGACGTTCCCCATGTACTCCTCCGGCGTCGTGATCTCCACCTTCATGATCGGCTCAAGGAGGATCGGATCCGACTTCTGCATCGCATTTTTGAAGGCGATGGAGCCCGCAAACTCGAAGGCTCTCTCGTTCGAGTCGACCTCGTGATAGGAGCCGTCGTAGACATTCGCATTGACGCCGAGCACCGGGAAGCCCGCGAGTACGCCGCTGTTTGCAGCCTCTCGGATTCCCTTTTCGATGGCGGGGATATACTCCTTCGGGATCGATCCGCCGACGACCGTCGACTCGAAGTGGAAGATCTCCTCTCCGTTTGGATCCATCGGAGTGAACTTGACCTTGCAGTGCCCGTACATTCCGCTTCCGCCGGACTGGTGAATGTATCTTCCCTCGGCATCCACGGCCTTTGTGAAGGTCTCCTTGTAGGCGACCTCAGGCGCGCCGACATTCGCCTCCACCTTGAACTCGCGGAGCAGTCTGTCGACGATGATCTCGAGATGCAGCTCTCCCATACCGGAGATGATGGTCTGACCGGTCTCCTCGTTTGTCTTCACGCGGAAGGTCGGATCCTCCTCGGCGAGCTTCGCCAGGGCATCCGACATCTTCCCCTGGGAGACCTTCGTCTTCGGCTCGATCGCGACGGAGATCACGGGCTCCGGGAACTCCATGGACTCCAGAATGATCGGATGCTGCTCATTGCAGATCGTATCCCCGGTGGAGGTGAGCTTGAAGCCTACGGCCGCCGCGATATCTCCGGAGAAGACCTCTTCGAGCTCGGTCCGCTTGTTCGCGTGCATCTGGAGCAGTCTTCCGACTCTCTCCTTCTTTCCCTTTGTGGAATTCAGGACATAGGAGCCGGTCTTTAATGTGCCGGAATATACCCTGAAATAGGCGAGCTTTCCGACGAAGGGGTCCGTCATGATCTTGAAGGCGAGGGCCGCGAAGGGCGCCTCATCCGAGGACGGCCTGCTGTCCGCCTCTCCGTCCGGATCCGTGCCCTGGATATCCGGGACATCCGTGGGAGCCGGGAGGAAGTCAATGACGGCATCGAGGAGCTTCTGCACTCCCTTGTTCCGATAGGCAGTGCCGCAGAGGCAGGGAATCGCCCTTCCTTCAATCGTGCCCTGCCGGAGTGCCTTCTTCATCTCCTCCGCGGAGGGCTCCGTGCCCTCCAGATAGAGCATCATGAGATCATCGTCCAGCTCCGAGATCTTCTCGACCATCTTCTCGTGATACTCTTTGGCCAGCTCCGCGTACTCCTCCGGAACATCCGTGATCTCGATCTCCTCTCCCTTGTCGTCCTTATAGAAGTAGGCTCTCATCTCGAAGAGGTCGATGATACCGACGAAGCTGTCCTCTCTCCCCATCGGAACCTGCGTGATCACGCAGTTCTTTCCGAGGCGGTCCACGATGGTCTGCACGGAGTGGAAGAAATCCGCTCCCACGACATCCATCTTATTGATGAAGGCGATTCTCGGGACATTGTAGGTGTCCGCCTGCCGCCATACATTCTCGGACTGAGGCTCCACGCCGCTCTTTGCATCGAAGACGCCGACAGCGCCGTCGAGAACGCGGAGAGACCTCTCGACCTCCACCGTGAAATCGACGTGGCCCGGGGTATCAATGATATTGATGCGGTACTCCGGCGCCCCGGGAATCTTTACGTGCTCCTTCTCCGGCGTCCAATGACATGTCGTTGCGGCCGAGGTGATGGTGATGCCCCGCTCCTGCTCCTGCGCCATCCAGTCCATGGTGGCGCTTCCCTCGTGCGTCTCTCCGATCTTATGATTTACGCCGGTGTAGAAGAGGATACGCTCCGTCAGAGTCGTCTTTCCGGCATCGATGTGGGCCATGATGCCGATATTTCTCGTGTGCTCAAGGGAATATTGTCTCTCAGCCAATGTCGTTCCTCCTCTCCCTTAGAATCTGTAATGAGCAAATGCCTTGTTGGCCTCGGCCATCCTGTGCATCTCCTCTTTCCGCTTCACGGCCGCGCCGGTGTTGTTCGCCGCGTCCATGAGCTCATTCGCCAGCCTCTCGGCCTGGGTCTTCTCCGAGCGCTTCCGGGAGAACTCGGTGAGCCAGCGGAGAGCCAGCGTCTGTCTTCTCTCCGGCCTGACCTCCATCGGAACCTGGTAGGTGGCGCCGCCGACCCGCTTTGCCTTGACCTCGAGGACCGGCATGATGTTGTTCATCGCCTCCTCAAAGATATCAAGCGCATCCTTCCCGGTCTTCTCGGCGACTCTCTCGAATGCGCCGTAAACAATCTTCTGTGCGATTCCCTTCTTGCCGTCCAGCATAATGGAGTTGACAAGCTTTGTCACAATCTTGGAATTGTAAATCGGATCCGCCAGAACGTCTCTGTGCAGAGTATGTCCTTTCCGTGGCACGTTACTTCCCTCCTTAAATATAAAATTCAGATCACAGGTACTGCCCCCTGGGGCTTCATGCGGTTGCTGGACAACTCCGTGCGGGGCCAAGGCCCCGGAATTCTCTTCTGAAAAATTCTATATCGAAATGTTGACCAAAACAATCCGTCATAACCATGTCTAAAATGTTTTCCCGAAAGTATCAGGACTTCTTCGCCTTCGGCCTCTTTGCGCCGTACTTGGAGCGGGCCTGCATGCGGTTTGCGACGCCTGCGGTATCCAGAGTCCCTCTAATGATATGGTATCTGGTACCGGGCAGATCCTTCACACGGCCGCCGCGGATCATGACGACAGAGTGCTCCTGGAGGTTGTGTCCCTCGCCCGGGATATAGGAGGTCACCTCGATTCCATTGGAAAGACGGACTCTCGCGATCTTTCTGAGCGCGGAATTCGGCTTCTTCGGGGTGGCGGTCTTCACCGCCGTGCAGACGCCCCTCTTCTGGGGCGCATCGTTCGTGGTCGCTCTCTTTCTCAGGGAGTTGAAGCCTCTCTGGAGCGCCGGGGCCGTGGACTTTTTCCGGGAAGTCTCTCTGCCCTTTCTGACTAGCTGGTTAAATGTTGGCATTTTGGTCTCCTTTCCTTTGGCTTTTCTTCTCCGCCCGGAGGAAAAACCGGCGCGAAGAAAGGCGCGCGAAAATCGCACGCCCGCTAAATATAGTAAAGATTTTCCGCTTTGTCAAGGCGGAGAGCGCCGCTTTCCTTCCTGAGCCGCGCTCTCAGAGCCACCGGGCCGAAAGCGGAAAATCCGCTCTCGCCCCGGTGCCCGGCGGGCAGGCTCACGCACTCTGAGAGAGATCAGAGTTCGTTGTGAATTTCCCGGTTGAGCAGCTCTTCCTCCGCCGCCGTCTCGACGGCCGCCGCATTCACATCGAAGGCTTCGTCCTCCGTGAAGATACTGTCGGCATTGGCCTCCAGGTCCTCCGGATCCGTGGAGAGCTGTACGCTCCGATAGCGTCTCATGCCGGTTCCCGCGGGAATGAGCTTTCCGATGATGACATTTTCCTTCAGTCCCACGAGGTGATCGACCTTTCCATTGATCGCCGCCTCCGTCAGGACCTTCGTGGTCTCCTGGAAGGAGGCCGCCGACATGAAGGAGTCCGTCGCGAGAGAAGCCTTGGTGATTCCCAGCATCGTGCGCTTCCCCTCCGCGGGTTTTTTCCCTTCCCTTATGAGGCGCTCGTTTTCGTCCTCGAAGTCGAGGCGGTCCACCGCTGTGCCGGGGATGAAGCCGGAGTCGTTTGCCTCGCTGATCCTCTCCTTCTTCATCATCTGATGGACGATCATCTCGATATGCTTATCGTTGATCTCGACGCCCTGAAGGCGGTAGACCCTCTGGACCTCGGAGATCATGTAATCCTGCACCGCCTTGACTCCCTTGATCCGAAGGAGATCGTGGGGATTGATGGAGCCCTCGGTCAGGGTGTCCCCGGCCTCAAGCCTCTTTCCCTCGTTGACCTTCGGACTGATCCTGGAGCCATAGGGAATCAGGTAGGTCTTCGACTGCCCGCTCTCATCATCCGTGACGATGACCTCCCGCTTCTTTCCCTCCTTGATCTCCGCCATGCCGGGGATCTCCGTCAGAATCGCGAGTCCCTTCGGCTTCCTGGCCTCAAAGAGCTCCTCGACTCTGGGAAGACCCTGGGTGATATCTCCTCCCGCCACGCCTCCGGTGTGGAAGGTTCTCATCGTGAGCTGGGTTCCCGGCTCCCCGATGGACTGCGCGGCGATCGTGCCGACGGCCTCTCCGACCTCCACCGGCTGCCCAGTCGCAAGGTTTGCTCCGTAGCACTTCGCGCATACCCCGGCGCGGGAGCGGCAGGTCAGAACCGTCCGGATGCGGATGGAATCGCGGCTCGATTTATTGAGAGCGGCGATGATCTTCGGCGCTCTCTTCGGCGTCACCATGTGATCCGCCCGGATGACGATCTCCCCGGTCTCCGGATCCGTCACATCCTCCGCGACGAATCTCCCGGTGATTCTCTCCTCCAAAGACTCTATCTTCTCCTGTCCGTTGGAGAGGGCCGTGATCTCCATGGAGGGGATCGTGTCTCTCCCCGCCGCGCAGTCCAGATCCCGGATGATGAGATCCTGGGTGACATCGACAAGACGCCTCGTGAGATAGCCGGAGTCCGCGGTGCGGAGCGCCGTGTCGGAGAGTCCCTTCCTCGCTCCGTGGGCGGAGATGAAATACTCGAGCACGTCGAGGCCCTCCCGGAAGTTTGACTTGATGGGGAGCTCGATCGTCTTTCCGGTCGTATCCGCCATGAGGCCACGCATGCCGGCGAGCTGCTTGATCTGCTTATCGGAGCCTCTCGCTCCGGAGTCCGCCATCATGAAGATATTATTGTAATTATCGAGTCCCTCCAGGAGGTCCTTCGTGAGCTGCTCATCCGTCGTCTTCCAGGTGTCGATGACCTCCTTGTAGCGCTCCTCCTCCGTGACCAGTCCCCGGCGGAAGTTCTTCATGATCCGGTTCACCGTGCTCTGCGCGTTTTCCAGAAGCTCCTTCTTCGAAGCCGGGACCGTCATATCGTGGATGGAAACCGTCATCGCGGCTCTCGTGGAGAAGCGATAGCCGATCGCCTTGATCTCATCGAGCGTGAGCGCGGTCTGCGTCGCCCCGTGCACATCCATGACCTTCTCCAGGATCTGCTTCAGATTCTTCTTCTTCACAAGGAAGTTGATCTCCGGCAAAAGCTCATTCCCCGGAACCGAGCGGTCGACGAAGCCGAGGTCCTGCGGGATGATCTCATTGAAGAGAAGTCGTCCCACCGTGGTGTCGATCACTCCCTCGCAGCGCTTCTCCGTGCCGTCCTCCCGTCTTTCGATCCGGTCCACCCGGCAGTGGATCTTCGCGTGCAGGGTGACATACTTATTCTCATAGGCGAGGATCGCCTCATTGATGGATTTAAAGAACTTCCCCTCTCCCTTGTCCCCCTCTCTCTCCTGCGTCAGATAATAGACCCCCAGCACCATATCCTGGGAGGGGACAGCGACCACACCGCCGTCCGAGGGCTTTAAGAGATTGTTCGGGGAGAGCAGCATAAAGCGGCACTCCGCCTGTGCCTCCTGGGTGAGGGGGAGATGGATCGCCATCTGGTCTCCGTCGAAATCCGCGTTGAAGGCCGCACAGACCAGCGGATGGAGCTTGATCGCCTTTCCCTCTACCAGGATCGGCTCAAAGGCCTGTATGCCCAGACGATGGAGCGTAGGGGCGCGGTTTAACATGACGGGGTGCTCCTTGATCACGCCCTCCAGGATATCCCAGACCATCGGGTCCAGTCTCTCCACCATCTTCTTCGCATTCTTGATATTGTGCGCCTTCTGGGACTTGACGAGCTCCTTCATGACGAAGGGCTTGAAGAGCTCGATCGCCATCTCCTTCGGCACGCCGCACTGATAGATCTTTAACTCCGGTCCGACGACGATTACAGAACGGCCGGAGTAGTCCACCCGCTTTCCGAGCAGGTTCTGACGGAAGCGCCCCTGCTTTCCCTTGAGCATATCGGAGAGAGACTTCAGGGCCCGGTTTCCGGGGCCTGTGACCGGGCGGCCCCGGCGGCCGTTGTCGATCAGAGCGTCCACCGCCTCCTGCAGCATTCTCTTCTCATTTCTCACGATGATCTCGGGCGCTCCGAGCTCCAGAAGACGCGCAAGACGATTGTTCCGGTTGATGATCCTCCGGTAGAGGTCATTCAGATCCGAGGTCGCAAAGCGGCCGCCGTCCAGCTGCACCATCGGGCGGAGATCCGGCGGAATCACCGGGAGATTCGTGAGAATCATCCACTCCGGCCGGTTTCCGGAGGATCGGAAGGCCTCCACGACCTCGAGGCGCTTCACGATGCGGGCTCTCTTCTGCCCGGAGGACTTGTCGAGCTCCGAGCGAAGGTCTGTATACTCCTTCTCGAGATCGATGGCGCGGAGAAGCTCCAGAACGGCCTCCGCCCCCATGCCGGCGCGGAAGGTTCCGCTCCCGTACTGCTCCAGTGCGTCCCGGTACTCCTTCTCGGAGAGGACCTCCTTATACTCGAGCCCCGTATCCATCGCATCTAACACGATATAGGAGGCGAAGTAGAGCACTCTCTCCAAAACCCTGGGGCTGATGTCCAGGATCAGTCCCATCCGGGAGGGGATGCCCTTAAAATACCAGATATGAGAGACCGGAGCCGCGAGCGCAATATGGCCCATTCTCTCCCGGCGGACGGAGGACTTCGTCACCTCGACGCCGCAGCGGTCGCAGATCACGCCCTTATAGCGGATCTTTTTGTACTTGCCGCAGTGGCACTCCCAGTCCTTGACCGGTCCGAAAATGCGCTCACAGAAGAGACCGTCCTTTTCGGGCTTTAAGGTCCTGTAGTTGATGGTCTCCGGCTTCTTCACTTCGCCGTGAGACCACTCCAGGATCTTTTCCGGAGAGGCGAGGCCTATCTTGATCGAATCAAACTGAATCGGCTCATTTACATTCTCAAGCTGTGCCATTTATTCCTCCTGTGATTACTGCTCTTCGCCGTCTTCCGGGTCCTCCCCCTCTTCGGCTTCCTCCTCGTCCAGTGAAAGCACCGGCTCCGTCTCCGCGGGCTCTGCGTCCTCCGCCTCGCCGAGACTTGCCGCAAAGTCGGAATCCTCGGAGAGATCCTCCTCAAGCTCCGTCTCGAGCTCCGCCTCCAGCTTATCCTCCGGCTCCTCGTCCACAAGCTCGCCGTCCCTGAACTCCTGCTTCGTATAGCCATAGGAGGCGAAGTTCTCCTCCTTTCTCCCGAAGCGGTTCTCCCCGCCGGAGAGCAGACGATGCATATCCTGGTTCGCGTCGTAGAGATCCTCGGTGATCTCCACCTCATTCTTCTTCTCGTCCAGCACTCTCATGTCGAGGCAGAGCGCCTGCATCTCCTTTAACAGGACCTTGAAGGATTCCGGGACGCCGGGGGCCGGTATATTCTGTCCCTTGATGATCGCCTCATAGGTCTTCACACGGCCCGCGACATCGTCGGACTTCATGGTCAGGATCTCCTGAAGCGTATAGGCCGCGCCGTAGGCCTCGAGCGCCCAGACCTCCATCTCCCCGAAGCGCTGTCCTCCGAACTGTGCCTTACCGCCGAGGGGCTGCTGCGTGACGAGGGAGTACGGTCCCGTGGAACGCGCATGGATCTTATCATCCACCAGGTGGTGGAGCTTCAGATAGTGCATGAAGCCGATCGCAGTCGGCCCGTCGAACATCTCCCCGGTGCGGCCGTCCCGGAGCTGGACCTTTCCGTCGACGCTGATCGTGACGCCCTTCCACTCCTCCCTGTGCTCAAGGTGCTTTCCGAGGTAGTCATATACCGCCGGGTCCAGCTCCTCCTTATGCTTCTTCGAGAAGTCCTCCCAGGACTCATTCACATAGTCATTGGCGAGGATCAAAGTCTGCTGGATATCATTCTCATCCGCCCCGTCGAAGATAGGCGTGGAGACATCGAGCCCCAGCGCCTTCGCCGCGAGAGAGAGATGGAGCTCCAGAACCTGTCCGATATTCATTCGGGACGGCACGCCGAGGGGGTTCAGGACGATGTCCAGCGAGCGGCCGTTCGGGAGATAGGGCATATCCTCCACCGGAAGCACGCGGGATACGACGCCCTTATTTCCGTGGCGGCCGGCCATCTTATCCCCGACTCCGATCTTCCTCTTCTGCGCGATATAGATGCGGACGGACTCGGAGACACCGGGGGCGAGCTCATCGGAGTTCTCCCTCGTGAAGACCATCGTATTGATGACGGTCCCATAGGCACCGTGCGGCACCTTCAGGGAGGTATCCCTGACCTCTCTCGCCTTCTCTCCGAAGATCGCGCGGAGCAGTCTCTCCTCCGCCGTGAGCTCCGTCTCCCCCTTCGGCGTGACCTTTCCGACCAGGATGTCCCCTGCCCGGACCTCCGCACCGATCCGGATGATGCCGCGCTCATCCAGGTTCTTCAGGGCCTCCTCCCCCACTCCGGGGACATCCGAGGTGATCTCCTCCGGGCCGAGCTTCGTATCCCTCGCCTCGCACTCGTACTCCTCGATATGGACCGAGGTATAGACATCCTGCTGAACCAGTCTCTCGGAGAGGAGAACCGCGTCCTCGTAATTATATCCCTCCCAGGTCATAAAGCCGATGAGGGGATTCTTCCCAAGGGCGATCTCCCCCGCGCTCGTGGAGGGGCCGTCCGCGATGATATCCCCCTTTTCCACATGCTCATGGGGGGAGACGATCGGCTTTTGATTGTAGCAGTTCGAGGGGTTACTGCGGACGAACTTCATCAGCTTATACTCGTCCAGCACCCCGTCCTTGTCCCTCTTTATGACGATGCGGTTCGAGGCGGAGACCAGAACCTCGCCGGAGTTCTCCGCCACCACACAGGCTCCGGAATCCACCGCGGCCTTCGCGGACATTCCGGTGTCCACCACCGCAGGCTCCGTCACCAAAAGCGGCACGGCCTGCCTTTGCATGTTCGAGCCCATCAGGGCGCGGTTTGCGTCGTCATTTTGCAAAAAGGGGATCATGGAGGTCGCCACGGAGAAGACCATCTTCGGGGAGACATCCATCATGTCGATCGACGCCTTCGGAAAGGCCGAGGTCAGCTCCCGGTATCTCCCGGAGACGCTGTCGTTTACGAAATGCCCCTCGGAGTCGATGGGCTCGTTCGCCTGCGCGACGCGGTAATTGTCCTCCTCGTCCGCCGCAAGATATACCACCCGGTCCGTCACGACCGGGTCCTTCGGATCGGACTTATCCACCACGCGGTAGGGGGACTCGATGAAGCCGTATTCATTGATCCTGGCATAGCTCGCAAGAGAATTGATAAGTCCGATGTTCGGGCCCTCCGGCGTCTCGATCGGACACATCCTGCCGTAGTGCGTGTAGTGGACATCCCGCACCTCAAAGCCCGCCCGATCTCTGGAAAGCCCGCCGGGTCCGAGGGCGGAGAGCCTTCTCTTGTGCGTGAGCTCCGAGAGCGGATTGTTCTGATCCATGAACTGGGAGAGCTGAGAGGAGCCGAAGAACTCCTTCACCGACGCTGTCACGGGCTTTATGTTGATGAGGGACTGCGGCGTGATCTCCTCGATGTCCTGCGTGGACATGCGCTCCCTGACCACTCTCTCCATGCGGGAAAGACCGATCCTGTACTGGTTCTGCAAAAGCTCCCCCACCGCGCGGATCCTTCTGTTTCCGAGATGATCGATATCGTCGGGATTTCCGATCTCCTCCTCCAGATTCATGCAGTAATTGATGGAGGCAAAGATATCCTCCCTTGTGATATGCTTCGGAACCAGCTCATGGATATGCTTCTTCACGGCCTCCCGGAGCTCCGCCTCGGAAGCCCCCTCCATTTCATCGAGAAGCGCGCGAAGTGCCGGATAGTAGACAAGCTCGCGAATTCCGAGGGATGCGAGATCGAAGTCCTCCGGAAAATAAGAGGAGGCGTCCACCTGCAAAGAGGAAAGGACCTTCTCCTTCCGGCTCGGCCCGTCAATCCAGACATAGGGAACACCGGCGTTCTGAATCTCCTCCGCCTTCTCCCGGCTCAGCACGGTCCCGGCCTCTGCAAGGAGCTCTCCGGTTGCGGGATCCGCCACGTCCTCCGCGAGGCTCAGACCGCGGATCCGGTTTTTGAAATGAAGCTTCTTATTGAACTTATATCTTCCGACCTTCGCAAGATCATAGCGCCTCGGGTCGAAGAACATGGAGCGGAGCAGGGATTCCGCGGAATCCACGGAGAGGGGCTCTCCCGGACGGATCTTCTTATAGAGCTCCAGAAGGCCGTCCTGATAATTGTCAGAGGGATCCTTCTCAAAGGAGGCGAGCAGCTTCGGCTCCTCCCCGAAGAGCTCGATGATCTCCGCGTTCGAGCCGATGCCCAGGGCGCGGATAAAGACCGTCACCGGGACCTTTCTCGTCCTGTCCACACGGACAAAAAAAACATCGTTCGAGTCCGTCTCGTACTCGATCCAGGCGCCCCGGTTTGGGATAACGGTGCAGGAGTAAAGCTCCTTTCCGAGCTTGTCACGGTCAATGCTGTAGTAAATTCCCGGGGAGCGCACGAGCTGGGAGACGATGACCCGCTCCGCGCCGTTGATGACGAAGGATCCGGTCTCTGTCATGAGAGGGAGATCTCCCATGAAAATCTCATGCTCGTTGATCTCGTCCTTGTCCTTATTGATGAGGCGAACCTTGACCTTGAGCGGCGCGGCATAGGTGGCGTCCCGCTCCTTGCACTCCTCGATCGTGTACTTCTTCTCCTCCTCGCAGAGCTTGAAATTCACGAATTCGAGGCTCATGTGACCCGCGAAATCCTGGATCGGGGAGATGTCGTCGAACGCCTCCCTCAGCCCTTCCTTCAGAAACCATCGATAGGAGTCCTTCTGAATTTCGATGAGATTCGGCATCTCCAGAACTTCCTTGCTCTGAGAGAAAGTCATTCTGACGTTTTTTCCGGTTCTCACCGGGCGCATTTTGCTTTTTTTCATTGACCGTTCACCCCTGCTGTTTCGGACGGGTTTCCCCACCTTCTCGTTGAAATTCACAAAAAAGCTTGTCATATACCGTCCTGAGCGGTATAATCGAGAAAAGCAGCATGCTTTCTTATCGTTTTTTCGCGAATCAGGTTCTGAATTTTCTGACAATCAGGGACGTCTGCCTGAGACAAGCCAAAAAAGGGCACACTTATCCCCTGCACCTCCATGAAGCCAAAATCGCAACTTTCATTTTAACATCCTGAAAATGGGATGTCAAGAATTCCCCTGCTCTTTTCCGCACGGAGCGGCCTTGACCCATAAGGCCGTCCAAGCCGCCAAAAAGCCTTTCCTCTGCGCCTTCAGACTGCACAGGGGAAAGGCTTTTGAGCGCGAAAATACCGATAAGGATAAGTCCCTCCGATGGGCCTTTACTTCCTCCCGGAGGCGATGCGATCGCGGAGTCCCGAGAGAAAACCCTTCTTCGCGGGCGGCTCCGAAACGGCACCCCCCCGGACGGATTTGATGGAGCGGATATAGAGCCCGGAGGCCGCGACCTTGACCTCCTTTTTCAAAGGGAGAAGCTCAAAGACCTTCGGCTCCGCGATAAAGGTCATGACTCTCGGTCCCACCTTCGCCTTTACGATCGGGAGCCTCGAGAGCTTAAGATAAAACGGCGTCTGCGCTCTGACCTGCTCCGGGAGTCCCGCCCGGACGGCATCCGCAATCCGCATCTTTTTTTTATCAATGACAAGGATGGAGACATCCATCGTGTTCGCTTCGATGAGGGGCTGCTGCTCCTCCTGCTTCTTCTGCATCCTTCTTCCGAGAAAATAAAGTGCGACCAGAATAAGCAAAAGGACAAAGAGAATCGAAAAGAGCGCGGTCAGCACCGTCCCGGCATGTATCGCAAGCATAGAGAGCCTCAACTTTCCAGATAAATATTCCTGCCGGAAGCACCGGCAGCGCAGCAGCTGTAAATCCCCTTGGCGTCTGAATCATTCTACTATTCCAAGGGTGAAATTGCAATGCTGAGTTCACAGTCGCAGATCGCCTCTCCGTATTGGGAAATGCGGTAGCTGAGTGAAAGTCTCGCATCCCCTCCCGTGAAATTCCCTCTTTCCAAAAGGATACTCTTCGTCTCAAAGCTTAAGTCCATAGAGCCGGCCGGAGTCTCATAGCGCACCGTATGCTTCCTTCCGCTCTCGTAGAACAGGCTCTGTCCCTCCTGCCAGTTTCTGGTCACGGATACGGAGGGAGTCCGAAAGTCGATGAGCATCTCATGATGGATGCCGTCCAGAAGATAGGTGAGGACCGCATCCTCCTCTCCCAGGCGCATCACAGCCCTGGCCTCATGCCGAATCAGCTCCGTCTCCCCATCCACAGTCTGCCTGGTCTCCATCAGGATCCTGACCTTCATGCCGTACCCCGTCTCCCCTGCCTGATTTCCCGCCGAAATCACAAAACCCTGCTTCCCGAAGGAAGCAGGGCCTTGTGAAAAAGGAGAAAGGAAAATCATTCATACATTTATTATGTCCCTATCCTAGCACAGTCGCCCGTAAAGTGTGTGAAATATAATCGAAAAAAAAGTTATGGAATTCTTAAATCATCTCTTTCCCGACTTTTTCTCCCTCTCCCCCGTCTTCCGCTCTCAAAAAAAGTGCAAATCCCATCCCCGCTCCTTCGCGTTTTCAAAAAAGCAGGGAGAAGTCAGAGCGAGCTTCCCGGCCTTTGACAGGCGCTGTCAATCAGGCGCTGGATCAGTTCTCTCTTCCCTATGCCCTTTGCCTCCCAGAGCATGGGATACATCGAAATCGCGGTAAAGCCCGGCAGTGTATTGATCTCATTAAAGACCGGTCCGTCCTCCGTGAGGAAGAAGTCCACTCTGGCGAGGCCATAGCCGTCCACCGCGGCAAAAATCGCCTTTGCCGCGCTTCGGATGAGCTCCGCATTCTCTGCATCAAGCTCGGGGTTCACATCCGTCACGGAATCCGGATTATTGTACTTTGCGTCATAGTCATAGAAGCTTGCCGCCGCGCGGATCTCCCCCAGGCCGCTCGCGTGGATCTTCATATCAGGGCCGCGGAGGAGCGCGCACTCCAGCTCCCTCCCATAGACCGTCTCCTCTACGAGAAGCTTTCTGTCCACCTTCGCGGCGGCCCGCAGGGCATCCGGCAGCTCCTCCCGCTTCTCCACGCGGCTCACCCCGCAGGAGGAGCCCGCATTGGCCGGCTTCACAAAGACCGGGTACTGAAAGGACTTTTCGACCCTGTTTAGAATCTCCTCCATCCTCCCGAGCTCCGCCGCATCGACGGGAAGGCAGCGGGCCTGGCGGAGTCCGAGCTTCTTGAGGGGCTGCGCGGCGATCACCTTCGTGAAGAGCTTGTCCATGGAGACTGCGGAGGCGAGGACACCGGAGCCGACATAGGGGATGCCGGAGAGCTCAAAGAGCCCCTGAATACTGCCGTCCTCTCCGTATTTTCCGTGCAGGGCCGGGAAGATCACATCAATCCTTTGGAGACGGCTGCTCCCGTCCTTCTCAAAAATCAAGAGAGAGCGAAGAGAGGCATCCGGGAGAAGCATCGCCCGCTTCCCCTCCCTCCAGCTTCCGTCTTCGATCGAGGAGAGATCCTCGGCGAGCCGCCATTCCCCCTCCTTTGTGATGCCGAGAAGCACGAGCTCGTAGCGCTCCCTGTCGACATCCCTCGCGATATTCTGCACCGAGCGGCAGGAGACCTCGTGCTCTGTGGACCTGCCGCCGAAGATTACCAGTAAAGTCTCTTTCTCTCTCATTGATCTTCCCTCAGATATCTTCCCTCAAAAAAGGCGGACCGAGACGATCCGATCCGCATAAATTCCTGTCCTCTCCCTATGCCGGTTTTTCGATCTGTACGATCGCGGTCTTCTGCATCGGAATGCGGCAGTTTTTATTGCCCCCGAACTCCACGATCACCGTGTCGTCCGTCATATCGATGATGACTCCGTAGAAGCCGGAGCTTGTGAGCACGGTATCCCCCACCGCGACGGAGGACAGCATCTCCTGCTGCTTCTTCCTCTCCTTCTGCGAGGGACGGATGCCGATGAAATAAAACATCCCGCAGATCACGACAATATATAAGAGCCAGCCGACATTACCCATAGATCCCATGATATTTCCTCCTCTAAGCAGCGCTGCGGCTGCTCCGCAGTTCGATCAAGGCCTTAATGATAGCACAGTCGAGGATTGATTTCCAGCGGCAAGTTCCCGGAAGCACAGCGATTTAAGGCGCCTGTCTCCGACCTCCCGCTCCTCTCAATCTCCCTCCGAGAGACTCCGCAGCGTCTTCTCCTTGAAGTCCCGGAAGCTCCCGCTCCGGATGCTCTCCCGGATCTCCTCCATGAGCCGATTATAAAAGTAAAGATTATGGAGGACGCAGAGCCGGAGTCCGAGCAGCTCCTTTGCCTTCAGAAGATGACGGATATAGGCCCGGGAATAGCCCCCGCTTCTGCTCCCGTCCTCTCTCCTCCTCCCCGCACAGACCGGGCAAAGGCAGCCCTCCTCGATCGGCCTATGGTCCTTCTCATAGCGGAGATTCAGGAGATTCCTTTTCCCCTGATGGGTATAGACATTTCCGTGACGCCCATTTCTCGTGGGATAGACACAGTCGAAAAAGTCGATGCCGCGCTCCACCGTTTCCAGTATGTTTTCCGGAGTTCCCACGCCCATCAGATAGCTCGGCTTCTCTCTCGGAAGATGCGGAAGCACGAGGTCCAGGATGCGGTACATCTCCTCATGGCTCTCCCCCACTGCGAGCCCCCCGACCGCATAGCCGTCCAGATCCAGGGCGCTGATCTCCTCCGCATGCCTGATCCGGATGTCCCCGAGTATCCCTCCCTGATTGATCCCAAAGAGAAGCTGCTCCTTATTCAAGGTATCCGGAAGGGAGCGAAGCCTCTTAAGCTCCTCCATGCAGCGGAGAAGCCAGCGGGTCGTTCTTTCGACGGAGGGCTCGATATAGTCCCTCTCCGAGAGGGCGGGAGGACACTCGTCGAAGGCCATCGCGATGGTGGAGCCGAGCATGGACTGGATCCGGATGGACTCCTCCGGCCCCATGAAGATCCTCCTCCCGTCGATATGGGAGCGAAAATACACCCCTTCTTCCGTGATCTTTCGCCCCGTCCCGGAAAGACTGAAGACCTGGAAGCCCCCGGAATCCGTGAGGATCGGCCTCTTCCAATTCATAAAACGATGGAGGCCCCCCAGCTCCCGGATCAGCTTCTCCCCCGTCCGGACATGGAGGTGATAGGTATTGGAGAGCTCCACCTGCGTCCCGATCTCCTCCAGATCATCCGAGGACAGGCCCCCCTTGATCGCCGCCGCGGTCCCCACATTCATGAAAACCGGCGTCTCGATCACACCGTGCACCGTCTCCATATGGGCAGACTTAGCTCTCCCCTCCTCCGCTACGATCTCATACCGCAAGCTCTTTTCTCCTCTCCTCTTTCGCAAAAAGAGGGAGGGTCTCTCTCCCCAGGCCGGAGAGACCTTCCCCCTTGATCCGGGTTTTCCTCTACCCTTAACCCTTTTTCTTCTTTGTCTTTTGCTTCGGCTGCTGCGCCCTCTGCTCCGCCGCCGCCTTTTCTCTTCGCTTTTCGGCAAGCTGGACGAAGTCATACCAGAGCGGTCCCGCGATCATGACGGAGGACCAGGCGCCGGAGACGATACCGACCATCAGGGGCATCGTGAAATCCCGGATGGAGCTCACGCCGAAGAGGAAAAGCATGAGGACCGTGATAAAGGTCGTGAGCGAGGTGTTGATCGAACGGGTCAGGGTCTCGGAGACCGCCATATTCACGGAATCCCTGAGATTCTTCCTCCCTCCCGGCTCATTCAGGTTCTCGCGGATCCTGTCGAAGATGACGATGGTCGCATTGATCGAGTAGCCGACGATCGTCAGCACACAGGCGATGAAGGTCGAGCCCACCGCCCAGCGGAAGACCGCATAGAAGGTGATCGTCACGAGAACATCGTGCGCGAGGGCCGCGACGGAAGCCGATGCGAACTTCAGATCCTTAAAGCGCACCCAGATGTAGATCAGCATGAAGAGAATCGCGATGAGAAGCGCCCAGGCGGCGTCTCTCTTCATCTCCAGAGAGACTGCCCCGGAGATATTCTCCGTCGTGATCTTCTGCTCATCCACAGAGAATTTCTCCGCGATATCCTTGTAGAGCTCTGTCCTCTCATCCGTCGTCAGGGTCCGGGTCTTTATGATAACCTCATTCGTCCCCGCGACCTTTGAGGCCTGTGTGGAGGAGTCCCCTCCCGTCACCGCCGTAAAGACCGGGACGAGCTCCTTATCGATCTGATCCAGGGGGAGATCCTCATTCAAGGTGATATTCGTGGAGGAACCGCCCTTAAAGTCGAGATCATAGTTAAAGAGATTTCCGATGCTCCTCTTATTCATCCCCATCGCGACAAAGCCGCTGAGGATGAGCACGGCAGAAAGCAGATAGGCGACCTTTCTCATGCCCACAAAGTCGATGAGCTTCGCCGGCTTTTTGATCCCGTAGAGCTTCGGGGAGGAAGCGCCGAGCGTCAGGAAGCACCACATGAAGCCTCTCGTCACAAAGAGAGCTGTGATCAAAGAGACGACGATACCGATCGCCAGGGTCGTCGCAAAGCCCTTGACCGTCCCGGAGCCCCGGAGATAGAGCACCGCCGCCGCGATGAGCGTCGTGATGTTTCCGTCGAGGATCGCGGAGAGCGCCTTGCTGTAGCCGGCCTTGATCGCCTTCTCCACCGTATTGCCCTGTCCGAGCTCCTCCTTGATGCGGGTGAAGATGATGACATTCGCATCCACCGCCATTCCGATGGAGAGGATGATGCCCGCGATGCCGGGCAGAGTCAGCGTCACCTCAAAGGCCTGCAAAAGCACCATCTCGAGTCCCACATACATGAGGAGCGCAAAGGACGCGGAGAGACCCGGAAGGAGGTAGAAAATCAGCATGAAGAGCATGACCAGGGAAAGCCCGATCGCCGCGGCCTTCAGAGAGCTTGTGATGGCCTCCTGTCCGAGCGTGGCGCCGATCACATTGGAACGAAGCTCCGTAAGCTTAAGGGGAAGCGCCCCGATCCGGATGGTGGAAGCGATGGTCGAGGCCTTTTCATAGCTGTCCATCCCGGTGATGGAGGCCTCCCCTCCGGTGATCGCTTCCTGCACGGTAGGAGCGGAGATCGTCTTCCCGTTGTAGACGATGTAGAGGGGCTTTCCGACATTATCGGATGTGGCCTGCGCGAACTTCTTCGCCCCCTCCTCCTTAAAGGCGAGGCGGATAATGTATTCCTTATTATTGTTTTGGTTCGTCATGGCCGGGGACGCGGTCTTCACATCATCTCCGGTGAGGAGCACATTTCCGCTCTGATCCTTGAACTGGAGAGATCCGGGCTCTCCCAGCTCCTTCAGGATCTCATTCGCATCCGTCGCCCCCGGGATATCGATATTGATCCGGTTCGCGCCCTCCTGGTAGACCTGAGCCTCCGTGGAGTAGCTCTGCGCCTTAAGCTGAAGCTTATAGCGGGTATCCGACATCTGCTCCGCCGTAGGATTCGGCTCATCGGTCTGATAGGTGATGGAGACACCGCCGTTCAGATCCAGTCCGAGACGGATAGTCGGTGCGCCGCGATAGCCGAGAAAGCAGAAGCCGGCCGTCGCAAAAAGCAGAATGAGAAGCAGCAGAAACGCTCTTGATTTCCTCTTCATTTTCGTATCTTCCTTTGCATAATCCATGATTTTGATCCGCCGCTTCCCCCCGCGGCAAATCAGCGCCTTTTATCTTAACATAATCTTAATGAAGATTCCACCTTTCTCTTTCTCAGTGGCTGAGAAGGAAAAGAGTCGAGAGGAAGATGGATGCCAGATAGAGCCCAAGGGGGAGAGCGATCGCGAGCGTTTTTACGCCGAGAAGACGCCGGAAGATCCAGATCGAGGAAACGATATCCAAAGGGAAGAGAAGCTGCGCCAGGGAATTGAGAATCACAAGGAGAAGTGAAATCTCCTTCCGGCGGAAGCTTCGAGATAAAAGCCTTATCGCAAGCAGCTTTCCGGGCAGTATCAGAAGCCAGATGAATATAAAGAAGCTAAGCCCCACCGCGATCGCCACAATCCCGCCGACAGCCATGACGTTGCTGATTAGGACCGGAATAATAAGCCAGGGGCCAAAGAGAGGACTTGTGCCAAGCACCACTCCGGCCAGGGGGAAGGCGAGAAGGCCGCAGATACAGACTCCGAGAGAGCCGAGCATCAGGATAAAGCTGAGCGGGAAGAGCCCGTACTTATATAGGAGGAGCGAGCTCTCCAGAAACTGCGGCTCGGAAGAGCGCCTTCCATCAAAAACCATCTGCCTTATCATAAAGGAAAAGAGAAGGAGGAGAAGGATAAGGAAGGGGACAGACGAAAACAGAAAGCGCATTCCCCCATCTTCTTTTCTGCGCTGAATGGAGAGGCAGAGCGCGGAAAGCGGGAAAAAAAGGTAGACGAAGAGAATATAGAGAAGCTGCGAGAAATGAAAACCGATATACCGTTTAAGCTTAGTTATCATACTTCCTCCCATCCAGTGAAGCTCTCCCTCCGAAAGCATGCCTGATAAGAGCGGCAAAGAGAGAAAAAAGCAGAGAGATCGCATAGAGCAAAGCGCCGCTTTGAATCATGAGATCCCCGATATTTACGATGGAGCGCCGAAAGCTCCCGATCCGGATATTGAGGTAATCCGTGACCCTCCCCCTCCGGATCCGGTCGATGACATTGGAAGCGGCTCCGCCGATCGCGAGAGAGATCCCGAGCTTCCTCACAAAAAATCTCCCGGGGCAAAGCGCGCAGAAAAGCTGCAGTGCCCCCAGCAAAAATGCCGTGATGGAGAGAGAGGAGAGCTTCACAAACTCCGGCTTATCCGACATGCGTCCCATCGAAAAGCCGGGATTATGGGCCCGGACGATCCGGATCTTCCCTTTGGTCCCGGGCATGTCCCGCGGGAAATTCTCCTCCGGCTCCCCGTCGATCCGATGCTTTACGGCCTGATCGAGTCCGCAGAGCGCAGCCGAGGCAAAGAGAAGGCGCGGAAATTCCGGACTGCTCCTCCAGAGGAGACCGAGCCCGAAAAGCCTGCGAAGCATTCTTTTTTTTCTCATGAATTTCTCCCTTCTGCCCTTCTCCTCCGCCTGACGCGGTTGATATGTCTCTCGAAATCCCCGCTTTTTAAAAGCTCTGTGAGGAAATACTGGTCGAGAACCGGAACCGTACAGGAGTAGGCGGAAATCCTTTTCGAAAGCTCTCCCGCTCTCTCCCGGGGGAGCAGCAGATAGCCGACCCGGATGGACGGTGCAATCGTCTTCGAAAAGCTGTTCACATAGATCACGAGCCTCTCCGGCTCCAGAGAAAAAAGCGTATCCTCCGTCTTTGTGGAGCCGGAAAACTCCGAATCAAAATCATCCTCTATCACAGTGACCCCCCTCTCCCTCGCAAAGCGGATATATTCGTGGCGCTTGGAGGCACTCGCGATCACGCCGCTCGGATAGCTGTGAAAGGGTGTGACGTGGAGAACCTCGGCCCTGCTTCTCCGAAGCTCCTCGCTCAGGATTCCCTCCCTCCCGAGCCGAAGTCTCTCTATCCTCGCCCCGCTGTCCGTATAGACCTTCTCGATCATCCGGTAGGATGGATCCTCTATCCCGTAGAGCTTTTCTCTCCCTAGCATCTGCACGATGAGCAAATAGAGATACTCCGCCCCGGAGCCAAGGAGGATCTGCTCCCGGGAGACCCGGATTCCGCGGCTTCTGCGAAGATAGGCGGCGATCGCCTCCCGAAGCTCCGGAATCCCTCCCCCGGGGGACTTTCTGAGAATGCGCTCCCCGTATTCCGATAGGGTTCTCCGCACCGTGCGGGCCAGGATCGGATAGGGCATCCCCTCGCCCTCCCCGCTCTGCCGCATTCCCTTCTCTCCGCTCTCCCTCTCCTCCCCTTCCCTTCCTCTCCTCTTCTCATCCTCCCCGCCGCTTTCTCTCACCGGAAAGGAATCGCTCTCCCGGTAGGAGACAAAGAAGCCGCTCCTCTCCCTCGCCTCGATATAGCCCTCTTCCTCGAGGAGGCGGCAGCAATGCTCCACCGTGATCACGGAAACCCCGTGCTCCTCCGCAAGAAGCCGCTTCGAGGGAAGTCTCTCCCCCAGGCGATATCGCCCCTCCGTGATATCCTCCCGTATCTCCCGGTAAAGCTGAAGATAACGGGGCAGCCGTCTCTCCTCCATACTCCTTCCCTCATGATTTCTATCATATCCCCGTAAAGAAGACGGGAAATCGGATCCCTGAGAGCGGTTTTTCGCTCTTTTCCCGCGGGCATGCTGTTTTTGGCATGAATTCAGTATAGCAGAAAGTTCCGGTTTTTCCCAAGGAAATACAGCTCCGTTGGCACAAAATACTCTGATTTTATAACCGCATGGCGGGCTTATCTTCCAATGTCTTATCCCGATTCCCGATCTCCAAATACCGCCTTGAGCGGGCAGAAGCACTCCCCCTGTCTCTGCCGATTACGCTGAATTTCTACCGTTCCGGAAGAGAAATTGTGCCTTCTCCCCAGCAAAATACCTGAAAAAGCACTGTTTTCACGAAAATAATTTCAATACTTGTCAAGCTTTCCTCCTATCCCTTATACTAAAGATAACGAATTCGTTTTTCACTGTCGACGGCAGCTTTTTGGAGCCGATATCTCTCGGAAGCTTTTTAAAGCTTTTCGATCCGTAATGCCGGGGTCTCCGGCGCGGCCCTTTTCCATCCGGTCCTTTGCCGCCCCCCATGCTCCTTTGATACCGGCTTTCCTTCGGGACAGTTGCAAAGTCCCAAAGAGGCGGAGTTCCTCCGTCTTCCCGGCCGAGCTTCGGGGCGCGTCTCCTCGAGATCTCCAGAGAGCGAGGAAGCCGCTTTCCCGATTGCTCAAAACCATTCTTTCTTTTGCACAGGGCGGCAGGAGCTCAGGATTTCCATCCACCCCGGGGAGTCCGCCCCCGTGCATTTTCGGAGATCACTATGTCCAGCCGAAAAGCCTCGAAAAACGAAAAACTGTCTCAGCCTGATACCGCAGTAAGCAGAAGGCAAGGGCTCTCCGGAAAGGAGAAGATCCAAAAAGCGGGCTTCCCGGCCTCTGACAGTTCCCTTCCCGCTCCGCCTCAATGGGAGACTCCAAAGCACGGACTCTCCCGCATCGCCCAGCTCGATAAGGCGAAAAAAGAGGGCGCAAAATACCGGGAGCAGAAAGAAAAGGAGCGGGATCAGAAAAAAGCGGGTCAGAACAGGTTCAGTGAAAAGCGGCAGAACGCAGGACGCCGCTCTGTGGACTCCACAGCTCCTGAGCTGCAGTTCTCCCAGACTCTGATCGACAGCTTTTTCGAAGAGAGAGAACCCATCCCTCCTCTCAGTGATGAGGAGAAGAGGGAAATCTACCGGCTTGTGAATGAATACTATCAGGAACACCCGCCCAGAGGTTCCGATTACCTCGTGAGCGGGGCGGCCTTTATCTGCAAGTATTGCCAGGAGAGGAACGGAAGCTGCAAACCCATGCAGATTCTCTATCCGGATCACGGCGTCTATGCGGACGGCGGAAGCTCCGCTCTTCTGAGCTCCCGGGACCGAATCGACAGCGACACGATCTGCGGGATCTGTCCCTATCGGCCGCAGTCCACCGCCAATGACTCCAACCTCTCCGATACCGCCTTTTGTAAAAACGCCCCGCACTGGTTTCGCACAGCGCCGGTTTTCCTCCGAGACGGAGGCAGAGCACTCACGATGGACTCCTATACCATCTGTCAATATCATCCCGAGGCTCTGATCGTCCCGATCTCCTCCGGGCAGGAGTATATGAAAAAGGTCTGGATCAACGAGCATGAGGGGAATCCCATCATTATCGTCCCCGGAATCATGGGAAGCCGCCTGTACCGAAGTGAGACCGAGTTCACGGCGGAAAACCGCATCTGGGACCCCCAGGCTTCCCTAAGCTATATTGACCGCATTCCGTCAGCTATGGCGAAAGTCGGCATCTATCTGAAACCGAATTCATCATACTCCCTCTCGGTGAGGCCCTGTGAAAACCAAAATTACAGAAAAATAATCTATGCTCAGGGGAGTGTGAAGAAATACGGCAGAGAGTATGGGGCACAGGACTCCGCCAAGGCTTTGATCGACGGGCTCTGCGATCGCAGGGAACTTCGAAATCGAAGGATCTATTTCTTCAGCTACGATTGGCGGAAAAGCAATCTGAGCACCGCGCTGAAGCTCCGGGATTTTATCGAAACGCTCTGCCGGAGAGACGGCTATGAGAAGGTAGATCTCATCGGACATTCCATGGGAGGACTTGTGATCTCCGCGCTCTATGCGGGAATCTCCGCTCTTCCCCTGGCAAAAGGAAGCTGGTATATCGATCGCTCCATCCGCTCTAAGATCGGAAAAATCATCACTCTGGGAACACCCTATGAGGGAGCGCCCAAGCTGATCCAGGCGGTTTTGACGAAGGAGGTCCTGGGGAACGAAAAAGAACTTGATATTAAGACTGGGATCGGAAATTCCCTGCTCGAGTCCTGGGGAAATCTGTCTCAGGAGATCAAGTCCGCCTTCCCCGGCATCGCAGAGCTGATCCCCACAAGGCGATATGTGGAGGCCGGCAATATCTTTCAAATGAACCTCGATCTTGATAAAAAATATGGGATGGATATCCCGCAAAGGCTCCTCCTTTATCGGATGAGCCCCGTTTCCTATCCAAAGTATCTCCATTTCCTCCGAAGGATATGGAGGGAAGATCAGATCCGAGGCGTACTGTATTTTCAGGAACTGATTCGTGAAAACGGGGTAAATGTTCTCTACCACTGCCCCGACGCCTTTTTCCTTATCGGGACGGACCTTCCGACCCCTTACCGGCTTGTTTTCAGTGTGAGCGGTGATCGGCTGGGAGATGTACTCTATGACGAGGATGAATTCGAAAAAAAGAAAAAGAAGGAGGCCAAGGAAAATGAAGGCAAGGGAAACGAAGATGAGGATGAGAAGGATAATAAAAACAGCGACGATAAAGCCATAGACTGGGAGAAAACCTGCGGAGACGGAACAGTCCCTTTTTTCTCCTCCAGCATGGGATTTAAAGTATTCGAAAGGGACAGGAGAAGAGAAAAAGAGAATATGAGAAGGTTCCGCCTGTACAGCAAAGGAAAGCATGTGGAGCTCAGTTCCAATTCCGATTGTTTGCGTGATAGAGGAGGGAACAGCATTATCGATAATATCGTGAATATCCTAGTCAACGGTGCGATGATTCCACTGAAAAATGAGAAGAAACAGAAAGAAGAGGGGAGGGCATGATGAAATCCGGATTTTTAACGTTCTTATCCCGCTGCCGGGCTTTCCTCCTCAGCTTTTCTCTTCTTTCTCTCCTCTTCCTATCTGCGCATTTTCTCATAGTGGCTCAGTCCGATTTCCTCTTCACGGTAGAGCACTCCTCCTCACACTTCCTTCTTCGCTTCCTTCACCTCCCCATCCCGGATGACACACACTATGCGGTGTTTCACGCTCTCCCTGTCCCCATCCGAGTCTCCGGCCTGGAAATGTTTCTTTTAGGGCCAAAGCTTGATGCGAAATCTGATGTCACGCCGGCTGTGCTCCATACCTATCTGAACGCCGACTACTTTTCTTCCAGGGAGATTCCGGATCCCCGACATTATAAGAAGTATCGCTTCACGAGCAGAAAAAGCTTCTGGTACTGGAGAAATCCGATCGATCCGAACTTTGAAGAGAATCTGGCGCTGATTCTCCGGATATTTGAGGAAAGAAACTATATTTCCTCTGCCAGATTTCAGATCGAAAGGATCGAAGAGCTCTCCGTCATATGGAGTGAGAAAAAAATCTACCTTTTGCATGGAGACAAACTTACACGAGTCTTCCTCTGCCAGAGAGGCGATTCCATCATAGGGACCCGCTTTATCCGAGGGGGATGATCCCCACAGCCCGCTTTTCTCTGTCCTCCTGCCCGGGAAAGGAGCCCCGCCATGTTTTTTCTTCTGAAAGCGATCTTCTTTTTAAAGCTATTTTTGCAAAAGCACAGAAAGATACTCCTCCTGCTCCGCCTCTCTCTGATCTACCTCCTGCTCCACTTCCTGATCGTCTCCAATTCCGATACCCTGCTCCGCCTGCGATGGCTTCCTCCAGGCGGCTTCCTGCCTCCCATAGTTGATCTCAGCTTCTTACATCCGGATAAATACTACGCCGTCTCCTGGGGCAGAGCCTATGAGCTTTATTTCTGGGAAAAGCCCTTCCTCCTCTCTTTTCAAAAAGAAGAAGAGCCCATCAATTCATATTTTATCTATGCCTCAGCATCCGAACAAAAAAGGGATCTGGATCGGCAGTTATTTTACCTCCGTCTCGATGACGGAAGACTGGCAGAGGTCTCGACAGAGATTGGAGATCCCTCCTATGGAAAGGAGGATCTGTATCTCTCCGTTCAATTTTTCAAAGAATATGAGTCCAATTTCCTCAACGATTATGTAATTACGCATCACAAAAATACCTGCATCCTTCAGGGATATTTCAAAACTCCCTTTATCCTCCGGGATGGGAAATTCAAGCCCCTGCTCCCGCCCCGGACAGATCTCTATGGATTTGAGGAAGTCATCTTTCTGAAGAAATGGAGCCTAGAACGCGGGGTCGAAGATGTTATTCTTGACTAACCCAGCAGCTCCATGCCAGAATGTCCCTGTTGTGAGGGAGTAGCATACGCGCTGCGCAGCAAGTCAACATACTGGCCGGATGGCCTGGCTTGCTTTAAAATGCGAGACTCATGTACACCTATGCTGTACATGAATCGGAAAAATCAGGATTTCGAGACAGGTACGGCAACCGCTGTACCTGTTTTTATTATCGGGAGAATTCAATTCCATGGAGCTTTTATTTATGCTAAACAGCGCGGCCCTCGGAGCGGGACTCAGCGCAGACGCCTTCTCCGTTTCTCTGGCAAACGGTATGAACGAACCCGGGATGTCCGCAAGGAGGATGAACACCGTGGCCGCAGTCTACGCCTTCTTCCAGTTTCTCATGCCCCTTCTCGGCTGGCTTTTCGTCCGGAGCGTCGCGGGGATCTTCCTCTCCTTTCAGAGGCTGATCCCATGGATCGCCCTTTCCCTGCTCCTCTATCTGGGCGGAAAAACGCTCCTTGGAGCCTTTCTCCCGAGGCCTGAGGAAGCAGATGCCGCGGAAAAGCTGAGCGGAAGCGAGCTCATATTACAGGGCATCGCCACCTCTATCGATGCGCTCTCCGTCGGCTTCACCTCCGCAGCCTACAGCATAAGCTCCGCCCTTCTCTCCTCTCTCATCATCTCCGCCATCACCTATCTCTTATGCTCCTTCGGAATCCGAGTCGGGCGGAAATTCGGGACCGCCCTCTCCCGAGGCTCCTCCGTCCTCGGAGGCCTGATCCTCATTCTGATCGGGCTGGAGATCTTCCTCTCCGCCTCCTTCTGAAAAAGCCCCGGAAGGACTAAATCATAGATCAATTTTATGCATCCTCGTGAAACTTCACTTCTTCGAAGCGAAGGACTCGGCTTCGCCCGGCCGGCTTCAGCCGATCTCCCTTCGCAAGACACTTCTTCTTGAGAAGGCACCAGTATGTTCCAAACTGCCGCCCTGCCTGTTTGTCTGTCCGCGCACAGGCCGTCTGACGCCCCGGCGTTTAGCGATCTGGTTTCTTAAGATCGCTTATGCGCCGCTGGTCGCGGCAGCCGGAGCGGGAGCGTCCTGTGCCGGGCGGATATGGCGCGGAGAATGCAAACTGCCTTCCGCTGTAAAAATCCGTAAATTATGCTATGATTAGGCCCGGGCTAAGCAGATCGGGAAAGGAGAGCTCATGGGCGGTTTTTTTGCGGCGGCGCTGAAGGAAGACTGTATCTTCGATCTTTTCTTCGGGACGGATTATCATTCTCATCTTGGCACCAGGCGGGGCGGTCTCGCGGCCTTTGACAGGAAGAACGGCTTCTGCCGCTCGATCCACGATATCGGAAATTCCCCCTTCCGGACGAAATTTTCCGCAGAGCTGAACGAGATGAGGGGGAATCTCGGGATCGGCTGCATCTCCGACTATGACCCCCAGCCTCTCCTGCTCCGCTCCCAGCATGGGAGCTACGCCATCGCGGCCATCGGAAAGATCAATAATCAGGAGGAGCTCCTCCGGGAGATCTGCCGGGAAAACCGCCTGCACTTCTTCGAGATGACAAGCGGAGAGATCAATCAGACGGAGCTCGTAGCGGCCCTCATCAATCAAAGGGATCATCTCGTGGAGGGGATACGTTATGCGCAGGAGAGGATCGACGGCTCCATGTCAATTCTCATCCTCACGAAAAAGGGCATCTATGCGGCGAGGGACTTATACGGCCGGACACCTGTCATCCTCGGCCGGAAGAAAGAGGGCTTCTGCGCCTCCTTCGAGTCCTTCGCCTATTTGAATCTCGGCTACCGGGACTACCGGGAGATGGGTCCGGGGGAGATTTCCGTCATAACGCCGGAGGGCGTCACCGTTCTCGCAGAGCCGGGGAAAAGGATGAAGATATGCAGCTTTCTCTGGATCTACTACGGCTACCCCTCCTCAAAATATGAGGGGGTCTCTGTCGAGGCGATGCGCTGCCGCTGCGGGGCCATGCTGGCGAAGCGGGACATAATGAGCCGGGAGGACGCAGACATCGTCGCCGGCGTCCCGGACTCCGGGACAGCGCATGCGATCGGCTACGCCAACGCCTCCGGCATTCCCTTCTCCCGCCCCCTGATAAAGTACACTCCCACCTGGCCCCGCTCCTTCATGCCTCCCACTCAGAAAAAGCGGGAGCTCATCGCGAGGATGAAGCTCATCCCGGTGAAGGATCTCATCGAGGGAAGGCGCATCCTTCTGATCGACGACTCCATCGTCCGCGGCACCCAGCTTAGGGAGACGGGGCAGTATCTTTTTGAGACGGGGGCGAGGGAGATCCACGCCCGCCCCGCCTGTCCGCCTCTCCTCTTCGGCTGCAAATACCTAGGCTTCTCCCGCTCCGGCTCTGAGCTTGAGATGATCGCAAGACGGGTGATCCGTGAGGAGGAGGGGGATGCGGCAGAGGAAAGCGTCCTGAAGGACTATGCGAATCCGGACAGCGAGCGCTTTCGGATGATGCAGAAAAGGATCTGTGAGAGAATGCATTTTACGAGCCTTCGCTATAACCGCCTGGACGATACGCTCGCCGCAGTCGGGATTCCGGCGGAGAGGCTCTGCACCTATTGCTGGAACGGAGAAGAATGAAGGAGGATACCGCCTTTACTGTCTCTCAGAAGGAGGAGGAGAAGAGCTTGCCGGAAAAGAGCAGCGGGTTTTTAAAAGAGGGAGAGGCGGGAAGCGAAGAAGAGACCGGAAAGGATATCTTCTCTTCCCTCCTTCTCCGCTGGTTCTCCCTCCACGGCCGGGATCTTCCGTGGAGAGAGGAGCCCAGTCCCTACCATGTCTGGCTCTCGGAGGTCATGCTCCAGCAGACCAGAGTGGAGGCCGTAAAGGGATATTACCGGCGCTTCCTCAGCTCTCTTCCGGATATCCCCGCCCTTGCGGCCGCGGAGGAGGAGCTCGTACTGAAGCTCTGGGAGGGGCTTGGCTACTATTCGAGAGCCAGAAATCTCCAAAAGGGTGCGAGGCTTCTCGTTTCCCAATACGGCGGAAAGCTGCCGGAAAGCGCGGAGGAGCTCCGGAGGATTCCGGGAATCGGGGACTATACCGCCGCTGCCATTGCATCCATCGCCTTTAAGGAGAGGATCCCGGCGGTCGACGGGAATCTGCTCCGGATATTTTCACGTCTCACAGCCTGCGGGAGTTCTATGAAAAGCAGCGCGGCGAAGGAAAGGGCGCGGCTCTATTTTCTGGAGAGAATACCGGATCCCCCGGCAAAGAAGCTCGTCTCAGAGGCCCGGGCACGCTATGGCTTCCTGCATGACAGCAGGGATTTTTCGGATCCCGGAAACTTCAACCAGGCCCTGATGGATCTCGGCTCCTCCGTCTGCCTGCCAAACGGCACGCCGCGCTGCGCCCTCTGCCCCCTGAACCGGCTTTGTGCTGCCCATAGGCTCTCCCGGGAGGAGGACTTTCCCGTCCGGGAGGAGAAAAAGCCGAGAAAGATCGAAAAGCTCACCGTTTTCCTCCTCCGAAGGGGCGGAAAAAGTGCTCTTCGGCGGCGCCCCGGGAGGGGACTCCTCGCGGGGCTCTATGAATTCCCGAACCTGAAGGGGCATCTCTCCGAAGAGGAGGCGCTCTCCTCTATGAAGGAGCTCGGCCTCCGGCCTCTTCATATCCGAAGTCTTCCGGCGGCAAGACATATTTTTACACACCGTGAATGGGATATGATCGGCTATGAGATCCGACTCGATGAGCTTTCCCCGGAGCAGGACAGCTTAATCTTCTACGAAAATGAGGAGATCGAGAAGAAGCTCTCGATCCCCTCGGCTTTTTCCGCCTTTTTGAAGGAGCTGTGAGCCGGAGCAGGCAGCGGGCGGGGAAGGGGAAAGCCCTCTCCTAGCCCGGCATCTCCTCCAGTCTTTTCAGGATACGGTCTCTGAAAATCTGTCTTCCCGTCTCCCTGAGCTCAAGGATGGTCACGGCCTCGGAATCCTTATAGCGAAGGATGTCCAGCGCCCAGAGGCTCTCATAGACCGGCTCGAAGCTCAATCGGAAAGCGGAGTCCGACAGGAGATAACGCTTCAGGATATCCTCTCTCCCCTCCCTCTTATAGCGGGCGGCCAGAACATTCCGAAGCTGCGTGTCGCACCAGCTCCTGGTCTTATCCCTCGGCTCCCGCTTTCCGAGCACATCAATCGCATCCATCAAGCGAAAGCGCGGTCTGTTCTCCTCCTGAATCCCGAGCTCCTTTCCCGCGCTATCTGTAATGAGGAGCGGGACTTCTTTATTCAGCAATGCCTTTACATCCATTCTCTTCCCATCCTTTCTTCCGACCTCAAAAATGCGGCCTTCCGCGGAGGCAGTATTTGATCGGGCCCGCGCCCATGATCCGCCTTCCCGCACGTGCAGCTCCCGGCGCAGTATTCTTATCCTTCCGCATGCTTAGTATAGCATATTTTCCCCGTTATATAGAAGCTTTCCCGCCGCTTCCGCCTCACTTCAGCGCACTCTTTTGGCCTATGCTCCCTCCCGCTTCCCTCGTCCGCGCTCTTTGATCTATAAGTCCTTCCCGCTTCACCTCATCTCCGCCTTTTGCTCCATCGGCTTTTCCCAAAGGATCGTCGTTCCGGCAAGTCCCTCCAGCGCTTTTAACGCATTTTCTCTCTGACAGATAATTGCTCTCCTCCCCTCCCCGGATTCTGTGAATTCGATCGCGGCCTCCACCTTCGGCCCCATGGATCCCTCTTCGAATTCTCCGGCGGAGAGGAAGCGGCGGGCCGTCGCACTGTCCAGGCGGCGAAGCCCTTCCTCCTTCTCCGTACCGTAATGGAGAAAGAGCTCCGGCACTCCGGTGGAGAAAAGGAGAAGCTCCGCGTCCAGCTCTCTCGCAAGGAGCGAGGCCGCAAGATCCTTCTCTATAAGGGCCGCCGCGCCCCGGAGTCCCGCTCCCTGCGGCATGACGGGGATGCCGCCTCCCCCGGCCGAAATGACGATCTGTCCCGCGTCGAGAAGTGCCCTCACCGCATCGAGCTCGATGATCTCCCGGGGCTTCGGGGAGGGAACGAGCCTCTGGAAGGAGCCGTCCGGGAGCGCCCTGACCTCATTGCCTCTCTCCTCCTCTTCCTCTGCCTCTTCCCGGGAAAGCCGCTTTCCGACCAGCTTTCCCGGGTGATAGAAGCTTTCGTCGTAGGGATCGACCCTCGTCTGCGTGAGAACGGTGCAGACAGGCCTCGCGGATCCCCTCCTCCGAAGCTCCGCGCGAAGGGCATTTTGAATATCATAGCCGATGAAGCCCTGACTCATCGCGGAGCAGACGGAGAGCGGCGTAGGGCAATAGCGCTCCGGATCACTGCGCCGAAGCTCCTTCATCGCCGTATGGATGAGTCCAAGCTGCGGGGAATTTGAGAATACAACCGCAAGCGCATATCCTCTTCCGGAGAGCTCCGCGAGCATCTTCGCGCTCTCCCGCACTTTGAGAAGCTGTTCCGGCAGCGTACCCCCGAGATCCCTGTGTCCGAGCGCGACAACGATTCTTTTTCTGTCCATCTCTCCTCCTCAGAATGAAGCGATATCCACAAGGCTCAGCTCTTCGATTCTACTCTCCAGAGCCTCTGCCAGCGCCCGGGCGGTATCGATCGCCGTCAGAACATAGACCCCCGTCTCCACAGCATTTCTCCGGATCTCGAAGCCGTCCCGGGATGCCCCGGCCCCATCTCCCGGGGTGTCAATGATGAGATCGAGCTCGTGACCGAGCACAAGGTCCAGAATATTCGGGGATTCCTGCTCCAGCTTCCGGACCATATGGCAGTCGATCCCCCCTTTTCTCAGAGCCTTCCAGCTTCCCCTTGTCGCGAAGATGCGGTAGCCCAGAGCGGCGAAGCGCCCTGCGATCGGGAGGATCTCTTCCTTATCCTCATCCCGCACTGTGATCACCATATTTTTATGCTTCGGGAGCTGGACCCCCGCCCCGCGGAAGGCCTTGTACAGGGCCTCATGGAAGTCTTTCGCGATGCCGAGACACTCCCCGGTCGACTTCATCTCCGGTCCGAGCGCGATATCCGCCCCCCGCAGCTTCTCAAAGGAAAAGACCGGCATCTTGACCGCGTAATAGCCTGTCTCCGGGAAAAGCCCCGGCCTATATCCCTGCTCGTGCAGACTGTGCCCGCAGAGAATCCGCGCCGCGATCGAGACGATCGGGATCCCCGTGACCTTGGAGAGGTAGGGAACCGTCCTGGAGGAGCGGGGATTCACCTCTATGACGTAGATCTCGTCCTCTCTCGCGATGAACTGAATATTGATGAGCCCCCGCACGCAAAGAGCCCTGGCAAGCTTTTCCGTCGCCTCCAGGAGACGCTTCCTCGCGAGAGGGCGGAGGCCGCGGGGCGGATAGACGGAGATGGAATCCCCGGAGTGGATTCCGCTCCGCTCGATGTGCTCCATGATGCCCGGGATCAGGATCTCGCTCCCGTCATAGACCGCGTCCACCTCAAGCTCCTTCCCCCGTACGTATTTATCTATGAGGATCGGATGCTCCTTCGCGCTTTCATCGATGGCGAGGATATATTCCTCAAGGTCAGAGTCGGAGATCGCGATCCGCATCCCCTGCCCTCCCAGGACATAGGAGGGGCGTACCAGAACGGGATAGCCGAGCTCGGAAGCGGCATGCTTTGCCTCCTCCATCGTGCGGACGCTCCTCCCCTCCGGGCGCCGGATCCCGTTTTTCTCGAGGATCTCATCGAAGAGCTCGCGGTCCTCGGCCCGGTCCACATCCTCCGGAGAGGTCCCGAGTATGGAGACTCCCATCTCCCTCAGAGCGCCCGTCAGAGAAATCGCGGTCTGCCCGCCGAACTGGACGACCGCGGCGTCCGGCTTCTCCAGCTCTACGATGTTTCGGAGATCTTCGGGGCAGAGCGGTTCAAAGTAGAGTCTGTCCGAGATATCGAAATCCGTGGAGACGGTTTCCGGATTATTGTTTACGATGATGGTCTCCCAGCCCTCCCCGGAGAACGCGAAGCTGCAATGGACAGAGCAATAGTCGAACTCAATCCCCTGCCCGATCCGTATGGGACCGGAGCCGAGGATCAGGACCTTTTTCTTCCCCGCCTGCTCCCGGCCCTCCCGCCCCGCTTCATCCTGTGAGCCGTAGACAGAATAGTAGTACGGCGTCTTCGCCGAAAACTCGGCGGCGCAGGTATCCACCATCTGAAAGGAGGCCAGGATCCCAAGCTTCCTCCGCATCTCAAGGATCTCTCCCTCACTCTTCCCGCAAAGCTCCGCGATCACGCTGTCCGGAAAGCCCAGACGCTTGGCCTCTAGGAGAAGCTCCCCCGAGAGCTCCTCCCCGAGAAGTCTCCCCTCCATCTCTGTGAGTCTCCTGAGCTTTCCGAGGAACCATAGATCGATCCCCGTGAGTTCATGGATCCTCTCAAGCTTCATGCCCCGGCGGATCGCCTCCGCGCAGACGAAGATCCTCCTCTCATCGACTCTCAAAAGGAGCTCCCCGAGCTCATACTCATCCAGCGCGCTGTAGTCATGGGAGCGAAGGCCCGAAAGATGCTGCTCCAGGGAGCGGATCGCCTTCATAAGCCCCGCCTCAAAGCACTGTGCGATCGCCATGACCTCTCCCGTCGCCTTCATCTGGGTCCCGAGAAGATGCTCCGCCGTCCGGAACTTGTCGAAGGGGAGTCTCGGCATCTTTACGACGCAGTAGTCCAGGGCCGGCTCAAAGGAGGCGTAGCCCACTCCCGTGACCTCATTTCTGATCTCATCCAGCGTGTAGCCAAGCGCGAGCTTCGCCGATACCCTCGCGATGGGATAGCCCGTCGCCTTCGAGGCGAGCGCAGAGGAACGGGAGACGCGGGGATTGACCTCAATCACAAAGTAGCGAAAGCTCTCCGGATCCAGGGCGAACTGGACATTGCAGCCGCCCGTGATTCCAAGCTCCGTGACGATGCGGAGGGCGGAGCTCCTCAAAAGCTGGTATTCCCGGTCCGAGAGGGTCTGAGAGGGGGCGCAGACGATGGAATCCCCGGTGTGCACGCCGACCGGGTCGAGATTCTCCATATTGCAGATGCTGACCGCGTTTCCCGCACTGTCCCGCATGAGCTCGTACTCGATCTCCTTCCAGCCCGCAATGCTCTGCTCCACCAAAACCTCATGGACTCTGGAGAGGCGGAGACCGTTTTCCAGGATCTCCCTGCACTGCTCCCTCTCCTGCGCGATGCCTCCCCCGGAGCCCCCCAGAGTATAGGCCGGGCGGAGGACGACGGGGTAGCCGATCTCCTCTGCCGCAAGGAGCCCCTCCGAGACGGAGCGGACGATTCTTGAGGGGGCGACCGGCTCCCCGATCCTCTCCATCGTCTCCTTAAAGAGCAGCCTGTCCTCCGCCTTTCGGATCGTGAGCTCTGTCGTGCCGATCAGGCGGACGGAATGACTCTCGAGGAAGCCGGACTCCGACAGGGCGACCGCGAGATTCAGTCCGGCCTGTCCCCCGAGAGTCGGAAGGATGGAATCTGGTCTCTCCCTCTCGATGAGCTTCTCCACGACCTCCGTGCACAGCGGCTCGATATAGACATGGTCCGCGATCTCACGGTCTGTCATGATTGTCGCGGGATTCGAGTTCAGCAAAACGACCTCCACTCCCTCCTCCCGGAGCGAGCGGCAGGCCTGCGTGCCGGCGTAATCAAATTCCGCCGCCTGGCCGATCACGATCGGACCCGATCCGATGACAAGAACCTTCCGGATGCTTTTATCTCTCATGCCCTGCCTCCATCATATCCATAAAGCGGTCAAAAAGAAAAGCGGAATCTCCGGGCCCCGGGCACGCCTCCGGATGAAACTGAACGCTCAGAATCCTCTTTCTCAGGTAGCGGAAGCCCTCATTGCTCCCGTCGTTCACATTCCGAAAAAGCTCTGCAGCGATCTCCGGATTCATGCTCTTGGCGTCCACCGCATAGCCATGGTTCTGCGAGCTGATATAGACTCTCCCGCTCTCAATATCCTTTACGGGCTGATTGCCTCCACGGTGCCCGTACTTCAGCCGGTAGGTCTTCGCCCCGACAGCCAGCGCCATGAGCTGATGGCCTAGGCAGATGGCAAAAATCGGGATCTCCGACTCATAGAGCCTTCGGACCTCCCCGATCAGCTCCCGTTCCTCCGCGGGATCTCCCGGGCCGTTCGAGAGAAGGATGCCGTCCGGCGCGAAGCGAAGGATGCTTTCCGCACGGGTCGCGGGCGGGTAGAGCGTCACATGGCAGCCTCGTTTTTGAAGGGAGCGGATCATGTTCTGCTTCGCCCCGAAGTCAAACAGCGCGACACGGAAGCGGGGTCTCTCCGCTGTCCACATTCCCCCGTCCCCGGAGGGCGGATACTCGGAGATCTCCTTCCTCCCCGCTCTCCTTACCGCATCCCTCACCCGATAGTCCCGGATCCTTCGAAGAAGCGCCTCCCGCTCCTCTCCTTCATAGTGCCTCCCGCTGATGAGTCCGTTCATCGTCCCGTGCTCCCGGAGCTGCTTTATAACAGCCCTCGTGTCCAGCCCGCTGATCCCCGGAATATCATATCGGATGAGGAAGTCGCGGAGATTTCCCTCAGAGCGCCAGTTGCTCTCAAGCTCCGCGAGCTCCCGGACGAGGAGGGCGGAGAGGAGAGGTCTTTCGGACTCCATATCCTCCCGGCAGACTCCGTAGTTCCCGATCAGAGGATAGCTCAGCACCACGGCCTGCCCTGTGTAGCTTGGGTCTGTCACAAGCTCAAGATAACCGCTCATCGAGGTGTTGAACACGATCTCCGATATGAGCTCCTTCTCCGGCCCGATAAAGCATCCGTGAAACTCCGCGCCGTTCTCCAGTAAAAGATAGGCGTCCATTGGACCTCCCTCCCAAATCTTAAAGCTCCCGCCCCGCACGGGGAAGGGGCCTGATACCAATTCTGCTTCTCCGCCGCTCTTCCTTTTGCTCTTCCTGCCGCTTATCCTGCCGCTTATCCTGCCACTTTGTCCTTTCGCTTTGTCCTTTCGCTTTGTCCTTTCGCCGGAGCAGGCGGCGATAAAGCATAGCTCTTCCAAAAGAGCGGCTCCTCCATTAGCAAAAACGCCCCGGCGGAGCCCCGCATCTTCGCGGAGCCCCGGCGGAGCGTCTCCTTCACCTCTTCCACTCGCCGCTGAAAACCTCCTCGGCCGGACCCGTCATATAGTAATGCCCGTCGGAACGCTCATAGCGGATCGTAAGATCTCCCCCGAGAAGGTGCAGCCTCACCTCATCAGAGAGCTTTCCGGACAGGATCCCCGCGGCGACGGCTGCCGTCGCGCCGGTCCCGCAGGCGAACGTCTCCCCGGAGCCTCTTTCATAGACCCGGAAATTCAGCTCCGAGGGACTCAGCACCTCAATGAACTCGGAATTTACCCGCTCCGGAAATCTCTCATGCCGCTCGAAGGCCTCCCCGAGGCGGGAGAGATCGAGAGCAGAAAACCCCCGCTCTTTGAGCGCGGGATTGTCCTCCAGGAAGTAAACCGCGTGGGGATTTCCGACATCGATCCCGATAAAGGAAAGCGGCAGACCGGAGACCGTGATCCTCTCCGGAAGCTCGCTTGTGAGCCTGGCCTCCCCCATGTCAACCGTCACCTCCTTCACCTTCCCGTCCTCAAGGAGAAGAGAAAGCTTCCGGATCCCGGATTTCGTATCGATCAGAACCTCCCTCCTCTCCTTCGGGATGAGGCCGTGCTCATAGAGATACTTCGCGGTGCAGCGAATGCCGTTTCCGCACATATTCCCCTCGGAACCGTCCTGATTGAACATATGCATATAGGCGTCAGCCCTCCCGCTTCTTTCGATCAGAATGAGCCCGTCTCCCCCGACTCCGAAGTGCCGGTCGGAAATCTCTCTGGCGAGCTCCTCCGGCCGCTCCACCCTCTCCGAAAAGCAGTCGACATAGATGTAATCATTGCCGCAGCCCTGCATCTTCGTAAATCTCATCTAAAGCTTCCTCCTTCCCGGGATCAGCCAATCTCCCCTTACGAGAGACATTTCTCTTCTTCGATGCCTCCGTCTCATCGGCAGCTGCCCGAATTTGCCGCCCTGACGCTTTGCCGATCCATAAGAAGGCCGTCTGCCGCCCCGGCGTTTAAGGACTCGGCTTCGCCCGGGAGGCTTCAGCTGACCTCTCTTCGAGAGGCACTTCTCTTTGAGAAGTGGTCAGGTACGCTCCGAGTCTGCCTGATGGCAGACTTCTACGCTTATGCGCCGCTGGATGCGGCAGTCGGAGCGAGAGCGTCCTGCGTTGGATCGACAAAGCGGAAGAAATGGCGGCAAAGCCGAGAAGACTCTTAGAAGTGAAGCGAATCGATATTTCGAAATTCTCCCTGCTCGACGCCGACGAAGAAGACCTGATCCCGAAGCGCGTTTCTCTCCTTATCGAAGCGAATCTCTCCGCTTAAGCCATGATAGTCGATATGGGAGAGCGCGCTTCTGAGCTTCTCCGGCTCTGTGCTCCCTGCCTTTTCCGCTGCATCGCAGAAGAGCATATAGCTGTCATAGGCGAGGATCGCAGTATCCGTCACGGTATCGGAAAGGCCCTTTCCCCTCAGGTACTCCCGGTAGCCGCGGATCGTTTCCCTCCGCCCGGACTCTGTCTCTAAACTCCCGGAGCCGGACTCCGCCTCTGTCTCGGATTTCCCGGAGCCGACCTCCGCTTCCGCCTCGGACTTCCCGGAACCGGCCTCTGCCTCTGTCTCGGAAGCAGTCCCGGATGCCGAGCTCCCGGCCTCTAGCTCCGTTTCCCTCTCCCCGGACTCATCCTGTCCCTTCGTTTCGTTTCCCTCTCCGCCTTCCTCTGTCCCCTCCTCCTTCTCGTTTTCCTCCGGAAGGGGGCAGCTCAGAGAAAAGAAACAGTCCTCCGCCGCTCCCTCCCCGTCCTTAAGAAGGGAGGGGAGCTCCCAGGACGGCCCCGCCGCGATCGGGGCACTGAGTGAGAGAGAGGATGCGGCCTTTAAGATGCTTATCCCCGCTTTTCCGGAGGAGGGCGCATAAACGAAGTCCGGATTCTGATCCTGCAGGGAGCCTAAGAGCTTCTTCAGCTCCTCTCCGTCCTCCGTGATCTCCCCCTCTCCGAAGGAGCTTTCCGCCGCGATTTTTCCTCCGAGCTCCAGGAAAGCACCCCGGAAGCATTCCGAAAGCGCGGCGGCGTCCGGATCGTCCTCCTGAAAGAGGATTGCGGCGTTTCGGCAGCCCTTCCGATAGGCCTCATTGGCCATGGCCGTACCCTGCAGGAGGGAGGAGGCCGCGATCCGGAAAAGCCAGGGATCTTCCCTCGTCAGATAGGAGCAGACGGAGCTTCCGTTTATCATCGGAATCTTCTGCTCCGAGAGCGCCGAGCGAAGGAGAAGCGTCTCCTCCGTCCGGAAGCAGCCGAGACAGGCCGCCGGTCTCTTCTCTTTTTCAAGGATTTCCTGCAGTGCCGCCGGATCGTTGGGATCTTTCTCCAAAAGCTCCAGCTCGTACTCCTCCCCGCCCAGCTTCAATGTCCCCCGGGAGAGCTTCGCATAGCGAATCGCTTCCAGCGCCTGCTGCCCTCCCTCAGAGCGGGGATCCTCGAAGACCAAAAGCCGAAGGCTCTTCCTTCCGCCGCTTCCCGACGCTCTCTTACAGGAGGAAAGGAAGAGGGAGGAGAGGAGGAAGAGAAGGAAGAGGGAAAAGCCCGCTCTGCCTTTTTGCCGCACATTCCGCTCCCTATCCGCTCTCATCCGCTTCTCCTCCCGCTTTTCCCGCGCTCTCTCCGCCGAAACTCTTTTTTTCTCCGAAGGAAATACCCGGGGCGCCTTCCTCCGCCCGGCGGGCAGAGGAACCCTCTCCTCTTCGCTTCTCTTCCTTTCTTCTTGCCACGAGATTTCGAAACTCTTCCTCTGACAGCTTGAGCTCGGAAAGCCTCTGCCTTCTCCGCTCCTTCATCCGCTTGGAAAGCTTCCTGTCATCGTGAATTCCCTTCGCCGTGACCGCCGCCCCTCCTCCAAAGAGAAGGACGAGCGCCCCGATCAGGACGGAAAATCCGCTGATTGTCACGACGGCAACCGCGGCCTTTGTGCTGCTGGGCGCATTTTCGAAGAGAAGTCGGATGGAGGGCTCCTTTTCGATGAAATACTCCCCGACGAGATGCTGCTCCAGAACGTATTGGATTCTCGCGACGGCCTTCTCCGGGGCGTTCTTTGGCATATTGTACTGCAGCTGCCAACTCATCCCCTCCTGGGATGCTCCCCCCGGAAGAGAGACCAGCTGCTCCCCTTCGATATGTAGGTCACTGTCCCTGCAGTTCTCATCGACGATCGTATCCTTAAGAAGCTTCTCCCTGACTGCGGAGCGGTCGAAGATCCCCTCCGCGAGCGGCTGGTTCTCCGTCTGCCCGAAGCCAAGGTCAAAGAGTGCACGGGTATCACTGTAGTGATACGGCGTCTTGTCTCCGAGCACGACCGCGATCAGACGACGCTTTCCCGACTGCGCCAGCGTTAAGAGAGTATTTCCCGCGTCCTTGGTAAAGCCCGTCTTTCCCGCCACCACTCTCTCATCATAATAGGGGGAGTTTTGCAGGAGCATCTTGTGCTCCATATAGATTGTGATCCCCTCCGGATTCCTGCGGCAGCCCTTCAGGGTATAGCTCTTCTCCTTCTCGATGTCCAGAAAGCGCTTATCCCGAAACGCCGCCTGCCCGATCAGGGCCATGTCATGCGCCGTCGTGTAGTGATCCTCCGAGAACAGCCCGGATGGATTGGAAAAATGCGTGCCGCTGCAGCCGAGCGCCGCGGCCTCCTCATTCATCATCTCCGCGAATTTCTCACGGGAGCCCGCCACATGCTCCGCGAGGGCATTCGCCGCCTCATTCGCAGACTTTAGGAGAAGGGCATGGAGGCAGTCGGAGACCGTCAGCACATCTCCCTCATCGATCTGCGCGTTGGAGGAGCCGTAGTCCACATTGTAGACCGCGTCGTGGGAGAAACTGACCTGATCCTCGAGATTTGCGTGCTTCAGCACGACGAGGGCCGTCATGACCTTGGTGATGCTAGCGGGGTACATCCGCTGCTCTCCGTTCTTCTCAAAGAGCACCGCCCCCGTATCCGCATCCATCAAAGCGGCAGAGACCGCCGTGAGATCGGCGGAGGGCCAGCTGAGCTCCGCATAGGAGGACAGGAGAAAGCAGGGCCCCCAGAGCTCCAGAAGGAGACAGAAGAGGAGGGCCGCTATGCGTTTTCCGATCCGCCGGATTCTCATAATTCCGCTGCCTAGCCGATCAGCCGAAGTCCGAGGAGGACAGCGGCGAGCCAGAAAAGGAGGAGAAGCACAGAGATAAGAGCGGCGATCCGGATGGGAAGAAGGTTTCCCCTTCTCCGGGAAAGCGCCGGGAGGAAAAGTCCCAGGCATTCCAGAGCGAAAAGAATCGCCGAAAGCCCCAGTGCTCCGAGAAAGAGCGGCCCCTCTCCCCTCCTCCCCGCGGCGAAAAGCACGGAAATGACTGTGAGCAGAAAGGAAACCGCCATAGAGGCGAGTGCAAGCCATGTACCGGCCGCAAGCTTCTTTCGGATATAATTGTAGCGCCGTCCCTCCGTAAAAACCTCCTTATCTTTCGCCTCTCCCGAGAAAGGAAAGGGCCTTCCCTATCCTTCTATCCCCATCTAGGCCCGATCCTCCCGGGATGTCCACAGTCTCCGAAGCTCCCGCAGTCTCTGTACCAGCTGAAAGAGCAGATAACCGAGAAAGGCCCCGAAGCTGTTCAGAATCAGATCGTCCACATCACAGCTCCCCGCCCGGAGCAAAAGCTGCGCGGCCTCGATCGAGAAGGAGAGCAGATAGGCGGAGATCACAGTATTGTACCAGTGCCTCCGGCACCTCCTGGAGAAAATCGGCAGGATAAATCCAAGCGGCAGAAAGCCGAGGATATTCCCCCAGAGATTCAAAAGCACACCGAAAAAGCCGATCTGCTTCCCGTGAAGAAAATAGCGCCGGATCTCCCGAAAGGGCACCAGATTATAGGTATAATCCGGCTTTACCAGCACCCCCCTCTCCTGCATCTCCGAAAAAAACATGAGGTAGAACAGAAGGCTCAGATAAAGGACAAAGAGCAGAAGTCCGAGCCAGCGATTTCTCGTCATCCGCTTCTCCCGCATCTTCCCTCCTCTCTTTTCCCTCTCTTCCTCGCTTTCTCCTCTCAGAAGGTGATCTCTCTCCTTCTCTTAAGGAGCAGCGCTCCGTTTATGATAGACAGCACGCCGCAGGCCGCTCCCAAAATCAAAAGCACAATCCCCACGATGATGGAGACCATGCCCGTGTAGCTCATCGTCTTATAGACCTTCTCCATAGTAGCTTCCTCCTTGTATGAGCTAATATACGTTCTCTGCCGCTGTCCTGCCCTTCCCTTCCGGCCTTCTGAGTCAAATCCCTGTCAGCAGCGGGATTGCTCCTTCTTTCTGAGCTTTTCGCCAAGGTCGAAGCAGCAGATCCTGTCCGTCACGATATAGTTTTCGCTCCGGTAGAGGGAGAGCGCCGGAAGATTCCGGGAATCCGCCTGGAGCAGGATCCTCCGGTAGGGCCCGGCCTTATACTGCTCTGCCTTCTTTAAGAGCGCTCTCCCGTGCCCCTGCCTGAGATAGGAATCATATACCAGGAGTCCGTAGAGGTAAAGCGTGTCCTTGCTGTAGGGCGTAAAGTGGAGCTCTCCGAAGCGGTCCGAAAGGCTGTCCCCCGGATCCGAGATCCCCCGGGGAAGAAGCTTCTCCAGGAAGAGCTCATCCTTCTTCCGCTCCGCCCCGATCGAGAGGAGGCAGTGCCTTGTGTGCTCCGGGATCTCCCCCGCCTCCTCCCTCCCCGCCGCGCATTTTACGAGGAAGCGGTAAGAGAAGGATCGGAAATCATCCCGAAGGCTGTTTAAGCAAAGGCGGAACAGCCCCTGTCTCCGGATCCCGTGGTGCGTAAAGGCGGAGACAGCGAGCCTCTCTCCCTCCTCCGCGTCTCCGCCCAGGCGGTAGGCGGAGAGGAAGGAAAGGAGCTCTCCGGAGACAGCAGTCTCCGACGCTTCCTCATTTCGGATGAGATAATAGAAGTCCCCCTCCGTCTCCGCGGAGGGATCATAATTCGTGCCGTCCGTCTCGTTGCAAAGCGCGATCAGCTCCCGCACTGCCCGGCTCTCCCGCTCCGAAAGCTCCAGCTTCAGCACTGCCTCCATGGGCAAACTCCCCTCTCCTTCCTTCTCCGAAAATCCCGCTTTCCTTACTTTTTCAGGCGGATCCTGTTAAGATGCCAGATGTCTTTGACATATTCCTCGATCGTGCGGTCGGAGGAGAACTTTCCGGCGTTCGCCGTGTTCAGCATCGCCGCCCTCGCCCACCATTTCTCATCCTGATAATGCTTCACAGCCTCCTCCTGCGCCTTTGCATAGGCGTAGAAGTCCTTTAAGATGAAGTAGCGGTCCGGGCGGTCGGATTCGTTGGTATTCAGAAGCGAGTCATAGAGCGGCCGGAAGAGCTCCGGGTCCTCCGGGCTGTAGAAGCCGTTCACAAGCTGCATCAGAACCCTGCGGATCTCCTGATCGTTATTGAAGATATCCATGGGGCGGTAGTCTCCGGAGTGCTCGAGCGCGATGACCTCATCGGAGCTCATCCCGAAGATGAAGGCATTCTCCTCTCCGACCTCCTTCACGATCTCCACATTTGCCCCGTCCATCGTCCCGAGCGTCAGCGCCCCGTTCAGCATGAGCTTCATATTGGAGGTGCCGGAGGCCTCCTTCGAGGCGGTGGAAATCTGCTCCGAGATATCCGCCGCTGGGATGATGATCTCCGCGTTCGAGACTCTGTAGTCCTCGATGAAGACGATCTTGATCTTCCCGTTGATGGAGTGGTCGTTGTTGATGACCTCCGCGACATTGTTGATCAGCTTGATCGTGAGCTTTGCGGTGCGGTAGCCCGCCGCCGCCTTCGCGCCGAAGATATAGCTGTGCGGATAGAACTCCATATCCGGATGATCCTTCAGCTGATTATAGACATACATGATGTGGAGGATATTCATGAGCTGCCGCTTGTACTCATGGAGACGCTTCACCATGACATCGAAGATGGAGTCAACATTCAGCTCGATGCCGTTATGCTCCAGGACATAGGCCGCGAGACGCTCCTTATTCCGGCGCTTGATCGCCATGAACTCCGCCTGCGCCCTCTCATCATCCACATAGACGGAAAGCTTCTTCAGCTTCGGAAGATCCGTGAGCCAGCCGTCCCCGATCTTGTCCGTGACCCAGTCCGCAAGCTCGGGATTGGCGTGCAGAAGCCACCTCCTCTGCGTGATCCCGTTTGTCTTATTCGAAAAACGCTCCGGATACATCTCGTAGAAGTCCTTGAGCTCCTGCTTCTCGAGGATTTCCGTGTGGAGCTTCGCGACGCCGTTCACCGCATGGCTTCCGACGATGGCGAGATGCGCCATCCTCACCTGCCCGTCGTAGACCACCGCCATCTTCGCGGTCTTTTCGTCCGCTTCCTCCGGATACTTCAGCTTCACCAGCTCACAGAAGCGGCGGTTGATCTCCTCGACGATCTGATAAATCCTCGGAAGAAGCTTTGAGAAGAGCTCGATCGGCCACTTTTCCAGGGCCTCCGCCATGATCGTATGGTTCGTATAGGCGCAGCTCTTCACGGTGATCTCCCAGGCCTCGTCCCAGTTCAGCCCGTAATCATCCATTAAGATCCTCATGAGCTCCGCCACCGCGACCGTGGGATGCGTATCATTCATCTGGAAGGCGACCTTCTCGTAGAGACGGTGCACATCGCCCTCGTGCCTCTTTGCGTAGTCCGCCACCGCGGTCTGGACGGAGGCACTGATGAAGAAATACTGCTGGCGGAGCCGAAGCTCCTTCCCCGCGTAATGGTTGTCATTCGGGTAGAGGACCTCCGCGATGTTCCTCGCCATGTTCTCGGACTCCACCGCCTTTTGATAGTTCCCCTTGTCGAACTCCTCCAGGTGGAAGATATCCTTCGCCTGGGCATCCCAGACCCGGAGCGTGTCTACGATATGATTGTTGTAGCCGACGACCGGAGTATCGTAGGGGATGGCCAGAACGGACTGGTAGCCCCTTTGGATAAAGTGAAGCCTGCCGTCCTCCTGAACGGTCTCCACCCAGCCGCCGAAGCGGACCTCCTTCTGGAGCTCCGAGCGGCGGATCTCGAAGGGATTTCCGTCCCTAAGCCAGTCATCCGGGGCCTCCCTCTGGAAGCCGTCCACGATCTGCTGCTTGAAAAAACCGTACTTATAGCGGATGCCGCAGCCGCAGGCCCAGTATCCGAGACTCGCCAGGGAATCCAGGAAGCAGGCCGCAAGGCGCCCCAGTCCTCCGTTTCCAAGCGCCCAGTCCGGCTCACTGTCCTCCAGCGCGTTCAGCTTCAGCCCAAGCTCCGAGATGGCATCCCGGATTCCGTCGTGGGCAGAGAGATTCAGGATATTGTTTCCGAGCGCTCTCCCCATCAGAAATTCCATGGAAAGATAATAGAGCCTCTTCTGATCCTCCTTCTCCGCCGCCTTCTGCGTGCAGATCCAGTCATCAATGATGAGATTCTGCACCGCAGCCGCTACGGCATGGCAGGCCTCCTTCTCACTCAGATCCTTGAGCTCTCTCCGAAAGAGCTTTCGGGCATTCCCCTGAATCTCCTTTTTAAATGCTGCCTTATCAAACTTTGTCATCTCTCCTCCTCTCTATCCCTGGACCTTTTTTACCGCGAGGCGAAGCCTCTCGCCGTTGATATCCCATTCCCTCTCATATCTGCCGTCGGAAGGGGGCAGTTCTCCTCGATCGGCGCTGTCTTCTCTCAGAAGCTCAAGGCGGTCTGCGAGTACGACGGGACGGATCTCCGCCTCTCTCCTTCTAAGAACCGCAGAGAGCTTCTCATTCCCCCCCGCAAAGAGCTCGATATGGTCCATGACCTCGAAGCCCGCCTCCTTCCGCATGGTCTGGATCTTTGAGATGAGCTCCCGTACAAAGCCCTCCTCCAGAAGCTCCGGCGTGAGATTCGTATCGAGAACGACCGTATATCCGCTCCCCTCCTCCGTCACGAAGCCGTCCCGCTCCGAGACCTCGATGAGGAGATCCTCTCTTTCCAGGCTCAGCTCCTTTCCGTTTGGAAGAGAGAGGCTGAGCGCCCCCTTTCTCTCCAGCTGCTCCATCGCATCCCGGCTGTCCAAAGAGGCGAGGCAGCTTCTGATCCCGCCAAGCTCCTTCCCGTACTTCGGCCCCACGGTCTTAAGCTGCGGCTTAAAGCTGTAGGAGGCAAAGTCCGAGAGATCCCCCCGGAAGGAAAGGCTCTTCACATTGAGCTCCTCCCGGACGATATCCGAAAAATAGCCGGAGAGCTCCCGCCCCGCCTTCACATACATCGCACTGAGCGGCTGGCGGTTCTTCACACCGGCCTTCTCTCTCGCGGCTCTCCCGAGTCCCACGATCGAGAGGACCTCGTTCATGTTCTCCTCCAGACCAGCGTCAATCCAGTCCTCCCTCGCGCTCGGATAGGAGGAGAGGTGGACAGAGGACGGCGCGCTCTCATCGATGGAAGAGACGAGATTTCGATAGATCGACTCCGTGATGAAGGGGACCATCGGCGCGGCGAGCTTGGATACCGTCACGAGCGCCGTATAGAGGGTCTCATAGGCATTGATCTTGTCCTGCTCCAGGCCCTTCGCCCAGAAGCGCTCCCTTGATCTACGGACATACCAGTTCGACATATCCTCGACGAAGCTCTGAAGGGCGGAGGCGGCCTCCGGAATCCGGAACTCGGAGAGCCTCTGATCCACCGCGAGGACCGTGGAATTCAGCCTGCTCAGAAGCCAGCGGTCCATCACCCCGAGTCCCTCATAGTCCAGAGAAAAGCTCTTTGGGTCGAAGTGGTCGATATTGGCATAGAGCACGAAAAAGGCATAGCTGTTCCAGAGGGTGGAGAGGAACTTCCTCTGTCCCTCGACGACAGCCTTATCGTGGAAGCGGTTCGGAAGCCAGGGCGCGGAGTTCGTGTAGAAGAACCAGCGGATCGCGTCCGCCCCATGGCAGCGGAGAGCCTCCATCGGGTCCACCGCATTTCCCTTCGACTTCGACATCTTCTGCCCGTTCTCATCCTGAACATGGCCGAGAACCAGGACATTTTCATAGGGCGCCCGGTCGAAGAGGATCGTGGACTCCGCAAGGAGGGAGTAGAACCATCCCCTCGTCTGATCCACCGCCTCACAGATGAACTGCGCCGGAAACTGAGAGGAGAAGAGCTCCTTGTTCTCAAAGGGGTAGTGGTGCTGCGCATAGGGCATCGCGCCGGAATCAAACCAGCAGTCAATGACCTCCGGCACCCTTTTCATCCTCCCGCCGCAGTGCGGGCAGCTGCACTCGATCTGATCCACATAGGGCTTATGGAGCTCGATGTGCTCATAGCCCACATAGTCCGAGGAATAGCCCTTCTCCCCCTTCGCCTTGAGCTCCGAGAGAAGCTCCCGATAATTCGTGCTCTTTTCCATGAGCTCCCGGATCGATCCGACCGCGTCCTGATGGCCGCAGGATTCGCACTGCCAGATATTTAAGGGTGTGCCCCAGTAGCGGTCCCGGGAGATTCCCCAGTCCTGGACATTTTCGATCCAGTCCCCGAATCTCCCCTTCCCGATGGACTCCGGATACCAGTGCACAGTGCTGTTGTTTTGGACCAGCTTTTCCTTCACCGCCGTCATGCGGATGAACCAGGATTCCCTCGCGTAATAGATGAGCGGCGTCCCGCATCTCCAGCAGTGTGGATAGCTGTGCGTGAACTTCGGCGCGGAAAAGAGAAGCTCCCTCTCAGAGAGATCCTTCAGGACAGCGGGGTCCGCGCTGACGGCCCCGTTTTTGATCTCCTCCTCCGTCGGCTTGGCCCGCATGCCGGAAAACGGGGTCTCCTCCGTCATTCTTCCCTTCTCATCCAAAAACTTGATGAGCGGAAGATCATTCTCCCGCCCGATTCTCGCATCATCCTCACCGAAAGCGGGGGCGATATGGACGATGCCGGTTCCGTCCTCCGCGCTGACATAGCGGTCCGCGACGATAAAGTGCGCCTTCTTCCTCTGCTTCTCCGCTGCGTCGGCGGCGCAGGAATAGAGCGGCTCATAGTCTGTGCCGACGAGCTCCTCCCCTCGGAAGCTTTCCACGATCTCATAGGCGGGATTTCCGTCACTTGCGAGAGGCCCGAGGACCTGATCGAGGAGCTCACTCGCAAGCACATAGTAATAGCCGTCCGCCGCCTTTACCTTACTGTACTCGAGCTCCGGATGGACGCAGAGCGCGGCATTGGAGGGAAGCGTCCAGGGAGTCGTCGTCCAAGCGAGGAAGTAAAAGTCCCCCTCCTTTGCCTTGAAGCGGACAATGGCGGAGCGCTCTGTCAGCTCCCGATAGCCCTGGGCGACCTCATGGGAGGAGAGCGGCGTCCCGCAGCGGGGGCAGTAGGGAACGACCTTAAAGCCCTTATAGAGGAGCTTCTTCTTCCAGATCTCCTTTAAGGCCCACCACTCGGATTCAATGAAGTCATCGTGGTAGGTCACATAGGGGTGGTCCATATCCGCCCAGAAGCCGACCTTATAGGAAAAGTCCTCCCACATGCCCTTGTACTTCCAGACGTTCTCCTTGCAAAGGTCGATGAAGGGGGCCACGCCGTAGCTCTCGATCTGCTCCTTCCCGTTGATGCCGATCTTCTTCTCGACCTCCAGCTCCACCGGGAGGCCGTGGGTATCCCAGCCGGCCTTTCTCGGAACCATCCTTCCCTTCATCGCATGGTAGCGCGGAATCATATCCTTAAAGGCACGGGTCTCCACATGTCCGATGTGGGGCTTTCCGTTCGCCGTGGGCGGTCCGTCATAGAAGACATAGGAGGGATCCCCCTCGTGTTCCGCGATGGACTTTTCGAAAATCCCCTCGGCCTTCCAGAACTCCTCGACCTCTTTCTCCCTCTCCACAAAGTTCATGTTGGTATCAACTTTTTTAAACATATTGCCGCTCTTCCTCTCTGTCCTCTCCCCCCGGCGCCGGGATCGCCTTTGACGTCCGGACCATTATATCGACGGATCCCCCATAAATCAAGCCGGGCAAAAGACGCGGCGCCTCCGGAATCCGCTCAAAGAGGCCCCCGAGTCCTCTCACGGAAAGTCCTGCGCTCTGCGCTGTCCCTTCGCAAAGAGGCTTCTCTCCGAAAGCCTGCGCTTTGCTATCTTCCTTCGCAGGGGATTCCCCGCGGCTACCTTCCTTCCCCGCGAACGCGCTTCGCCTCCCCGGTCCGCCCTCCGATCAGCCTGTCCGTACTCTATTCAGCCCTGTCCGTACTCCGTCAGAAGCCTCCTCCTGCACTCCCAGAGTTTGTCGGAGAGATCGACATAGACCTCGTGCGGATTCCGAAGCCTCCTGCTCTCATCCCAGAGTGTCTCCTGCTCTTTCCGGCAGATCTCCCGGATCTCCATGACGGAGGGACTCTCATAGACGAGCTTTCCCTCCTGGAAAATCGGGATCAGAAGCTCCCTCAGCCGATAGCTCCCCCCTCGAAAGCAGGTCTTCTTCCAGGTATCCTGCGGATCAAAGACCATGAGATCCCTCTCCGGATCCGGGTGCTCCTCCGCGAGCGTAAGATAATCGCAGAGGATCTTCCCGCTCTTCTTATCGTAGATTCTGTGGATCTGCTTGTCCCCGGGGTTCGTGATCTTCTCCGTGTTCTCGGAGAGCTTGATCTTCGGAATCCATTTCCCATCCTCTCCGCGAACCGCCGCGAGCTTATAGACTCCTCCGAAGCTCGGCTGTGTCTCCGAGGTGATGAGATTGGTGCCGACCCCCCAGGAATTGATAGTCGCACCCTGCATCTTCAAAGAGCTGATCAGATCTTCATTGAGATCATTCGAGGCGGAGATGACGGCATTGGTATAGCCCGCCTCATCCAGCATCCTCTTTGCCCTCTTGGAAAGATAGGCGAGATCTCCGGAATCCATGCGGATCCCGTAGCGGCCGAGGGAAATCCCCTCCTCCCTCATCCTGTCGAAGGTCCGGATCGCGTTCGGGATTCCGCTCTTTAAGGTATCGTAGGTGTCCACGAGGAGGATGCAGTTGTCCGGATAGATGCGGGCATAGGCCAGAAAGGCCTCGAGCTCCGAATCAAAGGACATGACCCAGGAGTGGGCGTGGGTCCCCAGAACCGGGACGGAGAAATCCCTTCCCGCCATGACATTCGAGCTTCCGCTGCATCCCCCGATCATCGCGGCCCTCGCACCGTAGAGACCGGCGTCCGGCCCCTGGGCCCTCCGAAGGCCAAACTCCATGACGCTGTCCCCCTTCGCCGCATAGACGACGCGGCAGGCCTTCGTCGCGATCAGAGACTGGTGATTGATGATATTCAAGATCGCGGTCTCCACAAGCTGTGCCTGGATCACCGGTGCGATGACCTTGACCAGCGGTTCCCTGGGAAAGACCACGGTCCCCTCCGGAACCGCATAGATGGAGCCCGTGAAGTGAAAACCCCGGAGGTAGTCGATGAAGCCCTCATCGAAGACCCCAAGAGAGCGGAGATAATCGATATCATCCTCATTAAAATGCAGATTCCGGATGTATTCTATGAGCTGGGCAAGGCCGCAGCAAATCGCAAAGCCGTTCCCCATGGGGTTCTTTCGATAGAACATATCGAAGATAACCTCTTCCTCCGTCTTATGACAAAGGTAATAGCCCTGCATCATGGTAAGCTCATAGAAATCCGTCAGTAAGGTGAGATCTCGTGCCATAGAATTCCTTTCTCTTTCCTGTAAGCATTCCCTGTTTTCCCGCCGTTCCCTCTTCCTCCCGCCGCCCCTTTCCGCCGCTCTCCCGCCGCTTTATGCCGGACGATCCTCATCGACCGGCATAAGGCCCCGCTGTCCCCTTTTCCGCCGCTTTCTCACCGCTTTGTGCCGGGCTCTCACTCCGGCCATATAACAGCGCCGATATCTGCCTTTCGCGAAAGGATCCTTCGATCGCGGGAGCATATTATCTTATGACAGCGCCGCCTCCGGCGTGTCCGTCTTCGGGAGCCTCCTTCTCACAAGGATAAAGGTTGCGAGATGGCAGGCAAAGGTCAGAGCCCAGCTCACGGGATAGCCGATATAGAGCCAGTGCAAACTGTGAAAATAAGGAAGCTGAAAAAGTGTCATGATAAAAAGGATCCTGCTGCCGCATGCCCCGATCAGACTCACAAGCATCGGCTCCAGACTGTAGCCTATCCCCCGGAGAGATCCTACAATCGTGTCCATTATGCCGCAGAGGAAATAGGGCACCGTGATGAGGAAAAGCCGCTCCCTGGCAAAGCGCGCCACCTCGGGGTCCGTCGTGTAGAAGGTCAGAAGCTGCGGAGCGAAAAGATTGACCAATCCCCCAAGGACCAGGCCGATCAGCGTCACTGCGCCAAGGCAGTCCAGAAGAATCCGGTTGATCCGGCTGTACTTTCCCGCGCCGATATTCTGACTGGTGAAGGAGAGATTTGTCTGATAGATCGAGTTCATGGCGATGTAGACAAAGCCCTCGATATTCTGACTCGCGGTCGCGCCCGCCATTGCGACCGAGCCGAAGGAATTGATCGCGCTCTGGATCACGACATTGGACAGGCTGAAGACCGTGCCCTGCAGTCCCGCCGGAAGTCCCACCCGGATGATGGAGCGGAGCTTGTCCGGATAGATGCGGAGCCTCTTCAGGTCGAGATGCAGCTTTCCCTTGTCCCGCACCAGGACGAGAAAGAGGCAGAACGCCGAGATGATCTGTGAGATGGTGGTCGAGATCGCGACCCCGGCGACCCCGATCCGGAGCACCAGAACGAAAAGGAGATTCAGGGCGACATTGACCGCGCCCGCGGCGAGCTGATAATAGAGGGGACGCTTCGTGTCCCCCGCAGCCCGCAGGATCCCCGCTGTAAAATCATAGACCATAAGGGCCGGCATCCCGAGGAAATAGATCCTAAGATAGATCGTCGAATACTCGATGACATTCGAGGGGGAGCCCATGAGCTCCAGCAAGGGCCTTGCGAGAGCCGTCCCGATGAGGATCAATAAAAGCCCCGAGAGGAGCGCTGTCATAAAGGCAGTGGAGATCGTCTTCGAAAGCTCCTTCCCCTGCCCCGCGGCATAGTTCTGCGCCGCGAGCACACTGACTCCGACGGAAAGCCCCCCGAAGAAATTCACTATGAGATTGATGAGAGAGGACGTGGAGCCCACCGCCGCCATCTGATCGGAGCCCACAAATCTTCCAACCACGATGACATCCGCCGCGTTGAAGAGAAGCTGCAGTATCCCGGAAAGCATGAGGGGCAGGCTGAAGGCCAGGAGCTTTGGAAAAATCGCTCCCCTGCTCATGTCCATCTCATAGCTTTTCGACATTCCCGCCTCCCTTCTCCTCTCCCTCTTCCCTTCGCTTCTTTCTCTCCCTCTCGAGGAGAGAGAGAAGCGAGGCCAGGAGCTCCTCCGCGGCATCCCCTGCAATGATCTGCACCGAGTTTTTCGAGGGGCGGAGGACTCCGATGACGCCGGAGCTCTCAAGCTTTTCCTGATCGACCCGGTCATAGTCCCGGATCCCTATCCTAAGACGCCTCCCCCCCGCTTCCGCGGAGCTGACATTGCTCTCACCTCCAAGTCCCAGGAGCAGGATCTCCGCCATCCTCCCGTAGTCCCCGGATTCCAGGCTGACGCGGAGCGTCCTTCCCTTCGGCGGGGCATAGCGCCCGCTCCGGATCCGCTTTCGAAAGCGCCGGAACAGGAAAAAGGCGGCGAGAAGAAGTATAATCAGCGCCGCAAAAATAAGATATTCCTGTCTCATAATCTCTCCTCCCCGGATGGGAAACGAAGCGCCCCTTCCGGAAAAAGAGGCTGTCCATCCCCCATGCCGTTCCATTCCGATCGGGGAGCGGAATGGAACGCAGATACAGGGCCGCCGCTCCGTCCCCGTGCGCCGCTTCCTTTTATCCGAATGATGTGCCGTTATCCGGAATGATGCGCTATTATCCGAAATGATGTGCCGTTATCCGGAATGATGCGCTATTATCCGGAATGATATGCTCTTATCCGAAATGATATGCTCTTATCCGGATTGATACGCTATTATCCGAAATGATACGCTATTATCCGAAATGATACGCTTATCCGGAATGCTTCGCTGCGGGGGCCGTCAAATACCGGCTGAGCTCCTCCACATAGCACTGCCCGAGCTCACTCAGCGGCATCCTTTTCTTTTTGATATAGCCGATCTGCATCTTCTCCGAAGTGTCCAGACGGATCGCCGTATAGCCGGGCCCGTTCAGCTCCTGGCAGATGATGCCGGAGCAAAGCGTGTAGCCGTTCAGACCGACCATGAGGTTCAGGATTGTCGCCCGGTCATTGACCTTGATGTATTTCTTATAATCATAGGTGCTGAGCACCTCCTCCGAGAAGTAAAAGGAGTTCCTCTCCCCCTGATCAAAGGAACAGCAGGGATAGGGCGCGAGCTCCTCCATCCGTATCCTCTTCTTCTCCGCGAGGGGATTCGACTTCGCCATAAAGACATAGATATCGCAGTCAAAAAGCGGAATGAACTCGAGGGAGGCCTCCCGGAGAATCTTCCCGATGACCTTTTGATTAAATTCATTCCGATAGAGGATGCCGAGCTCACTGATCTGCTTCTTCACATTCTCAATGACCTCGATCGTCTTCGTCTCATGGACCGCGAACTCGTATTCGCTCCCCTCCTCATAGCGCTTTACGAGCCGTATGAAGGCCTCTACCGCAAAGGTATAGTGCTGCATGGAGACCGAAAATTTCTTCTTTCTCGTACCCCCGTGCAGATACTTATCCTCCACGAGCTGGTACTGCTCGGAGACCTGTCTCGCATATCCCAGAAACTCCTCCCCCTCCGGCGTCGTCACGATGCCCCGGTTTGTGCGGATAAAGATCTCAATGCCGATCTCCTTCTCCAGCGTTTTTATGGCCGCGCTCAGACTGGGCTGTGTGATATAGAGGCGCTTCGCGGCCTCATTCATGGATCCGCAGTCCGAGACCGCGAGCACCTGACGGAGCTGCTGAAGGGTCATGATTTCACTCCCCTGACATAGCTGATGAGTCCGGCCGGATCCATGGAGACTCGCTCCGCCTGCAGATACGGATTCTCCAAAAAGCTGAGAGGATTCCTCTTCTCCACTCCCTTTTCCGTCACTCTCTCAAGCACCGCATTCCGATAGAAGCAGCCGTCCCCCTCGTAGAGAAGCGTCCCTGTCTCTCTGTCATAGAGCCGCATCGCCTTAAAGAGAATAAAGGGGAAGCTCCGGTTCGTCTCCATAACGACCTGTCCGGGGGCGCCGAATTCGATCTTCGCATCCGGATGCTCCGCCAAGATATCGATATAGCGGGCGGTCTTCTCGTTGATCTCCTCGATGGGCTTTCCGTTCTTCATCTTTGAGCCGTAGTGGGAGAGGCGCTCATTGTCCACCGTGGTATCCTTAAGAGCTGCCCCGCTCTCATCGACATAGAAATTTCCGACCCACTGCTTCTCCGCCATCCCTCCGTCCTGATTCAGATAATACCAGTTTCCCTTCCAGATGATCCAGCCGCTTAGCATCTCTCCCTGCCCGCAGTAATACCATCTCCCATTACTGAGGACCCAGCCGCTCACCGGCGTCCTCACCCCGTTCTCTTCCTCATAGCAATACCAGTGCCCATCCTGCTGCACCCAGCTTTTCTCCGCTCTTCCCGTGAGGGAAAACGAGAGGCAGAAAAGAAGCATAAAGAAAAGCAACGCTCCGCCTGTTCTCTTTTTCATCCGTACCCTCCTGCGCTCCTTGGCCGCATCCTGAAATATCCCGGAAGAATACCGGCGCTGAATATAAGCGCTGCTGCATTCTCCGGCACAAACAGCAATTTGCATCCCAATGGGAAAGCCGCGCGAAGCCCTCCGGCTAAGGCTGCAAAAGCCGCTCCGCTTCCCTGCCGCTCTCCGGATCCCAAGTGTCAAAAGTCTCCCATCCAAGACGCTCCCTTCGCGAAAATGGATGAAAGACTCTATGACGCGCCTCCCTCTATAAAAGACAGCGTCCCGTAAGCTTAGGACAGTATGGCAGAGAAAATGCCATGCGGAATCCGTCCCGGCACCTGGAGGCTATTATAGCAAGGCTCCCACTATACCGCAAGGGCGCCCAGTTCCTTACCGAAACGGCGCTCAGCCCCTCGCCTGTCCGCTCCGGAAGAATTTTTACATTTGTCTTTTCTCTCCGGCAATCATAAAATGGACAATCATAAAATGGAAGGAAGCAGCAAAAAGAAAGGAGCTTCCATGAAAGTTGTCATTGCCATCGACTCCCTGAAGGGCTCCCTCTCCTCCCTAGAGGCAGGGGCCGCCGTTCGGGAGGGGATACGAAGAGCAGATCCCGCGTGTAAAGTCGCAATTCGGCCTCTTGCAGACGGCGGAGAGGGAACCGTGGAGGCCCTGACGCTCGGCATGGGAGGCAAACTGCGGGAGCTCTCCGTGAAAGGCCCGCTCGGAGAGAGTACCCTCGCTGTATACGGGATCCTTCCCGCATCCCACACGGCGATCCTCGAGATCTCGCAGGCGGCCGGCATCACCCTCGTGCCAAAGGAGAAGAGAAATCCGCTCCATACCACAAGCTTCGGCGTCGGAGAAATGATTCTGGACGCCGTGCAGAGAGGCTGCCGCCGCTTTATCGTCGGGATCGGGGGCTCCGCGACAAACGACGGCGGGATCGGAATGCTGCAGGCGCTGGGCTATGAGTTTCTGGATGCTTCGGGAAGGCCGCTCCCCTTCGGCGCAAAAGGCCTCAGAGAGCTCTCGGAGATCCGAATCGATAAGGCTCTCCCGGAGCTCAGAGAATGCCGCTTCCGCATCGCATGCGATGTCACTAACCCTCTCTGCGGCGAAAACGGGTGCAGCGCGGTCTTTGCCCCACAAAAGGGAGCGGATCCCGCTGTGATCCCCGAGATGGACCGCTGGCTCTCCCGCTACGCGAAGCTGAGCAGAGCCTTTTTTGAAACAGCGGATCCGGATGCACCGGGCTCCGGCGCCGCGGGGGGACTCGGCTTCGCATTTCTAAGCTATACGAATGCGGTCCTCGAATCCGGCGTCCGCATCGTCCTTAAGGAGACCCGGCTCTCGGACTTCATAAAAGACGCAGACCTCGTGATCACCGGGGAAGGGAGGCTGGATGCACAAACCATCATGGGGAAGGCGCCGATCGGCGTCGCGGCAATCGCAAAGGAGTACGGAAAGCCCGTCATCGCGTTTTCCGGCTCGGTCTCCGAGGACGCCGTGAAATGCAATGCGCACGGGATCGACGCCTTCTTTCCGATCCTCCGGCGGGCAGAGCCCCTCAGCCGCTGCATGGAAGCAAAGACAGCCAAACGAAATCTGGCCGATACCGCGGAGCAGGTCTTTCGTCTCCTCAATGCGGCAAAGCAGCTCAAAGGACACTGATTTTCAAAAGCATCCGGCATATTTCCCCGATTTTCGCTTTGCAGCCTCCCTCCGAAGCCCTGATCGCTCCGGGGAGCAGTCCCGGCTGAAATCCGGATCGCTCCGGGAAGCAGTCCCGGCTGAAATCCGGCGGGTATCGGATGGATTCGGCGCCCTTTAGTCCTTTCCTGACTTTACGAGCGGCTCAGCCGCGGCGTCTTCTCCTTCCTCTCAGGATGCGTCAGCGCTACCTTTTTGAGGACGATGAGGGGACAGAGGCCTCGGCCCTCCTCGACTGGGAACTAATCCCTGCTAGAATTCCATATAATGGACGATGAGGGAACGAAGGACTCGACCCTCTTCGGCCCGCTTCCCGGAAAAGCACTGTCTCTCTAAAGGAGAGAGAAGTTCTCCAAGGAAGAAAAAAGCGAAAGGAGCTCGGAGGGATCGCCGCGAAGGCTCCCCTGCACCATCTCCGCCGTCCCCCCTCCCCGGAGGGAAAGCCTCTCTCTCAGGATTTTCTGCATCGCGCGGGCGTCCCCCTTCCGGCTCCCGAGGATATAGAAATACTCTCTCTCCGGCTTGGAAGAAGTCTCTTTCAAGCCGGAGAGCGCTTCCTCCTTCTCAGAAGGCGCCCCCTCCCTTTCTTCCAGGAGAAGGACATATTCTTCCTCTGCGCTCTCCAAAAGGACATTGCAAAGCTCCCGAAGCTCTGCCTCGGAAAAGCCCCTCTCAAAATGGCAGAGGACAGAGCCGGAGCCGCCTCCCTCCCCCCGCTTTCTCCGAAGGCTCTCGGAGAGCATACGGAAATACCTCTCGTTTTGCTCCCGGATCCTCCCCTCCTTCCGAAAAATCTCTTTTTGCTTTCTCTTAAGAGCATCCTCAAGCTCCAGAGGCTTTGCGGAGAGGGAGACCGCGCAGCGCTTCAGGACCTCCTCCTTTCGGATGAGATCCGAAAGAGCGGATTCCCCGGCTCTCATCTCGATGCGGCAGCCCTCCCTCCTCGATGTGACGGAGTAGAGCCGGATCAGGCCGATCTCTCCGCTTTGCTCCACCTGGGTCCCGCAGCAGGCGCAGAGATCCACGCCCTCAATCTCCACGAGCCGCACCGTTTCACTGAGCTCCTTTTTACTCCGGTAGTCGAGACGGGAGAGCTCCTCCCGATCAGGGTAGAGGATCCGCACCGGGTGATTCTCCCAGACCGCGAGGTTCGAAAGCTTCTCCAGCTCCCGGAGCTCCTCCTCCGTGATCCTCCCGTCGAAGTCGATCGTAAGAAGCCCGTCTTTTCCCATGTGAAAGCCCACATTGTGATAGCCAAAGCGCCTGTGCACGATGCCGGAGACGATGTGCTCTCCGCTGTGGGACTGCGTATTTCTCCTCCGAAAATCAAGGTCCAGGCGGCAGGGATAAGTACCCGGCATAAGCTCCCGATCCAGATAATGAAGGACCTCCCCCTTCTCCTCCAGGGCGTAGAGAAGCTCCGCTTCGCCTACCTTTCCCCGGTCAGCACTCTGCCCTCCCCCCTCCGGATAGAAGCCCTCCGGAAAGAGCTTCGCCGTATAAAGGGAAGAGAGCTCTCTCCCGAGCCTTTGAGATACAAGCCTCTTCTCCTGCTCCGTCGATGCCCGAAGCTCCAAAAGCTCCGCCGTGAAATCCCCTATGGGCGGCCTTTCATAATAAAGCGCGTCTCGTTTCATCTCTTCTCTCCCTTCTCCGGAAAGTATAGCGCAGTTTCCCGAAGGGCAGGCGTCCTTCAGAAAACCGTAAGTTCCCATTCTCCTTCTTCCTGATTATAATGATCCCCGTGCCAAAATTCTCCGTCCCGTAAACTCCCCTTATGCATAGCTCCTTATGGACAATGCATGCCCCCTTATAAGAATAAGATAAGGCGTACCCGCTTATCGATGTACTGCTTCTTTGGACATGGGACAGCTTGAAGGAATGGGGCGAAAGCAGGATTTTGTCCCGGGCGGCGGAAAACAGGAGCGGCGGGGATGAATCTCAGGAAGCACCAAGGAAGGAAAGAAAGAGGAAACGAAATCATGGAAAGTAAAAAAGCAGGCCTGAACCGGGCGCAGTTAAAATATCTCGCGCTCTTTTTCATGCTCTTGGACAATGCCTATCTTCGCTTTAATCTAAACAGCATCATCCACCTGATCACCCGCTTTGTCTCCCCGCTCTTTGCCTGGCTTTTGGTGGACGGATTCTTCCACACGAGATCGAGAGAAAAATACTGTAAAAGGCTCTGGATCGCGGCGCTTCTCATGCAGGCGGGAAATCTGCTCTCCTTCTTTCTCTTCCATGAAAGAGGCATCAGTGACAATATCTTCCTGACCCTCGCCCTCTCCTTCAGCATCATCTGGCTCTTCGCGCTCGCAGAGGAGCGAAAGGAAAGCGCTCTTTTCCTCCGGATCGCGGCCTGGCTCTTATTTCTCCTTGGAATGGGTCTGAGCTTTGCGGGAATTCCGCTCGGCTTCGGATCGACACTCAATCTGGAGGGCGGACTTCAGATCCTCCCCCTGGTCCTCATCGCATATTTCTTCCGGGAGAGCAGGGTAAAGCAGGCACTCTTTTATCTCGCCTACTGCTTCCTCCTCTTCTTCGTCATATACGGCGGACCCACCGAAGCTTTCTCCCAAGGGCTCGATATGTTCTTCGTGAACTCCGACTGGATGACCTGGCTCGTCATCCCCTTCTTCTTCCTCTATAATGGAGAAAAGGGGAGAAGCAGCGCCTTCGACAAGTGGTTTTTCTATCTCTTCTACCCCGCTCATCTCTGGATCCTCCTTCTGCTCCAGCAATGGATCTAGGAAAGCGGCGCCGAAAAGCCAGTGATCCCGGGACCCCGGGATAGAGGGCTTCACCGGAAAACACTGATCCCGCTATAAAGAGCTGTACCGGAAAACGTCCGCCGCCCCGGCCCGGGGAGAGAGCTTTCTCTCCCCGGGCCGGGGCGGCTTTTTCCTCCCTCCTCCCGCGCCTGTCAGTCCATTCCGGCAGAGGAAGAGGGAATTATCTTTTCTCATAGGAAACGAGGATCAGATCGCCCTCGTCGCCTCCTTCAGCCACGCGAGGATCTCTCCCTCAAAGTAGGGAGAAAGCTTCTCATAGACGTCCTTGTGATAGGCATTCAGGAGCTCGATGTCGTGCGGCAGCATGATGCTCTTGTCCAGAGCCTCCAGGTCGATCGGCGCCATTGTCAGATGCTCGAAATCCATGAACATGCCGAACTCATTCTCGATCGCCTTTTTGCAGACCATCAAATTCTCCGTCCGGATCCCGTACTGTCCCTCGACATAGAAGCCGGGCTCATCGGAGACGATATTTCCGGGGTTGAATTCCACATTTTCCAGGCGGCTCGGCAAATAGCGGTAGCGGATGCCGATCGGTCCCTCATGGCAGGAGAGGCAGTAGCCGACGCCGTGCCCGGTCCCGTGATTATAATTCAGCCCCTCCCTCCAGAAGATCTCTCTCCCGGCATAATCAAAGGTCACTCCGGAGGAGCCCTGAAGGAGCTTCGCGTCCGCAAGGCGAAGCATCGCCATGCACACCATGGTGAAGTGCCGGATCTCCTCCTTCTTCAGCGGTCCCATGGCGATGGTCCTCGTCACATCCGTCGTTCCCTCATAATACTGTCCGCCGGAATCGATGAGATAGAAGCCGCTCGCCTCCACCTTCTTGTCGTGCTCCTCCGAGGGGGAGTAGTGGGGAAGCGCCGCGTTCTCTCCATAGGCGGAAATCGCGGGGAAGCTGTCCTCCAGATAGTGCGGGTCCTCCTTCCGAAGCCTCTGGAGATAGGCCGCGCCGCTGCACTCTGTGAGCTCCGGAGCCTGCAGGATCTCCTTTGCCTCCTCCGTGAGCTTTCCGTCCCGGAAGGCGTGCTTCATAAAATAGATATACTTTGTCAGCGCGATGCCGTCTTTGATGTGGGCCGTCCTCTCATTCTGGATCTCCACCTCATTCTTGATCGCCTTGTCATACGTACTGGGGAGCAGGGCATCGACGACAGAGACCGAGGGATCGATCGAGCGGAGGATCGCATAATTGGTCTTTCCGCCCTGAAGAAGGATGGTCCTGTTCCGAAGCTGCTTCACCGCATCATAGATCCCATTATAGGGCGCAAGGCGGACCTGCAGCTTCTCCAGATAGCGCTTTACGCTCTCGTCGAAGTTCTCCTCATTGGCAAAGAGATAGCAGTTCTCCCGATCGATGAGCAGGAAGGAAAGGAAGACCGGTGTGCAGAGCACATCCCAGCCGCGGAGATTCAGAAGCCATGCGATATCATCGAGGCTTGCGATGACATGAATGTCGGCTCCCTTCTCCGTCATCTCCTCCCGAAGCCTGGAGAGCTTCTTCTCTGCACTCTCACCGGCCCACTTTTCCTCCAGAATCCAGACCTTCTCCTTCGGCAGAGAGGGCCGCTCCGGCCAGACATTTCCAACCAGATCCTTATCCGCCTGAATTTTCCCCTTTTTCTTCTCCGCGATAGCCTCAAGCTGCTTTCCGAGTCCGGAATTCACACATCTTCCGTCGAAGCCGAGCACGCCTCCCTCGGGGAGAACGGTCTCGATATACTGCGTCAGGGTCGGCACGCCCTTCTCCCCCATTTTCATGAGATCCACGCCGTCGTAGAGCTCTCTCTCCGCCTGAATGAAGAATCTTCCGTCGGTGAAAAACTTCGCCGCATCCTGCGTCACAACCACATTGCAGCTGTCCCCCGTAAAGCCCGTGATATGGCGGATCGTCTTGAAATACTCCGAGACATACTCGCTCTGATGAAAATCGTCCATGGGAATCAGATAGACATCCGTCTTCTCTCTGGCCATCTCCTTCCGAAGCGCCTGTAATGCTCCCTTCATATAGCTCCTTTCTCTTTCCGGGAATCTCTCCCTCTGCTCCAGCAGAAAATATTATGCCGAAAATACCGGCAAGTACCATAAATCATAGCCCTGCGCGCCGCTTCGCTCCCTGCATCCATGGCGCTGACAGGGATCCCCATACCGCCCTGCCGCTTTGTCCGTCCCCTAGCCCGGCGAAAGATCCCATGAAGATCTATGCCGGAACCATCGGAATCGGAATCAATATCCGTCCCCGCGCCGCACCTTCCGCTGCCAAGGCGGAAGTGCCCGTTCCTGGGCGGACAAAGCGTCAGGTCGGCACTGCCCCCTTTATAAAAGACCTGCGTAAAGGAGAGCAGTCTAGCCTCTCCCGCTCTCCTCGGTAAATCTTCGGATTCTCCCGGAGAGCTCCGCCGTAAAATCCGATTTCAGGAAGCGAAAGCTCCAGTTTCCCCCGAGGGTGGACGGCTTGTTGATGCGGGACTCTGCGCCGAAGCGGAGATAGTCCTGAAGCGGGATGATCACCGTATTCGCCTTCGTCTGCATCGAAAGCTCGATGAAGCGGTCCACATAATTCGAGCTCTCAAGCTCGGAGAGCGCAGTGTGGAGAGCCTCCGCCGCCATCTGCCGGTCCTCCTCCGAAATCTCCGTAAACCAGGCCCTGAGCACCTGATTATCGTGCGTCCCGGTGTAGCCCACCGAATTCTCCGGCCAGCCGTCCGGGGAATAATCCGCCTCCTCCCGGGAATCAAAGGCGAACTCCAGGACCTTCATCCCGGGAAAGCCCGTATCCCTCACAAGCTTCCTCACAGAATCCGTCACATAGCCGAGGTCCTCCGCGATGATCCGCTTCTCCCCGAGCGCCTCCTTAAGCGCCCGGAAAAGCTCGATCCCCGGCCCCTTCTCCCATCGTCCGCCCCTCGCGTCCTTATCCCCGCTCGGGATGGAGAAATACTCGTCGAAGCCCCGGAAATGATCCACGCGGACGATATCATAGAGCGAAAAGCAGTGCCGCATCCGTTCAATCCACCAGCGATAGCCGCTCTTTCTGTGATACTCCCAGTCGTAGAGGGGATTCCCCCAGAGCTGGCCGTCCGCCGCAAAGGAATCCGGGGGGCAGCCCGCAACCCGAAGGGGCTCTCCTTCAGGGCTCAGCTGAAAAAGCTTCGGATTCGAGAGAAGATCCGAGGAATCCTGCGACACATAGATCGGAATATCGCCGATCAGCTCGATCCCTCTCTCATTGACATAGCGCTTCAGCCTCCTCCACTGCTTCCGAAACTCATACTGCAAAAAGCAGTGGAAATCCTCGCTGTCTCCGCTCTTCTTCGCCATAAAAGCGGCGTAGTCGGGAAGCCAGAGCTCCTCCTCCTGCAAAAATTCCTGGTAGGACTCCCTCTCCGCTTCCCACGACTCCTCCCCGCAGAGCCCTCTCTGGAAGCGGGCATAGGCCTTTCGGAGGAGAGGATAGCGAAAGCGGTACTGCCTCTCATAGGAGATCCGCCTTTCCGGCTCCGAGAGCTCTCCGCTCCCGTCCTCTTTCTCTCCCTCTCGCTCCTCCGCTCCTTCCTCCAGCCCGGCCTCTTCACACTCCTCCTCCGTGAGGAGTCCCTCCCGGATCAAAGTCGGAAGATCAATGAAATAGGGATTCCCCGCAAAGGTGGAAAAGCTCTGATAGGGAGAATCCCCGTAGCCGGTCGGCCCCAGGGGCAGAATCTGCCAGTAGCTCTGCCCGGACTCCGAAAGAAAATCCGCAAAACGGAAGGCCTCCTCTCCGAAGCCTCCGATCCCATATCTTCCGGGCAGTGAAAAAATCGGGAGCAAAACTCCCGCAGCCCTTTTCCAGCCCGTCTGAGCGCTCTCCGCCCGGCTGCTATCCTCCCGGAAAGCCGCTCCTTGCAAATCTTTTTCCATTGCCATCGCTTTCTCCTTTTTCCTTTGTCATATCCTAACACTTTCGGGATGGAATAGCAACGAAAGGCGGAAAAAAGCTGTCTCTATTTCACGGTAAATCTCGCCCTTATCTGAGATAAATTACCGTTTTTTCACAAAACAGAGGGGCCGCCGAAGCGGCCCCGCATCATAAATCCTCTCTCCTCCTCAGTCCTTTCTCTTGATCCGGCTTATGATGAAGACGAAGAGCCAACTACGGAACAAAGTTCCAGTTTGAAGCAGTAACCTCTATGACTTTATAATAGATATATAAAGTCGCTTTTTTTGATTTTCCCGCTTCGGCACACCGGCGTCGACCAGAGCTCTTCAATGGCATGGATGACGTCTTCTTTCGGTTCTCCGCGATACATATATTTAAAAAAAATCTTTTTTCGAACGTCTTTCAATTGATAGATCTCTCGGCAGTAGTCAAACAGGTTCGGGTAGTGGATGAGTTTTTCATCGAGTCCCAGCCCTTTTCCGTAGTCCTCGTCCAGTCGGACTAGCGTGGAAAATAAACGAATGTCGGAATCCGAAATATGATCTCCGAGCAGAAATCTCTGTTCATCCAAGGTCTTCTCCAAGGTTTCCATGCCGGAGCGGAACTCATCGTATCCCTTGCGGTATGCGGTTTTGTTTTTTCCGAAAAACATCTTGTAAATCGAATTGTTGATATGGTCATACAGCCAGTTTCCCAGCTCCCGAATCTCTCGAAATCGGTTCGAAGGGCATAAGTTTGGCGCGCCCTCTTTGTGAAATGGCTTGAAATCGTTCTCCAAGTAATAAGTCAGGTTTTGAAAATCGTTATTCGCGATCATTTGTCTCTTGTAATCGTAGAGAACGGGAACGGCAGGGCGCCCCTCAAAATTCGGGTCGCTTCGATAATACAGCTCGCCGATGAATCGCGCCTGACTCTCCGGATTGATGTGATCCTCGGCATTGCCGCACTCCCATCCCACGGGCAGATTCAACTTCGTCCAATACACGATCTCCTCTTTGATCGCGCTTTCCAAACCGAGCATCGAGTAGACGATGGCAATTCGGTTCGACCATGCGCAGTCCTTTGCCCAAAAGAGGGTGTATCGATCTTTTTCGACCGGATTTTCCGCATTTTTGCCGAAAGTGTTTTGAAAACGGGGAATTTGCCGCTGATATTCCCCGTTTTCGTCGATCTCGTAGTCGTCCACGGCGGTCCGGACGGATATTTTCCTCCCTTCAAATTCGATATAGTTCACAGTTCTAAATTCTCCTTATTTTTCGTAAATTTTTTTAAAAACTGTGCCAGTCGTTCCGATTTCGGATGATGGAAGATCTCGTCGGGAGTGCCCTCTTCGACGATTTCCCCATTGTCCATAAACAGGATTCGATTCGCAATGTGTTGCGCAAACTCCATCTCATGGGTTGCGATAATCATGGTGGTGTCGTTTTTAGCGAGTTGATAAAGCAGTTTCAGGACTTCGCCGACGAGTTCCGGATCGAGTGAAGACGTCGGTTCGTCGATCAGCATCAGACTCGAATTGACCGCCATCGCTCTGCCGATCCCGACCCGCTGCTGCTGTCCTCCCGACAGGTGCGCCGGGTAGGCGTCGCGTTTGTCCGGAAGTCCGATGGATTCGAGAATGCGCAGGGCTTTTTCCCTTGCCGTTTTCGAATCGATTTTTTGGACGGCAACCATCGGTTCCATGATGTTTTCGAGTGCCGTCTTATTGGCAAACAGACAGTAGTTTTGAAACACCATGGAGGTGAGGGAGCGCAGGTGTTGAATTTCTTGTTTCGTCGCCGTGGAGACATCGGCTGTGACATCTCCGATGGTGATGATTCCTGCCTCCGCCCGTTCAAGAAAATTTATGCATCTCAATAAAGTGGATTTGCCCGTTCCGGACGGTCCGATAATGACCAGCACTTCTCCCTTGTTCAGTTGAAAGGATACATTTTTCAACACTTCGAGAGTTCCAAATGTTTTTTTCAGGTTCTTTATTTCGATCATATTTGTCTCTTACTTGTAATTGACATTCAGCTTTTCTTCCAGCTTCTTCTGTCCGAAGGAGAGAATGGACAGAATCACCCAGTAAACGATGATCGAGACCGTATATCCTTCCAAAAAGCGATAGGCTTTCGACGTTTCCAATCCCACTGCTGCCATCATGTCCTTATATCCGATCATGAATCCGATGGATGTGGACTTAAAGATGCCGATAAAGTGATTTGAGAGCCCCGGCGCCGCCACCCTGGCGGCTTGCGGCAGGATGATTCTTTGAACGGTTTGCAGCGGATGCATGCCTATGGAGAGTCCCGCCTCATACTGTGCCTTGCTGACCGAATTCAGCGCCGCTCGGATATCTTCCGACATAAACGCCGCGTAGTTGGCACTCATGCAGATGACCAGCGCGGTAAACGGGCTCATCACCTTGATGGCGTCAAAGATCTGTGTCAAGCCATAATAAAACCAGAACAACTGTGCGACAAACGGCGTTCCCCGAAAAAACGAAACATAGAGAGAACTCAGCGCATATAACCCTCGTATTCGATACTGACGGATAATCGCCAAAAGAATTGCGAATACGAGAGAAAAAAACGCGGATGTCAGCGCAAGACTGAAAGTTGCCGGCAAAAATTTCAGAATTTTCGGAAAAAGCTCGAAAAACAGTTTCGCATTGAATTGATCCATGCTTCACTTCTCCGTTCGCCTTATTCCATCGGGTCAAAACCGAACCATTTGATTGCCGTCTCTCGGAGAAATCCTTCTTCTTTCAGCTGTTTCAAAACTTCGCTTACTTCATTGCAGAGTCTCGTTCCCCGTTCGTCTTTGTGAAAAGGATAGGCGGCGTCTTCGGTGTAAACCACATCGCCGACCCCTTTGATTTTCAGTCCGGATTTCTTCTTGACGTCTTCGATATGCATCGAAGACATCAGCGACGCGTCCGTTCTTCCGAGGGCGACGTCGGTATGCACGGCGGTACTCTTTTCATATTCCACATATTGAATCTTGTTGTCCGGGTCAAATTGATCTTTAAACGCGTAGGCGATATCGTTCACCAATACCCCCATTTTCTTGCCGTATACGTCCTTAATCCCGTGGATAGTATCGTTGTCTTCCGCGACGACGACCCGATACGGCACATAGAAATACACTTCGCTGAAGTTATAGACTTTTTTACGCTCGTCGGTAACCCCGATTTGATCCGCCACGGTGTCCACTCGTCCGGCTTCCAGCAATTCGAGGATTCCCGGGAATCCCGCGAGTTCCCATTGAATTTCCCAGTTCTTTCTCTTCGCGATCTCGTTCCACACATCTATTTCGTATCCTTGAAGTTCTCCGGTCTTTTCGTTTGTTTCAGAGAAAAATGTGTGATTTCCCGTGGTGGAAATTTTAATGACCTCTTTGGCTTCTCCGCTCGTATCGGTGCTGACGGTCTGTTCGGTACTTTGAGAACCAGACTCCTTGGAAGTCGAGTTTCCGGAACAGCCCGTTATCCACATAATCATCAAAATCGATGCCAACACGATACTTCCCGCAATCCACTTTTTCTTCATCATTTTCTCTCCAATTTTTTAGTTTGAGATCTGTCTTCTTGCCATTTTCCTCATGAGTTGATATCGTGTAAAACACATTGATAGATTACAATTATATCACTTGTATTTTTTAGTGACAAATAGTGAATATCTATTAAAGATTTTAATTACAATAAAGTTGATCTATACCATAGCTTCAAGTGCTTCCTGCACGCGCTCATCCGGATCATCTCGAAGCGACAGGTAAAAAGATATAGGATCTGCTCTTCCATTCTTTCCATATCCCAGAGGGTTGATCCCTCCGAGGAGTAATTTGATTCTATCCCCATAATATTGATTGATATCACTGTTAATCTTTCTGATACTTTCAATATTACTTTCTGTCAGTCATCTGGACATGGTGAGCAGGTTTTCTTTTCCTTTTTGCCATAATAAAAGGCCTTCTATGATTTTGATTGCATCATAAAAGACCTTGTGCTCAGATGTTTTCAAAACTTCATCATAGTCTCGGTTAATCCGTTACTTCAGCGCCATCATCTACCCTTTTTATGATAAATAGGGCTTTAACCGTTATGGCTTTTATGAGTTTTCTTAACTAACGAAACGGCATATCGAATACAAAGCCTTTCGATCATCGTGAAAACACTCAGCAAAACCACTATTGCAATACCAAGTTGCCATTCTCTCGAAAAAAAGAATGCAGACATCCCAGCGATAAAACCGCTATTTACAATGCCGTATCCATTCCAATTCTCGGCAAAACCATAGAAGAAACCGAGATCTCCGATGATCTCCCATACTGTCAATCCCACGCTGACAAGACATAAACCAGCGCCAACCGCAAGCTCTAACACCAAAGGGAGGGAAGGTGACATAGCCATTCTGATACCTATACAAACGCATCCAACCACGAATACATATAAAGCCATCTTATAGTCAACTGCAAATTTCATAAGGCCTCTCCTTCCTATGGAAATTTCCATTAACTTCCTTCCTGATGGTAGAATTGTATCGCTCATAACCCCCTTTCTATTCCTCACCACATAAGATAGGGTGAATAGCAAACGCCTTTATAACAGCACATCTCAAATTATCTTTTCAATCTATTAAATATAACATTTTTTACTTCTCGTTCTCGTTATTCTTTTGTCTATATTATAGTGAGAATGCGAATGGATTTCAAGCTTTCAAGTCTTTTTTCTTCTAAGTTATGACTCCTAAAATGAAGTTGAGAACTCCACTCTCTTTTAAATTCAGAAAGGATGTGTCATGTTTTGCGGCATGAATTTTACAGCGTTCTTGATCCTTTCGAAAAAGAAACGGAGCCGCCAAAGCGGCCCCGCATCATAAATCCTCTCTCCTCCTCAGTCCTTTCTCTTGATCCAGCTTATGACAAAGGTAGTCAGGAATACAATTCCGTAAATGTACAGGACAAAAAGGATCGACGACGGTCTCCAAATCATAAACTTTTGGCCGCAAAAAAGCATCCTCGTAAATGCCTCTCTCATCAACTGACTCTATGATAAAATTCCGTCAGCTATATATCCCCCTTATTCACCTTCTCCTGACAAATAGCACCTTCTCAGACGGTCGATCATTTCTTTTTTTGTTCTTCTCAATCCAAGCTGTTTCACGTCTAACCCTTCATCTCCCATCTTCAAAAGGAATTCTTCAATATCCTTTTTGATCGCCCCCTTTGCTGGAAGTACCGTCTCTCCCCCCAGCAGAGTAGACATTCGAAAGACATCATTCTTATGCTTCCGGATATTTTTGCTGTCTATATTCTCTCCCTTTACTCGCCTCTTTGTCAGATCCAGCCAGGCTTTCATCTTAAATGGAATCAGATAGGGCGTATCCAGTATCGCCACCCCATCTATCACGATCGATCCCTTCCTCAGGAATTGATAATACATCTCATCCAGCAAAATAGCAGATAAGCTGGACACTTCCTCCTCTATCGGGATTGGAGTGAGTACTGCTTCTTCCGGCAAAAGAATCCTCTCCGTCCTTCTCGAAAACAGTTCAATCATCGCAGGATAATCCCCGTTCTTTGGTTTTGAAAAACGATAGAACTGGCTCTTTCCGCTACTCTTATCCCGATGCTCATATCCCGCATCTTGAATGTAATCCCAAAACCTTCTGCTAAACTCCGGTGTCAATTCCTCAAGAATCAATACCAGATCAATGTCTTTCGTTGCACGAAAATCCAAATCGTAATCCGACATCAATAGATCGCAGGCCGTACCACCGATAATCGTATAGTTTGCTTCAAACCCGGCGAACCAGTCCCTAAAACTTTGAAAGCCTTTAAGCATGATACTCCCTCCAGAAGTCACTCATCATAGTATCAAGTGCTTCCTGTACGCGCTCATCCGGATCATCTCGAAGCGACAGGTAAAGAGAGATAGGATCTACACTTCCATTCTTTCCAAAAAGACAGGGATCATATATCCACTGTTCGATCTGAATCTCTTGATCTGCGTCCGTCATCTCCTCCATGTATTCTGCCGGAAGATTGTTTACCGCATAAACATTGGTCCTCGGGGCACTGAGCATAGAGTACTCAGACAGCGCCAGGTATCCTGCCTTCAGACAATTCTCAAAAGCCTTATCTTTTGTGACATACAGCTTCCGCCCGACAGGTGATATCAAAAAGCTCTCTGCTTTTCGAAAAAGAGCTTGCCCCTGATTCGTCATTAAAATAATTTTATGCACACCCTCTTTTTGTGTCTTGATCATCCCGGCATCTTCCAGCTGTCTGACGGCTCTTGAAGCAGTCATCGCCGTCAAGTTTAATTCCTTTGCCACATCCTTCAGCAGGATTTTATTCTTTGCTCCATAAAGCAAATGCAAGAAAACAACCTGTGCCGACGGCGTCAGCTGCGTGCGAAATTCCGCTGGTCTTGAATATTTTTCGCGCAGAGCAACGCCCATAAATGGAAGAAAGATCTGTGTTCCCTCCACGATAAATGGGATTCCTGCACGGATCAGACTCTCGCGCTGTCTTGGAAGACATGTTTGAAGCACCAGTACCAGCGGAACTCCAGCTAACGATCCTGCCTTTCTCACATGCGCCTTGGTATTAACCAGACTCTCCATTGATCCTTTAACATACATGAAGACCGTTGGAACTTCGTCAAGAAACACCCTTTGAAAATCATAGCGATCGGTGATCAGGAATGGCAGTTTTTTACTATCCTTCCATTGACTGTAGATGGCTTTTATTCCAAGCACTTCTTCCAGATAACTCATCTCGCCCCCCCTATGATAACATCATAAACGCATATTAACACTAATTATGTTAAAGTGCAATTCATTTGTTATTTGATTCTATCTCTATAATACTGATTGATATCACTGTTAATCTTTCTAATATTTTCAATATCGCTTTCTGCCAGCCATCTGGACCTGGTGAGCAGGTTTTCTCTTCCTTTTTTCCATAATAAAAGGCCTTCTATGATTTTGATTGCATCATAAAAGACCTTGTGCTCAGATGTTTTCAAAGCTTCATCATGGTCTCGGTTAATCCGTTACTTCAGCGCCATCATCTACCCTTTTAAGGAGCGGGACCGCCGAAGCGGTCCCGTTTCACAGATTCTTCCTTCTCTTCAGTCCTTTCTCTTGATCCAGCTTATGACAAAGGTAGTCAGGAATACAATTCCGTAAATGTACAGGACAAAAAGGATCGACGGCAGTTTCCCCCCTCTTAGGAGTGTGGAGATCAAGGCAACGATGAAGAAGGCTATGTTCAAAAGGACAAATGTCTTTACGCTCACTGTGAATGCCTCCTTTCCGAAAACGGCTTTTGTCCCTCTCTTCCTGTTCTCCAAGGCAGAGGATCTCAGCAGCGCTCAGCTCCCCGTAAAGGTTCTTCCTCTTCAGTATCGTTGATTTGCCAAGGAATGGCAAGGAAATCTTTTCTGACGAAAGCTTTTCTTTTTCGGGCTCTCCCCGCTGCCTTACGGCAGCATGGATCGAATTTCATCCTTCTTTGCGATCGTGTCACAGTAGATGCAGCGGTACTGCCTTCTCTCCCGGTCTGCAAGGCGGAAGATATGGGGGAGCTCCTGCTCCGTGGAGGTGATGCAGCGGGGGTTTCTGCAGCGAAGAACATTCCGGAGCTTCTCCGGGAGCTCCAGGCTCGCCTTTCTGACCTGCTTCCCATCCTTGATGTAGTTCACCGTAATGCCGGGATCGATATACCCCAAGACCTCCAGGTCGAGATCGATATTCTCCGAGATCTTTACGATATCCTTCTTCCCCATCTTATGGGAGACGCAGTTCTGTATCATGGCGACCTGGCTTTTCACCCGGTCTAGCCCCAGATAGCGGTAGACCAGCATGCTTCTCCCCGCCTTGATGTGGTCCAGCACAATTCCATTCTCTATTCCGTCTATCTTCATCCTGTCTGTCCTCCTCTCTTATTCATCCAGTCCCAGAAGGAAGAGGATGAGGGCCATCCGCATCTGCTTTCCGCAGAGAGTCTGATAGAAATATTTTGCCCTGGGGTCTCTGTCCACCGCGACGGAAATCTCGTTGACCCTCGGGAGAGGATGCAGAATCGCGAGGCTCTCCTTGGAATTCCTCAGCTTCTCCGGCGTCAGGACATAGATATCCTTTAAGCGAAGATAATCCTCTTCGTTGAAGAAGCGCTCCTTCTGGACCCTCGTCATATAGAGGATATCAAGCTTTGGGATCGCGTCCTCCAAAGAGGTCGTCTCCTCAAACTCCGCGCCGGAGGATCTGAGCTTTTCGATCTCATACTCGGGCAGTCTGAGCTCCTCCGGGGAGATCAGGATATAACGGTTCCTCGGATAGCGAAGCATTGCATCGATCAGGGAATGCACCGTGCGCCCGAACTTCAGGTCCCCGCAGAGGCCGAGTGTGAGCCCCTCCAGCCTCCCGCAGGTCCTCCGCACCGTCAAAATATCCGCGAGAGTCTGCGTCGGATGGAAGTGCCCGCCGTCCCCCGCATTGATGAAGGGAACCGTGCTGTTCTGTGCCGCGACGACCGGAGCGCCCTCCTTCGGATGCCGCATGGTGATGATGTCCGCGTAGTTGGATACGACCGCAATCGTGTCCGCCACGCTCTCCCCCTTTGCCGCGGAAGAGCTCGAGGCCCCGGCGAAGCCGAGCACCTGTCCCCCGAGCTCCAGCATTGCCGCCTCAAAGGAGAGCCTTGTCCTGGTGGAGGGCTCAAAGAAAAGTGTCGCGAGCTTCTTATAGCGGCAGCGATCCCGGTACTCCTCCGGCTGCTTTTCGATCCGGTCCGCAAGATCCATGAGATGTTCGAGCTCACCCACCGACAGATCCAAGATATTGATGACGCTCCTTAGCTTTCCCTGCATCGCATTGACTTCCTTTCTTCATACTGTACTGTATCCGTTCTCTCTTTCCCCGCTGCCCTTTCATCCATGCTGACAGCGCTAATTCCGACAGGAAAACTACGCCGTCTCCCGCTCCCCTATCGCATCCAGCTCTCGTCCGCCGGATCGTCCCGGAAACGAAGCAGCTTCCCCTCGTCCTCGGGGCGGATATAGCCTTTCCGGAGTGCGACCTTTAAGAGCGTGTCCAGATCGCAGAGACTTTTGTTCCGGACTTTGGCGCTGTCCAGTCTCTCCAGTCCCTTCTTCATCCCATAGGTGAAGATGCTGACGATCCCGAGCACCTCCGCTCCCTCCTCCCGGAGCGCTTCCACACAGTCCAGGACCGAGCCGCCGGTGGAGATCAGATCCTCGATGACGACGACCTTCTCCCCCTTCGAGAGCCTCCCCTCGATCCGGTTCTTCCTCCCGTGGTCCTTCGCCTTTCCGCGGACATAGCCCATGGGAAGCCCGAGGAACTGAGCGGCGATAGCCGCGTGCGCGATACCGGCCGTGGCAGTGCCAAAGAGCGCCTCCGCCTCCGGATACTCCCGCTTCACCGTCTCCGCGATTCCCTCCTCTATAAGCGTCCTCACCGATGGAAAGCTCAGAACCAGGCGATTGTCACAGTAGATCGGGGAGCGAATGCCGGAGGCCCAGGTGAAGGGCTCCTCCGGGCGGAGAAAAACTGCCCGGATGGAAAGCAGTGCCTCCGCTGCTCTTTCTCCGATCTCCTCTGTCTTCCCAAACGCTGTCTTTTCCTCTCTTTCCATTTTTAATCCTCCCGCTTCTCATCCGGCACTGTGCTGCCCGGAGCCGCCGAAACCCCTGTGAACTCCTCCATCGCCCTCCGATAGGCCGAGACGGGATCCTCCGCCCGCGTGATGGGGCGTCCCATGACGATATAATCCGCGCCGAGCTCCTTCGCCCTCTCCGGCGAAGCGACGCGGGACTGATCTCCGGCCTCCCCTCCCGGAAAACGGACGCCGGGGCAGACACTCAAAAAGTCCCGTCCGAGGCTGTCATGAATCCTTCCCGCCTCCAGCGGAGAGCAGACGACCCCGTCCAGTCCGGCCTCGCGGGCCCTCCTGGCATAATGCAGAACCACCTCGTCGATCGGCTCCCGGATCAGAAGATCCCGCTCCATTCTCTCCTGTGAAGTCGAGGTGAGCTGCGTCACCGCAATGAGGAGCGGGCGTCTGCCATCCGGTCTCGTGAGCCCCTCAAGCGCAGCCTCCATCATCTCCTTCGTCCCGGAGGCGTGGACATTTGTCATGTCGATGTCCAGCTCCCGGAGAGAACGCATCGCGGAGCGCACCGTATTCGGGATATCATGGAGCTTCAGATCCAGAAAGACCGGATGGCCCAGCTCCTTCAGCTCCCGCACAATCCGCGGCCCCTCCGCGTAGAAAAGCTCCATGCCGATCTTCACATAGGGCTTCCTACTCTCCCCGGAAAAGTACCGAAGAAAACGGAAAAGCTCCTCCCTCCCCGGAAAATCCAGCGCTATGATGACATCTCTTCCCATCCCTCTCCTCTCCTTCCACTCCTTCATCGCCGTGCCATAAGCAGTCCATTTTCCTGTGCTCACGTGCCATAGGCGTGTGCCTCAAAAGGCACTCCCGTTCGGGGCTCCACGCAGCGGTACTAAATTCACACTTCGTTCTACTCGTGTTCATTAAGTACCGGCGTTCCGCACGCTTTTGCGGCATCACGCCCGCTGGCACGTAACTTTCCCGATTTAATCAGTGTTTTCCTAAACACAGGCTCCCGCAATACCGGGCTGCACTGCTGCCAGGCCGAAACCACCTCATGCCGCCCTGCCGGACCGGTCGATCCATGAGCAGGCCGTCTGCCGCCCCGGCGCTTAAGGACTCGGCTTCGCCCGGGTGGCTTCAGCCGACCTCCCTTCGGGAGGCACCACTACTCTCTTACTCCACACAGCCGATAATGTCCGAGAGCTTTTCGATGCCGAGCTCCCTGCATTTTTCCGGGAGCTCCCGGATGATCCTCTGGCAGATCAGGGGCTCCGTCAGGTTCATCGCCCCGATCTGCACCGCGGAGGCCCCCGCCATCATCATCTCGATCACATCCTCCGCGGAGGAGATGCCGCCCATGCCGATCAGCGGAATCTTCACGGCCCGGCGGACCTGATAGACCATGCGGAGCGCGACCGGGAATATCGCAGGTCCCGAGAGGCCTCCCATCCGGTTCTTTAATACCGTCCGCCTTCTTTGGATGTCGATCCGAAGGCCGAGCAAGGTATTGATGAGGGAGATGCCATCCGCCCCTCCCTTCTCGCAGGCCTTTGCGATACTCACGATATCCGTCACATTGGGACTAAGCTTCACATAGACCGGCTTTTTCGTGGCCTTTTTCACCCCGCAGCAAAGGGTATAGACATTATCGGCATCGGTCCCGAAGGCGAGCCCGCCGCCCCGGACATTGGGGCAGGAGACGTTCAGCTCCAAAATCCCCACATTCTTTACCTGATCCATCTCCTCCGCAAGCTCTATATACTCCGCGATGGAAAAGCCGGAGATATTCGCGATGACCGGCTTATGGAAGAATTCCGAGAGCTCCGGAAGCTCGTGCTCTATGACGTTCCGAAGCCCCGGATTTTGCAGCCCGACGGAATTGAGCATGCCGGAGGGGCACTCCGCGATCCTCGGGAGCTCATTTCCGTAGCGGGGCTTCAGCGTCGTCCCCTTGATCGCGATCGAGCCGAGAATGTTGAGGTCATAGAGCTCCCGAAACTCCTTTCCATAGCCGAAGGTCCCGGAGGCCGGAATCACGGGATTATCCAGTTTGAGCCCCGAAAGCTCCGTGCTGAGATCTACCATACTATCTCCTCCCGAAAGAAGACCGGCCCTTCCGTACAGACCCTCTTCCATCCGTCCTTCGTCCTCCTGCTGCAGCCCATGCAGGCGCCAAAGCCGCAGCCCATCCGTTCCTCGAAGCTGAACTGCCCGTCCTCTGTCCTATCATAAAGCGCGCGGAGCATCGGCTCCGGCCCGCAGCAAAGGGCGTAGCACTTTTCTTCAAGGAGTTCTGTGACAAAGCCCTTTTTCCCATAGCTTCCGTCTTCCGTCGTAAGCTCGACCGGGACTTTGAGCGCCCGGAACTCCTCCTCATAGAAGACATCCTCCTTTGAGCGAAAGCCGAGGAGCACATGGGGATGCTTCCCCAGCTGCACCAGCTTCCGGCAAAGTCCATAGAGCGGCGGCACGCCGACCCCGCCCCCGCAGAGAACCGGGCGGGGCGGGATTTTCGAAAGCATGTAGCCGTTTCCCAGTCCCGTGAGAGCGCGAAGTATCTCCCCTGCCTCCCGGCGGCTAAGCTCCTCTGTCCCATGCCCCACTACCTTATAGATCAAAGTGATTTTCCCCTCCTCCCAGTCACAGACTGAGATCGGCCTTCTGAGAAAGCTCCCGGGGATGTGCAGATTCACAAACTGTCCCGGCGCCCTGATCTCCGAGCTGTCCCCCCCCAGCAGCATGCGAAAGACCCCTCTTGCGATCTCCCGATTTTCCAAAATCCTGTATTCTGCTTCCTTCATCTCCCTCTCCTGCGAAGACTCTCCTCATCGTAAATCCGCCGAAGAAAGACTCCTCCCCTTCCTTCCCCGGCATGCGCTGTCCCCGATTCCGCATCCTTCAGCACATATCTTAATTTCCCAAGCCTGTAAGAGCGAAAAAATGTCCCCATCCTTTCGGGGGAGCCGGCTCCTCTGTCCGGCAGCGGATATCCGCCGGATTCCCATTGACGCGGAGCCCGCCCTCAGGCTCGCTCCCTTCGGATCCCTTCTTTCCTGTCATAGACCTCTCTTCCCCCGACATAGGTCTTTACGACCTCGCCGCGGACCTCCATGCCGTCAAAGAGGGTGCTCTTCCCCATCGACAGGAAGCCTTCCGACTTCACCCGGTAGATAGGCGAGAGGTCCAATACCGCGAGATCCGCCTCCTCTCCCTCTTCGATATAGCGGGGCCCCGGGAGGGAGAAGATTTCCCTCGGCCGGACCGACATGAGATGGATGAGCTTCTCCAGGCTGATCGCGCCCTTCCCCCTTGGCGCCTCTTTGGTGCGATCGATCCTCTCCTCCGTGCTCTCCGGATCCCTCAATACAAGATTATGGTAGAGGGCGGGGAAGGAGCACTCGAGCCCGCTGATTCCGAAGGCAGAGCCATCCAGGCCCTTTGACTTCTCCTCTTCGGAGTGCGGTGCGTGGTCTGTGATAATGCAGTCTATCGTCCCATCCTTTATCCCCTGTAGGAGTGCCGCGCGGTCCTCTTGGGAGCGGATCGGCGGATTCATCTTCCAGCTTCCGTCCTCCTCCAAGAAGCGGTCCGTAAACATGAGATAATGCGGACCGGTCTCCGCCGTTACGAGGACGCCCTCTTTCTTTGCCCTCCGGATGAGCTCTGTGCTCTCCTTCGTGGAGACATGGCAGACATGATAGCGGGCGCCGGTCTCCTTCGCGAGCCGGAGATCCCTCTCCACCTGCTTCCACTCCGAGGCGCTGTTGATCCCGACGTGCCCCTTCGCTCTCGCGTATTCTCCATCGTGAATGCAGCCGCCCGGGCGAAGCTCCCTCTCATCCTCACAGTGGGCGACGATCATCTTTTTGAGGCGGGCCGCCTCCTGCATCGCCGCTCTCATCTCGGACTCCTCCTGCATTCCCTTCCCGTCGTCGGAGAAGGCGCATACATAGGGGGCGATGTCCTCCATATCCGAGAGCTCTCCCCTCCCCCTCTGCTCTTTTGTGATCGCGCCGTAGGGATAGACGTGGATCAGCGCATCCCTCTCGATCAAAGAGAGCTCCGCCCTCAGATTCTCAAGGCTTGATGGCACGGGGGAGAGATTCGGCATCGCGCAGACCGCGGTATAGCCCCCTCTCGCCGCGGCCTCCGTCCCGCTCTTTATCGTCTCCTTATAAGAAAAACCGGGCTCCCGCAGATGCACATGCACATCCGCGAAGCCCGGAACGATAAAGAATCCGTCCATATTGAGATCGGCCGCCGCCTCTCTCTCTTTTTCCGAAAAATTCAGGAGAATCCTCCCCTCAAGGATCATCAGATCCCTCTGTCGAAAGCCGTCCCTCGTAAAGATCTGAGCATTTCTCAGTAATATCCTTCCCACCGGCCCCTCCCTCTGAAAAGTGAAAGCTTCCCGCAAGGTTCCGGGATAGTGTAGCATAAAGGCCCTCCGAAGACAAGGCTCATTCCTCCCAGCCCTCCCTGGGCATGAGGAAGGCCAGCATGGTGGCTTTCTGCCCGGGCTTAAGCCGGATATCATCGAGGTGAGTCTGCATCGGGAAATCAGCCTGATCCTCCGACTCCGCAAGGAGCCAGTTCACTCCCGCATATCTCGCATTCTCCAGCGCGTCCTCCAGGTCCGCGCCCTCCCCATAGCAGCTCTCTAGGTCGATCACGTCGACCCGGTAGCCCCCCTTTTCCTTCTTCGTAATCACCGCAGGATAATAATATGTCATTTTTCCCCCTCCCCCGAGAGCTTCCGGTAACGCTTCGGCGTCACACCGCAGGACGAGCGGAAGAGCCGGATGAAGTTTCCGATATTGTGAAAGCCGCAGCGCTCCGCGATCTCATAGACCTTTTCATCCGTGTTCCGGAGTGCCTCCTTCGCGCGCTCGATCCGGTAGGCATTGATGTAGTCGAGCGGAGAGCTTCCGATCGAGGCCTTGAAAAAGCGGATGAAATACTGCTCATTTAAGCCGCTCTTTTCGGAGAGATCCCGGATATAAATCTTCTTTTGATAGTTCTCCCGGATATAGCGGATGCTCTCCCGGAGCACTCTGGCCTGCCTCTCCCCGTCCCCCTCCTCCTTTTCCTTCTCCCGGAGCATACCGCAGAGCTCCAGGATTCCGATCAGTTTGAGAAGCCCCGCCCGGAGGAGGAGCTGCTCCCCGGGGCTTTTCAGCTCCAGTCTCTCCCCTCCCGAGGAGACGGGACTCCTTCTTCCGCTCAGATGAAAGCGGCGGATCAGCTCTGAGAGCTCCCGCAGAAGCTCGATATAGCCGATATCGGAGACCGAGACGAAGCGGGGAAAGCAAAGCCTTCCCTCCCGAAGCGGTCTCATCAGCTTCTCCTCCAGCGGATCCTCCGGAGAAAAGCAAAGAGAGCGAAGGTCAAAGCGAAGCGCATACTCCGCGCTGTCCTCCGAGAGAGCGCGGATACTGCGAAGCGTCCCCGGAGAGACGAAGCAGAGGCACTCCTGCCGGATCTCGCACTCTCTCAGGTTCAGCTCCAGGAGAAAGCCCCCGCTCTTAAAATAAAAGAGCTCCGGCAGCTCGTGCCAGCTCAAGGGGAGGAAGAGCTCTCCCTCCCCCTCATAGAGCACGGCATCCAAGCTCTCCTCTCTCCGGCCCTCTCCCTCCCCGGAGTCTATTCTCCGATCCATTCGCTCTTCTCCCTTCCTTCATGAAGCTTTACTTGAAATCACGTCTCTTCCGTGGCATAATGCTTCCGTCAGATTCTCAAATCAATGCGCTATACCAATTTTGGATAACAGCAGGAGAACATCATGAAAACAAAAAAAGAAGTTATTTCCGTGTCTCAGCTCGTCGGCACCGCGATCCTCGCGGCGCTCGTCCTGATCCTCCAGCTCCTCGCGGGGAGCATCCGGGTGGGGAGCTTCAGCATTACGCTGACACTGGTCCCCATCGTCATCGGAGCCATCCTCTACGGCCCCTTGAGCGGTGCGCTGCTCGGCCTCCTCTTCGGAATCCTGGTCGGCATCTCCGTCGCTTCCGGAGCGGACGCCGGGGGCTTCCTCCTCTTCAGCCTTCACCCCATTATCACCATCCTGATCTGCCTTTGCAAGAGCACGCTGGCCGGTCATCTCTCGGGCCTTGTCGCAGAGGGCCTCTCAAAACGGAATCTCCCTCTCGGCGTCTTTCTCGCCGCGCTCACGGCTCCCATTGTAAATACCGGTCTCTTCCTTCTGGGGCTCACGCTTTTCTTCCGGGAAACGCTCTCCCAATGGGCCGCGGGCTCCCGGAATCTCACAAGCTATATTCTCTTCGGCCTGGTCGGCGTCAATTTCCTGATCGAGCTCGGCGTCAATATCGCACTCGCTCCGGTCATCGTCCGCATCGTCCACGCCGCTCATCAGATGAAAAATCAGGAGGAAATCTAATGGTGCTCTTACTGGACTGCGGAAACACTCACACCGTATTCGGCTGTGCCGATTCGGAGGGAAAGCTCTCTCAGATCTTCCGCATGGAGACAAACCGGAAGAAAACAGGCTTCGAGTATGCCTCGGATATCCGGCAGATCTTTGCGCTTCTTAAGATCGACCCGGACGGCTTTTGCGGCGCCGTCATCTCCTCCGTCGTCCCTCAGCTCACGGAGCCCTACCGAGAAGCGCTCCGGATGGCAATCGGCCGGGATGCCCTCGTGATCGGCCCCGGCATCCGCACGGGACTCCGCATCCGGATCGATGATCCCGGCACCATCGCGCCGGATCTGGTCGCGGGCGCAGTGGCCGCGAAGGCGAAATATCCGCTTCCGGCCATCATCATCGACATGGGCACCGCGACGACGATCACCGTCGTCGACCAAAATGGGGATTATATCGGAGGTGTGATCCTCCCCGGTGTCGGGATCTCCATGAATGCGCTCGCCTCGGAGACCTCTCTCCTCCCCTCGATCGATGTCGCCCCCTCCAAGAAGCTGATCGCCACCTCGACCGGCGACGCGATGCGCTCCGGTATCGTCTACGGCACGGCGGGCGCGCTGGACGGCATCATCGACCGCTTCCTGTCGGAGCTTCACACGGAGGCGACGCTCCTTGGGACGGGGGGACTGGCCGGAGTGATCTGCCCCTACTGCCGCCACAAAATCCTCGTGGATGAGGAACTCCTCCTCCACGGACTCTGGCATCTCTTTCAGCTGAACGAGAGTTAAGCGCATCGGACATCCCGGGAGAGCTGAAGACTCCCCACGGCGGCGGGGATTCGCAGTCGGCTCTCCCGATGCCAGGATCTGCCCCGCCGCTTTTTCTGTCCCCGCGCAGGCATTCCCGCATGCTGTCCCCCGGCTGCGGGGATCATATCCTAGAGGTATTTTACAAGCTCTTCGAGGGGCCTTCTCTCAAAGTGAAGGGGAGAGGGCTCCGCGTCCTTTTCCTTATAGCCGATCGGAAAGAGCGCGATCAGCTCATAGTCCGCCGTCTCCGGGAAGAGCTTTTTCAGCTTCGGAGCGTCAAAGTACGCGACCCAGGTGCTCCCAAGCCCGAGGGCTTCTATGGAGAGCATCACATGACTTGCGACGATAGCGGCATCCACCTCGGCGAAATTCTTTCCATCGAATTCTCTGACCCAGCCCTCCTTTTTCTCCGCGGCGATGAGGAGAAAGAGAGAGGCTCCGAAGTCGCAGGGCGTCGTCTCCTTGATCTTCCGGACCGCCTCCTCCCCCGATGCGACAAAGATCCGGTAGGGCTGATCGTTGTGCGCGGTGGGGGAAAGCCTCGCGATAGAGAGGATCTCCTCCAGCTTCTCCTTCTCCACCGGACGATCACTTAATTTTCTGCATGAATAACGATTTTTCGCAAGCTCTGAAAATTCCATACTGCTTCGGGCGATGCCGCCCTTCCTCCTTTCACTTTCAAGGATAAAATACTAAAACTCCGTCAAGCTCACATAAGAGGGGCAAAGAGCCGGAGAACCCCCTGCCCCAGGCGGAGCGCCATAGACCGGTCTCCATAGCGCTTCGTGACCTCCCGGGACAGCCGGAAGAGCTCCGAAAAATCCTCCCGGATCTTGGGAAGGCAGCGGGAGCGGTAGAGATATACCGCATCCTCAAAGTGGTGGTAGAGACTCCGGTAATCAAAGTTGATCGTCCCGACCACCGCGCACTCATCATCCGATAGAATCTGTTTCTCATGCAGGAAGCCCGGCGTAAACTCATAGATCCTGACCCCATCCCGCGCAAGCTGATTATAATAGGAGCGAGTCACCTGATAGATGAGCTTCTTGTCCGGGATTCCGGGCGTCACGATCCTCACATCGACGCCTCTTCGCGCCGCGAGGGTGAGCTCCCGGGACATGTCGTCTGTGATAATGAGATAGGGCGTCGCGATAAAGACATAGTGCTTCGCGTTCTTCAGGATGTTGAGATAGACGTCCTCCCCTGTGCACAGACTGTCCACCGGATCATCCGCATAAGGGACGACTATGCCCTCGGATCCTCTTCCCACAGAGCGCGGGAAATCCAGGAGATAGGGCTTTACCGACTCCACCGGCTTCTCATCCATCGCATTCCACATCTCCAGGAAAAGGAGTGTCAGCGTCCGGACCGCGGGTCCCTCCAGACGAATCCCGCTGTCCTTCCAAAGACCATAGGGATGAGTGAGATTAAAATATTTATCCGCGAGATTGTAGCCGCCCGTAAAACCGATCCTGCCGTCCACGACCGTAATCTTCCGATGGTCCCGGTTGTTCATGAAAAGATTTACGATCGGCACGATCGGATTAAAGACCCGGCAGGAAATGCCGTAGGAGCTCATCTCCCGGATGAACTGCGGATCAATGAAGCCGATGGAGCCGATGTCATCGTAGAAGACCCGGACCTCCACGCCGCTCGCTGCCTTCTCTATAAGGATTTCCTTCAGCTCCCCGAAGGCGATCCGGTTCTCGATCGCGTGGTACTCCATGAAGATAAAGTGCTCTGCGTTTCTAAGCGCAAGCTTCTGCGCCTCCAGAGCCTCTCTGGTATCCCCATAGAAATCCACCTCTGTATCCCGGTAGGGCGGAAAGCCGCAGCTGTGCTTCAGAAAATAAAGCTGGTTTCCGACGCCGGGATTCTCCTTGAGAAGAGGCGAAAGGATCTCCTCATTATCCGGGAGGGCCGAGAGCACCGCGCGGTCCACGGTCTGGAACCTCCGGTCCATCGTCTTCACGAAGTTTGAGCGGTAGCTCATGAAGTAGAGTCCCCAGCCGAGGATCGGCACCGCCATGATGAAAAAGATCCAGCTCATCTTGATCGTCGAGTTCGTGTGCTTTCCGAAAATCCCGAGCGCCGAGGCCGCGGCGATTAAGTGGAGGCTGAGAGAAATCCAGAGATAATTCTCGCTCAGCCGAAGGACGATGATGCTGAACCAGGCGAGCTGCAAAAGCACGGAAATCCCGACGAAGATCAGTCTTCCCACGCTGTTCTTCCGATCCTCTCTGTGGACATGCCCCTCCGCTTCGTTCATCTTTCCCTCCGGCTCTCTCCCGCTCTCTCCTGATTCCGCCCTCCCAAGTATAGCAAAAAGCCGCCGCGCCCGGGAACTTCTTCCCGATATCTTTTCTTAAAATTCTACGTACTTCGGAAGTCCGTCCTCAAAATCGCAGCTCTCCTCCCCCTGAATCAGCGGGAGAAGGTAGCGGATGCAGTCCTCTGTGAGATGACAGCCGTCCTCCGTAATCCACTCCGACGGGACCTTTTTCTCCCGGTTTGCGATCTCGGAGAGCGGAGCTCCGAAGTACTCCGCCCGGTATTCTCCTCCCGCCGCAGAGGACCTCCTGAGAGAGGACATCTCTCCGTTTTTCCCGGAGAGTGCGAGCCGCACGGCCCGCCTCCCAAGCTCCCGGGATTCCGTGACATCCGTTTTGGAGAGAAGATGCCCCGCGCAGCGCTGCAGGAGGTTCAGCTCGATGGAACGGACCTTGCACCCGATCCTCTCCCGCACGATCTCCTCTAAAACTTTTCCCGCGCCGGAGTGCATCCTGTGCCCAAAGGCATCCGCATCCCCTCTTCCTCTCTCCGCTTTCCCGGAAAGCTGTCTCCCCTTCTCCTCTCCGCTCTCCCTCTCCTCGGCCTCGGCATCATAGTCGGAGATCAGCACTCCCTCCTCGTCCTTGATTCCCTCAGAGACCGCGACGATGAGCCTTCCCCTCTCCGAAAGAGCCTTCCTCAGATCCGATAGAAAGCGCTCCACGGAGAAGCTGTGCTCCTCCAGATAGATCAGCATGGGGACAGAGCCCTCCATCCGCTCCGAGAGGGCCGCCGCCGCGGTGAGCCAGCCCGCATTTCTCCCCATCATCTCCACGATGATCACATAGCTTTGCTCATAGACGAAAAGCTCCCGGGAGAGCTCGGAGAGGGAGGTCGCGATATACTTTGCGGCAGAGCCAAAGCCCGGACAGTGGTCAATCCCGAAGAGGTCGTTGTCGATCGTCTTCGGCGCTCCGACCACCGTGATTCCCTCCTCCCCCCTCTCCCGGAAAAAGCGGGAGAGCTTCCAGGCGGTGTCCATGGAATCGTTTCCGCCGATATAGATAAAATACGAGATCCCGTATTTTCGAAAGAGCTCCAGGATCCTCTCAAACTCCGAGGGATCCTCCAGCTTATAGCGACAGGAGCCAAGCGCCGCGGCCGGTGTTTTGGAAAGCCGTTGAAGGAAGCGGGAGAGCGCGTCCTCCCTGCTTCTCCCGGGGAAATCCCTCTGCAAAAGCTCCGGGATTCGCTGACTGAGCTCCAGAAGCTTCTCCTCGAAAAGTCCCTGAATTCCATAGCGGCTCCCGTAGATCCGATCGATCTCCTCCGAGAGAAGTCCCTCCTCCAGGATGCCGGAGAGCGTCGCATTGATTACCGCGGTCGGACCGCCGGACTGCGCGATTAAAAGATTTCCTGCCATATTCCCCCTGCTTTTATGAAAACGCGGATTCCCTCTTCCTCTACCTTTTACGCCGATCGGCCGCTTTGGAAAGGTACATCCCGCCCCGGCCCCTTCTTCTCGGCTAGCCCAGCTCCCGCTCCGCTGCCCGGAGCGCGGAGAGGATCACCGCGTCCATATCGTAATAGCGGTATTCCCCGAGCCTCCCTCCGAAAAAGACCTTCTCCTCCCTCTCGGCAAGCTTCTGATACTCCCGGCAGCGCGCCTGATTCTTCTCATCGTTTACCGGATAGTACGGCTCCTCCCCGATCCTCCATTCGGAGCTGTATTCCCGGCTTATGATGGTCTTCGGAAGCGGATTTCCCTCCCGGTCCCGCCCGAATTCAAACCACTTGTGCTCGATAATCCTGGTCCACGGCGTCTCCCGATCCGTATAATTCACGGCCGCGTTGCCCTGGAAATTCGGGATGTCCAGAAGCTCCGTCTCGAAGCGGAGGGAGCGGTACTCCAGGGCGCCGAGCCGAAAGTCGTAATACTCGTCGATCGGACCGGTAAAGAGCACCCTTTTGGCAAGGGCGGAGAGCTCCTCCCGTTCCTTCAGATAATCGACTCCGAGGCGAAGCTCGATGCCGGAGAGCATCCTCTCAAGCATCGCGGTATATCCCCCGATCGGGATGCCCTGATAGAGAGCATTAAAATAATTGTTGTCAAAGGTGTAGCGGACCGGAAGTCTCTTTATGATGAAGGAGGGAAGCTCCCTGCAGCTTCTCCCCCACTGCTTCTCCGTATAGCCCTTGATCAGCTTTTCGTAGATCTCCGTCCCCACCAGGGAGATGGCCTGCTCCTCGAGATTCTTCGGCTCGGAAATCGCGGCCTCTCTCCGCTCTCTCTCGATCCTCTCCCTCGCTTCCTCCGGCGTGATCACGCCCCACATCCGGTTGAAAGTATACATATTAAAGGGAAGAGAATAGAGCTCCCCGTGGAAGTTCGCGATCGGAGAATTCGTAAAGCGGTTGAATTCCGAAAAGCGATTCACATAGTCCCAGGCCCTTTTCTCATTGCTGTGAAAGATATGGGCCCCGTACTGATGGACCTGTATCCCCTCCTGCTCCCTCGTGTAGACATTCCCGGCGATATGGTCCCTCCGGTCGATCATGAGGACCCTCTTTCCCCGGTCCGCCGCCTCCCTCGCGAAAACCGCGCCGAAGAGCCCCGTGCCAACGATCAGATAATCATACATAAAGTCTCCCCCTGCCTGAAAATGGGTATAACTCGTATTCGCTGCCGCCCTGCTGCTCTGTCGGCCTGTAAGCAGGCCGTCTGCCGCCCCGGCGTTTAAGGACTCGGCTTCGCCCGGGTGGCTTCAGCCGATCTCCCTTCGGGAGACACTTCTCTCTGAGAAGTGGTCAAGGACGCTCCGAGTCTGCCTGATGGCAGACTTCTACGCTTATGCGCCGCTGGCCGCGGCAGTCGGAGCGAGAGCGTCCTGCGTCGGGTCGGCAGAGCAGCAGAAAAGGCGGCCTTACATTCTCATCCGTCAAATATCCGAATGTTCATGCGGTCAAACTTGCTTCGCATTTGTCCGCCCCACGGGAACTTATACAGAAAAGATCTCCGGATGCTTTTCCCGGAAGCATTCCGCCTCCTCCTTGTCCCTCTCAAGCTGCTCCGAGAGCTCCGAAAGGGAGGAAAAGCGAAGCTCCGGGCGAAGCCTTTCGATGAAGTCGATGCGGATTTTCTTTCCGTAGAGATCGCCCTGAAAGTGAAGGAGGAAGCTCTCGATACTGACCGGGTTCTCTGCGGAGACCGTCGGATTATTCCCCACATTGCAGATGCCCGCGTAGAAGCTCTGGTCACTCAGCACCCGGACGATATAGACTCCGAAGGCGGGGATGAGCTTTCCGGGACTCGGCTTTAGATTCGCGGTCGGAAAATGAAGGAGCGTCCCGCCGATCCTCTTCCCGTGCACCACCGTCCCGGAGAGGCTGAAATATCTTCCGAGGAGCTCTCTCACTCTGGAAACTCTCCCGAGGGAGAGCTCCTTTCGGATCAGACTGCTGGAGATGACCTGGAGCTCTCCCCCTTCATCCGCTGTCTCCCGTTTTTTCAAAGCGTGGACCGTATAGCCGAAGGCTTCGGCATAGCGCCGAAGCAGTGCGACATCTCCCCTCGCTCCCTTTCCGAAGCTCGCGTCCTCCCCGACGACGAGCTCCTTCACATGCATCTGCCGGTGCAAAATCCCTTCGATGAAAGCTTCCGGAGACATATCGAGAAAGGCCTCCGTGAGCGGAAGCTCGAAGACCCGGTCAAAGCCCCGGCTCCGAAGCCTCGAAAGATGCTCCTCCTCTGTGGAAATCCTGTCCCTTTTTTCCCCGAGGAGCTTTCCCTCCGGGCTCCTCGAAAAGGTGAGGAGCACGCTCCGGAGCTTCTTTTCCCTCGAAATCTCCAGGATCTTATCGAAAATCAGCTGATGTCCCAGATGCCCTCCGTCAAATTTCCCAAAGCTCAGCACCGTCTCCACCGAGGAGTAGACCGGCGGGAGCAGGATCTCGGAAAGCCTTCCCTCCGACTTCCTGCTCTCGATCTCTGAGAGCGTATGGCTTTCATCAAGGGAAAAATCCCCGACCCTCGTCCTCTTAAGTGCCGTCATGACGGCCCCGCAGCCGAGCTTCCTCCCGATATCCGCGCAGAGCGTCCGGATATAGGTCCCCTTCCCGCAGCGAACCCGGAGGCGGACCTTGGGAAGCTCAAGCTTAAGGATCTCGATCTCATGGATCACGACAGCGCAGGGCTTTCTCTCCAAGACCTTCCCCTCCCGGGCAAGCTCATAGAGCCTCCTTCCCCCGACCCTCTTCGCGCTGTACATGGGGGGAATCTGCTCCTGCTCTCCGAGCATGGTCGAAAGCAGCTCCTTAAGCTCCTCCTCCGTCGTTTTGACCTCGCTCTCCGAGAGCAGCTTCCCCGTGATATCCTCCGTATCTGTCGTGATCCCGAGGAGAAGCTCTGTCTCATAGACCTTTTCCGTCCCGCCGATCTCGGAGAGAAGCTTCGTCGCTCTCCCCACACAGACGAGAAGCACGCCCTCCGCCATGGGGTCGAGCGTACCGGCATGTCCGATCCTTCTCTCGGAGAGAATACCGCGGAGCCGTCTTATGACATCGAAGCTCGTGCATCCCCCCTCCTTATATACCGAAAGGATCCCATCCATCTAGCCCCGGCTCCTCTCTCCCTTCGGGAGCTGCTTCTCTATCTCACGGGAGAGCTTCTCAAGGATCTCCTCCGGCTCCCCCGGAAGGCAGCAGCCGGCCGCCATCTTGTGTCCTCCGCCGCCGAAAAACGCGCAGATCTCGGAGACATCCAGCCAGCTCCTGCTCGATCGCAGGCTGACCTTGAAGACCCGGTCCGCTACCTCATAGAGGAAGACCGCGCCGTCCATCCCCCGGGTCTCCCGAAGATCTGAGACGATGCCGTCGATCTCCTTTTGATTCACGCCGTAGAAGCGCATCTCCTTCCGTCTCAAAACGCCGGCGATCACTCTCCCCCCGAGCAAAAGCACGCTCTCCATGAGAACCCTGGCCCGGACCTGCTGCTGGGCATAGCTCCTTAAGTAGAAGCTGTCATCGATGATATTTGAAAAGTCGATCCCATAGGACATAAGCTTCCCCGCGATCTCCATCGTCCGAGGGCTGGTCGCGGAGTATTTGAAGACGCCGGTGTCGTGGATGATTCCCGTGTAGAGGCAGGAAGCGACCCCCCGGTCCAGCTTCTCCTTGTCCAAAAGCTCATAGAGGAGCTCGCAGCTGCTGGAGGCATCCGGCAGGATCGTCCGGTGCAAAAAGGGGGAGGAAAGAGAGGTCTTATGATGATCTACGACATAGACCTCCTCCGCATTTTCCGCCAGGATATGAAAGTCCCCAAGCCTCTCGGGGCCCGCGCAGTCTAAAATGAAGGCGAGCTGATATTTCCTCTCCGAGGGACGATGAAGGATCTCATCAAAGCCCGGGAGATAGGAAAACTTCCGGCTCGCCTCCATCAGATAGACAGAGGCCTCCTTTTCCGGATAATTCCTCCGGATATAATTGTAAAGCCCGAGCGTTGCGCCCAGGCAGTCCCCGTCGGGATTGGTATGCCCGAGGATGCAGATCGTCTCCGCCTCCTCAAGCATGCCGAGAAATTCCTGCTTCATGACTCCTCATCCTCATCGTAGCGGTTCTGCTCATTGACCGGCCTGCCCTCCGGCTTGCTCCGATCCTCCTCGGAAACCCTTCGGATCAGGGCGTCCATGCGGGAGCCGTACTCCGCGGAGCGGTCCGCGACGAAGGAAAGCTCCGGCGTATGGCGGAGATTCAAGCTCCTCGCGAGCTCCCTCCGGAGAAATCCCGACGCGGCCCGAAGGCCCTCCATCGTCTTATCGAGGACCTCCTCTCCGCCGAGCGCGGAGACATAGACCTTGCAGTACTGAAGGTCCGGCGTCAGATCTACGCCGGTGATATTCGTCATCGGCGAGACCCGGGCATCCTTAAGCTCATCCCGGACGAGGAGGGAGAGCTGCCGCCGCACATCCTCATTCCTCCTCTGGTATTTAAAGCTTTGCTTTCTCAACGGCTGACCTCTTCCATCACGTAGACCTCGAGCTGATCCTCCTCCTTGAGATCCGAGAATCCCTCGATCACAAGACCGCACTCATAGCCCGTGCGGACCTCCTTCACATCATCCTTAAAGCGCTTCACGGAGGCGATCACGCCGTCGTGGAGAAGCTCCTCGCCCCGATGGATGCGGACCTTCGCGCCTCTTTGCACCATGCCGTCCAGGACATAGGAGCCCGCGATGACGCCGACTCCGGAGGAGCGGAAGATCTGCCGCACCACCGCGTGCCCGATCACCTTCTCCTCGTAGACCGGGGCCAGCATTCCCTTCATGGCGTTTTCGATATCCTCGATCGCCTTGTAGATAATGTTGTAGAGTCGGATATCCACCTTCTCCCGCTCCGCGATCTCCTTCGCCGTCGTATCCGGCTTTACGTCGAAGCCGATCACGATCGCATTGCTCGCGCTCGCAAGCGTCACATCGGACTCGTTGATCGCACCGACTCCGGAGTGAATCACGCGGACGCGGACCTCGTCGTTCTCGATCTTCTCGAGAGAATCGCGGACCGCCTCCACGGAGCCCTGCACATCCGCCTTGATGACAAGCGGAAGCTCCTTCAGCTCTCCGGCCTTGATCTGATCGAAGAGCGCATCCAGGGAGACCTTCTTCCGGGACTCCTCCACCAGCTTCTGCCTTCCCTCGGAGACGAAGGTGTCGGCATAGGCCTTGGCCTCCTTCTCGTTGTCCTTCACCTGGAAAATCTCTCCGGCATTCGGAACGGAGTTCAGTCCCAGGATCTCCACCGGCATGGACGGGCTCGCCTTCTTGATCCTGCGCCCCTTGTCGTCGATCATCGCCCGGACTCTTCCGTAGGCCGAGCCCGCCGCGACGCTGTCCCCGACATGGAGCGTGCCCTTCTGCACGAGCAGCCGGGCGACAGAGCCTCTGCCCTTATCGAGCTCCGCCTCTATGACGACACCGTAGGCCTTCCGGTCCGGATTCGCCTTAAGCTCCATGACATCGGCCTCGAGGACGATATTTTCCAGCAGATTCTCGATCCCCTCTCCGGTCTTTGCGGAGACCGGGCAGCAGATAATGTCCCCGCCGTAGTCCTCCGCCACGAGATCGTACTTCATCAGCTCCTGCTTGACCTTATCGACATTTGCCGCCGGCTTATCGATCTTATTGATCGCGACGATGATCTGCGTCCCCGCGGCCTTCGCGTGATTGATCGCCTCAATGGTCTGCGGCATGACGCCGTCGTCCGCCGCCACGACAAGCACCGCGATATCCGTGGCCTGCGCGCCACGCATCCGCATCGCGGTGAAAGCCTCATGTCCCGGCGTATCGAGGAAGGTAATCGTCCTCTCCTCCCCGTTCACCTTGACAAAGACCTGGTAGGCACCGATGGACTGCGTGATTCCGCCGTGCTCATGGCTCGTCACATTGGTATTCCGGATCGCGTCGAGGATCGAGGTCTTTCCATGATCGACATGTCCCATGACAACCACAACCGGCGGCCTCGGGCGGAGATCCTTCTCCGTATCCGTCTCCGTATCCTGGACGAGCTCTGCGATGACATCGACCTTCTCCTCCTTCTCGCAGAGGATATCGTAGTCGACCGCGATGTTCTCCGCTTCCTCGTAGCTAAGCTCCGTATTGAGCGTCACCATCTGCCCTTTGAGGAAGAGCTTTTTGATGATCTCGGCGGACTTTTGCTTCATCTTGTCCGCGAGCTCCTTGATGGTGATCGTCTCCGGAAGCGTGATGGACTTGATCGTCTCCTCCACCGGCTTCACATACTCCGGCCGGATGAAGGCGCCTCTTCCCGTCTTCTTGCTCTTGTGCTGCAGCTGATCGTCCCTCTCATAGGACTGCGCCGCGCCGTATTTATTCTGCTTTCTGTTGCTCCGGTTCTTCTGGGAAAGGCTGGCCTTCTCGGTCTCGAAGCTCTTATTTCCATAGCTCTTCTTCTGCGGTCTCGCGGCATCATGCTTTACACGGCTCCCGGCCTTCTCCGGCGCAGCGGGACCCGCGGAAACCGCAGTCCTCCTCCCGGATGTGCCCGCGGCTCCCGGCCGCTCCGCATTCCGGAAGGGTCTCTGTCCCTGTCCGCCCGGAGCCGTTCTCCGCGCGCGATCGGACCTGAGAGCACTGCCTCTCTCCCCGCTGTAACCGGAGGAAGCGCGGCCTCTCTCCTCCCCCGCCCTGCGGGCCGGAGCGGGAGGATTCGCCTTCGCCTTCTCTCTCTCCTCCTTTTCTCTTGCAGCGGCAGCTCTTGCGAGGGCCAGCGCCCTCTCCGCAGCCTTTTCCGCGGCTCTCGCTGCGGCAGCCCTCTCATCGAGCGGCTTCTCCTCCGCGGCGCTCCGCTCCTTCTCCGCTTTTTCCGCCTTTTCCGCCCGGAGCTTCTCCGCTCTCTCCTTCTCGGCGCGGGCGATCTCCTCCTGCTCCCTCTTCCTCTGCTGCTCGTTCAGCTCCTTCAGCGGAGTCACACGGGCGGTGCCGGGAGGCAGGGGCCTTCCGTTCGGAGAAAGCGTCTTCTTCTGCTTCTTCTCCGCTTCCTCCTGCGCGCTCCTTCCGCCGCTCTTTTTCGTCCTCTCTCCGAATCTTCCGCCAAGCGGATGATTCTTATGATTGACCGAGTTCTGGGAGTGGAAAACAACGGCGAGCTTTTTCTTCTTTGGAGCCGCTCCGTCCTTCGTCCCCCGTTTTTCAGATTTTCGTTGCTTTTCTCTGCCATTCGCTTTCCCCTCCGTCCAAGATTCGTTTCATCTGCTCCGAAAAGCCCGCATCCTCAATGCTTACGGATGAACGCTCTTCCCTCCCGATCCAGTGTCCCAGCTCTCTCTTTGTCCCCACTTCATAGATCGGCACGCCGCGATGCCTGCACTGGTCCCGGAACTTCTTCTTTGTATTCTCTGATGCGTCCTCTGAGACGAGGATCAGCTTCGACTTCCCCGACTTCAGCGATTTCTCCGAGGCGAACTCGCCGGATCTCACCTTCCCGGCCCTCATTGCGAGCCCCAGGATCCCTGAAAATTTATTTTGCAAGTCTTTCCAATTCCTCCTGAAGCCTCCGGTAGATCTCCGCCGGAACTTCCATCCGGAAGGACTTCTGCAGGCCCCTCCTCTTCTCCGCCTTCCGAAGACACTCCGGATCCGGGCAGAGATACGCCCCTCTTCCGTTCTTCCTCCCCGTCGGATCGATCTCCCAGAGTCCCTCCGGACTGCGCAGCACGCGGAGAAGCTCCTTCTTCTCCCTCTTTGCCCCGCAGCCAATGCAGGAGCGCTCCGGCGCTTTCTTTTCCTTATTCATCGTCCTCCGTCTTCGGCTCCTCCTCCGCCTCTCTCTCTTCTAAAGCGGCATTCTCCGAGGGCTCTGACTCCTCCATGGACTCCCTTTCGCTTCCCTCCCCGCTGTCCTCCGCGGGATCCGCTCCTTCCTCGGAATTCTCGGAAAGGTCTTCCTCTCCGCTGTCCTCCGAAAAGTCCTCCTGCTCGGACTCTCCGGTGAACTCCTCTCCGTCGTCCTCCGGGAAATCGTAGTCCTCTTCCCCTTCCTCGCCCTCACCGCGGTAGTCGATCCCCATCTCATCGAAGATCCCCTGCTCCTGCGCCTGGGACTCCGACTTGATATCGATCTTATAGCCCGTCAGCTTCGCGGAAAGCCTCGCGTTCTGTCCCTCCTTGCCGATCGCGAGGGAGAGCTGCGTATCCGGCACGATGACCATCGCGTCCTTATTGTCCGGATCCGCAATGACTGCGATGACCTTCGCCGGGGAGAGCGCGTTCTCGATCAGATAGGCCGGGTTCTCATCATAATTTATGATATCGATCTTCTCCCCCCGAAGCTCCTCCACCACCGCATTGACCCTCGTCCCGTCCAGACCGACACAGGAACCGACCGGATCGACATCCGGGTCGTTGGAGAGAACCGCCATCTTCGTGCGGGAACCGGCCTCTCTGGCGATCGCCCGGATCTCGACGATGCCCTCCCGGATCTCCGGCGCCTCCTCCTCGAAAAGCTTCTTCACAAGCTCAGGATGCGTCCTCGAGAGCAGCACCCTCGGTCCCTTCGGGGAATCCCGAACCTCGACGACATAGACCTTGATCCGGTCCGTCGGATTCAGAACCTCCCCCTTCACCTGCTCGTTCTCCGAAAGATATCCGTCCACTCTCCCGAGGTTCACGATGATGGATCTCCCGGTATCCCGCTCCACCACTCCGCTCACGACCTCTCTCGCCATGGAATAGTACTCCCGGTAGAGCACCCTTCTCTCCTCTTCGCGGATCTTCTGGACGATGACCCCCTTTGCGTTCTGCGTCGCGATCCTCCCGAAGGAGCGGGAATCCACGGGGACCTGGACGATGTCCCCGAGCTCATACTTCGGATCCACCAGCTTCGCCTCCGAAAGCCCGATCTCCGCGATCGGATTCGAGACGGTTTCAACGACAGTTTTATCTGCAATGACGGAAAAATCACAGCTCTCCGGATCCACGTTGACTCTCACATTATCGGCGGAACCAAAATGATTCCGGCAGGCGGTCTGCAGGGACAGCTCGATCGCCTCGATCAGAGCCTGCTTGGGAATGCCCTTTTCCTTCTCCAAAAGCTCAAGCGCATCACGCAGTTCTGTGTTCATTCCTTCTCTCCTCCCGGTATCTCTCCCCCTTCCGGCTCGTCCTTAAAGCCCAGGGAGCAGACCTCCAAAACGTACTCATCCTCGATGAAGTCCTCCTTATCCAGCCATCTGGAAAGAGGCCTCGAAACCGCGGCGCAGTCGTCTGTCGTCATGGGTTCCCCATCTTTTCTCAGAATGAAGACCCTCAGGTAGTTCACTCCGTCCTCCCTCGTATAGCTCACGCTGTCCAGCTCATAGCCGAGGGACGGGGCCAGCTCCTCCCGAAGGTAAGCTTCCGTCTTCTCTGTGATCATCTTTCGCGCTCCACTCAAGCAAAAGGAGCAAGCTCGGTGCTTGCTCCTTCCAACCAGTTTCAATCATGCAAGGAAACCTTAACACAAAAAGCGGGAAAATGCAAGCCTTTTCGCCTCTTTTCGCATCCTCCATTGAGCATCGCCCAATCGAAAATCCTATCTCTCGATCCGCGGGAGCTCCACAAAAAAGCGGTTCCTCCCATTTCCGGACTCTGCCCAGATCCTCCCTCGGTGAAATTCGATGATCTTCTCCGCGATGGGAAGCCCGAGGCCGTAGCCTCCTCCGCTTCCCCTGCTCTCATCGACCCGGTAAAAACGGCGGAAGATCTTTTCGCAGTCCTTCGGACTGAGCTCCTTCCCCGGACTGTCCACGCATAGGAGAAGCTTCTTTCCCTCCGCCCCGAGGCGGAGCCGGACCTCCCCGCCCGGACTCCCGTATTTCTTCGCATTGTCCAGGAGGATGTCCAGAACCTGCCGGAGCCTAACCGGAGCCCCAAGGACGAAAATCCCCTCCCGAATCTCGGAGCAAAGAGTCCGTCCGCTCTCAAAAAACAGGACCTCAAAGCGCAGGGCCTCTTCGGAAGCGAGCATTGAGAAGTCCAAGGTCTCAAAGCCGGACAGTCTCGCGTCCTCCCCGTCCATTCTCGCAAGCTCTAAAAGATTCTCCGTGAGAGCCCGCATCTGCCTCGAGGTCGACAGGATATTTTCACTGAAGCGCCGAAGCTCCTTCCTCTTCCCCGAATCCTCCCCAGAGGGAGAATATTCCTCGATCCGCCGCTGCAAAAGCTCCGCATTGCTGAGAATCACGCTGAGCGGCGTCTTCAGCTCATGGGACGCAGCCGACACGAAGCGTCTCTGACTCTCAAAGGCCGTCTCCACCGGTCTCACCGCCCTTTGGACGAAGGAAAACGAGAGGAGGAAGAAGAAAAGGAGGGCAAAAAGCCCGATCAGGATACAATTTCGGAGAAGAGCATTCAGGCTCCGAAGCGAGGCAGAGAAGTCGGAAAAGACGATCAGACGCTCTTCCTCTTCTTCATTCTCTTCCTCTTCCTTTCTCTCCTCTCCGGCATCCTCCTCTTCATGGCCTTCTCTCCCGGAGCGGGCATCCTCTCCCGCAGCCCTTCTGAGATAATGGATCTTTCCTTTCTCCAGCGATCCGAAGCTCTCCTTTTTAGAAAGAGCCAAACGGATCAGCCTGCTGAGATCCTCCTCTGAAACGTAATAATAGTCTGCCCCGCTCCTCTTAAGTATGGTCCCGTCTTCATCCACCAGCACCCGGACTGCCGGAAGCCGGGAAGGATCCCCCTTCTCCTCCGGCCCCCTCAGAGGAAGCTCCGCCGCCCTCTCCAGTATCTCCCGGTCCTCCTGCATCAGCCTTTGCCTTGTGAGACCGAAGATCAGAGAAAAAAGGATCAGCAAAAGGAGGGTGCAGGTCCCCATGAGAAGCGCTGTCAGGCGGAAGCGAAGCCTTCGTATCATATCCCTTCTCCTATACCGATAGCTGTCCCCTATCAGCCTCCCTCCGAGGAGCTCTCCAGATGATAGCCGAGCCTTCGGACCGAGACGATGCTGAGATCCGAGCCGATGCTCTTCAGCTTCTTCCGGAGGAAGCCCACATAGACCTCCACATGATTCTCCGTCGCCTCGGAGTCAAAGCCCCAGACCCGGGACAGGATCTGCTCCTTTCGGAGATTTTTGCCCTTTGCCTGCATCAAAAGCCGCATCACATCGAATTCCCTCGCGGAGAGACGAAGCTCCCTCTCCCCGCAGAGGAGCGTTCCGCTGTCCAGGTCCAGGCTGGTATTTCCGAAAGAAAGCTGATTCACCTCCGCTCCCTGCCTTCGGAGGAGCGCATTCACACAGGCCATCAGCTCCCTCTCGTCAAAGGGCTTTGTGAGATAATAATCCGCGCCCGCATTCAGGCCCTCCACCCGGTCCAGAAGCTCCGAGCGGGCGGTCAGCATCAGGATCGGCATCCCGCAGCGCTCCTTCCGGAGCTGTCTCGCCAGGGCGATTCCATTCATGCCGGGGAGCATCACGTCCAGGATCAGAAGATCATAGGCGCCGCTCTTTGCATAAATAAGCCCCTCCGCCCCGTCCGAAACCGTATCCGCCTCGAAGCCATGCTCTGTGAGGATCGACTTCACCGATTCCGAAAGCAAGAACTCATCCTCGATCACCAGTATCTTCATTGCATGCTTCCTTCCTCAAAGGCGCAGAGGATATCGTGGTTTACCTCCCGGTAAAACTCCCTCCGAAGCTTCTCATAGGAAGAGGGATAGCGTTTAAGGAGCAGCATGAGCTTCGTAATCGTCGCTTCCAGCGTCATATCATAGGCCTCGATCAGCTTGAAGTCCTGCTTCACCTTCTGCCCGACCTGATAGATCTCCATGTTCGAGCCTTCATTCACAACCTGCGTCGCCATGACGATGAACTTTCCCTTCTCCCTCCAGCGCTCCATCTCCGAATAGAACTTCTCGAGCATCCGCTCCGGAATCCCACCGACTCCGAAGCTCTCCATGACGATGCAGTCGTAATTTTCGAAGAGATAGCCGAGCATCTCCGGGCGGGCGCCGGGGATCAGCTTCATGACGCAGACGGAATCGCTGAGCTCCTCCTGAAAGGAAAGCGGACCCCGCGGAGGAGAGGGAGGGATATAGCGGATGATGTGCCGGTCCTGTATTCTCGCAAGCACCGGGAAATTCACGCTGTAAAAGGCATTAAAGGAACGGGCCATCATCTTCTTCGCCCGCGTCCCCGCGATCACATTCCCGTCGAAGACGAGCGAGACATCCTCCGAAAGCCCGTCACAGGCGTAGAAGAGACTGTCCCGGAGATTCGGCTTCGCATCCGTGCCGTCTGTGTCAATCGGCTTCTGTGAACCCGTGATCACGATCGGCTTCCTGGAATTTTGCACCATATAGCTCAGCGCCGCGGAGGTATATGCCATCGTGTCGGTGCCGTGCGTCACCACAAAGCCGTTGTAACGGTCGTAATGCTCCCGGATTGCCGCAGCGAGAGCGCACCAGATCGAGGGCTCCATGTTCGTGGAATCAATGTTGCAAAGCTGCAGCACATCGACCTCGCAGAAGCTCCGGACATCCGGCACATAACGAAGAAGCTCCGGAGCACTCAGAGCCGGACTCAGTCCCTCTCCCAGCTGCCTCGACGCGATCGTCCCCCCTGTCCCGATCAGAAGGATTTTCTTCATTCGGGCTGCTTTCCGATATAGGCGAGGATGCCCCCGTCGACATAGAGGATCTGCCCGTTTACAAAGTCGGAGGCGTCAGAGGCGAGAAAGACCGCCGGTCCCTGCAAATCCTCCACCGTCCCCCAGCGGTTCGCTGGCGTCTTGGAGCAGATAAAGCGATCGAAGGGATGCCGCGAGCCGTCCGCCTGCCTCTCCCGAAGCGGCGCCGTCTGAGAGGTCGCAATATAGCCCGGCCCGATGCCGTTGCACTGGATATTATAAGATCCGTACTCCGAGCAGATATTCCGGGTCAGCATCTTAAGCCCCCCCTTCGCAGCGGCGTAAGCGGAGACGGTCTCCCGGCCAAGCTCCGACATCATGGAGCAGATATTGATGATCTTTCCGTGCCCCTTCCGGATCATACCGGGCAGCACCGCCTTTGCGACGAGGAAGGGCGCCGTCAGATCCGTATCCACCACCGCGCGGAAATCCTCCGCGCTCATCTCCGTCATCGCCACTCTCTTGATGATTCCCGCATTGTTTACGAGGATGTCGACCGCGCCGTGCTTCTCCTCGATCCTTGCGACCATATCCCGCACGGCTTCCTCGTCCCTCACATCGCAGGCGAAGCCCTCCGCGGCGATGCCCGCCTCCTCATAGCTCTTCTTCGCCTCCCTGACACGCTCCTCACTGCTTGCGTTGAAGTAGAGCAGCGCGCCGGCCCGCACATAGGCCTCCGCGATCGAAAAGCCGATGCCGTGCGAGGCCCCGGTGACAAGAGCGACCTTCCCCTTCAGGGAAAAACTATCCATAGAAAAGCTCATAGCAACTCCTTCTGAAAATCCGATTCCACTTCCCTCTGCCGAAAAACCATCCCGGCGAAAACAATCTCCGCTTGCCTGTCCGCGCACGCCCCGCCGCTTTGCCGGTCCATAAGCAGGCCGTCTGCCGCCCCGGCGTTTAAGGACTCGGCTTCGCCCGGGAGGCTTCAGCCGATCTCCCTTCGGGAGACACTTCTCTCTGAGAAGTGGTCAAGTACGCTCCGAGTCTGCCTGATGGCAGACTTCTGCGCTCTGGCCGCGGCAGCCGGAGCGAGAGCGTCCTGCGTTGGACCGACATGGCGGCAGAAAAGGCGGCGAAAAAGGCGGCGAAAAAGGCGGCGGAAAAGACAGCGGCATATCACCGCTAAGTATAGCCCGAAAGCTCCATAAGCGTCAAGAAAGGCCCTCCTTCCGCTTAAGCCGGGAAGGCCGCCTCTTTTTCTTGACAAAGACTTTGGGAGAGCTTATCATAACGTTGTTATATAACACTGTTACATCTCTTCATTTATCACTTTGGAGGATCTTCATGGAGGATTTTCAGCCGCACTCAGATACTCTGGACAGAATCCGAAAGAGCGCTCTTTCGGAATTTCAGGAAAAGGGCTATCAGGCCGCCTCTCTTCGGAATATCGTAAAGGAGGCGGGCGTTACGACGGGGGCCTTTTACGGCTATTTTAAAAGTAAGGAGGAGCTTTTTTCCGCTCTCGTAGAGAAGGAATACCGTGAGATGCGGGATCATTACCGGAAGGTGCAGGAGGACTTCTCTCTCCTTCCCCTGGAAAGGCAGAGAGCGGAAATGAAAAAGGTCTCGGAGGACTGTCTCGAATGGATGCTCCGCTATGCCTTCGAGAATCTGGAGATCTTCCGCCTGATCCTGCTGAAATCCGACGGAACTCCCTATTCCCACCTGGTAGATGACATGGTTGAGACGGAGGAGCGCTCTACGGAGGACTTCCTCTCCCTCAGCGAAAAGCACGGCTACCAAAAGCCCGAGATCAACCCGCTTCTAAAGCACAGCCTGACCACGGGACTCTTCAGCTCCTTCACGGAGCTGATTATCCACGATATCCCCTATGAGGAGGCGCTCCGTTGTCTCCTCCAGCTGCAGCGCTTCTACACCGCCGGCTGGCGGGAGCTGCTCGGAGAGGCGATGCTGCCCCGGGAGGGAGGGGACACAAAAAACGCAAAAGGCACAAAGAAATGAATTCCAGGCCGCATCCTTTGACCGCACCGTAAAGATAGCTTTCGCGCGTCACTTCGCCGCGTCCGCGCTTTTGCTCATGCCGCATTTTTGACAGCGGCCCAAGAGGAATCAAAGTTCCCCGCGCCTGTGCGCTTCGAAACATAAAATCCTCAGGTCTTGTGGAGAGCTCCGCGCGGGGAATCAAAGTCCTCCGCGCCCGTGCCCTTCGAAGCCTCTGTTCACACGCTGTGAAATGCGACTCGAAGCAGAAGCATCAAAACCCGGGTGAAGGCAACCCGCGCGAAGCCGGCAGCTTTCCGGCCAGCACATCGGAAAGCTCATAGACGACCGGGCGAAGGCAACCCGCGCGAAGCCAGTAAAGGCCAAAGGCAAAAAACGGCTGGAGAAAGAAAGGCAGATATCGACAATGAAAGAAGCTTCGTCAGAACGAAAGAAAAGCTCGCTGATATCCTGGATCATGCGCTATGCAAGTACAAGGCGCGTACTCTATCAGCTCAGCGTGGGAACCGCCCTACTCGGGGCGCTTCTCAGTATGGCACCCTACTATATGATGGCCCGCGTGGTCAAAAAGCTCCTGTCCGGAGAGAGCTCATTTTCCGCCTATCAGATGGATTTCATCCTCGCGGCGCTCTTTTGGACGCTCCGGACTCTGCTCCACTCTATTTCCACATCCTGCTCTCACAAGGCGACCTTCTCTGTCCTTGGAAATATCCGAAAGGCCCTCTGTGAAAAGCTCACGAGGATGCCCCTTGGGGACGTTCAGTCCATCCCCTCCGGCTCCTTAAAGAGCATCATTGTGGACCGCGTAGACTCCATGGAGACGACACTCGCCCACATCCTTCCGGAATTTACGGCAAATCTCGCCGTGCCGTTCTTCCTCTTCCTCTATCTCCTCCGCATTGACTGGAGGATGGCGATCGCCTCCCTCTTAACCCTCCCCGTCGGCGTGATCTGTATGATGGGGATGATGCGGGGCTATACGGAGCGCTGGCAAAACTGCATTGAGAAGACGAAGCTCTTAAATGACGCCGCCGTCGAATTCATCAATGGAATCGAGGTCATCAAGGCCTTCGGAAAAGCGGACAGCTCCTACGAGAAGTTCGAAAAGGCCGCAAAGGACGGAGCCTACTGCTATATCGACTGGATGAAGAGCACGCTTTGGTACTTTGCGGCGGCCCGCTCGATCGTACCGGCGACCATGCTCACCATCCTCCCGCTCGGCGGAATCCTATATCTCCGCGGGCTTCTGTCCGCGCCGGATTTCATCATGGTGATCATCCTCGCCTCCGGCCTGATCGCCCCGCTCTTCACCGTCATGTCCTTTGAGGACGATATCGCAAAGGCCAGGACGATTTTTGACGAGGTGGGAGAAATCCTCGGAAGAACAGAGATGCACCGTCCTATGAAGACCGAGGAAGAGCCCAAAAACAGCGGCATCGTCCTGAGAGATGTGCACTTCTCCTATGAGAAGGGGCAGGAGATCCTGCACGGGATTGACCTCGCCTTCCTCCCGGGGACCGTCAATGCTCTGGTCGGCCCCTCCGGCTCCGGGAAATCCACGATCGCCCGCCTGATCGCATCCCTCTGGGACGTGAATGAGGGCGGAATCTTCCTGGGAGGGACGGACATCCGGAAAATCTCCTTCGAGGATTACAACCGCCGCGTCGCCTATGTCTCCCAGGACAATTACCTCTTCAACACAAGCATACGGGAAAATATTCGCATGGGCCGAAGGGGCGCGACGGACGAGGAGGTGGAGGAGGCCGCGAAGCAGTGCGGCTGCCACGACTTCATCCTGGGGCTGGAAAAGGGCTACGACACGATTGCCGGGGACTCCGGCGGGCAGCTCTCCGGAGGCGAGAAGCAGAGGATCTGCATCGCCCGCGCCCTTTTGAAAAACGCGGAGATCATCATTCTGGACGAGGCGACCGCCTATACGGATCCGGAAAATGAAGCGCTGATTCAAAGATCCCTCGCTCAGGTCATAAAGGGGAAAACCCTGATCGTCATCGCCCACCGCCTCTCCACCATTGCGGACGCGGATCAGATCGCCCTGATCGAGGACGGCTGCCTCAGAGCCTGCGGCACGCAGGAGGAGCTTCTCCGGGAGAGCGAGCTCTACCGGAGGATGTGGGAGGCCCACATTTCCTCCCGGGATACGGACAGAGAGGAGACAGACCATGCTTAAAATTCTTCAAAAGTTCTTTCGCTTTTCCGGAGAAGAGAACCACCGGCGCTTCACCCTCTCCATCATCCTGGGAGTCGTCAGCGCCTTCGGACAGGCCCTCCGGATTCCGGCGATCTACCTCATCGTCCGGGGCGTTCTGGGCAAAAGTCTCGACAGCAATACCCTGCTCCTCTCTCTCTCTGTCCTCGTACTGGGAGTGGCTCTTCAGATCCTGTCCAGCGGAAGGGGCACCTTTTTGCAGACGGAGGCGGGCTATACGACGAGCGCCGATAAACGGATGGAGATCGCCGGCCATCTCCGCTACCTTCCCATGGGCTACTTCAATCAAAACTCCCTGGGGGAGATTACAAGCGTCACGACCAATACCATGGAGCTTCTCGGAGATATCGCAACGAGAGTAGTCCTTCTCTCAACGCAGGGCATCCTGGAATCCGCTCTCATCACCGCGATGCTTCTCTCCTTCGATATCCGGATCGGGGCGGTCTCGCTTCTCGGCCTCCTCCTCTTCCTCCTCATCAACCGTTTCCTCCAGCACAGAGCTTCCTCCATCTCCGCAGAAAAGATCCACGCGGACTCCGCCCTTGTGAGCCAGATCCTGGAATTTATCCGCGGCATCGCGGAGGCAAAAAGCTACAATATCGGCCCGGAGGGAAACCGGAGGCTCTCGGAGGCGATCAATCATTCCGCGGATACCAATATCCGGATGGAATTTGCCCTGATTCCCATCCTCTGGCTCCAGAGCTGGCTGATCAAAATGGTCGGCGTCCTCATCGCGGCGCTCTCGCTCCGCTTTGTCCTGGACGGCTCCATGGAGCCCGCGACGGGAATCGTCATGCTGATCGCTTCCTTCATCCTCTTCTCTGCCCTGGAATCCGCGGGAAATTATTCCGCCCTCCTTCGCTTCATTGACCAGAGCGTGGATAAGGCAGAGGCGATCCTGTCCGTCCCGGAGATGGACATTCACGGAGAGGACCGGCGCCCGGCGAGCGAAAACATCGAATTAAAGCATGTCGACTTCTCCTATGGAAGCAAAAAGGTCGTGGACGACACAAGCCTCTCCATCCCGGAGAAATCCACCGCCGCCTTCGTGGGCCCGTCCGGCGGCGGAAAGACGACACTCTGCCACCTGATCGCCCGCTTCTGGGATGTGGATTCCGGAGAGATCCTCCTGGATCAGACCAATGTAAAGAAATACAGCATGGACTCCCTCATGTCCAATTTCAGCTTCGTATTCCAGACGGTCTACCTCTTCCGAGACAGCATCGCAAATAATATCCGCTTCGGTCAGCCGGATGCCCCGATGGAGCAGGTCATCGCCGCGGCGAAAAAGGCCTGCTGCGACGACTTCATCTCCGCACTCCCGGACGGCTACGAGACGATCATCGGAGAAGGCGGCGCAAGCCTCTCCGGCGGACAGAGACAGCGAATCTCCATCGCAAGAGCAATCATGAAGGACGCTCCCATCATCATTTTGGACGAAGCGACCGCGAATGTGGACCCGGAAAACGAAAGAGAGCTCATGAATGCGATTCAGGCTCTCACAAAGGAAAAGACCATCCTGATGATCGCACACCGCTTAAAGACCGTGCGAAATGCCGACTGCATCTTTGTGATCGATAAGGGGAAGGTGGTCCAGAGAGGAACTCATGAAGAACTGATCCGGGAAGAAGGAATCTACCAAAGCTTTATCCGCTCCCGCAAAGAAGCGGTCGGCTGGAGGCTCGGCTCAGGATCGGAGCTGACCACTTCTCAAAGAGAAGTCGAGTCTTAGACGGCTCTCAGACGACTGATCTTTGCCGCCTTCCCTGCCGCCATGTCGGTCCAACTTATGGACCGGCAAAGCGGCAGGGCGGCAGGCCGAAATGGAATCCCCGTCAGCGGCAATAGCTCCGATAGAGCGCCGCCTGATCCGCGATGCACTGCCAGGTGCTGGAAGCAAATCCGCTCACGACAAGATAGTGCTTTCCACTCTCGGAAACCCCGGAGCTCACCGCGCAGAACATGGACTGACGCACATAGCCGGTCTTTGCCGCCGTGACGGATACTCTGCCCGTATCCTGCCCCTTGATCCTCTTCAGGAAAAGATTGGAGAGCCGTATCCCCGCCGCGTGCTTATTCGTCGCCGGAATACTGTACTCGAAGCTCTCCAGCACGGTGCGCGCGGTCGGATTCTTCATTGCGGCGTTCAGGATCTCCGCGGTATCCTTCACCGTCATATGGTGATTCGGATCGTAGAGCCCGGTCGCATTGGAAAAATGCGCACCGGAAGAGAGCCCGAGCTCCCGCGCCTTTTGATTCATCAGCCCGACAAAGGCCGCCTCGCTCCCCGCGATCTCTCTCGAGAGGAGCATCACCGCATCCGCTCCGGAGGGGAGGATAACACCGTAGAGGAGGTCCCGCACCGAAATCTGCTCCCCCGCCTCCAGGCCGCAGTTGCTCGCATCATGCGCGTGAACATAATCGACGATGTCCTGCGTCACTGTAAGCCTCTTATCCAGGTCCGGGAGATGCTCCGCACAGACCAGGAGCGTCATGACCTTCGTCATAGACGCCGGGTTAATGACCTCCGATGAGTTCTTGTCTGCGATAATCCTGCCCCGGTCCAGATCGTAGACCACGGCATACTGACTATTGATGAGATCCCCGATCGCCGCGGAATCCGAATCCGGCTGAAGCCCGGAGAGATTCGCCGATGCGCTGTCGGAGGGAGAAGCGGCGGAAACGACCCCCGTCCTGCTCTCCGACGTCCCACTCTCCGCAGCTCCGGTCAAATTTTCCGAAAAGGCAATATTCGCCCCTCCAAGCATCGACGAAAACTGTATCGCACCCGCGAGAAAAAGCGCGGCATATCTCATTCTTCTCTTCATTTCCCCATCCCGTCTTTGATACATTCATGCCGAAGTCCCGGCATCCGTTGGAACCCTGCAAGGATCCCCAAAGATTGACTCCTACGGGGAACATGATACGGTCTCTTCTCTCTCCTGGCAAGCGACGAAAGTCTTACGATCCGCTTTTCGACTTCAAATACTCCTCCACCGCTTCCTTATACGCGCTGACCCTCGCTCCGACGATGGGCTTTCCGACGAAATTTCCTTCCTTGTCGATGAGAAAAGTCGTCGGGACGGCCGCCACCGTGCCGAGCATCGGGATCAGCTCCTCGTTTGGGACGATCTGGCGGAATTTCACACCGGACTGCTCCATGATTTTTTTCGCAAGCTCAATATGCTCCGAATCCTCCGGCCCGTTGATATCCCCGACAAGCCCGAGAAGCTGCACATTCTCCGGAAGCTCCTGATCCCATTCCGCAAGCTCCGGCATCTCCCGGATGCAGGGCCCGCAGAAGGTTCCCCAGACATTCAGTACGGTGAGATCCTTCTCAGAAAAGATCGAATCCGAGATCTCCCCTCCGTCGATATCCGTCGAAGTAAAATGAAGAGAGCTCCCCTTTTTCTCTGCGCTGTCCTCCTTCTTTTCCTGCCCTTCCCCGGACCCGGATGAGGAAGCATCCTTTCCGCTTTCCTTCCCCTTTCCCTTCTCTCCCTCCGAGGGCTCCGCTTTCTCACTCCCCGCCGCATCCTTCTCCGAAGACGCCTCCGCCGCTGCCTTTCCGCCGGATGTCTCCGCTCCGCCGGAAGACTTCTGCCCACAGGCAGAAAGGCAGAAGATGAAAAGCAGCGAAAGAACCGCCGCTGCCGCAAGCCTCCCTCTCATCCAACCCTGTCTTTTCAATTCATATCCTCCTTTACCCTATCAAAATCCACTTCAGAACCAGGTCAAGCGGAAAACACTCCGCCTTTCCCTTTCCATCATATCCTATTCCCCTCCAAAAACGCCAGAGAATTTTGATCCCAGTGCCATAAAGTCCCGTTTCCGCGGCGTGCTTGCACGGCAGAGGATGCGGGACCTCATGGCACGCCCCTTCATGAGCATGAAGCGGGGTGAAACCCCGCGATCATCCCTCACCTCAGCCTCATAAAGTCCCGACTCTACGTCGTACTTGCATGAAAACAGTAATTTGAAATCACGATATCTCATCCCTCTTATATCATTTTGCAATATGCCCCGCCTTGACTTTCCCCTCGTTTTTCCTAAGGTATTTTCAGGGAATTCTGATTGATTCACCGTGCCCCGGCACATAAATTTATCGATTGTATCAGTCTTTCCTTAAAATGTTTTAAAAGCCGCTGTCATTTTTTGTTTTCAGGAGGAATTATGAAAAAAGAAAGCATCGCCGCTCTCCTTTCGCTCTCCGCCGCGTTCCTTATGCTGACAGGCTGTGGGAATGCCGTCACGGAGGAGAAAGCCACCACTGCCGCCCAGGCGGATCAAAGCGCGGCGGACTCGAAGGCTTCCGAGAGTGGGGAGGAGAAAAGCGCATCCGCGGACTCCCAGAGCTTCACTTACGCGATCAAGGGGGATACCGGAAATACCATCAATGTCCTTACAGTGGACGACCGCTACGGTCTTATGACCATGAAGGCGCTCTACGCCCCCCTCTACTACATCCACCCAGATGGAAACGTCGACTATATTCTCGCAAAGAGCATGACAGCGAGCGAGGACGGAAAGACCTGGACCCTCGTTCTGAATGACGGCCTCAAATGGTCCGACGGCGAGCCCATCACCGCGGACGACGTCTTCTATACGATCGATTCCCACAATAAGCAGGATCAGAACCTCTTCATAAACGGAAAAGCCATCGAGATGAATCAGATCGACGAGCATACGCTCAGCTTCACGACAGAGGTCCCATCCTCCTCCGTCTTCGAGCTCCTCTCCGCGGAGACCTTCATTCTCCCGAAGCATTACTACGAGAAGAAGGGGAATTTCGACGTGAACCTCCTGGAAGAGAAGCCGGTCTGCTCCGGGCCCTATACTCTGGACAGCTACATGACCGGCCAGTATCTGAAATTCAAGGCGAATGAGAACTCCGTCCTCGGAAAGCCCCAGATCGAAACCCTAATCTATAAGATCGTGGAAAGTGACGACACCGCGACTCTCGCTCTGCAAAACGGAGAGATCGACGCCTGGTCCGCTCTCCCGGACCTCTTAAAGCCCTATAAGGACAACCCCGCGTTCAAGATCTACACCTACTCCGAGGGCCGTGTCGCCTATATGAGGCTCAATACGGCCAGCAAAAAGATGCAGGACAAATCCTACCGGGAGGGGATTCTCCACGCCGTAGATCGAAATGAAATCCTGCAGGCCGCCTATTCCGATCCGGAGTTTTACAGCGTCTCCTACAGCTTCCTCCCCAATGTCAGCGCCTACTATAATCCCGATGTGGAGAAGTTCGACCACGATGTCGAGCTCGCGAAAAAGCTCACGGCAAACGGCGCGAAGCAGCTGAAGATCGCCTACATCAATACCGACGAGGTCGAGAGACAGGCCCTCACCATCCAGTCAGAGCTGAAGAAAGCCGGGATCGATCTCGAGCTGAACCCGCTGGACGGCGCGGCGCTCACCAAGGTCGAAAAGGACAAGCAAAACGGCGACTATGATATCCTGCTCGGAGGCTATATCATGGGCATCGACCCGAGTACCTTCTCCCAGCTCTTCTCGAAGGATAAGGACAATAACTATAACTTCGACGCCCCCGAGATCGACAAGCTCTGGAGAGAGGCCGACATGGAAAGGGACGAGGCGAAGCGGAAGGAGCTCTATAATACCATCCAGCAGAAAATTCAGGAGGAGGCGATCTTCTATCCCTTCGGCTCCAACCTGAAGATCCTGGTCGCAAATCAGAAGGTCCATGGCATCGAAGAGGCCGGACTGGTACCGATCTATACCTTTAACGACCTCTCAAAGCTCTCTATCGCCTCCTGATGCCAGCTCAGCTAAAAGCTTGAGCCAAAAACAAAACAGGGACCATTGAGCTATCCTTAGGCGGGCAGCGCGATACCGGCTAAACCCACTGAGTCTAAAACGAAACGGAAACTCTTGAGTGATCCTTAGGCGACAGCACGATACCGGCTAAAGCCCACTGCGACTATAAAAATGGAGGCTCTTGAGCTATCCTTAGGCGGCAGCGCGATACCGGCTAAAGCCCACTAAGTCTGAAACAAAACGGAGCCTCTTGAGCTATCCTTAAGCAACAGCGCGATACCGGCTAAGCTCACTGAGCCTGAGACAAAACCCGGGCCTCCGGCGCAGGAGCTGTGCGCTGCGCCGGAGCCAAGCCGGGATATTTTCCCTTTGCCTTAGCCTCTGCGCGCTGTCTCACCGCTTCCGGGGAAGGGCCGCCAGGACGGCAGCCCTTCCCCGGAAGCGGCGTCAGAGATACTGCACAGGGTTCCAAAGCGGAGGACAGGCTGCGGGAAATATCCGCTTCCGCGTGGGACTTTCCTGCACACATGCCGTCTTTTGCCACGATATCCGATGGAAAAGAGCAGTGAGTCAGACGGAAAAGACAAAAGAGCATCGAAAAACAGAAGAACAGAAGAAATCCGGAGGAGAACGACATGGCAAAATACATCGCGAAGCGAATCCTGAAGGCGGTCCCGCTTCTGCTCCTGATCACGGTGATCTGCTTCGTCCTTATGAAGCTTGCCCCCTACGACGCGGTGGATGCTCTCACGAGGCCGGATATGAGCCAGGCAGAGATCGACAGGATACGGGAATCCTACGGCCTGAACGATCCGGTCGCCGTACAGTATCTCCGCTGGCTGAACAATCTCCTGCACGGAAATTTCGGCTACTCCCTCCTCTCGCATACCAGCATCAAATATGATCTTCTGATCCGGATCCCGAACACGATCCTTCTGATGCTCCCCTCCTATCTCACAGCCTATCTCCTCTCGATCCCGCTCGGCCTCCTCGCGGGATCCCGCCGGGGGAAGTGGCCGGATAAGCTGATCGACGGCTTTTGCTCCATCGGGATCGCCACCCCGACCTTCTGGTTCGCCATGCTCCTGATCTATGCCTTCGGCTATCGGATGAAGCTCCTCCCCATCCTCGGGATGCACACCGTTGGGATGGAAAAATCTCTCCCGGACCTGCTCCGGCATTTCCTCCTCCCCTACCTCGTCCTGATCTTCTCCTTCCTTCCGGACTTAACCCGCTTCGTCCGCTCCTCCGCGATCGGACAGTGGAAGGAGGACTATGTGCTCGTTCAGAAGGCCTTCGGCGCGGGCCGCTCCGAAATTCTCTTCCGCCATGTGGCGCGGAATGTCCTGATTCCTCTCATCACGAAGCTCGGCATGGCGCTCCCGCTCCTTGTGACCGGCGCCGTCATCACAGAGACCGTCTTCTCCTGGCCCGGCATCGGAAGCTACTTCGTAAAGGCCGTCCAGGCGATGGACTACCCGATCGTCATGTCGGTCCTCGTGCTCTCCGGCTCGCTCGTCATCCTAGGGAATCTCCTCTCCGATATCCTCTACTCGATCGTCGACCCGAGAATCCGTTCCACCTGAATCTTCACAGCTGCAATGCAAAAGTTCACATAGATTCACATAGATAATGATGGCAGACTTCTGCACTCGGCTTCCGGACGGACACCCTTGTCTATCGTTTGTCCGTCCAACATTGGACGCATCTATAAGACCCTGAGGAAAAGCATGAAAGAAAGCAAACAGCCCGAAGGACGGGCAAAGAACAGAAGGATGGAGGCTGCTGTGCTGGAGTTTTGCAGTGACAGACAGGCCGCTTTTGCCGCGTCTTACCTGCTCCTCATCTTCCTCATCAGCATCCTCGTCTTCCTCTTCCGCGGCCTGGATCCCGATAAGATCGATGTTCTCCATAAGCTCCAGCCCCCGAGCCCCCTGCACTGGTTCGGAACCGACAACATGGGACGGGATTACTTTGCGCGCGTACTCTACGGCGGTCAGGTCTCCCTCCTCGTCGGTGTACTCGCCATGCTGTGCTCTGTCCTGATCGGAGTCACCGTCGGCATGCTCTCCGGCTATTTCGGAGGACTTATCGACGGCTTCTTCATGCGCCTCGTCGATATCTTCCTCTCCATCCCCTGGCTCATTATGGTGACGGTCTTCGGACTCCTCTTTAAAAAGGGTCTCCTCTCCATCATCTTAGTTATCGGCATCTTCTCCTGGATGGACATCGCGAGGATCGTCCGCTCCGAGGTGCTCGCCGTAAAGGGCCGGGAATACGTCCAGTATGCGGATTTCATCGGGATTCCCCCTCTCTCCGTCATGACGGGGCACATCCTCCCCGCGGTATTCTCCACGATTATCACCGCCTCGACCTCCACCATAGCGGGAGCGATCATGACGGAATCCGCTCTCTCCTTCCTGGGGCTCGGCGTCCAGCAGCCCATGTCCTCCTGGGGCTCCCTCCTGCAGCAGTCCCAGAAATACCTGCAAAACGCCCCCTACATGGCGCTCCTCCCCGGGATTCTCATCATCCTGACCGTCTACTCCTTTAATAAGCTGGGAGATATCCTCCGTGTCTTCGCGGAGCCGAGAGTCCGCGCCGGGGAAGAGGATATGCCGCGGGAGGCCGGAGGAAAGAGCGGAAACGAGGAGACAGCACAGGAAAAGTGCGGGGAAGGAAGGGCAGAAAATCCCCCGCGGAAAGACAAGGAAAGAGAAGAAGCGGAGATCCCAGTGCGGGAAGCCAGCGAAAGAAAGGAAACGGAGATCTCAGCGCGGGAAGCCAGCGAGAAAAGAGGAAAAGATGAGTGAGAACCCGGAGAAAAATATCCAGAAGGAACAGGAGGCGGAGAAGCGGAAGGACAGCGCCAGCTCTCCTCTCCTCGAGATCAGAGGCCTTCACGTCTCCTTTCAAAGCCGCGGCAAAAAGCTCCGGGCCGTTCGCGGCATCGATCTGAAGCTTGCTCCCGGGGAAATCCTCGGCCTCGTCGGAGAATCCGGCTCCGGAAAATCCGTCGCCATGAAGGCCGTCATGAATCTCCTTCCGGAAAACGCGAGGGTCGAAGCGGACAGCATCCACCTCGACCATCTCGAGCTTCTCTCCCTCTCTGAGACGGAGCGGAGAAAGCTATGCGGGAAAACTGTCAGTATGATCTTCCAGGACCCTATGACCTCTCTGGACCCCCTCATGAATGTGGGAGGACAGCTCGCGGAGGTCCTTCGGAGAAATGCAGCGCTTCGGACGAAGGCAGAGATCCGGGAGCGCTCTCTCGACATCCTAAAAAAGGTCGGCATCCCCGCCCCGGAGGAGCGCCTTCGCCAGTATCCCCATGAGCTGTCCGGCGGCATGCGGCAGAGGATCCTGATCGCGATGGCCCTTTGCTCCGGTCCGAAGCTCCTCATCGCGGACGAGCCGACGACCGCCCTCGACGTCACGATCCAGGCCCAGATCCTCTCCCTCCTGGACGAGCTTCGGAAGGAATTCCAAAGCTCCATCATTCTGATCACCCACGATATGGGAGTCGTCGCCTCGATCTGCCAGCGGATCGCGATCCTCTACGGCGGCCTCATCATGGAGAGCGGCAGCGCGGAGGACATCTTCTATCACGCGGGACATCCCTACACGAGGGCTCTCCTCCGCGCGGTCCCCGGTGGAGATATCGAAGAAGGAAAGCGCCTCCTCTCGATCGAGGGCTCCCCGCCCTCCCTTATGGAGCTTCCGAAGGGCTGCCCCTTCGCGCCCCGCTGTGAAAAAGCGGAGGAGCGCTGCTTCCGGGAGCTCCCGGGACGGACGACGCTTGGCGAAGGCCATGAGCTCTTCTGCCACAATCCTTAAACAAAAAGGGGGATTTCATGCTTCAGACAGAAAAGCTCTTCGAGATCAGAGGGCTGAAAAAATATTTCCCGATCAGAAGCTTCCTCGGCGGGAAGCGCGGCGATGTAAAGGCCGTAAATGATGTGAGCTTCTCGATCTACCGCGGAGAGACCTTCGGTCTCGTCGGAGAATCCGGCTGCGGAAAGTCCACGCTCGGGCGTCTCATCCTCCGGATGCTCGAGCCGACCGCCGGGGAGATTTTCTATAAGGGAAAGGACATCCACCAGAGCCCTCCCGGGCGGCAGGAGATGCAGATCATCTTTCAGGATCCCTACTCCTCCCTGGACGCCTACTGGAACATCGGGGAGATCCTCGCGGAGCCTCTCCGCTTTCAGCCCCTCTCCGCCCGGGAAAAGCAGGAGAGGATCGAAGCCATGCTCGAAAAGGTCGGCCTGAAGCCGGAGGACACGCAGCGCTTCCCCTACGAATTTTCCGGGGGACAGCGCCAGAGGATCGGCATCGCAAGAGCTCTCATGCTGAAGCCCGAATTCATCCTCTGCGATGAACCCATCGCCGCCCTCGACGCCTCCATTCAGGCCCAGGTCGTCAACATGCTCCAGGATCTCCAGGAGGAGTTTCATTTCACCTACCTCTTCATCTCCCATGACTTGAGCATGATGCGCTACATCAGCAGCAGGATCGGCGTCATGTACCTCGGTTCACTGGCGGAGCTGGCCCCGAGCCGCGAGCTCTATGAAAAGCCGCTCCACCCCTACACCAGGGCCCTCCTCTCCGCCCGCCCCGTCGCAGACCCCGAAAAAGCCCGCGCCATAAAGCGCCTCCCCCTCTCAATGGAACTCCCAAGCCCCCTGGACAATCTGCCGGGCTGCCCCTTCGCCCCTCGCTGCCCCTTCGCAAAGCCGCTTTGCCGCGAGGAAAAACCCGCGCTCCGGGAGCTCTCGCCCGCGCACTTCGTTTCCTGCCTCAGGGCGGAAGAAATCTCTTCGGAGAACGGCTGAATTTATCCTAGCATCAGATTTGAATGGCTGTCATCAGGAAATCGGCGCATGCAGTATGAAAATATTTGACACTGATATTGCTGCAATATGATTAACATCGCTCGCCGAATCTGCTATAATTTATTCGACGGGAAGCTTCAGGAAGGCAGACTGTGAACCGTTGGAGCCAAGGCCCAGCGGGAAGGACGGTATTTTAAATGCGCCTGAAGCCCCCGTCTTTTTTGTTTTCGATATCCCTAGCTTAATAGGAATAAAGCTCTAAAGGCAGTTATTATCTGAATCATATCAAAGTTCTTCCTCGCTGCTTTGGTGCCTGCAGCTTGGCATACACCGAAGCGAGCGGAAGCTTCTTGACCATCAGAACTATTTATGACATGTGAAGCGAACCTAAAAGAGACAAGGAGACGCCGGTTTATACGATACGACTCCGCAACAGAACATGGATTCCTTCTAACTAAAGGAAATCCCTGCGAAAGCAGCAGCCTTCACAGGGATTCATTCTTATTTGTCATCATAGTGCCCGCGGCAGTGAGCGATATAAATGCGCCCATCTTCGATATGGTAAACGAGTCGATCTTTTGCATTGATCCTTCGGCTGAATTCACCCTGCAGATTTCCCCTCAAGGCTTCCGGTTCACCGATACCGTTCATTGCGCCGTTTCGTTCGATGTTCTTGATCAGAAGGTTGATGCGCTTGAGAGTCTTTTTATCCTGCGTCTGCCAGTACAGATAATCCTCCCATGCGTCATCAGACCATATTTTCTCAGTCATCGTCAGTTTCAATCAGCTCATGAGCACTGCCTTTTCCCGCCCGGAGCTCATTGACAGATTTCAGCACATATGCCTGGTTTTCGGCGCTGAAGAATGGATCTTCCTGTCTGATCTCAAACGGTATCCTTCTTTCACGCAGAACAGCTTTCACATAGATGTTAATCGCGGCAGACGAAGTGAGACCGACGGATGAGCAAAAGGCGTCAAAGCTGAGTTTATCCTTCTCATCGACGCGTGCCGTGAGTGTTGACAGTGCCATCACGAGGCCCTCCTTTCCTTAAATTGACTTTATTATAGCGCTAAAGGAATACGGAAGCAAGCGATTGTATTATAAAAGCAAAGAAAGGAAGCTTATCAAATGGCCAGAAGGATACAGAGAGCTGAATTGTAACCCGAAATGCCTGTTTGTAAATCGTTCCGTTTTTGTTTGTAGAAATTGATACGATCCATCATCCTACATAGTCCCGGCATTCAATCTTCTTCGAATTGGAGAACTCGCTGCCGTTGTCTGTAACGATCACGGAAAACAACTGCTTGAACCGATCTTTAACAAGTTGGGAATCAAGCGGTCCGAAGTTTTCGATCACGGGCTGTGATGTGTTTACATCCCTAAGGAAATCCAGTATCTGGGATGATTCTACGAAATGGATCGTCAGCAAGCTCTTTCCGCCGATGGTGCTAATCACAGAATCCATCTGGACAACAGTTGTAACCGGATTCTTCTCCATAAAGACTTCGAATTCCTTGTAGGAATGACCGACTATGCAGCCCTTGTCGGCCTTGAATTCTACTTTCTTGCGGCAGATACAGAACCGGGCTTTTCTGGGGAGATCAATGCTGCGGACTTCCAGAAGACAGTCATAGATCTAGTATCTTTTCACTGCATATCAGTTCATCCTGATACGTGACATAGAACTCATGGATCAAATGTCCCTACTTTACCAGCGGTGAGATGATCTGGCTAAGCCTGGTGATCCCTTCCTCTTAAAGTCAACGGCTTTACAAGAAGTTCTTTCCCGAACGAAACAATTCCGTAATAGCAGCCCCCACATCAGCAGCCTTCTTTGATCCTTTAATAATAATTGCTGCCGCGATTACAAACGACGATGTAACTACGGTATAACTTGCAATATTCGCGATATCTTGTTCCACATTCTGCCGCAGTAAACTTTCTAAATTCCGGGCGACATTCTCACACCTCCCCCAAAATACCAGGGGCCACTTTCTCTTCTTCATCCGCCGCCTCTCTTCCGATCCTCCGGATCAGAATTTCGTTTTCTTTTTGATTATTCCGATCTCTTACGGAATTCTTCGTCCCTGATACAGTACCGGTCTATTTTATATTGCTGAATGACTGATCTAAGATTCCCTCTCCAGGAATCCTTACGATTCAAACTCCCCTCAGCAGCTCAATCCTTCCCATCCCCATATCGCATAGTTCTCCCTGATAGCGTGTACACTTACAGACATGCGGAGAAATCCCAAGGCGCAAATCGTTTCCATGCTTATGTTCTTTATAGGTTTTGACCGTCTTTTTAAATACTTGGTCCGTCACATAAAGTGCATCCTCCGGGGAGAAGAGCGCGTAAACCACCGTCTTTGAGAGAAATCCCACTCCTCCCCCGAGCCACACAAGTCCACTCTCCTTCCTCCCTCTTCCAAAGCGCTTATAGAAACGCTCATAACATAATTCCTGGAAAAAATCTAACGCAGCAAAAATATCCTCTATCCTGTAAGGAAAGGTAGTTTCATCGATACTCAGGTCAAAAAAGACCTCCGTCCCCGGCTTCAGAGCCTCCCGGAGAATCGGAAACGCCCTTTCCTTCTTCTTGTCGCCGATACAGCTATAATCAATTTTTTGGCAGAGCAAGAGCTGCTTTTCAGATATCGTGTCGCTGTCACCGACAATTAGCCCCGCCATGACGGAATTGACTGCATCTTTCAGATTCTCCTTGTTTCGCTCCGGACGGTGGAATACTTTGACCTCCAGATCTTCCGCCTGATTCCGAAGAAAAGCATCTCCCTTTCCTCTTCCACCTTCCACCGCTCTTCGAACTCTCTTTTCGATTCCCGAATTGCTCTCTCTCTGTTTTCCAAGCTCCCACGCGAGGAGCGCAGTCCGAAGCATCCCCTTTATACTGCTTCCGGGAATATAGGGCTTTCCGTAGGCATCCTTTTGAAAACTCTCAATCCCTTTATTCCTCCCATTCCGCGGGCCAATAAAGACATCCCCCGCATCCATGGAGTATCGTATCCATGAGGAAATCGTGGCCTCCGAAATCCCCTGAGCCTGCAGCCATTGGTAGAGATCTGGTACATTTCCCCCCTGATCCAACATATAGTTTTCAAAATCCTGCACACAGCTTAAGAGACGGAGACAGGTAAGCATCTTTCTTGGATCTGGAATCTCCACCGTACCCCAGCCCCTGCTCCGGCGATTCCTTCGGATATATTCCTTTTTCCCGATCAATTTTCCGTCTCCCACATAGATCGGAGACAGAGCCGTAATCCTGATCCTGTAATACTTCAGATAGTCCTTCATCCTCCTACCCCCAGAAACAATCCTCTCGCATAGCGATAGACCGGATGAGCGCCTCCCTCATTGACCAGATATACTACGCCCTGAAAACGATGCCGGAAGCAGGACCCGGACCGGAAGGTATAGAGATCCCGTTTCTTTTGCTGTTCCGGTGAAAAATTCTCTGAAAGGATGAAGCCAGACCGCTTCTGAAGGAGATAGGATGCACCCTCAAGAGCACTCTCCAGTTCCACTTCTCTGGGCAGGGCAGAGCAAAGAAGCATATAACGCTTTCCTTCCCGCATCATGGCATCCTGAAGCTCCTCCGAAAGCTCTCTTCTCTCATAAGAAAATCTCCCCTTCCCGCTGGAACGTTTCCCGCCGATCCCGCTGTAGGAAAGGCTCTGAAATAGAATTTCTATGAGTTTCTCCTCTCTATTCGACTCTAAAGCAAAAATCAGATAGAGGCCATTTCCCTCCCGGAAAAAGAAATCGCCGACACAGTATGGACGTGTATCATCTCCAGATCGACTGACGGCGGCCCGCATCTGGCTGCTCTCCTCTCCCAGCTCACCGAGATCGCAGTGCTCCGCATGAAGCTCTCCTCGAAAAAAGTCCTCCAAAAGCTCTGCCGGGATATATTGAATCTTTTTAAAACGCTTTTTTTCCTTGCTGTCTCCCGGAGCTTTCGATTCTACATAGAACATCGGCTTCGGAAGGAAATACCGCTCCCTCAGAAAAGGAAAGGCGTCCGAAAAGCATAGAGCTCCGCTTTTTACCGCGCTGTAGAGTTCTTCCTCCCGCCCTAACTTTAGGGCTTCGATGTAAAATGCCGAAAACAAGGTGTCCGCCGAGAAGCAGAATGCACTCTCGCTCAGCATTCCCCTCCCGAAATGGACCGAAGTGCTAAACCTTAGTCTGTATATCAGATGCTTCATAGCAAGCTCTCTCCCAGAAGATGATTGCACTGCTCTATAATTTCCGATCTCAGTTCGCCCACTACCGTCTCCGCCTTAAGGCCTTCAAAACGCACCTTCCCGTAACCTCGGGAACCATGCCCCCCCAAATAGTCATACTGCAAAAGCCTAAATCCCTCTTTGATAAGCTCGAAATCTCTCAGAATCCTCTTCTCATCCTCAGCTTCGGAGCCTTTCTCCCTTTGCTCCGGCTCATAGATCAAAGACAGGCCGAATTCCGTCCCGCGGATCACCCGTTCAATCTGCCGGGGATTCGCCATTGCACTTAGTCTGTTGATCGTATTTTCAAATTTGATCTCTGTACAATGGATCCCGAGCTCTGAGAGTTCCGCCCCATTTGATAGAAACATGTCGGAAAAAAGAAGACGCCCCGCTCTTGCTCTACCATTCTCCTCATTTTCCTTCTCTTCTCCTTTCCTTTCACCTCCCTCATTCTTCCTCGCAAAACCAAACAGACTTTTCAGTTCCGCATTATCCCGATCTGGTGGGTCAAACGGATCCCTATTGTAGCGCTTTGCCAGTAGACTGCGGAGCTTCCCCTTCAGACTGCTCCCGGGGATCATGGGCTCCATCGTGCGGGCATCCCGGATGACCGGAGAATCCACAGCGCCGATCGCCGTAAAAGCATCACTCGCCCCAATATGTGTCCCTGTGACAAGCTTCATTGTTCCACTGATCTCTATCTTTGCGAACATGATCGTTTCCCCCGCTTAATCATTTTTTTCGACATAATATCTATGAAATGCCACAAGTGATTCCAGATAATGATGGAAGAAGAAGAACTTTTCCCTGCTTCCTTCTATCTTCTTAATCTGCTCAAAGGCATCCGCTTCATTCAAAAAAGCTTTTACACTCTCCTCTCTGCCTGCCTCATAGTAAAAGCGCACCCTCATATAACAAATTTTCGCTTCGATCGTCTTTGAGAGGGAGGAACCCTTCTCCATCAAAATCTCATTATATATATCGGAGGACATCGAAAGCAGATTCCGAAGCTTGGATGTAGAAATCATGTTTTTCTTGCTCTTTCTCTCTATGAGTGCTTTAATAACTTTCTCCGCCTCATCCACATAGTTTTTCACATCGATATTCCGGTGAACTTCCTGCTGTCCCGTTCTCCCATAGGAGTTCTGCTCCGGATTTTTCCGATAATTTTTTTCTCCATTATTCATTTTCATATCCGCCATTCCTCTCCTCCCTTTCTCTGCTTCTATAAATGTAAAGGCAAATCGCTGTAATCAGCTGTCTCCTGTCCTCACGCTCCCCAATCCACCGATACATCTCCCCTGAAAAGCTCCGGTAAGCTTCAGCCTCCTCTGCTCCTTCTCCCTCCTCCGGCTCCATTCTCGATAGAAAGTAAACGAATCTGGCTCGATTGATCCTATCTTCAGAGCGAAGCAACTCCAGGATATGATAGAGGAATGCCTTGCCATGGTTTTTCGTCAAGGAGAAGTACTCCTCTATCTTCCGATATTTCTCCCCCAGCACGCTTCCCGTGAAATCCTCCCAGAAGTAACGTCCCTCCTCTTCGAAAAGGGTGAGCGCATTCTTTTCCCTTTTCCCGGCCCCCTTTCCGGCACTCCCCGGATCCGCTGCCCTTTTTGCATAGTCCTCAAGCTCTGCCGTCTCCAGCGCGATGCGATTGATCGGATATCCAGGGCGGTAGATTCCGATCCCTCCGGACAGGCTCAGACTCCCCTCCGTGAAGCGGAGAAAAGCAGTATGAATATCAATAGACGCCTCCAGAACATCATTCCATGCTCCCACGAGAAAGATATCATCCCCTCCGGAATAAACGATACTGACATCCCGTCTCTTCTCCTCCCTCTTCTTTCGTTTCCGGCATTTCAGACTATCCGAGCTCCCCTCTTCCAAAATCCGGTTGACCTCACACTTAAAAAAAAGGGAAAGCTGTCTGGAAAGCGCCGCGGTCCGCGACAAGGTTTCATACCGGCTCCCAAGCTCCTCTGAATGAAAGCCATTGACAAAGCTGTGCCCCAGATTATCCACATCTCCCCGAAACACCGCGATCCGCTCGATCCCCTCTGCTTCTTTGGCCAGATCCTCAAAAGTATCCTTACTGTGATAATCTCCGACCCAAAGCTTCGCCGTCACATCCTTTTGAACCTGGATCTGATTTTTCCGATAGCTCCTGATATAACCGTCCCGGCATTTTTCCCTCTCCAAGAATTCCCTGCTCCCCGCCACCAAAGCCTTCCCATAGGGAAGCGGCAGTGCATCCGGATAAGGGACGTCCTCCCGGAAGATTAAGAAATACTCCTCCTCCAGAATTTTATTGGACATGCCAAGGAGAGCCCGGCAGATAGGACAATGCCCATGATCGTCCAGCTTCTCCATCCTGCGGCAGATCTCGCATTCCCGCTCGCCCCTTCGCTTCTGCCGATTCAGGCTTAAGATATCCGATACCGTATAACGATGGCTCTTTTGCTCTGAGATCTCTCTTGACAGTTGCAAAAACATCACCCGGTAAGCCCCATCCGGCTCATTTCTCAGCTGCTTTGCGCTGCATTCCGCGTAGCCGCAAGCCATGTAGAGGGCCACTCCGAACTGCTCCATAAACCAATGATTCAGCTCCTTCTGAAGCTCATTCAGTTCCTTCTTGCATTGCTCCGTATTTGGAAGCAGGAGATAGCTGTGCCCTCCTCCCGCATAGATCAGCACAGAACGAGAAAGTGATAGCCTTTGCAGCATTTCATCAATCACATGCTCCATGAGAAGCTCCAGATAGAAACTCCTTGCGCGAAGCCCCTTTAAAGCTCCCTCGCTGCTGATCGTATAGATAAAATCCTGGATTCCGGAGACATCCATGGAAAAGAGCAGAAAATTCCTGTCCTCCCACGCTCTCTCCTCCTGCTCCAGCACATAGGAGCGGTAATCCCGGATCCCTCTGCTCTCCAGCGCCTGGAAAAGGCATTCAGCAACAGCCGCTGTCATCTTAACATGATCATAGAGGGAGATATCTGTATCTTCCCTCTTTTTCGTGTCCAAGGGAAGATACGAAAGAATCTCCTCCAGCACAGAGAGCAGGGAATAAAGATATTCTTCCGACAGCGTAAAGTCCTTGAGCACCCGCTCCAGCCGTCCCTCTGCCTCCTGAAAAAATCCGGCATCGCTCCGGAATGCCTCCTCCGTCGGATACGGAATCCCGGCCTTCGGATTCAGAAGCACTCTCTCATAATGCGCATTGCCGTTTTTCCCATTCAGACGATTGAAAATGCTGCGAAGCGGAAGGCTTTGGTCAAATTCCTCCTCCCTCTCTCCGCCTTTCCTTCGGTCCACCGCCGCGGCCACCTGCTTTGCCAGACAGCAAAGATAAGCCGGATTGTCCTGCTCCAGCTCAGAATCCCGCAGCATTTCTCTATCGTGTGAGAAAACGCAATCCAAAATCCCTGAATCCAGCGATGGCTGCAGCCTCTTCAAAAGCTCCGCCCCGGCCCGGGAGGGATTCCTCTGCTTACCATCCCCGGAATATACTATCTTTCCGATATCATGCAAAAGACTTCCTATGCTCAGCCTGAGCTGCTCCTCCTTCATGACCTGTCTTCCTTTCTTCTGAAATCCGGATGGCCCCCATTCCAAGCGCTGTCTTGATGCCGATCCCGGAATAGCTTCCAAACAAAAAGAGCATCCTCGCAAAATTCGCCATCGTCTGCGTGCCACTGATCTTCAGGACCATTTTCCCGAGAAAAGCCGGAATCCTGACACCCTCCAGGCTAAAAACCGTGCTTCGAAGCTCATAGCGATGCAGACTCGCCCCATTCAAGAGCTGCTCCAGCACCTCATCATCCCTCATGCTGCTGTCTGATATCGCCGCATCATACTTATTCATCAGATTCAGAAACATGAATCTAAGATCCGGGAAATTGAGATACCTTCCATTTTGTTTAAAGGCAGTCGGCGTCACAAACTGAAGTCCGATATAGCGTCCTCCCTCCCCCTGGTAAAAAGAGGCACTGAATTCCCGATCACTCAGCTCCCGATATTCTCTTCCCAGGATCGGAATCCTGAGCTGATGCGATCGGATCCGAATCTCATCCAACGAACGAAGGGCCTTCTCCATGATTTCAGAGACAGCCAGATCATTGAGGGCTGTGACCACCCAATACCAACCGCTCTCCCTCCGTTCCAGGTGCTGTGTATAGGGATGCAGTCTGGACTCATGCAGCTCGGCCGCATATTCCGGAAGAAGCTCCATCAAGGCACCATGAAAGGAAGAAGTCATCTGATAGGAAAGCGGCTCCGTCCCTCCGAGTTTCAACTCCAATCTCGCCAGCATTTCTCTCTTTCCCTCCTTCTATCCTCATTTATTATGGAATAATTTCATATATTTGTAAAGTAAAATTTATATTTCGTTTATACGGTATATATATTATCGTAAAAAACAGGGGCTTTCCTTTAAGAAAAGTCCCTGAAAATCAAATACCCCGCTGCTTCTCACTCATCCATCAGCCGTATAATCACCTCATTCATCTGATCATAGGAATTCCAGACTTCTTTGTTGGCAATATCTATGATTTCGGCATATCCGATAGCCTTTTTGATCCCATCCATGATCCATTCCGCATCGCGATCTTTACAGCCCTCCTTTTCCATCCATTCCCGAATTGTCTTTTTATTTACGGAGACAATCTGATGCGCCGCCTGATTCCTGACCTTTTCCTCCGCTTCGCGAAGCTCACCCACCAGCTTTTTCAACTCTTTATCATCAGACTTTGCCTGGATAATTTTTTGCATATGGACCGGATACACATTTCCGAAGCGGAATCCATCTCCGGACTTGTACGCTCCCTCTAAGATTTTTAAAATTTCTTTGCCCGCCATATCCCCTGACAGTTTTTCACGGTCCCAGACAGTCTTTGTCTCTGTCCCGCTGACATACTCCTCCAAGCATATCCCGAGCTTCTTCATGATTCTCTTATAAAGCCGATAGAGGATCGGGCTGATGGCGCGGATAAAATCCGCGTATTCTCCTCTCCGAAGTCGAATCTGCATCACGAGGGCATACTCAAAGATGTCCCGTTTCTCTCCCTTTCTAATCGGCAGGCGATATAGACCCTTCAGATGATTCGTCTCAAGTTTCTTTTCGACGGCATCCATATCCAGGAGCTCCCTCTCCTCTGCGACTCGAATCAGCTTCATATAGGGTTTTTCATGGTCCTTTAGCTCAGCTGCCAGCTCAAGCGCCGCATGATAATCATACTCTCGAATCAGCTTTCGGATATTGACCTCCTGCCGCACTCTGGAAAGAGAGGGGCAAGGAACCTCCCTGCAGCGATTTTCCGCTCCCCCTTCATTGTCCGGATCCAGCTCCCAGAGCTCCTTTACCTGATAGTCCTTGTGCCGATGCTCATTCATGGCTCGGTCCGGCGTCACCACCTGCACTGCTTTGCAAGAGAGCTCGTTCATCGTCCGAATCACGAGAAGCCAGGATTTCATCGCCGGGGTCCCCGAGGAGAGATTCAGAATCAGTTCATCGTCCTCTCCCATCTCCTTTCTGATCTTATCAATCTCTTCCTTGAATTCCCGGTAGAAAATCTCAAAATCCTGTACCTCTACCAGTTCCGGGCGGCGGATCAGCTCATATTCGATCTCCCGATTCTGCAATTCTCCCAGTTTTTTCAGACAGTACGTATACCTTTCATCTGCCTCCTGGTATTGGATGATCTCCCTTGACATATAGAGATAGACCTTGTCTATCCTGTAATGCCGGACGATATGAAGCATGGCTCCGTCGTACATATTCGTATTGGAAATAGGGTCCGTCCCTCCCAAAGGTGAAAATAAAAGCTTCCTTCCCATAGCCTTCCTTTCTAAAGAATCATGATGTCATCCGCTTTGATCTCTGTATTAACGCCGTAGAGATCTACCTCGCCGTAGCCCGTCATGCGGTAAATCCGGACACTGTCCGCGGACGGATCAATCAACTGCGGAATCTCCTTTTGCAGCTTCAGAAACAGTCTTTTTTCTATCAGTGCTTCAAAAGCCGATTTCTGAACCCGGAATCCATAGCCGTTCAGGCACTTTGCAAATTTATTTCTGCGCCTGTTGCTTACGATATCATAAATGATTAGCACAAACAACTTCCCGCTGTGTCTGCATTCTTCCGTATTCCAAAAATAATCTTCCATGGCATTCACCGAATACAAATGGGCTGGTACAGATCCGGATTCTCGCTCTCAATTGCCTTTGCCAGCCTGTCCACCTGTAGATCCAGCGCAGAGCGGAAATTTACGCGATAATCCACGTAAGACAGATATTTCATATCTGTGTGCAGCTTTGCCTCCAGCTTCCTCAGATATTCCTTAAACGCATCCTTTACAAGAAGGACTGCCCCCGTTTCTTCATCCCGGAAGAAATCCTCTCGATGAAGTTCGTGGCCGTTCAGTATGCTCATCGCAGTAGAATCCACCAGCACAGCCCGCCACTCCTCCATCAGATCACTTGCCAATGTAGGATGTTTCTCCCGATCCTTATGCAGGACTCCAAAGTACGGATTCAGTCCCTTTCCCTCGAGCTTTCCATAGATTTCTCCCAAGAGAATGGAATATCCGAGGCTGATCAGAGAATTAAACGGGTCTTTCGGCGGCCTTTTGCTCCTCCCCTTAAAGCAAAACTCCCTGTCCACCAGGCCTCCCAGCGCAGCGAAGTAGACTCTGGCGGCCATTCCTTCATATCCCATGATCTTCTCCGTATCTCCTGTCCAATCCAATTTTTCCGCCAGCCGAAGCATCTCTGATACAGTACCCTCTACTGCTGCCGCCTGTTTTCTGGCATATCTCCTCAGGATCACCGTCTGATTCCTGATCTTTGCCCGGATAATCCTTCTGGCAAGTCCCGCCTTAAATTCCTCCTTTAGCGCCGCCTGACTGCGCTGTCTCGCCACGTTGACATGATTCGTAGAAATGAGCCGACCATAATAAGCACCGTTTGACGAATAAAAAAGCACAGTGATTCCCCTCTTCAAACATTCTGTCATGCACTGCGTCGTCAACTGTACTTTTCCAAAAATTTCGATTACCTCCAGCGTCTCTCCCGGTACGGACTTCAGCATCCCATCCTTATAGCAGACCTGAAAGCGATTGGCCTCACAGCCAATCACGGCTCCCTGCTCGCATACATACAGATAACTCATATTTCTTTCCCCATAAGCTGAAACTCTTCCATATCTCCTAAGAACATTTTCTCTCTTCCCGCGCCTTCATCCCTGCTTCCGGCGCCATTAGCTGCCAAGTCATAACATTCATATTTCCCTCATATCCTATCCTCCCACCGTAAAGTTATAATGTCCACTCAATCAGCCGTCATCCAGAGAGACATTTCCAACAAGGTCTTTTTGCCTCATTCTTTACAACGATAATGGCCCCACAAAATTCTAGGCTATAAAATCGCCGTCTGGTTCTGGATTCTCGTCCCCTTCGGGGATATCGGTTCTTCAAATGAGTCCAAAGGAGGACAAATGATTATGATAATGTTTTCGTCCCCTTCGGGGATATCGGTTCTTCAAATTTGATGAAGAAGATTTTTCCAGAATCTTTGATCATGTTTCCGTCCCCTTCGGGGATATCGGTTCTTCAAATGGTTCCTGTCATGATGTTTGTTCTTTTCTGTATCAGTTTCCGTCCCCTTCGGGGATATCGGTTCTTCAAATATGATGGACAAAGTTAGTGGTATTGGATGCGCTATCTGGTTTCCGTCCCCTTCGGGGATATCGGTTCTTCAAATCGTTCCGAACGGTAATTACATCGTGTTTAACTTCGTTTCCGTCCCCTTCGGGGATATCGGTTCTTCAAATGCCCTTATGGAACGGTATCAAATCCTGGCAACTCCGTTTCCGTCCCCTTCGGGGATATCGGTTCTTCAAATATATTAGAAGTGTTTCATAACATTGTTAGTCTATCGTTTCCGTCCCCTTCGGGGATATCGGTTCTTCAAATATCAAAATGAAACGCCATATAAATTTCCTCCTTGTTTCCGTCCCCTTCGGGGATATCGGTTCTTCAAATAGAAGAAGGGAGATTAGTAATATGATGAAGGAAGTTTCCGTCCCCTTCGGGGATATCGGTTCTTCAAATTGGAATTTATGGATCTGATCGAAAGTCTGATCCTGGTTTCCGTCCCCTTCGGGGATATCGGTTCTTCAAATGAGATCCTTACTGCGTTTTGTAAGGACTGGGTGGACGTTTCCGTCCCCTTCAGGGATATCGGTTCTTCAAATAGGTATCTAGAGTAGAGCATCAAGATATGTATAGCCGTTTCCGTCCCCTTCGGGGATATCGGTTCTTCAAATGGAATAACCGCAGATAACGGTATCATCGGAAAAGGTTTCCGTCCCCTTCGGGGATATCGGTTCTTCAAATTCTTTTAGATACATGTATGCAGCTTTTCCTACAGCGTTTCCGTCCCCTTCGGGGATATCGGTTCTTCAAATAATTAACAAAGTCATCTATAATTCTATCCAATTCGTTCGTTTCCGTCCCCTTCGGGGATATCGGTTCTTCAAATCTTCCGGAAACTCTCCTTAAGCTCCTCCGCCGTCTTGTTTCCGTCCCCTTCGGGGATATCGGTTCTTCAAATGTATCTATTGGTTATGCACCGTTCGATACAAGAAAGTTTCCGTCCCCTTCGGGGATATCGGTTCTTCAAATCTCTTCTTACAAATGAACCGGAGGTTGAGTTTGAGTTTCCGTCCCCTTCGGGGATATCGGTTCTTCAAATGAAAACCTGGGGAATGGACTGATGACTTTTTCTCTGTTTCCGTCCCCTTCGGGGATATCGGTTCTTCAAATGATGATTGTAACACCTTATCAGACAAGTAAGGCAGTTTCCGTCCCCTTCGGGGATATCGGTTCTTCAAATCAAAGGAGAAAAGAGTATGACGAGAAAAGAGCTTGTTTCCGTCCCCTTCGGGGATATCGGTTCTTCAAATATAAAGCGCTTACATGAGGGCTCTAGCGAAAGACAGTTTCCGTCCCCTTCGGGGATATCGGTTCTTCAAATGGGTATCACTATGAGGAAAGTTACACTCAATGGCAACAGTTTCCGTCCCCTTCGGGGATATCGGTTCTTCAAATATATTTATTGTCATTTGGAGGCTATCGATTTTCCAAGTTTCCGTCCCCTTCGGGGATATCGGTTCTTCAAATGATGATGCAGGGAATAGATATTTCTTGCCAAATAAAAGTTTCCGTCCCCTTCGGGGATATCGGTTCTTCAAATTGATTATTTATTTATGAATGGCAATAAATATGATAATGTTTCCGTCCCCTTCGGGGATATCGGTTCTTCAAATATGCACTAAGTAAGATAAAGAAACTTCTCAATACGTTTCCGTCCCCTTCGGGGATATCGGTTCTTCAAATGGTATGATGCTGAGCTGATAGATATCTTTCATAAAATCGTTTCCGTCCCCTTCGGGGATATCGGTTCTTCAAATTTGATTTTGGGTATGCGAAGCCTTATGCCGTGGGAGTTTCCGTCCCCTTCGGGGATATCGGTTCTTCAAATTGACTTGGGACGCGATCATACGGACGGCAATCACCGTTTCCGTCCCCTTCGGGGATATCGGTTCTTCAAATTTATATTTCTCATCATCAATATATTTTCTAATGTTTCCGTCCCCTTCGGGGATATCGGTTCTTCAAATCTTTGTGTCAATAATATAAGACACCGAAACTCTGGTTTCCGTCCCCTTCGGGGATATCGGTTCTTCAAATAATGATCGGCGCTTCTTTCATCTCATAGGTCCGGTTTCCGTCCCCTTCGAGGATATCGGTTCTTCAAATGGAAACGTCAGAGCCAAGTGTTTCGCAGGCAAGGGTTTCCGTCCCCTTCGGGGATATCGGTTCTTCAAATGCGGCTCCCGCCGCCAAAGATCGACACCGCACAGTTTCCGTCCCCTTCGGGGATATCGGTTCTTCAAATGCGATAGCGCCGGCTCTGGGAGCGGCGCTGTATACGTTTCCGTCCCCTTCGGGGATATCGGTTCTTCAAATTCTTTTTGTGCCTTGCTTACTCCAGACATAGTATGTTTCCGTCCCCTTCGGGGATATCGGTTCTTCAAATGCACACCGCGAGCGGTTTGGTGAGGATTGGCCCGTTTCCGTCCCCTTCGGGGATATCGGTTCTTCAAATGGCAAAGCCGTTGTGTGGTGCTGCGGTGGCTATATCGTTTCCGTCCCCTTCGGGGATATCGGTTCTTCAAATCCTGTCCTCTGCGATGCAACATTTATGCGGTGGAAAATGCAGTTTTGCGGCGCAAAAATATTTTTCTGTATTTTTTACTGCCTGCTGCTGGAGAAAAGCTCTCTTTCCCCGCATATTTCCTATTGCGGCGCAAAAGCCTGCTTTTCTCCTCTCCAAAATATTATACAGGGATTCCGGATGGGAAGGAAGGACCTCCCATCCGGCGGATTGTACTTTAAAAGATACAAAAATCCCGAAAGTATCAGGATCTTCCCCCGCGCTCTCTCACTCCCATCCCTTTGGAAGCTCCAGGATTGCACCGCGGTTTCCGCTCGTGACGAGCGCCTGGTAGCGGGCGAGGTAGCCGTCCGTGACTTTCGGTTTTCTCGGCTTCCACGCGGCTCTCCTTTTTGCGAGCTCTTCCTCTGAGACCTTCATGTTAAGTCGGTTTCCGGGGATGTCGATGGAGATGATGTCTCCCTCTTCCACCAGCGCGATCGGTCCGCCGACCGCGGCCTCCGGAGAGACATGGCCGATCGCCGCTCCGCGGGAGGCACCGGAGAAGCGACCGTCCGTGATCAGCGCGACTGTGCTGCCGAGTCCCATGCCGACGATCGCGGAGGTCGGATTCAGCATCTCCCGCATTCCAGGGCCGCCCTTCGGGCCCTCGTAGCGGATCACGACGACGTCTCCCTCGTGGATTCTGCCGCCCTTGATCGCCTCGATCGCATCCTCCTCACAGTCGAAGACGCGGGCCGGGCCTTCGTGCTGCATCATCTCCGGTGCGACGGCGGAGCGCTTCACGATGCCGGTATCCGGCGCGAGATTCCCCTTCAGGACCGCGATGCCGCCGTTTGGCAGGAACGGATTTTCGATCGGGCGGATGATCTCCGGGTCCCGGTTCACCGCGGCGCGGATATTCTCCTTCATGCTCTTCCCCGTGACGGTGATCCCGTCCAGCCGGAGGAGATCCCTCTTGCTGAGCTCCTTCATGACGGCGTAGATGCCGCCCGCCTCGTTGAGATCCTCCATATAGGCGGGTCCGGCCGGGGCGAGGTGGCAGAGGTTCGGCGTGCGGTCCGAGATCTCGTTGGCATACTCCATGTCAAGCTCGATGCCGCACTCATGGGCGATCGCGGGGAGGTGGAGCATCGTATTGGTGGAGCAGCCGAGCGCCATATCGACCGTCAGCGCGTTCCGGAAGGCATCCTCCGTCATGATGTTCCGCGGGCGGATATTCTCACCGACCATCTTCATAATTGCGTAGCCCGCCTCCTTCGCGAGGCGGATCCGGGAGGAGTAGACCGCGGGGATCGTGCCGTTTCCAGGGAGTCCCATGCCGATCGCCTCCGTCAGGCAGTTCATCGAGTTTGCGGTATACATGCCGGAGCAGGATCCGCAGGTCGGGCAGACATTTTCCTCGTAGCAGCGAAGCTCCTCGAGGGACATCTTCCCCGCCTCATAGCTCCCCACCGCCTCGAACATCGAGGAGAGAGAGCGCTTCCTGCCCCTCACATGCCCGGCGAGCATGGGGCCGCCCGAGACGAAGACAGTGGGGATGTTGACCCGCGCGGCCGCCATGAGGAGGCCCGGGACATTTTTATCGCAGTTCGGAATCATCACAAGTCCGTCGAACTGATGCGCCCTCGCCATGCACTCCGTCGAATCCGCGATCAGATCCCTCGTCACAAGGGAATATTTCATGCCGACATGCCCCATCGCGATGCCGTCGCAGACCGCGATCGCGGGGAAGAGCACCGGCATCCCCCCGGCCTCCGCGATGCCGAGTTTCACCGCATCCGCGATCTTGTCCAGATTCATATGTCCCGGCACGATCTCGTTGTAGGAGCAGACCACGCCGATCATCGGCTTCCGCATCTCCTCCTTCGTATAGCCGAGTGCGTTGAACAGACTCCTGTGCGGCGCCTGCTGGATTCCCTCCCGTACCTTATCACTGTTCATCAGAAATCTCCTTTATCTTCTTTCTCTTATCTTATCCCATTTTATCCTACGCGAGGCTTTCCTTTTGGGCCTCCCGGAGCTCCGGGCTCTTCTCCCTTTCACTCATATCGTTAAAGAAATTCGCGAGCAGGGCTCCGGAGATATTATGCCACACGGAGAAGACCGCTCCCGGGATCATCGCGAGGGGATACTGCGAAAAATGCGTGTGCGCAAGTCCCGTGGCGAGTCCGGAATTCTGCATGCCGACCTCGATCGAGATCGCGCGGCACTTCGTCGTGTCCAGGCGGAGCGCCTTCGCGACGCCGTAGCCCGCCGCATAGCCGAGAAGGTTGTGGCAGATGACGACGACGATGATCAGAAGTCCGTTGGAGAGGATCTTCTGGGAGTTCACTGAGACCACCGCTGCGATGATCAGGATGATCGCGAGTGTCGAGACCAGGGGAAGCGCCTTCACCGCCCTCTGCGTAAAGCGTCCGAAGAAGTAATTCACGACAAAGCCCAAGAGGATCGGAAGAAGCACGACCTGGAGAACCGAGATGAACATGCCCATGACGTTGACATCGACTGTCTTTCCCGCGTAGAGCAACGTGAGAAGCGGCGTCATAAACGGCGCGAGCACGGTGGAGACCGAGGTCATGCACACAGACAGCGCCACATCTCCGTGGGAGAGATAGGTCATGACATTGGAAGAGGTTCCGCCCGGACAGGTTCCGACGAGGATGACGCCGACCGCAAGCTCCGGCGGAAGTCGGAAAAGCTTCGTGAGCAAAAAGGCGATGAGCGGCATCAAAGTGAACTGGCAGAGCGCGCCGATCACGACATCCTTCGGGCGCCGGAGGACGTCCGTGAAGTCGGAGGGCTTCAGTGTGAGCCCCATCCCGAACATTACGACGCCGAGCAGATAATTGATCCACTTCGTGCTGATAAAACTCACCGCCGCCGGGAAAAAGAGCGAGACCGCCGCTGCGAGTATGACAAGGAGCGCCATCCATCGGCTCACGAACGCGCTCAGCTTTTCCAAAACCTTCATAATCCTTCCCCTTTCTGTCCCCGCCTCATCTCTTTCACAGAATAAGAGAGAAAAAGGCCTGAACCCTGCCCCTTCGGCTTACGCCGATAAGAGACAAAGGTTCAGACCTCTGCGGTACCACTCTTATTGCCATCCTGAGATGGCCGCTCTTTCGCATCCATTGGAATGCGCTGCCCGTGATGACGGGGGCATCCGTCCGCGCTTACTGCTGTTTCGGCGCGGCAGCTCGGAAATGATTTTCAAAAGGCGTTCCGCACTGACTCGCAGCTACCGTCAGCTCTCTTGAGCATCCCGCCTTCCTACTCCTTTTCGTCAAAGCCTTTTTCTCTGTGAAATTTTCCCTATCCTAAAGCCTGCCGAAAAATATGTCAATAGCACCCGCCATTCCTTTTTCCTATGAGAGCTATGTCGGATGGATCTCAATCCGCGCTCTCTAAAAGCTCCAGACTGTGCTCCTCATTCATCCTCTCGCACATCGCGAGGAAGCGCTCGATCGGGATATTATTGAGCTGCCGGTTCGAGCCCCTCATGTTGATGGAGACGGTATTCTCCGCCGCCTCCCGGTCTCCGAGGACGAGGATGTACGGGTCCTTGAAATTCTTGTACTTTTTGATCTTCTCCTTCATATTGCTCTCGGAATAATCCGCCTCGACGCGGATGCCGTGCTTTTGCAGAAGTGAGAAGACCTTCTTCGCGTAGGCATTATGCTCCGTTCGGATCGGGACGATGCCGACCTGCTCCGAGGAAAGCCAGAAGGGGAAGACGCCCTTGAAGTTTTCGATGATAATGCCGATGAAGCGCTCCAAGGAGCCGTAGATCGCCCTGTGAATGACGACCGGCATCGCCGCTACGCCCTCCGCGGTCTGATAGCTCAAGCCGAAATTATGCGGGAGCTGGAAGTCGAGCTGGATGGTCCCGCACTGCCATTCTCTCCCGAGCGCGTCCTTGATCTGGAGGTCGATCTTCGGTCCGTAGAAGGCCCCGTCTCCCTCATTGATCTCGAAGCCTCCCTCGCCGTACTTATTCGTGAGGATCCGCTTTAAGGCCGCCTCTGCCCTGTCCCAGACCTCGATATCTCCCATAAAGTCCTCGGGTCTTGTGGAGAGCTCCGCGCGGTAGCTCACGCCGAAGGTCGAGTAGATCTCATCCGCGATGGAGATGATATCCTTGATCTCATCCTCGATCTGCGACTCCATGACGAAGGTGTGATCGTCGTCCTGCCGGAATTCCTGCACGCGGAAGAGACCGTTCATCTGACCGGACTTCTCCTTCCGGTGGAGCACATCGTACTCGGAGTAGCGGATCGGGAGCTCCCGGTAGGAGCGGTTCTTCCTCTTATAGGTGAGCATGGCATTCGGACAGTTCATGGGCTTTGCCGCCATCGTGTCCATCCTCTCCCGGTTATAGAGGACGGAGCCCGCCTGAATCTTTACATTCTTCGGCTCTTCTCCCTGCTCCGCGAGGTTCTCCAGGATCCCCGGAATCTCCGCGTCCGCCTTCAGCCAGCCGGACACGCCGGGCACCATGAACATATTGTTGATGTAGTGCGCCCAATGTCCGCTGATCAGCCAGAGCTTCTTATTGTTGATGAGCGGAGCGGCGATCTCCCTGTAGCCGTGCCTCTCCTGGACCTCTCTCGAATACTTGAGAAGGGCCTGATACATCTTCCAGCCTCTCGGGAGCCAGTAGGGCATGCCGGGAGCGGTCTCGTCAAAGAGGAAGAGCTCCAGCTGGGCTCCGAGCTTCTTGTGGTCCCTCTCCTGCGCCTCCTTCACGAACTTAAGATGCGCCTTCAGAGCTTCCTTGTCCGGGAAAGCGTAGAGATAGATCCTCTGGAGCTGATCCCGGTGCTCATCCCCTCTCCAGTAGGCCCCGGAGGTGGACTTGATCTGGAAGGCCGCGTTCAAAAGCTCTTTGGAATTCTCCACATGGGGGCCGCGGCAGAGATCCACGAAGTCATCCCCTGTATAATAGGCGCTGATGACGGCGTCCTCCGGCAGGTCCTCGATGATCTCCTTCTTAAAGCGCTGATCCTTAAAAAGCTCGAGCGCCTCCTTCCGGGAAAGCTCCCTCCTCGTCCAGGGCTCCTTTCTCCGGATGATCTCCCGCATCTTGTCCTCGATCTCCTTGAAGTTCTCCTCCGTCACAGGCCTTGGGAACACAAAATCATAGTAGCAGCCGTCCTCGACCTCCGGCCCGATCGCATACTGCACATCCTTCCCGTAGAGCTCAATGACCGCCTTCGCAAGAATATGTGCGAGAGAGTGCCTGTATACTGAAAGATATTGTTCCTTGTCCATGCTTTCCTCCTCATAAATAGATCAGGGCGCTGCCGCCGGGGCTCTCCTCACCCCATAAAAGCGTCCCCGATCGTTTCTATACTATATATCATAAATTCTTCCGAAAATACAGAGGAGGCTTTTCTCAAAGCGGACTCCGATCGTTCAGCTCCTTCAGGATTCTCTCCGCGATCTGCTCCGGCGTGAGCTGCCGCTCCCGGAGGAGGGCCTCGACATCATAGCGGTCATAGAACTTCTTTTCCAGTCCGAACTCCAGCACTTTCATATCGGAATCCGCGTAGAAGGAGCTGATCTTCGGGGCGAAGCCGCCCTCCAGGATTCCATCCTCCAGCACGGCAGTGATCCTGTGCTCCTTCTTCAGTCCCTCCAGCATCGCATAATCGATATGAGAGACAAAACAGGGATCGATCAATGTGACTTCGTGATGAAGCCTCTCCCGGAGGATGTCGGCCGCCTTTTCTGCCGTCTGATAGAGCGCGCCATAGGCGAGGATCGCGATCTCCCTTCCGCTTCGCGCCATGCAGAATTCTCCGAGCCTTCCGTAGTCTTTTCGGACCGGATGATTCGTCGGATGCACATCGTCCGCCGGGATCAGGATCACGACGGGCCTCTCCCTCTGCTCGATCGACCATTCCAGCATCGAGAAATACTCCTCCTTTCCCTCCGGCGCGAGCACGGCGAGCTCCGGGATATTGGAGAGCATCGGAAGGGCGTAGAGACCGAGGTGAGTCTTGTCCCGCATCCCGTAGATGGAGGCGCTCCCGGCGAGGATCGTCACCGGCGTATGATTGATCGCGACATCCTGTGAAAGCTGGTCATAGGCCCTCTGGAGGAAGGTCGCGGAGGTGAAATAGATCGGCTTTCCGCCGTTTTTTGCGATGCCGGAGGCCACCGCGACGCCGCTTTGCTCCGCGATCCCGACATCCATATACTGCCCTCCGGCCCTCTCCCGGAGCTCCTTCGTAAAGCCCAGAACACCGGGGACGGCGGAGCTGACCGCGATCACACTCGGGTCCTTCTCCATCTTTTCGAGGAGGAATTTTGCGGTCTCGCTCTCATAATCCTCCCCCTCGTCCCGGTACTCCTCCTTCGTCTCCCCCGTCTCGATATCGAAGGGGAGATGCCAGTGCCATTTTTCCTTGTCCCTCTCCGCCGGGGGATAGCCCTTCCCCTTTTCGGTATTGATATGGACTACAATCGGATGCCCGATATCCTTCACTTTCTCGAATGCCGCAGCGAGGGATGCGATATCATTTCCATTCGGAAGATAGAGGTAGTCCAGTCCCATCGCCCGGAAGAGGTTATTTTCCGCCCTTCCCTCCGTATCCCTAAGCTCCTCGAGATTTCGATAGAGTCCGCCGTGGTTCTCCGCGATCGACATCTGATTGTCATTTACGAGGATGATGAAATTCGTCGAGAGCTCCCCCGCGATATTGAGTCCCTCCAACGCCTCTCCGCCGGAGAGGGAACCATCTCCGATCACCGCGATGATATTCTCCCTCTCCCCCTTTAAATCCCTGGCCTTCGCAAGTCCCAGGGCCAGGTCGATGGAGGTCGAGGTGTGCCCGATCTCAAAGAAATCATGGGGGCTCTCCACGGGAGAGCTGTAGGGGGAGACATCGCCATAATGCTCCTCGCAGAGATAGGCATCCTTCCTGCCGGTCAGCATTTTATGGGGATAGGTCTGGTGCGAGACATCGAAGACGATCTTGTCCTTTGGAGAGGAGAAGACATAGTGGAGCGCCACCGTGGCCTCGATGAATCCAAGATCCGGACCCACATGTCCCATATGAATGCTGGCTCTTTGGATCAGAGCCTTCCGCATCTCCGAGGCGAGCTCCGGCAGCTCCCTTAAGGACAGCTTCTTCACATCCTCCGGTCCGTTGATTTTTTCAATATACATCTTGTTCGTTCTCCCTTCCTGCTTCGCCTGCCGTTTGATCCGTCCCACCCGGGAGCCTCTCACTCCGACTGCCGAATCTTGAGCGTAGAAGTCTGCCATCAGGCAGACTCGGAGCGTTCTTGACCACTTCTCGAAGAGAAGTGCCTCCCGAAGGGAGGTCGGCTGATGCCTCCCGGGCGAAGCCGAGTCCCTGGCGTAGAAGTCTGCCATCAGGCAGACTCGGAGCGTTCTTGAGTCTTCTCGAAGAGAAGTGCCTCCCGGGCGAAGCCGAGTCTGTGAGCTTCGGACAGCGCGAAGCCGCACAAAGACTTACGGCCCGCAGTAAGCGCCGGAGCGGAAAACGCACGGTACGCGGGCCGATCAAACGGCAGGGCAGCGGCATGTAAATGCGCGATCAGGTAAATGGAATCGCGCAGGATGGCGCAAGTAAACATCATGCCTGACAATATGTCAAGTATTTTTTTCGATCTCTTTTCGATCGCGCTTCTCGCAGGGGAAAAGCTGTGATAAGATGTTTTCTGCATCATAGGTCTGCCTCCGCTTCCCTCCCCGGGATGCGGAATTATGAGAAAACGCCCGGGAATGCGGGCATGGGCGTTTATTGATTAAGGAAAGGAAGAGAGCATGAGCGATTATTCCATCGGCACCCGTTGCGTTCAGGCCGGCTATACTCCGAAAAACGGAGAGCCCCGTCAGGTCCCGATCATTCAGTCCACCACCTTCCGCTACGACAGCAGCGAGGCGATGGGGCGGCTCTTCGATCTGAAGGAGAGCGGGTATTTCTACACTCGTCTGCAAAATCCCACCAATGATTTCGTCGCCGCAAAGATCGCAGCGCTCGAGGGCGGCTGCGCGGCTATGCTGACCTCCTCCGGGCAGGCCGCGACTTTTCTCTCCCTCTTCAACATCTGCGAGTGCGGCGCCCATATCGTGGCATCCTCCAGCATCTACGGAGGGAGCTTCAATCTGATCGCCGTGACCATGAAAAAGATGGGCATCCGCGCAAGCTTTGTCTCTCCGGACTGCACGGAGGAGGAGCTGAACGCCGCCTTCTGCGAGGATACCCGCGCTGTCTTCGGGGAGACCGTCGCAAATCCGGCTCTCACCGTGCTGGACATCGAGAAATTCGCGAAAGCCGCCCATTCTCACGGCGTTCCGCTGATCGTGGACAATACCTTCCCGACCCCGATCAACTGCCGTCCGATCGAATGGGGCGCCGATATCGTGATCCATTCCACGACGAAGTATATGGACGGCCACGGCGTCGCGGTCGGAGGGGCGATCGTGGACAGCGGAAACTTCGACTGGCTCGCCCACGCGGATAAATTCCCGGGTCTCTGCACGCCGGATGAATCCTACCACGGGACCTGCTATGCGGAGAGCTTCGGAAAGGAGGGGGCCTTCATCACCAAGTGCACCGCGCAGCTGATGCGCGACTTCGGCTGCATTCCGTCCCCCCAGAATGCCTTTTATCTGAACCTCGGCCTCGAGTCCCTCCATGTCCGTATGCCAAGGCATGTGGAGAATGCCCAGGCCGCAGCGGAATTTCTGGATGCGCAGGACAAGGTCCTCAAGGTAAACTATCCCGGACTTCCGGGGAACCGCTATCACGGGCTCGCGGAAAAATATCTGCATGGGGGCGGCTGCGGGGTCGTCTCCTTCGAGCTCTCCGGCGGGAGGGAGGCCGCGGAACGCTTTATGGGAAAGCTGAAGCTCATCGCGATCGAAACGCATGTCGCGGACGCCCGCAGCTGCTGCCTGCACCCGGCGAGCTCGACGCACCGCCAGCTGAACGACTCTCAGCTTGCGGCGGCCGGTGTAGCTCCCGGTCTCATCCGTGTCTCCCTGGGACTCGAGGACAGAGAGGACCTGCTCGCGGATCTAAAGCATGCCCTGGAGGCCGTCTGAGCTCCGGCCCCTTCCGATTTCCCCGCAGGATAAGCTCCTGTCAGAAATAGCCGGAGGCGGCGCTCTTCTTATCCCTTGGAAGGCAAAGCGCCTTGTGAAGATCGCGCGGAAGGAAGATGACTGAAGACGGCGCTCTTCTCATCCCCTGGAAGGCTGTACTGTAGAGTGCGGCCGTTGTGAACTGCGGCGATGCAGCAAAAAGGCCTCAGCCTCCCGACGGAAAATCGGGGGCCGAGGCCTTTCTCTTATCTTATCTTATTGTCTTAACTTATCTTATTTTAGGTCGTCCACTCTCCGTTGGAGTTTACAGCATAGCCTCCGATCACGGTATTGACCGCGAGGGAGCCCTTTGTCCTTCCCCCCTCTGTCTTCTCATAGAGGTAGTACCACTTTCCGCTTATGAGCTGCCAGCCGGTCTGCATATACCCCTCAGAGTTAAAATAATACCAGTCCTTCTTCCCGTTGTATTCCAGGGAGAGCCAGCTGGACGCCGGGTAGGAGCGGTCCGGATTTCTGTACCACCAGCCCTTTTGATCCTGGATCCATTCTCCCTTGCTCCCGCTCCCTCCGTTTGCCCCTGTCCTTCCTGAGGCAGAGGCTCTGAGCGCCCCTGATCCCTTGCCGGAGGATCCTCCGGAACGGGAGCCGCCTCCCGATCTCCCGGAGCCCCCGCCCGATGATCTGCCGGAGGAGCCTCCTTCTTGCTTTGACCGTTCCTCTTCCTTCGGGGGATTTGGCTTCGGTACGCTGCCCGGGTTTTCAGAAGCGTTCCCGGGATTTCCGTCTCCCGCTTTCCCAGAGCCGGGATTTCCATTTCCGGAATTCTGATTTCCGTTTCCGCCCGGCGCCGCCGTCCCCGGATTCTGATTCCCGTTTCCGCCCGGTGCCGCTGTCCCCGGATTCTGATTCCCGTTTCCGCCCGGCGCCGCTGTCCCCGGGTTCTGATTCCCGTTTCCGCCCGGTGCCGCCGTCCCCGGATTCTGATTTCCGTTTCCGCCCGGTGCCGCTGTCCCCGGATTCTGTTTCCCGTTTCCGCCCGGTGCCGCTGTCCCCGGGTTCTGATTTCCGTTCTCCGCCGCCTTTACAAGGAGCTTCCCTTTCACGACGGCATTCGCCCCGTCTGCCCGATAATTCTCCCGATAGCTAAGCGGAGAGAGAACTGTGATCTCAAATTCTCCCGCTGTCCTTCCATCCGCGGATGTCGAAAGGATCGGGCTCTGCTGAAAGACCTCCGCGCTCCCGTGCCCTGCGGCCTGTCCCTCCAGGCGGAAGCCAAAGCTCGGAAGCGGCTGTCCCGCTGTCATCGTCTGATCCTCGATCAGAAGACGGACCGGCCTTTTTGCGATCTCAAATTCCCCGAGCGTAATGGCATCCTCCGAGTAGGCCCCTGCCCCGCTTATGATGGCATGCACAAGGTATTTCCCGGCGTCTGACGGAGCTTCCTCCGAAAGTCCCGTCTCATTTTCCTTTTGGTATTTTATCGCGATGCTTTCGCCTCCGGGAAGAGCAGAGGGCTCAATATGCGCTGTCCCCGTACAGGAAGCCGCACTCCCGTCGTAGACCTTACTCTCCGGGAGGGAAATCCCCTTGAGCTCTCCGATCTGTATGCCCGGAAGCTCACGGAAGCATCTCCCGGAGCTTCCATTGATCTCGATTCCGGAATGTCCGTTTTCTGCGCCCCAGACCGCCTTTGCCGAAGCGGGCAGAACGGAAAGGTTCCGCTTTGAGCCTTTGAGGTAATGCGTTCTCCCTGCTTCCGCGTATTTGTCGAAGGCGACAAGTGCACCTCCGTCGATCTCTCTTCCCTCCCGGGCATCGACGAGAGCCTCCGCACTGCTCCCATGCCCAAAGAGAAAGCCCCCGGAGATCCGGACCTTCTTCGCCGAAATCGCCTTCCCGCAGTGCGCGGCATCCTCGCTCCCGCTGAAGATCTCTCCTCCCTCGATCACGACATCTCCGCTCGAGTAGATTCCGGTCTTCTCTCCCCCTTCGGCGTCGATCCGTCCGCCGATCATATGGAGCTTCACATCATCCGCGGCATCTACCACATTTAACTCCGGATGATTTGAGGCGGAGGAGATTTCTCCCCCCGTGATTTCGACCTGCAGCCGATCCTTAAAGCTGCAGACCGAAATATCATGATTTCCGGAGCGGTCCGCCACAGCTCCTCCCTCCGCAAGCTCAAACACACTGCCGGAGCCCCCGGATACTGTCAAGATCGCCTCCCCATCCTCCGGATTTGCGGATTCGATCTTCGCCCTCCAGACAAGCCTCCTCTGATCGGGAACGGAAAGCTCCAGGGAATGGATCCCCTGCTTGCTTCCGATCACAGTGACATCCTTTCCCGCAGTCAGAGCACTCTCTATCCCGGCCTTCACTGCATCCCGGTCGGCAAGCCCCGTGATGTCTATCGTCTCGGTCTCCGACGCATAGAGCGCCGCCCGCGGCATCGGAATATTGCTGAAGCTCGCGGGCAGCAGATCCCTATCCGCTTCGGAAGAAGGAAGATCCTCCTCCATCTCCATGCTGTAACCTGTTTCCCTGTGGATTCCTGTTTCCCCGTGAATCCCCATTTCCGTATGAATCCCGGTCTCCGCATGGGTCCCCGTTTCCACGGAAGTCCCTCTTTCCCTGTGGAAATCCTGACTCCCGTAAGCGGACTGATCCGCGGCGGAAAGAAGCAAACAGGCCGCAAGCACTGCCGCTCCCGATCCCTTTCTCTTTTCTGATTTCACCCTACACCCTCCATACACAAAACAACCCTCGCGCTCCCGTTATACTGGCTCACCGCACTGCCGCTTGATCCGTCCGGCACAGACCGTCTGCCGCCCCGGCGTTTAGCGATTTGGTCCTGTAAATCGCTTATGCGCCGCTGGCTGCGGCAGTCGGAGTGAGAACGCCCTGTGCCGGACGAACAAGACGGCGGGAAAACAAGGGACTTATGCGGCAAATCCGTCCCTTATTATACATAATTTTTTATTCTTTTCAACTTTTAATCATAATAAAATCTTTTCCGTCTCTTCCGCCGTCTCCCCCGAGGCGCCACCAATAGCCCTTCCTCCGGCGGCATCCGAAGCACTAAAAAGCCGCCCGCAGAACGCGGGCAGCGAAAAGAGCAGTGCGGCGGCTCTTAAAAGTAGCTCATGCTTCCCGGTCTTAGAATTCGGTTCAGAGCCTCCATGAAGAAGTAATCCCCCCAGATGACGCATTCGTCCACTCCGCTGTTTTTACAGGTATTAAAGGGAGTTTTCTTCGCATAGGTGCCGTGGAGAAGCTGTCCGTCGGACTGCTGCCTGTCCTTCACCTGGTAGTGATCGATCAGGCTCTTCAGCAGCTTCTTTGAGAGGGAGCTGTAGTATTCCGCCTCCTCCCGGGGGAGATATCTGCTCATCTCCAGAAAACCGCAGGCCGCGATCGCAAGAGAGGAGGAATCCCGCGGCTCCTCCTTATCCCCGTCCCCAAAGGAGAGATCCCAGTAGGGACAGAGGTCCTCCGGAAGGTGAGAGAGAAAATACGCGGAAATCCTTCGAAAATCCCGAAGATAATCGGCATTTTTCGTATTCCTGTACGCAATCGCCGTGCCATAGATCCCCCAGCTCTGCCCTCTCGCCCAGGCCGAGCCGTCCTGATAGCCCTGGCAGGTCGCACCGTGCGAAAATTCCCCGCTCTTCGGGTCAAAGAAAAGAGTGTGCCAGCTGGACCCATCCTCCCGGAGGATGTGCCGCATGGTGGTTTCCGTGTGAATCTCCGCGATCTCCCGGTATTCGGATCTCCCGCTCTCCTCGGACGCCCAGTACAGAAGGGGAAGGTTCAAAAGGCAGTCGATGATCAGCCTGGCATTTCCCTCGCTCCGCATCTCCCCCCAGGCCTGAATGTATCTCCCCTCCGCGCGGTAGCGGGATTTCAGTTGCTCCGCCGCAAGGAGTGCGGTCTCCCTCGCCGTCCTGTTTCCCGTGAGGCGCCATGCGTAGACACAGGAGGGTAGGAAGAGGAAGCCCATATCGTGATGATCGATATAATGCCGCTCCTCCATCCTGCGGGAAAAGGAAAGAACCGCCTTCTCCCCCTCCGAGAGGAGAAAGCTCTTTTTCTCTGGACCCTTCTCATAATCATAGGATATCCAAAGCTCCCCTGTCCAAAAGCCGCTCGTCCAGTCCGTATTTTTCCCTGTCGGGTAGAATCCGCCCACGCTGTTGGCCTCGGGAAAGGCCCCCTGATAGAGCCGGAGATTATCCTCTGTCTGCTTTACGGCCCTGTCCATGGCCCCTTCCAGCTCCTCGAAAGAAGCCTCCTCCCGCTCCCTGAGCGCCGCTTCCCCGATCCACTTTTCCATTCCTATCCTCTCCTCGCTCTCTGTCCTTCTCTATGCTTCTCTATGCTTTTTCGTCCCGCTTCGCACAAGGATCGCTTCCAGAGCAAAAGGGCGGTCGATTTTGTCTCGCTCCCCGTTTTCACAAGCTGTCACAGGCTGTTTCCCAGCTCCTATAGAAGCCGTCCTGCTGCCGGCATAGCCAGTCCATGACCCGCCCCTCCAGCTCCTTCATCAGATCCCGTCTCTCCTCTTCGCTCTCCTCCCTCTCCTCCAGGGGATGCTTTCTGAGGTCATAGAGATGCCGCCTCGCCTTCTCCCCCGGATGATAGCCGAGCTCCATGATATAGGTATAGTCCTGCGTCCGGATCCCCCTCCAGCCAAAGTCCTGAGGGCGCAGGCCCTCCCGGGCAAATTCCTCCACAAGCTCCAGTCTCCCGGGGCAGGCGCAGAGAAAACAGACCCGCTCCCTGTCCTCGAGCTCCTCCGTCAGATAGCGGGAGAGATCTCCCCCTTCCACCGTATCCGGAACCGGGATATCCAAAAGGGAGAGCACCGTCGGCATGATGTCCTGACTGCCGATGCAGGTACGGCATCTATCCTTTCGGTTCTCCGGGATATGTATCACAAGCGGAATACGGATGGCCTCCTCGTACCAGACGTGCTTTCCCATCAGGCCGTGCGAGCCCATCATATCGCCGTGATCCGCGGAGAGGACGACGATGCTCTTCTCGTAGAGACCGCTCTCCTTCAGGAAGCGAAGGATCCGTCCGAACTGTTCATCCAGCCCCGTGATGGCCGCGTAGTACTGCCTTGTGGTCAGGCGGAGCTCCTCCTCGCTCATCTCGCTCCTCTCCCCCGTGTGGTGGTGGAGCCCCGTCAGGCTGATATTCTTTTTTAAGGCCACATCGTCGTACTGCTTCAGATAGCGCTCCGGGACCTCCGAATAGATGCTGTGGGGCGGATTCCATGAGAGGTAGAGAGCAAAGGGCCTTTCATCCTTCCCCTGCTTCTCGAGATACGAAATCACTTCATCCGTCTCATACTCCGGAGACCACTTTCCGGGGCAGATCATTTTATCGTCATCTCTCCAGTAATGGGGTGAGAGATGATGATCGTAGGTCCCGTAGGAGCACCAGTAATCAAAGCCGTGCCTTCGGATCCCCGGGGGCGTGTAGGCATCCCAGTCTCTCGCACCGGAGGCGGGAGCGGGGCAATGATTTTGCTCCGGTTCATCCAGATGCCATTTCCCGATATAGGCTGTCCGATAGCCCTGCCCCTTCAGAACCTGTGCGATGCAAAGCTCCTCATCCCGAAGCCTCAGCGGAAGCCCTCTCTTGCAGTTTGTATAAAAGCCCGCGCTGAGCGGATATTTCCCCGTCATCAGGCTCGCCCTGTGCGGGGAGCAGACGGGAAAGGTGCTGAAGGCGTGGTCGCAGTAGGTGGACTCCTCGCAGAAGCGGTCCATATTCGGAGTATATACCGGATCCTCCCCGGCAAAGCCCATCGCGCCGGCTCTCCATTGATCCGCGAAGATAAAGATCAGATTCCTTCCGTTTGCCAAGATAAGACCTCCTCTCCCCTGCTTCCTCTAGCCCTTGATGCCTCCGCTGATCCCGCCGATGATCTTCTTCGAGAGGAAGAGATAGAGGATAAAGGTCGGCAGGAAGACGATGATGACCGAGGCGAAGAGACCGGCCCATTCCCCGCTGTACTTCATCCCGTTGATCATGGAGAAAAGTCCCAGCGCCACCGGACGGAGCGCATCGGAATTCACGAAGAGGAGCGAGAGAAAATATTCGTTCCATATCGCGATGAAGTTAAAGATCGTCACCGTGCTGATCCCTCCCCTTGCGAGAGGAAATACGATCCTCCAGAAGGTTTCGATGGGATGACAGCCGTCGATCGCCGCGGCCTCCTCATAGGATTTCGGAATATTGGAAAAATACGTCCCGAGAAAGGTGGTCGTATAGGGGATCTTCGCCGCGACAAAGAGAAGAATCAGTATGATTCTATTGGAGGAGGGGTGCTTCAAAAGCCCCGCCCTCGCCACAACGGTATAGATCGGAATGATGACCATGACGATCGGAACTCCCATCGCCGCGGCGAGGGAGGAGCGGATCCAGCGCCTTCCCGGGAACGTAAAGCGCTCCAGAGCATAGGCATAGGGGGCGCTGATCAGGATGAGGAGCGCGCAGGACACGCAGGCGTAGAAGAGAGAATTCCCGAAGAAAACGGAGACATTCGAGCTGACCCACGCCTTGACATAGTTTTCGAAGTGGAAGCCCGTCGGGAATTTCAGCACCTCTCCGGAGAAAATCTCCGCCGTGGTGGACAGGCTCGCCGCGAGGACCCAAAAGAGCAGCGCCGCGGTAAAGAGGACCCAGGCGATGAGCACAAGATAGCCCGGCAAAAGTCTCAGCTCCCGCCCCAGATGAAGAGTCGAATACCTTTTCCTCTCGATCGCTCTCATTCCCGTTTTCTCCATTTTTCCCCTCTCTTCCCGGATCTCCTGCGATGGGCAGTCCCGTCTTGCTTAATACTCCAAATCATCATCCTTCAGCAGGCGGTTGGTCAGCTGGAATACGAAGAGAACGAAGAGGCTCAGTATGATCCCGATCGCCGCGCCGCTTCCGGCGTCCCTTGAGATCGCATCCACGCTTTCCGCACCGAAGAGCTTGACATACAGATAGACCATGGGCACCACCGTGGAGGTGTCCGGCGTCAGCGGCGAGAAGAGCTGTGACCAGACGAAGAAGCCGGCGATGCTGATCGACCACATCACGATATTGGTCTTCAGGATCCCCCGGAGGAGGGGCAGCGTGATATGGAAAAACTGCTCTCTCCTCCCGGCCCCGTCGATGCACGCCGCCTCGTAATACTCCCTGCCGATTCTCTCGATCCCGCTGATCCAGATCAGCATATGATGCCCGATCATCCCAAAGCAGTAGGACAGAAGAAGAGCCCAGAACTTATGCTCCCCGTCCAGCCATTGGAGCTCCGCCAGCTGCTTCAGGCCGACTGCCCGGAAAAAATGAGTCAGGAAGCCGTAGCTTGGGTTAAATACATATTGGATCCACATCGTCGCCATCGCGACGGCGCTGATGACATTGGGAAGGTAGATGGCCGCCTGGAAAAAAGACTTTCCCCGAATCCCGCTGCTCAGAATGACCGCAAGGAGCAGGGATATCGTCAGAGTGATCAGCCCTCCCAAGGTCCAGATTTTCAGTAAATTCCAGATCGACTGCCGAAAGAGGCTCGCCGAGAAAAGCGAGCGGTAATTCCCGAGGCCGTTGAAATGCCAGCGGGAAACCGGATCGGTGATTTCCATGATGGAGAAAAAGCTCATGAACACCGTCCGGATGAGGGGATATACGAACATTCCCAGAAAGAGTATCGTCCCCGGAAGCGTAAATGCCAGAAGCATCGCCCTGTTTCGTTTCATCTGTCCGTCCCCCTCTTCCCGCGGCCTTCCTTACTTCGCCGCAGCCTCCATATTCTTCGCAAACTCCTCCGCCGTGAGCTTTCCGGCGTAGAGCTTCATCAGATTTTCCTTGAGCGCCGGCGTGAGCTCGGGATTGTTTTCCGCACCGCCGGAGATCGCGAAGATCTCTGTGCAGTTCTCAAAATACGGCTTTACATCCTTGAGCTGCTCCGGCCAGGACTCATTTTCCTTGTCCGCCGGAAGTCCGATCGTCTCCTTCGCAAGCATCGCATCGTACTCTCCCCGCGTGATCTTTTCGATCAGAGCGAAGGCCGCCTCCGGATTTTTGCACTTCGAGGTGATTCCGAAGCTCTGCGCCCCGATCACCATGGCGTTCTCCCCGTTGATCCCGTCCGGGACCTCCGGATAGTTGAAAAATCCCCACTCAAAGTCCGGCCCCGTAATGCCCTTCACCTCGTTGGGAAGCCATGTCCCCACACAGTACATTGCGACCTTACCCGTGGCGAACTCCGTGTTCTGTCCGGTCGGCCAGACATTGGAACCGACCATGGAGGAGAAGTATCCCTTCGATGCCAGATCCTGGAAAGCGCCCGCGGCCTTGAGCACCGCCTCCTGATCCCAGCCTCCGTCCTTTACGAGCTTCTTCACCTGATCCGTCCCGATGAGCCTCGCCAGATGGATTCCGAAGGCCTGCGGCGCGTAAGCGTCGTCTGTGGTCAGCGGCGTGATGCCGGCGGCCTTCAGCTTCTCACAGGCATCGAGGAACTCCTCCCAGTTCTTTGGGGCCGTCTCGATGCCGGCCTGCCGGAAGAGCTTTTTGTTGTAGAGATATCCGTTCGCCTTGAACTGATAGGGAATCTCCCTCAGCTTTCCGTCCTCATAATAGCTTCTGCTCAGCGCCATCATGGTGGGATTCGTGCCCGCCTCATAGTTATGGGACTTAACCAGCTCCTCAAGGTCAATCACACGGTCCCCGTAATTGCTCTTATTGCCCTGCCCGTCGAAAAGGTCCACCTGCTGGTCCGCGTCCAGAGCGGGGATCAGGCCCTCCTTGATTCCCTTCCGCCCCTTAAATTCCAGGTCGACCTCTATGCCGCTCTCCTTCTCATAGGCCTCCACTGCCTTTGTGATGACCACGCCCTGCGGCTCTGTGGCCTCCCAGTTCGACCAATAGACGAGCTTCTCTCCCTTTCCGGACTGCGCGGCCTCCGACTTTTCCGTCCCCGCCTCTCCGGAAGCGGCATCCGTCTTTGCCTCCGTCGTCTTTCCGCTCTGCTCCCCGCTGCCGCCGCAGCCGGAAAGCAGGTTCATGGCGAGCACGGCACAAAGCAGCGCTCCCGCAAATCTCTTCTCTCTTTTTTTCATAATAACTCCTTCCTTATAGATAATCCCGGAGTATTCCGGGCCCTCCGCATCCGCTTTCCTTTTTTCTGACTTTATTCCTTTTTTCCTGTTTGCTCACTTCTCTGTTCCTTATTCCCAGCTCTTTTTTCTTTCTTTTTCTGTCTTCTTCTCTTACTTCCTTCTTTTTTCCTGCTTTCTTCTTTTCTTACTTTCTTACTTTCTTACTTTCTTACTTTTTCCCCTACTCCCCGTTCCCTTGCTCCCTTTTATAGCCATCGCTCGATTTCCTTATTCTCTCCGCAGCATTCTGCCTCCGATATCCTCCTGCTCCCTCAACCTCCACGGCGTGTGGAAGTCCAGATTTGCCTTCATAACGATGTCGATCGGCTGAGGGGAGCAGCGGCGCCCCGGAAGACACTTCATGATCTGATCGCTGATCAGCTGAAAAGCACGGTAGCCCTTCTGATAAGCCGCCTGATCGATCACCGCGTCCATCCGCCCCTGCCGGAGCAAAAGGATGCTCTCCTCATTGAGATCGGTCCCCAAAAGCCGGATCCGTCTTCTCCTCCCGCTCTTTTCGATCGCCTCTACAATGGCCCGGTTATCGTGTGAAGTCAGGGCATAGACCGCGCTGACCTCCCCCTTTTCCCGGAGCCTCTTCGCCATATTTTCGCAGAGCGGCACATTGGATTCCCGCTCTCTCGAATACCCCTCAATGATCTCCTCTCTTAAGTCCGGCCTTCTCTCCCGAAGAGCCGCGATAAAGCTTTCCCTCTTCCTCTCGTGAACCGCGGAATCCAGTCTCCCGCTGGAGAGAAGCACGGAGGAGTTCTCCGCGGCGACCAAAGAGACAAAGTCCGCCGCGACAGCACTGCTTATCGTCTCATTCGACGGAATGCAGCTGACATCGCTAAGCTCCGGGGGATCATCGTCGATCACGAGGACGGAGACTCCCGTCCCGGAAATCCTCCGCACAAGATCGAAAATCCGCTCATTCCTCGTAAAGAAAAAGGTAATAAGCCCGGCGTATTCCCCGCTCTCCGAATGCAAAAGCTTCTCCAGAATCCGCTCCTGCTCTCTCTCATCCTCGCAGATCAGCCTCTCCGTCTCTATGTTCAGATAGCGGAGCTCCTCCGCACTGTCGGAAATTCCGAGCCAGAGATAGTTAAAATACAGGTTGAGAGTGCCGTGATCCCTCGGAAGAACGATGCCGATCCTGGAGATCCCCCTCTTCATGCTGGCCGCGGCATAATTTCGGATATATCCCATCTCATCCGCCGTCCGGATCACCTTTTCTCTGAGGCTCTCGCTGACCCCGCTCTTCCCGCTGAGCGCCCGGTGGACAGAGACCGCGGAAACACCGAGGCGCCTGGAAATATCCTTAAGCCTTATCTTCCCCCCGCGTTTATCCTCTCTCTGCCTCATCCAGCCCTCTCCGCACTCACCGCACTCACATCAAGCTTTAAGCTTCATCTCCATCAAATACCTACATCGGCATCAGCATCAGCATCAGCACTAGCATCAGCATCAGCACTAGCATCAGCATCAGCATCAGCATCAGCATCAGCATCAGCATCAGCATCAGCATCAGCATCAGCATCAGCATCAGCATCAGCATCAGCACTAATGTAAACATCCTCATTAACGTAAACGTTTACGTTAATTGTATTGTCATTTTCCCCTTATGTCAATTCATTTTTTTCAAATTTTGAGATATAATTCCAGTGTCGAAAGTCCTTCCTTCACGACGTGCCTCTGCACAGGAGAGTAAGGAAGGACTTTATGACACGTCTCTCTATGAGCATGAAGCGGGGGATACCCCGCGAAATGCGAATAGAGGGCTGCATGGTGTGAGCTGCTCCGCTGCGAACCCATGCGGAATTATTCTTTCATGCCGAGCTCAAAAGTCCTTCCTTCACGACGTGCCTCTGCACAGGAGAGAAGGAAGGACTTTATGACACGCCTCTCTATGAGCATGAAGCGGGGGATACCCCGCGAAATGCGAATAGAAGGCTGCATGGTGTGAGCTGCACCGCAGCGAACCCATGCGGAATTATCCTTTCAGGCCGAGCTCGAAAGTCCTTCCTTCACGACGTGCCTCTGCACAGGAGAGAAGGAAGGACTTTATGACACGCCTCTCTATGAGCATGAAGCGGGGCCTTGAGAAAGATCGTTCGGCTCCATAGGGAAGGGGGACAAACTTACAGAAGTATCGCCCAGGAGTATGGGATATCAAAAGCTGCCATCTCCAAATGATAGGAAGTGTTTCCCAAAGAATGCCAGACGGAAAGCCGTCTGCGAATAGATGGGCAGATCCCCGGACCGGATACCTGACATCCTGCTCCGGGCTGATGGCTATGAAGTTTTCTGATATCTCAAGGGCTGATCCTTGACTAACTGCATGAATAAAATTTTTCGATTTAGCCAACGAGGATCCCAAGGTTTTCAGCATTTCTTGGCTCCTTGTTGACTTATATTTTATCCTCTTTGACTAATTCCTTGACTAAACTCTGTATTCCTTGACTATCCTTGACTACATATTATTGATGAGGAACCATTCAGCATGAACAGCTCTGCCTCGAACAGCAACAATCCCTTCATTTTTCATTTTCTGAAGCAGATTAGACAGTTTTTTATATTGCTTCTCCTCAGAAAGCACTTCTGGAAAAGCATGTCTTACAGCTTCATATATGTCGGCCTTCTTCAAAGGGCCATTCTGAAGAGCTGAAACCATCAGTTCCTTCAGGATCTTTTCATCAAGCCCTTTATTTCTCACATAACCGGCTTTATCCCCTACAGCCTCAGCAATCTTATATGATACATACAATGCCGGATATCGTCCTTCAACCAGCTCACTCTTCTTCAGTGCCTTATAGTCTTCTTTTGATATGGTCTTACGCTTCTGCACCTGATCCAAAAGAAATACCGTTTTCAGATCCATATCTCCCTTGGAATGCAACAACTGCGTATAATTCTTATCAAGCACTTTTCCATGTATGGTGACGCTCACACGGTTCACAACGTCCAGATCGTATGACGGAAGCGGGAAGCACCTGACTTTCTGTATATTATAAATCATCGGAATTCCCATAGAATTCGTATCGATCATATACATATTCACCATTGCATTACAGAGAAATGCATTCCTGTAATATGGCGGCTTGTATCCAGGCTCCAAAGCTTTCTCTATAGTTTCCGGAATAAAGGCACCCTCATTTATAAAAACAAGATGATCCTCAAATTCTTCAACATTAATCTTACCATGACGTCGGTAGTCAGAATGTGCGATACAATTGCGGAAAAATATCTGCGGAATCGCGATAAGCATAATCCTCTGCGCGTCTCCTTGCGATCTTCGCAGCTCATGAATATAATTAGATTCTAACTTCAATTTGTGCCATAATTCAGCTTATGAACAGCGCATCCTAAGGCAAAGATCTCCGGAGGTAATGTCATGCTCTTCCTTTTGCTGAAGCCGGTCTCCGGCCTTTGCAATATGAACTGCTCCTATTGCTTCTATCGGGATGAAATCTCCCAAAGAAGCTCCGGGAGTTCCGGAATCATGTCGGAGAAAACACTGAAAAATATCCTGAAAAGGGCACTGGACTACAGCCCGGATGCCCTGCTCCTCGGTTTTCAGGGCGGAGAGCCCCTGCTCCGGGGGCTTCCCTTTTATGAGAGGCTGATCGAGCTGGAGGAAAAGCGGGGAGAAAAAGGCCGGAGGGTTCAGCACAGCCTCCAGACAAACGGCCTTTTGCTGGATGAAGCCTGGTGTCGCTTTTTCAAAAGGCATCATTTTCTCATCGGCCTGTCCCTGGACGGAGTCCGGGAGAGTCACGACAGATACCGAAGAGAGCTCTCTGGCGCCCCCAGCTATCAGCGTATCCTCGAGAGGCTCCGCCTGCTGCAGCGCTGGAGCGTGGATTTCAACCTCCTCACCGTCATCCATGAGGACAGCGCCGCCCGGATCACGGAAATCTATCAAAGCTACCGGAGTCTGAACTGTCTCTACCAGCAGTATATCCCCTGTCTGGACCCTCCGGCAGCTTCCCGCAGGGGATGCGGCTCTTACCTGAGCCCGGAATCCTACGGAAGGATGCTGATCGAGCTCTTTCAGCTTTGGTATGACGATTTTAAGAAAGGAGATCCCCCCCATATCCGAATTTTTGAGAACTATCTCTCTCTCCTCCTCGGTGCGCCTCCGGAGGCCTGTGATATGCTGGGGCACTGCAGCCTGCAGTACACCGTCGAGGCGGACGGCTCCGTCTATCCCTGCGACTTTTACTGCACGGACCCCTATTGCCTCGGGAACCTGAATCGGGATTCCTTCCCCGATCTGAACCGGCGCTTCCGGGATACGGATTTCGTCCAGCGCTCTCTTCCCATACCGGAGGAATGCAGACGCTGCTCCTTCTATCCGCTCTGCAGAAACGGCTGCTATCGCCAAAGGTGCATAGAGGGAGGCGACCCCCGCCCCAGAAACCGTTATTGCAGGAGCTTTCGAATCTTCTTTGAGGCCTGCCTTCCGCAGCTGATCGAGCTCTCCGAGCTTCTGATAGCACAAAGCGAAGGCATGCATAAAATCCCATAAGGCTGCCCAAGCCCATGACAGCCCGAAGTCCGGAAGATCGGTATCCGGGACAGCTTCCCAATATCCGTTCCCTCCTGTAGTACCGACTCTCTCTTGACTATTTCCGGCAGAATAGACTAAGCTCTTTAGCGCTCGGCAATGCTCCGCCAAAAAGGAGCAAAGAGGCAGAGGCATCATGAAGAAAAGAAGCTCTAATATAGAATTATTGAGAATCACAGCGATGATTATGATCATCGCGTATCACCTGTTCCTTCACTGCATCAAGGCTCAATTAACAGATTCAGAGTCCATTGCGGCTTTGGGAAATGACTGCTTCTGCCATCCCTATTTTTCAAAACGATTATGCATACTGGCTCTCATCTCCCCGATGGGATAGGCGGGAAATGCCATTTTCCTGATGATTTCCGGATATTTCATGGCGCATAAGGACTCGATGGATCTGACTAAGATCTCAAAGAAATTGCTGCTTCAGCTTGGCTTTTCGGCAATGCTGCTGGGCTTTTTGTCGATATACGCTTATACGAATATAGATCGATTTCCGCCCAGGCTGATACCCTTCACCGTGTTTAACAACATGTCCTGGTTTGTCGGATATTATTTTATTGTAATGGTGATCGCAAAGGTATTTTTGAATCAATTTCTGAATAAGCTGGATCGGAAAAATTATCTTATGTTCCTGCTGGTTTTGTTTTCTCTTCTTCAGTTTGGCTGGAGCGCGATCATCCTTTCCAATTTATGCGGAGGGCTGGATGTCATAGCCACCGGCATATTTTTATACTCCTTGGGCGGCTATGTAAGGAAATATAATCCGTTTGAAAATATCCGCTTATGGGCCGTCCTGGCCGTCATCCTCTCGACGGATCTTATCGTTATCGGAAATTTCTATATCCATACCGCGAGCAATATCCTGGAATACGATGCGGCAGGCGGCGGCACATTTGTCCAGTCCATTCCGGAATATGCGAACAATCATCTCTTCCCGCTTCTTCTCGGGATCGCTGTCTTCGAATTATTCCGAAGAATAAAGCTTCCGAGGAATGGCATGATTAACTTTATCGGAGCTTCAACATTTATGGTATATCTTCTCCATGACAACGAATTAGTGTATAAAGCCTGGTGCAGGCAGAATTGGATCACCCTCCTGCATGAAAATGTGATCTCATTTCTGATGGTCTACATCATCTGGATCCTGATCACATTTTCGGCCGGCAGCTTATCCTACTGCATATTTTTATTGGGTGGAAGACTGTTAAGGCTCTGCAAGCCACTTACGTTAAAAAGAGCCGAGGCAAATGCGGAGAAAGCGTCTCCCGAAAAAGACGCGAAAATATAACCTGATCTAAAAGCATAGCCTGACCTAAAAGCATATCCTGATCTAAAACCACAGCGCAATCTTCTAAAATCCGATAGCCTGCCGTCAGGTATGGAGTCTCAATGTCATCCCCCGGTATTGGGATTATAGGGCATCACAGCACAGAAAAAATTACGGGAAGGGCGGCGCAGCGCAGAGAGAATTGGACAGGGCGCCGCAGACGCCGCGATAGCTTGAAGGCCATGCCTGCGCCGCCCCGCCGGACTCCCCTAGCCGGACGGCTTTAAGCTCTGCATCCACCTCTTCTTCCGGAATACAAGGACAGAGATTCCGAAGCGGACGCATTCCTCCAGAGAGAGGATGAAATAGACATACGGGACCTCAAGCTTCAGGGTGAAGGCCGCAAAGAGTCCGAGGGGAACCCCGAAGATCCAGGTTCCGATGATATCGATGAACATGACATACTTCGTCCTCCCCCCGCTCCGGATGATTCCGCCTCCCAGTATCATATTGAGCACCTTAAAGGGAGCGACCAGCGCATAGGCGATCAGGATCTGAGCGGTGAGGAGCTTCACGGAGTCCCCCACCTGATAGATCCCCGCATAGAGGCGGCTTGTCAGGATAATCAGGACGGAGAGAAGCAGGGATCCGCTCAGTCCGTAGAGAAGCAATCTCTTCGAGGCGGCGTAGGCTCCCTTATAGTCCTTATTTCCCAGCCTCTTTCCGACGATGACCCCCGCCGCCTGGGACAGGCCGCAGAGCGCGCCGATCATCAGGCCTTGTATGGGTCCGGTTAAAATCATCGCGGCGCTCGCCTCCGTTCTCATATGACCGTAGATCGCGGTATATACATTCTCGCCGAGACTCCACAGAAATTCACAGATTAAAACAGGGAGAAGCATGGCCATATACTGCTTCCAGCGAAAGCTCCCTCCCCGGCGGCTTCCCTTTTCTGTCTGCCCCGCTGCCTCGGCTCCCCTCAGCCGGAAAAACATAAAAAGCATCAGAAGAAAATTCATACCTTGCGAGAGCAGCGTCGCGGCGGCGGCCCCCCTTTCTCCCATCGGAGGAAATCCTGCCTTTCCGAAGATCAGAAGATAGTTCAGCGCGGTATTGAGAAGCGCGGCCGCAATACTCGCATACAGCGGGAGGCGCGCCTTTTCCATACAGCGAAAGAGGACGGAAAGCAGCGTCGCGCCCGCGAGCGGCAGGAAGCTCCCTCCGATGATGAAGAGATATCCGGCCGCCGCTCTCCGGACCCCGGAATCCTTTGTATAAAGCCCCATGATTCTCTCCGGAAAGAAAAGGCAAAGTCCGGAAAAAAGGACTGCCATGCCAAGACTCAGAAAAAGATTCAGGAGAAAGCTGCGTCTTACCTCAAAGCGGTTTTTCTGACCAATGTATTGAGAGATCATGATCCCCGCGACGGTCCCGACGGCAGAGGCCACGACGGAAAAAATAGAGGCGAATTTTCCCGCTATCCCAACAGCTGCGACGCTGACATCGCCGAGCTGTCCGATCATGATCTGATCCACAGCGGAAAAGGAGGACTGCAGGATAGACTGTAAGGCCACCGGCACCGCAAGGCGGCATACCGATGCGAAAAAGGGATGTTTTTCTTTTCTGTCTCTCATAAAATATCCTCCCGGCAGCATATCCCGCCGTTCCTTCTTCTCGTTCTTTTATCCTCTTATTCTCTTATCCTCTTGTCATTTTACCTTGCCGAATGACAAAGCACAAAGGTTAAGCGCATAACCACAGCCAAAAATGCGCGCGAAAAATCAGAGGAAATGACGAAATCCCCGCTGTCCGTCCTCTCTCATTCCCCCGCTGCTCTCTCGCTCGATCAAATGCACGGGAATCCGGATCTCCGGCTCCCGAATCCCGCCCTCCTTCAGAGCCAGGAGCTCCTCCAGGGCGAGCTTCGCCCGAAGCGCAGCGTCCTGCCGCAATGTCGTGAGAGAAGGGGAGATCATTTCGGAGAGCGGGATATCATCAAATCCGACGAGAGCGAGATCCTCCGGGATCCGAAATCCCCTCCCCTTCAGGAAAAATAGCAGCTCTATCGCATAGTAATCCGATACCGCAAATACCGCTGTTGCGCTCCGAAAGCGCTCCTCCATGAGGAGATAGGCGTTACAGCGCTCCTTCTTTCGGATCGGCACCCGCATAAGCTCCGCTCTTCCGGGAGAAAAGCCCTCCTGAAAGCCGTCGATCCTCTCCCGGTCGATCCCGATTTCATTATCGGAAATGCAGATCGCTCTTCTGTGCCCGAGCCTCCGGAAGAGCTCCCCCGCCTGCCTTCCCCCTCCGAAGTTATCGAGACTGATATTGACGATCCGCTCTGTCTTCTCACATAGGCCGTCGTAGACCACAAAGGGAATCCGGATATGCTCCCTCAGATATCGGTAGTCCTGACGGCAAAAGCCGATCACCACCAGACCGTCCATATTCCACATAGAGGCAAAGCGCAGGATTTCCTCCGCCCTCTTCGCCTTCTTCACCATCATAAACTGTCCCCGGCTCTCGATCTCCGCAGAGAGATGATTGAGGGAGGAGGCGATAAAGGCATCCTCCAGTGTATGCCCCTCGTACTTCTCATGGTCGTTGAGGAAGACGCCGATGATCCGGGAGGAATTCTGCGAGAGAAGAATTCCGGCCATGCTGGGGATGTAGCGCCGCTCCTCAAGGAGCGCCTGCACTCTCCTCTGCGTCTCATCCGAGACCTTCTTTGTCTTCCCATGGATCACATTGGATACCGTGGCGCTGCTGAGTCCAAGCTCCTCCGCGATATCGCTGATCCTCACTCGCCTTCCTTCCATGACAGAGCTCTGCCTCCTCTCTTTCCTTACTGCCGCTCCCGCTCCTCCGGGGAAAATGCGGACTTATCTCCTTCCTTGCCTCCCGCGGAGATCCTTCCCGCTCTTTCTGATGGGATAGCAGACCTCGACAACCGCCTCCCGCTCCGCTTTCGGCGCGACATGATAGATCGAAAACATGGGGCCGTCCGGCTCATAGTCATTTTCCATCAGCCAGCGAGGGAGGAAGCGATTCAGCCCGCGGTAAAAGGACAGCTCCCCCCGCATGGTCACCGTCGCAGCGAGCACCGGGCCCCTGACAGAGATAAAATCCGTGGGAAGCACTGCCCCGGTCTCTCCCTCTCTCTCCAAAAAAGAAGCGGAGATCCCTCTTTGGACCTCGACATCGACCTCTCCTTCCCGGAATCCTCCGTCGTGATAGACCGCGATATTAAAAGGCGGAGAGGAGAAGGAGATGCGCTGCTTCGCGGCATAATCCGAAAGTCTTCTCCAAAGAGCGGATTCCATCTGATAGGAGGCTATCCTCCGACGGAGCCGGACGATCCTCCTCCTCGGAAATTCCTTCACCGTGATATTGAACGCATAGCGATAGCCTTCGTCCTCCAGATGCCCTGACGCCTCCTTTAGAAGCTGAAGCTGCTCTTCTGCCTTTACGATCTCCGCCTCCTTCCGCGCGATCTTCCGGAGAAGAAGCGCTCTGAGTCTCTCCTCGCTTTCATAGTCCTTTAAGATGTCTCCGATCTCCCGAAGACTAAGACCCATGGAGCGGAGCGCCTCTATCCTGTTTGCGAGCACCAGCTGCTCCTCCTTATAATAGCGGTAATTGCTCGCTTCATCGATATAGGCGGGCTCCAGAAGACCGAGCGCCGCATAATAGCGAAGCGTCCGTATCCCGATATTGGATAATGCAGAGAATTTCCCGATCGGCAGCATGGCGTCCTCCCTCCCTGAGCTTTTATATCCTATAAAATAAAAAACACAGTCCCGGGAACTTGTCAAATCCTTTCCGCTCGCCTCCGAGCTTTTCCGCCTGAGTTCAAGCTCTTTTCTCTCAGAATCGGAAGTATTTTAAATCCGACGGGCCCCGGTCGTTTCCGCTTGACTCTACATCGGATGCAGAGCTTAGAATATTTCCCGAGAAGCAAAATATTCCCTGGCGAGCAAAATCTTATGTAAAAGGCAAAATCCTTCCCGGAAGGAAAGGAGAGGTCTTGTGCCTTCTTTATTAAAAAAACGGATTTAAAAAAGCGGAAAGGAGAGAAAAGATGAGTACAATCTGCGAGGAATGCTATTCCGAGAGGAGACGAATCACACCTCTGATCGAGCCCCGGCACTGTCTGGAAAAGCATCTACAGTATATCTGCGGATCCTGCGGCAGATGCATCTGCATCGACCGGGATGAAAAGAGGGGACTGCAGCGATGGAACTTCCCCTTCCGCTCCCTAAAAATCGCAGGGCTCTATCTCCGCACTGCGGATGTGAGCAGAAAAAAGTCCTGCGGGATTTATGAGATAACTTCTCCCGGAGGCAGAAGCTCCTTTAAGATCTTCTGCGGCTCTGAGGAGCTCCGGGAATATCTTAGAAAAAACAAGGGAAAGCACTGTAAATCCATGAAGTCGCTGCTCACGATGAGCCCCTATCGGGAATTTCCGGACTCCCAAATCAGAAGGCTCTCTTCGGAAGAGGTGGAACGGTATCTGAAGGAGCAGCAAGAAGAGAAAAACGACGGAAAAGACGGATAATAGGAGAAGAAAAGGATAAGAGAAAGGGAAAGGAACAGCGGAAAAGAAGAGTGGAAAAGGAGAAGAGAGAAAGGAGGAGAAATGGAGCGAAAATTCATCTCTCACTGCACGGAGCTAAAGGGGAGTCATTATGCGATAGGCTACCAGCTCGGCCTTCTGGTACATTCTCTGGCCCCCCTAAGAGAGCGGCTTCTCTCCGAGAGCAGACCGATCAGCGAGAGGAAGCTGAAGCGCCTGAAGGATATCTTCCGCTCGTATTGCCCGGGGCTGAATGAAGAGCTTCAGGGCTTTTCGGATGCCAATGAGATTTGCAGCTCCCAGGTTCTCTATTATGCGGCAAGCTGCATCTCCCCCGGATGCAGCCAGCTCGTCCTGTCTCCAAGGCTCACGGAAAACGGCCATGTCTATCTGGTCAGGAATTATGATTATTTTCCGGAAATGGATGATTGGGTCCTCTGCAGGACAATGGTAAAAGGGCGCTATGCTCATCTTGGGACAAATATCATGCAGTTTGGCCGGGGAGAGGGCATCAATGAGCACGGGCTCGCCATAGGCTGCAGCGCACTTCCCCCCTTCGATAAAAAAGAGTTCGCGGTCGAGGGACTGCAGTTCTGGGCCGTCATCCGAACCATCCTGGAGAATACAAAAAATGTCGAGGAAGCGCTGTGCCGGATGAAAGAGATCCCCATCGCCTGTAATGCCAACTTTCTCCTCGCTGACAAAGATGGAGAGCTGGCGATTTTTGAGAGCTTTGAGGGCCGGAAGGCATTTTTCCGCATGGAAAGGGAAAATCCCGAGGGCTTTCTCGCCGCCGCAAATCATGCTCATCTTGACGCCATAATCCGCCTTTCCCCATTCGCCATGAAGCATTCCGTTCAAAGGATGAGAATCCTCCGGAGCTATCTCGAGAAAAAGCCTGTCTCTTCGGATAGACTTCGCTCTCTTCTTTTGACGGATTTTCCGGACGGATGGAAAATGAGCTATTATCCATGCTCCTTTGGGACATTAAAGAGCATGATCTTTGATTTAAATGAGGCCTCCCTGGAGATCTGCTGGGGAGGACTCTTCGAGAATCGCTGGGAGCGCCATTTCCTGAGGGAAGCGCTCCCGGATTCCGAGCGGGAAATCAAAATCATCGACCGCCCCTGCCCGGAGGATTTCTCCGAGTCCGTTCGGCTTTCTCCTAAGGACGAAAGCTTCCCCCTTCCGCCGCGCAGTTAACCGCTCGGAAATTCCGCCTGACAAGGCGAGCTCCCGATCGCTGTAAAGCGAGAACGAGCTCCCACGAAAAGATAACTGCAAGCTCTGACGAAGAGCCGCGAAAAGGGAAGCTGCAAATATCCCCTTTCGCGGCCCTGCTCCTCCTACAGCGTCACGGGCCTTTTCTCCCGGAAGGACTTCGTCGTCGCGAAGCTGAGCTCCGTGGCTCTCGTCCCGTCATAGACGGAGACCTCCGGCTGTTCTCCGCTTCGTACGCAGCGGATAAACTCCTGCATCTCATTTCGGTAGGCCTCCCGGAATCTCTCCGGAAATCCCTCGACGCACTCCGTCACGACGCCTCGTTTATCATAGAGCAGCGCGAGATTCTTCGCCGGCATCGGGCTGATCCGGATGCTTCCCTCCGTCCCGACGATCTCCGTCTCGATATGGTAGCCGTGGGCGGCCGTCCTCCCCACGTGCAGCATTCCGATCGCGCCGTTTCGGAACTGGTAGAGCGCACAGCCCGTCTCCACATCCCCCGCCTCCGGAAACTCCGGATGCTTGAAATTCGCGCCCAGGGCATAGACCTCTCTGGCCTCGCTCCCCAAAAACCAGCGCATGAGATCGATGTCATGGGAGGCCATATCGATATACAGTCCTCCGCTTGTGGGAGCAAAGCGGATCGCACCCTCCACAGCGCTCTCCGGATCGATGCCGGTGGCCTTCACCAGATAGGGCCTTCCGATCGCGCCCTCCGAGATCTTTTTCTTCGCGTAGAGATAGGAGGGATCGAAGCGCCGCATGAATCCGAGGAAGAAAATCCGGTCCGGATGCGCCTCCACGGCCTTCTCCGCCTCTTTGCATTCCTCTACATTGACACCGAGGGGCTTCTCCGTAAAGACATGCTTCCCGCACTCCAGAGCCTTTTTCAGCTCCTCACAGTGGAGAGGACTGCTGGTCACGATGACCACGGCGTCCAGCTCCGCCTTGGAAAGCATCTCGTCGTAGTCGGAAAAGACGGACTCTGCCCCCAGGCGGTCTCTCGCAAAGGAGAGCTCCTCCGAGACGATGGAGCAGGCCGCTGTGAGCCTGACCCCGGGGATATGGAAGGCCAGATTCTCCGCGTGGACCTTCCCAAGTCTTCCGAGCCCCGCGATGCCGACTCTGATCTCCTTCATGCTTTTTCCCCTCCCTTCTCCTGTCCTGCCTCCTTCTGCCTCTTATTCCGCTGCATTCTCTCCCTCGTCACATCCAGAAGGACCGCCCCGATAATCACAAGGCCGAGGACCAGATTCTGCCATGCGGACGGCACGGAGAGCAGGGTGAAGCCGTTTCGGAGCACCGCGATGATCAGCGCTCCCAGCATAGTCCCCACCATGGTTCCCTTTCCGCCCATAAAGGAGGCGCCTCCGATGATGCAGGCCGCGATGGCATCCGTGTCGTAGGGCTGGATCGCATTCGCCCCGTTGCAGATCCCGGAGCGCCCAATGGAGACGATCCCCGCAAAGCCCGCCATGAGGCCCGACATAATATAGCAAAAGGTCAATACATTCTCCGCATGGATGCCGGAGAGCCGGGTCGCCTCCATATTTCCCCCCGCGCAGTAGATCGACCTTCCGAGCGCCGTCCTGGTCAGAAGGATATGCATCAGGATATAGATGAAGAGGACGACCAGAAAGCTGATGGGAAATCCCCCCAGAATCGTCGCCGAGCCGAGGAGCATGATCCCCTCCGCCCCGGTATTGCTGAAGCTGATCATCTGTGAGGCCGTGATGATGAGAGCCGCTCCCCAGAGCACGTTCTTCATGCCAAGCGTCGACACGAAGGGGTGGGGAAGATGAAGTCTTGTGAGAAGCAGCCCATTGATCAGTCCGATCGTCCCGCTCACAGCGAGGACGGAGAAGAACAAAACGATGGGATTATGCACGCCGAGCCTCACCATCGCGCCGGCCACACAGGCGCCGAAGGTCGCGGTAGCCCCCACGGAGAGGTCGATCCCCGCCGTGATCAATGTCAGGAGCATCCCGGTGGAGAGCAGCGCGTTAAAGGAGGTCTGCTTCAAGATGGACATCAGATTCGTCTTGTCCAGAAAATTCGGCGAAGCGATGGAGAGCGCCGCACAGAGGATGATCAGAGCGGCAAAGGTTCCGATATAATTCGCAAGTCCGTTCCATTTATTTTTCATCACTTATACCTCCCACGCCGCCTTCATCACATCTTCCTGATTAAAGGCATCGGTTTCCCGTCCCATCTCCCCGGTGATTCTTCCCTCTCTCATCACGATCACCCGGTCGCTCATTCCTAGGATTTCCGGCATCTCCGAGGAAACCATGATGACGCATTTCCCCTCTTTTACCAGCTGATTGATGACCTGATAGACCTCCACCTTCGCCCCGACATCGATGCCGCGGGTCGCCTCGTCAAAGATATAGATGTCCGCATCCGTGTTGATCCACTTCCCGATCACGACCTTTTGCTGATTCCCTCCGGAGAGCTGACTGACCCTTTCCTCCTGCCCTGTCGCCTTGATGCTGAGCTCCGACATCCTCTTTTCTCCCTGCGTGCGGATCTTATTTTTGTTCAGAAAGAGCCCTCTGGAGAAGCCCCTGAGATTCGCGAGGATCAGATTATTCTGGATGCTCTCCGCGAGAACCAGCCCCTGTCCCTTCCGGTCCTCCGTCAAAAACGCGATCTTCTCCCGGATCGCATCCCTGGGGGAGCGGATCTTTACCTTCTTCCCCTTCACGAGGATCTCTCCGCTGTCGATGGGGTCCGCGCCGAATATCGCTCTCATGGTCTCGGTCCGGCCGGCCCCCACGAGCCCGGAAAATCCGAGCACCTCCCCGCCGTAGGCGCGAAAGGAGATGTCGTGGAGGACGCCGCTTCGGCTTAGATTCCGGACCTCGAGCATCGGCTTTTCGCTTCTTTTCCCGTACTCCTTTGGAAACTGGTTGTCCAGAGAACGCCCCACCATGGCCTTTATGAGAGCATCGTTGTCCCAGTCCTTGGTCTCCCTGGTATCCACATATTTTCCGTCCCGGATCACGGTGACGCGGTCACAGAGGAGGAAGAGCTCCTCCAGCTTATGGGAGACAAAGAGGATTCCGATCCCCCTCTCCCGAAGTCCCCTGCAGATTTTCAGGAGCTGTTCTACCTCCTTCTCCGAGAGGGAGGAGGTGGGCTCATCCATGATGATGCACTTTGCATCTGTCAAGAGGGCCTTGGAGACCTCTATCATCTGCTGCACGCCCATGCCGTAGAGCCCCGCCGCTTTATGCACATCGACATCCAGTCCCAGGCCCTTTAAAAGCTCCGAGGCCTTTTTGTGCATGGCGGCATAGTCCAAAAGGGCTCCCTTTCGGATCCACTTATTGATGAAGATATTGTCTGTGACGCTCAGAAGCTTCTCGATATTGAGCTCCTGGTAGACACAGGCTATCCCCGCCTCGATCGCCTGCTCCGGATTCCGGAATACCCTCTCCCTCCCGTCCACGATGATTTTTCCGCTGTCAGGGCGGTGAACGCCGGTGAGCACCTTGATCAGGGTGGATTTTCCCGCTCCGTTTTCGCCGATCAGCCCGAGAATCTCCCCCGGCTTTACGCCGAGCTTCATGGCATCCAGTGCGACTACACCGGGAAAGCTCTTCCTCACATCTCTTAATTCCACGATATATTCACTCATCGGCACTCACCCTTCCGTATCGCTCCCTCTCCGGCGGCAAAGCTGAGGCCGCGCTCCCTTTTGCCGCCGATCCCTCTGTTTCGTCTGTCCTCCGCCACATCGCCCGGCGATTCGTCCTTTTCCCTCGCCGGGCAGATCCGGATGCCGCTTAGTTTCCGAGGTAGGAATTCAGAGAATCCAGCCTCTCCTTCGCATTGTCCGCGGTGATGATGGATACCCGGAGTTGATGAACTTCGGGAGCTCCTTCCCGTTCAGATTCGCCACTGCGGCGGCCACAGACTTATATCCCATCTCATAGGCCTCCTGCGCCACGGACATCGTCTCGCTTCCCTCAAGGATTGCGTCGCAGGCGGACTTGATTCCATCAAAGCCCATGAATACCGTATTCTTATAGGCCTCATTCCCCTTGGCCGCTCTCGCAGCGGCGATGGCCATGTCATCATTGTTGCAGCAGATGATCGCGACCCCCTCCGGGTGGTTCTGCATGATCGCCTCCATGGAGGTGACAGCCTTATCCGCCACTGCATCCGCGTATTGAATCTCCGCCTCCAGGAAGGTGCCTCCCGCGGACTCGATCCCCGCCTGGTAGCCCTTTAAGCGGTCTGTCGCGGTGCCGTCTCCCTGCACGCCGGAGATGGAGATCGCCTCGATCTTTTCCCATCCGGCCTTCTTCGCGGCCTCGACAGCTGCCTTTCCGCCCTCCTCCGCCGCCGTCTTGTTGGAGGTTCCGACAAAGGACAGCACCTCCGGCGCGTCGATATTGGTATCCACCGCGAGGATGGGCTTCTTCTGTCCCGAGATCAATGTCTTCACAAGATCCGCCTGGAGAGGCGCGATCACATAGCCGTCGTAAGTCCCGGCGTTCAAGTCGGTCTCGATGATATTCTGCTGCTCGTCATAGGCCGTCTCGGAGCTTGCGCCCTTGACATCGACCTTTATATTGCTGTGTTCCTTTTCGAAGGCCTTGGCCCCCGCGACGACATAGCTCCAGTACTCCGAGGAGGTCGTCTTAAGAATCACGTCGATCTTGTAGCTTCCGGAAAGGTCCGCTCCGGCAAGAGGATCCTCTCCCTCCCGGCTCTTCCCCTCCGCCTTCTCCGCGCTCTGTCCGACAGAGCTCTCGTCCTTCTTCTCCTCCGTCATGGCCTCTGTCCCGGCCTTTGCCTCTGTCCCGCTCGTTCCCGCCTTCTCCGCGCCGCTGTCCTTGTCGCAGGCTGCGGCAGAGCCCAGAAGAAGCACCGCCGCCGCTATCACACAAAGTCCTCTCCTAAACATCTCTCTTCCTTTCTGTCCTCCCGGACCTTCCGCTGGCCTCCCCTCCGGGAAATGCGGATCGCTTTTCCCCCTTTGTCCCGGTGAAAACGCCGTTCTCCCGGGAAAGCCGATCTTCTTCCTCTTTCGCTATGCCTCTATCTCCGACAGCTTCACGGCTCTCCCCTCTGAGAGAGACCTTCCCGCTGCTATTGCGACTCTCACGGACTCAAGCCCGTCCCGGCCTCCGACCGGAATCTCCCCTCCCTCCCGGACAGCCCGGATGAAGGCCCTGAGCTCCTCGATGAAGGCATCATTATATCGCTCCAGGAAGAACCAGGTCGGCTTCGCGGACTCCACTCCGGCGGAGGAGCTGATGAAGGCCTCATCCTCCAGGTGATTTTTATCCTGCACGCAGCCCTTCTCGCAGTGCACCTCCACTCTTTGGTCGTAGCCATAGGGCGCCTGTCTGCAATTATCGATCACTCCGATCGCGCCATTTTCGAACTTCAGCGTCACGACCGCAGTGTCCACATCCTTGTACTTTGAGAAGTCCGGATTGATCAGGCAGGCTCCAAACGCGGAGACCTCTTCGATATCGCTCCCGGCCAGGTAACGCGCCATATCGAAGTCATGGATCATCATATCCAAAAAGATTCCTCCGGAGACCTCCACATAGGACATCGGAGGGGCCTCCGGATCTCTGGAGCAGACCTTGATTACACAGGGCTTTCCAAGCCTCCCGGAGGCGACGATATCCCGGACCTTCTTATGACTTTTGTCAAATCTTCTCACAAAGCCGAGCTGAAGCCTGACCCCCGCCTTTTCCACGGCAGAAAGCGCCTCCTTGATCTTCGAAATATCCGTGTGAATCGGCTTCTCACAGAAGATCTGCTTCCCCGCCTCCGCCGCTTTAACGATGAAATCCGCGTGCGTATCCGTCGAAGAGCAGATGAATACGGCGTCAATCTCCGGATCCGAGAAAATCTCCTCTGTATTTTTCGTGCATCTCGGAATGCCGATTCCCTTCGCAAAAAGCTCCATTTCCTCATTCAGAAAGGGATCCGCCGCAAGCGTGATCTCCGCATCCGGGATCGCATTCTGAACATTCGCGGCATGCAGCTTCCCGATCCTCCCTAGTCCGAGAAGCCCGATCTTCAGCTTATCCTTCATCCTATTCCTCCCTTTTCCTTTCATAGACGATATCTGCACTTTCTTTTCTGCCCCGATCCTCTTACAGTCCCGTATGCTCCGCAATATACTTTCTCGCCTTGATCGCGTACTCCAGCGGATTCGCCCTTGCGGGATCCTGCTCCGCCTCCACGAGCACCCAGCCCTCATAGCCGGATTCCTCTATGATCTGAAAGAGCGGAGCGAAATCGACATCCCCGTCCCCGGGCACCGTAAAGCAGCCCTCTCTCACGCCCTTTAAGAAGCTCCATCTCTCCCTCGCGGCTCTTTCTGCGACCTTTTTCCTGAGATCCTTTAAATGGATGTGCCGGGTCCTTCGGATATATTTTTTCAGGACCTTCTCCGGATCGATCCCGGCAAAGGAGCAGTGTCCGCTGTCGAAGAGAAGAAATACAAGCTCCGGATCCACGCTGTCCATAAAGCGGTCGATCTCCTCCTCCGTCTGCACCACCGTTCCCATATGGTGGTGATAGCAGAGCTTCATGCCCCTCTCCTCCGCGAGCTTCCCGAGCCTGTTTAAGCCCGTGACGAGCCTCTCCCACTCCTCCTCGCTCATGACATGCTTTCCCTCCAGTATGGGCTGATCCAGTATGCCCTGAGTGCTGTAGCTTTGCTCCGATACGCCGATTCTCTCCGCACCGACCGCCTTTAGGAAGGAAAGCTCCCGGAGGAAGGCGGCCTCCGTCTCCTCATACGGTCTGCTGATCAGAAAGGAAGAAAACCAGCGGTTGCAGATCCGAAGCCCTCTGAGATCCAGCGCCTTTTTCAGAACGATCGGGTCGCTCGGATAATGACTCCCCACCTCCGTCCCCTGAAAGCCCGCGAGGGCCATCTCGCTCACGGTCTGCTCAAAGCTGTTTTCCTTCCCAAGATCCGGCATATCATCATTCGTCCAGCCGATCGGCGCGATTCCCAGTGAAATCTTATTCTTGTCCAGCATATCCTCTCTTCCTCCTCCTATCCTTTCTGTCTCCTCGAAGAGACCTGCTGCCGCCTTCTCCGGCATCTGAGCGCCCACAGCAGGTCGGTCTCGGTCTCGCCCCGGCTCTCCTGTACAGCGATGCGTGGGCACCCCGAAAGATCAAATCGCAAAATGCCGGGACGGCAGACAGTCTGCTCAGGATCCGCAGCGGCGCTGAAGTCTCCGGCATGGCCGTCACCCGCATAATCCGACCGGAGACATATGTCTAAAACTTCGCATCGTGGAGCCAGGTATATCTTTCGTCCTCACAGCGGTCTGTCTGAAGCCAGGGCCTTCCGTCCAGATGCCGGATCATCCAGCAGGTATACATCTGAAAGCCCGGCGCGGCCGCCTGCGGATGGAGCTCGCCCCCCGGGATCGCAGAAAAGCTTCCGTCCACGCTCTTAAAAACCCGGTCCCCGACAAAGCTCGCCCCGAAGCCTTCCGGCCTGTCAAACTTAAAATAATAGGTCTCCGGCTGCGCGTGTCGGTGCGGAAGATATCCGGACCAGTTCCCCGGATCATTCAGGACCTCCCCCAGTACCATATTGGACTTTGGGGAGATCTCATGGTCGAAAATCGTATTCACCCGCCGCTTCGCTGTATTTCCGAATTTTCCCACGCAGCTGTACTTCCAGGGTGCCTCCTCCGGGCGGTAGAGATGAGACGGAAATTTCGCTTCATTCTTCGTGCACTGCACCAGGATCTCTGCCTGTGTTTCGGCCCGGACGCAGACCGGCGTCCCTCCGGGCACATGCAGGGCATAGGGTCCCTCGCTGAAAACGTCCTTCCTCGATGCGGTCTCCTCCCTCCCCTCCCAGAGATAGCGGATCTTCCCGGAGAGAAGGAGAATTGCCGTCTCCTCTCCCTCCCTGTGGAATTCTCTCTTCGATCCCTCCTTCATCCGGTAGACGCGGATGTCCATCAGCATATCCGCATACTCATTGTCATAGCTTGTGAGAAGCTGCTCTCCGTTTTCGTCAAATTCCGGATATCCAAAGACCTTTTTCATAGATGAGCTCCCTTCCCTAGTATTTTCTCGCCTCTTCCCGACAGCGCGAAAGTTCCCGATAGGCCTTCCTGACGCTCTCCTTTTCCGAGACCTCGGCCAGCCCGGTATCCCACCAGGCCTCATAGCCGTCCGTCATGGTCTTCGGAAGGACCTTTAAATCGAAAAGGCAGCTCCCGCTCTCCTTCTTCGCATCCTCCAGCGCCGCCGTAAGCTCCGGGATCGTCCGGCAGCAGTAGCTCTTTAGTCCATAGCCTTCGCCGATCTTCTTATAGTCCACGAGGATCAGCTCTCCGTCCGGCTTTCTCCCGCCGCTGTAGCGAAACTCCGTCGCGAGGCTTCCGATCCCCCTCGTCATCTCCAGATTATTGATGCAGCCGAAGCCGCAGTTATCAAAGATCAGGATATTGACCTTCCTCTTCTCCTGCTGTATCGTCATGATCTCACTGTGAAGCATCTGGAAGCTCCCGTCTCCCACCACGCAGTAGACCTCGCAGTCCGGCTCCGCCATTTTGACGCCGAGTGTCGCGGCGACCTCGTAGCCCATGCAGGAGTAGCCGTACTCCGCGTGATAGGCTCCGCGCTTGTCCGTCGTCCACATCCTCTGCATGCAGCTTGGGAGAGATCCCCCCGCCGTGATGACGATGCCGTCCTCCGGCATGCACTTTCTGAGCGCCGCTATCGCCGCGGTCTGCGTGATCTGCCCTCCTGTCTTTTCCAAGAACTCCGGAATCGTGCGGGGATCTCTCTCCCGTATCATCGGTTCAAAATCGGATCCGGTATAATGGATCTCAGAGAGTCTCTCCATCTCCCTGCTCCACTCCTCCTTAGCCTCCCGGATCTCTGTCGTATAGGAGCTGTGATAGCCCCTCTCTCTCAGCCTTTCCGAGAGCGAAAGCAAGGTCCGCTTCGCGTCCCCGACTGCCTTTACGGCGTCCATCTTGCAGGCGTGAAAGCGGCTGTTGTTGATCGTCACGATGCGGATATCCCGTCTCCCGAAGAGCCACTTGGATGCGGTCGTGAAATCGGACAGGCGGCTTCCCACCGCGATGACGCAGTCCGCCTCCGCCGCGATCCGATTCGCCGAAAGGGTACCCGTCACGCCGATTCCTCCGAGGCAGTTCTCATCCGAGGATCGGCACGCGCTCTTTCCCGCCTGCGTCTCCCCGAAGGGGATTCCGAATTCGCGGCAGAAATTCTCCACCGTCTCCCCGGCCTCGGAATATTTCACACCCCCGCCCACGATCAGGATCGGCCTTTTCGATGCGGAGATCGCCTCCGCGATATCCGTAAGCTCCTCCTCCGCGGCGACAGGCCTAGTAATGCGATGCACTCTTTTCCGGAAGAAATACTCCGGAAAATCATAGGCCTCTCCCTCGACATCCTGGCAGAGGGAGATCGCGCAGGCCCCGGTATCCGCCGGATCCGTCAGGACACGCATCGCCTGGATCAGCGCCGTCATGATCATCTCCGGGCGGGTGATCCGATCCCAGTACCGGCACAGAGGCCGGAAGGCATCATTTGTCGTAAGGGCGAGGCTGGACGGCTGCTCCAGCTGCTGCAGTACCGGATCCGGACGGCGGCTCGCGAAGCTGTCGGCCGGGAAGACGAGAAGGGGGATATTGTTCACTGTGGCAGTCGCACAGGCCGGAAGCATATTGGCAGCCCCCGGTCCGATGGAGGAGGTACAGGCGATGATCCTCTTTCTGTTGCTCTGCTTTGCGAAGGCGATCGCCGCATGACACATCCCCTGCTCATTCCGCCCCTGCATCACGCGAAGAGAGCCCGGATCGCTGTCCAGCGCCTCCCCCAGTCCCACCGCGATCCCGTGTCCGAAAATCGTAAAGAAGCCCTCGACGAATTTATTCTCTGCTCCGTCCATCAGGATGTACTGCTGGTCCAGGAACTTTACGATGGCCTGCGCCACTGTCATGCGAATCGTCTTATCCATTGTCCTCCCCCCTCGCGATCCTCTCCCCATAGACTGCCTTTTCTTCTTTCATGAAGCGCTCCAGCTCCTCCTCATCCGGAAGGTCGAGGGAACAGTTATTGCTCCTCACCATCATCGCTGCCTCGGCGGAGCCGTATTCCAGGCAGTCCATGATCTCCCTTCCCTTGAACAGGGAGGAGAGAAATGCCGCATTGTAGCCGTCACCTCCGCCAAAGCCCTTCCTCGCTTCCACCGGGAACGGCTTTACACTGTAGCTTTCCCCATCGTCCGTGTAGGCGCTGGAGCCCTCCATGCCATGCTTTATGACGACAATTTTCGCATTATGCCTCATCCAGTACGCGGCGCTCTCGCGGTCCGTCATCCCCTCCCGGATCAGGCGCTCTGTGAGGTCAAACTCCTCCCGGGAGCCGATGATGAGATCCGCCTCCTTTGCGACCGCAGCATAATAGATGGAGATCTCATCCTTATTCTTCCAGTTATAGGCCCTGTAATCGATATCAAAGAAGACCTTCACCCGATTCCTCCTGGCGAGCATCACCGCCTTTAATGCGGCCTCCCGGGAGGGGCTCTCCGAAAGAGCCGTGCCGGAGATCAGGATCGCCTTTGCCTTTTTCAGATAGTCCTCGTCGATATCGGAGACATCCAGCTGCAGGTCCGCCGCCCGGTTCCGGTACATTAAAATCCTGCTCTCCCTGGAGGAAAGCATCTCCGTAAAGGTAAGCCCTATATTCTCCCCGTTTTTGCAGCGCCGGATATGACTGACATCAATCCCTCTCTCCTGAAAGAAGTGAAGCACGAAATCTCCGAGCTGATCCTCCGAGATCCTTGCGAAAAAGCCCGCCTTCAAGCCGTGCCTCCGGACACCGCAGGCGGAATTTGCTGGAGAGCCTCCCACAAACATCTCAAAATAATGCACCTCTCTGAGAGGCTTGAAGTCCTCCTTCACCTTCTCGCTGTACGCCGGATTGAAATCGACGGCGATGCGCCCGAGAAAAATGATATCCAGCTCCCTGTCTCTCTCGAAATCAAGATATCCCATGCCAGAACCTCCCCTATTCAAAGCTCTTCCCCATTGAAGACCCGGATATGATGCTCCGCCACCTCGCGCACCTCCTCCGCGATCCTTCCGCTCATCCGGTAGAAATCCGCCCTTCCATCGCGCTTTACCGAAGAGAGATAGTCTCCGGAGGCCCGCACCACGGCATCCGCAATCGCCGTTGCGATATTGATCTTTGTGATTCCCTCCTTGATCGAACGCTGAAAATCCGCATCGGAGATCCCGCTCCCGCCGTGCAGTACCAAAAGCTCATCCGGAATTCTTCTGTGGATCTCCCGGAGGATATCAAAGCGGAGCTTCGGCTCCCCGGTATAGTTCCCGTGCTTATTCCCGATCGCGATTGCCAGGGCATCTACGCCGGTCCTCCTTACGAATTCCTCCGCATCATCCGCCCTTGTATAGAGAATCCCGTGGTCCTCCCCCCCTCCTTCTCCCTTTCCGATCAGCCCAAGCTCCGCCTCCACATCGGCATCAAAGCCCCTCGCCATCTCCACCGCTCTCCGGCTCCCCTCCACGTTTTCCTCGAAGGGAAGGAGGGACCCATCATACATCACAGAGCGAAAGCCCAGCTCCAAGGCTCTCTGAATTGCGGAAAAGCTGGTCCCATGGTCCAGATGAACCGCGATCTCAAGCTTGGAATTCTTCGCCGCCGCGATCATCATGGGACCCATCAGCTCCAGGGGCGCCGTCCCGAATCTCGCCTCCGCAAGCTGCAGAATGAGAGCCGTCCCGCTCTCCTCCGCCGCCCTCATCACGCCGATCAGAGATTCCATGCTGTAGACACTGAAGGATGCACAGCCTCTTCCATCCCTCCGAGCACGCAAAAGCAACTTACTCATTTTCACCAATGGCATGGTTATTTTTACCTCTATTTTCGCCCGACCAACTCTGATTTACGTTAATATTATCTGGAATACCCCTTTTTGTCAAGCAAGTTATGGGTATATATTTGTATTATATTTGTATTTATTGGGTATATTATGGATCTGAACGCAAAAAATCCCCCACTCCGTGCCTTCACGAATGTGGGGGGAAGTCCTATGACAAAAGCTCTATATTCTGACTTCGGAAGTAATCCCGATACTCCGCCGCCGGGGGCATATCCGTGATTACGGCGTCCAGATTTTCGAAATCGCAGAAGGTGTAGAGCGCCGTCTTTCCGAACTTACTGTGATCCGCCATCAGAAATCTCTTCCGGCTTCTGGAAATTACCTCCTTCTTGATATTATACTCGTAGACCGAGGCATTCGTCAGACCGCGGTCCAAAGAGAGGCCGGTCGCCGCCATGAAGGCCTTGTCAATATTATAGATCCGGAGCCGCTCCACCGTCTCAATCCCCACAAAGGACATGGTCTCTCTCCGAAGCGTCCCCGGCAGCATGATAAGCTGAAGCTTCTCGTAGGGCTGCGCATTGCATGCCACCCTGAGACTGTTGCTGACGATGCTGCAGGGGATCTTTCCGATATATTTCACAAGATTCGTGCAGCTCGTCCCCGTATCAATAAATATCGTATCCCCCTCCTTCACGAGGGCGGCCGCCTTCTTGCAGATCAGATCCTTTTCCTCCCTGTGCGAGATCGTTCTTTCATCGAAGGCGGAGAGCTCCACCCTCCCCGCCGCGTCTCCCGCGAGCTTAACCCCTCCATATACCTTTTGGATATTGCCCCGGCGGCTAAGCTCCTCCAGATCCCTCCGTATCGTATTCTTGGAAACCTGGAACTCCTGACAGAGAAGATCCAGACTTGCATTCTTCTTCTCAAAGATATATTGCTCTATCGCATCCAGCCGCTTCTCTCTCATCTCCTCTTTGTTCCATCCTTTCCGCCGTCCGATCTCCATTCCTCGGGAAAACGTCCGAAGACATGCCGCAAAGTCCCTCCTCGTAGTGAAGTCCAAGCCTTGACGGCGTTCTCATAGGCTTCCTTTTCTCCTGCTCTTTCTATCATTATAATTTTCCTTTCGGAAAACTCAAGTTAATTTCCGGAACAAGGCTCTTGATTTGCTCATTTTTTTATTCTTTTATTGTTAAATTGTGCTCTTATTTTGCTATTTTACTTGAAAAATATTGACATATGACCATTTTATGATAATATTATACCCAATAAATACTCATTCCGGAATTTCCGGCATCACAAATATGGATAAGTCCCACGCGCGCCTGTGCAGGCAAGGCTGCTTCGCATTTACCCGCCGGGCAGGGGCTTATACACTTATATCCATGGCCGCCTTCTCGCGGTCAAAGGCTCTGTTTCATAAGGAGATCTGTGCTATGGGAGAAGTAAAACGATTAAAGTACTGCATCGACGGGGAATGGCTGGAATCCAAGGCGGAACGTTATATGCCGATCACCGACTCCAGCACCGGAGAGCTGATCGCCGAGGCGCCGTGCTGTACGAAAGAGGAGGCAGAGGCGGCCATCGAGTCTGCGGACCGCGCCTTTCCGGCCTGGAGCTCCCTCTCCATCTCAAAACGCCAGCAGTATATGTTTACCTGGAGGGATGTCCTGGTCCGGCATAAGGAGGAGCTCTCCCTGCTCTGCGCAAAAGAGCTCGGAAAAACCATAGGAGAGGCCCGCGGCGACGTGCAGAAGGCCATTGAGCCGACAGAGCTTGCCTGCAGCCTCCCGGCCCTCATTCAGGGCGACGCCTCCATGAATGTGACGACAGGCTATGACAGCACAAGCTACCGCTTCCCGCTCGGCGTCGTAGCCGGAATCGTGCCGATGAATTTCCCGGCCATGATCCCCTGGGGCTGGATGGTCCCTCTCGCCATCGCCACCGGAAATACTGTAGTACTGAAAGCGAACAGTCAGACTCCCCTCACCTCCATCCGCATCCTGGAGCTTTTCTATGAGGAGGCGGGATTTCCGAAGGGCGTCGTCAATCTCGTGACCTGCGGCAGACAGGAGGCCGAGATCTTCCTCACGGACCCGCGCATCAAGGCCGTGACCTTTGTCGGGACCACCGGCGTCGGAAAGAAAATCTACTCCATCGCCGCAGAGCACGGAAAGAGAGTTCAGGCTCAGACCGAAGCGAAAAACCACGCCCTCCTTCTCGAGGACGCCGATCTCGAGAGTGCCACAAATGCCATTATCAATTCCACCTATGGCTGCGCCGGAATGCGCTGCATGGCTCTCCCCGTGATCTGTGTCCAGGAATCCATCGCAGACCGCTTTGTCTCGCTCCTGAAGGAGAAGGCCCAGGCCATGAAGGTCGGCTGCGCCTATGAGGAGGATACCAGGCTTGGGCCTGTCGTCTCCGCCGCGCATCAAAAGAGTGTCTGTGACTGGATTCAGAAGGGAATCGATGAGGGAGCCAAGCTGGTTCTGGACGGAAGAGATTTCAAGGTCCCCGGCTATGAAAACGGCTTCTTCGTCGGTCCTACCATTCTCGATCATGTCACAGCGGAAATGTCAGTCGGAGACTGCGAAATCTTCGGGCCGGTCACCTGCATCAAACGGGTTCGGGACTATGAAGAGGGCATCAAGATCATGAATCGAAACCCCTTTGCAAACGGTTCCGCCATTTTCACACAGAGCGGCTACTATTCCAGAAGATTCGTCATGGATACCGACGGAGGCATGGTGGGAATCAATGTGGGCATCCCCGTTCCGACCGCCTACTTCCCTTTCTCCGGAAATAAGGACTCCTTCTTCGGGGATCTGCATGTGCTCGGAAAGGACGGTGTCCGCTTCTACACGAGGGCAAAGACCGTGACCACCCACTGGTTCGACGAAAAATCCGCGAAGCGGGAGGTCGGAACCTGGGAGGGGAGCACAGAGATCTAGGGAAATACTGATTTATTCATGACTCATGCGCCATGCCTTGTGCCTCAAAGGACACTCTCGTTCGGGGCTCCACGCAGCGGTACTAAATTTACACCTTTTTACACTCGTGTTCATTAAGCGCCGGCGTTCCGCACGTTTTTTCGGCATCAGGCCCGTTGGCACGAAATTTTTCTGATTGAGTCAGTGTTTCCCTGGGGGAGCGCTGCTCCATCCCTCCCCCGGTCTACAGCCCGGTTCCAAGCTTTCCCGTTCGGCCTGTACAGCGGCGTATCTGCATTACAGTAAATGCAAAAACGCCGCTTTTTTGATTCTTTATGAAGCTCTCCCGGCGTCTCTTCCTTCTTCCTCGATCTTTTTAAATGCGCTCCGTGAAATTCCACCTCCGGATTCCCGTGCTTTATCGGAACACAGGACATTTTACACATCCATTTCTCGCTGCTGTCCGTGAGATTCGATCGCTGCCTTATTATCTTCGCAGCTTATACCGCTGCCTCCGCAATATATTTTGCGGCTTTACAAATATTTAAAAAAAGTGTAGAATGCGTTTAACAGAGCTTCAGGCAGAAGCTTATCCATAGGCCACATGTCTTCACTCTGTATCTCTATGGGCTTGTACCGGTTTCGACGGGGACAATGCAGCTTTAGAAGCTATCCGAAAGACAGTTGCGTTAAACTTCAAATTAAATTTAAACGCTAACGACAACAGTTACGCACTGGCAGCCTAAGGGCCGCCGGCCAGCCTCAGTCCACTCATAGTCTGAGAATCTGACCTCATTTATGTGAGAAACGACATGGGCGCTTCCCCTCGCTCATGGGCGTATCCGGGGATACCGGCCGCAGCAGGACGTGCGCATCCTTCTGCGGCGGGGAATCACAAAAGCGTACTATGATAGTAGAAGGAAAGGGAATTTGTTTTCGGACACGGGTTCGACTCCCGTCAGGTCCATCCATAAAAAAGCAAGGAAATCCGCCGGAAATGGCTCCTTTCCTTGCTTTTTTCATGTTCGGATATGATGAAAATATCGCTTCAGCGGATGAAAAATGCGCTTTGGCGGTGCATGATGCAACACGAAATGCAACACGAAATGCAACACGAAATCACCGCACCCGCTCTCCGGAAATCGATACGAGAGCTCCGCTGTCATCAGTCTTAATCACTGGATCTTTCACACAGTAGCCGAAGACGTCGAAGAAGTAAAGTTTCCCCTCGATCCGGACCGCATTGTTAATGTGATACTCTCCTTTACGATGCCCGTAGGCATACCACCATCCGGTATCATCGTGGATCCACCCCAGTTTCTCATAGTCCGGCTTCGCTGCAGGAGGCATCGGATTATCTGTCGGGGCGGGATCCTGTGCCATCACTCCGCGATCCAGATTGATTGCTGTGTGATGCCCAGTGCAGAGCAGGACATCCCCAGGAAGAAGGCTCCGATCTGAGGTAAGATACTTCGGATCCTTCAGCACGATAAATCCGGCCCGTCTGAGCGTCTCCGTCTCATTGCCGGTATACATGTCTGGGCTCACCGCCTGAAGCGCCTGATCTCCCAGACGATACCCTGCTGCCTTTACGATTGCCGCCACTCCTGCGGAGCAATCGGCATCACACGGAGTTGTGATCCGAAGGGGATCATATCCAGACCGGGAGAGCTCCCGCCAGAATGTCGTCCGCTTCGCCTGATTATAGCCGATCAAGTCATTTCTTGCGGCGCTCTTCGCAAGATAGACAATCATAAGCCTAACCTTCACGCCCGGATGCCGAAGGACCGTATCCCATGGGCGGGAATACCACGGGATCACGGCCCATTCCCTTCCGGTCTGATCTCCTGCGCGCCCTCCGCTGTACTTTCCTCTTTCATCGTGCCCGCTATTTGCGATCATATCTTTCTCCTTTCTACTCAAAAGAGGAGAGCTCGCGCCCTCCACCCCTTTCTTTGTCTCACTTCTTTACCCCGGGCCCATTCCCAAGATCCTGCATCTCGTTGGGATCCTGAGACAGCGGACGCTTTGGATCCGGCCCCACATAGCTCATCTTCGGATCTCTATGGATTTCCGTTCCTGGTCCCTGCCTCTCATCCTTCCGCTTCCCATCATACCCGCTTCCCGGCTTCTTCGTATTCGTCTTGAGTCTCTGTACCTTTCTCATATCAGATCCCCTTTCACTTTTCTCTCCGTATTGATTCTGTATTTTAAGCGGGTTTGCAGGGTGGTCTACTTTTAAGTCTTTGTCCGCCCCGCTTTGCTTGAGGAGCTCCCGCATCATGCCCCTCTCTCAATATTTAATCAAACACCAGCGGTCATCTGTCGCCCGAGCTGATTGACGCCCGTAGCCGCCAGGCCAGATACAATCCCGATCGCCATGGCGTTAATGACGTCCTTTGCCGGATAGTCCGGCATGAGCTGCAGAGCTGCAATGCCGAGCAGCATCCCGGATACGCCGCATACGGCGGGGATCGCCTTGTCTGGCACAATCGGCCATGCCTTGCAAAGCATCCCGATCAGATAGCAGATCACCGTAATTCCCACAACACTCGTAAGCCCAAAATCCATGTTCTTTTCCTCTCTTTCTTAATCAATGCATGTGCAGAGCCAGCCCCTGCGCTACCCACATGGCAATCCCTCCGGCCAGGGCGGAAACGATCGCCGTGATTGCCGTACGTATGATCGCGTCCCAGGTCTGCCCCGGTTTATCCTCTAAGCTCTTTACACGTCCGGACAGAATCTTTTGCTCATCAAGCATTCTGGCCATGTTCAAGGCCAGTTCCTTCACCGACAGGATGATGTCGTTGATCTGCTTGCTGGCAGTTTCCTGATCGTTCATTCGGCGCTTTAGGCTTCCGATCTCCTTATCGTGCCCTTCGAGCTTTACCGCTACCTCCTCATCCGTCACATTTCAGCCTCCCTTCTCTTTCTTCAGTCCTTCTTGACGCCGGGGCCGTGCTCCTCATCTGCTGCAGCATCCGGATTGTGCTTTGCCCCGTTCGGTCTCCCGATATCATCGTCCGGGACGTAGAACTTGTTACCGTCGGAGTCCTCATGGATTCCGGCGTAGCGGTCTCCGGGCCTTACGTTGTTCGGATCCGTGTTGCGGATGATCCTTGTTTTCCTCATGCTTTCACCTCTTTCTTTGTAAATAAAAGGCAGGGGAGATTCCCCCGCCGGTTTTAAATTAGTTTGTAGTGCGGCTTCTCCTCTCCGAAGAATCGCCATCGCAGATAGTCGTCCAATACAATGCCGACAATGCTGATCGGGATCCAGAGGAGCGTGAATTGTGGGCAAATCTGGCCAAGGATATTCCCCGGCATGTGCGAGTAATCCCAGACCTGCCAGCCGAAGTGCCGATTGACGATCATCCCTGTGACGAACTCCAGGAGCGTTATAATCCCGGAGCCAAGCACGGCCTGCTGCCAAAGCGGCGTCTCCCAGGGGATCACCTTGTTAATGAGGCCGAGAGTGATAAAACAAACCCCGCCAAGCAGAAACATGCTCCAGTGGGACCGTCCCCGCCACATCAGCTCCATTACGACATAAATCAGACCTCCCGCGCCGAAGAGCCCGGTGTACTTCCCTAGCATCTTGCTCATGCTGCCCCTCCTTTGATCTGCTTTACAAGGTCCTTCAGGACCGGGTTTTGATGCTCCTCCGGGATCTCCGCCCCGTAAAAGATGGAAGAGAGCTCCGCCTCATCCTGGCAAGCATCCAGCCAGCGGTGCAAAGCGTTAAGATAGGTCGTGTGATAGGACACAAACCATACTGCACGCTGTACAATGGCTCTCATATCCTCCGCCGAAAAGTAGGTGCAGGGCTCCCCGTCTGCATGGTAGGCGCAGAGAGATGCCCCTGTGGTCAATTCCGCAAGCTTCCCGAAGAGATTCAGCTGGTCATGCTCTGACAGCGAGAAATGTTTTGTCTCGCCATCATTTAGCTTTACAGATATCCCACGCTGAATGATCTCAGAGCAGGCACGGTCGAGGGCGGCTTTCTTTTCCGCCTTCAATTCTGCTAGAGATGGACGGTGATCCTCTACGCTTCCTGCTCCTTTTTGATTGGCGATCCAGGCACTGAGCCCATCGCGCTTGCAAAGTATGTATCCAGTAAAGGTCCCGGCCTCCTCTCCTCCTTCTGTCAAAAGCACAAAGTGAGAAAGAGTTTCCGGAACTTCTTTTGCAAAGTCGACTCGAAGGACATGTTCTCTTTCCGGATAGATCCCCCGGATCCCGTATTCCTTATCTTCGATTCTTATCCTTTCCATGCTGTCCTCCCTTATTAGCCGTCCTTTAGAATGTCGATATAACCGACATAAGTTCTCTCTGAGAAAAAGTGGATCCGGTTCGGATGCTCCGAAGAACTCTCTCTCGTGATTTTCATGACTTTTTGATCAGAAGTAGCTCCTTCCGTCTTGATGGAAGCCGAGTCTACCCGGTTTAGCTGCTTCTGAAGATCATTCGTTACATGAGAGGATGCCGGCATATCTGTACGGTCGATAGAGGTGTTATTGACAAGGGAAGATCGATCCAGCTTTTTCACTTCCTCCCCTAGCGCCCGCTGAATCTCAGCGTCCAGTCGAAGGGAGATCCTGTCCTCGACCTCCTTCGCCCGGTTATATTCCCACTGAAGATTTTTAGACGTAGTGCTAATGTCCGAATCCAGGACCGATATTTGCCCGGCAAGTTGGTTTTCGGCTTCCGATGAGCGGTTTTGCTCCTCGGAAATCCTTTTCGATAAGGATGTAAGACGACCTTTCACGTCTTTGAAGAATTTCACGATCTTCCCCAGCAGCGTCTTCGTGACGTCCCCTGCAGCAGGGAGCGGCATCTCCTCCGATATTTCTTCGATAATAGACGCCACTGTGTCACTGATATCCCCGCCGGCACGATTTAGCTTTTCAGCGATTGCACTATCGAGCAGATCGAGATCTTGATTCAGATCTTCGATATCCACAAAATCCTCATATTCCGGCTGTTTTAATTGCAGATTCGTTGTTTTTCTCACTTTAACTTCCCTCCTGCCACTTCCTGTCTTCGTGAAGGCTTTTCCAGCTTTCCGTCCGGAGCTCTCCCCATGTAATGCGTCGGAAGCGCTCCCAGCGATTGTAGATCACCCGGATATCGAGCAGCATATTGGACGGAACCATGATGCCGGTGATCTCTCGGATAAAGTCCAGAGAACGAATTGAGGCGAGCATCACGGATACTGTCACGGTATAATGCTCATAATCCACGGTGCACTTCACGTTTTTGCTTCCGCACATCTGATAGAGCACTTCCTGAAGCTTTTTCAGAGTATACGGAAGCCCGGTCATTTTAAGCCCGAGCAGCCTTCTCCTTCGATCCTCCAAAGAGTCCGTATCAAAGGGGCGGATCCTCAGATACTCCTCAAAGCGTTGGATCCCTTCGGCGTCTGCCTCCAGAATGAAACGATTTCTAAGCCACCTCTGCAACTTCTCCCACGCGAGTACAAATTCCGGTTCCTCACTTTTCAAGATCACTCGGAGTTCCCGAAATTCCTGCATGTACTGCGGCAGGTAGCTCAGGAGGTCAACTTCTCTCTCTTCGCTCATATTGATCAGCCCCCCTTAACCCCTGAAAAAGCCGGGATCTCATTTTCCTTCAGGGAAAGATTCTCACTCTTTCCGTTGATGAAAACCGAGGTCACATCGACAATCCCCTCGATGGAAAGAAGTCGAGAATAAATTTGCGCCTGTCGGACAATGCATGGCCGCTCTTCCCAGCCCTTCCTAAGCTCCAGGAAGTAAGCTTCGATAGCAGCCTGAACCTGAGAAGCAAGGGCGGAATAGTGATACCCCGGGGCAAAGGTAAAAGATATCGTAAATTCAACAGGAACCTCCGTCGCAGTCTCTACATGGACAAGATGCCCAATCGGAGCCAAGCCGTAGCCCTCGCCAACGGGGCCAGGATCCAATGTTTTCTCTACTGTAGCGATGAGCTCCGAGGATGCCTTCCCATAATCCGACGCGAGGATCGTAAGTTTGACCGCGCCACCGGTTGTAAGCCAGTGTTTCTTCGCTGCTTCGTAAAGAGCAAAAACCCATTTTTTGACGTCAGGAGGGAGACTTTGCACCGCTGTGCTGTACCAGCTCTCGACATTTGCGTTTGGAATGAAATCAGAGGGTTTCATGCCATAATTCCACGCACGTTCCACCTTTACTGCTCCTACGCCGGGGATTGCGTTCACGCGGGAAAGATAGTCTGCTCGATTTCCCCCGAAGGAAAGATTCCGAAAGCTATCGTAGTAGCGCTTTCGAAGGGACTCGTCACTCTCCTCATCCTCCCCGGGGATCAGCACCTCTTTCAGCGTTGCTGTTTCCAGGCCGGGGATAAATTCAATCGGAATCAAAAGTCCGAAGTTCTTGTTCCCCGCCGTGCCAGGCGTCTCGCACAGCAGTTTATACTCTCCCGGCGCGATTTTCTCCGTAACGTGATAGTTCAGAGTCTCACAGGAGAAGCGGGCCCCGATCGGGACCTCTAAAGTAGCAGGAGTGCACACGGCTTTTAAAATACTTCCACTCGCCGGTTCCGGGAAAATACCTCGATCCTTCGCGTGCCGTATGAGATATTCTCGAGATGCGGTATCCGCAAAGGCCTGATCCAGCATCCAACGAAGAGAAATATAGAGACTTGCCAACTCTGCCGCGGCAGGGGCATTGCTGTCCCATACCAAAGAGCCCTCTCTTTTGTCGATATTCCCGGATATCCTGTCCAGCATCCTCCCAAGGATCGCCTCATAGTTCTGGTCCTCATACATCAGATTCTCACCGTCCTCTCTGCCTTCAGCTCTCCGAAGATCGTGTGCACGGTAAAGACTACGTGCACGACTCTCTTTTCCGGAAAGTCAAATTCGAAATCCGAAATCTCTGTGATTCGGGTATCCTGCAGAAGTGCTTCCCGGACTCTTCTCTCCAGCTCAGGAACCACCCATGTAACCGGCTCTCCATAGAGATCTAACGTCTCTATTCCGTAGTCCCAAGAATAGATTTCGTACTCATAGCGCTCTGTGTTGAGGATCTTGTAGATTGCCTGCCTCATGGCATCTTGTGCGTCTGTCATCCCCTGGATGCTTTTTCTTTCGATGTCCATCCAATGCGTAAGGGAGGGACGCTCTTCAATAGAAAAATCTCTGTCCAAAAGTCCGCTTGTTATAGGAATCATTTCGCCACCCTGTCGAGCGCCAAAAAGCTCTGCCCTCCCTGCTGACGCAAAAGTATCAGCTTATCTCCTGCTTTCAGTGCGCCGTAGAACGTCACATTCCTCTCTCCAATCCGGACCGTATGATCCGTTAAATATTCGGGGAGGATCAGGACGTCTCGCTCAAGCCTTAACTGCTGGTCCGTTATAACGACAAGAGGATTTACGCTGCCTACCGTCCCGTACAGGATGTGGACCGGATCCCCCGCCGCCACTGCATCCGCCGCCTGCTTCTTCATCAGCTCTACAAATCGCGTCATATCAAGCATTGATCTCTCCTCCTCGCAGGCTTAAATCCATCCAATGTTCCCCATCCTTATAGTTGTGGCTGCACTCCTCTACGAGCATGAAGTTCTGTATAGAACTCTCCTCCAGCATAAGCTTCACCACAATCAACGAGCCGGCGCGAACGCGATCGTCCCCCAGCACGTTTTTCAGCTTCAGTTTCTTTGTCTTTTTATTGTAGAGGGCCAAAAGGGCGTCTGCCTTTGCCTGCCCGTTTTCGCCCTCCTTTAAAGTATCGAAATACTGCAAAAGCCCCCATTTGTTGATATTCTCCCCGGACTTTGCGATATAGGTCTCCCGCTTTCCAGCCTTCTTATCCTCATAAGACAGCTTGATCTGGTTATAACTGTTCCCGTCAATGCTGATCGAATAGTCATAATCCTGCCCGCTCTCCTGATCGATCAGAAGATATTGTTCCCCAGATCCCACCTTCATACTCGAAATATTCTTAAGCGAAAGTTTTCCGAAATCGTCATATAAAACAAACATCTCCTTCGTGTTTTGCAAAGTCAGATCCAGGGCGTTTTCTATCATTTCGAGAAAGCTCTTTTTGTCCTCTGATCTGACCGGGATAACGTAGCGGGAGTCTTCCAGATCACCAATTTTAAGCTTTGCGTCCTCCGCGATCATACGGATCAGCTGGGACGCGGTTTTTTCTCGATAGACCCAAGTGTCTTGATATTTCAGATAGCGCAGCTGATCATAGGCCGTAATAGAGATTACGCCGTCCCGAGAGCACTCCCTTTGAAAAATAAATCCGAAGAAAATCGGATTCCCATCATGAAGAAAACGTACTTCGCTCCCCTCGCCGAATTGAAGAACACTGTCTTTTCTTACCTTAAAGCTCAGTTTTCCCGGAGTGCTCCTCCGCTTTGTACTCCAGCTGATCCCCTCCAAGACCGCGGGAGAGAAAAATTTTTTATGGTCCTCGCTGCTTACGATCAAGTCAATTGCCATTTGTTTTTCTCCTTTAAGCGGGGATAGTCAGAACCTGGCCGGCATAAATCAGATTGGGATTTTTGATCTTATCCCGGTTTGCTTCGAAGATCTTTGCATACTGCGCTCCATTCCCGTAAAGCCTTTTTGCGATCTTCCAAAGGCAGTCTCCCTTCCTTACGGTATAAGTCTTCGTTTCCTGTGGAGGCGACTTTTGCTCTCTCGGAGGTTCCGTACTTGCGGCAGGCGGGGCTTCCGGGGCGGCAGGAGGCTTGATTGTCACGGTTTTCGTTCCGAAAAACTTGTACTGCTTTAGCTTAAACTTGACCTTCACATCCAAGCCTTCCTTCGCATTTTCTGTGATCTGATACTCCTCGAGGCTTACCCTTATATTCGTGTTATAGAGCCTTCGCCCGCGAGGAAGACGGCGACAGACAATGAACTGTACCGGTCTTCTCGCAATTTTCAGTTTTTCAAAGATAGAGAGAAAGTATTCTGCCTTTTTGAATCCTCCCTTGTACCTCGCAAAGGGGTAACGTACCTGAGGAATCAGTGCCTCGAACTCGATTTCCGTAAGCTTCGGCTGTTTCAGGATATTGATTTCCCCGTCATTCATCAGGACCGTTGTCGAATTGTTGTTTCCGATTTTTACTGTGAGCTTCTCCGGGGCCAGCGGGAAAAGGCACTTCCCAAGATAAAAGTCGTAACCGCTTCTTTTCCCCATCAATGCACTCCTTCCGCAATCCTTTCGATCGCCTCTTCCGCGGAGTCCGTCATTCGGGAGACGATGCCGTCGAGGTCCAGGTTACTTTGGATAGTATTGTGGTTTACCATCTCAAGCTTAACCTCCGCCGTGGTAAAGCGATTTATCGTCTCCTGCTCAGCGATATCTCTGAGATACTTCAGGTCCTCCTTGCTATCGGCGAGAGAATCCGCAATTTTTTCCGTGTTCCCGGCAGTGATGCCAGAAGATCCCGGAAGCCCGGATCCCGCTATCGCGTCTCCCGCTCCGTTCTGAACCGCATTTTGAAGCCCACCTATGCCGGCGAAATTCGGAAGGGCTCCTGCTCCGCCTCCGCCCTTGAAAAGGCCGCCTAAGCTGTGAAACTTATCCGCAGCACCATCTCCCCACTTTGCCCCTGCCTGGAAGGCGTCACTGTACTTTGTTCTTTCCAGCTGGTAGTCTGCGGCGTTTAAAGTCTTTGCCTTCTCTCCTCCGGCGTTTTGAATCGTCGCGTCGATCTGTGCCTGTACTTTTCCCTGGAACTTCGCGACAGCGCCCTGCAGGTTGCTGCCGAAAAGTGCATCCAGCATGCCGGCTGCCTTACTGACGACACCCACGATGAAATTAAAAAGAGAGAGCATCACAGCTTTAATCGCCGCCACGGGGCGATTAAACAGCACGCCAAAGGCCGCCGCAAAATTCGCCGACGTGTTATAGAAATTGATCACATAAGCGATCAACGAGTTGATCAGCCCGACGACCAGATTCCGGATGAAGGCTCCCGCTGTAAATACGACTCCCATAATGATACCGAAGCCGCTTCGCGCTGCTCCTGTGGCCTTCGCGACTGCCCCCGCAATCGCGAAAATTACGGCAATCAGGGCGATGATTGCCAGAATGATCCAGGTAATGGGACAAGCCATTAAGGCCGCATTAAACCCATACTGAGCCGCGGTAGCAGCAAAGGTAGCTCCCGCCTCCATCATCATGGCCGCAGCGTGTGCGGTCGCTGCCGCCGTCTGCACTGCCTGTACGGCCGCAGCGATGCCATTGATCACGTTTACCGCAAGCATCATCCCGTAGTAGAGCCCGAGTGCTGCAACAATCCCGAGGATGATCGGTTCGATTGCCCCCCAGTTGTCCGCAACAAAAGTCGCAACCTGCCCCACCAGGTCAAAGATACCTAAGACAGCGTCCGCGGCGAGGTTCATGCCGTTGACAACACCCTCAAAAAAGGACTGGAACATCTCACTGTTTGCCATGGAATTGATCCTTTGCAGTACCGGCTCAAAGGCCTTCAGTGCCGCGTTTTGCATCATAGTCCATGCCTGAGACCAGGTTAGAGGCATCTCCGCGAATTTTTCATTGATGCTGTCGGCATCTGCGAAGACCGCTGCCTTTACAATGTCGGCAGACAGTTTTCCCTCCTGTGCCATGTTTCGGATCTCTCCAATTGGTACCTGCATATAATCCGCAATCGACTGGATCAGATTCGGGGCCTGTTCAAAGATAGAGTTCAGCTCGTCTCCCCGAAGGACTCCGGAACCCAGCGCCTGAGAGAGCTGCAGCTCTGCATTCGCGGCCTCTTGCGTAGATGCTCCTGCAATAGTCATCTGCTTCTGGATGAGATTCGCGAAGGCCACTACCTCTTCTGTTCCGGAAAAGGCGTCCTTTGCGTTGTTTCCAAATCGAGCTACCACTCCCGCCATATCGGCATAACTTCCGCGGGCATCCTGAGCGGAAGCATAGATGAGGTCCATGACCTCATCCGTGGAACGGAGTCCGTCGTTCATCAGATCGATGCGGGAACGGGTCTGCACGATCTGATCCGAAATTCCGGCGATCGTTTGCACAGATTTCATTGTCGCATAGGCCGCAGCTACCCCGACAATCTTCTGCATGAGGGAATCCGCTGCTCTTGCCCCCTGCTTTATAGCTTCATTGTGCTCCTCCTGGCCCTCTTCGTTATCCTCGATCTTCGGGTAGAGCCTTGCAATCGCCTCCTGCAGGCGCTCCGCAGCGCTTTCCGCTCTCCCGAGCTGCCCCGCCATCTCATCGCCTACCGGCGAGCTGATTGGCTGCGAAAGGCTGCTATGCAACTCATCCATCGCGCCGACGGTATCATACAGTGCGCCGATGATCCCATAAAGCTTCCCCGAAAGCTGGTCATTTAAAGCAATGCCGGTCTGTATACTTGCCATCTAATGCCTCCTCCGGGAATTTCGCATCATGCGGTCCTGCTCCGCTTTATCGTGCTCTGCCTTCAAGCGGATTGCTGCGATTACAAAGGCTTTTTCGTTTTCATCCATTTGAAAAAATACTGAGGGGAGGATGTGGAGCCTCAGAAGTGCGTGATAGGCATAGCTTGCTTCCGGGTCCTCATCCTCCCCTTCAATTAGTTTTTTGCCGCTTCCACCTTGTCTTCCAGACTCTGTGTGAAGCCCTGGAACTCCTGGATCCAGAGCCCTAGATCCTGATACTCTCCCGGATCATCCACAAGCGCGTACAGGAGCTCCCGCGGCGTTTTGACATCGTAAGAATCCTGCAGCTCTGAATCAAAGAGATCCGGCGTCACGGTCGAGGCAACGATCATCTCTGCGAGATATCGGTAGGTATCGACCTTCGGCCGGAAGATGCCAGGCTTTCCGGTGACAGGAAGTTCTGTCGTGCAGGAATCCCGAATCTCATCGTTTTCCCTTGAAGTAATATGCCGAAATTCCCACATAAGGGGCTTTCCATCCTTATCCAGGAGGCTTTTCGTCGGAGCGTAGAAGGCATTCGGCTTATCTTTTTTGTTCTGCCTCATGAAGAGCGCAAATTTTGACATGATTTCTCCTTTCTTTTACCGATCAGTTCGCGAGGAACCCGTTCAGAAGCGTGAAGGACTCGGGAATAGAGAAGTCCTCAAAGGTCCCCTTAATCGATTCCTCTATCGTATCCCCGTCTGCGTCAAAGCTGGAAAGGATCCCGCCGTCTGTATTGCAGTCGTAGAGCACAACAGTCTGTCTGCGGGCCCGGGAGGTCTTATCATCATTCGTGATCTGCATCTCGAAGTAGATATCCTCCCCGCTGTCCTTATAGTCCTTCAGCGCCTGCCGCAGCACGGACTGATTGTAGTGCGCCGTGCCTGAGAAGGTCCCCTCCATGCCGCAGGACTTATGGCCTACCATCATGGCACCAAGTCGTGCGACCTTAGATTTCGTCTTCTCGATCTTTACTTCCATGTCCTTCATCATCATGAAGTTATAGCGCCTGCCGCGGATTGTCAGAAAACACTCCGCCGCCTTTGCCATGATCGTATCTCTGGCTTTCATTGTGATATTCTCGGCCATTTCTCCTCCTTACTGGATGACAACGCTCATATAGAGCTTCCCCATCGCGTTGACGACAGAGATATCCGTATTTACCACAACGGATTTCTTTGTGCTCCCCCGCTCCACTGTGACGGCCTTGTCCTCGAAATCTTCAATCGCACCGAGATCCTGCAGTTCCTGACAAAGCTTCACAATATCCGCCCACAGGGACATCCTGCCGGATGCTTTGTTCGGAATCACACCGAGATACTTCGAGGCAAAGAGGGATGCGATATCGTTTCCGATCTGATCAGCCACGCGAACTGTCTGATTATCCTTAAAGATCTCCCCTACGGTCTCTGTCACAGACACCAGAGTATTGATATCCTCGAGCACCCGAGGGACACCGTTCACGAGGTGGACCAGAAACTTCCCTGCGAGAATTCCCTCGATCAGCTGGGACTGCGTCTCCTTCGTCTCCACCGTAAATTCCCCGTCATACTTTCGATTCTGGCAGGAACGATTGACCTCGCATCCGGCTTCCAGTCCCGCTACCCAGTAGACAAGAGACGCCTCATCCCATCCGGCGTCCAGGACCTTGTTCTCCACGGAGATCACGCCGAAATTATCAGCGGGATTTCGATAGCTCACGAGCTGAAACTTTACCCCGACCTCGTCCCGGAGGCGTTTCTGGAACGCATTAAACAGCTTCAGCGTGGTGCCATCCGTACTGAGAACTCCCATCACGTTGTAGTGATAGGCCTCGATCTTCTGAAGATAGCCCTGATAGGACGCTCCGTTTACCGTTCCGTTACTCCCGCCGGTCAGGGGCGTTGCGGCGGTTTCCGCAAGGGTCGCCCCGCTCTTCCAGGTGACAAAATCATTTGCTGTAAGCTCAGAGGCCGCCGATACCGTCTGCAGGTCCTCCCGGGAGTCCAGCAGATAGGTCATAACGTCGAAATGGGAAGGCTCGTCTGCATTCTTCCGGATCACGATCCGAAGATCGTTTCCCCTTTTCCCCGGATACTTTGCCTCTGCAAAGGTATTCGATGCCTTTGTTCCGCCACTGTTCAGCCGATAGGTATAGAGCGTCTTCGCGTTCAGGAAGAGATCTCTGAGACCCTTCAGCTTCTCGTGCCCATAGGAGTAACCCAGAAGCTTCAGGCTGCTCTTCTGGAAGTCCTCGCTGGAAAGGGTAAAGACTTCCCCCTCCGGCCCCCAGTCAAGCTCCAGCGGCAGCGTGACAATTCCTCGATCAGAAAGCGCCGCTCCCGCCATAAACTTCGAAATAAAATTGATATAAGCTCCCGGCAGAACCTTGTTCTGCGTAAGGAAGCTTCCTCCGCCAAGTGCCATTCTCACACCTTGCCTTTCCTATAGTCGTCGATTCTCTGCTCGACTTCCTCCATCGTGTACTCTTTTCCGTCCAAAAGGATTGCCTCCAGGAGATCCCTTTTGTCTCGGAAACGCCGGGACTCTAAAAGCTGTCGCTTTTCAAAGAAATCCGGAGACGTCTTCCCGTTTTCCTTTTCCATAATCACCTTGCCTTTCCATTTTGCAAAAGCTCTCCCATTTTCTCCTGATCCTCCTTTCGAAGGACAAAAAGATCGTAATCCAGGAAAAAGCTCATCACACCGTCATGGATTTCATAGCGAGGATTCTTTCCCCAGATCGGCTGCTCCTCTCCGGGAAGTGTGATGTACTCCAGGCATGCGATCATCCTCTCTGCGACCTCATGGCATATTTCCTGCTTCCCGTCCTCGGGGAAGAATTGGATCAGGATGGGACAGCGCCTAAGATATCTTCCTTCCAAGAAGTGCTGGCTGGAAGGATTCTGGGCGGAAACAAAAAAGCAAGGCTCCTGCAGGCCCTGCCGAATTTCCTCCACATAGATTTCATATTCCTTTTCTGTAAATTCCCGGGAAAGTGCAGTGCTGATTCCCCGGAGGATCTCATTTACCATCCATCGCTCCTTTCAGAAAATCCTTCACCTTTTTTTCCAGCAGCGCGGGCGCCATGGCACGAATTTCATTCTCGGATAGCGTCATCATAAACTGCCCCTTTACCCATCCCTTCTTAAGCCGTTTTCCGAGAGCCGGGACATAGCGCCCCGGGGTCTGCCGATGCCCGAACTCTACATAACTTGCATACTCCGTCGGATTGATGATATCCACGGTATAGAGATCCCCGGATTTTGATACCTCTCCGATCGTCCAGCCATGCCGAAGTGTTCCGCCTTTTCTCCCAGTAGGATTGATGCACTTCTGATAAGACTCTCCTTTCTTATGCTTTTTTCCGTTTCGTTTCGCAACGGCAGTGACTTCTACGGAATAGTTTCCGACCGGTGTGCGCTTTATGACTTTCCGCAAAAGCCTCGCGGATAATTCTTTCGCGCAGTCCCCCAAAAAGACTTCCCTTTGTTCGTAGAGTGCCTTCATCCTCTCTGCAAACTCTTCCAGTGCCTTTTTATCTACCCCTCCTTGTCCCATCTCAGCTCCATTTCTGAAACAGCGTCAGTATAATCTCCTGATGCGTGGCATAGACCGCAGGGACGCCGCTGCACTGATACGCCACTGTTTTTCCGTTCTGTGTGACTACGATCTTTGATCCCGGTTTTATTGCGGCGTCAGGAGCTAGGAAAAGCTTTATGACCTGCGCGGTATCGGCAGCGGAATCGGTCTGGCTTACGGAAGAGATCTCGTAGAAAGAGAGCCGACACGGCAGCCCTCTTTCTACCGTCTCTTCTTTATGCGAGATAATTCCGCTCTCGGGATCTTTCCGCTTCCGGTACTCTATAATGTCGGCCCGGCCATCGTAGAGCATCCTCTGTGCCGATTGCGCGCTTCTCCTTGCCCGCTCCAAAGCACTCACCATCTCAGCCTCCGGTAACAACTGAACTGCGGCGTGCCATAACTGAGAAGATAAGAGATGAACTCATCCAGACGCTGCTCTGTACTCTTTCCCTCCGAAAAACTCACGTCGGTATCTCCTTCCTTGATCTGCGTCACCACGGCGCTAAAATCCAGCCCAGAAAGATCATTCGGTGAAAAGGTCTTCTTCGTTTTCAGGAACTCTCCTACGGCTATGTCAATTGTGACAGAGAGGAGGCCCTCCGGGACCTCCTCTGTATTGCACTCATTCTTGACATAGGACGCGGCCTTTTCGCAGCAATGGGAAAGCAGGGCCTCGTCAGAAGCCTTCCAGGTATAGCTCAGTTGCTTAAGCCTTTCCTTTCCGCGTTCCAGCGTCTCCATCCGACACCTCCTCCGGTTCTGCCTCTTCCGGTTCTGCCTCTTCCTCTGGCGCCTCCACCGGAAGCTCGTCTTCTGTGACAGGAGTAAGACTCGTCTCTTCCTCCGCCACATCCGCTTCCAGTTCGTCCGGGATCTCATAATGCCTTCTCAGCAGCATTCCCATTTACCCCCTCCTTACTTCTTGAACTTTGCAAGCACGACTTTCGACTCGTTGGAAAGCACCGCCGTATAGTGCTCATCCGCAGAGAGCACGGTGGTCTTCTTCAGGATATCCCTATCGGTCTCCGTATTGACATCCCTCTTAAGGTAGATCGTGAGCGCCGAAGAAACGGTTGCGGTCTTATCCGCCGCAGGATCCTCGTTCGGATCTGCGGAATCATCTACCATGATCGGGTTCAGGTAGTAGGCGTTTCCCGAATCCAGAGCGACTTTCTTGGACTTCACCACTCTGCAGCCCGCGATGCTCCCGATCGTCCCGGACATGATGACGCCGTTCGCGATCGGGTACTTATTGATATCCAGAAAGTTCGGATCCTTCCGAAGCTGCGTGACCTGATTCGGATGCACGAAGATAATCTTGTTTACTCCTGCGTCCGTCTCGTCCCCGAACTTATCCACCGCATCCACGATACCCTCATAGCTGATGATCTTCGCGGAGCCGTCATACTGCAGCGTAGCCCCTTTCAGAGCCTCATAGCAGTCATTATCCACCTTTGCCGCGATCGCCATAGTCAGCTGATTCGCCGCCTCTCCGATCGGGTCGCCATAGCCAGAGAGTGCGGCCTCATCCGTAATCTCGACAGCTTTTGCCGCCTTTTTGACCTGCGCCGTCGTAGTGGAGGCCGTAAGCACCACGGTTCCGATCGCTACTCCCTCCGCAACATCCTCTGCATCCCCGATATAGGCATACTTTGGTACGGTAATCGTATCCCCCGGCTGCCCCGAGAGAGTGGTATCCACTTTTGCGAACGGCGAAAACTTGATCTTCTTCGGGAGCGTCGCGCTCACCATATCCGCCATAACCTGCGGATTCACAAGGCCAGACAGTTTTGTCATTCCTGCCATTACTCTTCTCCTTTCTTCATGCCGCTCAGAAGATCATAAGCGTCGCGATCGGAATTATAGAGCTTCAGCCGCTCCTTGTATCCCATCTTCGCGAATTGCTCCTTAGTGACTCCTGACGGCTTTTCATCGTCCGGATCCGCCGGACTTGCACCAGTCATCTTCGGTTTCTGAGGCTTCTCCTCCTCGAAAAGGAATTTCGTTGCCTCGTCCTTCTGAAGAGCCTTGATCTGTTCCGAGAGGCCCTTGATACTGCCATCCTCCGAGAATTCTGCCTTGTCCAGATCCTTCAGCATGGCTTTCGCCGCAGTGACGTTCTTCGCCTTTGCGGCAGTCAATGCCTTTTCGACTGCATAGCTTATCTTCTCTTTCCGGTTTTCTGCCTGGAGAGCTTCGATCTGCTTTTTGAGATCCTCTCCGCTCCCAGCGGATTTCTTCAGCGTTTCGATCTGACCTTCTCTTTCTTTGATATCCTGCTTCAGCTTGTCCCGTTCCGCAGTAACATCTGAAAGCTCCGCCTTTGCGGCATTGATATCATTTCCGTTTTCTGTCATGATCTTGTCAATGACATCCTTCTCTAGCCCAAGCTCCTCCAAAAACTTTCTTTTCATTGTTTCATCCGTCCTTTCTTTTACACTTTTTACGGGGTAGCTCCCACATGATTGTTCGGTTCCGTCTTTTTACGCCATCCGGCAGGGCATACAAAAAGACACCGGCTTCCCGGCGTCTTAAAGACTCTCAAATGTTCCGAGGTTCTCGAAGCCCCTCGTCTTTCGTTAAATCATAACCCCTTTAGGAATTTTTCGATCAGGTATTACATGAGGGTTTCCTGATTTCAGACAATTCCTCATAGTCTCCATATGTTCTGCTGATGACCGATTATCGCCAAATTCAACAGGATAAAAGCTACCGAACTTTTCCTTGTACTGCAGGTCAAGCCTTGCATATGCCTTTTCTTGCTCAGTCATATAATCACATCCTTTTCAGCATTTTCAAATACATGTTATATGCATCTGGTAGATACCTTTTAATTAACGCAAGCGCACCCGGTGAAGCAATCGTTGAATCTGTCATTTCGGCAAATCCCTCTGCACTTAGATTTCCAGTGCCTGTGATATATGCCGGATCATGACCAAAACCAAATGCGTAGCTACTTCTGCCGCACTGAACTGAATATCTTCCGAACATATCTGACAAGTTTGAGTACTCTTTCATTGTGTGATTCATTTTGATGTAGTCTTCAAAAGAATCTAGCACTTTGCTTTTATCATATATGAACTTACTGAACTTGTCAAAATGCTTCGTGTAAAAACCTCGTATAGCTTCTTCGGTTTTTGCAGCATCTAATTCATTTTCCAGAAGTTGATAAATCGGGTCTGTTCTTAGCATTCCGGTTGTCAGTCTATAATTATGCAACAAGTTTCTTACGTATGCTTCTGCACCTACGCCACTAATCTTTAGCTGGGCATCGAATGCTTTTTGATATACACCATTCGCATCAGCAGCACTATCCTTAAAATACTGTTTTATGGTTTTTTCACAGTCATCCATTATGACATCTTCAAGTGTTTTCTGTGCAGCATTCTTATATGCCCGTGAAAAGTTTTGCCCGCCACCGGCAAGATAATCAAGATTATGCGCATATTCATGAAAGTGCACTTGAAATGGCTCCTGATAGCTATTCCCTGCTGCGGCATCAGCTTTATGCATATGTACGCGTCCATCCGACGGACTGAAATATGCTTCACCAATGCTAGGATCAACGTTTTCATCGACCGGCTGCAATTGGCCCCCGTATTTGACATACAAGGCTTTGATTTCCTGTGGCGCGTTGTTATAGATTTGTTCCAGGTCATCTTGCTGCGCTTGGTTATACCCGGCAAAGGACTGACCTACCGTCGTCGGCGTTGCATAAGCGCCCGATTCCACAAATGCTTTCTCCCACTCCTCATAACCCATGTTTGCCGGCACATAATAGGTCTTCCCCGACTCCTCATCTCTCGCAGCCCTCTCTCCGATCTGATCGAGATCCTCCTCAAAGTAGGGAGCCGTCGCCGTGCGGCAGTTTACGTGAAAGGGCGGGGCCGTGACGCCAGTCTGCCACTCGCTCATCTTAAAGTGCTTACCATCCATATGGCGGCATATCTCCGACGTACGAGAATCCAGAGTCGCAACAATCTCATACTGCTCTACACCGAGTTCCCGGAAGCTGTCCCGCTGTGCAGCATTCCCGATCGCGGCGGACTCTGTCATAACAAGACGCCCTGCCGCAGTTTGCGAGACTTTAAGGCGCCTGGAGATGGCCTGAATCGCCTTCTGTGGATCTTTCCCGAGGATGATGTTCTGCGTCATCGTCGTATTGAGCTCATGGACCAGGAGTTGCTTGTTCGACCATATCCGATCCGAGAAGTTCCTCCCATCCGGAGCCCAGGGGCGTGCTAGAACCTTTTGTATGCTCCGTTCATCCAGCTGAGAAAAGCTGCGGCCGATGGAAACCCCCTTCTGGAGCTCAAAAGCGGTATGATAGTAATCTCCCTCATAGACCCTTCGCATGGTCTTGTCTACGCTGTCCAGCTGACCTCCGAAGAGCTTTTCCATCTGCTGCTGGATCTGAAGCTTCAGCGCGTCCAGCCTGCTGATATGTGCTCTTGCAGAAGCATTTTCCAGCTGCTTTTTCCAGATCGGTGTGATCGCATTCTCCTCCCCCTTTCTGACGTACTCTTCAATATCCCACTGAAATTCCTCCCGCTGTGCTTTGCTCAGGAACTTCCGGGCCTCCTGCATCGAGATCCCATTGTTTGCAGCAAAGCGCTGATACCACACAGAAATCTGCCGCTCAAGCTCCCTCTCTGCCTCTTGATACTGACGGGAGATCTCTTGATACCCTGCAGCTGCCTCCCCATGTCGAAGCTCTTCGAGCTCAGAGAAACGCTTCTGCCAATACTCACTCGTCTTCATGCTCCGCGCCTCCGTGTTCGATCATCGGGTGATACTCCGCTTCCGAAAGAGACGCCTCCTCTGCCTTCAAACGGTCCATTTCTGCATTCGCATCCGTCACATAGGGATGATGAGAGAGGAGCGTCTCTTTCGAGATAATTCCCACACTGTTCTGGATATTTTGAATCGTAAGGCTCTCATCCATCGGCATATTTGTGTTGAAGGTGAAGGTCGCTTCGACCGTCCGGAAGTCTCCTGCTCCGCTGTTGAGCAGATGCAGATCCACAAAATAAAGCAGCTCGTCCAACGCCGCTTGGAATTCGGTCTCCATGTCGGATGCATCCAGGTCGATGTCGCTATACATGGATTGAATGTTCATCTGATTCGGCGTTCCTGTAAGCTTCTCATTCTTCGCATCGTACCCCATGCAGTTCTCGATAATGGCGCGGCGGAAGATATCCGAAATCACCTTATAGTTCTCCGCATTAACCTCTACTTGCAGAGTTCTTACATCCCCGCCGGCCCCGTTTGCGTCGGAGCGAACCTTAACGGCGCCATAGGTTGCGAGATTCTGTCTAAACTCCCCCAGATTCTCCCCGTCGTAGTTTACAAGTACCAAAATGGTATTCCGACTGTCCTCCTCCATGTTGTCGTCGAAGTGAGAGAGGATCCGATTCAGACCGTCCTGAAGGCTCTTGCAGTTTACAACCAGCGGAATTTCTTCGTCGTTATACCGAAAGGGGACAAAGGGGAGCTTGTCCCAGTTATACCCCTTCCCCTCCACCATGAAATAATCCTGGTGCCAGGGCGCACAGGGAAGAAGCATGCCGTTATGGTACTCGAAGAAATCAATCCCTCCTTTCGTATAAAGCTCCGCCTTTGTGATCTTCGTGTCCCGCTCTCCATCGAAATTGAGGACCTCATAAAATCGAATCACCCGGTCAAGCTCGGTATGATCTACATCCTTCCACTCGGGGATGATCTCAAACGGTCGGAATTTCTTGAAGCGAAATTCTCCGGTCTCGTCATAGTACGGATAAAGCCAGGCGATCCCACAATTCAGGGCATCCCGTCCAACGTTCTTAAGCTGCCGGAAAAACGCCTTATCGAAAAGCTCTGTCAGAGCATCCTGATAAGCTGCATTATCAGAGGTCACAGAGATCGGTTTTCCCAGAAGATAGTTCACTTTCTGCTTTACCATACGACGATACACATTGTCGATCTGACGGTTGTTCGGAAGATTATCAAGTTCTATGAGCTTCCCGTCTCTTCCGATCGCTGTCCTCCGTTTCTTCAGGATATCCTGGCGGCCGAGATAGTAATCATCCCCCTTTATCATCCACCGCCACTCCTTCGATGATTTCTGGCGAAAGATCTCATGGGATATCAGCGCCCGATCGGAGATCCTCCGCGCCCCTTCCCGGATTGCCCGGTTTGCCCTGTCAATCAATGAGAAATCCCACATTCCTTTTCACCCCTTAGTCAAAGCTGAATCGATCGGCTCGCAGCAGCCTGGCAACACCATACCGCATAGAATCCATGCCATGAGAAAACTCATGATCCGGCTTATCTGTCATTCGACCGTTCCGATCCTTTTCCCAGCAGTAATTTTCGATTTCCTTGTAAAATTCCGTGCACCTTGGATGCACGATGATCTCATAGTTCTGGATTAGCTGGATCCCGTGCTGCACGCTGTCCCTGCCCTTCAGAGAGGCCTCCGCGCGGATCCCCTCATCCTGCAACTCAGCGATCGATTTCGGTTCTGCACAGTCACAGATAATTCTCTGCCCACCATAGCCCTTTTCCTTGATCGTCTCCGCAATGATCCGGTTTGTCACCCCGCTCTGATACCACTCATCAAAGATATAGATCTTCTTCGCCTGGCCATCGACAAGCTCGCAGACAAAAGCATTCGGATCCGTAAAACCGAAGTCTAAATTAAATGCTGCCTTTACCCCTTCCTGGGCCCTGATTTCCCCGACATCAAAATCTTCCATCCGGTGATTCGGATAGATCAGTCCCTCGGCAATTCCCCATTCTCCGTCCCCTTCGATTCGGTAGCGCCTGGGATTTTGCCGCCGCATCATCTCAAAGATATGCCGGTCAGCATCATCCAGCCACTCATTACACTGCCAGGTCGTCGTCTTCGTGAAGATGGTGTCATCCGGTGCGTCAAAGAATCGGGCCTTCAGCCAACTTGTCGCTGACCAGGGGTTAAAGGTGAGCGTGAGCTGCTTAAAATACCCCTCCGGCACTTCTCCTCGGATGGACATATCCAGCTTATTGAAATCGTCCTCTGCGACTTCATAGGCCTCCTCGATCCAGACAAAACAAAGACACCCCCTCTCGACAGAGATGGAGGTGATCTTAAGGCTTTCATCCAGGCCACGAAATAGAATCTTCTGTCCGGTGCTCCTACGGACGATCTGCAGCGGAGACACCAGGCAATCAAAATAGGCGTCCAGCTGCAATCTGTGAATCGCCCATTTGAGATCGGAAAACACGGAATCTCGAAGCGTATTAGCATACCTCCTGACGCAGAGTCCGCTGCTTTCTGGATAACGGTAAAGCCGATAGATCATGTTGAGGGCTGTAGTCTTCGATTTCTTGGATCCGCGGGATCCCTTACACACCCGGTAGCGCTTCTTCGTGTTCCAGAAATCCACATAATTTTTCCCGACGACCTCTTGCAACGAAAGTTCCATACTTCTACTCCTTAAGGTCATCCATAATCGTGACGGGCTCCACGGAGAGCTGCACGCGATCACCGAACAGGGCATACCGTTTTCCCAGAAGCTCCGCTGCCTTCAGCCGCTCCTTCTCGTCGGGCGCTTTCTTCATCCTCTTTGCCGAAGAGCAGCCCTCCCCTATACATTCCACAACGACGACCTCGGCGGAAGACTCCCCGCGAAGAACAGAGGTGAGGTACTCCAACACCTCCTTCGCATCGGCGGTCCTTTCGTCGTGCAGCTTCTCCAGTTGCTTCGCGATGTAGGCCGAAACATTGACATTCCTTAGCAGCCTGCTTCCCGACTGCGCCGCCGTCTCATCCCGCTTCACTGCGGGGTATGCGGTACGGTAAGCCCGAGTGGCATTCAGGTCGATCAGGTATTCATCCGCAAATTTCTTCTGTTTTTCTGTCACTTGGGCTCACCTCCTTTCCGCGCACAAAAAGAGACCGGTCCCCCGATCTCTCTGTTTAGGCTTTTTCGAAGAAAAGGGACGGCCCCGATCCGGCGCCGTCCGACAAAACTTCTAGTTTTAATTCTATCGCGGACAAAGCGAACAAGCAAGCCCTATCAAATCTTAAGAATCCCTTACGCCTCTCCTCCTCGCTGGAGGCGGGGGCTGAAGGCGCGCACCTGGTAGCAATCAGGCCTTACCCTAATCCCGACTTAGTCAACAACTAGCCACAACTAGCCACAACTGCGGATCAACTACAGGCACAACTGCGGATCAACTGGATCAACTACAAGTCAAGCCTTAGTCAACGACTAGCCAATACTTAGTCAAGCCTTAGCCAACGCAAGCGGGGACGTCTGGACACGACAGCAATAATCATAGGGCGCTGGATCCAGCCGGAGGGATTGCCCCGCACTCATAAGCAATGTAGCTCTGTCGGCGCGGTATAATGTGCGCCTTATTATCTATGATGTGATCGGGTCTCTACCATGTAAGGGCGCAAACGATCTCTATGCTGAGGGCGTCCGCACCTGCACCGGGGGCGCCTGAACTGTCAGGGCTTACGATCTCCCCTGAGGACTCCCTAGGGCTATCTCTCTATGTAATGGCAGCTTATGAGTGTACCGGGGGCTCCAGCAGCCAAGATCTATTGCGCTGCTGATATTGCCTTGCTGGAGATCCTCCGGCAGATCTTACCTATACGGATCTATAGCACAGAGGGCGCGCCGGATCTGGATCAGATGGGGCCGATCTGCTATCAGATGATATCGTCACGCAATGCGCAAGCTAAGATATAGGGATTGGCAGAGAGATCCCAATACCTGCTTAATCTGTATATCTCTAACGTGCCGGGCAAGCAGAGATCCTCGCGATTGGATTATTGCACAAAAATACAGCACAGACTTTGTACAACATTTTTAGTCTAAATCGCTTGACGTTTGCGCAAAGTCGATGTATGATGTACTTGCAATAAGGAAAACGGAACAAAAGAAACCCGCCACGGAGGTTACGACGGGAGAAAGGAACCTTATTATGAAGAAGACCATCAACGGCAGGAAGTACGATTCCGATACGGCTAAGGCCGTAGCAGAGTTTTCCAATGACATTGGGGAGTTTACGGAAGTTATCGAGACTCTCCATCAGAAGCGCGGCGGGGAGTTTTTCCTCCACTGCATGGGCGGCCCTAACACTATTTACGGAGAGCCCCGCGGTGAAAACTGGAGAGGATACGGACAGAGTATCCGCCCCATGACTACAGCAGAGGCGGAGGAGTGGGAAAAGAACCGCTCCGAAGCGATTGGAAATTTTGAGAGATTCTGATTTCATCCCCGGGAGAGAGGGCAGGGGGGGCATAACGGTTTGTTATGCCCCCTTATAGCTATAGAGGAGGTATAAGATGATAAAGACAATCAGCGGGGCAAGATATGATACCAGCACCGCTAAAAAAATCTCTGGGATTGTGCGCGGATCTGGACCGGATGAGATCCGGGAAACCCTGTACCGTAAAAAAACAGGGGAATATTTTTTGCACGGGGAAGGCGGACCGCGGACAAGATACGCCATCCCTCAGGGCGCGCACGCATGGGGGCGGGGATCTCTTATCCGGCCCTTATCCCTATCTGAAGCTAAGGGATGGGCGAAGCAGAATATTCCGGAAGAATTTGAAGAAATTTTTGGGGATCCCGGAAACGAAAGGACAAACCTAAATATCCGGATATCCAAAGCGGCACATGAGAAGCTAAAGAACATGGCCGCAGAAAGCGGGAAATCCATGTCAGCTATTATCGAGTCCTATATATTGGATCGATAAAAAAGAAGGGGTTATGCTTAATTGCATAGCCCCTTTTTTGATTACCTTGCCATTTTTACCCTTTTTCCTTTTGGATTCTCTGTTCAGCCCTATTTTATCCCTTTTTCCAACAAATACTTATCCCTTATCCGGATCCTGTAGTAGTCCGGGCTATTTGCCCTCAAACTGCTGCTTATCTTTCTCCAGCTTAACCCTTTCAGGTAGTACATTGCAAAGACATTTCTTGTCAGTACATCGTTGATATCCATGATCCAGTTCTCTACCCCTTTTTGGATTTTCTGGATCCGGCTGATCTCTTTTTTGCACTTGTCCAGTTCGACCCGATTTATTCCGCGGAGGACTAAAGTACGGGGAAATCCGCTCCTGTAGTCCTTCACGCAGTCCACGACTACTCCTTGCTCTCCCCTTTCTATTTCGGAGATCATATGCTGCAGGATGCGGATTTTGTCATGCCCCTCGCGGCAAGTATCAAGCTCTTTTCTCGTCATACTCGTCATACTCTTTTCTCCTTTGTAGACAAAGTGTCGGGGTTTCCGACATCTTACCCTTTTTGCTTCTGCCGACATATCCCCCATCTGCTTACTGTGTCTTCCCCGGGTATGGGGCTGGAAGCGGCATCCACGCAAGCGGCTTCTTGCCATAATACTTGCATATGCTGTCCATGATCTCCCCGTTCTGGAAACTGGTATATGTGACGATCCTGCTCCCGTCTTTCAACTCCATCGTCACTAAAACCGGAGCGGATTTTTTCGTCCCAAACCGTTTCGTTCCCAGCCATTCACGTTCCTCCGGTAGCCTCTCATTGCACGGAATCCACTCCATTTCTTGCTTATTCTTCATGTCTCCCTTTCTTCCGCTTGCCATTCCTGCAATGTTATTTGCCCTTTGCAGGAATGCTTGTACTCCTCAATCCACTCTTCTATTCTCTTCCCCATTTTCCATGATCCCCCTGAAGATCGGATAAAACTGCTGCGGCACTACCGCATTCCCCAGGCATTTGATCCGATCTGCTCTATGCGGGATCCCCCCTATGATCCGCGGGATCTCCGGTTCCAAATCCCAGTAATGGTTCAGGAGAAAATCTCTGTCCAGCCTATGGGGAAGCCCATCAGCCACTCCGTCCACTCCGGATTCAGCTGGCCGCCGTTCCCCTTTGACAGATTTTTTCTCTCCTCTTCTGTCAATACTCCCTTCTCCGCAAGATCCTTCAGCTTCTGGAAATTCCCACTTCCTACGCAAAGTCCCGCTCCCGTCGTGACCGTCGGAAGCAGCACTACACTCGACAGCTTCCCTGTCTTTGCCGCCTTCTCGATGCTCTCCCGCCGAACAGGCGCCCCTTTGCTGTCTGAGGCCCGCGGCGTCGGAAACGCCACCCTCCCGGCATCCGATAATCGCGACTCTTTTCCGCTCGTGCCATGCGCCGACCGCAAGAGCTGGAATAATAAACGCCCTGCACCGATATCCCTCGCCTTCCAATGCAGAAAGAATATCGGAGAGTGCCATATTGACGATCCCAGCAACGTTTTCTCCAACGATCCAATCCGGCCGGAGCTCCCGAATGATTCGAAACATTTCCGGCCAGAGGAAGCGGTCATCCTTCTCGCCTCTTCGCTTCCCGGCAAAAGAGAACGGCTGGCATGGAAATCCTCCGGAAATAATGTCAACTGTTCGTAAACCTGTTCTTTCATAAAAGCTTTCCTTCGTAAGGTCCCGGATATCCCGCCATTTCGGGACATCCGGCCAATGCTTCTCCAGCACGGAATACGGGTAATCGGCAAGCTCGCACTGCCCTACTGTCTTGATTCCGGCCCATTCCGCAGCAAGATCCAGACCGCCAATTCCGCTAAAAAGTGACAGGTGATTCATTCCTTTTCCTCTCCCATGCCAAAAGCTTATTCTCGTGCTTCCCAGTCTTCGCATACATCGTCATATTCCGTCCAGTCTGTGCAGTAACAGCTTTGCGCGTTCACACAGACCCAGCCGTCGTCAACACTTTCATGCTCATGATATTTGCATGTTCCGCAGCACTGGAATATGTCCCTCATAATCGTTTCAACTCTTTTGCATTCTTTGTCTGCAGCGTCCCTACATCGTGATATGCACTATAATGGCCTCAATCCACGGCAGCTCTTTGCACGCCCTATATGCTTCCTCGTCAGTCATTTCCTCGTACTTTTCCCATCCATGAACCGCTGCCAGTACGTCATACTCGTCATCAAGGCTTTTGATGTACACCCTCTCGTCGACAATCAGGTATGCGTCAATCCTCGCGTTGCCCCAATGGGCCAACCACCACATATAGCAGTTGTCAGCCACAACCTCGCTATCCACCATCGGCACAATGGGCAACCCCTGATATTCCTGCATGAGTTCAAAAAGTTCCTCACGATTTTTCTTTTCCTGCTCATTCATTATGCTCATCTTCTTCGTCCTCCCAAGCCTCGCTCATCTTGCTACTACAATGGGGATCCCCTTCGCCGGGAGCTTCTGCGCAAGTTCCGCTGTGGTCCTCTCCCAGTCATCCCAAAAGTGCTTCTGGAGATGCTGGCACTTCTCGTCGTACTCCCGCATGGCCCTCTGCCTCTCATTAGGGCTCTCATGTAAGCGCTTTATTTCACATTTTAAATCTTCATACATAAATTCCTACCCTCATGGCCTTAGGATCGATCCTAAGTGCCTTCCCTTGCGAATTTTCGATATCTCTGTCCATTCTGTCTCATCAATCTTTTCCGTTTCCTCTCCTCAGTCGTTATGATTCCTCAAATCCAGTTCGTGGAGTAAGGCCATGCTCAAGGCATCTACAACGGGATACTGTTCTCCCTGTGAGATAATCCTGTCCAATTCCTCGATGCATGATCCCCAATCTGCGTCTGTCATTTTTTTCTTGCGCTTCCACTTCAAAAACCAGACGTTGAGGAGCACGTTTAGGAATTTTCGGAGCTTATCATCCGGCATCGCAACTTTGTCGTTTGTCATAGCGTTTCCACCTGAACGAAGATCCCGGGAATATCGCCGTAAAATTTTTCCGTGATCTCCGACGCCACTTGTGCATCGTCTTCCCAGAAGCCTACCTTCGTCATACAGTCCTTCAGCAGCTTGATCAGGTTATCGGTATCCGGCTTCGTGGTCTTATACTCAAATCCCTGCCCGTCTTTCTCCCAGATCCATTTCGTAACCAGCCTGATCGGACCCTTAAGCGGAACTTCCGGATTATGCTTCCCGACGGAGGTAAGCAACTTGCTCCTCGCCGCTTTCAGTTCTGCCGGTTCGTAGAAATACGGCTTTCCCTTCCGGACCATAACCTTGTGTTCCTGATGCGTCACAGTCGGCGGGATCATCGGCATAAAAAATTTAATCTGCATCGCCCTCCTCCTTTATTGCTTTAAAGTGTAAAATTCTTCTTTCTTTTTCTCTCGCGCGGTTGTCGTCGTTGTGTACACCGGTTACGGAACAAGGGGGCGCACCCCATCGCCCCTTGTCCGTAGAGTGTGTACACACGACAGGGTGGACATATATAATACCTTTAGGTATATTTGTCCGCGAAGTTGTCCGCGGACAACGGACAACGAGAAATTCCTTTTGTCCGCAAAGTTGTCCGGGCTTTCGCGGACAACTAAATTTACGTTGTCCACCGGGTTGTCCGCGGACAACGGACAACGATGTTTTACGTTGTCCGCAAAGTTGTCCGGGCTTTCGCGGACAACTAAATTTACGTTGTCCACCGGGTTGTCCGCGGACAACGGACAACGATGTTTTACGTTGTCCGCAAAGTTGTCCGCGATGTTTTCGGCTTAACTGGACAACTCTAATTCTCGTTGTCCGCCGAGTTGTCCACCCTCTTGATAACTCCTTGATCATAAAAATATCCATCCTCTTTGAACTTTTTCTTGTAGCGCGGATTATATTTCCCCTTGTTTTTTCCTCCGCAAAAGTCTTTACGGATCGTTTCTTTTGACTTTCCGACCGCTTCCGCGAGGTCCTCAACAGATACCTCATCAGCATCTTTAAAAAGTTCTTCAAGAGTTTCCAGATACATTTGATACGTTTCTTTTCCCTTATCCTTCTGATCTTCCGCAAAGGCTTTCTTGCGTCTTATCCAGGGATCCGCATCTTCAATCTGAATATCTGCCAGCGCTCCGCTTTCATCTTCTCTGTGGATCGGATAATCAAACCACAGATTTAGCGGCTTAAAGGAAGCAAACTCCCGGAGCGTACCCTCTATCCGCCATGCAGTACGATGTGCTGCCTTTTCCTGCTCTTCTGCTTCGTATTGGTTCATCACATCGGTCTGTGGCAGCGTGAGCTTAGAGGCGGCGTAATCCAGCATTGCAGATGGGCTCAGGCGGTCATCCTGCCCGATATCCTGTTCCCATCCCGGAAGAAAGGCATTCAGTGCTCTTTCTATTCCTCGGATCCTTGCTTTTCCATCCTCATGTTTTTTTAATGCCTCCGGAAGCTCGATCTCCGTTAGATCCAGCAAAGCGTCAGGATCTCTGGCAAATACTCCCGATCCGGAAGCACGGTCCATCGATTTCTTTCCGCCTTGCGCTCCCTTTGAATGATGATGGCAGTAAATTACGGCCGCCCGAAGCTCTGTGCATATCTTGTCGAACTGATTGCAGAAGTTTGCCATCTGGTCTGCGCTGTTCTCATCGCCGGTGATCACCTTGTAAATCGGATCGATAATGATTGCAGTGTAGTTCTTTTTTTCTGCCCTTCGGATCAGCTTAGGAGCGAGTTTGTCCATCGGCACAGCTTTGCCTCTCAGGTTCCAGATATCGATGTTTCTTAAATTATTCGGATCCCATCCCAGCGCTGTATATACATCCTTGAATCGATGCAGACAGGAGGCCCTGTCAAGCTCCAGATTGACATACAATACCCGTCCCCTCTGGCATGAAAATCCCAGCCATTTACGCCCTTCAGCGATGGCAATCGTAAGTTCTATCAGGGCAAAGGACTTACCGGCCTTAGACGGTCCCGCAAGCAGCATCTTATGCCCTTCCCGCAGCACGTCCTGAATTAGACAGTCGGCGAGTGGCGGAAGATCATTCCAGATCTCTGTAAGTTCTTCCGGATCCGGCAAATCGTCATTGACACCCTCGATCCATTCAAACCATTCTGACCAGCTTGCTTTTCCCAGATTGGTTCCTATCAGAAATTGTTTGTGACCATTTCGGATAATGCCCGGCATTCTGGAGAGGCGGGATGGATTCTTATTTTGTGTATCTACCTTCAGTCCATTTTTTTCACAGACCTTGTAGAGATATTCCACCCGCTTTTTGTATTCCTGATAATCAGGGGCTTCTATCTTCACGATGGCATGTACTGACTTTTTCCCGGAAAACACCATACAGGCGATCGGAAATTCCAGCTCGCGCATAATTGCATTCTGTTTTCCGATGGATACCGTATCCGATTCCACGAGGGCATAACGGTAATCCGTCACGTTTTCATTCCTGATTCCGTTTCCGTCCAGTGGATTAAAACGGATCCATGCTCCGGCTTCCGGATTCGGGTCTCCAAATACTGCACCAACATCGTTGTATTTTCGAAGCTCTTCTATGAGTTGACCCGCTGTACGGTCCCAATTTCCCTTTTTGGGGCTGAGCCGATCCTCATTTTTATAGACCTCTGTCACATAGCCGACATTTTCCGTGCTCTGAAACAACGTCTGCAGGTATGTGATAATTTCCTGCACCGGCTTCCACGCTTCCTCTTTTGGTTCTTCAATTTCTCTTTCCTCAAGCCATGCGCTGTCTACGATAGTAAGATCATCTTTTTCTATCGTATCGTCCCAGGAAAGCGCATAGTCTTCCGTTTCTCCTCCCCTCTGAGGCAATGTAAAACCGCCTCTTTTAGCATATTCAACGATTGTCCCTCCCGTAACGGGAGCACCTCCGTTTTCATTGCGAAAGGTCATCCACTTCTTAAAACACTCCCCAGGCTTATAGCGGGCATCGGCTCGGCTCCATTGATCCCATTCAGAGGCGGTATGCCCTTCCTGCTTCAGAGCCATTCCTACATTGATCCATTCCTGGTAATCAAGGGTAGACGGATCAATGTAGCCAAGAAGTGCTGTTAAATCAAATTGTGTCATGGCATATCCTCTTTAGTCGGCTTCCAGGTTTTAGGATTCACATTATGCGGAACATGCCATCCATTAGCAGCAATTCGATCGATCATCTTTTTTGCGCTGGTAAAATCCCACGTTCCCACGTGTTGGAATCCTCTTCCTTCTAAGAAACGAATCTGCTTAGGGGTAGTGAGTCCCGCACTTTTTCTTGTATCCAGCCTGTCGAGAAGCTTTTTCGCTTTCCCCGCATTCTCGATTTCATCCGGACAGATTCCCAGTTTTTCCAGAGCGTCCAGCTGCTTTTGGGATGCAGGTGCCGCCTCCCATCCGAAAGAAGGCACATATCCGGACAGATCTTCTGCCTGTATGGAGAGCTCGAACTGCAAGGGATCTACCAGCTTTTTCTTCCGGCGCTTCATTTCTTCCAGCTGCTTTGCGAGAGCTTCCTCTCTCTGGGCGACGACATCCTCCGAGGCTTTTTGTTCTGCTTCTTGAAGGTCCATTCCTGTTCCGGGGTCCTTTTCAAGATTCTCTGTCAGCTTATCCGCAACTTCCTTATCTTCACAGATTAAATGAGCCGGATGGCAAAGCTCATGTTTCTCTGTGAGCCACAGAAAATCGATGAGCAGTAATTCTTTCTTCTGAGGATAAAGTCTGGTTCCTCGTCCTACCATTTGACTGTATAGGCTTCTTACCTTAGTGGGGCGAAGTATAATCACGCAGTCAACGGAAGGACAATCCCATCCCTCTGTCAGGAGCATAGAGTTACATAGCACGTTATATTTTCCTTCATCGAAGTCCTTCAGAATTTCCTCTCGATCATCGCTGGTCCCATTTACCTCCGCCGCATGAAAGCCGATCCTGTTCAGAATCCCTGTAAATTTCTGGCTGGTCTTGATCAGCGGAAGAAAGACTACAGTTTTACGCGCTGCACAGTATTTCTGCATTTCTGCGGCGATCTGTTCCAGATAGGGATCCAATGCGGTATCAATCTCTCCTGCTGCATAATCTCCCGCCTGCACTCCTACTTTAGAAATGTCCAATTTTAAAGGGATAGTCAGCGCTTTGATCGGCGACAGGTATCCTTCTTTGATCGCTTTCGGAAGCGTGTACTCATAGGCCAGAGAGTCAAAGTATTCTCCGAGATTTCGCATGTCTCCCCGATCGGGAGTTGCTGTCACTCCGAGCACATTCGCTTCTTCGAAGTGTTTGAGCACCCGCTGATACCCATCCGATATTGCATGATGTGCTTCATCGATGATGATGTTGGTAAAGTAATCTTTTCGGAATTTCTCAAGCCTCGATTCTCTTTGAAGAGACTGGACAGATCCGACCGTGACGTTATACCAGCTTCCAAGGCAGGTTTGCTCTGCCTTTTCCACAGAGCAAACCAAACCTGTCGTTTTCCGAATCTTATCCGCTGCCTGCTGCAGGAGTTCTCCTCGGTGTGCAAGGATCAGGACTCGCTTCCCTTTCCTGACCATATCTTCTGTGATCTTTGCAAAGACAATCGTCTTTCCGCATCCGGTAGGAAGAACCAGAAGTGTTCGCTTCGTGCCGTTTATCCAGCAGTCTTCCACAGCTCTTCTGGCTTCCTCCTGATATGGTCTTAGTTCTACGCGCTTCATTAAAACTTCCCTGCAGTGAATGCCTTCTGCTCATAGGGAAGATAGCGTTCTACACGATTGTTTTCTCGATCCTCCCCATCCTTAGACTTATACTTGTTGACGGAAATCTTAAGCCTTCCCGTCGATCCGGGAACCTGTCCCCAGTTCATGCGGAGCGGCTCACCCTTCTTCTTGATTCCGATCGCGGTAAAAAACTGAGAAAGCCTCCATTCCGCCTTGCTGTGAAGGTAAAGGGTATCGAAAACCTTTGCTTCTTTTCCATCCGTCGTCTTCAAGATCAGCGTAAGATCCGCCTTAGGACATGCCGACATCTTGTCAGAACCATCAAAACGGCCACGCTCCAGAGATTCCACTGTGAAACTGTATTCTCCCGCGGGAAGCAGTTCGAATTCACTTTCCTTTGAGATCTCATCATCCCAGTTCAGAGCCTTTTCCATTGCGTTATTCATGTTCCATCTCCTCCTCTTTATTCAAATGGTATTCCCTGATTCTTCTGGATTTCCTGAATCATGGCGAAGACCTGATCCCACGCGCCTACCAGTACCCCCTGCACAAATGCAGGATCCATATCTTGGATCAATGTTCCTTCCGGGTAGTATCCCTTTCCTGCCACAGCATCCTGGATATTCCATTCTGAAACGTTATTCGCCTCCATCAGATCCCGGAGAGCTTTGGGAATCCGTTCCGGATCCGAAAAATACGGGGATACTTCATTGCCTGGCGGTATTTCCTCCTTCTCTTTTTTGTCCAACATTTCTCCCTGCGATTCCAGCTTCGGTTCTGCCATATCCGTAAAGCTTATTTGCTCTGGCTCTTTCGGGGCCGTCATAGTTTCCGGCTCATGCTTTTCCGATACAGGAAGGGCCTCTTTTTTCAGATCATCTACGGGATGTGCTTTTTCCGTATTTACAGCCGATGCCTCGATCACATGCCGGATCGATTCGTAATCCATAGGCAGCTCTTCCGGGAGGCCGTCTCTGTTCTTAGCATCCCAGCAGGGATGATGCGCGGTATACATAACGCGCTTTCCGCCCTGTGCTTTGTTCGTCCCCTTCTGCGCGCCCTTATTGTCCACGTTTACAACTATCGTCTTATAGTTGCAAAACAGGATCATGTCCGCCCATTCCTTTATCAAAGGTGCGCACTGCTTGGAAAGCTTCAGTTCCCAACGATCATAGGCGCCCATCTCGTCCGGCTGTTCGAACTTCCGCATAATGGCGTGCGCAGTTATCACAACGTTTACGCCCTTATCGATCACTTCAGAAAGGAGATTCAGAAGCTTTCCAAAGCTCTCTTTGAGGTATGTGTATCCCTTCCCGTAGCCGAAGTCTTCGATCCCGGATACATTCCGTTCCGCACAGAGCGCTTCCGTGCAGAGCTTTTCCGCCCAATCCGCCGTATCGATGATAAGAGTCCTGCAAAGAGAAGGATTTCGGATAACCTCCTGTACCTCCTGCAGCAACATGGCCCAGCTTGTGGGCGCAGGAAACCTTGCGACGTCCATTCGACCGGTAGACCCCTCCGTATCGATGAACACAGGATCCGGAAACCGGGAAGCAAGCGTCGATTTTCCGATTCCTTCCGGGCCGTAAATCACAGTCTTCGTGGCTTTCTGAATTTTCCCTCTGATAATATCCATTGATTAAAATTCTCCCTTCTTCCATGTTTTGCTTGGAGACGGTGTATTCATGCCTCCGTATCCGTTAGAGATAATAATGGAGCACTCTTCTCCTGTGCTGACGCGAGTCGCAATCACCTGCAGCCCTTCCTGCTCCAGCCATACGCCAAACTCTTTGAGCGTTTCCAGATCCATCTGCTCCAGCTTATCGATCAGCACAAATCCGCACTGAGGATTCAGTTTTCGCACGATGGCAGTCGCCACCTTCAGCTGATCGGAGCCGGACATGTTATCCCACTGCTGTCCTTTATAAAGAAGCTTCCCATCCTCCACGCGAAGCTCCGGAAGCGGAAGATCCGCCTGGCTTAAAAGCGCAGCCTTTTCTTTTCTCACTTCCTCTATTTTTACTGTCATAGCGGAATACTGAGAGGCATATTCCCGGGCATCGTCCTCTGCCTTGTCCTTATCGAGATTGGCCCGCACCTTTCGGTTAATCTCCTCGACTTCCGCCAGATTCTTTTCCAGCTTTTCTGTGGATTCATCCACAAGCTCCGAAACAGTCTTTCTGGCGCTTTCCTCATCTGCTGCCACTAACTCGTAGGCTGTTTTCCGCTCTTCCACCTTTTCTTTGAGATCAGCCAACTGTGCTTCCAGTCTCTGAATTTCATCTGATATTCTGTGTTTTTCATGAGTGATTTCATTCAGCCTGTCGCGCTTTCTCTGGTTCTCTCCATTCCTGGCGAGAATCTCCTGCTGCTGGCGGATCAGCTCTGATGGACTGACCAGTTCCTTCGGGGCATCCGGGAAGTACTTCTGCTCATCGGCGAACTTTTTCTTCTGATCGGCAATCCTGCCGATCGCAAGTCGCTCATTATACAGTTCCTTTTCCTGCTGCTCCAGTGCATGCAGCTTCTCTCCCACTCCGATGATATTCAGCAGCGTGTTTGCTTTCTCTGCATCGTTTGCTCTCATAAACCTGGGAAGATCCAGAGCAAGCTTTTCCACGAAGGAATCCAGCAGCTGTTGCCCTGCCTTCTGTCCGGAAGGATCTGTGATCTTCAGGTCCGCATTCTTTCCCTTCCGTTCCACTAAAAGTCCGTTGCTCATGGTGATGGAAAGGCAGGGAGGAATGACAGACCCTTCCCTCGTCGCCTTGGAGGGGCGAAAGTTGTTGCCGCCCAACGTCCAGGCGATGGCATCCAGAACGGAGGTTTTCCCCTGGTTATTCTTCCCGCCGATGATCGTAAGACCGGAAGCAGACGGTTCGAGCTTGACTGCCTTTACACGCTTTACATTCTCAATCTCCAGCTTGTTGATCTTAATGCTCATGCTTACTCCTCTACCTCCGTGTGCTTTATCGCAAAATCAAAAAGCCTGGTGGCAACATCAGTGACAGACATGTTTGTCTTTTCTGCCAGATCCTCCATCTGCTGATAAACAGACCCCGAGACTCGCACACGACACATGTTATCGTTGTTGCGATACTTCTGCTTCTTAAGCACCAATTTTTCCATTTCTTTTTTCCTCCTTTTTTTGTATAATGGAGGCACATCTGATATGTACCTCTTGAACGTACAGCTCCTCGCGAAAGTAAGCTGTACGTTCTATTTTTATTAGATGATCCGCAACACAGTAAGCGCCAAGATCGCGATGCACTCCAGAGCCGCGATCCATCTCCAGAGGATCACTCTGCTTAATGCAGCGTTTCTATCTTCGACGACGGCCCTCAGGGCCGATACGAGGAGAGAGGTCTTCCTCTTCAGCTCCCGGAGCTCTCTGGCCGTCTCCGCAGCCCTCCTTCCCGCAGCCATTGTCTTCAGATCGGGGATCTGCAGTTCCGTAAGCTTCATCTTGCCTCCTCCACTTTTCCACCATAGGCGAGCTCATACTGCCGGATCTCTTCCGGTTCCAGGCGTCTGGTGTAAAGCGCCAGGCCCCAAGCTGTGTTCATGATCCTCTTGCATAGCTTGCACCCGTTAAAATCCCTGACATGGAAAATCCCCTCCATGGGTATGGCCCCCGGTGCCGGCGGCCTCCGTAAGGTGTAATATTTGTACAGCTTCATTCCTTTCCCCTCCTTCCTAGTCAACGTTTAGTTCAACTAAGTCAACGCTTGGTTTAAGCTTGGTTCAACTAAATCAATGCTTGGTTCAATTAAGTCCTACAAGAGCTCTTGGAACTGCTTTGCGCGTTCCTCCCGGAAGCGCTGATGGATCTTCAGAATGTACATTCCTGTAGCCTTCCGCGGATCTCGGTACAGCTCGCTTACGGTGGAGGCTCTGCAGCCAAGCCACCGCGCGAGATCCTCATTTGTCCAGCCGAGCAACGCCTTGAGGCCGGCCATCTCAGACCGGAAGTTCACTACTGCGTTGTACTCCGTGTTCATGTTCTCTCCTTGTTTCCCCTAGTCTGCAAATAGAACGATCTGGTCATTGCAGAGCTCGTAGCTCATCGCGCCGCAGTCGAAGCGGATGTAGTTCCAGTCGGTGGCGTTGTAGAGCGGCAGACGTTCCACTTCGCCACCAGTCATAGAGCAGATCCTTCGCTTCGGTGTCTGACATGATCCTCGTGTCGTCGGTATTCCTCAGGTGTTCGTAGTCGGCCTGCTTGACGTTCCCGGACATCTCGTAGGGATGCCATTCTAGCTCATGGTCCAGAGCCTTCTTCAGTCTCTCGACTTCTTCCTTCAGATCCTTGACTTCTTTCTCCTTCTCGCTTCTGTCAGCCTGGAAGTCTCGCATCCTCCTCTGGCTCCTGTTGTTAGCGTCGCGCTGGATCCTCTGGGCAATGCCGTCGTGGTTCTCCTTAAAGGCTTTGCAGAAGTCGTCTTTGTTTCCATCGAACTGGTAGTAGTGTTCCTCGATCACCCGGTAGGTCTCAATGCTGGGATAGATGCCGGTGCGGGCTTCAAATTCTTCGATCATCACGGTGGTGTACCCTCCTGTTTATGCTTCGTGCTTGTGGCGTTCACCCTGTTCTACTGCGGGGCGGTAAATAAACCTTAACTTGATTGATTGGGCAAAAAAATATTGTCCTGAGGGATTCCGTAGATTTCACTCAAAAGCGTAAAATTTGCCGTATCAATGACTGTTCTTCCGTTTTCCCAGTTCACTATCGTCTGCTTGGTTTTCCCCAATTTCCGGGCAACATCCGATTGCGTCAGCTTGGCATTGACTCTCGCCGCTGCCAGACTGATCTTTAGTGCATTCCCATTCAAATCCTTCTCCTCCTTTCCCGCGCTCCTATGCGACAAGTGTATTGTATATCAACTTAAACTTGACGTCAAGCAAAAAGTTGATTTTTTTTACCTTTGGTATTGAATAAATCAACTCTATATTTTATACTCCTATTGCAGAACAGAAGGGGAGGTATTAAACGATGCCAGAGAATATACAAAAGATTTTCACGTCTAATTTAAATCGCTTGCTATCCCTCCACGGAAAAACGCAGCTTGAATTGGCCAAATATCTTAAAGTCAGCAATACGACGGTAAATAACTGGGCGAAGGGGTATAACACTCCTAGAATGGATAAAATAGATCGGATCTGTGCCTTCTTTAAAGTGGCAAGGGAAGATTTGTTAAAAGATCAGAGGGACGGCACGCATACAACTGCCTATTATACCGATCCTGAGACGGCTAAAGTCGCACAAGAAATCTATGATAACAAAGAGCTTCGCGTTTTGTTTGATGCTGCAAGGAATGCAAGTTCTGAGGACCTTGCTACCGCAACAAACGTGTTAAAGGCCCTTTTGGCAAAAGAAAGAGGAAGCGAAGATGCTGATTGAAGATCACGATGAAGACCCGGATGTCTATATCTATCTGGTGGATTTTGAGACAACGGGTGTGTCGGAAATGGTTCGAATGAATGATGATGGGAGCTATACCGTGCTTCTTAATTCCAGGATGAGCCGTGAGAAAAATCGGGAGTCCTATCTTCACGCGAAGAAACACATCCATAATCATGATTTAGATACCCGTGATGGAAAATCCGTCCAGGAGATAGAACAAAGGACGCATACAAAGGAGGCGTGATAACGGATGCATACGTACAAGTTGTTCCAAACAGTGTTCCCAACGGATCGAATGAATCCTATTTTGGCGGAGGACTCCTGCAGCCCATCGATGAAGTCGTGGGAGTAAGAACAACGTTATAAAATTTCAAAGGGGGGATATGATTTATGAAAGAGCGAAAGTGGTATCTGAAAACTTATTTTATCGCCATTTGCTTCTTCCTATGGTTTTTGGCGATTCCGCTTCCGGTGGGAATTGTGCTTTTGATTATGCAGCATTTCGATGACAAGAAGAGATTTGAGAAGTACGGCTCTATCGATGAGCTGGACAGAAGGATGTCATTCATGCAGGGAAAGATATCATTCATGCAAAATCAAGCAGCTTCTGAGCAGGCGAAGGTACAGGAAGTCATCGATAGATTGAGTACCGAGGTAAAAGAGTTGACTGAAACCCGAAACGCCTTGAATAGAGAGGTCGTTTGTGACCAATACAATTTTTCTGACTATAGCGGTTTGTCGTCAGAGGAATGCAAAAATAAGCTCTCCATGCTGAAGCTCAAAGAAAAAGATTGTATCAAAGATGGTAAAGCTGTTTCGGCCAATCTCAACGGAGCAAAAAGGGATCGGAGAGATAATGCGAGCCAGATTATAAGATGCTTTAATGCGGAGTGCGATAATATCTTGCTTTCTGTCAGCACCGGAAATATCGATTCGATGCGGAACAAAATCACAAAGTCTTTTGAAACACTCAACCGCATTTTCACTGTGGATAATATGGCCATAAGCAAAGACTTACTTGACATCAAATTGGAAGAGCTGAATCTTGTATACACTTATGAGCTTAAGAGAGAAGAGGAACGACAGATACAAAAAGACATCCGCGCTCAAATGGTGGAGGAAGAAAAAGAACGACGGGAGATTGAGAGAGAAAAGGCAAAACTCGAAAAGGATCAGGCGCAGTTCTCAAAAGAAATGACAAGGTTGACGGCTTATTTGCAAAAGACGGAAAACACTATAGAAAAGCAGCTATACATTGACCAAATCAGAGAGCTTGAACAAAAAATCGCGGAGCTTGAAAAGAAGAAAGAAACTGTACAAGCAAGAGAGGCCAATGCCAGAGCGGGCTACGTTTATATTATCTCCAATATTGGCTCCTTCGGAGAGAATATCTACAAGATTGGCATGACAAGACGCTTAGAACCGATGGATCGTATCGATGAATTAAGCAGTGCATCTGTTCCTTTCGTTTTTGATGTCCACGCAATGATCTTCTCTGAGGATGCACCGGCGCTAGAAACAACTCTTCACCAGGCTTTTGATAAAAGCAGAGTCAACCGCGTTAATCCGCGAAAAGAGTTCTTCAGGGTTAATCTCGATGAAATAGAACAACTCGTAAAAACGCACTATAGTGGGACAGCGAAGTTTACAAAGATTCCGGTAGCAAGGGAGTACAACGAGACTCTTGATATCCTGCGATCGGAATCTACAGAATCTACAAAGTCCGAATAAGGTATGTATTAACCGCTGAGATTTTCTCTGACTTTTCGGGGAAATCTTAGATTAAGAGGACAGTCATGGCGAGAAGAAGAAAAGGGCAACTTGCATCAGGCAATTTCCGCGTGCAGGTCTATGACTATACCGACGATGCCGGGAAACGGCACTATCAGTCCTTTACCGCTCCAACGAGAGCGGAGGCTGAGGCCCAGGCCAATGACTGGAGGGAGCATCGCCGGCAGCTAAAGGAAGCGATAACAGTGCGAGTGGCCGTCGACCACTATATCGATCTGAAGGCTCCTGTCTTATCCCCCTCCACGGTGCGCGGGTACCGGGGCTGTCACAGGATGTATTTTTCCGGATCCTTCGGAGAAAAGGATCTTCGTCAGCTGAAGAATACAGATATCCAGCTTTGGATCTCCAGCTTGTCAAAGGATGGTCTCTCCCCGAAGACCGTGCGAAATGCCGCCGGACTTTTGACGGCTGCTCTCTCCTTCTTTCTTCCAGATTTCCGCCTCCGGATCACTCTCCCGGCGAAAAAGCGCCTGGAACTCTACTGCCCGTCCTTGGATGATATCATGACACTGTATCACAGCACAGGAGATCTTATGCTTCGCTGCGCGATCCTCCTGGGGTCCATAGGTGCAATGCGCCGGGGGGAGATCTGCGCTCTGGAATATGATGATCTTGAGGGGGACCGTCTCAGTATCCGAAAAGCCTATGTCCTGTCCGACAGCAGAGAATGGGTCCTGAAGGCCCCAAAGACCTATTCCAGCTATCGGACGATACTTTTACCGCCCTTCGTTCTCGGCGCCATCCTGGCGCTCCCTGAGCCGCACAGCGGGCGAATAATCACGATCACCCCCGACAGACTGTCCGGGCGCTTTCAGAGAGCGCTGGCGGATTCGGGGCTGCCGCATTTCCGCTTCCACGACCTGCGGCATTTTGGCGCGTCCATGCTGGCCGGATTCGGGGACCGATACGTCGAGGCCTACGGTGGCTGGGAAGCGGGATCTGATGTTATGAAACGAAACTATCAGACTCTGATTGATTCCGAAAAGGACAAGGTAAAAAGGGAAATGGCGGACATGTTCCAGTCGCGTCTGAGTACTTATGCAACACAAAATGCAACACGGGATTGAAAAAGCCTATATTTTATGCGGATCTTATCCGTTTAATGTCGGGTTCGACTCCCGTCAGGTCCATCCATAAAAAAGCAAGGAAATCCGCCGGGAATGGCTTCTTTCCTTGCTTTTTTCATGCTTTTCAGCCTCCGGCATAGCATACGCCACATTTATCACAAAAATCTTGTCACGAATCTTGTCACGAAATCAGTGTACTCGCTCTCTATCGGACTTCGTCCTATAAACGCCCCGAATTCCACAAAATTTCTTTTCCCTGAAAATACCCTTGCTGCCGTTCCTCTGTCAAGCAATAATTCCCTTTGATTTGGAAAACTACTCAGCATCCCGACATAAGCCGCTTAAGGACCTTTTCCTTGTCCTCCTGCCAGCTATATCCCGGATATGCTCCAGGCAATTTTTAGAAAGCAGATAAGATCCCCGCCGGATCCCCCTCCCAGCTGCAGCTTGGTCGTCACAGTTAAGTATCTCGCTTATGCTCTTGATCCAAGAATCGCAATCAGTCCGTCTTGCAGCACTTTCGAAAAATTGATTCCGGCTTCTTCGGCTTCTTCGGAAAGCCACTGCGGAAGGGTGCAATTTTTCTTTACGGATTGATTGCGAACTTGAGCCTTGTACTTAGGCAAATTCAGGTCAACATATGTCACCTCTCCGTCTGAAAAAGCAAACTCTTCATCATCTGCCTTTTCTTTTGCCAACATCTTTGCTTGTTCCGCTGTCGACATTTTCGGCAATGCTTCCTTCCGGTCATCAAATTCAAGGCATGCAAGCCCGATATAATCCCTTGCCATTTCGATTGCATTAGCAAGAGAAGTCCCCTCTGTCATTCCATCAAAATCAGGAACATAAACCAAATAGGTATCCCCGTCTTTTTTGATAATAACCGGATAAACTATATTCGTTTCAGCCATTTGCCATCTCCTCCTATGATCTCAAAATGAAGCAAGGGTCGGGGTTTTTATAAGCCCCATTTCTTGATAATGTGTCTTGCGAGCCGCTCATTCACTTCTCTGTGCCTCGGAACTTCTTCCGTATCGCTTCCTCTGACATACTTATCATGATCATGTCCATGCTCTTTGGACTGAAAGCCCGCCGACTCTAACTTTTTAATCAAATCTCTTTGCTTCATCCTCACCCTCCTCACAGCCATCTTATGCGCCTTTAATGCGTATTGTCAATGGCCTTTTCGAAGAATCCCAGAAAAAAGGACGGCACCGATCCGACGCCGTCCGACAAAACTATAATGGCTCAGCTTTCAAGACAAAAATCTGAGATTTTTATAATGAACTGATATCCATAGTTATGAGAGTATTGACGCCCTGGGTTACTGATGTTCAAGCGATATCCCCGGCTTCCTCGTAAAGCATTGCCGGGTAATACACAGAAGCAGGCGGTACATTCCCGATCGCCGAATGACAGCGCTCGAAGTTGTAGGTATGGATGTACTCCCTGATCGCAGCTCTGGCCTCCTTGATGTTGTGCCATTCTGTCAGGTAGGCTTCCTCATACTTGAAAGAGCGGAACCACCGCTCGATCCTGATGTTGTCAGCCCAACGGCTCTTGCCGTCCATACTCTGACGTACCTTGTTAGCCTTCAGAAAATCTTTGTAGCCTTAGCCGGTGAACTGGCATCCTTGATCCGAATTCAGGATCTCCGGTTTTGCCGCCAGGAAAGCTTTCTTACACGCTTCAATACAAGAGGTGGCGTCCGGTGTATCATCCAGATCCCAGCCAACGATGCAGCGGCTATACCAGTCAATGATAGCTGTCAGGTACAGGAAGCTGTGCTTCGGCGGGATGCAGGTTATATCAATCGACCAGGCCCGGTTAGGGCGGGTGATATCAGCGTTACGAAGCAGATACGGAACGACGGCAGCACGCTGCAGGCATGTCGAGAAGTTCGGCTTCGGATAGATCGGATCGATGGCCATCTCAGTCATCCACTTCCGGGCTTTCTTACGCCCGATATGATATCCGCGGCACTTCAGTTGGGCGGACATCTGACGAGCTCCCCAGGTGGGATTATCCGTATGGAAGTGATCCATAATGGTCTTGCACTCAAGTTCAGTATCGGATACCGGCTTGGCTTCATAGTAGATGCTGGTTCGGTTGATACCACAGAGATCTGCAGCCACGCTGACCGGAATCTCAGGCTTGTCAGTCTTCGAACGGAGGCTTCGGACTAAATTTACTCTCGTAGTCAGGTCCAAGCATTTCTTCAGATTTTTTTTTGAGCCAGTCCACCTGCATGGTGAGCTGACCGACCTTCCTGGCACAGGCTGCTTTCTCCTTGCGCTCTTCGCTGAGCTTCTCCTTGATGTTTTCCTCACGGGAATCATCGAAGACCACGGAAGCCTTCTCTAAGAACTCCTTCTTCCAATTCCTGAGAAGATTCGGCTGGATGCCGTTCTCAGTGGCGATGACATTCAGTTCTTTCTCGCCCTTCAGGACTTCGAGAACGAGGTCAGACTTGAATTTTGCTGAAAAGTTTTTTCTTGTACGGGACATAAATGAATCCTCCATGTGTGGTATGTTTCAAGCATATCAGATTCATTAAAAACCGTCTTAAGATGTGTCTTAATTTACGGAACCATTATACGGATAAGAATTTCCCTTCTCCAAAAAAGAACAGGAAATCCCGCTCATAAAGCCAAGATTCCCTGTTCCATAATATAAAGCCTGTATATTTCCATGCGGATCGCTGCGGCAGCTATACGCAGATCGGTTCCAGTAATAAATCCGGCATCTTCGCCGGGCAGAAAGGCCGCAGTCTCTGCTGTCTCATCACTCATCATGCTCCGCTGCGGGGGCATCAATCCTCCTATGCCCTCTCTATCGGCCGCAGATTCATTATGGAAAGGTGGTGTAAACATTCACCCTTCGCTTCTCCCCTAGCTTTCCCCTCCCCATATCACAGCTCCATTACCGGAACCTCCAAAAAGCATCACTGCTCAATCACGGCTCATTTTCTCCATCCGGCTCCGCTTCTCCCATAGGTCTGGGCTTTTGCTTTTTTTGCAGAGCCGGGTCCATAAACCGGACGGGGCGCTTCCCTGGCCCCCTCTTCCGGTCTGCGGAATCGCCGCCCCTGTGAACCTGCAAAAAGATGTGCTCGATATTTTCCTGAACCTGCTGGCAAATCAATTCCTTCATATTCATGAAATAATCATGAAAGGAACTGGACTCCGGAGAGAAATTCCCAAAAAGGAGTGCATCCGGAGAAACCGACAGAGCATTGCAGATTTCCAGGAGACATTCCAGACTGCATCCGATTCCTCCGCCCTCTAGGCGGGAGATGGTATTGGTCGTCGAAGAGATCCTTGCGGCGAGATCCCGCTGTCGAAGATGCTCCCTCCTCCTGTATTTCCGAATCTGAGATCCGATCTTTTCCCAGTCAATCCTGTGAAGTCTCGCGCTTCCCCGACGGAGAGCATCATGTTGTTCCAATCTTTCCATGCTGTTCCTCCCTTCATAAAATTGCCTGTTTCTTCTATAATACACTCCTTGTCAAGATCTTTTCGACGACTTATTCGAACAGCTGTTGAATAACGCACAAAATTTTGGGGTATGGGAAGAAATTGTAATAAAAAGTAAGTAAATCGTTATAAATTTCGGATGCCGTGTTCCTTGCTATATAGAAAATTTCCTTGAACTCTTTGGAAATCGAGAGTACATCAGCAGTCACATGGATGGTATAAGGGTTTTCTCGCAGCATCTGTTGCTGCTCTGGGGTGAACTTGACCTTGCTCATGGTGCTCCTCCTGTACTTATGAGAGTACCATGTTTAGGGGCGTCCAATCCAGAGGGTAACCTTAAATAGCAGTTTCCCAACCAGTGAGACTCTATCGACAATGACATAGTCTCAGGTGGATGTTCTCTTCAGTGACCTATTGTCACATTGATGGCTCTGGCGAAGCTGACTTCGGCTTGTTTTTGCTGCCCAGCGGTGTATATTCCACGTGAGTAGCCCACTTTGCACGGCCGAATAGCCCACCTGTCACGGCCATTTAGCCCAGTTTTCACGGAAGCGAGCCCAGTTGGATCAGTCACCGTCCGCCAGCCTTGACAGTCGACATCTGCGCGATATGCCCACATCGGCGATGGGGACTCAGGGATATCAGATACAGAAGCCTTTTCATCCCCATCGCAGCAGCCATTGTATTGCGCATCTGCCGCCGGTCAAGGCCAAGCCGCTTGCGCGGTGGCTGCTCTTCTGGCCGCCATAAGAATGGTGACTCAGAAGGATCTTGGGATATCAACTGCGGCTGCGCCGCTTGAACAAGCCGTTATGGCCTGCCCAGACGGTCAGCATCCTCAGTTGTTACAGATATCCGTGCCAGCAGGGCAGTTGCCTTTGCAGGCTTTCTGTACCTTGACATGATAATCGCGGAATTCCATCGGATCACCACCGCTGTACAGGATGCTTTTGAAGAGCTCCTAGGCGAGATCTCCTTCATATCTACCAGTCAAATATGACAGGATATCCATGCGAAGCAGTTCTCCTTCTTCTTTATCCATGTGTTGACGGAGAAGATACCTTGTGCTGATGCACTCGAGTTCCAGGAACTGGATGTCTGCTGTTAGCTTGTCTACCAGTTCGCGGGGTGCGATAACAGCCTCGCATCTGTCGGCGCAGTTCACTTCATTAAGAAGATCGTAGCAGGAAGCATCAGCCATTGTCTGCCACTCCGCTTTCTTCGGATTCGGCAAAAGCATGACGCTTACGCATGGAAATACGGCCTTTTACCTCGATCACATACTTGTTATGAATGATCCGGTCAAGGATACCTTCGGCAACGGCACTGTCGTCATCTTCGGCACGGTCACAATCGATGCGGAAATACCAGTCATCCGTATCGTACTGAGTACAGAGGATCAGGGCACCTTTCTTGCTGCAGGCTTCAATGATCTCCAGAAGATCGTATGCTTCAGATTCGGGAAGCGGGCGCAGGAGCCATTCATCGATGATCAGCAGGTCAAACTTTGCATAGGCAGTCTTTACCTTGTTCTGTGTATTCAGGGCTTTGGCGACAGCAAACTCATTGAGCAGATCCGGAAGGCGCACATAGCGCACCTTGTAAAGCTTCCGGCACGCCGCCGCGCCGAGCGCATTGGCGATATATGACTTTCCTGCACCGGTAGCGCCCTTCAGAACAACGTGATGGTTCTCCCGAATGTAAGAGCAGGTTGCAAGCTTCGTGATCAGACCTTTATCAAGCTCACGATCCTCATGATACTCGATGGCTTCAATACTTGCTGTAGGCTCGCTGAACCGGGCGTCCGCAATGCGGCGTTTGACCGTATTCTTTCTTCTGGATCCATTCTCCGCATCCGCCAGGAGTGCAAGCCGGTCTTCGAAGGAAAGCCCCCTGTAACGCTGTGGATCTTCAAGCTGTGATTCCAGTTCCCTGGCCATGCCGGGGAGACGTAGGCTGCGGAGGATTTTAACAGTCTCGAGGTTGATCACTGCTCATCACCTCTCTTCCTGAACTGGTCCGCGCCACGTGTAATGCCGCGGCTCCGGCGTGAAGGTTTTGCTGAAGGCAGGGGATTGGCAGCGCGGTTTCCGATGACAGGTGACTTAAGCAGGATCCCCAAACCACGGATCGAAGGATCGCCGCTGAAAGTGAGGATCTGCCGGCAGGCCTCCTCAATGCGTTCCTTCCTATAGCGTTCAGCATACTTTTTCAGGCTGACGCAGGACTTGAAGCCCTGTTCCGGTGCTCTTCCGGATTCCAGAAAGAAACGAATGACTTTTTCCGTATTCGGACCTGCCGTTTCAGCCCAGGAGAGGAAGTCCTCTTTTGTGTATGTCAGGTACTGCCGGTGATTTTCCGGCATATGTGCCGGCACAGTGATCGGATCATGTTTCCGTTTATGCTCACGCGGATGTACGGCAATCCTATTGTTTCCGAAGAATACCTCCACCGTGTCACGGGTCACTCGGACGCTTACTGATTCACCGATCAGATCATACGGAACAGAGTACTTGTTTAAGCCGTCGGTCACGGTATAATCAAGAAGGATCGTCTGTTCTGACCAGGTGGACGGTTCATACGGATTGGCGGGAAGCGGCTGCATGAATTCTTTCTCTTCCAGGAGGTAGGCCTCACGGCGGTTCCCTTCCCGCTTTTTGAAAGGATATCCGTTCAGTTCCTCCAGCTTCTTTGCCACAGCTTCCTTTGCTTCGGCAAGAGAAAAGAAAGTTTCATTGCGCAGCGCTGCAAGGATCCAGGTAGACACGTACGAAACAGTGCCTTCCGCATGGCTCTTGTCCCGGGGAGCTTTCACTCTGGTGGGAACGATTGCAATGCCATAGTGATCCGCGAGTTCTGCATAACTGCGGTTGATAATGGTATCCAGCCGAGTGTTCTTTGTTACACCGGTTTTCAGATTGTCAGGTATCAGAAGTCGCGGCACACCATCATAATACTCGAAGGTATGCACATGGCAGAGCAGCCAGTTTTCCTGCTTCATGTCTCCGCAAAGTTCTACATACGGATAGCAGCTGCAGGGAAGCACGGCCACGAACAGGTAAGCCGGATCGACGATACCGGTTACAGGGTCCGTGATCGGCAGTGTTCCACCCGCCCAATCAACCTCCATGGCGTCACCGGGCTTGTGATGAATCCGCATCGTTGCTTTGGACCTCTTCGCCCATGCACGATAAATGTCGCAAAACTGCGAGTACTGATAAGGAACGCGGCCAGCATCGGCACATTTGACCTTATATTCATTGTGAAGCAGGGTCAGGTTTACGCTTTTCTTCGCAAGTTCCGCATGGATGTATGCGCAATCCGGTTCCATGTACACCTTTGCTTTGTAAAGCCGCTCCGGATAAAGCAGCTCATAAAGCCTTTGGTTAGGGAGTCCCTCTTCTAGAGACCAGCGGATGCCTTTCTCATCAGCCAGCTTTTCGACATCCCGGACAGTGTGTCGGGAGCTGTGGATCGCACTGGCGATCTGTGTGATGTTGTTTCCGAGACTTCGGAGTCTCAGAATTTCGCGATAATCTACCATAATCATCGCCCTCCTTAATGATAGTCACACTTGCGTGTGCCGATCTCATTATAAGAGAACGAAGAGGAACTGGGCTCATGTCCATGACAAGTGGGCTATTCCCCCGTGAAGGGTGGGCCGATTCTCCGTGGCAGATGGGCTAATCAATCGTGAAGGGTGGACTTTCCGTCCGGAATATACAAGCGGTCTGCCGCGTTTACGCTTTACCGGCTGCTCCGCCTGATCGGATGGTGGTGCTTCAGTCTTCGGACGATTCTTGCTTCCTCTGGGCCTGCCGGGTTTCTTCTTCGGCGCTTCTTCCGGCTTCGGAATGAGGTCCAGCTTTTGGAGGATCTCCAGGTGAGAAGGATTCCTCCGTACAAGCTGCCAGTTTTCGCTTCCGACACGCGCTTTCTTCGCCCGGATTAGCACGGAGAAGATCTTTCTGTAGGTATACTCCTCAAGAAGACCTGCCTTGTCAAAGGCATCGATCAGGCGAAAGGTCAGGAGCGTTGAAAGGAAATTACAAAACTCACTGCCGATCACAGAGTAGTCGTCCTGCACGCGGGTCTCATCGAATTCACAGGCGGATTTGTAATACCGCATGACGAGCTCGATCTCCCAGCGCTTGTCATAAGCTTTGCAGGCAATCTCCGGAGGAAGATCCAGATCCCACTCTAGTATGATCGTGCCGAAAGTCTTCTGTTTCTCCCTGAGGTTCTCAAGGCTGTAGGTGGTCCTATGTCAAGAAAAAGTACAAGTTAAAAATAACCTTTTTCGCTGATACTCCGCTGTTTATCCTACCGCCCTTCATGACAGTCACAGATCAGACTGTCATTCCGGTTGGTGTATGAGTACAATAATTCCCGCTAAACAGCATTAACAGTTTCAGATGCTCTGTATCAGTGACTTACACGCCAGATTATCTCTCAGCTTACGGGCTTGAGAGACTCCTCCAGTTTCTCCAGGTATTGCTCCTCATACTGATCCGGTGAGCGGTAATCACAATGACTAAGGCCAGAGCTGCGATCAGGGAGTACATCCATACCTACAACTTCGAGCGCTGTCATTCGGCGATCGGGAATGTACCGCCTGCTTCTGTGTATTACCCGGCAATGCTTTACGAGGAAGCCGGGGATATCGCTTGAACATCAGTAACCCAGGGCGTCAATACTCTCATAACTATGGATATCAGTTCATTATAAAAATCTCAGATTTTTGTCTTGAAAACTGACCCATTATATTATGGATGTCACCCGTATGAGGGAACATATCCATAATTCTGTCTGTATGCGGAAATATTTCTACAGGTGTGCCTGTAGTCGGGAACATATCAAAACCTTTAGTATGGGCAGTACGGGCAATCGTAGTCGTCGATATCATCAATCTCGACAGATATAACTGCTTTTCGATTCTTGCTATACACTGCTCTCAATTTAACTTGTATGCCCAAAGTGGTTTCAAGCTTGCATGCACCATTGTCTCTATCTACAACTTCTACATCTAAATCATATTCTTCAATCTCCTTTATATCGGAGATGCTTAAAGTAGATGTAACCACTCCTATGCTGTCGATTGTTATTCCTAATAGCAATTTATCATTATCTAGCTCAGACACTTCATCAATTTGCGTTCCTACATCACTTTGGATTTCCTTAAGTATTTCATTATCACCTGGAACGAATACATCATACCCTTCTAAGCTACATCCAATCACTTTGGATTTTATATACTCTTGAACCGGCGTTAGAAAACCCGCTTCGTTCTTTTCTATTTCAGCAACAAGAGTTTCCCGAGCTTCTATTACATCGAATTTTGTTTTTGCATATTTGTCAATAAAGTTCTTAAGGCTATTCCAATAATAGAATCTGATATCCGGTATCTTCCACTCTGCTAAGTCTGACAAAAGATCTGAATGTAATTTCTCCTTATCATTCGGATCTGCAAAATCTCGTGTGTTACTGGATATAAAATGAATCTCCTCATTTGTATATCTTCTGGCAGTCTCTAAACATGTTAGCCAAACAAGATAATCTCTGTATCCAGTACTACCATCTGCTTTAAAAGGCTTCTTTCGCTGTAAAGCACGCTGAACGATATCCTTATGCTTTGCCTCCGGATAATCTTCCGCAACTGTCATGCCACTTTCGATAATAAACATTTCAAGAAAATCTTTGTATTTATCACATCTATCATCGACATCTATTTCATTCCAAGATGTTGGGGAATCAGCTAGCAGCTTATTCAAATCTTGAATCGTATTATTTACTTTTGCCGCCAATTCTACAAGAATCTCTTTATATTTATTGCAGACCTCATCGACTACGATTTGTCCCAAAACAATCGTGCCGACTCTCTGAGCAACCTCAAACGAAGGGCCTTTCATATGAAAATTTGAACAAATAATATTGCTATCCAAAATTATCAGCAAGCTTATTCTCCTCTATCAATATTTTTCATCCAATCGTAATGCCTTTCGTCCAAATCGGATTTTATTTGGACGAAAATTATTTGCTGTCGGCACGAACGTAAAATGTACTTCTTCCAGATCCTTCCCGAATGATAAGTCCTTCTTCAGTAAGTCTCTTAAGTGCTGCAAGAGCTGAGGACCTTCCTATGCTTGGACAATGAGTTACAACCTCTGCCCCTGTAAATTTTCCAACTTTTTCCTCGGTATACTTTTTGACAATGTCATATGCCGTACTTCCATTTCCTGTATCGGACATTAAGCCTACTCTTTCTTCAAACTCTGTATAACATGCAAGAATAGCCTGAAGCATATATCTTATAAATGGTGTCGGATCATTTTTCTCTTCATGCCAACCGGCATCTGACGCTTCGAGCGTATCATAGTATCGATCCTTTGTTTTCTCTATCTGCTTTTCTATACTGATGTACTTTCCCACACTATACCCGTTTTTATACAGCAGAAGTAATGTAAGTAGTCTGCTCATTCGTCCATTACCATCGTTAAATGGATGAATACAAAGAAAATCACAGATAAACGTTGGAATAAGAATCAGTGAATCAATCTTCTCATTTGCGACGGCCTGTTCATAGGCATTGCAAAGTTTTTCTACCGCATCCGGAGTATCATAAGGCGCAATCGGTGTGAATCTGGTAACTACAGTTCCATCTGGCTTTGTCTCATTGATATAGTTCTGCACATTCTTAAAATGGCCTCTGTAAGAAAAACCTGCTCTCTTTAAAAGATCACGATGCAGCTGAAGTATATAAGAAGGATGAATCGGAATATATTCATTACTCTCGTGAATCGTGTTCAGCACATCCCTGTAACCCATGATCTCATCCTCATCACGGTTCTTGGGAGTTGTCTTTTCTTCAAACAACTGTTTCATACGAGCACTTGTCGTGACAATCCCCTCTATTTTATTGGAGCTTTCAGTACTCTGTATTTTGGCAATCTCAACAAGGCGATCCAACTCAACAGGTTTCTGCCTAATGAATAAATCTTGTCTACCTTTGCATTCGTGAATCTTTGCGACAAGATTTAGAATATCTGTATCCCAGGCTTTTTCATAAAGCCTGCTGTAATCAAAAGATCTCATAAGAACCCCTTTCATCCAGCGTCCCGAGTTTTCATCCAATTATACTTGATTTTGGACAAAAAAATCAACCTGCTGGAATCGAGTAGGGGGGATTTAATCCCCCTCTCACACCACCAGTACGTGCCGTTCGGCATACGGCGGTTCAACATAACTTCAAGGCATGACGCTTATTATAATACTCGAGACAACTTATTAGTCCTGCTTTCGCAAGCACTTCCTTAGAGATTGCTCTTACAACACATGTCTTAGTGACAACCCATTAGTAGCGGTCACCACAGTATGAAGTTAGCCTTGCAAGGTCTTTGCCTACTCCCAGTTTCTGCAATCCCCACTGTCGCTTCTTTGGTACTTTCCACTGCTTCCAAATAATAACCCGAAGCCTTGTCCGTAAATGTGCGTCAATCGCTGTCATCGCTGTTTTCATGGAGCAAAGGGCATAATAGTTAATCCATCCTCTTGTTACCTGATTGATTTTCTCTATCTTCTCCCTTACTTTTCCGGGCGTTTTCCTACAGGTCAGTTCTTTTAGCTTGCGTTTTAATTTTACAATCGAGTCTTGGTGCGCTCTACATTTCCATTCTTTTATCTTGCTGTCCTTGTAAAAACCGAAGCCAAGATATTTCAGCTTTAATTGATTATTCTTATGCGGCGGAGCCGCCAGTCCGGAAACTTGAGAGCCACCAGTCCGGAGACTGAGAGCCACTTTATTGTTTTATGCGGTGGTACCGCTCAGACATCTCTGTCCAAGCGGTACCATCAATTCATAGTTGTAATTACTGAGCCTTAGATGGATCCAGCCCGTAGACTTCCCTCATAGAGAGATCCTTATCCGGATCGAGACTTTCGATCGGAATCTTGTAGAAATCAAAGGAGATCCGATCCATGATGGCATCTGTAAGAGGATTATCCTTTCCGCCAAGCTTTGCATACCACTCGGATTCCCGATACTGGGAGCAGAAAATAGTAGATGCATGTTTGCGGCGCTTATGAATGAGTTCCAGAAGGCTCTGAGAATCTTGTTCCGTCACTTTCATCAGAAGCCATTCGTCCAGGATCAACAGAGTCGGATTGATATACTTCTTTAGAGCCTCCCGGAAGCGGCCTCCAGTTCTGGCTGCCTGAAGATCCAGAAGCAGATCCGGAACTCTGACATACCTGACCGTATAATAGCGCTTACAAGCCTCCATACCAAATGCACAGGCAAGGTAAGTCTTACCACAGCCGGTTGCACCGGTAATGAAGATGTTCCGATACTCCGTGATGTATTCACAGCTTGCCAGACGCTCGACCAATGTACGGTTTATTTTACGGTTATGCCCATAGTCAATCGCAGCAACGGAAGCCTCAGGCTGCTCAAAATCAGCATTCCTGATGAGCCTTTTCAGGCGGTTGTTCTTCCGAGCCGTATATTCGGCATCAACAATCATACCAAAGCGGATTTGCATTCGTAGCTGTCGCAATTTACAGAAATATAGATTTTATAAGTTATATATTATTATCTCTGGAATATGTCATTGAATTTCAGTCGTAAATGTATTACACTATGTTCAGCCACAGGCAAGGAGGCTTATGATCATGATTAAACGTGAAATGTATATGAAGCGCATCCGCCCGTTTATCGGAACGGAGCTGATAAAGGTCATGACCGGTATTCGCCGGTGCGGTAAATCGGTCATGCTGGAGCTTATAAAAGAGGAACTTGTGGAGTTCGGTATCAGCTCTGCTCAGTTCATCTCTATCAACTTTGAGGATTTGAACTTCTCTCATCTGCAAACCGCAAAGTCACTGCATGATGAGATTATCAAGAGAGCCGCAGAGATCAACGGCAAGGTCTATCTGTTTTTTGATGAGATTCAGGAGGTAAAAGACTGGGAGAAGTGTATCAATTCCCTCCGTGTATCCCTTGACTGCGACATCTATATCACCGGTTCAAACGCAAAACTTCTGTCCGGTGAGCTTTCCACCTATCTCGGCGGACGCTTTGTGGAGTTCGTTATTTACCCATTCTCCTTCGCGGAATTTCTGGAACTGTACCGTCCCATCGCACCGGATGAGCCGATCCAGAAATGCTTTCAGAAGTATCTATTATCCGGCGGTATGCCGTACCTTGCCAACATCCGCTACGAGGATGCTCCTTCCAAACTCTACCTTCATGACCTGTTCAACTCTGTCCAGCTCAAGGACATTGTGAAGCGGAACAAGATCCGTGACGTGGACTTGCTGGAACGCATCATCGCTTATGTGATTGCGAATGTGGGCACGACCTTCTCCGCAACTTCTCTGGCGAAGTTCCTCAAAAATGAGAAGCGAACCGTTGCACCGGAGACCATCCTGAACTACATCAAATACTGCTGCGACGCATATTTGTTCTATCAGGTCAAGCGTGAGGACTTGCAGGGAAAGCAGATCCTTGCCTCCAATGAGAAGTATTACATTGCCGACCACGGCATCCGGGAGGCTGTTTTCGGCGGCAATATGCGTGACATCAACCTCATTTTGGAGAACATCGTGTATCTGGAGCTGCTACGCCGGGACTACAAAATGACGGTCGGCAGAACCGGAGACAAGGAGATTGACTTTGTATGTGACAAGAGTGGAGAGAAACTGTATGTTCAGGTTGCCTATCTGCTGGCATCCGATGAGACCGTTCAGCGTGAGTTCGGCGCGTATGACAATATCCGCGATAACTACCCGAAATATGTTGTCTCTCTGGATGAGTTCGACATGAGCAGAAACGGGATCAAGCACCGCAATATCCGCGATTTTCTGTTGGCAGAGGAATGGAATTAAAATGAAATCAGCTTTTGGGGTGAGTCTATGGAAGCTTACAAGCTGAGCTTTTAGGACGTTTTCCTCGGTGCGCTGACGGTAGATACTGACACGGGGATGTCCACCCTCTCTCCGTATAATGGTTCCGTAAATTAGTGACAGCTAAATAACTCTATGATATCTTTCTCAAAGACTTTTTCTCTTGTTTATGGTAAAATAAATGCAAGATAAAGTTTTGATTCGTCAAGTATCTTTGCATTTCTTGGAGCTGATACCATATACACGAGCCCGAAATTTCATCAGATCGCCTTCACAGACTTCAATCAGTCCTGCGGGATGCAGCTTGACCCGAAGAACGAATGGGTCCTTCTTGCCGACCGGCTGGACTGGTGCAGGATGGAGGAGAAGACCCGTTACAACGAGTTGTTCCCGTCGAAGACAGGACATCCGGCCAAGCCGTTCCGCATGGCGCTGGGGTCCCTCATCATCCAGAAGCGGAAGAAGTTGTCCGACCGCGGGCCGGTAAAAGAGATCGGTGAGAACTCCTATCTCCAGTACTTCATTAGGTGCGAATCGTTCCGGAAGGGCTGTCCTTTCACGGCTCCCCTCCTGGTGTCGTTCCGGAAAAGGCTTGGGATAGAGGCCCTGATGACGGTCAACGACATCTTCCTCTCTGCCGCTGCGGCGACGAAGGA
>NZ_GG729935.1:476828-564392 GCF_000160135.1 Oribacterium sp. oral taxon 078 str. F0262
CGACGAGAAAGGCCATGCTCGCCTGGAGAAGATTTCTTTCACCCCCTATCATGAAGGCTCCGTTCTGAAAGACGCCGTCGAGCGGTATCGGAAACGCACGGGACACTATCCGGAAAGGATTCTGGCGGACCGAATCTATCGCACGAGGGCGAATCTTCAGTATAGCAAGGAACACGGCATCCGAATGTCCGGGCCGAAGCTTGGGAGGCCGAAGCGAACAGACGCCCGAGCCACGAAAGAAGGATATCGGGACAATATTGACCGGATCGAGGTGGAGCGGTTTTTCAGCTTGGACAAGCGCTGCAATGGCGCGGGGCTTATCATGACCAGGCTGGAAGAGACGACCCTCTCCTCCATCGCACTATCCGTGTTTGTCACGAATCTTTTTGCGATCCCCATCCGTCCTTATTTTTTGCTTTATTTTGGGGAAAACGGAATCAACGCTGAAAGCTTCCACCTCCTCCTGTTTGAAGATGAGGAATGAATCGGGATTCGCGATTGATGGAACGGGGCTGAGGGATGGCCTTTCTATGGCCCCCTTTACTTAGCAGACACTAACTAAATTTCAACTATAATTGCTAGCAAATCCCGGATTTCGGACCTGTTCCTATAGTCCGGAATTTTGAGAAAGTATTATTCTATTGTCTATAAGTCCTCAAGTTTTGTGCCTACAGTGACGAGTTCTATTGCTATGACCACCCGGACATACTTTTCGAGGCGTTTACCGCGCATCGACCAGTCAGTCTCTCCGAAGGTGAAATGCTCGTAAAAGTGCTTAAAATCAAGGATTTCTACGAGTTCAACTTTTGTAGCAACACTATAGTTTCCACATGCTCTTCATTGTCCAAACCATTTCCCACTGGTAATTTCATATCATGATCAATAATTGGCAACCGAAAGGTAATGGACTTCAGCCACTGTCCATTGGGCTGACGATCCTCATAGATCTGCATCTCCTCGATCAGTGTTTCCATGGGCTTACGTTTTTCTTCTTCACCCATCAAAGCATACAGTTTATCAAAATACATCAGAATCTTATAGATATTGTCCCCGCTTACTTTCTAGGACTCGATTGCCTGCCGTTTTGCCTTTGCATCAATCAGGCTCTGTTCCTGCTCATCAATCTTATCATACATACGGTATAACCGATCGTCCAGGTCTGCCTCGCGGCGCTTATAATGCTTTTCGTCCGGGTACAGCATCTCGATCTCTTCCAAGGTTTTACGTTTCACAGCATAGGACTGTTTTAGCTGTTTCTCCAGAGCTTTTATCTCCTGATCAATGGCCTCGGTATCCACCTTCATATTTATCTTTTCCTGCATCAGTGAGGCAAATCTCGGATTAGCTACCAGCTTCGTGATCACCTCAACAACCGCCGCATCAAGCGTCTCTTCACGGATCTGCTTTTTATAATCACATTTGTGGCCCCTGGTCATCGATCTGTGCTTTGGTGCTGGGAACCAATCCTACTGGACAATTTTCTCTTCTTAGTATAATTGTCCAGTAGTATTGGACGGAATCAGCTTCATGCGCTAAAATGTCCAGTAGGTCCAGTAGGATCGAGGACAGCGGTATTCTGCCAAGTCCAAACGCGAACTGGAATACTATCTCAAAGTGTATGATGAAGATGTGGCCTTAAACTCCATCCGCATCATGAATAATCGTTACGATCTCACCCACAACTTCGAGAATGTCGTTTATAACGAACTCCTCTATATGGGCTATCATCTCCAGGTATATCACTGTGGTTCTCAGGAAATTGATTTCGTGGCGAATAAGGGTAATAAGCAATACTATATTCAGGTTGCCTATTCTGTGGCTGAAGAGAAAGCCTACGAAAGGGAATTTGGGGCTTTTGCAAAACTGGACAATTCTTGTCAGAAAATCGTGATCACAAATGATGATATTGATTTCATCACCAGTACTGTACGTCATATTCGCTTTCGGGATTTCGTGCAGATGGATGAAATATGATATGAGGCCATGATCGCCGGTGATCTTCTCCACGACAGGGAAGATACTGCCGCACATTTTCACTTGAGCAATAGCCGCGCAAAAGGTATCAAAAAAACCGCTTTCCACAGTGTCCGCAAGGAGCTTCATTGGTAAAAATCTCATTGTTTGATTTTTGTATACCTCTATCCTCAAGCAGCACGGAATCGGCGACGTGATCGTTGTCACTTCGCCGATTCCTTTCGTGCCGTTCAAACGTCTACTTCCACTAGGAAGCGACCTTTTCCCGTAACAATGCAAAACAGCAGCCTGTACATCTAAGGGGCACACGCTGCTGTTTTGCTGCCGACTTTCGGATAAAGGTATAACACATTAGACTTTCGGTGAAAGTCGTGTGTCAAAAGGAACGCTGTCCCCTTTGAAATCCTCTTCCACGAAACCTATGGTTTCTTTGGATTCTTCCTTTTCTTCTCCGGCAGTTCTTCCCACATGCTCTCTACCAGCTCACACAGGAATTCCCGGTTATCAACATCATCCACCAGGATCATCTCTTTCGCCCCATCATAAGGAAACTCCATTGATGCGTCCGGCATCAGCTTCACCGCCACCGGAACAGGCTTAACCAGAAGCCTGTCATCATAAATGCCGCCGAACACTCTGTCGCGATAATAAAGGATATATTCACCCATCATCGCCCGAAAGCTAACTTCATCAAGTTCTGACAGCTGCTCTAAGACGAAATCCAGATACTCTTTCGTTGATGCCATACCGTTTTCCTCCTATCCGTTGACAAGTTTCAGGAACTTCTTATCACTCATCTGCTCATTCGTAACATATTCCCCATCATGAAACAAAGCATAATTCGTAATCGGAGTCGGAGCATTTTGCGCCTCATCTCTGTTTTCTATATGAATCACCCGGAATAGGATACCATTCTCTTCAGCTGCCTGCTCCAAGATCGGAACATACTTTGCATTGAATGGACACTGGCTCGTGTAATATAGAACATATCCGCCTTCATCAATTTGCGGATGCTTTGCACACTCTCTGAATGACGGAATATCGGCACCATCCTCAAACGGCAGATACCAAAGCTGAATACCATTATCAGCTTCATCACCCACGATAAAACCCTTGTACTTAAGGAACTTCGGATCAGCCAAAAACGGCTTTTTCTTTGTAGCACATAGAATGCAAAGTCCCTTCTTCCCCTTTTCTTTACTATCCTCAATGCAGGCATTTAACAAATCTGTAGCGTATCCATGCCCCTTGAAAGAACCGGACACCCACAGACAGTCAATATACATATACCCATCCGCCTCTATCGGAATCCAAGCGTTTTCCGCCGGTATATATTCGATAAAGCACTTGCCGCGCTCCACACTCTTCAGAAAAACAAGTCCTTCATCAAACCGGTCAGCCAGCCAAGCCTTCTTTGAAGATACCTGCACATCCTTGTTGTTGGAAATCGCACAGCAAATGTGTTCCTTTTCCAAATTGTCCTTTGTTACCCTGATATACTCCATATAATCAGCCTCTCTCGCTTTATAGATCAAATATACTCATCTGCGGATACTTGTCAGGCAGTTCCTGCATAAATCTGAAACATTCATCCGGAGTTGACAGAATTCCATTATCCTTACAGATTCTCTGAAATATCCCTGTCAATTTTTTTTGCATTCGGGCTTGGCAGTTCATACGCATTCCCGTACCGTTTAATGTAGCATTCTTTCATTCCTGGAAAATACTTGTCAAGCGCTGCATAATAGTATTCCCTGTCTCCTTCCCGAAGTGTCAGCCCCATGCCGAAATCAATACTGCCCTTTACCCCGACTCTTACACACTCATTCAGAATTACTGTGATGTTATTCTCAGTATCATTGATAAAAGGCAGAATCGGCGTAAGCTAGACAATCGTTGGAATACCATTCTTACGCATTTCTTCAGCACTTCAATCCGTCGCTTTGTATTGCAGACATTCGGCTCCAATATTCGACACAGGCCATCATCGGAGGTTGTAAGCGTCATCTGCACCACGCATTTTGCAGACCTGTTAATCTCTGATAGCAAGTTGATATCCCGAAGTATACGGTCAAATTTTGTCTGAATTGCAACCCCAAAACCATTTTCCAGAATAATTTCCAGGCATCGCCTTGTCAGCCTTAAGTTCTCTTCACAGTGCATATACGGATCTGACATCGCGCCTGTTCCAATCATGCCCTTTTCCCTTTTCGACTTCAGCACCCTTTCCAGGAGCTCTGGTGCGTTCTGCTTCACCTCAATGTCTTCAAAAGGATGCATGAACTGATAACACCTGCTCCTACTGTCACAGTAAATACAACCGTGAGTACATCCGCGGTAAATATTCATTCCATAGTATCCGCCGCTGCCGGTCAAAATCCCTTTTGCATCAACGAAATGCATTTTATCAGCTCCTCTTTACCTTAATCGGATGCCTTATCACGGTCTTCAGCTTCTCGGGAGCAACCTTCCTTGCATCACTCAGATAAATTTCATGATGCAGCCGCTTGTCTGTGATATCCAGCTCATAACCTTGCTGTTCCATGAACTCATGCATCATGGCAACCGTAGCAGGCTCATCATCATAAGAACCAAAATGCATACACTGAACGCATAACCCTTCTTCTACCGTTAGGAACTCAACCTTAATGAAATCCTGCTTTTTCTTTTTCGTCGCTTCTTTCACAGCCCACCGAAAATCATCTTCTGTCACAAAGTCAGGAAGGCGGATCACAGAAATCCAATGGAAATCTTCCTTGTGTGCATAGTCAATTCCATCCACGCCATCCTGCCACCAGAATCCTTCCAGAGGTGGAACAACATAATCGAAGTATCCTTCAATCCGATGGTCGCCCTTCTTGCTCATCTTAATTGTAAAGGCAATTCCATATAACAATCCAATAGCCTGCTTATATTCACCATCCTCCTGATTCGGATCTCCGGTTCCGCGCACAGCGATATAATTTATACTTGATACAGTCACGATGCTAGGCTTATTCTTCGGCATGTAAAGTTCTTTATATTCCTTCTTGAAATCAAACGCCACCTTGTTCTACCTCCCTGCATCCTTCTCTTCAAAAAGCTTATTCCAGGAACCGATCTCGATAAGATTCCCTTCCGGATCAGCAATATAGCAGGTTCTCTGTCCCCATGGTTCCAATTCAGGTTCTAATACCGGTGTTGCCCCGTTCTCTACCGCATTTTTGAACGCAACATCCACTTCTTCAAAGGTATCTACATACAGAGCGATCTCGGAATGACCATTCAGCCCCTTGATATACTCATATCTTCGATTTGTCATTTTCTCAAAGTCCTTGCGTCCATACAGAAGGAACAAAGTCCCATCCTTCACAAGATACACATTGGAAGTATCCTCTGCTTCCTTGAATTCAAATCCAAGCACATCCCTATAGAAGCGAATCATCTTCGCCATATCCTCAACTAATAGTCCAAAACCGTCTAATCTCATAACGCCACGTCCTCCTTGTAGATTTTTGTCATTTTCTGCACCATACTTGCTATCTTTTCTCTTGCCTCCACCGGTTCAAGCAACTCAGCTTTATCTCCGAAAGTCATAATCCACGTAACCAAATTCTCGATGTCTGAATAATCCGCTATAAAGAGAAGCCTGCCATCATTGTTCTGTGTAAAGCTTGAAGGGCCAAACTCTTCTACCAGCCTCCATTTCTGATCTGCTTCAAACAATGCTTTAGCCTTTATCTCTCCCGGAAAGATTTTCTCGTTGGAAAGATCCGGTACCGATGCCTCTCTGCATTCAAACACCTTGTCTGTTCCGCGGACGTTATCCATGCGGTTCAGCTTGAATAGCCTGAAATCCTTCCTTTTCAGGCACCAGCCCCACAGATACCAACTCGACCATCGGAACACCAGATAATATGGTTCAAGCGTCCGCTCACTTTCACCTGAGGGGGCATAATACCGGAACTTGATCAAATGCCTGTCTCCGATCGCATCCTGTATGGCCTCTATCTTAGGAGCAAGCGAATCTCTGTACCACGATGACAGATCTATCAGAAGGGAATCCCTGCCGACGATAAACGCAGAGGATCTCGCCTGAATCTTTTCCATCAGCTGTCTGTAATAACTGCTTCCGCTTACGCTATCCAGACTACGTAGCCCGGCAAGAATCATCTGCATATCCTTTGATGTCAGGATTGTTCTGTCCATCCGGTATCCGTCCATAATGCTGATGCCACCACCGGTTCCTTGTGCTGTACGGATAGGAATGCCAGCCTTGCAAAGATCTTCGATATCACGATTTATTGTTCTCTTTGAAACCTCAAACCGTTCTGCCAGCTCCGGTGCCGTAGTTTTCTCTTCCTGTAACAGCACCGACAGTATTCCGATCAACCTGTCTATCTTCATTCTGCCCACGCTCCGTATATATCATATCGCGCCAAACATGACAACTGTATGTCATGTTAATTGTAATGCTTTCAAATAAATTCGCAACGAAAAAACAGCTGACAGAAACGAGAAATTCCATCAGCTGCAAAATTATCACTGTTTAAGTAATCGTCTTATTCAATCATCTGAAAATGCTTCAGAGCCTCTTCAATCGCCTTTTCTTTCTCTTCCGGGCATCTCGGATGCCTGCTGTCCTCGGACTTCGGCTTGTTGTGGTTCTCCCTCTCGATGATCCCATGCTTCCGCTTTACCTGTGCTATATTCAGGTTTGTTACACGGAATCCATAGTTTTCCTGCACCCAGTTCCGAATCTCTGCGTAGGTCGCTTTACTCTCCGCCGCCGTCAGATCCATTTCATCCATTTCGACCTTCACACTGATGTGAGACTTCGCTCCAGAAAATTTGGACAAAAGACACACCGTCTCTATGTGCACCGTCTCCGGGAAGTTGTCAAAGGGGCGGATGCGCCTCAGCTCATAGCCATGCTCCCGGAGATATTTTATATCCCGGGCGAGGGTCGCCGGATCGCAGCTGACATAAATGAGGCGCTCCGGAGACATAGAGATGATAGTTTCCAGGCATCTTTCGTCGCAGCCCTTTCTGGGAGGGTCCACGCAGACAAGGTCGATCCGCTCCCCCGGGTGCTCCGCATGCCAGCGCGGCAGGAGCTCTTCCGCTGCCCCGGTGAAAAAATATGCATTTTCAATGCCGTTCCGCTCTGCATTTTCCCTGGCATCCCGGACGGCATCCGGAATGATTTCAATCCCGTAGACCCTTCCCGCGGCGGCTGAGAGGAGGAGGGAGATCGTTCCGATCCCGCAATATAGGTCAAAGACATTCTCTGTCCCGCTGAGCGCGGAAAACTCCAGTACGGTTTCGTAGATCCGCTCCGTCTGTACCGGGTTCACCTGATAAAAGGAAAGGGGAGAGATGCGGAAACGGATCCCCTGAATCCGGTCCTCGATGAAGCCGGGCCCGTAGAGATTCACGATCTCCCGCCCCATGATGACATTGTCTCTTCCCGTGTGGATACTGAAGGAGAAGCTTCTCAGTCGGATCTTGCTCCGCGTTCTCTTTCCTCTATTCTCCCGGCCTTCCTCCTTACCTGCGGAAGGGAATTCCGCTCCGAAGCTTTCTCCCTCCGAGCCTTCCGGATCAGGAGCCTCCGCCCCTTTTAATTCTGAGAGAAGACTCTCCCAATGCGGGAGACTTCGTCCGTTTATGACAAGGCAGAGCATCCATTCTCCGCTGTAATAGCCCTTCCGGATCAGCGCGTGCCTTATAAGCCCCTTCCCGCTCCCTTCGTCATAGGGCGGGATATCAAAGCGCTCCATCCAGCGAAGGAGGATGGAGAGAATATCCCGGTTCTCCTCCGCCCCGATCAGGCAGTCCTCACAGGGAATGAGCCGGTGGCTCCTTCCCGCATAGAATCCGGCGGAAGGCCTTCCCATCCGATCCCGCGCGATCGGATACTGGGCTTTGTTTCGATAGCGGAGCGGATTCTCCATCCCGACGATCGGATCCGAAATTTCTCTCAGGAACGCCTCCTCCACGCCCCCGATCCGGCAAAGATCTGTGAAAAGCTTTCGCGTTTTGAACTTAAGCTGCGCGGAATATTTAAGGCTCTGAAGCTGGCAGCCGCCACACTGTCCCGCGATCCGGCAGGGGGCCTCCACCCGATCCGGGGAGGGGGTGAGGAGCTCTATAAGCCGCGCAAAGCCGTAGTGCTTCTTCAGCTTCAGAGCCTGGGCCAAAATCCTGTCTCCGATGAGAGCTCCCTTTACCAGCCAGACAAATCCGTCCTTTTTTCCGATCCCGAGCCCCTCCTCGGAAAGGTCCGTGATCGTGAGTTCCAATCGTTCATTCTTTTGCATCTTTACCCCATCGCTATACGGAAAGAATCTCCCTGCCCCTTCCTTCACGTCGTCTGTCGTCCGCTGTCCAAAGCCCAGAACCGCTCTCCCATGCTCTCTGAAACACAGTCTATCAGTCGCTTTGCTGCCGGGGAGGCATCCCGAAGGGAGGGGAGGGAGATCCCGAGCGTGACATACTGCGGGGGAGAGAAGGGGAGCTCCGCGACCTCTCCCTTCCATCTTTTCGAGATCAGACGCTGATTAAAGCTGATGCCAAGCCCCGCTTCGACCATATTGTAGGTTGCAAAGCCGTCCCTCGTCGAGAAGGGGCTGTGCGGCCGGATCCCATATCGACTGAGGAGGCGATCCTGATCGGTGTCCTGATCCGGTGCGGTATGAATGAAGTCCTCCTCCGCCAGTCTCTCCAGAGGAAAGGAGGCCTCTCCCGCAAGAGGATGCTTCTTCGGAAGCCATACGACAAGCTCATCCCGAAAAATCGGAAGCCAGTCACAGTCCCTTCTCCTCGGCTCTGCCCCGAGACAGCAGTCGACGGAGCGCTCTCCGAGCCAGTGCGACATCTCTTCGTTTCCTCCCTCCCTGAGACGAATGATGATCTTCGGATAGCGCTTCTTAAATCTCTTCAGGATCTCCGGCATCCACATCGCGGAAATACTGTAGTAGCAGCCGATCGTGAGGGAGCCGCTCACAATGCCTCGGATCTCGGCCGCGGATTGCTCTGCCCTCTGCTGCGCCCTCCGCAGCTCCCGGAACAAGGGCAGCATCTCCTTCCCGTTTTCCGTGAGACGGACACCGCGTCTGCTCCGGATAAAGAGGGGAAAGCCGAGCTCCTCCTCCAGCGAGCTTATCATCCTGGTGATCCCGGACTGCGTATAGTCCAGGCGCTCCGCGGCCGCGGTCAGGCTTCCCTGTTCCGCGGCAAGAAGGACGGCTTCGCATTGCAGGGCTTCCACGGCGTCTCTCCTTCCGCTTCATGACAGAATGTCATGACTTTCATGATACTTCTCCGTTTGCGTCATAGTTGCTTTTATTCTACAATTCAGTTAGGAAAAGAGCAAGGAAAAGCAGGCTCAGGCCGGGCACAGAGCTCAGGCGGAAAGGAAATTCTATGGACGGTCGCTTACCTTTTTCGTGTGATTATCTGCAGGGCGCTCATCCCAGGATCCTGAAGAGGCTTTCGGAGAGCAATTTCGAGAGCGAAGCGGGCTATGGGGAGGATTCCTTTTCCGAGACGGCGAGGGAGAGGATCCGCCTGGCCTGCGCCTCCCCGGACGCGGAGATCTATTTTCTCCTCGGCGGCACCCAGAGCAATGCGACGGTGATCGATGCTCTCCTTCGGATGTATCAGGGCGTGATCGCGGCGGACAGCGGCCATATCAATGTCCATGAAACCGGCGCGATCGAGGCGGACGGACACAAGGTTCTGACGCTGAAAAACCACGAGGGAAAGATCTCCGCATCGCAGATCGAGACCCTCCTCCTCGCCTATCAAAATGACGAAAACCAAAAGCATATGGTCATGCCCGGCATGGTCTATCTCTCCCATCCGACCGAATACGGAAGCCTCTACTCGAAGGCGGAGCTTCGCGAGATCAGTGAGCTCTGCCGCTCATATCACATCCCCCTCTATCTGGACGGCGCAAGGCTCGCCTATGCCCTGGCCTGCCCGGAAAATGATCTGAGTCTTTCGGATATCGCAAAGCTCTGCGATGTCTTCTATATCGGAGGGACAAAGTGCGGTGCTTTACTCGGAGAGGCCGTCGTCATACCAAAAAGGGGCCTGATCCCTCATATGACTTCTATCATAAAGCAGCACGGCGCCCTCCTCGAAAAGGGGCGAATCCTCGGAATCCAGTTTGACGAGCTCTTCCGGGATCGGCTCTATGAAAGGATCGGTGTCCCGGCCATACGGGAGGCCGGGAGAATCCGGAGCGCCCTGCTCGCGATGAACATTCCGCTCTGCTTTGATTCCCCGAGCAACCAGATTTTCTGTCTCCTGGAAAACCGCTTTCTGCGGACTCTCTCGGAGAAAGTGGACTTCAGCCTCTGGGAAAGATATGACGAAGCGCATTCCATCATCCGCCTCGCGACAAGCTGGGCAAGCCGCCCCGAGGACAGTGAGGCGCTCATCGCCTGCTTCGCGGAAAAGAGCGGGAGAAAGGCGGGCTGAAGCGGGAAGGAGGGGGGCGGCTGAGGCTTCAGAGCAGCTGTTCCTGCTCAAGCCGAAGTCCGCTCCGAAGCATCTCTTCGATCAAGCTGTGAAAAATCCGGTACTCCGGATCTCCGAGCAGAGCCTCCAGTTTCCTCCGATAGCTCTCCCCGCAAAGCGGAAGAGCTCTGTCCCTATAGCTTCTCAGGGTCTCGGTGTCCATTCGGTACGGTTTTAGCTCCGGGACGATATTTCGCTTAAGCCTTGCGAAGATCCGAAAGCCTCCGAGGTCGATATCACTCCAGTGGAAATAGGAAATGGCGCTCCCCGCCCTTTTTCCCGCCTCATAGATTTTCCGAAACCAGCGTCCCCTCAGAGGACTGTAGAAGCCTCCGTGCCAGATCACGAGCTCTGAGGGAGAGCGTTTTTTCAGATACCAGAGATAATTTGCGAGATTTTCGATAAAGAGCACCCGCTCCACCCCGGAAAGCTCCAGTCTTTTGATATGCCGAAATGTCTCGGAATTCAGGTAGGCTCCGTAACATTCTCCATGGAAGCGGATGGGCTCCTCTTCTTCCAGCCAGACGGAGATTCCGCCGCAAAATTGCAGTACCTCCGGCCAGCGGCAAAGACCATAATTCTCAAAAAGAGTCTCATCTCCCTGTCCTTCATACGGAGAATTCCGATCAATCTCTCGAAGAATCGAGAGAAGGGGAGCCTTCAGTATTTTCTCGAAATATTTGCTGTCCCCATAATTTCTTGCGCTGAATACCCGCTCTGTCTCCTCAGTTTTGTTTTTATAGAGAAAGAGAAGGGCCTGTAAAAGCTCTCCATTGATTCTCTCTCCTCTTCGGAAAAAGCGCGGAATCCTCTGCCTCTTTTCTATACTCTCCAGCATATCGAGGAGAAAACGACGGATTCTAAGCTGCTGCTCCGCCTCCCCCGTTCTCCCCTCCCGGGCGGAAGGGGCCCCGGACTCTTCCTGACTTTCGGAAGCCCTGTCCTCTACCTCTATCGCAGAGAGCGTCTCCTCGATATTGATTCGAAGCCTCGCAAGCTGGGAGGAAAGAGGCGTCCTGTCAAGAAGATAATAAGCCCTTTCTCTTGCCTTTTCCCCGGAGAGAAGCCAGACGGACTCTACGAGATTTCCCCTCTCATAGCGGAGCCAGCTGTAGTCGAGGATGCCCTCCTCCTTCAGCCGGTCCAGCTCTGAGAGAAAGCTTTTTTTCTCATCGATATTTTCCATTGCCTGCGAGAGCGCGGCCTCCTTCATGGGATGAAGCAGTCTGCGCCGCCCTCCCTCATCCCCCTTTCGAAAGCCCGCGCTCCTTTCATAGCGGTCCAAAAGTGTCCCGAGAAGATATTCTCTATAGTTCATCGCGACTCTCCGCCCGGCTCATAGCCCGACTCCGGCTCTGTCTCCTCCTCGATCTCTCTTGGGTCAAAATACCGGGTAAAGGAATGGTGATGCTCCCGATAAACCGCGATGTTTCGGTCTACAATGGGCGCAATGTCCGGTATCTTATCCGGCGGCGCGGAAAAAATCGCCTGCAGCCCGAATCTTCGGAGAAGGACAATGCTCTCCCGGATCCTCTCCCCGTCCATTTTACTGAAGGCCTCGTCCAGTATGATGAGCCGGATGGTATTGGCCGCCGCGCTTCCCTTCATCCGGATCCGGCAAACCTGAGAGAAGGACGCAAGGAGTGAGATATAAAAGGGGAGCTGGGTCTCTCCTCCTGATTTTTTAAGGAGCGTCTTTGAGAGGCGCTGCTCCTCCCCCTGCTCATTGCTCACAATAAGGTCAAAGCTCAGATAGGTCTTATAATCCGTAAATTTCGCAATATTCTTTTCGTACTCCCGCTGCCTCTCCGCGGAAGGCTGCTCCTCGCTGATGACGAGGAGCTGAAAGAGCTCATCGATCTGCTTTTGATATTTTTTGTTAAAGGATTCTGAGGCGATATTCCAGCCGCCCGTATCCATGAGGAGAGGGTCTGTGATCATATTGTAATAATCCCTGTACTCCGATCTCGGACTCAGCACAAAATGATAGCGGTCCGTTCCGAAAACGCTGCGGCGGAGGGATTCATTCAGCTCCTGGATCTGTTCCCGGACCGATTCCACATTGGACTTCAGCTTCGCGATGAAATCATCCCGGAACTGGGCATAGGCCTTCTCCTTCGCGTCTCGGATCTTCCCGATATATTCGGGGAGCAGAATCTCCTTCTTCTCCCGAAGCTCCCTGTCGTAATCCTCATTGGAGTCCCGGTTCACGTCAAAGGGCATCCTGTAGAGAGAATTATAGCGCATCCTGAGACGCCCTCTCTCATCGAATTTTTTCTTGATCTCATTTTCCGTCAGATTAGCCGCTCTCTGAAAGCTTTCCCGAAGGGAAAGGCTCGTCCTCGCGCCCTTCCGGGCCTGCTCTTTTAAAAAGCGCGCTTCCCCCGTATTCTCAATCCAGTCCGGGGAGAAGTTCTCGGAGATCGCCTCTTTTATCCTCTCGACTTCCTTCCGGAGTCTCGGAAGCTGTTCCTCCGACAGGAGCCTTCTCCTCTCCTGATAACTGCCAAGCTGCTTCTGGAGTCTCTCCCGTTCGTCCTCCCGTCTCTTCTGCTCCGCTCTCTTTTTCTGAATCTCCTCCCGGAGCCGATCGGCATAGCTTAGGTCCAGCTTCTCAAGCTCCGCGGAAAGAATCTTCACCCTCTCTTTGAGTTTGGGAAGCTCCCTGTAGGCACGGAGTGACTCCGCATGACTTTCCGCCTCATAGCTGGACAGAGCCTCCGCACGGCTCAGCTCCTCCATAAGCGCATGGTTTTTCGCCAAAATCCTCTCTTCTCTTTGGAGCTCCTCCTGCTCCTCCTTCAGCTTTTTTAGCAGGATCTTCGTGGATTTCCGCCCGATAAAGGGATCCTGATATCGCCTGGGATCGATTTTTCTCGCCACAAAATTCTTATAGAGCATAACGGAACGCGTAATGGAGGTCCGATGCTCCTTCAACTCCTCCACTCTCTCACACTTCATGACCTGTCCGAGGAGGTAGTCGATGAAAATGCGCGCGTCCTCATTTTCGGCCTCCAGCTCTTCCGCAAGGGAGCCGTCCCGCGCCTTAAAGCTCCCGCTCCGCTTAAGCTTTCCGATGTCGACAAGGCCCGCATCATAGAGTCCCCGCTCTCTCCGCACTTCATCGTAGATTTTCAGAGCCTCTTCGTAATACTCCTCCGGGAGAAGGAGATAGAATTTCTGCCGGTCCAGATAGGCCTCAACCGCATTTCTCCACTCCGGATTCCGGACCTCCAAAAGCTCTGCGAGGATGGATACCGTGACCGTGTGAGCAGTCCTCTCAAAAAGAGTCTTCTCAAGGACCGCCTTAAGGCCGGTGACATAGGAAGGATAGGGCTTAAATCCCTTCTCAAGATCCCGGATCTTTGCCTCAAGCTCCGAAAGACGGGAGGAGAGCTGCCTCCTCCTTGCGCGAAGCTCCTCCCGATAGAGAAGAAAATCCTCCTTGAGCGCTGTGAGCTTCTCCGCCGCCAAGCGGAAGGGGAAGTCCGAGCTCTCCTCCGGCTCCCCTCCCTCCTCTCCGGGAAGACGAAGGCGGGAGAGCCGATCGAGCAGGGGGCGCTGCTCCTCCCCTCCCCGAAAGCCGCATTCCTCCGCCCTTTTCAGCCGGAGGCTCCAGTTCTCCCCGAAGCTTCGAAGCTTTTTCAGAGCTTCCTCCGCGGAGCCATGAAGCGCCCGGATCTCCTCCTCCGCCTCAGATATCCTTCCCTCCAGCTCCCTCGCCTTCTTTACAAGGTCGGAGCCGTGATACTCCTCCTCCAGCTTTTCCAGCTCCAGGAAGAGCTCTTCCCCTTCTCTCCGCAGAGACTGAATCCTCTCTTCCGTCTCCCGAAAAAGTCGCTCTGTCTCCAGAAGCTGTGCCTTTAAGCCCTCTTCCTCCCGGAGATACCCCTCCTTTTCCGCACGGACCACGATATAGCGCTGCTGCTTCAGCTTCTCCTTTTCCGCCTCATATCTCTCACTGAGAACCTGAATCTCCGTCAGCGCCTCCACCTTTTCCGTCGTCCGCTTCGCCTCATCCTCCAGGCTCTTGTACTGGCGGATACCGCTCTGCATCTCCTCCACGCGGATCTCATGCTTCACATCGCAGATCGACTCCGTGATGAATTTTTCGATATCCGTGATCGGCGTAAAGGGCACCGCTTTTTTAAAAAGGAGCCGGTACTTCCTCTTGATCTGGCCGAACTTTCCCTCCGTGACCTCCTGATAGCGGCGATTCGTATCATAGAATTCAAAGCCCTTCTTCCCCGCATAGCGATTCAGAAAAAGCTTCAGCCCGTTCAGGTCATAGGGTATGTCCGTCCTCTCGTCGATGAAGCAGTTCTCCGGAATTCCCTTCTACGGGATGAGAAACCAGCGGTAATTCACCGAAAGCTCCCTCCCGCAGTCCGCGGCAAATCCCACCGTAAAGTATTTCCCCTTCTCCGTATCATAAAATTCCAGTGCGACATAGCTCGTGAACGGCCCCGTGCGAAGATACTCATAGCCCGCATCCCCATCATCCCCCGTCTCCCCGTAGAGATACCCCTTGAGAGAGCGGACGGATTTCTGATTGGCCGCTTTATTAAAATAGGACCCGCTGCTGTCTCCGAGAATTACCAGCTGCAGGGCGTCGATAATAGTGGACTTTCCGGCCGCCGTCTTCCCCGTCAGGAAATTGATCATATCAAAGTCGATCAGTTCCTTCTCATAGCTGTACCAGCGGATCATGAGCATTCTCGTCAGCTTCTTCATTTCCCTTCATCCTCCGCGGAAAGCTCTTCTCCCCCCTCCGAATAGGACTCTCCTTCCTCCCCCGCCAAATCCCCGTCCCCCTCCTCGAGAAGTCTGTGCATCCCCGTGATCTGCTCATTGGAGACCACAAAGAGGATCGTGGGCAGGATCAAAAGCCTCGTATCCGCGTCCTCCCACCTGCCTCCCGCCTTTTCCAGCAGGCGAAAATGCGAGAGTATGCGGAGAGAGGAGGAGAGCGCCAGGTTTGAGGGCTTCTTCCGGATCGCACCGACCGATATCATCTTGTGTACGAGGTCCGCGACACTGACGAAGATCTCCCGCGAGAGGGAGATCTTCTCTCTCTCCTCCTCGTAGATCAGGCGAAGCGTATAGAGGATCAGCGTGCTCTGCTTGTCGAGTCTCAGCCGGTTTTCATCATACTCGCTCTGAAGGCTGATCACGCCGTAATTATTGTCCCTCTCAAGATGAAAGGCGCTGTAGGAAAAATATTCCTGAAAAAGCTCGAAGTTCCGCTCCACAAAGAGATACTCCGGGTTTGTCCTTGCGATATGATCTGTGAAGTCATAGCTTCGGGAGAGAAGATAGCTGTGGGAAAGAAGTTTATTCACCATTCTCCGGAACTGCTCCTTCTCCGTCATATTCAGCTTTTCAAACTGCTCCTCCAGCATTCCCCTCTCCTTCTCCCTCTCCTTCCCCTCTGTCCGCTCTTTTCCTTCCCTTTTCCCGGAAGCAAAGCCGCGGCAGACTGCAGTCATTTCGCTCTACATTTCCCTGAAAGAACTCTACACTGAAGGGAGCCCTCCTTTCTCCCCCTCGAAGCGTGCCGAGGAGAAAGAGGATGAAGTCCTCCGGGGAACGGATCGAAGCCTCTTCGCTGTAAAGCTCTCCCCTCTCCCCCATAATCGAGAGGATGTAGCGATCGATCTTCGCATCGCTGTACTGTCGGCGAAGCTCCGTGAGAAAGCCATCCACCGCGGCGGGGCTCTCCACTCTCCTTTCGAGAGGCTTCGCCTTTTCCCCCTCCCTTCTCTCCCCTTTGATCCGGCGGTAGAGAGACTGGCTGTCCAGGAAGCTGTGCCGACTGAGGAGGAACTTCCCCCTCATCTCATTGAGAATATCCTCTCTCCCGGCGTTTTTCAGAAGATCCACCAGATTTCCTCTCGCGCTCCGGTCCGCATTTACGATATAGCGAATCCTGTCAATGGAGGCATTCACATACTCGTTGTGCTTCGCATCTACTCCGGCAATCAGTTCCTCGATGTTCTCGTAGGTATTGATGACGGCATTCAGCATGGCATAGCTCTCTTCTCTGCCCTGCTCCTCCGAGGAGAAGAGCCTTCTCCGGATCCCCTGTCCGACGATGCGGTCCATGACCTCCCGATCCATGCTCCAGGCATTCAGAATGCGGAGGATCTCCCCCTTAAAGCGCGGCACGGAATCGATCGTCTTGAGGGGATAGTAGATCTGATCAAAGAGCTTCTCCTTGTATTGATCCAAATGCTCTCTCAGAAGGATATTGATGTCCTGCTGCCCGGCGAGACGCTGATAATAGCGCTTGATGCCATTAAAAAGGCTCTTCAGCTCATCCACGAGCTTTTCCGTGTTCTGATGGGCGCTCAGAAGAGCCTGAAGCTGAAAGTCCGGATTCTCCCTTGCATTTTTGAGCGCCGCATAGCTCGCATATACGTAGCTGTTGTACTCCCGGATCCTCTCATGGGAAAATCATAGAGGAGATCCATGAAGGCCACCGCATAGTCCGGTACCGTCACGATCTCCTCAAAAGAGCCAGGCTCATACTCGATCTCAATCCAGCCGCAGTCCCGGAGCTTACGGAGCAGGAGGTGAACCTTGCCGGAGAGATCCTGGCTCTCCCCCTCCTCTCCGATCTCCATGGCCTCCTCGGAGAAATCCGCCGAGAGAAAGCTGTCCTCCAAAGAGTCCAGCATCATGGAGAAAAGCTCCGGACGGCGGATCAGAAGCTCCGTCTTAAAGGCGGTCCGGAGCACCATGAGCGCATCCACATAAAGCTCCTTTTTCTGCGCGCTGAGGATGCTGAAAAAGCGCTCCGGAATGATTTCAAAAATCCTCATAGAGGGAAGCTTCCTCCCCGGCGAAGCCCTGCATGCGGTTTTTCGGCATTCTATGCCGCCGCAGTAGTCTCTGCCTCACTGCTGCCTGCCGCTTCACTCTCTCCTCCCTCTCCGGACTCGGCTGCGGAAGTCGACTCCTGAGCGCTCTCACCGGAGCCTCCCTCGTTGATATGCTCCTCCACGGTATAGGAATCCACGCCCCGCGTGACCGCCTCCGTCTTTAATTCCTCCAGCGTCTGGAAGCCGTTGAAGTCGAGAATCCTCGAGATGCCCAGGAATTTGACGCCGGTATCAAACTGCACATAGTTTGTGGGGGTGCTGAAATAGCTGTCTATGCTGTAGCTTCCGTCCGGCTTCAAGAGGATCTGTGAAAAGCTCCCGTAATAGTAGTAGTTAAAATTCTGGTCGAAGCCGGCCTCCGGGAACTTCACATTTGCCGTCACCTTATAGACAAGCACCATGCGGTTTCCGCTTCTTCCCTCCTTTTTCGCATTGAGGAAATAGTTCCCGATATATTCCGCCCCGCTGTAGCTGACACCGGAATTGGACTGCCATGCGAGCTCCGCCTGGAGCTTATCCACCGTGTCCTTCTTCATCTTTTCGAGAAGCTCCTCAGGAACCTCACTGTCCTTTTCCGCGTAGGCCGCGAGATTCTCAATCTTATATTCCTTTTTGAGGGGGGAGGGGGCTATCCCATGCTTCTGAATGAAATAAGAGACTCTCTCCTCATCGATGCTGGCCGTGACGCTGTCCCCATTCTTCAGATCATCCCTCTTGTCCAGCTCGATCGTGAGCTCCCGGATAAAATTGCTGTCGTCCCGAATCTCAAGGCTCGCCCTTCCGTTCGGAGAGGTCCCATCCAGCCTCAGCTCAATCTGCGCAAACGGATCAAAGGTCCTGATCTCCTCCAGTCCCTCCACCGTAAAGCTCTGATCCTCATGCTTCAGCTTGACCCCGAAGGTTTTCTGGATATCGCGGTCATCGTCCTTGTCCAAAGACCAGTGGAGCTGCACGGCGTCTCCGTTTTTCAGATCCGCCCTCTCTTTCGTATCGAGATCAGCGCTCACTTCGAGAAAGCGCTCGTAGAGGAAATCCGCCGGATCGTCACCTCGGGCAGCTCTCTTATAGGATCTCGCAAGCCTTCCCCGGCCAAAGCGGATCTTTTTCCTCCAGTCAGAGAGGAAGCGCTCCCGATCAAATTGGAGTTCCGCCTTTCCATATCCGTTATAGCCCTCATAACTCACGCTGGTATAGGTACTCAGATCGATGGTCTTCGTTTTACCCGTGAGCATAAGGGCGATCCCGACGACAAGGACGAGAAGAAGCACCGCTCCGATTCCGATTCCGAGGAAAAGAGCGGTTCTTTTTTTCTTCCCGGGTTCTCCGCTCTCTCCGCTCTTTACCGTCTGGTAACTCGTTCCCCCTTCTTCCTGAGCGGCCTTCGCTGCATTCTCCTTCTGCTGCCTCTCCGGCTTTTCCGAATTCTCCTTCTGCTGCACCTCCGGCTTTTCCGCGTCCTTCCCTTCCCCTGCTTTCTGCCCCTCTGCCTCAGTATTCTCCGGCTCCTGCTTTTCCTCCGCCGCGCTGTCCTTCTCCACGCTCTCTCCGGAGCCCTGCCCCTCCTTCTTTTCCATCTCTTCCGGAGCCTGAGCCTCGCTGCGAAGAGCCGCATCTTCTTCCTTCCCCTCAGAGGGTTCCGGCGGCAGAGCTGCACCGCAATTTTGACAAAATCTCGCGTTTTCCTGTATCTCTTCCCCGCAATTCTTACATTTCATACGTACTCTTCTCCTTCCGCAGATGCCATTCTCCCATCGCTGTCTCACCGGATAAGCGTCTGTCCCTCCCGATCAGGGATCCTTCCGGACAAAATCAGCATAATTCAGGCGCCCGGCACTGTCAAGTAAATCTCCGCAGCGAAGTCAGAGGCAGGAGGCAAAAAGCCATGCCTCACTCCTTCACAGTCGAAAATTCGGAAGAACCATTCCTCCGGCGCAGTTTTCGGCTCCCTTCTTTTTCTTTCGATTCCGGAAGGTTTTTTGGAAGGGATTGCCAAATGGCCTCAAATTTTTCTGTCGTTAACGCGGATAGGCAAAGATGCCTTTTTTCTCTATACTTTTATCGAGAGGTCCGCTTCTTCTGCCGGCCCCCTGATTCGGCCATACCGCTTCTATTGGTCTTTCATTGGCCTTCTATGGTTTTTTTCTCTTCCCCGCCGGGGATTTCTCCCTTTCCGCTTTCTGAGCACGGATTTTCGTAAAATTCATTTCTTTTTCCCCTTCGGAGGTCTTCCATGGACAGAATTCTTGCGCTCTATGGGAAGGACCGCCTCTATATGGAGCGTCTTTTCCTCTATTTCTCCCACTGCGATTCCCCCTTTCGTCTCCAGCAGTTTCAAAGTGTCGAGGCCATCGAGGATTTCTCTGAGAAGAGAGAAATCCATGTCCTTCTCTCGACAGAGAGGCTTCTTCTGTCCGGGGTGAAGCATCCGGTCTATCTCTCGGAAACGCCTCCGGAGAAGGACTCCTCCGGGCCGCACGAGATCTATCGCTACCGCTCCGGCTCTGAAATACTCCGGGAGCTCTGCCGGCTCTACGGAGAGGAGCGTCGAGCCCCCATAGAAAAAGACGGGAGAGCGAAGCTCTATACGGTCTTTAGTCCGATCGGACGCTCCGGGAAGACCAGTCTTTCGCTGAGCCTCGCAAAGACGCTCTCCGCTTCCATGCATACGCTTCTTCTGAGCTTTGAGGAAACAGCGGGTCCCGCTTCCTTCTATCGCGGAAAAGAGGGGAGCCTCACAGAGGCGCTCTATTACTTTAAAGAGGGAAAGCTGAACGCGCTCAGGCTTAACTCTCTCTGCTATCCTCTGGAACACGCGGGCTTCTCTGTCCTCCCTCCGGTCCGAAATCCGGAGGATCTTTCGGCCCTTTCCGCTTCGGAGCTCGCCGATTTTACGGAGCTTCTGCTTTCCTCCTCCGGCTTTGATGCGGTCGTTCTCGACACGGACCCTCTGGTCTCCCGCATTGCCCCCATCTTTCCTCTCTCCGAACGGGTCCTGATCCCGGTCCGGGAGGATGCGTGCAGCAGAAGAAAGCTCTCGCAGTTCATTCATTATCTGGAATACTCCTCCCTCCTGGGCCGCCCGGAGCGCTTTGTGAAGCTCCTTCTCCCTCTCACGGAGGGAGAAGACCCGGCGTCCATCGCTGCTCTCCCGGAGAGCCTGCTCTCGGATTTTACCCTCTCCCTCGCAAAGCGCTGCCTGCTCTCCCCTGAGGAGGAGCTCCTGTTTCAGGAGGCGGAGGAAGAGGAGACAGAGGAATATGAAGCTTCGGAGAGAGAGGATGAGGAGATTTCCCTCCCTCTTTCAGAGAAGCTTTCCGAGAGCCCGGAGGAGGTCTCGGAGATCGACCTCTGCCGGGGACTTTAAAAGGATTTTCGCGCTTCCCCCGCTCTTCACAGGGGAAAAGCAGATGGAAGGAGAAAGAGATCCTTCGGATAAGAAGCGGACACGGGCAGAAGCGCGGAAGATAGCGGAGAAAGCAACGGAAAATTAACGGAGAGATCCGAAAGGAGTCCCTTATGGAGTCACTGGAAGCGCTACGCCTGGAGCTTAAGTCTGAGCTTCTCTCTCTTCTCTCCAAAAGCTCCTTTACGGACAGAGAGCTTTTGGATCAGATTGACGGCGCCCTCCTTCCTCTGGAGGAGCTTAAGCTAAGGGATAAGCTTTGGCTTCGGAACAGGCTTTTTAACAGTCTCCGAAAGCTGGATATCCTCTCGGAGCCCCTGGAGGATCCCTCCGTCACAGAGATCATGATCAACGGCTATCGAGAGATTTTCATCGAGCGAAACGGAGAATACGAGCGCTGGGATCAGTGCTTCGAGAGCCCGGAGCAGCTGGAGGAGCTCATCCAGCAGATCGTATCCCGCATTGACAGAAGCGTGAACACACTTCATCCCATCGCGGATGCCAGACTTCCGGACGGCTCCAGGGTGCACATCGTGCTTCCTCCGATCTCTCTTCGGGGGGCGATCGTCAATATCCGAAAATTCCCGGAGCCGATCACGATGGAGAAGCTGATCCGCTTTCGCTCCATCACGGAGGAGGCCGCGGATTTTTTAAAGCAACTCGTCATCAGCGCCTACAGCATCTTTATCTCCGGAGGCACCAGCAGCGGAAAAACCACCTTCCTGAACGCACTCTCCCAGTTCATCCCGGAGAGGGAGAGAGTGATCACGATCGAGGACTCCGCGGAGCTTCAGCTCAAGCATATTCCCAATCTCGTGAGTCTGGAGACCCGAAATAAAAATTCCGAGGGCGAGGGGGAGGTCACGATCGCAGAGCTCATCCGCTCAAGTCTTCGCATGAGTCCCAACCGGATCATCGTCGGGGAGGTGCGCGGCGCGGAATGTCTCGATATGCTGAATGCGATGAATACCGGGCACGATGGCAGTCTCTCCACGGGGCATGGAAACTCCGGCCGCGATATGCTGAGGCGCATGGAGACCATGGTGCTGCAGGGAGCGGAGCTTCCGCTTCCCGCGATCCGAAACATGATCGCCTCCGCAATACAGATCCTTGTGCATCTCGGACGGGGCGGAGATCAAAAGCGGCGCGTCCTCGAGATCTCGGAAATACTGGGGGTTGAGAATGGAGAAATCAAGACGAAAAAGCTTTTCGAATATGACGGAAAGACTCTCCGAAGGATTGCGGAGCTTACGGATCAGAAAAGACTCCGGGAACGACTACCGGCGCTATGAGCTCAGTCTTTCGGACTATCTCAGGCAGCTCTTCCGCGCTCTTCTCTTCTCCGGACTCCTGGCCTATTGCTTTTATCAAAGTCTCCTCTTCTTCTTTCTCAGTATCCCCCCGGCACTTCTCTACCCCTTCTATCTCAGAGCTTCTCTCAGAAAGCAAAGGCAGCGGAAGCTCCTCCTGGAATTTCGGGAGGCTCTCTCTGTGCTGAGTTCCTTCCTTGGCGCCGGCTATTCCCTGGAAAATGCCTTCCGCCTCTCCGGACGGGAGCTCAGCTCTCTTCTCGGAGAAAATGCGATGATTTCCCGGGAATTTCAAAAAATTTCGGAGGGACTTGAGCAAAAGCTCCCGATCGAGGATCTGCTTTTCGATTTCTCCACCCGTTCCGGCCTGGATGAAATCCGAAATTTTTCCGAGCTTTTCTCCGTGGCCAGAAAGTCCGGAGGAGAACTCGAGACGATCATCCGCCGTTCCAGTGAGCTCATCCACGATAAAATCGGAATCTCGGAGGAAATCCTGACGCTGAGTGCCGCAAGAAGATATGAGCAGAGGATCATGAATCTGATCCCCTTCCTGCTCCTCCTCTATATGAAGCTGAGCAGTCCCGATTTCCTCCGCATCCTCTATGAGACGGCGGCGGGAAGAATCCTGATGAGTTTCTGCCTTTTTCTCTATCTCCTCGCCGTCCGTCTCTCCGAACGCATCCTGGATATCGAGGTCTGAAGCTCCATGATCCGCAGCTTGCCCTCCGCTCTCCGCCTGGATGGAGGCGGGGAGGCCGACAGCTTTTGAGCGAGGCCAACTATGAATCTCCTTTCAAAAATCCCCCTTTCTTCGCTTCCGCGCCGTCTCCTTGCGCATACGCCCCGGAGAGTACTGAAACTCCAGGCCGCGGTACTCCTTCTCTCCCTCTTTCTCTCTCTCCTTCTCTTTCTGTCCGATGGGCTTCAGTCCTCCATCCTGCCCGGCGGCTTCCTTTCGAGGGGGAAGCACGGCTCGGGAGGGGAAGACTTCTCTCTGGAGGTGCTTGGCCTTTCCGGGAAGGGCCCCATCCCCGTCAAGGTCCATGTCTCTGCCTCCCGCTATACAAAGGAAGAGGCGGAACAGGTTTTCGCGGGAATCCTCTCTGAGATAGAGGGACAGCTCACAAAGACGACGGAAAGCCTCGATGCGGTAAAGACGGATCTCTTCCTTCCCCGGAACTTTCCAAAGCTCGGTGTAAAGGCAAACTGGAATTTTGTCCCTGTCTTAAATAGCCTGGGGGAAGAAAACGGGTATGAGGAAGGAGAAGGGGAGCGTGAGAGCCCCGGCAGAAGGAGTGCCGAAAAGCGGCTGGCGGAGCTTGAATATATCCGAAAGTACCGGGATCTCATAAGCTCCGACGGCCGGGTCCACAATGAGATCCTCTCGGAAGGAGAGGAGGTGCACGGCTATCTGGAGCTTCGGATGAGTACGGAAATCGCCGGAGAATCGGGGCAAAATTCCGCTGCTCCTCTTCGCTGGCACTCCGAGCCCGCAAGATTCTATGTCTGCATCCTTCCTCGGGAGAGAAGCGAGCTGGAAAAGCTGGAAAAGGCTCTGAGCGATCGGCTCTTAGAGGAGGATCGCTCCAGCCTCACAAAAGGCCGCTTCCGCCTCCCGGACTCCATCGAGGGACACAAGCTTCATTTTCGGGAGAAAAGGGATCAAAGCTATCTGCTCCTCCCCCTCCTCGGCCTTTTTTCCGCTGTGCTTCTCTATCTCAGGGAAAGCCTCCGCCTTAGAGAAAGGGCAAAAAAACGGGAACTCTCCCTCCTTCTCGACTACTCTGACCTGGTCTCCAAGCTTCTCCTCTATCTCGGGGCGGGACTTTCACTGCGAAACGCCTTTGAAAAAATCAGTGAGCACTACGAGGCGCTCCCCCGGGAAGGACCCGGAGAAGAGAGAGCTCTTAGCGGAGAGCTCCGCACCATGCTTTTACAGCTTAAGAGCAATGTATCCGAGTCCGAAGCCTATCGGAGCTTCGCCCGGAGAATCTCTCTGAAGCCCTATGCGAGGCTGATCGCTCTCATCGAGCAGAAGAGGCGAAACGGAAGCCGGAATCTCCGGGAGGCTCTGAAGCTGGAGATGGAGGACGCCTTTGAGTGCCGAAAAAATACCGCAAAAAGGCTCGGCGAGGAGGCCTCCACCAAGCTTCTCCTCCCCCTCCTGCTTCAGCTTGGAATCATTCTCCTTTTAATTCTCTTTCCGGCGATGAGCGCGCTCTCCGGGCTCTGATCTCCCCGAGGGAAAAGAGCTGAAATCATCCCCTTGATATCCTGGCACTCTGACTGGCACTCTGAAAGGAGGAAACTTATGAAGCTCTATAAAGAATATCTCCTGAAAAACGGAATTCTGCTTCTCCGCGCTCTCTCCCATAGACTGGGGGCATTCCGGGACAAAGAATCGGGCTTTGGGACGATTGAGCTTGTGCTGATCCTGGTCGTTCTGATCGCCCTCGTCATCATTTTCAGAGACCGGGTCCGCTCCCTCCTCATCACGATCATGGATCAGATCCAGGGCTCCGCCGGCTCCGTCTGGGAGTAGAAGGGAGTATCCATGCGGATAAAGACAGAAAAAAGGGGGACTTGGGAGAGCGCTTCCATCACCGTCTTTCTCTCGATCTGCTTTGTCCTCACAGCGGCTCTCCTCCTGACAGTGACGGAGGCCTCCCGCACTGCCGCGGAGCGCCTGTATCTACAGCTCGCTCTGGACAGTGCGATGGAATCTCTCTTTTCCCAGTACCACAGACCTCTTTGGGAAAACTATCGCCTTCTGGGACTCGAGTATCGGGACAAAGAGGGTCTGAAGGAGGAGCTATCGGACTTTCTCCGCCCTTATATGGAGTCGGAGAATCTCTTCCCTTTGGAGCTCTCCGAGGAGAAGCTCCGCCTTTCGGAAGAGCTTCTCCTCACAGAGGGAATCTCCTTTGAGGAAGAGGTCCTGGAATATATGAAAAGCTCCCTCCCCGGATCTCCCTTTTCTTATCTTGAAGAAAGCGCCGAAGAAGAGGAGGTCCTGGAATCACTGGAGGACTTCTCACGCCTCATAGAGGAGAGCATCCATCTCTCTCCGCTTCAGAGGGAGTATCAGCTCTGCGGCAGCGACTTCTTCGCACTGGAGACCGCATTCTCTGATTTCTCCCACCTCTGTGAAAACGCGGAGAAAAGGAAAAAGGCCGCGGACTCCGAACTGGACTCCGGCTATCTTCAGGGCTTTCTCTGGGAGGCCGCAGAGCTTCAGGACCTTCTCTCCGAACTCCCCGATGCAGCCGGACTCTGCCGGGAAAAGGCGGAGCTCCTTTCGGAAGCTCTCCAAAAGACAGAGGCCGATTTTGAAGCCGGGATGGCGGAACTTTCGGAAGAGGGGCAGGCGATCCTCCAAGAGGAGTTCCGCGCCTATGGGGGCTATCTGGAAGAAAGCGGAAGGATCCTTAGCGAAATAGAACGGCTCTCCGAGTTCTCCGCCTCCCTCTCGGAAAGCGTGCAGGAGATCATGGAGGAGGCAGAAAGCTTTCTAAATGAGCTGGAGGAAGAGGAAGAGGGAGAACATGAGGCGGAGGAAGCAAAGGAGCGCCGGATCTCCGCCTTCTGCCGGGAGAAGCTCGGGGAATGGCGCGCGCTTTCGGAGCTTTCCTTCCGGGAGGGCGGGAGGCGCATCCGAGCGGAAAACATGAAAAGGCTCGAGAAGATTCCGTCTCTCCCGGAGGAGAGACTTCTTTTCCTCTCACTCCCGGAGGGAGAGCTTCTTCCGGGGGAAGAAAAGCTTTATCCTAAGGACCCTCCCTTTCGGGCCGCTTCCTCTGATTCCCCCTGGGAGCTCCCTCTTCTCGGGGAATACTCCCTTTGCTATTTTCACTTCTGGCAAAGCGAGGCCTCGGATCAGCGCCCTCCGAGCGGAAGCCGGGAATGTGAGATCGAGTATCTTCTCAGCGGCGCTACGGACGGTAAAAGCGCTCTCTCCGAGAGCTTAAAAAAGCTCCTTGCGCTGCGGGAGAGCAGGAATCTCTTCTTCCTCTTTCAGAGCAGCAAAAAAAGAGAGGAGGCGAGAGACTTCGCAAGATCCTCTCTCTGCCTCGGGGAAGGCGGGGAAAATCCCGCCCTCCTCTCTCTTCTTACGATCCAGGTTCTCTCCCTCTGGGCTCTCACACAGGCATTTTCTGATCTTCAAACACTCCTCCTGGGCGGAAGAGTGGCTCTCCTTCCCGCGGAGGAGAGCTGGGGATCTTCCCCGGAGATCCTGCTCCGGGCCGGAAGCAGGGAAAGGAATCCGAATCCCCGCGAAGAGGCATCCGCCCCCTCCTACCGGGATTATCTCAGGGCCCTTCTCTTTCACGCCGGTCTTCGCGATCAATCCGGCATCAATACACGGATGCTGCTTTGCATCGAGAGGAATCTCCGGAGCGGAGTCTCTGAATCCGAGGAGGATTTCTGCATCACGGACTGCCTCTATGCCCTGCAGCTTGATGCGGACAGCCGGTCCCGGCATTTCTTCCTCGACCTAAGCTCCGTCCGGGCCGTGAGCGGGAGAGAGACGGAAACTCTGTTTCGTCCGCAGGCGAGGAGTTACTATAAATATAAAAACGACAGTCAGTAGCGATCCCCGCCAAAAGGCAGGGAAAACGCGGAAGCTATAAGAAAAGGCAGAGAAGAAAGGAGTGAAAGAAAGTGAAAACAATCCGGTCCTTCCTCCCTCCGGATCCGACGGACTTAGGGATATTAAAGTCAGAAAACGCCTCTCTCACCATGGAGGCCGCGCTTTCCATGACGCTCTTTCTCCTCTGCGGCTTTCTCCTCATGACACCTCTTCTGATCCTCTCCCGAAATCTGCGGGGCTCGGTTCTCATGGAGGAAAAGCTGCGAAAGCTCTCCATCCTGAAATACGGGGAGCGCTTCCCGTCACTCCTTCGCCCGGGCTCCCTCTCCCCCCTCCTTCTGGATCTTCCGGAGGATGAAGAGCTCCTCTCCTCCTTTTCCGACCGGGGAATGAAGGAGGCCGTCCTCCGCACAGAGAGCGAGGGGGATATGATCCGCTGCAGTCTCCGCTACGATGCCGCTCTCCCCTTCCCCTTTCTTCTTCAGCGTTCCATCCCCCAGGAGCTAATCGCAGGCCGCCGGGCCTTTGTCGGAGCGGATCCCGCGCGCTGGAAAAAGACAGCAGGAAACGAAGCTGAGGAAAGCCTCGTCTATATCAGCGTCCTCCGCCCCGACGTCTACCACCTCTCCCGGGACTGCAGCTACATCTCCAATGCCTTCCTCTCCTGCCCCGCAAGGCAGATCGACGGGCGTCCTGCCCGCTACGGCGGACGCTTCTCCCCCTGCAGGAGCTGCCGTCCATCCCCGGACAGCCCCCTGGTCTACTACACAGAGGCCGGAAGGCGCTATCACAGCAGTCCGGACTGCCCCGCCATGCAAAGCTATGTCAGCACAACCACTCTCGAACGGGCCATCGCCGCCGGGAGACACCCCTGCATCCGCTGCGGGAGATAAGGACTGAAAATGAAACTTTCAAATCTCTCCCCCTCCTTTTGCTGTTTTCTCCTCTTTTTCTCCATCTCCGCTCTCTCTGACCTTCTTAGAAAAAGGATTCCCCGATGGATCTTCTGGCTTTTTCTGCCGCCGGGGCTCATCTCCTTCCTGCTTCCCCTCCTCCCTCCGGAAAAGGGAGGAGCCCTCTCCCTCCTTCTTCTCCCGCTTTCCCTTCTGCCCGGATTTCTTTTACTCCTTCTGAGTCATTTCAGCTGCTCCGCACTGGGAAGAGGAGACGCTGTCTTCTTCCTGATCTCCGCTCTCTACCTCCCTCTCCGAAGCCTTCTCTTTCTTCTCTTTTCCGCAGTATTTGTAAGCGGTCTGGTCGGGGCTTTTCTCCTGATCCGGCTCCGCTTTCAAAGAAGAAGCGCCCGCTCCCTGCGCTTTCCCTTCCTTCCCTGTCTCCTCCCCGGTCTCCTTCTCCTCACCGCGATATCCCTCTTCCCCTCCGCTTTTTGAGAAAGGAATTCCATGTACACTATCGAAGCGAGCTATCTCACCGCGCTCACCTTCCTGATCATCCTCTCCCTGATCGGCGGAGCGCTCCGAATTCACCGTAAAATCTATCATTTTTCGAAGAAGAAATGGAGAACAGAGTATCGAAGCCATGAGATGGGAGGAGAAAAGGAGCTTTTCCGCCCGGAGCGCTTCCTCCGGGAGCATACATTGCGAGAGCGCAAAGAAAGCGAGGTTTTTGATGAACAAGAAGATCCCTGAGCTTAAGACCCGCACAGAGAAAAGTCCCTCCGGCAGCCGTCTTTTGATCGAGGGAGGCTCCTTCCGGGAGGATAACTACGAAAATAAGGTCCTTCAGAACGGCAGAATCCCGGGATCACTCCCCTTCCGCCCTCTGCTCCGGGATGAAGAGGTCCTCTTCTCCTACGATATCAGCTCCCTGGAAAGTCTGGACAGCCGCTGCCGAGAAAAAAAGCTGGATTATCGGGAGCTGTCTGTCCTCATGGAGAGCCTGAACGGACTCCTTCTCTCCCTGGAGGAATATCTGCTCCCGGAAAAGCTGATCCTCCTGGATCCCTCCCTGATCTATTACCATCCGGAGGAAAAGCGATATCTTTTCCCGCTGCTTCCGGAGAGGGAAAATCACTTCCCCCTCTCCCTCCGCGCCCTTCTCCGCCGGGTACTGGAGGAGATCGACTATCGCTCTGAGCGGAGCATCATCCTCGCCTATTCTCTCTTTCGCGAAAGCTGCAGGGAGGATTTTCGGATGGAGGAGCTCATGCGTATCGTTCGAAAGAACGGGAAGAAGGCCAGGGAAGAGAGACAGAAAGCGGAAGGCGGAGAGAGGGAGAAAAGGAGGAGGAAAGAGAAGGCAGAAGACTCCGATCTTCGGGCATCTCTCGAAAAGATTGCTGAAGAGGGGATCGAAACCGCCCGGCGGGAAGGTCCGGAGGAGGACAAGCTCATCCTGAAAAATGGAATACTCCGCCTCCGGGAGGAACGAGAGAGAGAAGAAGAGGAAAGCCCACTCCTTCTCCCGGCGGAAAGCAGCTCTCTTATGATAAAAGAGACAGAGCTGACTGAGATCGCAGAGGCTGAAAAAAAGAGACAGAAGCTTCGAAAAAAGCAGGTCTTCTGTCTCTTCCTCATGTTGCTTTTGCCGCTTTGCTTCTATCTCTTCCGGGGGCTCTCCTTCCTTCTCAGGATGCTCCCTCTCATCTTCCTCCTGGAATGCGCTCTCCTCTGCCTTCTTCTCTTCGACCTTCTTCTCGCAAAGCTTCCGGAGGAGAAAAGCAGGGAGGAGAGGAGCTTCCGTCCCGTCTCCTCTCAATCCCCAGAATATCCCGTATGACCTCTCCGCCGAGAATCATCCCCGCGACGGATGGGACAAAGGAGACAGAGCCGGGGAGCACTGCCGCATCCTCTCCCTCCTCCCTCTCCGGATCCACCGGCTTCTCCCTGGAATAAACCACCTTCAGGGAGGAGATCCCCCGCTTCCGAAGCTCCCGCCGCATCACCCTTGCGAGCGGGCAGACACTGGTCTCATAGATGTCCGCTACGGAAAAGGCCGTCGGATCCAGCTTATTGCCGGCGCCCATCGCACTGATAATCGAAACCCCCGCCCTTTTCGCCTCTTCGACGAGGGCGAGCTTCGCGCTCACCGTGTCCACGGCATCCACGATATAATCATAGTCCGAGAAGCGAAAGACCTTCTCTCCCTCTCCCGGAAGATAGAAGAGCTTATGGACCTTTAACTCACAGTCCGGATTGATATCCCGGACCCGCTCCGCCATGAGCTCCGCCTTCGCCCTTCCTATGGTGCTGTGCAAAGCGATCAGCTGCCGGTTCAGATTGCCAAGGCTCACCACGTCACTGTCCACGAGCTCCAGCCTGCCGATCCCGCCCCTTGCGAGAGCCTCCGCCGCGAAGCCTCCGACTCCTCCGATCCCGAACACAATGACCTTCGCCCTTCGGAGACGCTCCACCGCCTCGTCCCCGAGCAGGAGCCTCGTCCTCGAAAACTGATCCGACATCGCTCCTCCGCCTCACTTCAATTCCGCCACGTAGATCTTTCCCGTATACGGCTGCATATAGCTTCTAAGGCAGCCATTGCTCCCATAGCGCTTCGTTTCCCCCGCATTATAGTGAGCCTGGTCGGTCTTCAGAACCCTTCGGATCAGCATGGTATCGGTCAGCCCGGTCCTCCAGATCGGGATCTGGAGCGCATATTCCTCCGGACCCGAATTGATCGCGACGATCACAACCTGGTCTCCCAGAAGTCTCGCATAGACGATGTGCTCCTTTCCCGCCATGAGCGGCATCAGGGAGCCGCCCGAGAGCGCCTTATAATAGCGGTGCGTCCTGCTCAGGTACTGATGGTACTCCAAAAGCTCCAGATCCTCCTTCCCCCAGGGAAACGGTCTCCGGCTGTCCGGCTCTGTCCAGCCGCACATCCCGACCTCATCTCCGTAGTAAAGAGTCGGCGCACCGGGCCAGCTCATCTGTATCATCGCACCGAGGCGATAAATCTCCGGCCGTATGCCCTCGTCCGCGCTCCCCGGCTTCGATATCCCGATCCTCCCCGCCCGCTGATTCGTCCTCGTCATGAAGCGGGAATGGTCGTGATTTGAGAGCTGATTCATCGCAGAGAGCAAGGAATTCTCCGGAAGCTTTGCCATATTATAGCTCATCGTGAGGAAAAAGCTCTCCCCGTCTCCCCGAAGCTCGGGGTTTACCGTGTCGGAATGCTTCTCCACCCCCGTCAAAAACCAGCTGACCGGCTCCATAAAGGCGTCATAATTCATCACGGTGTCCCATTCCCTGCCGTTCAGCCAGTTCTGGGGATCCCCGTAATGTTCCGCCAGAATCACCGCCTCGGGATTTGCCTCCTTCACAACCCTTCGGAATTTCTGCCAGAAACGATGATTATAGTCCTCGGAATGCCCGAGATCCGCCGCAACATCCAGTCTCCAGCCATCGCAGGAGAAGGGGGGACTGACCCAGCGCTTTGCGATCTCTAAGATCCTGTTCTCCAGCGCCTCCGAATCCTCATAATTCAGCTTCGGGAGCGTGTCATTTCCCCACCACTTCTCATAGCTTTCATTGTTCGGCCAGGCCTCCGGGCGGTCGTCCGCGAAGGAAAAATAGCTGTGGTAGGGACTCTCCTTCGATTCGAAGGCGCCGGGCTCATAGCGGCCGCTCTCCTCAGAGCCCGCCTTTGTCGAGTAAAAGCCGCTCCGATTCATCCACTTGCTGAAAGAGCCGCAGTGATTAAAGACGCCGTCAATGATGACGCGGATCCCCCTCTCATGGCAGGCCGCGACAAAGGAGGCAAAGTACTCATCCGACGCCCGGAGATTCTCGGGATCCGTCGTCCGGATCCGATACTTTTCCGCAAGGTGGTTGTCGAGCTTTCCCTCCGGGAGCTCTGAGCCGCCGTCCCTCACAATGCAGGCGATGTGCGGATCGATATGCTCATAGTCCTGCGTGTCATACTTGTGATTAGAGGGAGAGACGAAGAGGGGGTTAAAATAGATCGCCCGGATCCCAAGAGCGCTGAGATAATCCAGCTTTTCTAAAACTCCCTGCAGATCTCCCCCGTAGAAACGATAGACATCGAGCTTCTCGATCGGGCTCTCCCAGCTCTTCGCCGCATGCGCGGGATGTCCGAGATAACTGTATTCCCGTTCCACCACATCGTTCTTCGGATCTCCATTTCGGAAGCGGTCGATGAAGATCTGGTACATGAGCGCGCCCTTCAGCCAGTCCGGGATATGAAAGTCGGGGATCAGGCGAAAGGCATAGCGGGGATCCCGGTCCTCCGTGACACCGAGACGATTATAGAGGAGGCGCTCCTCCCCTTTCTCGATGAGAAAGACATAGCGGCGCTCCTCCTCCCCCATCACGACCTCGGTCTCATAGTAGTCAAAATAATGATCGCTCACATGGGCCTCCATGGCGATCTTAGTTCCCTCCTCCGGAAAGGAAAGGTATACTCCGTCCACATCCTGCCGCCGCACCCGGAAACGAAGCCGCACGCGGTCTCCGGGCTTCGGCTCGTCGGGAGAACGATAGAAATCGATCCCTGCGGTGTAAAGCGCTTCCCTGTCGATAGGACTGTGATCCATGGCCTCTCCTCTCACGAATTTTCGGAGTCCGGGAACTCCACAACGCCGATATACGGCAGGTTCCGATAGCGCTGGTCATAGTCCAGCCCATACCCGACGACAAAGCGGTCCGGGATTGCAAAGCAGGAATAACGGACCGGGACATCCTGCAGCCGGCGGGAGGGCTTGTCGAGCAGCGTGCAGATCTCCAGGGAGCGGGGTCCCCTCTCAAGGAGAAGCTTCCTCAGGTGATTCAGCGTGGATCCCGTATCAATGATATCCTCCACGATCAATACCTCTCTCCCCATGAGAGGCTCATCCAGATCCTTCACGATCCGCACAATCCCCGAACTCTCCGTCCCGCTGCCATAGCTGGAAACCGACATGAAATCCATCGTGAGCCCTTCATTCTGAATTCGCTTTGCGAGCTCGCAGAGAAAGACCGCTCCCCCCTTTAAGATGCAGATCAAGTGAAGGGGTCTTCCCTTATAGTCACTGGAGATCTGAGCCGCCAGCTCCCGGATCCTTCTTTCGATGCTTTCCTCCGATATCAATTCCTTGATCCGCTCTCTCATCGCTTTTTTCTCCCTTTCATACTCAGAACCTCCGAATGCCGGAGAAGCCGAAGCTCCTTTCCCCGGATATCCGCCGTGATTTTCTCCGGAAGATCCAGATGCGCCCCGTTCCCGCTGAAAAGAAGGCGGTCCAGTGCGTCAAAATGTACCGCCCCCCAGTCCTTTCTTCCGGGAGAAAGACGCTCCGACATAAGAAGAAGAAGCGTCCTTCGGAGGATAGGCCGGAGCGGGCGGAGGGAAAGGACAGAGATCCGAAATCCCCAAAGCTCTCCGCCTTCAAGGAGCTCCTCCCCCTCTTTTCTGAAAATCTCCTCTGCCCTCTCCAAAAGAAGGTCCTCGGCCTCTCCGATGAGCTCCGCCGTCCGGAGTATATGAGGAAGCGCTCCGGCATTCAGCCTCTCCGCCTCCGGGAGGATCCGCTCCCGGATCCGGTTCCTGGCATAGGATAGATCCCGGTTCGTGGAATCCTCCCGGTGCGCGATGCCTTTCTCCGAAAGCTCCGATAGGATTTCCTCCTTCAGGATCGGGAGCAGGGGGCGGATGATGCCGTCCTTCTCCGCCTCCATGCCCCGGAGACCCCGGAGACCGCTCCCCCGGAAAAGATGATAGAGCACGGTCTCCGCCTGGTCATTTCCATGCTGCGCTACAGCGATCTTTCCCCTGCCGCCCGCTCTCTCGGGAGCCTTATCCATGATCTCACTGAGGCAGTCCCGAAGGCTTCGGTAGCGAAGCAGCCTCGCCCCCTCCTCAAGCCCCAGGTGATGCTTCCGGGAAAACTCCGGGACATTGACGAAAATCCCGTGAAAGGGGATCTTAAAGCGCTCTGCGATCTCCCGGCTGAATTCCAGATCCCGCTCCGCCTCCTTCCCCCGGATCCCGTGCTGCACATGGGCGGCATGGAGAGAGAAGGAAAGCTCTCCCCGCAGCTTTTCCAGGATAAGGAGAAGATAGACGGAGTCCGCACCGCCGGAGAGAGCGAGCAAAATCGTGTCTCCCGCTCCGATCAGTCTCCTCTCCCGGATAAAGCGCTCTACCTTCTCCCCTGTTTTCATCCGCTGTCCTTCACCGCATGGCCCGGATCTTCACCTAGAGCAGAGAAAGAGGAAGGTTAGATTCGCCTTCCTCTTTCTGTCCCGTCTATGCTTTTCTCAATTCTCAGGCTTGACGATAATTTCATCCGGCATCTTCAGGCCGAAGATTTCTCTCGCCTTCTCGATGATATATTCCCGGGTTTTCACATAATCCTTTTTTTTACTCAGCTCTGCGGCGCGAAGCTCCTCTTCCTTCAGTTCCGCATCGAGACTCTCTTCCAGCTGCTGATAATCCCTGCATTTTTCCCGGAGACCGGAGCTTCGGTAAGAGACGATCAGCGCCAGAGAAGCAACAACCGCAAGGATCCCGATCATAGCGATCCGACTCGCAGGTCTCTCTTCTCTTTTCGCAGACTTTCTCATAGATAGCGAAACAGCTCCGACGCCTCCTCCTTCCGAATACTATCCGCCACCGATAAAACCTCCGCGCGCACGGATTTTTCTCCGAAACGGATCTCCAGGATATCCCCGGCCTTGACCTCATAGGATGCTCTCTGGGCTTTTCCATTTACGGAAACCCTTCCCGCATCACAGGCCTCGTTCGCCACAGTGCGGCGCTTGATAAGCCTCGATACCTTCAGGTATTTATCCAATCTCATGAATCAGTTGATCCTATCCTTCAGCGCCTTTCCGGCCTTGAACCTCGGTGCCTTGGATTCCGCGATCTTCATGGTCTCACCGGTCCTCGGGTTCCTTCCCTCTCTTGCGGCCCTCTTGGAAACCTCAAAGGTTCCAAAGCCAATCAGCTGAACCTTCTCGTCCTTCTCCAGGGACTCGGAAATCGAATCGAAGACAGCCTTCACTGCAGCCTCCGCATCCTTCTTGGAAAGCTCGGCTTTCTTAGCGACTGCTGCTACCAAATCCATTCTATTCATTATCATTTCCTCCATGGGTACCGCGGAACTGCTGCTTCTTCTGAAATCTCCGTCGGCATTTTCTTTCCTTGGGGACAGAGCTTCCCCTCTCCCTGCACGTTTGCATTATAGCTTTGGAGAGGCGGTCTGTCAACAAAGACAGGGGCTTTTATTCCCCTCCATGGAGAAGCGGAGAGAGCTGCTTATAGATCAGGAAGGTGATGAGCACATCGACCATCCCCTTCGCAAAGGTAAAGGGCAGATTGAAGATAAGAAGAGATTGGAAGATGCTCTTTACGGACGGAAGAATCGCCTGATAGGCGGCCAGAATCGTCTCCTTCGGCATGAAGTTATAGTAGACCGGATAGACCACATAGAGATTCGACGGCAGAGAGAAGAGCGCCATCGCCGCGGCTCCGCTGACGGAAGCGAAAATCGCCCCCCGCTTCGTCTTATTCCGCTGATACAAAAATCCCGATACTCCCACAAAAACCGCCCCGAGCAAAAAGTTCGAGAGCTCTCCCACACCGAAGCTCCCGGAGCTTATGCCATGCAAAGCATTCTTGATGAACTCGATGAGGATCCCGTAGAGCGGCCCGAGGGCGAAAGCCCCGATGAGCGCCGGGAGATCCGAGAAGTCGAACTTGATAAAGCTTGGAATGAGAAGCGGGAGCGGAATTTCGATCAGCATGAGAAGATAGGCGATCGCGGACAAAATCCCCGCCGCTGTGACCCTCCTCGCGCTTTCCCTGCCTCTCATAAAATACTCGCTCTTTCGAATGCTGCTCTCTTCCTTCATAGGACCTTCTCCTTTCCGTTCCCGGCCGGAGGCCGGGAAATCCCCGCGCCCCGAGGCAGTCTCATCAGCGGACTGCCCTACAGGCGCATTTCACTTCGAGAAGCCTCTCCTTTCCGCAGAAAAGGTTCCGCAGAAAACGATACTCCGCTCCCCATTCTTCAGATCCTCGAAAAGGTCCTGTCCCAAAAAGGCAAACGCCCCGGGATTTCCCGGGGCGAAGACTTTAAAAAACATGAACTCTTCTTCCGTCCAGACTATACTGTTGGTACCGGAGTCGCACCGGTTCAGCTGCTCTCGCAGGTCGCGGACTTTACCGCCAGTGGGGAATCGCACCCCGCCCTGAAGATGATTTTATTGTAACGCAAAAGGCCGGAAAATGCAATTTGGCTTTTCTTTCTTTCCGACGGCATTGCTGAGAGAAGCGGCCGCGCGCAATGCCCCCGCCCTCCCGCCGGCTGAAGCCGAGACGTCTATAGCGCCATGTGATCGTCTCCCCGCCGGCTATATCCAAGGCGTCTTTGCCGCCGGGCGATTGTCCTCTCGCTGAGCGGAGCCGCATCATCCGCGCCGCCGGGCGATTGTCCTCCCGCTGAGCGGAGCCGCATCATCCGCGCCGCCGGGCGCTCGTTCTCCCGCCGCTTGAATCCAGGGCCGCTCAGTCCTCTTCTCCCAGCCCGCAGTCCAGGGAGAAGTACCAGGCGCCGTCCCAGTGAAAGCGAAGGTCCCGGAGAGAGAGCTTCTTCCCCTTCAGCATCCCTGACAGCTTCTCCATGAGGAGAGCCCGAAGCCTTTCCAGAAAATACTCTCTCGCCTCCGCCGCATTTTCCCCAAGATGATAGGGATCCACCCGCTCTCCCTCGCTCCGACACTTTTCCACGAAATCTCTCAGCACATTGGCCTGGCAGAGCCAGTCCGCCGTGAGGGCTCTCCCGAGAAAACAGTCCGACACCTCCTTTTGCCGTTTCATGCCGGAGAAGTCTCGATAATAGGCCGCGATGAGGAGCTGGGCGATCACCGTCCCATTGCTGTTCTCCGCCGTGTTCCAGCCCGCAAAGGCGCTGATCCTGTCCTGAAGTCCCATCTTCACCATGAGATCCATGAAAAGATTGTCGGCTCCGTTCGCCATCGCGACATCAGAAAGCCCCACGGCCCTTTGATATCTTTTCTTATAATATTCAATATAGCGGAGAAGCTCCAGCGGGTTCATGCTGTTTCGGAAGCGAAGATCCGCCTTCTCCTGCTCCATGGCCTCGAGCTGTCCCACCCCGGAGGCGTGAACGGCGAGCATACAGTCCGAATCCGAGGCCGCGTCGGCTGTAAGCGCTCCCGCAGACAGAAGCTGCCATCGGATGCTCTCCCCGAGAGCCCGGTCCTCATATTTCGGAATCATGGCCGCAGCGCTGAGGGAGGAGAAGCGCAGATAGACAGACGGCGTCCAGCCGACCTCCAGATTAAAGATCCTCGCAAAGAGAACAGAGCCCGCTTCATCCGCACCCGGATAGATATAGGCCCGGTCAAAAAGCCTCTCCTCCCGGAGCTTCTCCTGAATCAGCTTCTGGTCCGATGCCGCATAGCCGTACTCCGCCGTATCATCCTTCGGAATCGTGAGCGTATCGAAGACCCCGTCCCGGAGAAGGCATATGCTCCTCAGGTTCATCGAAAGATCCAGCTTCCTCCGGCGGAGGAAATCCTCCAGATATCGCTCCGGAATCTTCCCCTTCAGTAAGGGAAGCTCTGCCCTCTCCTCCTCCGCCGCCTCTCCTCTCTCCAGCTTATCCAGGAGATATCCATATCTCCAGATCAAATAGCCGTAGTCCGCCCAGTAATCCGGGTCCTCCTGGGCGCTGTTGTAGGCGGCGGCTCTTGCGACGAGATGAAGCGCATGGATCTTAAGACCCGGTGCCCTCCTTCTAAGCTCCGAAAAGCGCCGCATCCTCTCCTCACAGCTCTCCATCCCCTCCTCATGGATCCGGGAGCCGATCAGATTTCCGTAGAGGAGAGTGTCCACAGAGAGGATCGCATAGCTGCATTCCTCCGCGTGGAGGAAGATCCAGTCCCAGATCTTCTCCCGCTCCGCCGCCCTTTTCAAGCTGCCCATCAGAGCCCGCTCCGGGCGGAGGATGCTGAGACAGTCCGTCATCAGACTCAGCTGATAGGGAAAATCATAATTGCAGTCCCGATCGTCGAGGGGAACATATAATACTTTTTTCATCGCGCGCCTCTCCTTAGGCCCTGCTCCTTAAAGCTCCCTTTCCGAAATCCTCCTCAGCCCTTTAAACCGGAGGTGGAAATCCCATCCATCAGATATCTTTGGCAGAAAAGGAAGACCAGCAGAATCGGCAGCATAAAAAGCGCCGTCGCCGCCATCATTCCCGCCCAGTCCACTGTGTGCTCATTCATATAGGAATAAAGTCCCAGGGAAAGTGTGTAGTGATCGCTCCTGTTCGCATAGAGCAAGGGCCCCATAAAGTCGGAAAAGGTATACATGAAGCTGAAGATGGTGATGGTGGCAAGCCCCGGGCGGGAGAGCGGAAGGATCACGGAGCGAAAGATCCTGAGCCGCCCCGCGCCGTCGATCTCCGCGGCCTCCATCAGCTCATCGGGTATGGTCAGCATGAACTGGCGGAGGAGCACGATATAAAAGGGATAGCCGCAGAAGGCGGGGATGATGAGCGGCCAGAAGCTCCCGGTCAGATGCAGAAGCGTCCAGAGCCGATAGAGCGGGACCATCGTCACCGTATAGGGAATCATCATGCTGGAGAGAATGATGCCGAAGAAAAGCTCCCTTCCTCTCCAGCGGATCTTTGAGAGGGAAAAGGCGACCAGCGGTGTGCTGAATAAGGTCCCGAGCACATTCATTCCGCTGACCCAGATCGTATTCGCGAAATATCTCCAGTAGGGGATCTGCGCGAAGACCTTCCGGAAATTTTCAAATGCAAAGTGCTCCGGCCAGAGTCCGCGCGAGCTGTCAAAGATCCTCTCATTCGTCTGAAAAGCGGAGGAGAGCATGATGAGAAGCGGGAAAAGAAAAATCACGGCCGCAAGCAGCACAAGAATCGTCGGAAGCAGCCGGGAAAATCCCGCAGCAGACTTTTTAAGCATTCTGATCTCCTCCCCTATTTTTCGTCCACAAAGCGGCCGCCGATCCGGGTAAAGGCGACGCTGAACAAAAGCACAGCCAGAAAGAGAATCCAGGCCATCGCCGAGGCGGTCCCCATTTTCAGCCTGGAAAAGGCATTCTGAAAGAGATAGAGCGGATACATGAGAAGGCTGTTCCCTCTCCCGGCTTCCGCGCCGCTGCTCAGATTGCCGGACTGCGCACTGCACAGGATATAGACCTGGGTGAAATACTGCGTGGCATTGATGATCGAAAGCACGATCTGGTAGAGAAGGACATGCGCGATCCCGGGGATTGTGACATAGCAAAACTGCCTCCACATTCCCGCCCCGTCCAAAGAGGCCGCCTCGTAGAGCTCCGCCGGAATATCCCCCATCGCCGCAAGGAGGATGACGATGGTCGCGCCGATCCCCCAGCTGCTCATAAGGACAAGAGCCGGAATCGCGGCCTTCGGATCCCCGAGCCAGTTCACACCCGGAATCCCAAACAGCTTCAGAAAACGGTTCAGATAACCGCTCAGGGGATCCAGTATGATGATCCAGACCATGGTGGAGGCCACGGCCGGAAAGATCGAGGGGAGGAAAAATACAGAGCGGAAGAAGCCCTTTCCGATCCTGAGAGGCTTTAAAAGAAGAGCGAGAAGCAGAGAAAGCGAGATGGAGACCGGCACAAAAAGCGCGGTATAGTAGAGCGTATTCTGTATGCTCTTCCAAAAAAGCTTATCGTGGAAAAGGGAAGTATAATTCCTCATGCCGACAAATACCGGGGCCTTCACGGCGCTGAAATCCGTAAGGCTGTAGTAGGCCGACATCAGAATCGGATAGAGGCTGAAGCAGGCGAACCCGATCAGCCACGGAAGCAAAAAGAGGAGTCCCTCCCGCTCCGCTCTCTTCTCCCTTTTCCTCATAGCTCCCTCCTTCTCTCTTTCCTTTATCAAAGCAAAGACTCCCTCAAAGAAACAGCAGACAAATCCCCCGCATCCCTTCGCCGCACAATATCGGTATCCCCTGCCGCTGACAAAATCCACGGCGGGCTTTGCAAATCCTGCAAAGGTTTCGAAATGCGGCGAAAGAGGATGCATCAGATCCGGTCAGCGGGAGATCGCGTCCACGCTCTTCTTCATCTCCGAGAGAGCCTCCTCCGGGCTCCCTCCCAGGAGAACGGAGTCCACCGCGCTGTTGATCGCTGCACTGTACTCCTTTAAGAAGGGGGCGTTCGGCATCGTCACAAGCTCCGCATCGGAGAGAACCTCGCGGTAGACCTCATTCGTCCCCTCCATAAGATCCGGGTCCGTGAGAAGATCCCGCCTTGCGGGAAGCTGGACATTTTTTACGGCAAAGTCCTTCGCGCCCTCTCCAAGCGTCATGTATTTCAGGAAATCCCAGGCCCCGTCCTTGTTCTTCGCCGTGGACGGGATATAGAGATTCGAGGTCTCGAGATAGCTGTAATGCTTCTCCCCCTGGGAGGCATAGGACGGAATCATCGTGACTCCGAAGTCCAGTCCGGCGTCCTTTGCCATATCATAAAACCAGGGGCCGTCGATCCGAAGCGCCTGTTCTCCGGAGAGGAAAGGATCCTGCGCGGTGTTGAGCTTCGAATTTCCGGAGCTGATATAGCTGTTCACAGAGGATGCTCCGAATTCCTTCACATAATCCGAGAGGTAGTCCAGTGTCTTTCGGAAGCCTTCGTTATCCGGCGTGAGCTTCTCTGGGGTTCCGAAATTCGTCCCGGCCGCATAGCTGAGACAAGGCCAGGCATAGCCTCCGGGGACAAAGGGTGCGCCGAGCTCCTTCAGCGTTCCGTTCTCGACCTTCGTGAGCTTTTTACTCATCTCCCGGAGCTCCTCCATGGTCTTTGGCGGCTCGGTATAGCCTCCCTCCTGGAGCAGCTTCTTATTATAATAGAGCGCCATGACATTCGAGCTGATCGGAAGAGCGTAGAGCTTCCCGTCGACCTCCTGCTGCGCGATCGCGCTGTCCAGGAAGAGCTTCCGGTCAAGCTTCTCCTTCTCGATATACTCCTCCAGCGGGAGCGCGATATTCTGCGCGGCATAGTTTGAGATATTGCTTCCGAAATCATCGGTGATATCCGGCCCGCTGCCCCCGGAGATCCCGGCGATCACCTTCTGCTGATCCGGGGTACTGAGTCCGACAACCTTGTAGCGGTCCTGACTCTTATTATAGCTGTCGATGATTTCCTCTATGCGCTTCCCCTCTTCTCCGCCCCAGAGATACCAGAAGTTCACGACCTCCTGTCCGTCTCCCTTCCCGGCGTCCGCTGTCTTCTCCTCTCCGCTCTCCTTCTCGGAAAGCTCTGTCTCCGCGCTCTTCGAAGCGCCGCAGGCCGAAAGAAGCGCCGCCGCCATGATTGCCGTCACCGATAAAAACAAGCCTTTTTTCATAAATCCCTCCTTAATGCGAGCCTGAAGCTCTTTTCCCTAGGCCGCTCCGCATCATTCTTCTTTCCCCTGACTATAAAACGATGAGATTCTATTTTCAAGATTCCCCGCATTTTCTGAACTTTCTTTCTAAGCCTCCTCCTATTTTGCATAATTATATCCTGTTTACAGCTCGGATATTTGTATATTAGGCATGGATTTAGAAAATATTTTCCGAGCCATCCCCCACCGCTTTTGACACTTTCTCTCTCATGAAGTAAGATCCCGATGTCAGACCGTGCCCCGCAGCCGGGCCTTGGAAAGGAGTTCACATGCAAAAGAAGATCGCTGTAGTGACGGGAGCATCATCCGGAATCGGGGAGGCCGCGGCAGAGCGGATCTCAAGGCTTGGCTTTCGGGTAATCGGAATCGGGCGGAGCTTTTCGGAGAAGGAACGAGGCTTCGAAGCGCTGTCCATGGATTTACTGGATTTTGGCCCGCTTCGGGAATTTCTGCGCTCTCTCCGAAGAGAGGGGGAAATTTCTCTTCTTGTGAATAGCGCCGGAGTCGCGTATTATGGTCTTCAGGAGGAGCTTGGGGAGAAGGCGCTTCGGGAGCTCATCCGAACGGATCTCGAGCTTCCCATCCTGCTCACAGCGCTCTGCCTCCGCGAGCTCAAGAAAAATCGCGGGCAGCTCATCAATATCTCCTCCGTGACGGCGCGCTGCCCCGCTCCTCGGGCAGCGGCCTACGGAGCGGCGAAGGCCGGTCTCCTCCGCTTTGGAGAGAGCATCTTTGAGGAGGGAAGGAAGGCCGGACTCCGGGTGAGCACCATACTCCCGGACATGACGGAAAGCGGACTCTACCGAAATGCGGACTTTACGGTATCGGAAGAGCCTCTCGCCCGTTTGCTCCCGGAGGATGTCGCGGATGCCCTGGAATTCATCCTGACAAGGCGGGAGGGGGTCTGTATCTCAGAGCTTGTACTGAAGCCGCAGCTCAAGGGGATTCGAAAAAAGACAGGCTGATCTCCGCCGCACTGCCGCTTCACGGCTCCTGGCAGCTGCATTCCCCGGACAGCGGCGCTTCACAGTACTTGTTACTCACCTTCCCCGGGCAGCGACGCTTCACAGCACTTGTTGCTCGCCTTCCCCGGGCAGCGGCGCTTCACAGCACTTGTTGCTCGCCTTCCCCGGGCAGCCGCGTCCCACACGCTTAGGACGGCAGGCCCATCGGTGCGGGCTTTTCCCGGCCGCATCAGCATTTCCGCAACAATATCATTGACACCGTGACAGAATAGTGTTATCCTATCTGCGATGTTAGCACTCGATGGTGTATATTGCTAACAGATTGTGGGGAGGACGAAGGTGAAGGAAGGCAGCAGAGCTTCCGGCACTTACAGAGCCCGGCGGCAGTCGGGTGATAGAGGGGATTTTCATATGAATATAAAGGATGCCGTAGACTGGCTGCAAAAACAGATTCAGAGAGACAGAAAGCTCGCAGCAAAGGAAAAGGCGCGTGTGGAAAAAAAGCGCGCGGCCTCAGCGGAGCGGAGCGGGGCCGACGAGGCCCCTGTTTCATCCCCCCGGACCGATCCCACAGATCCTACGAGGTCTCTCCGCCCTGAGGGCGGGGCCCTCCCTTCCGCAGAAGCCGGAGAGGCTCTGCCGGAGGAGGAAAAGAAAGAAGGAGCAGGAGGATATCAAATGACAGCGATACCGATCTATAATGTAATGGTCCTGCCGCATTCCTATATCTATTTTCAGACCCAGAACTTCCGGAGTCTGGCGGGAAACGAGGTCCAGCAGGGGGACCATATTTTACTTTTAATTTTGAAGGAGGAGACCGGGAGGGATCAGATCCGTCCCGACAGCTTCTATCCGATCGCCGTGGAGGGAAGTGTCACGGAGATCAACGCGGAAGGCTATCTCGTCGTCCGCACCGGAAACCGGGCCAGGGTCGAGGAGGTTCATGTGGACGAGGAGGCCCGCATTACGGTTCGGACCTCCAGCCTATACGATGTCGACGATCTGGACAAGGAGGGCTCCCGCAAAAGGCTTCTGGAGATCAAGGCGGAGCTGAAGGAGCTCGCGTCCCGCTTCCGCGGCGGAAATGTGATGCAGACCATGATCGATCAGTATTCCACGATCCAGGAGGTGGCGGCGATCCTCTCCCCCTGGCTCAGCATCTCGAATGAGGAGCGCTATGCGGTGCTCCGGGAGGACCGACTCTCCGTCCGCTTCCAGATGCTGGAAAAGATCATCTACGAATACGCGGAGGTGACAAAGGTCACGACGGATGCCAGAGAGCAGCAGCAGGAGGACTACCAGAAGGTCTACCGCGAGCAGGCCCTTCAGAAGCAGATCGACTATCTTCAGAAGGAGCTGGATGAGATGCACCCGGAGAAGGTCTCCGATCTTAGGAAGCTGGAGCTGAAGATCGGAGAGTCGGGCATGAACGAGACCGCAAGGCGGGAGTGCGAGAAGGTCTTAAACCGCCTGAAGCAGGAGGGCATGAACGGACAGGAGGCCGGGATGCTCTATGACTATCTCGACTTCATGACAAGCCTCTCCTGGAAGAAGGAGGAGCCGAAGGAAATCGCCCTCGATCAGGCGGAAAAGGTCCTGGATGAGGACCACTTCGGCCTGAAAAAGGTCAAGGAGAGAATCATACAGCAGATCGCCGTGATGAATCTGAAGAAGCAGCAGTCCGGCTCCATCCTCCTCTTTGTGGGCGCACCCGGAACCGGGAAGACCAGCATCGGAAAGTCCATCGCGAAGGCTCTGGGGCGGAAGTATGCCCGCGTCAGCCTGGGCGGAGTGAGAGACGAGGCGGATATCCGGGGGCACCGCAGGACCTATATCGGTGCCATGGCGGGGAGGATCATGGACGGCATCCAGAAGGCGGCCGTCTCCAATCCCGTGATGGTTCTGGACGAGGTGGACAAGCTCTCCAGCTCCTACAACGGAGACCCCGCTTCCGCCCTTTTGGAGGTCCTGGACCCGGAGCAGAACAACAGCTTCACCGATCACTATATGAATGTCCCCTATGACCTCTCCGACGTGCTCTTCATCTGCACGGCGAACAGCGTGGACACCATCCCGTCTCCGCTCCTAAACCGCATGGAGCTGATCCAGTTCCAGGGCTATACGCCCACGGAGAAGTTTGAAATCGCAAAGCGGCACCTCCTGCCGAAGGCGCTCTCCTCGGTCGGTCTTACGGGGGAGAATGTGGAGCTCACGGAGGATGCCCTTCGGACCATCATATCCGACTACACCAGAGAGGGCGGTGTCCGAGGACTCAAAAAGAGGATGGACACACTCTGCCGCATCGCCGCGGTCCGCTCCGTGCGGGGACAGGGCGAAAAGATCCGGGTGGAGAAATCCGAGCTCCGGGACTTTCTGGACATGCATCCTCTGAACCACCGCGAGGTAAAGGACGAGGGAAAGCCCGGCGTCGTGACCGGACTCGCCTGGACCGCCGTCGGCGGAGAGATCCTCTACGTCGAAACGCTCCCCACAAAGGGAGACGGCAAGATCACCATCACCGGGCAGCTCGGCGATGTCATGAAGGAGTCCGCGCAGATCGCGGTGAGCCTCGTAAAATCCATGTTTCCGGACAGGATCTCCGTCTTTAAGGAGAATGATATCCATATCCATGTGCCGGACGGCTCCACGCCGAAGGACGGCCCTTCCGCCGGCATCACACTGACGACCGCGATTGCGAGCCTCGTGACCGGGCACGCCGTCACACCCAGAATCGCGATGACCGGAGAGGTCTCCCTCGAGGGGAATGTGAATCCGATCGGAGGACTGCCGGAGAAGCTCATGGCCGCCCAGCGCGCCGGTGTCCGGAAGGTCCTGCTCCCAAAGGATAATGTGGACGACCTCCGGGATGTTCCGGAGGAGGTAAGGGAGAAGCTCGAGATCGTCCCTGTCGAGACCGTAGAGGAGGTTTTAAAGCTCACGGGAATTAAGAGCGCGGCCGCGGTGCAGGTTTGATGAACGCGAAAAAGCCGGGCCGGAGATCTCTCCGGCCCGGCTTTTTCGGACTGCCGTTTGAAATTGCAGCTTAAGATCAGGATTCCGGAAAAGTTTTCACTTCATTTCCGAAAAAAAAACGTTTCCACTGTTCCCCCTTCCTCCTTCCTATGTTATACTTATAGTGTTTTGCTATAGATTGAACCGGCTCCCTCGTGCTCTCACAGCTTCTGTGCGGATACGATGCGCTGCCGGATCTTTAAACAGGAATCGCCGCAGGATTTACAGAGCTCAGTGCATCGGAAGACGGGACGTAAGAGAGAGGAGACGGAGAATCCCAAAGGAAGGCGGCGCGAGGGGAAGCGTTATGGAAAAAAAGGGAAACAGTCTTCTGGAGACCAGGCGAAAAAACCGTGTTCTGATTAAAAATTCCATCTTCAGAAACCGGAATATCACAAGGACAGAGATCGCGGAGAGGCTCTGCCTCACCAAGGCCACCATCACGACAAGCGTCAATGAGCTTCTGAGGGAGGGGATCCTGGAGGAGCTCCCCCTATCCCGGGAGGCCCTCGTCGGCTCCTATGGGAGAAAGCCCGTTTCCCTCGCCTTTCGCGCGGAAGCGGGGACTGCGGTCGGCATTGAGCTCGGGGCCTATCAATCCCGGGGTGTTCTCATGGATATGAAGGGCAGAGTCCTGAAGGAGCGCTCCGCGGGTCCCGCAAATCCCTCCTATGAGCACATGTTCCGCGAGCTGAGGGAAATGATCCAATACCTCCTCCCCGAGGAGAGGCAGCGTTTCCTGGGAATCGGCGTCGGCCTCCCCGGCTTTATCGACAATGAGAAGGGCGTGATTCTCCGCTCACCGAAGGCCCGCTGGAGCGGGCGGGCACTCGCGAGAGAGCTCTATAAGGTCTTCCGCGAGCCGGTCCATATCGATAACCACGTCCGGCTCCGCGCCATCGGGCAGGATATGATCATGCGGGACAGGGGCATCGCCTCCTTCGCCTACTTCTTTCTGTCCAGAGATGTCTCCTGTCCAATGATCGTACAGAATGAGAGTCTGTCCGGCTCCAGCTGCGGCGCCGGAGCGCTCGGAAAGGTCCTGCTCTCCGTCGACCATGAGAGCGGTGTCTGCCGCTCCGTCGATGAGCTTGCGAGCGAGCGGGCACTCTTCGAGCGCTGCCAAAAGCTCCTGCTGGAGGGAAGGGCGCCGGAGCTGCAAAAGGTTCTCGATCAGGAGGGAAAGCTCTCCATTGATCTCCTTCTCGCCATGGAGGAGGCGGGGGATGAAATCATCCGTGGCTGCTTCCGGGAGACTCTGAGATATGCCGGGGCCGCCCTCGCAAATGTAGTGAATCTCTTAAATCCCGAGCTCGTGGTCGTGGACGCGAGCATTCTGCAAAATGCGATGAACCGGGGAATCCTCCTGGAGGAGTCCAAAAAGTATTTCTACAGCCTGAACAAGGGAGTCCGCCTGCTCTTTGTCCCCTTCCATAAAAACCGCGGCGCGGTCGGCGCGGCCTACAGCGTGATCCAGAGAAACTTCCTGGACCGCTGAGGAGGAGCCCGCAAAGCTCTTTTCGTAATGTAATCTGCCGCCGGGCGCAGGCATTTCTCGAGGAAAAGAGCCTCCCGGCCCCGCCGAATGTATGATAATTTTATAAAAAAGGAGGGGAGAGACGCTTTCGCGCCTCTCCCCTCTTTTGAGGATAGTCCGGGACCGGCCGAGACCGGCCCCAGGAGCAGCCACAGAGCACGGCACTCAGCTCTTCAGCGGCCGTTTCCTGCTGTGCCTGTCGATAATCGCCTGCTGCTCCTTTGTGAGCTTAATTTCATGGTCCTCCCCGTCCAGCTCCTTGTGTCCGACGTGATCACAGTGCCCCGCATGGGCGTAGCTGCAATAGGCACAGGAGCCGTACTTCTTATGCTCCCGCCGAAGACTCAGAATGACATAAAGCACAATGAGCAGTATGATCGCTCCCACAATGAAATTTCCCATGAAATGCTCCTTTCTCTCCGGTCAGAGGCCGGAGTTTTTGCATCCTCCGCCTAGGCCCTGGCGGCGGTCGCTCTCTCTACCGCGGTCTCCGCCGAGCCGCTGAGCGCTGTCGCTTCCTTGTAGGGCCGGAAGAGCCCCCAGATGCCGAGCCCGATCAGTGCGAGCGCGACGATCGTGAAGACATTAAAGCTCACGACTCCTGCGATCAGGCCGCCGATCTGGTAGATGACAAGGGATACGCAATAGGCCAGACTGCATTCCCAGGCGATGGCAAAGAGCGTCCACTTTCCGTTGTTCATCTCTCTCCGAATCGCTCCGATCGCTGCAAAGCAGGGAGCGCAGAGAAGGTTAAAGGCAAGGAAGCTGTAGCCCGCGATGCCGTTTCCAAAGTACTCATGCACCTGCTGCCAGATCTGGTCTCCGTTTTCCGCAAGCTCCTCCGCGCCGCTGTAATGGAAGAGGGTGCCGAAGGTGCCGACGATATTCTCCTTCGCAATGAGGCCGGTGACAGCCGCGACGACGGCCTTCCACTTCCCCCAGCCAAGAGGAGCAAAGAGCCAGGCGATGCCGTTTCCGATCACAGCGAGGATGCTGTTGTCCATATCATCCTCTCCCAGAAGCTGAAGCTGGAAATTGAAGCGGGAGAGGAACCAGACGAGGATCGTCGCGAGCAGGATGACGGTACCCGCCTTCTTGACGAAGGACATGGCGCGCTCCCAGACGCTCTTTAAGACATCGATCACTCTCGGAAGATGATAGGCGGGGAGCTCCATGACAAAGGGGGCCGGCTCCCCGGCGAACATCTTCGTCTTCTTTAAGACGATCCCGGAAAAGACGATCGCGGCAATTCCGAGGAAGTAGGCCGACCAGCCGATCCAGGCGGAATTGTTGAAGATCGCTCCCGCTATGATGCCGATGATCGGGAGCTTCGCGGAGCAGGGGATGAAGGTCGTCGTCATGATCGTCATCCTCCGGTCTCTCTCATTTTCCACCGTGCGGGAGGCCATGACACCCGGGACGCCGCAGCCGGAGCCGATCAGCATCGGGATAAAGGACTTCCCGGAGAGACCGAACTTCCGAAAGATCCTGTCCATGATGAAGGCGATGCGGGCCATATAGCCGCAGCCCTCCAAAAAGGCGAGGAAGAGGAAGAAGGTGATCATCTGCGGCAGGAAGCCGATGACGGCGCCAAGACCCGCGACGATACCATCCAATACCAGACCCGAGAGGACCTCTCCCGTTCCGAGTGCCTCCAGTCCCGCGGAGACAAGCCCCGGGATGGAGGGAAGGTCTATGAGTCCGAAGAAGCTCCAGGGATCCGAGCCGAAGAGCACATCGTTCACCCAGTCCGTCATCGCCGTACCGACGGTCTGGATGGAGACATAGTAGACGACGAACATGATGAGCGCAAAGATCGGAATCGCGAGGAAACGGTTCGTGACGATCTCATCGATCTTGTCGGAGGTGCTCAGTCCGTTCCTTTTCTTCTTTTTATAGGCGGCGGAGATGATGCTCTGAATGTAGCTGTAGCGCTCATTCGTGATGATGGACTCCGCATCATCATCCTCCTTCTTCTCGACCTCTGCGATCAGGGACTCGATATTGACGCTCTTTCCGGGCTCCTTCATCTCGTTTCGGATCTTGTCATCCCGTTCAAAGAGCTTCACCGCGAAGAAGCGCTGCTGCTTCTCCGGAACGGAGGAGCTGATCTTGTCCTCGATCTCCTGGATCGCCTCCGCGACATCGGGCTTGAATTTGTGCACGACCTCGGTGCCCTCACCGCTCTTCGCCACCCGGACAGCGAGCTCCGCCGCCTCCTTCACGCCCTTTCCGCGGAGCGCGGAGATGCTCACGACCTTGCAGCCCATCGCCTTCTCGAGCTCCTTCAGGTTGATGACATCGCCGCTCTTTTCGACGACATCCATCATATTGATCGCCATGACGACGGGGATCCCGAGCTCCTTTAACTGCGTGGAAAGATAGAGATTTCTCTCGAGATTGGTTCCGTCAACGATATTCAGGATCGCATCCGGCCTTGTGTTGATGAGGTAGTTTCTCGCCACCACCTCCTCCAGTGTATAGGGAGAGAGGGAATAGATGCCGGGGAGATCCGCGATGGTCACGTCACTGTGCCCCTTGAGCTTCCCCTCCTTCTTCTCCACGGTGACGCCCGGCCAGTTTCCGACGTATTGATTGGATCCGGTCAGCTGATTGAAAAGTGTCGTCTTGCCGGCGTTGGGATTCCCCGCCAGCGCGATCGTGATTGCCATAACTATGCCTCCTTACTTCAACTCTATCTGTACCATCTCCGCGTCGGTCTTCCGGACGGAAAGCTCATAGCCTCTGACCGTGATCTCCACGGGGTCGCCGAGCGGCGCGACCTTCCGGACGTAGAGCTCCGCCCCCTTCGTGATCCCCATATCCATGATCCTTCTCTTCACGGCGCCCTCTCCCGTGATCTTCGTCACTACCGCCGTCTGCCCCGGGCGCATCTCCCTCAATGTCATATTCCCCTCCTTCACTCACCACTCCTAAACCATAATTCGGTTCGCCATTTCCTTGCTGATCGCAACACGCGCTTCCTTTACCTTGACGATCACATTGCCCGCCGAGGTGGAAATGACAGTCACCTCCCCGCCGACCACGAAGCCCAGATCGCTCAGATGCTGTCTCACCTCGCTGCTTCCGCCGATCTTCTGGATCGTCTGGGCCGTCCCTGTCCCTGCCAATGTCAATGGCACCATCTCCGCCTCCTTACCGCCAGCCGTCAATTCGACCAGCATAATTGTAGCCTTGCCTAACTGCCAGAATAAATTAGCATCGTCTAACCTAAAAGTCAATGATTTAATTGCATTTCTCCAAAAAAATAGTAAACTATCTTTAATCCCCGGAGAGGACAAGATCTGCCGCCCCGGTATTTATTGTGAGCATGGATCCTGCGCGCGGCCCGGAGTTTCGTCGAAGCGGAAAGAAAAGGATGAGGCGGCGGAGACAAAAGAGAAAAGCGGGGAAAAGGACAGCGGAGAGAAAAAGAGGATGGGAAATGAAAGCATACGAAACACATGAGTCGGAGGAAAATTATCTGGAGAGCATCCTGATGCTCTCCATCGATCATCGAAATGTGAGGGCGATCGATATCGCGAATATGCTGGGCTTTTCGAAGCCCAGCGTGAGCGTCGCCCTGAAGCGCCTCCGGGAGGAGGGAAAGGTGGAGGTCGATGAGAGAGGCTTCCTGAGCCTGACCGAGACGGGCCTTAAGATCGCGCAGTCTACCTATGAGAAGCATCTCGTTCTGACCGATGTTCTGGTGGCGCTCGGGGTCAATGCCTACACGGCCTCCCAGGACGCCTGCCGGATCGAACACGTGCTGAGCCCGGAATCCTTCTCAAAGATCAAGGAATACTATCACGCCCACTGCAAGGTGGAGCCGAAGGTCTGAGAAAATTTGTCCCCACCCGCATAGCGGGTGGTTTTTTGCTTCGCAATGCTTCCCTCGCTTTGCAAGCGAAGCAGGCTAAAACAAAATAAAGAAGCTCCTCCATCGGCCCGAAAGCGGGCGGATGGAGGAGCTCTTTCATTTCGCCGAAAGGTCCTGCTGACACAAAGTACTTTCTCGAAAATCTTAGCAGGACCTTCCGATATACCTTCTGTCCCGCAGCGCGCGAGACTTATCTTCCCAAACGCGTCGTAAGACGGGCTATGCACAAACAGACAAAGCGGCTCTCCGGAAGGGGAGCTCCGTCAGCGATACCGGAGTCAGGCGGCGGTTCCCGCTTTCAGCAGTCTCCCCTTCTCCTCTCTCTTCTCCCGCTCCAGCTCCTCCTCGGGGAGAAGCTTCGTCATGCTCTTCATCCCGATCGCTATCGTAGAGACATTGTGGAAGAGCGCGGAGCTTGCGGGCGGAAGGATGCTTGCTACGCCAAGTCCGATGAGGAGCGCGTTGAAGCCGATGATGAAGTGATAATTCTCCTGAATTCTCTCCATCAGGCGCATGCTCAGCTTCCGGAGAACGACGAGCTCATAGAGATCCCCCTCGGAGATCGTGATGTCCGCGACCTCCTTTGCGATGGCCGCCCCGGCGCTGATCGCGACCCCCGCGTCCGCCTCGGAGAGGGCCGGTGAATCATTGATTCCGTCTCCCGTCATGATGACCTTCCGTCCGGCCTCGTGCTCCCTCCGGATAAAGGCCGCCTTTTCCTCCGGAAGAACCTCCGCAAAATACTCGTCGACTCCGACCAGCTTCGCGACAGCCGCCGCGGTCCGCCGGCTGTCTCCGGTCATCATCACCACCTTGTCGATGCCGAGCTTCCTCAGCTCCCGTATCACCGCGGGACCCTCCTCGCGGAGCGGATCGGAGATCAGGATGACGGCGGCCAGCTTCCCCTCCACCGCGAGATAAAGATGGGAGAAGTGCTCCGGGAGATTCCGGAATTTCTCCTCCTCCCCCTCCGGGATCAGGCAATGCTCATCCTCGAAGATGAAGTGATAGCTTCCGATAAAGACGCGCTTTCCCTCATAGATACTGGAAATGCCGTGCGCGACCACATACTCCACCTTCGAGTGGCGCTCCTCGTGGCGGAGCTTCCGCTTCTTTGCCTCCTTCACGACGGCGTTCGCCATGGAGTGCGGGTAGTGCTCCTCCAGGCAGGCCGCCATCCGGAGCATCTCGTTCGGATCCTCTCCTCCGAAGGTGATGATATCTACCACCTGGGGGGAGGCGTGGGTCAGAGTCCCGGTCTTATCGAAGACGATGGTCTTCGCGTCGGAGACGGCCTCCATGAACTTCCCTCCCTTGATGGAGATCCGGTATTTCCCGGCCTCCCGCATTGCGGAGAGGACGGCGACCGGCATGGAAAGCTTCAGGGCGCAGGAGAAGTCCACCATCAAAAAGGCGAGGGCCTTTACCGGGTTCCGGGTGAGGAGATAGGTGAGCACCGCCCCTCCCAGGCTGTAGGGTACGAGCTTATCCGCAAGATGGGAGGCTCTGTCCTCCGTCTCCGACTTTAGCTTCTCGGACTCCTCAATCATGCGGACGATCCGGTCATAGCGCCCGGAGCCGGCCTCCTGCTCCACCAGAATCCGGCATTCCCCCTCTTCGACGACTGTGCCCGCGTAGACCATGCCGCCGACCGTCTTCCGGACCGGCATGGACTCCCCTGTCATGGAGGCCTGATTTACCATCGCCTCCCCCGCGGAGAGCTTCCCGTCGAGCGGGATCATATTTCCCGTGCGGACCACGATTTCCGATCCGGTCTTCACCTCGTTGATCGGAAGGAGGAGCTCCTGCCCGTTCACGACGACCCAGACCTTGTCCACATTTAAAGACATGGTGCGGGCCAGATCATCCACGGATTTTTTGTGCGTCCACTCCTCCAGCGTCTCTCCGATCGAGAGCAGGAACATGACGGAGGAGGCGGTGCCGAAATCCCCCCGGAGCATGGAGCTTGTGATCGCGACGGCATCCAGGAGCGGAACCTCGATCTTTCCCCGGAGAAGACAGCCTATGCCCCGGAGGAGGAAGGGGACGGACTTAATAAGTGAGAGCGCGATCTTAAGGGGCGCAGGATAAAAGAGGACATTGATGACCCGCTCCGCAATAGCCCGGGCAAGCCTGTCCTCATAGCCTCGATTTAAGGCCCGCCCCGTGCGCTCCGGGACGAGGGACTCATTCCCCTCATAGCGAAACCGTGCCAGAGCGCGGACGATCCCGCTCCGCTCTCCGCGGTACAAAATGACGGCATCCCCGGTCCTGTCATAGACCTTCACCTCTCTGACATCTTGAAGTCTACGGAGATAGTACTCCAAAATGTCGGCTTCCCGGAGGCTCATACGGGGGCGCATCACATGGATGCGGAGCCGCCCGGGGGATTCATGTAAAATCTGACATTTCATGCTCTTCCTTTTCTCTCCTTTTCTCTCTCGAAAGCCCTCTTCCTTCTAAGCGGCAGAGGGCGGACTCATCGGGCATTTCTCGGGACAAAGGAAGAGGGAGGCGAAATGCTCCGCCCCCCTGTCCCCTTGAAGTCCCGTCAGACTTCCTTCGCATCGTCCTCGATCGCCTTCTCATCCTCGATGACAGCGGCGGCCTTTTCCTCTGCGCGCTTCTCATTGATGCGCTTTGCATCTTCCAGGATATCGCTGGCATTTTCCCGGACGCAGCTATGGACCTTCATGACACAGTCCTGCGCCCTCAGAGCGGCGGCAGTCGCCTCTGTATAGACCTTCTTTGCGTCATCGCTGGAGAGAATCTTCAGCCCGGCGGTTCCAAAGAGGACACCGCCCGCGAACAGACCAAGCTTTTTCCAATCACAGAAAAACATATTTTGCCTCCCTTATTACTATCCTATCCTCTGCGTTTTCTCCGCAGTTGTCTCTTTCCTATCCTCAACGTAGGTCATTGTAAACGCTGTCAGCCCGCAAAGTCAATACTAACAGTCCGATAGAAGCTTCTAATCTTTTCTCCGCTCTCTCCTTCCGAGGAGGCGCATGGAGTTCAGGATGCAGATGACCGCGACCCCGACATCCGAGAAGACGGCGGCCCACATATTGGCGAAGCCCAGGGCACTGAGAAGCAGGATGCAGATCTTTACGATCAGGGCGAAGGCGATATTCTGCACGGCAATCCGAATGACGCGCCTTGCGATCCGGATGACCTCCGGGAGCCTCCCGATATCATCATCCATGATGACGACATCCGCGGCCTCGATCGCGGCGTCCGAGCCCATGGCCCCCATGGCGATCCCGACATCGGCACGGGAGAGTACCGGAGCATCGTTGATGCCGTCCCCGATGAAGGCGAGCACCCCCTTCCTGCCCTTTTCCCTCTCCTCCGAGAGCAAAAGCTCCAGCTTCTCGACCTTTCCCTCCGGGAGAAGCTCCGCGTAGACCTTGTCGGCCCCGAGCTCCCCCGCGACGGCCTCCCCGACGCTCTCTTTGTCCCCGGTGAGCAGGACAAAGCGCTCGACGCCCTCCTTCTTCAGCGCGGCAACGGCCTCCTTCGCCCCCTTCTTCAGCCTGTCCCTTATGAGGATCGCGCCGAGACAGCGCCCGTCCAGGGCGACATAGCTGATCGTAGCGGCCCGGTCCTCCGCCCTTTGATACGAAATCCCACAGCTCTCCATCAGCTTCTCATTTCCGAGCAGGATGACTCTCCCGTTCACCCGGCTTCGTATCCCAAGTCCGGACAGATTCTCTGTCTCCGAAATTCCGCCCTCCGAAGGATCCTGTCCCCCGAAGAGCCTTCGGTACTCCTCCCGGATGGACTTCGCGATCGGATGCGTGGAGAGCCCCTCGGCGAGGGCCGCCTGAAAAAGGAGCTCTCTTTCCTCTGTTCCGGGCGAGGGAAGCAGCTCCGAGACCTCGAAATTCCCCTCGGTGAGAGTCCCCGTCTTGTCTGAGACCACGACCTTCAGCTTCGCGAGAAGCTCCAGATAGTTCGATCCCTTGACGAGGACGCCGGAAGAGGAGGCAGCGCCGATCCCGCCGAAGAAGGCGAGGGGCACGGAGATCACAAGCGCACAGGGACAGGATACGACAAGGAAGGTACAGGCCCGATAGAGGAAGGAAAGCGGCGGGTGCAGGGCAAAGACCGTCGGTTCCGTAAGCCCCAGCCTTACGGCAAGAAGGAGGAAAAGCGGAGGGAGGACAGCGAGCATAAGTGCGAGGCAGACGACGATCGGCGTATAGACTCTCGCAAATCTCGTGATGAAATTCTCCGTCCGGGACTTCTTCTCCGAGGCCTCCTCCACGAGAGAGAGAATGCGGGAGACCGTCGAATCCTCAAAGACCTTCACCGCCTCGATGCGGAGCGATCCCTCCCCGTTGATGCAGCCGGAAATAATGGGATCTCCGCTTCGGACAGAGCGGGGCACGGATTCCCCGGTGAGCGCCGCCGTATTGATCCGGCTCTCCCCGGATATCACGAGGCCGTCGACCGGCACCTTCTCCCCGGGCCGGATCAGAAGGATATCTCCGATCGAGACCTCCTCGGGATCGACGGTCTCGACGCTTCCGTCGGGGCGCTCCACATTGGCGGATTCCGGGGCGATCTCCATGAGCGCGGAGATTGAGCGCCGGGTCCTCCCGAGCGCATAGCTCTGAAACCACTCTCCGACCTGGTAAAAGAGCATGACGGCGACTGCCTCGGCATTTTCTCCGGAGAGAAAGGCTCCGATCGTCGCGAGCGTCATCAGAAAGCACTCGTCAAAAGGGCGGCGGTTTCTGATGCCGGATACCGCGTCCCGCAGGACAGAAAATCCGCAGAAAAGATAGGGGATCAGGAAGCAGAGAAAGCTCAGAAGGCGATTCTCAAAGACCGCGGGAAGCGCCCCGCTTTTATCCAGCAGCAGCATAATGAAAAATACCGCGAGGGAGAACAAGATCCTCCTCCCCCTCTTCTTCAGCTTCTCATCCATCCGATCCTTACCTCCGCCCTGTTCCGATCTTCTGCCTGATTTTATAAAAGCACCGAAAAGCCCGCTTCGATCCTTCTTCCGGTCTCGATGGCCTTCCCGAGAAGCTCCTCAAAGCGCTCATCCTCCGTCTCCAAAGTGAACTTCTGCATCAGGAAATTGACCTTCACATCCTTCACTCCATCCAGCTTCCGGATCGCATCCTCGACTTTCCTTGCGCAGTTTGCGCAGTCGATCTCACAGCGAAATTTCTTTCTCATCTCTCCCTCCTCATTCCTCAATGTGCTCAATTCCCATGGCGATGATGGTCTTCACATGCTCATCCGCGAGGGAATAGATCATGGCCTTCCCGCTTCGCCTCGCATTGATAAGCTTCGAAACCCTAAGGATCTTCAGCTGGTGGGAGACCGCGGACTGGTTCATCTCAAGGTCCTCGCAGATCTCCGTCACATTTTTCTCTCCGTTGATAAGATCATAGAGAATCCGGACTCTCGTGGAATCCCCGAAGACCTTGAAAAGCTCCGCAAGATCAGAGAGCTCCTCCTCCGGAATGTCTCGGATAATATGCTCAATACTTCTTCCGCTTCTCATCAGCATCTCTCCTCCCCACTGTACCGGCCTCTCCTTATCGGAGTCCTCCTTGATCATCGTATCAACATATGATTATATTATCACATGTTTTAGAAAAGTCAAGCCGAACCGGAGCGAGAGCGTCCTGGGCCGGACGGAAAAAGGGTAGAAAAGGCGGCAGCTCCTCACCTCTGTCCATATTCTCTTCGAGAAGACTCAAGTGCGCTCCAAACTGCCGCCCTGCCATTTTGTCTGTCCGCGCACAGGCCGTCTGCCGCCCCGGAGACTCGGCTTCGCCCGGGAGGCTTCAGCCGATCTCCCTCCGGGAGACACTTCTCTTCGAGAAGTGGTCAAGGACGCTCCGAGTCTGCCTGATGGCAGACTTCTACGCTTATGCGCCGCTGGCCGCGCCAGCCGGAGCGAGAGCGTCCTGGGCCGGGCGGACAAAGGGCAGAAAAGGCGGAGAAAGCATTTTTTATGCTCTCTCCGCCCCTTCACAGTCTTCTCTCTTTTCTGTTTTCTCTTTCCCCGGTCCTCTCCCGCCCTACAGCAGGGACGCGATGCAGCTCTCAACATCCTTCATATCCGCGGTCGGCTCGAAGCGGGCGACGACATTTCCCTTCCTGTCCACGATAAACTTCGTGAAATTCCACTTGATCTCCGGATTATGCTCATAGTCCTTGTCGATCCCCGAGAGAATCTCCTTCAGCTTATCCGTGATGGGACCATCCTGAAAGCCCCGGAAGCCCTGCTGCGACTTCAGATAGCCATAGAGCGGAAGTGCATCTTTCCCGTTGACATCGGACTTCTTCATCTGCGGAAACTGCGTGTTGAAGTGAAGCGTGCAAAACTCGTGAATCTCCTCATCCGTTCCGGGCGCCTGGCCGTAGAACTGATTGCACGGAATATCGATGATCTCGAGTCCCCGCTCGTGATATTTCTCATAGAGCGCCTCGATATCCTTATACTGCGGCGTAAAGCCGCAGCCGGTCGCCGTATTCACGACCATGACGACCTTTCCCTCGTAATTCCTGAGCGGAAGCTCCTCATTCTTCGCATTCCTGATCGTATAGTCATAAAATCCCATCTTATCCTCGCTTTCCTTCGGAAACTGTCCCGGCCTCTCTCTGTCCGGATGCGGAGGGGAGAGGCCCCGTCAGTCAGATTATTTGATTGCTTGCAATTTTATTTTATCAAATATTTTTCCGCTGTCAAGCGCTTTCGAAGAAAGAGGGGAGAGAGCTAGAGCCCGAAATACTGCTTAAGCCCCAGTACCACGCCGTCCATGAGCTTTCCCTGCACCGCCGGAGAATGGTCCGATGCGCGGTCTCCGATCTCCAGATCAATGGAGGGGATCGTGGAATAGGAGGTCTGGGTCAGGTCCATATTCATATTGCCCGCTCCGAAGATCTTGCCCCCGGCCTGCCGGATCCCCCCGATGACGGCCTTTCCCAGGGCATTGTGCTCCTGCCAATGAGAGGCGACCGGTTCCATCCTCCGATAGGTCCCCACCTCCGGGACGCTCATAAAGAAGGCGCCCTTGTCGGAATCCGTGGAATCATAGTGGATCGCGATATGCACATTCGCATACTGGTTTGCGAGGCAGGTGCGGGCGATGTTGTCGAGCTGGATATCGTCACCCTCCCGGATCATGAGGACATTAAAGCCCGCGGCGAGGAGCTTATCCCGGAGGAGAAGGGCGGCCGTCAGATTCGCCTTGGCCTCCGTCGTGCCGTCCTTCAGCGTCGTCCCGTAGGAGACCGCCGTCGCAGTGGTGGATCCCGCCGAGGTCGAGCCCCCTGTCACCTTGGCCGTCCCGTCCGGATGGCAGAGTGTCCGCACATCGGAGCCGCCCTTTGTGCCGTGACCCGCGTTGACACAGATCGTCTTGCCGTTCGATACGGAGGCATCCGCCTTATAGAGAAGCGCGCTCCCGCTGTGGATCTTGGAGTTTGCGGCGAGAGGCCAGGACGGATCGAAGGAGAGGCTCTGCGCGGCCTGTCCCGCGCTTCCGGCCGCATCGGCCGCGGAAGCGGAGCTCTCCGACTGCTTTGCGCTAAGGTAACGGCTTGCGATATAGCTCTCCTTTCCATCTACGAGGATGCGGCTCCATTCCTTGCTGTAGCCGGTCCGCCGGAAGCTCTGCCCCTTTTGTGCAGTCCCCTGCAGTGCGCCCCCCTTTCCCGGACTCTTTCGGATATTGATATTGCTCCCCGTGACATAGACGGTTTCATCCACATTCTGAAACTCAATCTTCGAAGAGAGCGTCTCCGCGGCGGCCTGTGTCTCCCCGACCGTAATCAGCTTCGCGCCGTTTGAGAGGACGCCGCTCTCCGTCTCCTCCGATCCGACACTCCCCCCCGCGCTTTCAGAAGCCGCGCTCTCCGCCGAAGCGGCGTCCGAGCTGAGCTCCGCCCTCTCCTGGCCCCGGCACGCCGAAAGCGACAGCGCAAAAAGCAGGAGCAACATCCATTTCTTTCTCTTCATCTTCCCTTCTCTCCTCCCCGGTCAGCCGCCGTCTGTCAATCTTCCTCTCCCTGCTCCTTCCCGCAGAATCCGGAAAAGAGCCGTTTTTCTTTCCTTACTTACTTTGAGGACCGGCTCTCTCCCCTCTCTCAGCCTCCGAGCTGCTCCTCCCGTGCCTTGATGAGGTCCCGGTTTTTCTTCTCAAAGTCATTCAGCTGATCATCACTGAATCGGCCCGCTTCGATGCTGCCGTGATACCAGTCCTTCCCTTCAAAATAAGTCCGAAGTCCGCTGTCACTGAAGATCCGCCCTCTCCTGGCATAGATCTCGTTCCTCGCGATCCGAAGCTCTTCCTTCGTGAGCCCCGAAATCTCCTCCGCGCTGTAATAGCGGCTGTCGCTGTCCGGGAGGATAAAGCCCCCGCTGTCCGAAGGCGGCTCCGATTCCGTCAAGGCGGGAGAAGCCGACTCCGAATCGGACTCATTCTCCGGCTTCGGAGATTCTCCCTCTCCTCCGGAAGACTCCACGGTCGGAAGCATCCGCTCCCAGCCCTTCTTTCCCTCAGATGTCTTCCGCTCCGCTTTCCGCTTCTTTTCCCCGCTCTTTCTCTCCTTCCCGCCGCTGCTGTCTTCCTCTTCTTCGTCCCGCTCTGTTTTCCGCTTCCTTCTTTTGTCTCTTTCCTGATCCCCTTCTCTGTCCTTCTTTCCTTCCCCCTTTCCTCTCTCAGAGCTTTCCTCAGAGAGAAGGGAGTCCTCTGTGAAATAACGGAACATAAAGAAACTCCCCGCGCCAAGAAGTGCCGAAAGCAAGAGGGCGAGAGCCAGGATCAGGGCCCCTTTGCCATTGAATCCCCTTTTCGGAGGTCTCTGCTTTGGAGCCGGGTAGAAGGCGCTTCCCTGTCCCCCTGCCCGGCGGTCTCCGTTCCCCGCCTGCTCCGTTCCCTTGCCCTCAGATGGGGAAGCACTCCCCTCTCCCCTCGGACGCGGCGCTCCGCAGTGCGGGCAGAAGCTTGCTCTCTCCGAAATCTCGCCTCCGCATCTCTCACATTTCATACTCATCCCCCCGTTCACTTGCTCTGTGCCGATTGGACATTCTCCTGAATCAATGTCTCTCTCTTCTCCTCTACCTCGTAGAGATCAAAGCAGTCCTTCTTCTTTTTATAATTCTTTCCGAGTACGATCCTCCCCGCTCCGTAGACATTCCAGTCCACGACCTCCTCGGAAATCTCATGAATTCTCTCCCCCTCCAGGACAGAAAAGGTGCTGCTGCTCCGTGTGCCCTCCCTCTCAATCCCGCTGTTGATATAGGTTTTCCCCCTGTAAAACCCGATATTGTCGACATGCTCCGCGATCCGCTCTCCGTTTCGGCAGAGCGTCCCCATCCCCTTCTCATCCAGGTCCCGGATGTAGTAGAAATCCTTTCCGGAGAGGAAGACCCCCCGGATCTGCGATGCCCCTCTCTCGATTCGCTCCGCATCTCCGATATGTCCGCCCCGGATCTGAAAGAGGGAGAGGTTTGTCTTTCCCTCCGCGCTGCTCATCTCAAAGAGACGCTTATTGTCCGGGTCCAGAATGTACTCTGCCTTCGGGCGGTAGTCCAGGCTTCCGAGCGCCCTTCCGTCGTAGTAGAGCTGTGCCTTGATCGTGAGAGAGGCGTCCTCCTGAAAGCTGTCATTTAATGCCTTCCCCCAGTTAGTAGAGGAAGGGAGCTCCGCAAGGCGGATCTTCTGCATCTTGATCTCGCTGAGCGGAATGGCAAGGAGCGCCTTTCCCGTCTTTTCCGTCCCGCTCTCGAGCTCTGCCTCGTCCAATATGACGGAGGATGCGAGAAGGCTCTCTTTTCTTCCATCACTTCGGAAGAGATCTCCAAAGCCGTTCTCTCCCCCGCCCCCCTCCTTCATTTCTCTCCGAAGCTCCCGCTCCTGCTCCTCTGTGAGGCCGCTGAAATCAAAGAAACGGCTGTAGTCGAAATCGCCGGAGCGAAGAAAGAGAATCCCCTCTCCGCCGCTTTGGCCGCGGGCCTCCTTCGCATCCACCTCGATTTTCACCGTCCGCTCCCCCTCAAGGAAATAAAGGGCGCCCTTCCCGTCCGCATAGAAAAAGCGGTCCAGGCTTCCGTTATAGGACAGGGCCTCCGCGAAATTCTCTCCGACCTTTCTTCTCTCCGCCCCGCTCTCTGTGGAAAGGCGGTAGAGCTTTCCCTCCGAATCGGCATAGATCAGCTCGCTCCCATCCTCGGAAAAAAACTGCTCCGCCGCATCCTCGCAGAGCTTCTCCATCTCGCCCCGGTATGAACCGAAGAAGAGCTCCTTTCCGCTTCGATACCAAAGCTTCTCTCCCTTCAGTATCCCGAAGTCGCTGACGGAATCCGCGATGCGCCTCGTCTCCTCCTTCCCTTCCGAAGGAGAAAGACCCTTCACACAGAGCCTCCCGCCCTTTCCGTCGAATTCCTCATAGAAGAGGATCGCCTTTCCATCCTCTGTATATTCGGCCCTGTAGAGCGGTGTATAATACTCATTATAATCTGTAATCGTCCGATGATTAAGTGCTTTTTCCGTCAAAATCACGGGCTTTCCCCCGCTGTAATAATAAAGCCCTCCATCCGCGATATATAAAATTCCTCTTCTCTCTCTCTCTGCTCCCTCCTCCCGTTTTTCCGGGGAGAGGAGGCGGCTTAGGAAAAAGAGAGCGGCGAAAAGAAGGAAAAGCGCGAAGAGGGGAAGGAAAAGCTTTTTCCCCGAAAAAGGGCGGAGAAAAGCATTTTGCCGCTTCCCTTCTCCGCCCTGTTCCCGCTTCTCGGAGGGCGCAGGATCAGCTTTTTCTTCGGGCTTCCCCCCGCTTTTTTTCAAAAAACTCATCTTTTCCCCTCCGCCGCGGATCGCTCCCGCTTTCCCTCATTCCTCCGATGGATTCCTCGATCGGCTCCGCTGTCCCGGGGATCGGGGATTCTCGCTGCCTTCCGGAATGCGGCATGGATCTTTTCTTTATGGATGGAATCCGTCTCTTCGTCTCTTCCTAGCCCAGGAAATTCTGAACCCAGTAACTCTGCCCGCCCTGTACGCTGTAGCCGATGCCGATGGAGCTGTATTTCGGATCCAGGATATTCCGGCGGTGCCCCTCGCTGTGCATCCAGCTGTCCATGACCGATTCCGCACTTTTCTGTCCGCTCGCAATATTCTCCCCCACGGCATGGTACTCCGTGATGCCCATCGGGGCGTAGAGCGAAGACCATTCCTGTCCGTTGGGTCTTGTATGGCTGAAGAGAGTCCCCAGCTCCTGCGCCCTCTGCTCCGCGACCCGGTCAAGTGCGGAATTATCGGAGAGCGGCTGCAGTCCGGCCCTGCTCCTCTCCTGATTTACCAGGCGGAGAAGCTCCGCCCGCTCGCTCGCCGCGCTGAGCGCGCTCCCGTTCGACCCTCCTGAGACCGCTCTTCTCTGTACGACGCCGTTTACCGTCCACGCGCCGTTTCCGTCCACGGTAAAGCCGTCCGGAGTCGTCGTCCCCGTGAGAAGCCAGCCGTCCGGTTTAAAATAATAGCACTCTTCGATCCTGTCACCGTTTCCGTCGATCCAAAGCCAGCCGCCCGCCGGATAATTCCCTCCTCCAAGATCATACCACCAGCCCCCTCTGCTGCTCTGCCAGCCGCCCGCATAAACCGCATTCGAAGCGAGCAAAGCGAGAATTGCCGCCGCCGCTGTCAGCTTTCTGATTTTCATTCCATTCCTCCTGTAAAGTCTGTCATACTCTTCCCGCTTCTTTCCGACGGGAAATCCGCCGCGCTCTCCGCGCGCCGGTATTTCTATCCTAGGAAAAAGCTCCCCTAAAGTCAATCTCTGCTTCTTTTCCATTTTCTTTCAAATTCGGAATTCCGGGGGCCTTTCCGGAGCTTCCGGCCGGATTCCAGCGGAAAATCCGCTCCTCCGGAATCCACTTTCCGAGCTCTTTCAGCAGAAAGTCCTCCATCCGCTCTCCGAGTCCTCTCCCGTAATGACAGACTCCGCCGTCATTCTCATAGGGAAACTGCGCGATCACGGAGCGGGGAAGAGCGCGGCGAAGCTCCCGGAGATAGGCTCCGGAGATCCGGAAGCTCCCGACGCTCACATCCCGGATCTCCTCCGGGGAGAATGTCCGAAAGACCTGATGCAAAAGCTCCAGATAGGCCTGCTCCCAGTCCGCGCAGTAGATCATGGGATCAAAGCAAAGACGGATCGGGAAGCCGAGGGCATGCGCTTCCTCTGCGCTCTCAAGCCTCGCGCGAAGACTCCCCGTCCGCTTTTCAAAGGAGCGGATGATCCTCTCCGGAGAGAGCGTGAAGGCGAAAATCATCCGCTCCCTATCCTCCTTCGAAAGCCTCCCGGCGAAGTCCTTGAAAAAGTTTCGATTTCCCGACTTCGTCCGGACCTCGATCCGAAGCCCCGGCTCCTCCCTGAGAAAGTCCGTGAAGCGGAGAAGGAGGTGAAAGAGTCCCTCCAGCGCGAGGAGATCCGTATCATAGGAGACGCAAAGATACACCGTTCCCTTTCGCAAAAGCTCTCGAAGTTCGGAGAAAAGCTCCGGAAGATTCCAAAAGAGCAGCAGATTTCCCGAGGGATACATCCCCTTCAGATAACAGTATTCGCAGTCGTAAATGCAGTTCATCACGAGAGAGCTGTAGAAAAAGTTTTCCTCCCCAAAGCTCTGGCAGACCGGCGCGCCGGGATAGATCAGCCTCCCCCTCTTCCTGGCGAGGATCAGCTTCTGAGAGCGCTGCTGCATCTCCCGGTTCTGCCTCCTCCGATTAAATACATCCTTATAATGGGAGATCTCCACAAGCTTCGCGTCCGGAAAACGGCGGAGCAGCGGATCGAGCTCCGGATCCCCGATGAGCTCCTTCTCGATATAAATATGGGAAAATCCTCTCAAAGCTCCATGCCCTCCCGAAAATCCCGCGCAAAAGCCCCCGGCGAAAAGCCACCGCAGCCTTTAAAACGAAAGGGCGCGCTCCAGAATGCGCTTCCCCTCCTTTTTATCCCGGCACGGGAGCTCCCCCAGCCGATAGAGCGCGTTCCAATATTCCCTCCAGTCCTCCCCGGAAAGCTTTTGGTAGAGAAGAAGCTGCCGAAGCCTCCCGTCCATAGAGAGGGAGCAGTGGAGCGCCGCAGAAAGCTTCCCGATCTCGGCCTCCTCCTCTTCGGAGAAGAGCGCTGCACGGCTTCGAAGCTCCTCCGAAAGACCCTGCAGCTGTCCGATCAGGGAGGAGAGCGCCGGCTCCTGCTCCGTAAAAAGCGCATTCCGCTGCTCCTCCCCCGCATCCTCCTGCAAAAGTCTCAGAAAAAGCATCCGATCCGGCGACAGGTAGTAGGAACCCGCCTCATAGATCGCCGCGGATTCTCTGTCAAAAAGCGCATCCTCCGAAATTCCGCTCTCTTCCCCCGCATAGAACCTCTCTCCCGAAAATCCCGTGCACTCCGGAAAGGGAAGGTCATAGAGCATATCCGGATAGAAGCTTCTCCCGCTGTCCAGATTCACAAGCTTATTCAGGAGGAAAAAACCGCTCTCCCTTTTTCGCTCCGGGCTCCGAAAGCTCCCCCGCATCCCTTCTCCCCGAAAAGAGCCAAGGCGCCGCGCGCTCCCGAAGGAAAGCAAGAAGTCCCCGCAGGAGACTCCCTCCGAGGAGAGCACGGAGGAGACGGCGGAGGCCGCCGCGATCTGCCCGCTCCCACTCAGGCTCAGAAGCAGCTTTCCCTCCCTGTCCTGAAACTGCAAGAAGGCGCTCCTCCCGCTCCGTTTCCTCCATCCTCCCCTCCGGATCAGAGGAGCTGCCTCCGGATAGGAGGCTGCGAAAAGATAGAGCACTGTCAGTCCCCCCTCCCGGAGGAAGAATCGGAGTCCTGTTCCGTTTTTCCCCCTGACTTCGCTCCGCTCTCCCTCCCCGGAGGAAGCGTCGCCGGAAGCGGAAGAAGCTCTTCGAAGCGGCGCTTTTCGGGAAGCAGGAGGGGAGAGCTTCTCTCCCTCTCCTTTCCGCCTCCCGCCTCCCGGAGGGCTCCCCGGCCCCGGCCCGCATTCTCCGTCTCCCCCGCCGCGAGATAGGCCTCCCGATAGAAGAGCTCCTGAGAATTCAGCCTCTCCCCGAGCGGATGAAGCTCCCGGTCATGATACTTTCCGTCGGAGAGGAGCTCCTTTCCCTTCTCATCGTCCTGCATCCCCGTGTCAAAGATGTGGCGGATCCTCTCCTTCAGTGCCTCATCGTAAATCGGGGAGGCGACCTCGACTCTCCGAAGCGTATTCCTTGTCATAAAGTCCGCGGAGGAGAGATAGATTTTCTCCTCCTCTCCGAGACCGAAGCGATAGATCCTCGAGTGCTCAAGGAAGCGCCCCACGATGCTCACGATGCGGATATTCTCCGTCTCTCCCGATATCCCGGGGATGAGGCAGGAGATCCCTCGGATCAGCATCTCGATCCTGACTCCGGCCTTTGAGGCCTCCACCAGCTTTTCGATGATATCTTTGTCTGTGAGGGAATTGATCTTGATCCCGATATAGGCCGGTCTTCCCTCCGCGGCTTTTGCGATCTCCCGGTCCATATCGCAAAGGATCCGGTTTTGCAGGCAGTTCGGAGCGACCAGCAGCTTCCCGCTCTCCCGGACCGTCTCCCCCTGCAAAAGGCAGCGGAAGACCTCCAGGGCATTCCTTCCGATCTCGGGATCTGCGGTCATGAGGCAAAGATCCGTATAGAGCGCAGCAGTCTTCTCATTGTAATTCCCGGTCCCGATCTGCGTGATAAAGCTAAAGCCCGACTCCTCCTTCCTCGTGATGAGACAGAGCTTCGAATGAACCTTGTAGTTCCCAAGCCCGTAGATAATCTGGCAGCCCGCTTCCTCCAGCCTCCGGGACATCTCGATATTGTTCGCCTCGTCAAAGCGGGCGCGGAGCTCCACCAGAGCAAGGACCTCCTTCCCGTTCTCCGCCGCCTCGCACAGAGCGTCCACGATCTGGCTGTGATCCGCCACGCGGTAGAGCGTGATCCGGATGGAAACGACATTCTCGTCCCTGGAAGCGTCCTGCAGGATGCTGAGAAAGCCCTTCATGCTCTCATAGGGATAGGAGAGCAGAATGTCCTTCCGCGCAACCTGAGAGAGCACCGACTCCGCGCGGGAGATCGAGGCGGAGGGGCGGGGACTCAGCTTCTGGTAAAAGAGCGATGGGTTCTGCCGGAGCGCATTCTGAAGCTGGAAGACATAGGAGAGGTCGAGCGGCGTCGCGGAGCGGATGATATGGGACGCCGGTATCCTGAGATAATGCGCGATTTTCTTCTTCGCGCTGTGATTCAGATCCCTCGTGAGCTCCACCCGCACCGGATTCAGACGGCTCCGCTTCTTCAGAAGCTGCTCCATCATGCCGCGGTAATCCATGTCCTCGTCATAGACATCGTTGGCATCGATATCCGCGTTTCTCGTCACCCGGAGGATGGATTTCCCCTCCAGCTGATAATTCTGGTAAAGCTTCGAGACAAAGTGGAGGATCAGTTCCTCGGAGAGCATATGATAACCCTTCCGCCCGGGGATCTCGATGAGACGGCGAAATACAGGATTGGAGCAGGGGACGATGCCGATTCTCCTCCTCCCGTTCCGCGTGCTGAGAAGCACCACGGCGTAGAGCTCCCGGTTTTGGAGGAAGGGAAAGGGCTGCTGCTTCCCGACGATCATCGGGGAGAGGTAGGGCCGGATCGCCTGGTCAAAATACTTCTCGAGGCGCGTCTGTTCCTCATCGGAGAGCTTTTGAAAGTTGATGATGTGGATGCCCTCCGGCTCGAGCTCCCCCATGAGCTGTTCATAGATGAGCTGCTTTTTCCGCTCGAGGTGCTTCACCCGGCGGATGATCCTCCTCACCTGCTCCTTACAGCTTAAATTCGTCTTATTGTCCCGGACCTTCTTCCCGGACTGCATCTGCACCATGAGGGTGCCGACCCGGACCATGAAAAATTCATCCAGATTGGTCTGGTAGATCGAGGCAAAGCTCAGCCGCTCCGCAAGCGGAACCCGCGGATTTCCCGCTTCGTTCAGGACTCTCTCATTAAATTGCAGCCAGGACAGTTCCCTGTTCTGAAAATAGACCGCTGCCTTCTTCTTCATCTCTTCCTCCCTGCGATATCTCCGCCGCCCTTTCCATGGCCTCTGATATCCCCGTGGACCTGTTTTTCGCGGTTTTCCGCCGCTTCTTCTGCCGTAAGGCAGAGCTTTTCTTTATTGCCGTGCCCGCTTCGCCTTCTGAAATCCGGATATCTTTCCGCCTCGGAAGCGCCGTGAGAAGACGAAGCTCTGCCGCCAAAATGCGGCATTGCTCTATTGATTGTAGCAGAGTGAGAGAAGGGATTCAAGAATCCGGAAAAAGACAGCGGGATGCGGGGCCGGGACTTTGTTATAAGTCTTCCCATTTCGAGACTTTTTTGTTAAACTGAAAAAACAGCTGCTGTCCTACGACAGCTCTTCGCACGAAAACCGATCGCTCCCCGCTTCCCTTCGGGAGAGGCAGAGCACGCATCCGGATCCAAAGCGATCCGTTCCGGCATGCAGGCTCCCCTCCGGGAGGAGTGAAATCCGCATCCGAATCCCCCGCTCAGACCATGTCGGGCCGGGAAGCTGCGGCAGAGAGTGATCCACAGGATATTTAGGAGGAAGTAAGATGATCAGCGCAAGGAATAAAATCAAGGGAACGATCCGCGAGGTAAAGGAAGGCGCGGTGAACGGCATCGTAAAGCTGGAGACCCCGAAGGGGCATAAGGTTTCCGCGACGATCTCCATGGAGGCAATCCGGGAGCTCTCTCTCAAGGCAGGAAAGGAGGCGACCGCTGTCATCAAAGCGACCGAGGTCATGATGGCCAACGATTTCCTGAAAATTTCCGCGAGAAATCAGTTCCGGGGAAAGATCACCGAGATCCTTCCCGGTGCGGTGAACGCGATCGTAAAGCTCGATGTGGACGCCGAGTTCGGTCTAAGCTCCACCATCAGTCTCGAGGCCGTGAAGGAGCTCTCTCTTAAGGCGGGAGAGGAGGCTGTCGCCGTCATCAAGGCGACCTCCGTCATGATCAGTGTCGACTGAGCACTGCTTCCTAACGTAAAGTATCATCCCGGGATCCGTACCCTCCTTCCGCTTCTCCTTCGATCACTTTCGAGGATGGGATTGGGAAGGAGAGGATTACGCCCTCCGGGAAAGGGAAAGCCGGGGCTCAGCTCCCCGGCTTTTTTCGTGCCGCCCTCCAGTATCCGGGATCCCCATCCCGGCTCGGACAAAGATCCTTCAGATAGCAGCTTTCACATTTTGGCTTTAATGAGCTGCATCGTGTCCTCCCAAGCGCCATGACCCTGGTATTCCAGCGGGTCCAGAACTCCCTCGGGATAGAGTCCTGAAGCTGCAGCTCCGTCTTAAGGGGATCGGAGGATTTCGCGAGCCCGAGCCGATTCGACACTCTTCTCACATGGGTATCCACCACGATGGCGGCCTTCCCGTAGACCCGCCCCAGGATCAGATTGGCGGTCTTTCTCCCCACACCGGGAAGAGCCGTCAGCTCCTCCAGCTGATCCGGCACCCTCCCCCCGTACTTTTCGAGAAGCACCGCCGCGCAGGCCTTCAGATTTCTCGCCTTGCTGTGATAAAAGCCGATGGAATGGATGTCCCGCTCCAGCTCCCGGAGATCACAATCTGCAAAGTCCTGCACCGAACGATACTTCCGGTAGAGAAGGTCCGTCACCTTGTTGACTCTCGCATCGGTGCACTGCGCGCTGAGTATCGTCGCAAAGAGAAGCTGCCAGGGAGTGGACGCCTCGAGAAAGCTCATCGGGACCTCCCGGTAATGCTCCTCTAAGCGCTTCATGATCTCCCGGACCCTTTTTTCTCTCTCCTCTCTCTTCTCCGTCTCAAATTCCATCGCCGCTGTCCCCCAAACTCTAAAAAACAGTGCGGGAAAGCACTCTGCCGCCCGGTCTTCTCTCCGTAAAAGACCACTCCCTCCTCATAGCTCTCGGCGTCTTGGCCTCTGTCCGGCCCCTCTGCGCTCTCCTACAGCTTAAGATGAATTTCCCTCCCGGTCTCCTGATATTGATAATAGCGGACCCCCGCCGCGTCCAGCATCCTGCGGGAGGCCCGAAGCTCCGGAGTATCTGCATACTTATCCTCCCGGTAGACAAGCGTCTTGATCCCGGCCTGAATCAGGGCCTTTGCACACTCATTGCAGGGAAAAAGCGTGACATAGAGCTTCGCCCCCTCCAAAGAACCGCCGCGGTAATTCAGGATCGCATTGAGCTCCGCATGGGTCGAATAAAAATACTTCGCATTATAGGGATCATCGCTCACATGGATCTTCGTCCAGGGGAAAAGGTCGTCCGAGCAGCCCCTCGGAAAGCCGTTATAGCCCATGGACAGGATCTTATTGTCCCGGGAGACGATGCAGGCTCCCACCTGTGTGCTGGGGTCCTTGGAGCGCCGCGCAGACATCTCCGCGACCCCCATGAAATACTCCTCCCAGCTGATATAATCCTCTCTCTTCCCGCTCTCCGACATCACGGCTCTCCTCTCCGCATCCTGCGATGAAGCATCGATTCCTCGCTTCTTGAATAGCTATGGTCCCTCTCCCCGCCCCGAAGGGGGCAGAGCCTAGAGGATGATCTCCCGCATCCCGGCCGCCTTCCGCATTCTGTTCATAAGGGCGAAGCCGACGCCCCGGTCCGAGCAGCTCTCCGCGTAAATCCTGTCCTTTTTCTCCTCATCGAATTCCCGGAGGAGCCGAAAGAGCGATCTCGTCATCGTGAGCATCTCCTCCCTGCTCCCGAGAACCTTTACCGAGAGAGTCCCGTCCGGACTGTCCGGGGGATAGAAAGGCCTTGTCTCCTTTACGCAGAGGATCCCGACCCTCTTTCCCTCCGAAAGCTCTCTTTCCGCCCTCTCCCGGATCCAGCGGGCGGTCCTTCGGTCGGAGAGCTCCCTCTCCTCTCTTCCGATCGCCTCTCCCCTATCCCGAAAGAGCCTCGTCGTCACAAGATACATCTCGGCCTCCGGGGCATAATGCCGGTACTTCATGCCGGGCGCCCTGGGATGCATGGTCTCCGAGACAGTGCCGGACAGGATTGCGGGGTCGATCCCCACCTTCTGTCCGAGAAAGGCCGAGAGCTCCTCCGCCGTGACCGCCCCCGGGCGGAGCAGAATGGGTGTCCCCGTGCTCAGATCGAGAATGCTGGACTCCACGCCGATCCCGACCGGTCCCCCGTCCAGGATCATATCGATCCTTCCTCCGAGATCCTTCGCCACATGCCCGGCCTCTGTCGGCGAGGGCTTCCCGGAGAGATTTGCCGAGGGGGCCGCGATCGGGACGCCGCTCTCCGAAATCAGACGGAGTGCGCACGCATTTTCCGGGCAACGGAGCGCCACTGTGTCGAGTCCTCCGCTGGTCTCCCTCGGGATTCGCTCTGTCTTTCTCAAAATGAGGGTCAGAGGACCGGGCCAGAAGCGCGCCATGAGCCGTCTGGCATCCTCCGTGATTTCCGTGACCAGAGGCTCTGCATCCTTAATGCCGCTCACGTGGACGATCAGAGGATTGTCCGAGGGGCGCCCCTTCGCTGCATAGATTTTCCGGGCCGCCTCCGGACTCAGCGCATTTCCCCCAAGCCCGTAGACCGTCTCCGTCGGAAAGGCCACAAGGCCTCCCCTTCGGATAATTTCCGCCGCCTCTTCGATTCCCTCGATTCCCCGTATGATCGTCTCCATCTTTTATCTTTTTCCCCTGACTCTCCGACCCCTCCGCCGCGCCGGGCCTCTCACAGCGCTGAAAGGAGAAGCGCAAAGCAAGTCCTCTAGCCGTTCATGCGGAGATTTTCCCAAAAGCCGTCCGGCTCCTGCCCCAGCTTCCACGCAGCGACTCCCACGACGCCGGCCTCCCGGATATGCTTCATCTTAAGCTGCATGGACTTCTGATCCTCCATCCAGATCTCCTTTCGGCCGTCGCTGTCCTCTACCGAGCCGTAATTCTGCCCCAGCTCCTCGTCCCAGCTCAGATTGACGCCCTTTTGCTTGACCCATTCCTGGGCCCTCCGGATCCCCATCGCCTCCGAGCTCAGCTTCCCGTCGCTCTTTGTGATCCAGACCCTGGTATAGAAGGGAACGGCGATGATGACCTGCTCCTTCGGGATCTCCGCGATAGCCTCCTGGATCCCGCGGTCCACATAGGAGATCGAGGAGACAGAGCCGGCCTCCTTGGAGCCCGCGTAGTGCTCATCATAGCACATAATGATGACATAGTCGCAGTAGGCTCCGAGCTCCTCGATATCGTAGTAGCGGTTGTAGTCATAGGGCACATAGCAGTCCACGGAGAGGATGATCCCCTCATTTCGGCAGCGGACGGAGAGCTCCCGCATGAACTGAACATAATCCTTCCCCACCGACTCCGGAACCAGCTCAAAGTCGATGTTCAGCCCGTCGATGCCGCTGTCCTTCGCCGCCTGCACCAGGGCCTCGATCAGCTTCTCCCGGATCGACGTATCCCGAAAGAGCTTCTTCTCATCCACATCGCCCTGATCGAAGTTATTGACGGTCGCAAAGATCTGATAGCCCTTCGCGTGCGCCATCGCGACATAGTCCGCATCCGCATAGCTCACGAAATTCCCCTCGCTGTCGCTGAGAGAAAACCAGGTCGGTGCGATGACATTCATCCCCGAATTGCTCTGTGTGAGAGCATCCAGGCCCGCGTTGGCCTGAGGAGAGGTAATCTGGTGGAAGCCAAGCTCGATCTTGGATCCGTCCTCCCTCGTAATATGGGTGTAGTCCGGCGCCTGGAAGCCGCTTTTTGCGGTCTCCTTTCGGATATCCGTGAGCTTACTGTTTCTGAGAAAGCCGATAAAGCCGTCACCGGTCCTTACCTTGGACCACTTCTCCATGCTCTCCAAAACCGTGACCGTATCCCCCTTGGAGAGCATCGTCAAGACCTCGCTCTTCACGCCTCCCTTCAGGCGCACGGCCTCCCTCCCGGAAAGCGTCGCTTCGGTGTACTGCCCCCTGCTGTTATCGAGAAAGATCCTCTTTTGCTCCGTATCCACAAACTGCTGGCAGCGAAGATCCGTGTACTGCATGATCCAGTCCGTATTCAGATAAAGCTGCTTCCCATCCTGAAAGAAGGCCGGACTTCCGTCCGAAAGCGTCTCATCCGCATTGGTCTTCACGATCTCCTTCGGGAGGCAGTAGAGGAACTCCGAGACATCGGAGGCCCAGTAAAAGCGCTTATTCAAAGAGGCATAGACAAAATCATAGGGCAGATAGACATGGCCGTCCTTATAACGGCCGACCACGAGATAATCCTTCTCCGTCTTCTCCTTCTCATCGTTCAGATAGACCTGTACATTATCTCCCGCAACATCGAAATATTCGGAAAGATCCGCCCTTTTCGATGTCGGCATATACTTCTTCACATAAAGCATGGCAGCGCCGAGAAAGCCCAGAATGAAAAGGAAAAGGAATGCCGTCAGCACAGGGACGGGACTCCTCTTCCCGGCGCGGCGCTTCTCTCCTCCGTTCCGGCTCCGGGATCTCCCAAGCTCCCTCTTCTCCTCCTGCTCCATGAAATTCCCTCCCTCCGGCGCGATCCTTTAATAAAAGCGCTGCTCCCGTCTAAGCTCGCAGGCAAACTCCAAAGCGGAAAGCTTCCGCCGCCCTGCCGATCCGACCCGGGCCGTCCTCCGCCCGGATCTTTTGCGATTCCATCCTCTATCGCCAAAGCCCCGGTCGGATTGAACCGTCGGCTCCAAAGCTCCGCCTCTTTATCGCTCCCCCGCGCTTCTTCGAAGCTTAACGATACACCTATACAGTATAGCAAAGGAAAGAGAGCATAACAAATTAAGAAAAAATACCATCGCCCGGGCCGGACGACGGTAAAATGAAAGATTTCGATACCGGGATCAAGGCCTGAAGGCAGGGCGATCCGGGCGAAGGCAGACTCTTCTTTGGAAGAAAAGGAATCCAAGACGCTGTCCGGTCTCAGATCCTTTCCTCCATCCGGCTCAGCTTCTCCGCCTGCTCCGCCGTGATGAGCGGATCGATCAGCGGATCCAGATCGCCGCCGAGAATTTCCTCCAGGCAGTAGAGGCTCAGCTTAATGCGGTGATCCGTGACTCTGCCCTGCGGGAAATTGTAGGTCCGGATCTTCTCCGAGCGCTCCCCCGTCCCAAGCTGGGAGCGCTTCTCCGCCGCGCTCTCCTCATGGCGCTTCCTGGACTCAATCTCATAGAGCCTCGCACGGAGAAGCCGCATCGCCTTTTCCCGGTTCTGAAGCTGGGAGCGCTCCTCCTGGCACTCCGCCACCATCCCGCTCGGGATATGGATGAGGCGCACCGCGGAGGAGGTCTTGTTGATATGCTGTCCGCCGGCCCCGGAGGAGCGAAAGACCTCCATCCTGACATCGGACGGCTTGATCTCCACCTCCACCTCTCCGGCCTCCGGCATGACGGCGACCGTCGCCGTAGAGGTATGGATTCTGCCCCCGGATTCCGTCTCCGGCACCCTCTGCACGCGGTGGACTCCGGATTCATACTTCAGCCTGGAGTAGGCGCCCTGCCCGTCCACAATGAATATAACCTCCTTCAGGCCGCCGAGCCCGGTCTCATGGAAGGAGACGAGCTCCGTCCGAAAGCCTCTCCGCTCCGCGTAGCTCATATACATGCGGTAGAGCTCCGCCGCAAAAAGCGCGGCCTCCTCCCCTCCCGCGCCGCCGCGGATCTCCATCACGATATTCTTATCGTCATTTTCATCCTTTGGGAGGAGGAGAAGGCGAAGCTTCTCCCCGAGGAGGCTCTGCTCCTCCTTCGCATTCTGGAGCTCCTCCTTCGCCATCTCAAGAAGCTCGGGATCCTTCTCCTTCTGCAAAAGCTCCAGCGCGTCCCTCTCACTCTCCTCCGCCTTCCGAAAAGCGAGGTAGGTCTTATAGAGCGGCTCCAGCTCGCTCTGCTCCCGGATCAGCTTCCGATAGCGCGCGATGTCATTGCTCAGCTCCGGCCTCGTGAGAGAGAGCATCAGCTCCTCGTAATGGCGGCGGACCTCCTCCAGATTCTCAAACATTCTCATCCCCTCTTTTCTCTATTCTCACTCAATTCTCCGGCTTTCGGAAGCTCAGCCCCGGAAAATGCCGCTGAGCACGCGGTCCTTTCCGGAGAGATCCCTCCGCAGGGAAAGCTCCGAAAAGCCGGCGGAGAGGAGAAGCGCCGATACCTCCTCTGCTTCATCGAAGCCGATCTCCAGACAGATCCTCCCCCCGGGCCTCAGATGCTTCGGCGCCTCCCTCGCGATCTCCCGGTAGAAGAAAAGCCCGTCCTCGCCTCCGTCCAGCGCCATGCGGGGCTCATGCTCCGAGACCTCCGGCTCCAGACTTTCGATCTCCCCCCTCCGAATATAGGGCGGATTCGAGAGAATCAGGTCAAAACCCTGTATCCCCTTCTCCCTCTCATACTCTGAGATCCTCTGAAAAAGGTCCGATCGAAGCAGAAAGAGCCTCGCCCTTTTCTCCGGCGGAAGTAGTCTTTCCGCATTCTCCTCCGCTTTTCTCAGGGCAGGCGCGGAGAGGTCTGTGAGCAGCATGCTCTCAAACTCCCCGTAGTAGAGAAGGCTGATTCCCACACAGCCGCTCCCCGTACAAAGATCCAGTGCATGCTTTCCGGTGCTCTCCGCGAGCGCCTCCTCGACGAGGATCTCTGTATCCTGCCGCGGGGAGAGCACCGCTTCACTCACCCGGAAGCGAAGGCCGAAGAAATCCGTATAGCCGAGAAGCTGCTGCAGCGGGATGCGGGACGCTCTCTCCGAGAGAAGACGCCGGAAATCCGCTGTCCGCTCCTCCCTCTCTCTTTCGTCGGGAAAGAGCGAAGAGAGCTCCGCAGAGCTTTTCATGAGGTAGGCAGGGGCATCCAGAGAAAAGCTATGAAACAAAAGCTGCCTCGCGTCATAGTCCGGATCCGGAACGAGAGCCTCCCGGAGACGAAAAGCTCCCTCCCGAAGAAGCTCCCGGAGCGTCACAGCGCTCCCCCGCTCTCCTCCGGGAACTTCTCTCTCTCCCATTTCCGCCAGTCAAAGACCGCCTCCACAGCGGCTATCGCCACCTCGATCTCCGATCGGTCCGGCTCCTTCGTGGTGAGCCCCTGCATCCACATGCCGGGGACAAAGAGCAGCCTTGTCAGCGCGTTGTCCCAGAGTCCGACCAGGCGGAGAAGCTCATAGCTGATCCCGGCGATCAGCGGAATCAGGAGGATTCTGGACAAAAACTTTAAAAGGATGCTGTCGAAGCGGAGCAGCATGAAGAGCAGGATCGAGATCAGCATCACATAGACGAGGAAGCTCGTCCCGCAGCGCTTGTGCTCCTTCGAGGAGAGGGCCACATTGTCCACCGTGAGCGGAAGGCCGTGCTCGATGCAGTTGATGCATTTATGCTCCGCCCCGTGGTATTCGAAGGTCCTCCGGACATCCCGCGAGCGGGAGACCAGCTTTAAATAGGCGATGAAGATCAGGACCCGCAGCAGCCCCTCCAGGAAAGCGAGCAGGCTCTCCGAGGGGAGAAAGCGCTTCAGCTGTCCGATCAGAAGGGTCGGGAGGAGCACAAAGAGAAGGAGGGCCGCGAGAAAGGAGAAGGCGATGACGATCGAAGAGAGCACAGAGGCCGCGCGCTCCCCGAAGGTCCTGTCCATCCACTTCTCAAAGGCCGAGGCCTCTGTCCCCTCGTCGTCCTCAAAAAAGGAGGCGCTGAAGCTGAGGCAGCGCATCCCGAGACGGAGAGAGTCCCAGAAGGAGAAGACGCCTCGGATCAGCGGGAGCCTCAGGAAGCGATACCGATCCGTCAGGGAGACATAGCGCTCCTTTTTCACAGTGATCTCCCCGTCCGGCTTCCGCACGCCGACCGCGTAGTCCTCGCCGTTTTTCATCATGATCCCCTCGATCACCGCCTGCCCGCCGATCCCGCAATAGATCTGTGTCTTCTTCCCCTCCCGCATAGAACTCCTTTCTGCTTCCGGTGACTGCCGGGCCGTTTCTCCATGTCCCCCTTTTGTATGGAAACGGGGAGCAGAGCCGAACAGGCTCTGCTCCCCCGCGAGATATCCCCTGGCTACTGGATACCGAACTTCTTATTGAACTTGTCGATACGTCCCTTTGCCGCCGCGGTCTTCTGCGCTCCGGTGTAGAACGAATGGCATTTGGAGCAGACCTCGACATGGATCTCCGGCTTCGTAGAGCCGGTCACAAAGCTGTTTCCGCAGTTGCAGGTGACGGTCGCCTGATAATAGCTGGGGTGAATTCCTTCCTTCATCTTCTCCTCTTTCCGCATGGTTTCCGACCATGCTCTTTCTCTCTCGGGACTTTCCCCGATCCCTCTATCCTCTCGTCCAGCATAAAGCTGTAACCCGGATACCGTACCATAAATTCAGCGGAATGGCAAGTTTCTATTTGGGAGAAAAGCCGCCGAGTCCCGAGGGCATCAGAAAGCGGCACTCCCCCATGTACATCGGTGCGATCTCCCCCTCCGGAAAGCTCAGAATCAGCTCTCCCTTCTCATTCAGATAAAAGGCCTGATCCTCCCGGATTCCCCGGAAATTGTTCTCCTGCATCTCCGGATCGTCGAGCCAGTATTTCTTCCCGGGATCCCTCTCCATCTCCTCCTGCATCTGTCGCCGGAGCTCCGCGTTGATCTCCGACTCATAATCCGTGCCGGGGAGGAAGAGGTCCTTCAGGGACAGAAGCTTCCCGTCACTCTTTCGGATGGTATAGTACCTGTTCTCCTCATAGCTGTCCGCCGCCGTGCTGAGCGCCGTGAGGCGGAGACAGTAAAAGCTATCATCATCGAGAAGGAGCTTCGAGGAAATCTCCAGGCTGGAATAGCCCTCCTCCTTCGCCTCCTCCTTAAATTCCGAGATCAGCCTGTCGCTGATCTCCGTAATCTTACGGTTTACCTCCTCCGCCGCCTCAGAATTGACCGAGGACGACGCTTCGAGCTTCGGGATACTCACCTCGGCGCTGTGCCCCTTCCCCTGAAAAGAGTATTTCCGGAAGGTCACAAGCTGAAAATAAGAGCCGATGAGCGGTATATTCTGAAGTGCGTAGGCCTGCTCCCCCCCGCTGTTTGGCAGGACGATGCTGAAGAGCAGTACACAGGCCGCCGCCGTAAGGATCCCCCGAAGCAAAGCGGATCCTCCGAAAAGCGCTGCCGGCCTTCTCCTGTCCGCTTCTCCCAGAGGCTCTCCGTCTGAATCCGCGATCATCCTCTCGTCGAGATTTGCGATCGCCTCCATCAGATCTATCCCTTTCATAAAAAACCCTCTTTCTCGAGGACCTCCCGGAGCGCCTTCCTCGTCCGGTGAAGGCTCACCTTCACCGCGCTCTCCCCGGCGTGGAAGCGCTCTGCAATCTCGGCGATACTCTCTGTGTAGAAGTAGCGCCGGATGAAATAGCGCCTCGCACTCGCGGACTCGCCCCGCAGAAAGTTCTCGATACACTCTGTCAGCGCCTCACGGTTCAGCTGCTCCGAGACATTGTCCCGGGAGAGGGAGACCATATCCGTGAGCTCGTCCAGGGCCGCCGTGAACTCTCCCGTTCCCCGCTTCTCCGCGCGCTGCTTCTTAAAGAGATTGATCGCGAGATTTTTCGTCACGCGGGCGAGCCAGGCCCGGAGAACCCGCGGACGCTCCGGCGGAATCGCGTTCCAGGCACGGAGCCAGGTATCATTCAGGCACTCCTCGATATCCTCCGAAGAGGACAGGACATTGGCGGCGGTTTTTCTGCAATACGCTCCGTAGCGCTCCTGACTTGCGAGGATCGCGGCTTCATCCCGCGAAAAATACAGCCTGATGATTTCTTCGTCTGACATTCGTGCCCTTCCCGCCTGCCCCGGCGAATTCCGGGGACTTACTTCTTTACTGCACTGACGGAATAGACCTTCCCCGTGAAGCTGTCCACCTCGGAGAGCGTCCCGGAATAGCTGACCTCGACCTCATCTCCCACCTTGACCTTGTCAAGCCCCGCCGGCGCTTCCTTCTCATCGAAGCTGAGCGCGTAGCTCTTGCCGTCCGCGGTATCGATCGTGATCATAAAGTCCTTCTTGTCGGAGAGCTTTCCCTTGAGCGTCTCCTTCTTTTCCGCCTTCTCTTCTCCTCCGGCCTCATCCTTCTTGGTATCGGCCTTTTCGCTCTCCGCCCCCTCGGAGACGGTGATCTCCTTGCTTTCCTTCTTCTCTTCCGTTGCTGCCGTCTCCGTCTCCGCCTTCACAGACTGAGAGGCTGTCTGCTGCCCGCAGGCAGAGAAAGCCAGAGCAGAAAGCAGTGCCGCCATTAAAACGATGCCTTTTTTCATAAAAACCTCCATTTCCGGGGCATGTCCCCGATCCCGTCCTTTGCCGTCTCAGCGGGCAGTCCCCGAAAAAGCACGGAGAAGTGCCTGCACCTTATAAGGGACAGGAAGCGCGGGGCGGAGGTTACAGGACAGGCCTCAGCGCTGATTGATTTTTATGACCTTCCGGGAGAGGATGGGCTTATTCTCGACCAGAGCCCGGCAGAGCTCCTCATTATTCTCTGTCCGCTCGAAAAGGCTCAAAACCTCCTCGACGGAGCCCTTCTTTTCCTCACTGGTCTGCTGGTGGATGATGTCGAGCGCCTTTCTCTCCAGCTCCGTGAGCAAAAGATCGTCTCTTCTCGTCCCGGACTTCAGGATATCGATCGCGGGGAAGATCCTCCGCTCCTGGAGCTCGCGGTTCAGAACCAGCTCCATATTTCCGGTCCCCTTGAATTCCTCATAGACCACATCGTCCATGCGGGAGCCGGTGTCCACGAGCGCGGTGGCGAGAATCGTGAGGCTTCCCCCCTCCCTCATATTTCTGGCCGCGCCGAAAAAGCTCTTTGGCATATGAAGCGCCGCGGGATCCAGTCCGCCGGACAGCGTCCTCCCGGACGGCGGCTCCAAAAGATTATAGGCCCGGGCGAGTCTTGTGATGGAATCGAGGAGAATCGTGACATCCTTCCCGCTCTCCACGAGGCGCCTGGCCCGCTCGATCGTCATCTCCGCGACCCTCTTATGATGCTCCGGGAGCTCATCAAAGGTGGAGTAGAGAACCTGCGCGTTCTCCCCGACGACCTCCTCCCTCATATCCGTGACCTCCTCGGGCCGCTCATCAATGAGAAGGATCATAAGATGCATATCCGGTTCATTCCGGAGGATGGCCTTTGCGACCTGCTTTAAAAGCGTCGTCTTCCCCGCCTTCGGAGGGGATACGATCATGCCTCTCTGCCCCTTCCCTATGGGGGCGAGGAGATCCAGGACGCGGAGGGAAAGCGAGCTCGGAATGCCCGCTGTCTCGAGGCGGATCCTCTCATTGGGGAAGATCGGGGTCATCCGGTCGAAGCTCTGCCTCCTCGCGGGGAGCTCACTGACCCGGATCCCGTTGACCTTCTTCAGGAAAATGAGAGCCCGGTAGCGGTCCTGCGGGCTTCTGAGCCTGGAGTCTCCCATCAGGAGATCCCCGGTCCGAAGATTGTAGCGGTGAATCATCTGCCCGCTGACATAGACATCATTCTCCCCGGACAGAAAATTATTGGAGCGGATGAAGCCGTAATTATTGTCCGGGACCAGCTCCAGTATGCCCTCCGCCGGTCTGGATTCCGCCCCGCGGATCGGAGGAAGCTCCGGGCCCCTCAGCTCCAGGTCCGGACGCGTCTCCCGCTCCGCCCTTCCCTCTGCGGCGGGCTCCCTCGCGGCAGCGAGAAGCTCCGTCAGGGCTTCCACCGCGGATTTCGTGTCCGTTCTCTCTATTTTTTCCATGCTCTCTGCGGAGAAGGAGCGAGGCGGGCGTCCATTCTCTCCGCTTTCTCCTCTTCTTCTCGCCGGAGCTCTCTCCCCCGTCCTGATTCCCGCGGGAGAACGCGGAATCCTCGGCCTCGGGAGCTCCTCCATCGGCGCGGCCACAACCTCTATGGCGTCCACAATGTCCCGAGGAGAAGCATCCTTCTCCCCGGCGCTATGGGTTCTGCGGGAGGAGGGGCTGCTCCTCTCCTCCGAAAGCGCCTCCTCCTTCGCCGCTCTCTCCTCAGAAGGCTTTTCCTCTTTTTTCACCGGGGCCAAAGCTTCCTCCTCGGAGGAGGGCGGCTTCTTCTCCTGCGTCTTCTCCTCCGTCTCCGGGGCCTTCTTCCGCGGACGGCCGCGCTTTGCGGGCTTCTTCTCCGTCTCCGCCGTCTCTTCGGGAAGGGACTCGGCCTCCGTCTCCGCCTTCTTCTTCGGCGGACGGCCGCGGCGCTTCTTCGGAGCCTCCGCCGTGCTCTCCTTCGCTGTCTCCGAGACGCTCTTTCTTCTTCCTCTTCGCTTCGGGCTCTCCGCCTCTTTCTCTGTCTCCGCCTCTTCCTCCAGGCGCTTCTTCTCCTCTTCTTCTGTCATATCGCATTCCTCCTTGCGCTGAGGGTTTCCTCCCTCTTTTTTCCGGCGACAAAAACCGGGGACTCCGGCGGAAAAGACAGCGCACAGTCCCGGCTCCTGTCTATAGTGACTAAGCCTTGGGGATTCATTTTCTCATTTTATGTTTTCACTGGGATCCGTCGGCCTCAAAGCGCCGACGTATTATAGAAAAGCCCCTGAAGGGCGGCCCATCCGCGCGCCTCCCAAAATGAAACCCGGGCGCCGATGAAAGACGTAAAGCATAGATATACCTCTTGAGTATAGCAAGGGAATGCTTGTAAGGCAAGGGAATTTTTGCTATACTAACAGGCTGAAAAAGCGGGATCCGCCCGCGTCTTCCTTGCGTTTTGCGCAGAAAGGTTTCTGAAATTTATGAAAGCAAAAAAAGAAAGCTCCGCCGGCCGTGTACCCATGCGCTATGATGCCTACGGCAGGCCGCTTCGCGAAAAGAAAAAGGGAAGGGGAAAAGCCGTCTTCCGCTTCTTTTTCTTCTTTCTCTTTCCCTATCTCATCATAAACGGCGCGATCCTCTATCTGGCCATCTCCCGGCCGACGGTATCGACCGATGACCCGGACACCTCGGACTATAAGAGCGCTTCGATCCGGATCCGCCTCCATTCCCTCCTCCCCATAAAGAATGTCAAGGCGACACTCGAGGGGGAGCCCGTAGAATTAAAGCAGGACGGAGAGGATTACATCGCGTCTCTCTCGGACAACGGGAATCTCAATATCCGCGCGGAATCCATAAACTGGATGTCGGACAGTGTCAATGTGCAGGTGAGCCTCCTGGACAGAACCGGCCCGGTGATCGACAAGGACTCCGTGGACATCGGATCCGGCTATGTGGAGTTTCAGGTCAGTGACACGCAGAGCGGCGTGAGCTTCGATTCCATCTACGGCGTGGACAGCGACGGGGACAATGTAAAGCCCATCGATGTCAATAAAGAGAGCGGCGTCGTGACCATGCCCATGAAGGCGGAGAGCATCACGGTATATCTGAGCGATCAGGCCGGAAATCAGAGCACCGGAAAATTCTCCTTAAGCTAGGAAGCTGCGCGGTGCGGATTCTATCTAAGACCGCCGCCCGAGCATTCTCCGAAGAAAGCGCCGGCAGATCGTATAGATGTCCGTCTCCGGGTGGGAGATGCCGACCCGGTCCATAGCGCGGCACTGCTTGCAGGTCGGATGGACATAGGGGTAGATCCCGTACATAAAGGGAAAGAAAGCATAGATAAAGTCCCGTATCTCCTCCTCCGAGAGGGGAGGCTTCGTCCGGCGCAGGCAGCGCCGTATCTCCTCCACTGCGGAGAGATACACCCTCTTATAGTCCTCGAGCCGCTCCTCTCTGCTGTGCTCCTCGATCTCATAGAGATTCATCGCCTGAATCCGAAGGAGCAGCTCCCGCTCCGAAAGACTCCGGGATATCCCCTCCGAGAGCTCCTCTCTGCTGAGCTCTTCTTCGCCGCAGATCCTGCGGAGGCCTTCCGTCCAGCTCTCGTACTCCCTTTGCAAAAGCGCGAGAAAGATCTCCTCCCTCGTCTCAAAATAATTGTAAATGCTGGGGCGGGAGAAGCTCGTCTCCTTGCTGATCTCCTTGATCGTCACTTCCTTAAAGGACCGCTCCCGGTACAGCCTCTCGCAGGCCCCGAGAATCTCTCCCCTCCGCTCCCGAATTCTCTCCTCCGATGCTCTCGCCATCCCGCGCACTCACTTCCCTCTTCCTGCTCCGCCTCATGCACCGCCCTGTCCCAGCCTGTCAAAAGCGGCGCTGAGAGAGCGCCGAAGGGCCCGGGAGCGCGGATTCTGTCCGCCCCTTCTCCCGCTGATGGACGCGGAGCAGAAGTCTCGCGCTCTGAACGATAAAGAAAAGCAGCAGCGCGATGAATAATAAGGCGATGATCTTTCGAAGCATTGCTCCCTCCTCCCCTCCGTCATAAAAAGAAGTACCGGGGCGGCCGTTTCGACAGCCGCTCCGGTACCTTCCCTGGATCATAATTCCGATGCTATTTTTTCAGATTCGGCTTCGCGATCTTGAGGCTCTCATCTTCTGTCTTGGTCTCCTCCTTCAGAAGATGCCCGATCCAGTGCTTCTGCCGCGTCTCGAAGCGATAGGACTTTCCGTCGATGATATGCTCTCCCACATACATGCGGCCCTGCTGTCCATCGGACTCCGGCTGCAGGTAGTAGGTCCCGGAATTATCTGTCAGCCAGCCGGTCTGCATCCATCCCTTCTCATCGAAATAATACCAGTCCCCTCTTCCCTTATAATCCAGGAAGCACCAGTTCGCCGCCCAGGTTCCGTTCGGATACTGATAGGCCCACTTTCCGTTGGAATACTTCCTCCACTCGCCCTTCCTCGGGGCCTCCGGGCCGTCGATATTATCATAGCCGGAGCCGCCGTTTACCGGATAGACAGAAAAGGCATCGCTGCTGCCGGCAAAAGCCGCCGCCGTCATCCCCATCGTCATTACCGCCGCAAGTGCACAAACAACAAGTCCCTTCTTGAACATCCTCTTTTCCTCCCAGTTTCCCTTCCATGGCAATTCTCTTTTAATGACAAAATCATATATTGGTTTTGTCTTAAAAATCGTTTAATTTTATCGCAATGATACCGTTCCGGGAAGAAAATGTCAAGTCCTTCTTTTCCGGGGGCAGTCTCTGCCCCTGATCCCGGGAGGATGCCGCAAAAAGGCGGCGCGGCCTTCTCCTCTCCCTTAGCTCCCGGTCCTTCCCCAGGCTATTCCGAAAAGACCTTCCGGAGATTCTGAAGCTCCGGCTGAGCGGCCGCATCGTCGAAATTCTGATAGTCGAAGATGCCAAAGCCCTGGACCTCCCCGCTCTCCCGCGCGGCCCTGACCTCTCTTGCGAGAATGTCCTGGAAGCGGAGCCACTCCGGCGTGCTGTTTCCGTCCCAGCTCTTCGTCCCCGCCTTATAGAGAGCCAGTCCCACCATGAGCTTGACCGGACTCTTCTTCTCCCTCTTCAGCTTTACCCAGCTCGCAAGGCACTCGGCATAGGCATGCTTCGCCGGCGTTCCCTTCCCGGTTTTCGCCTCAAAGCCGTGGTAGATCTGCGGCATGATATAGTCCACATAATCGGCGGAGGACATCCAGCGGTCGATATCCACAAAGTAGGCCTTCTCACTCCGGAGGCTGGAGAGAAGGGGGACCGGGCTCACGCCGAAGACCGCATCCTTCTTCACTTCATGCACCGTCCTGTGCACCGCGAGGACGAGCTTTGAGACATTGTCCCTCCTCCAGTCGGAGAGGGAGAGCGTGGAGCCGGAGCTCTCATAATCCGCCTTATCAAAGCTCTTCTCCGGATCGCTGTCATCGAGCGCGGGATAGAAGTAGTCGTCAAACTGAACGCCGTCGATATCGTAATTCGCGCAGAGCTCCCGGATCGCCCCCGTGAGATAATTCCGCACCTCCTCACTGGACGGATTCAGATAATACTCTCCCCCGTGAAGGAGGACATTTCTCTTTTTCGCCGGGTCCGCCGCCCATTTCTTCACGATCGAGCTCTCCGGGATGTCGGCCCATTTCACGAGATAGCCGCTCACCCGATAGGGATTGACCCAGGCGTGAAAGCGAAGGCCGTGCCGATGCGCGCTCTCGATCATATACGCGAGCGGATCGAAGGAAGGGCTCTTCTCCTTTGTCACCATAAAGCGGGAGGCCGGAAAGCTCTGGAGCTTCTGTCCGTAGCTGTCCGAATGGCTGTGGACATGGCAGAAAATCGCATTCATCCCCTCTGCCTGGATCTCCGTCATTACCCTGTCCGCCCGCTCCTTGAATTCCGCCTCCGACTTCGGCATCTCATTCCAGTCGAGGTAGGAAAACCATACGCCGCGAAGCTCCTTCTCCGAGGATGCCGAATCCGCGGCATAGGAGAAGAAGCCAAGAGCGGGCTCCAGAAAGACCATAAAAAAGATCAGAAAGAGGAAAAACAGCAGCACGCCCCCGAAGGCGCAGTTCTCAAAGCCCCGTCTCTCCCTCCGATCATCATCCTGTCTGACCATATTCCATCCTTTCCGCCTCATTCCGGGATAAGCCTCCCCGCAGGGCGCTCAGGAGAGCCCCGCAAAAAGAAGGCTCTGCGCCGAAGCCGAAGCCTCCGACATTCCCGTCCTCATGGGCTCCTCCCGCCTTCCGCGGATTGGAGCAAAGGTATTGGGATCATAATACTACAAGGCGGAAAGGAATACTTTAAACTTTTCCTGACACTTCGCTTTCGAAATCTGTCAGAGAGGAAAAATCAGACTGCCGTATCCCCTCAATTTTTCTTTGCATCCGACTTCTCCTGTATGGAGATGGATTTCAAAATCTCAAGCTCTGTCTCGTTGAGCGGTGAGAGCTCTGCCTCCGGAATGGAAAAGTCAACTTCCACGATGACTCCGTCGGCATAGGTGATGGCCGTCTTCCGAAGCATCGTATAGGCGGGCAGTGTGCTCTCATCCAGCTGGAGCAAAACGAGAAAGCCGCGGTCCCCGACGACCTGAACTCCTGCCTCCTCCTCCCGGATGAAGTGCCCCACCACAAAATTGGAGGCAAAGCTCTTTCGCTCCGGCTCTCTCCCGGCGGACACGGAGACCTCGATCCCGTATTCCGGATTATAGTCTATCGTATTCCTATGGAAGTGGTAGAGAGGACCCGTTTTCCCGGAGTTATAGATCTCCGGGATCTTCATGCTGACTTCCTTATCCTTTTCCTTATGGGACAGCGTGACGACGCCGCCCGAGAAGGAGGAGACATCCTCCAGGCTCTTTGGATCCACCTTCTTAAGATCCGAAAGATATCCATCCAGCAGAGAAACTATATCCGGATGATCCTTCAGCTTCCACTTCTTCTGATCCACATCAGGATCCAGCTTGATCTTCTCCATCCGCTCCGTATATCCCGGATTTTTGTCCGCCTTCACCGCCTTTTTATCCACGATGGAGAGGGAATCCAGGCGCACGGCGTCCGGCACCTCCACCGGCACCGTGTGCACGGATTTCACGATCTCCTCCATCCCCTCCTCCGTGAAGGGCTCACCCGTAAAGCCCTTGTACTGATCCGCGGTCAGCATATGCTCGAAGCAAAGCTCTACCAATCTGTTCTGCAAAAAGCTTTGAAAAATCACAAAGTCGTTCTCAACATCTTTTGAGCTGTCACCATCCTTGCTCCTGGAGATTTTTTTGTAGGAGACTCTGAGCCATTTCGTCCCATCCAGATCGATCAGTTTTTCCTGCAAATCTTCTGAGTCCTCCGGACCAAAATAAGTATCCTCCAAACTATAGAAGCGGTTCTTATAATTCCGGACGAATGGACTGCTGCCCTCCTCGGTCTTGAGCGTCACATTGGCATAGCGCCGCTCGTCGGATACCGTGACACAAGCCTGGATTTTCTCCGGATCGTCATAGATATAATATCCCTCCTTTGGAATATAGACCGCGATGGGACCCGCGCTTTTGAGGACCGCATTTTCATCCTTCAAAGAGGAGGTGTTCTCCTTTTTCTCATAATTCACCTTGCTGATCTCTTCCAGCGCGGAGAGGAGCTCGGGGGGCTGTTCCTCCTTCTTGCTTCCCTCTCCCTTTTTTGCTCCTTCCTCCTTTTTCTCACCCGCTGCCGCACCGGAAGGCGCCTCTGTGCTCTTTTCCGTGCTTTTTTCTGTGCTCTCTTTCTCCTTTCCCCGCTCCTCTCCCTTTTTCTGAGGAGAGCAAGCTGTCAAGGCCAAAAAAGAAAGCAGAACACAAAGCCCCGCTCTCCCGATTCTCTTCCCGTTTTTTACTCTCATACTGATTTCCTCTCCCTTTCCGAATCTCTTCTGCCATAGCCCCCGGGGAGAGTGCTCCATCCCCTAGCCCACTCTCATCCGGAATTTCTGCGCCTCTCTCTCGTCCTCCACAAGCTGGATCTCCGCGCCAAGAGCCTGGAGCTTTCGCTCAAAGTGCTCATAGCCCCTCTGGATATAGCCGATCTCTCGCACCGTGGTAATGCCCTCTGCACAGAGTCCCGCGATGACGAGAGCCGCCCCGGCCCGAAGATCCAGCGCATTGACCGAAGCCCCCGTATAGGACCGGATGCCGTCTATGATGGAGACATTCCCCTCCACCTTGATCGCTCCCCCCATCCTCGCGAGCTCATCGACATACTTAAAGCGGCTCTCAAAGATCGATTCCGTCACGACGGAAATCCCCCTCGCAAGGCCGAGTGTCACCGAGATCTGCGGCTGCATATCGGTGGGGAAGCCCGGGTAGGGCAGGGTCTTTACATCCGTCGGACGCTGTACGGCGCTTCCGATCACGCGGATGGATTCATCGTATTCCACGACCGTATTCCCCATCTCGACGAGCTTTGCGGAGATGGACTCCAGGTGCTTGGGGATGACATTTTTGATGAGGATATCCCCGCGGCTTGCCGCAGCGGCACACATGAAGGTCCCCGCCTCGATCTGATCCGGAATCACGGCATAGCTCGTACCGTGGAGCCGCTTTACCCCGCGGATGCGGATCGTGTCGGTCCCCGCCCCGCGGATATTCGCCCCCATACTGTTCAGGAAATTCGCGACATCCACGATATGCGGCTCCTTCGCGACATTTTCGATCGTCGTCTTCCTCTCCGAAAGCACAGCCGCCAGCATGATATTGATCGTCGCGCCGACCGATACGACATCCAGGTAAATGTGCGTACCCTTAAGGCCGTCCTTCGCCTCCGCGACGACGCAGCCGTTCTGAATCCGGATATCCGTGCCGAGCGCGCGAAAGCCCTTCAAATGCTGATCGATAGGGCGGGAACCGATCGCGCAGCCCCCCGGGAGCGGTACGACCGCGCTGTGATACTTCCCAAGCAGTGCCCCGATAAAGTAATAGGAGGCGCGGATCCTCCGGATAAACTCATCGTTGATGCTGAGCTCCCGGATCCCCGCCGCACAGATGGAAACCGTATGGCTCCCCGTGCGCTCCACCGCCGCCCCCAGCTCTCTCAGGACATCCAGCATAACATTGACATCGCGGACGTCCGGGAGATTCTCGATCACCACGGTATCATCTGTAAGGATTGCCGCCGCTATCAGGCCAAGGGCCGCGTTCTTTGCGCCCCCGATCACCACTTCTCCGCGGAGCGGATGTCCGCCCCTCATGATAAATTGCTGTTCCATCTCTCCCCTATGCCGGGCAAAAAACAAAGCGTTCCCGACGAACGCTGTCTCTCTGTCTCCCACTCTCCGCCCCCGGTATGGGGACGGAAATTCCCCTATTTCGCGCCTAATTATAATGCCTGCTCCCGCAATTTGCAAGACATAGCCTGGGCGGATGCGATTTCCGCGGCAGGTTTTGGCGCAGGTGTTAATTGCTATTCGAAGTTCCACCTGGAAATCTGAAAGGTGGAACTTAATTCTTCCGAAGAATGGGATGGAAGTTAATTCTTCTGAAAAAGTATTATAATGGAGGTCTTGGTCCACCACCTGTTGCTCCGACCAGAACAGGAGGATCCATGACTAAATATAAGCAGCTTACCCTTGATGATCGGCTCTTGATCGAGGCTGGTCTCAAGGAGGGGAATTCCTTCAAGGGCATCGGCGAGAGGATCGGTAAGGACTGCTCCACCGTCTCGAAAGAGGTCCGCTCTCACCTGGTATTTAAGAAAAGCGGAGCCTACGGCAGGCCGTTCAATGACTGCATCAACCGCAAGGGATGCCGGATTTCCAGCGTCTGCAAGGCATGTTCACCGGAAAAAGCGCGGGTTCGTT
>NZ_GG729935.1:564492-565060 GCF_000160135.1 Oribacterium sp. oral taxon 078 str. F0262
AAGTTCCACCTGGAAATCTGAAAGGTGGAACTTAATTCTTCCGAAGAATGGGATGGAAGTTAATTCTTCTGAAAAAGTATTATAATGGAGGTCTTGGTCCACCACCTGTTGCTCCGACCAGAACAGGAGGATCCATGACTAAATATAAGCAGCTTACCCTTGATGATCGGCTCTTGATCGAGGCTGGTCTCAAGGAGGGGAATTCCTTCAGGGACATCGGCGAGAGGATCGGGAAGGACTGCTCCACTATCTCAAAAGAGGTCCGCTCTCACCTGGTCTTTAAGAAAAGCGGAGCTTACGGCAGGCCGTTCAATGACTGCATCAACCGCAAGGGATGCCTGTAGTGGTCAAGCTTTTTTGTAACACGTATGGCTTAATAATTCGATATTCCAGTCCTTGCCTCAAATGGTGTCTTATATCCATTGTATGAATGAGGTCGCACATGGTTGTACCATACATATGCAAATTCATCGATGGACGAGTATAGCACCTCCTCAGATGAATACTCGTGTAGATATAAGAGCTCATTTTTCAAGGTGTTGAAATACCGCTCCATAGGAGCATTGTC
>NZ_GG729935.1:565160-566972 GCF_000160135.1 Oribacterium sp. oral taxon 078 str. F0262
ATTACACCATTTGACAACGCTGGATTTAGAAACCCCATATTCTTCTGTGAGGCTCCTCATGGATCGGCCTTCCTCCAGGCGGAGACGGACAATCTTTTTCTTAAATGGTTCGTCGTAAGGTTGTGGCATGATAAAATCCTCCATTTGCTATTATATTTTATCAGCCATTTGTGTTACAACTTCAGTTTATCACTTCATTCCTTGTATTGAAACGAAAGATGGCTCTCTGTAGTGGTCAAGCTTTTTTGTAACACGTATGGCTTAATAATTCGATATTCCAGTCCTTGCCTCAAATGGTGTCTTATATCCATTGTATGAATGAGGTCGCACATGGTTGTACCATACATATGCAAATTCATCGATGGACGAGTATAGCACCTCCTCAGATGAATACTCGTGTAGATATAAGAGCTCATTTTTCAAGGTGTTGAAATACCGCTCCATAGGAGCATTGTCATAAGGATAACCAGCTTTATTCATGCTCTGGGTTATGCCGGCAGAGGCACAATAATCCGTGAATTCTTTAGATGTATATTGTGATCCCTGATCCGAATGTAAGATAAGGCTGCCGCTGATGGATTTCTGGTTTTCCAGGGCTTTCTTAACAGCCCTCACTGCGAGATCACTTGTGATATTGCGATCCGTGATACTGGATACTACGCTGCGATCATAAAGATCGATGACCGTGCAGTTATAGCGCACGCTTCCATCTCTGAGGAAGACATATGTGAAATCAGTAGCCCACTTCTGATTGATATGCTCTGCACTGAAATTTTGATTCAAGAGATTGTCAAATACTTTATGGGCCTTCCCTTTTCGGTAATCCGGCTTTCTACGCCGGACAATGGCGTAAAGCTGCAGATCACCGTTCATATAATGGTGTACAGTGAGTGCGCTGAGTTTGATATTTTTCCGTGCCAAAAATACCCGCATACTGCGATACCCGTCTACTCCGTTGTGTTCGTGATATATTTTCGATATTTCATTAAGAGCAGCCTGTTTTTGGGCACGATACACAGACTTCCTATTCTTCAGGAAGTTGTAGTAGGCATTTGGACAGATGCCAAATCTTTTCAGGAGCCAACGAACGCCAAATTCATGATGATAATTTCGGATAAATCGATAAGCCTCTAATCGATTTCCTTCGCAAAGAATGCCGCCGCTTTTTTTAGGAATAGATTCTCTTTTCGGAGTTCTTCATTTTCCTTCTTTAGCTTCAGCATTGCCTCCATGGTATCATAATCTTTTTGGCTTTCTGGATTACTCTGGCATTCTTCGCGAAATTCATTACACCATTTGACAACGCTGGATTTAGAAACCCCATATTCTTCTGTGAGGCTCCTCATGGATCGGCCTTCCTCCAGGCGGAGACGGACAATCTTTTTCTTAAATGGTTCGTCGTAAGGTTGTGGCATGATAAAATCCTCCATTTGCTATTATATTTTATCAGCCATTTGTGTTACAACTTCAGTTTATCACTTCATTACGGTATTCGGCCTTTTGCGGCGGGGATGCATCCTCACCTTGCGCGGCATATCGATGTTCCGGGCAGAGAAGAGGTTTGCGTCCATGTAGGTATACAGCGTCCGTTCACTGACCATGAGTTCTGCCTTATGGTTTAGGCAGATATGGTGCAGCGACTGGCCTTTTAACAGAAGGGGAGAAATGATATCGTCCAGTCGCTTTTGCTCCTCGTCGGAGAGGGCGATTCCCTGACGCGCCTCGGAGAGCACGTCACGGTATTCCATCTGGGCTTTTGCCCCATCGTAGAAGCGCTTCTCAAGCGTACAGAGCCGCTGCTGGCTGCATCCA
>NZ_GG729935.1:567072-567368 GCF_000160135.1 Oribacterium sp. oral taxon 078 str. F0262
GATAGAGCTTTTTGCGCAGCCGTTTCATGGTGTGCAGTGTCGCTTTACCGTTATAGACCACTTTGATTCCGTACAAAATTTCGCATTCTTCGATAAAAGAAAGGATCTTTTCAAACAGGCGGGCCTGATGCTTTGTAACGGATTTTTTCCAGACAAACGTATACTTGTTCGCGCAGGATTCGATCTTTGTCCCATCAATAAATAGGGTCTTGCCGGAAATCTCTCCGAGATCATGAAGAATCGATGTCATGTCAGACAGAAGCGTCTTGGAACAGGCAGACAGATGAAGCGAAATG
>NZ_GG729934.1:0-4398 GCF_000160135.1 Oribacterium sp. oral taxon 078 str. F0262
GATCCAGGCGGGCTTTCTTGGCCCGGACCAGGATAGAAAGCAGTTTCTTATAAGTGTAGCGTTCCAGCAGTCCCGCCTGGCCGAAGGTCTTCAGCAGGCGGAAGGTCAGGACGGCAGCAAGGAAATCGCAGAACTCGCTGCCAATGACGGAGTAGCCATCATGGACCCTGGTCTCATCGAAATCGCAGGCGGATTTATAGAACCGCATGACGATCTCGATCTCCCACCGCTTGCTGTAAGCCTTATAAGCGACTTCCGGCGGGATATCCAGATCACACTCCAGCACGATGGTTCCGAAGGTCCTCTGCTTCTTCTTCAGAACGTTCAGGTCATAGGTCCCGTTCTTCTTTGCCCCGCGGAGCCAGTCCTGTTCTTCTGCGGCAGTTTTGCTGCTGTCTCGGAAGGAGTAGAGCCATTTATCAAGGCCTCGCACTTCTCTTTCCGGTAGGTGATGCTTTCATCGCCGGGCAGGATTCCGGTAAAGTCAAGCATGTGATGCCGTTGTTCAATGAACTTGGAGTTCCGTTTGATCGGATTGAGGTAATGCAGATCCGGGTGCTCCACGAACTGCTCGTGAGCGGCTGATTCGGGAAAACCCTTGTCAGTAGCAATGATGCCCTTTGTGATCCGGTTCTCAGTAATGAAGGATTCATAAGAAGTGGCATCCAGCATGCTTCCTCCCGAGTTTGCCACTTGAAAAGGTAGAAACGGAGTCCTGAGCGACTCCGTTTCCTTGTGCTTATGCACTTAATGCAATGCTTTCCGCGCTTTTTGATTTTGAGATTATATACCTACTTTTATTTACCTAGTGTCTGCTAAATAGTGTCCGTTAAGTAAAGGGGGCCATAGAAAGGCCAGCCCTCAGCCCTGTTCCATCAATTGCGAATCCCGGTTCATGCCACATCCTCAAACAGGAGGAGATGGAAGCTTCCAGCGTTGATCCCGTTTTCCCCAAAATAAAGCAAAAAATAAGGACGGATGGGGATTGCAAAAAGATTCGTGACAAACACGGATAGTGCGATAGAGGAGAGGGTCGTCTCTTCCAGCCTGGTCATGATAAGCCCCGCACCATTGCAGTGCTTGTCCAAGCTGAAAAACCGCTCCACCTCGATCCGGTCAACATTGTCCCGATATCCTTCTTTCGTGGCTCGGGCGTCTGTTCGCCTCGGCTTCCCAAGCTTCGGCCCGGACATTCGGATGCCGTGTTCCTTGCTATACTGAAGGTTCGCCCTCGTGCGATAGATCTGCTCCGCCAGGATCCTTTCCGGATAATGTCCCGTGCGTTTCCGATACCTCTCAACGGCGTCTTTCAGAACGGAGCCCTCATGATAGGGGGTAAAAGAGATCTTCTCCAGGCGAGCATGGCCTTTCTCATCGACGCTGACGTCGTATTTGGCGCCAAACTCTACGGGTGACTTCGCTTTGCCCCGCACGATGGGACGGATATTAAGCATTGACAAAGGCTCCCTAGAAGAATATGCTATATATGACATATAGGGGGGTGATTTGTTCAGCGTAAATTTTTATCGGGAAGAAGATGGAAGCAAGCCGGTTGGCGAATTTATTCGTGCACTTGATGTGAAGATGAAAGCAAAAGTAGTATCTGATCTGCATCGTTTGGAGATGCTCGGCAATGAAGCCAGATCCCCGCTGAGCAAGTATCTTGAAGACGATATTTTTGAGCTCCGCACGATACAGGGAAACAATATCGTGAGAATTCTGTATTTCTTTGATGAAGATGAGATCATTATTGCGACAAATGGTTTTGTCAAGAAACAGCAGAAAACGCCGCGGAGTGAGATCCTACTGGCAAAGCAGAGGAGAACGATTTACTTGAAAAGGAAGGAGAGCAGACGATGAGCGATTTACAGGAATTGACCAACGAACTCATGCAGGATGCTGCGTTTAGAAAGGAATATGAAGCTCTTCAGCCGGAGAGAGACATCACGATGTCTTTGATTCGTGCGAGAAAGGAAGCAGGACTTACGCAGGCGGAGTTATCCGAGAAAACCGGAATCAGCCAGGCAGATATCAGCAGATTGGAGAATGGCACAAGGAATCCCAGTTTGGCATTACTGAATCGCATCGCCGAAGCGGTAAATTCGACGCTGAGAATAGAGTTTGTACCGAACAAGCGCCTGGCAAAATAGTGCGAAATCGGAAACTTTGATAACATCTCGTGATAACAAATTGATAACAGCAGTTCGTATACCCTGTAGAAATGGGATAGCTGAAATCAATCGGAATCAAATTATATCAAGAAACAAAACTCAAATGGGTTAGAATCTATATTTCATTTTCGAGTTGGAACAATGTTCGACCATTAAGAAACTCTTTATTTATGCGGGTCACAAGCAAAAATGCTCAATTATTGGAAACGATTTGGCAACAAAATCTAATCTCTGAATCATTCTATAACGAATAGCACTATCTGATTTACAAAAGTAAGTCAGGTAGCGCTATTTTTCTATGTCACTTAGTTCTCTTTTTTCCGGCTTATGTAATGCGGGTAGTTCAGCTTCCGGTCTATGTATTTATCCAGAGAGGAGGGGTCATCCTGATCCTGTTTCCAGGCTTCGTACCACTTATGCATCACATCAATCAGCTCCGGATAATCTTTTCGATACTTATCGAGCCGGATGTAAAGTTCACCGTCGATCTGATCGATATGCAGTCCGTAGGTATCCTCCAGATCAAAGAGGGCGTACATCAACCCTCTGTATGTTCCGTAGTCAACGGAAGAAATGGCGTGGGGATTCCATGGAGAATCGCCGCGATCTGCCGGACCAGGTCTTCTTTGGGCGTTCGGCTGCCAGATTCGTACTGGGCAATCCGCACATCGGCAGATCGATCCGGAAAGCCAAGCGCAATCCCAAGCTCTTTCTGCGTCATTCCACGTTTCATTCGGACACGCTTGATCCGTTCTCCTATCGTCATATGAGACCTCCTGGTTAAATGACGGCATCAGGGGTAGCCGAGGCAATGGGCGTTTCCAAAGCCTATGCCTATAAGGTGATCCAGAGGCTAAACAGGAAGCTGTAGGAACAGGGATACCTTACGGTATCCGGCAAGGTAAACCGGAAGTTCTTTATGAAGAAGGTCAACTATCAGGACGATGAGAGAAGGGAGATGTAAATGTCAGTTTATAAGGACAGCAAATCCGGCAAATGGCGCGTGATCTACCGCTACACGGACTACACCGGAGAACGGAAGCAGCAAGCAGATGACCGGTTTGAAATGATCTCCGGGACAAACGGACTACTGGGAGCTGCGGACGGGGCATTCCTCCTGCACAAGGACAAGAGGACAAGCTGTGAAGTGGTTCTGAATGTGTCGGGCAGAGACCAGCCTGATCAGACCTTTTATAAGAGGAAGCCCCTTCAGGTCAGACCATTCGATCGCATCCTTTGCTGACAGCTTGGCGTTTTTATGCATCAGAAGCCCAAACTGATCTTCTGCCGGCAGCTCTATGGCTTGGTATAGAGCGTGGTCAACATCCGTATAGATGACTGCAAAATCAATGAGACCGTTATTCAGCTCATCCATCAGATCTTGTGTATCTCCGCTGGTGACCTGAAAGCGTATATCCGGATGTTCCTGTGTGATAAGGCTTGCTGTACGGGAAAGGTAGTGAAAGGAACAAGATTCTCCGGCACCGATACGCACGGTACCGGAGATATGGTTTTTGATCTGGGAGATCTCTTCTTTGTCATCTGCATGAGGCGGACCATTTCTTCTGCGCGTCTTCTAAGGACCATACCTTCTTCTGTAAGTGTGATCTTACGGTTGCCACGCTCGAACAAGCTGATGCCCAGTTCTTCTTCCAGATCTTTCATTTGCCGGGAAAGAGATGGTTGTGCGACATGCAAAACTTCGGCGGCACCGGAGATGGTGCCCTCCCGGACAACAGCCAGATAATACTGCATGCTTCGAATATCCATAATGACTTCCTCCCTCTTCATTTCTATTCAATATTATCATAGGAAGATATGCCATACGAGTGTTTTGTTATATGAAGCTGCGCTTTTATACCGTGCTTATAAGAAATCAAACCATTGAAACATACATATTACGGAAAAAAAGAGGACGAAGATCATGATGAAGACAGAAAAGCTGAACCTTACCACAGAATGGGATAAGACCTTTCCTGAGAGTGACAAAGTTGTACTGTATATTCCACGTGAGTAGCCCACTTTGCACGGCCGAATAGCCCGCCTGTCACGGCCATTTAGCCCAGTTTTCACGGAAGCGAGCCCAGTTGGATCAGTCACCGTCCGCCAGCCTTGACAGTCGACATCTGCGCGATATGCCCACATCGGCGATGGGGACTCAGGGATATCAGATACAGAAGCCTTTTCATCCCCATCGCAGCAGCCATTGTATTGCGCATCTGCCGCC
>NZ_GG729934.1:4498-538125 GCF_000160135.1 Oribacterium sp. oral taxon 078 str. F0262
CCTGGCAGTAAACTTTCTGGAGTTCAGGCAACATTCTGCGGAAAACATTGTCAAAGAGAATGATGTCCGCCCAGTCTTTCATGTCGATTCTGGCCTGGCTGACGGGAGCGGTGGTCTCCTTTATGATCGGAACATACCGGCCGTCAATGATGTGGCCGATGGTCGGGCCATTGACAGGAAGATGTCTTCCATCGATGTTCCTGCAGCCGACCCGCTGACGGACTGCAAACCGGTCCTTGTTCTTGCCATATGCGATAACGACTGTGTTCTTAGGGCGTTCTACGGCGAGGATTTCTTTCGGAATTGGCACTTTCAGGTCTCCTTTCGTATAGTCTTATTATACATCTAATTAGTCTATATATCAAGGAAACGGGGCGGAAAATGTCGACAGATTTTCAAGATACGGATGCTCAGAAAGGCTGGTTTTCAGGGCTTTACGAGCGGACAGGTAAACCAAGTAATAACGACGGCAACTACAGAAGCGAAAGTATAGGCTTTCCTATAGTCCAACCGTTGGGAAAGTTGTATTTAACTTTCATTAAATAAAAGGAGAGAAGGGGACGAGGACCCCGGATCCTGCCGTTTGGCAGGGTCCGGGGCCTTTCTATTTATAGCATTTTAAAATATATTATGCATTTATATTGACTTTTTCGAATAAGCGCGATTATAGTACTTATACAGATACATAAGCGCGCTTATTAAAAAACTGTTTGTGAAAAAATCACAAATTCAACCCCAAACGGACGGAATTCGTCCCATGAACAGGAAAGGAGAAGAAGAGCGGTATGAAACTGGAAATCGGAAATTTCTATGTGAAGGACATCGTCTTTGGGGACGAGCTGAGTTTCCGCGACGGAATCCTCAGCGTGAACAAGGAGGAGGCGCTGAAGCGGATCCTGGAGGACGGGAGGATCACGGAGGCAGAGCTCTACATCGCAAAGCCCGGAGACGAGATCCGCCTCTGCCCCGTCAAGGAGGCGATTGAGCCGAGGACCCGCACGGACGGTAAGGGGCTTTTCCCGGGTTACACAAGCCCGCTCCGCCAGTCGGGAAATGGGACGCTCCACGCCCTGAAAAACTGCAGTGTCCTGGTGGTCGGGAGGCACTGGGGAGGCTTTCAGGACGGACTCATCGATATGAGCGGACCGGGGCAGAAGTTTACTTATTTCGGGGAGCTCCATAACCTCGTACTGGTGGCGGATACGAATGAGGAATTTGAGAGGTATGAGCAGCAGAAGAAGAACGATGCGCTCCGCCGCGCCGGGCACAGGCTCGCGGAATACATCGGAAGCTGCGTCAGAGAGCTCAGCCCGGAGGACAGGGAGGTCTACGAGACCGTTCCGATCACGAAGCGGAGCAGGGAGAGGAATGCCCTTCCCTCTGTGGTTGCGGTTTTGCAGCCGCAGTCCCAGATGGAGGCCATGGGATACAATGATCTCCTCTACGGCTGGGATATGAATCACTATCTCCCCTCTTTGATGAGCCCGCAGGAGGTGCTGGACGGCGCCATTGTATCCGGCTCCTTTATGCCCTGCTCCTCCAAGTGGTCGACCTACGACTTTCAGAATTTCCCGATCCTACGGAGGCTGATGGAAGAGGACGGGAAGGACTACAACTTCCTCGGCGTGATCATGGCGAATCTGAATGTCGCCATGGATCAGAAGGAGAGGGTGATCCAGATGATCGTCCAGCAGGCGACGGAGCTCGGGGCGGACTTTGCGCTTGTGACGGAGGAGGGCTATGGGAACCCGGACGCCGACTATGTGGGAGCGATTGCGGCGCTGGAAAGTGCGGGGATCAAGGTCGTCGGCGTCGCCAACGAATGCACCGGAAGGGATGGCGCCTCTCAGCCTCTTGTGACACTGGATGAAAAGCTCGTCGCCATGGTTTCCACGGGGAATGTCTCGGAGCTTGTGGAGCTTCCGCCGATGAAGACCGTGCTCGGAGAGCTGGAGGCACTCGGAAGGGACGGAAATTCCGGCGGCTGGGAGGGGGATGAGAAGCTCGGACCCTCCGTGCGGAAGGACGGCTCCATCATCATGGAGAACAACGGCTTCTTCTGCGGGGATCAGACGGTCGGCTGGTCGAAAAAGACCATGATGGATTTTTAAGGAAAGGGGTGCTCACAATGAAGAAAGCCATTGTCTATATTAACCAATTCTTCGGACAGCTGGGCGGTGAGGATACGGCGGATGTGGCGCCGTCCCTTCACAAGGGACAGATCGGCCCCGCTTTGGCCTATCAGCAGGAGCTGAAGGATTGTGAGGTCACGGATACCATCATCTGCGGGGACAACTACATGGGATCCCATACGGAGGAGGCCGTTTCCCGGATCCTGGATTTCCTTTCTCCCCTCTCCTTCGACATTTTCATCGCGGGCCCGGCCTTCAATGCGGGACGCTACGGCGTCGCCTGCGGAACGATATGCAGGGCGGTGAAGGAGCGCTTCGGAGTCCCGGTCATTACCTCCATGAATGAGGAGAACCCCGGGGTTGAGATGTTTCGAAAGGATGTCCTGATCCTGAGAGGCGGAAACATCGCCTCCAAGATGAAGCAGGATCTTAAGGCGGTCGCGGGTCTCGCCAACAAGATTCTCGCGGGGGAGGAGATCGGACCGGCATCTTCGGAGGGGTACTTTCCGACGGGACACCGCCATCAGGTCTTCATATCGGAAAACGCGGCGGATCGCTTCATGAAGATGCTCCGGGCGAGAATCCATAATGAGCCCTATGTCTCGGAGCTCATCGTCCCGAAGCAGGACAAGGTTCCGATCGCCCCGGCTCTCAAGGACTTAAAGCACGCGAGGATCGCGCTTCTTACGACGGGAGGAGTGGTTCCGGTCGACAATCCGGATCGGATTCAGTCCGCCTCCGCGACCCGCTGGGGGAAGTACGACATCTCCGGTCTGGACAGGCTGGAGGGAGGCGTCTTCAAGACCGTTCACGCGGGCTTTGACCCGGCGGCGGCGAATGCGGATCCGAATGTCATCATGCCGGTGGACGCCATGAAGGAGCTTCTTAAGGAGGGAGTCTACGGAAGCCTGCACCCCTATTTCTACTCCACGGTCGGCACCGGCACGACGGAGAAGGAGGCCGCCAGGATGACGGAGGAAATTCTTCCTCTCTTAAAAAAGGACAAGGTCGACGCCTGCATCATGGTGAGTACGTGAGGAACCTGTACTCGTTGCGGTGCAACGATGGTCAAGGTGATTGAGCGCGCCGGCATCCCGATCGTTCATATGTGCAACCTGATCCCGGTCTCGAAGACGGTGGGGGCGAATCGAATCGTCCCGACGATCTCGATCCCCTATCCTCTGGGAGATCCCGCGACCTCCAAAGAGGATCAGTGGAAGCTCCGTCTTCACAGAGTAAGAGCGGCTCTCGAAGCCCTCGAAACGGATATTTCGGAGCAGACGGTCTTCTCCGTATAGAGATCGATCTCATATCAGGCGGGAAAGAACGATTTACAGGGCTTCTGCGGCCCGGCGGAGAAGCTTCCCGGGTCTGCAAAAGCCCGGATTTTGGGTGGAGCAGCTTATGAATACGAAAAAAAATAATCTGGTATTTTATATCGCGCTCATCATATGCGCGCTGATCTGTATCTGGGCAGTGGGCTTCAATCAGAGCTTCACCGCCGCATCCTCCGCCATGTTTACCTTCTTTACGACAGACTTCGGCTGGCTCTACTGCGCGGCGATGCTGGCCTTTGTCTTCTTCGCCGTTTTTATCGCCTTCAGTAAGTGGGGGAATATCCGTCTTGGGGAGGATCAGGAGAAACCGGAGTACAGCACCTTGTCCTGGTTTGCCATGCTCTTTGGCTGCGGTATGGGCGTGGGACTGGTATTTTGGGGGGTGGCGGAGCCCCTGTCCTTTTATCTTCGCCCCGCGGCGGGGATTACGCCCTCCTCTCCGGACGCCGCGAATTTCGCCGTCAAGGCGGCCTATATGCACTGGGGAGTCTCTCCCTGGGCCAATTATTCCGTCATCGGACTGGCCCTTGCGTATTTCGGATTCCGGAAGAAGAAAAAGGGGATGATCAGCACGACATTGATTCCGCTGATCGGAGAGGAGAGGGCGGAGGGCTGGCTCGGCACGCTGGTCGACATCCTCGCGGTATTTGCGACGGTGGCCGGTATCGTCACCTCCCTCGGCCTCGGCGTCATGCAGATCAACTCGGGCCTGCACATGGTCCTCGGCCTTCCCTCGAATATCACGGTACAGATTATCATCATCGTGCTGATCTCCGTCATCTATATCTGGACGGCGGCATCCGGGATTGAGAAGGGGATCAAGGCGATCTCCGATGTCAATCTCTATCTCTTTGTGGGACTTATGACAGCGGCCTTTCTCCTCGGACCGAAGCTTGAGATTCTGAACAATCTGGTCGGAGGAGTCGGCTCCTATCTCCAGGACTTCATCAAGGACTCCGTGCTCATCAACGGCTACGGGGACAATCAGTGGACCTTTGACTGGAGAATCTTCTACTGGGCCTGGTTCATCGCCTGGGCACCCTTTGTGGGAGTCTTCATCGCGAGAATCTCGAGGGGGAGAACGATACGGGAGTTTATCCTCGGCGTCGCGATCGTCCCGGCGCTGACCTCCATCGTCTGGTTTTCGATCTTCGGCTCCCTCGGTCTTCACCTTGCGGAGAGCGGGGTCTTGGACGATGCCTCGCTGAAGGCGATCGCGGCGGCGCCGGAGACGGGACTTTTCCTCGTCCTCCAGCACTATCCTCTCACGAAGCTGATCTCTATCGTCTCGATCGTGCTTCTGAATACCTTCTTCATCACCTCGGCGAATTCCGGGACCTTTGTCCTCTCCATGCTTTCCTCCGACGGAAATATGAACCCGCCGAAGAAAAAGATGCTGATCTGGGGCGTGATACAGTCTTTAATGGCGATCGGAATGATGCTTGCCGGCGGCCTGAAGCCGCTGCAGACCATCTCCCTCTGTGCGGCCTTCCCCTTTATCTTTGTCATGTTTGCGGAGATGGCCTCTCTTGTGATCGCCTTAAAGAAGGAGAGGGCGGGAGATCCCGAGCATGCGGGGAAGGATTCGTAAAGAGATTCTCCTCTCCGCTTTCCAAAGATCCGCCTCCTTCCATCGGCGTTTTGCTTTTCCTGAGGGAAATGTGTGCTATCTCAGGCGTCAATCAGGAAGTGAAGGCGGATCATAAAGTATGCACTGAGCCGGGAAGCGTCCGTTTCCTCCGGGAGAAGACTTTTTGAGAGCATGGAATCGAGGAGGGCGACGATCAGAGAGTTGAGGATCTCCGCATTTTCCTCCGTGACCTTGCAGTCCTTTCGTCCGATCAGGGGGCGCAGGATGGAGAGACTTCGGGACGCGATATCCTGGCCGAAGTACATCTTTCCGATGAGCTCGGTATAAGCCTTCCTCTCCTCCGGAAAGATATGGTAATACAGGATAAAGAACTGCGTGAGCTTGTCCCGGTACTTCCCGTAGAAAAAACGGCGGGAGAGCTCGATATGCTGAAAGACATTGAGGCAGAAGGATTCCCAGATCTCATAAAAGTAGCGGAGGGCGGAGAGCCTTTTCTGGCTGAGGCTTGCCAGGGAGCTGTTGTACTCCGAGAGGTATCCGATGGAGACCAGAGCGAGGAGCGCGTCCAGATCCTTAAAATAGAGAAAGATGGTGGAGTTGTGATATCCGGCGATCTCTGCGATTCTCCGGATGGAAAGTGCCCCCTCTCCCTCCTCATCGATCAGAGTTCTGGTGGCTATGACGAATTCCCGCATCCTTTGGCATGCCAGATCCTTGTTTTTTGCAGACATATGCGCGCTGTCCCGTGAAATGAATGTGAATGAGTCCGGAATTTCTCCCCGGAGAGTATAACAGGCTTTTCGGGGAGTGACAAGCTTCATGCCTTGCCGCTTGGCTTCCGGGGCTCTGAAACCCGGACTCTGACAGGACCCGGAAGGGACTGAAAGAATGGATTCCAAGAAGCAGGGAATGAAAGCGTTAAGGCTGTATCATAAATGTGCTTCGGTGACGAAAACAATCCAAACACTGGGATTTCCCGGTAGAGAAACGCTTTATCCATTGGAGAAAAGCGGTGATGGAAAGAAGCTCAGAGATCATCCGGACCGTCTTCCTCAGCGAATGTGCCAGCTATCTATTTATCCATTGAAGAGAAGAAAAATGCAGTAAAATCTTGCTTTGAGAGAGGAGAATCGGTAAAATCAGTATCAAAAGAACCGGGATGCAGCAGCACGAGCCTTTATTTGTGGAGAGACAGGTATTTCAGAGGAGGTACGGTTTCACTGATGAAAAAAAGGAAATATCTTACAACTATAAACTACGCATTTCATAAAGGGCTTTCCATAGCTTTATTATTGATATACCCAGCGATCACAGGGATAATCATCATAATATTCTGCTTTGGGAAATATTATTTCTCTATAGAAAGAATATATAAATCAGACTTAAATATAACACTTCCCAAAATACAAAGACTATTATTGAATGAACAGGAAGAGTCGTTTACTGGAGATGGCTCGCAAGTGATTATCTACTTGACAGATGAAAAAGCTGGCAGCACTTATAATACCGCCAAAGAAAAGAAGATAGAGTATGCCGTAAAAAAAACTCTCTCAGATCTTAAAGTAAAATATGAATGGTATCCCAATTTTAAAGAAAAGTATTACTGGAAAATGCATGTAAAAAATGGAGGTTTTGATACCGTATATATCCTATACTTCCCACAAATAAGAAAGGTGTATGTTGTAAGAAATTCTATATAGATCGTAGGTTGCGGGAGTCGCTATAAGAATGATGAGACTTGCTCAGGACATGAAATATCTGCCCCCTTATTATGTGAAAATTGCCAAGTAAGATATAGATATTTCCAAATACATGGGCTAAGCTCCAACAAATCATGTTACGTAAGGCCGCTTTGGAGCAGCTGCTCTGGCTGGAACAGGGGGCTTCGGGGCTGAATATAAAAAGCTCAGCTTAGAGATGATCGGCTCGCTATCGAGGCTGGTCCCAAGGAGGGGAAGGGAGAGCGGAAGATGAACCGGATGCAGATCGAGGAGGGGAAAAGCCGGATCCTATGGACCAGGCAGAGTCCGGAGCTTCGGAGAGAGCTGGAGAGGAGCGGAAGATACCGCGTAAAGCAGGAGTACCTTGAGAAGAAGAACGGGAACATGAGCGGCTACTACGACAGGCTCTACCGCTGGTATACAAGGGCCGCATCCCGCATCCTGGATACGGGAGGGGCGCCCTATCCGATCTGGTTTAATCTGACGGAGGACAGGATGCTCCAGCCGGTGAAGGGCAGCGAGATCCTCGCTGTGGAGCTTCCTGCGGAAGCCTATCTGCTCTGTAATTATGAGGCCTGGGGCTATGTCGTAAATTATTTCTATGTCGCTCTCAGCCGGGAGGATGAGGAGAGGCACAGGGCGGAGCTTCGGAAAAACGGTCTGAAGAGCGATGACGAGCTTTTTTTGACAGAGAAGGGGAACTTCTATCCTATCTTAAAGAGAGAGGTGGAGAAAAGCTGGGAGAGGATTTTCACGCTCCGCCCCGATGACACAGAGCGCGGCGTTGCTGCGACGAGCTGGGAGCTTCGGAGCGAGTGGATCAGGGAGGTCAGAAGCTATGAAAAGGGAGCTTTGGACGGTCCAGAATAAGAGAGTGCTGGAGGAGCTTCTCTCCTCCGGCTGCTATCGGGTGAAGAGAAGCTATGTGATGGAGAAGTACGGGGAGAGCGCCTGGATCTTTCAAACGGCCTATGACTTTTTCATCCGGGAGCTTCGCTCCCGGATAGCGGCTCCGGAGGGGGCGGAATCCCCGGTCTGGCTTTTCTCCGACAGTCAGAGCCTCTTCCGGGCGGAGGGAGAGATTCTGATGCGCCTGGAAATCCCGCGGGAGGAGCTGCTCTTTTTTGATGCCCGGGACTGGAACCGGATCCTGAATCTCTCCTATCTTGGGGGAGAGGAGGAGAGGGAGTGCTTTCGAAGGGAGCTTCTCCGGCAGGGGATCCGGAGCGAGGAGAGCGTCTTTCAAAGCGCCTTTTATCCTCTGCAAAGGGCGAAGATCCAAAAGAGCTGGAGGAAACTGTTTGAAGCGGAGGAGGAAGCGATCGGGAAAAGCTATCGGCAGGCGGCGGTCTGGCAGCTTAAGAAGGAGTGGCTCATGGATTACTCTGTGCTCTGATGCCGCGCTTATACCTTGAGAGCCCGGCATAAGCGATTCGCTCTTCCGAAATCGCCTGCTTATGCCCTTTACTAAGCTTATTATACTCATTAAGCCATTGGTGTTACAACGTTAGTATATCACCTCAACCTATCGGAATCGGAAGAACCTTACCTACTGCAGACTCCATAGAATCAGACTGTCCGGCCCTGCGCTTGGGAGGCCGAAGAAAGATCCTTCCATCGACAGGAAACGGGAACATGTAGACCGAAGCCGAAAGGAACTTCAGTCTTGCTAAGCGTTGTTTTGGGCTGGGCTTTATCCGTACAAAACTGGATACCACGACCAGAAGTTCCATCGTTCTGTCTGTCATCGCGATGAATGTGGACAGGCTGCCAGCCTTTTCTTTTGCCGAATTTCTGTCAACGGTTTTTCAAGGTGCAATACTGAACATCTGGCGGTGTCCGAGCTTCAATATCAGCTCAGAACGGCTGGCATTTGCCCCCGGGGTTGCTGAGCAGACACTAATTAAGATTGTGTTTTACGAGCTATCTTCCCAGGGGAAATACCAAATCTTATTTTGAACACCTTGGAGAAGTGGCTCAAATTGCTATATCCCACAGCAAAAGCACTATCAGAGACATTATATCCGCAGCCAGTTATCAACTGATAGGCTTTTTCTAATCGATTTTCTTGAACAAAATTATAAACTGTACATCCAAAGGTTTCCTTAAAGTCGCGTTTCAGAGTACACTCATTAGTCCCCACGATTCTGGACAGTTCAGTTAAGGTTGGTGGATTTTCCAATCGAGTCAGTAAGACTTCGCGGGCTCGTTCCATCGTTTCCCTTTTGTAAGAATGTGCATTTTGGCAATGTTCTCTTCCGTTTAATCGACATAGATTAACGGACAAAAGTTCCAGACAATGGCATTCCAGCAATAAGCGATTTTGCGTCTGAGTAAATGCTTCCAATTCTCTGAGCAGAGCAGAAAGTAGCAGTTTTTCAGGCAGCGATAATTCCATGCAGCGAATATCAAAGCCCTGACTGTGTGAAAAAGATTGGAATGTCAAACGACTACTCCCACCAGCCATGAGCCAGTAGCGGTCAAAGGTTTTTGGGGGCAGGCAAATCTGCAAATGAGAAAAGTATTCCCCAGGCTTATACTCAGTGGAGCAGTTTACATCAGTGAGAAATTGTAAATACGGGGTTCCCGCTAAAAATTCGATTGCTTCACGATCCATCTGGCACAAAGCTCTTCCACTAAGTACATAGCTAATTCCAAAGAAAGGAGAGAGTACGGATGCCCGATGCTGGAAGTGGTCTGTAAAATGGCAGGACCACAATGAAATTCGCATTCCATTTTGAAGCGTAATGTCTTGAGCATGCCACCCTGTAGTTTTATTATGCTGATATAGCTGGTTCATTCTGTCCATCCCCGCGTATTCCGTTTACCATCAATGTCATTCCGCCTACCGTTAGACTTATGATAGTTTTCAGTGTATCATATTTTTACAAGGTTAGCTATATCTAACCTTGTATTGAAACTAACGAAGGAGCGGTATTATGAGCACAAAAAAACACAGTAAATTTATGCGGATGATTTCAATTATATCCGTCTTATCTCTGTCATTCTGTCTGCTGGCCGCCTGCACTACAGAAACAAAGCCCTCTACTTCTGATAATCCGGCCCCCTATAGCTCGTCTTCCAATCAAGTGGAAACTAAGGTAGTTCGACATCAGAAAGGCGAGACCGAAATCCCGGTTAATCCTCAGCGTCTGATAGACATTTCTGGCTCCGCTGAGGAATTGATGATTTTGGGGATTCCCTTTATCGCCAGTGCGAATACCAGCATGTATGATGGGACAACCGTTCCTGGCCATTTGCGAGAATATTTCGATAAAAATGGCGTTGAAGTAGTGGGTAATTATTCCGGCATGACGGACATCAATGTGGAACGCATTGCGGAACTGAAACCGGACCTTATTCTCATGAACATGTATAGCGAAAAAATATATGACCAGCTCAGTCAGATTGCGCCTACGATTATGATGAATGACGATTACAACTATGTTCGGTGGCGCAGCCGATTCCGAGATCTTGGCGACTGGTTTAATAAACGAGATACTGTAGACGAATGGCTGGCGGAGTATGACGCAACGGCGGCGGAGCTATCCGCGCAAATTCAGGAAGTAGTCGGGGATGAAACCTTTGCAGTCTTGGAGAGAAATACCGTGGCCTTTGGTTCCTATTATATCTATGGTGTAACTGCAGGCCCCGGTGAAATCATTTTTTCTGACCTAAAACTCAACCATACAGAGATCACGCCGGAGGATACATGGGCGAATGTCGTTGATCTCGAATCTCTCGCCACTGTTGATGCTGATCATATTATCTTTACCAGTGATGACGGCACTTTGGGAGAACTGGAGGATAACCCTGTATGGCAAAACCTAAAGGCAGTGAAAAATGGAAATGTCTATTTGGGCAATAATGAGACTCAGTATAATCTCTCCTATACACCTGAAGGAAAACTTATGTATATGCAATTGCTCACTGATGCTATTTTGAACCACATCAATATCCAAGATGCAAACTGAACAGTTAAAACATCCTAACAGGAAGATACCCTTGCTTCCATTGCTTCTGGAGTTGTCTATTGCTATTTTGGCTTCCGTAGTTCTATCTGCTTGTATTGGTGTGGCTGGGAGCAGCTTGTTGGCAGTGTGGGAGTCTTTGACAAACTTCGACCCTAATTCTACCGTCCATCAGGTCATACTGGAACTTCGTCTTCCGCGTGCGGTTGGTGCCGTTTTGATTGGAGCTGCTTTGGCATTATCAGGGGCTATTATGCAGGGGATTGGGAATAATCCCCTTGCAGATACAGGACTCTTGGGAATAAATGCCGGTGCCGGATTTTTAGTTTCGATAAGTATGGTCGTTTTTTCAGCAACATCCTTTCACCGGGTCATGGCCTGCGCGTTTTTAGGAGCCTGTCTTGGCGCTGTGCTTACCTATGGTTTTGGGACTGCGAAGGGGCGGAATATCACTCCTTTGCGGTTACTATTGGCAGGTTCCGCAGTTTCAGCACTCTTTAATGCGATTAGCCAAGGGATTTCTCTTTGTTTTGGTTTGGCAAAGGATCTTTCTTTTTGGCAGTCGGGGAGCCTCAGCGGACTTACATGGAATCAGATTTATATTGCAATACCGTGGATGCTTCTGGCAATGGCTGCGGGACTACTACTTGGGCCAGCGCTCTCAATTTTGGCGTTAGGTCAGGAAAGCGCCACTGGATTAGGAGTTTCTGTAAAGTATGTCCAGATATCAGGGATGCTTGTTTCCCTTGTTTTGGCGGGGAGCTGCGTGGCGATTGCGGGCGGAATTTCTTTTGTGGGTCTTATGGTTCCGCATATTGCCCGTTTCCTTGTGGGCACAGACTACCGAAAAATTTTGCCAGTATCCTTGTTAAGCGGATCCCTTCTCATGGTCTTGGCGGATGTCAGTGCCCGTATGCTCAACGCCCCATACGATATCCCTGTAGGGGCATTGGTATCTGTCCTGGGGGTCCCATTCTTTTTAGCATTAACTTATCAAAAGCGGAAAAGACGGTGGAAATAATGAATCGAAATGCCTTAAAAATGTTCTTTCTTTGCACCATGGCTGCGGCGGCATTTATCGTATTTATTGTTTCCATCAATGCAGGCTACAGCCATCTGTCTCTTGCTGATATTTTCAAAGGGCTATTGGGAAACGGAGAGTCCAGCACCAGACTCATCATACAACAGATACGCCTGCCCCGTATCTTAGTTTCTTTGTTATGCGGGGCAGGATTAGGGCTCTCTGGCTGCATACTACAGTCAGTAACAGGAAATCCCTTAGCTGATCCCGGAATTTTAGGGATCAATAATGGTGCGGCCGTGGCCGTCATGGTATTTTTGGTTTATTTTCCGGACTTCCACACAAATTCAACCCTTTTTATGCCAATATTTGCGTTTGTAGGGGCACTTGTGGTGGCTCTGCTTTTATATCTATTTGCCTTCCGAAGTGGCCGTCTAAACTCCGGCTATTTTCTTTTGGGCGGTATCGCAGCAGCGGCAGGCCTTTATGCCATTATGCTCATTATGGCAACTGGATTGGAGAACAGTAACTTTCAGATGGTTTCTCGTTGGATGGTCGGAACTTTTTGGGGAACCAGTTGGAAGCATGTGCTTTCATTACTGATTTATCTGGGAATTATGGTACCATTTACGCTTGCCCAAACGCGGCACTTAGATGTGCTTGTGTTGGGAGATTCGGTGGCCACTGGGCTGGGACTGGGCGTAGAGAGGAAACGGAGGCTGCTCTTATTTTTGTCAGTTGGACTTGCAGCCGCATGTATCGCAGTATGCGGTGGACTAAGTTTTATCGGTTTGGTTGCCCCTCATATAGCGCGGCGAGTGCTTGGTGCTCAACACCAATTTTTGCTGCTGGGGTCGGCCTTAATCGGAATGACTATCTGCATGACAGCAGACTCTATTGGGCGCGGGATATTCCAACCCACAGAACTTCCCGCCGGAGTAATAGTGTCGATCCTTGCTACGCCATATTTTCTTTATTTACTGCGCAGACAATACAGATAGGAGGTTTTCTATGTCCGTAGAACTCTATGCCAATGGTCTTTCCGCCGGTTATACGGATGGTTTCCATATTCGAGAACTTGACTTATCAATTCCCAGCGGAAAGATTACATCTTTAATCGGAGCAAATGGCTCTGGAAAATCAACTATTCTAAAGGCACTGACCCGTCTGATTCCAAAGGATCAAGGAAATGTTTGCTTGGACGGAAAATCTATCTATCAGATACCCACTAAGGAAATCGCCAGAAGACTTGCGATTTTGCCTCAAAATGCACAATGCCCAGATGCGCTTACCGTTGAGGAACTGGTTGAAAATGGACGCTATCCACATCGACGCAGGTTCAGTGGACTTACAGCGGAAGATCTTGAAGTCGTTCATTGGGCAATGAAAGCATGTGGTGTCCTGGACTTTGCCCATCGTGAGGTGGATTCGCTTTCCGGTGGACAGCGGCAGCGAGTATGGATTGCTATGGCTTTAGCTCAGAAAACAGATATGCTCTTATTGGACGAGCCAACTACTTTTTTAGATATTGCACACCAGCTTGACATTATGCAATTGTTGGTGCAGCTCAATCGTGACCAGGGTGTGACCATTGTTATGGTCATTCACGACCTAAATCATGCTGCAATGTTTTCAGACTATGTAGTTGCAGTTCGCAATGGAATAAAAGAGTTTGAGGGGACTCCCCGGCAGGTGATAACACCAGAAGTCCTTCGTATTGTGTTTGATGTGGAATCTGTACCCTTTTCCCATCCGGTATTTCACACTCAGCTCTGCCTGCCCTACGACCTTTGTAGGCATCCTTCCAAGGATACTCTTTAACGAAAATTAAGCCTGGAGGCCAAGGTTTTCTTTAATCGGAGGAGTCGGTATGCGAATATTTTATGCATTTCGCAAAATCTCGAAATACGCAAAGGATTTTTTCAAATATCTGATCTATGCCGTTTTTTTCTTGTTTGTTGGTGTGCTTGCTGGGCTGATCCCATTTTTCCTGATCTCCACTGTACTGAGCCGCTTCTTATCCGGCGCTGCTGTAGATACAAACTTAGCGGTCGTGGTATCTGTTGGCATTGCTATCTGTCTTATTTTGAAAACCTGCTGTACGAACGCTGGGCTGATAGCCTCGCATTTTTTAGCTTATAAGACCCTACAGAATATGAGGGAACGGCTGGCCGAAAAATTGCTTCGTATGCCCATGGGAACAATTATTGAAATTGGTCCCGGTGAATTGAAAAAATCTTTTTTAGAGAATGTGGAAGATATGGAGCTGATTCTGGCTCATGCACTTCCGGAAGGTCTTGCAAATTTGCTTTCATTTTTAGTGGTAACCGGAGCATTATTTGTAGTGGACTGGCGTATGGCACTTCTCTCTCTGGCAGTCTTGCCTATCGGATGCATTGCGTTTTGGGGGATGCTGCGGACCGGAAAAACTCGCATTCAGCTCTATTATCAAGTGTCAAAACAAATGAACGAGGCTATTGTGGAATACATTTCAGGTATGGAAGTCATAAAAGTATTCGGCCAGACTTCCGCTTCATTCCGAAAATATGGGGAAAGTGTTAAACGCTATCGGCAACGGACGCTGGAATGGTTTGGAGTATCTTGGAGTTTTATGGCTGTTTACAGCGTATTCCTGCCGGCTACGCTTTGCTTTATGCTTCCGTTGGGAGCGATTTTTCTGTTAGGAGGATGTATTGCGCTTGATCAATTCGTGCTCTGCTGTCTTATGGGGGTTGGAGTGGGGTTTCCCATGTTTAGACTCGTGGAATTTATTCCGATGCTTCCGCAATTGAGTATAAAAGCGGAAAAACTGGAACGCATATTTGATATGCAGGAATTGGAGGAAGGTAATATTGATGATATGCCAGACCACTTTGATGTAGAGTGCAGGGATATTTCTTTTTTTTATGGCGGAAATGAAGTGTTGCACCATATTTCCTTTTGTGCAAAAGAAAATATGGTTACTGCACTGGTGGGAGAGTCTGGCGCGGGTAAGTCTACCCTCGCTAAATTGATTTCCCGATTTTGGGATGTTGGGGCCGGGGGCATCCAGATTGGAGGGATTGATATACGATCTTATTCTTATCACGCTTTGGCCAGTTTAATGAGCTATGTGTCTCAAGACATTTTTTTGTTCAACACCAGCATTTTGGAAAATATCCGAATGGGACGGCCGGAGGCCAGTGATGAAGAAGTTATAAAAATTGCAAAAGAGACACAATGCCACGAATTTATTGTTAATTGCCCTGATGGATACCACACAATTGTTGGAGATGGAGGAGAAAAGCTATCCGGTGGGCAACGACAGCGAGTTTCTATTGCTCGTGCCATGCTGAAAAATGCGCCTATCATCATTTTGGATGAAGCGACTTCCTTTGCTGATCCCGAAAATGAAGATAAGATACAGCGATCTCTTAATAATCTTATTCAAGGGAAAACGCTGATCGTTATTGCACATAGATTATCAACCATCCAAAATGCAAACAATATCATTGTTATGGATCAAGGAAGGATTGTGGCGCAAGGTACTCATAGTGATCTTATGGACACCTCCCCACTATACCGGCGCATGTGGAAAACCTACACCCGGTCATCTCAATGGAATGTCAGAAAAGGCAACACCACGGTGCCAGAAAGGAGTGAGGTTGAGTGCTAAGATTTATTTTAAGAGCTCTTCGTTTTTCCGGAATATACGCAAAACAACTGAAACTGTCTTTTATTCTTAGCTTTCTGGAAAGTATGCTGTATAATACTCCGGTTTTATTGACAGTCCTCATGTTTACCCAGGCTATGGAGCATTCTCTTGAGTCCCGACATATTGCCTATTATGCGTGGGGGATATTGGCGGCCCTGCTGATATGCTGTATTCTCAAACGGCTATTTGTTCAATTAGAAAGCGGCACAGGGTATCAGATATGCGCGGAGGAAAGACTGTCGGTAGGAGAACGGTTGAAACAACTTCCCATGGGCTACTTTGGAGAAGGTACAATTGGGAATATTATATCTGCCATAACTTTTGATTTGCTGTTCGTGGAAGAACATGGAATGGCTGCGTTAGACAAGGTTATAAACGGCTATTGTGGCATATTAAGCAGTTGCATTATGCTGTTTTTTGTGGATCGGGTTGTGGCATTTACGGCGCTGGCAGTTACCTGTGTTGCGATGGTTGTTTTAGAATGGGTCCAAAGAGTCGGAAGTGAGCAGTCTGCTATCCGCCAGAAGCAATCCGCTGAACTGACCGATGCGGTCTTGGAATACATACATGGCATATCAGTAGTAAAATCACTGAATTTGAGTGCCGATAGAGCAAAACGGATTTGTACAACGATTAAAGATAGCTGCAATAAGGCGCTTACATTTGAGGTGAAATTCATGAAACCGAACATCTGCTACCAATTATGCTTTTCAGTTGGGATAGCCTTGATGATATTTGTTACACTTCTCCGATGCATCAATGGGCAGAGTTCACTTCCGACCACTATGATGCTCCTGATCTATGTGTTTTTTATTTTTTCACCCATACAGGCATTGGGATCGATGTCCAGTCAAATTCGTATCATGGAAGCTTGTTTGGATCGTTATGAGGCAATAAAGCGGATTTCTCGGATTATAGAGGGTTCTCAAACTGCGTTAACTCAATTTGAGATTGAGTTTGAAGATGTTGAGTTTTCCTATGGAACGGATGTTGTCCTGGATCATGTCAGTTTCTGCGTTCCAGAGCGAAGCGTCACTGCATTGGTTGGACCATCTGGTGCTGGGAAATCTACCATTGCCAACCTTATTATGCGCCTTTGGGATGTCCAGAAAGGTGCAGTATGTATTGGTGGAATTGATGTGCGCGATCTTACTACGGATGCATTGTTGAGTCACATTTCTACCGTATTTCAAAAGGTGTATCTTTTTAACGACACAATTGAGAACAACATCCGGTTTGGAAATCCACATGCTGCGTACGAAGAAATAATAGAAGCCGCACGAAAAGCCCGATGCCATGATTTTATTTTGAATCTGCCAGAGGGCTACCAAACTGTTGTGGGAGAAGGCGGCTCCACTCTGTCTGGTGGCGAAAGGCAACGCATTTCAATCGCGCGAGCCATTCTAAAAAATGCGCCGATTGTAATTTTGGATGAGGCTACAGCGAGTATTGATCCAGAGAATGAGCATCTGATTCAGCAGGCAATCAGCGAACTCACAATGGGAAAAACCGTGATTGTGATTGCTCACCGACTGGCAACTATTGAACATGCTGATCAAATTCTGGTGGTGGACCAAGGGCGTATTGTTCAGAAAGGAACTCATCAGAAGCTAATTTGTCAAAATGGATTATATCGACGGTTTATTGAAATTCGTGAATGTGCGGAAGGATGGAGTATTGCTTAAAAAACAGAGGCATTATAGGGCGGATAATTTTCAGGAGAAGAATACTATGTGTGGGATTCTGCGTTATCTGTATGTTATTTATCTTCGCCGCATGTGGTGAAACCGAGCGATATAACGCTGGCACTTATATAGTGACAGCTAAATAACTCTATGATATGCCCTCTTTGTTTGACAAAGTCCGCCGTCTCCGTTATACTGCTTCTTAGCTTTGGAGGGCCGGGGATTGCGGTGCCGCTGACTTCGGCATGGGAGTTCATCGGGCCTGATGCCGGGGCCGGATCTGGAAAGGGGTATTTTCGATGGATGAGGACGGCGGCGCGAATCGCGGGGAGCCTCACAGTAAACGGATGAAAGAGAAATTTCGGAGGTATAGTCTTTGGGCTATACCTTCTTTTCGCGGAGGCAGGGGGAGAGAAGAGGGAAACGATGCCGGGCTGAGGTTCATCTCGGGCCTTCCCTTCTGCGTTTTTAGGAGAGGGAGTTCATGATCGGGCGAGCGCTGCTTCTGATAATCCTGATCCTGATCAACGGCTTTTTTTCCTGTGCGGAGATCGCGGTTTTGCAGGTGGGGGAGCCGAGACTTCGGAAGCTTTCGGAGGAGGGCAGGAAGGGGGCGAAGCGCCTTATCAAGCTGACGGAGGAGCCGGCCCGCTTCCTCTCCACGATTCAGGTCGCCATCACCTTGTCCGGCTTCCTCTCCAGCGCCTTCGCCTCGGAGAGCTTTGCGCTCCCTCTGGTGGCTCTTCTTAAGCGCCTGGGGATGACGCTGGATATTCAGATCCTGAAGCCGATCGTCATCGTCTTTATCACGATCCTTCTCTCTTATCTCTCGATCGTGTTCGGGGAGCTCGTGCCAAAGCGCCTTGCACAGGTCCATACGGAGAGCATTGCGCTCTTCATGTCGGGGATCCTGAGCTTTATCTCCCGCTTTTTTGCCCCCCTGGTCTTTATCCTCACCGCATCCACCAATGCGGTTCTTCGCCTGATCGGGATCGAGCCGGAGGATGTGGACGATCAGATCTCAGAGGAGGATATCCTCATGATGCTCGAGGAGGGGCGGGAAAAGGGCGCGATCGAATCCTCGGAAAATGAATTCATCCAAAATGTCTTTGAATTCAACGATCTCACGGTCTCAGAGGTCTGCACGCACCGGACTGATGTCGCGATGCTCTATATCGGAGACACGGATCGGCAGTGGCGACGCACGATCCACGACAATCGCTTCGCCTGCTATCCGATCTGCGGAGAGGATGACGATGATATCATCGGCATCCTGAACAGTAAGGACTACTTCCGCCTGAGCGATCTCTCGCGGCGAAATGTCATGCAGCACGCGGTGGAGCGCCCCTTCTTCGTCTCCCAGAATATGAAGGTCTCCGCCCTCTTCCAGATCATGAAGAAGGAGAGGAAGTATTACGCCGTCGTCCTCGATGAATACGGGGGGATGACCGGCATCGTCACGCTGCACGATCTGATCGAGGCCCTCGTCGGAGATCTCCAGGAGGAGGATGAGAGTCCGGAGCCGGAGCCGATCGAGGCGGTCGGGGAGAATGAATGGATTATTCTCGGGGGAGCGGACCTGGAGGATGTCAACGAAGCGCTGGGCCTGGATCTCCCGGTGGAGAACGCGGATACCTTCGGCGGATACATTATGGGTATCATGGGAAGGGTCCCGGACGACGGAAGCTCCTTCCATCTCGATACCGGGGAGCTCTCCATCGATGTCGCCCATATTAAAAACCACAGAATCGGAAAGACCATCGTCCGAAAGCTCCGCCCTGAGGAGAAGGAGGGAAAGGCAGGAAAGGCAGAGGAACAGAAGGAGAACGGAGCTGCTCCCTAGCCGCACTCCCCGGCCGCTTTTCGGAGGTCTTTACGGAAAGAAAATCCCGGGTAGAGGAGAGCAAAGGCGCCTCCTGCTCAGCTTTCAGAAGGCTTGACATCCGCTGGGAAACTGCTAGACTTTTCTCTGTCAGAGGAAGCGGGATTTCCGCTTACGAAAGACGGTAGGACTTTTTCTGCTCTGTACCCGGATGGATTATGTCATGCATTTGTTCCTCGAAAAATGCCGGGAACACTGCGCCTTCCGGGGCGGGGCTTTTTTGAGGAGGGAAATATATGCCGGGAAATATTGTGGTAGGAATTCTGGTTCTCGCTGCGGTTGTCTTTGCGCTTCGCAGCATGAAAAAGCGGGCGGAGAGCGGCTGCTGCGGAGGCGGAGGAGACTGCTGCAGAGTGGTGAAAGCGGAGGATACCGACCCATCCCATTATCCGTACAGCGCCGTGATGGAGGTCCCCGATATGCACTGCGGAAATTGCAGGACAAGGGTGGAGAGCGCGCTGAACAGTCTCCCCGGAGTCTGGGCCAGTGTGGATCTTGGGAAGAAGGAGGCGCTGGTTCGGATGAAGGAGGTCCTCACGGAGGACAGACTGAGGGAGACCGTAAAGAAGGCGGGCTACGGAGTGGGAAGAGTGGAGTTTCGCTGAATCCGGAGGCTAAGAGAAGAGAGGAAGAAAATGCCGGATAAACTGAATGAGAAGAATGCGAAGAAGCCGGTGAAGCTGATCGAGAGGACGCTTCGCTATCAGGGGCATGTGCTTTCCGTCTATGATGATTATGTGGATGTCGCTGGGCATAAGACACACTGGGATTTCATCCATCACATCGGGGCGGCGGCGGTGCTCCCGGTTCTGGATGACGGAAAAATCCTCATGGTCCGGCAGTATCGCCATGCGCTCGGGCGCTATACGCTGGAGATCCCGGCGGGAAAGCGGGACAGCGAGGAGGAGGACTTCGAGCTTTGCGCAAAGCGGGAGCTGGAGGAGGAGACCGGATACCGGGCGGAAAAGCTGGAGTTTTTGCTCTTTGTCAATACGACGGTGGCCTTTTTGGATGAAAAGATCGGGATTTATCTCGCGAGAGATCTTAAGCCGGGGAAGAAGCACTGGGATGTGGATGAGGAGCTTGGCGCGGAGGCATGGGAGCTCTCGGCACTCCAGAAGCTGATCTACGAAGGAAAACTGACGGACGGGAAAACCGTGGCGGCGATTCAGAGCTACGCGGCAAAATTCAGGCTCTGAGGTACGCTATTCGGTGACGGATTTTGCAAGTTTTACTTTGCTGCCCTGAGCGCCCTTTAGCGAAGGACGGACAGGGACGATACGGAAGACAGCCGATCCTTTCGGCAGGCAGGCATCCGGGGCCTTATCGGAAGGTCCCGGATGCTTTGAGGAAAGCAGAATGAAGAGAGAACATTTGGAAGATTATGTAATGACGATTCCGGATTTTCCGGAGCCGGGCATCATGTTTCGGGACATCACCTCCCTGATCCAGGATCCCGACGGACTCAGGGATTCCGTGGACGGATTGATCCGCTCTATTTCCGGTGTCGACTGCGATGTCGTGCTCGGCCTGGAGTCCCGCGGCTTTATCTTCGGGACGGCCATCGCCTATGAGCTTCGGAAGGGCTTTATCCCGGTCCGAAAGAAGGGAAAGCTCCCGAGAGAGACGGTCAGCGTGAAGTACGACTTGGAATACGGCGAGGCGGAGCTGGAGATCCATAAGGACGCGATCCGGCCCGGGGAGAAGGTGGTCATTGTGGATGACCTCATCGCAACGGGCGGGACGCTGGAGGCCGCGTGCAAGCTCGTGGAGAAGCTCGGCGGAACCGTCGAGAAGATTTCGGTCGTGATGGAGCTTGCGGGCTTAAAGGGAAGAGAGAGGCTGAAAAAGTATGAGCTGGAATCCCTGATCCGCTACGAGGGAAAGTAGGAAAAAGCAGGAATCGGGATTCCGGAGAGCCGGAAGCAAAGAGGAGGAGACAGCCGTGGGAGAGCAGCTGACAAAAGCGGATGTGAAGCGAATCTGGGAGGAAATCGAGAAGCGGAAGCTTTCCCTCAGGCCAAAGCTCATCGAGGCGGTGAAGGAGGCCCGTTCGCACGGGGATCTCTCGGAGAACTTCGAGTATTACGCGGCAAAGAGGGAGATGAATCAGAACGAGTCGAGGATCGCCTATCTGGAAAGGATGCTTCGCTTTGCGACGATCGTGAGCGACCGTTCGGAAAGAGACGAGGTCGGACTGAACGACACCGTGAGGCTTCTCTTTGAAGAGGAGGGGGAGGAGGAGAGCTACCGCATCGTCACCTCGATCCGCGGGCATTCTTTGAGCAACCTGATCTCCAATAAGTCTCCTCTTGGGAAAGCGCTGCTTAAGCACAGAGTCGGAGACCGGGTTACGGTAAGGCCAGGGGGAGGGAAGAGCTATACGGTGAAGATCCAGGGCCTGGAAAAGACCGGAGAGCTCGAAACGGACCGGATCCGGAGCTATTGACTGCCGGTCCGGCACTTTCATTGAAGGCCGCTGCGGCTGCCTTTTGCCTGTTTTTTGCCGGGTGAAAAAGAAATGACGGCATAGACGAATATAGACGAATAAAGACGAAAAAGGACCTCCGGCCCGAGATGGGCCGGAAGTCCTTTTTCAGAAGGATCAGGTCTGCGACAGGGCCATGAGCCTTGGCAGGGGGAGATTTGCGCTCTCCTCGCGGTCGATCTCCCGGAAGCTCACATGCTGGTAGAGGTAGTTCATGAGCTCCCGCCTCTTTACGATGCCGATGAAGTGTCCCAGGTCGTCCACGACCGGCACAAAGTTCTGGCTCAGCGCCCGTTTTACGAGATCCTCCATGGAGCTGTTGATCCCCACCGGCTCATAGTGGTTTTTCATGGGGATGTCCTTTACCTTTACCTTCTCCGCCTGCTTTAAGCTCAGATTCAGTTGATTTTTGATTTCCCAGAGCAGATCGCCCTCCGTCAGCGTCCCCCGGAAGCCTCCGTTCCTCGAGAGGACCGGGATCGTGGTATAGCGGTGAAACTCCATCTTTTCCATCGCGGCCCGGAGGCTGGAATCCTCCTCCACGAAGGCCACATCGCACTTGGGTGTCAGAAAAAATAAGATATTCATAGAATAAAGCGGTCTCCATCCGCGCTTATTGGTTATGCTTTGCCCTTTTGGGAAGGGAGCGCCGAAGGCAGCTCTGCCTCCCTTTCTGTAATCCAGAATAGCGCTTACTTATGTACGCTTTGTGACCTCATTATTAGGAAAAGTTAAAGATGATTTTGACATGCTTTCTGCGGGATAGTACAATGTTTTCAGGAAAGCGAGGAAGCCATGACAGAGAAGCAGGAAGAGATCGTCCTGGAGAGACCGGCGGACAATACGCCTCCGGAAAAGCTCTATCAGCGCCTGATAGAGATTGTGAGAAAGTATCGTCCCTCCGAAGACCTCTCCATGATCGAGAAGGCCTATGAGGTCGCGAAAAAGCAGCACAAGGATCAGAAGAGAAAGTCGGGTGAGCCCTATATCATCCACCCTATTTGTGTTGCCATCATTCTTGCGGATCTGCAGATGGACCGCGAGACGATCGCCGCGGGTCTCCTCCACGATGTGGTGGAGGATACCGGCATGACGCTTCAGGAGCTGGAGAAGGAGTTCAATCCGGATGTCGCCCTCCTCGTGGACGGCGTCACGAAGCTGACCCAGATCAATCTGGATGTCGATAAGGTGGAGCAGCAGGCCGAGAACCTGAGGAAGATGTTCGTCTCCATGGCGAAGGATATCCGCGTGGTCATCATAAAGCTCGCGGACCGCCTCCATAATCTCCGGACGCTCGAGTATCAGAGTCCGGAGAAGCGGAAGGAAAAGGCGAGAGAGTCTCTGGACATCTACTCCCCGCTCGCGGACCGTCTCGGCATCAGCAAGATCAAGATCGAGATGGATGATCTTTCCCTTAAGTATCTGGAGCCGGATGTCTACTATGATCTCGTCGAGAAGGTACATTTTAAGAGGGAGGCCAGAGAGGCCCGGATCGGTCACATCGTAAAGGATGTCTCGAAGTACCTGCATGACCGCGGCGTGGAGGCGGAGATCAAGGGGAGAGTCAAGCACTTCTTTTCGATCTATCGAAAGATGGTGAATCAGAACAAGACGATCGACCAGATCTACGATCTTTTCGCGATCCGCATTATCGTGAAGACGCTCGGGGACTGCTATGCCTCCCTGGGCTATATCCATAAGATGTATCACCCGATCCCCGGGAGATTCAAGGACTATATCGCGATGCCGAAGGCGAACATGTATCAGTCCCTGCATACGACGGTCATCGATGAGGAGGGAGTCCCCTTCGAGGTGCAAATCCGGACGGAGGAGATGCACCGGACAGCGGAGGTGGGGATCGCCGCGCACTGGAAGTATAAAGAGCAGGGGGGCTCCGGGGAGAAGGCCTCGGAGGCGGAGCTTGCGAAGATGAACTGGCTCCACCAGATTCTGGAATGGCAGAATGATGAGACGGACTCGAAGGAGTTCATGAAGCTGGTGAAGTCCGACTTCAACCTCTTTAATGACAATGTCTACTGCTTTACGCCGAGCGGCGATGTGAAGAATCTTCCCTTTGGCTCCTGTCCGATCGACTTCGCCTATGCGATCCACTCCGCGGTCGGAAACAGGATGGTGGGGGCGAAGGTCAACGACAGGCTGGTTCCCATCGAGTATATCCTGAAAAACGGGGATCGGGTGGAGATCATCACCTCTCAGAATTCCCGGGGTCCCTCCCGGGACTGGCTGAAGATCGTGAAATCCACGCAGGCCAGGAACAAGATCAATCAGTGGTTCCGGCACGAGCAAAAGGATGAGAATATCGACAGGGGCAAGGAGCTTCTGGACCGCTACGCGAAGTCCAAGGGCTTTGGCCTCGGGGAGCTGACGAAGCCGGAGTTCTGCGACGCCGTGATCCGCCGCTACAGCTATCAGGACTGGAACGCGATCCTGGCCTCCGTGGGGCGGGGCGGCCTGAAGGAGTCCCAGGTCGTCTCAAAGCTCATCGAGATGCGGCAGAAGGAGGATTCGAGAAATCTCGACGACGAGGCGGTGCTCCAGAATATCGAGGAGCTCTCGAAAAAGCCGGAGCTCATCCGGAAGTCGAAGTCCGGCATCATCGTAAAGGGGATCCATGATCTCGCGGTGCGCTATGCGAAATGCTGCTCCCCGGTGCCCGGGGATGAGATCGTCGGCTTCGTCACGAGGGGGCGCGGCATCACGGTTCACCGGACGGACTGTATCAATATGATGAATCTGCCGGAGGACGAGAGAGCGAGGCTCATTGAGGCGGAGTGGCAGGGGAGCGGTGATAAGGAGACCTATGCGACGGAGCTTCAGATCTTCACCAATAACCGCGTGGGGCAGATCGTGGATATCACAAAGCTCCTCGCGGATGCCAATATCGACATCAAGGCGCTGAGCTCCCGGGTGGGAAAAAATGAGAAGGCGACGATTACGGTCAGCTTCGACATCCACAATAAGGAGGAGCTTGCGGCTCTGATCGGGAAGCTCCGGAAGATAAACGGCGTTTTGGATATCGAGAGAGCGCAGGGCTGAGGAGGTCCGTGCGGTGACGGGGGGAGAATCAATCTCTCTTTGCTTCCCGTTGCCGCGAGAATAGCGGCGGAAAAAAGGCGGGGAGGCAAGGGGAAGGCGGAGAAGGAGAGCGGAGACGGCAGAGGCAGCGGGGAGAAGGAAGAAGCCGAAAGGCTGTCTCAAGGAAGAATGCCTCAAAAAATGTCTCAGGGAAGAATGTCTCAAAAAAGAATGACTTAAAGGAAAGGGAGAGGAAATGTATCGGATCTATAAGAAGACGCTGGGGCTTGCCGGAACCAATGTCTATATCCTAAGGAGAGAGGGAGAGAGGGAATGCGTGATCGTGGACCCCGCTGCGGAGGAGGCGGAGCTCATCGAGTTTATGGACGGGCTGGGACTTCGCCCGGTCTCGATCCTGCTGACTCACGGGCACTTTGATCACATCTATGCGGCGGAGCCGCTCTCGAAGCACTACAGCATCCCGATCTATGCTTCGGAGAAGGAGAGGGAGCTTCTCGGGGACAGGGAGAAAAATCTCTCCCTGATGTTCCGCCGCCCGGTGATCCTCACGGATTTTACGCCCTTTTCCGGCGGAGATCACTTTTCCTTCCTTAAGAGAGAGTGGCAGGTCATAGAGACAGCGGGGCATACGAAGGGCTCCGTCTCCTTTTATCTCCCCCCTGTTTCCGGCGCTTTGGAAGCGAAGGAGAGGCCGGAAAACCCCGCGGGCAAGAGAGAATTCGGGAGTGAATTTCCGGAGGACTGCCGAGAGGGGCTTTTGCTCAGCGATCAGACGCCCATCCTCTTTTGCGGGGATACGCTCTTTCGGAGCTCCTACGGGAGGACGGATTTTCCGGGCGGATCCCTGGAGGAGATCCGAAGGAGCATTCGGGAAAAGCTTTTGATCCTTCCGGAGGAGACCAAGGTATATCCCGGGCACCAGGGGGAGACCACGATCGGGAGAGAGAGACGATATAATCCCATGGCTCTCCATTGAGGGAGGAGCGGAAGGGAAGAGGAGTTTACTTTGATCAGACTGGAACTGGATGAGGCGGCCGCGCCCTTTGAGGCGGAGCTCAGGGAGCTCTGCAAGGCCTTTTTTCCGGGCGAGGATTTCGAGATCCATACCCCGGAAGGGGTGCATTTTTCAGAGAGGACGGGGGAGGAGAGCCCGCTCAGGCTCTCTCTCAATGTGCCGGGGGCGAGTCTTTCGCTTTGCGGCAGCCGGAAAAGGGATAAGTCGATCCTGAAGGCCTGGCTCTACCAAAAGCTTTCCAAGCTCTGCCAGAGGGAGCTCCCCTGGGGGGACCTCACCGGAATCCGGCCGGTCTCCCTCGCGAGCCAAAGGCTCTCCCGGGCGGAGAGAATCCTTGCGAGAAGGCTCACGGAGCGGGAGCTCAAGGAGCTTTCGGAGGAGCTTCGCTCCGAGTATCTCCTCTCGGAGGAGAAGCTTCGGCTCATGATGGAGATCGCGGGGAGGGAGAGCAGGACTCTGGATCGGATCTGGGAGAAGACGGGAAGAAGCTTCCGGGAGGGCTTCAGCCTCTACGTCGGGATTCCCTTCTGCCCGACGCGCTGTCTCTACTGCTCCTTTCTCTCGAATCCCATCTCCCTTTGGGAGAAGAGGATCGGGGACTACCTTGACTGCTTAAGGCGGGAGATCCGCGCGGCCATGGAGGAGATGTCGGCGCAGGGGAAACATCTGCAGACGGTCTATGTCGGGGGAGGGACGCCGACGGCGCTTCCGGAGAGATGGCTTTCCGCCTTGATGGAGACCCTCCGGGAGGAATGTTTTTGTCATCCGATGACGGAGCTCTGCGAGTTCACCGTGGAGGCGGGAAGGCCGGATTCTTTGAACCGGGAGAAGCTTCAGATCCTAAAGGATGCCGGGGCGGACAGAATCTCTGTGAATCCGCAGAGCTTTCGCCAGGAGACGCTGGATCTCATCGGGCGGAGACACACGGCGGAGGATGTCCGCTCCGCCTTCTCTATGGCGCGGGATGCAGGCTTTTCGGATATCAATATGGATCTCATCATGGGGCTCCCCGGAGAGGGGCTTTCTGAAGTCACAGAGACGCTCTCCGAGACGGCGCGCCTTGCCCCGGACAGCCTGACGGTGCACTCTCTCGCTGTGAAGAGAGCGGCGAGGCTCCGCGAGGAAAAGCCGCTCTGGGACCAGGTCTACCGCGCGGGGGCAGACAGTACGCTCTATCGGGAGAGCCTGAACGAGAGGGAGAGAAATCCCCTTTGCCGCTTCCCGGAGGGGGAGGGGCTTTCCCGGAAGCTCTGCCTTATGAGTGAGATGGAGCGGATGATGAAGGCTGCGGAGTATACGGCTTCCCTCCTGGGGCTTCGCCCCTATTATCTCTACCGCCAGAAAAACATGGCCGGGAATCTGGAGAATGTCGGCTATGCTGAGCCGGGGAAGGAGTGTCTCTACAATATTCTCATGATGGAGGAGAAGCACACGGTGATCGGCTGCGGGGCGGGGAGCGCGACAAAGCGGATCCTTCCGGATGGCCGGAGGGAGCGCTGTGACAATGGAAAGGACATCAAATATTATTTCGAGAAGCTTCCGGAGCTGATCGAGAAGAAAAGAAGACTGCTCCGGGATGAGAAAGCGGAGGGCCGCTGAGCGGCGGGAGGGGGCTATGATCTGTCCGAATTGCGGGAAGGAGAATCCAAAGGGAGTTCGCTTCTGCGGATATTGCGGGAGGGAGATTTCAGAGAAGGAGGGCGGGGGCGCTGTTCCCCCCTCCTCCCCGGAGGAGGGAGGGGGAGGAAGGATCGTAAAGCTTCTCTCTTTGCTGATCCTCATGCTCCTGGTATTTTTCTCCGTCTTCTTCTTTCTTTCGACAAGGCCGGAGAACCGCTCCCGCCGCTACCTTCGTCTGGGACAGCATGAATTTGAGAAGGGGGACTATGAGAATGCGGTTCTTCATCTGAAAAAGGCGGCGGAGCTCGCCCCGAAGAACGCCGCGGCCTGGGTCCGCCTTGCGAGAGCCTGTCGGGAGCTGGCCCGGGAGAGCCCCAAAGAGGAGCAGAGGAAGCTCTACCGGGAGATGCTTTCAGCCGGACAGAAGGCCTCGGAGCTAAAGGATCTTTCGGAGGCGAAGGAGCTTGTAAAGGAGGCGAAGGAGCTCCTTACGGAAGAGAAGAAGGACAAGGATGGGGGAAGCGGCGGAATGGAGAAGCTTCTCCTCCGCCCGAGCCTTCTCACGGGAATCGGGGAAAAAGAGGAAGAGGAGGAGGGCGTGCAGCCTGCCGTGCCGGAGATCCTTCCGGCCTCGGACTTTTCCAATGTGGAAAGCTTCTCCCCGGATTTCTTCGGCGAGCGGGAAAAGGAGCTTCTCCGAAAAAATCACTTTGTTGTGGAAGGGGACAGGGCAGAGGATGAGTTTTTTGTGCTCTACGAGGAAAACCGCTACAACTATATTCCGAGCTTCGTGACAGTGGACTCCATGCTCCACAGCTACCATCTCTACTTTCAGCATCTTTTGAAAAATACGGAAAAGCAGTATCTCGCTCCGCTCTTAAAGGAGCTCAGCCTTCGCATGGAGAAAAAGAGCGCGGAGAATTACCGGGCTCTGATCGGGACGGACTGGGAGGATGCCGCGCTTCGGAATGTCTATCTCTTTGAGATGGGAGCGGAGCTTCTGGGGGAGAGTCCCGGAGGAGACTTAAGTGGAGAGGCGGAGAAGGCATTAAAGGCGGAGAGAGCACGCATTGAAGCGGGAGACTCCTCCTCCGAAGCATCCTATCTCACGGGGCAGCTTGAGGATTATGGACAGTATAAGGTCCGGGGATATTATGAGGGGGATCCGGAGCTCTCCCGCTATTTTCGCGCGATGATGTGGTATGGAAGGATGAACTTCTCCCAGCATGAGGAGGAGCTGGACCGCGCTGCGCTCCTTCTGACGCTGTCTCTTGAGGGAGAGGAGAAGGAGGACTGGGAGAAGATCTACCGTGTGACCGCCTTCTTTGCGGGGGAGAGCGATGACAACGGCTATTACGAGTACAGGCCGCTGCTGGAGGAGGCCTACGGGGGAGTGCCGGAGCTCTCCTCTCTGATCGAAGACAAGAAGGCCTGGGAGCGCTTTCATTCTCTCACGGGAGAGCTGGGAGCGCCGAAGATCCAATTCTTTTCGGAGGGCTCCGACGCATCCTACGAGGGGGATGTCTCGTTTCGCTTTATGGGGCAGCGCTTCAGCATTGACAGCGCGGTCTTTCAGGATCTCATCTATGACAGCGTCCTCGAAAACTCCAAAGGGGAGAAGCGCTTCCTCCCCTCCGGTCTTGACATTCCCTCCGCCTTTGGCTCGGACAGCGCGCTTAAGATCCTGGAGGATTCCGGGCAGAGCGATTTCTCGGGCTACTCGGAGAATATGGAGGGGATCCGCTCAAAGCTTTCGGAGCTTCCGAAGGAGTTCTGGGAGCGGAGCCTCTACAATCGCTGGCTCTACAGTATAAGGCCTCTGACAGAGGAGAGGGGGAAGGGCTATCCCCTCTTTATGCAAAGCTCGGAGTGGGACAAGAAAAAGCTCCAGAGCTTTCTCGGAAGTTATGCGGAACTAAAGCACGATACCATACTCTACTCGAAGCAGGCCATCGCGGAGATGGGGGGAGACGATCCGATGCCCTTGGATGACAGGGGCTATGTGGAGCCGGAGCCGGAGCTTTGGTCCCGGCTCTACCGCCTCGCGGAGTCCAGCGGAGAGGGACTTTCCGCCCTCTCTCTCCTCTCGGAGGAGGACAGAAAGAACCTGGAGCTTCTGAAGGGACTGATCGGACAGCTTCGGGATATCTCGGTAAAGGAGCTTAAGAATCAGGCTCTGAGCGAGGAGGATTATAAGCTGATCCGGGGATACGGAGGCAATATCGAGCACTTCTGGCAGGAGGTCAATCGGGGCGCTGCGGGGGGAGAGAGCCTTTTGGCGAGGGAGTTCCCCGCAGCTGTCATCGCGGACATCGCATCCTCCCCGGACGGCTCCTGCCTGGAGGCCGGAACCGGAAGATGCGCCGAGATCTATGTATTGGTGCCGCTCGATGGGAAGCTCAGGATCACACGGGGCTCCGTCTACAGCTATTATGAGTTTCCGTCCGAAGAGCGCCTGACGGACAGCCGCTGGCGGGAGATGCTGGGGATTCAGACGCAGGGACTCGGCGAGAGTGAGGCCGCGGATCTGAAGCAGCCGGACTGGACCTACAGCTTCACAGAGAGAGCGAAGGAGGATGAAGAGAAGGATCATCCGGGCAGTGTCGGATGAGGGAGAAGGGGAAGAGAATCCGGCTTTTTCTCCTGCTTCTCTCTGCACTGACGGTGCTGATCCTTCTCCATCTCTTCAGGGCTCTCCCTCCTGCGGGACCTTGTCATAGGGAGAGGGAGGAGAGCGTAGAGCTTCCGGATCATTCGGAGGGAAAGGCCCTTCTTCTCCGCGGGGCTTTTTCCCTGCGGGGGAAGGAGAAGATCCTTTTTCGGACGGGGAGGGGCTGGAGGGTCTCTGACTTTTTGATCCGGGATATCGACCGGGACGGGAAAAAGGAGCTTCTCCTCCTTCTTTGGAAGAGGGGGAGCTACGGGCCGGACCGCCCCTATTGGGTCAGGAAAAATGACAGGCGCCTTTCCCAGCATATCTTTATCTACCGCTTTGAGGAGGAGCGCCTTAAGCCGATCTGGATGTCCTCCGCGCTCGGGATGAATATCAAAGACTGGTCCCTTTCCCGGGACGCTGTGCTTTGCCTTGTGACAAAGGGGGGGAGGAAGAGCTTCTGGGTCTACCGAGGCTTTGGCTTAAAGGAGTACACGGCGGAGGGGGAAGAGCGAAAGAAAAGCGTCGTCCGCCTCTTTGCCGCAGGGGATGTGATCCTGCACCGCGGAATCCTGAGGGCCTGCTTTGAGCCGCGCACCAAAGGCTATGACTTTCGCCCGCTTTACCGCCATGTCAGGGAAAAGATCCGGCGCTTTGACCTTTCCATCGTCAATCAGGAGACGATCCTCACGGAGGACCCGGCAAGGTACGGCGATTACCCCCGCTTCGGCACGCCGATCGCGGCCGGGGATTCCCTCCGGAATGCAGGATTCAATGTCGTAACTGCCGCGACGAATCACGCTTTCGATCAGGGGGAGCAGGGGATATGGGATACGCTTTCGTATTGGGAGAAGCATCCGGAGGTCAGGCTGCTCGGCTTAAACGGATCGGAGCGGGAAAGGGAGGAGATCCCCTATCTCAGAAAGAACGGGATCTGCTTTGCGCTCTTTAACGCAAGCTATGGTCTGAATGATCTCCGGCTCCCGAAGGGAAAGGAGTGGATGGTGAACCTTCTCTCGGAGAAGGAGCTTCTCCTTTCGCAGCTTCGGGAGGCGGAGGAGAAGGCGGATTTCAGCATCTGCCTTCTCCATATCGGAGAGGAATATGTATCGAAGCCGGACGAAGAGGAGCGAAGGCTCATAGAGGAGCTCTGCTCTGCCGGGGCCGACCTCATCCTCTGTACGCACAGCCATGTCGTCGGACCGGTGGAGAAGCTGGAGCTTCCGGACGGAAAAGCTGCGCTGGTCTACTATGGCCTTGGTAATTTTCTCTCGAATCAGACCAGGATAGAGACGGTACTGGGCGGCGCGGCGGAGCTTCTGATCGAAAAGCAAGAGGGGAGGGACGGGAGGACAGAGACCGGAATATCCGATTACCGCTTTCTCCCGGTCTTTTGCCACTGGGGGAAGGGAAAGACGGAGAGCTGGTTTCTCTCGGATTATCCGGAGGAGCTCTTCGAAAGCCACTTTCTCTATGAGGGATCAAGAGAGCTTGACAGGGCCTCTCTCAGAGCACTCTTTCTGCGGGAGAGCGGGCTTTCCGAGGAGAGGACCCGGCCGCTTCCCGCCCTTCCTCTGACTCCTCCCGGAAGGGGCGGAGCTCTTTCGTCCCTGTCCTTCTTTGGAGGAGAGCTCCGGGAATTTCTCTTACGGGAAATCCTGCCGCACAGTCCGGGAGCGGATCCCGGCGCGAAGCCATGATTTTTTTTATGGAAGCCATGACTTTACCTGTTCTATCGCCATTGCAAATTTTCGGAAGGAATACTATTATGGTATCGGCATCTGCTCCGCGGGAGATTGCCCTTCCCCGGAAAGGGGGAAGAGGCAGGGGCGCGAAGTCTGACTGTATGGGAAAGGAAGGCAGAAATGGCGGAAGTAAATGACAGGAAGGTTGCGATTATCGGCTGCGGATTCGTGGGATCGAGCTCGGCCTTTGCCCTGATGCAAAGCGGTCTTTTCTCTGAGATGGTGCTGATCGACGCGGATCAGGACCGAGCAGAGGGAGAGGCACTGGACATCAGCCATGGGCTTCCTTTTGCAAAGCCGATGAAGATTTATGCCGGTTCCTACAACGATATCGTGGATGCGGCCATCATCGTGATTACGGCGGGTGCCGGTCAGAAGCCGGGGGAGACGAGGCTGGACCTCGTGAAGAAGAATGTCGGGATCTTTAAGTCCATCATTCCGGAGATCAAGAAGAGAGACTGCGGCGGGATCCTGCTCATTGTCGCAAATCCGGTAGACATCCTGACCTATGCGGCGGCGAAGCTGAGCGGTTTCCCGGAGAACCGGGTCTTTGGCTCCGGCACGGTGCTGGATTCCGCAAGACTCAAGTATCTCCTCGGGGAGCATCTCTCCATTGACAACCGAAGCGTGCACGCCTTCATCATCGGAGAGCACGGGGACAGCGAGATCGCGGCCTGGAGCAGCGCGAATGTATCCGGGATTCCGCTCCGGGATTTCTGTGAGATGCGGGGCTTCTACCAGCATGAGGAGAGCATGCGGAAGATCGCGGAGGATGTGAAGAACAGCGCCTACGAGATCATCGCGAAAAAGCATGCCACCTACTACGGAATTGCGATGTCGGTCAGAAGAATCTGCGAGGCCATCATCCGGGATGAAAAGTCGATCCTCCCGGTCTCCAGCATCCAGCATGGAGAATACGGGATCGAGGGGGTTTCTCTCAGCATGCCCGCTATCGTCGGGAGAGACGGCGTCGAGAGGGATGTCCCGATTGAGCTCAATGAGGCGGAGAAGGAGGCACTCCGGAAGTCCGCGGAGACCTTGAAGGATGTCCTGGAAAATTCCGCGGGGCTGTAATAAAAACTCTCAAAAACGGAATTTTTCGGAGAGCCTTTAAAAGCGTGCCGCTTCCCTCGCGAAGACGTACGGCGGGGAGGCGGGAGAGCCGGGACAGCCGGGACAGTCGGCGGAATCGGGACAGGGAAAGGAGGGTGCGGCAGTGCGCACCCTCCTTTCCTATGGATTGGCATTTCCTATGAAGCTATTGCCAGGTCGGCATTTCCTATGGGGCTATTGCCGGATCGGCATTTCTGATAGAGGAGCGATCCCTTGATCGACATTTTCGTACTTTAAGCCGGGAGGATCGCTTATCCGAGGCTTAAGAGAAGGGCCATCTTAAAACGCCCCTTCGCCTTTACGAAGTGCCTCCCGTTTTTTGCGAAGTGGAAGCTCTCTCCCTCGGAAATCTCCTGCTCCCTTCCCTCATAGCCGATGACGGCCCTTCCCTCCAGGGCGAAGACGAGAGCCTCTCCCGGCGCGGAGTGCTCGGAGAGGCCTGTGCCCTCATCGAAGCTCATGAGGACAAATTTCATCCTTTCCTCATCCAGGAGATCGAGATTCACGATCTTTCCGTCCTGGTAGGGGAGGAGGTCCTTGAGCTTGAAAACTTCACCTGCTTTTACGACTGCATTCATGGCGCTTTCCTTTCTGAAATTAAATTCCAAATAGACGCTGTCCGATCCGGCGCGCACCCCGTAGGGGGCGTATTCCCGGATCAAAAATGCTTCTCCCGGGGAGAGGGACCAGCGGCTTTTGTCCGTCTTGAAAACTTCGATCTCTCCTTTGAGGAGATAGAGGAGCTTCGGATAGTCATAGCTCTCCGCACTGATGCTGGTACCGGATGCGAGGGAGAAGCTGATGAGAGAATATCCGTTTTCTCCGAAGAGCTCACCCGATACGGTGCAGCCTGGGATCACCGGGTTTTCCGACAGGAAATCAAAGACCTCTCCCGCCTTTACACGGACTCCCCGTCCTTCCTTCTTCTCTTCTCTTCCTTCTTCTTTTCTTTCTTTCTCCATATAGAAGCACCTGCCTTGTTTAAAGATCAGCGATAGGATAAGATGAAGTATACTGTAACTCTGCCTAGCCTTAGTATAGAGAAAAAGAGAAGAAGAACTGTTGCAAATATCACAAAATGCGGCGCTCCCCTCTGTGATTTCCCGGTGGAGGCGGGGGAGGGGATCCGCGATGACGGAAAGGAGTCTGTCTTAATATGGCTGTAAAATCAAAGGAGAAGGAGATGGAGGAGGAGAGAGAGGAGGGGGAGCGCAGGCAGCTCGCGCTTTCTGTGATCGAACGCCTGAAGGAGCTCTATCCGGATACCCGATGTACGCTTTCCTACCGGGATGCCTGGCAGCTTCTCATCAGCGTGCGCCTCGCGGCGCAGTGCACCGATCTCCGCGTCGATCAGGTCACGCCGAAGCTCTATGAGAAATTCCCCACGGTGGAGGCCATCGCGGCGGCTTCCCCGGAGGAGATCGAGGAGATCGTCCGTCCCTGCGGTCTTGGGCGCAGCAAGGCGAGGGATATCTCCGCCTGCATGAGGATCCTCCACGAGCGTTATGAGGACAAGGTCCCGGAGGACTTCGGGGAGCTTCTCGCGCTCCCCGGTGTGGGCAGAAAGAGCGCGAATCTCATTATGGGAGATATCTTCGGAAAGCCCGCCATCGTGACGGATACGCACTGCATCCGCCTCTCGAATCGGATCGGGCTTGTGAACGATGTGAAGGAGCCCGCCAAGGTGGAGCGGCTTCTCCGAAGGATCATCCCGCCGGAGGAAAGCAATCAGTTTTGCCACAGGATGGTGGATCACGGGAGAGCGGTCTGCACAGCCAGGAGTCCGCAGTGTGAAAAATGCACTCTCCTTACGCTCTGCCGCTTCGGAAGAGCAAGCTTTGGCATCGTCTGAGGGAAATCCCGGAGGAGAGGGAAAGGATTTTTCCTTTGGAAGAATTAACCTTCACCTTTCAGATTTCCAGGTGGAACTTCGAATAGCAATTAACTAAGGGATCTGGGACGGGGCCTTAGCCTTTCGGGACGGCCGGGGCGGCTTGCGAATTTTTAAGGGATCCGTTATACTTCAGTTCACAGTCTCCGAAGGGAGGGTTTCTTCTCTCCCTTTTGTCTCGCTCCGGCATGACAGCGATCGGGCGCTCTGCCTTCTTCTCAGCGAGGAGGGCAGGGGAGCGGGAGAGAGCGGAGAAGGATAAAAGAAAGACAGAAAGAGAAGTGCACTATGGGATTGGAATTCAGAAAGAGACTTCTGTCCTCCTCGGAGATCCGGGAGCAGTACCCGCTTCCGACCTCCCTTGCGGCGATCAAGGCGAAGAGAGATGAGGAGATCAAAGCGATCTTTCGCGGAGAATCGAGGAAGTTTATCCTCGTCATCGGGCCCTGCTCCGCGGATCATCCGGACCCCGTCCTGGAGTACTGCGGGAAGCTCCGGGAGATTTCGAAGGGGGTAGAGGATCAGCTTTTCATCGTGCCGAGGATCTATACGAATAAGCCGAGAACCACGGGCGAGGGCTATAAGGGAATGCTTCACCAGCCCGATCCAGAGAAGGGGGAGAATGTTGCGGGAGGCATCGCCGCGATCCGAAAGCTCCATATGGATGTGCTCCGGGAGACCGGCTTCAGTACGGCGGATGAGATGCTCTATCCGGATAATCTCCGCTATCTTTCGGATATCATGAGCTATATCGCGGTCGGCGCCCGCTCGGTTGAGAATCAGCAGCACCGGCTCGTCGCGTCCGGCACGGATGTCCCCTGCGGGATGAAGAATCCGACCTCGGGGGACCTCGGCGTGATGCTGAACTCCGTCTACGCGGGGCAGCACGGACACGACTTCATTTTCCGGGAGTGGGAGGTGAAGTCCGATGGGAATCCCTACACGCACGCCATCATGCGGGGCTCTCAGAACAAGCACGGGCAGATGCTTCCGAACTATCACTATGAGGATCTGAAGCTTCTCCTCAGTCTCTACGGGGAGAGGGAGCTGCAGTACCCGTCCTGCATCGTGGATACGAATCACTGCAATTCCGCGAAGCATTATAAGGAGCAGCTCCGGATCGCGCAGGAGGTGATGCACTCCAGGAAGTATTCCGAGGAGCTCGCGGGCTTTGTGAAGGGGATCATGGTGGAATCCTATCTCCTGGAGGGGAACTGCAGGGCGGAGGATCATGTTTACGGAAAGTCGATCACGGATGCCTGCCTCGGCTGGGAGGATACGCTCCGTCTGATCGATAGTGTCTATGAGTATGCGCAGCAGACCGGGTGACTTGGATCTCGATGCCGGAAAATGCGGCTGGGAAAGGCCGCGGACAGAGGAAGGGGAAGAGCAATGGGAGTATTTGAGGAACTGAGGGAGAGGGGGCTGATCGCGCAGCTCACCGACGAGGAGAAGATCCGTGAGCTCATCAATGCCGGGAAGGCGGTCTTCTATATCGGCTTTGATCCCACGGCGGATTCCCTGCATGTCGGTCATTTCATGGCGCTTTGCCTGATGAAGAGGCTGCAGGAGGCCGGAAACAGACCGATCGCCCTGGTCGGGGGGGGACCGGCATGATCGGCGATCCCTCCGGGCGTACAGATATGAGAAGGATGATGAGCGTCTCGGAGATCGATCATAACTGTGAGAGGATCCGGGAGCAGATGAGCCGCTTCATCGACTTCGGTGAGGGGAAGGCCGTCATGGCCAACAATGCGGACTGGCTCAGAAATCTGAATTTCATGGATTTCATGCGGGAGGTCGGGCCGAATTTCTCCGTCAACGAGATGCTCCGGGCCCGCTGCTATGTGAACCGGCTGGAGCAGGGACTTTCCTTCCTGGAATTTTGCTATATGCCGATGCAGGGCTATGATTTCTACATGCTCTTCCAAAAATACGGCTGCAATATGCAGTTTGGCGGAGATGACCAGTGGTCCAATATGCTCGCAGGCACCGAGCTCATCCGGAAAAAGCTCGGGGAGGACGCCCACGCGATGACCATCACGCTCCTCACAAACAAAGAGGGGAAGAAGATGGGGAAGACCGTGAACGGGGCCGTCTGGCTGGACCCGGAGAAGACGAGCCCCTACGAATTCTACCAGTACTGGAGAAATGTGGATGACGCGGATGTCATAAAGTGCCTCAAGCTTCTGACCTTCCTCCCGCTCGAGGAGATCCGGAAAATGGAGAGCTTTGAGGGGGCGGAGCTAAACCGCGCAAAGGAGATTCTGGCCTTCCAGCTCACGGAGCTGGTGCACGGAGAGGAAGAGGCGAAAAAGGCGGAATCCGCCGCGAGGGAGCTCTTCTCCGGCGGGGGAAGCTCCGAGAATATGCCGACGGTTTCGTTAAAGGATACGGACTTTCGGGAGGACGGAACGATCGATATCCTCGCGGTCCTCGTCCTGTCGAAGCTCTGCTCCTCGAGGGCGGAGGCGAGGCGGAACGTCGTGCAGGGAGGAGTCTCCCAGGACGGGGAGCGGATCGAGGATATCGGAAGGAGCTACCGGAGAGAGGACTTCAAAGAGGGACTGATCTTCCGAAGAGGGAAAAAAAGCTTTGCAAAGCTGCTTCTTGAGCAAGGCTGAGCTGCTGCCTTTGCTGAAATACTTACAAAAAGCTTACGATCCGGGGCGGACAGCGCTCCCGGCTTGCTGATAAAGCGACTCTTTGCTATAATGACAGCGCAAAATGGGTCTGCAAAAAGGAGATGAGCTTTATGCATCTTTTTCATAAATCCCGGATGGCGGCGGGGATTCTCTTCCTTTCCGCCCTCTTCCTTCCGAATCTGAGTCTCTCTTCCTACGCGGCTTCAGAGATACAGGTCGTCCTGGAGGGGAATTATGTGGAGGGGAAGGTCAACGATCCCGTGACGAAATCTACGCGCACAGCCTACATTTACAACGGCAATCCGGAGCTCACGCTCCGCTCGGGGGACGGCGCGATTTCCTCCGCGGAGCTCATTACCTATTCGAATGAGTATGTAGAGGGAGCGGACTGCGGAGTCCGAAACCGCATCGTGAAGAAGTCTGTGCCGCTCAATACGGATACCAAGCTTCTCCCGGAGGAGTATTTCCAGACGGCGCAGGGGAACGGAAGCCTCTACGACTTCGCAAACCGCTGCTTTGTGCTCAGGGTCTACCGGGACTCCGGGGACAGCAGCTACGAGGACTATTACTTCGGCATCGTCGATGGGAACATGTACCAGGAGATGCAGAAGAACGCAGCGGAAAGGGCGGCAGAGAAGGCCGCGGAGGACGCGAAGAGGCGGCAGGAGCTGGGGCCCCTCGTGAAGCGATAGAGAGAGCCGGAGGGCAGTTCAGAGAAGAGAGAGATCCTTCGCTTTTACGGCATTTCGGCCCTGAAATCGGGAAGTGATGCGGCTTTAGTGATGCACCTTCCGAGGGCGGAGGATGGCCTGTCGGAACTGTAACAAGTTGTAAGATTTTTTCTATATCATTTCGGAAAAATTCATTGTATAGTAAGTACGCCTGTTCGAAATGTACAGGCGTATTTTTTATCAGGAGGATATTCATGGCAGGAAGAATGAAATGGATGCGGGCCCTTGTTCTGACGGGGGCTTTCGCGGCGCTTTCCGGCATGACGGCATTCGCCGCCAATATGAAGGCCGGGATCGATTCCCTCACTATCAATGCGGAGAATCCGAAAAAACTGAATATCAAAATGCACTGCAATCAAGACAGCTCCGGGACAGACGGAAAGATCTATATCTTCGAGATCAAACCCTATCAGAGCGACCTCTCCGGAAGGAAGGACCCGATTACGTCGGTCGATGCGGCGGCGGATATGAGCGCGGAGTTCGCCCTCGATGCGGGTCCCGGCGAGAAGCGGCTCTACAGCGCCTTTGTCGCGGCGGTGAAGAGCGGATCCGGCTATGAGATGGTATCGGATCGGCATTACATCACGAATCCGGAGGTCATCGCGCCGAATCAGGAGCCTGCGAAGAACGACGGCAAGAAGGGACTGCGTGTGGACCCGAACCTGATCGACGATGCGCTCAGCTTAAATATCAAGCACGCCGGTGTGGACATCCCGACGCAGCGCTTTTTCGGACAGGGCATCAGTTATTTTTATGAGGGAAAGACCTTCCAGATCAATAAGAGCCTCATCGATCAGCTGGATCAGGAGGTGAAGCGGCTCTCGGATTCCGGCGTCGCGGTGACGGCCATCCTTTTGAACGGCTGGAACAGCACCGTGCCTGAGCTGAACCGAAGCGGCATCACCGAGCTCCCGAAGGAGCAGGCGCTCTACTACGCCTTTAATGTGGAGACAGAGACCGGCTTCCGCGCGGCGAAGGCGATGGCCTCCTACCTCGCAAAGCGCTACAACGGGAAAAACGGCGTGGGGAAGATCACGAACTGGGTCGTGGGAAATGAGATCGACAACCAGTACTGGAACTATACGGGAGACTACGATGTCCAGAACTATATGAAGATTTTCGATACCTCCTTCCGGGTCTTCTATACGGGCATCAAGGCCGAATCGGCAAATGACAATGTCATGTTCTCGATCGATCATTACTGGGGCATGGAGCCGGAGGCCGCGCCGGTCGGGAAGTACAAGGGAAAGGATGTCGTGGAGTGGTTCAACTACTGGGACAAGGAGCAGGGGCAGACGGACTGGGGTCTTGCGCTGCATCCCTATCCCTATCCTCTGAGCAGACCGGACTTTTGGAACGGGGACAAGGCGAAGCTTTCGAACAGCCCGGATTCTCCGGTCGTGAGCTTCGGCAATCTGAATGTCGTCACGGACTTCATGCAGACGGAGAAGCTTCGGAATCCGAAGGGACAGGTCCGAAACATCTTCCTCACGGAGGAGGGCTTCACGAGCATTCAGGGCGGAGAGGACAAGAGCGCGCTGCAGGCCGCGGCGGTGGCGTACTCCTATTACATCGTCCACAATAATCCCTATATCAAGGCCTATCTCATGAGCCGGCAGGAGGACTCGGAGCCGGAGGTCAAGGTGGGACTTGCCTTTGGTCTCTCCACGATACGGGATAATCAGCTGATTCACAAGCAGGCCCACGATGTCTTTGCGAAGATCGACGACCCGGGGAGCAGCCTCTCGGTCTCGGAGTTCGCGAAGCCGATCATCGGAATCCAGGACTGGAATCAGGTCATTCCGGGCTTTAAGGCGCCGGGACAGCAGTAGACGCCGGGGCAGCAGGACAGGAGAGGAAAGCAGGACAGCGAGAAAAACGGAACAAGAGAAGAAAGCAGAAAGAGAAGAGGAGCGGGAAGTGAATTCACTTCCCGCTCCTCTTCTCTTTCTGCTCCCGAACGGACTCGAACCGCCACTACTGGCGTCGGAGGCCAGCGCTCTATCCATTAAGCTACGGGGGCGACTTCCCTAGTTTAAAACAAGTACCCGGAAAATACAAGCTGAAATCAGAAAAACTTTATTTCCGGAGAGAGCATTTTTATTGAAAATAATTTTTTAACATGCTATATTTGATAGAGAATCGTGATAAATGACAGCTGCTCAGTGATGAGTGATAAGCGATAAGTGATAAGCGCGTCGGAAAGAGGAAGCTTTCGGAAAGATAGGTGATTCCATGCAGGAGGATTATCTCACAAAAATACGTTCTGCCTATAATCAGTTTACGAGGGCGGAGAAGAGGGTGGCGGACTTTATCCTCGAAAATCCGAAGAAGGTCCTGTTTATGTCGATCTCTGACCTCGCGGAGGCCTGCGATGTGGGGGATACCTCCGTTTTTCGCTTCTGTAAGACCATGAATATGAAGGGCTATCAGGAGTTCAAGATGACGCTCTCCCTCTCCATGCGCTCCGGACGGGAGGAGATCCCGGAGACGGAGGAGAGGATCCGGCTGGAGGATGATATCTCGGATCTTGCGAAGAAGGTGCTCACGGAGAATATCTCCGCCATCCAGGAGACCTACTCTCTCCTGGACTTAAAGCAGGTGACGCTCGCGATGGACGCGATTTCCCGGGCGAAGCGGGTGATTTTTTTCGGCGTCGGAGCGTCCATGCTCACGGCAATGAAGGCGATGAACAAATTTCTCAGGGTCGAGCCGAAGGTCTATTGCAGCGAGGTCGCCAATGTGCAGCTCATGATGGCCTCCATGATGGGGCCGGAGGACGCGGCGGTAATCTTTTCCTATTCGGGGGCGACGAAGGATATCGTGGAGATCGCGAGGCTTGCGAAGGGCTCCGGCGCGAAGGTGATCGCGATCACGCGCTTTACAAAATCCGAGCTCACGGAATATGCCGATCTCATCCTCCTCTCCGGCGCCAATGAGGGCGGCTTACAGAGCGGCTCCACCTCCGCGGAGATCAGTCAGCTCTTCCTCGTGGACATCATGTACTCCGAATACTATAGAAGACATTATAGAAGCTGCATGGAAAATCATGAGAAGACGGAGAGGGCGCTCGCCGATAAATAAGAGGGGATCGGCCGGGCGGAAGCGGAATAGATGCGCGGTCCGGCGGATCGGGGAAACGGGGCGATCGAGAGCCCGCGGCCCGCTTTTTGCTTGAGACCGGGAGAGGAGGAAGGGATGGAGGAGAGGAAACTGCCTCTCACGGAGGAGCAGTGGAGCTGTCTTCGCGTCCGGATGCAGGAGACGGGGGAGGGGATGAAGAGGGTCGTCCCCTGCCTCATAAAGGCGCTGGAGGGACAGCTCTCCGCAAAGAGAGTGCGGCGCGCTGTAGCGGAGCTTTCGGATGCGGGCTATCTTTCGGAGAGGGAGTACCTCCCGACGAAGAAGGCAGAGAGGCTCTACCGTTATTACCTTCTCCCCTGGGAGGCGATCTGCCATGAGCAGGAGAAGCTCGGGATAGAGCCCGGGGAGAGGGAGAGGATCGCGGATCATCTGCTCGTGCTCTATCCCTCTTCGGCGCTGGAAAGGCTCTCGGAGCGCTGCCGGGAGGAGCAGGAGAGGGCGGCGGGGGAGGTCCACGGGGAGCTGATCACGGATACGGATTTCTCCGGAAAGATCCCTTTTGGAAGCTATCAGGTGGCGTTTGAGCTTTTGGAAGGGGGGAGAGGATCGGATCGGGGGAATGTGGAAGAGAATGCGCGGCAGAGATACCGGGAGGCAGAGCTCTCCTCCGCCTTTCTTCCTTCCGCAAGGCTCATTATCGCCCCGCAGAAGAGCTGCCTGGAGCTTAGCTGGATTCGGGAGGGGGAAAGGCTTTGCAGTATCCGCTGCCGCTCGAAGAACGAGCGGACGGATTTCAAAAACGAGGGAGGGAAGGTTCGCATCCCCCTCACGGCCTTCAGCTTCGAATATGTGCCAAACTACAGGATCCTGCAGGGAGAGCTCGCGGTTCAGCTGATCACGGAGGGTGCGGGAGAGGAGGAGACAGAGCGGAAAAGCCGTGCGCTTCTCCTGGAGCTCCCGCTCCTTTTTGACTGAGGGGAGGCAAGGTGGAGAAAATCGATTATCTCAGGGCGCTCCTTGAGGACGGGAAGGAGGATGAGTCCGGCCTTCCCTCCTTGAGCCGGATCGCGAGGAAGCTCAAGGTGAACCGCTCTACGGTCATGCGGGGGCTGATGCCCTACCGCGCAGAGGGGATTTTAGATGAAAAGTATCGCTTCACGGAAAAGGGAGACGCCTGGCTCCGCTCGACCAATCAGCGGGTGACGAGACTTCGGAACTGGCTTTTGGCACATCAGGTGGAGGCGGAGAAGGCGGAGGCGGATGCCGCCGCTGTGATCCAGAACTGCTCGGAGGAGGGGGCGATGGTCCTCAGCAATATCGGCGTGCTCTGCTCTTCCTGCGGCTACCGGAATGTCGCCTCGGGAAAGTGGTTCGGGAGCTCGGGGGAGGAATTTCTGCAAAAAAGAAAGCTTCGCTTTCGGGAGGGGCAGCTTCTTTTCCTCAGCTTTTGGAAGGAGCGGAAGGAGAGCAGCATCCGGGAGCTCTCCATGGCAAATGAGGGCTTTGAGCGGACGGGGGAGCTCACGGAGAGGGACGGCGCATGGATGCTCCGACTCCGGCTTCGGACGCTGACGCATCAGTCCGCCATGGGACAATGGTTCTCCGGAATCGCGAGGGTCTTCGAGTTTGAGCGAGGGGAGCAAAACGCGGGAGACTGGGAGAGGGCGGAGATCCGTGAGAAGGAGCTCCTGCTCCCCCTGTCCTCCTTCTGGATCGCCTACCGGGGCGATCTCTCCCGCCTTCGGGCCCGTCTCCATGTGCGGATCTCCTGTTCCGTCGGGCCGCTGGCGATGCCGATGGGGAGCGCGTATCTGGAGGCAAGGATGTACGACTGAGCAAGGGCAGACACCGCTGCCGTCCGGTTTTTGATTTTGCGTGTGGAATCCAAATTTCCCATTGGGAAATTTTTCAATAAAGGGGAAGCTTTCGTTGCAGACTATGCAACGAAAGCTTCCCCTTTATCAAGGCTTTTTGGGCCGGAGCGCCCCGAAAATTTCTCCGAAAGAATGTTGCGCAATCTGCAACGACAAAATTCTCGTATTGACAGGCTGAAAAAGCAACTATATTATACAAAATGATGTTAGTTAAGACGAACTAACTTTGCCGCGGGAGAGAAAATCGAGAGGATTCCGCCGGGGGCGCGGAGAGAATTTCGCGGCGGGGAAAAAGGATTTCGGAAGGGGAAAAGGACGGTCTTAGAGCTATGAATCTGGAGAAGACATTCAGGATGCTTCGGAAAAACTGGAAGCTTGGAAAGTATCGGAGGCTTTTGCAAAATGCGGGACTCTGCGCGGCGACAGCGTGTATCGTGCTTCTCCTCGTCTATTTTGTCCGGGGCAGGGAAGCGGAGAAGGAGATCGAGGCGCTCCGGGCTTTGAAAAATCAGGCGGCGGCGGAGTCCTCCGCCGCGCTCCCGAAGCTGGACGGACGGGAGGTCTCCGGGGAGTACCAGGAGCTTTTCCTGAAGAATCCGGATCTCGTCGCCTGGCTCACGATCGACGGCACGAAGATCGATTACCCGGTCATGTGGACGCCGGAGGACCCGGAATTTTACAGCCACAGGGGCTTTGACAAGAAGGAATCGCAAAACGGCCTTCTCTTTCTGGACAAGGGCTCCCGCATCAATGAATACGGGGGAAATCTGATCGTCTACGGCCACAACATGAAGAACGGCTCCATGTTTGCGGATCTTCTCCGCTATGGGAAAAAGAGCTACTGGGAGGGGCATAAGAGCATACAGCTCGATACTTTGCAGGAGTCGCGCCGCTATGAGATCTTTGCGGCGGGGAAGAGCGGGGATCCGAAGGCGCTCCCCTACGGCTTTACGACGGCGTCCGAGAAGGAGTGCAGGGCGGCGCTGGAGGGGATGCAGGCGCTGAGTCTCTATGATACCGGGGAGAAGGGAAACTGGGGGGACGACTTCCTGACGCTCTCCACCTGCGACTACAGCACAAAGGACGGGAGATTCGTCGTGATGGCGCGGCGGGTAAAGTAGAGGCGAGGATCTTTTCATGAGGAGAGCTTTTCAAAGAGCGGTTTTTTCCATCTTTTTCCTCCTGGCATTGCTGGGAAGAGCGCCTCTCGCATGGGCGCTTCCGAAGGGGAATTATCTTGTAACGGTGAGTCCGAGCTACCGCGATCCGGAGAGCGGAGAGATCGAGGACCCGGGAAACAATGAGGCCATAGGGCAGGGCATGACGGAGAAGCTCTGCGGAAGGAGCGGCCTTCTGGAGGTGGGAGAGGGCGGAGAGATGTATCTCACGGTCCGCTACTATCTGAGCCAGTTCGTGCGGGACGTGAGCTTCGAGGAGCGTTCCGGAGGCTCCTTCTCCCCTCTCTCCTTTCAGGAGATGCAGACGAGAGCGCCCCGGGAGGGAGCTGACAATATCGACGAGAAGTACGGCTACACGGATTACCGGATGAAGGTCAAAAGCATGGATTCTGTCTTCCGGGGGAAGGCCTATGTAGAGCCGATGGGGAGAAATGTCGTCTATTTCTTCCGCTTCGGAAATCCGGTTCCGGGGAGCGGGGATTTCGTGCTTTCTCAGGAGAATGCCCGGGCGGAGAGCTCGGGGGCTCAGGGGGGAGAGAGCAGAGGATCGGAGAGGGAAGCTTCTTATTCTGTTTCTGAGGGAGGATATCCCGAGGAAAGGGGCAGAGAGCAGAGCGGAGTCTCCCCTGATCCGGCGGAGCGCCCGGCAGCTTCCTCCTATCGGGAGTATCGGGAGAGGGATGCGGGAGACGGAGGAAATGGAGGCAATGAAGGAAATGGAAGCGGAGACGCGGATGCTCCTGTGACAGGCATCCCGGAGAAGCCCGCGGATCTTAAAGCGAGGAGAGCTTCTTCGGACGGCAGAGGGCTTTCGGGAAGCGGAGACTCTTCGGGAAGCGGAGAGAGCCTTTCCGGAAGCGGGAATCTCTCCGGAGACGGAAGCTTCTCGAGAGGCGAAGGCTCCTTCATATCCGGAAGCGAAAGCTTATCCGGAGACGGAGATTCCGGGGACAGCGGCTATCGCCTGGATACCGACTATGATCTCTCGGCGCAGCCCATGGAGGAGGCGAGGAAGCTGACGGAGCCCCTCCTGAAAAATGCGGTCGGGATCTCCGGTGAGAGCTGGAAAAGGGACGAAGCTTCCTCTCCAGAAGAAAAGGGGGAGAAAAACCATAAGAGCGGATTCTCCGCTTCCAAGCTTGTCATGCTCTTACTGCTCGCTCTCTCCGCTGTCCTCTTAGGCTGCTTCTTCTTTTTCGGAAGGAGGAGAGATAAGGGATCGGCCGGGGATGAGAGAGAGAATGCGGAGAAGAATGGGGGAGGAAGGCCCAAAGAGCGGGGAGGAAGAGAGGAAAGATGAGGCTTTTGAGAGGAAGAGGGGGAGCTTTTTGCAGGATAGCGGCGCTTCTTCTCGCAGCGGCAGTCCTCCTTGGCTCCTGCATCGATCAGAGCGGGGGCAGAGGGGCACAGGGGCTTTCGGAGAGCGCGGAGAGCGGGAGTGAGCTCCCCGAAAAGGAGAATACAGAAGGTGGGAGCGAGCTTCCGAAAAAGGAGAGTGCGGAGAGAGAAAGCGGGGTCCGGAAGGAGGAGAACGAAGAGGACAGAGGCGAGGCCTCTTCCTCCCCGAGGATCGTCGCGACCAGTCCCGCGACAGTGGAAATTATGGCGAGGCTCGATCTTTCGCTGGTCGGCGTCCCGGAATCCAGCCTCTCTTCCCTTCCGTCCCGCTACAGCGCGGTGACGAGGGTCGGGACCGCCATGGGGCCGGATATGGAGATCATCAAGACGCTGAAGCCCGACTATGTCATCGGCCCGGCCTCCCTGGAGAAGGATATGGAGCCGAAGCTCCGAGCAGCGGGGCTTCGGGGGATCTTTCTGAATCTGGAGAGCGTGGAGGGACTGTATAAGAGCGTGGAGGAGCTGGGGGCACTCCTTGGAAGAGAGGAGGAGGCAGAGCGGATGGTCGATGAGTTTTCCGCCTTCTACTATGCCTATCAAAAGGAACATGCGGGCCGCGAGAGTCCGAGCGTTCTGATCCTGATGGGGCTTCCGGGCTCCTATGTCGTCGCGACGGGGAAGAGCTATGTGGGAAGTCTCGTCCGGCTTGCGGGCGGGAGAAATGTCTATGAGGACGAGGCGCAGGACTTCATCGTCGCAAATACGGAGGATATGCAGAGGAAGGACCCGGATATCATACTGCGGGCGGCTCACGCTCTGCCGGAGGATGTAGAGGCCATGTTCCACCAGGAATTCGAGACGAATGAGATCTGGAGACATTTCCGGGCGGTTGAGGACGGATGTGTCTACGACCTCCCCTACCAGGAGTTTGGGATGAGTGCGAAATTCAATTTCCCGGCGGCGCTCCGGATCCTGGAGCCCATGCTCTACGGAGAATGAGAAAAAGGGAAGGAAGAAAATGAAGGAAATGAAGGAAACGAAGGGAAAAAAGGAAACGAGGGGGGAAAGATGAAGGAAATGACAGCGGAGGGAAATACGGGGAGGACGGGGCGGACAGCAGTGTTTTTCCTCGTCGCGGCGCTGCTCCTTCTCCTTCTTTTCTGGTTTTCCGTGAACACGGGGAGCCTTCCCATCACACCGAGGGAGCTCTATCTGGGACTCTTCGTGCGCTACGATCAGAATGTCGCCGCGGTCTGGGATCTCCGCTTTCCCAGGATCCTCATCGCGATGCTCGGCGGGGCGGCGCTCTCTGTCTCCGGCGTGCTGTTCCAGGCCTGCATGAGAAATCCGATCGCCGATCCCGGCATCATCGGGATCAGCGCGGGGGCGGGCTTCGCATCCGCTCTGACCACGGCCCTCTTCCCCTCTCTCTACTTCTTCCTTCCGATCTTTTCCTTCGCCGGAGGGATCGCCGCCTGCGTGCTCGTCTATCTCCTGGCCTTTCGAAACGGACTGAATCCGCTTCGCATCATCCTCGTGGGAGTCGCGGTGAACGCGGTGTTCACGGGACTGATGCAGGCCTTTACCGCGATGAGCGGGGGAAATCTCTCCGGTGTCGCCGGGATCGCGAACGCGGGTATCACTCAAAAGACCTGGGAGGATGTCTTCCTCCTCGCCGGCTATGCGGTGCTGGGGCTCACGCTCTCCTGGATGCTCTTCTACCAGTGTGATCTCCTGCTCCTTAGTGATCAGACGGCGGAGGGGCTCGGGCTCAATGTGACGGCCGCGCGGATCGCGGTCTCTCTGGTCGCCGTGGTGCTCGCATCCTCCGCTGCCGCGGAGCTTGGCGTAGTGTCCTTCCTGGGGCTGATCGTTCCCCACATCGCAAGGCTTCTCGTCGGCTCCCGGCATAAGATCCTGATTCCCTTCTCCGCACTGGGAGGAGCGCTGCTTCTCCTTCTCGCGGACACGATCGGGCGGAGGATCGCCTTCCCCCACGAGATCCCGGCTGCGATTCTCCTCTCGATCGTCGGAGGACCGCTTCTCATCCTGCTGATCAGAAGGAGCGATAAAAGCTATGGCATATAGACTGGAAAAGGAGAGGGACATGGTGGAAGCATCGGATGCGATGGAGATCCGGGATCTCAGCTTCTCCTACGACGGGCGGGAGAAGGTGCTTTCACATATCGATCTTTGCATCCCGAGGGGAAAGATCACCGTTCTCCTTGGCGCAAACGGCTGCGGGAAGACGACGCTCTTTCGCCTGATGGCGAGAAATTTCTCTCCGGATGAGGGGGAGATTCTGCTCGGCGGAGTGAGGATAGAGGAGCTCAGCCGGAAGGAGTTCGCCCGGAGGGCGGCGATCGTTCATCAGAGTAATACCGCGCCGCCGGACCTTTGTGTGGAGACGCTGGTCGGCTACGGGAGGACGCCCTACCTCCACGCCTTCCAGAGCGCGGGATCGAAGAGCGACTGCGACGCCATTCGCTGGGCGATGGAGCTTACGGGTGTCTTAAAGCATCGGAAAAAGATGGTCTCGGAGCTTTCCGGGGGACAGCGGCAGCGGGTCTGGATCGCGGCGGCGCTGGCCCAGGAGACGGAGCTTCTGATGCTGGATGAGCCGACGAGTTTCCTCGATATCCGCTATCAGATCGAGCTTCTTCAGCTCATACGGAGGCTGAACCGGGACTACGGCATGACCATCGTCATGGTGCTCCACGACATCAACCAGGCGATCCGCTACGCGGATGAGATCGTGGGGATGAAGGACGGCAGAATCACGGCGCAGGGTCTGGCAGAGGAGCTCGTGACGCCGGACTTCCTCCGGGAGCTCTACGGCATCGCGCTCCCGCTCACGGAGCTATCGGGGCAGAAATTCGTGCTGGCGGTGTGAGTTCCCTGTTTCTGACTTCTTTGCGCCGCCCGGCCGCTCCATAAGCAGGCCGTCTGCCTCCCTGCCGCTTTGTCGCTCTGTAAGCAGGCCGTCTGCCGCCCCGGCGTTTAGCGATCTGGTTTTTCAAGATCGCTTATGCGCCGCTGGCCGCGGCAGTCGGAGCGAGAGCGTCCTGCATCGGAGCGGCGAAGCAGCAGGAGAGGCGGTCTTATACACGTAAATCGCTCATTCGCCGCTGGCTTTGCCCGGCCGGCAAAGAAGCGGTATTTTCGGAGAGGTGGATGCCGGGCGGAGGGAAGGCCTCCGTATCGAAAGAACACCCGATGCTCTGGAAGGGGCGAGAGGAAAACATTGTTTAATTTACAGAAGGAGGTATCAAGATGAAAACGAGAAACAAACTGGCGTCGGTAATTCTTACCATGGCTCTGCTGATCGGGACTTCCCTTTCCGCATTCGCCAGCAACCTGAATGGGCCCTTCCTGTTCCGCGATGCGGCGCTCACGAAGCAGTATCCGCAGCACGCGCAGGCCTGCTTCCGGCAGGTTCTGACGGAGGATGCAGGGGGGAACAAGACGGAGCTGAAGGTCTACGTGAAGGATGTGAGCTACTTCTTCATCACGGGGAGGATCACCTCGATGACGATTGATGGAAAGACGAGAGTGCCTGATAAAAACCAGGTGATCACCTTCCCCGCGGTCAGTAACAAGCTGATCTCAAAGGACGGTGCCGTGAAGGTCAGCCTTGAGCTGAGCTATCTCGGACACAAGCACGATGTGAGAAACGTCTACCTGGATGTGATCAACTAAGGCTCTCGGGCGAAGGGCGCCTGTAAGGAATCGGGGCGGAGGGCGAAGCAGACTGCCCTCCGCTCCTCACAGGCTCTGTCCGCCGCAAAAGGGCGGGCAGAGCCTAAGTCAAGGAAAGGACCTGAATCATGAAAAAGCTTTGGAAGAGGATGATACGGAAGGGACTCGCGGGGCTTCTCTGCCTTTCACTCCTTCTGGCTCCGGCGGCAGTCCCCGGCTCCCTGCATCCCCTCGCGGCCCCGGAGGAGCAGGATCTTGCAGAGGGGGAGAGCTACCTCGTCCCGATGGAGTTCTATACGGCGAACATCGATGCGGACTGGAACCATCCGAAGCAGCGGAAGGCGGGTCTTTTCAGCGATACGAGGACGCAGATCTATGATCTTGCGGAAATCCGAAGGCTCGGCGGGAAGTATGAGGTCAGTCTCTACTATCACGGCTTTCATGTCTCAGACATGGTGCAGCTCATGGATATCGAAGGGGCAAGGAGGGCGGAGAAGGACGGCTACGCCTACTGCAATGAGGTTCCGATGGGGGACTTCAATAAGCCCGCGCAGTACAAGAATCCGGGGGCAGAGGGACTGGAAAAATCCGTGAGCGCGGCGGGGGACCGCTACCACAGGACAGACGCAAAGACCGTCCTCTTCGACGAGGAGAGGGATACGGGGAAGATCACGCTCACGCTGGAGGAGCTCTCCGGCGGGCTGTATTTCCAAAGCCTGTATACTCCAAGCTCCGGGCTTCCCGTGTCGCAGTACATCAGCTTTGAGCTCTCCAAGGCAGAGCGGATTGTAAGTTATGGGGCGGGACAGTATACGCTTGGCTATGACTGGTGTAATTATGTGGCCGCAGATGACAGATACGATTTTTCCCGGAAGTACACGGATCGAAGCGTAAAGATGTATGAGCGGGTCTCAAAGCTTTTTGAGAGAGCTGTGGAGACGGAGGCGGACGGAGCGGGAAGGCTTCGGGCGAGCTTTCGGCTTCGGGATACGGAGGGGATCAAGAGCATCTCCCTCGCCGGAAAGAAAAAGCTGGACTTTGCCTCTTTCGATAAGTGGACGCGGAAAAGGCTGGAGCAGGAGTTTGAGGGGACGGACTTTACGGAGCTTTGGGAGAAGGGATCCGGAAAGGATACGATCACGCTGGACTTTAAGGATATCCGGGACGGCCGCTATCTTCAGATCCTGACAGAGGAGGATGATGCCTACAATAAGGAGGAGGATCCGGATGCTCCGCCGGAGAGGAGCTGGTATGCCTATCTTCGGCTCACGCCGAAGGTGAAGGAGGAGAGCGAGGAGGAGCGCCTCCTCTCCGGAGAGGCGGAGCTTCGCATGGCGAAGGGAGCCATACCGGAGAACAGCGAATTCCGCTTTGAGCGGGTAGAGGGTGCGGTGAAGCCGCTCTACTGCTCGGAATACGATCTTAAGGGGGCAGCGCGCTTCAGCAGAAGCGGGAGCGCCTGCGTGAGCTACAACAGCTCCTTAAAGGCGAATGGGGAGCAGTTTTCTCTGAACGGGCAGGTGACGCTCCGCCTCAAGCTTCCGGAGGACTTTGACCTTTCGACGACGACGGTGCAGATCAGTAAGAGCAGCGGAGAATTCGAAAATACCTACAGTAAGTACATCGACAGGGACAGCCGGACCTTCGTTTTCACGACGAGCCAGGCGGCGGATCTGAACGCGACCTACAGCTTCTACGATTACGGGCAGCATCTCCGGCCGGAGGAGCTTGCGGAGCTTCCGGCGGGGCTCTACCGGGTGCGGCTCACGATGGCGCACGCCTTTCAGCCCCACTTCCCCTCCATGTCGAACCAGTCCATCGTGGACAATACGGGCTATCTCGAGGTCTCTGAGGCGGAGGGGAAAAAGAGCTTCCGGGTCTATTACGCCCTGGAGCCCGTCTATGTATCCGGGCTCACCGGATATATGACGGGGGAGTTCTGCTGTGACGGAGAGGATCAGAGTGTCTATACGCCGGTGGAGGTCCATTCGTATTATACGGCGGAGGACGGCGGTCTCGGCTTCGACGCCTGGGCGAGGGAATATCATTTCCAGTATCTGAAGAGCCTGAGCTTCCCCCTCGGAAAGCCGCGGGATGACGGCTCCTACCTGATCCGCTTCACGGTTCCGGCGATGGATGTGCACCCCGGGGACGGGACCGGCGTCCAGGTCGCATCTCTTCGGATCAGCGAGCCGGAAAAGCTTGAGGACGGAGCGGTAAATCCCCTTTCGGGGCACGATAAGTCTGTGCTCCGGGCTGTGATCGAGAGGGCAGAGCGCGCTCTCGAGAGCATGGACAAGGCGGGGGAGACCTATCTCTCGCTGCAGAGCGCGGTCTCGGAGGCGAAGCAGTGCTACGCCGGGAATCCGTCGGAGGAGGAGCTCCTGAAGGGGAGGGATAAGCTTTTGCAGGCGATGAAGGATTCCGGAGCGGGAGAGGGGAAGCGGCTCTCGGACGGGGTCTATCGTCTTCCCTTTACGGTCTATGAGAATGGAGGAGAGGCTCCCTCTTCGCTCAGCGGATACTTCGGCCGCACGCTGATCCTGACAGCAGCAGGCAGTACGATGAAGCTTAAGCTTCCCCTTTCGGAGCTGGACGGAGACAGCGTCACGGAGCTTCAGTATGATAACGGGGTGATGTTAAAGGATGCGGAGAAGCTTAAGGACAAAGAGGGAAGGCTCAGTGCCTTTTTGATCGACCGCGCCTATACGGAGGCGAGCTTCGAGATCGACATAAAGACAAAGCGGAAGGATTATCAGCAGACCCTTTATCTTCGGCCGGACTTCTCAAAGGCGGAGGAGTCCGCGGCGCCGGAGGAGGAGATCCGCACGCTGAAGGAGCTGATCCTGGAGATCGAGGCACTTCTGGAAGAGGACTATACGAAGGCCTCCCTGAGGGATGCCCGGAAGGCGGCAGAGGAAGCGGCGGCGGTCTATCGGGAAACGGCGCCGGAGCGGGACGCCGTGCGGGAGCAGGTCGAGAGCTTAAGACGCGCGAAGGAGGGACTGGTCTCCCTGAAGGAGCTCCGGGAAGCGATTTCCGAGGCGAAAAATCTCACTCCCACGGAGGCTCTCTCTGCGGCGATTGCGAAGGCAGAGCAGCTTCTCTTAAAGGAGGATGCGACGAAGGAGGAGGTCCGGGCCGCGCTCTCCGCCCTGCACTTTGCATCGGGAGGTGCCGGCGGCATCTCGCAGCTTTCGGACGGCTATTATCTCCTTCCACTCCGGATCCTCTCGAACGGCGCGGTATCGGAAAAGTGGAAGGAGGTCTTTCGGAGGGCGGAGCTCTCTGTGAGCGGGGACAGCGCGGTGCTGATCCTCTGCCTTCGGAAGAATACGCTGCGCTCTCTGGACTTTGCCCTGTCCGGGAAGGATTTCGAGAACATGGAAATCCTGGGAAGGGACGGGGACAGCCCGGAGAGAGTGAGGATCCGTTTCCTTCGCTCGGAGGCCGAGGGGCATAAGCTTCTCCTAAGGCTTCATCAGGATCAGGGTGAGGAGAATGCGGAGCTGCAGCTCGACTACGCCTCTTCGCAGAACACTGCGGATCCCGCAGAACTCTATCAGGAGCTTCTCCGCGCGAGAGCTTATCTTTCGGACGGGGAGCGCTATACGGAGGAGACGAGGGGACGGCTTTTACAGGAGATCTCCCGGACCGAGGAGGCACTTTACGGAAGTGCTTTGAGCGAGGAGAGAATCTCCGAGCTTCTCCGGGAGCTCAGAGCCTCGGAAGCAGGGCTTAAGAAGGCCGCGGATCGGAGCGCTCTGGAGGGAAGGATCGGGGAGGCCGGCGCTCTCTCCGAGCGAAGGGAGCTCTATACGGAGGAATCCTACGCGCTCCTTGCGGAGGCACTCTCCGCAGCGCGGAGGGTCTATGCGGATCCGAACGCCTCTCAGGAGGCCCTGGACACAGAGCTTCGGGCACTGGAAGCGGCGATCGACGGACTGGAGCTTCGCTCCCGGAGAGAGCTCCGCTCGGAGATCGAGGCGGCGGAGCGCTACCGCGAGGGGGAATACAGCGCGGAGAGCTGGAAGGCCTTTTCCGAGGTCCTCTCGAGAGCGAGAGAATGCTTTTCGGACAGGAAGCGCTCCGATGCGGACTACCGGAAGGCGCTCTCCGAGCTGAGACAGGCGGAGGAGTCCCTTCGGAAGCTTCCGGAGGAGAGTGAGGCGAGACAGGCTCTTGAGGAAGCGATCCGGCTTCTCCAAAAGGAGGCGGGGGATGGCTCCCGCTATGAGGAGACGAGCTTCCGCTCCTTCTCCGGCTCACTTCACGCGGGACAGGATCTCCTGGATCACGCCGCGGACTACGGCGCGGGGGACGCGCAGTATGAGGCGGCGAAGCGGGCGCTCGCCGCAGAGTATGATGCCCTGCTCCTTCCCGATGGAATGGCGGCCGGAAGCTCCGGGCTCTCTGTCTTTGCTTCGGAGGGATTTTCGTACGGGATGGAAGAGGAGGATGCGGGAGAGCCTCCCTTCGGAAGGGACAGCGCGATTGCCGCGGAGATCGCGACCCCGTCCGAGCTCCCGGATTTTGGGGAGAGGGAGCTTCCGCAGTGGGCCCTCGAGGGAGCGCTCGACAGCTCCGGCAATCTTACGGACAGCTTCGGGGAGAGCTATCCCGACGGCGTCTACTCTGTGAACTGCAGTCTATGGCAGTTTTCACAGAATAAGGCGTCCATGGGAGACGGCGCCCTGGTGGATGCCTTCCCGGATCGCCCCGGGAAGCAGGCGAAGCTTCTCCTCGAGGGCGGAAGGGCCTATCTCTACGCGGGATTTCAGAGGATGGAATTCAGCGGGCTCAGCGGACATCTCCTCGACATCGTCATGCTGGACGGGCTTAAGAAGACGAACGGCGTGATCGATGAGGGAAGCTATACCGAGGTCCCCCCGGAGATCCTGGAGGAGAGCGAGGAGACGGATCGCTTCGGACCGCCTGCGGGACGGAAGTACCCGAGTCTTGTCCGCTTCGATATCACAAAGTATATGGCGGCGAGGAATCAGTACATCCCGGTCATGGTAAATGTCCCCGTCATGGGGGCGAGTGCGCGGCAGCCGGCCTATCTCCGCTGCTACTGGAGCAGCCTTACTTTGGTCGAGGGGAAGGAGCCGGAGAAGCCGGATGAGCCGAAGAAGCCGGAGCAGCCGGGAGCAGACTATACGGGACTTGAGACAGTGCTCAATCAGGTCAGCGCTGCGAGGGAATCGGAATATACCGAGGGGAGCTACAATGCTCTCTCCCTGAGCGTCGCGGCCGGAGAGAGGCTGAAGGCGCTGAAGGGGGCCCCGCAGAACAGCGTGGACCGGAGAATAGAGGCGCTTCGCGCGAGCTATGCCGCTCTGATTCTTAAGAAAAGGGCGGAACCGGATCGGCCGGAGAGCCCGGATCAGCCCAATCAGCCCAATCGTCCGGATCAGCCCAATCGTCCGGATCAAAAATCCGATCCGTCGGCACTTCGGAGCAGGCTGCAGCTTAAGTATATGGAAGGGATCAAGGCCCTTCAGGGGAACTACACGGAGGCCTCTCTTTCCGCGCTGGAGGAAGCGATGAAGGCCGCGGTTTCGGTCCTGAACGATAAGGAGGCGACGAAGCTTCAGCTTGAGAGAGCGGTGCAGAAGCTTGAAAACGCGCTCTCCGGGCTTGTCCTAAAGGAGGAGAAGCCGTCGGGGACGGTCAATCGGAAGGCGCTCTCCGCCCTGATCGCGATGGCCTCCGCCATGGATTCTTCCGCCTATACGAAGGAGAGTTGGACGAAGCTTATGGCGGCACTTGCTCTTGCAAGAAATGTATACAGCGATGAGAAGGCGACACAGGCGGAGCTCGACTCGCAGGAGGCGGCACTTCGGCTTGCGATCGAGTCCTTAAGTCCCGCGGGAAATCCCGGGGACTCCGGGGACGGCGGGGCGAAAAGGAAAAAGTCGGAGGAGAAGGAAGGCTATTACAAAGTGGGTGTCCGCCTCTGGCACGCCAGTATGAACAAGGCCTCCATGGGAGACCCGGCGGTGGGAAGCACGGCCTATGTGAAGATCGAAAACGGAGATGTCACGATGCGTCTCATCACAAAGGAGATGAAGACGAGCGGCATCACCGCGCACCTCCATCACTTCTGGATCTACCAGGACAGTGAGTATAACGAGGCAGAGCTGATCTACGAAGAGAAAAACCGCTGGATCTATGAGTTCAGCCTGCCAAACGACAGCAGCAGCTACTATAAATGCGAGGTGGATCCCCAGGTGGAGGTCATGGGGACGGATCCTGTGAAGGCGCGCCTTAAGGTGAACTGGAGCGGGAAAAAGAAGATCAGCGAGAGCAAGTGGGAAGATCTCGGCGGCTACTCCGCAGAGAGCGGGAGCAAGGAGAAAGCGAAGCTCGGCAGCACTTCCTCCGGCTCTTCTTCCTCCGAGCTTCGAAATGCAGAGACCGGGATCAGTCTCCGCGGCGCGACAGGGGGACCGGAAAATAAGCTGGAAGCGGAAAAGAAGGAGAGCGGGGAGGAGTTCGAACGCGCAAAATCCGCTCTTTCCGACAAGGCATCGCGCTTCGTCCTCTACGATATCCGCTTAAAGTCCGGGGAGAGAGAGCTGCAGCCCTCCGGGACTGTGACTCTCCGGCTGCCGGTCCCGGCGGACTATGATCCCTCGAGGCTTGCCCTCTACCGGATCAACGATGACGGGACTGCCCTGCAGCTCCCCGGATCTGTGAGCGGCTCCTTCTACGAGGTGAGCCTCGATCACTTAAGTCTCTATGCGCTCGCGGAAAAGCTTCCGGCTCCTTCGGACTCCGCGGCCCCGGGAGAGCATGCGCTGAGCCGGACCGGAAACGGAGGGGGCAGCGGCACAGCCCAGAGGAGCGCGGCCTCCGTCCTTCGGAGCGGAGCAGCCAGGAGCGCATCCTCCGGCGGCGGAGCGGTCAACGGGAGAAGCATCCCCTATACGGGGGATCGGATGCCGCTCAGAGGGATTCTGGCGCTGGGCCTTTTCGGACTTCTTCTCTTCATCGGAGGAGCGGCGGACGAGAGGAGGCGGAGAAACAGGCGCCGTCTTTTGGGCGGCGTCTCCCCCGAGGGAGAGGGAAGGATTTCATGAAACAACTGTTTAACGGGGTCTGTATCGCACTTGGCTTTTTCTTTGCCGGGATCGGATGCGTCGGAATCGCGCTTCCGATCCTGCCCACAACCCCCTTTTTACTTCTCTCGCTCTTTTTCTTTGCGAGGGGCTCGGAGCGCTTCTGCCGCTTTTTCATGGGGACCAAGCTGTATCGGAAATACCTCTTGGAGCTCAAGGAGAAAAGGCCCATGCCGCCCGGGAGAAAGCTTCGGATCCTCGCTTCGGTGACAGGCGTCTTTGCCGTCGGATTTTTCTTTTCGCCGCCCTTTGCGCGGGGGATTCTCGCATTGGTGCTGGCTCTTCATTATATCTACTTTCTCTTTTTTGTTCGGACGAAGGGAAGGGAGAGCGGGGCGGAAGCGGAGGGGGCAGAGCCCCTCTCCGAGAGGGGAGGAGATTTATGATTCGAAAGCGGCTTTTCTCCCTGATGTCGGAGTCATCCCGGGGCGCCGTGCTTCAGAACGTGCTCTGGCAGTGGGGGGCGCTTCTGTCCTCCGTCCTGAGCATGAGCATCGTGGGGCGGCTTCTCGAGTCGCTCTATCTTGGGAGGATCCGCTCGGAGACGCTTCTCCTTTCCGCGGCTCTCCTGCTGCTCTCCCTGCTCCTTCGGCTGCTCTGCACGAGGAGGGCGGCGGAGGCCTCCGCGAGAGCGGGGAGCGAGGTGAAGCAGGCCCTTCGGGAGAAGCTTTACCGAAAGCTCACAGCTCTTGGCGCGGCCTATCACGAAAAGCTCGGGAGCGCGGAGGCGGTGCAGCTTTCCGCGGAGGGAGTGGAACAGCTCGAGGTGTACTTCAGTCAATATCTTCCGCAGCTTTTCTACAGTCTGCTCGCCCCGCTCACACTGTTTTTCTTCCTCTCGTTTTATTGCCTTAAGGCGAGCCTTGCGCTGCTCCTCTGCGTTCCTCTGATCCCGCTCACGATCCTTCTCGTACAGAAGATCGCAAAGCGCCTTTTGAAAAAATACTGGGGCTCTTATACGGAGCTCGGGGGGAGCTTTCTCGAGAATCTGCAGGGACTGATCACGCTTAAGATCTACGGCGCGGACGGGAAGAAGGCGGAGGAGATGGACCGGGAGGCAGAGCGCTTCCGGAGAATGACGATGCGGGTCCTCTCCATGCAGTTAAACTCCATTATCGTGATGGACCTGATCGCCTATGGAGGCACGGTACTCGGGATGGGGATCTGCCTTTTGGAGTTTCAGAAGGGAGCGGTCAGTCTGAGAGGACTTCTGACTCTTCTCCTTCTCTCCGCGGATTTCTTCCTCCCGGTGCGCCTTCTCGGAAGCCTCTTCCATGTGGCGATGAACGGGATGGCGGCGTCGGACCGTCTCTTTTCGATTCTGGATCTCCCGGAGGGGAAAAGAGGGGAGAAGGAGCTTTTGGAGGGGGAGACGGAGATCCGGCTTTCGGATGTCCGCTTCTCCTATGATGGGGATCGGAGGATATTGAAGGGGATCAGCCTTTTTCTTCCCGATCGGGGCTTAAGCGCTCTCGTTGGTCTCTCCGGCTGCGGAAAGAGCACGATAGCCGGGCTTCTCAGTGGGAGAGTGAGGGACTATGAGGGGCAGATCCTTCTAAATGGGACGGAGCTTTCGGAGCTCTCGGAGGAAAGTCTCATGAGGACCGTCACCCTGGTGCGGCACGACAGCTATCTCTTTCGCGGGACAGTCCGGGAGAACCTCCTCATGGCTTCCCCGGGGACCTCGGAGCAGAAAATGTGGGATGCCCTGAGAGAGGTAAGGCTGGAGGGATATCTCCTCTCGCAGCAGGGACTTGACACATTTCTTTCAGAGCGAGGAGAGAATCTCTCCGGGGGGCAGCGGCAGCGCCTTGCGATCGCCCGGGCCCTTTTAAGGGATACACCGGTCTATCTCTTTGACGAGGCGGCCTCCAATATCGACTCGGAGAGCGAGGAAAAAATCATGGAGGCGATACGGCGGCTCTCCGAAAGACGCTCTGTGCTTTTGATCTCGCACCGCCTGAAAAACGCGGTGCAGGCGGACTGCATCTATCGGATGGAGGACGGGAGAATCGCGGAGAGAGGAAGTCATGAGGAGCTTATGAGGAGAAAGGGAGGCTACGCGGCGCTCTTTTTGGCGCAGAGCGAGCTGGAGAGCTATGCCGCGGGACTCTGTCCGCTTTCGGAAGGGAGGAAATGCTATGCCTAGCAAGAGAAGATCGGGGATCCGGATCATGGGAAGGCTTTCGGTTTTGGTCCTTCCCCTCCTTCCCGTCATGCTGCTCGCCGCACTTTCCGGAGTCGCCGGGCATCTCCTTGCGGCCTTTCTCACGGTGATTGCCGCTGCGGGGGGACTTGAGATTCTCGCTCTCCCGGTCCCCTCCTTCCTTCCCTCTACCCTCTTTGGGATCGCCGTCTTACTTATGCTTTCCGCTTTGCTCCGGGCTTTCCTTCATTATGTCGAGCAGTACTGCAACCACTATATCGCATTTCGCCTGCTCGCGCTTCTTCGGCAGAAGGTCTTTTCGGCGCTTCGGCGTCTCGCCCCGGCGAAGCTTGAGGGGAGGGAGAGGGGAGAGCTCATCTCCCTCATCACAAGCGATATCGAGCTGCTGGAGGTCTTTTACGCACATACTCTTTCGCCGATCCTCATCGCCGCTGTGAGCTCTGTCCTCATGATCCTTTTCCTCGGAAGCTTTCACCCCCTCCTCGCTCTGCTTGCTTTCTTCGCCTATCTGACGCTCGGCGTGCTCCTTCCTATGAGAAGCAGTGCCCGGGGGAGGGAGAGCGGCGTGCTCTATCAGGAGAGCTTCGGGGCGATGAACGGCTTTTTGCTGGACAGCTTCCGCGGGATGCAGGAGACGATACAGTACGGAAGGACGGGCGAGCGGCTTTCTGAGCTTAGGGAGAGATCCGGGAGACTCGCGGAGCTTAAGCGACGTCTGAAGCTTCTCGACGGAGACGCGAATGCGGAGGCGGGGGCCTGCATCAGCTTCTTCTCCTTCGGCATGCTCTTTCTCGGCATCTGGCTCAGTCTCCGGGGCCAGCTCTCCCTTTCGGCGGTTCTACTCTCTGCGACGGCCATGATGAGCTCCTTCGGGCCGACGAGCGCGCTCCTTCGGCTCTCCGGCACGCTGAATCAGACGCTCGCCTGCGGGGAGCGGGTGCTCTCTCTTTTGGAGGAGGAGCCGGAGACAGAGGAGATCGAGGGGCAGGAGGAGACCGTGTTTTCCGGCGCGGCCTTTTGCGGGGTCAGCTTTTCCTACGGAGGAGAAGAGGTGCTGAGGGATCTCAGCCTTCGCATCCGGGAGAGGAGCATCCTCGGAATTCACGGGCCGAGCGGCTCCGGGAAGTCCACGCTGCTCCGCCTTTTGCTCCGCTTTTGGGATGCGGACAGGGGAGAGGTGCAGATCTCCGGGAAGGATATCCGAAGAATCAATACCGCGGATCTTCGCAGGATGGAGAGTCTTCTCACGCAGGAGAGCGTGCTCTTTCAGGATACGATCGCGGAAAATATCGCGCTCGGGAAAATCGGGGCAGGGAAAGAGGAGATCCGGGAGGCCGCGAGGAAGGCATCCGTCCACGACTTTATCGAAGCGCTTCCGAAGGGCTATGATACCCGGCTCAGCGAGCTCGGGGAGAATCTCTCCGGAGGAGAGCGGCAGAGAATCGGCCTTGCGAGAGCCTTTCTCCACGGGGTACCCCTACTCCTTCTGGATGAGCCGACCGCAAACCTCGATGTCCTGAATGAGGGCGCGATCCTGAAGTCTCTGAAGGAGGAGAGGGAAAACCGGACGGTCGTGCTGGTCTCGCACCGGGCCTCGACCCTCGGCATCGCGGATGAGATCCATGAGCTCTGAGAGCTCGGCGGAAGAAGCAGTCAATGAAGCTCTTCCGCGTCCCTTTCTTCCGGCCGATCGCTCTATAGCTGCCGCCCCGGAGCGCGGTTTTTCCAGGTTTCTGTCGGCTCCCCCTATCCTTCTCCCTCTTTTTGCTTTCGGAGCTCTTCGATTCTGTCCCGGCAGAGGGCGGCCTCCTCGAAGTTCAGCTCGGCGGCGGCAGCCCTCATTCTCTTTGTGAGCTCCCGGATGAGCTTTTCCAGCTCCCGGGCGCTCATGGACTCCGCATCCTTCTGGATTCCGCTTCCGCTGTCGCTGACCGCCTTTGAGATCGCGATGAGCTCCCGGACAGCCTTTTTGATCGTGGTCGGCGTGATGCCGTGCTCTTCATTATAGGAGATCTGAATTTTCCGCCTTCGCTCGGTCTCCTGCATCGTGCGCCGCATGGAGTCCGTGATCTGATCCGCATACATGATGACATGCCCCTCGGCATTCCTCGCGGCGCGGCCTACGGTCTGGATGAGGGAGGTCTCGGAGCGGAGGAAGCCCTCCTTGTCCGCGTCCAGGATCGCGACCAGTGTGATCTCTGGGATGTCGAGACCCTCCCGGAGGAGATTGATGCCGACCAGCACGTCGAACTTTCCGAGGCGCATATCCCTTATGATGGCGGCTCTCTCCAGCGTGTCGATATCGGAGTGGAGGTACTTGACCAGGATGCCTGCCTCCTTCAGATATTTCGTGAGATCCTCGGCCATCCGCTTTGTGAGAGTGGTGACGAGGATCTTGTGCTTTTTCTCCGTTTCCCTCCGGATCTCTCCGATGAGATCATCGATCTGGCCTCTGATCGGGCGGACGGAGATCTCGGGGTCCAGGAGGCCGGTGGGGCGGATGATCTGCTCCGCCCGGAGAAGCTCGTGCTCAGCCTCATAGTCCCCCGGCGTAGCGGAGACGAAGAGCATCTGGTTGATCTTTCTCTCGAATTCGCCGAAATTTAAGGGGCGGTTGTCCAGCGCCGAGGGGAGGCGGAAGCCGTAATCGACGAGCGTCGTTTTCCGGGAGAGATTTCCGTTGTACATCCCCCGGATCTGCGGCAGACTGATGTGGCTTTCGTCCACGATGATGAGGAAATCCTCCGGGAAATAGTCCATGAGTGTGTAGGGCGGCTCTCCGGGCGCGGAGAAGTTCAAATGCCTCGTATAGTTCTCGATGCCGGAGCATACGCCGGTCTCCCGCAGCATCTCCACATCGAAGTTCGTCCGCTCCGAGATCCGCTGTGCCTCGAGAAGCTTGTCCTCGGACTTAAAGTAATTTACCCTCTCCTCCAGCTCCTTCAGGATATTATCGCAGGCGAGACTCAGCTTCTCCGGAGGGATGACATAGGGGCTCGCCGGAAAGATCATGACATGAGAAAGCTCCGACTTCGCCTTCCCGCTCAGCGGGTCAATGATTCGGATCCTGTCGATCTCATCTCCGAAGAATTCGATCCGGTAGGCCTGCTCTCCCTCGGATGCGGGAAAGACGTCCACGATATCTCCCATGACCCGGAAGGTCCCGCGGTGGAAGTCCATGTCGTTTCGATTGTACTGGATCTCGATCAGGTGCCGGATCATCTCGTCTCTGTCCTTACTCTGCCCGGGTCGGAGAGAGAGGGCCATATTGAGATATTCCGTCGGTGCACCCAGCCCGTAGATGCAGGAGACGGAGGCCACGACGACCACATCCCTTCGCTCCGAGAGGGCGGCCATCGCGGAGTTTCTGAGCTTGTCGATTTCCTCATTGATGTCGGAGTCCTTCTCGATATAGGTGTCCGTGGAGGGGACATAGGCCTCCGGCTGATAGTAATCGTAGTAGGAGACAAAGTACTCCACCGAATTTTCCGGGAAGAATTCCTTCATCTCCGAGTAGAGCTGGGCCGCGAGCGTTTTATTGTGGGAAATGATGAGAGTCGGCCGCTTCAGCCTTTCGATCACATTCGCCATGGTAAAGGTCTTGCCGGAGCCCGTCACTCCCAGTAGGGTCTGGAATTGATTGCCCTCCTGAAAGCCCCGTACCAGCTCCTCAATGGCCTTAGGCTGGTCTCCCGTTGGCGCATAGTCTGCATGCAGTTTAAAATCCATGGATCTCTCCCCCCTATACTCGGTGCATAAGGCGCAAAAATCTCCATCAGGCGCAGGATATCCCACAGGCGCTTGTCCCGGCATTCATTCCGGCATCCATCCCGTCATTCGAGAGGAGAGCGGGACAGAGCCATGCCCGATCGGGCGGAAAGCGGAGCGCTGTCAGCGCGGCAGTATGACGCTGCTTCTGCGCTGCTGAAAAGAGAAACATGACTAGTATAGCAAAAATATATTGCCCGGGGAATCGAATCCGCGATATGCTCTTCAAAGAACAAAGTGACGGAAGGGCGCAGCACGCTGCGGCATCCGGAAAGGAAGCGGGGAGAGCCGGAACCTGCTGCCGGGCCATAAAGAGTGCAGCGTCCGATCAATGCTTTCAGGAGGAAAAATGGAATACAGGATTGCTGTGATAGAGGGAGACGGGATCGGTCCGGAAATCGTCCGGGAGGCAAGAAAGGTACTTCTCAGGATCGCCGCGCTCTACGGACATCATTTTGAGTTCCGGGAGCTCCTCATGGGCGGCTCTTCGATCGATCGCTTCGGAGAGCCGTTGACGGAGGAGACCCTCGAGAAATGCAGAGCTTCGGACGCGGTGCTGATGGGATCGATCGGAGGAAAGGTCGGCGTCTCGCCCTGGTATCTTCTCCCGCCGGAAAAAAGACCGGAGGCCGGTCTTTTGAAGCTTCGGAAGGGGCTCGGGCTCTTTTGCAATCTCCGGCCGGCGAAGCTCTACCCGGAGCTTCGGAATGCCTGCCCGCTTCGGGAGTCCGTCATCGGGGACGGCTTTGACCTTATGATGGTGCGGGAGCTCACCGGAGGGCTCTATTTCGGCGAAAGGAGCACAGTGAGGGAGGGGGGAGAGCTCGTCGCGAGGGACGAGCTTTGTTACCGGGAATCCGAGATCCGGAGGGTCGCGCGGAAGGCCTTTTCGATCGCCGGAGGGCGGAGAGGGAGGCTTTGCTCCGTGGACAAGGCGAATGTTCTGGACAGCTCGAGGCTTTGGCGAAGGATCGTGGAGGAGGAAGGGAAGGCCTGTCCGGAGGTGGAGCTGAGCCATGCCCTCGTGGATTCCACCGCGATGCTTCTCGTGCGGAAGCCGGGCAGCTTCGATGTGATCCTGACAGAAAATATGTTCGGGGATATTCTCTCCGATGAGATGGCGGAGATCGCGGGCTCCCTCGGAATGCTTCCTTCCGCCTCCCTCCGGGAGGACCGCTTCGGTCTCTACGAGCCAAGCGGAGGCTCTGCGCCGGATATTGCGGGACAAAATATCGCAAACCCCCTGGCTGCGATACTCTCCGCCGCGATGCTCCTCCGCTATTCCCTGGAGCTTCCAAAGGAGGCAGAGGACGTGGAGACAGCCGTGGAGAAGGTCCTTCGGGACGGCTGCCGGACAAAGGATATCCTGGAGGAAAAGAAAGGGCTCAAGCTTCTCTCAACGGAAGAAATGGGAGAAGAGGTCGCAGCAAAGCTCCGCGGTCCGCTCCGCTGAACGGCCTCTCCCATGCTCTGCCGCTCTGCATGCGGAATACTCCCATCTTTTCCGCGGGATAAAAAAACGAAGGGAGCAGCGAAAAAGACAGCGCCTTGATTTATGCCCCTGATTTACTTATACTGTAAAAGTCCCGTCCAATGCCTCATCGTCCGGCGTGCTAGTACGCGGGGACGCTGAGGCATTGGACGGGCAAAGCAGGTATGAGCAAGGAGAGCGAGAGCTCGGAATGCGAATATAAAAATGATAGATTCGGCCCGCCTTTTCGGCGGTGCCTTTTTCGGCATAAGGAGAGAGCATGAATGAAAACGATCTGAGAGACGGAGGACGTATGCCCGGTCCGGGGCAGTCCTTTCTGATTTTGATCATCGCCGCTGTGCTGACCTTCTTCATCTATTCGATGGTGCAGCATTTCTTTTCGGTACCGGATCCGCAGGAGAAGAGCTACAGCGAGTTCCTCACGATGGTGGAAAAGGATCAGATCCAGAAGGTAGAGTGGGGGGACAGCCAGATCGCCGTCTATCCGAAGGAGGGCGCGGGGGAGAGCAGTGCGGCCGGGGAGAAGGATAGCGCCGAAGCCTCCCGCGGAAAGGGGAGCGGGACATATTTCGTCGTGCCGATCAATGCCGATGCGGGGCAGCTTGTGCAAAGACTCTACCAGCATCAGGTGGAGATCTATCGGAAGAAGCCGGACAATTCTAGCCTCATCATGCAGACCATGATCGGTCTTGTGATTCCCCTTATCCTCTTCTTTATCGCGATGAATTTTATGATGCGCAGGATGGGGGGCGGATCCGGCGGGGTCATGGGTGTCGGGAAGTCCACGGCGAAGATGTACATGCAGAGAGAGACCGGCGTGAGCTTTAAGGATGTCGCCGGGGAGGATGAGGCGAAGGAGAGCCTCGTGGAGATCGTGGATTTTCTGCATAATCCCGAAAAGTATGTGGATATCGGGGCGAAGCTTCCCAAGGGGGCGCTTCTCGTGGGGCCGCCGGGAACGGGGAAGACCCTCCTCGCAAAGGCTGTGGCGGGGGAGGCGCAGGTTCCCTTTTACTCGCTCTCCGGCTCGGATTTTGTGGAGATGTTTGTCGGCGTTGGCGCAAGCCGGGTGCGGGATCTCTTCCGGCAGGCGGCGCAGAATGCCCCCTGTATCGTCTTCATCGATGAGATCGACGCCATCGGAAAGACGAGGGACAGCCGCTACGGCGGAAATGATGAGAGGGAGCAGACCTTAAACCAGCTCCTCTCGGAGATGGACGGCTTCGATGCGGGGAAGGGCATCATGGTGATGGGAGCGACGAACCGCCCGGAGATTTTGGATCCGGCGCTGCTTCGCCCCGGGAGATTCGATCGAAGAGTGATCGTGGAGAAGCCGGATTTAAAGGGGAGAGTCAATATCCTGAAGGTCCATGCGAAGGGCATCCAGCTCGATTCCACGGTGGACTTCGATGAGATCGCGCTTGCGACGAGCGGTGCGGTCGGGGCGGATCTTGCGAATATGATGAATGAGGCCGCGATCACGGCTGTGAAGAAGGGAAGGCGGAAGGTCTCCCAGGCGGATCTTTTCGAGTCGGTCGAGGTCGTCCTGGTCGGAAAGGAGAAGAAGGACCGCATCCTCTCAAAGGAGGAGCGGAGGATTGTGTCCTACCATGAGGTGGGTCACGCTTTGGTTGCGGCGATTCAGAAGCACTCCGAGCCGGTGCAGAAGATCACGATCGTCCCGAGGACCATGGGGGCGCTCGGCTATGTGATGCAGGTGCCGGAGGAGGAGAAGTATCTCAATACGAAGGCGGAGCTCCACGATATGATGGTCGGTTTTCTCGCAGGGAGAGCGGCGGAGGAGCTGGTCTTTGAGACTGTGACCACCGGGGCCGCCAATGACATCGAGAATGCGACGAAGATCGCGAGATCAATGGTGACGCAGTACGGGATGTCGGACAAGTTCGGCCTCATGGGACTTGCGACACAGGAGAGCATGTATCTGAGCGGAAAGAGCGTGATGAACTGCGGGGATTACACCGCGACCGAGGTGGACCGGGAGGTCGCCCTCATCTTAAAGCAGTGCTACGGGGAGGCGAGGAGGATTCTGAGCGAGAACCGCTATGCGCTGGACCGGATCGCGGAATTTCTGATCGAGCAGGAGACTATAACCGGAAAGGAATTCATGAGGATTCTGGAGGAGGTCCGGAGCGAGCAGGGAAATGCGGGATCATCCGGCGCCTCCGGAGAGAGCGGGGGAAATGCGGGATCGGAGACAGCGAGTACAGAGGAGGGAGAGAAGGGAAGCGAAGGCGCGGAGACGGAGGACCCGGAGCGGAAGCGGAGCTTCGAGGAGGCGAGAGCCGCCTATACGGACTACGGGAGATAGCTCACATACTCCATCACATCGGAGACCCCGCAGCCGAAAATCTTACATATCTCATGGATGGTCTCCGTGGAGACCGGCAGGTTTTTCCGAAGCCTGTGAAGCTGGCTCGCGGAGATTTTGTGGTGGTGGATCAGATGATACTGCGTGACTTTAGTGGCGGAGAGCAGCCGCCAGAAGGGGGAGTAGCTGATCATGATTTCTCCTTTTTTGGGAAAGAGGCTTCGAAGCCGGAATTATAAAACGAATCAAAATTATAATTATAATAAGAAAAAGGGATGCCTGCATGGTAAGGGATGCCTGCACTGTCTGGGAGAAGGAAGGCTCCCTCCCTTTCATAATAGCAGGAAATGCGGGACTTTGGCGAAGATCTTCATCGGGGCATTGAACATATTTTCCGTGCTGGCTTTGGTGATCTTTCTGAAAAAATGTTCGGACGGGGAAAGAAATCAGCTTCGCCTGGAGAGCTATTGCTTTCGCTCCGGAAAGATCAAGAGGGCGCACCGCTTTCTTTTTTTGACGGATGTCCATGAGAAGGAATTCGGGGAGAAGAATGAGGAGCTGCTCCGAAGGATCCGCGCGCTCCGCCCCGACTTCATCCTGCTCGGCGGAGATCTCGTGGTCTGCCATAAAAGGAGGAGCGAGCGGGACCGGGTGCGGAAATCGGTTCGCCTCCTCCGCGCTCTGGGGAGAGAGTTTCCGGTTTATCTCGCTCTCGGGAATCACGAGGAGCGCCTCTTTGAGAAGGCCGGCTGGAGGGGGCGGTATTTTCGCGCAGAGTACCCGAGGAAGGAGCATGCAAAGAGCCGGGAAAAGGCGGCCCTCTTCGAGCGGGGACTCGGGGCTGTCCGTCTTTTGGATAAGGAGACCGTTCTTCCGGAAGGAGGGCTCTCGGATCTCAGCCTGAGCGGGGTGAGCCTCCCGATGGAATATTACCGGCCGCTGCCCTTTCGGAAAAAGAAGCCGCTTTCTCCCGCGGAGCTTCGCCGCGCCGCGGGCTTTCCGGAGGATGGGGCGAAGGGGCGCTACCATATCTTTCTCCTTCACACGCCGCTCTACGATGAGGAGGCGGTCCGAAGCGGGGCGGATCTCGTACTTTCCGGACATCTGCACGGCGGGACGATCCGGCTTCCCCTGATCGGGGGAGTGATGACACCGCAGTACCGACTTTTCGTGAAAAAGGTGTCGGGACTCTTTCCCATTCGCGGGGGAAACCTTGTCATAAGCCGGGGAATCGGGACGCATACCGTCAATATCCGTCTGAACAATCCGCCGGAGCTCAGCCTCATCACGCTGCTGCCGGAGAGGGAGGAAGAGAGAGGGAATGGAGAGACTGCGCTATAAGCTGGATGTCTTCGAGGGTCCGCTGGATCTTCTCCTGCAGCTCATCGAAAAAAATAAGATCGATATCTATGATATTCCGATCGCGGAGATCACGGAGCAATACCTGGATTATGTAAACCGGCTCGAGGAGGAGGATCTGGACATCGTCTCGGACTTTCTCGTGATGGCCGCGACGCTGCTCGAAATCAAATCCAGAATGCTGCTCCCCCGGGAGCTCGACGAAGAGGGAGAGGAGATCGATCCCCGGGCGGAGCTTGTGGAACGTCTCCTCGAATACAAGAAGTACAAGTATATCAGCCGGATCCTCCGGGAGAAGGAGGAGGACGCGGACAGAGTTTTCTACAGGAGCGGGGCGATGCCGGAGGAGGTCCTCCGCTACACACCTCCTCTGGATCTCACGGAGCTTCTCAAGGGGCTCAGTCTGGAAAAGCTTCGGGAGGCCCTTGAGGATCTCTCCCGGAGGCAAGAGGAGGCGGTGGACCGGGTCCGCTCAAAGTTCGGCGTGATCCGGAGGGAGAGAGTGAGCCTCTCCGGCAGGATTCGGGATGTCCTGTCCTATGCGAGGCGCCATGGGCGCTTCTCCTTCCGGCACATGATCCGGAAAAAGGAGGACCGCATGGACATCGTGGTCAGCTTTCTCGCGGTTCTCGAGCTTATGAAGATGGGGAAAATCACATTGATGCAGGATGCGCCCTTCTCCGATATGGATATCCAGGTAGTGGGCGGAGAGGAGGGAGAGAGGGAGCCCGATCTCACAGAGGTGGAGGAATTTGACGGATGAGCTTGAATCCGGTACAGGAAAGGCTTGTGGGAGAAATCGACGAGGAATACAAGGAGGAGCTTCGCGAGGAGGAGAAAATCGTGGAGGCTCTGCTTTTTGCGATGGGCCGGGCCGTCAGCAGGGAGGAGATCGCGACGGCGCTTGGGACGGGTCCTGAGGCCGCGGAGGAGGCCGCGGAGAGGCTTTATCGGAGCTACCGGGAGCGAAACGGCGGCATCCTGATCCGAAGACTCGAGGAGAGCTATCAGATGTACACGAATCCCGCGCAGTTTGAGGCGCTGATCCGGGTCGCGAAGCATCCGAAAAAACCGGTAATGACGGATGTCGTCATGGAGACACTCGCGATCGTCGCCTACCGGCAGCCTGTCACAAAGGCGGAGATCGAGAAGATACGCGGTGTGAAATCGGATCATGCGGTGAATCGTCTCGTCGAGTACGGACTGATCTATGAGGAGGGAAGGCTCAATGCGCCGGGCCGCCCCGCCCTCTTTGCGACGACGGAGGAGTTCCTCCGCCGCTTTGGTGCAGAGAGCATAAAGGATCTCCCGGCGCTCAGCGAGGAGATCGAGGCTTCCATCGAGACCGAGGTCAAGGAAGAGCTTGCGGACGCCCTCGGTCTCAGCGGCGAGGAGGAAGAGGCGGCCACCGGAGAGGCCCTTTCGCTGTCCTCCTCCGAAGAAGAAAAGGAAGAAGAGATTGCAGCGCCTTCAATCCTTTCCGAAGAAGAAACTTCGGCGCCCCTGCGCCTTTCCGAAGAAGAGGCTCCGGCAGCTTCGTTCCCTTCCGAAGAGGAAGAGAAGGGGGGAGAAGAAGCCGCCGAGAAAGCCCCTTCGTCGTCTCCCTCCGAAGAAGAAAAGGAAGAAGAGCTTGCGGCGCCCCTGCATATTTCCGAAGAGGAAGAGAAGGGAGAAGAAGCGGCCGCCGGGGAAGCTCTTCCGCCGTCCTCCTCTGAATGGGAGGAGGAAATCGTTCTCTCCGCTCTGCAGGAGGAGAATGAAATGGCTGCTTCGACTGCTTTCGAGGAAAAAGAGGAGGCTCTCCCGCCGCCCTTATTCCAAAAAGAGGAAATTCCTCCGAAGGCTCCTTCCGAGGGAAGGGATGAGGCAAAGGAGGAAGCGAATGCACCGCACCCGGAAAGCGGGGCAGGAGCCGGAGAAGAGCCCGGGCCGGTGTAAAATGGCGGCGAGGCGAAGGATCCGACTCCTGCCGAAGCATCAGCGGAGGATGGAGGAGCCCCGGTGGGGCAGCGAAGCGAGGGACGAAGGGAGAACGGAAAAAATGGAAGAAAAGCTCAAGGTCCGCTACCACTCGAAGGAGATCGAGAAGCTGACTTACATAGAAGGAAAGGGAGACTGGATTGATCTTCGCTCCGCGGAGGAGCGGAAGATCAAAAAGGGAGAATTCTGCCGGATCAGTCTCGGAATTTCCGTGGAGCTTCCCCGGGGCTATGAGATGCTGGTCGCGCCCCGGAGCTCCACCTTTCAGAACTTCGGCCTGATTCAGCCCAATTCTCCCGGCGTGGTGGATGAGAGCTACTGCGGAGACAATGATATCCTGATGATGCCGGTCTATGCGCTCCGTGACACAGAGATTCACATCAATGACAGGATCTGTCAGTTCCGAATCCTGAGGCATCAGCCGAGACTCTGCTTTGAGGAGGTGGAAAGTCTGGAAAATGAGGACCGGGGCGGCTTCGGTGCGACAGGCATCCGCTGATAGGCCGCGCTCTGTCTTTTGGAAAACGCGGACATGCCCCGCCCATGCTTTGCCGAAGAATTGGCGGCAGGGCATCAGAGGGAAGAATTGCCCTAAAAAGGAGGAACCCGTGAAGAAAAGAAAGGATTTGTCGGGAAGGGGAAAAGCGGCGGCGCTTTTACTTCTGTTTTTCGCCCTGACGCTCTCCTCCTGTGCAAACCGGGAGGCGGAGGAGCTTCGGCTCTCCGGCATAGAGCTCGTGGAAAAGGGAAAATATGAAGAGGCGGTGAAGAAGCTGGATGAGGCCCTCGATAAAAGCCACGGCAGGGTCTCCAGGCTTCAGTTCGACATTCTCACCTACCGCGCGGAATCGGAATACATGCTCGGAGATCTCGATGCGGCATCGCACACACTGGAGATCCTGGAAAAGGTGGACAAGAAACGGGAGGTCTATCAGAAGCTGAAGGAGAGAGTGAACGCGAAGCTCCTCCTTCGGCAGGCATCCCGGAGTCTCGATGAGGGAAAGCTCGAGGAGGCGCGGAACTTTTTGGATCAGGCGAGAGCCGCGGGACTGTCCGCGGACCGGGACCTCGTCTTTGACGAAGCGGTTTACCTGGAGCGCTCCGCGAGATGGGAGGAGGCCTACCGTGCCTTCACGGACTACACGAACCGCTGGAATGGGGACAAGGATGCAGAGCGCGAGCTCGCCTTCCTGAAAACCCGCGTCGAAGCGCTCAGCCAAAACACCCTCCTCACTGACCAGCCACTGCAAAGACAATGAACAAAAGCACCTCCTGATGCGGATATTCTTGCTTGCAAGACAAAAGAGATCAGTATATGATGATTACAGTGTCTAAAGTCCGTGGCCGCGCCGTGCGAGCACGGGCGCGGGAGAAGGACTTTAAGACACGCCCGGACAGGAGCAAGGAGAGGGGCGGAGCCCCACGGGAATGCGACTGTCTGGGCGCATGACGGGAGGCGCGAAGCGCCTTTAAAGATCAGATCAGTGAGGGCGGCAGGAGCAGGATAAGGGAAGCAGAGGAGGCGGGATGAAAGCTTACGATAAGATGAGCGTGGAAGAGCTTGAGCAGCTGATCCGCGAGCTGAAAAAGGAATACGGAAGATATCAGGCGATGGAGATGAGCCTCGACATGAGCCGCGGAAAGCCCTGCAAGGAGCAGCTCGACCTCTCCATGGGACTTATGGACGCGCTGAACAGCGATGCGGACATGTTCTGTGAGGACGGGACGGACTGCAGAAATTACGGAGTACTGAACGGGATCGCAGAGGCCAAGGTCCTGATTTCCGATATGATGGAGAACAATCCGGACAACATCATCATCTACGGAAACTCCTCCCTGAATGTGATGTATGACTCCATTTCCCGCTCCATGACGCACGGCGTGATGGGGAATGTCCCCTGGTGCCGGCTGGATAAGGTGAAGTGGCTCTGCCCGGTCCCGGGCTATGACAGGCACTTCAGCATCACGGAGTACTTCGGAATCGAGATGATTCCGGTCCCGATGATGCCGAGCGGGCCGGATATGGCTCTTGTCGAGAGACTGGTCAGGGAGGATGAGAGCATCAAGGGGATCTGGTGCGTGCCGAAGTATTCCAACCCCCAGGGCTACAGCTACAGCGACGAGACGGTCCGGAGATTCGCGAGACTGCAGCCCGCGGCAAAGGATTTCCGGATTTACTGGGACAATGCCTACGGCGTGCATCACCTCTATGACAAGGAGCAGGACTACCTGATCGAGATCCTCGCGGAGTGCAAGAGGGCGGGGAATCCGGACCTCGTCTATAAGTTCTCCTCCACCTCGAAGATCACTTTCCCGGGTTCCGGCATCGCCGCGATCGCCGCGAGCTCCAACAATCTGGAGGATATTCAGAGACAGCTCCGCTATCAGACGATCGGCCATGATAAGGTGAATCAGCTCCGTCACGTGCGCTTCTTCGAGGATATCCATAATATGATCGAGCATATGAGGAAGCACGCGGATATCCTGCGCCCCAAGTTCGAGACTGTGGAGACGATACTGGAGAAAAACCTGGGAGGCCTCGGCATCGGGAGCTGGACCAAGCCGAAGGGGGGCTACTTTATCAGCTTTGATACCATGGACGGCTGCGCGAAGGAGGTGGCAGCGAAGTGCAAGAAGGCCGGCGTGAAGCTGACTCCTGCCGGTGCGACCTATCCCTACGGGAAGGACCCGCGGGATTCCAATATCCGCATCGCCCCGACCTATCCTCCGATCGAGGATCTCCGCACGGCGTCGCAGCTCTTCTGTCTCTGCGTGAAGCTTGTGAGCGCACAGCATCTTCTGAAGGAGAAGAGCAAGGGAAAGAGCGCGGAGTCCGAGGCCTGATAAGCGGGGGAAGATCACTGCCCTCCGGGCGCAAGGAAGCGGCCGGGGGGATGTTTTTGCAGGGCACGGAGACTTGCCATGAAGGATAAGATCAATAAACTGGCCAGGGGCATAGTGGATCTCAGTGCTCCGAGCCTCTATGTCGCGGAGTCTTCTCTGGAGGGAGAGCTGGAGCCGGGGGAGAATGGGAGGTTTCGCTTGAACATTTCCTCCCGGAACGGGGTCAGCATGAAGGGGCTGGTCTACTCCGATCATATTTTTGTAAAGGTGGAGAGAGCGGCCTTCGGGGGGATCCGCAGCAGTGTTCCCCTCCTCGTCGAGGGGGGAGATCTCTCCGCCGGGGAGGAGTTAAAGGGGAAGCTCTCCGTGATAAGCAACGGAGGGGAGCTCCAGATCCCCTATTGCTTCCGCGCGAGGCTTTCTGCGGAGCTTCGGGAGATCCGGAGGCTCCGGCGCACAGAGGATTTCCTCCGCTTATATGAGGAGGATCCAAAGCTCGCCCTGCAGCTCTTTCGGAGAAAGGATTTCCGGGAGGCTCCTTTTTTGGAGGATTCACGCGCAAGGCTTTATTTTCGCGCCTTTTCCGGAAATGCCGGAAATGCAGGGAAGCGGGAGCTGCAGGAGTTTTCCGCCGCGCTGAGAAGGCAGAGCCGGGGAGCGGAAACAGAGCGGAGAGAGAGAGGAGCAGAGACCGGGACAGCTCCCTTCGGAGAGAGAAGCTTTTATCTGAGCGAGGAGGAGCTCAAGGACCCAAGGAGAGTCGAGGAGATGGCCCGCCGCCTGATCGAAGCGGATATCGCGGACCCGGAGGCCTTCCTCATTTATCAAAGAGCGATAGAGAACGGCTCCCGCCTCACAAGGCTCTACGAGTACTGCATCTATGCCCTGCCGGACAGCGGGATTGAGCTTCCGAGGGAGCTCTATCTCTACTTCGCCTATGAGAGCCGCCTCGAGGAGAGGATGAAGCTTCCCCTTTACAGCAATGTCCTTCGGAACTTCCAGGAGGACTCCGACATTTATCAGAGCTTTGAGCGGGAGATCCAGCGCTTTGCCATCGACAAGCTTCTTGCCGGGAAGATCGATGAGCGCCTCTCCCTGATCTATGAGCGGATGATCTATCCGGACATGGTGGACCGCAGGATCGCGAGGGTTCTGCCGCAGCTGCTCTACACCTGTGAGGTCTTTGTGGAGGATCCCAGGATGAAGAAGCTCATCCTGCTGCAGCCGGAGCTTCGCCGGGAGGAGAGCTTCCCGATCCGGGACGGACGGGTCTTTTTCCCGCAGTATTTCCCGGAGGCCGTCATCCTCTTTCAGGATGAGGAGGGGAGGCGCTACGGGGGGGTACCCTATGAGAAGCGGCGCCTTCTGCATAAGCCGGAGCTGGAGAAGCGCTGCATGGAGCTTGTCCCGGAGCAGGTCTTTTTCCGCCTTCTCCGGGCGGAGCAGGTGCTCCGAAACGGGATCCGGAGCACAGCGGAGCTCGCCTTCCTGGAAAAGGAATCGGAGAGTCCCTTGATCTCCTCGGACTTTCGCCATGCGATCCTGGTATCCGTTCTCCGCTGCCACAGCAAGCTCACGGAGCGGGAGGCGGCCTCCCTTACGAAGAGGGATCTGGACTATCTGAAGGGGATCGCAAAGGAGGGGAAGAGCCTCGGGGAGAGGACGCTTCTTTTTTCTGATCTTCTGAAGCGGGGGGAGTATGAGAGCGCTTCGGAGCTCCTTCTGTCCCACAGAATCGGATGGGACAGGCTTCTCATCTCCGATTTCTTTCACGGGAGCATGGAGAGGGAGAGCCATGAGGAGCTCTTTTTGCTGGAGGGGAAGAAGCTCTTTGACAGCGGAGCCGGGGATTTCACTCTCCTTCAGTTCCTGCTGGAGCATTATAATGGTCTTTCCGACGAGATGGATCGGATCCTCAGAAGGGCGCTGGAGAAGGAGAGAGGAGAGGACGCGAGAGAGACAGGCGGCTTCCGGGAGGCGGAGCGAAGCATGGCGGAGCGCCTGCTCGCCCAGCTCCTTTTTACGGAGCGCAGGGAGAAGCTGGATGAGGTCTACGACATCTATGCCTCTCTCGGGGGCGGGGAGCTCCTTAAGAGAGCGTGGCTCAGTCAGAGGGCTGCGGACTATTTTCTGCTCGGAAGCTCTGTCCCCGAGCGCATCTTTCAGCTTCTGGGAGAGGAGATCGACAGCGAGAGCAGGATTGAAAAGATCCCGCTTCTCTACCTCCTCTCTCTGAGCCTTCATTACTCGGAGAAGAAGTCTCTCACGGAGAAGGAGAGGGAGATTCTATCCAGGATCCTGAGGGAGCTCAGGAGGAAAAACATCTTTTTCCGCTATATGGAGAAGTTCCGCGATTCGCCGCTGCTCCCGGAGCTTCCGGCAGGGCGGAACTTTCTGGAGTATCGGGGGGAGAGAGAGGGAAAGCCGAGGCTCTTCGTGCGGATCCTCCCGGGGGAGAAGAACTTCCACGAGGAGGAATTTCAGCGGGCCTTTCAGAATATCTATACCGCCGCTCTGCCCCTTTTTGCGGGGGAGGAGGCGGAGTATCGGATCTATGAGGGGAACGGAACGGAGCCGGTAAAGAGCGGAAGCATACGTCCGGAGAGGACGGCCGGCTGGGCGGAAAACGGTCTCTTCGGCCTGCTGGATCGGATGGGGCGCCTCTATGAAGAGGGAAGAGGAGAGGAGCTCAGGGACACCATGCTTCTCTATCTGGAGAAGGAAGCCATGATCGAGACACTCTTTTCCGACTGACGAGGGCTGATGGGCATTCGCGTTTTGGCCCCCCGAGCTATACTTGTCCCATCAGGCGGAGAAGGGCAGGTGCGATTCCTTTTTGACAGGGAGAGTTATACTTTATATACGAAAAGATACGAAATGGGAAGACGAAACGGGCGGAAGAGGCGGAGAAGGACAGCGGGAGGATGCGGGAGATGGTAATGGAAGAGACGGAGAGACGGATCGGCCTGTCCCTTGGGGAGAGGCGCACGGCTCTTTGTACGGATGGGGGGAGGAAGCAGCTTTCCTTCCCCACTGTGCTCTGCCGATCAAAGCGGGGAGAGGAATGGAGGATCGGGGAGGCTGCTCTGGAGATGGGCCGGGAGGGCTCCGGTTTCCTGCTGGAGCAGCTTTTTTCCCTTTACCGAAAGGGAGAGAGCGCGTCGCTCGGGGATCGGAAATACAGCGCAGAGGAGCTCATGGAGACCTTTCTCCGACTCGTCCTGGAGGAAGCCGGCGGAGGGGAGAAAAGAGACGGGAAAGAAGAGGAGGGGGAGAGCGGAGAGCAGGAGGAGAGCGGAGAGCAGGAGCAGGGCCCGGAGGCCCTGATCGAGGAGATCGAGGATGCGGCTTTGGAGCCGGAGGATTCTCCCGTTTCCGAAGAAGCGGAGGCAGAAGCGGAGGAGGAGTCCGGCGGAGAGGCTTTTCCGGATTTTCTGCCCGGGAGATCGATCCTCGTCGTCTCGCTCCGCTTCATGGACCAGGCGCTCATGGAGCGGCTCCGCGCTCTCCTTTCCGCCATGCTCGGAGAGAGCTTTGAGCTATGCATCCTCACGCACACAGAGAGCTTCATCCACTATATGCTGAGGCAGGAAAAGCTCCTCTATAACCGAAAGGTCGGGATGTTTGAGCTCGAGGACCGAAGCCTTTCTTACTATGAGCTCCGCGTCACACAGGGGGCGAAGAAGTGCGCCTTCGCGTTTTCCGAGCCGCAGGACGAGTCCATCTCGCTGGAGGCCTTGGAGACGGAGTCCGGGCAGAAGACGGGGGACAGGATCCTGCGAAGACTTGCGGAGAGAAAGCTGCAAAAGGGAAACTACGGTCTTGTGATGCTCTGCGGAAAGGGCTTCGAGAATACGGACTTTGCGAGAAACTTCATGTCCTATCTCCTGAAGGGGAGGAAGGTGTGCACGGAGCAGCAGCTCATTGCCCTGGGAGCGCTCTACTACAGCGAGGTGCTTGCCGCGGAGAGGACGGAGGACTGCAGACTTCTCTGTGACAGCAGGGTCTGCTGCGATATTTCCCTCCGGGTCAGCGTGCGGGAACGGGACAAGAGCCTGATTCTGGCCTCCGCCGGGGAGCCCTGGATGGGGCTTTCCACCGAGCACGAGCTGATCCTGGACGGCCAGAACTATATTGATTTTCGCTTAAGTCCCGCGAGCTCGATGGGGAGTGCCTCACAGCTTCGCATGCATCTGAACGGCTTCCCGGAGAGGAAGGACCGGAGCGTGCGGATCGTCCTTAAGACGAGCTTTCCGGATGGGGAGCATTTCCGGGTCGAAGTGAGGGACGATGGCTTCGGGGAGATCTATCCCTCCAGCGGGGCGGTTCTGACGGAGGAGCTGGATCTTAGAAAAACGGCGGGAGGAGCGTAATGGGACTGATCCTTTGCACGAAGAAGGCGGAGCATCCCTTCTACTATGAGACTCTGGATAAAAATCTCTGGAGCATGCAGGAGCTCTGCTATGTGCTTTTGCATTATCCGGTCCTCCTGCCGGAGAGCATTGTGGATGAAAAGCTCTGCCAATGGCTCCAGGAGGAGCTCGGCTTTTCCTATCTCGCGGAGAAGCTGAAGAGCTATATCGGACAGGAGGAGAAGTGGAATCTCGCCCTGCTCCGCATCCTGCGGGAGGGAAATTACTGTGCGGAGTGGGAGCTGAGGGAATACGAGCAGAGGCTCGCCGCGATCCGGGTCCTCTCCCCCGCGGAATTTTCGGAGAAGCAGGGGGATGCGTACCTTTCCCTCAAGCGTTACCGGAAGGCCGCGGAGGCCTATCAGAAGGCGGAGTCGGAGGAGCACAGCCCGACGAGGAAGAGAAAGCTGGCGGACAGCTATGTGGCGCTCACCCGCTTCCATCAGGCCGGTGAGATCTATGAGGAGCTCTATCAGAGTGAGAAGATGAAGGAGGCTCTGAAGCGGCTCTATTTTCTCGGGCGGCTGGAGCCCTCGGAGAACCGGGGGAGAAGATATGCGAAGGACTTCCGGGAGGCGGGGAAGGAGGCCTGGGACCGACAATATGCCGCGGCGAGAAAGAATGCGGAAAATACAGAGAAGATCAAACGGCTCCGTGCGCTCTATGAGAAGGATCCGAAGGATTTCTGCCGCCTGGCGGGGGAGGAGATCGGAAGATGGAAGGCGGAGTACCGGAGCAGAAATTGAGCGCGCCGCCGGAAAGCGGCACAGGATTTTCAGCGGATACAGTTGAGGGAGAAGACGAATGAAAGAACTGGCAAAAACCTATTGCCCGGAGGAAGTGGAGGAGCGCATCTATGAGATGTGGCTTAAGGGGGGATATTTCCACGCGGAGGTCAATCCGAAGAAGAAGCCCTATACGATTATGATGCCGCCGCCCAATATCACCGGGCAGCTCCACATGGGGCATGCCTTGGACAACACGCTCCAGGACAGTCTGATCCGCTGGAAGAGGATGGAGGGCTATGAAGCCCTCTGGCAGCCCGGCTGCGATCACGCCGCGATCGCGACGGAGGTCAGAGTCACGAATGAGCTGAAGGCGCGGGGAATCGACAAGCATGCACTCGGCAGAGAGGGCTTTTTAAAGGAGGCCTGGAGCTGGAAGGAGGAGTACGAGAAGCGGATCGTGAATCAGCTTCACAAGATCGGATCCTCCGCGGACTGGGACAGACTTCGCTTTACGATGGATGAGGGCTGCTCCCGGGCCGTGCAGACGGCCTTTCTCTCCCTCTACAGAAAGGGCTATATCTACCGCGGCTCCCGCATCGTGAATTACTGTCCGCACTGCAGGACCTCCCTCTCCGACGCCGAGGTGGTCCATGAGGAGCAGGACGGCTTCTTTTGGCATATCAACTATCCCATCGTCGGAGAAGAGGGGAGATTCGTGGAGATCGCGACGACCCGCCCGGAGACCCTGCTCGGGGACAGCGCGGTCGCGGTCAATCCGGAGGATGAGAGATATCGGGACCTTGTGGGCAAGGAGCTGATCCTTCCGATCACGGGGCGGAGGATCCCGGTGATCGCGGACAGCTATGTGGATCGGGATTTCGGGACCGGCTGTGTGAAGATCACCCCGGCCCACGACCCGAATGATTTCGAGGTCGGAAAGCGCCACGGGCTCCCGGAGATCAATATCTTAAATGACGATGCCTCGATTCATCTTCCCGGCTCGAAGTACGACGGCATGGATCGCTACGAGGCCAGGAAGCAGATCGTGGAGGATCTGAAGGCGGAGGGACTTTTGGTAAAGGTCGTGCCGCATCGGCACAATGTGGGGACTCACGACCGCTGCGGGACCACGGTGGAGCCCATGGTAAAGCCCCAGTGGTTTGTCCGGATGGAGGAGCTCGCGAAGCCTGCGATCGAGGCGCTTAAGAGCGGAGAGCTCCGCTTTATCCCGGAAAATTACGGAAAGACCTATCTCCACTGGCTGGAAAATATTCGCGACTGGTGCATTTCGAGGCAGCTTTGGTGGGGACACAGGATCCCGGCCTATTACTGCGATGACTGCGGGGAGCTGATCGTCTCCGAGGAAGCGCCGAAGTGCTGCGAAAAATGCGGCTCTACTCATTTTCATCAGGACGAGGACACGCTGGACACCTGGTTTTCCAGCGCGCTCTGGCCCTTTGAGACGCTCGGCTGGCCGGAAAAGACGGCGGAGCTCTCCTATTTCTACCCGACGGATGTCCTTGTCACGGCCTATGACATCATCTTCTTCTGGGTTGTCCGCATGGTCTTCTCCGGGATCGAGCAGACCGGAAAGCTCCCCTTCCGCCATGTCCTGATCCACGGCCTGGTCCGGGACGATCAGGGTCGGAAGATGAGTAAATCCCTCGGAAACGGCATCGACCCCCTGGAGGTCATCAGAAAATACGGGGCGGATGCGCTTCGCATGACGCTTCTCAGCGGAAACGCGCCGGGAAATGACATGCGCTTCTACTGGTCGAAGGCCGAGGCGGGCAGAAACTTCATGAACAAGGTCTGGAATGCCTCCCGCTTTATCATGATGAATCTGGACGAGGAGAGCCTCTCTGTCCTCCGGGGAGAGGGGGGCGGAGAGCTGGATGCCATCCTGGAGAGAAGCCGCCCGAAGGAGCTCTATGCGGCGGACCGCTGGATTCTCTCCCGCATGAATCATACTGCGCAGGAGATCGAGAGAAACCTCTCCTCCTATGATCTCGGCATCGCCCTGGATAAGATCCAGAGCTTCCTCTGGGAGGAGTTTTGCGACTGGTTCATCGAGATGGTGAAGCCGCGCCTTCACGGGGAGGACAGGGAGAGCCGGATCGCCGCGCTCTGGACGCTCTGTGAGGTGCTCATGTGCTCTCTGAAGCTTCTGCACCCCTTCTGCCCCTTCATCACGGAGGAAATTTACGACACGCTCTCTGAGCTCTTCCTCGCGGAGGGGAAGGTCCCGCTTATGAGGAGCAGATGGGTTTTCTACCGGGAGGATTTCAACTTCCCGGAGGACGAGGAGGAGATCGAGGCCGTGAAGGAGGCCGTCCGCGCGATCCGCGCCGTCCGAAACGAGATGAACGCCGCGCCCTCCCGGAAGACCAGAGTTTATCTTGTGAGCGGGGACAGCCGTGTAAGAAAAATGTTTCGGCATAGTAAGGTATTCTTCGCTACCCTTGCCTTCGCCTCCGATGTTATAATTCAGGACGACAGGAATGGAATCGCAGAGGGCTCTGTCTCCGTTGTGATCCCGAAGGCGAATATCTACATCCCGCTCGAAGAACTTGTGGATATTAAAAAGGAGCTGGAACGACTCGGGAAGGAAGAGAAGCGTCTTCTCGGAGAGATCAGCCGCTCGGAGGGGATGCTCTCCAATGAGCGCTTTGTCCAGAAGGCGCCGGAGGAAAAGGTCAAAGAGGAGAGGAGCAAGCTGCAAAAATATCAAGAGATGCTCACGGCTCTCCGGGAGAGGCTTTCACAGCTTCGGGGGAGTGCTGCGCTCTGAATGCCGGCGGAGGACGCTTTTTCATAGTTTCCCTCTGCCGGAAGGTATGGAGGGTAAAATGAAGTTCAAGATAAAAAATTTCGGATTTCTCATCGTGCTGCTTTTTCTGTCGCTCTCGGCTCCGCTCCTTTCCCGCGCGGAGGAGAGAAGCGCGGGGAAGGAGGAGCTGAAGGCGGTGAAGGCAGGGAAACAGGCCGCCTTTCAGTGGGAGAACAACGGAAGCTACTGGAAGCTTCTCTATCTCGATACGAAGAATGCCGCCTGGAAGTATGCGAGGAGACAGTGGGTGCAGATCGGGGATCGCTACTACTACTTCCTCGACGATGGGAAGCTCGCGGAGGGCTGGTTTCAGGATCCCGCAAAGAAGGAGAGCTGGTATTTCGCGGAGTGCGACAGCGCAAAGCACGACAACCCGAATGCGGGGAGAGTCCTGACCGGCTGGGCGATGATCCCGGACAGTACGGGCGTGACGCAGCACTTCTACTTCGGCGCATCGGCGAAGGGGCGCCCCAGCGGCATGTACCAGGGAGAGGGGGAGTACTACAAGAGCTACGAGATCGACGGCAAGAAATACAGCTTCGATGCCGCCGGACACTGCTCCTCGAAGGACTATCCCTCGGGCATCGAAAGCTTCGCTCTGAAGAGAGTCTGATGCGCTTTGAAGGGGATTTGATATGAAGCTTCGGCTTATCGCTGCCGGAAAAATAAAGGAGAGGTCTCTGAGGGACGCTGCCGCGGAATACGTGAAGCGTCTCTCTTCCTTTTGTACGCTGGAAATCGCAGAGGTCCCGGATGAAAAAACTCCGGAGCACGCTCCGGAGGCCATAGAAAGAAAAATCAAGGAGATCGAGGGGAAGAGGCTTCTCGCGAAGGTGCCGGGAAAGTCCTTTCTCATTGTGCTTGCGATCGAGGGAAGAGAGCTCTCCTCAGAGGAGCTCGCCGGGAAGCTCTCGGAGCTTATGCTCCGAGGTCAGTCCGACATCAGCATCCTGATCGGAGGATCCCTCGGGGTATCAGAGGAGGTCCTGCAGAGAGCGGATTTCCTTTTGAGCTTTTCCCGGATGACCTTCCCGCACCAGCTGATGCGCCTCATCGCGCTGGAGCAGCTCTATCGCTCCTTCAAGATCAACGCGGGGGAACCCTATCACAAATAGGATTTACTGCCTGCATTCCCTCACTTCCTCCTCCTCGGAGACGAAGCGGCGGATCTTATCCTCGATGAGGCTCCGGTCCAGAGAGAGGGAGAGGGAGAGCTCCTCATAGAGCGTGCTCTCCGCCTGCTCCATATAGTGGAGGTCGCAGAGCGTGAGCTTCTTCCCCTGCCTTGCCCGTTCCGTCTTCCGGTGCTGCAGCGTCTTAATGACGCGGAGGAGCTCATCGGGTTCGCAGCTTCTGATGCATTCCCGACAGGCCTCCTCTCTTGCTCTTGGATTCCGAATGGACAGGGGAAGGATGAGCCCCATGCTCTGAAGGAAATGCTCCGCCTCCTCCCGACTCATGACCGGCCTCATCCGGATCCGCATCTCCTCGACAGGGGCGTAGATCGCTGCCTGCGCTTTTTTGAGCGGCTCCAGAATATAGTAATTTTTGTCCTTTGGGATGCCCTCCAGATTCAACGTAGTGATGCCCGTAATTTTATGCACTCCTTTGCATCCGTAAACGACGTAGGTTCCGGACTGAAACATTCTGCCCTCCTTTCTTTAATTTATAGAGTCCTCTTGACAGAAAAAGACAGAACCCATATAATAAAAATTTTATCAGAGCGGAGACAGCATTTCCAGTCTTTTCCGAGATTTCGGAAAAGATTAGCGTTATACCCAAATACTGACAATTTTCTGAAGAAAATCAGGGCATAAAAGGAAGAATTTTAAATTGCACGGGATTTTATACAAAAAGTGCATGAGTCCGCCTTCCTGCACCGCCTGATCTCTGTGCATACGGCGGAGTTTTTCCGACGGGCAGCATCGCTTTTTCCGCTTCCTTCCGCCCCGGCACTGACTTTTCGCCGGGGCTTTTACAGCGCCGGAGGATATGCTAAAATATCAGGCGGCTTCGTTTTCGGGAAAGATCGGCAGAAAGGGTTTTCTCATGCGTTTTTCGGGGAAGAAGGAGGGCAGGGAGGCACTGCTCTATATCGTCACGGGAGTCTTCACGACTCTTGTGAATTTTTTCGTCTTCAGCCTCCTGGATTTTGGACTTGCCCGACTCGGAGTAGCGGGGAGGCTGGCCTATAAGTTTGCCTATGCCCCCGCCTTTCTCGCTGCGGTACTCTTTGCCTATTGGAGCAATAAGCTCTATGTCTTTCAGAATAAAGACATGTCCCTTCCGCGGCTTTTGCGGGAATTTTCCGCCTTTCTCGCAGCGCGGCTTTTCTCGGGGGCGGTATGCTTCCTCCTCATGATCCTCCTTGTGGACATCATGGAGCTCGGGCACAGTCTCGCCTGGGCGCTGAGCTCCGTCTTCAATCTGGGCTTTAATTATCTCGCGAGCAAATTCTGGATCTTCAGGGAGAAAATGCATGAATAAAAAGATCGTCCGCTCATCTGACGCCTACCTTCTGTCCTTCCTCATACCGGTGCTCAGCATGATCGTCATATTCTTCGCGCGGGGCATCTTTCCCTTCGGGAGGGAGAGCTTTCTCAGGACGGATATGTATCATCAGTACGCCCCCTTCTTCTCGGAATTTCAATATAAGCTCCGCCACGGCGGGAGTCTTCTCTACAGCTGGAATGTGGGCCTCGGCGTGAATTTCTCCGCGCTCTATTCCTATTATCTCGCGAGCCCGGTGAACTTTCTGATCCTTCTCGTGCCAAAGAACCTCGTCATTGAGTTCATGACCTATCTTATCGTTTTAAAGATCGGCCTCTCGGGACTTTCTGCGGCATTTTACTTTCGGAAGCATTATCACAGGACAAACTTCGGCTGCTGCTTTTTCGGCATCCTCTATGCCATGAGCGGCTACGTTGCGGCGTATTCCTGGAATATCATGTGGCTGGACTGCATTCTCCTCTTTCCGCTCATTCTCCTCGGGATGGAGCGCATGCTCTCCGGCGGAAGTCCCGTGCTCTACACACTGACATTGGGGCTTTCCATCCTCTCGAACTATTATATCTCCATCATGATCTGCCTCTTTCTGTTTCTCTCCTTCCTCTCCTATCTTATCCTGGACGGGAGGGAGGGGATGCCGTTCCTCTTACGGAGGGCAGGGCGCTTCTTTCTCTATTCCCTGATCGCGGGGGGACTCGCCGCCGTGACGCTCCTTCCGGAGATCTATGCCTTAAAGGGCACCGCATCCGGGGATATCAACTTCCCGGAGACCGCAAAGCAATACTTCGGGATCATCGATATGTTTGCCCGCCATATGCCGCTTGTGGAGACGGAGCAGGGCCTGGATCACTGGCCGAACCTCTACTCCGGAACTGTCACCTTCCTGCTTCTTCCGATGTATTTTCTGAACGGGAAAATCTCTCTTCGGAAGAAGCTTGCGAGCGGACTGCTCCTCCTCTTTTTTTATCTGAGCTTTTCCATCAATATCCTGAACTTCATCTGGCACGGTCTTCATTACCCGAACAGTCTGCCGTGCAGACAGAGCTTCCTCTATATCTTCATGCTGCTCTGCCTTTGCTATGAGGCCTACCTGAAAAGAAAGGCCACGGGGCTCAGAGAGCTCGGGATTTCCCTCGCCTCAGCCCTCTCCTTTATCATCCTCTGCCAGAAGGTGGTGACTGACGACGCCTTTCACTGGGCTGTCTTCTATACGGCGATCCTCTTCGTACTGCTCTACTACCTTCTCTTTTACCTGGAGAAGAAGGGAGGGCTGAATTATAATGCGCTCCTTCTCTCTGCCCTCGTACTCCTCGGCATGGAGTGCGCAATCAATATGGCCGCGACCTCGGTCACGACCACATCGAGGACCTCCTATACGGCGGACAATGCGGATACGATACGGCTCGTCCGGGCCGCCCGGGCGGAGGACAAGAGCTTCTGCCGCTTTGAGAAGATGACGAGAAAGACGAAGGATGACGGGGCCTTTCTGAATTTCCCGAGTGTATCCATCTTCTCCTCGACTGCCTATAAGGAGTGCTCTGACTTCTTCCGAAAGATAGGCTGCGAGGCCTCTACGAATGCCTATTCCATCACCGGCTCTACTCCGCTTGTCAACATGCTTTTTTCCGTGAAGTATGATATCTACTCCGAGGAGCCGGCGGCGGCGGAAAAGAGGGGCCTGTCCTATCGGGACGGCTCCGGAGAGATGCTCCTTTATCAAAATGAGTATTCCCTTCCCCCGGGACTCTTCCTGAGAGAGGAGGAGCTCACGAACTGGCATACAGATATGGGGACGCCCGCTCTGGTGCAGAATTCCTTCTGCGACGCGATGCAGAGCTCCCCGGTGCTGATCCCGGTGATCGGGAATTTCCAGGAGAAGGATTACAGCTTCACGGCGGATACGGCGGGGGAATACTATGTCTATGTGACGAATCCGAAGCTAAAGCAGGTGAAGGCGAAGCTCGCCTCCGGGGAAAAGAGCTTTGAAAATGTGGACCGGGGCTATTTTCTGGAGCTTGGCTATCTGAGCGAAGGGGAGGAGGTGCGCCTCTCAGCGGATACCGCGGGGCAGAGCATGGACTGCGAGGCCTATCGCTTCGACTTTACGGCGCTGAAGGAGCTCTATCGAAAGCTCTCCGGAAGAAGCTGGGAGCCAAAGCTTCACACAGACACAAAGCTCTCCGGCTCGGCGACGCCCTCGGAGGATTCCACACTTCTCCTCTTTGTGCCCTATGATGAGGGCTGGAGTGCCAGAGTGGACGGGAGGAAGGTAAAGCCGGTGAAGGCGCTGAACTGCTTTCTCGGGATCCCGCTGGATGCGGGAGTGCATGAGATCACGCTCAGCTACTTTCCAAAGGGGCTTTTCCTCGGAATCCTCTCTTCGATTCTCTCCCTTTGCCTCTTCCTCCTCCTCTTTTTCCTCTCCCGGAAAAGCTGGAGGGAAGGGAAATGGAAGAGAAGGGAGAAGAGATACCGGGGAGGTCCGGATTTTATCGCTCTGACCTCCGAGAGGGCGGATATTTCCGAAGAAGATGAGCTTCCCGAAGAGGACGAGTTTTCCGAAGGGGATGAGCTTCTCGAAGAGAATGAACTTCCCGAAGAGGGTGAGCTGCCCGCGGGGGGAGGGGAAGTGATGGAGGAAAAGGAGGATTCTCCGTCTTTTTCGGAGGAGAGAGAGCCGGAAGAAAGAGGAGTCTTTTCGGACTTTGAAGATCTGGAGGACTGCGAGGAACTGGAGGAGTACGAGGATCCCGAGGATTGCGAAGATCTGCCGGGCGAAAAAGAGCCGGAGGAGGAAGAAGCCGAGGCCGAAGAGCCGGAGGATTTCCCCCTCCCGACGATGGAGGAGGAGAGAGCGGCAAAGGGCAGAGCGGCTGCGCCGGAATCCAGGCAAAGCCCGGAAGGAGGCGGCTCGGAGCCGGGGGAGAAAACGAGCCGGAATCCGCGGGAAGGCAGAGCAGAGAAGAAGAGAGGCCGGAATCCGCGGAGAAATGAGGCAGAGGCGGAGGAGATGGAGCTGGAGGATCTTTTCACTGAGGATCTGAGTGAGCTTCCGGAAAGCGCAAAGAGCGAAGGAGAGGAGAAAGAATGAAGCTTTGGGGAGGGAGATTCAGAGGAAAGACAGACGAACTGGTGGAGAGATTTAATGCCTCTCTCCCCTTCGACAGGAGGCTTTACCGGGAGGACATCGAGGGCTCCGTCGCTCATGCCAGGATGCTCGGAAAGCAGGGGATTCTATCGGAAAAGGACGCGGAGAGCATCATCAGAGGACTCTACGGCATCCTGTCGGACATCGAGGGCGGAAGGCTTGTGATCGAAGGGGACTCGGAGGATATCCACAGCTTTATCGAAGCGGAGCTCACGAAGCGGATCGGAGAGGCGGGGAAGCGCCTTCACACCGGGAGATCCCGAAACGATCAGGTGGCACTCGACATGAAGCTCTGCACGAGGGAGGAGCTGGACCGGATGAAGGAGGAGCTCGCGGAGCTGATCGGGGTCCTCACAGAACTCATGGAAAGGCACAGGGAGAGCTATATGCCGGGCTTTACCCACCTGCAAAAGGCGCAGCCCACGACTCTCGCGCATCATCTCGGCGCTTACCGGGAGATGTTTCGGCGGGACCGCTCAAGGCTTTCGGACTGTAGGAATAGACTCAACGAATCGCCGCTTGGCGCGGGCGCCTTCGCCGGGACGAGCTATCCTCTGGACCGGGAGATGACGGCTTCGGAGCTTGGCTTTGACCGGGCGAGCGAGAATTCCATGGATTCTGTCTCCGACCGGGATTATCTCCTGGAATATCTCTTCGATCTCTCTCTCATCGCCATGCATCTGTCCCGCCTCAGCGAGGAGCTCATCCTGTGGAATTCCAACGAATACCGTTTTCTCCGGCTTTCCGACGCCTACTCCACAGGCTCCAGCATCATGCCGCAGAAGAAGAATCCGGATATCGCGGAGCTCATCCGCGGGAAGTGCGGGAGGGTATACGGGGATCTCTTCGCGCTCCTCACGGTCATGAAGGGGCTTCCTCTTGCCTATAATAAGGACATGCAGGAGGATAAAGAGGCCGCCTTCGACGCCATGGATACCGTGCGGGATTCCGTGCGGCTGATGAGCGGAATGCTGAAGACGATCGAGTGGGACACGGAGCGGATGAGGGAGAGCGCAAAACGCGGCTTCAGCAACGCCACGGATGTCGCAGACTACCTGGTCGGAAAGGGGATTCCCTTCCGCACCGCGCACGGCATCGTCGGGGAGCTCGTTCTCTACTGCGAGGGGAAGGGATGCTCCCTGGACGAGCTGAGCCTTCCGGAATTCAAAGCGATTTGTCCGGAGATCGAGGACGATATCTACGGGGAGATTTCTCTGGAGAGCTGTGTGAAAAAGCGGAGAACGAAGGGAGCCCCGGGGGCGCTCTGAGAGGGAACACGGCATTTCGATGAATAAATTTTATAAAAAATAGAATAAAAATCCAAATTCTGCTTGCCTTTTCCGTCCTCCGGTAGTAAGATACAGCTTGATTTCGGAACGGGCGGACTGCCCGCGGGATGAATTTCAGGGCGGGGAAAGATCCGCCGGAAAGGCAGGATATATGGGAAAGCTGATGCCGAAAAACAAGACGCAGGGGGAAAAGGTTGTGCTGGCGTATTCCGGAGGACTGGACACGACGGCGATTATCCCCTGGCTGAAGGAGAACTTCGGCTATGAGGTCATCTGTGTCTGTGTCGATGTGGGACAGGGGGAGGAGCTGGACGGCCTCTCGGAGAGAGCGAAGCTGTCCGGAGCGGCAAAGCTCTACATCGAGGACATCAGCGATGATTTCTGTGAGAATTATGTGCTTCCCTGCATCCGGGCCAATGCCTGCTATGAGAATAAGTATCTGCTCGGAACTGCGATGGCCCGTCCGGCTATCGCAAAGCGCCTTGTGGAGATCGCGCGGAAGGAAGGCGCGAAGGCGATCTGCCACGGCGCAACGGGAAAGGGAAATGATCAGATCCGCTTTGAGCTTGCCATAAAGGCCCTGGCCCCCGACCTCGATATCCTTGCACCGTGGCGGATGAGCGATGTCTGGACCTTCCGTTCCAGAGAGGATGAAATCGCCTACTGCAAGGAGAAGGGGATCGATCTCGCCTTCGGCTCCCATGAGAATTCTTACAGCCGGGACCGAAATCTCTGGCATATCTCCCACGAGGGGCTGGAGCTGGAAAATCCGGAGAACGCGCCGGATTATGAGCACATGCTCGTGCTCTCCGTGACTCCGGAGAAAGCTCCGGACCAGAGAACGGAGCTCAGCATCGACTGGGAGAAGGGGAAGCCCGTCGCCCTGAACGGAAGGAAGATGAGCCTGCGGGAGATCCTCACGGAGCTCAACCGGGTCGGCGGAGCGAACGGCATCGGCATCACGGATATCGTCGAAAACCGTGTGGTCGGCATGAAGAGCCGGGGCGTCTATGAGACACCCGGCGGAACGATCCTGATAGAAGCCCATAAGCAGCTGGAGGAGCTGATTCTGGACCGGCAGACCATGGAATTCAAGGAGCTTGCTGACGTGAAGTTCGCGCAGACCGTCTACGAGGGAAAGTGGTTTGCCCCGCTCCGGGAAGCGCTGGAGGCCTTCGTCTCCTCCACACAGAAATACGTGAGCGGGAGGACGAAGCTCGCGCTCTATAAGGGAAATATCATAAGGGCCGGCGTGAGCTCCCCCTATTCCCTCTACAACGAATCTCTCGCAAGCTTTGCGACCGGTGATCTCTACGACCACCACGATGCCTCCGGCTTCATCACCCTCTTCGGTCTTCCGGAAAAGGTGCGCGCCGTGAAGCTGCAGGAGACAGAAAAAGCGTAATAGAGCAGGAAAGACCCGTTTATGGCAAGCAAAACAGCCGCTCGTGGAAGCACGGCGGCTGTTTTGCTGCGCCCAAAGTCCACAAGATGCCAGGCTACCCGCTCCTGCGAGCATGGCGGGTAGCCTGTAGCCTGACAAGGACTTATATCGTCATAATGCAGGGCATATAGCATGATATCACCGTGATTTACAGAGAAATATGCGAAAAATTCTGAAAAGCATCCCAACTAAGCTATGCAAAAAGCATAATTTTGTATATAATGATTCCAGTGCCGGGCGTTTTCGCCCGTGATATCTGCATAAAAAGGGATACCGGAGCCTGGGACACGTCTCTCTATAAGAGAGAGGGGGCCTGACAATGAGTCCTTATAGTTATAATTTGCCTGTCTGATGGTTATGGATCTGTCTTCGCAGGAGCGGCATCCGCATCGATCTTCATCGGATGGGACTTTTACAGCATCATATAAAGGAGGAAAGCAAATGGCAGAGGAAAAAAAGGAATCCGGGACAAAGAGACTGGGAGATCAGGAGCTCGGTGATTTCCTGACGAGGCTCGCTTCCGCATCTCCGATCCCCGGCGGAGGAGGAGCGTCCGCTCTTTCCGGAGCCTGCGGCGTATGCCTCGGAATGATGGTCGGGAATCTGACGACGGGAAAGAAGCGCTATGCGGACTTTGAGGAGAGGCTCGGGGAAATCATGAAGGAGCTCTCCGTTTTGAAGGAGGATTTCATGCGCCTTGCGGAGAGGGATGAGGAGGTCTTTCTGCCGCTCTCAAAGGCCTACGGACTCCCGAAGGAGACGGAGGAGCAGCGCCTGGAAAAGGACAGGATCATGGAGAAATGCCTTCATGAGGCGAGCCTTGTGCCGCTGGAGATCATGGAGACCGCGGTAAAGGCGCTTCTGCTCGTCGAGGAGCTGGCGGAGAGAGGGTCCCGGATTGCGGTTTCCGATGCCGGAGTCAGCGCGGAATTTCTGAATACCGCGGTCCTCGGGGGCGCGATGAATGTCATCATCAATGTAAAGGCCATGAAGGATCGCGACTTTGCGGAGAAGACAAAGGAGAAGCTTCTCAGCCTGAAAAAGGAGGGGGCTGAGCGCGCGGAGAAGATCTACTGCATGGTGGAAAAGAGCCTGGAATCATAGACGGGATGTCCACGCCGGGATCGCCGGTGTGATGATAGGAAAGGTCCCTTCGAAAGACGGCATCGGCCGTCTTTCGGAGGGGGCGGAAAGAGGTGAAAAATGCAGGAATTACGGGGAAAACTGGTTGTGGAGAAGCTGAAGGAGGAGTGCCTTAAGCGCTGCGAGAGTCATCACGGGAAGGTTCCTACGCTTGCGATCATCCGGGTCGGGGCGAAGGAAGCGGACATCTCCTATCAGAGGGGGGTGCGGAAGCGCTTTCTTGATTTCGGCCTGGAGGTAAAGGACTATGAGCTCCCGGAGGACGCGAGCGATGAGGAGTTCCAGAAGGCCTTCGATTTCATCAACGATGACCCGGAGATCAACGGAATTCTTATCATGAGACCGCTGCCTCCCAAGATCAATGAGAAGGAGATTCTCCGAAAGCTCCGCCCGGAGAAGGACCTGGACTGCATTACGAAGGAAAATATCGCGGGGGTCATGCTGGGAGAGCCCTCGGCCTTCGCCCCCTGTACCGCGCAGGCCGTCATTGAAATGCTGAAGGGCTATGAGATCCCGATCGCGGGGAAGAGAGTGGTCATTCTGGGGCGCTCCATGGTCGTGGGGAAGCCCCTCTCGATGCTTTTCCTGAAGGAGAACGCGACCGTCACAGTCTGTCATTCGAAGTCCGAGAATCTGAAGGAGATCACAAAGGAGGCGGATATCCTGGTCGTCGCGATCGGGAAGGCGAAGTTCGTCGGATCGAGCTATATCCGGGAGGGCGCGATCGTGGTCGATGTCGGCATCAATATGGACGAGGAGGGCAAGCTCTGCGGAGACTGCGATTACAATACCATGACGGAAAAGGCCTCCATGCTGAGTCCGGTGCCGGGAGGACTCGGCTCCGTCACGACGGCAGTGCTCGCAAAGCATCTGATCCGGGCGGCAGAGCTCCAGTGGGGAGAGTAAGGAGCAGCCGGGAAGAGCTGATCCCCGGAGAGGGCAGAGAGATTCCGGAAAAGAGAGCGATGAAAAATATCAAAAGCTATAAAAATATCGTCTTCGACATGGGAAAAGTCCTGATTGATTACGATGAGGATCGTGTGAGCCGGAAATTCAGCGGGAACGAAGCGCTGATCCGGGAGGTCCACAATACGGTTTTCTGCTCTTCGGAGTGGCTGAAGCTGGACGCCGGTCTGATTTCAGAGGAGGAGGCGGAGAGGCGCTGGCTTCCCCGCCTCTCCTCGGAAGAGGCGAAGGAGCTTGCGAGAAAGGCCTTTTCCCAGTGGCATCTCTATAATATGAGGGAAAAGCCCGGGACTGCGGAAATTATCCGCGGCCTCCACGAGAGGGGGCAGCGGATCTTTATCCTTTCCAACGCGAGCCTTCGGCTTCCGGGCTGCTATCGGAGAGTGATGCCGCTTCCGGAGCTCTATGACGGCGTTTTCTTTTCCGCGGAGCACCGCTGCATTAAGCCGCAGGATATCATCTACGAGCGCTTCTTCCGGCTCTTTTCCCTGCGGCCCTCGGAATGCTTCTTCATCGATGATCTGCCGGAGAACATAGAGGCCGCGTCTATAGCGGGGATGGATGGTTTCGTGTTTTCGGATGGAAGGGCAGAGACGCTGAAGGAGCTCTTTGAACTGTAACCGCTTACAGACAGGATAGCCCTTTACTGAAAAAATATCCTGGTTTATAATGAAATTTGGATATCAAAGGTGATCCCGCAAAACCTTGTTTCGTCTGCACGGAAGAGGGGCATGTCTTAATGCTCTTCCTCTGCGCCTTTTTCAGTGCGGTGCGAAGCGGGGTCTTAGACAGCGGAATCACAGTATCTCCGGATCCAGGATAGGCGACAAGATGACTTTAGGAGGCTAAGCGATGGCTAGAAAATGGGTTTACCTGTTCACGGAAGGAAACGCCGACATGAGAGAGCTCCTCGGGGGCAAGGGGGCAAACCTCGCGGAGATGACCAATATCGGGCTCCCCGTCCCGCAGGGCTTTACGATCACGACGGAGGCCTGCACGCAGTACTATGAAGACGGGCGGGAGATCAATCCGGAGATCATGGCGCAGATCGAAGAGTATGTAAAGAAGATGGAGGGAATCACCGGGAAGAAGTTCGGGGATCATGAGAATCCGCTCCTGGTCTCGGTCCGCTCCGGTGCGAGAGCCTCCATGCCCGGCATGATGGACACCATCCTGAACCTGGGACTCAACGAGGAGGTTGTGAAGGTCATCGCCGAGAAATCAAAGAATCCGAGATGGGCCTGGGACTGCTACCGGCGCTTCATCCAGATGTATTCCGATGTCGTGATGGAGGTCGGAAAGAAGTATTTCGAAGAGCTGATCGACAAGATGAAGGCCCAGAGAGGCGTGAAGCAGGATGTAGAGCTCACGGCGGATGATCTTAGCGAGCTGGCGGAGCAGTTCAAGGCCGCATACAAAGAGAAGATCGGCTCCGATTTCCCGGATGATCCCAAGGCTCAGCTCTACGGCGCGATCAAGGCGGTCTTCCGCTCCTGGGATAATCCCCGCGCCAATGTCTACCGCCGTGACAACGATATCCCCTATTCCTGGGGGACGGCGGTCAATGTGCAGTCCATGGCCTTTGGAAATATGGGAGATGACTGCGGCACCGGCGTGGCCTTTACCAGGGATCCGGCGACCGGGGAGAAGGGACTTTTCGGCGAATTCCTGACCAATGCACAGGGAGAGGATGTCGTGGCCGGTGTCCGCACCCCGATGCACATCAAGGAGATGGAGCAGAAGTTCCCGGAGGCCTTCCAGCAGTTTGTCTCAGTCTGCAAGACCCTGGAGGAGCACTATAGGGATATGCAGGATATGGAGTTTACCGTTGAGCACGGAAAGCTCTATATGCTGCAGACCAGAAACGGAAAGAGGACGGCGCAGGCTGCGCTGAAGATTGCCTGTGATCTGGTGGACGAGGGCATGAGGACGGAGAAGGAGGCGGTCGCGATGATCGATCCCCGGAATCTGGATACCCTCCTGCACCCGCAGTTTGACCAGAAGGCCCTGAAGGCTGCGACGCCGCTGGGCAGAGGACTGGGCGCATCTCCGGGAGCCGCCTGCGGAAAGGTCGTGTTCACGGCGGATGACGCGGTGGACTGGGCGAAGAGAGGAGAGAAGGTCGTCCTCGTCCGTCTGGAGACCTCTCCGGAGGATATCACCGGCATGAAGTCCGCCCAGGGCATCCTGACTGTCCGCGGCGGTATGACGAGCCACGCGGCTGTCGTTGCGAGAGGCATGGGAACCTGCTGCGTCTCCGGCTGCGGCGATATCGTCATGGACGAGGCGAACCGGAAGTTCACGCTCGCCGGCAAGACCTTCCATGAGGGAGACTTCATCAGCATCGATGGAACCAGCGGAAATATCTATGAGGGACTGATCCCGACGGTGGACGCGGTGATCGCCGGGGAGTTCGGCCGCATCATGGGCTGGGCGGATAAATTCCGGAAGCTCGCCGTGCGGACGAATGCGGACACGCCGAGAGATGCGAAGAAGGCGAGAGAGCTCGGGGCGGAGGGCATCGGCCTTTGCCGGACGGAGCATATGTTCTTTGATCCGGAGAGGATCGAGGCCTTCCGGGAGATGATCTGCTCCGACACCGTGGAGGAGAGAGAGGAGGCCCTGGCGAAGATCCTGCCCTATCAGCAGGGTGACTTCGAGGCCATCTATGAGGCCCTGGAGGGGAATCCTGTGACGATCCGCTTCCTGGATCCGCCTCTGCACGAGTTCGTCCCGACCGAGGAGGCCGAGATCGAGAAGCTCGCTAAGGCGAAGAAGAAGACGGTCCAGGAGATCCGGGATATCATCAGCTCCCTTCATGAGTTCAACCCGATGATGGGACACAGAGGCTGCCGCCTTACTGTGACTTATCCGGAGATCGCCGCGATGCAGACAAGAGCCGTTATCCGCGCTGCGATCAATGTGCAGAAGAAGCATCCGGACTGGAAGCTCGAGCCGGAGATCATGATCCCGCTGACCTGCGAGGACAAGGAGCTTCGCTATGTGAAGAAAACGGTTGTCGAGACCGCGGATCAGGAGATCAAGGCGGCGGGCAGCAGCTTAAGCTACCAGGTGGGAACCATGATCGAGATTCCGAGAGCCTGCCTCACCGCGGATCTGATCGCGAAGGATGCGGACTTCTTCTGCTTCGGGACGAATGATCTCACGCAGATGTGCTTCGGCTTCTCGAGAGACGACGCCGGTAAGTTCTTAAACGCCTACTATGACGCGAAGATCTTCGAGTCGGATCCCTTCGCAAAGCTCGATCAGGAGGGCGTAGGGAAGCTTATGAAGATGGCGGTCGATCTCGGAAGACCCGCGAATCCGAAGCTCCATGTCGGAATCTGCGGAGAGCACGGCGGAGATCCTTCCTCCGTGGAGTTCTGCCATGACATCGGACTGGACTATGTCTCCTGCTCCCCCTTCCGTGTGCCGGTGGCGAGGCTTGCAGCCGCACAGGCGGAGATCAGGAACCCCAGGTAGATCCTGAGGGCATCGGTCTTTGAGCTGCCGTATTTCATGAGAGAGGAGCTGCCGAAGAGATTCGGCAGCTCCTTTTATGCTTTCAGTGCTTTATCTATGCTTTCGGTACTTTATTTCCGTATAGCTTATAAAAGCCGGAAAGAGGGCCGGGAGGAATCACAGAAAACGCGAAAAGCGGAATAGGATCCGGGATGGAATGGAAACAATGCTGTGTCAGCCTTTGCTGTCGTCCAGCTGGATTCCCGCGAGCAGGGAGCCAAGGCCGAAGCGCATGGGCTCACTGTCCAGCTTCTCCTTTCCGTCATAGTGTATGAGCTGAAAATCAGGGTCCTTTTCCAGCTTTTCGATGATATATCCGGTATTGATGGAGTCATCCAGGCCGTTATGGGCCTTTCCATCCGGCGTGATCCCGCAGAGAGAGAGCGCCTCCTCCAGGCTTACCTTCCGCCCGAGGCGGTAGCGCTCCCCGAAAATTTTCTGGTAATCCACCCAGCGCTCCTGCTCCATGAAGCGTTCGATCGCCTCCTCCGAAATCTCCTTCAGATCCAGCTCCCGACGAAGCTGAGAGTAGTCACTCCCGCTCCAGGTATAAATCTTATATTCCCCCTTCTCCGAGACTCTCTGCTCAAGCTCCAAAAGCGCCTCCCGGAGCTTTTTGCTCTCCTTCACCTGTCTCCTTTGGATACCGGTGAGATTTGCGATGAAGCGGTCGATCACGCCGTGCTCCGGGTGCACGTAGAGACTGATCTCCTCCATATTCCGGAAGCTCTCGTCCAGGAGCACCGCGCCGATCTGAATGATCTCCATGGGGCAAAGGTAGCCCCTGCTCTGATATTCCCTGGGGACCTTGCACATCTCAAGATCCAGGACCAAATAATTCAAGGCGTTTCCTCTTTTCTTTCCGATCACGCGGCACATTTCTCCGCAGGGAGATCATAGCATTCGAAAACAGGATCCGCAAGGCTCTGCCCCCTCTTTTCCGCTTTCGGGGAAGCCGCAGTCCCTTTTATCCTTTCGTTATGGTAGAATGATTCCTGTGGATGAGCTGAGGAGCTCTGCGTAAGAAGAGGAAAGGAAGAGATTGGATATGATGCGGGGAAGGATTGAAATCTGGGATCGGGAGAAAAGACAGTGCAAGGCAGTTTCCGAGGGGAGTGAGCCCGGGCTCTTCTATCAGGATTGCTATGAGGAGGGAGACTTTATCCTGCTCAGCGGGCTCGTGCCGGGAAAGGCATACCGGGTCCGGCTGGACGCCTGTCTCGACGAGGTGCTGCTCTATGCCAAAAAGGACAGCTTCCGCTATGAGATTCCCTTCGGGGAGGCGGCATCCACATATCCGCCCATGGCCTTCACGAAGGGCTCAGGCCTTTTGTATCTCCGGGAGGCTTCCCCGGAGGAGGATGGCGCCTACAGAAACCTCGCCCTGAATCCTTATGATCAGCATGGGGAGACGGGCATCTTCCCCCATGCCCATGCCAATGTGGAGACCCGGGGAGAAGCGGTATTTGCCGCTAAAAATGCGATAGACGGTGTGAAGCTCTGCCAAGGACACGGAAGGTGGCCGTATCAGTCCTGGGGCATCAACCGAAGAGCAGACGCCGAGTGGCATCTTGAATTTGGGAGGCCGGTGGATCTTCGGGAGCTGGTGCTCTATACCCGTGCGGATTTTCCGCACGACAACTGGTGGGTGAAGGCGGAGCTGAGCTTTTCGGACGGCAGCAGTCTTTCCCTGGATCTGGAGAAGAGAAACGGAGAGGGGCAGCATTTTCCGGTGGACAAAAAGGGAATTCGCTCTCTTTGTCTCCGGGAGCTGATCCCGGCGGATGATCCCAGTCCCTTTCCGGCACTGACGGAGCTGGAGGCGTATGGATATCCCTCCCGCTGAGCGTCCAAACCGGAGCATATTACGGAATAAAGCCCGATCAGGAGAGAGAACAGACGCTGTGCTTCCGTGAGCGGATGAGACGGAACAGGCGCCGTACTTCTATAAGCAGCTATGAGGATAGGAGAGTCTTTCGCTTCCTGTGAAGGGAAAAACTTTTGAAGAGGGAGATGGATAAGGAGAGCACAATGAAACAATCCTCTGAAGTCAGGAGCTGCAGGTCTGCTGCCGGGCCCCGGGGAAATTGTACCGAAAAATGCGAGGCGGAGCAGGCTTCCTTTTCCGTGCGGGATCCGGACTGGGAGCTAAGTCCCTATACCGGATTAAACAGAGAGGGCTGGATTTCAGCAGGGAAGTTTCTCTTAAACGGAATTTTCCGGAATGTTCAGGACCCGAGGGCTCCTCTTCTCATGCCGAGATACGAATATGCAATCAGCTATCCCAATCGAAATACTCCGCCTCACAAGGTGCAGGCGGAGTATTTCGAGGGACTGGCCCGCTCCTTTTTCATTGCGGCCCCGCTTTTAAAGGAGGAGCCGGAGCTTAAGATCGCAGGAATATCGCTTTCGGAGTATTACCGCGCTCAGCTTCTTCGGGCCTGCGATCCGGAGGATCCCGCCTATGTCCTGGATTATGCGGCGATGGAGGCCATGGGGGAGCAGCAAAATCCCTTTCGGGTCTACCAGCAGACGGTGGAGGTCTGTGCCCTCGTGATCTGCCTCTGGGCCTGCCGGGAGCTAATCTGGCAAAGCTACAGCCGCCCGGAAAAGGACCGGATCGCGGCTTTTATCCGGGGCTATGCCGAGGGAAATACCGTCCCCCAGAACTGGCGGCTTTTCAATATGCTTGCCCTCGCATTTCTCGAGCGGGAGGGCTATCCCATCGAGGAAGGCCTCATGCGGGATCATGCACAGGCCGTCTTAAACTATTACGCCGGAGACGGATGGTACCGGGACGGACAGTGCTTTGACTACTATTCGGTCTGGGCCTTCAATGTCTACGCTCCGCTTTGGAATCTCTGGTACGGCTATCGAAAGGAAGCGAAGCTTTCCGCTTATTTCGAAAAGCATGCCAATCAGATGATGGAGAGCCTGCCCGCCTTTTTCGATCGGGACGGATATACCAATATGTGGGGGAGAAGCAATATCTATCGAAATGCCGCGACCAGCGCCTTTGCCGCGAATTTCTTTCTCCGAAATCCTTCGGCGGATCCGGGCCTTTCCCGCCGGATTTCCTCCGGCTCTCTCCTCCAGTTTTTGAGCAGAGAGGATGTGTTTTATCAGGGGATCCCATGCCTTGGCTTCTATCGTTCCTTTCCTCCCCTGATTCAGCCTTATTCCTGCGCCGCATCCCCTTTCTGGCTGGGAAAGGCCTTCCTCTGCCTCTGCCTTCCGAAGGAGCATCCCTTCTGGACGGAGAGGGAAACGAATGGAGGCTGGGAGAAGCTGAAAAGGGGAGAGAACCGGGAGTACTGCCTTTATGGTCCCGGACTTTGCTGTGTGAATCACGGCAGCAACGGCATGACGGAGCTTCGGACGGGGAAGGTCCTGAAGAAGGCAGGGGACCGGAGCGGGATCTGGAACTACGGGAAGCTCTCCTATAATACGAAGTATCCCTGGGAGGCCGGAAGCGATCCGAGGATCGAGAGCCAGCAGTACACACTGGAGGATCTCAGCTTTTCTTCGGTTTCCACGGCCAACGCCTGCTTTTTTGCGGGGCAGAAGGATGGCGTACTGTACCGGAGGCAGTTCTTTGATTTCTCATCGGAAAAGGAATATCACTGGCTTCAGGGGATCAATCTCGCGGATTTTCCGGTGGCAGAGGGGCTCTTTCGCGCGGATAAGCTCCGGCTTTTCCAAAGGCCGCTTCGGATCCGCCTGGGGGCCTATGGCTTTCCGGATAACGGAAGCGAAATCCTGCGAAAGAAAGAGGGGGACTGGCAGGCCCTTATTCTTAAGGGAAGGGACAGCCGGGGAAGAGCGAAGCAGCTTGCCATGAGCATCTTTTTCGGATTTTCCCGACTGGATTATCTTCGGCAGAGGGATTGCAATCCGGATTCCGAGAACTCGATCCTCGTCTATGCGGAAGCGGACTGCCTGAAGCAGTACAGCTATGAGGACTACTTTTGTATTTCCCAGGTACTATGCCGGGACGCTCCGGAGGACTTCAGCCCGGAGGAGCTTTTCCCGCTGGAGAGCATCCGCTTCTTTGATCCGGAGAAAAAGGGAGGCTATGGGCCGCTGCTTTTGTCCTTTAAGGACGGGAGGAAAAAGGAAATTGACTTTCTCGGAATAGAGGGACGGATGATGCTCTGAGACCTTATCCCTCCCCTTTTCCCGGAAAATGTTGTATGATAGGCGCGTTGGACCGCTCCGCTTTTCTCCGGGAGAAAGCGCCCGGGGGAGGGGAGCGGAAGGAAAAGGAAGCGCGGAGGACCGGCGTATTGATCTGCGGGGCCTTCGCCGGAAAGGCGAATGAGAGATGAAGAAGATGGAAAGTCACAAATTCTGGGCCATCGCGGCCACGTTTTGTATGCTGATGGCCATGCTGAGCGGCTATCGGCTGATCGGCGGCGGAAAGAAGTAAAGCGGCATCATGGAACGGAAGCGGAGAAGAACGGAGGATAGGATGAAGACAATACGAAGGGCGGCTCTTTGCCTCTGTCTCGCCTCTTCGCTGCTTTATGCCTGCGGAGGAAAGACGCAGGAGGGAAGCGCGAAGGATGCGGAGCAGAAGAAGGGGAGCAGCGCGGCAGCGGAGGAAAAGGCGGAGTCTGAGAGCGAAAAGCAGGGAAAGGCCGCTTCCGAGATCTCCTTTATGATCCCGGACTGGGGAGTCCCGACGGAGGAGATGCTGAAGGACTTTGAGGAGCAGTCCGGCGTAAAGGTCAATGTGCTCACGACCGGCTGGGACGATATCCGAAACAAGATCTCCACCGCCGCGGCCGGGAAGACAGCGGCGGCGGATGTCTTCGAGGTGGACTGGTCCTGGGTCGGGGAGTTTCAGAAGGCGGGATGGATCGCCCCGATTTCCCTCTCTCAGGAGGATATGGACGATATGCTGAGCGCGAAGACCTTTTCCGTGGACGGGACGCTCTATGCCGTTCCCTATTCCAATGACTACCGGATCGCCTATTATAATAAAAGCATGTTCGACCAGGCAGGGATCAGCGAGCCCCCGAAGACCTGGAAGGAGGTCATCTCCGATGCGAAGCTTTTAAAGGAGAAGGGGATCTGTGAATACCCGGTCTCGAATCCCATGAGCGCGGATGAGAAGTCGACGACGACCTTCCTCTGGCTGGCCTATACCCTGGACGGGAAGGTCTTCAATGAGGACAATACCCTAAACCGCGAGGCGGCGCTGGATGCCCTTAGCATTCTGGATGAGATCAACCGGGAGGGACTGTCCGACCCGGCAAACCGCGCGGTGTCGGAGGCCTTCCCGCGGCTTCGGAACGGAGAGGCGGCATTTATGGTGGGCCCCTCCTCGAATGTGATGGCGGTCAATGATCCCAGAAAATCCAAGGTGGTGGGACAGGTGATCCCCATCCTTCTCCCCGGAAAGGAGGCCCAGGCGGAAGTCACGACGCCCTTTGCGGAGGCTGTGGGAATCTCCCCCTACAGCAAGAATCCGGAGGGGGCCAAAAAGTTCGTGGAATGGTACAGCTCACCGGAGGTGCAGTATCAGCTCTATGAGGAGATCTCCAATCTGCCCACCAGAACCTCTGTCCTGGAGAAGCTCTTAAAGGATGGAAAGATTCAGAATCCGGGGGCAATGCTGGAGCTCGCGAAGAGGATAGAGAGCCCCTTCCCGAATGGCGTCCCGATCTACTATACGAGGATGAGCACGGAGATCTTCAATACCATAAATCAGATGGCAAACGGAAAGCTGAGCGCGGAGGAAGCTGCGGATCAGCTGGTGGAAAAGGTCAATAAAATTGTAAAAGAAGGATGAAAAAAGAGAATCTGACGCCCTGGCTTCTGCTTTCCCCCTGCCTCCTCATCATGGGAAGCACCGTATTCTACCCGGCGATCCGCACCTTTCTCTTCAGTATGCAGAGGTACCGGCTGACGGAAAGCTATGACATTCGCTTCATCGGACTCGATAATTACCGGAGCATCCTGAGCTCCCCGGAGTTCTGGACCGCGCTTTCAAACAGCGTGTTCGTGCTTTTCTTCGTGCTCCTGATCGCCTTCCCCGTCAGCATGCTGACGGGGCTTCTCCTGAACCGGAAATCTCCCCTGAATTCCGTCCTGACGGCAGCGGCAATCATCCCGTGGGCTCTGCCGCCGCTCGTGAACGGAATTCTTTGGAGATTCATCTTTTACCCCGGCTATGGTCTTGCGAACCGGATCCTCCTCGGACTCGGACTGATCTCAGCCCCGTTTCCATGGACGGAGAATCGTTTCTCGGCGCTCCTTCTCGCGGCCCTGGTCGTGGTCTGGCGGGTGATTCCCTTTGGCAGTATCCTGGTTCTTTCTTCTCTTCAGGCGATTCCGACAGAGCTCTATGAGGCGGCCAGGGTGGACGGCAGCAGCCGCTTTCAGGAGTACTGGGCGATCAGCTTTCCCCTGCTCCTCCCGATCTTCCCCATCCTTTTTCTTCAGACCAGCATGGCGGGCATCAATGTCTTCGATGAGCTCCTGGCGCTCTCCGGAGACCGCTATGAGCTCTCGACCCTTCTGGTCTACCATTACCGGACGAGCTTTCGTTTTCTGGATCTGGGGCTTGGCTCCGCCATCAGCTATCTCATCCTGCTTTCCTCCGGGCTTCTCGGCTATTTCTATATCAAAAGGATCGGAAAGGAGCGAAGCCGATGAAGGAGAAATGGAGTGAGCGGCTCTTCTATTATGTCTTTTCCCTTCTCTTCCTCCTCTTTTCGCTGGGGCCCATTCTCTGGTGCTTCCTTTTAAGCCTGACAGAGGAGTATGAGCTTTTTCACAGGGGAGGCGGACTGCTTCCGCCCTCCCTCTATCTCGGAAACTACCGGGAGCTTCTGGACCATTCTCAAAGGGTGGGACAAATCCTCCTTCAGGGCATCGGAAATTCGGTTTTTTTGTCCCTTCTTTGCATTTTTATCGGGATTTTCGCGGCTCTTCCCGCCTCCTATGCCTTCTCCCGCTATGAGTTTCGGGGCAGGATCTTCATCCTGAGGCTTCTCGTGCTCACGACCGTCATCCCGGCCTTCGCCACATTGATCCCGCTCTATGCTGTCTTTTCCAAGCTGGGGCTTTTGGATAAAAGGATCTGGGCGGCCATCGTCTATGTCTCCTCCTTCCTGCCTTTGATCACCTGGATCATGATGAACTACTTCAGCGCGATACCGGATGAGCTCTACGACGCGGCGAGGGTGGACGGCTGTACGGAGAGGCAGCTCTTTTTCCGCGTGATTCTGCCTCTTTCCGGACCGATCCTTCTTACGGTGTCCCTCATGCTCTTTCTCATGAGCTGGGGCCAGTTTCAGATCCCCCTGATTCTCATATCCTCTCCGGAGAAGCGGGTGCTGACGCTTGTGCTGTCGGATTTCATGGGGAGGAATGATGTGAGCTACGGCCTGATCTGCGCCTCCGGAATCCTCTCTCTTCTGATCCCCGCGCTGCTCGCCGTTCTCTTTCGGAATTTCCTGCTCTCCGGTCTCATGCAGGGCTCGGTGAAAGGCTGAGTGAGAGGGAGAGGGCAGAAAGGAGTGCACTTCCTATGAATGAGTTTGACTATTCCATCGTTCGGGACCCGGAGATCTTTGCAAAAAATCGCCTGCCGGCACATTCGGATCACCTCTGTTTTTCTAATGCCGCGGAGAGGGAGAGCGGCGTCACTTCCTTTCGGGAGTCCCTGAACGGAATCTGGTATTTTCACTATGCGAGAAATTACGGGGAGACAGTGCCCGGCTTCTTTCGGATGGATTATGACGCAAGGCGCTGGGGGGAGATCCGGGTCCCGGGGCATATCCAGCTGGAGGGCTATGGCAGGCCCGGCTATGTGAATACGCAGTACCCCTGGGACGGGAGGGAGGAGATCGATCCGGGGATGATCCCGGAGGACTTTAATCCGGTGGGAAGCTATGTGAAATACTTTTCGGTCCCGGAGAGGATGCGGGGGAAGCGCCTCTATCTCTCCTTTCAGGGCGTGGAATCCGCCTTCTCGCTCTGGCTGAACGGGAGCTTTGTCGGCTATTCCGAGGACAGCTTCACGCCCTCCGAGTTTGAGCTCACGCCCTTCCTCCTTCCGGATCGGGAGAACAAGCTCTCCGTGCAGGTCTTTCAGTGGAGTGCGGGGAGCTGGCTGGAGGATCAGGACTTCTTCCGCTTCTCCGGGATCTTTAGGGACGTCTATCTCTTCATAGAGCCAAAGCTCCATGTCCGGGATCTTTCGATCACGGCGGAGCCGGAGGAAGACTTAGAGAGCGCTTCCGTAAAGGTCCGCCTTCTTCTGAACGAAAAGAAAGGGAGAATTCGCTGGGGGCTCCGCTTCTTGGGGGAGGAAATCCTCGGAGGAGAGCTTTGCCTCCCATTGGATTCCTCGGAGGAGAGCTTTGGAGACGGGAGCTCCTTTCCGCTTTCCTTTTCCGGGAGGATCGAGGAGCCGCATTTATGGAGCGCGGAGAAGCCGAATCTCTATGAGCTTCAGCTGGAGCTCTTTGATGAGGAGGGAGAGCTCTCCGAGCTGATTTCCGAGCATGTGGGGGTGAGGAGATTCGAGCTAAAGGATGGACTAATGTGTCTTAACGGGAGGCGCATCGTCTTTTTCGGAGTAAACCGGCACGAGTTCTCCTCGGACAGGGGAAGGGCCGTGCGGGAGGAGGATGTGAGGAGGGATCTCCTTCTCATGAAGCGAAACAATATCAATGCGGTCCGGACCAGTCATTATCCGAATGCCTCTCTTCTCTACCGGCTCTGCGATGAGCTCGGACTCTATCTCATCGCGGAAAACAATATGGAGAGCCACGGGGTCTGGCTCATGGTGCAAAAGGGGCAGAAGAGGGCGGAGGATGCCATACCGGGGGACCGGATGGAGTACCTTCCGATGATGCTGGACCGGGTGAATTCCTGCTATCAGCGGGACAAGAATCATAGCTCCATCCTGATCTGGTCGATCGGAAACGAATCCTACGGAGGAGAGATCCCGAAGAGGATGACGGATTTTTTTCATGAAAAGGACAGGACTCGCCTCGTGCATTACGAGGGTGTTGCGCACGACCGGCGCTATCCGGATACGACGGACATGGAGTCGCAGATGTATATCCCGGTCTCAAGGATCGAGGACTTTCTGAAAGAGCACAGGGAGAAGCCGTTTCTGCTCTGTGAATATACGCATTCCATGGGAAATTCCAACGGGGGGATGCAGAAGTACACGGAGCTTTCGGACCGGGAGATGCGCTTTCAGGGGGGCTTTATCTGGGATTTCATCGACCAGTCTCTCCGCTCGAAAAACCGCTACGGGGAGGAGTACCAGGCCTACGGCGGGGACTTCCTGGAGCGCCCCACGGACTTTGACTTCAGCGGAAACGGAATTCTCGACGGAAACCGAAGGCCCTACGAAAAGATGCAGGAGGTGAAATTCTGCTATCAGGGCCTCTCGATCCGGATATTCCAAAGGGAGCGGAGCGTTTGGATCAAAAACCGCTTCCTCTTTACGGATGCCTCGGAATTTGACTGCCTTCTTATTCTGGAGCGGGAGGGGAGGAGAATCCGGGAGGAGAGTCTTTCTCTTTCTCTCCCCCCGCTCTCTGAGCGGAAGTATGCGCTCCCGGATCTCCCCGAGCTTCCGGCGGGAGAATATGCGATCACGCTCTCCTTTCGCCTCCGGGAGGACAGGCCCTATGCGAAAAGAGGATATGAGATTGCCTTCGGACAGACGGCCTTCCGGATAGAAAAAGACAGCGCTCTTCCCCCGGCGGGAGGAGCGGGAGGGAGAGAAAAAAGCGGCGGGGAAGCATTCGATGCGGCAGCTGACCTTTCCTCCGGCTTCGGCCTTCGGTCCCGGCGGCTTTTTACGGGAGACGGGGAGGAAAGCCCGGGAGAAGCGGACTTTTGCGGGAGCTTTTCCTTTCCGGACAACTACAGCGCGGCAAAGAGCGGAGGACTCGGAAGGAGAGGGCTTCGGCTGATCCGGGGCTCCTGCAATATCGGGATCCGGGGGGAGCACTTCGACCTCCTTTTCTCCCTCCTCAAGGGAGGACTTGTATCCTACCGCTATGCGGGGAGGGAGCTTCTGGAGCGCCTTCCCAGACCGAATTTCTGGAGAGCCCCGATCAGCAACGATCTCGGTAATCAGATGCCGCTTCGCTGCGGGATCTGGAAGCTCGCAAGCCTCTACCAGACGGCAAGACCCCTGGAGACGGATCCTCATTCCCCGGGATCAGAGGACTTTCTCCGCTACCCGATCCTCTTAGAGACCGAGGACTGTATCGAGCTGAAATGGAAGCATTACCTGCCCGGGACGCTGGGGACGCCGCTCTATCTTTCCTACCGGGTCTTTCCGGACGGGAGAGTCCGCGTCATCCTGGATTATCCGGGAAACGCGCTGCTCCCGCCCATGCCGGAGTTCGGCTACCTCCTTATCCTGAATGCGGACTTTAAGCGGCTCCGCTATTATGGGATGGGCCCCGGGGAAAACTACTGCGACAGGAGGAGCGGAGCGCGGCTTGGCATCTATGAGAGGGAAATCGCGCAGCTCAGGGAGCCCTACCTCGTTCCGCAGGAGAGCGGGAACCGATGCGCGGTCCGCTGGGCGGAGATCACGGATGAGAGAGGAAGAGGGCTCCGGCTCTCCGGGGCGGATTTCCGTCCCTGCGTGCCGGAGGATCCCTATATGGCGGAGCCGGGCAGCATGGAGCTCTCCGCATCGAACTATACGCCGGAGCAGCTGGAGGAGGCTCTTCACGCGCACGAGCTCCCGCGTCCTCAGTTCACGGTTCTCCGCGCGAATCTAAAGCAAATGGGAGTGGGAGGAGATGACAGCTGGGGGGCCCGCACCCACGAGGAGTATCTCCTTCCAAACGACCGGGCGCTTCAGTTCGCCTTTGTCTTTAAGGGGATTTAAGCTTTCTTCCTCTTGGGGAAAGACGGATGGATTCATGACGCCTGTGCCATAGGCGTGTGCCTTAAAAGACACTCTCGTTCGGGGCTCCACGCAGCGGTACTAAATTCACACTTCGTTACACTCGTGTTCATTAAGTACCGGCGTTCCGCACGCTTTTGCGGCATCACGCCCGTTGGCACGGAATTGTCCCGATGGAATCCGCGTTTCCTTAGTTCACAGCACGCTGCTCCCTGTCGCCCTATATTCGCATTCACACAGGACAGAGTCCCGTTATACGCTTATAAAGGGGCGTGCCATAAAGTCCTGTCTCCACTCTTGTGCAAGCATGTCGTGGAGACAGGACTTTTTGGCACTGGAGTCATAAAATATTAAAAAAAAATTAAGACAAAAATACTTGAACAAGAAACCATTCTCAGGCAATATCAAAATGTATTTTATCGTGATTGTAAGATATTTAAACCAAAGAAAGGAGGTAAGAAATGACGGGGAAGAGGAGTATTATAGCGCTTGTTTTGCTCTCTGTACTGGCGGGAATGCTGACACCGGGTTCATCTTCTGCGCTCAGCGATTCCGATGAACTCATGGAGTGGGATAAGGACTACAGGAAGGAAGAGGAGACGGAAGAAACAGAATCCCCTATTCATGTTGTTGTTTCGGAGGAAGCCGCTGCCTCAGAGCGAAAGGACGGGGAAGATGCGGATAAAGTCGAGCTGGAAACCCGTTACTCCTGGGAAAAACCGCTGAAGAACGAGAACGTGGAGAAGCTGTTTTTGAAAAACAGCAGGAAGATCGGAGATGAACTGAATGACTCGAGCGAGCGGACCGTGACGATCCCGGAGGGGGAAAATCAGCTGATCGATCAGTTCACAAGGACGTACTTGGACAGTTATCTGAGCAGAGAAATGCCGGATCTGGGAGTATACTACGACCTCTCCAATGAAGTCCGGAAAGAGAATCGACTTTTGATCGAAGCCTATATTTATGAACATGCGGTCTCGGGAGCTCATACGGTGGATAGCTACGATCGAGAATTTTTTATTACAAAAGTCACGCCGCTTTCCAGAGGGGTTGACGAAGTTATTTTTTATCTGGTGGATGTTCTTCACACAGATAACGGAGACGAGGACAGCGGAACATGGTTTGTGGCGGATATAGGGCTGACAGAGGAGGGCTATAAATTCCTGAATCTGTGGATTGAATCACCGGAATTTGAAATAACACAAAACCGATGGAAGGACGACTATCTAAAGAATGGAATCTCTCCGGAAAAGGAGCAAGTCCAGAGGGATATTTGGAATCGAGCGGAAGAGGTTCGAAATTCCGGATATGAAATTCCGCTTATGAATGATCCATACGAGTCTCCGGATAAGGCGGCCAATGATGTTTCTCTTATGAGGAGGAGAACCACAATAGCTTATGACAGGGAAACTGTAGCGAAAAAGGCAAAAAAGTACGCATATAAATACAACGATTTATTCGTCCCCCAAAATGGTTCCGGAGGAGACTGCACAAATTATGTATCCCAGTGTATGTGGCAGAGCCCCGGCTGGCCGTTCGACAGACAGGGGAAAGATAACAGCGTCAAATGGTCCTGCAAAAGGAATCATGAAGGAAAATATACTTATGAAACGGTCTCCTGGGTGGGAGTCAATGAGCTCTGGACGTATTTCCAGAAAAATGATAATCCGAAGCAGGCGGGAGATGTCTATGGAATCAGCGCTACGACGACGGGATATGATAAGTCAAATGCTCAGGTCGGGGATGTCATTCAGTTCTATAACGGGAGCTTCTGGAGGCACTCTGTAATTATTTCTGAAATCCGAAATGGGGAGATATACTGTGCAGCGCATACTGATAATCATGCAGCATATCCCTTATCCAAGTATATGGAATATTATCATTCCTATAGAGTCGCACATATCAATAATTATATCACATCGTACTGATTGATTTCGGAGAGGGATCTCCGGGGAATTTTTTCGAAATCAAAGTCCGGCCCTTTTTATGAGAAAAGTGCCGGACTTTGATTTTTTCAAAAATCCGCTTTGCCTTTTAAGCGTTTAAGCAATAAAGCCATTGTGTCTATTTTTATCTTAATCCTGCTCATTTTCATATATTATTAAGGAGGTACAGGGACAAAGTGTCCCAAAACAAAAACACTGCTTGTCGGAAGGAGGGACTTCTACGGCGGCCACCTATATTCGCCTTTATAAAACAGCGACGGAAAAAAGTTCTTTACTCTATATCTGTTGTAGACTTTATGATAGAGGCAGTTCAGCAAAGAAAGGCCAAAGACACATGGAAAAAAATCTCACAAGCGGCAGTGTGTTTAAGAATGTCATTCTGTTCTCGCTGCCGTACTTACTATCGTATTTCTTGCAGACGCTCTACGGGATGGCTGACCTCTATATTATCGGCCGGTTTGAGGGCGTTGCCAGCACGACTGCCGTTTCCATCGGTTCACAGGTCATGCACATGCTCACGGTTATGATTGTCGGGCTTGCGATGGGAACAACTGTCAGCATTGGACAAGCCATCGGTGCGGGTGATCGCAGACAGGCGGCAAAGGATGTCGGCAATACCGCGACATTGTTTATGGCGGTGTCTGTCACTCTGATGGCGGTTTTTCTTGTGCTGGTGAATCCAATCGTTTCGGCAATGTCCACTCCGGCGGAGGCGGCAGACGGCACGACGGCATACCTGACCATCTGCTTTATCGGCATCCCCTTGACGGAAACCGAAGGCCCTACGAAAAGATGCAGGAGGTGAAATTCTGCTATCAGGGCCTCTCGATCCGGATATGCCAAAGGGAGCGGAGCGTTTGGATCAAAAACCGCTTCCTCTTTACGGATGCCTCGGAATTTGACGGCGTTCTTATTCTGGAGCGGGAGGGGAGGAGAATCCGGGAGGAGAGTCTTTCTCTTTCTCTCCCCCCGCTCTCTGAGCGGAAGTATGCGATCCCGGATCTCCCCGAGCTTCCGGCGGGAGAATATGCGCTCACACTCTCCTTTCGCCTCTGGGAGGACAGGCCCTATGCGAAAAGAGGATATGAAATTGCCTTCGGACAGACGGTCTTCCGGATAGAAGAAGCTGATGCTTTTTCCCCGGCGGGAGGAGCGGGAGGGAGAGAAAAAAGCGGCGGGGAGGCCTTCGATGCGGCAGCTGATTCTGCCTCCGGCCTAGGCCTTCGGTCCCGGCGGCTTTTTACGGGGGACGGGGAGGAAAGCCCGGGAGAAGCGGGCTTTTGCGGGAGCTTTTCCTTTCCGGATAACTACAGCGCGGCAAAGAGCGGAGGACTTCCTCCGCTACCCGATCCTCTCAGAGACCGAGGATTTTATCGAGCTGAAATGGAAGCATTTCCTGCCCGGGACGCTGGGGACGCCGCTCTATCTTTCCTACCGGATCTTTCCGGACGGGAGGGTCCGCGTCATCCTGGACTATCCGGGAAACGCGCTGCTCCCGCCCATGCCGGAGTTCGGTTATCTCCTTATCCTGGATGCGGACTTTAAGCGGCTCCTCTATTATGGGCTGGGCCCCGGAGAAAACTACTGCGACAGGAGGAGCGGAGCGCGGCTTGGCATCTACGAGAGAGAAATCGCGCACCTCAGGGAGCCCTACCTTGTTCCGCAGGAGAGCGGGAACCGATGCGCGGTCCGCTGGGCGGAGATCACGGATGAGAGAGGGAGGGGATGACAGCTGGGGAGCCCGTACCCACGAGGAATATCTTCTCCCAAACGACCGGGCACTCCAGTTTGCCTTTGTCTTTAAGGGGATTTAAGCTTTCTTCCTCTTGGGGAAAGACGGATGGATTCATGACGCCTGTGCCATAGGCGTGTGCCTTAAAAGACACTCTCGTTCGGGGCTCCACGCAGCGGTACTAAATTCACACTTCGTTACACTCGTGTTCATTAAGTACCGGCGTTCCGCACGCTTTTTCGGCATCACGCCCGTTGGCACGGAATTGTCTCGATGGAATCCGTGTTTCCTTAGTTCACAGCATGCTGCTCCCTGCTGCCCTATATTCGCATTCACACAGGACAGAGTCCCGTTATACGCTTATAAAGGGGCGTGCCATAAAGTCCTGTCTCCACTCTTGTGCAAGCATGTCGTGGAGACAGGACTTTTGGCACTGAAATCATAAAATATAAAAAAGTTAGGGTCAAAATGCTTGTATAAGAAGCTATTCCAAGACAATATTAAAGTCATCTCCTGTATATTAAGGGGACGACACACGGGAGCCCCTGCTTCTGCCGACGGAAGCTGTAATCAAATAAAATTACTTGATCCGGGGGCGGGAAAAGGATAAAGTGACAGTAGATTTCATCGGGGCTGTAAATGAAAGAGCAGAGCAGTCGAAAATTGTCTGCTGTAAGACGGATTTAGACAGGAATACAGCAGACCTTCCGGAAGGAGAAAAGCAAATGAGGGGGAGAAAAAGTATCCTGTCCGTTGTCTTGCTCTCTGCACTGGCGGCACTTTTACTTCCGATTTTTTCCATTTCGATTAACGACGCGGATGAACTCGACTTTTTATTATCGGAATGGGATAAGGCCTGTATGGGAGAGGAAGATGCTGAGGATTGGAATTCCCATATCCATGTTGTTGTTTCGGAGGAAGCCGCTGCCTCAGAGCGAAAGGACGGGGAAGATGCGGATAAAGTCGAGCTGGAAACCCGTTACTCTTGGGAAAAACCGCTGAAGAACGAGAACGTGGAGAAGCTGTTTTTGAAAAACAGCAGGAAGATCGGAGATGAACTGAATGACTCGAGCGAGCGGACCGTGACGATCCCGGAGGGGGAAAATCAGCTGATCGATCAGTTCACAAGGACGTACTTGGACAGTTATCTGAGCAGAGAAATGCCGGATCTGGGAGTATACTACGACCTCTCCAATGAAGTCCGGAAAGAGAATCGACTTTTGATCGAAGCATTTGTCTATGATTATGCTCTGACCAGATCACATGCTGTAAGCTCATATGATCGAGAGATTTTTATTACAAAGGTTACGCCGCTTTCCAGAGGAGTCAATGAAATTATCTTCTACCTGGAAAATGTTCTTCATACAGATAACGGAGATGAGGGAAGTGGGATATGGTTTGTGGCAGATATAGGGCTGACAGAGGAGGGCTATAAATTCCTGAATCTGTGGATTGAATCTCCGGAATTTGAGATGATGCAAAACCGATGGAAGGAAGACTATCTAAAGAACGGAATCTCTCCGGAAAGAGAGCAGGTACAGAGAGACATTTATGACTGGGCAGCCGAGCGTATGGATTCCGGATATGAAATTCCGCTTATGAATGATCCATATGGGTCTCCGGATAAGGCGGCCAATGATGTTTCTTCTGGGAGGAGAGAGGAAGCAGAAGTATTGTGAGGCGGAAGAAGCCAAAAAGGAGGTTCTTCCCCAAAAAACGGTATTCTTGGCGTAATGGAGGGGTTGTCGATGAATGAAATATATCAGCCGCCATTTCATATGACGGAGGAGATCACGAATCTGATTGTTGAAATCGGGCAGTATGTTGGTTCCATCGTGACATATGAGGCTCTTCATCAGAATCCTGTATTGCGCAGAGAAAACAGGATTAAATCTATTTATTCTTCTTTGGCAATTGAACAGAATGCGCTGTCTTTGAATCAAGTCAGTGATGTGATTGATGGGAAACGCGTACTTGGACCACCGCAGGATATTCAGGAAGTGAAGAATGCTTATGCGGCTTACGAGCGAGTTTCTGAGCTTGATCCGTACAGCGTAAAAAACCTGCTTTATGCACACAAGCTGATGATGACGGGGCTTGTAAAGGAGGCCGGAAGATTCCGCAGCGGCAATGTGGGTGTTTATGCCGGGGATCAGCTGATCCATACCGGGACGCCGGCGCGATATGTTCCCGATTTGATATCGCAGTTGATGACCTGGCTGAAAGAATCCAAATATCATCCGCTGGTAAAAAGCTGTATCTTTCATTATGAGTTTGAGTTTATCCACCCTTTTGCGGATGGGAACGGACGCACTGGAAGACTCTGGCAGTCCTTGATCCTTCTGAAGTGGAATGAGCTATTCGCATGGCTCCCGGTAGAGACATTGGTGCATGAAAATCAGGAAGAATACTACCGTGTGCTGCAAAAAGCAAACAATGCCGGAGATTCCACGGAATTTGTGGCATTTATGCTTGGTATGATCCGCGACGCCTTGAAGGAGTTGCATGAAAACCAGAATAAGACTGACGGCTTAAATGTCGCATTAAATGTCGCAACAAATGTCGTAACAAATGAGGATAAACTGCTGTCCATGCTCCGCCAGGATGGAAGACTTACATCCAGGGTGTTGGCATCTTCACTTGGGCTGACACAGCGGCAGGTACAGCGGATACTGGCGAATCTGAAAGAAGAAAAGAGGATCATTCGTCACGGAGCCAACAAAAACGGATACTGGGAAGTGACGGACTGTTAAAAGCTGCAGCTAGGAACGGAGTATACGATCAATTCCTGTACAAGCATCAGGGCATAGTTCCAAATAATTTCTCCATGCCCCTGTCGGACGATAGGCAGTACGCAAAAGATAAAAAAGTCCCTGCCGGGCCGCAGCTGGCGCAGGATAAAAATCAGAAAAAGCTCAGTCCTCGCGGGAGGAGGCGTTTCTTCTCTGCCGCTCTCTTCGATAGCCCTGGACCGCTCTTGGCATGGTGTCCATCAGTGTCAGGGCGGTGGCGTAGAGCATGATCAATGTGGCCAGAAGGCCCTTCTTCGAAAAAAGATAACAAAATAAAATCACAAAGAAAAAACTGTCGTCGTCTCTCACTTGAGCTGTCCTCCATTCTAATCTGAGCCGGAGCTTGTCATCGCTTTCTCAGGCGTTTCTCCATGGGCTTTAATGTCGTAATCATAGCATTATTCCTTTTTTCTGTCAAAAATCAAGAAATAACAGAAAATATGTTTACAGAATACATGTTCTGTGATACAGTGATTTCAGGAAGGAAAGGCGGAAAACATCCGGCGGTGGAGCCTGGGAGGTCAGGAGTATGGGGGAATCCTTTTGCCCGTGGGAGCGCTGCTATCTCGCGATCGATCTGAAATCTTTTTTTGCGTCGGTGGAGTGCGTGAGCCGGGGACTGGACCCGCTCAGGACCAATCTCGTCGTCGCGGATCGTTCCCGGACGGAGAAGACGATCTGCCTTGCGGTGACACCGGCCCTTAAACGGCTGGGAATCCCAGGAAGGCCCCGTCTTTTCGAGGTGGCCGCCCGCGTGAAGGAGAAGAATTATGAGAGAAGGCGGAGGGCGCCGGGGGCAAAGCTTTGCGGCTCCTCCTGCTTTTTGGAGGAGCTTTCCGCGGACCCCGCGCTCTCTATCGATTACATCGTCGCAAGGCCCCGGATGTCTCTCTACATGAAGTACAGCACGGAGATCTACAAAATTTATCTTCGCTTTGTCTCGGAAAAGGATATCCATGTCTACTCGATCGATGAGGTTTTCATTGATATCACGGATTATCTTCCGACCTATCGGGTCGGAGCGCATGCGCTTGCGATCCGGATGATCCGGGAGGTGCTCAGAGAGAGCGGAATCACGGCGACCTGCGGCATCGGGCCGAATCTGTATCTTGCGAAGATTGCGATGGATATCGTCGCAAAGCATGCGGCAGCGGATCAGGACGGTGTGCGGATCGCGGAGCTGGACCTTCGCTCCTATCGGGAAAAGCTCTGGAATCACCGCCCGCTCACGGATTTTTGGAGGCTTGGGAGGGGGATGCAGAGGCAGCTGGAAAAGCAGAACCTCCTCACGATGGGGGACATCGCCCGCTGCGCTCTCAGAGAGAGGGGCTGCCAGAGCGCGGAGCTTCTCTACCGCCTTTTCGGGGTCAATGCGGAGCTTCTCATCGATCATGCCTTCGGGGAGGAGAGCTGTACGATTTCAGAGATTCAGTCCTATCGTCCGGAAAAAAACAGTCTCGGAAACGGCCAGGTGCTGCATACACCCTATCCCTTTGGGAAGGCGAGGCTTATCGTGCGGGAGATGACGGACCTTCTGGCTCTGGAGCTCCTGGAAAAGAGGCTGGTCACGGACCTGATCTCTCTGAATATCGGCTTTGACATCGAAAACCTCCCAAGGGGGGTATCCGGAGGGAGCTACTGCGGGAGCGTCGAGCGGGATCACTATGGGAGAGCGGTCCCGAAGCCTGTGCACGGGAGCAGAAGGCTCCCCTTCCGGACCTCCTCGGCACGGCTGATCACGGAGGCCATGATGGAGCTCTACGACAGCATCGCGGATCCCCGTCTTCTTGTGCGGAGGATCTATCTCTGCGCTGAAGAGGCGGTGCCGGAGCAGGAGGCGGGAGGAGAGTGTGAGAGCTACGGGCAGCTCGACCTTTTCACGGACTATGAAAAGCTGGAGAAGGAGAAAAGAGAGCGGGAGGAAAGGCTCGGGAAGGAGAGAAAAGCGCAGGAGGCCATCCTTTCTCTGAAAAGGCGCTTTGGGAAGAACGCGGTTCTCCGCGGTATGAATCTCGAGGAGGGCGGAACCGCCATAGAGAGAAATGCTGAAATCGGCGGACACAGGAGCGGAGAGGAGGAGATGAAGCAGTGCCCGGAGCTCGGCACTCTCGTGGGGAAAGACAGCATGCAAAGTGCGGCAGAGGGGAGGAGCATTTCTTCTCTCCGAAGAGGAGGGAAGGGGATTTTTCCGGACTTTCCTTTAGACAGGGGGGAAGAGAGAGAGGAGGATAAAGAGAATAGAAGGAATAGGGGAAATTCGGGGAATGCAGAGAATACAGAAGGAGCAGAGAATACAGAAGGAAAAGAGAGAAAAGCGGAAGGAGAGAGAAGAGAATGTATCGAAAAATACGGAGAAATCCTGGATGCAGATCGTCCTCTTCTTCCGGCTTATCCCAGGATGAGCCTCCATAAGCGCGCCTCTCAGTTCTCTCCCTTCGCTGCCCTCACGGGCTATGCCGCCGCGGTCTCGGAGAGCGCGAGGCGGACCGAGCAAAGGCCGGAGCTCTCCGAGGATCAGAAGGAGGAGCTCGATCGGGAATTTAGAAAGCTTTCGGCGGAGCTGGACAGGGGAGAAAGTCCCCGGATCGCGCTCCGCTTCTTCCTGCCGGATGAGCGGAAGGACGGGGGCAGCACGCAGTTTTACCGGGGGAGCCTTTCTAAGATCGACCGGCAGAAGCGGCTTCTCCGCTTTTCGGACGGAACGGAGATTTCGATCCCGGAGATCACGGCACTCGGACTGGAGCAAGCTTGAATCGCCCCGTTGGAGTTAAACTCAGCCCAGAGAATGGATGAACTGTCTCGCTGTCCTCCCCGTGCGCCCGCCCCTTTGCACCGACCAGGCCCTCGCCTTTTGGAGAAGCTCCTCTCTTTCCATCTTAAGCCCCTCCCTCCCCGCGAGAAGGAGCACAATCCTCTGATAGTCTTCGAAGCTCGGTTCCTGAAAGAGGATATTCAGGCCGAAGCGGTCAGAGAGGGAGAGCTTTTCCTCCATGGTATCGGAGTGGTGCAGCTCCTCCTGATCCACCATATCCTTCCGGTCCGAGAGAAACTCCCGCACGAGATGTCTCCTGTTGGAGGTCGCATAGATCAGGATATTGTCGGGTCTCGCCTCGATTCCGCCCTCGATCAAAGACTTCAGGTACTTATATTCTGTCTCTGACTCCTCGAAGGAGAGATCATCCAGAAAGAGAAGGAAGCGGTAATTCCGATTCCGCAGGATTTCGTTCAGCCAGAGGAGCTCCCGGAGCTGCTGCTTATAGATCTCAATCAGCCGAAGCCCCTTTTCCTGAAAATGATGGAGCAACGCCCGGATCATGGTGGATTTCCCGGTTCCGGCATCCCCGTAGAGGAGGACATTGTTGCAGGGCCTTCCCTGAAGGAAGGCCTCCGTGTTCTCACAGAGCAGCTTCTTCTGCGCCTCATAGCCCAGGAGTGAATCGAAATCCACCGGGTCCAGCGCCTTGATCGGGACGAGCTCCCTCTCCTTTTCCGTGCCCTCGATGCGGAAAGCTCGGTGGAGCGCGAAGCTCCCGCTTCCAAAGCGGCGGTAGAATTCCGAGATCGCACGCTGTATGCCCAGGGGATTTCCCGCTCTCATCAGGGAGCGCTCGAGCGCCGAGATCGTGAGGGATGCCTCTCGGAGGCTGTGGACAGTCCTTTTTCCCGCTGCCTGATAGTTTCGGAGGAGGGAGAAGGAGGTAGAGCCCAGAAACTGATCCAGCGGGGAGAGATCGTAATGCAGAAGCTCATAGAGCGCGGAGCAGTCCTGGAGCGAGAGAAGGGAGGCGGAGCCCTCCGGAATCCCGAGACCTTCACTGAGGAGTGAGAGGGGATTTTCATCCGCCGCGATCAAATAGGCGATATAGGAGGCGTAAAGATCCCCCTCAAAGCCGTAGTCCGCCGAAAGACGGAGGATTTCGTGGAGAGTGACGTGAAGATCCTGCCGGATATCATCGTGGTCATAGCGGTCCACCGTTCCGTCCTCATTTTCCATCTCATAATCATAGCCCGGCTCCGAGAGCGCTTCTAAGGCTGCGGAAAGTCCCATGAGCACCGGATCGACGGAAAGTCTGCTGAAAAAGATCAGTCTGGATAAAAGAGCCTTCATAGTAATATAGTAATTCAGGGCGAAGCCCTGTCCTTTCTTTTTTGTCCTTTCTTTTTATTGAATTTTAGCGTGGGAGAGGCGGCTGTGTCAAAGGCTTCCATTTATAAAGCGGCTATGGCTTCCATAGCGGGAAGATATGGGAGAGCCGCCTTGACAAGGGCTTTTTGCTGTGGGATAATGCAGAAATCACGGAGGGAGAGTATGCGGGATATGAGGGATTCGACATATTTTTGGAGCGTCACGATGATTCTTTCCGGCATTATTGTAGCTTGCAATGATGCTGTTTCGCGTGACGCTATCCGGGGGAATTAAGATAGAGGGATCTTCGGCCCCGCAGCGAAACGCTGCGGGGCCGTTTTAGTGTTCAGACTGCTGGGACCTGCAAAGCAAGGGAAGTATTGCAAAGCGAAAAACCGCCCGCTTTGCGGGGAATGCAAATTGAAATTTTCAGAGTGTTCAGGGAGAAGTTTTCGGGAGAGGATAAGATGAGATTGAGCGGAGCCGGGATTTTGATTGAGGAGCTGATTTCACAGGGGGTCGATACGATTTTCGGATATCCGGGAGGCGCGGTCCTGACTATTTACGATGAGCTGTATCGCTCCAGGGACCGGATCCGCCATGTCATCACCGCCCACGAGCAGGGTGCCTGCCACGCGGCGGACGGCTATGCGAGAGCCAGCGGGAAGACGGGGGTTGTGCTCGCAACAAGCGGGCCGGGGGCGACGAATCTCGTGACAGGGATCGCAAATGCCTATCTGGATTCGGTTCCCCTTCTGGCGATCACGGGAAATGTCTCTGTGGATGCGCTCGGGCGGGACAGCTTCCAGGAGGTCGATATCGTGGGCATCACACAGCCGGTCGTGAAGCACAGCTTCATGGTGAGGGATGTGACGGAGCTGGAGCAGACGATCAAGGAAGCCTTTCTGATCGCGAATTCGGGGAGGAAGGGCCCGGTTCTGATCGACATCCCGAAGGATGTTCAGACGGGAAGCTGCGAGTATGGCATCGCGGTCGTCCCCAGAATGCCCGAAAAGCCGAAGCTTCCCTATGATAAAGAGGCGGTCCTCGCGGCGCTCTCCGGGGCGGAGAGGCCCTTCCTCTACTGCGGAGGCGGCGTGATCTCCTCCGGGGCGGAGGAGGAGATCCTCTCCCTCTCGAAGCGGATCGATGCTCCGATCGGCTTAAGCATGATGGGGCGAAGCGCGGTGCCGGACTCCTACAGCTATAATCTCGGTATGTGCGGCATGCACGGAAATTTCGCGGCCTCCAGGGCGCAGTCCGAGTGCGATCTCCTGCTCGCGGCCGGTGTCCGCTTCTCCGATCGGGCCACCGGAGATATCTCGGAATATACGAAGAACCGAACGATCATCCACATTGACATCGACAAGGCGGAGATCGGGAAGAATGTGCGCCCCGGTCTCTCCCTCCAGGGAGATGTGAAGGAGATCCTTCAGGACCTTCTCCGGGAGCTCCCGGAGAAAAAGCATCCGGATTGGAGGAGGAGGGTCGAAGGCTTTCGGGAGTGGCATCCGCGGGAGAGGAAGGGGGAGTTCTGCCCGGAAAATATCATCCGGGCGCTCCGGAGGCACACAGAGGATGAGACCATCATCGCGACCGATGTGGGACAGCATCAGATCTGGACGATGCAGTACTATGCCTTCGAAAGGCCGAGGACACTGCTCAGTTCCGGGGGACTCGGGACGATGGGCTATGGACTCGGCGCGGCGGTCGGAGGCTGCATCGCCTCCGGGGGAAGGAGGACCGTTCTCATCACCTCGGAGGGGTCCTTTGGCATGAATCTGAACGAGCTGTGCACCGTCGTCTCCCAGAAGCTTCCGATCACGGTCCTCATCTTGGACAATCAGGTGCTCGGCATGGTGCGGCAGTGGCAGGGGATGTTCTACGGGAAGCGCTATTCCGAGACCACGCTGGATCAGAGGCGGACGGATTTTGCGGCTCTGGCCCGGGCCTTCGGCGCGAAGGGATACTCCGTATCCGATCTGGAGGGTCTGGAGGAGGCGCTTAAGGAGATGGACGGAAATGAGGAGGATGCGATCCTGATCGACTGCCATATCGACAGGGACGAGCAGGTCCTTCCCATGATTCCGCCGGGAAAGTCGATCCGGGATATCATCCTGCCTCTGCCCGCCGGGGAGGAGGCGCCCTTGGAAGAAGCTCTTTCGGAGGAGGAAAAATGAACCGTTTCACCATCGATCTCTGGGTCAACAACCGCTTTGGCGTCCTGAACCGGATCACCGGGCTCTATGCAAAGCGCGGCTACAATATCGAATCGATCCACGCGGGCCCCACCGAGGTGAGTGGAGTTACGAAGATCGAGATCGTATCCACGGGGGACGATTATATGAGGACGCAGGTCCTCTCTCAGCTGGAAAAGCTCTATGATGTCAGAAAGGTGGAGCTTTCCTCCGAGGAAGCGATCCGGTAAGGTCCTGCCGCCGCGTTAGCCCTGCCCGCTCCAGGGAGGAGCGGCCGGGAACGGCCCTTGTCCCGGCCTCGGATAGCAAGGAAGGCATGCGGATCGATGAAGGCATGCGGATCAAAGCATGCGGATCGCTTTCTGTGATGCGTAATTTTGCGGGCGCGGGAACACATTGCTGCCCGGGACAGCGGGAGAGCGGAGCGTTTCAGCCTGAGGAACGCCGCTCCCATAGAGGATAGATCGGCGCTTTCCCGGACAGGTATCGGCTTTATGCCAAGAGCTCTGCCCCATGAAGGGGCAGAGGAATCCGCGATTTGGTTCGCGGGAGAAAGGAGAAGGAAATGGCTGTGATGTACTATGAGAAGGACTGTGATCTCAATCTTCTGAAGGGGAAGAAGGTGGCCGTTATCGGCTACGGCTCCCAGGGGCATGCGCATGCCCTGAATCTCAGAGACAGCGGCGTGGATGTTGTGATCGGACTTTATGAGGGCTCAAAGAGCGCGGTGAAGGCGAAGGAGGACGGCTTTTCCGTTCTCCCCGTGGCCGAGGCGGTCCGGCAGTCCGACATCATCATGATCCTCGTAAACGATGAGAAGCAGGCGGCCCTCTACCGCTCCGAGATTGCGCCGAATCTTTCGGCGGGGAAGACCCTGGCCTTTGCGCACGGCTTTAATATCCACTTTCACTGCATCCTTCCCCCGGAGGATGTCAATGTCATCATGATCGCGCCGAAGGGGCCGGGACATACAGTTCGGTCTCAATACGTGGACGGAAAGGGCGTTCCCTGCCTGGTTGCGGCGGAGCAGGACCCCTCCGGAAAATCCATGGATCTTGCGAAGGCCTATGCCGCGGCGATCGGCGGAGCGAGGGGAGGGCTTCTGGAGACCAGCTTCCGGGAGGAGACGGAGACGGATCTCTTCGGGGAGCAGGCGGTTCTTTGCGGCGGCGTCTGCGCTTTGATGGAGGCGGGCTTCCAGACTCTGGTGGAGGCGGGCTATAAGCCGGAGAATGCCTACTTCGAATGCATCCATGAGATGAAGCTGATCGTGGACCTGATCTTCAACGCGGGCTTTGAGGGGATGCGCTATTCCATCTCCGATACGGCGGAGTACGGGGATTATACGGCGGGCCCGAAGATCATCGGGGAGGAGAGCAGGGCGGCTATGAAAAAGATCCTCTCCGATATTCAGGACGGCAGCTTCGCGAAGGACTGGATCCTGGAGAATCAGGCCGGGAGGCCGCATTTCTTTGCGATGCGGGAGGCCCATGCGGAGAGCCCTGCGTCAAAGACCGGGAGAGAGCTCCGCGCGAAGATGGGCTGGAAGCAGGTCCGGGATCTTGACAACGCGAGATAGGACAGGAGAGAGGGCAGAATGGAGACAGGAGCCGGAGGAGAGAGGATGGAGCTGACACTGGACAGAGTATATCAGGCGGCGCATGTGCTGAAGCCGCTCGTAAAGAGGACAGAGCTGGTACGGGCGGCCGGGATCGAAACAGACTGCGAGCTCTATCTGAAGACGGAGAATCTGCAAAACACCGGCTCCTTTAAGATCCGCGGCGCCTGCTACCGGATCTCGACTCTGACGGAGGAGGAGAGAAGGAGGGGCGTCGTAGCCTGCTCGGCCGGAAATCACGCGCAGGGCGTCGCCCTCGCCGCTTCCCGCTCCGGCACGAAGTCGACCATCTTCCTCCCGGCGGTCGCGCCAATATCCAAGGTGGAGGCGACGAGAGCCTACGGGGCGGAGGTGAGGATGATCGACGGCGTCTACGATGACGCCTATGAGGCGGCGCTCCGCTATCAGAAGGAGAGCGGAGCCGTCTTTATTCACCCCTTCAACGATATCGATGTAATCGCGGGGCAGGGGACGATCGGGATGGAGATCTGCGAGCAGCTCATGGATGCGGAGGCCGTCGTCGTCCCGGTCGGAGGAGGCGGCCTCATCTCCGGTGTCTCCTTCGTCGTAAAGAAGCTGAATCCCGGCTGCAAAGTCTATGGAGTACAGGCCTCCGGTGCGGCCTCCATGCTGAAATCCCGGAGGGATCACGCGCTGGAGAGCCTCAGCGAGGTCCACACCTTTGCGGATGGGATCGCAGTGAAGAAGCCGGGCTCCGTGACCTTCGACATGGTGGAAGAATACGTGGATGAGCTGGTCACTGTGACGGATGATGAGACAGCGGCGGCGATCCTCACGCTCATGGAGCGGCAGAAGGTGGTCTCCGAGGGCGCGGGCGCGGTCTCCGTCGCGGCGGTGCTCTTTCATAAGGTCCCGGTGAAGGGGAAGAAGACGGTCTGCATCATCTCCGGAGGAAATATCGATGTGAATATCCTCTCCCGCGTCATCACAAGGGGACTGATGAAGACCGGGCGGAAGGCGAGCCTCACGCTGGAGCTTCTGGATAAGCCGGGGCAGCTCGAGGAGGTTTCCCGCATCATCGCGGAGAAGGGCGCCAATGTGACGAGGGTGGACCACAACAGCACGGCGGAGGACAGCGATATCAACGGCTGCTATCTGACTATGCAGATGGAGACGAGGGATTTCCGCCATGTGGAGGAGATCCGGAGAGAATTTTCGGAGAGGGGCTTTCGCCTCGTGCAGTAGGCAGCGGAGAGGAGAGTTTATGACGGGCGCTGATGCGATGGTGAAATGCCTGGAGCTCGAAAGAGTGGAATATGTCTTCGGCTATCCGGGAGTGGCGATCTGTCCCTTCTACGACAGTATCCTGAAGACGGGGATCCGGACGGTGCTGGTTCGAACGGAGCAGAGCGCGGCGCATGCGGCGAACGGCTATGCCAGAATCAGCGGGAGGGCCGGGGTCGCGGCGGTGACGAGCGGTCCGGGCGCGACCAATGTCATAACGGGGATCGCCACGGCATTTGCGGACAGCATCCCGATCGTTGTGATCACGGGACAGGTGGACAGCCAGCTCCTGGGCTCCGATGTCTTTCAGGAGGCCGACATCTCCGGGGCCTGCGAGTCCTTTGTGAAGTACAGCTATATCGTCCGGAATGCGGAGGAGATTCCGAGGATCATGAGGGAGGCCTTCTACCTCGCAAATTCCGGGCGGAAGGGGCCGGTCCTCATCGATGTCCCGGTCGATGTCCAGAAGGCGGAGCTAAAGAGCTTCTCCTATCCGAGAGAGCATAGGATGCGGACCTATCGCCCGACCGTCGAGGGAAACATGGTCCAGATCAAAAAGGTCTTCCATCGCCTGAGGGAGGCGAAGCGCCCGATCCTCTGTGTCGGCGGCGGGATCTTCCTCGCCGGGGCAGCTCAGAAGCTCCGGGCCTTTGCGAAGAAGCAGGGCTTGCCGGTAGTCTCCACGATGATGGGGATCGGCGCGATGGAGAGCTCGGATCCGCTCTATTTCGGCATGGTCGGGAACAACGGAAAAAGCTGCGGGAACCGCGCCATGAACGAGGCGGATATGATCATCATGGCAGGAGCCAGGGCGGCGGACCGCTCGATCAGCCAGCCGGGCCTCATCACGGAGAATAAAACCTTCGTCCACATCGACGTGGATCCCGCGGAGATCGGGAAAAATGCCGGGCCGGAGATCCCTCTCGTCGGGGATCTCTCCAGTGTCTTCGATAAATTCCTGGAGCAGGAGGGAGGGGAGGGCTATGGAGACTGGCTCAGCCTGCTCTCGGATTACCGGAGGGAGGAAGAGGAGAGGGAGGAGGAGCGCCTTCAGAAAAGGCTCCGCCTCTCCGATCTCCCCTCTCCGGAGCTTCTTCTCCGGGAGCTCTCTCTGAAAATGCAGGAGGACGGGATCTATATCGCAGATGTCGGGCAGAACCAGCTTTGGTCCTGCGGAAGCTATAGGATGAGAGGGGGGAGATTCCTGACCTCCGGCGGCATGGGGACGATGGGCTATTCCATCCCGGCCTCCATCGGCGCAAAGCTCGCAGCCCCGAAAAGACAGGTCGTCTCGGTGATCGGAGACGGGGGCTTTCAGATGTGCATGATGGAGCTTGCGACACTTCGGCAGTACGGCATCGCGGTGAAGATTTTGGTCTTGAAGAATCAGACACTCGGACTTGTGCGGCAGTACCAGCATTTCGTCCTGGGGGACCGCTATTCCATGACGGAGCTCGGATCGGATCCGGAGCTTTCGAAGCTCTCGGAGGCCTATCATCTCCGCTACCTTTCTATTCGAAAAAACGAAGAGATTTCCGAGAAGCTCTCGGACTTTCTCAGGGGAGAGGACTCCGCTCTCCTGGAATGTGTGATTGATCCGGATGAGGTGGCCCGATGAAAAGGATATATTCTGTACTGGTGGAGAACCGCGCCGGAGTGCTCTCCAGAGTCGCGGGGCTTTTCTGGAGACGCTGCTTTAACATTGATTCCCTCGCAGTCGGAGAGACGGAGGACCGCACGGTCTCCAATATGGTCATCGTCTCGAGCGGGGAGGAGCGGACGCTCGAGCAGATCGAGAAGCAGCTGAACAAAAAGATCGATATCATCAAGGTCCGGACCTTCTCGGAGAGCGAGGGGATCTGCCGGGAGCTTCTCCTGGTAAAGATCCGCTACAACCGGGAAAACCGGAAGGATATCATGGAAAACTGCGAGATCATGGGAGCCCGGATCGTGGATCTCGGGAAGCAGGCGATGACGATCCAGATCTGCGACACACCGGAGCGGATAGAGATGTTTCTCGACACCTTAAAGACCGTGAGCATCGTGGAGATCGCCCGCACCGGGACACTGGCCATGCTGAAGATCCGGGAGCAGCGCCGCTAAGGAGGATGCATCCGGCCTCCCTTACTCTGCTTCGGCTTTTATGGGGGTCTTGCTTTCTCGCGGAATAGCTGTCATAATGGAGAGCGTCTCAGCAATATTTTTAAAATAAAGGAGAACAAGATGAAGCAAGTATCGACAGAGAAGGCGCCGGCGGCGATCGGCCCCTATTCCCAGGGCTTTGTGAGCGGAAATCTGGTTTTTTGTTCCGGACAGATTCCGGTCGTCCCGGAGAGCGGGGAAGTGGCGGGCCCCGACATCGCTTCCCAAGCGGAGCAGAGCTGCAAGAATGTGAAGGCTGTCATCGAGGCCGCGGGCTCCGATATCGGAAAGGTTTTAAAGACCACCTGCTTCCTCGCGGACATGAACGACTTCGCCGTCTTCAACGGAGTCTATGAGAAGTACTTCAGCTCGAAGCCTGCCCGTTCCTGCGTGGCGGTAAAGGCCCTCCCGAAGGGAGTGCTCTGCGAGATCGAGGCCATTGCCGAGCTGTAGGCCCGATTTGGCAGGTATGAAAGGGATAAATGAAGTTTTATTCTTATGAGTACCTCACCGGCAGGATCGCTGTCACCAACCGGCTGCAACTTATCCTTGCGGCAGCGGCAGCGGTCCTTTTGGTGTTCGCTCTATTTAAATACTATCGGGAGAGACGGGATACAAAGTATCGGGAGCTCTCCCTCATTGCCCTCTTCGGCGTGCTCGCTCTGATCTGTGCAAGGATCAGCAGCGAGCAGAGCCACCATCTGATCGACGATCAATACTCCTCTGCGGCGCACGCTGTGGAGACGGTCGCGGAGGAGCTGAAGCTGGACAAGGCAAAAATCTATATCAACACCCGAGCGGCGAGAGACGGCGCTGTCGTGAAGGCCGGGGGCGATTTCTACCGCATTATCGCGGTGGACGACAGCTATCTTCTCGAGAAGATGGAAGTCATTGACCCGGAGATTCAGCTGGTGGATGCCGACTAGGATGAGGAAAGTATGCAGCTGTCTTATTTAAATGTCTCGATTAAACTCGCAATCGGTCTTCTCTCCCTCGTCATGGTGATCAATCTGACGGGAAAGGGAAACCTGGCCCCTTCTTCCGCCGTGGATCAGATACAGAACTTTGTCCTCGGAGGAATCATCGGAGGCATGATCTACAACGAATCGATCAGCATCCTGCAGTACATCACCATTCTGATGATCTGGTTCTGCCTGGTGCTTTCCCTCCGCTGGCTGAAGACGAATTTGCACTTTTTCAAAAAATATGTGGACGGGGAGCCGGTGACGATCATCCGGAGAGGAGAGATCGATGTCGAGGCCTGCCGGAAGGCGGGGCTCACGGCACACGACATCATGTTCAAGCTTCGGAACAACAATATCTTCAGCATACGGGAGGTGAAGCAGGCGGTGCTCGAACAAAACGGGCAGCTTCTCGTCGTGCAGTCCGGAGAGGAAAATCCGCGCTATCCGCTCATCACGGACGGGATGGTGCAGGAGAATACGCTGGAGGCGATCGGGAAAACGCAGGATTGGCTGGAAGAGCGTCTTAGGAAAATGGGCTTCGGGGAGATCTCGGATATATTCCTTGCGGAGTATGTGAGCGGTGAGATCCATGTCGTGAGCTATTGAGAGAGCTGTGAGCGCTTTAAAAGCCCGAATCAAAAGAGAAGTGACTTCCAAAGAGAGCTCGGGGAAGGCCGCCCGGGCGAAGCGGGGAATAAGAAAGAGGAAGCGGAGCGGCGCGGGGAGACGGCGCGGAGCTTTGGCGGGAAAGGAGGATCTGAGAGACGATGAAGTGTAAGAGCTGCGGAACGGAAATCCCGGAGAATACCAGATTCTGTCCTAACTGCGGGCTTCTCGTGAGCGCGCAGATTTCCTTTGAGGGGATCCGAAAGGCGCTGAAGCCGGTGGAGTACAGGATGCCGGAGAAAAGGAAGGGGGAGGATGCTCCCCCTGCTTTTGCTCCGGGCAAGGAAGAGGAAGAAAGGACCGTGTCCTCCGCCTCCGCGGAGGAGAGAGCCGAGGAGGATCAGAAATTCTCCGAGGAGATGGACCAGCTGCACTTTGACTTCTCACTGGACCGTTCCCGGCTTGGATCGGTCCGGGAGGGAGAAGAGAGAGAATGGGAGCCGCCGGAGCTCTTTACCCGCCTTTCGGAGGATGAGGAGCCGGAGGAGAGCACCTTCTCTTATGAAGAGCCCCGTGCGGAGGACTCCTTAGAAAGCGTGGAAAACACGCCGGATACGGCTTTTTCAAATGAGAGGAAGGCTTCCGAAGGATCAGGAGAGAACGCTTCGGATACGGATAGGTATGCGGCTTCCCCGGACAACGAGGGGGAGGCGCTTTCTTCCCGCGGAGAGACAGAACGAGAAGAAGCGGAAGCGGAAATGGAACAGGCAGAAGCGGAAGCGGAGCGGGAAAGGATCCGAAGAGCGGAGGCGGAGCGCTCCGAGGAGGAAGCGCGGCTTCAGAGGATGGAGGCAGAGAGAGAAAAGATCCGAAGAGCGGAAGCCGAGCGAAGGGCGGAGGAGGCGGAGAGACATCGCCTCGCAGAGGAAGCCAGGAGAGAAGAGGAGGAGAGAATCCGCCGCGCGGAGGCGGAGAGGAAGGCCTTAGAGGAAGAGAGAGCCAGGGCCTCCGAAAATGCGAAGACCGAGGAGCAGGAGAGGATCACCGCGGAGCTCAAGGCCTTTCTCGGGACGGAGGAAGAGTCCGATGCCGAGCCGGAGACGAAGAATTCCGAGGAGATCTCGGCCTCTTCCTCTGAAGAGAAAGAAGCGGAGAGAGAATCCTCCGCTTCCTTTGAGGCGGAGCCCCGGAGCCTGATGGAGACAGACTCCCATCCCTTAGCGGAGGAGACCTCCGCTTCCAGGGAGGAAGAGGAGCCGGATGGGAGAGAGAGCGGGGAGGAACAGAGTCCGGACGCCGAGATCCGCGAGAGCTCCTGGTGGGAGGAAGAGGAGAAGCGGGAAAATGGAAGCGCAGATACCTCCTCTTCTCTTCCCCCGCTTTCGGAGGAGGAGAAGGCCAGGATGGCCTCGGAGATGCTCGGAACGGGAAGGAAAAACGAGGACGCCCCGTCCCTTTCGGAGGAGAGAGAGGACCCGACTCCCAAAGAGCATTCTTCAAAGAGCGTGGAGAGGGATCCCTTCATTTGGGGGGAGAGCAGGGCAGATCGGAGCGAGAAGGAAAAGCGGAGCGAGAGAGGAAAGAAAAAGGAGAGAGAGAGAAGGAGCGGCGGAGGAAGGAAAGCCGGGAGCGGAAAGGAAGGAAAGAAGAAGGGCGGAGCCCTGAAGCTTTTCCTCCCGGCCGCTGCCACGGCAGCGGCGATCGCGGCCGCTCTATGGTATATGAACCTTCCCGCGGTGAAGCGCTCCGGAGAGCTCAATATGGGCCGGGAAGCGGTGAAGAAGCAGCATTACGAGCAGGCGATCCCGATCCTCGAAAAGCTTCTTTCCGAGAAAGAAGGGGGAAAGGAAGCCTACCTTCTTCTCGTGGATGCCTACGAGAAAGCGGGGAAGCACGAGGAAGCGGTAAAGACATTATCTGCCGCCGTCGAGAGCTTTCCGGAGGATTCGGAGTTGAAACAGCAGCTGGAGCTTCTGAATCCGAAGCTCTCCTTCAGTGTCGCGGGCGGAAGCTACCAGGATCCGCAGGAGATCAGGATTTCAGGCCCGGAGGGGGCGGAGATCCGCTATTCCTTAAGCGGCGGCGGTTTAGAGGAGGGAAAGGATGCGGTCTATGAGAATCCGATCCATCTGGATACGAACGGAAGCTATCATCTGAGTGCCTTCGCCAAGGCCTCGGACGGCGCAGAGGGGGAGAAGCTCAGCGCGGATTACGAGATCGCCCTGGACAGCGTGAAATATCATCTGAACGACTGGTCCGATACCGATGCGGGGAGGATCTTTCTCGATGAGAACGGGCGGAGAAGGACGGGCTGGTTCCAAAAGGACGGAAGCTGGTACTACTTCAATGCGGACGGCATATTGCAGACGGGTCTCCAGGAGATCGACGGGGATCAATATTTTCTGAAGGAGGACGGCGTCTGTCTCATCAGTGCCTGGCAGGAGATCGACGGAGAGCTCTATTATTTCGGGCCGGACGGACGGATGCAGAAGAATCAGTGGATCGACGGAAACTACTATGTGGGAGAGGACGGCAGGAGACAGAAAAACACGACGATCGACGGGAAGCATCTGAACGAGGAGGGGCAGGCCGCCTTCCACGCGGCGGAGGAGTACAAGGCACATCCGGACATGATCGTCGTCGCGCATTCCAAGCAGAGAGTGGACAAGGGGAATTATTATATCATCCCATCCACGGTCTACTATGAGAAGAAAAACGGCCGTCCGGTCGGAAAGCCCGCCTATCAGATCGATGTGAAGATTCTGAAGGAGGCCTATGTCCATTATCTGGATGAGGATTATATGACGATCATTGCGCAGGACTCCGTATCCTTCCTGCCGGAGCTCTATATGCAAAAGATCATCCAAAATGACAAGGGCTATATCAAGGATTACAGCTTTGTGCTGGGGGAGGACAAGGGCTGATGAGGGCAGAAGCTTTGAGACGCAGCCTCTCTCTGCCGGGCGTACTGCTCTTTCTCCTTTTCTCCCTCCTCTTCATCGGAGCACTCAGCCTCCTCCTCTACCGGATTATGTGGAGGAGGCTGCAGAGGATCATCGATGAAGCGAAGGAGCGCGAGGGAAAGTCACGGGAGAGCCCGAGGCCGGATCGGGCCGCCGGAAAATGCCGTGACCGTTCCGAGCTCTAATGGATGGATGCGGAGAGGGATTTCCAGCATAAAACGAAGGATTTTGAGTTTTGAGGGGGCAGATTTTACGGCTCCGAAGAAGGCGGAAGTGAAATGAGCTTTAATTGGAAGAATGACAGTCGGCGCATCTTTTTGGTGGTGCTCGCCGCTTTTGTGATGGCGATGAACATCAATACCTTTGTCACGGCAGGAGGGCTTTACCCGGGAGGCGTGAGCGGACTCACCATCCTGATTCAGCGTATCAGCCTGAACTACTTCCACGTGAAGCTTCCCTACTCCCTTGTGAACATCGCCCTGAATGCGGCTCCGGTCTATGTCGGCTTTCGCTTCGTCGGAAAGAAGTTCACCCTTTACTCCCTGGTCATGATCCTGTGCTGCAGCTTTTTCACGGACAGCCTGCCGGTGTATGAGATCACGCAGGATACGCTTCTCATCGCGATCTTCGGGGGAATCATAAACGGGCTCTCGATCAGCCTGAGCCTTTTTGCGGACGCCACCTCGGGGGGGACGGATTTCCTCGCGATCTACCTCTCGGATAAAAAGGGGATCGAGTCCTGGAATCTGGTGCTCGGCTTTAATGCGGTCATCCTGGGGATAGCGGGCTATTTCTTCGGCTGGGACAAGGCGCTCTACTCGATCATCTTCCAGTACGCCTCGACGCAGACTCTCTATGCGCTCTACCGGAATTATCAGAAGCAGACGCTTTTTATCGTGACGGATCACCCGCAGGAGATCGCAAAGGGCATCCACGAGGTCTGCAATCACGGCGCTTCGATCATGAAGGCGGAGGGCTCCTATGAGCATAAGGAGCACGGCATGGTGTATTCCGTCGTCTCCTCCACCGACGCGAAGAGGGTGAGGATGAAGATTAAGGAGATCGATCCGAAGGCCTTTGTGAATATGATACGGAGTAAGGAGATCTTCGGCCGCTTCGTCATGAAGCCGAGAGACTGAGCGCGGCGGGAAATGACGGAGGGACAGTGAAAAATGACGGGAGACAGCAGAAAATGACAGAGAAGCGGAAACATTACGAGGCGGTGCTCTTTGACCTTGACGGCACGCTGACCGATTCCGGCCCCGGAATCATGAAGTCGGTGCAGTACGCGCTCGACCACTTCGGGATCCGGGACGAGCCTGTCGAGAGACTTCGCCGCTTCGTGGGTCCCTCCCTCGTGGATTCCTTTATGGGCTTTTACGGGATGAGTCTCCTGGAGGCGGAGAAGGCGGTCTCCTATTATCGGGAGGTCTATCCGACAAAGGGAATCTTTGACGCCGAGCTCTATCCGGGGATGCGGGAGCTTCTTTCCTCCCTGAAGGAGGAGGGGAGAAAGCTTGTGCTTGTGACCTCGAAGCCGCTCGTCTTCGCGGAGCGGATCCTCGATCACTTTTCCCTCACCGGCTTTTTTGATGCTAAGACCGGGACGGAGCTGAGTGAGAAAAGCTCCCGGAAGGCGGGACTCATCGAGCGGGCGATCGAGCTTTGTTCTCTCAAAAGGGAGAGCGCGGTCATGGTGGGGGATACCCGCTTCGACATCGATGCGGCGCGGGAGACCGGCCTGGATTCGATCGGGGTCTGCTATGGATACGGGGGGAGAGAGGAGCTCATCCAGGCCGGGGCCACCTACCTCTCGGAGGATGTAGAAGGGCTCAGAAGACTGCTTCTGTCGTAAATGGCATCCGGCTTTCAAAGAGTATCGTTTGGGAGGGAGAGGAAAATGGATCATACGCAGCTGGAAGAGCTTCGGAAGCTCGCAGAGGACGCAATCCGCAGGGCGGCCGACATTGACGCCTTAAATCAGGTGAGAGTGAGCTTTCTCGGGAAGAAGGGGGAGATCACCAATCTCATGAAGGCACTCAGGGAGCTTCCGCCCGATCAGAAAAAGATCTTCGGGCAGAAGATCAATGAGGTGAGGGCGCTGATCGAGAGCGAGCTTCAGACGCAGCTTCCGATTCTCCACCGCCGCATGAGAGAGGCCAGGATCCAGTCGGAGACTCTCGACGTGACGCTCCCTGCGAAGAAGCGCCGCTTTGGCCATATGCACCCGAACACGAGGGCGCTGGAGGAGGTCGAGCGGATCTTTATCGGCATGGGATATGAGGTCGTGGAGGGACCGGAGATCGAGTATGATCTCTATAACTTCGAGAAGCTGAACATCCCAAAGGGGCATCCGGCGAGAGATGAGCAGGACACCTTCTATATCAATGAGAGCATCCTCCTCCGTACGCAGACCTCCTCGGTACAGGCGAGGGTCATGGAGAAGGGGAAGCTCCCGATCCGGATGATCTGTCCGGGAAGGGTTTTCCGATCCGACGAGGTGGATGCGACGCACTCCCCCTCCTTTCATCAGATCGAGGGCCTGGTGATCGACCGCCATGTGAGCTTCTCGGATCTCAAGGGCACGCTCGATACCTTCGCGAAGGAGCTCTTCGGTCCGGAGACCAGGACGAAGCTCCGCCCGCATCATTTCCCCTTCACAGAGCCCTCCGCCGAGGTCGATGTGAGCTGCTTTAAGTGCGGCGGAAAGGGTTGCCGCTTCTGTAAGGGAGAGGGCTGGATCGAGATTCTTGGATGCGGCATGGTGCATCCCCATGTGCTGGAGATGTGCGGCATCGATCCGGAAAAATACAGCGGCTTTGCCTTCGGCGTGGGCTTGGAGAGGATCGCGCTTTTAAAGTATGAGATCGATGATATGCGTCTTCTCTATGAGAATGACAGTCGGTTCCTGGAGCAGTTTTAGGAGAGGGGAGAGAAGATGAACAGCTCGATGAATTGGTTGAAGGAATACGTGCCGGAGCTGGACTGCACGCCGGAGGAATTCTCTGATGCGATGACCCTGTCCGGAACGAAGGTCGAGACCTGCAGGATATTGAATCGAAATCTGAGAAAGATCGTCACCGGGAAAATCCTCTCCATAGAACCGCACCCGGACGCGGACCGGCTTGTGATCTGTCAGCTTGACATCGGGACAGGGGATGCAGTGCAGATCGTGACCGGAGCCCATAATATGAAGCCCGGAGATATCGTCCCGGTCGTTCTGGACGGCGGGAAGGTCGCGGGGGGACATGAGGGAGGAGCTCTGCCGGAGGATGGGATCGAGATCCACGCGGGAAAGCTCCGCGGCGTGCCCTCCTATGGGATGATGTGCTCCATCGAGGAGCTCGGGGCAGACAGGGCCTTCTATCCGGAGGCCCCGGAATCCGGCATCTATATCTTTCCGGAAGGGACCCCTGTCGGAGAGGATGCGCCTTCTCTTCTCGGCTTAAACGATGCGCTCCACGAGTATGAAATCACCTCGAACCGGGTGGACTGCTACAGTGTGCTCGGCATCGCGCGGGAGGCGGCGGCGACCTTCCGAAAGCGCTTTTTTCCGCCGAAGGAGGATACTTCGGAGGGAAGCGGAGATGTGCATGAGCTTTTGAAGGTCAAGGTGGAGGATCCGGAGCTCTGCCCTCGCTATACCGCGCGCATAGTGAAAAATCTGCGCCTTGCGCCCTCTCCGAAATGGATGCAGCTTCGCCTTGCGTCCGCCGGGATCCGCCCGATCAACAATCTGGTGGACATCACAAATTATGTGATGCTCGAATACGGCCAGCCCATGCATGCCTATGACTATGACAAGATCCGCGGGCATGAAATTATCGTAAGGCGCGCGGAGGACGGGGAGAGTTTTCAGACCCTCGACCAAAAGGATAGGAGCCTGGACCATACGGTGCTCACGATCCGGGACAGAGACGGCGCGATCGGCATCGCGGGCATCATGGGGGGACAGAACTCAAAGATCGAGGACAGTGTAAAGACCATGGTGCTGGAGGCGGCCTGCTTCAACGGCGCAAACATCCGTCTCTCCGCGAGAAAGGTCGGAGAGAGGACGGACGCCTCCGCCTTCTTTGAGAAGGGACTCGATCCGAATCTCGCCTCTCAGGCGATGAACCGGGCCTGCGAGCTGGTGGAAAAGCTTGGCGCCGGAGAGCCGGTCGGAGGCATGATCGACATCTACGAAAGGAGGAGGGAGCCCTCCGTCGTGCATTGCACAGCATCCGAGATCAATGCCCTCCTGGGAACCTCTCTCTCTCCGGAGGAGATGAAGGCCATCCTGGAGAGGGAGGAGCTCTCGACAGAGCTCGAGGGGGAAAATCTCACCGTCACGGCCCCGACCTTCCGCCAGGATATCCACAGGATGTGCGATATCGCGGAGGAGGTCGCCCGCTTCTACGGCTATGCCTCGATCCCGATGAGCCTCCCCTCCGGAGCCGCGATCGGGGGACTTTCGACGGAGCTCTCGATCGACGAGAGATGCCGGCACAGCGCGGAGGCGCTCGGCTACTCCCAGGCTTATCTCTATTCCTTTGAGTCTCCAAAGGCCTGCGACAGACTTTTGCTTCCGGAGGATGCCCCGGAGCGGCAGCAGATCCGGATTCAAAACCCGCTGGGAGAGGATTTCTCCGTCCTAAGGACGAGCTCTGCGAACGGGATGCTGGGCTCTCTTTCCACGAATTTCAAGCGGAAGAACCGGGACATTCGCCTCTATGAGATGGCAAATGTCTATCTCCCGAAGTCCCTTCCGCTCACAGAGCTTCCGGACGAGCGCATGCAGCTTACGCTCGGCGCCTACGGCGACTGCGATTTCTTCTCCCTAAAGGGAGATCTCGAGCTCATCCTGAACCGCCTGGGCCTGAAAAAGCGCTTTCACTATGATGCCGCCTGTCCGCAGTCCTTTCTGCACCCCGGGAGGAGAGCAGATATCCTGTATGAGGGGAGGAGGCTCGGCTATCTCGGGGAGCTCCACCCCGAGGTGCTGGAAAATTATGGGATCGGAGAGAGAGCCTATCTCGCGGTCCTGGACATGAAGGAGGTCTATCCCTTCGTTCGGGACGAGATCCGCTATCTGCCCCTTGCGAAGTTCCCGTCGGTATCCCGGGACTTCTCCATGCTGGTCCCGCTCTCCGTTACGGCGGGGGAGATAGAGGACGTTTTGATACAGAGGTCCGGGAAGTTCCTGGAGGAGCTTAAGCTCTTTGATATCTATATCGGAGCGCAGGTTCTGTCGGGATATAAGTCCATGGCCTATACGCTCACACTCCGCGCAAAGGATCATACCCTCACGGAGGAGGAGATCAATGCGGTGGTGAGGAAGGTCCTGGACGGCCTTAATAGACTCGGAATCCGGCTTCGGGACTGAGCGATCCCTTCGGCCTGGCCGAAACCTCGGGCTATTTCTCTAAATTCATAGGGATTTTCATCGGGAGCCTTAAGGAAAGATTTCCTTTTGGCTCTCTTTTTTGTCTTTTCGGAGGGACAGATCTTCGGCTATAATGAAGAGGATAAGTTCTTTGTTTTTCCTTCCGCCCTTTCTGCCCGAAACAGCATGCCTTCGCTTTGGCGGCCTTATCTTCAGGCAGGAGCGGGGCAGGCGTCAGCATAAAGCGCGGCGCGGTCCTTCCATTATCCCATATCTCGCTGCCGGGAGCTCGGCGCCGGAGTATGGGAAGGAAGCCGCGAAAGAGGCGTGGGACTTGACGGGAGTCATGAGAGCGGCGGAAGCGAAGTGACGCATAGGACCGAATCCTCTTCTTTGATCTTTACGGATATTGCCGCCGGAGGAGGGAGAGGGAGGATGGATTCCGGGGAGGCTCACCTCTCCGGGGAATCGAGAGGAAAGTGGAATGATTGAAGCGATAGGGCTTAAAAAAAGCTTCGGCCCGGTCCCGGCGCTTTGTGAGATCAGCATGGAGATCCGGGAGGATCAGGTTTTTGGACTGATCGGAAGCAATGGGGCGGGAAAGAGCACGCTGCTTCGCCTGATTGCCGGTGTCCTGAGACCGGACAAGGGAGAGATCCGGGTGGACGGCGAGGCGGTTTATGACAGGCCGGCGATCAAGGAGAGGATCTTTTTCATCTCGGATGAGGGCTGGTTTTTCCGAAATGCGGTGCCGAGGGATGTCATCGGCTTTTACGCCGGGGTCTATCCGGGCTTTGAGAGAGAGAAGTGCCTCTCCCTCCTCTCCGATTTCGGTCTCGATCCAGATCGGAGAATCTCGAATTTTTCGAAGGGAATGAAGAAGCAGCTCTCCGTTCTGCTCGGCATCTCCTCCGGAACGAAATATCTCCTCTGTGATGAGACCTTCGACGGACTGGATCCTGTGATGAAGGAGGGAGTCAAGTCACTTTTCGCCCGGGAGATGAAGGAGCGCCCGCTGACACCGGTCATCGCAAGCCATAATCTCCGGGAGCTTCAGGATATTTGTCAGCACGTGGGGATTCTCCACCGGGGCGGAGTGCTCCTCTCAGAGGAGATGTCCGCCTTGAATCCCGAGATCCAGAGAGTGCAGCTGGTCCTTGAGGATGAGGAAGCGGCGAGAGAAAAGCTTTCCGAACTTCCGATCCTCCGCCAGAGCCGAAACGGGAGCGTGCTGATACTTGTCATCCGCGGGAAGAGGGAGGAAGTCGAGGAGAAGATCCGGGCGCTCTCCCCCCGCTTTTTCGAGCTGCTTCCTCTCGGACTGGAGGAGCTTTTTATCAGTGAAACGGAGGATGCAGGATATGAACTTAAGAAAATCCTTTCTGACGGAGCTTAAGCTGGAGCTCGGCGCGAGAGTTCCGCAGCTTGCGCTCTGTCTTCTTGCCTTTTCCCTCTACCATGTGCTCGCCCTCTTTCTCGCCCTGAATTCGGCCGGAGGGAGAGGCTTCACGGGGCTTGAGCAGACGGATCTGATCGCAGAGCGGCTTTTGTGGAGCAGCGTTTTCTTCGGCCTCCGGAGCCCCGCTGTCTTCCTGAGCGGATTTTTCGCGGTCTTTCTCAGTATGCAGGGCTTCTCCTATCTGAACAGCAGGAAGAAGCTGGATTTCTATGAGGCGCTCCCGATTTCCCGCCGGAGGAGATTCTTCGGGATTCTGCTCTCCGGACTTTTGATCTATCTCCTGAGCTATTTCGGAACAAAGCTGATCGGCTTTTTGATCGCGCTGGCCTTTCACGCTCTGAACCGGGCTGTCGTGATCGAGGCCCTGCAGCAGTCTATCCGGGAGCTCGTGCTCTTTCTGGCGCTCTCCGGGGTCGCTCTCCTCGCGAGGATGCTCTCCGGCAATACCTTGATCTCCGTCTTTCTCCTTTTCTTCTTCCTGGTCTATGAATTCTTTGTCCGGGCGCTGCAGCTCGGCTTCCGCTTTGCCTTCTACAGGACCATGGTGACAGAGGGATACCCCATCTGGCTTCAGACTCCGAGGAGCTCTCCCTTTTTCTACTACAGCAGTGCGGCGGCGGGATTTCCCTATCTGTCCTCCGAGACGGTTCCGGCGTCTGAGATGCTCCGCTTTCTTCAGAAGTCTTTGCTCCCGGATCTCTTCGGAGTCCTCCTCTTTCTCTTCTATTTGCTTTTATCCTATCTCGCCTATCGAAGGAGAAGGGCGGAGGACGCGGGAAAGGCACTGGTCTTCCCGCCGATTTACCTTCTTTTAAAGTTTCTCATCGCTGTGCCGCTCGCTCTCTCCGCGGGCGGGCTTGCCTATGCGATCCGGGGAGGAGGACTGGAGTTTCCGATGGAGCTCTTCATGCTCTTTCTGATCAGCCTTCTCTCCTGCTGCATCCTGGAAATCGTTTATCATCTTCGTTTCCGCTCGCTTTTTTCCAGGCCCTGGGATATTTTTCTCGTCTTCCTCCTCTCCGGACTCTGCTTCTTCTGGTATCGCTTTGACCTCGGGGGCTTCGACCGCTATGTTCCGAAAAAGGAGACGGTAGAGAGCGCCTCCCTCTATCTGAGCGACAATTTCGGGAGCAGGGTGGATGAGTACGGGGATACGGACTATGGAAACGACAGCTTTAAAAGGATGAAGCTAAGGGATATCGATGCCGTCCGGGAGCTAGCGCGGCAGGGACAGAAATATACGCGTTCTGTGGAAACGGACATCGACGACCGCTACTCCGCAGAGAGCGCGGTGGACTCCTATGATTTCATTGTCAATTATCAGCTCAAAAACGGGAGGACGGCGAGCCGGCGCTTCCGCCTTCCGGAAACGGTCGACCCGGAGCTGATAGATCGGGTCATCGGCTCCCCCGAATATAAGGAAGTTCTCTTTGATTTAAATTGCTATCCCTTCCGAAAGGGAAGGGGGGAAGGCACGGAGCTTTGCTATATAAGCCCCTCTGCCGCGAGATCTGTCCCGGTCAATGAGGAGGTTCTCCGGGAGTTCAAGGAGGTCTATCAAAAGGACCTTGCCCTCTATAACTACAGCTTTGCGCACAGTCATTTCCGCGTGGGCAGTGTTCAGATCAACGGCTCCCAGCGGATGGAGGACGCCTACGAGAGCTGGCTCTCCCATGGCTACACTACCGAGGGATCCTTTGAAAAATTCCAGAAGGTGCACGACTATATTTCAAACTATTCCGTGCAGTATCCGATCTATAGGGAATACACAAATACGATCGCCTTTTTAAAGGAAAAGGCAATCTGGTCGGAGATGATCCCGGAGGAAAGCAGGGTGGAAGGGATTGAGCTGAACTACAGGATAGTTTATCAAGATCAATACTTTCTGGAGAGAGTGCTGAAGCTCCTGGAAAAAGCGGTTCCGGAGGACAGCATAAGAGGAGATTTCCATACTGTGAATCAGCTGGATGATATGACCATCGGTCTGCGGCTTAAGGAATTGGAGAGCGATCCCGATCGCAGTTCCAGCGGCGGCAGCGCGCGATATCTCTTTTTAAAGGACCAGACTCCGGAGGAAATCCGGAATCTGGAGGAATGGATTCCCATGCCCTATGAGGAGGACGGGAAGGAATCGGAGACTCCCGCCTCTTAAGGGAAAGGGGAGCTCAGCTTTGAGCGCGGAAGCGAAGCTCCCCGTCCTCCCGCATCTCGTCGATGATCGCGAGACTGGTCACTCGATATCCCTTTTCCCGGAGCTCTTGGCCGCCGGACTGGAAGCCCTTTTCGATCGCGATTCCAATGCCGGCGACCTCGGCTCCCGCCTGAGAGCAGATATCGAGAAGTCCCCGCATCGCTTTTCCGACGGCGAGAAAATCATCGACCAAAAGCACTCGGTCTCCCCCGTGCAGAAACTTTTTTGAGAGAGTGACGGTATAGTCTTTCCCGTAGGTATAGGAGCTCACGGTGCTCATGTAGAGCTCCCCGTCCAGATTTTTGCTCTTCGCCTTCTTGGCGAAGAGCGCGGGGACATGGAACTGAAGGGCGGTGAGACAGGCAATCGCGATGCCGGAGGCCTCTATGGTGAGGATTTTCGTGATCCCATCATCCCGATAGCTCCTGTAAAATTCCTTTCCGATCTCCGACAGAAGCTCCACATCCAGCTGATGATTCAAAAAGCTGTCGACCTTCAGGATCTCACCCGGGCGCACCTGCCCGTCCCTTCGAATGCGTTCTTCCAGTAATTTCATACCCACGTCCCTTTCCTGAAATTTTATCCTGAAAAAAGATCTGACCGCAGAAAAAGATTCTGCCTATCTCCGCGGTTTTTCTTATGCTGTACATGATAACAAGGAATGAAGGGGCTGTCAAAACAGATTTTCGGGATTCCTTCTTCTCATCCGGGCCTTCCTGTAGTAAACTAATATTCGTCTCTAAAGCCGCCTGTTCTGCCGTCTGCTTCGGCTCTGTATCCGGCAGCGCATAAATGATTTTAAGGGATCAGAGCGCTGTATGCCGGGCGAGGGCGGCTTATGATTTGCCGGAGGCAGGAGAGGGGCGCAGAGCCTATATTTATTGCAGTCCCTTCCTGCGGGGCAGGAAGATTAGGAGTTTGAGTATGGAAATCCCCGAGCTTTTTGAAACGGTTCTCTCTGACTATGCAAAGAGAGAGGATGTGACGCCTGAGACGGCGCTTTCGAATCTGATGGATTTCATCCAGCTGAAGGATGAATCCTTTGCCAATGTCACGGTGGCGGTCGAGTCTCCGGCTCTCTATCTGAGCGATGAGGATGAGATAGCGGATGGTGAGCTGCTTCAGTATTATATGGATCTTTTCGGGGAGGACGGGCCCGGCGCGAGGGTGAACGGCTATTACCGGAGGGAGAAGGCGGACATTCTGATCCTGGAGATCGAATACGATGATCTCATGCCGCTTTGGGATATTCTCTCCCTCTTTCGGATTAAAATCCCCTCCATGGATCTGGACGAAGGGATCGATGAGGAGGGAAATGAGGTTCAGGTGCTCCGGCTCTCCTATCTCCGGGACAATTACGGGGGGATGATGGAGCTTTCGGACAGACTTTTCGATGAGCTGGATGATCCGAAGCGGGAGGAGGACGGATATGAAAAGGCCGGCTACTATGAGCCGGCCTATGAGGATCTGGAGGAGGACTGAGCCGAGGCGCAGAGCGCTTAACAGCGGATCAGCAGGCGGGGGAGTGTCTCTGCCGCCGTCTTGACTTTTTACTCCTTGTCTTTTCGGAAGCAGCGCCCGCCGCTTTTTCGTTCAGCTACTGTAAATCCTTTGTGCATCTTAAACTGCGAGAGCGTCCCGCCCCGGATGGGGAAGCAGGGGAAAGCATGTCCGCACTGCCCGATCCGCCTGTCCTCTCAGCTGCCGCAGCGTTACCTAAGGGGAGCTATGCGGAGGATCCGTGAAGGAGAGGGAGCTGCATGTTTTTTTCTTTCGAAAGCAGCTCCCGGACCGCGCTTCGGATCTCTGAAACCTGATAGAGAGAGCCGAAGCAAAGGAGCGTCGGCTCTTCTTCTTTTTCCTCCTCGAGGTGGGAGAGTGCGAGGGAGAGACCGGAGCGGATATCTTTTCCGATTTCCACGGGACCGTCGAAATATTTCCGGATCTCCGCGGCGAGCCTCTCCGCCGGAAGCGCTCTCTCATATTCTCCCTCCGGGATGACCGCCGTATAGCGGCGGGCGATGGGGGCGGTGAGGAGGAGCATCTCCCGGTAGTCCTTGTCCCGCATGACGCCCATCAGAAAATCGATCTTTCGCCCGGGGAGAAGGGAGCGGAGGCTTTCCGTCATAGCGGCCGCTCCGTCCGGATTGTGTGCTCCGTCCAAAAGGATGAGGGGGGATCGGGACAGAAGCTCAAAGCGGCCCGGCCAGCGGACCTTCGAGAGCCCGCTTCGGACAGCGTCCTCCGGGATCGCGACACCCTCCTCCTTCAGGATGTCGACGGCGTCCAGGACGGCGGAGGCATTTCGGAGCTGATAATCGCCGAGGAGGGAAAGCCTTAGCCCCGTTCTCCTTCGATAGGAAAAGCACTGGAAGGCCCCCTCCTCCGAGAGGCCGAGACTTTCTCTTTTGAGGAGAGAGGGATCTGTGAGCGTAAGCTCTGCGCCCTGCTCCTCCGCGATTTTCGAGATGAGGGATGTGACCTCCTCGCTCTGCCGAAGGAGGACCGCCCTTCCTCCTCTTTTCAGGATTCCGGCTTTTTCCCACGCGATTTCCGCGATGCTGTTTCCGAGGAGCTCTGTGTGATCCAGCCCGATGGAGAGGATCAGAGCGCAGAGGGGGGGCGGGATGACATTGGTCGCGTCATAGCGGCCGCCGAGCCCGACCTCCAGGACGACATAGTCGCAGGCCTCCTCATAGAAGTAGAGGAAGGCGAGGAGGGTGAGAAGCTCAAAGGCCCCCGCCTCCTCCCCGCTTTTTTTCAGTGCGGCGAGGAGCTTCTCCGAGAGCTCCGAAAGACGGGCATCGCTGATCTTTTCTCCATCTATGGACCAGCGCTCATTGACCGTCAGGAGGTGAGGGGAGATATAGAGGCCGCAGCGGTATCCGCTCTCTGTCAGGATGCTTTGCAGCATCGCGGCGCTGGAGCCCTTTCCGTTCGTCCCCGCGACATGCAGGGCTCTGAGCTTCTCCTCGGGATGCCCGAGCAGGGAGAGGATATGCCGCATTACCCGGAAATCGGGCCGCTTCGGGGCGTTCCGGTCTCCCTGCAAAAGCCCCGTGATTTCCTCCCAGTTCATGTTGTGAGCTGGCGCTTCAGGAAGTGGAGATGCTTCACCCCGCCAAGGCTCATGATGATGAAAAAGTGGAAGGGGACGAGTATCGCGACCTGCCAGATTCTGGTGAGAAGAACTCCCCGGTAGGGACTCCCGTAGAGGATAGAGATCCAGAGCGTATTCACGAAAAGAGTGATGAGGATCCGATTGATGAAGATTGCGGCGAGGGCGCGGAGAAGGAGAGGCCCCTTCTTGCAGTCATGCAAAAAGAAGCCGAGACTCGCGCCGCAGAGCGCACTGCTCAGCGTAAAGCCCGGGAAATAGGTTCCGCTTGGTTGCAGCATGAAGCCGAGGAGATCGGAAGCCGTCGCGAGAGCCACAGTGGGAAGCGTCCCGTAGAGGAGAGCACATACCGCGGAGGGAATGATGGCGAAGCCGATTCGGACATTCCATGCGTTAAAGGCGAAAAAGCGGCTCAGTATAATGTGAAGAGCCGTGAGTAGGGATAGAATAGTGAGCATCTGAATCGATTTTCGCCTGTCCTGAAACATAAAAAAACCTCCTTCACTTAAGTGGAAATCCCGCCGCAAAGAAGGCATCTGACATACAGAGACCAACGCAGCGGGATGCGGGATCCGAACCGCGCTGAGGCTCTCAGCTTCGTTCCTCGTCAACTCCCCGTTCGAGGACACTTACCGCTCGGATCTCTACTCTGCGTTTTACCAGTTCATAATAGCGCAGAAACAGGACTTTGTAAAGAGAATATCCAAAGGGAAATGCGGAGGGAGCTGGCGGGCATAATTTCGGAAACATGCCTTGCAATGCCGAAAAAAGCGCGCTATGCTTCTCGGAAGGAGAGAACGCGGGATGAAATATGTCAGGGAAATTCTTTGGATTATTGCCTTTACTCTTTTGGGAGAGGTATTGAACCGGCTTTTGAAGCTGCCGGTTCCCGCCGGGGTATACGGCCTTTTTTTGATGCTCCTCGCCCTTCTTTCCGGGATCATCCGCCTGGAGGACGTAGAGGGCGCGGGGAATTTTCTTTTGGATACGATGACGATCATGTTTTTGCCGGCGGCGGTGGGGATCATGACAGTTACGGAGCTTTTGCGTCCGGTGCTCCTTCCCTATCTCATCATCATCGTGCTATCCACAGTGCTTGTGATGTCAGTGACCGGCCTTATCGCGGAGAAAATCCTGCATTATACGGAGAATCGAAGGGACAGGCAGCTGGAGGATGCGGAGATCTCCCTTGATCCGAGCGAAACCTTCGGGATCGGCCGCCGCGCCCTGAGTCCGCACGGGGAGATGGACGGCGCGAACGGCTACCGGGATATCATCAGCCAAAAAAAGCAGAGGGCAGCGGAGAGCCCTATGGCAGAAAAAGCCGGGAAAAAAGAGGAGAAGGAGGAGGGGATGAGGGAAGAGAAGATGGAGGATGAGGAAGGGGCGAAGGAAGAGAAGATCGAGGAGGGGAGAGAATGAGAGAGGTCCTTTCGGGTTCGGAGCATTTCGGGCTGCTTCTGAGCATTTTTTTCTTTCTTGCGGCGGTACAGCTCAAGGCGCGCTTCCGTCTTTCCATTCTGAACCCTCTCCTGATTTCGACGATATGCATTATTCTCACGCTCCTCGCGCTCCATATCCCCTATGAGGAGTACAAGAAGAGCGCGGACCTTCTCTCTTATCTGCTCACTCCGGCGACGGTCTGTCTCGCGATTCCGATGTACCGGCAGCTCTCCCTCTTAAGGAGAAATATCGCTGCGATCATGATCAGCATCGTGTGCGGAAGCCTCTCCTCCGTGCTGAGCGTCCTCTTTCTCGGGAAGCTTTTTCGGCTTCCGGCGGAGCATATCCTCACTCTCATGCCGAAATCCATCACGACAGCGATCGGCATGGGAGTCTCGAAGGAGGCCGGGGGCTTCGTCACGCTCACGGTCGCGGCGATCATCCTGACCGGCATCCTGGGGAACATGCTCGCAGAGCAGGTCTTTCGGATCTTTTCCATAAGGCATCCCATCGCGAAGGGGCTGGCGCTCGGGACCTCCGCCCATGCTGTCGGCACCGCGAAGGCCCTGGAGCTCGGGGAGATCGAGGGCGCCATGAGCTCTCTGGCCATCGTCACGGCCGGAGTCACTACGGTGATTCTCGTCCCCCTGGTCACGGCGATTGCCTTCTGAGGGAAACGAAAACTTTTTATAAATTTGAAAGAAGATGCTTCCGATTTTTTGTGCTATGATTCAGGCAGCAAGGAGGACTTAAGTCAAGATGAAAAGAAAGAGAAAACTCTGGCTGCTTTCGCTTCTGATCGGAAGCTTGGCCCTGATTCCCGCGGGGGGCTGTGCCTACGCGGATGGTCTGGAGGCGGAGACCGGCCCCGGCATCGACCTTTGGCAAAAGCACAGGATGAATCTGCACGCGGCGGATGAGAATGACTTTTCCGATCTCTTTACCGGTGTGAAGAACGGGGAGGATGTGCCGCTTCCGCAGGGCTATACCTTCAGCGAGGTCGGAACCTACAGCTACGATGATCTCTCCGCGGATCTGAACAAGCTGAAGACAGATTATCCCGAGATGGCGCTCGACTCCCTCGGAAAGACCGCGGACGGCAGAGAGCTCTACCACGTCGTGGTGGGGAATCCGAACGCAAAGCACAAGATTTTGGTTCACGCCGGGATCCACGCGAGGGAATATATCGTCTCCCAGGTCGCCATGCGGGAGATCGGAAGTCTTCTGAAGATGCAGAGGGAGGACTCGAAATACGGGGGGAAGAGCATGAAGAGCATGCTCCAAAACTGTGCCGTTCATTTCGTCCCGATGGCGGATCCGGATGGAATCGCCATCGTCCAGGGCGGACTGGGCTGTATCGGCTCCGAGGCTCTGAGGACTTCGATCCAGCAGATGATGGAGAAGGATAAGGTGACGGACCGGGAGAAGTACTATAAGACCTGGAAGAGCAATGCCCGCGGCGTAAATCTCAATAAAAATTTCGATGCGAACTGGCAGGATACCAACGATCGGAAGGGCTATCCGTCCAAGGACGAGTACAAGGGAGAGGCTGCGGAATCCGAGATCGAGTCGAAGGCACTCGCGGATCTGACGAGGAAGGAGCACTTCGATCAGACGATCAGCTATCACACGCAGGGAAAGGTGATCTACTGGTACTTCGGAGAGGGAAGCTATGTGAAGTCCGCCCGCAGACTCGCGGAGGTCGTGAAGAGAAATTCCGACTATGCAGTCAGTGATTACTATGTGCCGAATGAGGCGGGAGGCTTCAAGGACTGGGCGGAGCAGAAGCTGAATATCCCCTCTGTCACGATAGAGTGCGGGATCGGAACCAGCCCGGTCCCGGAGGAACAGATCAAAGAGATCTGGGACGGACAGAAGGGCATCCTCCCCGACCTTTTATACAGCTACAGCTAGAAAAACGGATTCGCTGAGGCAGTGCTCCTGGCGCTTGCCGCTGTCTTTGGCTCTCACGGTTTGAACGCCCGTCCTTTGGCATTCAGCGGCTCAAAAGAAAGGATCGCTGTATAAGACGGACTGTTTCGGAAGCAGCGGATCGGCAGAAGGGGCGGAGGAGGCTTTCTCGGCTTAGCTCGCTTTTAAGAGGGCGCTTTCTGAGAGGAAAGCGCCCTTTATCGCGCTTCGAATGTGGATTTCCGCCCGGAATGCTTGCGCTATCCGGCGTTTCGTTTTATGATAGACAAAATTTCCACATGTCCTGGCCGCCCTGCTGCGGCGGAAGAGATCATGAATCGGGAGGAGCGAAAGTGGCGGATACAGAAGAGAAAAGGCCCGCGGAGAGCGCGGCGGAATCCAGAAATTTTATCGAGCAGGAGATCGACAGGGATCTGAGGGAGGGAAGATACCATGAGGTGAAGACCCGCTTCCCCCCGGAGCCAAACGGCTACCTCCATATCGGACACGCGAAGTCCATCCTTTTGAACTACGGGATCGCGGAAAAATACGGGGGGAGCTTCAATCTCCGCTTTGACGACACCAATCCGACGAAGGAAAAGACGGAGTTTGTGGATTCCATCCGCCGGGATGTCGAGTGGCTGGGGGCGGATTTCGGAGACCGCCTCTTCTTTGCCTCCGATTATTTTGACATTATGTATGAGAAGGCGCTCCTTCTGATCCGAAAGGGGAAGGCCTTTGTCGATGAGCTCAGCGCGGAGGAGATCCGGGAGTACCGCGGGGATCTCCACCATCCCGGCCGAGAGAGCCCCTTCCGGGACCGCCCGGCGGAGGAGAGCCTCCGCCTCTTTGAGGCGATGCGGGACGGAAGCTTCCGGGACGGGGAGCGCACGCTCCGCGCAAAGATCGATATGGCGAGCTCCAATATCAATATGAGGGATCCGGTTCTCTACCGGGTGGCGCATAAAAGCCATCACAATACCGGGGACAAATGGTGCATCTATCCGATGTACGACTTCGCGCATCCGATCGAGGATGCCGTGGAGGGGATCACGCATTCGCTCTGCACCCTGGAATTTGAGGACCACCGGCCGCTCTACGACTGGGTCGTGAGAGAGTGTGAATTCGCGGAGCCGCCGCGGCAGATCGAATTCGCGAAGCTCTACCTCACAAATGTCGTCACGGGGAAGCGCTACATCAAGAAGCTGGTGGAGGACGGAGTGGTGGATGGCTGGGATGATCCCCGGCTTGTGACCATCGCGGCGCTCAGGAGGAGGGGCTATACACCGGAGAGCCTGAAGCGCTTCATAGAGCTCTCCGGCATTTCCAAGGCGAATTCCTCCTGCGACTTCTCTCTCCTCGAGTACTGCATCCGGGAGGATCTGAAGGAGAAGCGCCCGAGACTCATGGCGGTGCTGGATCCCGTAAAGCTTGTGATCGATAATTATCCGAAGGGGCAGAGCGAGCTTCTCACGATTCCGAACAATCTGGAGAATGAAGCGCTCGGGAGCCGGGAGCTCAGCTTTTCCGGGGAGCTTTGGATCGAGAGAGAGGATTTCATGATCGAGCCCCCGAAGAAGTACAAAAGGCTCTATCCGGGCAATGAGGTCCGCCTCATGGGGGCCTACTTCGTGCGCTGCACCGGATATGAGACCGATGCCTCGGGGAAGGTCACGCTCATCCACGCAAGCTATGATCCAAAGACCAAGTCCGGCAGCGGCTTCGAGGGGCGGAAGGTCAAGGGCACGATCCATTGGCTGGACGCAAAGAGCGCGGAGAGAGCGGAGGTCCGTCTCTATGAGCAGCTGATCGATGAGGAGAAGGGAAAGCTCAACGAGGACGGAAGTCTGAATTTCAACAGGAACTCCCTGACGGTGCTGAAGGATTCTTATGTGGAACCCGCTCTCAAAAGAGCGAAGCCCTCTGAGAGCTTCCAGTTTGTGCGAAACGGCTATTTCTGCGTGGACTGCAGGGATTCCTCGGAGGGAAATCCCGTATTTAACCGGATCGTCTCCCTGAAGTCGAGCTTCCGGCTTCCAAAGGGCGAAGAGAGATAAATAGGACGCCGCAATATTGCGGCGTCCACAGCGATGGATAGGGACCGCTTTTTCGGATTCTGAAGAGCGGTTCGAGGATTGGATTCATACGGAGGAGAAGAGATGGGAAAGAAAAGAGGCCTGGGGGGACTTTTGAGCGCGGCGGCGCTGCTTGGCGCCGGAGCGGCGATCGCATCGTATTTTTATAAATATCAGAAATTTTCCGATGAGGTCGATCAGGATTTCACGGATGTCGTGGGCTCCGCCTCGGAGGTGAAGGAATCCGCAAAGCGCTCCTACACCGTACTCAAAAATTCAAAGAATTCCGAGGATCTGAAGGCGGCGGCGCGGGATCTTGGCTATGCGGCGAAGAATCTCGCCATTGATACGAAAAACCTCGCGGTGGACGCCGGAAAGGACGCCTACCGACAGGTGAGAGAGGCGCTGGACAGCCGTTTCTCCGGTGCCAAGAAGGAGGCGGAGGATGTGGAATCCGATGATTCTCCGCTGGAGGAGCCCGAGATAGAGGTGGAATTCTACCACGCGGGAGGACCGGCTGAGACCGCGCTTTCTGCCTCTTCCCATCAGGCCGCGGAGCGTCCTGACGCGCTTTCCGCCTCTTCCCATCAGACAGCGGGCGTCTCCGTTTCTTCCCATCAGGCGGAGGGCGTCTCCGCCGGGGCTTTTGCTTCGGCGAATCCTGCGGACAGTGTCCCTGCAAGGCCATCTGTTTCGACGGATCCTGCGGTCGGCGTTTCCGCCGGCATTTCTTCCCCCGCAAATCCTGCGGATCGGGTAAATCCCGCAGCGGGGCTTTCCCCGGCATCTTCTGCTCCTTCGGACGGGGCAGAGCGAAGCGACAGAGAAAAGGAGAGTGCGGATTGATGGAGAAGATCACGAGCTTTACGGTGAATCACCTGCTCCTTGAGCCGGGAGTCTATGTCTCCAGGATAGACCGCGTGGGGACAGAGAGCGTCACGAGCTTTGATCTTCGCTTCACTTCTCCGAATCGAGAGCCGGTCATGAATACCGCCCCGGTGCACGCGATCGAGCATCTCGCGGCGACCTTTCTCCGAAATAATCCGGAGTGGAAGGATCGGGTGCTCTATTTCGGCCCGATGGGCTGCCGGACCGGCTTCTACCTTCTTCTTCTGGGAGAGCATCACCCTGAGGAGATCCTTCCCCTTTTGAAGCGCTGCTGCCGTTTCATCCTGGACTTTTCGGGGGAGATCCCCGGTGCGAGACCGAGAGACTGCGGAAACTACAGCGATATGAATCTCGATATGGCGAAGTGGTGGGCGGGGCGTTACCTCAGAGAGACGCTGGAGCGGATCGATGAGGCGCACATGAATTACCCGGATTAGGAGGAAAGAATGGCGGCAGAGATCAACAAACACTACCTGGAGCTGAAGGAGAGCTATCTTTTCTCGGAGATCGCAAGGCGCATCCGGGAATGGCAGGCGGAAAACCCGGACAGAGCGGGAGAACTCATCCGCATGGGGATCGGGGATGTCACCCGCCCCCTTCCCGGGGCCGTTGTGGACGCGATGATTCACGCTGCCTCCGAGATGGGAAGGGCGGAGAGCTTCCGCGGCTACGGACCGGAACAGGGCTATGACTTTCTGCGGGAAAAGATCCGGGGATATTATGAGGGCTTCGGTGTAAGCCTCAAGGAGCAGGAGATCTTCATCTCCGACGGGGCGAAATCAGACCTTGGAAACATCCTGGACATCATGGGGGAGAAGAGCAGAGTCCTCGTGACCGATCCGGTCTATCCGGTCTATGTCGATACCAATGTCATGGCGGGACACAGCATCCGCTATGCCCTGTCCGGAGAGGAGAACGACTTCCTGCCGATGCCGAGGGAGGACTATGCCGCGGACCTCATCTATCTCTGTTCTCCCAACAATCCCACCGGCGCGGTCTACGACAGGGCGCAGCTTTCCGCCTGGGTGGACTTCGCGCGAGAGAGAGGATCCATCATCCTCTTTGACTCCGCCTACGAGTGCTTCGTCACGGGGGATCTCCCCCACTCTGTCTATGAGATCGAGGGCGCAAAGGAGGCCGCGATCGAATTTTGCAGCTTCTCGAAGAAGGCGGGCTTTACGGGCACAAGATGCGGCTATACCGTCGTCCCCGAGGAGCTCAAGCGGGATAATGTGATGCTGAACCGGCTTTGGCTCAGGAGGCAGACGACGAAATTCAACGGCGTGTGCTACATCGTGCAAAGGGGCGCAGAGGCGGTCTTCAGCGAGGAAGGAAAGAAGCAGATCGAGGAGAATATTTCCTACTACCGGGAGAATGCCAGGATCATAACGGAGACCCTGGACCGGCTCGGAATCTATTATACCGGAGGGAAAAACTCCCCCTATGTCTGGATGAAAGCTCCTTTTGGCCTCTCCTCCTGGGATTTCTTCGACAGACTCTTAAATGAGTGCCGCGTCGTCGGGACGCCGGGGGAGGGATTCGGGAAAAGCGGAGAAGGATATTTCCGCCTGACGGCCTTCTCCACGAAGGAAAATACCAAAGAGGCGATGCGGCGGATGGAAACGCTTTTCCGCTGAGACGACCTCGGATAGGGGCGTTTCGATCTTCCGTTTGCCCGTCCAACGCCGGGCGGACAAACGGCAGAAAAGGCGGCATAGTAAATAGCGAAAAAAGGCGTCAGAAAACAGCCTCTAACCGAACTTGGCTGCAGAGGGGAAGCATCCCCTCAGTTTTTTCCGCATCCGTTTTTGGAAGAAAGCTGCCGCTTTGGGCTCAGACAATGCCATAAGGCATTGAGGATTTTTTACTTTATACCATAAGCGATAAGCAATAAAAAGAATAATAAAGGGAAGACGCCTGCTTTTCCTCGACCCTGAACATTTTCCTGAGCGCTGTTCTATAAAAAGAGATTCTTCCAAAACGGGATGGGACGGAAGATATGAGATGAAACGGATCGATAAAGGAAGGGAAGGGGAGCTCAGTCCGGGAGCTCGAATTCCATCTTAACCGTCGTATTCACAAGGTCAAGAGCGGTCTGAATCTTTCTCAGCTCGTCGGAAATCCTCCTGTAGTCCTCCTTCGCCTTTTCTACGGAATAGTTCGTATAGGAATAGTCGATGACGGTGCTGCTGCCGATGCCGCCGATCGAGCTTCTCTGCTTCGGAAGGCGGTTCTGCATGGGATACAGTCTGTTTCGCATTTCCGTGAGCTGCGGGATATAAACCAGCACCTGGTCAATCGTCATCCCGCTGTCCCCGACCATGTGAGAGCTGTTAAAGCAGTTGACGGCGTGCTTTAGGATCCGGATCTTCCGGTCATAGCTTTCCAGGATGCTCTGCGTTTCCTCGTAGTTATATGCGGGGCGGACGGATTCGATGTCTTCTCCGAGAGAAGCATTGAATACCGAGCTCTGCCGCTCATTGGAGAGGACGAGATTCTTTTCCTCCAGAAGCTTTTTCAGAATCTTTGACGCTTCCGCCGATGTGACAAGATATTTCATGCTGTCTCCCTCCTCTACCCCTGAAGCGGTCCGCCCGAAATCCTTCCTCTGTTCAAAGCGGCCGGAACGAGGATTCCTCCCCGTTTTTCGCCTGTTCGGAAGATTCGGAACGCGAAAGCTTTCGCACAGTCTTTCGGGGATTCTCCCGGGAAAAACAGAGCAGCGTGGGCTTTCCCGCGCTGCTCCTCCCCCCATTCGATCAATCCGTCCTATCCCGGGATCCGTTTTCCTTATGGAAGCTGCCTGAAGCTGCGCTTCAGAACTGCGAACTGCGCAGCTTCCCCGTCTTTTTCCCTGAGCTTAGCCTACCCAGACGCCGTTTCCGTCGACGTGGTAGTTGTCCGGAGTGAGCTTATTCATATAGAGAGAGCCGACAGGCTGAGAGGAAGCACGCTGCACGGCAAAATAGTACCACTCATAGTTGATTCTCTGCCAGCCGGTCAGCATCACACCGTTTGCGCCGATGTAGTACCACTGATGCTGGCTCACGACCCAGCCCTTCCACAGTCCTCCGGACTCGTCGTTCGCGAAGGACCAGGATCCGTCTCTGTTCTGAATCCAGTGTCCGTTCGTCTCAGCGGTCATCGTCGAGGAGCCGCCGAAGCCCTGAGCGAGCCCCTTGGGACTTTCAGCGAAGGCCGGAACTACACTGGCCGCCGTCATCATTGCCGCAAGCATCATCACAAGGATCTTTTTTTTCATAATAGGATAGCCTCCATTTCTCGTGGTCTCTGAATGCCGTAATTCCGCATCAGGGCGGAATCCTGCCTTCTGCAACAATTTCATTATACCCGATTTTCTCAGATAGACAATATGCGATTCGTTTACGAAAGATTACAAAAACACAGAAAGTTCATACTTTGTTAGCACTCAGAGCTTGACACTGCTAATAGAAGGGGCTATAATAGCGCTTGTTCTGAAAAAGATTCCAAGCAATGCGGCTTTCGGCTGCGCATTGTGAGAAGGGATGCTGGAATATAAGAGGAGGTTTGTTATGAAGCTGGTTCCGTTGTTTGACAGGGTTGTGCTGGAGAAGGAGAAGATGGAGGAGACCACGAAGAGCGGGATCGTGCTCCCCGGTCAGGACGATAAGGAGAAGCCGGGCCAGGCGGTGGTCATCGCGGTCGGCCCGGGCGGAGTGATCGATGGGAAGGAAGTAAAGATGCAGGTCAAGGAAGGACAGCATGTCATCTTTTCCAAGTACGCGGGCTCCGAGGTGGAGATCGAGGGCAGGAAGTACACCGTCGTGAAGCAGAGCGATATTCTTGCGGTAGTGGAATAAGCTTTGCACGGCGCTTAGCTTAGCTGCCGGGAGCACTTCCTTTAAGAATAAATCAGCATTTTCGAAGAGAAAATCCCCGGAAAAGACAGTCAGGGACAGAAAAAGATAGAGGAAAGACAGAAGAAGAGACAGAAGACAGGAGGATATCAATATGGCTAAGGAACTCAAGTACGGCGTAGAGGCTCGTAAGGCTTTGGAAGCCGGAGTCGATGCGGTTGCAGATACCGTGAAGGTCACGCTGGGACCCAAGGGCAGAAATGTAGTTTTGGACAAGAGCTACGGCTCCCCGCTCATCACAAACGACGGCGTTTCCATCGCGAAGGAGATCGACCTGAAGGATCCCTATGAGAACATGGGCGCACAGCTTGTGCGGGAGGTCGCGTCGAAGACCAATGATGTGGCGGGAGACGGAACCACGACGGCGACTGTGCTTGCGCAGGCGATCGTCTCCGAGGGCATGAAGAATATCGAAGCCGGCGCGAATCCGATCATCCTCAGAAAGGGCATCCGGAAGGCCGTAGATGCCGCGGTGGAGTCCATCAAGAAGCAGTCCTCCAAGGTGAAGGGCAAGGACCAGATCGCGAAGGTCGCCGGGATTTCCGCCGGAGATCCGGAGGTCGGAGAGATGGTCGCGGACGCGATGGAGAAGGTCTCGAAGGACGGCGTCATCACGGTGGAGGAATCCAAGACCATGCAGACCGAGCTCGACCTCGTGGAGGGCATGGAGTTTGACAGAGGCTATGTCAGCGCCTACATGTCCACCGATATGGAGAAGATGGAGGCGGTCCTCGAGGATCCGTACATCCTTATCACGGATAAGAAGATCTCGAACATCCAGGATATCCTTCCGCTTCTCGAGCAGGTCGTGAAGAGCGGCGCGAGACTTCTGCTCATTGCGGAGGACATCGAGGGAGAGGCTCTCACGACACTCATCGTGAACAAGCTCAGAGGCACCTTCAATGTCGTAGCGGTCAAGGCGCCGGGCTACGGTGACAGAAGGAAGGAAATGCTCAAGGATATCGCGGTTCTGACCGGCGGACAGGTGATCTCCGAGGAGCTCGGACTGGAGTTAAAGGACGCATCGATCGAGCAGTGCGGCCGCGCGAAGTCCGTGAAGGTGACGAAGGAGAAGACCACGATCATCGAGGGACTCGGAAAGAAGAAGGAGATCAGCGACAGAATCGCTCAGATCAGAGCGCAGATCGAGAGCACGAGCTCCGACTTCGACAAGGAAAAGCTCCAGGAGAGACTCGCGAAGCTCGCGGGCGGCGTCGCGGTGATCCGTGTCGGCGCGGCGACGGAGACCGAGATGAAGGAAGCGAAGCTTCGGATGGAGGATGCCCTGAACGCGACGAGAGCCGCGGTGGAGGAGGGCGTCATCGCGGGAGGCGGATCCGCCTACATTCATGCACAGCCCTCCGTCGAGAAGCTGGTCAATACTCTGGACGGCGATGAGAAGACCGGAGCCAGGATCGTGCTCCGCGCTCTGGAGTCCCCGCTGTTCACGATCGCGGACAATGCCGGAGTGGAAGGCGCTGTCGTCGTGAACAAGGTGAAGGAGGCGAAGGAGGGCATCGGCTATGATGCCTATCGAGAGGAGTATGTGGATATGATGGAGGCCGGCATCCTGGATCCGGCGAAAGTCGCAAGGACGGCCCTCCAGAATGCGGCGTCTGTCGCGGCCTCTCTCCTCACGACAGAGGCTGTCGTCGCCGACATCAAGGAGCCCGCGGCGGCTCCCGCCATGCCGGCCGGAGGAATGGGCGGCATGATGTAAGGCCTGCCTTTTAGGCCGCCGGGTGCAGCGAAAGCGTTCCAAAGAGAAGAAGGGCCTCCCGAACGGGAGGCCGGCGGAAGTCTCAGGCTCAGGCAGGAAACTTCGCCAAACGCTGCATCCATCAGTCAGGGCTTAAAAAAAGAGGGAGAGCGGGCAGTCGAAAAGGACGGCTGTCTGCTCCCCTTCTTTTTGCCGTATACCGGGGGAAGACGCTTTGTATCAGATAAGTATTAAAGCCATGGAGGATTCCGCTTTGTTCCGTTCCGTTTCGTGTCTTTCCAGGCTTTGACTTTTGCGCTTTGAGATTTTTAATGGGGGGATGGGTGCCGGGCCGGGACTTCAAGGGGGCTTCCCTTTGTAAAGAAAAGCAGGACGCGGAGGATGCGGGGAAGGGGATTGCTTCTTGCGCGTGCTCCGGCAAAAGGGTATACTGATAGCAGTATCGGAGAGGAGAGAAAAGGGCGATGGATAATTATGTGGAGCATCTAGTAAAGCGGAGAGATCCGGGCTATTTTGCGATCCTGAAGGTCTTTCTGATCGCCCTGGATCTTCTTTTTTTTCTTCTCTTTTTCCGCTTTCCGCCGGTCTTTCTCCTCCTTCTTTTGTCAGCTGCCGCGACCTATTTCGTCTTTCTCCACGCCCACGTGGAGTATGAGTACCTTTATATCGGCGGAAGCCTCACGGTGGACAAGATTTTGAACAAAAGCAGCAGGAAGAAGATTCTGGAGACCGGTGCGCCGGAGCTTCTGCTCATTGCGCCGAAGCGTTCGGACGCCGCAAGGGATGCGCTGCCCTCCGGGGAGAGGGCGGTGGATCTGTCCGGAGACGGAGAAGAGGAGAGGAAGTATCTCTACCTCTATCAGAAGGAGGGGAAAAAACGGGCTGTCTATCTCGATATGACGGAGGAGCTTCTCCGGGAGATGAGGATGCACAGTCCGTCAAAGCTCAGGAGGGGATAGCTGCCGATCTTTAGGAAAGGCGGGCGATGGAGAAGGGAGAAGGAAAAGATGGCGAAAATCATCGGGGATGGCATCACGTTTGACGACGTTTTACTGGTTCCGCAATACTCTGAGATCGTTCCGTACGAGGCGGATCTTTCCACAAGGCTCACGGATACGATCCGCCTGAATATTCCCTTTCTTTCCGCGGGGATGGACACGGTGACGGAGCATCAGATGGCGATCGCCATGGCGCGCTGCGGGGGGATCGGCATTATCCATAAAAACATGACGATCGAAGAGCAGGCGGAGGAGGTCGACATGGTGAAGCGCTCGGAGAACGGCGTCATCACGGACCCCTTCTTTCTGAGCCCGGAGCACAGCCTTAAGGATGCCAATGAACTCATGGCGAAGTTCAGGATCTCCGGCGTGCCGATCACGGTGGGACACAGGCTCGTCGGAATCATCACAAACCGGGATCTCGTCTTCGAGGAGGATTACAGCAGACCGATCCGGGACTGCATGACCTCGGAGAATCTGGTCACGGCGAGGGAAGGGACGACGCTGGAGGAGGCGAAGGCGATCCTTGCGAAGGCAAAGGTGGAGAAGCTCCCGATCGTGGATGCGGAGGGAAACCTGAAGGGCCTCATCACGATCAAGGACATCGAAAAGCAGATGAAGTACCCGGACGCGGCGAAGGATTCCCAGGGAAGACTGCTCTGCGGCGCGGCGCTCGGCATCACGGAGGATATTCTGGAGAGAGCGGCGGAGCTTGTGAAGGCCCATGTCGATGTCGTGGTTCTGGACTCCGCCCACGGTCATTCCGCAAATGTCATAAGGTGCATCGGACTTTTGAAGGAGAAATTCCCGGATCTTCCCCTTATCGCGGGCAATGTGGCCACCGGAGAGGGGACGGAGGCTTTGATCCGGGCCGGTGCGGACTGCGTGAAGGTGGGGATCGGCCCCGGCTCCATCTGCACAACGAGAGTGGTGGCGGGGATCGGAGTTCCGCAGATCACTGCGATCATGGACTCCTTCGAGGTCGCGGAGCGCTACGGCATCCCGCTGATTGCGGACGGCGGCATCCAGTATTCCGGAGACGTGGTGAAGGCGCTCGCGGCCGGGGGCTCCACCGTCATGATGGGCTCGGTATTTGCGGGCTGCGATGAGGCGCCGGGAGAGTTCGAGCTCTACCAGGGAAGAAAATACAAGGTCTACCGCGGCATGGGCTCCATGGGCGCGATGAGACAGAAAAACGGTTCCTCGGACCGCTATTTCCAGGCCGGAGCGAGAAAGCTCGTACCGGAGGGGGTCGAGGGAAGAGTCGCCTATAAGGGAAAGGCGGAGGACACCATCTTCCAGTTCCTGGGGGGACTGAGGGCCGGCATGGGCTACTGCGGAGCGGAAAATATCCGGGCACTGCAGACGGAGTCCCACTTCATAAGGATTTCCGCCGCTTCCCTGAAGGAATCCCATCCCCACGATATTCAGATCACGAAGGAGGCGCCGAACTACTCCTCGGATGGAATCTAGGCTCTCGGAGAAGAATAGACCCTCTTTTGCCCCGGGATCCGGAGAACGAAGCGATTTTTCCGGATCCCTTATGCGCCTGGGGGCGGGAGAGGACAGGGCGAAGGAGATCAACCGGCGGAGAGGGCGGAGAGGACTGCGGCGGAGAGAAGCGCGCATCAGAGGACGCCGCCGTTCGCGGGACAGGGAAGTGCAGCGGGGAAAGGAGCCTGAGCAGTGATCGAAGGATTTTTCAGGGCGGCCGTCGGTACGCCGGAGGTCCGGGTGGCAGATCCCGACTGGAATCGGGAGAGAATCGCGGAGCTTTGCCGCGAGGCGGCGGAGAAGGGGGCGGGCCTTCTGGTGCTCCCGGAGCTTTGCCTCACGGGCTATACGGCGGGAGACCTCTTTTTGCAGTCAGAGCTTCAGGAGGGCGCTCTTCGGGCGCTCTCCTGGCTTCTTTCTAAGACGAGAGAGCTTCCGCTTCTCATCGTCCTGGGACTGCCCCTATCCTTCTCGGGAAAGCTCTACAACAGCGCCGCCGTTCTCCATCGGGGGCGTGTGCTCGGGTTTGTCCCGAAGAAGAACCTTCCGAATTATTCGGAGTTTTATGAAAGACGATGGTTCAGCCCTGCGGAAGACGGGATTTTCGAGTATCTCTACCGGGATCCTCTGACGAAGGACTGCTGCTCCCTTCCCTTTGGCATGAGGCTTCTCTTCCAGGCGGAGGACCTTCCGGATTTCTGCCTTGCCCTTGAGCTCTGCGAGGACCTTTGGGTCCCGAATCCCCCTTCGACGGAGCACGCCGCTGCGGGAGCCTATCTCATCGCAAACTGCTCCGCCTCCGATGAGACGGTCGGGAAGGCGGATTACCGAAGAGAGCTGCTCCGCTCTGCGAGCGCGAGGATCTGCGCGGCCTATCTCTATGCCAATGCGGGAGAGGGGGAGTCCACGCAGGATCTTGTCTTCGGCGGGCAGAGCATGATCGCGGAGAATGGAAGCATCCTTGCGGAGAGCCGGAGATTTACGACGGGGCTCACGATCTCGGAGATCGACCTCGAGAGGATCCGGCAGGAAAGGACGAGGCTTGGAACCTATCCGGCGCCGCGCGCGGAGGGCTACCGGAGGATTCCCTTCCGCTTCTTCGAGGGAGGCCGTCCCTCCTTCCTTTCGGGGAGCTCCTTTTCCGGGGGTTCCGGGGAAGATGGAAGTCTTTTCCGCCGGATCGATCCTCACCCCTTCGTCCCCTCCTCCGGGGAGGAGAGAGCGAGGCGCTGCGAGGAGATCCTGAGCATCCAGGCCCTCGGCCTCAAGAAAAGACTCTCTCATATCGGGACGAAACAGGCCGTGCTCGGAATCAGCGGCGGTCTCGATTCCACTCTGGCCCTCCTCGTCACGGCCCGCGCCTTCGATCTTTTGAAAATCCCGAGAGAGAACATTCTCTCTGTCACAATGCCCGCCTTTGGCACGACGAAACGCACGCTGGACAATGCGAGAAGGCTCACAGAGGCGATCGGCGCCACTCTTCGGGAGATCGACATCCGCCTCTCTGTGGAGCAGCATTTCCGGGATATCGGGCACGATGCAAAGAAGCGGGATGTCGTCTATGAAAATGCGCAGGCGAGGGAGAGGACGCAGGTCCTCATGGATCTTTCGAATGCCTGCGGCGGCATTGTCGTAGGCACGGGGGATTTAAGCGAGCTGGCGCTCGGCTATGCGACCTACAACGGCGACCATATGTCGATGTACGCGGTCAATGCGGGGGTTCCGAAGACCCTGGTCCGGCACCTCGTCCGCTATATCGCCGATATAGAGAAGAGGGGGGCGCTTTCCGAAACGCTCCTGGATATCCTGGATACTCCGGTCTCCCCCGAGCTCCTTCCGCCCTCCGGGGAAACGATTTCCCAGAAAACGGAGGAACTGGTAGGCCCCTATGAGCTCCACGACTTCTTCCTCTATCAGATCCTTCGCTTTGGCTTCCGCCCGAAAAAGGTCTATGAGCTCGCCCTCTCGGCTTTTTATGCGGGAGACAGCGGAACAAAGCCGCAGTATGAGAGGGAGGAGATCCTTTTTTGGCTGAAAAGCTTTTACCGCCGCTTCTTCTCCCAGCAGTTTAAGAGAAGCTGCCTCCCGGACGGACCGAAGGTCGGCTCCGTCTCCGTCTCTCCGAGAGGGGATCTCAGGATGCCGAGCGACGCGAGCGCTGCCCTCTGGCTCTCAGAGCTCGAAAAGCTTTGATTCCGGCTGCCTTCCTCGTACTTTTGGATCAGTCCCGTTAAGCGGCCCAGGGCGAAGGAGCCCGCCTATGTGAAATCGCGGAACACCGGGCCCTGTCCGGGAAATACTCCTCCGGATAAGTGCATCTTCATCTTAATTTAATTTATTAGAGGTGGAAAAAGCGGCGGGGCGAAAGAGCGGCAGAGCCACTTTTTACGCTCTGTCTGCGGAATTCGAATCCCATCGGCGCAGCGAGAGCATCTTGCTAAAAATAGTAATCTTTGTTATAATTAGTTGCTCTCCGCGGATTTTTCGGGGAGATTTCGGCTGTTTCCGCATTATGGAGAGTGGATGAGAATTACATCTTTTTCAAACCGGATGATCCGGGAGGTCCGGGAGCTTTTGCAGAAGCCGAGAGCGCGGCAGAAAGCCGGACTCTTTGTCTCGGAGGGAGAGAGGCTCTGCCGGGAGATCCCGAAAGATTTGGTCGAGAGAGTCTTCCTCTCCGATTCCTACCGGGGATCCCTTCCGGCGGGATTTCGCCCGAAGGACCATACTCTGATCCGCGTGCCGGATGAGCTCATGGCCCATATCTCCGATACGAAGCACAGCCAGGGGATCCTTGTCCTGGTCCGCATGCTGCCGGAGCGGGTCCTCTCCGGGGATTTTTTCCTGCTTCTGGAATCCCTGCAGGATCCCGGGAATCTCGGCACTATTTTCCGCCTCGCGGAGGCGGCGGGGGTGAACGGGATCTACATGAGCTCGGACTGCGCGGACATCTACTCTCCGAAGCTTGTCCGCTCCACGATGGGATCTCTCTACCGCCTTCCCTTTCGGATCGTTCCGGATCTCAAGGAGACGATAGCGGAGCTGAAAAAGAAGGGCGTCCGCTGCTTTGCGTCGCATCTCCTCGGAGAGAAGGCGCACTATGACTGTGATTTTCGTTCACCGACGGCCTTTCTCATCGGAAATGAGGGCAGGGGGCTGAGTCCGGAGCTTTCGGAGGCTGCGGATATTCGTCTCCGGATCCCCATGAAGGGAGGAGTGGAGTCCCTGAACGCGGCCGCGGCTGCGGCGATCCTGTCCTATGAGACTCTCAGACAGCGGGAGAAACAGGAGAACTAGGCGGAAAAAGGAGGGTACATGCTTAAGCTATCTGGCAGAGATTTTCTGAAGCTTTTGGATTTCACGGCGGAGGAGATCCGCTATCTTCTGGACCTCGCAAAGAGGCTGAAGGCGGAGAAAAAGGCCGCCCGCAGCGATGGAAGGCCCATACACGGGGTCAGCTTTCAGGGAAAGAATATCGCCCTCATTTTCGAAAAGAACTCCACCAGGACCCGCTGCGCCTTCGAGGTTGCGGCGCGGGATCTGAACCTCGGGACTACCTTCCTGAGTCCGGAGGGCTCTCAGATCGGAAAAAAGGAGAGCATCGAAGATACAGCGCGGGTTCTGAGCCGCATGTATGACGGCATAGAGTACCGGGGATTCGAACAGGCGAAGGTAGAAGAGCTCGCCCGCTTCTCCTCGGTCCCGGTATGGAACGGATTGAGCAATGAATTTCATCCCACGCAGCTTCTGGCGGATCTCCTCACCATCGAGGAGCATATCGGGAGGCTCAAGGGGCTCAGGCTCTCTTATCTCGGGGATGCCCGCTATAACATGGGGAATTCCTATATGGTTGCCTGCGCGAAGATGGGGATGCACTACACGGCCTGCTGCCCGGAGGAGTATTTCCCGGATATCGAGCTTGTGAAGCAATGCCAGAGTATCGCGGAGGAGAGCGGGGGCTCGATCTCTCTCTCGGAATCCGTCGAGAAGGGCTGCCGAAATGCGGATGTGATCGCGACCGATGTCTGGGTATCCATGGGAGAGCCCGCGGAGCTTTGGCAGAAGAGAATCTACGACCTCATGCCCTACCAGGTCAATGAGAAGGCCTTCTCCTATGCGAAGCCGGAGGCGATCTTTCTCCACTGCCTGCCCTCCTTCCACAATACCAGGACGGAAATCGGCGCGGAGATCTATGAAAAGTACGGGATCTCGGAGATGGAGGTGACGGACCGGATCTTTGAATCGGAGCGCTCCGTGGTCTTTGACGAAGCGGAGAACCGCATGCATACCATTAAAGCGGTCGTTTACGCGACGCTCGGAGGAATCTGATGCAGCAGCTTCACAGCGGCTCGAGAGGAAGCGGAAGAAAGCTGGACATCATCCATATTGTACTGGGGATCCTGATCCTCGTCATGGCGGCGCTGGCATTTCTCGACCCCGAACAGAACATGATGCTCTTCCCGCTCATCTTCCTGACAGCGGCGCTTCTCCGACTGATCAGCGCGGGCTATACCATCATACAGCTTCCCCACGAAAAAAAACGAAGAGCCCGCATCGCATTCGACATCATCACCGGAATACTGCTGCTTCTCCTCACCGCCATATCCGCTGTGGAGATATGGCGATAAAAGCCGCAAGTGCAGAAATCCCCCCTCTCTCCCGCGCGGGGCGCACAGCGGACCGAAGCGGGAGAGAGGGGGGATTTCTATAGGGCGGCCGCCCGGCAGCGAGGCGAAGCGTCGAAGACGCGGAGCGGAGCTGGCGCACTTGCGGCTTTAGGGATCACCCTTCCGCGCGGCGCAAAGAAGCTGCCCGGCAGCGAGGCGGAGCGTCGAAGACGCGAAGCGGAGCTGGTGCACTTGCGGCTTTGAGGAAATACCCTTCCGCGCGGCGCAAAGAAGCCGCCCGACAGCGAGGCGAAGCGTCGAAGACGCGAAGCGGAGCTGGCGCACTTGCGGCTTTGAGGAAATGCCCTCCTATGCGGGGGAAGCGGCCATATCATAAATTACTTTTTCGAAAGAGAGAGGAGTGGGGGAAATCTTGGAGAGGGAAGAATTACTGAAAAAAATAGAGAAGATCTGCGTAAAGGCGAGGGCGAACAAAAATGCCATCGACATGAGCGAGATCCTGGAATCCTTTCGACAGTCGGGGCTCAGCGAGGAGCAGATGGACAACGTGGTCCGCCTGATCGAAAACAGAAAGATAGAGATCAACCCGGTGGTGGATGAGGCCGCGATCAAGGATCTGGAGGCCGGAAAGGCGAAGGCTTCCCCGGATGATGAGCTTCTTCCCCTCGATGATGAAAGCTTTCTGAAGGAGGAGAGCGAGGAGATCGATCTCGACGCGGTAGATCTTCTGGAGGGCATCGGCACAGAGGACCCGGTCCGCATGTACTTAAAGGAGATCGGCACGGTCTCCCTTCTCAGCGCAGAGGAGGAGTATGCCCTTGCGATCCGGAAGCAGCAGGGAGACGAGGCGGCGAAGCAGAGACTCATCGAAGCGAATCTGCGCCTCGTGGTATCCATCGCAAAGCGCTATACGGGCCGCGGGATGAGCTTTCTGGACCTCGTGCAGGAGGGGAATCTCGGCCTCATCAAGGGAGTCGAGAAGTTCGACCCGGAAAAGGGCTTCAAGCTCTCCACCTATGCCACCTGGTGGATCCGGCAGTCCGTGACGAGGGCGCTGGCGGACCAGGCGAGGACGATCCGCGTGCCGGTCCACATGGTGGAGACCATCAATAAGATGTCAAAGATGCAGAGGAAGCTCACGCTGGAGCTCGGCTACGAGCCCTCTGTAAAGGAGCTGGCGGAGCATCTCGACATGAGCGAGGACAAGGTCCAGGAAATCATGCAGATCGCGAGAGAGCCGGCCTCTTTGGAGACGCCGATCGGAGAGGAGGACGACTCCAACCTCGGAGACTTCGTCGCGGACGCCAATGTTCTCACGCCGGAGAGCAATGTCGAGGCCGTCATGCTCCGGGAGCACATCGACTCGCTCCTCGGGGACCTAAAGGAGCGGGAGCGGCAGGTCATTGTCCTCCGTTTCGGCCTGGAGGACGGACATCCCAGGACGCTGGAGGAGGTCGGGAAGGAATTCAATGTCACGAGGGAAAGGATCCGGCAGATCGAGGCGAAGGCACTCCGGAAGCTGAGAAATCCTGTCCGCTCCAAGCGAATCCGGGACTTCCTCACATGAGGCGAAACGGAGAGCCCTCCTGCGCGGGGGCGAAGGAGAATTTTCAGAAGCGTCTCGACCGCATTCTGGAGGAGATCTCGGAAAAGGGGGAGCGGAAGAGGCTCCTTCTCCACGCCTGCTGTGCCCCCTGCTCCAGCGCCGTCCTCGAGTACCTGAGCCGTTACTTTCAGATCACGATTCTCTTCTATAATCCGAATATCGAGACAGAAGAGGAATACCTCCGCCGGGCGGGGGAGCTGAAGAGGCTGCTTTTGGAGATGGGACTTTCTGAGATTCGGCTCCTGCTCTCTTCCTACCGGCATGAGGAATTTCTCGCGGTATCCAGAGGGCTCGAGCGGGAGCCCGAGCGGGGAAAGCGCTGTCGGGAGTGCTTTCGCCTCCGCCTGGAAAAGACGGCGGAGGAGGAGAGACGCCTGGAGCTTCAGGGAGAGCACTTCGACTACTTCTGTACGACGCTCTCCCTCTCTCCCCTGAAGGATGCCGCTCTTCTGAACCGTCTCGGGACGGAAATCGCGGAGAGACAGGGCCTCCATTACCTGCCTTCTGATTTCAAGAAGGGAAACCGCTTTCTGCGGAGTGTCCAGCTCTCGAAGGAATATTCCCTCTATCGGCAGGACTACTGCGGCTGCGAGTTCTCCCGGGAGGAGGCCATGAGAAGGAGGGCTCCCTCCGTTTCCTGAGCCTTTCTTGACAAAGAACTTTCCGCGAAGTATCATGAAAAAAAGTCCAGAAAGAGGGAACGGTATGGTAAGCAAAGAAGTGAAAGTCGTCAATGAATCGGGGCTTCATTTACGGCCCGCCGGGGTTTTGACGCAGACCTGCATTCGTTTTAAGAGTAATATCATCCTGCATTACGGGGAGAGAAATATCGTCGGGAAATCTGTTCTTAATGTGATGGCGGCCGGGGTGAAGAGAGGCGCGGTCCTCACGGTGGAATGCACGGGACCGGACGAGGCGGAGGCGCTCGATGCGGTTTGTCATGCGATTGAGACGGGGCTTGGCGAGGGGATCGCGGAGGAAAACGGCGGACCGGCCTCTTCATAAAATTCTCATAAAAGAAAGGATGAGAAAGGACTCCTCGGGAAAAAGAAGAGAGGGTGATTCTCCGGAATAAAGAAGAGAAAAGATTCTCCGAGATCATAAAACATCAAAGAGGGCAGGAGCCGGGATCGTATCCGAAGCTCCTGCTCTTTCTATTTCATTTGTTTTCCTTCTCCTGCTCTTTCCCTTTGCCCTCAGGGGTCCTATGCCCCCTTTCATGCTCCCTTTAGATTACAACTACAACAATTTAAGTGCTGTTCTTAAAGTCTTATGCCCTATCTGCGCTCCCTGAGAGACAGCACCCAAGCGGGAAGCCGATGAGGATGAGATCCGACTGCTTTCCGGAAGGATCTATAAGAGAGCCTCCACTGCCCGGACGGCGTCATTTATGGGGCTGAGATCGATGGATTCCACCGCACCGCAGTCCATGTATTCGGCATTTTTCGGATCGAGGGGGAGCTTTGCGAGAAGGCGGAGCCCCTCCCTCTCTGCGGCTTCCTCAATATGACTTTCTCCAAAGACCTGGATTTTCTCACCGCAGTGCGGACAGAGAAGATAGGACATATTTTCGATCAGACCGAGGATCGGGATATTCATCTTCTTTGCCATATTGACCGCCTTTGTGACGATCATGGAGACCAGCTCCTGGGGAGAGCTCACGATGATGATCCCGTCCAGCGGAAGGGACTGAAAGACAGTGAGCGGCACATCTCCGGTCCCCGGCGGCATATCCACGAAGAGGAAATCGATCTCCTTCCAGAGCACCTCCTCCCAGAACTGCTTCACCGCGCCTGCGATCATGGCGCCCCTCCAGATCACGGGATCCGTCTCATTTTCGAGGAGAAGATTCGTGGAAATGATCTCCACGCCGTTTGCACTCCGGTCCGGGAGCATCAGCTTCCCGTCCTCCGAGATGCCGATGCCGTCGTTTGCGATGCCGAAGGCCTTAGGGATGGAGGGGCCGGTGATATCCGCATCGATGATGCCGGTCCGAAAGCCGTCCCGATTGGTCCCGCAGGCAAGAAGAGAGGTGACGGTAGACTTCCCGACCCCTCCCTTCCCGGATACGACGCCGATCAGCTTTTTTACGCTGCTCCCGGGGGCCAGTTTCGATTTGGGAATCCCCCCCTGCCGGGAGGGACAATTACTTCCGCAGGAGCTGCAGTCGGAACTGCAGCCCGAAGGATTCTCTTGCTCGCTCATTTTTGCTCCTTTCCTTTTTTCTCTGTGCCCTTATTCTCCTCCAAGATACTGAGGAAGGCATCCAGAGATTTTGAGCGGTTTGCCTCGCTGTAGATAAAGCCGATATTTCTGCTCGGAATCTCCCTTTCCAGAGGAAGCTCCGAGAGCTGGGAGCTTCGAAGCTCCTCCGCCACGAACTCCTTTATGACGCAGGAGACTCCGATGCCGACCTTCGCGAATTCGATGAGAAGATCCATCGTACTGACTTCCAGTACCTGCTGGGGCTCTCTCTGGATGGATTTAAAATACTCATCGACATGCCGCCTGGACATATTGTGTTCATCGAGGAGGAGGATATTGGCCTCCCGGAAGATATCCGGCTCTCCCTCGGAAATCTCCCTGAGATTTTCGAGATACTGCGGGGTCGCGACAAAGATGTCATGGATCCTTCTCGGGGAGCAGAGACAGAGCCCGGGATGCTTTCCCTTCGGCTCCGCCGTAATCCCAAGATCCAGCTTCCGCGCCTCCAAAAGGGAGAGTGTGCGGCCGGAATCCTGCGTGACGATGGAGACTCGGATATTCGGAAATCTCTTTATGAATTTCCGGAGATAGGGGAGGAGGACATAGCGGCACATGGTTGTGCTCGCCCCGAGCCGGAGATGACCGATATTTAAGTCCTTCATCCTCCGAAGCTCAAGCTCTGCCTCTCCGATCGCTCCGAATGCCTCCTCTATATGCCGGTAGAGAACCTCCCCCTCGTCGGTCAGAGTGACGCCCCGGGAGTTTCTCTTAAAAAGCTTGGTGTCCAGACCCTCCTCCAGCTTTACGATGGATTTCGAGATGGCGGGCTGGGAGATGTAGAGTCTCTTTGCGGCTCTCGAAATGTTCCCGTTTTTCGCCACCTCATAGAAGATCCGGTAGGCGGACAGGTTTTGCTCTGTCATTGCTCTGCCCCCTTTCTGCCGAAATGTCTGCGCCGAAATCATAATTTAAATTCATGTTAAACATTATAAACATATATTGGGATTATAGCAATAGGACTGTTAGCATGGAATTGTACGCCTTGGGATAATGGAAAAGCAAATGCATTCCGAGCGCGGATCGCTCTTCGCATCCCGCTTGGACGCCTTGCCTCTTAAGGACAGGATGCGCTCGCTCCGGCTGTCCTGTCGCCTGGCGCATAGGGGATCTTGAAGGAGTGGACTGCAAAACGCCGGGGGCGGAGGGGAAGACGGGAAAAAGCTCCGGAGCTTTGGAAAACCGCGGCGCTATCCGATGCGCCTGCAAATACGGGATTCCTTTTCCGATCAGCGGGGAGAGGAAACGTATCGGAGGAGCTTTGCATGAACTGTGAGGGGAGTTTTATATGGGAATGACGATGAGCCAGAAGATTCTGGCGGCGCATGCAGGTCTCGATGAGGTCTTGGCGGGGCAGCTGATCGAGGCGAATATCGATCTGGTCCACGGGAATGATATTACGTCTCCTCTTGCGATTCGGGAGATGAAAAAGCTGAGAAAGAAGACGGTCTTCGATCGGGATAAGGTCGTCCTCGTAATGGATCATTTCGTCCCGAACAAGGACATCGTCTCCGCAAAGTGCACTCAGATCTGCCGGAACTTCGCGGCGGAGCAGGAGCTCTCTCATTATTTCGATGTGGGGAATATGGGGATTGAGCATGCTTTGATTCCGGAGCAGGGACTCATCACCGCCGGAGAGCTTTCGGTCGGGGCGGACTCCCACACCTGCACCTACGGGGCGCTCGGCGCTTTCTCGACCGGAGTCGGCTCCACGGACATGGCGGCGGCCATGGCGACCGGAAAGCTCTGGTTCAAGGTGCCCGCTGCGATCCGGGTCAGGCTCGAGGGAAAGCTCTCTCCCCATGTCAGCGGAAAGGATCTGATCCTCCACCTTATCGGGGAGATCGGCGTGGACGGCGCGCGCTATGAGTCTCTGGAATTTTGCGGCGAGGGCGTCTCCTCTCTGAGCATGGACGATCGCTTCACGATCTGCAATATGGCGATCGAGGCGGGAGCGAAGAACGGGATCTTTCCGGTGGACGAGAGGACGCTGAGATACATCCGGGAGCACGGAAACCGAAGCTTTCAAAGCTTTGAGGCGGATCCGGACGCGCGCTATGAGAGGGAGATCCTCCTGGATCTTTCGAAGCTTCGGCCGACAGTTGCCTTTCCGCATCTTCCGGAGAATACGAAGGAGATCGGGAGCTTCCCGCCGATTTCCATCGACCAGGTCGTCATCGGCTCCTGCACCAACGGCCGTCTCCAGGATATCCGAGAGGCAGGCGAGATCCTGAAAGGGCGGAAGGTCGCGAAAAATGTGCGCTGCATCGTGATCCCCGCGACGCAGAGGATCTATCTGGAGGCGCTGGAGGAGGGCTGGATCAAGGCCTTCATCGAAGCGGGGGCAGTCGTATCCACACCGACCTGCGGCCCCTGCCTCGGCGGCTATATGGGGATACTGGCCCCGGGGGAGCGCTGCCTCTCCACGACGAACCGAAACTTCATCGGACGCATGGGAGATACAAGCTCGGAGGTCTATCTGGCCTCCCCGGCTGTCGCCGCGGCCTCCGCTGTCACGGGGCGGATCTCCTCTCCGGATGAGCTTTCGGGCTGACTTAGAGGAAATAAAAGATTTTGAAAGAAGAGGGAATGGCGGGAACAGTTATGGGGGAGAGAGGATGAAGACCTTAGAGGGAAGATCTGTGAAATACGGGGACAACATCGATACGGATGTCATCATCCCCGCGAGATACCTCGCGATTTTGGATCGGGAGGAGCTTGCGTCTCACGCGATGGAGGATTTGGATCCGGACTTTCGAAAGAAGCTGGAACCGGGCGGCATCCTGGTCGCGGGAAGAAACTTCGGCTGCGGCTCCTCCAGGGAGCACGCGCCGCAGGTGCTCCAGAGCTCCGGAGTGGGCTGTGTCATCGCGGAGAGCTTTGCGAGAATCTTCTATAGAAACGCGCTGAACATCGGGCTTCCGATCGTGGAGGCGCCGGAGGCGGCGAGGGAGATCCGGGAGGGAGACCGAGTTTCGGTTGACTTTGAGAGAGGAAGCATCCGGGACCTGACGACGGGAAAGGACTATAAGGTCTTCCCCTTTCCGCCCTTTCTCCAGAGAATGATCGAAAAGGGCGGCCTCATGGCGGCTGTCAATGAGGATTTGGAAGAGCCCTAAAGAGTCTTTAAAAAGCTTTTCAGATAGGCGTCCGCCTTCTCCGGATCTTGAAAAAGCTCCTCCCTAAACTCCGCGTAGAAGACAGCAGCGCGATATTCCTTTTGGAAGAGAGGGGAGAAGAGCGGGAGGAGCTCCGGCAGGAAGAGACCGCTTCTTCTTTGGTAGGCGGTCCTCGCCGTCGCCTTTACGCGGAAAGCCTTATCGACGAATTCCCCGACCGAGCGGTGTACGGCATTGTCCTCCTGCGGGAGATAGTAATAGTTCTTCGGATCCGGATAGAAATATTTGAGCTCCCCCTGATAGAGCTTCACATAAAGAAGGAGAGTGTTTCCGGAAAGAAGGATCCGGAAGCGCTCTCTTTCTCGAAAAAGCGCTCTCGGAAAGGCGGGGAAGACCCGGTAGGAGAGACAGAGATAGGGGGAATCCTCCGGAAAATCCCCGGAAGGGAAAATATTGGAATCCCCGGAGCGAAGTCCTTTCAAAGCTTTGCAAGAATCTGAGCGGGAGGATTCGGAGAAAGCCCCGGAAGCGCCTTCCAAAATGCTTTCGGAGAGAGTATCTTCCCCCTCAGCGGGGGAGGGAAGCTCCCTAGATGAGGAGATGAGGCGGACAGAGGAGAGGGGGAGCAGATGCTGAAAGAGCCTTGCGTAGGAGAGCAGGGGGAGGAGGGCAGGGAGGTTTTTCAGGTCCTCCTTATTGTGGAGGAGGAGCAGCTCCTCCCTTTTGGGATCCTTTGTCTTTAAATAATCGAGGTAGACATAGATCAGCTCTCCGCCGCTGAAGCGGTCCTCTCTCTGGATCCCGAGGAAGCGCTCACAGCTTTTCAGCTGGTAATTCGGAAGGCTCAGGAGCTTTTTTGCGGGGCGAAGCTCCCGATAGAGATCCAGGCTCTTGATCCCCTGAAAGCTTTCGGAGAGCCCATACTGAGAGAGGAGCTTTTCGAGAAAGGGGATATCGAAGCGCTCTCCATTAAAGCTCAGGAGGAGCTTTTTTTTCGAGAGGAGAGCGAAAAAATGCTCCAGCATCTCGATCTCATCCGTCAGGGACTCGGCGAAGAGCTGCTGAATCTTCCAGCTCCCCCCTTCATAGACGACAGTTCCAATCAGATAGAGGCTCGCATTATGAGCACTCAGCCCTGTCGTCTCTATATCAAAGAAAATGAGCTCCTCCGCGCGGAGTCCGAGCTGGGAGAGAAAGCTGAGATCCCCCGAGGGGAAAGATTCCTCTTTTATAATCATATATCGCTCCGTTTCTTTTGCTTCATTTTCCGTCTGCGGCCTTTGAATATCGCGCTAAAAGGGGTCTTCTATAGTAGTGTATACCATAGAAGACCCCTTTGTCAGTGATTTACAGGAAAACTTTTATGCTCTTTTAAGAGTGCTGAAGCCGCGGTTAAGCGGTGTGCGCATGCCGGAGATGTCAGCGGCATCGTCTATCGTAGCGATCTTATAGCCAAGCTTTGCTCTTCCTTTATACGCTGGAAGGCCTGCTTCGCAATGGCCGGAAGAAGCCGGTATTCCTGCATCAGCTGCTGGACTGTCATGCCCTGGACAGAGTCATCCACCGGGATATAAGTCAGGTCATTTTCTCCGCACTTTTTGGGGGCTCTATCCATTAGACGCAGCCAGGCGGCCTGCCGCATGGCCTCCCGATGGGGCAGCACCCGGTAACGGTTTCGTTGTATCAGTTTGCGCCGCACAGTGGAAGTACCTGCGGCCAGAGCGCAGAATACAGCTGCCGGTCCCAGGAGATTTACCATTGCCTTGTCGCTCCGCAGCCAGATGCAGGCGCCGGCGCCTGCCAGAAGCAGAAACAGCAGCGGGATCATATGCCTGACGATAGACCGTCCGGGCAGCAGGATCTGATTCAGTCGTTCCATAGCGCAGGCAGAACATACAGACCAGTCCCGTATCTCTCCCAATGCCTGGATGCGGCTTTCGCCCTTCATACCGCGGATATGCAGAGTTTCCACCTCCAGCGCCCGAAAGCGCAGTTGGCCGGTTTCGCTGCCGCAGCAGATACATTTGCTCATAGCCGCCTCTTATTCCGATAAGCTTCGACGGGAAGTCCGGCATCCGCCAAGGCTTCCTCTCCGTCTCGTGACTAAGCTCTCATAGCGGGAACAGCCCCAAATCCCGTGACAGCTATCAGAGCATGCCGCCCAAGAGAGACAGCATCAGGCTTCCGATAATCAGGATAATGGCGCCGCCCAGGCGGGAGGAGATCTGCGCAAAGGGCATCAGCTCCATACGGTCGGCAGCGGACAACACGGCCACATCACCGGTGCCTCCCATATTGGCCATGCAAAGACCGGCGGTAATGCAGGATTCCACCGGATAGAAGCCCACCAGCTTACCGATAAGGCCCGCACCGATCACAGCGCCAAGGCAGGTCAAAAGGCAGAGCAGCAGATAGCTCAGGGAGAAGGTCTCAATGACCACATCCAGGCTCAGATAGCAAAGACCAATCCCCACCAGAAGAGCAGCGGTTAAGTTCTTCATGATGAACTGGAACCACTGGTAGCAGGAGATCTCGATAAACTCCGGCAGCAGATTAAAGATCTTGCAGACGGCCACGGCGATGATCATCCAGGCATAGGCGTGGATGCTGACAGAGGGCACCAGCTTGCTCCAAAGGGTGGAGATGATATGGCCGAAGGCAAAGAAAGAGGTCGAGGTCAGAAGACCGATTCCCATGTTTACCACGGAGATCTTATCGCGCTTGGCCTGCATTTCGGGACCGACCTCCATTTCCGAGGCGTCATTGGCCTTGGAAACCATCAGTGCGCCCTGGCCATTCCACTTTTTACTGACGATAAGCTTGACGATGATGCTGGCCAGCACGATCGAAGTGGCATTTCCGATGGCTACGGCGGGGTTCATAATGGAAATGGCCTCTTCCGCCGTCATAGTACCGGTGGATTCAAAGATCTTGGACAGAGGCACGGCGCCGGCGCCCATGCCGCCGCCCATAATCGGAAGGGCAATCAGCAAAAGCGCCTTTACCGCGCCGAAGCCGAAGGCAGCACCGCCCAGAGAGGCCAGACCGAACGCTGCAATGATGCCGCCGAAGATGGCGGGGAAATAACGGGCGGCAGCCTTCATCAGAAGCTTCCGGTTCATGCCCAGAATGGAGCCGGTGATCAGGGCCGCAATATAGAAGTCCAGAAATGCACCGGAGGGCTTGAAGAAGGACTCGATATTCTTCATCAGCGTGGCGGTATACAGCACACCATCTGCGTTTGGCTTACTGAGCAGGTCAAAGAGGCCGAAGAAATTCTCATAGCGCAGGAAACCCATGCCGAAGATGATGACGATGGCGCCGCCGCCCAAATAGGAGCGGACAATGGGAAGCCGGTCGCCGATCTCCTGAAAGATGGTACCGAAAACGATCATGAAGGCAAAGCAACCGGCCATACCGGCAGGAAGCACACCCATCATAGAGGAAAGCAGCACGACTACCGAAAAAACGGCGAAGTAATACCAAGGCATGCCATAGAGCTTGTACCCCTCTTTTTTCTGCACATTTACTTGATTTGACATAATATCATCCTCGCTCAAGACATATCATTGCCGCATGGCGGCGGGGCAACGGATCAGATACGGGCCACGCCGGACCTTCGGGCGGCCTCGGCCACAGCGGCGGCCACAGCGGGGCCGACGCGCTTGTCAAAGGCAGCGGGAATGATGTAATCCTCGGACAGATCGTCCCCTACCAGATCAGCCAGAGCCACAGCGGCGGCCATCTTCATCTCCTCGTTGATATCGCTGGCGCGGACATCGAAAGTGCCGCGGAAGATACCGGGGAAGGCTAAGACATTGTTGATCTGGTTGGGAAAGTCGCTGCGGCCGGTGGAGATCACTCTTGCGCCGCCCGCCTTGGCATCATCGGGGAAGATCTCCGGTATGGGGTTGGCACAGGCGAAGATGATGGCGTCCTTATTCATGGTCCGGACCATCTCGGTGCTGACGGTGCCGGGAGCGGACACACCGATGAACACGTCGGCGCCCACCAGCATATCCGCCAGGGAACCGGATCTGCGGCTCAGGTTCGTGACCCGGGCCATCTCTTCCTTGATCCAGTTCAGACCCTCGCGGCCGGCATAGATTGCACCCTTTCGGTCGCACATGGTGATATCCTTGAAGCCCGCGGAAAGCAGCAGCCTGGTGATGGCGATGGCGGCTGCGCCTGCGCCGGAGGTGACGATCTTCACGTCCTCCTTCTTCTTGCCCACCACCTTCAGGGCGTTGATCAGACCGGCCAGGGTGATGACGGCAGTGCCGTGCTGATCGTCGTGGAAAATGGGGATCTCACACTTTTCCTTCAGCTTGCGCTCGATCTCGAAGCAGCGGGGCGCGGCAATATCCTCCAGGTTGATGCCGCCGAAGGAGCCGGAGATGTTGTACACCGTCTCCACGAACTCATCCACGTCCTTGGTCTTGACGCAGAGAGGGAATGCGTCCACGCCGCCGAAGGACTTGAACAGCACGCATTTTCCCTCCATAACGGGCATGCCGGCCTCGGGACCGATGTCTCCCAGGCCCAGAACGGCACTGCCGTCGGTGATGACAGCGCAGAGGTTGTGCCGGCGCGTCAGCTCATAACTTTTCTTAATGTCCTTCTGGATCTCCAGGCAGGGCTGTGCCACACCCGGCGTATAGGCCAAAGACAGATCATCCTTAGTTTCCACCGGTACGGTGGAAATCACTTCAATCTTACCCTTCCACTTGGCATGCAGGCGAAGTGACTCTTTTGCGTAGTCCATATTGTTTCCTCCATTCTTCAAGGTGTACAATTATTCCGCTTACAAGGCGGAAGACCTTTTGCGGGTTTTCTGCCTGAATTATTTTTAAGTATACACATTTTGTGAGTTTAAGGGATTCTTTGGAAAGTATTCAAACCGTTTGGAAAGTAAAAAAATGTCAGCTGCACAGAATTAAGATTTTATCTTCCTTTAGAAAGCAAAATACAATATAGGAAAGTATACACTATGAGAGGAAGTCCAGGTCTAAGACAGCAAAATCGTAGCGCTTCGGCCCGATAGAGCAGCCGACGGACGAGAGCATGGGACTTGACACTGCAGGCTTTTTCAGCAATACTTGTTCATACATATGCTTTTGTGATTTTTGCTTCCTTGACCATCTTACGGACATCGGAACTGGGAAGCAGCGCGATTTTGTTCCCGGCACCGAAACTGATCTCGGCAGCCTTTCCGCTGCTGAATTTCTTATAATAAACAGGGGAGATGTATGCGGGATGGAATGGATGCCCGAAAAAGGCAGAGCGGTGTACCACTCTTCTTCCAGATACTCTGTTTTTGCATTGTCACCGGCTTTGTTTTACTTGCTGCCACGCTGAGCGTTACGCTTTATGTCTCGCTGAGTAATTTTCAAAAGCAGGTGGAGGAAAGCCTCCGGGCCACTGCGGACTCTCTGGCATCCAACCCCATGGTACTGGATGCATACCGGGCGGGCCGCTGTTCAGAAGAGCTGGTGCGCTATTTGGATGAGCTGGTTCATCAAACCCGGGATTTGGATGTGCTGACACTGGCGGATGCCCATTCTATTCGCCTCTACCATGTAAATCATGTCCAGATCGGCGGGACCTTTGTCGGTGGGGACCAGTTCCGCGCTCTGGAGGGGGAGAGCTATTTTTCCGACGCTGTGGGAACCATGGGCAGGCAGCACCGCTATTTGATGCCGGTACGGGATACAGACGGGGCCATTCTGGGATTTATTACCGCAAGCACTACATTGGGACAACTGCGGGTGCTGAGAAACGAGATCATCGACGCTTATTTGAAAATGGGCGTGCTGCTGATTCTGGCGCTGATCCTTTTTTCCGGAGCCGTATCCCTGGTGCTGCGGCGAATGCTGCTTGGCTTCACGCCCCAGCAGTTGGCCAATACCTATCTCAAGCAGAATGAAATCCTGAATAATCTGGAGGAGGGAATCGTTTCCGTAGATCGGACGGGACGCATTCAGCTGATGAACAGCGCGGCTCAGCGGATTTTGGGTCAACCGACGGAGTTGATGGAAGATACCGCTTTAGATAGCGTGCTGCTGGAAGAAAATGGCGGCACGCTGCTGGGTCCGCCCCGGGAAAATGTCCCTACCTCCCGGCCCAATGTGCTGGCAAATTGTATCCCGCTGGTCAAAGGTGGGAAAACTACGGGAGCCACCATTATCCTCCGGGATAAGAGTGAGGCGATGCGCCGGGCCGAGCAGCTCAACGGCACTCGAAACGTGATCTCCACCCTCCGGGCCAACAGCCACGAATTCATGAACCAGCTCCAGGTCATTTCGGGGCTTTTGCAAATGGATCACACCCAGGAGGCTCTGGAATACATCGGAGACTTGTCCCAGATACAGACCCGGATTATCACGCCGATCATGCAGCATATCCAAAATCCCAATGTCGCGGCACTGCTGCTGGGGAAAATGGGAAGCGCCCGGGAGAGGGATGTGCGCATTACTTTGCTTCCCAACAGCAGTCTTCCGGAACACAGCCGATATCTCTCCACGGCAGAGCTTGTGACGGTACTGGGGAACCTGCTGGAAAACGCGATCGAGGCGGTAAATGCTCAGACGGAGGGTACCCTTCGAAATGTGGATATGCAGATCACGGAGAATGCCGAAGACCTCCTGCTTCAGATCTCGGATACCGGTATTGGCATCCAGGCCCGGCAGCTGGATCGAATCGGTGATTTCGGCTTCAGCACTAAGGCCAGTCAGGGCCGCGGCGTAGGGATGTTCCTGGTTTACAACATTGTACAGAGTCGGGAGGGAAGCATTGACATAGATTCCGAACCCGGCGAAGGCACAAGCGTGACATTGATTTTCAGCAAAAAACGGACGAAGGAGTGAGCGCTGTGATTCATACGATCATCGTCGAGGACGATCCCATGGTGGCGCAGATTAACTGTCAATACCTGCAGCGGTTGGAGGATTTTCAGGTAGATGCGGTGTTTGGCAGCGGAAAGGCAGCTCTGGACTATGTCCGCGGCAATTCCGCGGACCTATTGATTTTGGATGTATATATGCCGGGGCTTAGCGGCTTGGAGCTTCTGTATCAGATCCGGACGGAGCACATTCGCCTTTCCGTCATCATGGTCACGGCCGCCATAGAAATGGAAACCGTGGAGGAGGCACTGCGTCTGGGGATCGTAGATTATCTCATTAAGCCCTTTTCATTTCAGCGTTTTCAGGAAGCCATTGAGAAGTATCTGCTCAAGATGAACCTGCTCAAGACCTGTCAGACGGCGAATCAGACCGTCGTGGATCAGTTGATGCACACTTCCTTTTCTCATGACAAGGAGTCTAAGGAGCTTCGAAAGGGGCTGAATCAGAAAACTCTGGACTATATCTTCCGCTATCTTAAGGAACATCCCAGGCAGAAACACACCTGCGAGAGCTTATCCCGGGTCTCCGGTCTGTCCAAGGTTACGGTCCGGCGCTATCTCAATTATCTGATCGAAGTCGACCAGGCCGTCAGCTCCATAGACTACGAGACGGGAGGCCGCCCCCGGGTGCTCTATCGGCTCCGGTAGATTTTTTTGCTTTTGAAAGCGTTTCATTTGCCAAAGAAACAGCGGCCTCCCATCTTTAATGTTTATTGTGAGAAATTTACTATTATACATATCCTTATCCAAAAATGATTTGAAGGAGATTCTTTATGGAATTAAAACATGGAGCTGTTGCCGGCACATTGGAGTCGAGTGACATTATGGTGACGGTACTGCCCGGGGCGGGAGGCACCAGGATCAGCCTGACCTCCACCGTGGAGGCCTATTATGGGGATTCCATCAGGGAGACTATCCGCCAGGTCCTGCGGGAGCTTGGCGTGGAAAATGTACGGGTCGAGGCAGTAGACCACGGCGCACTGGACTGTACCATCCGTGCCCGTCTTAGCACCGCCGTGCGGCGTGCCTGCGGGGAGGAACATACATCATGAGACGCTCGATGCTTTTTTTGCCGTCCAATAATCCCAATATGATTGGCAATGGAGGTCTTCTGGGAGCCGACAGCATAATTTTTGACTTGGAGGACGCGGTATCTCCAGACGAAAAGGATGCCGCCCGGGAGCTGCTGAAAAACGCTCTGGGCGCACTGGATTTCGGGAAATGCGAGCGCATTGTTCGAATCAACGGACTGGATACACCTTACTGGGAAGAGGACCTGCGGGCGATTCTGCCTCTGACGCCCGAGCTCATTATGCCGCCCAAGGTCAGCGGCGATGCCGATATCCGCCGTCTGGATGAAAAGCTGACAGAGCTGGAGACGGCAATGGGGATAGAGACGGGACATACAAAGATTCTGGCTCTGCTTGAGACCGCGCTGGGCGTGGAAAACGCCTTTGCGGCGGCCGGGGCCAGCCCGCGTATGATGGGGCTTTTTTTGGGGGCTGAGGATCTTACAGCAGACCTGCGCTGTAAGCGCAGCAAGGAGGGCTCCGAGATCCTTTATGCCCGGGGCCGGGTGGTCTGTGCCGCCCGCGCCGCCGGGATTGAGGCCTATGATACGCCCTTTACCGATGTGCAGGATCTGGAGGGGCTGGAAAAGGATGCCACCTTTGCCAAGGGGCTGGGCTTTTCCGGAAAGGCCTGCATCAGTCCCGCTCATGTCTCCGCCGTCAACCGGATTTTTTCTCCCTCGGAGGAGGAGATTGCTTACGCCCGGGACGTGTTCACCGCTGTCGACAGAGCCAAACGTTTGGGCAAGGGTGTCATTGCCCTGCGGGGGAAAATGATCGATGCACCAATCGTACAGCGGGCCCGGCTGGTGCTGGAAGCCGCATCGGAAATTGAGGGGGGTGAATTATTTTGCGTAAACTCTGTGATACGCTGCGCCGGGCCATAGAGCTGTCCGGCCTTCGGGACGGCATGACGATTTCCTTCCATCATCACCTGCGAAACGGTGACTACGTGCTGAACATGGTACTGCAGGAGGCAGCCCGAATGGGCCTTCGCGATCTGACGGTAAATGCCAGCGCCCTCTTCGACTGCCACGAGCCTTTGATCGGCCATATTCAAAGCGGTGTGGTCACCGGGCTGGAAACGGACTACATGTCCTCCGCGCTGGGCTCTGCCATCAGCCGGAGGGCACTGGCAAGGCCCGTGCTTTTTCGTTCTCACGGCACCCGTCCCGCTGATATCTTAAGCGGCCGAAGCCGCATTGATGTAGCTTTTATTGCTGCGCCCACCGCTGATCCTATGGGCAATTGCTCCGGGAAATACGGGCCCTCCGCCTGCGGCTCTCTGGGTTATGCCTTTGCCGACGCCGTAAAGGCGCAGAAGGTAGTGCTCATTACGGATAATTTGGTCCCCTATCCGTTGACGGATGCCTCCATTACCGAGGACTACGTGGATTATGTGGTGCGGGTGGATGCCATCGGCGACCCTGGAGGAATTGTATCCGGAACGACCCGTATGCCCAGAGATCCCATTGCCCTGAGAATTGCCGATTTGAGCGCTCAGGCCATCGACGCCTCCGGCCTGCTGCGGGACGGCTTCTCCTTTCAGACCGGCGCCGGCGGTGCCTCTTTGGCGGTGGCCGACTATGTTAAACGCATCATGCTTTGCCGGAAGATTCATGGCAGCTATGCCTTGGGAGGGATTACCGACTGCATGGTGGACATGCTGGAAAGCGGCTGTTTCCAGGCTATTCAGGATGTTCAGTGCTTTGATCTTCGCGCAGTGCGGTCCATCCGGGAGAACCCCGGTCATAGGGAGATCAGCGCCGCTCAGTACGCGAGTCCCGATGCCAAAAGCACTGCCGCTTCCAGCCTGGACGCGGTAGTGCTGGGCGCTGCGCAGATCGACACGGATTTCAATGTCAATGTACACACGGATTCCAATGGTTGTATCATCGGCGGCTCCGGCGGCCACACGGATGTGGCGGCGGAGGCGAAGCTCACGATCATTGCTGCCCCCTTAAGCCGCACCAGAATGTCCATCGTCGTAGACAAGGTACTGACGGTATCCACACCCGGTTCTTCTATAGATATGCTGGTCACTCAATACGGAATCGCCGTGAATCCCTCCCGACCCGACCTGAAGATTGCCCTGGAGCAGGCAGATCTGCCTCTTTCGGATATTCATGAACTTCGGCGCAAGGCGGTGGCCATCAACGGGGCTGCAAGGCCCTATGTCCGCCGGTCTGATCAGGTGGTGGCCCGGGTTCTGGGCCGGGACAGCAAGGTCCAGGACGTGATTTACGCCGTGGAATAATCGCTTTCGGGCCGTAATAAAATTTTAAAAAACATCCGGAATAAATTCATATGATGAACACAAATATCTGTTATGATTACTTCACGAAAAAATAATCCGCGTTTTCAGCATCATGGCGGGGAGTCTGCCGGGATGCTTGCAGGAAAGGAGAAGCAGGTGGCAGAGAATAAGAGCGAGTCGAAGGGAAAAGAGGAGAAGCTGGACGGCGAGATCCAGAAGCTGATGGATTCCTCGAAAGAGCTTCCGAAGAAGAAAAGACGCTTCAAGAAGAGGTGGATCCTGATCCCCCTCATTATCCTGGCACTGGTTTTCTTTGTGATGAGAATCCTCGGAGGGGCGAATAAGGGAGGCTTCCCTGTCGTCACGGATGAACTGAAAAAGGGGGATGTGCGGAATGTCCTGACCCTCTCCGGACCGGTCTCCGGGACGGACTCCGCCGATGTGACCTCCGGACTGCACGCGCAGGTCACGGAGCTCTATGTCAAGGAGGGAGATAAGGTCGAGAAGGGCCAGGCCCTCGCGAAGCTGAATCCCCATGATGTGGAGCAGGCTCTCGCCCTCGCGGAGAATCAGGTGGAGCTTGCGAAGGCGAACCGGGAGGAGGCGCTGAAGAACGCGCAGTCCTCCTATGCCAAGGCGGCGCAGGCTCTCCAGAGCGCGCAGGCGGATTACAACAGAAAGGCCGAGCTCTACCAGGGAGGAGATATCTCCCAGGCTGATTTCGAGCAGGCGCAGTCCGCCCTGAAGGACGCCTCCGCGGCGATGCAGGCCTTTACCGTAAAGGGAGGAAAGGTCAGCGTAGGGGATTCCTACGACATTCAGATCCAGAATGCGGAGAAGGAGCTGGAGAAGGCGAAGGACAAGATCAATGATACCACATTGACCTCCCCGATTTCCGGCACCGTGACGAGAGTCAATACCAAGGTCGGACAGTTTGCGGACAGCCAGGAGAATCAGAAGCGCTCCCTCTTTACGATAGAGAATCTGGACACGCTGGAGCTTGAGATCGGAGTCTCCGAGTACACGATCGGAAAGATCAGTGTCGGACAGAAGGCGACGATCCGCGCGGATATCATGGGGGACAAGACGGCGGAGGGAGAGGTCGTATCCATCTCCCCCTCGGGAGAGCTCAAGTCGGAGGGCGGCACGGAGAGAGTGATCCCCACGAAGATCCGGATCGACGGCGCCGCCTCGGGACTGATCTCCGGCATCACCGCGAAGGCCGATATCCTTTTGGAGGAGGCGAAGGACAGCTATGTCGTTCCGATCTCCGCTCTCATCTCCCAGGATGACGGAGGCAGCGCGATCGCTTTCGTGAAGGACGGGATTGTCCATTTCAGTCCGGTCAATACCGGAGTCGAGAGCGATATCTCCGTTGCGGTCAGCCCGAAAAATGCGGATGACCCGTATTTCGCGGAGGGAAGCCACTACATCACGACACCGGACAGCAACATCACAGATGGAATGCCGGTCCGCGAGGCCTCCGTCACGGATCTCCCCTCCTCCGGAGGAGCTGCGGCATCCGCCGCTTCCAATGCGGAAAGCTCCGCCTCCTCCGGTGCGGGAGGCTCCTCCGGCGCGGCGGCAGGAACTGGCAGCGAGAGCGCTGCAGAATAGAGGCGCGACGCATGAAGGATGTATTGATTGAATTAAAGGACCTGGTGAAAATCTACGACACCGGATTGATCAAGGTGCTGGGACTCTATAAGATCAATCTAAAGATCTTCCGCGGGGAGTTCGTCGCCATCATGGGACAGTCCGGCTCCGGAAAGTCGACCCTCATGAATATCCTCGGCTGCCTGGACCGCCCGACGCTCGGAAACTACTACCTGGACGGCGTGGACGTCGCTTCCATGCCGTCGGATGAGCTGAACAAGGTGCGGAACCAAAAGATCGGCTTCGTTTTCCAGAGCTTCAACCTGATCAGCAGGATGAGTGCTCTGAAAAATGTAGAGATTCCCATGATCTACGCCCATAAAAACTCTCCCAAGGAGAGGGCGGAGAGGGCCGAGATGCTCCTCGAAAAGGTGGGACTTGGCGGGAGAATCCACCACCAGCCCAATGAGATGTCCGGAGGGCAGAGGCAGAGAGTCGCGATCGCGCGGGCGCTCACCAATGAGCCCCCCCTGATCCTCGCGGATGAGCCCACCGGCAATCTGGACACCGCAAGCTCTGTGGAAATCATGGAGATGTTCTCCGCCCTCCACAAGGCCGGGGCGACGGTCGTCGTCGTCACGCATGAGGAAAATATCGCAGCCTATACGGACAGGATGCTTCGCTTTTCCGACGGGCGCCTCATCTCGGACCGGGATAATCCGAATCCCACTCCGGTGCGGGACTTGAGTATCTTTGAGGGGATGTATCATCAGAAGGGAGTAGACCGGTGCTGATTGAAAACATGAAGATGGCGATCAATTCTCTCCGCGCCAATAAGCTTCGCTCCATTCTCACGATGCTCGGCATCATCATCGGCATCGGCTCTGTGATCTCCATCGTCTCCCTGGGGGACACCATGCGGAAGGTCTTCTCCGACATCTATAAGAATGTCGGAGAGACGCAGGCCTTTATCATGCTGAGCTATACGGTGGATGAAGTCAGAAGCAGCGACTCCTTCAGTCTGGATGATATCGACAAGCTGAAGCAGATTTTCGGGGACCGGCTTGCCTATATCGATGCCGGCTCGCAGTCCAGAGTGGATGTGAAGATCGGGAGAAAGAAGCAGAAGGCAGACTTCTCTGGAGTGGACTATAACTACGAAACTGTGCAGCCGGTGAACATGCTCTCCGGGCGATACCTGAATAAAAAGGACGTCCAGGAGACCCGGAATGTGGCAATGCTCAAGGACAGCACAGCGCGTCTTTTCTTCGGGACGGAAAACGCGGTGGGAAAGACCTTCCGCGCCGAAGTCGGCGGAGAGAACCGCACCTTCCAGGTGATCGGCGTCTACCATAAGGATGAGAGTGCGATCCAGAAGGTGCTCACGCAGACGAATGACAGCATCGGGGAGGTCATCATCCCCTGGACGATCCTTGCGCACGAAGGAGACGAGCTCCCGTCGCTCCGCTATTTCGGGCGGCTCGGGATGAATAAGTCGGAGATGGACCAGCTCAATACAGAGATCAAGGGCTATTTCAGCCGGACGAAGAATCGAAATCCCGAGGACTGGCAGATTGTTTCCCTGAAGACGCAGATGGGGCAGGTGGACAGCGTCATGGGCGGAATCTCCGCCGCAGTCGGCGGCATCGCGGCGATCTCCCTCCTGGTCGGAGGCATCGGCATCATGAACATCATGCTGGTCTCTGTCACGGAGAGGACGAGGGAGATCGGAATCCGAAAGGCGCTCGGCGCGAGCACGAGGGACATCCTCATACAGTTCCTTACGGAATCAGCGCTCCTGTCCGCATTGGGAGGCCTGATCGGCGTCCTGCTCGCCGTCGGCCTGGTCTCTCTGGGAGGTGCGATCTTCAACCTGCAGGTGGTGATAAAGCCGATCATCATCGTTATCGCGGTGGCATTCTCCGCCGTGGTCGGTGTATTCTTCGGGCTCTATCCCGCAAACCGCGCGGCAAACGAGGACCCGATCGTCGCGCTCCGCTACGAATAAAAAATTTCGAAAAAGAGCGAAGAAGCTTCAGAGCGGCAGTCTATGCCGCTCTTTTTGAGGGATTTTTTTGCGGTTTCTTCACTTTCTTCGATTTTTTCGCGGGAAAGTCAGAGAATTCTTGAAAAAAATAAAGATTCCTGTTAGAATCCCTCCCAGAGAGCCGGGAGTCTATCGGAAGGCTCTTTACCCAGATTGCAAAGGAGCTGATATGTTCAACAACAGCCGAAAGGCAGAAACTGCGTCCTGGAACGACAAGATCGACACGATCATCGGGGAGCATACCAATGTGGAGGGAACCCTGCACACAAAGGATACGACCAGGATCGACGGCAGGATTAAGGGAGAAGCGATTTCGGACGGCTACCTCATCATCGGAGAGGGAGGCTACGTGGAGGGCGATGTCCGAAGCGAGAACATGCTGATCGCCGGGACCGTTCACGGCAATGTCTATGTAAAGGACCGCCTGGAGATCACAGAAAGCGGAAAGATCATCGGGGATATCACGACGAAGTCCCTCGTCATCGCGGAGGGCGCGTCCTTTGCGGGAAAGTGCACCATGGCCGCGCTCCTGAAGGGAGCGGAGAACCAGCAGCCGACCGCAGGGCAGAAGGAGCTGATGAAGAATGGGGAAAGCAAGCTACAGCAGAGGGTCGCAGAAGCAAAGTAAGAAGGGAAACGGATTCACCCTTCTGCTTCTCTCAAACATAGAAAAGAAGCCGGTTCAGATCCGTCTCCCCCGCCTCTTTCTGAGGACCTGCGCGGCGCTCTTCCTCTTTCTCATCGGCCTCACGGGCTACGGACTGATCTCCGCCGCCCTCTTAAAGCCGGTGGCGAGGCAGAAGGCGGCTCTGGAGAGCGAGATCTCCGCCCTTCGGGAGGAGCAGAACAAAATCATCTCGGAAAACCAGAGCTTAAAGGCCTACACCGTACAGCAGGACAAGGAGATGCAGACACTCCAGGATATCTCGAACGACCTTAAGAGCAATGTTCAGGATATCCAGCAAAGAGACAGCGCGCTCCGGGAGAAGCTCGGCATGCAGGGAGAGGGAGAAGCGGAAGGACAGAGTCCCGCGGCTTCCGATGCCGCAGGATCTTCCGGAGAATCCTCCGGGGCTGCGGAGGAGGCCGCAGAGTATTACAGCGCAGAGGGGCTTTCGGAAGACGCCTCGGAGCTTATCCTCAGTGACCGCCCGAGGCTGAAGCTCACATCCTTTGTGAGCTATCGCCCGCCGCGCCAGGCCGAGACAGAGCTTCTCGCGGAGGAGCTTTACCGGCAGAAGCAGCTTCTCCTCCAGTCTGCGACGAATTACAGCCAGTATGAGGGCGTCGTCTCCTCCCGGGAGTTCCAGGCGGCGCAGAAAGCGGAGCAGTCGCGAGAGAGAAGAGCCTCCATCGTCGCCTACGCGATGCAGTTTCTCGGAGGGAAATACCGCTGGGGGGCAAATGATCCCCACACCGGGGTGGACTGCTCGGGATTTACGAGATATGTGCTCGGGCACGCGGGGGGCGTCTATCTGAACCGCACCGCTGCGGAGCAGTCCCGGCAGGGCTCCGAGGTCTCCGTCTCGAACATAAGGCCGGGTGACCTTCTCTTCTACGGTAGCTCTGGCCACGTGGACCATGTCGCGATGTACATCGGAGACGGAAAGGTCATCCACGCCTCCAATTCGAGAAATGGAATCCGAATCTCAAGCTGGAACTACCGAAATCCCGTCCGCATCAAGAATATGATCGGGGAATAGTATCATCGGGAGACCATGTGATTCGGGAATAGCGGGAAACAGCGGATCAAAGAAGCCGCGGGCAGTGAAGACGGAAATGTCCTTACTGCCCGCGGCTTCTTCTTTTTTGGCTTTTGGCTTTAGCCTGCTGAGCATGTGGTTCGCTTGCAAAGCAAGTGAAGCATTGCGAAGCAAAAAACCACCCGCTATATCCTTGCCGCAGCAAGCAGATCCCTCGCGGAAAGCCCGTTTTTCTTCCCTTCCCCCCGGAAGTTCATGTGGGCCGCCAGGATATAGAAAAACCTCGGGAAGAATGCCGGGCCAATGTAAAGATCCTCTTCCAGCGCCTTCCCCTCCCGTATCCTCTCTGAAAGAAGGAGGAGGGCTTTCCCCGCATGCTTCATCGGACCGGAGCAAAGCGGAATCCTCCGGACCAGGGTTCCAAGCATCTCCCCGGCTCCGATCGCGAGCCCGCCGCGGTAGGTATAGGAGCATTTCTCTGACCAGATCTGCACCATACGAAGAAGATTTCTGAGCTGTCTGCTCTCATAAAAGCCCATATTCGAAACGACATAGATCCTTCGCCCTGGATCCTGCCTGGAGGCTTGCAGCGCCTCCATCAGGCGGAGTACGGCAGAGGGGATCCCGTCCACGTAGAGGGGCATCCCGAGAATGAGGGTATCCGCCCCCTTAAGGAGAGACAGAAGCTTCTCCTGCTTTCCCATATACTGAGACAGCGAGTAAAGCTCTGCCTCCTTTCCCGTATTCTCCCGGATAGTCTCGAGAAATGCCAGGGTATTCGAGCGTTTTCCGCGGAGGCTCCCGTTCAAAAGGACGAGCCTCCCGGATCTTGTCCCGTCAAATGCCGGATCATCCGCCCTTGGCTTTCCGTTCAGAGGGACGAAGCCTTCACTGGACTTTTGTCCGGATAAATCCCGCAGGATTGGCTCCGCCGAATGCTCTGCGGGTTCTGTCGCTTTCTCCCCCGCCCGGACTTTAGAGGATTCATAGAAGCGAAGCTCTCTGAGCTCTGCCTCTAAATTGAGGCACACGGACTTCACATAGCTCTCTGCCTCTGCCTTTTCCTCCTCCGTAATATCCTCCCCATAGAAGAGGATGCGGAGCGGGAGAGGAGCGCGCTTCGGTCTTATCCTGTGGTGCATCTCGCCCCGGATTATCCGGAAATAGGGGAGGAGATAGCCGATACTTCGGTCCATGACATTCTTCACGAAAGGACTGAAGCCGCCGAAGGAGCAGCGGCTTATGATAAGGAGCTCATCCGCCTCGGAGAGGAGCGCCCCCATATGCTCAAAGCCATCCCGGATGACGCAGCGCCCCGGCGTCTTAAGCCAGCAGCAAAAGCAGCCGGTGCAGGGGCGGATCCTTCCCGTATCGGAAAGGACCGTCCAGTGCCCTCTATCCGCTTTATCTCCTCCTCCTGCTTTCTCCGTTTCCGGCCCTATCTCTGCGGCACGCAGAAACGCAGAGACATCAGCTTCCGGAATAGCAGCCTTAGAAAAATCAAACTTAGAAAGATCAAGTTCATAAAAGCTTTCGGGAAGGGAATCCTCTCCCCGCTTTTCCCTCGGATTTTCCGTCATTTCCCGGTTCTTTCCGGGCAGGTCATGAATCAGGAGCTTCAAAATCTTTCCCTCCGATCTCCATAATTCGAAAAAATATGATAAAGAGGCCTGAATATCCGAAACGATTCCGACCCCGCGCAGCTGGCAGTTGCGAACATGAGGCCGGTCTCTTGGCTTGAGATCATTATAGCTGTCTGCGCTGTCAGGGTAAATGGATCGGAAGGAAATTTTTCTTTTATGAAGCATATGGACAGAGTCTGTCCACATCAAGTTCTATACTCGCAGAAAGATGTGAGATACGAGGTCTCTTCACTCTTCTTTTTCCGGAATTGCGGTCTCAGCGGCAGATCTCGCACTCTCCCTGCCTTTGAGATGTCGGATGAGAAGGAGAAGAGCGGAGCGCTCCTCCTCATCCAGTCTTCTCCAGTGCTCCAGGAGAAGCGCTTCCTCCTCTTTGCCTTCTTCCTCCGAGACTCGGAAGAAATCGGAGAGGGAAATGCCCATCACCCGGCAGATTCTCTCCACCTTGTCGAGGGGAGGATAGAGGTTTTTCTGATACCAGGTGGCGATCGTGGACTGGGGAATTCCGCTCAGCTTCGCGAGCTTATAAACACTAAGCCCCCGGAGCTTTCTAAGCTCCGTGATGCGGGAGAGAATGTCGAAATTCTCGGAATTCAGATCAGGGTTCACGGCGGCCTCCCGGAAACTATTGCGGTATCACGATAGTGTTAAACGATATCTTGTATTTTATTGGGAGATTCTTATGGACAATAGCTCCATAATTGCGATATAATAAATCGGTATTACGATATATTTAAGAATTAGAAAGAAAGGAGAAAATTTCCATGAAAAAGCCGGCTGAAGCTAGCACTCCGAAGCTCGGAAAGAGACCATAAAAGCCGTTTGCAATCAAAAAGGGGGTATGGAGAAGCGGGCAGAAGCTGGGGCTGAGCGACGTTGTATCCATCATCCATGGGGAATCAAGTGATGAGGAAGGGTGATATCCTGTAAAATTTATAACTCCCTATAAATGCAGGCATTTATGAGAAAAGCCGATTTGTCCTCTGCGCTGTAAGAGGCTACAATGAAGAGAAAAGCGCATCGGATTTTCCGGGAGATTTCGATCTTTCAGTGCATCGGATCGGTCTTTCGGACGGTCCGGATATTTCAGGACAGATGAGAGGACTTATATGAGAGGGAAGAGGCTCTTTACTGCATTGTTTCTTATGGCAGCGGCGGTCTTTTTTGCTGCTTCCTGCGGCACGGGATCCGGAGGGAAGCAGTCTTTGGGAACGGAGGCTTCCGAGAGTGAAACCGGCGAAAAACAGTCCGCAGAAGGCGTTTCCGCATCGAAGGAGGACGGCGGGGATCGGGTAATTACCGTCGGATGTGAGGCCACGACGCCGGGCTGGGTGCAGACGGATGAAAACGGGAAGCTCTCCGGTTATGATTATGATGTCTGGCAGGAGATCGGGAGGAGAACCGGCTATCAGATTGACTATAAGGTCATGGAGTGGAACAGTCTCTGGCTCATGCTCGGGGACGGGCGTCTCGACTCTGTCGGTGAGCAGATTTCGTATAATGCGGAGCGAAGCAAGAAGTACGAGCTCTCCGAGCCCTATGCCTATAATATTTATTCCCTGCTGTGCGCAAAGGACAATGAGAAGCTGAAGAGCATGGAGGATCTGAAGTCCGGCATGACGATCTCCTGCGAGACCAATACCAGCGATGACCTGATCGTTGCAGCGATCGACAAGGAGTTCGGCATTGAGCTTAAGCCCATGTATTACAGCGGGATGTCCGTCCAGGATGTGGCGCTCGGGAGATGTGATCTCTGGCCGAGGGCCTATACCTCCTGTGTGAATACGGTGAAGGAGGTGGACAATCTAAGGATCCTCGGAAATACAAATGTCGTGGAGACGAATGTATTTCCCTTTGCCAAAACGGAAAGAGGGGAGAAACTCTGCAAACTGGTCTCCGGAGCCCTTCGGGAGATGAAGGAAGACGGGAGCCTTAAGAAGATATCGGAGAAGTGGTTCGATATGGATATCAGCATCAAGCCGGAGGGCGCGGAGGATCTGAACTAAACTAAGAGGGAGAAAATACAGAGGAGATACGGAGAAGCTTATGGATTGGGTATTTGCGGAGAGCTGCACGAAGGCGATTATGAGGGCTCTTCCCATTACATTGGAGCTTACGGCGGTTTCATTTGTATTGTCCCTGCTCCTCGCAGTGTTCATCGCGGTGATCGATTATTTCAAGGTGCCTGTACTGAGACAGTTTTTTGCGCTCTACGTATCCTTTTTCCGGGGGACACCGCTGCTGCCGCAGCTCTTCCTTTTATATTTCGGTATCCCGACCTTCATAAAACCCTTGAGGAGTATCCCGGCCATCGTGATCTGTACGATCGGTCTCACTCTGAATGCGGCGGCCTATATGAAGGAGGTGGTCCGCGGAGCTCTCCTCTCTGTGCCGGAGGGGCAGAGGGAAGCGGCATTGGCGCATGGGATGAGCGAGACGCGGACCATGACGCGGATCGTGCTGCCGCAGGCTGCGAGGGTCGCGATTCCTTCTCTTTTTAATAATCTTGTGGACATCGTAAAGGGAAGCTCCATGGCCTTTACGATCGGCGTGGTGGAGATCACCGCAGCGGCAAATCTCAGGGCCTCTGTGACCTTCAATTATTTTGAGGCATATATGATTCTTATGCTGGTGTACTGGCTGATTATCCTGCTGCTGGAGCGCCTGGAGAGCGCGGCGGAGAAGCATTTTGACAGGATCTACAGCTCGGACTCCGCCTCCCTTCGGAAGACTTCCGTCTAAAGCCCGGGGATTCATGGAATGTCCCTGGATTTTGGGGATTTTCCTCTGCCTGCTCTTTTCCTTTAGAATCATAAAAAAGTTGTAAAATGCGCTCCGACAAGGTATGCTCCTAAGGAAGATTCCTGCGTGATACCAAAAAATCTTCCTTAGGAGCTGTTTTGCGTGGAGATCACTGTTTTGCGTGGAAATTACCGCTCCCCCGGAAAATCCGGGGAGAACTGTCGGAAGTTCCCGAAACGGGGAAGAATATCAGAGTATGTCAAAGGCATGATAGGATGGAGGATGGTGTTTGGACATAAAGATAGTACCTGCTTATCATCAGCGGGAAGAGCTGAGAACGTTGTTTGAGGAGTATACCAGGCTTTTGATTGAAAAAGATGCGTCATTTAAAAAGTACCTTGATCTTCAAAACTATGAGGAAGAGATCGATCATCTGGATGGAAAGTATGGTCTTCCCTATGGGAGAGTGTATCTGCTCTACTGTGATGAAAAGCCGGCGGGCTGCATAGGGCTAAGGAAGATCGACGATCAAAGCTGTGAGATGAAGCGCCTTTATATACGACCCGAGTTCAGAGGCAAAAGGCTTGGGGAAATTCTAGTGGAGAGGATCATAGGAGATGCGAGGGAGATCGGCTACTCCCATATGCTGCTGGACACACTTCCGTTTTTGCAAAGCGCGCTTCGCCTCTATAAGAAATTCGGGTTTTATGAGATAGAAAGCTATAATAACAGCCCGATGAAGAATTCGATCTATATGAAGCTGGATTTATCGTGAGCGGAAGATCGGAGAGCGGATTCGGCCTGTCTTAGCGCCAGGGGTGGGAAGCGGATTCGGCTCGGCTTAGCGCTATAGGCGGGAAGCGGTATCGGAGCGTCTTTTGGCAGCGAGCCGGCTTAAGGGGAAGGAGAGAGGCAGGGGAGTCTGGAGGATGCCGTGAGAGGGAGTGAGCTATGGCAAAGGGAGAGAGCGCAGAGTATAAGTACGATGTCTTTATCAGCTATCGCCATGTCAGGCCGGATGCGGATATCGCGAGGAGTCTCCACCGGCTTTTAGAGACCTTTCCCATTCCGAAATCTCTTCGTTCCTCCGGCTGGCTCGGGAGATCCTTTCTCGACCGGGAGGAGCTCACGGCCGGGGATCTCACGGATTCCATCCGGGAGGGAATCGGAAGATCGAGATATCTGATCTCTGTCTGTTCTCGCAGGACGAGATTCTCTCCCTGGTGTCTGAAGGAGATCGAGCTCTTTCGGAGCCTTCACGGGGATGAGAGGATACTGGTGCTCCTTTTAGAGGGAGAGCCGGAGGAAGTCTTCCCGGAGGCACTGAAGAGCTTAAAGAGGAGCAAAGAGGGGGAGGAGCGGAGGAGGGAGCTTCTCGCGGCGGATATTCGGACGAAGGCGGTGAAAAGCCCTGATTTTTGCGGCTATGAGAAGCTGAGTGCCCCGAAGCTTGGTATCTTCCGAAAGGAGGCTCTGAAGCTCCTTCGGGAGACGGAGATCTACAGGCTTATGGCGGGGATGCTCGGAATCAGCTACGGGGATCTTAGGCAGAGAGGGCGGGAGAGGAGGCTTCGGCTTTTGCTTTCGATCAGCGGAATGGTGCTCGGCGTGAGTCTCATCTTCCTATTCTGTCTTTGGAATCTCTACCGCCGCTCCGTCCGCTCGGAGCGAAGGGCCAGGCAGCAGACCGCGATTATGATTCTGAACTATGCGGACTCGGCTCTCGCAAGAGGAGATCGGCTCTCCTCTCTTTTGATCGCGGACAGGGCCATGGACTATGTCTCGGATTCCATGGAGGAGATCGACTATATCCATTCCCTGGATTATTCCATCCTGAACAGGGCTTTGCTCCGGGAGCCCTACAGCGGGCTCTCCCTCCTTAAGACCGGAAGGGAAGGCCCGTTTTATGCTGCCCTCGAGGGAGGGAAAAAGCTTCTCGTGATCGGGGAAGACAACGGGATGGAGCTATGGGATATCGAAGGGGGCTTTCGGGAGAGAAGCTGTTCTGCGCCCTTTCCTCTGGTGAGCCTCGCCGCGGATTCGGAGAGTGGCATTGTCGTGAGCAATTCCTTCGACGGGGAGCTTCTGCTCTGGGATAGGGAACTGAAACGCTGTCAGAGGATCGGAAATACGGGGGAGAAATATTATACGGAGATGGGGCTTGCGGGCGGCGGGAAATTCCTGCTGGGCTTTCGGAGTCTCTCCGCCTCTCCCCGCCTCGAGCTTTGGGATATCGAGGGAAAAAGGATTGTCTATACGAAGGAGCTTGGGGAGGGGAAGCAGCTTCTCCAGGTGCTTCCTTCTCCGGACGGCTCTTTCCTCGCATTCGCTCTCTCGGACAGCTCCGTCATCGAAGTCGGGCTTAAGGATCTGGAGGAGAGAGTCTTACTGGAGCCGGAGGAGGGGAAAAGCTCCGCGGGGAGGACGATGCTGTATTCCGAGGACGGAAGGTATCTCTACCGCTGTCTGGAGGACATCCTTTCCATTGTGGACAGGGAAAATCCTTCGGAGAAAAAAAGCGTGGAGCTCTCCCTTCGCTGCCGCTCTATACGGGGCTATGGGAACTACCTCTATCTTTTGGCTTCTGCCGGATCGAAGATCCTTCTTTTTGACAGGGAGAGCATGGAGGAGACGGGCTTTCTGATCGGGAAAATTGCCCGGCTGTCCAATTTCGAGATCAATCCCGAAAATGGGGATGCTGTCGGGGTCTGGGAGGATCGGAGCGCGGCCTTTTGGTCCGGGATCGACTATCATTCGAAGGAAAATAAGATTACGGGGGAGATCAGGGAGATGCAGGATGCCGATTCCGTAAAGCTTTCCTTTACGAGGGACGGGAAGTATCTGATCCACTCCGCAGCGGATGGGAGCATCCTGCTTTTGGACGCTGTGGGGAGCGGAAAGCGCAGGGAATGCCGGGGGAGACTGCTTTCGCAGAGCAGGAATCGAAGCTATACTCTGCATACGGACGGGGAGAGGCTCTATCTCTTCCATACCGGGGAGGGGAAGCTGCTCCGGGACTGGGAGCTTCCGGAGGAGGTCAATCCGGAATTCAATGTCTTTTCTCTGAATTCTACGGCAACGGTTATGGCGGTGAGCGATACCCTGTCGGCCAATCTCAGCCTGGTGGACATCGCCTCCGGAGAAGTGCTCTCAGAGACAGAGTCCCGGAAGAAGTCCGCGGGGGAGGGCGTCATGGTGACGGGGATTCAGTTTTCGAAGGACGGCTCCTCGGTATTTGCGGCCTTTTCGGACGGGGTGGTGGAGGGCTATGACGGGAGGACGGGAGAGCCGAATGGCTTTCGAAGGGAGCTTGAGAGCGACATTGTGTCTATCGTCCTCAGTGAGGAGGACGATGCCATTGCCGTGAACACGGCGGAGCACCGCTGCCGGATCTTTTCGCTCCCGGATGGGGAAGAGGGGGAGGAGCTCCCGGGGGAGTGCTACAGTCTCTACAGGGAAGGCGGGAAGCGGAATGCGCTCGGGATTACCGGGAATGACATCTTCCGCTATACGGAGGGAGAGGAGATCCATATCGTCCCGACCAATAATTTGAGGCAGGGGATGGGAAATGAGAAGCTTAACAGCAATTCCATCTCTCCCGACCGGCGCTATCTCATCACCAATACCGGGGGAGACACGGTTATGACGGATGCAAAGACCGGAGTTTATATCAGAAGCTTCGGAAGGGGAGATGCCGAGCGCCCCGTGAGCGGGAGAGCTTATTTTACAGAAGACGGAGAGAAGCTCATCTTTGACAGCGGAACGGAGAGCTCTTCTTTGGAGAGGGTCTTCCGGGAGGAGGAGCTTTCGGCTCTTTCGGAAAAGGCGCTCAGAGGGCGGAGTCTCAGCGATGAGGAGCTTTCGAAAATCGGAAGGTCACAGTAGGAGGTCGGTATGCGGAATTACTGGATCGGGAAGCTCGCCCGCAGCAGGAAGCGGCTGATGTATTTCCTGCTCCTTTCGGGAGGGATACTCGGGGCGATCGGCTCTTATCTTTACTATGGGTCTCAGCTTTCCGGCTGGAGGCTTTGGCTTTCGGTCCTCTTCAGCACCATAAAGCTCTATTTTTTCGCGCCGACCATAGGGCTTACGGAAAAGTATTCTGTATTTTATGAGATCGCGAAGTGGCTTTCCCCCCTTGGGAGCCTTCTTGGCATCGTGAATGCCTTCGGAGTGCTATGGCATCAGCTCTCCTACATCAGGAAGAGTCTTTTTGCGAAGCGGTATCTCGTCTTCGGGGAGGGCGAGAGCGCCTACCGGCTTTTACGGAATCTCATCCGGGAAAATAACGGGGTCGGTGCCATGATCGCGGGCTCTGACTGTCCCTATGACAAGAGCTTTTTGATCGGAAAGGGGATCCGGAGGCTTTCCTCGGATCTCTCCCGGGATCCTTCCGCCCTTCTCCGGGAGGAGATGGGGGGAAGAGGGGACTGTGCTGTGATCTTCTTCGGGGAGGATATCGAAAATTTCAAGAATATGCGGCTCTTCCATGATCGGGTGCTTCCCCTTCCGGGCCGCTGTCACATGGTCCTTCGCTCCCGCTCCCATCTTCTGCAGGCGATGATGGAGAGAAGCATTGACAGCATGAAGAGGGCAGAGATCAGCTTTTTCAATATGGAGGATGCCGTCGCGGGGCAGCTGATGGAGGCGCTTTGCCGGAGGGAGGAGCTTTTTCGGAAGGAGGCGGCTCCCTCCGATGCGGCTGATTTTGAGACGCTCTGCGGGGCAATCGGGAGTCTTCACGTCCTGATCCTTGGCTTTGGGAGGCTGGGGGAGGCTGTGCTCCTTGCGGCTTTGAACAGCCTGGTCTGTAATCCCATGGAGAACAATCATTTCACGATCGCGGACAGGGAGGTCGAAAAGCGCCTCTCGGAGCTTACGGCGGAGTATCCCTTTCTCGGAAAGACGGCGGAGCTTCACGCGCTTACGGCGGACATCCTCGGGAAGGACTTTCTCTCTCTCATCGAGGAGGAAGATCGGAGGAGACGGATCGACATCGTCGTTTTCTCCCTCGGTGAGCTTTCCGACAATCTCATCTTAATGGAGCGGCTGAAGGAGCTTTTCAGGGGGAGGATTGCGGCCTTAAGGATCGGGGATCCGGAGAGCTTCTCCGCGTTTTTTGAGAATTTCTCGGGCTATTACGGCGCCCTCATCCCCTTTGGGATCGAGAGCAGGGTACTGAATACGCAGTGCGTCCTAGAGGATCAAAGGAGAGAGGCGGCGATGGACTTCAATGCCCGCTACCATGCGCTTTCCTCTGAAATCGTCTCGAAGGAAGGGGCGAAGGAGAGCAGGAGAGAGCTGTGGGAGGAGCTCAGTCTTTTAAAGAAGGATTCCTGCATGAGCCAGATGCTCCATAAGGAGATGAAGGAGCGGGTTCTCCTGCATTTTCTCCCCGGGGAGGAAAAGGAAAAGCTTCTTTTACAAAAGCTTAAAGACTGGGAGAGGAAGCTTCAGAGTCTTTCTCCTTCTAAGAGGACGGAGGAGATCGAGAGGGATCCTCTGATGTGCTTTATGGCGGCGCTTGAGCATAAAAGGTGGTGCAATTTTTATTATCTTAAGGGCTTTCGCTATTCTAAAAAGAAGGATGAGGAAGCGAGGACGCATGACTGCCTGATCCCTGACTGGGGGGAATTTCTCCGAAGCGATAAGAGGGATACCATCGTCTATGATCTTCTCGCTTCGCTCAGCATAAGGGAGTGAGAGGGGCAGGAATCGGGGGAGGCGCGGGGCCTTCTTTTATTTGCCATGCCCTTCGCTTTGTGCTAGACTGTTATGGATCGAGGTGCGAGATGATACGATATGTGAGGGGAATCCTCCGGGAGCTTCGGGAGGGAATGGTGCTTGTGGAGGCCGGGGGACTTGGCTATGGAATCCGTGTTCCGGCCTCTTTGCTTCCGGCACTTCCTCCCCCCGGAGAAGAGGTGAAGATCCATACTTATTTTTCCGTGCGGGAGGATGCGATGGAGCTCTTCGGCTTCCTCACGGCGGAGGACCGGGACATCTTTGTCCGCCTGCTCGGTGTGAGCGGGATCGGGCCGAAGGGAGCGCTCGGGATCCTCTCGGTCCTCCGGCCGGAGGAGCTTCGGAGGGCGATCTTTTCCGGGGATATCCGTTCGATTCAGGCCGCGCCCGGAATCGGGAAGAAGACGGCGGAGCGCCTGATTCTGGATTTAAAGGATAAGATCGATCCCCCGGATTTTCTCCCCGCTTTCTCCGATGGGGAGATCCCGGAGGGCGGAGAGGAGGCTCTTCGGGACAGCGCGAAGGAAGCGCTGGAGGCTCTCCTTTCTCTGGGATACGGCATGGCGGAGGCGCAGAGGGCGGTCCGGAGGGTGAAGCTCACAGAGGATATGACGCCGGACGATGTCTTAAAGCAAAGTCTTCGGCATCTGGCGTTTTAAGGAAGGCGAATGGAACGAAGGATCATCAATACGGAGGAGAGCTCGGAGGATCGGAGCTTTGAGCCTGCGATCCGGCCGCAGCTTCTTTCGGATTACATCGGGCAGAGAAAGCTGAAGGAGATGCTTTCTGTCTACATCCGGGCCGCGAAAAACCGCGCGCAGTCCCTCGATCACTGCCTTTTCTACGGCCCTCCGGGACTGGGAAAGACGACGATCGCAAACATCATCGCGCATGAGCTCGGGGTGAATATCAAGGTCACGTCCGGACCGGCGATCGAGAAGCCGGGGGAGATGGCGGCGCTTCTCAACAATCTCTCCGAGGGCGATGTGCTCTTCGTAGATGAGATCCACCGCCTGAACCGGCAGGTGGAGGAGGTGCTGTATCCCGCGATGGAGGACTTCGCGATCGACATCATGCTCGGAAAGGACGCCTCCTCCCGCTCCATCCGACTCGAGCTTCCGCACTTCACTCTGATCGGGGCGACCACCAGGGCGGGGCTGCTCTCCGCTCCGCTTCGGGACCGCTTCGGCATCATCGCGAAGCTGGAGTTCTACGAGACAGCGGAGCTGGAGGAGATCGTGCTCCGCTCTGCCCGGGTTTTGAAGGTGGAGATCGAGCCGGAGGGGGCGAGGAGGATCGCGCTTCGCTCCCGGGGGACACCGCGCCTGGCCAACCGTCTCTTAAGGAGGACGAGGGATTTCGCGGATATCCGCTACGAGGGAAGGATCACGGCGGAGGCAGCGGACTATGCGCTGGACATCCTGGATGTCGACAGGCTGGGCCTCGATCAGAATGACCGGAGCTATCTTCTCACGATCATGGAGAAGTTCAGCGGAGGTCCCGTGGGACTTGAGACGCTCGCCGCCTCTCTCGGAGAGGACAGCGGGACGATAGAGGATGTCTATGAGCCCTATCTTCTCATGAACGGGCTCATCATGCGGACACCCCGGGGAAGGGTCGCGACAGAGCGCGCGTATCGGCATCTGGGGCTTCCGCATCAGTCCAGCCTGGAGCTTTAGGGGCGGGATCTTGAGATTAGAGGGACAGGGAGAGAGGAAGATGGCGGAGAAGAACACAGTGGAAGTGGTGATCGACGGAAAGATTTATGACTTAAGCGGTTCGGAGTCAGAGACCTATCTCCATGAGGTGGCGGGCTACCTGAATGCGAAGATATCCAAATTCAAGAAGGAAGTCCGGGATTATCACAATATGGATGCGGAGCTCCGGAATCTTTTGCTTGAGGTCAATATCTGCGATGATCTTTTCATCGAGAGGGAGAAAACGAAGAAGGCGGAGCGGGAGATGCAGGAGCAGGAGCGGGAGAGCTACGCTGCAAAGCATGACCTCATCAATACCCGGATGAAGCTTGAGGAGGCGAAGCGAAAGCTTGAGGAGGCGGAGAGGAAGCTCGCCCTGCTCTCGGAAAGGGAGGGCAGCGCGGGATGAGTCTCCGCGCGGAGCTTCTCGCACCGGCGGGCTCCTTTCTCTCGGCGAAGGCCGCGGTCAATGCGGGAGCCGATGCGGTCTATATGGGAGGCCGGAGATTCGGCGCGAGGGCCTATGCCGTATCCGCTTCCTCCGGGGAAGAGGATATGCTGATGGAGGCGATCGAGTACTGCCATCTCTTCTCCGTGAAAGTCTATATGACACTGAATATACTCTTTAAGGATTTTGAACTTAAAGAGCTTTTTTCATACCTAAAGCCCTATTACGAGGCGGGGCTTGACGGGGTGATCGTCCAGGATCTCGGCGCGGCCTCCGTCATACGAAGGGACTTTCCGGATCTTAAGCTCCACGCGAGCACGCAGCTTGCGATCACGGGGCCGGAGGGCGTCCTCCTCGCAAAAAGGCTCGGCTTCTCCCGGGCCGTGCTCGCAAGAGAGCTAAGCCTTGAGGAGATCCGGAGGATCCATGAGAGGGTAGAGCTCGAGCTCGAGGTCTTCGTCCACGGCGCGATGTGCTACAGCTATTCCGGCGCCTGCTTCATGTCCTCACTCCTCGGCGGAAGATCCGGGAACCGGGGGAGGTGCGCGGGGCCCTGCCGGCTTTGCTATGAGACGGGAGGGAAGAAGGCCTTCTATCTCAGCATGAAGGATATGGAGACACTGGATCTCCTGCCGGAGCTTCTCTCTGCGGGCGCGTATTCCCTGAAGATCGAGGGGAGGATGAAGTCTCCGCTCTACACGGCGGGCGTGGTATCGGTCTATCGGAAATATCTCGATCTCGCCCTCTCCGGGCGGGACTTTTCCATCGAGGAGGGGGACAGGGAGATCCTCCGGGAGATGTATGACCGGGGCGGGGTGAGCAATTACCTGAAAAGGCGAAACGGTCCGGAAATGCTCTCTCTCTCGGAGAGAGCCTTCCGGGCGGAGAGAGCGGAGATCTCGGAGCCGATCCGGGAAAACTATCTGAAGCGGGAGCGGACGCTTCCCCTTTCCGCAGACTTTTACGCCTCTCCCGGGGAGAGAGCTTCCCTCTCTCTCACGCTTCTCTCCGGAGAGTCTGAGGAGATTGGAGAGATCCGCATTGTAAAGGAGACGGAGGAGACCGCGGAAGCTGCGGAGGGGAGAGCACTTCTCCCAAGGGAGGTGGAGGAGAAGCTTAGGAGCTGCGGCGGGAGCGGCTTTCGGCTTGAGAAGCTCTCCCTTCGGATGGAGGGGGCTCTTTTCCTCCCCATCTCCTCGATCAAGCGCTTAAGGAGAGAGGCATTTTCCGAGCTTAGGAGGGCCATACTTGAGAAGAGACGGAGAAGGACGGGGGAAGCCGGGCAGGGAGAAGCGCGGGGACAGGAGCCGGAATCGAGATCGAGATCGGGATAAAGATCGGGATAAGGATCAGAGTAAGAGGAGCCTTAAGGGAAGAAGCAGAGAGGAAGGGAAGAGGAAGAAGGAGGAGAGAAGAGCTCTTCCGGCTGCGGTAGCTTTCCCGCCGGGGGCGGAGCTTCGGGTCAGCGTCACGAGCTATTCGCAGCTTCTCGCCGCGCTCTCCGTGGAGAGCGCAGAGCTCATCTACCTGGACGAGGCTTCCTTTTCGGACAGTGAGCTCCCCGGGCTTCTCCGAAGGATACGGGAGCACGGCAGGAGAGCCGGTCTCAGGCTTCGGCGGATTGAGAGGACGGACCGGGGGAGAAGCTCCCGGGAGCTTCTTGAGAGCCTGCTCCCGGAGGGGCTTTTGCAGGCAGTTCTCTACCGCTCGATGGAGCAGCTTTCTCTCCCTTTTGAAGAAAGCCTTAAGAGAGATTTAAATCCCCTGGAACAGGTTTTCGATTATACTGTTTATGCCTGGAACCGAGAGGCGGCCTCCGTCATGCGCTCCCTCGGAGCAAAGCGTCTGACCTATCCGATCGAGCTGAAGCTTCCCGAGCTTATGCGCTGGAAGGAGGAGATGGACGGGCTTTCCCTCCGGACAGAGCTTCTCGTCTACGGACATCTTCCGATGATGGTGAGTGCAAACTGCCTTCAGAAGACAGCTTGTCAATGCCGCCGCGGGGCTCCGCTTCGCTTCCTTAAGGATCGGACGGGGAGGGAGATGCCGGTGAGGATGTACTGTAAATACTGCTATAATGAGATCTATAACCCGGACAGCTTCTGGTGCGGAGATCTCAAAGAGGAGCTCTCGAAGCTTCGGGCGGACAGCCTCCGCTTTGATTTTTCGGCAGAGTCCGCTGAGGACTGTGAAGCGATCCTCCGCGGGAGGCCGCCGCTTCGCTATACGAGGGGACGGCTTCGCTCCGGAGTGGAGTAAATCTCATGCCGTTTTAAACGAAGATTCGCCGGATCGGCTCCGTGAGCGGCGCATTTCTCCCGGCATCCCCCGGGATGTGGCGTATTGAAGCTACTCCATTAGACCAGATTATAGGCTATGGATCGGAAACGGCAACACTTGGGTGCGGGGCCTGTGAGATAAGGAGCAGGGCAGCCGGAGAGTGTTTTTTGCCGGATGGATAACGTCCCGGATGGGGCCCGGCCGCAGGATCCGCTCGGGGATCATCGGAGTGTCCCGCGCTTTAGCGGGGCGGAGGAGAAGGGCAGATAGGGAAGGGGAAAGAATGGTCAATCTTTTTAGCACGGTCACAAAGTATCTTTGCATTCTTTTCATCGTCCTCTACAGCTATTGCAATTTCCGAATCCTTTCTCTCCGCCGGGAGGAGAACGCGAGAACGCTCTGCGGACTGCAGTTTCAGATCATCCTGCTCATTCATCTCCTTTTCAGCGCGGTGATTCTTTTAAAGACAGAGGATCCGATGCTCCTCCTCTTTTATTTTGCGCAGCTTGCCTTTTTCCTGATCTACCGCTTTCTCTTTCGGCGCATTTACCGGAATGTGAATCAGCTTCTTCTCAATAATGTCTGTCTCTTCCTCTGCTACGGCTTTATCATGCTGGAGCGGCTGAATCTCAACAAATCGCTGAAACAGTATGTGATCGCCGTCGCGGCCTCCTTTCTCTCCCTTCTCATCCCCTTTCTCATCGATAAGATCTGGGACCTTGCGAAATACCGCCTTTATTTTGCGGGAATCGGAATCTTTTTCCTGCTCCTCGTCTTCGGAATCGGCGTCACAAGCTATGGCGCGAGGATGAGTCTGTCGATCGGCGGCTTCTCCTTTCAGCTCTCGGAGCTTGTGAAGATCAGCTTTGTGCTGAGTCTTTCGGGATTTTTGTATCAGGCGCGGCGCTTTCGGGAGATACTTCCTGCCGCGGCGATCGCCGGGGCCCATATCCTGATCCTCGTGCTCTGTAAGGATCTCGGATCCGCCCTCATCTTCTTCCTATCCTTTCTCGTCATGCTCTATATCGCGACGAACCGCTCCGCCTATCTCTTTCTCGGGGGGATCGCGATGTCCTTTGCCGCCGTCCTCTCTTACTTTCTCTTCCAGCATGTCAGGACGCGCTTTTTCGCGTGGAAGGACCCCTGGGCGGATATGAGCGACAGGGGCTACCAGATCACGCAGTCCCTCTTTGCGATCGGGACGGGGGGATTTTTCGGGCTCGGACTCTTTCAGGGGCTTCCGAACAAGATCCCCATCGTGGAGAAGGACTTTATCATTTCCGCGATTTCGGAGGAAATGGGGGCTGTCACAGCGATTTGTCTGACGCTTCTCTGCCTGGGCTGCTTTATGCAGATGATGATGATCGCGACCTATATGGAGTTTAGCTTCTATAAGCTTGCGGCGGTGGGACTTGCGATGCAGTATATCGCGCAGGTCTTTCTGACGATCGGCGGCGCGGTCAAGTTCATCCCCTCCACGGGAGTGACGCTTCCCTTTGTGAGCTATGGGGGATCGAGCCTCATCGCAAGCTTCTTTGTCTTCTCCTTGATTCAGGCCCTCTACATCATCCAGGGAAATGAGGATGAGGCGGAGGAAGAGGGCGAAGAGCGGGAAAGCTGCGAAAGAGGAGGTGCTGCGGCCTTCTTCCAAAAGGCGATGAGAGGGCAGGAGATGGCGGCCGGCACGGGAAAGTCGGATTATGGGAAGGAGAGCGCGCTTTCGGATTATGAGGACTTCGATGAGGAGGGAGAGGAGGATTTCGAAGAAGAGGAGGGAATCGGGCCGGAGGCTGAGAAGAGGGATCTGAGCGGGAAGGAAGGGAGGAAGAAGGGAGGACGAAATGGAAGATAAGGAGAGGAAGCGTTCCAACAGCGGAATTCTCAAAATGATATATTTCTTTTCGCTCCTTTTTTTCTGCATGATCGGCTACATGATCTATTTCATCGGCTGGCAGGCCCCGGATCTCATGGGAAGTCCCTATAACTCCAGGATGGAGGTCTTTGACCGGCGTTTCATCCGGGGCGCGATCCTCTCCTCTGACGGACAGGTCCTTGCGAGAACGGAGACGGAGGGGGATACGGAGAAGAGGGTCTACCCCTACGGCTCCCTCTTTGCGCATTCCGTCGGCTACTCCACAAAGGGAAAGACCGGCCTCGAGGCCGCCGCGAATTTCTATCTCATGGAGTCCAATATCAATCCGCTCCGGCAGCTTTTCCGAGAGCTCACGGACAGGAAAAGTCCCGGGGACAATGTCGTCACGACCCTGGACACCGGGCTGCAGAAGGCGGCCTCCGATGCGCTCGGAGAGCGGGCGGGAGCGGTCATCTGCATGGAACCCTCTACGGGGAAGATTCTCGCGATGGTCTCCTACCCGGGCTTTGACCCGAATTCGATCCGGGAGGACTGGGAGGAACTCACCGATGAGAAGAATGTCTCCGGAAATCTCGTGAATCGGGCGACCCAGGGGCTTTATCCCCCGGGGAGCACCTTTAAGACTCTGATCGCCCTGGAATATTTCCGGGAGCACCCAACGGACTGGCAGGATTTCCGCTTTCAGTGTAAAGGAGCCTATGTGGACGAGGAGGATCCGAAATATGTCGTCCACTGCTATAACGGGGAGGTCCACGGGAAGGAGGACTTAAAGAGCGCCTATGCGAACTCCTGCAACTCCGCCTTTGCAAAGCTCGGCACGGAGCTTGACAGGGAGAGGCTCCGGGGGCTCGCGGACTCCCTCCTCTTTAACCAGGATCTTCCGATCCAGATCCTGAGCTCCAGGAGCCGCTTCAAGATCGACGGGAGCTCCGGGACCTGGACAATGATGCAGTCCGCCATCGGGCAGGGGGAGACAATGATGAGTCCTCTCCACAGTCTCCTTATCACCTCCGCGATCGCAAACGGGGGAGTGCTCCATGAGCCGGTGCTCATCCAGGAGGTGGAGTCGGCGGACGGGCACAGTGTGAAGAGCTTCGGAAGCGGAGAGGAGAGGAGGCTTCTGAGCGAGAGCGAGGCGGAGGAGCTGAAGCAGTTCATGCGGGCGGTCGTCTCGGAGGGAACGGCTTCCAAGCTTAAGAGCAAAAGCTATGAGGCCTGCGGGAAGACGGGCTCTGCGGAGTATCAGTCCCGGGGGAAGAGCAAGACGGATGCCTGGTTCACCGGCTTTGCCCCCATGCAGGATCCGAAGCTTGCGGTCTGCGTGCTGGTAGAGGACGGGGAGACCGGAGGCCGCACCGCGGCCCCTATCGCAAAGGCGGTCTTCGACTACTGGATCAATCGCTGAGCGGGAGCGTATTTCCCCGGTATTTCGTGATATATTCGTGATAGAATAAATAGCTATATCTCTTTCGACCTTTGTCGATCGAAAGAAGGAGTCAGGGGGGAAGCGAGCATGAAGCGGCTTTTCGGATATCTGAAGCATCATAAGCTGATCACAGTCTTGGCCCCGCTCTTTAAGTGTCTGGAGGCCTGCTTTGAGCTCTTCGTCCCGCTGGTGATCGCGGGGATGATCGACCGGGGGATCCGGAGAGGGAATATTTCCTATGTCCTCAGGATGGGGGGCGTGCTTCTCCTCCTCGCTCTGATCGGCCTTAGCTGCTCTCTCTTTGCACAGTATTTTTCCGCGAAGGCCGCGGCCTATGTCGGGCAGAATCTGAGGAATGATCTCTTTTGCCATATTCACTCCTTGGGCTATCCGGAGATCGATGCGCTCGGGAGCTCGACGCTCATCACCCGGATGAGCTCGGACATCAATCAGATCGAGGCAGGAGTGAATATGGTGCTGCGGCTCTTCATGCGCTCTCCCTTCATCGTCTTTGGCGCCTGGATCATGGCCTTTCGGATCAGTCTGCGGGCGGCGCTCGTCTTTACGGCGGCGATTCCCCTTCTCTCTCTCGTCGTCTTCGGAATCCTCCTTCTCACGATGCCGCGCTACCGGGCCGTTCAAAGACAGCTCGACCGGATCATGAAGAGCACGAGGGAGAACCTTCTCGGGGCCCGGGTGATCCGCGCATTTAACCGAGAGGAGAGTGAGGAAAAGGACTTTCAGAGAGAGAACGATCTTCTGACAGAGATGCAGGTTCAGGTGGGGAGGATATCCGCTCTCTTAAATCCCGTGACGCTGACGCTTATCGATCTCGCAGTCGCCTGCCTTCTCTATCTCGGCGCCCGCCTTGTGAATAGAGGAGAGCTCTTTCAGGGGGATATCGTCGCACTCACAAATTATATGAGTCAGATCCTCGCGGAGCTCATAAAGCTCGCCAATCTGATCATCCTGATGTCGAGAGCCTACGCGAGCCTCGGGAGAGTAAACGAGATCTTTTTGCAGCCTTCCGAGAATGAAGGGTATTCCGAGGAAGAAGGGCAGCTCCTTTTGAAGGAGAAGAGAGGAAAAGAAGAAGAGCTTCTCAAAAGACTCCGAAAGGATGAGGTCTTTCTCGCCTTCCACCGGGTTTCCTTCCGCTATTCGAAGGAGGCGGAAAACGTGCTGACAGAGATCTCCCTGGAGATCAAAAAGGGGGAGACGATCGGGATCATCGGCGGAACCGGAGCGGGAAAGAGCAGCCTTGTCAATCTGATCCCGCGCTTTTACGATGTGAGCTCCGGCTTTATCGCGCTCCTTGGCCGGGATATCCGGGAAATCCCCCTTGAGGAGCTCCGGCTCCGGATCGGCGTGGTGCCGCAGCGCTCCGTCCTCTTCTCCGGGACCCTCAGAGAAAATATGTGCTGGGGGAAGAAGGATGCGACGGATGAGGAGATCCGGGAAGCGCTCCGCATCGCCCAGGCTCTCCCCTTCGTAGAGGAAAAGGGAGAGGGGCTTTCTCTCCTCATCGAGCAGGAGGGGAGGAACCTTTCCGGAGGACAGAGACAGAGACTCTGTATCGCCAGAGCACTTCTTCGCCGCCCGGAGATCCTGATCCTGGACGACTCCGCATCGGCGCTGGACTTCGCAACCGATGCGGCGCTCCGCTCCGCTCTGAGAGAATATTCCAAGGACAGCGCCGTATTTTTGATCTCTCAGAGAGTCGCGAGTGTGAGAAATTCCGATCGGATCCTGGTCCTCGAGGACGGGCATATGGCGGGGCTTGGAAAGCACGACCTGCTTTTCCGGGAGAGCCCGGTCTACCGGGAGATCTGCCTCTCACAGCTCTCCCGTGAGGAAGCAGAGGAGTAATAGCAGGCCGTCTTTTGCCCCGGCGTTTAGAGACTCGGCTTCGCCCGGGAGGCACTTCTCTTCGAGAAGTGGTCAAGTACGCTCCGAGTCTGCCTGATGGCAGACTTCTACGCTTATGCGCCGCCGGTCGCGGCAGTCGGAGCGAGGGCGCCCTGTGGCGGGTCGAAAAAGCGGCAGAAAAAGGCGACAGATAAGCAAAAAATGTATTGCAAAGCGAGGATTTCCCTGGGAGGGAGGAAGCATGGCGAGACAAAAAATCAGAAAACTGAATCAGGAGGACAAGAAGACGCTCCTCCGGGTTCTCCGCTACATCCGGCAGTACCGGCATCTTGTGCTTCTCTCCCTCCTTCTTTCTGCGCTCAGCGTGGTAATGTCTCTCTATATTCCCGTTCTGATCGGGCGGGCCGTAGACCGGATGGTCGGAAAGGGAGAGGTGGATTTCAGAGCACTTTTTGGAATTCTCCGCCTTATGCTTTTCTTCATATTCGCTTCGGCGCTGAGCCAGTGGCTTATGAATCACATCAACAATATCGTGAGCTATCATGTCGTGGAGGACATCCGGACCAAACTCTTTTCCCGGATACAGTGCCTTCCGCTCTCTTATCTGGATTCCCACCCGGCGGGGGATACGGTGAGCCGCGTGATCACGGATATCGATCAGTTCTCTCAGGGGCTTCTGCTCGGCTTCTCCCAGCTTTTTACCGGGCTTCTCACGATCCTGGAGACCCTGATCTTTTTGTTTTTTATCGACATAAGGATCGCTCTCCTGGTCGTCTTTCTCACGCCGCTCTCCTTCCTCGCAGCGAGCTTTATCGCAAAGAGCAGCTATCGGCTCTTTCGGCACCAGTCCGAGCTTCGGGGAGAGATCACAGCCTATACGAATGAGATGCTCGGAAACTTAAAGGTGGTGAAGGCCTTTTCCCGGGAGAGAGAGAGCACGGAGCGCTTTTCCGAGATCAATCAAAAGCTCTCCGGCTACTCCATGCGGGCGACCTTTTTCAGCTCCCTCGTGAATCCCGCGACCCGCTTTATCAATGCCCTGGTCTATGCCCTTGTCGGGATGACGGGGGCCGTCTTTTCGATTCAGGGGACGCTCACTGTCGGAGAGCTCAGCGCGGCTCTGAGCTATGCCACACAGTACACAAAGCCCTTCAACGATATCACAGCTGTGATTACAGAGCTTCAGAATGCGCTCGCCTCTGCCTCCCGCGTCTTTGAGCTCATGGACGAGCCGGGGATTCTGCCGGATCCGAAGGACGCGGAGCAGCTCCCGGAGGCGAGGGGGGAGGTCGGGATCTCCCACGTCTTTTTCAGCTATGATAAGACAAAGACGCTTCTTCAGGATCTCACGGTTCGGATAAAGCCGGGGGAGACCGCCGCGATCGTCGGCCCCACCGGCTGCGGGAAGTCGACGCTCATCAACCTCCTCATGCGCTTCTACGAGGTCGACCGCGGCAGCATCGAGGTGGACCGGCGGGATATCCGGCATATTACGAGGGAGAGCCTGAGGAATAACTTCGGCATGGTGCTCCAGGAGACCTGGCTGAAGTCCGCTTCGATCCGGGACAATATCGCCTATGGAAAGAAGGATGCGTCAGAGGAGGAGATCATAGAGGCCGCGAAGAAGGCCCATTGCGACAGCTTCATTCGAAAGATGGAGAAGGGCTACGATACGGTGCTCGGGGAGGACGGGGGCTCTCTCTCCCAGGGGCAGAAGCAGCTTCTCTGCATCGCGCGCCTCATGCTTCGCCTTCCGCCGATGCTCATCCTGGATGAAGCGACGAGCTCCATTGACACCAGAACAGAGCTCCACATCCAGCACGCCTTCGACCGGATGATGCAGGGGAGAACGGCCTTCATCGTCGCGCACCGCCTCTCCACGATTCGGAATGCGGATCTGATCCTCGTCATGAAGGAGGGAAATATCATCGAAAAGGGGCGGCATGAGGAGCTTCTTCAGAAGGGAGGCTTTTATAAAAAGCTCTATGAAAGCCAGTTTGATTCCTGACTGATTCCTGACTATTTTGACGGATTCTTGACTATTGAAGAAAAAGACTCTAAAATGGCACAGATCGCGGGCGGTCCTTTCTGCGGACCGCCCTCTTTGGCAGAGAACGGCTTCATTCCGGCTGCCGATTCCAGGATCCGAAGTTTCTATTTATCATGATGGGATATGCCCGGAAGGAGATGCCCTTCCTGTGGAAGGAGTGTTTGGCAGGCGGAAGTCCGGAATGGGAAGCGCTCTCATGGACTATGAGAATGCTGATCCGTCCGGCGGATCCTTTTACCGCTGCCGAAGCCTTCGGCATGGAGCTTTACTGTACTGAAGAAGGGGAGAATTCCGTGAACGTAATCAGAATTTTAAAACAATCGATCCGGGAGTATAAAAGGGCCTCCGTCCTCGCGCCTGTCATGGTCACGGGAGAGGTTATCTTGGAGTGCATCATCCCCTTTGTCACCGCGCGCCTCATCAACGAGATCAAGGCGGGAAGCGGGCTTCAGACGATCCTGATCTTCGGCTTCTTTCTCATCGTTATGGCGATGCTCTCGCTTTTTTTCGGCGTGCAGGCGGGAAATTACAGCGCGAGCGCTTCCACGGGCTTTGCGAAAAATCTGAGAAAGGACATGTACTACCGGGTTCAGGATTTTTCCTTTGAGAATATCGACCACTTTGAGACCTCCTCCCTCGTGACCCGGATGACGACGGATGTGACGAATGTGCAGATGGCCTATATGATGCTGGTGCGCCTCGCCTTTCGAAGTCCGATCATGCTGGTCTTTTCCTTTATCATGGCCTTCATCATGGGGGGGCAGGTTGCCTGGATCTTCGTGCTGGTCGCCCCGATCCTCGGGATCGGACTCTCTCTCCTCATCTGGAAGGCTCTTCCGATCTTTAACGCTGTCTTTAAAAAATACGACGCGCTCAATGATTCCGTACAGGAAAATATCGGCGGCATGCGGGTGGTCAAGTCCTTTACGAGAGAGGACTATGAGAAGGAGAAGTTCAATGCGAGGGCGGAAGACCTCGCCCGGGACTTTGTCTATGCCGAGAAGCTGGTTTCCGTGACAAACCCTCTCATGCAGTTCTGCCTCTACGTCGTAGTCCTCTTCGTCATGAGCTTTGGCTCCTGGCTTGTGATCACAAGCCGCGGCTCCCGTCTCGACGTCGGCCAGCTCTCCGCCCTCCTCACCTACAGCTTTCAGATCCTCTCGAGTCTTATGATGCTCTCGATGGTCTTCGTCATGGTGACGATCTCCGTGGAATCCGCAAAGCGTATCGCGGAGGTTCTCTCCGAGGAGAGCAGCATGAAGGAGAGCGCACATCCCGTTCGGACGATCCGGGACGGCTCGGTGGACTTCGACCATGTGAGCTTCAAGTATTCTCCTCTTGCGGAGCGCCCTGTGCTCTCGGATATCGAGCTGCACATCCGCTCCGGGGAGATGATCGGAATTCTGGGGGGCACCGGCTCCTCTAAGTCCTCTCTGACACAGCTTATTTCCCGTCTCTATGACGTGACGGAGGGGAGCGTCAGGGTGGGCGGCGTCGATGTGAGGAACTATGATCTTAAGCTTCTCCGGGACCAGGTCGCGGTCGTCCTCCAGAAGAACATCCTCTTCTCCGGGAGCATCAAGGAGAATCTCCGCTGGGGGAACCCGAACGCGACGGAGGAGGAGATGAAGAAGGCCTGCGAGCTCGCGCAGGCTTCGGAATTCATCGAGCTCTTCCCGGACCGCTATGACACGCATATCGAGCAGGGGGGAAGCAATGTCTCCGGAGGGCAGAAGCAGAGGCTCTGTATCGCGAGGGCGCTTCTGAAGAAGCCGAAGGTGCTGATCCTGGACGACTCCACCTCCGCCGTGGACACAAGGACGGATGCGCTGATCCGAAAGGGGATGCAGGAATATATCCCGGATACCACAAAGATCATCATCGCGCAGCGCGTCTCCTCCGTCCAGGAGGCGGACCGGATCGTCATACTGGACAAGGGGCGGATCGCCGCCGTCGGGACCCACGAGGAGCTTCTCGAGAAGAGCCCGATTTACCGGGAGGTCTATGAATCCCAGAACAGAAAGGGGGAAGAGGAAGATGGATAAGAAAAGAGGCGCGAAGCATTTTCTGCCGACCCTGAAACGGGTCCTCTCCTTTCTTTTCTCCTTTTACCCGGTCCTTCTTCCGGTGACGATCTTCTGCATCCTTTTAAATGCAGCGGTCTCGGCCATTCCCTCCGTCTTTCAGCAAAAGATCCTCTCCCTCATTGAGAAAAGCTGGAGGGAGGGGAACTGGGAGGGGGTTGCCCCCGAGATCCTTCGATGGGTCCTGATCCTCGGCATCCTCTATCTGATCTCCCTCGCCGCCGGCTTTATCTACAATTTTTTGATGGCGACGATCACACAGGGCTCCTTAAAGAAGTTTCGGGAGAGGATGTTCAACGGCATGCAGGATCTTCCGATCCGCTATTTTGATACGCACAGCCACGGCGATATCATGAGCAGCTACACAAACGATATCGATACCCTGAGGCAGCTCATCTCGATCTGCATTCCCCAGGCCCTGGTATCCTTTGTGACGGTCGCGACCATCATCTTTATCATGCTCTACTATTCCCTTTGGATGAGCGCGATCGTCCTGATCGGAAGCGTCGTCATGACGAGGGTGGTGAAAAAGGTCGGAGGCGGCTCCAGTCATTATTTTATCCGGCAGCAGCAGGAGCTTGCGAGGACCGAGGGATATGTACAGGAAATGATGAACGGGCAGAAGGTCGTGAAGGTCTTTAACCATGAGGAGGCCGCAAAGCGGGACTTTGACCGGATCAATGAAGAGCTCTTCCGCGTCTCCGAGAAGGCGAACCGCTACGCGAATATCCTGATGCCGATCCTTGCCAATATCGGAAACATCCTCTATGTCTTTGTCGCGGTTTTCGGCGGTCTGCTTCTGGCTCTCAAGGTGCCGAATTTGAGCCTCTCCGGGATGGCGCTTCAGATCTCCATCGTCGTCCCCTTCCTCAATATGACGAAGCAGTTCGCGGGACAGGTCGGACAGATTTCCACAGAGATCACCTCCGTCGTCATGGGGGTCGCCGGAGCGGAGAGGATCTTTGCCCTCATGGATGAAAAGCCGGAGAGCGACAAGGGACGCATCTCCCTCGTCCGCTGCGAGGAAAAGGACGGCCGGATCGAGGAGACCGGGAGTCGGACGGAGATGTGGGCCTGGAAGAAGGAGGAGCCGGACGGAAAGACAGAGTACCGGAGACTCCGCGGCGATGTGGAGCTCCACGGAGTCGACTTCTCCTACGACGGGCGGAAGACGGTGCTTTCGGAGATCAATGTCTACGCGAGGCCCGGGCAGAAGGTCGCCTTCGTCGGAGCCACCGGAGCCGGGAAGACCACCATTACCAACCTGATCAACCGCTTCTACGATATCCAAAAGGGCGAGATCATCTACGATGGCTTCAGCATCTACGATATCCGGCTGAAGGATCTTAGGAGATCCCTCGGCATCATCCTCCAGGACACGGTTCTCTTTACGGGGACCGTCATGGAAAATATCCGCTACGGGAAGCTGGACGCGACGGACGAGGAGTGCATAGCGGCGGCGAGACTCGCCGGTGCGGATGACTTTATCACGAGACTCCCGAAGGGCTATGAGACCGAGATCCACGGAAACGGGGGCAATCTCTCCCAGGGGCAGAGGCAGCTTCTCTCGATCGCAAGAGCCGCTGTCGCGGACCCGCCGGTCATGATCATGGACGAGGCGACGAGCTCCATCGACACCAGGACCGAGGCGATCGTCCAGAAGGGGATGGATGCCCTCATGGCGGGGCGCACCGTCTTTGTCATCGCGCACCGCCTCTCCACGGTCCGAAACTCCGATGTCATCATGGTCATGGACCACGGAAAAATCATCGAGAGGGGAAGTCACGAGGAGCTGATCCGGGCGAGGGGAAATTACTACCAGCTCTATACCGGGGCCTTTGAGCTGGAATAAAAGCGGCGGGATATTCTTTGCATCACCGCCCGGCCTGAAAACGTTTTTTTGACCGAACAGGATTTCGGGGCTGTCATTAAATTCTCCTTGCAAAGAATGCAATGACAGGATAGAATGCAATGTGTCAGCAGCATTTCACCGGACGATGAAAGCTAACTCAAAAGGAGGAAAAGATGACGGATAAGGGATTTACGGACCAGGTAGAGGGCAAGGTAAAAGAGACGATAGGGAAGCTGACAGATGATGCTTCTCTGAAGGCAGAGGGCGTTATCGACAAGGCGGCCGGAAAAACCAAGGAAATCACATCGGATGTGAAAGACGTGGCAAGCGAATTGGCAGAAAAAGCAAAAGAGGTATTCGACTCGAAGGATAAAAAATAAGCTGTCTTTTAAAAGGGAATTCCATCTTGCAGGATTAAATCCTGCCGGGTGGAATTTTCTTTTTGAAACGCGGACTGAAATCGTAAAATTCTCCTTGCGGAGAATTCTCAATCATGCTATCATGTAGAAGTTGCCACAATAGCACAGTTGGTAGTGCATCTGATTCGTAATCAGAAGGTCACCAGTTCGAGTCTGGTTTGTGGCCCGAGAGCTCCGAATAAACGCGCGGAGCTTTTTTAGTGCATAAGCTCTTGTCCTGCACCGAAGCGGCCCGCATGTATGCGGGGGAGCTTCGGTATAGGACAAGGCAACAGAAATGAGGAAAAAAGCGGATCGAGGAAGGAGATCCGCGATTTCCGAATTGCTGCGTCGGATTGCGGGAGGGCGAAGCACGAAGCAATCCGAAGGCTTATGCAAAAAAGAAGAGGGCAGGCATCGGGAAGCGGCCCGCATGTATGCGGGGGAGCTTCGGTATAGGACAAGGCAACAGAAATGAGGAAAAAAGCGGATCGAGGAAGGAGATCCGCGATTTCCGAATTGCTGCGTCGGATTGTGGGAGGGCGAAGCACGAAGCAATCCGAAGGCTTATGCAAAAAGGAAGAGGGCAGGCATCGGGAAGCGGCCCGCATGTATGCGGGGGAGCTTCGGTATAGGACAAGGCAACAGAAATGAGGAAAAAAGCGGATCGAGGAAGGAGATCCGCGATTTCCGAATTGCTGCGTCGGATTGTGGGAGGGCGAAGCACGAAGCAATCCGAAGGCTTATGCAAAAAGGAAGAGGGCAGGCATCGGGAAGCGGCCCGCATGTATGCGGGGGAGCTTCGGTATAGGACAAGGCAAGAGAAATGAGGAAAGAAGCAATGAAAATTATGCCCGGGAAGCGAGACAGGATTTTGATCGCCGCAGTTTTTTTTCTGCTTTTCCTATGCGCTGTCCCCCTTTGCCTTCGGCATTTCCGTCATAAAAAACAACTCATGCTCTCCGTCCAGAGAAACGGGGAGGAGCTCCTTCTCGTGCCCTTGTCCCGGGACGCAAAATATGAGGTCCTGGACGATACGGCGAAGGAGGTTCCGATGGAGACGACGCTCGCCTCTCTCGGGGAGGAGGCGGATCCGTCCCGGCATGCGGTAAATCTCATCGAGGTTAAGAAGCAAACGGCGAGATGCTCGGAATCGAACTGCAGTAATCAGATCTGCGTCCGCACAGCGGCACTCAGCGCTGCCTCCTATGATCTCCCGATTGTTTGTCTTCCGCACGGACTTGTGATCACCGTAAAAGAGAGCTGAGAAGAGGGCTGAGCTTTCCTCCGTTCTTTCTTACGAAAGAGGGTATCCGGGACCGGGGCCTCCGTTATAATTATTTCGATTGCTTTACAATGCGGCGCAGACTATTGTCAGAATCTTTTTCTTCCCGTATGATGGAGCTATGGATTTCGTTTTTCGGCACTTATGGGGATGGGAGAGGAAGCATGAAGGAGAGCGGCAGAAGGATCCGGCGGACGATTGGGACAGCGTTTTTTCTTTGCGCGGCACTGAGCGCGCCGGTCTATGCGGGCAGGTGGCAGAAGGGCAGCGGAAAGGACAAGGGGAAGTGGTGGTATAATGATCTGAATGGCTCCTATAAGAAGGGGGGCTGGTTTTGGATCGACGGAAATGACGACGGCATGGCGGAGTGCTATTACTTCGATAAAAAGGGCTGGCTCCAGGTCTCAAAGACGATAGACGGAAGCCGGGTCAATGAGAGCGGCGCCTGGGTAAAGGGAGGCGTGGTGCAGCTCAAGTCCTCTGCGGAAAATGGGATCAGCACCAATAAGAATGAGATGAGCACCGGTACGATTGACCTTAGCTCCGATATGGACCTCGGGACGGAGATCGCGGAGCTCGTGGAGGAGAAGGGAGAGGTCTTTGAGGCGGAGGATCTCAATCCCTCTCAGAAGAAGAGCGAAAATGAAAAGAAGACCGAGAAAGAGAAGAAGTCTTCTGAAAGCCTGAACTTTAAGGGAAAGGTGGGGAGCAGCGCGGGAGATCTCCCGAAGTCCGGCGCCACGGAGATGATCCGCTTCGCCAGAGAATACATCGGCGTACTCTCCTACAAGATGGGCGGGACCTCCCTCACGGAGGGAGCCGACTGCTCCGGCTTTACGCAGCAGGTCTTCCGCCATTTCGGAATCAAGATTCCGAGAGACTCCCGCTCGCAGTATGCTGCGTCGAAGAAGGTCTCCGTCGAGGAGCTTAAGCCCGGAGATCTGATCTTCTACGGCGATTCCCCGACGACCATCTACCATGTCGGGATTTACAGCGGAAACGGGACCGTTATCCATTGTACGCATACCGGGGACTATGTCCGGGAAAATGAGATATCTTTCGCAAAGGTCTACGGATACGGACGATACGAATAATCACAGATCCTTCACAAAGTTTTCAGCCCTTTTTCAGCTTCGGCTGTTAAAGTAGGGGCATCGGAAGAAGATTCCGATGCCTCTTTTTTTATAGAAGCTATCGTCCGAAGCAGAAACAGGATGGAGGGAAGTATGAGACGAAAAAATGTATCTCTCGCTGCGGCAACGCTTGGCCTGGCGCTCGCAATGGCGGGCTGCGGAAATATAAAGGGAACAGTGGCAGCGGATCAGACTAAGAGGACAGCAGAAACAGCAGAAAATACCGCATTGACATCGGAGAAAAGCAATGAAACGGAGACCGTTATCAACGCGGACGGAGAGAGTGCCGTTGTCGACGGAGACGGTGCCAGTGTCGATGGAAAGACCATCACCATCGAGAAGGCCGGCAGCTATCGCCTGAAGGGAAGCCTCACAGAGGGGGAGATTTTGATCAAGGCGGGGGATTCCGCTTCCGTAAAGCTTATCCTGGATGGGTTTACGATCACGAATTCGAGCGATGCTCCTATCGTCTGTGAATCGGCGGGAAAGCTCACGATCGAGCTTTCGGACGGGACAGAGAATAAGATCTCCGATCTCAGAAGCGCCGCCTCGGATTCCGATGAGAATGAGAGCGGGGAGGAAAAGGACGCCGCAGTTTACAGCGAGTCGGATCTTCTCCTGACAGGGACGGGCAGTCTCAGTGTCGAGGGAGGATACGAGGATGCGGTCCACTCCAAGGGAGAGCTCACGGTGGAGAGCGGAAGCTATACTCTGACAGCGAGCCATAATGCTCTGAACGGAAAGACGGCGCTTACGGTAACGGGAGGGAGCTTCACGATCACAGCGGCCGAGGACGCGCTGCACTCCAAGGGGGACCTCGAGGTCTCGGACGGAAGCCTCACGATCAGCGCGGGAGATGACGCGCTGCATTCGGACAAGGCGCTCACGGTAAAGGGCGGCACGATCAGCATTTCCCAGTGCAGTGAAGGCCTGGAGGGGATGACGGTCAACGTCTTAGGAGGAGAGATCACGGTGAACTCCTCCGATGATGCGGTCAACGGCTCCGGGGAGACGGAGGATGGAACGGAAGCGAAAATCTCGGTCAATATCTCCGGCGGAAGCCTTAAAATCGTCACCGGCGGGGATGGCATCGATTCCAACGGAGACCTGAATATCTCCGGCGGAACCTTAAGCATAGACGGCCCCGGGGATGACGGAAATGCGCCGATCGACTACGACGGAAGCGCGGTGATCACGGGAGGAACGGTCCTTGCGAGCGGGATGAGCGGGATGTTTCAAAGCTTTGATGAGTCGAGCTCCACGCAGCCTGTCATCGTTTACTATCTGAGCGATACGCAGGATGCCGGAACCAAGATCTCTGTCACGGACGAGAGCGGGAAGGAGCTTTATTCCGAAAATACGGAGACAAAACGCTTTAACGCAGTGCTTTTCAGCTCTTCGGAGCTGCAGAGCGGAAAGAGCTATACCATCAAGGTCGGCTCGCAGGAGGAGACTGTCACGATTTCTTCCACGATCAATACGGCGGGAGACAGCTCGATGGCAAATCGCGGCCCGGGAGCCGGCGGACCGCAGGGCGGAGGCGGCCCTCAGGGAGAAGGAGGCCCTCAGGGCGGAGGCGGCCACCAGAGAGAGGGAGGACAGCAGGACCGAGGCTTTGGAGGGCCCCAGGGAGAGAATCAGGGACAGAATTTTGATGATAAAGCGCAGAGAGGGGGAGGAGAACAGCGCTTTGGCGGAGCAGAAGGAGAGGGCAGCGGAACGAAGAGGGAAGGAGCCGATCAGAAGCAGAATTCTCAAAGGCCGAAGAGCCAGGGATCAGGCGCTGATCGGGAAGGCCGCAGGAGCGGAGAGAAAAACTCCGGAACATCCCGGGAAAAGCGGGGAGAGGGAAACGGAAAGGAGAAGGGCGGAAAGGGATCGGGAGACGGGAAAAGGGCCGATTTTGATGATGAGGAGGATGACGATGACTCCGATTCTTCACGCCAAAGGGCGGACGGCTCGCGGGGACAGGATTTCGACCGGGCGCCGTCGGGGGGAAACGGAGGATCGGATCCGGATCGAAGAGCTCCGGGCCGGGAACAGAGAGGAGAGGGAGAGGAGCGGCAGCGCCCCGGAGCTCCGGAGCCGCCGGAGGACAGCGCAAAAAGCGGCGGAAGGAATGAGAAAGGGAACGGAAAGCAGGGCGGAGAAAAAAAGAGAAAGAAGGACAAGAAATCGAAGCGCACGAAGGATGCAAGGAAAGCGGGAATATAGGGCTGCTCTGTAAGGAGCCTTGTGAGAGGCAGCGCCGGATAGGAAGCGCAGCCGGTCGAAATGCGGCAAATGCTCCGCTCAGTAAGGAGGCATCCGGAAAGGAGAAATATGGAGAGGATCAGAATTGCCCTTATCCCGGCCTATGAGCCGGACTGGAAAATCTTCACGGTTTTAAAGGAGTGCCTGGAGACGGGGATCCGATGCATCGTCGTGGATGACGGCTCCGGAAGCCGCTTTGACAGTATTTTCGAGAATCTCCCCCCGGAGGTGCTGCTCCTCCGATTTCCGGAAAACCGGGGAAAGGGGGCGGCGCTGAAGGCCGGGATGCGCTACATTGAGGAGCATTTCAAAGGCGAGTACAGCATCGTGACATTGGACTGTGACGGGCAGCATCAGGTCCGGGATGCGCTCCGTCTCTTAAGAGCGGCGGAGAAGGAGCGCGGAAGCCTCTTCCTCGGCTCCCGGAGGCAGTCCCGGAGTTCTCCGCTTCGAAGCCGTATCGGAAACGCGATAACGAGAGCGGTCTTTTCGCTCATAAGCGGGACGAGGATTTATGATACCCAGACCGGACTTCGCGCCTTTACGGAGAGGCTTCTCCCGAGGCTTCTGGAGATCCGGGGGGATCGATATGAGTACGAGATGAACATGCTCCTTCTTTTCGCAAGGGAGAAGCTCACGATCCGGGAGATCCCGATCGAGACGATATACTTTGAGAACAACAGGGGGAGTCACTTTGACAGCTTAAAGGATTCCATCCGAATCTACGGACAGATTTTCCGCTTTGGGATGAGCTCCCTTTTCTCCTTCCTCCTGGACTTTTCCCTCTACAACCTTCTCCTGGGACTATTCGGACTTCCGGCTGTTCTCGCGAACGGACTGGCGAGGCTCGTCTCGGCCGGCGTGAATTTTTGCATCAACAGAAGGCTTGTCTTCCATTCGGAGAAGGGACTTTTGCGAAGCGCCGCGCGCTATGCTCTTCTCGCAGCGGGAATCCTGCTTCTAAACAGCATTATTCTCAGCGCGCTTCTCATGGGGCTTCATATGCATCCCTTCCCGGCGAAGCTTCTCACAGAGCTCCTCCTCTTTTCCTTCAGCTATCTCGTGCAGCAGAGACTGATTTTCTCGGACAGGAAATCCGGCGCGGAGGCGGGAAAGCCGGAGGAATCCAGGATAGAATACAGGATAGAAGAGAGCGCGGAGCGAAAGAAGACAGAGGGAGAGGACAAAAGCTATGCTTTGACCGCTTTCTATGGAGGGTATAGGGGGAGCAGCTTATGAAAAGAGGACAAAAGCTATGCTTTGACCGCTTTCTATAGAGAGTATAGGGGGAGCAGCTTATGAAAAGAAGAAAGAGATACTTCGGACTTTGCTATGGGATTTTTCTCACGGCATTTACCGCGTATGCCCTGCTGGACACCTTTGTCATACCGCGCCGCATGGAGAAAAGCGTCCTTGCGGCAGATGCCTCTCTGAGCGAGGAGAAGCTCTTAGCCTTGCAGGAGGGGGACAGCGTTTCCATTAAAACAAGCTCCGCGAAATCCAGCGGAGAGAGCGGGGCGAGCCGGACGATTCAGGAGAGCGTAGAGGCGAAGATCCGGGAGAAAACCTCCGGCAGCAGCGGGGCGGAGAGCTCCGGAAACAATGGAGAGAAAAGCTCTGACACTACGTCCTCCTCCGCCTCCTCCAAAGGAGGGGGAAAGGGGAACAGCGGTACAGAGAGTGAGAAAACGGAGACAAGTGAGGACTCCGGAGAAAGCGCGGGAACTCTCATCGGGAGCTATGAGGATCAAAAGAGCAGGATCAGTGTCCGCTCCTACCGCTATAAGGGCAGTACAGTCTATGTAGCAGACATCACGCTCACGGAGGCGTCAAGCCTTAGAACAGCGTTTGCCAACGGCAGCTACGGGCGGAATATCAAGGCGCTCACTTCTGTGACGGCGGAGGAAAACGATGCGGTTCTTGCGATCAACGGAGACTTCTACGGTTCCCGGCAGAACGGCTATGTCATACGAAACGGAGAGCTCTACCGGGACAGCGGATCAGAGAATGAGGATCTCGCCATAATGAAGGATGGCTCCTTTCGGATCGTATCGGAATCCGACTACAGCGCATCTGAGCTTCTCAGCGCCGGGGCCGAACAGGTCTTTTCCTTCGGGCCGGCCCTTCTCAAAAATTCGGAGATTCAGGTCTCGGAGAACGAGGAGGTCGGAATGGCAATGGCCAGCAATCCGAGAACCGCGATCGGGATTTTGGGAGAAAATCATTACGTTTTCGTCGTCTCCGACGGGAGGACAGAGGAGAGCGCGGGGCTCAGTCTCTACGAGCTTTCGGAGTTTTTGCAGGAGCTTGGATGTAAAACTGCCTATAACCTGGACGGCGGCGGCTCCTCTGCCATGGTATTTCAGGGAGAAGTCGTCAATAAGCCGACCACGGGAGGAGACAGGATATCGGAGCGCGCCGTCAGTGACATCGTATACATCAAGAAAAGCTGAGAATGAAAAGCTGAGGATTAAAATCCGAGGAATCAGGAGGAGAAAAGAATGAAAGCTGATAGAAATCCTTACCTTCGCCCCTGTCTTTCCGCCCTGGGAATCACCGCCCTTGTGGGGATTTTCTCCGCGGTCTACGAGCATTTCGGACACGGCGTCTACTCAAATTACATGGTCTTTGCCTTTCTCTTTCCGCTTCTCCTCCTCGCCCTTCCGAGATTTGTTTTACTCCTTTTGGAGAATCGGAGGAGAGGGAGAGAGCGTCCTTTGGAAGAGGGAGGAGCCGTCTGGACACTCTGGAACGCCGGAGCTGGGACTCTCACGCTCGGGAGTCTCTTCCGGGGCATCCTGGAGATCTACGGAACACAGAGTCCCCTCGAAAAACCCTACTTCCTCCTCGGAGCCCTGCTCCTCGTCTTAGGGGCTCTTCTCTTTATGGGAGGAAAGGGAAGAAGACCCGCAGCCTTAGAGGAAGGATAATGCGGCATTGGAGCGCTTCCTCCAATGGCTTCCTCCAAGGAAAAGCTCCCCGGCTCTGCCTTTTTGGCAGGGCCGTTTTTTTATGCGGGAGAACGGATATGGAAATGCAGAAGACACGAAGGCTTTGCCGCATTGCTTCCCTGATCGGATGTAATTCATGTAACATCCATGTAATCCATGTAACAATATTGCCCGTAAAGCGGCGTGACAGTATAATCGGTTTCAAGTAGAAAGGATCGGTCGGAATTACAGGATTTCCCGGAAAGAATTCCCCGGAAGGCAGTGGAAGCGTATCAAACCACTTCAGCTTTTGTACCAGGGAGGATGAAAAAGGGATGGCAGTCACGATACGGCAGGTAGCAAAGGCGGCGGGAGTCTCAACGGCGACAGTGTCCCGGTATTTCACAGGAAGCTCTGTCGTCCTGGGAGACACGGCGAGGAAAATAGGGAGGGCGGCGGAGCAGCTCGGTTATGTGCCGATCCGGGGAAGATCGAAGAGAAGAAATCCGGGTGCCGTGGCTGTGCTTTTTTCCGATCTCAGGCTTTTGTATTATAGCGACGCATTGAAGATATTGATCGAGGAGAGCCGCCGCTATGCCTATCATCTCATTGTGCTCCCGCTCAGCGGAGACTGTGAAAAGTATAAGAAAATTTTCAGCGATTCACAGATCACGGGTGTGATCTATTTTGAAGAGGATCTGAACCGCGAGATTACGAATTATATCAAGGCGAAAAATATCAAAACCGTCATTTTCGGCGGCGCCGCGCGGGACAGAAGAAACAAGATGATCCATATCAATGATCTCGCGGCGGCCCGCGCCGGCTGTCACTATCTCTTATCCCTTCACCATAGAGACATCCTCATTCTCTCCGACGCTCCCCAGAAAATCAGTTCGGGCTTTCAGAGGATTACGGGATGCAAGCGGGCTTTTGAGGAGGAGGGAGCAGAGCTCAGAGAGGAGCTCATAAAATACGGAGAGCTCAGCTGGGAAAATGGAAGAAAGCTTGTACTTCAGGCGCTCCGGGAGGGACTTCATTTCACTGCTGTCTATGCATTCAGCGATGAGATGGCTCTCGGCGCGATCAGCGCCTTATATCAGTCGGGGCTCTCGGTTCCGGGGGATGTCTCGGTCATGGGATTTGACGGTACGGATACCGCGCAAAGGATGGTGCCCCGTCTGAGCACGGTGCGGCAGCCCCTCAGAAAAATGGCGGAGCTTGCATTGGACTCCTTTTTGAATGAGGATTCGGAGGACAATCTGGAGTGCATTGTTCCCTACCGCATCGAAGAGGGGGAAAGCTGCAAAAGGGCGGACTGATCGAAGGTATTGCAGGAGAGGAGAAGAGAGATGAAAAAAATGCTTACGGCAATTCTTTCGGGGGCGGCGGCGCTGTCTCTGTTTGCTTGCACTGCGCCCGAAAAGGTCGGATCTGCTTCCTCCGTGAAGCTCACATTCTGTATCTGGGATGAGGTACAGCAGCCGGTATTTGAGAGGATCATAGAAAAATTCGAGGAGGAAAACCCGGATATCGACGTGGAGCTGCAGCTGACGCCATGGTCTCAGTACTGGACGAAGCTGGATGCCGCGATGGGGGCAGACAGCGCGGCGGATGTCTTCTGGATGAATACTTTTCTCCCGAAATATGCGTCGGCGGGGCTTTTGGAGGCACTGGACGGATATCTCGAAAAGGATGGAATTGCAATGGATGCCTATGTCGCGTCCTCCGCCGGTATGTGCCGCTATGAGGGCAGGCAGTATGGCATGCCGAAGGGCCTGGACACGGTGCAGCTTTTCTATAACAAAGAGATTTTCAGAGAGTATGGAGTAGAAGAGCCAAAGCCCGGCTGGACCTGGGAGGATATGGTTAAAAAGGCGGAGGAGCTCAAGGCGAAGAGCTCTGAGATCTATCCGATCCTTATGGAGCTCGATCCGCAGCCGTCCTACTTTAATTTCATTGTGCAGTCGGGAGGATATATCCTGGATGAGAGCGGGAAGAAGACAGGACTCGGAGAGCCCGGAAGCATAGAGGCCTATCGGGATATCGTTGAGCTCATGGATCAGGGATTGATGCCGGACGCACGGGTTCTCTCGGATACAAAGGGAACGGACCTTTTCCTCTCGAAAAAGGGGGCCATGCTCTTTATGGGCTCATGGAAATGCTCTCTTTTAGATCAGGCCGGCTTTGGAGATCAGATTGCCGCGGTCCCGATGCCGCTCAGGGAGAAGGGAAATCAGAGTGTGATCGGAGGTCTGAGCTATGCAATGAATGCGAACTGCAAAGATAAGGAGGCCGCATGGAAGCTGATTCGCTACCTCTCCGGAGAGGAGGCAAACCGCATGCAGGCCGAGGAGAAGATCGATATCCCGGCGCTGAAAAGCGCGCAGCAGTATTATCGTGCAGAGCATATCGATACCGCCGTACTCTTTGAGGCGGCGAATTCCGGCTTTCCCTATCCGACATCGCTCCTTGCGGCGGACTGGAACCAGGTGATCTCGGATTACTCGGGGAAAATATTTGCGAAGGAGCTCAGCCCGGAGGAGGGCTGCCGGGCGATGCAGAAGGAGGTGCAGGATATCCTGGATAAGGAGCAGACCTGACGGAAGAACGGATGGCGGAGAAAGGCAGAAAGAGTTTTTTCGGAGAGTGGTGAGACTGCAATGAAAAGAAGGACAGAATCTGCGGGAGGGAGGAGGAAAAGAGAGGCAATTTTTGCTTATCTGATGATCGCCCCGCTGATGGCGGGCGTTCTCCTCTTCTATATCGGAGCGTTTTTTAAGAATCTCTATTATGGCTTCACCGACAAGGGAAGCTTTGGCGATGCCGAATTGATCGGTATAAAAAATTATATGGAGATCGCAAAGGACGGTGCCTTTCTCCGGGCGGCCGCAAACACCGCGCTCTATGCTCTATTCTGCGTTCCTGCGGTGCTCCTCCTCTCCGTACTTCTCGCCCTTCTCTTAAATGTAAGGCTGAAAGGGATTGGCCTCCTTCGAGTATGCATATTCCTGCCCGCGGTCACGCTTCCCTCCGCGATCGGACTGATATGGAGATGGATGATGAACTATGAGTTCGGTCTCTTCAATGAGATCCGCGCCCTTTTCAGTCTGAAGAGGATCGCCTGGCTCTCAGATCCGAATTATGCGCTCTTCTCCGTCTCCCTGGTTTTTATCTGGGCGAATGTCGCCTATCCGGTCATCATACTCCTTGCCGGCTTACAAAGCATCCCGTCCTGCTACAGGGAGGCGGCCCAGATTGACGGCGCGGGAAGATGGAGACAGTTTACGTCGATCACGCTTCCCCTTTTGTCCCCGGTCATTTTCTTTGTGCTGATCACTACGGTCATCAATGTACTTCAGATCTTTGATTTCATTTATCTCATGATTCCCGAGGGAAGCATCGGCATGGCCTCCGCTCGCTCTCTGGTATCCTATTTTTTTCGACAGTCCTTCGTAATGGGACACAGGGGCTATGGAGCCGCGGTCAGCGTCATTTTGTTCCTTTTGATTCTTTTGGTCACGATGCTTTTGATGTTTTTACAGAAAAGAATCGTGTTCTACGATGACTGAAGTGCCGTAAAGCGCGGGATTGGAGAAGGGATGGATTCCCCGAAGACTTATAGCCGGGGGCTTCAGAAAGCGAGGCGGAGTGAAAATGAAGAGGGGGAGAGAGAGGATCATTCTCTATGCGGCACTGAGCCTCTGTGCATTTCTCACGGTCTTTCCGTTTCTATGGGCGGTTTTGACCGCATTTAAGAGCTATGAGGAGAGTATACGGATTCCTCCGACCTTCATTCCGGAGAATTTCAGGTTGGAGAACTTCCGTATTGTCCTGAAAAAATTTCCATTTTCGGCATTTTATGCAAATACCTTTTTGATGATCCTCTTCGTCATCATATTTCAGCTTTGCCTTTGCTCCATGGCGGCCTATGCCTTTGCGAGGCTGCATTTTCCGGGACGAGAGCTCATCTTCTGGAGTCTTCTTGCCCTTTTGATGGCACCGGGGCAGATCTTTCTGATCCCCAATTATGAAACTATGGTGAAGCTTCACCTTGCGGACACGGTCACGGCACTATGGCTTCCCAAGGTCTTCAGCGCTTTTGGGACCTACCTGCTCCGCGAATTTTTCCGGGGAATCCCGAGAAGTCTGGATGAAGCGGCCATCCTGGACGGCTGCAATTATTTTCAGATCTACCTTTGGATTCATCTGCCCCTGATCCGGCCGGCCCTGTCTTCCCTTGCGATCCTCACGGCGATTTCCGCCTTTAAGGATCTGATGTGGCCTTTGATCGTCAACAATTCCATGGACAAGATGACATTGTCCTCTGGGCTTTCCATGTTGATCGGGGAGCATACGACGATCTATCCTCAGGTCATGGCCGGCGGCCTGATCGCTGTTCTTCCGATGCTTCTTCTCTTTTTTATCTTTCAAAGGCAGTTCATCGAGGGGATCGCGACAGCGGGAATCAAGCAGTGAGGACCCGACTCCCGTGTAAATCCGGCGTCCGTCAGATAGGGACTTGTCCCCTTATAAGGAGGTAAAAATGATTGATCTTTTGGCGGTCTGCGCGCACCCGGACGACCTGGAGGCCGGCCTGGGAGGGACCTTTATCAAGGCGAAGCAGGAGGGACTTTGCACGGGACTTGTTCTCTTTACCAAAGGAGAGGCGGGGGGACATGCGGAGGCGGAGCTCAGAATGAAGGAGGCGGAGAAGGCGGCCTCAGAAATGGAGCTGGATTATTTCGCCGTCCTGGATTTTCCGGATGCCGGATTATTCTATTCACCGGAGGCAGTGCAGGCTTTGATTCCGCATCTTCGGAAATGCGAGCCGAGATATCTCTTTACCTTGCTGTCGGAGGACTATCATCCGGACCACGCCGCCGTCTCAAAAATCACGGAAGCTGCGCGCTTTTGTGCGGGACTGAAAAAGTACTCTCCGGACGGCAAAGAGTGGCACTGCGAGGACCTTTTGTATTTCGGGGTGGATGATCGAAGAAACCGGCAAAGACCGGAGCTCTACGTGGATATTTCGGACGTTATAGACAGGAAAAGACGGATCCTGGAGGCCCACGCGTCTCAGCAGATTCTGGAGCCCTGCATGAGGATGGCGGAGGCCTATGGGCAGATCGCGGGAGTTGGATATGCGGAGGGGCTGTATCTGAAGGCCGCTTTTACGGTCCGGCATCCGGGCGCACTCTTTTCGAAGGAGCGCTGAGAGAAGAGAGGGAAGTACAGGATGGCAATATTTCGAAGGAGTACTGAGAGGGATGACTAAAAGAGCTGTCGGCATGGGGATTGCAAATATAGATATCATCTTCAGCGGCATAGACAGGATTCCTTCCCTCGGAGAGGAGCTTTACAGCAAAGCCTATTCCTGTCAGCTTGGGGGAGGTCCGCTTGCCACTCTGATCCAGCTTAAAAGACTGGGTGTTCCCGTGAAAATCGGGACCTATATCGGGACGGGAAAGCTCAGCACCTTTTTGAAAAGAGAGCTGAATAAAAACGGAGCGGCAGTGGAAAATATGCTGGAAACGGAAGAAGAGGATCCTGTCACTCTGAGCTGTGTTATGTCCTGCCCGGGAGACCGCGGGATCATGTCCTGCCGCCCGGATCCGTCGGCCTTTGCCATGAGCCGGGAGAAGAGAAAGAGATTTTACGACGGCGCGGATATTATATATCTGTCCGCGGATCAAAAGGAGCTCTGCCGGGAGCTGAAGGAGCAGGGGAGCGTGGTGGTACTGGATTCCTCCTGGAGTGAGGACAATACGATGGAGTGCTACCGCGAGATTCTTCCCTACACGGATTTCTTCATTCCGAATGAAAAAGAGGCAATGATGATTACAGGAGAGAAAACAGCGGAGAGGGCACTCCTTGCCCTGGCCCCGTACCAGAAAATACCGATTATAAAATGCGGAGCAGCGGGCTGTATCTTTTTGGAGAATGGAAATATAGAGCGGATTCCTCCGATCCCAGTCAAATATCGGGATGCCACAGGGGCGGGGGACGCCTTTGCGGCGGGCTTTCTCTACGGCCTTTGCCACGGAAGAAGCATAGAAAGCTGCCTTCGCTACGGGAATATCGCGGGAGGAAATGCCGTCTCCGCGGTCGGCTGTTTGAGTACGGATCTCAATGAAGGCGGAATACAGGAAGCCTATGAGTGCTTTTACGAAGGCTCTGATAGGGAAGCTTTCCGGCAGAAAAGGAGGGAGAGAGCATGAAGCTTTCGGTAATCGGAGGGGGCGGGGTCCGATCCCCGCTTCTTGCAAAAAGCATTGCGCAGCGGGCGAAGAAGCTTGGAATCACAGAGCTTGTCTTTATGGACATCGACGAAGAAAAACTTCGGATATACGGCGGACTTTCCGCTGAGCTCTCCCGCCGGCTGAATCCAAAGCTCGCCTTTTCCATGACAAAAGACCCGGTCGAAGCCGTCCGGGATGCGGATTATCTTATCACAGCGATCCGGGTCGGCGGGGATTCCCTGCGGGTACAGGACGAAAGAATTGCTCTTTCTCTCGGTGTGCTGGGCCAGGAAACTACCGGTGCCGCCGGCTTTTCCTTCTCCATGCGCTCGGTGCCGGCGCTCGCAGAATACTGTGAACTGGCCCGTCGGTATGCGAAGCCCTCGATTAAGGTATTTAATTTCACAAATCCCGCAGGACTGGTATCCCAGACACTTCGGGATATGGGCTATGATTTCACCTATGGGATCTGTGATGCTCCGATCGGAATGCTGTCCCAGTTTGCCGCTCTCTATGGCGTGCGCCCGGAGGAACTGGAGGGGGAATGCTATGGACTGAACCATCTCTCCTTTTTCCCCTCGATCCGGCTGCACAAAAAGGAGCTTCTGAAGGAGCTGCTCATGAGAGAGGATGCCCTCGAGAAGACGGATCTTCGCTATTTTGAAAAGGATCTCCTCCTTCACATGGGACTTGGCTTAAATGAATATCTATATTATTTTTATTATCGGGAAAAGGCGCTTTCCAACATTCTGAATGCTCCCTCTACCAGAGGAGAGCGGATTGAGGAGATCAACCGCCGCATGACGGAGGAGCTGTCCGGAATGGATGTAAAGAGCGATTTTGAGGCCTGTCTCCGCTGCTTTGAGCGTTGCTATGGGGAGAGAGAAAATGCCTATATGGAGAGAGAGACGGGGATACACCGGGACTCTTCCCCGGCCCTTTCCTCCGGAGGCGACGGCTATGCGGGGGTCGCTCTTCGCTTCCTGGAGATCTTAAAGTCGGGCAAGGCGGGAACGATGATTTTATCTGTGCCGAATCGGGGCGCGATTCCCGGACTTAAGGACGATGATGTCGTAGAAATCAGCTGTGAGATCACAGAAAGCTCCGTGAGACCCCACCGCTTTCCGGAAGTCGATGAGAGAGCACTCGAACTGATCCGGCGCGTTAAAAGCTATGAGAGATTTGCATCGAGAGCGCTCCGCAGGCGTTCGATCAAAGATGCCGTAGACTGCCTGATGCTTCATCCCCTGGTCAATTCTTATTCCCTCGCGAAGGAGCTGTGCGAAAAGTATCTGGAGCTCAACGCGCCATACTGTGGAGGGTGGAGCTAGTCCCTCATCAAAAGGCCGAAGAAAGCTTCCCTGTCCTTGCAAAGCGTTTCCCTTTTTCGTATAATCTAAAAAATGACAATGACATTACGGGACTTGCACAGAGAAGGGGAATGGGGCCTCCCTGGGCTCCGAAAAAGTGAATGGGGAAGATCAGGATGAAAAGAGCTGTACTCCTGACAGTCCTGCTGCTGATATTGCTTGCGGCGGGGCTGTCTGTCTATGTCGGGAGAGTGACAGCGGAGCGGGACGCCTGGAACAAAAGCGTTCAGAACGGAAAGCGCGCGATGGCGGCGGAGGGAAAAAAGCCGGAGAGCGGAGAGAGCGAGGCAGTGAAGACGGTTTCCGAGGGGAAGGCGTCCTTTTACCAGAAGCTCCATGACAGCGAGAAGGTACGCATATTGATCCTGGGGGATCATTTTGCGGAGAGCTCCGGGCTTCCGGACGGAGTGGAGAGCTGGACTTCCATCCTCCGGAAAGAGCTGTCGGAGCGCTACGGCTCCGAAGTGGAGATCGTAAATCTCGCTCTTCCCGAGGGAAATGATGCCTACTCCGCCTATGTGCAGCTGGAGAACGCTCCGAAGGATGAGCCGATGGATGCCGCGATTCTCTGTCTCGGCTCCTATGATGAAAGCTTCAGCTTCCGTCTTCGCTATGAGGGACTGCTTCGGACGCTCCGCCTGAAATACGAAAAGTGCAGTCTGATCTCCCTGATAGAAAGCGTCGCGCTCACAGATCCAGGGAGAAATGCGGATGAGACCGCCTCCTATATCCGGGAGCTCACGGAGCACTACCAGGGGCTCACCGTCAATGAGGCCGAGGCCTATGCGATGAGTGGGGAGGACTACAGCCGCTTTACCGGGGAAAATCATATCCCGAATGCGGAGGGGCAGAAGCTCTGGGCGAAATGGATTTTAGACGGGATTGCCCCGCTTGTGAGCAGCTATCAGGGCTATGACAGCGCGGAGATCGAGAGAAAGGACCCCGATGCGGCGGCCTATGACCATTATTTTTATGTCCCTGCCTCTTCCTTTTCCAGGATAGACGACCACAGCTTCCGTATCAGCGCGGCAGAGCTTCAGGCTCTCTCCGTCTCGGACGCCTCTCTGCTCGGGATTGACTGGCAGTGGGTCCAGGGGCAAAATGATGTCAACGCTCTGATAGACGGGCAGCTTCTTGGAGGAAGGACCGAAAATTACAGTGGAGATCAGGATTCGGAGAGGCATATCCAGATCATCGGGGACGGGGCGAATATCAGCTCGGATCTCACGATGACCTTTGCTTCGGAGCAGCAGGCGGATCAGTTTAAGGGGGTGATCTTCTCCGGTTCGATTCCGCTCACAAGAGAGACAAAAGAGAGGGAGTTCACCGTCCTCCCGGCCCCTGCCCCGATGGAGAGCGAGACGGCGGGCGGAGATGCCCCCGCTCCCTCCGATGGGACAAGCGCTTCGGAGAGCCTTCCGCAGGAGGTCCCGGAGACACAGGCTCCGGAGAGCGGAGTCATGTCGGAGAGCGACAATACGGATGAGGTCATCCTCGGGATCGGAGACGGACCGGTGGGGGAGTCCTGAGCATGCTCCGGGACAAGGAGATTCGCGAGCCCCTCTTTGATTTCTTGGAGGAGCGCTACGGGAAATGCCGCATTTTACAGGAAAAGATCATGGGGAAAAGCCGGGCGGATATCGTCATGGTCACGGAGGGTGCGCTCTACGGCATTGAGATCAAGAGCGACGCGGACCGCTATCTCCGGCTGAAGACGCAGGTTCCGGATTATGAGCGCTATTTCGACTACAATATTCTCGCGGTCGGGAGCAGCCATGCCCTGCACGCGGCGGAGCATGTGCCGGAGAGCTGGGGGATTCTCTCCATTGAGGAGAGCGGAGAGGGCCTGGATTTCTATGAGCTCCGGGCGGCGGGAGAAAACAAAAAGCGCTCTTTGAAAAGGCAGCTCTCCCTGCTTTTCCGGCCGGAGCTCTCCCGCATTTTAAAAAGGAATGCACTCCCGGAGTACAGTTCTCTCTCTAAGGCCGCACTCATCCGAAGGCTCACAGAGCTCCTCCCCCCTGAAATTCTATCGTATGAGCTCACGGAGGAGCTTTTTGAGAGGGATTATCTTAAAATCGAGGAGGAGATCCTCGCCTGGAAGAGAGAGCGGGGGAGACTCGGGGCGCTTTCCGCGGGGACAGGAATCCGAAGAACGCGGCGGAGGGAGGCGAAGCTCTATGTTTCGCATCGGATCCGGGGCAGAAGGAAGCGCTGATGGAACGGCATATTTGACAAGTCTTCCGCTTTTTAGTATGATAATTCAGTTCCAAGTTCCGTTTTTTGGAGCGGGAATTTAATGATTTCGGGGTGTGGCTCAGTTTGGCTAGAGCACCTGGTTTGGGACCAGGGGGCCGCAGGTTCAAATCCTGTCACCCCGATTCGAAGTATCGGATCACGATAGACCGCAGATACTGTTTTTAAGGATCGTTAAAATGGATGGCATATTTTTGCTTTGGATTGCAGTTTCTTGATTTTTGGCAATAATTCGAAAGGATTATTGCCTTTGTTTTTGTATTCTCGAAGAGCTGTGAGCTTCTCGGCTCTTCGGACTTTAGAGAGGGGAGCGGAATCGATTTGAAGCTTGCGATCATCACAGGGGCGTCCCGGGGGATCGGGAGAGCCGTGGCGGAACGCTTTTCGGAGGACGGCTGGGAGCTCATCCTAAACTGCAGGAGGCATTTCGGGCTTCTCCGAGAGCTCTCGGAGAGGCTCGAGAAAAGGACAAGCTGCACGATCGTAGAGGGGGAGATCACGGAAGAGCTTCTTTCGGAAAGGCTTGGACAGGCGGCGCTTTCCCCGGGGGAGCTTCTCCTCATCAATAATGCGGGGCTTTCCCTCCTCTCTCTCACGCAGGATGTCGGGGAGGAGGAGTACCGGGAGGTTTTGGATACGAATCTGAGTGCTCCTTTTCGCCTCACAAGGGCATTGATTCCCTATCTTCTCAGGGCGCGGCAGGGCCGGATTCTGAATGTCTCCTCCGTCTGGGGGATCTCCGGAGCCTCCATGGAAACCGTCTACTCTCTCACAAAGGGCGGGATCAACGCTTTTACCAAGGCCCTCTCAAAGGAGCTTGCGCCGAATCATATTCCGGTCAACGCGGCGGTCTTCGGTGCAGTGGACACCGATATGAATGCCTGGCTCAGCAAAGAGGAGAGGGAGGAGCTTTGCCGGGAGATCCCCTACGGCAGGATGGCGGACACAAAAGAAGCCGCGGAGTTCCTGCGGCTTCTTTCCTTGGCTCCGCCCTATATGACGGGGCAGCTGATCGCCTTTGACGGCGGCTGGATCTGAGACTGTGCCTTTGATTTATTCCTCCGGCTCAATCAGTCCGTAGGAATTTTCCTTTCTCTTATAGACGACATTGACCTTTCCGCTGTCCCCGTTTTGGAAGACGAAGAAGCTGTGTCCGACGAGCTCCATCTGCAGGCAGGCCTCCTCCGGAGTCATGGGCTTTAGATCAATCTGCTTTGTCCTCAGGATGCGAATCTCGGCATCCTCTGTCTTGTCCTGCTCCTTCTCCAGGAAGGCCTCGCTGAAGGCCAGAGCGCTCTGCCTCCGGTCAATGATCTTCTTGCGGTATTTCTGAATCTGACGCTCGATCACATCCACGACCAGATCGATGGACTGGTACATGTCCTCCGTCTCCTGCTCGGCCCGGATCACGGTTCCCTTTACCGGGATGGTCACCTCGATCTTATGCATATCCTTCTGCGTCGAGAGCGTGACGGTGCAGGCAGTATCCTGCCTGAAGAACTTATCCAGCTTTCCCAGCTTTTTCTCCACCATATTGCGGAGACCGTCCGTCACACTGATGTTTCTTCCGATGATCGTTAGCTTCATAGACATTCACTCCCTTTCTGAAAGTGGAAATTCCGGCCGGCACTTTGCGGAACGGCCTTCCTTTTCTATACTGTAATGATACCATATAAAAAACAAAAAACCTATGTTTTTTCGGCGAAATTTCCGGAGCCTCCGCGGCTCGGAGCGGGGAATCTATCGCTTGAATAAGCTTCTCCGATGTGCTAGACTTTGAAAGTTAAAGCCCTTCCCCATAGCGACGGCGGCATTCGCCCTGGGATGCAGGATGCTTCGGGAGAAGGAGCGGACGGGATGGTATCGGGAGAAAAAGGAGTAGAGGACGCATGAACCTTTTAGAAAGAATATTCGGGACGCATTCCGACAGAGAACTTCGGCTGATCCAGCCGAAGGTGGACAAAATTCTCTCTCTTCGGGACGAAATGACGAAGAAGACGGATGAGGAGCTCAGGGGCCAGACCGATAAATTCAAGGCGCTCCTCGCGGAGGGGAAGACGCTGGACGACATCCTGCCCGAGGCCTTTGCGACAGTGAGAGAGGCGGCCAGGCGCTCGATCGGGATGGAGCATTTTCCGGTACAGCTGATCGGCGGCATCGTGCTCCACCAGGGGCGCATCGCGGAGATGAAAACCGGTGAAGGAAAGACGCTGGTCTCTACCTGCCCGGCCTACTTAAACGCGCTCTCCGGAAACGGCGTGCATATCGTCACGGTCAACGACTATCTGGCAAAGCGTGACGCGGAGTGGATGGGGCAGGTCCATCGCTTCCTCGGGCTCTCCGTCGGCGTCGTCTTAAACGATATGAAGACGGAGGAGCGGCAGGCCGCCTACGGCTGCGACATCACATATGTCACAAACAATGAGCTCGGCTTCGATTACCTCAGAGATAATATGGCGATCTACAAAAACCAGCAGGTGCTCCGCGGCCTGCACTACTGCATCATCGACGAGGTCGACTCTGTCCTGATCGATGAGGCGCGGACACCGCTCATCATTTCGGGTCAGTCCGGGAAGTCCACGAAGCTCTATGAGGTCTGCGACCTGCTCGCAAGACAGCTGGAGAGGGGAAAGGAATCCGCGGAATTTTCGAAGATCAACGCGATCCTCGGAGAGGAGATCGAGGAGAGCGGGGACTTCATCGTCGATGAGAAGGAGAAGACGGTGAACCTTACGCTTCAGGGCGTGAAGAAGGTCGAGGATTACTTCCATATCCGAAACCTCTCCGATGTCGAGAACCTGGAGATTCAGCACAATATTATCCTCGCTCTTCGGGCAAACAATCTCATGGCGAGGGATAAGGACTATGTGGTAAAGGACGATGAGGTCCTGATCGTGGACGAGTTCACCGGACGAATCATGCCGGGGAGGCGTTATTCCGACGGGCTCCATCAGGCGATCGAGGCGAAGGAGCATGTTCATGTGAAGCGGGAGTCCAGGACGCTCGCGACGATCACCTTCCAGAATTTCTTCAATAAATTCGAAAAGAAGGCCGGAATGACCGGTACCGCGCAGACGGAGGAGAAGGAGTTTCGAAATATCTACTCCATGGATGTCATCTGCATCCCGACGAATAAGGAGGTCATCCGCGACGATCTGGATGACGCGGTCTATAAGACAAAGAGGGAGAAGTTCGAGGCCGTCGTGGATGAGATCTCCAGGATCCACGAGACGGAGGCTCCGATCCTGGTCGGCACCATAGCGATCGAGACCTCGGAGATGCTCTCCCATATGCTGAAAAAGCGCGGCATTTCGCACAATGTCCTGAATGCGAAGTTCCATGAGCTTGAGGCGGAGATTGTCGAGAAGGCGGGAGTGCACGGCGCTGTCACCATCGCGACCAACATGGCCGGCCGTGGTACGGATATCAAGCTGGACCCGGAGTCCAAGGAGGCGGGCGGCCTCCACATCATCGGAACCGAGCGGCACGAGTCCCGCCGGATCGACAATCAGCTCCGCGGCCGTTCCGGACGGCAGGGGGATCCCGGCCAGTCTCAGTTCTATATCTCTTTGGAGGACGATCTCATGCGCCTCTTCGGCTCCGAGCGCCTGATGGGCATGTTCGAGGCCCTCGGCGTCCCGGACGGGGAGCAGATTCACCACAGCATGCTCTCCCGTGCCATCGAGAAGGCGCAGGAGAAGATTGAGCTCAACAACTACGGCATCCGTGAGAATCTTCTGAAGTACGATGATGTCAATAATGAGCAGAGGGATGTCATCTACGAGGAGAGAGAAAAGGTCCTTGAGGGGGACAATCTGCGCCCGCTCATGATCCGCTTCCTCACAGAGATCGTGGACAATTATGTCGACAGCATCATCCTGGACGATCAGACGCCGAAGGAATGGAATCTGAAGGCCTTGAATGACACGCTGATGGAGATCATACCTCTCCCGAAGCTGAAACTCAGCGAAGAGCAGTTTGAGCACATGACAAAGAGTGAGCTCAGGCAGCTTCTGAAGGAGGAGGCACTCCATATCTATGAGCAGAAGGAGGCGGAGTTCCCGAATCCGGAGCAGATGAGAGAGGTGGAGCGCGTGATCCTCCTCCGGATCATTGACCAGAAGTGGATGAATCATATCGATGATATGGATATCCTCCGGGACGGCATCGGCCTGCAGGCATACGGGCAGAAGGATCCGCTCGTCGAATATAAGATCACGGGCTATGAGATGTTTGAGGAGATGATGAGAGGAATCCAGGAGGAGACGATCCGCGCTCTCACCCATCTCACCGTAGAGGAAAAGCCGGAGAGAGAGCAGGTCGCAAAGCCTCTTGCGACAAACCGCGATGAGACGGGCGTAAAGCAGCCGAAGCTCAGGGAGAAGCGAAAGATCTATCCGAATGACCCCTGTCCCTGCGGATCCGGAAAGAAATATAAGAACTGCCACGGAAAGGACGAGTATCAGAAATCGCTCCTTTCGGAGGGGGCGGCTCCCGCGGCGGAGCTGGCAGCTCCCGCATCCCCCGCGGAGAGCTGAGGGGGAAGCGGTTTATACTTTTCCCCGACTGCTTTTCCGCACTGCGGCAGGAAGGCAGCGGAATCCGGTCCGCCCGCTGAGAAGATAAAGGATGGGGGCGGATTATTAGAATTCAGTCAGGCTCAGCGCTTCAGATTAAAGGAGAGAACGGATGATAGAGTTTGATCAGTTCAAATATGAACTCAGCACCAAGGCAGAGCCTCTGGAGCATCTGGGCGCTTCGCTGGATCTGGAGAATAAGAGGAAGAGAATTCTCGAGCTGGACCGGATGATGGAGGAGCCGGATTTTTGGACGGACCCCGAGAGGGCGAACCGCCTCTCCACGGAAAATCATCATCTGAAAAACGAGCTTGAGAGCTATCAGAGTCTGAAGCAAAGCTATGACGACATCGGAGCTCTCATCGAGATGGGCGTCGAGGAGGGAGATGAGTCCGTTATCCCGGAGATCCGGGAGCTCCTCTCGGAGTTTTCGGAGAAGCTCGACAGCATGAGCACGCAACTTCTCCTCTCCGGGGAATACGATGCCATGAATGCGATCCTCCGCTTAAACGCCGGAGCGGGCGGTACGGAGGCGAATGACTGGGCAGGGATGCTCTACCGCATGTATACCCGCTGGGCGGAGAGAAGGGGCTTTGGCATAAAGATTCTGGATTATCTGGAGGGAGAGGAGGCGGGAATCAAGTCCGTCACGATGGAGATCGACGGGGACTACGCCTACGGCTATCTTCGCTCGGAGTCCGGGATTCACCGTCTGGTCCGGATCTCACCCTTCAATGCACAGGGGAAGCGCCAGACCTCCTTTGTGTCCTGCGATGTCATGCCGGATATCGAGACGGATATCGATGTGGATATCCGGGAGGAGGACATCAAGATGGAGGTCTTCCGCTCCTCCGGAGCCGGGGGACAGCATATCAACAAGACCTCCTCCGCGGTGCGCCTGATTCACATTCCCACCGGCTTTGTCGTGGCCTGCCAGGAGGAGCGCTCCCAGCTTCAGAACCGCCAGAAGGCCATGCAGATGCTGAAGGCGAAGCTCTACATCAAGGAGAAGGAAGAGCAGGAGGCGAAGCTCGCCGGGATCCGGGGAGAGGTGAAGGACAACGGCTGGGGCTCTCAGATCCGCTCCTATGTCCTCCAGCCCTACCGCATGGTAAAGGATCTCCGCACCGGGGAGGAGACGGGGAACACGGATGCGGTGCTGGACGGGGATATTGACCGCTTTATCACGGCATATCTTAAGTGGGTGCAGCTCGGAAGACCGGATCGGAAGGTACAGGGCGGCGATTGATTTTTCTTCTCTTTTGGGGAGCGGGAGGCCGCAGGATGCGGCCTTCTCCGGAGAGAAGGGGTCGGAGAGAAAAGGGGGAATGCCATGAAGCTTGCGATCATGGGCTATGGGGTGATCGGTTCCGGTGTCGCGGAGGTACTCAAGATCAACCAGGATCAGATCATGAAGAAGGTGGGGGAGCCCATCGAGCTGAAGTATATCTTGGATCAGAAGAAGACCCTCCCGGAGAACGGAGAATGTCTGATTCACGACTTCTCCGTGATCGAGAAGGATCCGGAGGTCGCGCTCGTCGTGGAAACGATGGGGGGCATTCACCCTGCCTATGAATATATCAAGAGCTGTCTCGAGAAGGGAAAGCATGTCATCTCTTCGAATAAGGCCGTGGTGGATGCCTGCGGCTCCAAGCTGATCCGCACCGCGAGAGAGCACGACTGCAATTTCTACTTTGAGGCCTCCGTCGGAGGGGGGATCCCGGTGATCCGGACTCTCTACCATAACTATGCGGGGGAGGAGGTCACGGAGATCACGGGCATCCTGAACGGCACGACGAATTTCATCCTGAGCCAGATGAAGAAAAAGGGGGCAGGCTTTTCGGAGACGCTCCGGGAGGCCCAGCAGCTCGGCTATGCGGAGAGGGATCCCTCTGCCGATGTAGACGGCTTCGATACCTCGAGAAAGACCGCGATTCTTCTCTCCATGACCTCCGGGAACCGCTGCCGCCACGAGGATATCTACACGGAGGGGATCCGGAATGTCTCCGCGATCGATTTTGAATATGCGGAGAAGCTCGGCATGAATATCCGCCTGCTCGGCTCTGTTCAGGCGGTGGAGGACAGGTATTTCGCCTATGTCGCACCTCTGATGATCGGGAGCTCGGACCCGCTCTATCCGGTGGACGGGGTCTTTAACGGAATCCGCATCGTCGGAAACTGTCTGGGGACTACCATGCTCTACGGCATGGGGGCGGGAAAGCTCCCGACGGCCTCTGCGGTCGTCTCCGACATCATCGCGGCGGTCCGGCACAGAGGGCATTTCCAGGGTATAGGCTGGTCCGAAAAGATGATAGAGATCGAGCCCATGGGGAGCAATGCCTTTCGCTATCTCGCCCGGATCGAGGGCACGCCGGAGGGACTCGAGGAAGCGCTGAGGGAGGCCTTTTTGGAGGAGGAGACAGCCTTTCGGCCGATCCGTCTGAACGGTCGGAGCGATGAGTTTGCCGTCCTGACGGATATCCTTTTTGAGGAGGATTTCCTCGCGAATCTGAAGGATTTCGAGGAGAAGACCGGGAGGAGGATCTTTCATTTTATCCGGGTGAAGTGCGGAGATCATGAGATTTGAAAGCCATAGTCCGGAGGAGACCTTCTCCTTCGGAGAGAGGATCGGAAGAGAGGCCAGCCCCGGCTCCGTCTACTGCTTAAGCGGAGAGCTGGGAGTCGGAAAGACCGTTTTTGCGAAGGGCTTTTCCCGGGGCCTCGGCGTCACGGAAACGGTAAGCTCTCCGAGCTTTCCCATCCTGAAAAGCTATGAGGGCCGACTTAGGCTCTATCATTTTGATGTCTATCGGATCGGGGATCCCTCCGAGATGGAGGAGATCGGCTATGAGGACTGCTTCTACGGCGGAGAGGGCGTGAGCCTTGTGGAATGGCCGGAGCGGATCAGAGAGCTCCTGCCGGAGGACGCGGTCCTTGTCCGGATCGAGAAGGACCTTCAGAAGGGACTCGATTACCGTCTCATCACTGTGGGAGGGAGAGAGGAATGCTGACGCTTGGGATAGAGGCCTCCGGAAGGAGTGCGGGGGCGGCGCTTTTGCGGGATGGAAGGCTTCTCTCGGAATACAGTCTGAATGTGGGGCTCACGCACTCGGAGACGCTTCTTCCCCTGATCGAAGCGCTCCTGAAGGCGAGCGGGGTGAGCCTGTCCGATCTCGACCTGATCGCGGTCAGCGCGGGGCCGGGATCCTTTACCGGGCTTCGGATCGGCGCTGCGACCGCAAAGGGTCTGGCGCTTCCGGGCGGGATTCCCCTCCTTCCGGTCAGCACTCTGGAAGGGCTGATGCAAAATGTCTCTGAATTTCCGGGCTATGTCCACCCGATCCTGGACGCTCGGAGATCCCAGGTCTATACGGCGAGCTATCTTCACGGAGAGAAGGTACTGCCGGAGGAGGCAGTCTCCATAGAGAGTCTTCTCAAGAAGATCCGCAGCTTTCCGGGGAAGCAGCTTTTCCTGGGAGACGGTGTCTTCCCCTACCGAGAGCTTCTGTCGGAATGCCTGGGGGAAAAGCTCGTCCTCGCTTCTCCCGCAAATCTTTTGCAGCGGGCCTCCTCTATCGCCATTCTCGGAGAGAGGAACTTTTCTCTCGCAAAGAGCGCGGAGAAATTCCGGCTTCACTATGTGAGGAAGCCGCAGGCGGAGCGGGAGAGAGAGGCGAAGGGACTCAGGGATTACGATCTTCTGGGAGAAAAGAGAGGAGGAGAGACAAAGGATCGGCTTCTCCCCAGGAATTATCCGATCGACAGCGGAGGGTATGAAAATTGATTTTTGAGATGAGAGCTTCCGATCTTTCGGAGATCCTGGACATGGAGAGACAGTATTTTGGGAGGATGGCCTGGAATCCTTCGGACTTCACCTCCGCCCTGGACAACGCCTATGACCTTCCGCTTGTGTTTCGGGAGGAGGGCAGGACGATCGCCTATTCCGTCCTCCGGATCCTGGGGCCTGAGGCGGAGATCGAGAATCTCTGCGTGCTGGAATCGGCCCGGAGGAGGGGGATCGGGGCCATGCTTTTGGATCAGATGCTGGCCCTTTCTCTGGAGAGAGGCGTCTCCTCTGTCTATCTTGAGGTGCGGGAGGGGAACCTTCCGGCGAGAAAGCTCTATGAGGGGAGAGGATTCCTCCGGGAGAGAGTCCGCAGGGATTATTATCGATATCCGAGTGAGGACGGGATCGTGATGCGGAAAGAGCTGAAGAAAGGATAGGGGGAAAATGCTGGATCTTTGCTTACTCGGCACCGGGGGAATGATGCCCCTCCCCAATCGATGGCTCACGAGCCTCATGCTCCGCTGCAGCGGCTCAAGCCTCCTTCTGGACTGCGGAGAGGGCACGCAGATCGCGATGCGGGAGAAGGGCTGGTCCCCGAATCCGATCGACCTCATCCTCTTTACCCACTATCATGCGGATCATATATCGGGCCTTCCCGGCATGCTCTTAAGCATGGGAAATGCGGAGAGAAAGAAGGAGCTTCATATCATCGGACCGAAGGGACTTAGGAGAGTGGTGGACGGTCTTCGCGTCATCGCGCCCGAGCTCCCCTTTCCCATCCTTCTTCATGAGCTCACGGAGGAGCGTCCCCGGCTCCCCGAGGAGCTCACCGCTCCCTTTCAGGTGCAGGCCTTCCGCGTAAATCATGGGATCAGCTGCTATGGCTACCGGATCAGCATCCCGCGCCTTGGGAAGTTCGACGCGGAGAGGGCAAGGGCGGAGGGGATTCCGCTTTGCTACTGGAACCGGCTTCAGCACGGGGAGGAGATCCGGGACAGGGACCGCATCTACCGCCCCGAGATGGTCATGGGAAAGGAAAGACGGGGGATTTCCGTCGTATACTGTACGGATACCAGGCCGGTTCCGATCATCGCGGAGATGGCGAAGGATGCGGATCTCTTCATCTGCGAGGGGATGTACGGCACGGAGGACAAAACGGACAACGCGCGCCGCTATAAGCATATGACGATGCGGGAAGCGGCGATGCTTGCCGCGGAAGCAGGGCCGAGGGAGCTCTGGTTCACGCATTATTCGCCATCGGAGCTTCGGCCGGAGCAGTACCGGGATGAGATCCGAAAGATCTTCCCGGCGAAATTCGCGAGAGACGGCTGGTCCAGAGATCTGAACTTCGAAGAGGAAGGGGAAGATGGGGGAGAAGAGAGAGATCCGGATACTGGGGATTGAGACGAGCTGTGATGAGACGGCGGCCGCGGTCACGAAAAACGGCAGGGAGGTCCTCTCCAATGTGATCTCCTCCCAGATCGCGGTGCACACAGAGTACGGCGGCGTCGTCCCGGAGATCGCATCGAGAAAGCATCTGGAGAAGATCGATGAGGTTATAGAGCTTTCGCTCTCGGAGGCCGGGCTGGATTTCTCCTCTCTGGACGCTGTCGCCGTGACCTCCGGGCCCGGGCTTGTGGGGGCCCTTCTGGTCGGGGTCTCCGAGGCCAAGGCACTTGCCTATGCGATTGGAAAGCCCCTCGTCGCGGTCCATCATATTGCGGGACATATCGCGGCAAACTATATCGAGAATCCGGATCTAAGGCCTCCCTTTGTCTGCCTCGTCGTCTCCGGCGGTCACACAGAGCTTGTCCTGGTCCGGGACTACGGAAGCTTCGAGATCCTGGGGCAGAGCCGGGACGATGCCGCGGGGGAGGCCTTCGACAAGGTCGCCCGCGCCGTGGGCCTTGGCTATCCCGGAGGGCCCAAGGTAGACCGCGCCGCGGAGGGCGGGGATCCGGAGGCGATCCGTTTCCCCCGGGGGGAGGTCTCTGGGAATCCCTACGATTTCAGCTTCTCGGGACTTAAATCCGCAGTTCTCAATTACATCAACAGGGCGAAGATGACGGGGGAGGAGATCTCTGTCCCGGATCTCTGCGCATCCTTCCAGGCCTCCGTATCGGAGGCTCTTGTCTCGCGGGCGATCCGGCTGTGCCGGGAGAGAAAGTGCGAAAGCCTTGCCATTGCCGGAGGGGTTGCCTCCAATTCCGCTCTCCGAAAGAGAGTGGAGGCGGAGTGCCTGGAAAACGGAATCCGCTTCTATCGCCCAAGTCCTGTGCTCTGCACCGATAACGCGGCGATGATCGCCTGTGCCGGCTACTATGAATATCTTTCGGGAAGGAGGGACGGCGCGTCCCTGAACGCCTGCCCGAATCTGCCGCTTGGGGCCCTATGTCCAAAGAGAGGGAGAGAGGAAGGGCAGGGAAGATGAGAGGGGCGGATGCGGTCCTTTTGATGGCCGGGAGCGGAAGCCGGATGGGAGGAAGAGAGAAAAAGCAATTTCTTCCGCTCCTTGGGAAGCCGCTTTTTTATTACAGCCTTCGCTCTCTTTTAGAGAGTCCGCGGATTGAGAGAATCTGCCTCGTGGTCTCCCGGGGCGATGAGGAGAGGACGCGGGAGCTTCTCTCCTCCCTTTTTCCTTCTCCGGGGGGGAAGGAGCTTCTTTTTTCGCCAGGCGGGGCAGAGCGCTGCCTCTCGGTCCGAAATGCTCTCCTTCGGCTTTATCCGGAGCGTTTTTTTTCGGAGGAAAATCAAACGGAGGCTCCTCTTGTACTGATCCAGGACAGCGCCCGGCCGTTCCTCAGGGAGAAATTCATCGAGGATTCTCTCCTTGCCGCGGAAAAATTTGGCGCGGCCGTCCTCTCCGTTCCGGTGAAGGACACGATCAAGAGGGCGGATCCGGAGGGTTTTGTCAGAGAGAGCCCGGACAGAAGGAGCCTTTGGCAGGTTCAGACGCCGCAGAGCTTTCGTGCGGGGGAGCTCTGCCGGGCCTATGGGAGGATGTCTCGGGAGCTCTCCCCCGAGCGGGCAAAAAGCATCACCGACGACGGGATGGTCATGGAGCTTTTCTCCTCCCTTCCCGTAAAGCTTGTGGAGGGGAGCTACCGGAATATAAAGATTACGACGGCAGAGGACCTTGAGATCGCGAAGCTCTTTTTCCACTTAGAGCTTGACGCAAAAAAACAGATCGGGTAGAATGAAGCTGTTTTATATCCGCAGGGGTATCGAAGTGGTCATAACGAGGCGGTCTTGAAAACCGTTTGTCCGAAAGGGCACGTGGGTTCGAACCCCACCCTCTGCGCGAACAGAAAGCGGGCATGTTTCGCCGTAAGACGAATCGTGCCCGTTTTTTCGGGAATCGGAACGGGAGCAAAAGCCATGGAGAAAATAAGAGAAGAACTTCTTTCAAAGTTCAAGGAGCTTTACGGGGACGAAGAGGGGATCCGCGTCTTTTTTGCGCCGGGACGGGTCAACCTGATCGGAGAACACACGGATTACAACGGGGGACATGTCTTTCCCTGCGCGCTCTCTCTCGGGACCTATGCCGCCGTGAGAGTGAGGAAAGACCAAAATATTCGTTTCTATTCCATGAATTTCCCGGACTGCGGTGTGCTGGAGACAAATATTTATGAGTTTCGCCCGGGGGAGGAGGGGGAGAACTGGAGCAGCTATCCGATGGGCGTGATCTGGGCCTTTCGGGAGAGAGGCCTTTTTCTGGAGAACGGCTTTGACATCTGCTACAGCGGGAATATCCCGAGCGGCTCGGGACTCTCCTCCAGCGCATCCATCGAGGTGCTGACGGGCTATTTACTGAGAGAGCTTTTTCATTTTCCGCTGGAGCTTTTGGATCTCGCTTTGCTGGGACAGGACGCGGAGAACCGCTATAACGGCATGAACTGCGGCATTATGGATCAGTTTGCGAGCGCCATGGGAAAAAAATATCACGCGATCTATCTGAATACAGAGGATCTCTCCTTTGAATATGCTCTTTTGGATTTTCGGGATCTCCGCCTCATCATCACCAATACCAACAAAAAGCATAAGCTTGTGGGGAGCGCCTACAATGACCGGAGGAGAGAATGCGAGGAGGCACTCAGCCGTCTGCAATGGCGCCTTCCGATCCATTCTCTCGGGGAGCTCGATGAAGAGAGCTTTGAGGAGTACCGCTTCCTCATCGGAGATCCTCTTTTGGAAAAGAGGGCGAAGCACGCGGTCTATGAGAACCTCCGGGTCATCGACGCGTATATCGCCCTGCAGCAGGATGATCTTCGGCACTTCGGGATCCTGATGAATGAATCCCATATTTCTCTGAGGGATGATTATGAGGTGAGCTGCCCGGAACTGGATCTCCTCACATCGGAGGCCTGGAAGACGCAGGGAGTCTTCGGCTCCCGGATGACCGGCGGGGGCTTCGGGGGCTGCACGGTTTCCCTCGTCCATAAGGATGCGCTCCCGGAATTCAAGAAGCGCCTGAAGAGTCAGTATCAGAAGAGCTTCGGCTATCCCTGCAGCTTTTATCAGCCGGAGGTCGGAGGCGGCCCCGCGGAGCTTCGTATCCGGCGGAAAAAATAGAGGAGAGGCAATGCGGAGCCTTCTTTGTGCGCTGTATAAGGACCTTCGGCTTTTTCACCGGGGCGGGGGATGGCTTTCTCTCCTCCTCCCCCTTTTTCTGCTTCCGCTGATGCTTCTCCTCCTTCGTCCCTCCGATTTCACTGTCCAGCCCTTTCCGGTGGCGGTAAAGGATGAGGACCGGAGCTTTATGTCCCGCTCTCTGATCGAACAGCTCCGGGAGCTCCCGCTCTTTTCGGAGATCCGTGTGATCCCGGAGGGAGAGACAGAGGAAAGGGCCTTGTCGGAAGGGGCCGCCGCGGCCGTGACAATCCCGAAGGATTTTTTCTACAGCGCCTATCGCTATCGGGGAGAGCCCGTGAAGCTCTCCCTCAATTCCTCCCGTCCCGAAGAGGCCGCGATTTTCGGAGAACTCTTCCGCTCGGTTATGGGGATCATGGAGACAGAACAGGCGGTATCCGAATCGGTCTATGCGCTTTCCTTTCCCGGACAGCTTTCCGAGGAAAAGAAAGAAGAAATGTACGAGAGCTCCTCGAAGCTTCTGCTTCGCGCTGTACTTCGGAGGGGGCTGATTTTTGATGAAAGGCCGGAGAGGAAGGAGCTCTCCCGGGCGCTTCTCATCAGGATTCTCTCCGCCGTTCTCTTTTTCCTCGCCTTTCTCCTCCCGCTCTCTATCCTAAGATCCGAAGCGGAGGAGAGGAGGATGGGGGTGCTCCCGAGATTTCTCCTATCCGGAGGGAGCCGCTCCGCCTTTTTCCTGTCGAAGCTTCTGCTCTCGCTCTTCCTCTTCCTTCCCTCCTGCCTTATACTTCTCCTTCCCCTTCACTCTCTGGGGATGCAGGAGCCCGCGCTCTTTCTTCTCTTCTCTGTCTTGGAGCTTTTTTCGTCCTTTCTCTTCCTCTCCGGGCTCACAATGCTCTTTTCGGGAGGGCGTCCGCTCCTCCTCCTTGGGAATCTTTTCCTTGCGGGAAGCCTTCTCCTCGGGGGAAGCTTTCTGGACCCTGCCTCTTTGCCTCCGCTTCTTCGGAGCCTTTCTGATTTTACGCCGCTCCGGGGAAATCTTCTCTTTTTGAGGCTCCTCTCCAAGGGATCTTCCCCCTCCCTCCTCCTTTTGAGTTCGCTCCCCCTCCTCCTTCTTTCCTTCTGCGGGATCCTTTTCCTTTTTATTTCCGCTTTCAAAAAACGCTTTTTTCCCTCCCTTTCCTTTTCTTCTATTTCCTTGCATATGGCTTCGAGGGGAGAGAAGAGCGGAGAGCCGGCCTCGGCTTTTCCGGAGGGAGAGGGGAGGATGTGCTTTTTCCGGCGTCTGACAAGGCTCTCATTCCTTCGGGCAATGGCTCTTTCCGGAAGGAGGGGAGGGATACTCCTCCTCCTGCTTTCCTCCCTCCTCCTCGGCGCTCTTCTAAGCTCCTTTCCGGGGGGAGGGGCAAAGAGAATCCGGATCGCCGCTGTGGATCTGGATCAAAGCGAAGCCTCCTCCCTCCTCCTCTCGGAGCTTTCTTCATCGGACAGCCTTTTCACCTTGGAGACCACGGAGAAGGAGGCAAGACGCCTTCTCTCCCTGGGAGAGCTGGAGGGAGTCCTTTTTATAAAAAGAGGCTATGCCGAAGGCTTAAAGGAGGGGGAAAAATCCCTTCTCCACTATGAAAGCGCTGAAAATTCCCTCTCCTCTGCCTCCGTCCGGGAGACGATCTCGGGGCTCTCGATCTCAGAGGGTATTTTGGAGAGCGCAAAGTCCAGGGCAGAGGGACTCCTGGGGAGAGAGCTCCGAAAGGAGGAGGAGAAGGCGCTTTCCCTTTCAATAAGAAAAAGAAGAGAGGAAAAGAGACTTTATTTTGAATCAGAGCAGAAGGGACAATCCGGGGAGGAGCTCCTTATGCCGGGGAGAGAGGGCTTTCTCGCCCTCTACCTCCTGCTCCTTTCCTTCAGCATTTCGGGAGGTCTTTTCGAAGGAGGAGGGAGAGCTTCGGAGAGACGGATGAGAAGCATGGAGAGGGGAGTGGAGCTGGACCTTCTTTCCGCTTTTTTCGGGATCCTTTTCCTCCTCACAATCTCTTTTCTCCCCTTCCTCCCTTTCTGCCGGATCGGAATTCGGGGGACGGCGCTTCTTTTCCTCTACAGCGCCTCTCTTTCCTCCCTCCTCCTGCTTCTCTCCTCCTTCCTCCGCACAGAGAGAGGAGCGGAGGGAAATGCCGCGCTTCTCTCACTTCTTTTTTCGCTCCTCGGGGGATGCTTCAGCGGACTTTCGCTCCTTCCTCCCCTCCTGAATGTCCCGGGCTTTCTCCTTCCTCCGGGGCTTTTCCTCCGCGCTCTCTCCGGGCGGAAGGCCGCCGTCCTCCTTCTTTTTCTCCTGAGTCTTCTCTTCCTTTTCCTGGGATATCTCGGAAAATGCCGCCCTATAGAAGATAACAATAAAAGAAATCATTTATAAGGCAGAGCAATTAGACAAAGCGGGGCGGCTCGGATATCATAAGCTTTGATCAAGGTAAGGGGAAGGAAGATATGAGACCGCAGCTCTGTCGCTTTGACCGCTCAGCACGGACGCTCTCCGCCCGAATTCTGCGGAAGTCGGCGTATCGGCGATTTAATCGCTGGTGCAGTGAGGGTAGCATAGACTGGCACGGCGACAGAGCTGCGGAGATCTTATGTCTTCCTGCCGGATGAGCATGGGGGCTTATCAGGAAACAGCTTATCGTTTGACAGGAGGTTGATTATGGAGTCTATCATTACTTATCATGCGACGGAGGTCAGTCCGAAGGCAGTGCAGAAGAGAGCCGAGGAGCTTTACGCTGGGGGCTATTTTTGTTGTGAGGCAGCGGTGGCCTCGATCCGCGATGCCTTTCAGGCCGATGTTCCGGATTCCGTCATTGCGATGACGTCCGGTATGTCCATCGGGGCCGGGAGATCAGGCTGTATGTGCGGCGCCCTGAACGGCAGCATACTTGCGCTCTCCATGTTTTTCGGGAGAACGACCGCGGACGGTCCGAAGGATCCGAAGGTCAACGCGCTCATGGCGCTCTCTCATGAGCTTCACGATTGGTTTAGGGAAGCGAACGCAAAGCATGCGGCCTGCTGCCGCGTTTTGACAAGAGGCTTCGATATGTCGGGAGGAGAGCACAAGAAGCAGTGCATCGCCTTCACGGGTCTTTGCGCCGGAAAGGCCGCGGAGATCCTCTGCCGGGAGCTCGGCGTGAAAAATATCGATCCGGAACCGATAAAGGGACTGGAAAAGCCCTATCTTCCCCCGAAAAAGGAGGCAGTCTGATCTATGGAATACATCAAAAGGGTCCCGGTAGCGCTCTCCGGCGTGATGCTCGGAACGCTTGCGCTCGGCAATCTTCTCCAGAGCTATTCGGAGACGATCCGGGCTGTCTGCGGCCTGATGGCGCTTTTTTTGCTCCTGCTTCTTCTTTTAAAGCTTTTGCTCTTTCCCGCCGCGGTAGGAGAGGAGCTGAAGACGGCTGTCGGCGCGGGAGTATCCGCGACCTTTCCCATGTCCTTGATGCTTTTTTCCGTCTATGGGAAGCCGTGGCTCGGAGCGGGCGCTCAGATCCTCTGGTATTTCGCTATTTTTCTCCACCTTTTGCTGATTCTCTATTTCACATGGAGATTCGTTCTTCATTTTGAATGGAAGAATGTTTTCACGGTCTGGTATATTGTCTATGTCGGAATCGTCGTCTCCTCCCTCACGGCTCCGGCCTATGAGAGAACGGATATCGGGAGCGCGGCCTTCTGGTTTGGTTTTGTGACGCTTTTGATCCTCCTTGTGCTGGTGAGCATCCGCTACCGGAGATTTCCCGATCTCCCGGAGCCGGCGCGGCCTCTGCTTATGATTTACGCCGCTCCCACAGCGCTCTGTACGGCGGGCTATATCCAGTCTGTCACGCCAAAGAGCGCGGCCTTTGTCACGGCGCTCTGCCTTTTCTCCAATCTGATCTATCTCTTCGCCCTCTCAAAGGTAGTCTCTTATCTGAAGCTCCCGTTCTATCCGAGCTATGCGGCCTTCACCTTCCCCTTTGCCATTACGGCGATCGCGTCAAAGCAGAGCATGAACTGTCTCGCAAAGCTTGGGAGCCCGCTTCCGGCCCTGCAGCCGGTGGTTCTTGTGGAGACCGCGATCGCGCTCTGCCTCCTGCTCTATAGCTACATCCGCTTCCTGCTCTTTATCTTCGGAGCGAAGAAGAGTTAAAAGGGAGGAGTATTCCGGCTTTATTAAATGAGAGAAGCCGCACTGCCCCACTTTACCGGCCGGCTGCCGCCCCGGTCGGTAAAGCGGCAGTCAAGGGGAAGATGTTCTTTGCCGCTTCGGCGGAGGGAAGAGGGGCGGCGGATAAAAGCCGTCCTTTGAGACGGCAAGGCAGAAATTTGGAAGGAGATTCGAAATGGATAAGAAACTGGATTGCATGGGCATGGCCTGTCCGCTTCCCGTCGTAAACGCGAAGAAGGCGATGGAGGCCTTTGAAGAGGAGGGAATCCTCACAGTCTGTGTGGATAATGATACCGCGGTGCAGAACCTCACCCGCCTCGCAAAGCGCTATGATTACGCGGTTTCGAGCGAGAAGAAGTCCGAGCAGGAGTATGAGGTCCGGATCGAGGTGAAGCCGGGAAAGAAGAGCGATGAGGGAGAGAAGGGAAAGTGCGTTACCTCTGTCGTGATCGCCTCGGAATGCATGGGGAACGGAGACGATACGCTTGGGAAGAATCTCATAAAATCCTTCCTCTTTGCGCTGACCAATGTCGATCCTCTGCCGGACTACATCCTTTTCTATAACAGCGGTGTGCTTCTTGCGGCGGAGGGCTCTCCCGCTCTTGAGGACCTGAAAAATCTGGAAAAGGCCGGGGTCAAAATCATGAGCTGCGGCATCTGCGCGGGAAACTTTAACGTAAAGGAAAAGATCGCCGTCGGAATCATCTCCAACATGTACGATATCGTGGACACTCAGATGCATTCCGACCGCATCCTGAGGCCGTAAATGAGAAAGAAAGAGACCCGTCTGGTTTTTACCTACAAAAATACCGTCGACGCCATGATGATGGAGAAGCTCTGCCAGGAGGCCGGGGCTCCCGGGCGTCTGATTCCCGTCCCCTCCGTCGTCTCCGCGGGCTGCGGACTCTGCTGGGCCGCGGAGCCCTCGGACAGGGAGGAATTGACAGAGCTCATGAGAGAGCATGAGCTGGAGCCGGAGGGAGTCTATGAGGTTTTTTTCTGAGCCACTTATATCCATTTGCTATAAAATCCTGAATTAATAGGGAAATGTTTGACAGCTTTTATGGGCTGTGCTATAGTTATGCCTGTGTTTTTGGAGGTGGTTAGGTAACTGGTGTGCCTCCTGGTCTTCAAAACCAGTGTTGGGCGCGTGAGCGTCCTGGGTGAGTTCGATTCTCACACGCCTTCGCCAGAAAATATACAGGTCGTCCTGTTTTTATAAGCCTCCCTGATCTTTTTGTCTTGAAGGATCGGGGAGGCTTGCTTTTCTTTAGGGAGAGGGCGGCGCTTTCCGTGTTTTCCGAAGCCGCATCCTGCGCTGCAGGCGGACGGAGGGCTCAGGCCGCACTTTTCCGGGAAGACTGAGGAAGATATGAAGATATTGAGTATCAGCGCGCAGAAGCCGAGCAGCACCGGGAGCGGGATCTATCTGACAGAGCTCGTCAGGGCTTTTTCGGAGCTTGGCATGGAGCAGCTCGTCGTCGCGGGAATCTATCCCGGGGAGAAGACGATATTCCCGGAGGATGTCCGCTTTTTTCCGGTTTTCTTCAAGACCGAGCTCCTTCCCTTCCCGATCTGCGGCATGTCCGATGAGATGCCCTATGAGAGCACGCGCTACCGGGATATGACAGAGCAGATGGTGGAGCAGTTCTCCGCCGCCTTCCGATCCGTCCTCTCTGATCTTGTGGAGAGGGAAAAACCGGATCTCATCCTCTGCCACCATCTCTACCTTCTCACAGCCTTCGTCCGGGAATGGTTTCCCGGGCAAAGGATCTACGGATTTTGTCATAATACCGATCTTCGGCAGATGGAAAAGCACGGACTGAGACGGGAATGGATCCGAAGGAATATTGCTTCTCTCGACCGTGTCTTCGCCCCCCAGGAATTCCAGCTCCGGGAGGTCCAGAGAATCTATGCTCTCCCCGGGGAGAGGCTTCGGATTCTGGGAGTCGGCTACAACAGACGGATCTTCCGCCTTCCGGAGGAGAGGACAGAGCTCTCTCTGGAAAAGAGGGGAGGAGCGGCCTGGAGAGAGGGAGGGAGAGGAGGGAAAAGGCTTCTCTACGCCGGAAAGATCGCGGAGAAGAAGGGGGTAATGAGTCTTCTCCGCGCCTTAAGACTCCTGGACCCGGCGCTTTTTCCCGCTGCTTCTTTAGCGCTTTTTCTCGCGGGCTCCGCCGGAAATCAGGAGGAGTACCGGAGAATCCGGAAGCTCTCCGAGGAGCTTCCCTTTCCGGCCGTATTCCTCGGGCTGCTTGGGCAGGAGGAGCTGGCAAAGCAGTATCAAAGGGCGGATGTTTTCGTCCTCCCCTCCTTCTTTGACGCGATTCCCCTCACCCTCGTAGAGGCCCTTGCCTGCGGCGCAAAGGCTGTCGTCTCGGAGCTTCCGGGGATACGGCGCTTTTTCTCGGAAAATACGCGGGGCGCCAATATCCGCTATGTCCCGCTTCCCGGTATGAGACATGCCGATGAGGCAAATCCCGAGGAGCTCCCCGCCTTTGAGAAGAGGCTCGCGGAGGCCGTCACAGAGGCGCTTTTGGATCCCTCTGACTCTGTCCCGGATTTAAGACAGCTTTCCTGGGAGGGAATTGCGGAGAAAATCCTCGCGGACTAGGAAGAAACTGGGAATTTCATGCCAAGCTCTACGGATAAAGAGAGCGCCGATTCTCTGTTTATACTGATAGATATTCCCTATAAATAGGGAATATTATTGAAATTTAATAAAAAGAGTGATAAATTAAAACTTGTCAATGAGATGATTTGTGAAAGAACAGAAAACGTCTCAGAGATGCGCGGCTGTCCACCGAGGGCGGCGTCAAGAGGGGAGAACATGAACAGCTTTCAGATCATAACGAACAATCCTTCTCTGGAAGGAGAACTTTCCCATCGGTATCCTGAAGCCCCTATCGACGTTTCCTTTCGGAAGCTCTCTTTCCGCTCGGTGCTGACAGCCGTCAGAGATGAGATCCACGGGGGCGCGAAGCTTTTGAGTCATCCCCTGAGCGGCAGCGTCAAGCCGCTGGAGACGCCCTATAAATCGGTCCTGATCGAAAGACGGGACGGGGCGGATCTGGATCTGGACTCCTTATCCCTCATCGAAAACGCGATTCAGGCCTGCGATAAATTCATAGAGCAGGATAGGATTCATATCCCGGAGCTGCAAAAGGATTTTCAGCTGGTCGACCGGAGCCTTATCCTGACGGCCGTCGACTCTTTGCTCTCCGACTTCTAAAAGCTTCTGCGCGGGGTTCGCAAGAACCCACGTTTTTTGCGCGTAAAGAGAGGGATTTCCACAGGGAAAGGAGGAGAAAAGAGGCCTTTCATATCGGAGGGGCTGCATTCAAAAAAGCTATCACAATCCGAGGCGGGAAAGGATCCCTCCGAAGGATTGTTAGTACAAACATAAGACAGGAGGCAGATCAGTGAAACTGGAATTAGGAAAAATTTTCATCAAGGACATCCGTTTCGCAGAGAAGACAGCGCTTCAGGACGGAGTTCTCTCCGTCTCGAAGGACGATCTCCGTGAGGTCGCTCTCAGCGAGGAGAAGATCAAGACCGTGAGCTTCGATATTGCGAAGCCGGGTGAGTCTGTGCGCATCACGCCCGTGAAGGATGTGATTGAGCCGAGGGTCAAGGTCGAGGGAAGAGGAGGAGTATTCCCCGGCGTGATCTCCGGCGTGGACACCGTGGGTTCCGGAAAGACCTACTGCCTGAAGGGAATGGCGGTTGTGACCGCCGGCCCGATCGTCGGCTTCCAGGAGGGCGTCATCGATATGAGCGGCCCGGGAGCGGACTACACCCCCTTCTCGAAGACCCTGAACCTCGTCGTGCTCTGTGAGCCGAAGGAGGGGACAGAGGCCCATGACTATGAGAGAGCGGTCCGCATGGTCGGCCTGAAGATCGCGACGCATCTTGCGGAGCTCTCAAAGGAGCTCAGCCCGGATGAGTCTCAGACCTATGAGACGCTGGATCTCCTGGAGGGCATGAAGGCCTATCCGGATCTTCCGAGAGTGGCCTATGTGCAGATGCTTCAGAGCCAGGGACTGCTGCACGACACCTATGTCTACGGTGTCGATGCGAAGAAGATTCTTCCGACGATTCTCTATCCGACCGAGGATATGGACGGGGCGATTCTCTCCGGAAACTGCGTGAGCGCCTGTGACAAGAACCCGACCTATGTCCATGAGAACAATCCGGTGATCGAGGAGCTCTTCAAGCAGCACGGAAAGACGATCAATTTCGTCGCCCATGTGATCACAAACGAGAATGTCTATCTGGCGGACAAGGAGAGATCCTCCAATCAGACCGCAAAGCTCTGCAAGATGCTCCACCTGGACGGCGTCGTCGTCTCCGAGGAGGGCTTCGGAAATCCGGATACCGATCTTATCATGAACTGCAAGAAGATCGAGGCCGAGGGCATCAAGACCGTGCTGATCACCGACGAGTACGCGGGAAGAGACGGAAAGTCCCAGTCCCTGGCCGATGCCGATAAGGCGGCGGATGCTCTCGTTACGGCGGGCAACGCGAACCAGGTCGTCGTTCTCCCGAAGCTCGACAAGCTGATCGGAACCTTGGACTACATCACCAAGATCGCGGGAGCCAACGCGGATACCCTTCGCGAGGACGGATCCCTGGAGGTTGAGCTTCAGGTTATCACCGGAGCTACCAGCGAGGTTGGCTTCAACAAGTTGAGCGCGAGATAAGGAGAGAAAAATGGCAAAGATTAAAGTTGTTCATTATATCAACCAGTTCTTCGCACAGGTTGGCGGCGAGGAGCAGGCGGATTATCCGATTGAGATCCGGAAGGGAGAGCACCTCGGACCGGGTCTTGCGTTCCAGCAGGCCTTCGGGGATGAGGCGGAGATCGTCGCGACCATCATCTGCGGAGACGGCTTCTTCAGTGAGCACATCGACGATGCCAAGGCAAAGCTCCTCGAGATGGTAAAGGGGGAGAAGCCGGACATCTTCATCGCAGGTCCCGCCTTCAACGCGGGCCGCTACGGCTTTGCCTGCGCCACGGCTGCTATGGCAGTGCAGGAGGAGCTCCATATCCCGGTTCTCACCGGAATGTATATCGAGAACCCCGGCGTGGAGATGGCGAAGGACAAGGTCTATATCGTCTCCACAAAGAACAGCGCGGCGGGCATGAGAGATGCCGTGAAGAAGATGGCTCCTCTCGCACTGAAGCTCGCAAAGGGAGAGAAGATCGGCGCCTCCGTCGAGGAGGGCTATATCCCGCAGGGACAGCGTGTGAACTTCTTTGAGAAGGAGAGAGGTGCGGAGAGAGCGGTCAAGATGCTTCTTGCGAAGCTCAACGGAAAGCCCTTTACGACAGAGTATCCGATGCCGAGCTTCGATCGTGTCGAGCCGAATCCGGCGGTGAAGGATATGGCTCACGCCACCGTCGCGCTCGTCACCTCCGGCGGTATCGTGCCGAAGGGAAATCCGGACCATATCGAGAGCTCCAACGCGAGTAAGTATGGAGAGTATGATATCACCGGCGTCAACGATCTCACGGCGGATACCTATGAGACCGCGCACGGCGGATATGATCCGAGCTATGCAAACCAGGATGCAGACCGCGTCCTTCCTGTCGATGTCCTCCGCGATCTCGAGAAGGAGCATGTCATCGGGAAGCTCTACAATAAGTTCTACACCACGGTTGGAAACGGAACCGCGGTGGCTTCCGCAAAGGCCTTCGCCGAGGAAATCGGAAAGAAGCTGAAGGAGGACCATGTCGATGCGGTCATCCTGACCAGTACGTGAGGAACCTGTACTCGTTGCGGTGCAACGATGGTTAAAGAAATCGAGAGAGCTGGAATCCCGGTTGTTCACATCTGTACAGTTACCCCCATCTCCATGACGGTCGGCGCAAACCGTATCGTCCCGGCGATTGCGATCCCGCATCCCCTCGGAAACCCGGCCATGAAGCCGGAGGAGGAGAAGGCACTCCGCAGAAAGATCGTCGAGAAGGCACTGAAGGCGCTCGAGACCGAGGTCAGCGGACAGACCATCTTCAAGGATTAAAGAATCGGATCCATCCGCACATCTTCATGCTTTCTGCTGCTAAGCCCTCTGCTTCATGAAGCCGGGAGCTTGACGGCGAAAGCATGGATGGCGGCCGGTCACGAGATTCTGTCGATCAGAGAGGGAGGGGAGAGAAGCTCTGCTTCTCTCCCCTCCCTCTCTCTGCCTGCGGGGAAAAACCGTCCGAAAGCTTAGGCATAATACGGAGGAGACAGCGGCGCACTGCGGGTCTTATGCCATATATTAGACAGGATTATCGCGGGTTGATTTAAATTTATCATGATTATTGCTAAACACGGCGGCTTATGCTAGTATGAGCTCAGCAATAAATCCTGCCGCATTTTGGGGCAGGGCGGATCATATCTCTTACTGAGAATCACGCTTGGAGGGAAAGGAGCTGCATTCCGGTAAACCTATCCGAAAGGGGGATGTAACTTTGGAAGTCTTGTCAAATTTAATTGCAAAAGGAAATGAATTTTTATGGAGCTTTCTCTTGATCCTGCTCCTCTGCGGCACCGGAATCTATTATACGATTCGCCTCCGCTTCATTCAGCTCCGCCGCTTCTCCGAGGGATGGAAGCTTGTGTTTGGAAGCATCAATCTCCACGGTACGAAGCATGAAAAGGGAGAGATGTCTCCCTTCCAGGCCATCGCCACGGCCATCGCGGCGCAAGTCGGCACGGGAAATCTCGCGGGAGCGGCGACGGCGCTCATCAGCGGCGGTCCCGGAGCAATCTTCTGGATGTGGGTCTCCGCATTCTTCGGTATGGCGACGATCTACGGAGAAGCAGTGCTCGCGCAGACCTATAAGGAGGAGCACAACGGTGAGGTCACCGGCGGCCCCGCCTACTATATCAAGGCGGCTTACCAGGGACCTCTGGGACAGATCCTGTCCAAGCTCTTCGCGGTATTCATCATCCTGGCACTGGGCTTCATGGGAAATATGGTGCAGTCGAACTCTGTCGGTGCGGCCTTTTCCGAGGTTTTTGAAGTCGCAAATGTCAATGTGCCCCCCATCGTGATCGGACTGGTGGTCGCGGCGATCGCGGCCTTCATCTTCTTCGGCGGCACGAAGAGACTGGCCGCTGTGCTGGAGAAGGTCGTTCCGATCATGGCCGGAATCTATATCCTCGGCTCCCTGATCTTCATCCTCATGCATATCGGAGCGGTTCCGAACGCGATCCGCATGATCTTTGTCGGCGCCTTTGATCCGAAGGCGGCTCTCGGTGCAGCCGCGGGAATCACGGTCCGCGAGGCGGTCCGCTATGGTGTCGCGAGAGGACTTTTCTCGAATGAGGCGGGCATGGGCTCCACCCCCCACGCGCATGCGAGAGCGAAGGCCAGCTGCCCGGATGAGCAGGGTCTCTGCGCGATGGTCTCTGTCTTTATCGATACCTTTGTCATCCTGAATCTGACGGTCCTCGTCATCCTGACCAGCGGTATCCTCGGAAGCGCAAAGGAGAACGGCATCACCGGAATCGCTCTGACACAGGGCGCCTTTGATGCGGGCTTTGGAAGCTTCGGCACGATCTTTGTCGCATTCTGCCTCTTCTTCTTCGCCTTCTCCACCGTGCTCGGCTGGCATTTCTTCGGCGCGGTCAATGCGAAGTATCTCTTCGGATCGGATTCCGCGGTGAAGGTCTATTCTCTGATCGTCGTTTTGTGCATCATCCTCGGCTCGACGATGAAGGTGGATCTTGTCTGGGATATGGCGGATTTCTTCAATGGACTTATGGTAATTCCGAACGTCCTCGCACTTTTGAAGCTGGGATCCGTCGTGGTCAATACCAGGAAATTGGGGAAAGGCTGAATAAGCCTATAGCGAAATCCTATAAATAGGTGAAAAGCTTTGAAGATTACAGCACATGTGATAAAATATCCGCGTCAGGGAAACGGAAGATACTCTATATGTAGAAAGTTTCCCGTATAGGACGTTTTGATGATCCGGGGGCGAGAAGGACATCCTTCTCCTCCCGGATGGTCATGAGGATTTCAGGCACAAAAAGGAGAAACGGGAAAATGAGCAAGATTTATGATGTCATTATTCTCGGTGCCGGTCCCGGGGGACTGGCTGCCGGACTGTATTCCGGCAGGGCAAGGCTCTCGACCTGCATCATCGAGAAGGGGCAGGACGGAGGGCAGATTGCCATCACCGATTCGATCGAGAACTATCCCGGACAGATCGTGGAGGGAGAATCCGGACCCTCTCTCATTAAGAGGATGACGGAGCAGGCGGAGAAGTTCGGCTGTGAGAGAGTCAGGGATACCATCAAGTCCGTGGAGCTCGGAGGCAAGATCAAGAAGCTTGTCGGAACAAACGGAAGCTATGAGGGGAAGACTGTGATCCTCGCCACCGGCGCCTATCCCCGCCCCATCGGCTGCAAGGGAGAGCAGGAGTTCCTGGGAAAGGGAGTTTCCTACTGCGCAACCTGTGACGCGAACTTCTTTGAGGAGCTTCCCGTCTATGTGGTAGGAGGGGGAGATGCCGCTGTCGAGGAGGCGATGTATCTGACGAAGTTTGCGAGCTCCGTCACGCTCATCCACAGGAGAAACGAGCTCCGCGCGGCAAAGTCCATCCAGGAGAGAGCCTTCAAGAACGAGAAACTTCATTTTATGTGGGATTCCGTGGTGGAGGAGCTCGGAGGGGATGATATCCTCCAGGAGATGAAGGTCAAAAATGTGAAGACGGGAGAGATCACGGAGATCCGCGCCTCGGAGGAGGATGGGATGTTCGGACTCTTCGGCTTCATCGGAAGGATTCCGAATACCGACCTTCTGAAGGACTGCGGTCTTACGATGGATGACAGAGGCTATATCCCGACCGATGATGATATGAAGACCAATATCCCCGGAGTTTTCGCCGCGGGTGATGTCCGTGTCAAGAGCCTCCGCCAGGTCGTGACGGCCGCCGCGGACGGCGCGATCGCCGCCACGCAGGCCGAGAAGTATATCAACGAAAATCCGTAGTCGAAAGAGGCTTTCCAGATTGCGGATTTCGCGAAAAGCTGTTAAGATGGATTTGCAGGCAGATTAGAGGAGGGACTTATGTTAGAGGTAGATAAGAACAGCTTCGAGCCGGAGGTTCTGAAGGCTGAGGGCTATGTGTTTGTGGATTTCTTCGGAGACGGCTGCGTGCCCTGTGCGGCGCTCATGCCCTTTGTCCACAGCCTCGCCGATCAGTATGAGGGAAAGCTTAAGTTCTGCTCCCTGAATACGACCCGCGCGAGGAGACTCGCCATCGGACAGAAGGTTCTCGGACTGCCGGTCATGGCGATCTACAAGGACGGAGTGAAGGTCGAGGAGCTCGTGAAGGACGACGCGACCGAGGAAAACATCAAGGCTATGGTGGAAAAGTACGCGGCGATGTAATCAGGCGTAAATGGCGAAAGCCTTTACGATATATGGACAGAGAGGGTCCTTCTTCGGGCTCTCCGCGTTCGATCATTTGAGGAAAGGAGAAAGAAGATGTCTATTTTAAAGGGCAAGAAAGTAGTCATCATCGGTGACCGTGACGGTATTCCGGGACCCGCCATCCAGGCGTGTGTCGAGAGTGCCGGCGGTGAGGTTGTTTTCGCATCCACCGAGTGCTTCGTGTGAACGAGCGCAGGCGCGATGGATCTCGAAAATCAGAAGAGGGTAAAAGACTTCGCTGAGAAGTACGGCCCCGAGAACCTTGTAGTGGTTCTTGGAGCGGCGGAGGGCGAGGCTGCAGGACTTGCAGCTGAGACCGTCACAGCGGGCGACCCGACTTTCGCAGGTCCGTTGACAGGGGTCCAGCTTGGACTCACGGTGTACCATGTTTGCGAGCCGGAACTCAAGGAAGAGTTCGACCCGGCGGTTTACGAGGATCAGGTCAGCATGATGGAAATGGTGCTGGATGTCGATGATATCGTAAACGAGATGAATGAAATCCGGAAAGAATATTGCAAGTATCTCAGTGCATAACGGATAGGGTTCGCCTCAGGGCGAACCCCCACCATCCATAAGGCAGACAGTCTTTGAGGGGGCGGAGAGGTGGATTACCTCAATGCTTCCTCTTTTTCTTTCTTCCATTCTTCCAATATTGTAATTTTGTGCTTCTGCTGTCAAGGCCCGGAGACGGGATCTTATGACACGCTCCTTTTGGTGCGGGAAGCATTACATATATTCCACCAATTCACTATCATTCAAACGAGGTATGTACATGAACAGTGTAATCAAGGGAAGCGGTTACTGTCTCAGCTATACGCCGGGACTGATGCTCCACAACGGATCGACCATCACCACAGAAAGAGTCGTGAATCCGGACGGAGAGTTCCTGAAGGAGATGGGAAAACACGTCCGCTCCTACGAGGACTGCGTGGCGTATTGGCCGAATCAGGTCTATATCGGAAACGCAGACCCCGAAGAGCTCCGGAAGGTGGAGTTTCCTTATTATGATAAGAAATTCGAGAACGCGAGCCGCTATGGAAAATTCGGAGAGATCATGCCGGAGGCGGAGTTCCTGCTCCTCGCGCAAAGTTGTGACTGCTTCGAGGTCTTCTATCTGGAGAAGGGCTTCGTCGAGGCCCATAAGAAGGAGCTCGCGGCAGATCCTGTGATCACGGAGGCGATCCTTAACAGAGTGACCGCGGGTTCCGAGCTCTCCGAGATCGAGACCCTGGTCTCGAACGGCGAGGCGGAGGGACTCTACTACGAGAATAAGCTCGTCGGCTGCGTCAAGAGAGCGCATGACATCGATGTGAACCTCTCCGCGGAGGTCATGCTCGAGAACCTCATGAACAAGGCCAGCAGTGTCCTTGCAATCCTCCATTCTCTGAAGAATGCCGGAATCTCCCCCGACGATGTCGAGTATGTGATCGACTGCTCCGAGGAGGCCTGCGGAGACGTGAACCAAAGAGGCGGCGGAAACTTCGCGAAGGCAGCGGCAGAGATCGCGGGTCTGAACAACGCGACCGGATCCGATTCGAGAGGCTTCTGCGCGGGACCGAGCCATGCGATGATTGAGGCGGCAGCTCTGGTAAAGGCCGGTGCCTTCCGCACGGTCGTCGTAATCGGAGGAGGCTGCGTTCCGAAGCTCGGCATGAACGGAAAGGATCACGTGAAGAAGGGACTTCCGATGCTGGAGGACTGCCTCGGAGCCTTCGCTGTCATCGTCTCCGAGAACGACGGGAAGAGCGCGGAGATCAATCTCGACATTCTCGGCCGCCACACCGTGGGAACCGGAGCCGCCCCGCAGAATGTCATCGGCTCCCTCGTCGCGGATCCTCTGGAGAGGGCTGGACTCACCGTCAATGATGTGGATAAGTTCTCGCCCGAGATGCAGAACGCGGATATCACAAAGCCGGCCGGAGCCGGGGATGTCCCGATGGCAAACTACAAGATGATCGCGGCGCTTGCCGTGAAGAAGGGCTGGCTCCAGAAGTCGGAGCTTGCGAGCTTCTCCGAGGAGCACGGTCTCGTCGGCTATGCGCCGACCCAGGGTCACATCCCCTCCGGCGTGCCCTATGTGGGCTTTGCCAAGGAGAATATCGAGGCCGGTAAGATGAACCGCGTCATGATCATCGGAAAGGGCTCCCTCTTCCTCGGAAGGATGACGAACCTCTTTGACGGTGTCTCCTTCATCATCCAGAAGAATACGGCGGAGAACGAGCAGGGCGCGGTCTCGGAGGATGAGGTCAGAAAACTCATCGCAAAGGCCATGAAGGATTTTGCGGCTTCCATCCTCGACAAAGAGGCGGAGGCATAAGGAAAGGCGGAGATATGGCTAAAAATTTGGATCGACTGATCGCCGACACCTTTCTGGATATGGCGAACGGTCTTGAGACCGGGAGCTTCGGCAAAAAGCCCCGGATCGCGCTCACCGGCATGGGCAGTGAGCACGGAGAAGAGAACGCCATGGAGGCCGCCGCGGCAGCGGCGAAGGACGGCATCGATGTCGTCTACCTCGGCTCTCTCCAAAGAGACGGCGTCAGCACCATCCTGGTAAAGGATGATGAAGAGGGCCATGCGAAGATGGATGAGCTTCTCGATAAGGGGGAGATCGACGGCGCGGTCACGATGCACTATCCCTTCCCCATCGGCGTGTCCACCGTGGGCCGCTCCATCACACCGGCGCTCGGGCGGGAGCTCTTCCTCGCAAATACCACGGGAACCTCCAGCACAGACCGGATCGAGGGCATGATCAGGAATGCGCTCTATGGCATCATCACGGCCAAGGCCTGCGGCCTTTCGGATCCCAGTGTCGGCATCCTCAATGTGGACGGTGCGAGGCAGACGGAGAAGGCCTTAAAGAAGCTCTCGGAGCAGGGCTATCCGATCCGCTTCGCGGATTCCAGCAGGGCGGACGGCGGCTGTGTCATGCGGGGAAATGATGTCCTCCGCGCCTCCTCCGATATCCTGGTCATGGATTCTCTGACGGGAAATGTGCTCAGTAAGCTCCTCTCCTCCTATACGACGGGCGGCTCCTTTGAGGCCGCCGGCTACGGCTATGGCCCCGGTATCGGAGAGAATTATGAGAAGCTCGTCATGATCGTCTCGAGAGCCTCAGGCGCTCCCGTCATCGCGAATGCGATCCGTTTCGCAGGGCAGCTGGTCCGCGGCAGAGTCTTTGACCTTGCAAAGGAGGAATTTGCGAAGGCAAAGAAGGCGGGCCTTGAGAATATCCTTCAGGAGCTCCGCGCTTCCGCAAAGCCCGCTGCGGCGGAGGAGAATGTGAAGGAGCCGCCGAAGGAGATCGTCACGGCGATCATCCCCGGCATTGAGGTCATGGACCTGGACGATGCCGTACACGCCCTCTGGAAGCTCGAGATCTATGCGGAGAGCGGGATGGGCTGTACCGGACCGATCATCCGGATCTCCGAGGCAAATGAGGAGAAGGCGAAGGCGGAGCTCAAAAAGCTCGGCTATATCGGATAAAATTCGGATAGAATCCTTCTCTGATTCCGCTTTTCCCTTCTTTTGGCCTTAGAAGAAGGGTGAAGCCCGCAGAAATGGGAGAGTGTTATATAATAAATTTTTATCATGGCATATCCCTGAAGAAAGAGAGCGCCGGCATTCCCGGCGCTCTTATTCTGTGCGCTGTGCAGCCAAGCTGCAGCGGGAGCGGATGAGAGTTTCTGGGTCTGACTTATTGACTTTCCTGATAAGTCAAGTAGAATAGAAATAGCAGCAAAGAGGAGAATTTTATTACTTTTCAGGCGGATCCGAGAGAGAATTTTCTCATAAAGGACAGTAAAGGACAGTCCGTCCGGTGTTTGTCCGCTCGGCGGAATTTTACGCGGCGATCTTCGGAAAAGGAAATACAGAAGGAAAAAGGATACAGAAGGAAAAAATATGCAAAAGAAGGAAGAGATAAAGCTTACACAGATGACGAAGCAATCCGGCTGAGCGGCTAAGATAGGTCCTGAGACCCTTGCCCAGGTTCTGGGCAAGCTGCCGAAATTTGAAAAGGATGACAGACTTCTCGTGGGGCTTTCCACCTCGGACGATGCCGCAGTCTACAAGGTGTCGGAGGAAGTCGCCATGATACAGACCGTGGATTTTTTCACCCCGGTCGTAGATGACCCCTACACCTTTGGCATGATCGCTGCGTGCAATGCGCTCTCCGATGTCTATGCCATGGGCGGTATCCCAAAGGTCGCACTGAATATCGTAGGCTTCCCGAACTGTCTTAATCCCGAAATCCTCGGGGATATCATGGCGGGCGGCGCGGAAAAGGTAAAGGAGTCGGGCGCGCTTTTGATCGGCGGGCATTCCATCCAGAATGACGATCCTCTCTACGGGCTCTGTGTCTCCGGCTTCGTCCATCCCGAGCGGATTCAGAAGAACTACGGGGCCAAGCCGGGCGATGTCCTGATCCTCACAAAGCAAATCGGATCCGGCATCATAAATACTGCCGTAAAGGCCGAGCTCGCCTCGGAGAAGGCCATGGAGGAGGCCGTGAGAGTCATGGCGTCCCTGAACAGAAAGGCAAAGGAGGCCATGGATCCCTTCCATGTCCATGCCTGTACGGATATCACGGGCTTTGGGCTCCTGGGCCATGCGATGGAGATGGCGGAGGCCAGCAGGGTGAGCTTTGCGCTTCATTTTCGAAATATTCCGCTGATAGAAGCTGCGAAGGAATATGCGGAGCTCGGGCTTGTCCCGGCGGGCGCTTATCGAAACCGGAAGTACACGGAGAATAAGCTCTCGATCCTCGGGATCTCCGATACGGATGCGGATCTTCTCTTTGACCCGCAGTCCTCCGGCGGTCTCCTCTATGCGATTCCCGCGGAGGAGAAGGACAGCGCGATGGACGCCCTTCTTGCGGCCGGACTTGAGACGAAGGCGGAAGTCATCGGGAGCGTAGAGCCGCTCGAAGAGAAATTCATAACAGTGAAGCCATAAGGAAGGCGGAGAGAAGGATGAATCAAAATCTGTTGTTTCGCAGGATCCCGAAGGTGGATCTCCTCCTGGGAAGAGAGGAGATCCAGAGTCTGATCCCTCTCTACGGGAGATGCCGCGTCACAGAGGCGGTGCAGGAGGAGACGGATCAGCTCAGGGAGGAGCTCCGAGCCGAGATCGAGAAGGCGGAGGAAAGAGGGAGTCTTCGGAAGGGGGAGATCGGAAGAGCAGAGCCTTCGGAAGCCGAAAGGGAGGCGGAGAGAGCGCTGGAGCGAAGCCTTTCCGAGCGAATCGAAAAACTTCCGGAGAGGATCCGCATTTTCCTGGAGGAGCTCTTTCGACCGGGACTTAGGCGGGTCATCAATGGATCCGGCACCATCCTCCACACAAACCTCGGGAGGGCTCCCATCGAGAGGAGGATCGCGGAAAGACTCGCAGACCTCGTCTCCTCCTACTCGAACCTGGAATACCGCCTCTCCGAGGGGAGAAGGGGGGAGCGCTACTCTCACTTCGAGAAGCTCCTCTGCCGCCTGAGCGGGGCGGAGGCCGCGATGGCCGTAAACAACAATGCCGCGGCCGTGCTCCTGATCCTCTCCACCCTTGCATCGGGAGGGGAGGTCATCACCTCCCGGGGGGAGCTCGTGGAGATCGGAGGGAAATTCCGGATCCCGGATGTCTGCGCGCAGAGCGGGGCAAAGCTTGTGGAGATCGGATGCACGAACAAGACCCATCTCTCCGATTATGAGGAGGCCCTGAATGAGAACACAAAGGCAATCCTCAAGGTGCACTCCAGTAATTACGCGCTCGTCGGCTTCACGGAATCCGTGAGCGCCGCGAGTTTAAAGCCTCTTTCGGAGAAGCACGGGCTTCCGCTCATCGAGGACCTCGGAAGCGGAGTGCTCCTGGACCTTGAAAGATATGGGAGGATGCACGAACCGACCGTGCAGGAGGCGGTCCGAAACGGCGTCGATGTCGTCTCCTTCAGTGGAGATAAGCTTCTCGGCGGTCCGCAGGCCGGGATCATCGTCGGGAAGAAGTGCTTCATCGACAGGATGAAGAAGCATCCTCTCACAAGAGCGGTCCGGATCGATAAATTCACCGTCGCCGCGCTGGAGCTCACCCTCCTGGAATATCTCAAGGAGGAGGGGATCGAGGAGCGAATTCCGACACTCCGCATGATCGCGGAGACGGAGGAGAAGGTTTCGGAGAGGGCGGAGCGCCTCCTCTCTATGCTATCCGGAAGCTGCCGGGGAGCGGAGCTCTCGACCCTCCCCTGCGAATCCCAGGTCGGAGGGGGCTCCCTGCCCCTGGAAGAGCTTAAGAGCCGGGCTCTTTGCATCCGTCCTCGTTCGATGAGCGTAACAGCGCTGGAGGAGCGGCTCAGAGGACTTCCTATCCCCATTATAGGACGCGTCGCGGAGGAGCGGCTCCTTCTGGATCTTCGCACGATTTCGGACGCAGAGCTTCCGGAGCTTTCCGAAGAGCTTAAAGAGGTGATCGGATGAAGCATATCATCATAGGGACGGCGGGACATATCGATCACGGGAAGACCACGCTGATCCGCGCCCTCACAGGGCGGAATACGGATCGGCTGAAGGAGGAGCAGAACAGGGGCATCACGATCGAACTCGGCTTCACCTGGTTTGACATGAAGGACGGCACGAGATGCGGCGTCATCGATGTCCCGGGACATGAGAAGTTCATCAATAATATGGTGGCCGGCGTCGTGGGCATGGATCTTGTTCTGATGGTGGTCGCCGCGGATGAAGGGATCATGCCTCAGACAAGGGAGCATCTCGATATTCTGGAGCTTCTTGGCATAAAAAAGTGCATCCTCGTCCTGAATAAATGCGATCTCGTGGAGGAGGAGTGGATCAGCATGATGGAGGAGGAGATCCGAGGGGAGCTGAAGGGCACCATCCTGGATCATGCGCCCCTCGCCAGAGTCTCCGCCGCGACGGGAGAGGGGATTGACGCTCTGAAGGATCTCATCCTACAAATGGTGACGGAGGATGTGCCGGAAAAGGATGTAAACGGCATCCCCCGCCTTCCCATCGATCGGGTCTTCAGCCTGCCGGGCTTTGGCACCATCATCACAGGGACTCTGCTCTCCGGAAGGATCAGCAGGGGAGACAGTCTCTCGATCTACCCGGAGGGACTTTCCTGCAAGGTCAGGAACATACAGGTCCATGACCGCGATACCGATATCTGCGAGGCGGGGCAGAGGGTGGCCCTGAATCTGTCCAATGTGAAAAAGTCCGATCTCAAGAGAGGCTCCGTCATCGCTCCCTCCGGCAGCATGGAGAACACGACCCTCATCGATGTGAAGCTCAGCGTACTGAGGGATTCCAGGAGGAGCATCCGGAACAGGGAGCGCCTTCACCTCTTCACCGGGACCAGTGAGCTTTTGTGCCGGGCCGTCCTCCTCGATCGGGATGAGATCCCGCCCGGGGAGACCGGACCCGCTCAGCTCCTCCTGGAAGAGGAGCTCGTCGTAAAGAGAGGAGATCGCTTTGTCGTCCGCTTTTACAGCCCTCTCGAGACGATCGGGGGAGGAGTCGTGCTGGAGCCGAATCCCAGGAAGAAGAAGCGCTTCAGCGAGGAGGCGATCGCGGAGCTCTCCCGGAAGGAGAGCGGAAGCCTCGCCGATGTGTGCGAGCTGAATATCCGGGCGGAGAACGATACCCTCATCAATCTAAGGGAGCTCGCGAAGAATATGTCCCACTCCGAGGAGGAGCTGAAGCCCTGTCTTTCGGAGCTCAGGGACAGGGGGCTGATCTATGAATTTGTGCTTAGGAAGGACAGCTATTACTGGCACAGAGATAATGCCTTCATCATAGAGCAGGAGATACAGAGGGCGCTCCGGAGCTTCTACGAGAAGCATCCCTACCGCTACGGCATCCGAAAGGCCGAGATCCAGAGCGTCTATATGAAGTCGGTTAAGCTGAATGTCTTTGACGCCTGCATGGAAAAGCTCTGTGCGGACGGTTCTCTGCAGCTTCGGGAGGAGTATCTCTGCCTCCCGGGAAGGGAGATCCCGAAGGATGAGAGATTCCGGGACCTGGAGTCGCTCATCACGGAGCAGCTTGAGAAGGCGGGCTATGAGTTCCTCCGCTTCTCGGAGCTCTCAAGGAAGAATTACTCCGACGAGCTTATGCTGGATGTCATTCATGTGCTCATGGATGAGGGAAAGCTGGTCCGGATCGGCGGGGAAGAGCTTGAGATGTATACCATGAAGCACTTCATGGACAGCGCAAAGGAGGCGGTAAAAAAGCATTTTGAGACCAATGAGCTTCTGACCATCTCGGAGATCCGGGATATGTTTGCGACGAGCCGAAAGTGCGCAAAGCCCATCATTTTATATATGGACAGCCAGAAGATCACAAAGAAGCTCGGCGCGGAGACAGAGAGAGTCGCATATTGAGGGGAGCGGAGTTCATCCGTTTTCTCCGGCGTTTCCACGGGGATGATCGCGCATCCGTTGAAAAAGGAAGGGACAGCATGAATATCAAACAACTAGAAGCCTTTGTTCGGATCGTAAAAAATAAAAGCTTTTCGCAGACCGCAAAAGAGCTTTTTCTCACTCAGCCTACGGTGAGCGCCTATATCAGCAACCTCGAGGAGGAGCTCGGAGTGCGGCTTTTCCTCCGAACCACGAAAGAGGTGAATATTACGGAGGCCGGGGAGAAGATCTATCTCTATGCGAAGGAGATCATCCAGCTCTCCAATCAGATCCGGGAGGTGACGAGCGGAAGGCAGGAGGGAGCGATGGAGAAGGAGATCGTGATCTCCACCTCCTCCATCCCCGGACAGTATCTGCTTCCGAGCATCCTGGCCTCCTACAGCAAGTCCTATCCCAATGTGGAATTCCGGACCAATGAGACCGACAGCAGGGGAGTGGTGGACGATATCGTGAGCCACAGAGCGGAGCTCGGCTTCTGCGGCACCATGATCCAGAGGAACGGATGCAATTATCTTCCCTTCTACGATGATGAGCTCATACTGGTCACGCCGAATACCCCGAAATATCGAAAGAGGAGGGAGCTCGGCTTTCAGATGGACTGGCTGAGTGAGGAGGACTTCATCATGCGGGAGAGCGGCTCCGGGACGAGGAAGGAAGCGATGAAGATCCTCGCCCGGCTCGGCTTCATGCCGGAGGATGTCCACATTAAAGCGAGCTTCGCCAGTACCGGAGCCATCCTTCTCTCTGTCAGAGAGCAGGTCGGGGTCGCCATCGTATCCAAGCTCGCCGCAAAGATGGAGATTCGAAACGGCGCGGTACTCCCCTTCCGCCTCTCTGAAAACGGCTGCTTCCGGAAGATTTATCTCCTGACCAGCACGGAGTTCTCCATGTCGGAGGGGGCCAAGAAGCTGGTAAAGATGATGCAAAATCACGTCCGGCGGATGCAGATGAAGGGGAGGGCCAGCTTAAGTCAGATCGGGAATCCGGAGCCGAGAATCATAAAAGACAGCGCGCCTGAAGGGAAGAAGGAGGGGCTTCTCTCCTCAAAGAAGCGTTAGGGGGAGACAGAATGGCGTCAGAGCGCTTTTGCAAAAAAATACCGGCGGAGAAAACGGATCTTTCGAAAATCTTAGCGATGCGGGAGAAGCTCTCCGAGCTCTTGAAGCCGGAGCGCTACGAACATTCCCTGAGCGTCAGCTTCTCGGCGGCGGCCCTCGCTATGCGCTATGGGGCGGATCTTCAGAAGGCGGAGATCGCGGGGCTTTGCCACGACTGCGCAAAGCATTTTGGAAAGCAGGAGATTCTTCGTGTCTGCGAGAGGGATGGCCTTGTTCTCTCCCCGGAGCTCCTCCGCTTTCCGCAGGTAATCCATTCCTTTTACGGGGAGATCTATGCGGAGAAGCTCTTTGGGATCCGGGATCCGGAGATTCTGTCCGCGATCCGCTTCCATACGCTGGGCCGCCCCGGTATGAGTCTCCTGGAGAAGATCATCTTTACGGCGGACTTTATAGAGCCCCGGCGTTATAAGGCGGCAGGGCTTTCTGAGATCCGAAGGATGGCCTTTCTCGATCTGGATGAGGCGGTATATCTGATCTTAAAATCCACGATAGAATATCTGAGAGAGCGCGGGGGGGAGATCTGCCGGGCCTCCCTCGAGAGCTATGAATATTACCGAAAGGTCCATGAGGAAAAAGGGCAAACTGCGGATCCGGGAGAAGAGGAGAGAGTCCGCGTCGAAGACTAATATATATTTTGCGGGATAGATCCCGCCGCTTTACTTAGATAGCTTTAAGAAAGGACCTGCCCTGTCCTATGAGACAGGGAGGGCGTCTCCCTCGAAAAGAGGGGAGAGGAGGAAGATGATAGCGGAAACTTCAAGGGCGATGGCAAAAGCTGCGGCGGAAATCTGCGAAGAAAAAAAGGGGCGGGAGATCTCAATCATTGATATCTCGGAGATTTCCGTGATCGCGGATTATTTTGTGATCGTGACGGCGGAGAACAGCCGACAGGTGGAGGCGCTCTCCGATTCTCTGCAGGATGGCATGGCGAAGAGGGGCTACAGGATTCGGCGGGCGGAGGGAAAGCCGGACTCCGGATGGATCCTTCTGGATTTTAACGATATCATCATCCATGTCTTCGACAAGGAGCAGAGATTCTTCTATGATCTTGAGAGAATCTGGTCAGACGGAAAGAAGATCGTGAATCCGAAGGAGCTCTGATCCCGTGCTCAATCTCACCAGCAAAAAAGAGGAGATGGAAAAGGAGATGGAAAACTCATTGAAGAAAATGGAGCCTCGCAGGGACCGAATGAAAGACGGCTGCCTGATCTGCGGAGCGGATTTGGAATATCTCAGCGATGAGATCCCGATGAAATGCTCCATCTGTCATAAGACAGAGCAAAGCAAGACAAGATGTGTCCATGGGCACTATGTCTGTGATGACTGTCATATGAAAGGAATGGACAGCATCTTTTCCTTTTGTATGAAGAGTCAGAGCAGGGATCCCGTAGAAATCCTGGAGGGGATGATGTCCCTTCCTTTTTGCCATATGCACGGACCTGAGCACCATGTGATGGTCGGGGCCGCTCTTCTGAGCGCGTGCAGAAATGCCGGGAAAAAGATAGATCTGGAGCATTCCCTCCTGCAAATTTATCGCCGCGGAAGGGAAGTCCCCGGGGGATCCTGCGGATACTGGGGCGCCTGCGGCGCCGGCATCAGCACGGGGATCTTTGTTTCTGTGCTTACCTTTTCCTCTCCTCTTTCCGGAGAAAGCTGGGGAATCTCCAATCTTATGACAGCGAGAGCGCTGGAGAGGATCGGACGATACGGGGGCCCCCGCTGCTGTAAGAGAAATTCCTATCTGGCCCTTATAGAGGCGGTAAAGCTTATAAAAGAATACTTCGATATCCCGATCGAGATCAAAAAAATCAGCTGCTCCCGCTCCTCCCGAAATGAACAATGCCTGAGAAAACGCTGCCCCTTTTTCAGGAATGCTGACTCGGGATCCTAGTACAAATGTTTGTAGATGCCGGAAAGATATGTTAAAATGAAGAGGACCCCGGAATTAGCCGGAATAGATTGGCCCTTGAGAGAGGGGACGGAAGGGAGGTAAAGATGGGAAGAAAAAAGAAGGAGCCGGATGCCAATCATATGACAGAGATGCAGGCCGCGGTTTTTCAATATCTGAAAGCCCATGTCAAGGAAAAAAATTACGCTCCCTCCGTCCGGGATATCTGCCGCGCGGTCGGGCTCAAGTCCACCTCCAGCGTCTTCAGCTACCTGAATGATCTCGAAGCTATGGGCCTCATCCGGAAGGATCCGACGCATCCCAGAGCGATTCAGATCCTGGGGCTAAACCAGGATGCCCGGGAAGAGGGCGGAAGAGAGCTCGTCCAGGTCCCGCTTCTCGGCACCGTCGCCGCGGGGCAGCCGATCTTTGCGGAGGAAAACATCACCGATTATTATCCGATCCCGGTAGATATGCTTCCGAATCAAAGGATCTTCATGCTGAACGTAAAGGGGGATTCTATGATTAACTGCGGTATCCTGAGCGGAGACCGCGTCATTGTGGCACAGCAAAACAGCTGTGAAAACGGGGAGATCGTCGTCGCCCTCATCGATGACAGCGCCACCGTAAAGCGCTTCTATCGAGAAAAGGATTATATCCGGCTCCAGCCGGAGAATGACAGCATGTCTCCCATTCTGGTGGAAAATTGCGAGATCCTCGGAAAAGTCATCGGCCTGATTCGGATGGGGCTTCACTAAATCATGTCCCGATCCTTTTCCTTCCCCGCGGAAGAACGGAAATAGGGATTTAGGACATGCATGTCACTTTTAATTATGACATGCCTCCGGGAGCTCCTTCGAGGAGATAGCTTACCTGAACTTATACTTTAACTTATACTTTCATGAATCTACTGGAAAACCGGGTGTCGGCCTGCCTCAGAACCAGCCCTCAGCTTCCTTTCCCCAGAGCCCATTCTCTTTATATTTTTTTACGCGGCGCTGGTAGCTTCGGAGGAGGAGACCGGCGTAGTCCGCAGCTTCTGCGGCGCTGTGACACTGACGGTAGAGGTAGACTTCGCAAATCCTTCGGAGCTTTCCGAGCTTCCTCCTTTTTCCGGCATTTCTCTTTAAGAGATCCTCGTAGACCGCGATCTGGAGGAGGGCGCTTCCGTCTCGCCATTCGGAGAGGAGATAGCGGGTTCCGTGTCGCTCTGTGAGCTCTGACAGGAGAGAGAACTCCTCCTGAAGCTTCCCGTAGTCCTCCCGGGACGGGCAGAGGATGCGGACGGATTCCGTCCAATGTCTTCCCACTCCGATTTCAGACCAGCGCTTCAGCATGCCTTTTCTCCCTTTCCTTATCTCGCTGAAATACTTCCTAATCCTCTCTTAAGTGCACGCGGTTTCTCGCGCTTCTGCGGCGTTCCTCCTCCAAAGCGGCATAGTGCTTTTTCGTCGTATTGACATCCTCATGCCCGAGGACGTCCGCCACGAGATAAATGTCCCCGGTCTCCCGGTAGAGATTCGTGCCATAGGTGCTCCGGAGCTTATGCGGGGTAATATGTTTTAACGGCGTGACGGCGGAGGCGTATTTTTTTACCATGTTCTCGACTGCCCGTACACCGATTCTTTTCTTCTGAAGGGAGAGGAAGAGCGCGTCCTCCGAGCTGGAGAGCGCAGGCATCTTTTTCCGGGCTTTGAGGTAAGAGGAGAGGATGCGCTCTACCTCATCGCTGAAGTAGACTGTGACCTCCTTTCCGCCCTTCCGGTGAATGCGGATTCCGTCTGAATTCAGGTCCAGATCCTGGATATTCAGCCCTACGCACTCGGAGACGCGGATCCCGGTGCCGAGCATGAGACTTAAGATCGCGGTGTCCCTAAGGGCCGTCTTTTCATGAAAGCGCTGCTGCCTCTCCGTCAGCTTTTCCCCGCTCTCCGCTGTATCCAGAAGATCCGCGACCTCGTTTTCGTCCAGACGGATAATTTCTCGGTCCCTGAGCTTCGGGAGGATGAGGAGAGAGGCCGTGTCCTCCGAAATCAGCTGATCCCGGTAGAGATACTTGTAAAAGCTCTTGAGAGAGGAGATCTTTCTCTTGATGCTCTGCTCATGGTTCAGAATTTCGATTTTTCCTTTTCCTTTCCGCCCGGAAGCCCGGTCCTCCGGGAGCTCCTCCTGTTCCCGGACCCGGTATTTCAGGTATTCCATATATTCCTCCAGGCGGAGAACCGGGAGGCCAGCGATATCCGACAGGACGAATTTTTCGATCGGCTTTCCCGAGAGCTCCGGGACGGAATCTGCAAGAAACTGAAAAAAGACGCGGAGATCATAGGCGTAGGCGATTCTCGTCCGAGAGGAGGTCCTCGGTTCAATTGCCCGGAAAAAGCAGCGGCAAAACGGCGGGAGCTCCTGAAGGAGCCCACGGAGCTTTAAGGTATTGTCGCGATCCATCTGTTCATGATATTTCAGAGGCATTTTCCCTCCTTTCCTCGTTTTTTATTATATCTATTCGTTAAACAAGAGTTTAGCGAATAGATATAGATCTGCTCCCCCGCGTTCTCATTTCCCTTTCAGGCCAAGGAGCTGCTTCCTTCTCATCCTATACCATCTTATCCTATTGTTTCTATACCGATTCTTCAATTCGTCTTCCTCCAGGTTCTGTGTGAAAACAGGATCAGCATGGGCAGGATCTCCAGTCGGCCCGCCAGCATGTCAAAGATCATGACGAGCTTTGAAAAATCCGAGTAGGCGGAAAAATTCCTCACAGGGCCCACCATGCCAAGCCCCGGTCCGATATTGTTGAAGGTGGCGGCGACCGCGGAGAAATTCGTCGTGAAATCGAAGCCGTCGAAGGAAATGAGAAAGACCGAGCTCATGAAGAGGAAGCAATAGAGAATCAGATAACAGTTCACCGATCGGACAATGGGGTGATCCAGGCTTTTTCCCTCCAGCCGTATCCTTCTCACAGCCTCCGGGTGTATGATGAGGTGCATTTCCTTCCCGATCTCCTTCCCCATGATGATGAGCCGCGAGACCTTTATCCCTCCCCCGGTGGATCCCGCGCAGGCTCCGCAGATCATGAGAAAAAGGAGAAGCATCTGGCAGGGCGCGGGCCAGAGATTAAAGTCCAGACTGGAAAAGCCCGTCGTCGTGATGATGGACCCCACGGTGAAGAAGGAGTGATGCAGAGCGTAGAGAAAGTCCCCTCCGCATTGCCGGAGGATCTGGAAGGCGATGAACAGCGTGGAGAAGGCGATGATGAGAAGGTAATATCTCGCCTCCTCCGAGTGGAGAGAATCCCGGAATCTCCTCTTCTGCATGAGATAATAGACATTGAAGTTCACCCCGAAGAGGATCATGAAGATCGTGATAAAGAACTGACTCAGCATGCTGTAGTCCGCCATGCCGCTGTTTCGAACCGCAAAGCCGCCGGTCCCCGCTGTTCCGAAGCCGATGCAGAGCGAATCGAAGAGGGGCATACCCGTCAGAAGAAAGACCGCGATCATCAGGACCGTCAGGGCGAGGTAGATCTTATAGAGGGCCTTCGCGCTGTCCGCGACTCTCGGGACCATCTTGCTCACATCGGGGCCCGGGGACTCGGCCTTCATGATCATCAGATTATAGCCGCCTCCCAGAGGGAGGATGGTGAGCACCAGCACGAGGACTCCCATTCCGCCGATCCAGTGGGAGAAGGAGCGCCAGAAAAGGAGCCCCTTCCCGAGGAACTCCACATCCCCGAGGATGGAGGAACCCGTCGTCGTAAAGCCGGAAACGATCTCAAAGACCGCATCCACATAGCGCGGGATCCTCCCGCTCAGAAAAAAGGGGAGCGCCCCGACCAGGGAGAGGACGATCCAGCAGCCCGCGACGGCCACAAAGCCCTCTCTGGCATAAAAGGCGGTCCTCCGCGGCTTTTTAAAGCCGAGTATGGTTCCGAAAATCCCTGAGAGGAGGGCGACCAGAAGGATGGGAACGGCACTTTGCTCCCGGTAGATGAGTGAGATAAGGAGAGGAAGGAGCAAAGACAGCGCCTCGATCTTCAGAACCCACGCGAGAATATAGACTATCATTCCGAAATTCATCGAAAGCTCTTCTCCTTGCTATGCCAGAATATCCTTTAAGTCGTTGAAGCCGGTATTTGTGGTCACGATGATGACGCGGTCTCCGGGAAGCATATAATCCGATCCGCCGGGGGTGATGACCTTGTGGTTTCGGATGATGCCTCCCACCAGGACGTTTGGCTTAAAGCGAAGCTCCGAGAAGCTTCTCCGGATGAGCGCCTTGTCCTCTCCCACCTTGAACTCCAGGGCCTCGGCCTTCCCGTCCGCGATCCGGTAGAGCGTCTCGACATTGGAGCCGAGGGAATTCTTTAAAGCCCTGACATACTGGATGATGGACTCCGCGACGATCTGCTTTGGGTAAATCACGGAGCCCAGGTTCATCTCGCTGGTCACATTTTCAAAGGCGATGCGGTTTATTTTTGTGATGAGCCTCGCATCGGAGAGCTTCCCCGCATAGAGAGAAAGCATGATATTTTCCTCGTCAAAGCCGGTCAGGGAGCAAAAGGCGTCGGTCGTCTCAATTCCCTCCCGAAGGAGAAGCTCCTGATCCACGCCGTCTCCATTGATGATGGTCGCGGCGGGCAGGGCGTCGGAGAGATAATCACAGCGCTCCCGGTTCGACTCGATGATTTTCAGCTTCATCCGGAGCCTGGATTCCTCGACATATTTTGCGATATAATAGCTGATCCTCCCCCCTCCGACGATCATGCAGTCCCGGACCGGCTCGTATTTGATGCCGATCTTCTGGAAGAAGGGGGTGATATCCCCGGGGTCCGCGATGAAGTTGATCTCGTCCCCCCCGAAGATCTCGTCGTCTCCGCCGGGAATCCGGACCTCCTCTCCTCTTCGGATGGCGCAGATCAGTACATTCACGCCGATCTTCTCCGGGAGATCCCGGAGCCTAAGCCCGCAGAGGAGACTTCCCCCCGGGATCTTCGTCCGGATCAGGTCGAGGCGTCCGCGGGAGAAGCTGTCGATCTTCATGGCAGAGGGAAAGCGGAGCAGCCTCTCCGCCTCCTTCGCCGCCGCCATCTCCGGGTTGATGACCATCGCGAGATTAAGCTCATCCCGAAGGTATCCGATTTCATTCGTGTACTGGGGGTCCCGGATCCTCGCGATGGTGCTGCAGTTCCCCTTCTTTTTCGCGATCAGGCAGCAGAGCATGTTGATCTCATCGGAGCTTGTGGCGGCGATCAGAACATCCGCATTCTGTATGCCCGCCTCGCTCTGCGTCTGAAGCATGGCTCCGTTTCCGTGGATTCCCATGACATCGATGGACTCCACGGCATGCCGCAGAGCCTTTTCATTGTTATCAATAATGGTCAGGTCATGCCCCTCCCGGTTCAGCTGATCCGCCAGGGTGAGCCCCACCTTGCCGCATCCGACGACAATGATATTCATGCCTTCTGCTCCTCTTCTCTCTCCCTGTCCCGCCGCAGAAGGTCCTCCTTGAGCGGCTCCAGAAAATGGATGAACATGTCCTTGTGGGCGCGGATCCGGTAGCTCCTGTCGATCTCCTCGTAGCGGAAGCTCTTCCGCCCCCCCTCCTCTCTCCTCTTCCAGAAACGATAAATGTCCCGGAACGGGACATAGTAGCATTCCTGCATTTTGGTAAAGGAAAGCACAATGAAGCTGACGCCGCCCTGTGACTCGAAGTCCCGCATAAAGAGAACCTGATGCGGATGAAGATTTCGAAGGGAAAAGGACCTCTCCGCGCATTCCTTCGCGTCAAAGCAGACCGGAATTCCCTGGACGACACCGATGTAGTCCACGGTGGACTTCTGATTAAAGTAAGCCAGATTGATCTGGTGCAGCCCCTTGTCCATGCTGATCGGGGTGATGGGAGTCGGAACCTTCTGGACAAGCGCGAGCTGCTTCTCCCGGTAGCTCTCCACCGTGAGGTTGATCAGCTCCTCAAGCTGAGAGCCCCTCAGCCCTCTTGAGTTCCATGTACCCATGCTTCCCAGTCCTTCACAATGGAGCGGTCCTCGAAATAATCGATTCTCATCGCGGAGCGGACCTCGGACAGAGTCTTCTCCGTGCGTTCCGCCGCGCGCTTTGTCCCATCGCGGAGAATCTCATAGACCTCCGGAATGCGCTTCTCCCAGTCCGCTCTCTTCCTCCGGATCGGAGAAAGCAGCTCCTCCAGAACCTTTAAGAGGAATTTCTTGCACTTGACGTCTCCCAGTCCGCCCTTTCGGTAGTGCTCCTCCATCTCCTCGAGGCAGCTGTATTCCGGAAGATATTCCGAAAACGCATCCTTCCCGGAGAAGGCCTCGAGATAGGTAAAGACGGCATTTCCCTCGACATGCCCGGGGTCATTGATATTGATGTGCTCCGGGTCCGTATACATGCTCATGACCTTCGTCTTCACGGTCTTTTCATCGTCTGAGAGATAGATTCCGTTCCCGAGGGACTTCGACATCTTCGCTCTCCCGTCTGTCCCGGGGAGACGCCTCCGGCTCTCATTTTCCGGGAGGAGGATATCCGGCTCGACCAGAATGTCCCTGTGGTAGGTCTGATTGAAGCGGCGCACGATCTCTCTCGTCTGCTCGAGCATCGGAAGCTGATCCTCCCCTACGGGCACGGTGGTCGCCTTAAAGGCGGTGATATCCGCAGCCTGCGAGACAGGATAGGTGAAAAAGCCCGCCGGGAGCCCGGCCTCATTCTCGTTTCCATTTTCTCCGGCGCTGAAGCCCCGGAGCTTCATCTCCGATTTCACGGTGGGATTTCTGCTCAGCCGCTGCGTCGTCACGAGATTCATATAGTAGAAGCTGAGGGAGTGAAGAGCGGGAAGGGCCGATTGGATGCAGATCGTGGAGAGCTCCGGATCGATCCCGACGGAGAGGTAGTCCAGCGTCACTTCTATGATATTGTCCCGGATCTTTTTCGGATTGTCCCAGTTGTCGGTCAGTGCCTGATCATCCGCGATGAGGATATTGATCTCATCGAATTTCCCGGAATTCTGAAGCTCTACCCTTCTCTGAAGGGAACCCACGTAGTGCCCAAGATGAAGCTTCCCCGTCGGACGGTCTCCCGTGAGAATCACCTTTCTGCCCGCATCCTTTGCTTCCATTTTCCCATCCTCCCAATCTCTAATCCGCTGCCAAAACTTGAGTCCCGCCCGGCTCTTCCGATCACCTGCCGATCTTTATGAGGGACTCCGCTCCCCTCTTTTCTTTGCAAAATCCGGAGAAACACGGATTCCAGGCACGGAAAGTCCGGATATCAGGAGACTTAAGCTCTATCCGCTCTTTTCCTCCTAGAACGCATTTCTGTAATGCCTTAGTTCTCCCTCGTCAATACTTATAATATCAAATCGACAGGGAGTATCCCAGAGGGAGAGCTGATTTTGCAAAAGATAATGCTCCGCGACGCTTCGGATCCTCTCCTGCTTCCTTCGGTCCACCGCCTGAAAGCCATAGCCCTTTTCCGAACGGCTTCTCGCCTTCACCTCGATAAAGACAAGGCAGTCTCCCTCCTTTGCGATGAGGTCGATCTCATTTCGGTGAAAGCGATAGTTTTTCGACAGGATAAGAAAGCCCCGGGAACGGAGATAATCCGCGGAGAGCGACTCGTAGTGCTGCCCCTTCTCATGATTTTTCTTCTTGTCCTCCATCTCCCGGATCCTGTCCTTTCGCCCCTCTCTCCTCTTCCTCCCGTGCCCTTTCGAAAAGCTTCTTAACGAAGCTTCTCCTGTGGATGCGGCACAGGCCCTTCGACAGGATTTTTTCCCGGTGGAGAGCAGTGCCGTAGCCCTTATGCCTTGCGAAGCCGTAGCCCGGAAATTCTCTGTCATAGCGAAGCATCAGACGGTCCCTGATCACCTTCGCGATCACGCTGGCCGCCGCGATGGACAGGGACTTGGAGTCCCCCCGTATGATCGGAAGCTGGGGGATTTCGATGCCCGGGATCGTGACGGCATCATTCAGGAGAAGCTCAGGAGGGCGCCCGAGCTTTGAAGATACAGAGAGGATCGAAAGCCGCATCGCCTCATAGCTTGCATTCAGGATATTGATTTCATCGATCCTCTTCTCCCCCACGATGCCGACGCCGAAGGCGAGCGCCTTTTTTGTGATCTCCGGAAACAGGAGCTCTCTCCTCTTCTCGCTGAGCTTCTTGGAGTCATCGAGATAGAGGATCAAGGCATCCTTTGGGAGAACGCAGCAGGCTGCCACAACGGGTCCTGCGAGCGGCCCCCTCCCCGCTTCATCAACTCCTCCGATCAGGGAGAGGTTGGGATATTGCTCCTCGTAAAAACGCATCTTCCGGAGACGGAGAAGCTCCTTCTCCAGGCGCTCATCCCCCCGCTCTCTCACAGCCCTCTCCCTCTCCATCCGATGATCCATGCTCCAGCGTAATCCTCCCCAGGCGTCCGGAGCGAAAATCCTCCAAAATGATGCGGGCCGTCCTCTCGTAGTCCGCCTCTCCCCCCTTTTTCACACAGCCCCTCTTCCTCGCGATCTCCGAAAAGGCGGGAAGCGCCTCCCGGACCGACATAAGCCCCTCTCCGTATCTTTCGGGGAGACTGTCTGGATAGTAGCGGATCAGGTACTTGAGAAGATAGAAGACGAGCTCTGACAGATTCAGGATCTCATCGTTGACGGAACCGATCAGGGCCAGGTTCAGCCCGACAATCTCCCGCTCGAATTTCGGCCAGGTGATGCCCGGTGTGTCCAGAAGCTGCAGGCGCCGGTTCACCTTGATCCATTGGTTTCCCCTCGTGACACCGGGGCGGTTTCCCGTCCTCGCCATGGCCTTTCCGACATAGCTGTTGATGAAAGTCGATTTCCCCGCATTCGGGATGCCGAGCACCATGGCCCGTATCACCGGTGTGAGGATCCCCCGCTTTTGATTTCGCTCGATGATCGGGGCACAGGCCCTCTCGATCAGAGGATTCAGTTTCTTTAAACCGGCGCGCTCTCTCGCATCAATCTCCATACTGTAAAAGCCTCTCCTCCGAAAGGCCTCGGAAAAGGCGCGGTTTTGTACGGGGTCCGCGAGATCCGCCTTGTTCAGAAGCATGATCCGGGCCTTGTCCTTTGCGAAGCTGTCAATATCCGGATTCCTGGAGGACTCCGGACAGCGCGCATCCAAAATCTCGATCACGAGCTCTACAAGCTGCAGGTCGTTTCGGATATTCCGCTTCGCCTTCGCCATATGGCCGGGATACCACTGAATCTTCATTGCGAGCCCTCCTTTCGTCAGCGCTGCGATATGGATATGCCGCTTCCCTCCTAGCGCGGAAGAGGTCCGAACTTTCGGAAGGGAAGGAGGCGGAACCATACCCTTCCGCTGATCTGAGATCTCTTGACATTTCCGACATTCTGGAAACGGCTGTCCTCGGAGGAATCCGCGTTGTCTCCGATCAGGAAATACTCATCCTGCTGGAGCTCTACCGGATTTGCTGCGATGCCGGGCAGGGCAATATTGGAGACTCTCTGCTTATCCAGAAGCTTTCCGTCGATATAGACGGAGCCATTTTGGATCGTGACGGTCTCCCCGGGAAGTCCGACCACCCGCTTGACATTCTCCGCGCTCCCGCCGCGCTGAAAGATCACGATGTCCATCCGGCGAGGGGCAAAGAAACGGTAGCTGAGTATGTCCACTAAAACGATATCTCCAGCGGAGATTCCGGGCTCCATGCTGTGCCCGGAGATCGTGGTCTGTGAGAGGAAGCTATGGACCACAAGCCAGGCCAGACTGATCATGACGATGACATCCATCAAAAAACGGACCCACTTTCGGATCGGATTTTTCTCCTTCATCGCTCCCGTCTCTCCTCTCTTCGTTTTCCCGGCTTGCCTCGCAGTTGGCTCTTGACGGGACTGATACACTTATACAGCAAGAATGGGCGCTCCCGCTGACAGGAGCACCCATTCGCTTGTCTGTTTCCGGTCTCCGCTTTGATTCCGGCCTCAGTTTGCCGCCTTGACCTTCGCCGCTTTTCCGACTCGATCCCGAAGGTAGTTGAGCTTAGCTCTCCTGACCTTGCCCCGGCGGACGACCTCGACCCTCTCAACGAACGGGCTGTGAATCGGCCAGGTCTTTTCGACTCCGACACCGTTGGAAGACTTCCTGACGGTGAAGGTTCTTCTGTTGGAGCCGCCCTGGACCTTTAAGACAGTCCCCTCAAAAATCTGTGTTCTCTCCCGGCTTCCCTCTCGGATCTTATTGTAGACCTTGACGGTATCCCCGGTGCGAAAAAGCGGAAGCTCCGCCTTTTTCTGTCCATCCTCGATCCCCTTGATGATCTCATATGCTGTCATGCTGATACCTCCCTGAACTAAAACCATGATGTTCATACGCGATCCTGGCGCCAGCGGAACATCAGATGTTTAACTTAAAAATTCTATCATAATCCGAAAGGAAACACAAGCCCTTTCAAGCTATTCGGCTCCGTTCAGCGCCTCCTCCGGGTGAGAGCGGATATAGGCCTCATAGAGCTCCGGACGGCGCTCTTTGGTCCGAAGCAGACTCTGCCTCTGCCTCCAGCAGTCGACCTTTTTGTGATCCCCCGAGAGCAGGATCTCCGGGACCCTCCTCCCCTCATAGATCTCCGGCCGGGTATACTGGGGATACTCCAGGAGACCGTTGGAGAAGCTCTCGATCTCATGGGAGGCCTCTTTATTTAAGACACCGGAGACAAGGCGCGATATCGCATCGATCATGACGAGTGCGGGAAGCTCCCCTCCGGTAAGGACATAGTCTCCGATCGAGATATTCTCCGTATGCAAAAGCTCCAGTGCCCGCTCATCCACCCCCTCATAGTGACCGCAGAGAAAGACGAGCTCTTCCTCCTCTGCGAGTTCTTCTGCGAGCCTTTGGTCAAAGCATCTCCCCTGGGGGGAGAGATGGAGCACTCTGGGGATTCCGCCGCAGTGCTCCAGGATCGCGAGAAAGCAGTCATGGATCGGCTGTACCTGCATCAGCATCCCGGCTCCGCCCCCGTAAGGGGCATCATCCACATGCCGATGCGGGTCCTTCGTGTAATCCCGGATGTCGAAGGCCTTGACGGAGATCCTTTCGTCCCGGATCGCCCGCCCCGTGATGGAAAAGGAGGATGCGTTTTCGATCATTTCCGGGAAAAGCGTCATCACATAGTAGCTCTTCATAGATCCAGCAGGCCCTCCAGAAGATGGATGCGAAGATAACCCTCCTCCGGCTTTTTTTCCAGCACGCAGTTTTCTGAATTCGGGATGAGGAGCTCTCTTCCTCCTTCCCTCTCCACGGAAAAGACATAGTTGGCGCCTGTCTCCAGGATGGAGCGGATTTTTCCGAGCTCCTCTCCGTCCTCTGTGAGGACGCGAAGCCCGATGTAGTCCCCCAGGAAGTATTCGCCCTCGGCGAGCGCCACGGCATCCGCGCGGTCGATCCAGAGCTCGGAGCCCCGAAGATTCTCCGCATCCTCGATCCGGTTGATGCCCGAAAGCTTTAAAAGGACGAGCTCCTTTTGGAAGCGGACGGATTCCACGGAAAACTCCCGTTCCGTCTCATCTTCTCTCCGAAGACCCCGAGCCTTTTTCCGAAGTCTCAGCTTTTTCAGCTCCAGAAAACGCTTCGGATCGTCTGTCGTCGGGATCACCTTGAGCTCTCCCTTCAGTCCGTGGGTCGCCGATATCATCCCGACTCTGAGCTCCTGAAGCATCTCTCTCCTTCCTCCCTAAAGCGGCCAAAGCCCGGCATCGCTCTGCCCGCGCTTCGGACTGCCGCCCTTTCGCCTTTGTCTGTCTTCGCAGAGACCGGCTGTCCCTTGTCCCGGTCTTTAATTTGAGCGGGAGCCCTCTTTCCCGGGCGAAAACGGCGGCGGACCTATTTGATGTCGACCGATATCCGAAGATCCGCCTTGGACGCCGCGGCATTCATGACAGAACGGATCGCCTTTGCAATACGTCCCGAGCGGCCGATCACCTTCCCCATGTCCTGCTCATTGACAGAGAGCGTCAGAACGAGTTCCCCGTCCCTCTCCTCCTCTGTGGCATGGACATCCTCCGGAAACTGGACGAGGGCTCTCGCAATCGTCTCAAGCAATTCCTTCATCTTAAACTCCAATCACTGCATCCATCCGCTTTTCTTAGAGGCCGACCTTTTTCAGGAGTCTCGCAACGGTCTCCGTGGGCTGTGCGCCGTTTTCAATCCACTTCTTCGCCTTAGCCGCGTCAAGCTTTAAAACGGTCGGCTCCTTCGTCGGATCATAGATGCCGAGCTCCTCGATGAATCTTCCGTTTCTGGGGCTTCTGGAATCCGCGACGATGACTCTGTAGTAAGGTGCGTGAATCTGTCCCATTCTTCTCAATCTGATCTTGACTGCCATTTCTTTTCTCCTTTTCCTTTTCTGCGAATTTCTGTGATTTTTACATTACGGCGCCGTGCAGGGGAATCCTGTGCCTCAGGGAAAATCTCCGGGCGGATGGAATGAGCCGCCGGGTATCCTAGAACGGAAATTTTCCTCCCCCCCGCATGCCCCCGAGAGCGCCCATGCCGGGGAAGCCGCCCCTTCCGCCCCTCATATTTCCGCCGAGCTGCTTCATCATCTTCTGCATCTGCTCGAACTGCTTTACGAGGCGGTTGACCTCCGAGATGTCGACCCCGGCTCCCTTTGCGATCCGCTTCTTCCTCGAGGGGTTCATGAGCTTCGGGTTGGCTCTTTCCTTGAGCGTCATCGACTGGATGATGCTCTTCACCCTCCCCATCTGCTTCTCGGATTCCTCGAGATCGAGGCCCTGCATCGCCTTGTTCATGCCGGGGAGGAGCTTCAGGATCCCGCCGAGTCCGCCGAGCTTCTTCAGCTGATTCATCTGATCCATGAAGTCGTCGTAGTTGAACTGGCCCTTGGACATCTTCCGGACGGATTCCCGTGCCTTCTTCTCGTCCATCTCGCCCTGTGCCCTCTCGATGAGAGAGAGCACATCCCCCATGCCGAGGATGCGGCCGGCCATGCGGTCCGGATAGAACTGCTCGAGATCGGAGAGCTTCTCTCCCATGCCGAGATAAAGGATCGGCTTTCCGCACATCGCCCGGATGGACAGGGCCGCTCCCCCGCGGGTATCTCCGTCGCACTTTGTGAGGATTACGCCGTCGATCCCCACCTTCTCCGAGAAGCTTTCCGCCACATTGACAGCCTCCTGTCCCGTCATGGCGTCGACGGTCAGGATGCTCCAGTCGACCCGGACGGCCTTTTTGATATCCTGGAGCTCCTTCATCAGCCTCTCATCGATCTGGAGCCGTCCCGCGGTGTCGATAATCACGAGATTCTGCCCCTGCTCCTTCGCATATTCCAGGGAGCGCCTCGCGATTTCGACGGGGCTTAGCTTATCGCCCAGCGAGAAGAAGGGAACCTCCTGCTTCTCCGCATTGACGCGGAGCTGGTCGATGGCGGCGGGGCGGTAGACATCGCAGGCGACGAGCAGCGGCTTTCTGTGCTGCTTTTTGAATTTTCCGGCGAGCTTTGCGGCGCTCGTCGTCTTTCCGGCTCCCTGGAGTCCCACCATCATGATGACGCTGATCTCGCTCTGGGGGCGAAGCCGGATCTCGGTCGTCTCGGAGCCCATCATTTCCGTGAGCTCCTCGTTTACGATCTTTACGACCATCTGCGCCGGAGTGAGGGAATGCATGACATCCTCTCCGACGGCCTTTTCCTTGACCTTCGCGGTGAAGTCCTTCACGAGTTTGAAATTGACGTCCGCCTCGAGAAGGGCCATGCGGATCTCGCGAAGCGCCGCATTGACGTCGTCCTCCGTGAGTCTCCCCTTCCCGGAAAGTCCGGAGAAAATATTGCTCAGCCGATCTGTCAGATTCTCAAATGCCATCGATGATCTCCCTTGCAAGTGCCTCTATCTTCGGGTCGCGGCACTGCTCCCGGATCGAAAGCGCAAGGCCCCGTATCCGAAGCAGCTTCTCCTGGAGCCTCAGTATCTCTTCAAAGGACTGCAGCTTCCTGTCCGCCCTCCGAAAAAGCTCCTGTGCCGCCTGCCGACTGATCGACAGCTCCTCTCCGATTTCAGAGAAGCTCATATCGTCTACGACATGGTATTCATAGACCCTCCGCGGGTTTTCCTTCAAAAGTCCGCCGTAGAGCTCGTAGAGATTTCCCTTCCTCACAAAATCTTCCATCCTCGCCCTCCGCCCGAAAAACGGGAAGTCCGAAGTCCCGCGGAAGCTATCCTAGCAAATCAAAAAGCAGCTGTCAAGGAAAAATCCTGGCAGCTGCTCCGCATTCCCGGGCGAGTGCTATTGCTTTTCGAAGATGGAATCCACATAGCTCCCCGCGTCAAAGCGGTGCAGATCCTTCGCCCTCTCGCCGGAACCGATATATTTCACCGGGATGCCGAGCTCGGACTGGACGGAGAGCGCGACTCCGCCCCGGGCGCTGCCGTCCATCTTCGTCAGAATGATCCCCGTCACCTGGCTGGTCTCCTGAAAGACCCGCGCCTGGCTCAGCGCGTTCTGCCCTGTTGTGGCATCCAAAACGACCAGAGTCTCCCGAAAGCCCTCCGAAAATTCACGGTCGATGATCCGGTTGATCTTTCCCAGCTCCTGCATGAGGTTTTTCTTATTATGGAGTCTCCCGGCGGTGTCGATGATGAGGATATCCGCATTTTTTGCCTTGAAGGACTGGAGAGCGTCAAAGACGACCGCCGCGGGGTCAGAGCCCTCCCTCTGCCGGATGACGTCCACTCCGACCCTCTTTCCCCATTCCACGAGCTGTTCGATCGCACCCGCGCGGAAGGTGTCCGCCGCGGCGAGGATGACCTTTTTCCCCATGGACTTAAAGTGCTCCGCGAGCTTCCCGATGGAGGTCGTCTTTCCGACGCCGTTAACGCCGATCACGGAGATGATGCTCTTCTGCCTCTCGAACTCATAGTAGCTTTCGTCTGTCCGCATCAGCTCATAGAGATAATCCTTCAGGATCTTCCGGACATCCTTCGTCAGATTGCAGCCCTTCCGCTTCGCCTCCCGGCGCACCGCATCGATGATCCGAAGCGCCGCGTCGGCTCCGACATCACTCATGATCATCGCATCCTCCAGCTCCTCATAGAAGCTGTCGTCCGCGACCTCACTGGACGAAAAGATATTGTTCAATAATTTGGAAAAAAAATTCGCCATACTTACTCCTCCAGCTGGTCCTGCACAAGGTCCACGGATACCAGGGTCGATACCCCCTTCTCCTGCATGGTGATGCCAAAGAGCCGGTCGGCCCGCTCCATCGTCCCTCTTCTATGGGTGATGACAATGAACTGGGTCTTATCCGTAAGACGGTTCAGGTACTCCGCAAAGCGGATGACATTGGAATCGTCCAGCGCAGCCTCGATCTCATCCAGAAGACAGAAGGGGGAGGGCTTCAGACTTTGCAGGGCAAAAAGGAGCGATATGGCGGTGAGAGCCTTCTCTCCTCCAGAGAGCTGCATCATGTTCTGGAGCTTCTTCCCCGGCGGCTCCGCGATGACATTGATCCCCGCCGTAAGGACATCCGGGTCCTCCGGATCCAGCGAGAGCTTCCCCTGTCCTCCCCCGAAAAGCACGCGGAAGACCTCGTCGAATTTGAGCTGGATCTTCGAGAAGTTCTCTCGAAACTGCCTGCGCATCCCGCTGTCCAGATCGCGGATGATCTTTGTGAGGCTCTCCTCCGAGCTCACAAGATCCTGATACTGTCTGTCCAAAAAGCTGTGACGCTCGGAGATCTCCTTGTACTGTTCGATCGCATCGAGATTGACGGAACCGAGGGCTCGGATTCCGGTTTTCAGGCGGTTCACTCCGGCCCGAAGCTCCTTTGTGTCGGGGAACTCCGGGGAGTAGCGCTCCTTCGCGCCCTGGTAGCTCAGATCGTATTCCTCGAGCATATAGCTTGTCAGGCTCTCAATCCGCTGCTCCTGCTTCTCCCTCTTATTCTGGACGCGGAGCGCCTCCTTTTCCATGAGAAGCAGGCGCTCGGACAGGGCATCCTTCCTGCCAAAGAAGCTGCTCCGTTCCGAGAGGATCTCTTCCTTTCTCTGCTCGGAAAGAGAGAGCTCCTTCTCTAAAAGAATCTTCTTTTTCTCCGTATTCTCGATGAGAGAGCAAAGCTCCTCTATCCTCTCCTCCCTTTCCCTGGCCTTCCTTCCGAAGCTCTCCTCTGAATCCTCAATCCCCGCCCTCTCCTCGAACAGCCTCCCGAGCTGATCGCTCAGTCGGTTCAGATTCTCCGTCACAAGATCCGTCCTCGCGGAAAGAGTGCTGTATTCTGTGTTGATCTCCGAAGCGATGCCAAGAGAGCTGGTGTTTCTCTCAAGCTCCAGTCTGCGAAGCTCCTCCTCCAGCCGGAGAAGTCTCTCCCCGCTTTGACGGAGCTCCTCCTGAGAATGGGTCCTTTTCTCCGAGAGCCTTGCGAGCTCCTCCTCCGTCTGCTTCAGTCTTTCCGAGAGCTCGGAGAGCTCCCTCCTCCGCCCAACGAGATTGGAACTGTTCCGATAGGCCCCTCCGGAGATGGAGCCCCCCGGATTTAAGAGCTCCCCCTCCAAAGTGACGATGCGGATGCTCTGATGATATTTCCTCGCGATCGAAAGCGCGTTCTCCATCCGGTCCACGATGAGGATCCGCCCCAGGAGATAATCCAGAAGCCCCCGGTAGCGCTCTTCAGAGTGAACGAGCTCGCTTCCGAGTCCGAGCGCGCCCTTCTCCTCCCTTGCCCTTAAGCAGTTTTCATCCCTCCTGCTCCGAAGATTCGGAAGGGGGAGAAAGGTCGCCCTCCCGAGACGGTTTTTCTTCAGGTAATCGACCATCTCCTTCGCTGTGGCCTCGTCCCCCGTCACAATATTCTGGAGGGCTCCGGCGAGCGCGGTCTCCACCGCGGTCTCGTACTGCCCCGGGACATCCAGAAGCTCCGATACCACACCGAGAATGCCGGGGCAGGTCTTTCTTTTTTCCATGACGGATTTTACCGCGTGCCCGTAGCCCTCATAGCGCTCTGCGAGATTTCGGAGAAGCTCGAGCTGATTTTTCTCCCGATCCCTCTCCCGGATCTTGTCCTGAAAAAGGCGCTGTCCCTCCTCGAATTGCCTTCGAAGCGCTGCCTCCTCTCCCCTCTTCTCCCTCCGCTCCGCTTCGAGAGCTTCCTGCCTTTTTGTGAGCTCCTCGAGTTCTCTTTGCTTTTCCTCAAGCTTATGGAGGAAAGCATCGGACTTTCCGGGGAGCGCCTTCTCCGCCTCCCGGATCGGGCGCTCTTCGAGAGAATAGTCCGCTCCCATGCAGGAGCTGACGACGGATCTCGCCCCCTTGAGACTCGCATCGATCAGACTGAGATCCAGCTCGATATTCTCCGGCTCCGCTTCCTTTCCGCAGCTCTCCCGGATAAAGGCAATCTGCTTTCGGATAAAAAGAAGTACGGAGACGGCGTCCTCAATCCCCGCGATTCTCTCGAATTCCTCCTTCTTCAGCGCGGCGATTCTCTCCCGGAAATGGCTCTTTTCGCTTTCCCCGCTTCTCATCTGTTCCCGCAGCAGCTCGACCTGACCGAGGAGCTCCGTTTTCAAAAGCTCCGACTTTGAGAGCTCGCTTCGGCCCTTTGCGAGCATTTCCTCCAGCTCCCTTTGCTTTTCCTCGATCTCTTTATATTTTTTCGCGAGCTCCTCGGATTCCGCCCGGACGGAGGCGAGCTCTGCCTGCACATTCTCCTCGTTCTCCGAGGAATCCGCGAGCTCCTTCGATGCGGCATCCATTTCCCGAAGAAACAGGTTTGCCTCATAGAGAATCAGCTGATCTCTGAGAGAGAGATACTGCTTCGCCTGCTCGGACTGCTTCCGGAGCGGCTCCATCTGACGGCCAAGCTCGTTCAGGATGTCTGTGACCCGCTGGAGATTCAGCTGCTCCTCCCCGAGCTTCCGCTCCGCGACATCCTTCCTTCTCTTATATTTCACGATCCCGACCGCCTCGTCGAAAAGGGCCCTCCTCTCCTCGGCCCTGCCGGAGAGAATCTTGTCGATCTGCCCCTGGCCGATGATGGAGTAGCCCTCCTTCCCGATCCCGGTATCATAGAAAAGCTCATTGATATCCTTCAGGCGGCAGTCCGTTCCATTCAAAAGATATTCGGACTCCCCGGAGCGGTAGATCCGCCTCGTCACCGTGAGCTCATCATAGTCCAGATTCAGCGCGTGGTCGGCGTTGTCGAGCGTGATGCTGACATAGGCGTAGCTCTGGGGCTTTCTCTTCTGTGTGCCGGAGAAGATGACATCCTGCATGGAGGCTCCCCGGAGCTGCTTGATCTTCTGCTCTCCCAGTACCCAGCGAACGGCATCGGAGATATTGGATTTTCCGGAACCGTTCGGTCCGACGATCCCGGTGACACCGCGGGAAAAGTCCAGCTCCGTCTTATTGGCAAAGGACTTAAAGCCCTGAATCTCAATGGATTTTAAATACATATCCGCTCTCCGCCTTGATCTTTAGTAAAGCCTGGTACGCCGCCGCCTGCTCCGCCTTTTTCTTGGAGGAGCCTTCGCCTCTTCCGTATTCTTTCTCCTCGATGAGCGCGGAAACCCGGTAGAAGCGTTCGTGGCAGGGACCGCTCTCCTCCAGGAGAGCATAGCGAAGAGAAAGGCGCTGCTTGGAGACATACTCCTGAAGCATCGTCTTTGCATCCCGATAAAGGCTCTTGTTCTCGATGTCGGAGAGCACCAGTCTTTTGATAAAGCACTGCGCTGCGGAGAAGCCGCCGTCCAGATAGATCGCGCCGATCACGGCCTCGAAGGCATCGGAGAGCACGGAATCCCGAAGCTGAATCCCCTCCCGGCCCTCTCCCCTCCCCAGGACAAGATAGTCTCCCAGGGAGAGCTTCCTCGCGGCCTCCGCGAGCGTCGGTTCACAGACAAGCGCGGCCCGGAGCTTCGTCATGACGCCCTCCTGGATCACCGGCACTCTATGGTAGAGGAAGTCACTTGCGGCCAGCTCCAGCACCGCGTCTCCCAGAAATTCCAGCCGCTGATTGGACGCCTCCTTCGGATCCCCCTGTTCATTGGAATAGGAGGGATGCGTGAGAGCATGGAGAAGAAGTTCGCGGTCCCGGAAGGAATAGGCTAATTTTTCTTCCAAAAGAGAAAGCCTATCCATCCACCTCTCCCGTCGCTTTCCGGATCGCTTCTGCGGCCTCTCCGACGGTCCGGATCTTCTCCGCGGCGTCCTCCGGGATCTCGATTCCGAACTCCTCCTCGATCGCCATTACGATCTGCACGACATCCAGAGAATCCGCCCCGAGATCCTCGACGAAGCGGCTTTCCATGTGAATCTCCGTTTCCGTTCCGAGATTCATCTCCTTCTGAATGATCTTCTTCAGCTTTTCCAGTTCCATCTTTTATCCTTTCTCCTCTTCCCGATCCGGGAGCGCCTCTTCGCTTTTCTCCGCCAAAAGACTTCTCTCGATCTTCCCAACGATATCCCTTCGGCAAAAGTCCGCGCACTGTCTGACAGCGTGCTTTAGCTCCGTACCATCCGTGTTGCCGTGCACCTTTACGACGAGCCCCTTCAGTCCGAGAATCGGCGCGCCGCCGTAGCGCTTTGCATCGAATTTAGAGAGCCCCTTTTTCAGGCTTTTCTGAATCAAGGCTGCGCCGAGCAGGGTGATGGGACCGCTCTGCTTCAGACAATCCTTAATTTCTGTGAGGAGCATCTTTCCGACTCCCTCATACATCTTTAAGACGACATTCCCGACGAAGGCGTCCGCGACAACGACATCGCAGCTTCCCTCCACGATATCCCTTGCCTCGACGGAGCCCTGAAAATGGAGCTCCTCATCCGCTCTGAGAAGAGGCATCGCCTCCTTCACCAGCCGATTTCCCTTCTCCTCCTCCGCGCCGATATTCACAAGTCCGACCGAAGGCCTCTCGATGCCGAGCATCTCCCGGAGATAAATGCTTCCCATTTTTGCAAACTGCAAAAGCCATTCCGGACTCGCGTCCACATTGGCCCCGCAGTCCGTGAGGAGACAGACCCCTCTCCTCGTCGGAATCAGCGCAGCGAGGGGCGGCCGGTAAATGCCGCGGATCCTCCCGACGATCAGCTGGGCTCCCGCAAGGATTGCCCCGGAGGATCCGGCGGAGATCAGCGCATCCGCCTTCCCCTCCTTTACAAACTGCATTCCCCTCACAATAGAGGAATCCTTCTTTCTCCGGATCGCAAGCACCGGGGACTCGTGAAGAGAGATCACATCCTCCGCATTGACAAGCTCCACCCGCTCCCCGTCGAAGGAATACTGCGAAAGCAAAGCGGAAATCCTCTCCTTCGGTCCGAAAAGGAAAAGTTTCGTGTCCTCCGTCTCCCCGAGGGACTCGATGGCCCCCTTTACGATGGCCTCCGGAGACTCATCTCCTCCCATCGCATCGATCGCAACTTTGATCATAAAAAACTCCCATGCCGGAATACCCGGCATCCATAAACATAAGCTTTTGTAAGACTCGGCTTCGCCCGGGAGGCACTTCTCTTCAAGAAGACTCAAGTACGCTCCGAGTCTGCCTGATGGCAGACTTCTGCACTTACATACTAGGGAAATGGTCGTGACAGGGTTGCGAATGCCGCCCTTGCCGTTTTGTCCGTCTGCGCACAGGCCGTCTGCCGCCCCGGCGTTTAGCGATTTGGTCTTTTAAATCGCTTAAGGACTCGGCTTCGCCCGGGAGGCATCAGCCGATCTCCCTTCGGGAGACACTTCTCTTCGAGAAGTGGTCAAGTACGCTCCGAGTCTGCCTGATGGCAGACTTCTACGCTTACGCGCCGCTGGCCGCGGCAGTCGGAGCGAGAGCGTCCTGTGCCGGGCGGGCAAAAGGCAGAAGAAGCGGTGTCCCTGCGTACTCATACCTCTTGTCTCGTCAAATGCCGAAAGATCTTATAGAGGGCCTTCGCGCTATCCGCGCCTCTCGGGACCATCTTGCTCACAGCGGTTCCCAGGGATTCGGCCTTCCTGAGGATCCTCATCAAGTATAAGTCCACGCGCTGCTCCGCTTCTTTGAAGCTCCCGCATCGCTCACAGGTATTCGACAATCGCCCTGCTCGCAATGCTCGCATGGCTTTTTGTCTCATACCTCTTGTTCCGTCAAATATCCAAATGCTCCTGCAAGCAAGCTTGCTCCGCATTTGTCTGCTTGACGGAGACTTATACAGTACTATAGTAAATTCCAAAGAAGCCGTCAACCGTCCTTATTCCGCACAGGGGAGAGGGGCGCGGGTTTCCGCGCCCCTCTCTTTTTCGGAGCTCTGCCAGGAGAGGCTTCCGCCTATTCCTGTGCCTTTGCCTCTTCCGCTTCCGCGACGAGCTGGTTCTGAATATCTCCCGGCGTCTGCTCATAGCGCACAAATTCGTACTCGTAGATGCCGCTTCCCCCCGTCATGGAGCGAAGATCCGTATTGTAGCCGTAGAGATTGCTCATCGGAAGCTCCGCCTCGATGCACTGCTTTCCGCCGTGCAGGGCATTCATGCCGAGCACTCTTCCACGCCGCTTCGTGAGGTCTCCCATGATATCCCCCGTATTGGAATCCGGGACCGTGACCTTCAAGGACACGATCGGCTCCAGGAGGACAGGCTGCGCCTGCATGAAGCCATCCTTAAAGGCGAGGCTCGCGGCGGTCTTGAAGGCCTGCTCGGAGGAGTCCACCGGATGATAGGAGCCGTCCAGGAGCACTGCCTTCAGCCCGACCACAGGATAACCGGCGAGCGGTCCCTTTTTGCAGGATTCCTGAATCCCCTTCTCGACCGCGGGGAAGTAGTTCTTCGGGACGGAGCCCCCGAAGACCTTCTCCTCAAAGACATAGGCCTTCTCATTGTCCCCGCTGGGGGAGAACTCCATGATGACATCCCCGTACTGCCCGTGCCCTCCGGACTGCTTTTTATAGCGGCCCTGGACCTTCACCGCCTTTTTGATGGTTTCCCGGTAGGCAAAGCGGGGCTTTTCGAGGAGCAGGGCCGCATTATAGCGCTCCCGGATCTTGGACTGAACCACCTCGAGCTGCTGCTCCCCGATGCCGTAGAGAAGGGCCTGGCGATTCTCCGGATCCGGAGCGGTCCGAAGCGTCCGATCCTCCTCCATCATCCGGGAAAGAGCCGTGGAGATCTTGTCCTCATCGGCCTTGTTTTCCGCGCGATAGGCCATATAGGTATAGGGTGTCGGGAAATGCGGGCCGTGGTAGAGGACGGGGGCATTTCTCACCGCAATGCTGTCTCCCGTTTCCGTGACGCTGAGCTTTGCGACAGCGCCGATATCCCCCGCGCGGAGCTCGGGGACCTCGATGGCCTCACTCCCCCGGAGGATATAGAGCTTTCCGACCTTCTCCATGCTCTCCCGGTTTACATTGTAGATCTCAGAGCTCTGGCGGAGCGTCCCGGTGCAGATCTTCATGAGGCTGTACTTCCCCATGAAGGGATCGACGATGGTCTTAAAGACCTTGGCGCTCAGAGAGGCCTCGGGATTGAACTTCGCGCTGAAGTGCTCCCCGGAGGAGGCATCCACTCCCATCGTCTCGGATTCGTTTGGAGCCGGGAAATACTTCTCGATGATCTGAAGGAGGACGTTAAAGCCCTGGGCATGGATGCCGGAGCCCATCAGGACGGGGGCAATGCTGCAGGTTCTGACATTTTCCTTCAGCGCATTCTGGATCTCCTCTATCGTAAACTCCTCCCCGGAGAAGTATTTCTCCATATACTCGTCGGAGGTCTCCGCTACCGCCTCCAGGAGGGCGCTTCTTGCGATGCCGAGATTTTTCTGAACATAGTCCGGGATATCGCAGGCCTCGTACTCATTTTTCTTCGTGAAGCGGCGGCCCGCCATCTTTACGACATTGACAAAGCCGACGAATTTCTCGTTCTCGCGGATCGGAAGCTGGAAGGGGGCGACGGAGCGGCCGAAGCGCTTCTCCAGGTCCAGTACGAGCTGACGGAAGGAGGCATGGTCATCATCCATATTTGTGACAAAGAAGAGTCTCGGAAGCTTCTCTCTCTCGCAGAGCTCCCAGGCCTTCACGGTTCCGGGCTCGATGCCGGCCTTGCAGTTTACGACGATGACTGCGGCGTCGGCGGCGGAGACCGCCTCCTCCACCTCACCCACAAAGTCGAAGTATCCCGGGCTGTCCAGGATATTGATCTTGTACTCGCCCTTTTCCCCCTTGTATTCAATCGGAATGAGGGAAGTGGAGATCGAGAACTTCCGCCTCTTCTCCTCCTTCTCATAATCGGAAATCGTATTTCCGTCCGGAACGGTTCCCATTCTCTGGATCGTCCCCGTCACATAGGCGAGAGCCTCCGCGACTGTGGTCTTTCCCGCCCCGCCGTGGCCCAAGAGAATTACATTCCGAATGCTTCCGGTGTCATAAACCTTCATATCCTCTTTCCCTCCTGTCGTCGAGCTCATTAAACTATGCCTATTGTACTAAAACAGATAGGAGAATACAAGATTTATATGGCGGATTTATGAGCTTTGGAGGCTTTTCTAATAGCGGAAGCTCTCCGCAAGCGCGGCATTTTCCACAAGCTTTTGATAGCTCACGGAGCTCTTTAAGAGTTCCTTGTGTTTCCCCTCCGCCTCCGTCCTTCCCTCTTCGATGACCACGATCTTGTCCACGTTTTCGACGGATTTCAGACGGTGAGAGATGATGAGCACTGTCCTCCCCCGGATCAGACTGTTCAGGCTCTCCTGGATCTTTTCCTCGTTTTCCACATCGAGAGAGGCCGCGATCTCATCCAGAATGAGGATCGGGGCATTCTTAAGGAAGGCTCTTGCGATCGAGATCCTCTGCCGCTCTCCTCCGGAGAGCGAGGCGCCGTTCTCTCCGATCAGGCTGTGAATCCCATCCGGCAATCTTTCGATGAAGTCCGTGCAGTTTGCGAGGCGGGCGGCCTCCATCACCTCCTCATCCGAGGCATCCTTCCGCCCGATCCGGATATTCTCCAGGACGGAGCTGTTAAAGAGCGTCACATCCTGAAAGACGATCGAGACCTTCCGAAAGAGGGAGTCCGTGGAGATTTCCCGGATATCCCTTCCGTCGATCCGGATGCTGCCCTTCTCATAGTCATAGAGCCGGGATATCACCCGGAGAATGCTGGTCTTTCCGCAGCCGCTCCGCCCGACCAGTGCTGTCACCTCTCCCTGCCTTGCGGAGAAGGAGACGCTCCTTAACACCGGCGTCTCATCATTATAGGAGAAGGCGACCTTTTCCAGATCGATCGTACAGCTTTTCAGCTCGTGCTCCTCTCCCCCCTGGAGCTTCGTCTGCCGTATCGCATCGATTCTCTGCACCCGCGCATTCAGGTAGAAAAGCTCTGCACTGAACATGGAGAGTCCGTCCATCCCCTCTTTTATCTTCATCGCCGCGAGGATATAGCCGATGAGGTAGAGGATACTGATCTCCCCCGAGAGATAAAGAGCGGTTCCCGTCAGGATGACCGCGGGGAGAGCCAGCTGCATGATAAGTCCCGAGAGCGTCACCGGAACCGCCTGCATCAGCTCCGTTCGGATATGAAGCCGCTCGCTCTCCTCCATCGTCCGGTAGAGCTCGGCCCTTTTTTCCAGGGAAAGCCCCAGACTCCGAAGCTCCTGCTGCATCTCGATCGTCTCCTGAAATTTCTCGGAATTCTCCCTTAGTTGTTCATAATATTTCCGCGCGCCGCTGACCTGTATCCCCCGGGAGAGGCGAATCAGGAGAAGATCCGCGAGGACGGGAATAATGACGGCGAGCCCTAGGCGAAAGTCCCCCGCGAGAAGGAGGACGGAGATCAAGGGGAAGAAGAGGAAAAAACCGATCGTCCTCGCCATCGCATGGCTCATCGCGTGCTCGATCGCCGTCACATCGCTCATGATCGTCTGCGAAAGATCCGAGAGATCGTGCTTTGAAAAGTAGGACAGAGGGAGCTTTGTAAGTCTCTTTGCGATCTCGATCCGAAGATTCGCGCTCTCCCGATAGGTCTCATTGAAGAGGGAGTCATATTCCAATCCAAGCTGAAAGGCCATTAGGAAAAGGATGAGGACGGAGAGAAGCAGGTAGAACGCGCTTCCGCGGAGTCCCGTAAAGAGAAGTCCCTCAAGGAAAAACATCAAGATCATGGCCGGAATCATATTCAGGAGATAGCCGAAAAAGCAGGCAATGCTCGCCCGGATAAGGCCCTCTGCGCCCTGCTCTGTCAGGGCGAATTTATGCTGCAGATACTTTCTCATCCCTCTACCCTCCATTCATTGGCTCTGCCATAGAGCTCCTGCAGCCTCCGGTAACGGCTGTCTTTTGCCATAAGAGCTTCATCGCTCCCCCGCTCGATGATCCTCCCCTTTTCCAGCACGAGGATTTCATCGACGTTTCGGATGCTGCTCAGCCGGTGGGCAATCATAATGACGGTCCTCCCCTTCATGAGATGGGAAAAAGCCAGCTGGAGCTCATGCTCATTCTCCGGATCCACGGCGGCGCTCGCCTCGTCCAGGATGACAATGCGGCTTTTCTTAAGGATCGCCCTCGCGATGCTGATCCGCTGCTTCTCTCCCCCGGAGAGATAGACTCCCTTAGACCCGATCAGAGTGTTCTCCCGCTCCCTGAATTTGTCCAGGATGCTGCCGCAGCCCGCAAGGTGCAAGGCCTCCAGAACCTCCTCCCTCTTCGCATCCCGCCTGGCGAGGCTCACATTGTCATAGATGCTCATCTTGAAGAGGCGGGCATCCTGGAAGACGAAGCTGATATTCTCGGAAAGGGCCCTCTCGGAGTAGCTCTCGATGGGGCGTCCTCCGATCCGGATGCATCCGCCGTTTATCTTATAAAAGCCGGAGATCAGCTTCACAATCGTGGATTTCCCGCTCCCTGAGTCTCCTAAGAGGGCATAGATCTTCTTCTCCGGAAGATGGAAGCTGAGCTTCTCAAGCACCGGTCTCCCCTCGAGATAGGAGAAGTCCACCTCCTCAAAGTCGATATCGCAGTGCGGAAAGCTCTCCTCCGTTCCGAAGGAGATCTTGTCCTTTTGCATGGAAGCATAGAGCTCCTCCAGGCGGTTCACGGCGTATTTTCCCTCGAAGGCGTGCTGGGAGACATACATGATCTTCATGATGCTGTTAAAGAGCGTCCCTCCGAGGAAGAAGAGCATGATGAGCTCTGATGCGAGCCTTCCCGGATCGGAAAAGGGGGCGATGAAGAGAGAGATCGGAGGGATCAGGAAGAGGACGAGGCCGAAGAAAATAAGCTGAAAGAGAACGTAGGGCTTTTTGCAGCTCTTCGAATACTCGTAGGCGTAGCGGGCATAGTCCTGAATCGCCCTGCTCAGGCTCTTAAAGGAGTCCAGATCGGCGCCGAAGATCTTGATAACCTGGATTCCCCGCACATATTCCACAGTTTCCGCGCTGAGCTTTTCCAAAGAGTTTTGGTAGATCTCCATGAAGTTCTTATTCCCCATCATGAGATAGAGGAGAAGCAGAGAGAGGAGAAAGACAAGTGTGAGCGTGATCCCAAGTCTTGGGCTGATGAGATAAGCGAGAAAGAGAAGGAGGAGAGGCGTGATGAGAGCACCCGTATTGTCCGGGATCAGATGCGCTACGATCATATGCGTCTGTGCGGCATTGTCATCGATGATCTTCCGCGTCTTCCCGGAGGGAGTCAGGTCGAAGAAGCGGAAGCTCGCATCCGTCAGCCCGTCGATGCCCCTCTTTCGGAGATTGGTCTCCAGGCGAAAGCCGAGCACATGGCTTATAAGCACTGCTGTCACATAGATCAGGGAAGCGAGCGCGAGCATCCCCGCGATGAGAAGGGCCGCTCTCCCCGCCCCGGAGCCGTCCTTTTGAAGGATCAGCCTTTCCAGAAAACAGTTCAGATAAAAATATCCTCCCACGGTAAAGAACGAGGAGAGGGCGGAAAAGAAAAGCGCGAGATAAGCAAGATAGCGCTCCCGCGGCACATAATGCAGCAGCTTCTTATAGACATCAAACATACGATCCCCCGATCCGCCGCGGCCGCGGCAGGCTCCATAGCTGAAACAGCTTCCTCATCCGCTGCCTGTCAATACCCAAAATCCGGGGATAATCGAGTACAAACCCGGAACAAAGGCCCAGGTTCCTGCCGCCCGGCCGAAAAAAACGGCCGATAAATAAAAAAGCGACGCAAAAAGACCCCATGGGACAAAACAGAGCGGAGACAAAACGGGGATTCCGAAGATACTTCGGAGCTCCGATATAGTTAGTATAAGCTAACTTATCCGCAGATACAATACTGTTTTTTCCCTCTGGGGTCTTTTCGGATCCTTTTTTCCGTCAGATGATCCGATCCTGTCATATGATCCGATTATTTTCTTAAGTCATAGCGGTATCGTTCGAGTACAGTAAGAGCCTTCTCCATAGCCTCCTCCTCATAGAAGGAGATCCGGAGCGCTCCCTCGCCGTGGTCCCTCGCATTGTTGATCCCGATATTTTTGATGGAAATCCCCTTCGAGGCCAGGATCACGGAAATCGTGGAGATCGCCCCGACCTCATCCTCGATATCGACGGAAAAGCTGTAGTCCGGGCTCAGAGCCCCGCGGTTTTGCGAGCTCAGAGCATCCCGATAGCTGCGGGAGCTCTCAAAGAGCGAAAGGAGTGAGAGATCCCTCCTCTCCCCCTTAAGGTGGAGAGAGAGCGCGGAGAGCGAAAGGATATAGCGGTCCAGGACTTCGGAGAGAGGCCCGGCATTGCTCTCGCAGATCTGCTCCCAGAGCGGCGGACTTGAGGATGCGATCCTCGTGATATCCCGAAATCCCCCGGCGGCGATCCGCATCATGAGCTTTTTCTCATCATCGGACTCTCTCACAAGATTCACAAGGGAGCTCGCGATCAGATGCGGAAGATGGGAGACCGCCGCAACTGCCCGGTCGTGCTCCCGGAAGTCCGAGAGAATCGGAATGGCGGAGAGCAGGGAGCTGACGGCGCGGAGCTTCTCGCCAAGCTCAGGATGATCCTCCGAGATCGGACAGAGGATATAGTAGGCATTGGAGAAGAGGTAGTCCGTGCTCGCGCGGTAGCCGCTCTGCTCCGAGCCCGCCATGGGATGCCCCCCGATGAAACAGTGGGAAAGCCGAAGCTCTATCGCCCTCTCGCAGATCTCCGTCTTCGTGGACCCGACATCCGTGAGGACCGCCCCCTCCTTTAAAAGAGGAGCCAGCTTCTCCAGGAGAAGCACGTTATCCCGGACCGGGGCGCAGAGAAAGACAAAATCACAGTCCGCTATATGCTCTGCGTCCGGCTGATCCAGGATGAGATTCAAGATCCCCTCCTCCTGGGAGAGCTCAAGCTCCGAGCGATTTTTCGAGAAGGCCATGATCCGAAGCTCCGGATCCTTTTTCCGAAGTCCCTTTGCGATAGAGCCGCCGATCAGGCCGAAACCGATAAATGCGATCGTCTTCATGCTTCTTCCTTTCCGGAGATATCGTGAATAAAGAGCCCGCTCCGAAGCTTCGGCTCAAACCAGGTGGATTTCGGCGGCATGAGAAGCTCTGCGTCTGCCACACAAAGAAGCTCCTCCATAGAGGTCGGAAAGAGCGTGAAGGCGGCGGCCATCTCCCCGCTCTTCACCGCTTCCTCGAGCTCTCCCGCGCCCCGGATCCCTCCGACAAAGCGAAGTCTTTTGCTCACTCCGGGATCCTTGATCCCGAGAATTCCGTCGAAGACAAAATCCTGTAAAAAGGAGACATCCAGACTGTGTACGGGATCTCTTCCCCGAAGCTCCTCCCTCGCGCTAAGCTGATACCAGCCCCCCGGAAGGAAAAGGCCGAAATCTCCTCTCGAAGCGGGAAGGACCGCCCCCTTTTCCGATCTCTCGAGGGAAAAGAACGGAGAGAGCGCGCGGAGAAAGGCAGCCTCATCCATGCCGGAGAGATCTCTGAGAAGCCGGTTATAGGGGAGGATGCGAAGCTCCTCTTCGGGGAAAAGGACGGAGAGAAAGAAGTTGAACTCCTCTCTCCCGCTGTAGTCCGGCTGCTCCCTCCGAAGCTCCTCCGAGACCCTGACGGCGCTCGCCGCACGGTGATGTCCGTCCGCGATATAGCTTCTTTCGATATGGGAGAAGGCCTCCTCCGCCGCCCGTATCTCCTCCTCCCGATCCAGGCGGTAGACGCGGTGCCGTATTCCGTCTTCCGATACAAAGTCGAAAAGAGGACTTCTCTTTTTCCACTCCGAAAAGAGAAGCCTGAGCTCTTCGCTCTCCCGAAAGCAGAGGAAGATCGGACCGGTCTGCGCCTTACAGGCCCGGATATGCCGGACCCTGTCCTCCTCCTTTTCTCTCCTGGTATTTTCATGCCTTCGGATCCGTCCAAAGAGATAGTCGTCCACCGCGGATAAGCCCACGATTCCGGTCTGGCTGTGGAAGGGCATGAGGGGGAAGAGCCCGCCCGATACCACCGTCTCCTCGTAGAGATAGAGGACGGGCCTCTCCTCCTGCAAAAATACGCCCTCTCTCCTCTCCTTTTGAAAAAGCTCCCGGGCTTTTTCATAGGCATCGTCGGAGTAGATCCCGGCTCCCGGAGGAAGCTGCGTCTCCGGGCGGTCAATATTTAAAAAGGACAGAGGGCGCCCGGAGACCTCTGTCCTGGCCTCCTCCGAAGTATAGACATCGTAGGGGAGCGCCGCGACCCTTTCCGCGAGCTCCGCCCTCGGGCGGACGGCGCGAAATGCTCTCAGAACCGCCATGCTTTCCTCCCTTCGCTATGCCCCCTTATTCTCCGAGACGAGGCGAAAGCGGATGATCCCCTCTATGGCCTCGAGCTCTCTCACATCGCTCTCCTCCACGGGCTTTCCGAGATCGAGAAGTGTGTAGGCGAAGCCGCCCCGTCCTCTGTTTAGCATGTTCTCGATATTGATCTCTCTCCTTGCGAGTACGGCGGTGATCTGTCCCAGCATATTCGGGATATTTTTATGGAGGAGCGCGATCCGCTCCCTGCTCTGGCAGATCCCCATGTCGCAGTCCGGATAGTTTACGGAGTTTCGGATGTTTCCGTTGTCGATATAGTCCATGAGCTCCTTTACCGCCATCACAGCGCAGTTCTCCTCCGCCTCCTCCGTAGAGGCGCCAAGATGCGGGGTGATGACGGCGTGCTCCATCCCCATGGAGACGGGGTTTGCAAAGTCCGAGAAATAGCAGCGGACCTTTCCCTCCCTGAGCGCTCTGTCCATCGCTTGCTCATCCACGAGCTTATCCCGGGAGAAATTCAGGAGAATCACACCGTCTTTCATGGAACGGATCTCCTTCTCCCCGATCAGGCCGGGATTTTTCTCCGTGAGGGGGACATGGATCGAGATGAAGTCCGATTTTTCGCAAAGCTCCGCGAGGGAGGAGGCGTGGCGGATCTCCCGGGAGAGCCGCCACGCGCCGTTTACAGAGAGGTAGGGATCATAGCCGTAGACGATCATCCCGAGGGAGGATGCGGCATTTGCGACCTCCGCTCCGATCGCGCCAAGCCCGATCACTCCGAGACTTTTCCCGCGGATTTCCGAGCCGACGAATTTCTTTTTCCCCTGCTCCGCGGCCTTTTGGATCTCCTCTTCGGGGGAGAGGGTGCGGAGCCAGTTCGCGGCGGAAAGGACGTTTCGGGATGCCATGACGAGGGCGCAGAGCACGAGCTCCTTCACGCTGTTCGCATTTGCGCCCGGCGTGTTGAAGACGACGACTCCCTCCTCTGCATAGCGCTCAAGCGGGATATTGTTCACACCGGCCCCGGCCCTTGCGACGGCGAGCACCCGCTTTGGAAGTACGAGCTCCTTCATGTCTTTGGATCGGACGAGAACGCCGTCCGCCCGATCCAGCTCCTCCGTGAGAGCGTAGCTTTCGCTCAGGCTGTCCGTGCCTCGCTTTGAAATCGGATTCAGGCAGTTCAGATATCTCATGCTCTTCTCTCCCTCTCTTCAAAATCTCTCATAAAGCGGATCAGCTTCTCCACTCCGGCCCTGGGCATCGCATTATAGATGCTCGCCCTCATTCCGCCGACCGTCCGGTGTCCCTTCAGATTCTCAAGTCCCTCCGCCTTTGCCTCCTTCACGAATTTCTCGTCGAGCTCCGGATCCCCCGTCACAAAGGTTACATTCATGATGGAGCGGTCTTTTTTCGTCACAGGATTACGGAAGAGGCGGCTCTGATCCAGAAAATCATAGAGGAGCTTCGCCTTTTCCACATTGATCTCCCGCATGGCGGAAAGGCCGCCCTGCTTTTTCAGCCACTGAAAGACCTTGCCGCAGATGTAGATATTGTAGCAGGGGGGAGTATTGTAGAGAGAAGCGCTCTCACTGTAGGTTTTGTAATCGAGCATCGTCGGAGTCTCCGGGAGCGCTTTCCCGATGAGATCCTCCCGGATAATCGCGATCGCCATCCCGGCCGGTCCCACATTTTTCTGGACTCCGCCAAAGAGAAGCCCGAAGGGACGGACATCGAGAGGCTCCGAGAGGAAGCAGGAGGAGATATCGGAGACGAGAATCTTCCCCTTTCCGTCCGGGATGCTGTGAAAGGCCGTCCCGTAGATCGTATTGTTCATGCAGTAATAGAGGTAGTCGGCGTCCTCCCGGATCGGAAGATCGCTGCAGTCCGGGATATAGCTGTAGCATTTGTCCTCACTGGATGCGACGGCCCTCGCATCCCCATAGCGCTTCGCCTCCGAGAGAGCCTTTTTGGCCCACTGCCCGCTCACGATATACTCGGCCTTCCGATGGACCATGAGATTCAAAGCCGCCATGGCGAACTGCACATGGCCGCCCCCCTGGATGAAGAGAACGCGGTAGCTTTCGGGGATATCCATGAGCTCTCTGAGATCCCTCTCCGCCTGCTCTATAATCTCGCGAAACATCGAGGAGCGGTGGCTCATCTCCATGACGGACATCCCATGCCCCCGGTAGTCCAGCATCTCCTCCGAGGCCTCCCGGAGGACCTCCTCCGGGAGCATCGCGGGCCCTGCGCTGAAATTATAAACTCTTCTCATATCGCTTCCCCCTTTCATGACTTTTACTTATGATAAAACAGGGAAGAGCTTTTATCAAGTGCCCGGCATCATATCTTTAAATCAAAAATGGAGAGCTGGTTGGAGCTTGGGATATCTCCGAGGAGACCGAGCTCCGAGAATTTATCCGCGAAGGCCCTCGGACAATGGGTGCGGTTTAAAAAGTCGTCCTTCGAGAGAAAGGCCCCCTTCCTGGCCCCCTCCTCGATCCCGAGCGCCACGGCCTCCCCGAGTCCCGCCATACAGTTAAAGCTCGGCATGATTTTCCCGTCCCCCGTGATCTGGAAGTCCTTTGCCCTTGCCCGATAGATATCGATCGGCGCGAACTCGATCCCCCTTGCGTACATTTCCTCGCAGATCTTCATATCCCGGAGGCAGACGGACTCCGTCGCCGTGGGACGCTCGATCTCCTGGTAGAGCTTGATATAATAGCGGAGCTTGTCAAGACCAAAGCACATTTTGTCGTAGTCGAAGCCGTCCGCCCGGATCGAGTAGTAGGCGGCGTAGTATTCCCTCGGGTAGAAGACCTTGCAGTAGGCCACTCTCCAGGCCATCATGACATAGGCTGCGGCGTGCGCCTTCGGAAACATGTATTTGATCTTTTTGCAGGCGTCGATATACCACTGGGGGACACCGCGCTTTAGCATGTCACTGCACCACTCCTCCTTCAGGGGCTTATGCTTCCTCGTGGCCTCCATGATGGAGAAGCTCTCCCCGGGGTCCATGCCCCTGTGCATGAGGTAGACCATGATGTCGTCCCGGCAGCAGATCGCATCCTGCAGTGTCGTGACACCCTCCAGGATCAGATCCTGGGCATTATTCAGGTAGACATCCGTCCCGTGGGAGAGGCCGGAGATCCGGATGAGATCCGAGAAATACCTCGGCTTTGTGTCCTCCACCATCTGCATCGCGAAGGAGGTCCCGAACTCCGGGATGCCGAGACAGCCGAGCCGCACGCCCTGGATGTCCTCGGGGCGGATCCCGAGTGCCTCCGTGGATCGGAAGAGGCTCATGACCTCCGGAGAATCCAGCGGGATATCCTTCACTGGGTCGATCCCGGTCAAATCCTGGAGCTTTCGGATCATCGTGGGATCATCGTGCCCCAGGATATCGAGCTTTAGGAGGTTATGGTCGATCTTATGGTAGTCAAAATGCGTGGTGATGATGGGGGAGCCAAGATCATTTGCGGGGTGCTGCACCGGAGTGAAGGTATTGATCTCCTCCCCGTGGGGGAGGACGACGATGCCACCCGGGTGCTGCCCCGTCGTCCTTCTCACACCGACGCAGCCCTGGACCATCCTCTCGATCTCCGCCCCCCGCTTTATGAGATTCCGCTCCTCATAATATTTCTTCACCATGCCGTAGGCTGTCTTGTCGGCTAAAGTGCCTATGGTCCCCGCCTTAAAGGTATGCCCCTCTCCGAAGATCTCTCCGGTATAGGCGTGCGCCTTCGCCTGGTACTCCCCGGAGAAGTTCAGATCGATATCCGGCTCCTTGTCTCCGTTAAAGCCGAGGAAGGTCTCAAAGGGGATGTCGAAGCCCCAGCGGTTCAGCTCCGCACCGCAGTGCGGGCACTTTTTCTTTGGCATGTCACAGCCCGCCATCCCGGAGAAGGCCTTTACCTCCGGGGAGTCGAAGTCACTCCAGTAGCAGTCCGGGCAGACATAGTGCGGAGGAAGCGGGTTTACCTCCGTGATATGCGCCATCGTCGCGGCAAAGGAGGAGCCGACGGAGCCCCGGGACCCGACGAGATAGCCGTCCTCATTGGACTTGTCGACGAGCCTTTGCGCAATGATGTAGAGGACAGAGTAGCCGTTTGAGATGATAGATCGAAGCTCTGTCTCAAGCCTCTCCTCCACGATCCTCGGAAGGCTGGGACCATACATCTTATGGGCGGTCTCGGAGCAGATTCTCCGAAGCTCCGCGTCGGAGTCCGGGATCACGGGAGGACACTTGTCCGGGCGGACCGGCTCTATGAATTCACACATATCCGCGATCCTTTTCGGATTATCAATTACGACCTCCTTCGCCTTGTTCGGCTCCAGATACGAAAATTCCGAGAGCATCTCCTCCGTATTCCGAAAATAGAGGGAGGCATCGCTCTCCTCCTCTTCGAAGCCCCGCCCCGCCATGATGATCCTCCGGTAAATATCGTCCTCCGGCTCGATATAGTGGCAGTCACAGGTCGCACAGACCGGCTTTCCAAGCTGCTCCCCGAGAGAGAGAATCTTCCGGTTATAGGCGATGAGATCCTCCCGGCTTTTTGCGGAGTAGCGGTCGGAGCCCAGCATAAAGGCATTGTTTCCCAGGGGCTGGATTTCCAGATAATCATAGAAGGATGCGATGGAGAGAAGCTGCTCCTCCTCCGCCCCCCGGAGGATCGCCTGAAAGAGCTCCCCCGCTGCGCAGGCCGATCCCAGAATCAGCCCCTCCCTGTACCTTTTCAAAAGGGATTTCGGGATCTTCGGATTTTTCCGGAAATACTTAAGATGCGATTCCGAGATCAGGCGGTAGAGGTTGATGCGGCCGATATCATTTTTAGCGAGGATGATGCAGTGAAAGCTCGGGAGCTTCCGCACATTGGCCTCATAGTCAAAGAGGAGACTGTCGATCTCCGACAGTTTTTTGACACCGCGCTCTCTGAGGAGTGAAAGCTCCTTTTGATAGATCTCCGCCGTCGCCTCGGCGTCATCCACTGCCCGGTGATGATTCAAAAGGCTGATTCCGAGCTCCTTTGCGACGGTGTCGAGCTTAAAGCGGTTCAGCTTCGGGAGGAGGAGACGCGAAAGACCCACTGTGTCCACGACAGTGGGATCATAGGAAAGACCCAGGCGCCTTGCGTTTTCGCGGATAAAGCCCGTGTCAAAGTCCGCATTGTGCGCGACGATCACAGCGTCCCCGCAGAAGGAGAGGAATTCCGGGAGAAGTTCCTCGATCGTCCTCTCTCCGATCACCATGGAGTCGTCGATGGAGGTGAGCTGCGTGATCCGAAAGGGGATCGGAATTTCGGGATTCACGAAGACATCCATTCGATCGCAGATCTTTCCCTCTCTGAGCTTCACCGCGCCGATCTCTATAATTTTATCCGTCTGCGGATGGAAGCCCGTGGTCTCGATATCGAAGACGACGGTCTCCGAAAAGAGCTCCTGCCCTCTGTCCCTCTGCACTATGGTCTTAAGATCGTCGACCAAATAACCCTCCAGGCCGTAAATCAGCTTAAAATCCCTTTCCTTCCCGAGCTTTTTCAGATGGGAGGCCGCATCCGGAAAGGCCTGCACGACGCCGTGATCCGTGATCGCCATCGCATCCATGCCAAAGGAAAGCGCCGTATCGATGTAGTCGTTCACATCGGATACGCCGTCCATATCGGACATCTTCGTGTGGAGATGGAGCTCTACCCTCTTCTCCTTCGCGCTGTCCGTCCGCTTCTTTTTCTGAAACTCGTACTTTTTGATGCCGCTTAGATGGGAGAGCTCAAGCTCCCGGTCAAAGCTGTCGTACTCGATCATCCCCTTTGCGAGGATTCCCTTTCCGACCTGCAAAAAGGCCCGCGCCTCCGGGAGATCCTCCTCTTCCACAAAGATTTTGGAAGCGATGGAATCCGTTTCATCCGTAAAGCGAAAGCTCAGTATGGTCTTTCCGCTTTTTGTGCTGCGCTCCTCGACCGTGAAGATGCGTCCGCAGAGCACGACCATCCCGCTCTCCTCCCTAAGCTCCGACATCGGAGTCGGCTGCTCCGAGAAATCTCTCCCGTAGAGAACATCCTCGGATTCGGAGCGCTTAAAAGGAAATTTCCTTCCCTTTCGCAGACCGTCCGATGAGGAGGCGCTGTACTCCCCCTTTCCGCCCTCTCCGGGGAGGATCCGAGAGGAAGGCGCTTTCTTTTCGGGAAGCTCAGGCCTTCTCGAACGAGGAGAAGGGCTCTGAGACTTCTCCGGGCGGAAAGCCGTCTTTTGAGACGCGCTTTTTGGCATATTTTCCGGAGGAAGATAAGGCAGCTCTTCTGCCGCTTCCGCTCTCTTGTTTCCCTTTTCTTTTCCTTGCTCCTTCCTGTCTTTTTCTCTCTCCTTCTCCTCTCTCTCTTCTTTCTCTTCTTTCTCCTCTTTCTCCTCATAGGAGAGGAGCAGGCGAAAGGGAAGGCCGCAGCGCTCGGAGAAAAGCTTATCTAAGCTATGGCGGAGGCGCTTCTCGGAGCGGAGATAGAGGGAGAGGGCCGGCACGCTGAGTCTCAGCGTTTCCTCGTCCTCCCAGGAGATTCTTCCGCTGCAAAGCATATTGTAGAGAAGGATGTCATAGTCCTTTAGCTCCGAGAGAATGGAGCTGGAATAGAGGCTGTAGAGAGCGCGGGATGTGTACTGGGCGGAGAGGCGAAAGCGCTCCATGATTCGGACCTCAATCCTTTTCCCCGGAAAAAGCTGCCTCCGGATCGCCTGCTCCGCCTCCCTCACCCGCTCCTTTTCGATGAGATGCGGGCTTTCGATATAGATCCGAAGAAGGGATCTGTCCCGGGAAAAGGTGATGCGGCGAATCAGCACATCCTGAAGCAGGCCCTCGGCCACCCCGGAGAGCTCCAGCTCTTCAAAAACCTCAAAAAAGCGTTTCATTTCTCAAAGTCTCTCCATCTCCCTCCGGAGCGCCGTAAGAAGCTCCGCCTCCGGGACCTTCCGAAGGATCTCCCCGCGCCGGAACAAAATCCCATAGCCCTTTCCGCCCGCGATTCCGATATCCGCTTCCCGAGCCTCCCCGGGTCCGTTCACGACGCAGCCCATGACGGCCACCTTGAAATCCTTCTCCTCAAATTCCTCCGCCATGCTCTCGACCTCCCCCGCAAGGCGGATGAGGTCGATGTCGGTCCGCCCGCAGGTCGGGCAGGAGACCACCGTGACACCGCTCTTTCTCAGGCCTAGCGTTCGGAGGATCAGCTTCGCGGATTTCACCTCCTCCACGGGATCCGCGGACAGGCTCACCCGCACGGTGTCCCCGATCCCCCGGGAAAGGATCATGCCGAGACCGACGGCGGACTTGATATTCCCCGACCAGAGCGTCCCGGCCTCGGTGATTCCGACATGGACAGGATAGTCTGTCCGCTCGGAGATCAGGATATGTGCCCGTTCTGCGATGAGAACATCCGAGGATTTGATGGAGACCACAAGCTTGTCATAGCCCATGCTCTCTATGAGGCCAAGCTTATCCAGCGCGGAATCCACAAGTCCCTCCGCCGTCACATGGCCCCCGTACTTCTCAAGGAATCTTTTTTCGAGGGAGCCGGAATTCACCCCCACCCGGATCGGGATTCCTCTGTCCTTTGCGCAGTCGACGACCGCGCGCACCTTTTCCTCTCCTCCGATATTTCCGGGATTGATGCGGATCTTATCCGCCCCCTCTTCCATCGCAAGAATCGCCATCCGGTAGTCGAAATGGATATCCGCTACGAGGGGGAGAGAGACCTCCCTTCGGATCTCTCCGAAGGCGAGCGCCGCCTCCCGGTCCGGTACAGTGAGGCGGACGATCTGACAGCCCGCTCTCTCCAGTCTTCGGATCTGCTCGATGCTCCCCTGCACATCCTCCGTCTTTGTATTGCACATGGACTGAATGGCGATCGGGTTCCCCCCGCCGATCTTTACATTCCCGATCCGGATCACCTTCGTTTTTTCCCTCGCCGTCACCGCTCCGCTCCTCCCTTCCGCTCTATCTTCTTTGCCTTCTTCCGGAAAAGCTCTTCCGATCCCCTTTTCTTTCCCTTTTCCCTCCGAAATATTTTTCAAAAAGGGAGAAGCTTCTCCCCTGCTCCTCTTTCGGAGTCAGCCGATATTTCGGTAGGCTCCGTTAAAGAGGTTTACAATGTCATTTAAGAAGATCAGCGCCATCAGAAGGAGGAGAACGATCATGCCGATCCGATTGATCGTCTCCTCGACTTTTGGATTGAGCCTCTTCCTGCTGATCATTTCCAGAAGGATAAAGAGGAGCCTTCCCCCGTCGAGAGCCGGTATCGGAAGGAGGTTCATGACGGCGAGATTTGCGCTCAGCATGATGCAGAGATTTAATAGGACGAGGAAGGCATTGAAGAGTCCGTAGCGGGTGGACTGCTCCACCGTATCCCCGATCACGGTCACGGTCCCCACCGGTCCCATGAGCTCATTCCTCCGGATCCTTCCGCGAAAGAGAAGCTGAAGACTGTCGAAGACCACGACGACATTGTAGCGAAGCTCCTGATAGGCATAGAGGAAGGAATCCCCGACCGTCTCCGGCCGGACCCTCTTTCCGGAAAATTCCAGGCCCAGGCGGTATTTCCCGCTCTCCTTATCATACCAGGGGCTGAACTTCATCCTCTCCTCCCGTCCGTTTCTTTGGCAGCGGAGCTCCAGGACGGAATTCTCCTTTATGGAATCCGAATGAAGATAGAGCCAGAGATAGAGCTCCCGGAAGGTCTCAATCCTTCGGAAGCGTTTCCCGTCCAGCGATATGCCGCTCAGAAGATCTCCTCTCTCAAAGCCCGCGCTCTCCGCGGAGGAGCCGGGCTGCGCGGCATCGATGACCGGCCTGTCCATACCGCTGAAGTGGACGACAAAGAGAGCGAGGAGGAAGGCGAGGAGGAGGTTATGAAAGACACCGCCAAAGCAGATCAGAAAGCGCTGCCAGCCGGGGCGATTCTGGAAGCTTCTCCGGGAAAGCTCGGATTCCCGGTAGCGGACTCCGTCGAAGTCAATCCAGGGGTCCTCCTCTTCCCTTTCTTCCTCCATGATCTCCCCGTCCGCAGTGCTGAAATCCCCGGAGCCCGCGCTGTCCTCTCCGAGCATCGCGCAGGAGCCCCCGAAGGGCAGAAGCTTAAGGCTGTACCTTGTATTTCGAAAGACCCGGGAGATAAGCCTCGGGCCCATGCCGACAGAGAACTCCAATACGCCGACGCCGCAGGCCTTCGCCATAAGAAAATGTCCGAGCTCATGGAAAAAGATCAAAAACCCCAGCGCAAGAATCGCAACGATAATACTCAAGCTCTACCCTCTTTCCTTTTTCTGACAAATTCCCTCGCCCATCTCTCCGCCTCCAGGATCTCCGAAAGATCGGGATCGGGAAGATAGCCCTCCTCGTGGGCGCGCATCGCCTCCTCTACAAGCTCTGCGATCCTGAGAAAGCCGATTTCTCCTCTGAGAAAGCTCGCGACCGCCTCTTCATTTGCGGCGTTGTAGATCGTCGGAAGGGATCCTCCCCTCTTTGCCGCCTCCATTCCGAGAAAGAGCCCCCGGAAGGTCTCCGTATCCGGTCTCTCAAAGTGGAGACAGGAAAGAGCGGCGAAATCCAGCCTCTCCGCCGGAAGAAAGCGCCGGGACGGCGCATAGAGCGCGTATTCGATCGGAATCCTCATATCCGCAGCGCCAAGCTGGGCCTTCACGGAGCCGTCCTTGAATTGAACCGCGGAATGGATGATGCTCTCCGGCTGGATCAAAACCGTGATTTTCTCCGGCGGCACGGAAAAAAGCCACTTTGCCTCGATAAATTCCAGTCCCTTATTGATCAGTGTCGCGGAATCAATCGTGATCTTCTGTCCCATGGACCAGTTCGGATGCTTCAGGGCATCCTCCTTCGTCTTATTTTTAAGCTCCGCTCTCTTCCGCCCGCGGAAGGGTCCGCCGCTCGCCGTGAGCAAAATCCTCTCCAAAGACTCCGGATCCTCTCCCATTAAGGACTGCCAGATCGCAGAGTGCTCGGAATCGATCGGCCGAAGCTCCGTGCAATATTCCTTTAGAAGCGGCATGATGAGATGCCCCGCGCAGACCAGAGTCTCCTTGTTTGCGAGGAGGATCCTCTTCCTCTTCCGTATCGCTGCGATCGTGGGCTCGATACCGATCATCCCCACCAAAGAGACCAGGAGCTCATCGCAGCTCTCCATCTCCGAGAGCTCGATGAGCCCCTCCATACCGCTGAGTACGCGGACAGGAAGGCCGAAGGAGGAAAATCTCTCGGCCGCCTCCCGCTCAAAAACGCAGACCGTCTCCGGGCGGAAGCGCTCCGTCTGCTCCCGGAGAAGGGAAATGGAGGAGCGGACTGCAAGGCCGGAGATCCGAAGCTCCGGGTCCCTCGCTATGACATCGACTGCCTGTCTCCCGATGGATCCGCTGGATCCCAGTATCACGATATTTCTCATCCTCTTTCTCCCATGTCCTTCTCTTTCTCTCTTTTCCTCATCCCGGCAGACATCTCCTTAAAAGCTCAGAAAGCGAAGCGCGTAGTAGACCGTCGGTGCGGTAAACAGCATGGAATCGAAGCGGTCCAAAATTCCGCCGTGCCCGGGGATCAGCCTCCCGTAGTCCTTGATTCCCCGGTCTCTCTTGATGCCGGAGGCCGCGAGATCCCCCGCCATGGAGATCAATGATGCGGCCGCGGAGGAGACGGCGGAGATGATCTCCGGCCGTTCCACCGCCGTAAAGTAGCACCGGAAAAGAAGCGCATAGAAAAAGCCCAGGGCCGAGGCCCCGATCACCCCGCCGATCGCTCCCTCCACGGTCTTTTTCGGACTGAGGACGGGAGTCATCTTGGTGCGCCCAAAGAGCATCCCCGCGCAGTAGGCGAAGGTATCCGTCCCCCAGCTTGAGAGCAGGATCAGCCAGGAGAGAATCTTCCCGTCCGGCAGCGTTCTTGTCCGGTAGAGGTAGCTCATCATAAGTCCCGCATAGACGAGACCGAAGAAGCTCTCCGAAACAGAATCGATATGGTATTTCGGATAGGAGAGCACATAGAGGGAGAGCATCGCCATAAGACTTAGGATGAGAAGCATCGGAAGCAGCTCCTCCCTCCCGAGGTAGAGGAGCAGATAGGAAAGGAGAAGGGCGAGACAGCCGAGGCCTCCCAGTGCCGTCCTTTCCAGAGAAAAGGCCCGGTAGAGCTCAAAGAGCCCCAGAAGGGAGAGGGCAAGCGTCAGGAGAAAAAGCGGAAGCCCGCCCAGAGGAATAAACAGGAACGCGAGGAACAGAAGCGCCGCGCCGCTCAGCAGTCTTTTCATGAACGAGCTTTTTCTCTTTTCATTCTGAGGCTGTCTCAGGTCATCCAGTGCAGAATCAGACATTGCCTTCTCCCTCCCTTCCATCGCCCCGGGCACGGGAAGAGGAGGAGCCCTCCGGCCTTCCGCCAAACCTCCGCTCCCTCTTCCGAAAGCTATCGATCGCGCGGAGCAGCTCCTCTTTGTCAAAATCCGGCCACAGGACCGGACTGATATAATATTCCGAATAGGCGCACTGCCAGAGGAGATAGTTTGAGAGACGGAACTCTCCCGAGGTCCGGATCACAAGATCCGGATCCGGCATTCCCGCTGTGTCCAGAAGACGGGAAAAGTCATCTTCTGTGAGGCTCTCGATCTCCTCCCGGCTCCTTCCCTCGGAGAGCGCCTGTATCGTGTATTTTTTGACGGCGCGGATAATTTCGTCCCGCGAACCGTAGTTCACGGCAAAGACAAAGCACATCCCCGTGTTTTTCGCGGTCTCCCGCTCCAGATCCTCTATACCCTCCCGGATATCCCGGGCGAAGCCCTCCCGGCTCCCGATCATCCTCGCGCGGACATTGTTCTCATTTGCGACCTTGATCAGCTTCTTCATATAGATGCGGAAAAGCTGCATGAGAGCTGCAACCTCCTCGGGGGGGCGCTTCCAGTTCTCTGTGGAAAAGCCGTAGACCGTGAGATAGGAGATGCCGAGCCTCGCACAGTCCTCCACAATACGCTCCAGCGTCTCGCAGCCCTTCTTATGCCCCATGGCTCTCGGAAGACCCCTCCGCTTCGCCCAGCGGCCGTTTCCGTCCAGGATAATCGCGATATGAGCCGGCTCCTCTCCTTCTCTTTGCTCCCTCATACCGTCATCAGTTCCTTGTTCTTCGCCTCCACCGAGCGGTCGATCTTCTCTATCATATGATCGGTCAGATCCTGGATATCCTTTGTCTGGCGGCTCAGATCATCCTCTGTGATCTCGGAGTTCTTCTCGAGCTTCTTTGCGAGCTCCATCGCGTCCCTCCTTATATTCCGGATCGCGACCTTCGCGGCCTCCCCTTTCTTTTTAACCTCCTTTGTGAGCTCCCTTCTCCTCTCCTCTGTGAGCTCCGGGAAGACAAGGCGGATGGTATTTCCGTCATTGGTCGGGTTGATGCCGAGATCCGAGAGATTGATGGCCTTCTCGATCTCCTTCAGCATGCCCTTGTCCCAGGGCTGAATCTGGAGCATGCGGGCCTCCGGCACAGAGATATTTCCGACCTGCTGAAGCGGTGTCTGCGTGCCGTAATAATCCACTGTGATCCGGTCCAGAACATGGGGATTCGCGCGCCCCGCCCGGATCGTCGCAAGCTCCGACATCAGATTGTCATGGGTCTTATGCATCTTTTCGATATGGATGGTAAACTGGTCGTCCATACTTCCTCCTGTCCTCTCTCTTTGGCAGCGCCGAAGTTTTCGGCATGAATGGTTGCGCCCTCCTTCTCAGCGGCAGGAGGCCGGCTCAGACCGCAGTCACTCTCGTCCCGTTGATCTTCCCTCTGAGCGCATTGGAGATCCCGTGCTTTTCCCGGAGAGAGAAGACAGCGAGCGGAAGATGATTCTCCAGGCAGAGGACGGAGGCCGCAAGATCAATGACCTCAAGCCTTTTATCCACAAGCTCCCGGAGCGGTATCGTATCGTAGCGCTGCGCGGTCCTGTCCTTCTTCGGGTCCTTATCATAGACTCCGTCCACAGCCTTTGCGAGGAGGATCTCCTCACAGGAAAGCTCCAGGGCGCGGAGCACCACGCCGGTGTCCGTCGAGAAATAGGGATGCCCCGTCCCTCCGGCGAGGAAGAGCACGGTCCCCTTCTTCATGAGGCGGAGCGCCTTGTCCTTTGAGAAAAGCTCCGCCATATCGCCGATCGGGATGGAGGACATGACCTTCGTCCTGATCCCTTCCGTGCGGAAAAGCTCCGCGGTATAGATGCAGTTCATGGCGGTCGCAAGGATCCCGATCTGATCCGCCTTATAGCGGTCCACAGACTCCGACTGGCGCCCTCTCCAGAAGTTCCCGCCTCCAATCATGATCGCAAGCTCCACCCCCTCCTCCAGGGCAGGCTTTACCTCACGGGCCACCTCCCGGATGATATCATCCTCAAAGCCGAAACGCTTCTCCCCGGCGAGCGCTTCCCCGGAGAGCTTCAACATCACTCTTCTCTCTTTTCCCATAAAAATCCTCTTCTCTGCCGCAAAATGAATCCGCATTTTCCTAAGTTTACCATAGAAAAAAGAGCTCGGCAATCATAGCGGAGCTCTTTTCTCTGCTCTCAATCCCGTCTCCAGGAGTCGGAAGGCCCCCGGAGAAAATCTCTCTTTCCTCTGCCTAGCCCTTGCTTCCGTACATGAAGTACCAGTAGCCGGAGGGGCTGTGCCAGGTGTTCTTCAGATTCTCCTTCTGCATCCAGAAATCGTTCTGACTTGCGATGGGAGCGACGGCATAGTCCTTCAGCATATGCTGCTCCGCCTGATGCAGGAGATCGAACCGCTCCTCCCGATTGGTCGAGATCCGCGCCTTCTCCACCAGAGCGTCAAATTCCGCGCTGGAATATTTCCCGTCGTTGTTTCCGTTGTTTGTCTCCAGAAGATCGATGAGGTTTGCGGGATCGTCCCAGTCATAGACCCAGGAATTTCTCGCCGTATCATAGTTTCCGGCGCGGCGGTTCACCGTCATCGTCTTCCACTCCTGTACGTCGATCGTCATATTGAGCCCAAGCTCCTTCCAGGCTGACTGGAGGTATTCCGCGACCGCCTTGTTGTAGCCGTTGTCATTGACGAGATAGCTGAAGCTCGGGAAGCCCTGACCGTTCGGATAGCCCGCCTCGGAGAGAAGCTGCTTCGCCTTCTCCAGATTCTCCTGATACTTCGAGTTATCGAAGAAATCGCCGTACTTTTCCTCCGTCACCTTCTCAAAAGAAGAGTTTTCCGCCGCGTCCGTGACTCCGGGGCCGACAAAATTCTTCGAAGGAGAATAGATGCCCTGCATGATGGTGTTTGCGACATAGTCCCGGTCGATCGCAAGCGTCATCGCCTCCCGGACCTTTGCATCGTCAAAGGGCTTCTTTGCAATATTGAAGTTGACATAGTAGGTACCCCGGATCGGCTCCACCCGGAACTCGGGATTGTCCCGAAGACCCGCGATCTCCTCCGTCGGGACATCCTTTATCATATCGATCTCATCCTGCTTATAGGCGGTGTAGGCCGTGTTCGCATCGCTGATCAGATGCCAGACGATCTTATCGAAGGTGATATGCTCCTTGTCCCAGTAGTTCTCATTCTTTTCAAAGACGACGCGGTCCCCGTCCGTGTACTCCGTCATCTTATAGGGGCCGTCCGTGATATAGCTCTCCGGATTCGTGGTCCAGCTGTCTCCATTTTCCTCGACGCTCTTCTCCTGCAGCGGAACCATGACGGGGAAGGCCGCGATCTTGTCAAAGTAGTCGCAGGGCTTGGAAAGATGGACCAGGAAGGTATTGTCATCCGGGGCCTCCACCTTTAAGGCATCGAGATTTCCGGTCTGCGCCTCCTCGAAGCCGTCGATCATATTCATAAGATCATAGGAATAGGGCGCTGCCGTCTGCGGGTCCGCAAGCCTCTTCCAGGAGTAGACGAAGTCCTTAGCCGTGAGATCGGTGCCGTCGGACCACTTTAAGCCCGGGCGAAGGTGGAAGGTGTAGCTTAGGCCGTCATCCGACTTCTCCCAGCTCTCGGCGAGTCCTCCGATGATATTGTTGTCCTTATCGGTCCGAAGAAGCCCTTCAAAGGCGTGCAGAATCATGACGGAGGCATCCCTTGTGCTGTTGAGCTGCGGGTCTATGGTCTCCGGCGTCGGGCCGACCTCCACGTCGAGCTGTCCCCCGGAGGAGCTCTTCTCCGCGCTCCCGGCTTCTCCCTCCGCCGTGCTTCCCTCCTTCTCTTCCTTCGCTCCGGAAGAAGCCGCGGAGCGAGACGCACCTCCGCAAGCTGTGAGCGCAAGTCCCAGAGAAAGGGCCGCGCTCAGAAGCACTACACTTTTTTTCTTCATAATCCATCCTCCCGGGCGGATCCGCCCGCATAAAATAATTTCCAAAGCTGCCGCCTCCCGGCTCAAAAGCCTTCCGCTCTTCGTCATTATTCCCGAAACAGATGAGCTTTTCGCGGCATACCGGGGAATTATATCATAAGAAAACGGCCGCGGCAATCGCCGCGGCCGAGAATTTCCAAAGGCCCTCCGAGAGCTTCCGCTCTGCCCCGGTTCTTTATTCCTTCGTGCCGTACATAAAGAACCAATAGCCATAGGGGCTGTGCCAGGTATTCTTCAGGTTTGGCTTCTGAAGATAGAACTCGTTATAGTAGGCAAGCGGCGCCATCGCATAATCCTTAAGGAGAAGCTGCTCCGCCTCGTGGAGAAGCTCATAGTGCTCCTTCAGATCCTTGGCCTCTCTCGCCTTCTTTACGAGCGCGTCAAAGTCCGGATTCGAGTACTTTCCATCGTTGTTTCCGTTGTTTGTCTCCAGGAGATTGATCATATTGGAGGGATCGTCCCAGTCGTAGACCCAGCCGTTTCTCGCCGTATCATAGTTTCCGCTCCGGCGGTTCGCGGTGACGGTCTTCCACTCCTGGATATCGATCGTCATCTTGAGTCCGAGATCTCCCCAGGCCTTCTGCAGATATTCCGCGACGGCCTTATGGTAGGAGGCGTCGTTTGCCATATAGCTGAATTCCGGGAAGCCCTGGCCGTTCGGATAGCCCGCCTCCGCGAGAAGCTGCTTCGCCTTCTCGAGATTCTCCTGATACTTCGAGTTGTCGAAGAAATCTCCGTACTTCTCCTCCGTCACCTTCTCAAAGGAGCTCCCGGGCTCCGCATCGGATACGCCGGGGCCGACGAAGTTCTTCGCCGGACTATAGGTCCCCTGCATGATGGTATTCCCCACATAGTCCCGGTCAATTGCGAGGGAGAGCGCCTCCCGGACCTTCTCGTTGTCAAAGGGAGCCTTCTTCAGGTTAAAGCTCACATAATAGGTCCCCATGATCGGATCCAGGTGGAAGTCCTCCTGTCCCTTGAGGCTCGGGATCTCCTCTGAGGGGACGGTCTTCATCATGTCCAGCGTCCCCTCCTTATAGGCGGTGTAGGCGGAATTTCCGTCCTCGATCAGGTGCCATACGATCTTATCGAAGGTGACGTGATCCTTGTCCCAGTAGTTCTCATTCTTCTCAAAGACGATGCGGTCCCCGTCCGTAAACTCCGTCATCTTGTAGGGGCCGTTCGAGATATAGCTCTCGGGCTTTGTGGACCAGCTGTCCCCGTTCGCCTCGATCGTCGCCTTCTGCACCGGAACCATGGAGGTGAAGGCCGCGATCTTGTCAAAATAGGAGCAGGGGCTGGAGAGATGGACGACGAAGCTGTCCTTTGCCGCGGCCTCCACCTTGAGCGCATCCAAATCACCCTCCGCCGCCTTGTCATAGCCCTCGATCTGATTCAAGAGATCGTAGCCGTAGGGCGCGGCGGTCGCGGGATCCGCAAGCCTCTTCCAGGAATAGACGAAGTCCTCCGCCGTGAACTCCGTGCCATCGGACCACTTTAAGTCCGGGCGGAGATGGAAGGTCCAGGTCAGGCCATCCTCCGAGCAGTTCCACTGATCGGAAAGTCCTCCGATGATCTTATTGTCCTTATCGAACTTAAGGAGTCCCTCAAAGGCGTGGACGATCATATTGCCGCCGTCCACAGCGGAGTTTAAGGCCGGGTCCATGGTCTCCGGGGACGGGCCGATCTGCACATCGAGCTGCCCTCCGGAGGAGGTCTTTTCCACACTGCCGGACTCGCCCTCCGCCGTGCTTCCCCCCTCCTTTGCGCCCTTTGTCCCCGCAGAATCCGAGGAGCCCGCGGAGCCGCCGCAGGCTGTGAGCGCCGATCCCAAAAGGAGAAGCGCGGAAAGCAACATGGCCGCATTCTTCTTTTTCATGATACTCCCTCCTTGTTCTCTCTCCTTCGTCTCCCCTCTCCGAAGTCCTTCTCTCAGGGAAGATCTCAGGGGATACGATGAAAGCTTCTCCATCTCAAAGCGGAGATGGATGGTCTATGACAAGCGGCAGGTTATAGCGTGCCGCAGGCTTCCAAAGGCTGTCCGATTCGAAAATCCGATGGCAGAAATGAAATCCTCTCTCAGGCCTCCGAAGACCGTCCGATTTCGTTTTCCGGGCTTAAGATTTGCTCTGATCCGCCGGATTCAATTGGTCCAGATGATGGCAGGCCACAAAGTGGCCGGGCTTTTCCTCCCGAAACGCCGGATTCTCCTCCGCGCATCTTCCGTCCGCGTAGAGGCAGCGGGTGCGGAAGGGGCAGCCGGAGGGCGGATTCACGGGGGAGGGCACATCCCCGCTTAAGATAATCCGCTTCGAGGAACGCGCGATCTTCGGGTCCGCGATCGGGACGGCGGAGATCAGGGAACGGGTATAGGGATGCATCGAGTGAAAGGTGATTTCATCCGCATCCGCCATCTCCACGAGATGCCCGAGATACATGACGCCGATTCTGCCGGAGATGTGATTTACGATCGAGAGGTCGTGGGCGATGAAGAGATAGGTCAGGCCCAGCTTCTTCTGCAGATCCTCGAACATGTTGACGACCTGCGCCTGAATCGACACATCCAGTGCCGATACCGGCTCATCACAGACGATGAACTCGGGGTCCACGGCCAGCGCCCTCGCGATGCCGATCCTCTGCCGCTGTCCGCCGGAAAACTCATGCGGATAGCGGTTTGCGTGCTCGGAATTCAGGCCCACCGTGGACAAGAGGGATAGAATCCGCTCTCTCCTCTCCGCCCTTGTCCGGCAGAGCTTATGAATGTCCAGTGCCTCTCCCACGATATCCCCCACGGTCATCCTGGGGTCCAGAGAGGCATAGGGGTCCTGAAAGACGATCTGCATCTTTCTCCGGTAGGGGAGCATATCCGCCTTTTTCCCGCTCTCGGAATCGAAGATGACATTTCCGTCGTAGACAATCTTCCCCGCTGTCGGCTCCGTCAGCCGGAGGATGGAGCGCCCCGTCGTGGTCTTTCCGCAGCCGGATTCCCCCACCAGTCCGAAGGTCTCTCCCTTTCTTATGAAGAAGCTGACATCATCCACGGCCTTCACGGTCTTCCGGGAGCCGGCCACGGGAAAATACTGTTTCAGATGCTCGATTTCCAGCAGATTCTCAGACATGCGAAAGCTCCCCCTCCCTGTTCTTCAGGAATTCCTCCTTCTGCAAAAGCCAGCATCGGGAATAGTGCAGCCCGTCGAAATCCGTCCGGGGCGGCTTTTTGGCAAGGCAGATCTTCATGCAGCTTTGGCAGCGCGGCGCAAAGCCGCAGCCCTTCGGGGGATTCAGAAGATCCACCGGCTGCCCCTCGATCGGAATGAGACGCTCGTAGTCCTTCTCGTGGAACTTCGGGATCGAGCGAAGAAGTCCCTTTGTGTACTCGTGCATCGGGCGGTAGAAGATGTCGTCCGTCGTGCCGTACTCGACGATCTCCCCCGCATACATGACAGCGATATTGTCGCACATCGAGGCGACGACTCCGAGATCATGGGTGATCATGATGATTCCCATTCCGAGCTTTTTCTTCAGATCCTGCATCAGCTCCAGGATCTGTGCCTGTATCGTCACATCGAGAGCCGTCGTCGGCTCATCCGCGATGAGAAGCTTCGGCTCACAGGCCAGGGCGATGGCGATCATGACCCTCTGGCGCATCCCTCCGGAAAGCTCATGGGGATACTGCCCAAGGCGCTTCTCCGGCTCATTGATCCCCACGAGCTCCAGCAGCTCTCTCGCCCTCTTCCGGACCTCTGCCCCCCTCTTCTCCGTGTGGAGACGGATGGACTCCTCGATCTGGTTTCCGACCGTCCAGACCGGGTTCAGGGAGGTCATCGGATCCTGGAAAATGATGCTCACCTCGCTGCCGCGGATCTTTCGGAGCTCCTTCTCCTTCATCTCATCGATGCGGTGCCCGTTGAATTCGACGCTTCCGCCGACAATGCGCCCGTTCTGCGCCGTGAGGCCCATGATCGAGTAGGCCGTGACCGACTTCCCGGAGCCGGACTCCCCCACGATTCCGAGGACCTCCCCCTCCTTCATCCGGATGCTGACATCATTTAAAGCCTTGACCTCTCCCGCGGAGGTGAAAAAGGAGAGCTGCTCATGCCGGATATCCACAAGATATTTCTCTTCTGACATAGTCTCTCCTCCCTACTGCTGCTTCAGCTTCGGATCAAAGGCATCCCGGAGTCCGTCTCCGAGCAGATTGAAGCTCAGGATGATGACGAAGATCAGGAAGGCCGGGGCAAAGAGCTTCTCCGGATAGGTCTGGAAGCCGTTCAGCGCGGCACTGGCGAGAGAGCCCAGGGAAGGCATCGGGGCCTGAACCCCGAGTCCCAGAAAGGAGAGGAAGGATTCTGTGAAGATCGAGCTCGGGATCTGGAGCGTCGTTGTGACGATCAGGGTCCCGATGCAGTTCACGATCAGGTGCTTTCCGATGATTCGCCTGTCATTCGCCCCCAGTGCCTTGGCGGCAGTGACATATTCACTTTGCTTTAAGACCATGATCTGAGAGCGGACGATCCGTGCCATGCCGACCCAGTAGAGAAGCGCAAAGACAAGGAACATGGAGACCATGTTCGGCCCGAGCTTCTGAATCCAGCCAAAGCCCGGCGCGTTCCCCAGCTTTTCCAGCGGATATTTCAGGGTCTGTGCGAGGAGAATGATGATGAGCACATCAGGCACGGTATAGATGATGTCCACGATCCGCATCATAATCATATCCACCATGCCTCCGAAGTATCCCGCGATCGATCCGTAGACGGAGCCGATCAAAAGGATGAGAAAGGAGGCCACGAGGCCGACGGTCATGGACACCCTGCCGCCGACCAAAACCCGGATCATATAGTCCCGTCCGTTCTGATCCGTTCCGAGAAAGTGGGGAAAAACCTTCTCCCCCCGTGCCATACTCTCCTGCTCCGTCTTCGAATACTGCATGGGAGAGAGTCTCTCCGATCCCTTCATCTGCTGCTCATACTGATAGGGGTAGAACATCGGTATGATAAAGCAGAAGATGACGATGAGGAAGACGATAAAAAGAGCGGACATCGCGATCCTGTTTTTTCGAAAGCGCCGGATCCCGTCCCGCCAGAAGCTGACGGACTCCCTCATGACAACGAGAGATTCTCTCTCGGATACTGACGCCGGGGCAAAGTCATCCAGAGCAGGCTGAAAACTCAGCGAGTTTGTTTTCCTGTTTTCTTCCATCCCTCCACTCTCCTTATCTCAGCTTGATTCTCGGGTCCACAATCGCGTAGGTGATATCCACGATCACATTCATTGCGATGATAAAGACCGCGAGAAAGATCGTCGTACCCATGATCATCGGATAGTCCCGGGAGGTGATCGCTCCCACGAACTCCGAGCCGAGACCCGGGATATTGAAGATCTTTTCGATGATGAAGGAGCCTGTCATGAGGGAGGCAAGGAGCGGTCCCAGATAGGTGATGACGGGGAGAATCGCATTTCTCATCGCGTGCTTGAAGATCGACATGAAATTGCTCACGCCCTTTGCGCGCGCAGTCCGCATATAGTCCTGCCCCATCACATCCAGCATGGAGGAGCGCATCAGGCGGGCGATATAGGAGGCCGGATAGAGCGAAAGAGCGATCACCGGCATGATATAGCTCTGCGGATTTTTCAGGCCCAGAGAGGGGAGAAGATTGAGCTTCGTCGTAAAGATAAACATAAGAAGCGTCGAGGAGAGAAAGGACGGAACCGCAATCCCCGCCGTGGAAAAGACCACGAGCACATTGTCCACCGCTTTCCCGCGGTTAAAGGCCGCCACGGAGCCAAAGGGCACTCCGAAAAAGACGGCGACCAGAAGGGCGATGCCCCCGAGCCTCGCGGAGACCGGAAATTTCGTGGAGATGATCTGCGCCACAGTCCGCCCCCTCTTCTTAAGGGAGAGGCCGAAGTCCCCATGGAGAAGCCCCGACATATAGGTCAGATATTGGACGTGAAGGGGCTTGTCCAGCCCGTACTTTGCCTCCATGGCGGCCTGCGCCTGCGGCGTCACTGCCTTCTCTGCGAGAAAGGGTCCCCCGGGGACCATGTTCATGACGAAAAATGTAAGGGTCGCCACTAAAAAAGCGGTCACAAGCGCCATTAGGACACGCTTCGCGATGTACTTCGGCATATCTCTCCTCCTGAAATAGTATAAAATATGAAAGGAAATATACACGAAAGCAGGAAGCGTTTCAAGTCCTGCACCGCTTTTTCAAAAATTCATACAAGGCGGGATGCATAAACTTTCCTTTTCCCCATACTATGACACATCGGACACAAAAAGTAAATCCCTAATCCCATGTCCGAAATGTTTTTGTAAAATTTCCCCGCGGCAGAATGACCATACCGTCCATGACCGGCGTATTCCTTCCCCCTCTCTTCTGCCGCTCTCTCCCGCATATTGATCCTTCCTGTGGGAGCATCGTCGTCAAAGCGCACGGGGGGAAGTATGACATCGGACGGAAGCTCATGCTGATATCCGAGGTCCTCGTCGATATTGGCGGCCGCCGTCTTTTCCGCCGCGATCGCGCGGATTACGGTAGCCGGCCCGGTCACGCAGTCGCCTCCCGCAAAGATCCCCTTCGCATCCTCGATCTCCGAGATATCGAACGCACTGATCCTGCCCTGCTCGATCTTGATCCCCGAGTATTCCGCAAATTTTCGAAAATCGATGCCTGCCCGATCGCAAGCAAGGCCCGATCCGCCGCGCTGCTCTCCTCCGGAGCCTCTGAATCGTTAATTACAAAACTGCGCAGCAGGGCTTTCTAAATGAAAAAAGGGGCCTGGAAAGGCCCCGGGAAAAACTCTCGTTTCAGTGGTAAAAGAGCTTCAGTGGTGAAAGAGCTTTTTGCTCTGGTACTGCGGCTCGCAGGTGATATGAATGCCAAGCTTATGGAGCGTCCTTTCATCCACGCCGGAGAGGATGACGGAGGAATGCAGCTCACAACCGGAGAGGCGGGAGAGCTGGCGCATGCAAAGCTCCGCGTTGGCATCGGAGTTCGCGCAGATCGTGAGCGCAATCAGGATCTCATCCGTGTGGAGCCTCGGATTGTGATTGCCCAGGTGCTCCGTCTTCAGATGCTGAATCGGCTCGATGATCTCCGGAGAGATGAGCTTGATGGAATCCTCCAGCCCCGCGAGGGTTTTCAGCGCATTCAGAAGCATCGCTGCGCAGGCTCCAAGGAGGGGGGAGGTCTTGCCGCAGACGATCGTCTGATCGGGGAGCTCAATCGCCGCCGCCGGACCTCCGCTGAGCTCCGCCTTCTGCTTTGCCGCGGCCACGACCGGGCGGTCCGCCGGGCCGACATTTGCTTTCTCCATGAGGAGCTGCTCCTTGTCGACGATCTCCCTTCTCCCGCTCCCCTTCCGGAGCTCCACGAGAGCGGCGTAGTAGCGGCGGATGATCTCCTGCTCTGCGGCCTTTCTCACGGCCGCATCGTCAATAATGCAGTTTCCGGCCATATTGACGCCCATATCCGTGGGGGATTGATAGGGGCTCTTGCCGTAGATCCGGTTGAACATGGCGTTCAGAACAGGAAAGACCTCCACATCTCTATTGTAGTTGATCGCGCTCTCCCCGTAGGCCTCCAGATGAAAGGGATCGATCATATTGATATCGTTGAGATCCGCGGTCGCGGCCTCATAGGCGAGATTTACGGGGTGCTGCAAAGGGAGATTCCAGATCGGAAAGGTCTCGAACTTGGCATAGCCCGCATCGATTCCGTGCCGATGCTCCTGATAGAGCTGAGAGAGGCAGACCGCCATCTTCCCGGATCCCGGACCGGGAGCCGTCACCACAATGAGAGAACGGGAGGTCTCGATATAGTCGTTCCTTCCGAAGCCCTCCTCGGAGATAATCAGCGGGACATTGGAGGGATAGGCCGGTATGCTGTAGTGGCGATAGACGCGGATTCCGAGGGACTCCAGCTTTTTCTGGTAGAAAACGGCGCTCTCCTGTCCCTCGAAGCGGGTCAGAACGACGGAGGCCACGCTGAGGCCGTAGCCCCGAAAGGCATCGATCAGGCGGAGGACATCCATATCATAGGTGATCCCGAGATCCCCCCGGACCTTGTTCTTCTCAATATCCCCTGCGTTGATCGCGATGACGATCTCCGCCTCCTCCCTGAGCTCCCCCAGCATACGGATCTTGGAGTCCGGGCAAAAGCCGGGGAGCACGCGGCTTGCGTGATAGTCGTCAAAGAGCTTCCCCCCGAATTCCAGATAGAGCTTCCCCCCGAACTTTGAAATCCGCTCCTTGATTCGAAGTGACTGCGTCTTCAGATACTTTTCATTGTCAAAACCGATTTTCACATTTCCTCCTTCCTAAAACATAAAGACAGGACTTATACTGCTCTTTTCCGGGATCATAAACTCCTCCTGAAAAATGCGAGAAAGCAAAATACCAGCATGAAATGGAGACGAATCCAGAGGAAATGGATCAAAAATCCCCTGACATTGCCCTCCCGGACCCTGAGATAAAGCCGGATACTGATAAGGGCGGGCAGGGAGGAGAAGAAGATCCCAAGACTTCCGATATTGCATCCCGTGATGAGCCTTCCCCCATTGCGCGCGAACGGGGAGAAAAGCAAAGCGCAGGGCGCACTCCCGATGAACTGGGAAAAAATAATGGAGAGAGCGCACTCCCTTCCCTTTAAAATCCGGAAAAGCCATCCTCTGAGAAGCTCTGAGCCCGCGAGATTCCCGGAGAGGAGGAGAAGGAAGGAAAGGCTCAGAAGCAAAGGATAATCGATCCTCCGGAGAATCCCCCTGTCGTAGAAAAGTCCGAGTAAGAGCATCGGGACAAGAGCCGCTTCGGGAGCGAGAAACCGTCCCGCGGATAGAAAAAGAAGAAGGTAGAGGGAAAAGAGCAGGAAGAGTCTGAAGGGCTTTGTCCCCTCCCCTCTCTCCTCCTCGATCCGAAACTCCGCCCCTTTGATCGGAAAGGTCACGAAAAAGAAGAAGAGAAGGAGGCAGCCCGGCAGGACATACGGAAGCATCAGGCGCAGAAAAGGAAGGAGAGAAACCGCATGGCTCTGAGTAAGATACAGGCTTTGCACATTTCCGAAGGGAAGGAGCATCCCTCCCAGACTCGCGGCAATCGTCTCGAGGACCAGGATATGGATCAGCAGGGCCCTGGAATCCGGCAGAGCGGAGAGGAGGAGGATGCTGAAGGGAATCAAAGAGAAAAGGGGCGCGGCCTCTCCGAAGAAAAGGGAAGAGAGAAAGCTTAGCACTAATAGAAGGAGGCAGAGTCCCCTCACAGTTTTTACCCTCCGGAGGAGACAGAGACTTGCGCTCCTCAGAAGACCGGAATCCCTGAGAGCCGCCTGAAGAAGGAGATAGCCAAAAAGCAGAGACAAAAATCCGGTATCCAGAGCCCGTAAGATTCCTGTGCCCCGCGGTACAAGGAGGCAGGACAGGGCCGCCAGGGCCCCTGAGAGCGCCATTCCGATCTTTCTTTTGTTTTTCCAGAGAAAGCCGTTCATCTCACTCTTTGTAGGTATTGAAACCCTCGCCGAGGACCTCCCGCACATCGGCGATGATCAGAAAGGCCCGTTCGTCGATCTCGTGGACGAGATCCTTGAGCTTCGTGATTTCCCTCCTGGAGAGCACGCAGTAGAGCATCTCAAAGCTTGCGCCGCTGTAGAGTCCGTGGGAGGGGATGCCCGTCACGCCGCGCTCCATGTCCTTTTGTATCCTCTTTGCAATCTCCTTCGACTTCGCGGAGATAATGTAGGCCGCCTTCGCAAAATGCATCCCCTCCAGGATACCGTCCGAGACCCGGGTAAAGACATAGATCGAGACAATCGCATAGAGGGCATGCTCCACACCGAAGATCTGAAGCCCCCAGAGAACAATAATGGCATCCAGAAACTGCATGACCTGCGGAAGCGTATAGTGCCTCAGATACTTTTGAATGATTGCGGCTAAAAGATCCGTCCCGCCGCTTGTGGCTTCGGCGAGAAAGATGAGCCCCGAGCCGATTCCCATGATGATGCCGCCGAATATCGAAGAGAGGAAGAGATCCTGCTTCGGGATGATGGGGACATCCGGGATCAGCCAGAGGAGTAGGGAGAGAAGCATCGTCGCAAAGAAGGTTCTCCGGATGAATCTCCAGCCCTTGACCCGGCCGCCGACGAGAAAGAGGGGGATGTTGATCACGGTATTGCTGAGCCAGAGCGGCATGCCGATGAGATGATTCAGTATAATAGAGACGCCGGAGACGCCTCCGATAATCAGATTCATCGGGGAATAGATATTTTTAGAGGAGATTCCGATGAGCAGGACTCCGAGAAAAAGAAAGAAATAATCCCGGATCTGACGTTTTCTTAGCTTCATGGGGGAGCTTCCCCTTTCCTTTTTGTTATCAGCAGGCAGACAGAAGAGACGCCGCGTTTATTTCAGGCAGCGAAAGAGAAAAGGATCTCTCGGCCCCGGGCGCTGCAGCGCCGTGCTCGATTAGACCCGCGAGCTTGCAGTATTGGCAGCTTCCGATGGAGGAGGCAGCAGGATACAGCAGCCGTCCCGGCAAAGACGGAGAAGCTCCGGGAGCGCTTCCTTTTCGAGAGTGATGCAGCCTTATCCGGCGCCTTGATTTAGTAGCTTCCGATGGAGGAGGCATCCGGAACGATCAGGATATAGCAGCCGTCCCGGCAAAGGCGGAGAAGCTCCAGGAGCGCTTCTTTTTCGAGAGTGATGCAGCCCGAGCTCTCCCAGGTATCCGGCGCCTTGATGTGGAGAAAAATCGCGGATCCTCTGCCAAAGACCGCGGGATTTTGATTAAAGCCGACGGCCATTGCATATTGGTAGCAGATCGGATATTCGATGAGATGCTCTCCCTCGATCTTCTTTCCGCTCTCCACCCAGCTGTTATAATCCTTTCTCCCGGAGGACCAATAGGAGTTCCGGCTGATTCTCCGATAGCTCATCTCCGTCTCCGGCTTGTCCCCCTGTCCGAAGGAAAACAGGATGGGGAAGCTTCCGATGGGAGTAGTGCCGTCTCCCTCTCTCCTCTCCTCCGCCTTTTTAAAACCGTTTCTTCCGTGCCCGGAGTAGTATTCTGCGACCTTCTTCCAGCGTCCATCCTCCTCTTTGTTCCAAAGGGAGAGACGGTGACCCAGCTTTAGGATGATCTGCTTTGTTTTTTCCGAAGTCTTCGTCGCGGCGAGGAGCTTCGCCTCCTCTTTCTCTTCCTTTTTCTCTTCCGTTTTATTCATCCTTTCGCTCTCTGCCTTGCTCTCTTCCGTCTTTCCGCTTTCCGCCTTATCTGCCTCTGTTTTTCCGCTGTCAAAAGAGACAGCGTGGCTTCCGCTCACAAGGCGGGAGGAAAAGGCCGGAAAAGCGAGAAGAAGGGAGGAAAAGCAAAGAAAGAAAAATACTGACAGGGACCTCTTCATTTACAATCTCCTTAGATACAATCTCTTTCGACTATGACGTGGGGCAGAAGAATTTACTGCAAAGTGAATTCCTCTGTCTTTTTCAAAAAATGAATCTTATCGAGCCAGGGGGAGAGCCTCGGATCCGAGAGATAGGCTTTCGCATCGGAGGCCGCATCCCAGTAATGCATCGGGATAAAGGCCCGGGCAGAAATCTCCTCCAGGAAATAGAGGAATCCGTCCAATGCATGCTTTTCCAGTCTCGGGTCCAGCGGGAGAAAGGCGCAGTCCAGCGTCCTTCCTCCGAGGAAATCCCGGTAGGAGCGGATCTCCTCCCGATACCTCTTCTCCTGCCAGAGATTCTCCTCCTCCGGCTCCCCCTCCCAGTACCATAGATTCAGGTCTCCGGCATGGAAGATGCTCCTTCCTTCGATCTCCACATGGAAGGCCGCGCCGATATCTGTGGAGAAGAAGGCCCGCACGAAGAGCCCGGGAAGGGAAAGACTTTCCCCCGGGGAGAGGAAGGAGCAGTCCGAAGAGAGGGAAGGGGGAAGCTTTTCCCGAATATCGGAGGAGAGGATATAGTGCGTCCTTCTCCCGTTTTTTCTCAAGGAAAAGATTTTCTCTGAGAAATGGTCGCTGTGGCTGTGCGTCGCAAAAATATAATAGTCCTTCTCCTCTCCGTCCTTCCGCCTTTGGAATTCCGGAAGCTCTCCCCTGTACCAGTCAAAGAGCAGGATGCTTTTTTCCAGCTCCAGGCTGAAGCCGCTGTGATAGATAAGATTGATTTTCATTGCCGCTCTCCTGCGCCCGGACCGCCGCTTTTTTCCCCTGCAAAGCCAATTTCTATGGAAGCTATTCCATCTGTACCCGCACGGGCGCGCCCCGCCGCTTCACTGCTCCTGCATAAGCTTTCGGATTGCTCCGCGCTTTCGCGCTCCCGTGCCGACACGGGTGCGCCCCGCCGCTTCACTGCCCCTGCATAAGCTTTCGGATTGCTCCGCGCTTTCGCGCTCCCGCAATCCTGACAGCTCTTCGGAAATCGCGCTCTTCTCTTCTTTCGAGTGCTTTTTTCCTCAGATCTGTTGCCTCGCCGGATGTCGGGACGCTCTCCCGTGCCCGCACGGGCGCGCCCCGCCGCCCGGCGAGAGCTTATGCACTTCAATAATGACAGATTATAGCTTCTCCTTGTTGTACTTTTTGGTAGATGGCCTGCGCGGCGGCGAAGGGGAGGTTGATGCAGCCGTGGCTTCCGGCGTGCTGGTAGATTTTCCCTCCGAATTTTCCTCTCCATTTTGCGTCGTGGAGGCCGATTCCGCGGTTGAAAGGCATCCAGTAGCTGACCTTCGCTTCGTAATCCGGTCCCTTCAGCGTCGCGTTTGTAGTTTTATAGCTCAGGGGGTAGATTCCGGCGGGGGTGCCTCTTCCAAGGGACATATTCCCGCTCACGCAGTCCGTCTCGAGGCTCACCTTGCCGTCCTCAAAGACGTAGACATGCTGGTTTCCGAGATCGACCTCCACATAGCTGTTTCCGTAATCCGGTCCGCTTCTCGAGACACCGACCGTCGTATAGATGGGCTCCCGGGTGAGCTCCTTTCCCGACAACAGATCCGCCGCGAGCTGCTCCTGCTCTTTTTTCTGATTGATGTTGTAGCCGTAGGGGCCTCCGAGGGCGATCAGCTGTCCTGTTGCGGTGCGGAAGGAGCGATTGCTTCCGGAGGTGTCCGTCCTCCGCTTAAGCTCCGCGACATATTCCTTGATCTTTGCCGGATCGAACTGGGTGCTCCCGTTCTTTCCCGGCGTCATCCAGGAGAAGTAGGTGTCCGCATTCAGGGTGAGACGCTGATTTCCGAAGTCATAGGTGATGCTGCTCTTCAGCTTATCGTTTTTCTCCTTCGCCTCTGCCTGAAGTCCAGGATCGTCTCTTCGGATCTCCGGCTTCTGATAGCAGGAGGCCTCAGAGAGATCAAGCTCCGGACTGAGCTCCAGAAGAGCCTTCCTCACCGCCTCCTTCAGCGCTCCGGGATCCAGGATATCGCCGTCTTGCTCCGGGGCGACGCGAAAGCCGGCCCCCGGGATATAATCCGTGAGGAAGGCATTCCTCGGGCGGGTTCCCTCCGATTCCGTGGAGAGAAACTCCCTCTCCAAAATCCCGGCGAGCTTTTCCTCGTCGTAGTGGATCTCCGGCTCTAAGGAGAAGCTCTCCTTCGTGAGAAGAAATTTCGGAAAGAGCAGACTGTTCCGCTTCGGAAGCTCCGAGATCGGATAATCCACCCTGAAGTCGATCTCGCTCCCCCTCAGAGTGAAGTCTTTTCCGTGGATATCCCGGATCAAAAGCTGATGCTCTCCTCCCCTGTACTCATTTAATATCCCGTTTAACGCAGAGCGGCTCCGAAGGGACATGTCATAGCCGTTCACCCTGTCTCCAGGCATCATCCTTCCGCTTAGGATCAGGGCAATCATAAAATAGGCGCCGGAAAGTCCCGCAAGCGGTATCAGCCAGTAGGCGCCGATCCCTTTTTTCTTCAAGTCTCACTCTCCTCCATCTCTCTTCCAGATTCATGCCAGACATAAAGACAACGGAATTATTGTAACATAATTGCGGATTCTGGCAAGTCTATCTCAATGCTCCCAGACCACGACGCCTTGCTTTTTGAAGTCGCAGGCCCCGCAGTAGATCGAAAGCCGGAAGCTGGAGAGCTCTGATTTTTCGGGAAAGCTTCTCCCGGAGGAAAAACGGAAGCAAAGCTCCTTTCCTGTATAGCTTTTTAGGAGCCGCGGGAGCTGCACGCTCCCGATATCCCCGCATTGCCTCTGATGTGTGCAGCCCTCGGAAATAAGAATCCGATCTCCGTCCTCAAGCTGATCCAAAATCTCCGAAGCGAGAAGAGCCGGAGAGAGAATTCCTCTCTTTCTCGCGAGCAGAATGGAAAAGGAGGTGATCGCCAAAAGCGCTCCGGAAGGCTCGAAAAAGCGGGGCAGAAAAGCGCAGTATAACGCGCTGTAAAGCGTCGGGGCGGAAGATCTGCCCTCGCTCTCAATATTCCACTCTCATAAGGCAAAGACCGCCGGCTTCTGCGGTATAGCCCGCCTGACTTCGATCCTTTGCCAGAAGAATCCGCTCCATGTCCCCGGGTTCCCTCTTTCCAAGGCCGATCTCCAGAAGAGTCCCCACCATAATCCGGATCTGATGCTGTAAAAATCCGTTTCCGTGGAAATAAAAGCGAATACAGCCCTTTCTCTCCAGGATCTCGATCCGGTCGATGCGGCGCAGCGTGGATTTTTTCATCCTGGGATTTCCGCAAAAGGAGCGGTAGTCCTTCTCCCCGATCAGAGCCTCCGCGGCGAGCCTCATGCGTTCGACATCCGGCATCTCCGGGAGAATGAGGAGGTACTTTCGTTCAAAGACAGGCTTTTTCTCTCCGAAGTAGCAGCTGTAGCGATAGAGCTTTCCTATGGCATGATACCTTGCGTGGAAGCGTTTTCCGCAGATCGAAAGCGCGTCCACGCTGATATCATCCGGGAGATAGCGGTTCAAGTAAGCCCGGATCTCTCCCTCTGACCTTTTGCTGTCGAGAAAAACATTGGCGCACATTCCCCTCGCATGAACTCCGGCGTCGGTCCTTCCGGCCCCGATCAGATCCACCGGCTGCTGTAATTTTCCCTCGGCCAAGAGCATGCGGCTCAGGACGGCTTCGATCTTCCCCTGTATGGTCCGATCGATGCCGGGCTGACGCTCCCAGCCGAGGTAGCGGGAGCCGTCATAGCTTATGAGAAGCTTATAATTTTCCAGCATGGCATATCTCCCTGATTCTACTCCTCCGAAAGAGTCCGCAGCGCGCGGAGCGCGAAATCGATCTCCTCCTCCGTATTGTAATGGGAGAAGCTGAAGCGGACGATCCCCTGCTTCTCCGTCCCCAGGGAACGGTGCATCAGCGGAGCGCAATGCCCCCCCGGCCGGGTCGCGATCGCAAAGCGGGAGTAGAGCTCGTCGCTCACAAGAGAGGAGTCGTAATTCGAGAGATTTAAGGGAACGATGGGACAGCGCTCCTCCGTCTCAAAATCTCCGTAGATCTTCACTCCCGGGATCTTCTCCGCGCCGTCGTGGAAGAGCTTCATGAGCCTGAGCTCCTGCCCCCGGATTCTCTCGATCCCCTCCTCCTTCAGATAGCGGATTGCCGCACAGAGTCCGGCGATGCCGTGTCCGTTCAGAGTCCCCGCCTCCAGATGGGTCGGAAGCTCCTCCGGCTGCCGGGGATTATAGGTCTCGATGCCGGTTCCTCCGCTTAGGAGAGGGCGGATTCGGATGCCGTCCCTCACAATCAGTCCGCCGGTCCCCTGGGGGCCGAGCAGGCTTTTATGCCCCGTAAAGCAGAGAATGTCGATCCCCTGCTTCTCCATATCGATCGGATAGACGCCCGCGGTCTGTGAGGCATCCACGATGAAAAGGAGGCCCCTTGCGTGCGCAAATTCTCCGATCCTCTCGATATCCAGAAGATTTCCGGTCAGGTTCGACGCATGGGTGCAGACGATGGCCTTCGTATTCGGACGGAGCAGCCTTTCGAAGTCGGAAAGCGACACTCTTCCGAGACTGTCCGCGGGAACGAAGCTGTGCTCCACCCCCCTCTCCTCGAGCTCGTAGAGAGGGCGGAGGACAGAGTTATGCTCCAGCACCGTGCTGAGAACATGGTCCCCTTCCTGGAAAATCCCCTTGACCGCGATGTTCAGGCTCTCCGTGGAATTCATCGTGAATACGACATTCTTCGCATTCGGCCCATGGAAAAAATCCGAAAGCTCCATCCTTGTCTCAAAGATGGTGTGATTCGCACCCATGGACGCGGAGTGCGCTCCCCGCCCGGCATTGCCCAGAGAGCTCATCGCCTCCGCCACCGCCCTCACAACGGATTCCGGCTTCCGAAGAGTGGTCGCCGCGTTATCAAAGTAAATCATCTTTCCCTCCTTTCCTGCTGCAATGTATTTCTGCCCGAGATCCCCATCTATTACTTTATCTTGAGTCCCCTGTAGCGGTTTACCGCCGCGCAGAATTCCTGCTTTCTCGGGAGGCTCAGATTGCCCGGATGCCCCGTATAAGGGGAAACCGCATCGATCCCCTGGCTCCGGATCCGCTCATAGAGGCGGTCTGCCGCCTGGGAGAGGTCCGTCCTGTCATCCAAAAGATGATTTCGAAAATAGTCGAGCATCGCGGCGATGCAGTTCGTCTGACTGTCATCCACCAGCTGCTCCAGAGCGCCAAGGTCTATAGGCTCCCTCCCGTAGAGGATGGAGAACCTCCCCTTCGCCTTCAGGCGGTCCTCCCGCCCCTGAGAGGGGAAGGCGGATTTCAGAGGGATTCTCGGCTGAATCTTCTCAAAGCTTTCCCCGCTCCTCTCCCTCTCCCCGGGATCCTCTTCCGCGATCTCCCGGGCAAGCTTCGTCACATCCTTTGGCCGATACTCATCCATCATGATGATCCGATCCGCCACATCAAAGTAATCTCCCGATCCTCCTACGATGAGTACCGTGGAAACGCCGAGCTCCTCATACAGGGCCCGCACCCTGTCGACAAAGGGGGTGATGGGCTCCTTCTCCTTCGCGATCAGCTTTTGCATGCGCCGGTCCCGGATCATGAAATTAGTGGCGGAGGTGTCCTCGTCGATCAAAAGGAGGGATGTGCCCGCCTCCAGGGCTTCCGCGACATTTGCCGCCTGAGAGGTGCTGCCGCTGGCGTTCTCCGTCGAAAAACGCCTGGTATCTCTGCCCCCGGGCAGATTATTGATGAAGGCACTGATATCCACTCCCTCTACGCTTCTTCCGTCCTCGGCCCGGATCTTTACCGCATCGGAAATGGTGAGCACGAACTCCCTCCCATCCCCCGGGATATGGTTGTACACTCCTCTCTCCAGCGCCCGGAGCAGAGTGGATTTTCCGTGATAGCCCCCGCCGACGATCAGGCTGACGCCTCTTTCCAGTCCCATTCCGGAGATCTTCTGCCCGCTGGGGAGCTCCATAGTGATCTCAAGATTTTTCGGACTCTGGAAGGGAATGCCTCCGCGGAGAGGTCTGTCGGATACACCGCTCTCCCTCGGAAGGACGGCGCCGTTTGCGACAAAGGCGATCAGATCTCTCCTTTTCAGCTCCTCCCGGATATATTCCTGATCCAAGAAGAGCAGGACCTGCTTTTTTAAAGCTCCCGCATCGATCCTCTCATAGAGCAGGGAATTTGCCACGATCTCCGGAAGGATCTCCTGGAAAATAGTATCCGCGCTTTTTCCCAGGATCCTTCTCCCCGCGGCGGGAAGGCCGAGCTCAAAGCGCGCCTCCACAGTCTTCTCCCCGATGCATACGGAGCTTCTCTCCAGTATTTCCTGGGTACAGCGGTCGATGAGAATTCTCCCTCCGTCCCCTGTCCCTACGCCTCTTCTCTCCCCATCATGTGCTCTTTTCCAAAAGCACCTTGTCAGGAAATCCGACACGGCGATCCTTTTCTCCCTGGAGTCCAGAAGCTCTCCGGGAATGCCCACAATATCGCGGCTCAGTGTCGCCCGAAGCTTAGACGGCGGGGCATAAGGATCACTCTGGACATGATCGATCGAGAGAATATATTTTTCAAAGCTGTACTCTCCCTTCAGCTCCTTGTAGGCGGAATAGCTCCGCCCATCCATAGAGAGAAGGAGACGATGAAGCTCCTGAGAATTTTTTCGCATTGTGTTACTTTCCTTTCTATTCTATAACAATCTATGGTAAATACTAAAGTCCCAATCAGGAAGACTCGGAGCGGTCTTGAGTCTTCTCGAAGAGAACTGTCTCCCGAAGGGAGATCGGCTGATGCCTCCCGGGCGAAGCCGAGTCGCAAGCGTAGAAGTCTTCCATCAGGAAGACTCGGAGCGGTCTTGAATCTTCTCGAAGAGAACTGTCTCCCGAAGGGAGGTCGGCTGATGCCTCCCGGGCGAAGCCGAGTCGCAAGCGTAGAAATCTTCCATCAGGAAGACTCGGAGCGGTCTTGAATCTTCTCGAAGAGAACTGTCTCCCGAAGGGAGGTCGGCTGATGCCTCCCGGGCGAAGCCGAGTCGCTCACTATATCCCGGGCCGCTCTGAGGTGGAAGGCTGCCTGCGCTACGGGAGAGGCACAGCGCTGTCCTCTCTTCGGAAAAAGAGCGTGACCTTCTCCCCCGGAGAGAGAGTGGGCGCGGAAGGAGAGCGGACGAGAAGCTCCCTTCCCTCCGACAGGACCCTGTACTCCCGGTAGAAGCCGAAAAATTCCGTGCTCTGAATTTCCCCGAAAAGCCTGATCTCCTCTCCTGCTCCTTTCCCCTCCTCCTCCTTCGAATTCCCCCTCCTCCGAATCCCGATCTTTTCCGGCCGGATGAGAAAGCCCTCCCCGCCCGGAAAGCGGATCTCATTGCTCTTTCCGAAAAAATCACAGACATAGCGGTCCGCCGGATGATTGTATACCTCCTCCGGCGTATCGCACTGGAGAAGCCCCCCCTCCCGCATGAGTGCGATCTCATCCCCGAGGCTCAGGGCCTCCTCCTGATCGTGAGTGACAAAGAGAATACTCATGGAAAGCTTTCTCTGGAGCTCCTTGAGCTCTTCCCGGATCCGGACCCGAAGACCCGCGTCAAGATTACTGAGCGGCTCATCCATGAGGAGAAGCTTCGGGCGGACAGCGAGCGCTCTCGCAAGAGCGACTCTCTGCTGCTGCCCTCCGGAGAGGGCGGAGGGCAGCCGATCCTCGCAGCCGGACAGCCCCACCAAGGACAGGATCTCCCTCCCCCTCTCTCCGGCCTCCCTTTTCGGGATCCCCTGGAAGCGAAGGCCATAGCAGACATTTTCCAGCACCATCATATGCGGGAAAAGCGCGTAGGACTGAAAGACCGTACTCACGGGGCGCTTTTCCGGGGGGAGACAGCTGATCTCCGTCCCATCGATCCAGATCTCCCCCTCCTCCGGGCGGAGGAAGCCTCCGATGAGCTGCAGCGTCGTCGTCTTTCCGCAGCCGGACTCCCCGAGGAGGCAGAGTATCCTTCCCTTTGGGATCTCGAGAAAAAGAGAGGACAGAACTCTCCTCCCGCCCTTCTCATAGCGCATGGACAGTCCGCGAAGACTCGCGATCGCTTCCCTCATTCCCCCTCCTTCCTTTTCCCTTCCTCTCACAGAAACAGCGAAACAATGCCGAGAGAAGGGCGGAAAGCAATACCGTGGAGAGTATCATCAGCGCGGACAAAAGGGAAGCCGTGCCGTATTCTCCCGAATTGATCAGATCAAAAAGTGTATATACCGCGATCTTGTGCCCGGCGTCAATCAGAAAAATGACGGCACCCGCACTGCACATGGAGCTCGTAAAAAGATAGAGAAAGGCGGAGCGGAAGGGCCGAGAGAGCTGCGGCAGTATGATCTCAAAGAGCAGCCTCCGCTTCGACGCCCCGAGATCCCGGGCCGCGTTTTCAAGCTCTCTGCTGATCTCCAAAAGCGCGGTGCTCCCCATCCGGATGACGACCGGGAGCTGCCGAAAGATGAGGTTCAGAACAAGGATCAGAGAGGTTCCCGTGAGCTTTAAGGGCTCCCTGTGAAAGGCCATGATATAGGCGAGCCCGAAGCAGGTCCCCGGCAGCAGGTAGGGGAGCGAGATCAGAAAGTCCAGCGCATTTTTCCCAAAGCGCAGCCTCCTCTCCATATAATAGGACAGGAGAAGTCCGAAGAGCGCTCCGAAAAGGGCAGCGGCGAGCGAAAGTCGGAGACTTAGAAGGAGGCTGGAAAGGTCATAGCGAAAAAGCCTCGAAAGATACTCCGACGTAAAATGATAGACTCCTCTCTCCGCCTTCAAAAAGCCCAGAAGGAAGATGCAGAGATACTGAAGTGACAAAACGGTAAAATAAAGGAGGCTCAGGATGGAGAGAAAGGACAGGAAAAGCGCGGGGAGAGAGAGCCTTTGCATAGTAAAGCGTTCCCTGCCTCTCCCGTTTCCATTCCGCCTCTCCCCCTCCCGCACTGCCCGGCGGTAGAGCAGAAATGCCAGAAAGGCAGGGAGCATGAGAAAGAGATTCATCGCCGCCGCCTTCTCCATCTTTCCGTAGCCGATGATCTGCAAATAGATATCGGATGCCAAGGTGTCATATCGTCCTCCGATGACAGCGGGCGTACCGAAGTCGGAGAGCGAGCGGAGAAAGCTCAGCCCGAAGGAGGCGAGAAGCGCAGGAGAAAGCAGGGGGAGGAGCAGGGTCCCGAGAACGGCCATACTTCCCGCCCCGAGATCTCTCGCGGCATCCATCCACTTTCCATCCAGACTCTCCAGATAATCCAAAAGGAAAAGGGCATTGAGTGAGCTGAAGTGGAGCGTCTGCATCGCGATGATCCCCCACTTATTGTAGGGATCATAGGAGATCCTGAAAAGATGCCAGGTAATCAGTCCTCTCCTCCCATAGAGCTGAATATAGCTAAGAGATGAGAGGAAGGGCGGAGACACCAGGCTCATCATGAGCAAGAGGAGAAGGATGCTCCTCCCCCTCCTTCCGGAAGAGGAGATCCTGAGGGAGAGGAAAAATCCGAGCGCAGTCGAAAAAAGAGCACTCAGAGAAGCCGTATAGAAGCTGTGGAAAAGGGAGCTTTTCTCCCGAAGAAAGAGCGCGGGCAGGGCAGAAAGTCCGGGCCTTCCCTCCAGATAGAGTGCTCTCCAGAAAATCAGCAAAAGAGGATAGGCGATAAAGAGGGCACAGGACAGAAGGAGGAGGAAGAGCAGAGGATCCGGACGGGAATGCGAAAAAAGGGCGGCCGCTGCCGCCCTTTCTCCTCTCTTTCCCTCTGGATTTTCTGAGAGAAGCGCCCGCATGAGCTTAGGACTCCGCCTTCTGTCCCGCGAGGCTGTCCCAGTTTGCAAGAATCTGATCTCTCTGCGAGCCGAAGAGGGAGAGATCCTCCTGCATCAGCGTATTTAAGTCAAAGCCGGCATCCAGTCCCTCGATATTCGGCTTTACGACCTTTATCGTGTTCTTTCCGTCGATCTCCGCGAGCTCCTTCAGATGCTCATCGCTGCTGTAGAGCCAGTTTAAGAACTTCACCGCGGCATCTTTGTTTTTCGCTCCCTTAAAGACAGCGACTCCCTCCGGAATATAGGGGATGCCATCCGAGGGATAGACCAGGCTGCAGTTTTGCTCCTCCGCGAGCTTCTCCGTCTTCTTGTCCATCGGAGTAATTCCGATCGCGGCCTCTCCGGCTGCCGTCTTCTCCCTGGGGTCTCCGCCTCTTTTAGCGTAGTACTTCACATTTTCATTCAGGGAGGTGAAATACTTCCAGCCCTCTTCCTCTCCCTTCTTCTGAAGGATTGCATTCACAACACCGTAATTGGTGCCGGAGATCGCCGGATTGGACATGAGGATCTCGTCCTTATAGGCCGGATTCGTCAGATCGTCCCAGCTCTTTGGCTCCGGAGCACCGAGCTTCTTCAGCTCCTCCGTATTCACGATAAAGCCGACGACGGTCAGCCCCTTGGTGTACCAATACCCCTCGCTGTCCTTATAGTCCGAAGCGATATCCTTTGCGGCATCCAGCTCCACCTTCTCCAAAAGGCCGTCCGCCTTCGCGCTCATAAAGGCATCGATTCCGCCGCCAAACCAAAGATCCGCCATCGGCGTTCCCCCCTCCGCCTTCAGCTTGGAGAGGACCTCACCGGAGGACATGGAGAGAAGCTCGGTCTTGATCCCCGTGTCCGCCGTGAAGGAATCAAAGAGCTTCTGATAATCCTTGGAGGTCGCGACGACAGAAAGGCTTCCGCCCTCGGAAGCGGAGTCCGCGGCGGCCGCCGTCGTCTCAGCTTTCTCGGATTCCGCACTCGACTCCTCAGAGGAAGAAGCAGCTCCTGTGCTCTGCATAGCGGTGGAGCCCCCGCAGGACGCGAGAAGGAGTGACGCGGCGAGCGGAAGAGCCCATGCGATATTAAAGATTTTTTTCATTCTGATACCTCCCTTTCAAAACTCAAACGTTTCTAGTCTAGCACGGATTTTTCCGAAAAGGAAGCGGAAATTCCACTGTAAAAAGCCTCCCGGAAGGCCCCTTCCTCCCTGATTTCCGGAAGCTTCAGTACTGCATTCCCGCTCTCCCCCGGGGAAGCCCGCCGGAGAAAACCGTGCTTAAGATCCTCCCCGCAAAGCCGGCAAGAGGCCCTGTGATCGAAAAAAAGCTCCGGCCTTGCGAGATAGATCGCCGCTGTCACATCCCAGTTGATAAAGCCCGGTATCCCGTAGATTTCCTCATTGTCGATAAACCAATGGAGGCTCTTCTTCAGGATATACCTCCCAAGCTCTGAGGAGGAGAGTCTCTCCTGAAATTCCTTCAGGGGGAATATGACCTTTCTGCACTGATTTCCCGTCAGGACGGCTGCCCCGGGAAAGGAGCAGAGTGTGCGGAGGCTCGCCTCATAGTCCACGGAGAGGTTCAGCTCCTCCATCTTCTTTTTCCGAAAGATCAGTTCCTCCGTGATCCCTCCCATGATGGTGAGCGAGGAAAGAGAGCGAAAGAAATCCTTTTTCCGTTCCGATGCGCCGCAGAGATCCGTGAGGCAGCCGGTGGCGAGGATTTCCAGCTCCCCCTCATGCTTTTTTGCGAGGAAGGAGAGCGCCTCCGCCCCCTCGCTTTCATAATCCCCCGCCCTCTCTCCTCCCCGAAAGAGGGGGATGTCCCTCCTTCCGATCTCTGCGAGGAGCTTCTCCGTATTCCGATAGACCTGCTCCGTACTGCTGTTTCCGAAGCAGGCGACAAGGCCGAGGATCTCGATCTCCTCCCTCCCGAGAAGATAGAGAAGGGCCAGCCCGTCGTCCACATCGCAGTGCGGAATGCCCATCGTATTGTCAAAAACCAGCACCAGCTTTCTCTTTCCCATGAAAAACCTCCCCGGGCTCTCCCTCTGTCTCCGGGGGAAGCAGGACAGGAAGCCCTGAGCCCTCTCTCCGGAAAATCCCAAAGCGCTCTCCCTCTCCGGGCTCTCTCCCCCGGGAGCGGGAAAAAGCCTCATATTCCGAAGAGCTCAGGCTGAGCCGAAGCTTTCTCCCCTCTCTCTCCAAAAGGAGCTTCCAGCTCTCCCCCTCATAGCTTTTTCGTAAAAGGATAGAATCCCCTCCCTCTCGGATTCCGATCTCCTGCGGGCGGAGCATCAGCTCACAGCGCCCGTCCCGCTCCTCCTCCCCTGAGCCAAGCGGAATTTCCCCGAGGGAGGAGAAAAAGCTTCCGCCCCGGAGCTCCCCGGGAAAGTAATTCGTCTCCCCCAGAAAGGACGCCGCTTCCCGGCTTTTCGGGCAGTGATAGATCCTCTCCGGCGTGTCGTATTGAAGGATCCTTCCCCCGCTCATAAGGGCAATCCGATCGGAGAGACGGAGTGCCTCATCCTTTTGATGGGTGATCAAAAGCGTGGTGATCCGCTTCTTCTCATGGAGTCTTCGGACGAAATCTCCCATCTCCCTCCGAAGCGTCTCGTCCAGTCCGGAGAATGCCTCATCCAAAAGGAGAAGACGCGGCTTCGCCGCCAGGGCTCTCGCAAGGGCGACTCTCTGCTGCTGCCCCCCGGAGAGCTCCCGTATCCTCCGCCTCCCAAGGCCCGGGAGCTCCACCAGCGATAAAAGCTCCTCCGCCCTTTCCCGGATCTTCTCCCTCGAAAGCTTCCGAAGCTTCATCGGAAAGGCAATATTCTCAAAGACATTCATGTTCGGAAAAAGCCTTAAATCCTGAAATACGATCACCGTCCCCCTCTTCTCGGGAGGAAGTGCGGCGATATTCTCTCCGTCCAGAAGGATCTCCCCGGACTCCGGTCTCAAAAGTCCCGCGATTACCTTTAAGAGCGTACTTTTCCCGCAGCCGCTCTTTCCGAGCACAGAGATGAACTCTCCGCTCTCTACCGAAAGAGAGAGCGAGAGAAGTACCTCCTCCTCTTTAAAGCCAAAGCACAGATCCCGAATGGAAAGTCCCATAATCGCTCCTCTTCCAAAAAGATGAAAGACGCGGTCCGCCCTCTTTACGGAAAAAGGAGGAAGCAGCGGCTCAGTAATCCGAAAAGAGCTCCGCCCGTCTCCCCCCGGTACAGGCCCGCGCGATCCCCTCGAAAATGAAGAAGACCAGCGTCGTGACAAGGAGAAAGATCAGCGCATAGAGAGCCGCGAAATTCCTCTCCCCGCTCTGTAAATACGGCACCATGACGACGGAAAAGGTCTTTACTCTCCCCCCTCCGATCAAAAGCGTCATAAAATACTGACTGATCGAGATGACATAGGCCATGGTAAAGGCCGAGAGGAGCAGAGGAAAGAGGTTTGGCAGGCTCACGGAGAAGAAGGCCCGGACCGGACCCGCCCCAAGCACTCTCGCCTGCTCCTCCAGCCCCTCCCCGAGCGCCCTCGTGCCCTCATTCAAAAGGATATTCGCATAGGGGAGAGAATACAGGATATGGCAGAGCAGGACACCGGGGATGCTGCTGTAGAGCGCTGTCTTAAGGAAAAGGATCTGAGCCCCCATCGAAAAGACCGTGCTCGGGACCAAAAAGGGGAGGAGCATGAGGGAGGAGATAAGGCGCTTCCCCGGAAAATCATAAAAGGCCAGGGCTCTTCCGCTCAGAACCGCGATGAGGACTGAGAAAAAGGAGGCCAAAAGCGAGAGAAGGATGCTCGTGAAAAATACATTCCCAAGCTCTCCGGCGCGGGCGATCGTGCTTTTCAGTGCTCTTTCGGAAAAATCCTTCGGCAGGATATTCGGCCAGGGCCAGCGCTCCGTAAAGACCCAGAAAAAGAGGCTGAAAAGCGGAAGCAGTATGAGGAGAGAGAGGAGGATAAGGAACGCTTTTCTCATTTCTCTCTCCTCTCTCCTCCCATGAGGAGGAAGCGATAGATCAGGGCGGACAGAAGCGAAAGTCCCATCAAAATCCCATTATAGGAAAGCGCAATGGGACGGTTCGAAAGGTCCTTCTGGAATTCCTGATAGGCGAGGATCGGAAGAGCCTTCGGCACCGTCGCCCCCATCAGTGCCGGGAGCTCATAGGCACCGAGGGAAAAGGTGAAAATGATCAGGAAGCCGGAGAAAATCGTGGGAAGACAGAGCGGCAGCGTAATCTCAAAAAATGCTCTCCGCTCCGTCGCCCCCAGATTGACCGCCGCCTCTCCCAGCCGCCTGCTCACCCCCGCCATAAGGGAGAGCACAAAGTAAGCGATAAAGGGAGCCTCCTTCCAGAGATAGGCGAGAATCACCCCGATCCCAAAGCGGTCATAGACAAAGAGCGGGAAGTCCCCCTGGCTTTGGATCCATCCAAAATGGAAGCAAAGCCGGGCGAGAAGACCATTTTGCGAAATCGTATTGATGAAAAAGAGCGCTGTGATGACATGGGGCACAAGAATCGGAAGCTTTATGACAGAGAGCAGGATTCCTCTGTCCCAGCGGCTCCGGATCATGAAGGCGGCGATCAGGATTCCGAGCAATACGGAAAAGAGCGCGGACAGGGCGGAGGTCTTCACACTGTAAAGGATGGACGGCAGTGTGTCCGCCCTTCTGAAGATCTCCCCGTAGTAGCGAAGCGTCAGACCGACTCCCCCCCGGAGCGGACTGAGGCCGAAGCTCCAGCCGAGGCCGAGCAGGATTCCGGACAGAAAGAGAAGCCCGAAAAAGAGCTGCGGCAGGAGCAAAAGCCAGGGAAAGCACCTTTTCCTCATGCTATTTCCCCGGGACCTCCTCCGCCCAGATTTCCTCTATGATCGGAACCAGTCCCGCCGGCATCTCCGGAAGACGCTTCGAGAGAAGCTCCTCCTGGGAGAGGACGCCCTTTCCCACATCGACAGAGTCGAAGAGCTGCTTCTCCTCCGCGTTAAGCTTCTGATAATCCACGACCGGGATCGTGCGGAGGGTCTTGTAGCGCTCCGCCTGAACCTCGGGAGACATCATCTCGTTGATCGCGACCTCCGCTGCCTCCTTGTGCTGAGAATTTTCGGCGATCGCAATGTAATTCGTGTTTCCGATCGTCCCCTTCTCGAACTGGAAGCTTCGAGTGCTCTCCGGGAAGGATCCGTCTTCGATGTTCGTCGCAACGCTGAAGGCGCCGTAGCTCATGCCCATGACGAGCTCCCCGTCCGCGAACATATTTTTCATCGTCGGCTCCTTGTCCGGAAAGCTCTTTCCCTCATTCCAGAGGTAGGGATTTAAGCTTCTGAGATATTCCATGGCGGGCTCAACCGCCTTTCGCACGGTTTCCTTATCCTCCGGCATATTCTGAAACTGCTCGTAGCCGCAGATATCGTAGATGATATTCCGGACAAAGGCGGAGCCGGTGAAGTCCGGAAGGGCGGGATAGCTCACTTTTCCCTTGTATTTCTTTGCAAAGGCGAGAAGCTCCTCCGTATTTTTCGGCGTCTCCGGCGTCACCGCGCTGTCGTTGTACAGGATGAGCTGCGCCTTCCCGTAGGGGGCCTCGTAGCCCTCGATCGGGAAGCCGAAGTCGTAGCTTGTCTCCCGATCATCGCTGTCGATATAGCTCTTGAAATTCGGGAGTTCCTCGGCGAAGGGACCGTAGAGGAGCTTTCCTTCCTTTGCCGTCTTGAAGTTCTCCCCGTTGATCCAGATCATATCGATCGAGCCGTCCTTTTTCCCGGAGCCGACCTCCCCGGAGAGCTGGCTTAAAATCGTCTCGATATCCATCCCCACCCTTTTCAGACGAATATCATACTTTTCCTTAAGTCTGTCCGAAAAATATCCGTCCAGCCAGTTGTTCAGGCGCTCATCGCCTCCCCAGCCGTAGAAACTGAGCTCTGAGCCCCTGGCCTTTTCCAAAAGTGCCGCATAGTCCTTTTCGTTCGAAGAGGCGTTTTGCTCTGCCGCATCGCTCTTCCCGCTCTCTTCGCCCGGCTTTGAGCTCTCCCCGCTCTGACTCTCACTTCCGCTCTTTGCCGCCGTCGTCTCTCCCGCTCTGCCATTTCCCCCGCAGGATACGAGAGAGGCCGCCAAAAGGAGGGACAAAAGAAAGGATGCCAATTGTTTTCTTTTCATACTTTTCTCCCATCATTAAAAATCCATCAATGTCGCTCTTTGTAGAGCTGTCTTCCGAGCATGATCAGGAAGGAGAGCGCAAAGAGTATCAGGAGTCCTGTCACGAAGAGCTTCGCTCCTCCGGTCAGAAAGCCTCCCACATAGGAGTAGATGATTGTCGCCGGGAGCTGTCCGATCCCGGTCGCGACAAAGAAGCTCCAGAAGGAAATGGAGGTGAGGCCCGCCGCGTAGCTCACGATATCGAAGGAGATAAAGGGCAGGAGGCGCGCAATCAGAATGCTCATCCTGCCATGCCTTTTAAAGAATTCCTCTATATTCTGAAGCCCGGAGCGGCTTGTCAGCTTCACCACGGCTTCTCTTCCCAGCAGGCGCGCGATGAAAAAGCAAAGCGAAGCGCCCGCCATCGCGCTGCTCCAGGAGAGGATCGCTCCTCTCCACCAGCCGAAGAGATTCGCATTCGCGAAGGTGAGGAGGAAGGCGGGAAGAGGTGCCGCCACAGACTGCAATATCATGAGGAGGAAGGAAATCAGAGCCGCATAGGCCCCATAAGAAGCCACGAAATCACGGAGCACCGTGAAATCCCCCGTTGCGAACATCGACACAATATAAAGCGCCCCGCCCCTTAGTTTCGGAATCAGGAAAAAAGCGAGGAGCAGGATCAGCAAAAAGGCGAGGAAAATACTGCGCCCAAACTGCATTTTATTTTTCTTCATGAATACTCTCTCTCACGGCATCCTGTCAGATTCGAGAGGCCGAAGGCGTTTCCGCGCTTCGGTCTCCCGAATGCAAGGAGGCAATATCATTTCTGTCTGAAATCCCGGTTCTCAATGGAAGCTGTATTCCATTTCCTTGGTTCCGTCCAGTGTATTCCAGACATTGGTATAGCCCTTGTCCGCGATATACTCCGCTGCCTTCTGAGAGCGGTTTCCGGAGTAGCAGTGCGTCAGAATGAGAGCATCCTTATTCTCCGGAAGAAGCGAATCCAGATCGGAGAGCTTATCGACGCTCACATTGACCGCCTTATCGAAGTGATCCTTCTCATAGTCCTTCGCCTCTCTCACATCGACGATGAGATCGGCCTCGTCCTTTTTCTTCATGAGCTCTTCGCCGGTAATATTGCCATACTTCACAAGCTTGTAGTCGTACTGCTTCACCCCGTCGGCATTCCTCACATCCTTGAATCCGTTTTCCGCGAGGAGCTTCGCGGCCTCGCCGGACTTCTTCCCGGAATTGCAGTAGAGGATCAAGGTCTTGTCCTTCCAGGGCTCGAGCTCTCCGAGCCGGTCCTTCAGCGTATCCAGCGGCATGTTGACCGCGAACTTCACGTGTCCCTCTGCATACTCCTCCGGAGAGCGAACATCGATGACCAGCGCGGTCTCCTTCTTATCCTTATCATCCTCCAGAGCCTGGAGATCCGCTCCGGACATGGTTTTTACTTCAGAGCTCTTCTCTTCCCCTGCCTTCTCTGTCTTTCCCTGCGCCTCCGATCCTCCCTGATCCGAAGCTGCCGCCGCTGCCGTCGTCCCCGAGGAAGCCTTTCCGGATTCCCCGCAGCTTGTCGAGACAGCCGCAAGAGCTAAAATTCCCATGAGAAGAAGCAGATTCCTGGTTTTTTTCATAATGACTCCTCTTTCCCGCCATCCTGCCGGACGGCAAAACATTTCCGCCGGCACTCAAGAGCCGGCCGCGCCCTGCCGATCGGCAGAAACGGCGCCTGTGCAGAGTGTAAAATCCCGTCCTGTTCCGAGACTTTTACACTAAAAAGGCTATCCGGACAGAATGCCCGAATAGTCATTTTATCAGATCTCTGTACCGATGTGCGGGCAAGTTACACATCCGTACAGCTATCTGAATGTAACGAAGCTCGTTACCGATACTTATCTTTTAGCACATCTTGCCGATTTTTTCCAATCATAGTTTCCGATACCCCCTTTCTCTTATCGTATAACGCTATAAATCCATCGGATCCCAGTCCCGTTTTATGCAGATACCCAGATTTCTTCGACACAGGACAGGAAGGGGTCCCTCAGATAGGCCTTGATCTTTTCAAAGCTCTCCCCGCCACCGCTCTCTCTGTACTTTGTGTAGGCCATGGCGCACCAGCAGAGGCCCCGGATACAGTTTAAGCGGAGGAAGCGCTCCGTGTCCTCCCGGATATAAGCGCAGTCAAACCTTCCCTCGGAAAGCGAAATATAGTGTGAGAGAAAGCGCGCTCTCTCCTCCGAAGATAAAATCACATCACTCTTCCAAAAGCTTGTGGTGGGCGCGAGGAAATGTCCGAGGTCCTGCGCCGGAAGCCCGTAGATCGGCTTCTCCCAGTCGATCAGATAGGAGCGCTCCGGCGCGGAGTTGATCAAAAAATTCCCGGAGTTTAACTCCGTATTGATGATGGAGCGCGCCCCCTCCCGCATTCTCTCCCGCTCCGCCTCTCTCACTGCCTTTTCGTAAAGCTGAAGGATGCGCTCCGCGCTCTCCCCTCCTACCTTCTCCCGATAGGGAAGAAGCAGCCTTCCGCATTCTAAGAGAAGCTCCGATACGCTGTCCTCCGGGCAGAGCAGCCCGGAGTCTCTGTCCACTCGGAGAGCATGGATATCGGAGAGGATCTCCGCGGCGCTATGGAGATCTCTCCCGTAATCCAGAGGGCGCCCCGGCAGGAAGTCCATGACCAGGATGCCCCGGGGGAGAAAGCGCTTTGAGCCGTCCACATACCAAAGCTTCGGCGTCCTGCCGCTCTTCTCAAGGATCCTGAGTGCCCTTGCTTCATAGCCGATCTGATCCGAAAGCTGCATCTGGGAGCCGTAGTTCAGACGGAGCAAAAGCTTCCTCCTCGTGACAGGGTGCGTAAAGCAAAGATTCGCATTGTACTCTCCGGCCGCAAGGAAGCGGTACTCCTCCTCAACACTCTCCGGGAGCCCCAAAGCCTCCCGGTAATCCCTGCTCCTCACAAGCTCATAAATCTCTTCCTGATAATTCTCAAAGGGATAAAGCAAAGCTCCTCCTTTCCCGCCGTATCGAGACCGAGACAGACAAAAAATATGCCGTATTTCCGGAAAAACCTGCGCTCCGATTTTCAGCGCACATCCCGATAGCGCTCGGCAATCTCACGGATATCCACGCCGTCCCGATAGCGTTTTCGGAGCCGGTTCATCTGCCACATGAGACGAAGCCTCCGGAAAAAGTCCCCCCGGAAGCGCCGCTCGCTGGTATAGATCCTCCTTTTGCAAAGCAAGGGACAAATCCCCCTCTCCTTCAGATTCAGGCTAAGCTGATAGTCCTCCATGAGCGGGAGGAGAGGAAATCCCCCGAGCTCCTCGAAGAGCGTCCGGTAGAGAAAGATCCCCTGATCCCCGAACATGACTCTCCGGTCATAGACCCGGTGGTTCGAGATGAACTGACAGATCTTCATGAGAGGGGAGGCGGAATGAAAGGCGATTCCGAAGCAGCCCGCACTCGTCCTCGCAAGGACCCGTCGGATCTCCCCCGGGACATCCGGCGGAAGCTCGCTGTCACTGTGGAGGAAGAAGAGCACATCTGCGCTTGTCTTTTCTGCCCCGAGATTCATCTGCCGCGCTCTCCCCTTTTCGCTCCGAAGGAGCTTCCATCCCTTCCCTTTTCTAAGCTCCTCCCAGGTCCCGTCCGTGCTGCCCCCGTCCACAAGGATGAGCTCACAGCTCCCCTTCAGGGCGCTGAGCTCTCTTTTAAGGCGATCGATCGTCTTCCTCTCATTGTAGAGGGGGACAATGACGGCGATGCTCAGACTCTCAAGCAGGAAGCTCCCGCAGTGACTCCTCCTGAGAACAGGCTCCGAGCGGATCCTCTCCCGATAGACCGCGATGTCTTCCTTCGTGTCAATATCCCGACAATGCCGGAGAAAAGAGACGGTCCTGCCGCTTTGCAGGATGGCAGCCTTTGTCCGAGAAAATACGCTCCCCTCCCCGGATTCCGGAAGGAAAAGCTCTCTTCCGGGCTGTCTTACACCGATCAGATAATATCCCCCGTCCTCCGTAGGGCCGAGGACGGCGTCGGACTCCGAGAGAAGCTGAAAGGCGAGGCGGACATCATTTGCGCGAAGCTCCGGGATATCCGTTCCGATCAGAACGATTCTCCGGTAGCCCTCCTCCGAGAGCTCCTCCATCGAAAGGGCCATTCTCTCAAAGAGATTCTCTCCCCTTTGCCTCCGATAGCGGAAAGAGGAGCCGAAAATCCTTTTCAGGGACTCCGGAGCTCTCTTCCGATCTTCCTTCTTCCGATCTTCCCCTTCCTCCCCAAGGAAATACAGATAGATGTCCACGCCCTTTAATTTCTTCAGGCTCTCCTTAAGATCCTTCAGCATCGCAATATGGAGCTCCCGGCACTGCTCCCCGCTGAAGTAGGGCATGAGCCTGGTCTTCGTCCTTCCCGCTGCGGGAAGTCTTGTGAAAAGGATCAGCCCGCAGTCCCTTCTTCCTCTCATAAAGAGTCCCCCCTTTTACAAAATTCTACAAAAATCGGGTTTTTAAGCGGTTTGTCCAGGAATGTCGGAAGTCCGCGCTCTCCCCGCTTTTCAGAAGCAGAGGCAGGAAATGCAGGACCTCCCCGTTTCCATTCCTCGCAAAATTCCCCGCACAGGTTCCGCAATAGGTATAGATTTTCCCTCCGTGGAGAGAGCCGAGCCTTTCTGCCATGCCCTTTGCCAGCTCCGGCTCCTTTACGATGGCGCAGCCTCCGAGACCGCAGCACTGGACATCCGAAACATAACGCAGTTCCCCGGAGAGGAAAGGGCTTAAATATTTCATCCATTCCTTCTTTTCACGATCCGGACAAGGGAGGAAGATCTCCCCGTCCAGCCTGAGCTTCCCGAAGTCCCCGAGCTCCGAAAGCTTCTCATAGATCGTCGTGATCTTAACGGAAAGTCTGGGGCCGAAATGATAGTAGCAGTTCGGGCAGAGGAGCACAAGCTCCTCTATTCCCTCCCGTTCGAAGAAGCGGTTCATCCGCTCCAGGATCTTTTCCTCCTCCCGAAAAAGCCCGAGCTCCGCGATCGGCTTCCCGCAGCAGTCATAGACGGTATCCATTCCCGCTCTCTCTTTCAAAAGTTTGGAGAGAAGCGCCATCGTCTTCGGGAAAAAGGAGGGAAAATTGCAGCCCGGAAAAAGCAGCTTTTTGGAACGGGCGCGGCGATAATTTTTAAAGATATAGTTTTTCTTCTCGATGAGAAGGGGGAGGTAGCCCTTTTGCTTCAGGCGGTAGGGCGCTCTCTCCACCTCCTCCTTCCTCATGTTCAGGATGATCTGCCTCCCGTCGATCCCGATCGGGCAGACTCTCGTGCATTCTCCGCAGAGAAAGCAGTGATAGGAAAGCGCTCTCAGGTGCTCATGATCCCCGATATCCAGATGATATTTTTTCAAAAAGGAGCAATTCTCGCTGCACTTTCCGCAGTGAATGCATTTTGATCCGTCGAGCTGTCTTTTCATCTCTCCTCCCTCTCCCCCTCTTTTTGCACAGAGCTTCGCATGAAATATTTTTTGAAGAGGAAGGACAGAAGAAGGGAAAAGAGCAGGAGTCCCCCCGCGATCAAAAGATACTTCACTCTGTGCTCCTCCGAGGCCAATCCCGCCGCTCCGGTCGTATACACCGCAGTGCCCGGCAATATAAAGAGAAAGGTGCCGACCGCATAGACCGAGAGCTTCATGTCCGTGACACCATAGGCGAAATTTTGCAGGTTAAAGGGGAAAAGAGGGACCAGGCGCGTGATCATGAGGAGGAAGAAATCATTCTTTTCCACATCCTCGAAGAGATACTTTCGAAGCCATGGATTCTTCATGGCAAGGGGCTTGATCTTATCCTTCAGAAAATACCGACCGAGCAAAAAGGACAGCACTGCCCCGATGCTTGCGGAGAATGCGCAGAGCACGGTTCCGAGTACGGGTCCGAAAAGAAGCCCCGCCGCAATCGCAAAGCTCAGTCCCGGGAGGGCCAGCAGCACGGATCCCGCGGACATCGCCAGAATATAGATGAGGCAGGCCAGGAGAAGATGCTCCTTTGCGAGCTGCTGCAGACCCTTTAAGCTCTCCAGAGAGAGATAGCGCCGAAGAGAAAAGAAATGATCCAGGAGAAAGAGAAGGAGCGCGATCAGGAGAAAGATCAAAAGCTTTCGATTCTTTTTATCCATGTCTGACCTCCGGAGAAAGCATAGAGAGGAGAAGCTGGAGGGAGAGGATCAGGGAGAAGCCCAGGATAAAGACATAGAAATCTCTCTGCTCCGAGGAATTGGCAAAAATAAGATAAAAGAGGGAAAGAAGGGGCAAAAGCCAGAGAAAAAGTCCCTTCCGAAGGAAAAATCCGCCCTCTCTTCCCCCCTTATGCCAGAAAAAGCAAAGAAGGAGAAGGGATAAAAGGAGGAGGAGCGAAAAGAGGAGGAAAAGGACGGGAATGCCGAACATGGTCCCCGCTCTGAGCTTCCTCCCGATGTAGACCATATATCTCGCCATCCCCATCTTCCGTTTCGTAAAATAATGGATGACAAGCAAAAAAAGCAGGACGAGAAGCTGCATGCTCCTCAGTACAAAGTGAAAAAATCGTTTCATAAAACCTCTCCCCCTTCACAGCAGTATGCGAAAAAGAGGGCTCCGCCCCGCGGAACCCCCTCTTCTCTCCGGACAGACTCCGCTCTAGGAAAGCTTCGCCTTATCCGTCGCGAGATCAGAGACCTTGACCTCCTTATAGTCAGAGCTCCCCGGCTCTCCGAGCTGTACAGGATTGTCCTTGTCCATCTGCCAGACGAACCAGCCCCCGTCATAGAGATAGACATTCCGATAGCCGCTTTGATATGCGATCAGGAAGGGCACGCAGGCTCTCCAGCCGGTTCCGCAGTAGAACGCGATATCATTATCCTCCAAGGAGGCCCCGGATTCCTTGAGATATTTCTCCAGCGTATCGACCCCCGCAATCGTGCCGTCCGCATTGTTATAGGACTTATCATCCGTATCATGGCCCCAGATCGCGCCAAGAGGTTCCCCCGCCCGGTCGATATAGCTGTAGCCGGAGGTCTTTCCCAGAAACTCGTCCTTTGAGCGAATGCTGACCAGCTTAAACTTCGGGTCGTCCTTTAACTTCTCCTTCACCTCATCGATGCTCAGGATATATTCCGGATGGGCCGGGATCGTAAGACCGAAGTCCTGATCCGTTCCCTTCGGCTCATTGGCCTTGGTCTCCGTCTCATATCCCGCCTTTTCCCAGGCATCGATCCCGCCGGACAGATCCTTCACATTTTTCACACCGGCCCAGAGCAGCATCACGGCCACTCTGTCATCCGCCGTATTTTCCGGACTGTTCCCGTAGACAAGCACCGTGGTATCCTTTGTGATCCCATAGCGCTTCATGAGCTTTCCGATCTCCTCCGGACTCCGATAGTTCCAGTCCTTATCGGACTCGACATCGTCGGTATTCATGTGGACCGCCCCCGGGATATGGGCCTTCTGATAGTCCTTGTCCTCCTTCTCCGGGCCCCAGGCGGCCTCCAGAAGAACAAAGTCTTTTGACTCCGGGAGCTTGCCGTCGAGGAGGTCCTTCACATAATCCGCTCCGACATAGACTTCCTGCTCCGCACCCTTCGAGGAGGCCGTATTCTCCGCCTCCGCGCTCTTCCCGCTCTCGCTCTCCGCCTCTTTGCTCTCTGTCTTTGCGGACGTCTCTGTCTCCGAGCTCTCTGCCTTTGCCGCAGTCTCTGCCTTTTCCGCGCTGCTCTCCACCGCTCCTCCGGAGCAGGCCGTAAGAATGCCTGCCAGGATGAGCGAGGAGGCGAGGATTCCGCAAACTGATTTCTTCATCTTTTCCTGTCTCCTGTCTTTCCTGATCTCTTCGAAGACGGGCTTAAAAACCGCGTCTTCGAAATCACGCAATGCTCATAATTATAGATTTTTATCCCTGTTTGTAAAATCGATTTTCCCTATAAAATACTTGTCTTATTTTACTTTCTTATAAATATGTCTCTCAGCCGGAATTTCGGCACTGTGGTACAGATCCGAGCCTTCTGAGCCTCTGTCTTCGAAAAGGCAGACCGTCTTTTGCACCGGCGCTCAGAGATCCGGTTTTTAATATTGCTTCCGCGATGCAGGAAAGCGCGGTCGGAGCGAGAGCAAGCGTTTCAGACAGGCGAAACGAAAAGCGGCGGGGAAAGTAAAGGCAGCGTCTTACCCTAAAAGCATTTCCCTAAGAGGATGCGAAAGACCGCCTCGCAGCGAAAAAGCTCCGAGAGCTCGACATATTCGTCCGGCCTGTGGGCCTGCTCGAGGCTCCCCGGTCCGTAGGAAAGCGTATTCTGATTCCCGCAGAGACCGGCGACGACCGCGCTGTCCGTATAGCCTGGGAAGGGAGAGACCACGGCATCTTCTCCCGTATATTCCCGGATGGAGCTTTGCAGGAGAGAAAGGAGCTCGGAGTCCGGATGATGCGGGACAGCGGGGCGGTAGCCGCAGGGAATGATCTCAGAGGAGATTCCGGGAATCCTCTCCGCCGCCCTCTTTGCCGAGTGCTCCAGGATCTCCCTTCCCTTTTCAAAATCATAGGGAGGAGAAAGCCTCATGTCCACAGAGCACTCACAGTCCGCCGGGACCTGGTAGGGGTGAATCCCTCCCCGGATCTCTCCGAAGCAGATCCGGGAGCCTCCGCAGAAGGCATCCGGCCGAAGTGCCGCGACCTCCTCTCTCGCAAAGCAGAGAGCATAGGCCATCGCGGAGATCGCATCGGCGCCCTTCTCCGGCTCACTGGCATGCGCCGCCCTCCCGTGCATCCGGTACCGGTACCAGCAGCGGCTCCTGTGCGCGGTCTGAATCTCCCCGTGACTTGGCTCCGTATCCATGACAAGGCAGCTTCCATCGACCCAGGAAAGCTCGACCGCGCTCTCGATCCCTTTCATATCCGCTTCCTCATCCATCGTCCCGATGAAGCGGATCGTGCGGGTCGGAAGCCCCTCTGTCCTCACTCTTTCGCAGGCGGAGAGAAAGGCGGAGAGCGCGCAGGCCATGCCGCCCTTCATATCGCAGGAGCCCCGGCCGTAGAGTCTTCCTCCCTCGATCCTTCCCCCCAGCGGCTCCTTCGTCCATCCGGAGGCGATCGGGACTGTATCCATATGGCAGAGGATGACGAGCGGGGGAAGGATGCTTTTCCCGGGAAGCTCCGCCATCACGATCGGGCGTCCCTCCTCCACTTCATGGCTGAGAAATCTCCCTTCCTTCGGGAGCTTCCCCTTAAGAAACTGCCGGATATATCCTGCCACATAGCCCTCCCCGATCCCGGGATTTGTGCTCTCGATCTCTACCAGCCTCTGACAAAGCCTGATGACATCCTCTTTCGTTTCCATTCTATTCTTACCTCCTTCCCCGCCCTCTCCCCGGCTTTTCCGGAGCAGGGGCTCCTGAGTCAATGCTTTAGTCCCCAAAAAGACGGCACTCAGTTCTTCGCTGGGGACCCGAATTCTCCCGGCTGATTTCAGCCGGTCTGCTGCCTTTCCGACCTGTGAACAGGCCGTCTTCCTGCCCGGTGTTCGGCGATTTGGTATTTTATCTTATCGTGATGCTGCCCTTCACGGCTTTTCCCGACGGAAGCTGTCACAAAAGGGAAGAAACGCCGGGACCCTCCCGGGCTCCGGCGCTCCTTCCCTCTTTCCTTTGGAAAAAGTCTTACTTTCCCATCTGTGCGGCGACTTCCTCCGCGAAATTTTCCTGCTTCTTCTCCAGTCCCTCTCCGGTCTCATAGCGGACGAAGCCCTCGAGCGAAATCTCCGCATTCTCCGCCTTTTTGACGGATTCTACGTACTGCCCGACCGTCTGCTTTCCGTCCTCTGCCCGGACATAGACCTGATCCAGCAGACAGACCTCCTTCAGCTCCTTGTTGAGCCGTCCCTCGACCATGCCGAGGAGCACCTTCTCCGGGGCGTTCGGCTTCTCGTTCTTTGCCGCTGCGAGGAGGATCTCCTTTTCAGAATCGAGATAAGCCTGATCCACCTCCTTCCGGGAGGTATACTTCGGTTTCAAAGCCGCGATCTGCATCGCGATATTTCTCGCCATCTCCCGGACCGTCTCATTCACGAGACTGCTCTTTACCTGGAGCAGCACGGCGATTCTTCCGCCCGCATGGATATAGTCCTGCACAAAGCCGTTTTCCTCATGAAGCTTTTGGAATCTGCGGATATGCATGTTCTCTCCGATCAGGGAAATCTCCGCGGAGAGCTGCTGAGAGACGGTCTTTTCGGGATCGAGCTCCCACTTCTCCGCGAGGAAGGCATCGATATCGGAGGCATTCGTCTTCAGCGCCTGCGCGGCGACCTCCCGCACGAAGCTCTGGAATTTCTCGTTCTTTGCGACGAAATCGGTCTCGGCGTTCACCTCGACCACAACCCCCGTCTTTCCGTCCTCGGAAAGCGCCGTAAAAGAAACGCCCTCCGCGGCGATCCTTCCGGCCTTCTTCTCCGCTCCGGCCAGGCCCTGCTCTCTCAGATGCTCGACCGCCTTATCCATATCGCCGGCGACCGCCTCGAGAGCCTTCTTGCAGGCCATCATTCCCGCGCCGGTGAGCTCTCTTAAGTCCTTAACCATTGCCGCTGTAATAGCCATTTTCCCCTCCATTCCGAAGCCGCCCCGCCGGGCGGCAGATTAAAATCCGTCTATTCGCCCGCTCTTATTCCGCTTCAGGGACCAGGCTTTCATCTCCCTCTGCCGCTGCGGCCGCTTCCTCCTCCGTCATATCGCCCTGCTTCGCCTCGATGACGGCATCCGCCATCTTGGAGACGATCAGCTTGATCGCGCGGATCGCATCGTCATTTCCCGGGATGATATAGTCGAGCTCCTCCGGATCCGCATTGGTATCCGCGATGCCGAAAAGCGTGACGCCGAGGGCATGGGCCTCCTGCACGCAGATCTTCTCCTTTTTCGGATCGACGACAAAGATCGCGTCCGGAACCGCCTTCATATCCTTGATTCCGCCGAGGTTTGCCTCGAGCTTCCCCCACTCCTTCCGAAGAAGCGTGACCTCCTTCTTCGGGAGGACATCGAAGGTGCCGTCCTCGGACATCTTCTCGATCTCCTTCAGTCTCTGAATCCTGGAGCGTATGGTCTTAAAGTTTGTGAGCATGCCTCCGAGCCATCTCTCATTGACGTAGAACTCGCCGCAGCGGAGGGCCTCCGCCTTGATCGCGTCCTGCGCCTGCTTCTTCGTCCCCACGAAAAGCACCGTGCCTCCGTTTGCGACGATCTGCGCCATCGCATTGTAGGCATCGTCCACCATCTTCACGGTCTTCTGCAGGTCGATGATGTGAATGCCGTTCCTCTCCGTATAGATGTACGGAGCCATCTTGGGATTCCATCTCCTGGTCTGATGCCCGAAGTGTACGCCCGCCTCGAGAAGCTGCTTCATTCCAATCGCACTCATCTTTTTTCCTCCTTGGTTTTACTTCCACCGGGTCTTCTGTGCTGTCCGGCATCATCCCCTCAGGGGACACCTTCGGATCCCGGCCCGGTGTGCATCGTTTCGCCCCGTTCTGTCTTTGTAGAAGATTCCGCCTTCTCCGTCAAAGCGGGCTGCTGTCCTCTCAACATCGAAAGCTCATGAATTTTCCGCATCGATAAGACGGGCTTCCCTCTCCCTTTTCGATCAAAGGACAAAGAAAACCGCGCCAAATGGCGCGGCTTTTACTATAGCATGATTTTTTCTTCTCTGTCAACCGCGGGAAGGGGGAGAGACGCAATCTCGTTTTCCTTCTTTTCCCCGGCCTTCGCGTCCTTCGGCTTCGCCCAGCTGATATAGCTGCAGTCCGGGTAGCGGGAGCAGGAGTAGAAGATCCGCCCCTTCCGGGAGCGCTTTTTCACGCATTCCGCTCCGCAGTCCGGACAGAGGAAGCCCGCGTATTCCATGTAGGGCTTGGTATTCCGGCATTCCGGGAAGCCCGGGCAGGCGAGGAACTTCCCGTGGGGTCCGTACTTTATGACCATCCTTCGTCCGCACTTATCGCAGGGGATTTCGGTCTCCTCGTCCCGGATCGTGATCTTTTCCACCTCCTGATTCGCCTTCTCCACCGCTTCTGAGAGATCCGGATAGAAGTTTTCGATCAGAGTCTTCCAGGGGAGCTTTCCCTCCGCGACGGAATCCAGAAGCGTCTCCATATTGGCGGTGAAGCCGGTGTCCACAATCGTCGGGAAGTTTTTCGTCATCATCTCGTTTACGGCGCTTCCGAGCTCCGTGACAAAGAGATTTTTCTTCTCCTTCGTGATATAGCGCCTGTGGAGCAGCGTTCCGATCGTGGGAGCATAGGTCGAGGGCCGCCCGATACCGTCCTCCTCCAGCGCCTTCACCAGCGAGGCCTCCGTATAGTGCGCGGGGGGCTGGGTGAAATGCTGCTCCTTCTGAAAGCCCTCCCTCTTCAGAACCTCTCCCGGCACAAGCTTCGGGAGCTGCACATTCTTCTCCTCCCTGTCCTCCTCGGAGCGGTAGACGGAGAGAAAGCCCTCGAAGGCGATCCGGCTTCCGTTCAGCACAAAGAAATACTCCCCCGCCTTCAGCCGGACCGTCTCTGTGTCATAGACTGCGGGCTGCATGCGGGAGGCGAGAAAGCGCTGATAAATGAGCTGATAGAGGCGGTACTCATCCCGGCCCAGGCTCTCCTTCGCCTCTCCCGGCGTGATCTCCAGATAGCTAGGGCGGATCGCCTCATGGGCATCCTGGATCTTCCCCTCCTTCTTCTCCCTCTCCTGCCCCTTCGGAAGGACATATTCCTTTCCGTACTTCTCCGCGATCAGAGCGCGCACCGCCTCATCGGCCTCCTCCGCGATCCTCGTGGAATCCGTCCTGAGATAGGTGATGAGCCCGACTGTCCCCCGGTTTTTCACATTGACGCCCTCGTAGAGGGACTGCGCGATCCGCATCGTCTTCTGGGTCGGAAAGGACAGGAGCTTCGAGGCCTCCTGCTGAAGCGTGCTCGTCGTAAAGGGAAGGGGAGGCTTCTTTCTCCGCTCCGATTTCCGGATCTCGGAGACGATAAGCTCCTGCTCCCCGATGGAACGGATGATCGCATCGACCTCGCGCTCGGTCTTAAGCTCCATGCGCTTTTCCTTTCCGTAAAAGGCCGCGCAGAGCTTCTTCCTGCCGTGTAGAACGGAGGCCTCCAGACTCCAGTACTCCTCCGGATGGAAGGCCGCGATCTCCGTCTCCCTGTCACAGATCATCCTGAGAGCGACGGACTGCACCCTCCCCGCAGAGAGACCCTTTCTGATCTTCTTCCAAAGGAGCGGACTGATCGTATATCCCACGAGCCGGTCCATGACCCGCCTCGCCTGCTGTGCGTTTACGAGATCCATGTCGATATCCCGCGGATGCTTCAGGGCGGTCCGGACGGCATTTTTCGTGATCTCATTGAAGCTGATGCGGGAGATCTTTTCCCGGTTGCTCTCCTCCCGGCAAAGCTCCCTCCCGAGGTGCCAGCTGATCGCCTCCCCCTCCCGGTCCGGGTCGGTCGCAAGGAAGATGCGGTCTGCCTTTTTCGCCTCTTTTTTCAGCTTCCCGAGAAGCTCTCCTTTTCCGCGGATCGTGATGTACTTCGGCTCGTAATCGTGCTCCACATCCACGCCGAGCGAGCTTTTCGGCATATCGATTAAATGTCCCATCGTGGCGTCGATCGTATAATTTTTCCCCAAAAACTTGCTGATCGTCTTTACCTTCGCGGGAGACTCCACTATGATTAAATTCTTTGCCATGAACTTTCTTCCTGCCTCTGCATGATCGAACGGCTGTGATCCGGCAGATCCCGGAGCCCGCCCATGGAAGCACTCCCGGACCGCCGCAGCGCATAAAACGGCGCACTTTCAGAATCCTAACAGGTCTTTTGAAATATTGCAAGGCCCTTCCGCGCCATCCCGCTTCTCCATTTCTCCCCTATCCGCGGTCTTTTGGAAGCATCTCCTCCGGTAGTAGGCGCACTTCGGGGATTCCGAAAAGCCGAGAAGCTCCAGCTCCAGAAGGATCCCGGACAGTTTCTCCGTGGGAAGTCCCAGGAGGCGGGAGAGCTCCTCGATGTGGATGCTTTTCGTATCGAGCGCGGAAAATACCTTCCGCTGCAGCTTAGAGAGCTCCCCCTCCTTCGGCGGAAGAAGGAGAAGCTCTCCCTCTCTCTCAAGGTGCAGAAAGCTGAGCACATCCTCCACGCAGGACAGAAGCTCCGCGCCCTGGCGGATCAGCTGATTACAGCCAAAGGAGAGATGATCCGTGATCCGCCCGGGCAGCGCAAAGACCTGCTTTCCCTGCTCCAGGGCGTGCCCCACGGTGATGGACGTGCCGGAGCGCTCCTTTGCCTCGATCACAAGCACCGCATCCGAGAGACCGGAAATCAGCCGGTTTCTCCTCACAAAATTCGCGGGAAGGGGCGCTGTCCCCGCGGGAAATTCGCTGAGAATTCCTCCCTGCTCCGCAATTCTCTCGTAGAGCTCATAATTGCTCCTGGGGTAGCAGATATCCGCTCCGCAGCCGAGTACGGCATAGGTCCTCCCACCGCCCTTGAGCGCACCCCAATGCCCTGCCGTATCGATTCCCCGGGCCATTCCGCTCACGATGCTGACTCCCCGTCCCGCGAGCGCCCCCGCAAAGGCCTCCGCGATCTCCCTTCCGTAGGGGCTCCCGTCTCTTGCCCCGATGATCGAGACCGAGGGACTGAGATCGGAGGGGAGCTCTCCCCTAAGGTAAAGGCAGGAGGGACAGTCCGGAATCTGTCTGAGCCGCTCCGGAAATTCCGGATCCAGCGGCGTGATCTCCCGTATGGGAAAGCGCTCGGAAAAGGATCTCTCAAAGCCTCCTCTCATAGCGCAGCCTCCTCCCCGAAAAGCCGCTCCTCCAGGCTTCGATAGGACACGGCCTCGGAGAGCTGCGGGATCCCGATCTCCGCCTCTCCCGAGAGATCCGCTATGGTCCTCGCGGTCTTCAGAAGCTTGTGATAGGTCCGCATGGAAAGCTGCTTCAGTTGGAAAATCCTCCTCATAAAGCTCTCCTCCTTCTCTCTTAGCGTACAGAAGCGCTCGATCTCCCCGATCCCCATCTCGGAATTACAGCGGATCGGAAGCCCCCGGAAGCGCTCCCGCTGGATCTCTCTGGCCCGGATCACATCCTCCCGGAGCCTCTCACTGGAAATCCCCCGCCCCCGGGATCTGGCATCCTCGTAGCTCACGGGGGAGACCTCCACGCAGAGATCCATCCTCTCTAGGATCGGTTTGGAGATGCCCCTTTGATAGGAGCGGATCTGGGAGGGTGTGCAGTGGCAGCGCCTTCTGTCCGGGAAATGGCCGCAAGGGCAGGGATTCATCGCAGCGATCAAAAGACAGTCCGCCGGATAGCGAAAGGAACCGCTCAGGCGCTGAATCACCAAAAAGCGGTCCTCCATGGGCTGCCTGAGCCCCTCGATCGAGCTTTTGGAAAAAAGGGGGAGCTCATCGAGGAAAAGCACTCCGTTTAAGGCAAGCGGCAGCTCGCCCGGCACGATCCCTCCGGGTCCGCTCCCCCCAAGGAGAGCCGTAGAAGTGATGCTGTGATGCGGGGAGCGAAAGGGGCGCTTCCCATAGAGCGCCCTCCCCTTCGGGAGCATGCCCGCGATGGAGTATAGCTTTGTGATCTCGATATCCTCCTTCCGAGAGAGGGGCGGAAGGATCCCCGGGATCCGCTTTGCGATCATGCTTTTTCCGGAGCCGGCCGGCCCGGACAAAAGGAGATTATGCTTCCCTGCGGCGGCGATCAAAGCCGCCCGCACGGAAAAGCTCTGCCCGCGCACATCGGAAAAATCCGGGATTTTCTCCGGCTCACTCTCCTCCCTCTGCCCTCCCCTCCCCCTCTGAAAGCTTCGAAAGCTCTCCTCCGAGGAGAGAAGAGACCTAAGATCCGAGATCGAACGGACTCCGATGATATCCATCCCCTCCACGACGGATGCCTCCGCCGCATCCTCCTCCGGAACCACCGCGCCTTGAAGCCCCGCTTCCTGGAGCGCCGTGACCAAAGAAAGCGCACCCCGCACATGTCGGATCTCCCCGTCCAGTCCGACCTCTCCGAAAAAGCCATAATCCTCCGGAGGGGAGCAGGCCACAAGTCCGAGGGAGAGGAGCATGCCGAGGAGGATCGGAAGATCAAAGCCGCTCCCATCCTTCCTCCGATCCGCCGGCTGGAGATTGATCGTCAAGCGCTTTGGCGGAAGGGGAAGCTCCGCATTCTTCATCGCCACCGTGCAGCGATCCAGCGCCTCCCTCACATTCGCGGAGACATTCCCGACGATGACCGAACGGGGCAGGCCGTTGCTCTCATCCACCTGCACGCAGACCGGGTAGCCGTCCAGCCCATGCAGCCCGGCACTGTTGATTTTCGCAAGCATAAATCCCCCTCCTTATATCAAAACCAGGCCCCCGCGGGAGACTTCCGCGATATCTTTCAAACGGCAGAAAATCCCCTTTACAGAAAGACAAAAAAGCGGAAGCCTCCTCCCGGGAAAACACAAAACAACGCTCTCCATTATCCAATGCTGAAATATGGGAAATATATGGGAAATATATGGGAAATATATGGGAAATTGACAGATGATAAAAAGTGAAAATCTCGGGCAGAACGCCCAGAATCAAAGGCTTTTTTTAATCATAGCCGCTCCGACAAAGCTTGTCAAATATAAAATTCCAGTGTCATAAGGAGCTGTCCCCCCATCGTGCTTGCACGAAGGGGGGACAGCTCCTTATGACACGCCCCCTTATGAGCATGCAGCGGAGGTTTTTCCCGCGGAATGCGAATAAGGGACAGCATGGCGAGCTCAGCGATGCCATGCGGAATTTTAGAAACAGCATGGCCGAAGCCAATGCTTGCACGAAGGGGGGACAGCTCCTTATGACACCGCCCCCTTATGAGCATGCAGCGGAGGTTTTTCCCGCGGAATGCGAATAAGGGACAGCATGGCGAGCTCAGCGATGCCATGCGGAATTTTAGAAACAGCATGGCCGAAGCCAATGCTTGCACGAAGGGGGGACAGCTCCTTATGACACGCCCCCTTATGAGCATGCAGCGGAGGTTTTTCCCGCGGAATGCGAATAAGGGACAGCATGGCGAGCTCAGCGATGTCATGCGGAATTTTAGAAACAGCATGGCCGAAGCCAATGCTTGCACGAAGGGGGAGACAGCTCCTTATGACACGCCCTCTTATGAGCATGCAGCGGGGCTTTTTCCCGCGGAATGCGAATAAGGGACAGCATGGCGAGCTCAGCGATGCCATGCGGAATTTTAGAAACAGCATGGCCGAAGCCAATGCTTGCACGAAGGGGGAGGGGGTTCCTTATGACACGCCCCCTTATGAGCATGCAGCGGGGATTTTCCCCCGCACTAAAATTCCAACAACCTTCTGCAAGAGTTTCACTGTCTGGTCATTTATTCATCGCTTTTATGGTCTCCGAACAAAATCCGCATATAATCGCGACGGGCATAGAGAATACGATCAACATAAACTTCGCTGCCGTAAGCGCGATAAAAGCTGATGTAATTTCCGCTTGCAATAAAGCGATAATCGCTCTCTATCTCCGCAATCGAAGACAGCGGAGCCCCTGCCTGTGCATAAGTCTGCAAAATGCGGAGACTCTTTGTAATTCGACTTACGGTTGCCAATGCTACGGATGGGTTCAGCAGCTCTTCCTCAATATAGGCCTTGATTTCAATGAGATCGTTTTGAGCTTCTTCGGATAAATGCAGACTATTCATTGACGATCCCGAGCTTCTTCTCCACAGCTTCTAATGTCAGCCAGGCTTTCTCTTCGCCGGATTTTCGTCCTTTCGCAAGTTCCTTCATCAGACGGAGGCTTGCCTCTGTCTTTTCAAAGTCCTGCATATCGAGAATCACATATCGGCCGCGCCCGTTCTTCGTCAGAAAAACCGGGGCGCCAACAGCCACATCATGCAGCACATCGCTGTAATTTCGCAGATCGGAAACAGGTTTGATATTTGGCATATTGCTGACTCCTTTCTCCCATAGTATATCCCAATCTGCTGTAAAATCCAACCGAAGATTTTACTGCACGGGCTTCGATTATATTCCGATAACGAGACCTATACCATTGACTAAATTCATAACGGACAGCAAGCTCATGATGATTTGCTTCTTCCATCTTCGATTGCTTTGATTCCGCTGTCCGGGGACTGGCGATAGGAAGGCGGCACTTTGTGAAAAGACTCTGGGCAATGCGAATCTATTTTTCTATTTTATCTAAAAAAGGCGCGAGCCCTCCGGGAGCCGGTATTTTTTCGGGAGGAAGGGAAGGAAGGAGCGCGGCGGACTCGCATAAAAGTTTTTTTCCGAGAGATAGGAAAGGCGCGAGTCCTCCGGGAGCTTCGGAAAATGGAGCTCACAGGCGTGAAGAAGCTGCGAGCGAAGCCCCGTCCTCTTTTGTAAAAGGCGGTTCAGATCCCGATCCCCATACTTCGGGTCCCCCAGGATCGGATGAGAGACGGAGGCAAGATGAGCGCGGATCTGATGCGTCTTTCCGCTGATGAGATGAACGAGGAGCACACTGAAGGAAATCTGTTCCCCGCTCTCCCCCGCGAAGAGCCTTCTATACTCGCTCTGCACCTCCTTCGCTCCACCGGACGCCTCTTCCTGAAGAAAGACTCTGTTTTTGTCCGGATCCTTCCGAAGGAAGCCCTCGATCCTTCCCCGCTCCGGGGTATGGCCGCGGACTACCGCGAGGTAGTATTTCCCGATCGTTCTTTTCTTAAGGCAGAAAGAGAGCTCCTGAAGAGCCGGGAGCGTCTTTCCGAAGAGGAGAAGACCCGTGGTATTTCGATCCAGACGATTTGCGGCCCCGGGTCGAAAGCTTGCGAGCTGCTCTCTCCCGAGCTCCCCCTTTTCCATGAGATAGGAGAGGCAGAGCTCATTTACTGAGGGGAGGCCGCTCCCATCGGATTGTGAGAGAAGGCCCGCGGGCTTATTGAAAAGCAGAAGATTTTCATCCTCATAGACGATGCGGGATGAAAAAGCTTCCCCCTCCCACTCTGCCTTCGCCCTCCCCTCCTCTCTTTTCTTCTCTTCGGGAAGCGGGGTAAGCGGAGCGCAAAGCTTCTGAAAGCTCTCCTCCGAGAAGAAGAGCTTTAAAAGATCCCCCTCTTTGAGAAGCTCCTTCCCCGAGGCCTTTCTCCCGTTCAATGTAATATTTTTCTTTCGAAGCATTTTATAGAGAAAGCCGTTCTCCGCCCGCCTCAAATATTTCCGAAGGAGCTTATCGAGCCGCTGTCCCGCCTCGTTTTCCCCGATCCTAAGCTCTCTCAAGGATTCCTCCGCTTATTGGATAAGGTACGGTTCGAATCCATAGAGCCGGAAAGCCTCTGGATCTCCCTTAAGAGAAAGAAGAAAAAGCGGTGGGGGAGAAGCTTTGCAAGAAGCCGAAAAAGCTTCATGGAATATCCGTAAACAGAGCATTTCTTCCCGAGCACACTGTCCCTTAAGGCAAGGCGTGCCACCCTGTCCGGCCTTGCCATAAAAAGTATCTTATAGGCGGCTATGCTCTGTCCGTCTCTCTCTGCGACATCGAAAAATTCCGTCTTCACCGGCCCGGGACAGACCGCGCAGACGCGGCAGCCGCTCCCCCGAAGCTCCTCATCCAGCGCCTCGGAGAAGCTGAGAACGTAGCTTTTCCCCGCGGCGTAGACCGAAAAGTCCGGCTGGGGCAGGAAGGCCGCAGCGGAGGCGAAATTGATGATTCTCGACTTTCCCGAAAGATATGGGATGGAAACACGGCAAAATGCGGTAAGCGAGCGAAGATTCAGATCGATCATGGCAAGCTGCTCCGACAAAGACAGACGGGAAACCGCACCGATCTTGCCAAAGCCCGCCGCATTTACCAAAAAGACGATCTCTGCCCCGCTCTCCTCAAGAGCTCTCTCATAGGAAAGGAAAGAGGAGGGCTCCAGGAGATCCATGGAAAGGAGGCGGCACTTTTTCCGGAGCCGCCTCTCCAGAGAGAGGAGGCGCTCCCTCCGTCTCCCGATCAGCCAAAGCTCCTGAATATTCGGGATCCGCTGATCCAAAAGGAGGGCGAGCTCCCTCCCCATGCCGGAGCTTGCCCCGGTGATCACCGCAATTTTCATCTTCTCTCTCCTTCCTCTGTCTTATATTGGCGGATATCAGGAAAAATCTTCTGTCCTCCCCTTTCCCTCCCGTTTTTCAAACGGCTAATCCGCGGTATCCAGATCCGGTGTGATTTCGATCCTGTAGTCCGGATAACGCGAGGAAATCTCGCGGTAGAGGATCGGGAGCGCCTTACCCGCTGTGATATCGAAGCTCAATACGGTATCGAGACGGATACGCTTTTCCATACGGCTCCGTCTTCTCTTTCCTTTTTCACTAAGAGCATGAAGCGTTCCGAAGGCGCTGCCTTCTCTCCAAAAAGAAAATAACAAGATCCCCTGCTATGGAAAAAGCAAGGACTCGGGCCCTTCCACTTAGGCCGATATCCTTGCTCTTTTCTCCTGCGGGAGATGGGACTTGAACCCACACGTCCTACCGGACACAAGATCCTTAGTCTTGCCTGTCTGCCAATTCCAGCACTCCCGCGCGACAGCTTGTATATTAGCACGCTGTCCGCGAAAGCGCAAGCTCTTTTATAAAAAAGATTTCGGCGCAGAATGTCTAGCTGTCACTTCCCTCAGTATGCTCTGCCTTCGGCTTCCGGCCTCTCCTTCTTTTCTTCGGCTCCGCTCCCTTTTCCTTATTCTCTTTGCTCTCTTCTCCGGTCTTTTTCTCCGACTTTTCGGAGGAGGACTCCGCGGAGGATGTCTCCTTCCCGCTCTTTGTGCCGACGCGTCCCCGACGTCCCGGCTTCTTTTCCTTCTCCGCTTCCTCTGGGGCAGGCTCATGGCTCACCGAGAGTGCCATGATCTCCTTCTCCTCCGATGCACTGTCCTCGTTCTGCTTCGCCTTTGGCTTCCGTCCCCGTCTCTTCGGAGCGGTCTTCTCTGTCTTCTCCGCCTTAGGAAGCTCTCCCCCGCTCTTTTTCTCTATGGCCTTTTCCGTTTGCTCTATCTCTTTCCCCGGCTCTACATCCCCTGCCTTTTTTCCATTCTCATTCTTCTCGATCTTCTCATCCTTCAGGGACTCCGCCTTTTTCTCCGTATTCCTCTTTCTTCCTCTTCTCGCGTGCCTTCCGTTCTTTCCCTCTGCGGCCGGCTTTTCGCTCTCTTCTCTCACCGGGGCCTTTTCGTCCCTCTCTGCCTCTGCCGCTCCCGCAGTTTTTTCCTCTTTCGGCTCTTCCCCGCCGATTTTTTGCATGGTGCGGGTCTTCGGATCATAGACAAAGCGCACCTGATTGGGGTTTAGCTTCGGGATCGCCCTCGAAATCTCTTCCTGCGCCCCTGCATGCTCTGTCTTGGAAAAATCCTCCTGGGCTCCCGAGGTCCTTCCCTCTTCCTGGAGCAAAGGCAGCATCTCGCTTTTCTCCTCCCCGAGAAGGGCCTGATCCAGTGACTGATCCATAGAAGCGACAAGCTCGGCAATGACAGCATTCGCCGCGGCCTGTTCCGGGGTCTCCCTATGTGTGCTCTCCTTCTGATCCTTCAAAAGCGGATTGGGAAGGATCTCCACAGGATCTGTATTGCGGTTCAGGTCCTCGTTCCCTCTTCTCCTCCGGAAATTCCCCCGGCTCAGAGTAGGCCTTGTCGGGATCCGGTTCATGGTCTCAAAGGCATCCGTCAGTATCGCCTTCTGGTTTCTCTCCTTCGCGCTCCGGATCCTCGGGTCGTCATTGGCCACGGAGTGCAGAAAGCACTCTTCGATCGTCTCCCCGAGGAGGATCTCCGCTCCGCGGAGGCTGTGCCAGAAATCGCGGACCGCCGCATATCCCTTGTCTTTTGAGACGATGCATATCTTCTCCCCCGTGTCCAAAAACATACCGGTTGTAGACGCAATATACATGTCCAGAGCATTGCTGTGCTGCTTCAAAAGCTTCACCATGCGCACGTTGACGTTCCGGTCCTTCAGATCATCGACCATGCCCCGTTTCACAGCGGAATTATCATCGCTGTAATAGACCACCACGGTATCCGTATCATTGAGGTATTCATAGCCCTCAAAGCCGCTCCCGTGCGTGTTTTCAAAATCCACTAAAATGATCACTCTTTTTCTCCTTACCCTGCGCTTTGCAGTTTTTTCCCCTAGGATTATACATTATATTCTCCGCTTTTCCAATGACTTCTCTGAGATTCTCCAAATATCTCTTGCTTTTTAGAAGACGGAATGCTATACTTAGCGGGCTGTTTGAGACGAGGTGTGATAATGGTAGTCGGCCAGCCTGGAAAGTTGGTGCCCGTTCTGCGGGTTGTGGGTTCAAGTCCCATCCTCGTCGCGAAAGGAAAAGAAAAGTCTCCGGGGAGATTCGGAGAAAGGACTTTTCCAAAAAGTTGAGGGCGCTGAGAAATCGGCGCCCCTGTTTTTATGCGCCCGGAGGCGCACGCTTCTAAGCGGTGAAAATCCAAAATCCGGTCGGCAGTGGGAAGGATATCGCTGCTCGATGACAGTTTTTGTCCGCCCCTTGGCGATATATTTCAACAGTATATTTCCGTTCCGACTTTTCCATCCGATTCCGCATAAAAGCAGGAAGGAGGCAATGCGGCCTCTGCTCCCGCCGCTCTCTCAGGCTCTCTCAGAAGAGTCCTCAGAAGACCGCCCGAACAAAAGGGCGGGCTGCACGCTGCCGCCGGAAGCGCTATTCCTTTTCCAAAAGCTTCCAGTAATAGGTCCCGTCCTGCATCCTCCGACTGACAAAGTTAATATCATGGAGGTATTCCAGGATGCTGAAGGTCTTTGTGAGCGTCATCTTATAGAGAAAGAGGCCGGCCTCATCCTTCGGCGCTTCCCCCGCCTGATAGCAAAGCTCCATGAGGCGCCGGCAGCACATTTCCTCTTTTTGCTTTTCCAGACAGTCCTTCACCCGGCTCGTCTTCTCCAGATAGGCAAATACCGTCTTATCGACCTCCTCCGAGACATTCTCTATCCTGTTTCCGTGGGAGGGGAGAATCGTCCAGCCTCTGTGACAGCGCTTTTTTACATATTCCATAGAATCAAAGAAGGCCTGCAGGAGCCCCTCTCCGACATAGGTCGTCGCAACGATCGGGGAGACACCATGGATCAGCTGATCCGCCGTGAAGAAAAGCTTTTTCTCCTCCTCCATGAGTCCCAGCTGTCCGTAGGTATGTCCGCGGAGGGGGATGACGCGGAAGTGAAAATCTCCGTAGTCAAAGTGTTCCCCCGCCCTCGCTTTCTCATAGGGGAAGCCCGTGATCGCGAGGAACCAATCCTCATGCCGTTCGATCCTCTCGGAGACCTTCTGGAAGGCGGCCCAGATTTCGGGGCTCTGCTCCTCGGAGATTCCGGCAGAGCGAAGGACTCTTTCCTGCTCGGGAAGAGAGTTCTTTTCCGGACGATAACTCAGGCAGTCATAGGGATGACGCTCCTCCTCGGGATTCATGAAGATCCGCGCTCCCCTTTTCTGGAATTCAGAGGCGAGGCCGCAGTGGTCGTGATGCCGGTGCGTGAGAAAGATATCCAAGCGGTCCATGGGAATATGGAGAGTGTGAAGTCCCTCTTCCAGCATCCGGAAGCACTCCGGAAGGCGGAAACCCGTGTCGATCATGAGGCTCCTGTCCCCTGACGGGATCAAAAAGATGCTGATCTCTCTGACGCCGTGACTGTCGCTTCTGTCATGAAGACGAATCTCAAATACCCCCGGAAATACCTCTCTCATTATTTTTCCCCTCCTGACTTTGCACTACTATATCCGAATCCCCCTTCCTTTTCAAGAAATTTCCCGGCAAATAGTGCCGAAAATATTTTGCTTTGTTTCACGATGCTCAGTCATGCCCCTCTCCCTCCGCGGATTCATCATTCATTCTGCTTCAAAATCAAAGCTCCCCTTATGTCGAGCCGCATAAAGATGAATAGAGATATCTCCTGATATCGGAATATCAAGTTCACTGCTTTGAATATCTGATCTTTCAAATATTATATTTTTCTTTTTGTCTTTCACTTCCATAGAAATACTTCCTTTATCCGTCTGAATTTTAATCCTTAATCTATTCGGCGCTGCTTTAAAATGTAGTGTGCGATCCATATTCCCGTCAAAATAAAAGTATGAAGCCTTCCATTGATTCAAAGACATGCTTTCAAAATACCAAATCCTCTTTGTACTTTGAAAGGAAAACGACCCTAAAATGATAAATATCCCAGCCATAAGCAGTAAGCCTAAAAAAGGCAAACCGTTTTTTGGAGTGAACTTCATGGACTAATACTCCTTTATTCTTTCTTCACAGCTTATTTTGAAAATCATATATTGATAAAACAGCAGAGGAATTAAAAATACAGCCCCCATAGGAAATGCCATCCACGCCCTGTCAAAGAATCCAAGTAAGAAGAAAAAAGATGACAAAAACATATATGGTGTCTTCAGAGTTTTATAATAGGACTTTTTATCCGCCAATGTGGAATATATCTCAAAGGGATTCCCATCATTTTCTTTTTCAACTATTAAGAGTTCCCTGTTAAACGTTGACCAGCTTGCAGAAATCCGGTTCCCCTTTCCTGCCCACGGCCGCCATTTAAATTTACCAATGCAGTAATCAAGATTCATATTTTTATAAATAGTTCTATATCCGAGATCATTTAGAAAATTGATATATTCTGAAATCTCAGAGCTTGACTTATTTGAAATAAATTCGATGCAATATAAGTAACGATTCGCATCGCAAGCATCAAATTCATAAAACAAAATTCCAGTATGCACGAGACGATATCCTCGAGAAGACATTCGATTTAACCATTTCTCCTGTAAGCTCAACAGCCCTCCGAAAAACGAATGCAACGCTTCTTCATCGTCATCTCCCAAGTATTTCTCCAGCTAAATACAGCAAACTCTCCAGCCTTTCCAATTCTCTCCGTGCAACTCTTCTTCCTTCGCCTGTGATTATGAATTCTCTTTTCCTTTCACTTTCCATAGCAAAGGGAGTAATCCATCCCTTCTTTTGTAAAGCATTCAATGCACCATATAGCGTTCCAGCGCCTAATATCAGCCTTCCATCGGTCTTTTCCTGAATGAACTGCATAATTGCATATCCATGTCTTGGGGTAAAAACCGAGAGAAGAATATAAAAGCTTACTTCTGTTAATGCTCCACCCTTTACGCTGTCTCTCAACTTTATTCCTCTTTATCTTGGATTCCACTGATCCTGTCAATATAGTGGACGTATTCTTCTCAAAGACCATGCACTCTTGCTGCATGCCGCGATCAGAGTAGATCATGGATCCATGAAGCTTTAGATGGATTAAAACAGCGGCAAGATCAGTTAAATTCACGAATCATTTATTACGTTTACTGTATTATAATGCCTATGCATCACTGTGTCAAGAATACTCCGATCTCTCAGAGCACGGTCACGGCGAGGTAATAGGCTTCGGGATCGGCGCTGTCTTTCGATGGGGAGAGCTTTTGGAGGCTTATGGAGCGGGTCCTCCGGCTGCAAAGAATCCGCTTCCCCAGAAATTGAAATTCCGGAAGCTCTTCCTCTGTCAAAAAGCCGCTCCCTCTCGCTTTCAGATAGCTCTCCTTCAGTACCCAAAGCCTGCTGAAAAGCTCTTCGGGGCAGTCGGAGCTTCTGATCGAAAGAAGCTCCCTTTGGCTGCACAGCTGCTCTTCCATTCCGGGCTCTGTCTCCCTCTGTATCCTCTCGATATCAAGCCCCACTCTCCCGGGGGAAAAGACGACGGCCGCATAGCGTCCGGAGTGGCTTATGTTAAAGTCCATACTTTCCCCGGGAATATAGGGCCTTCCCAGTCGGTCCCGGAAGATCCTGAGCCTTTCCGGAGGGATATCCTGTCTTTTTGAAAAATACTGCCGCACCATTTGCTCTGAAAAAGCGCTTCTCGCTCGGTCCTCTCTGCGTCGGTATCTTTTGATCCGAAGCCGGCTCTCCGGCGGGAGCTCGGAGAGGATTTCTGTCTCTTTTTCAAAAATCACTTCTTCAAGCCAAAGCTCCGAATCCCCCAATCTTTTAAAAAGCACTAGCTCTTCCTCTGTCCGGGCTTTGGCAGAAAATCTACCTTTTCACAGTATGAAAGCATCCTCCCAATGCTCTCCTTGTCCGCTGCCCTCCATCGAAAGCCCAGTTTATCCAGCAGTCTTTCCGTCCTCTCCGAGGCAAGGTAAAAATATGTGCTCCGGGGGATATCCATGAGCCGGCTGTGGAGGATAAAGTCCGAGACATAGGGTCCAAGCCTTGGATCCTCCCGCATCTCATAGAGAAAGCGAAGGTAGTCTTCCTCACTCACGGAATGAACCGGGTATCCGAGTTCCCGGAGAATTTCCCCGAGCTCTGCCATGCTGAGCCGTGAGGAGTTTAAGAGATGATACGTTTCGAAGTGGCTGTGCTCTGAAAGAAGAAGCCGTATAAAGGCATCCGTTACTTGATCGATGAAGGAGAAATCCGGAAGCCATATCGAGGACTCCGCTGTCCTCCCCATACAGATCATCGCCCGAAGGATTTTGTAAAAGCCATTCGTGTCGATATTGTCCTGGAAGATGCCGCTCCCGGAATCCGCGATCAGATTGCCAAGCCGGTAGATGCTGATATCCCTTCCCTCCTTCCGCATTCTTTCGATATGCCGCTCCGCCTCCCGCTTCGTACTCGTATAATAATTGTCGTCCGCCTGTCCGAGATCGCCGTCCTTTTCAGTATAAAAGAAAAATTTCTTCCCTTCGATCAGCCCTTCCGCGACTCCGATAGTGGAAATATGGTGGATCTCCTTTCTCCTCCCCCTGTCTGAGAGCTCCGCGAGCTTTCGGATAAGCTCCGCATTGATCCCGGAAAAATCTTCATAATGCCCGTAGTGCCGCACATTCGCAGCCGCATTGATGATGCAGTCCGTTCTCTCTGCAAGAAGCGCATAATCCTCTTCGCAAAGCCCCAGCCGTTCTTTTGTGAGAGAAGCGAGCACGATATGAAGCCTCCCGGCTTCCTCTCTCGAGGGCTCTGATCCGAAATAATGTCTCCACTTTCGGAAGAGGCGCTCCCGGGCCTCCTCCTCGTTCCCGTCTCTCATGGAGAGATAGAGCTCCGCTTTACTGTCCGTTAAAAGACGCCTTGCGGTATGAATTCCGAAAAAGCCTGTCCCCCCGGTCAGAAAAATTGCCTTATATTTTTTCGGATCCACAGAGAGCTTCTCCGGAAGATTTCGAAGGGAGTCCCGATAGAGCCGTTGTTTTTCCAAAAATTCCGCGTCCGGAGGACTGCTCTGCCATTCGAGAACAATCTTTTCGACCTCCGAGAAGCGCTCCCAAAGCTCCTCTTTTTTCTCTGTGATATGCAAAGAGAGCTCCCGGACCGTCTGATAAAGAAAGAGGTCGTTGATCCGGATCTCAAAGTCTGCGGAAAGCTCAGAGACCAGCCGGATCGCCTGTATGGAGTTTCCGCCAAAATGAAAGAAATTGTCCGTGACGCCGATCCTGTCATTTTGCAGGACAGTCCGGAAGGCCTGAAGGATGCGCTCCTCCCTCCTGCTTTCCGGTCCAAGTCCCCGGTCCTCTCCCTTGCTTTCCCTCGGGTCCGGCAGCTTCCGATCATTGATCTTCCCGTTTCTGCTCACGGGAAAGCGCTCCATAAACAGGATATAGGAGGGGAGCATGTATTCCGGAAGCCTTGTAAGGAGATAGCTCCTAAGCTCTTCCTCCGATACCTCTTCCCGCCGGAGGATATAGGCGCAGAGCGCCTTCCCCCCGTCTCCCGATCGGAGGAGCCGCACGACAGCGCGCTTTACCGCGCTGTTTTCACAAAGAGCAGTCTCGATCTCCTCCACCTCGATCCGAAAGGCCGATATCTTGACCTGCCCGTCGATCCTGCCCAAGAAGTGGAGTCTCCCGTCCGAGGACCATTTCGCGAGGTCTCCGCTCCGGTAAAGTCTCTCTCTTCTTAGGACCTTACTCCTCAGGAAGCACTTTCCGTTGAGCTCCGGCCTATTGATATAGCCCTTCGCGAGATTCTCTCCCCCGATCCAGAGCTCTCCCGGGCATCCGATCGGCTGGGGTGCCCCATATGGATCCACGATGAAGACCTCGGTATTGTCGATCGGCCTTCCGATCGAAAGGTCCTTTTCCTCCTCCGGAGAGAGCTCGATCGCGCTTGTGATGACCGTGTTCTCCGTCGGCCCGTAGTTATTGAAAAAGCGGTAGCTCCGCTTCTTCATCCGGCCAAGCGCATCTCCCCCTGTGCAGAGGATCCGCAGAGAATGATTCTCAAGCTCCATGAACTGCTCCGCGATCTGTGTCGGCAGGAAGCTGAAGCTGACATGATGCTTCTCATAGTAGCGATTCAGAGCCTCCATATCCAGCCGGAGCTCCTCCTCTATGAGATGCACCTCCGCTCCTGACGAAAGAAGCGGGAAAAGCTCCCAGACGGAGGCGTCAAATCCGACCCCGGCGTAGCGGGTCCCTACATCCTTCTCCGTGAGCCCATAATAGCGCCTGTTCCACTCGATGAAGCGAATCAGGGGGCCGTGCTGGATGCAGATCCCCTTCGGCTTTCCCGTCGTGCCGGAGGTATAGATCACATAGGCCGGGTCCTGGTGGGAGATCCCTTTTCCGGAGAATTTCTCCGGACAGTTTTTTAGGATCCCAAGGCCGTACTGCCTCCCGAATCTCCGGACCTTTTCCCTCTCTGGCTTTTCCCTGTCCTCCCTCCTCCTTTCCGCTTTTCTCTTATCGATAAAGAGCAGCACATCGTAGCGGTAGCGGGTCAGCTCATTCTGTATGCTTCCCCTCTTCTCTGAGATCTCCACCGCAGCGATCTCCGGATAATACGCCGGGAGATCCCTGAAATACTCCTTCGCAAAGAAGAGCTCCTGGGACCAGTCCATTTTCGTCTGATAGCCCTTTCCGCTGTTTTCTTCGGAAAAGCGCCGCAGGGACTCGACCATCTCCTTCTTTGTCCCGGCATCCATGACATCGCCGAGGAAGATCACAGAGCGCTCCGCGGAGAGAGAGAGCATCTTTTCCAGGACCGTTCGAAAATACGAATAGCTCCGAAAGCACTGGATCACGCTGTTCAGTAAAAAGGCGTCAAAGTCCCTGCTCCCGATTTTATCGATCTCGATCGCCTCCACCCTCATAAGCCTGATATTTTTGATCTGCTCCTCCTCTATCCTCCTTTGATCCTTTTCCAGGATCGATCCGGAAAGGTCTGTGCCCCAGTACTCCCCGACCCTTTCCGAGAGCGGAAACATCGTGAGCCCCGATGCACAGCCGATCTCCAGAAGCTTCGCATCCTTCTTTAAGAGCGGAAGCATTTTTTCGAAGACATTGTCCGCATACTCCTTCATCTCCTGCTCCGAGAGGTACTCTCCCGTATAGCTGCTCTTCCAGCCTCCCCCCTCGATCGCGTCCTTCGCGGAGCTCCCGACATACTCCCAGAGCTCTTGATTTCCCAGCGGGTTCTCCGAAGAGCTGTCCTCCGATCGAATATCCTCTGCGTCCAGGCAGAGCAGTACCCTAAGACAGGACAACTCCATTTGCAGCCTCTCCAGCGCGGGGAGCTGCTCCTTTTTCGTCAAAATGACGGAGAGATTGAGATCCTCAATGATGCTGCCGATTCTCTCTAAGGGGAGCTCCGGGTCGATCGGCACATAGGCCGCACCGGATTTCAGAATCCCCAGAATGGAGGCTGTATTTTCCATGCAGTTTTTCATATAGATCCCGACATATCCGCATCCGCTGCACTGCTCCAAGAGGAAGGAGGCGATCCTGTCCGATAAAAGATTAAGCTCACGGTAGCTCATGGCTTTTCCGCCCTGCACCAGAGCCCGCTTATCCGGACAGCGTTTGGCAAAGAGGCAAAAAGCGCTGACTGCATTCACTTCCTTTGGCGCCGGAACTCTCTTCCCCTGAAAGGAGGAAAGGAGCCGTTTCTCCTCCTCGGAGAGAAGGTTCAGCTCGGAAAGAGTGATGCCCGGATTTTCGGAGACAAGCAGGAAGAGACGGCGAAGCTCCGAGAGGAGATGGCTGATCCCTTCCTCCTCATAGAGATCGGCATTGTAGTCAGCCTCAATCGAAATGCTCCCGTCCTCCCGTCGGAAAAGAAAGAGGATGTCCGGATAGATTCCGCTCGCCCCTTCCGCATCGTGGAGCCCCTCCATGGAGAAAATCGTCCTGACCAGGGGCATATGGGTATCGCAGGGAAGGGGAAGCTCCTCCTCCGCGATATCCTGGTGCTTCAGCGCGTTCTGATAGACCTCCGCAGTCTCTTTCGAAAGCTCCCGGAAACTTTGCTCCGCTCTCATTCTAAGGCGGAGCAGCACTACCCGGTTCTTCCGCCCCATCCCCTGTGCCGAGAGCAGCAGCGGGACAGCATAGCTGATATCCTTTGAGAAGCTTCGCTTCGATAAGAGGATCGATCCCCCTGTGAGGAGCAGGATAAAAAGGTTCGGCAGCCTTCCCTTTCCCATTGAAAAAAGCTTTTCTCCGCAGCTTATGGGAAGCTTTGTCTCTGCTCTCCTCCTCGGAGCCCTGCTCTTTACTGTTCTGATATGCTTCTCCGGAAAGCCGTCCGTCCCCTGATCCTCATCGAGGACAGCCCTCCAGTACGAGAGATTTCTGTTTCCGATCATCCTTCCCCCCGCTCAAAAGTCAAAGTCAAGCCCCGAAAACTCTGCCGCATCCTCCGTAAGCTCTCCGTCCACCCCGCCGTTTCGGGAAATAAGCGAGAAGAGCTCTCCGATCGGAAGCTCTGATCCCTCCGCAATCTCCCGTACAAGGTCCCGGTAGAGAGCGAAGAAGCCCTCCATGGACTCCCTCAGAAAGAGAGTGCCGGCATAGCGGAGCAGGAAGGAGAGCCCCCCCTCCTCTTCCGAGGCCTCCATCGTAATATCAAACTTGGTCCTTTTGTCCTCATTTTCCATGGCGGCGGAGAGTCCAGGGAGCGAAAACTCGGGGCGATCCATATTCTGGAAGGCAAAGACGGTGTCAAATATAGGATTCCTAAAAGCCTCCCTCTCTTCCTTCAGCTTCTCCACCAAAAGCTCGAAGGGATAATCCTGGTTTCCGAGGACAGAGAGTAAAAGCCGATGGGTCCTCCGGATGAATTCCGAAAGCTTCTTCTCCCTCTCAATCCTTCCCCGTACCGGCATCACATTCACAAACATTCCGACCATCTGCTGCGTTTCTATCGCGGTCCTCCCGCTGATCGGGGTTCCGACAATCACCTCCTCCGAGGCGGTGAAGCAGGAAAGTGCAAGCTGAAATGCCGCCATCAGGACGGAAAAGAGGCTCAGATCCTTCTCCCTGCAAAGCCTCCTGAGCTTCTCGGCGCTTCCTTTGTCCATCGAAAAGCCGAGCTCCTCGCTCTTTCTCTCCCCTCCTCTTCTCTCAAAGTCAAGCGGCAGCTCCTCTCTATGGTATCCCTCCATCTTCTCAAGCCAGAAGCGCTCCTGTCGGCTGAGATCCAGTTTCCTCTGCCAAAGCGCAAAGTCCTTGTACTGAAGCTCCTGCCGCCCCACCGGCATTCCCTGATAGAGCTTCACGAATTCATCGCTCAGGATGCGAAGGGAGCTTCCGTCTGCGGCGATATGGTTCATAACGATAAAGGAAAGATACTCCTCCTTCGAAATCTCCAGGAGGGCGACCCGAAGAAGGGGTTCCTTTCCAAGGTCGAAGGGCCGATTCATGAGCTCTCTGAGCCTTGGGAGGGAAGCCTCTTCCCCTCCCCTGAGCTCGGTGATCGAGAGCTCCTTTTCCTCGTCCACGGACTGCCGCGCTGCCCCGTCTTCTATATAGAAGCGGCTTCGAAAAATGTCGTGCAGGCGAAAAATCCTTTGAAAGCTTGAGCGGAAGCGTTCGATATCGAGCTGCCCCCGGAAGCGAATCGAAAAGGGCATGTTGTAGGAGCTGTCCTCCGGGTCTCTGAGATAGAGAAGGAACATCCGCTGCTGCGCATAGGAGAGCGGGTAAGAGCTCTGCTTTGGAGCCTTTTCGATATGGTAAAGGGCCCCTCTCTCCTCGGGATCTCCGACATTCTCCTCTACATGTGCGGCCAGCTTTTCGATCGTGCTGTATTGCAGGATATCCGCCATCGTCATCTGGCTGCCATGGGCTGCATTGATCCGGTTTACGATCCGGTAGGCCGTGATGGAATCCCCTCCCAGGGCGTAAAAGCTGTCATGGACGGAGAACTCATGAAATCCCATTTCCCGCTGAAAGATGCCTGCAATTTCCCGCTCCATCCTGCTGTAGGAAGCACCTTCCTCCCTTCCCCTTAAGACAATAGGCTCCATCTCCTCCCCCGGACCTCCCGTCTCCTCCTCTCTCCCGGGCGATTTTCTCAGTTTCTCCTTCGGGAGACGGATCCAGCAGCGCTCCTTTTCGAAGGGATAGAGCGGAAGCCGCATTCGGTTCTTCCTGCGATGATAATAGATGCTCTCAAAGGAAAAGCTTCGGAATCGGACATAGGAAGCGCACAGCTCCTCCATCGTAAGCCCCTCTGCCCGCGGACTGCCCTCCCCCTCTTCCTCCGCCCTTCCAAAGCAGACTCCCTCCGGGAGATAGTCCGGTTCATCCAGCAGGCGATAATCATAGATCTCCTCCAGCGTCCTCCAAAGGCTCTCACTGTCAGAGAGCTGGAAGGCGAGGCGATAGTCATAGTGCGTCCTGTCAAGCTGCATGCTCGTACAGAGTGCCTCCAGCTCTCTATCCTCAAGATCCAGGGCGAGGATCCGGTAGGAGTTGATAAGCTCATACAGCGCCTCCCTGCTCTTTGCGGAGAGGGGAAAGAGATGCGAGGCTTCGGGAGCGCTCCTCCTCTCCTCCCTCTCATCCTCTCCCTCCTCTTCCCGATGCGCCTCCATCACGAGATGACAGTTCGTCCCGCTGAAGCCGAAGGCGCTGACTCCCGCGATCCATCTCCCGTTCCTGGGCTCCCACTCGCAGTACTCCTCCGAGATCCGAAGCGGGGAATGCTCCAGCCGGATCTCCGGGTTTAAGCGGTGAAAATGTGCGCTCGGGACATAGCATCGATGATAGAGCATCAGCGCGGTCTTTATGACGCCGACAATGCCCGCGCAGTCATAGAGATGCCCGAGATTCGACTTGACGGAACCGATGCGGCAGAAGTCCTCCTCCTCGGTATCGCAGCGGAAGGCCTGGTTCAGGGCCTCGATTTCAACCGGATCCCCGAGCCTCGTGCCGGTCCCGTGCGCCTCGATATAGGAGATCTCCTCCGCCCTCACAGCGGCATCCTTCCACGCCTGCCTGAGCACTCGGGTCTGGGCATTTCCGTTCGGGGCCGTGAGGCCGATGCAGCTTCCATCCTGGTTCACAGCGCTCCCCCGGATCACGGCATAGATCATATCGCCGTCCTTCTCCGCCTCGGGGAGGGATTTTAAGAGGATCCCGGCCGCGCCCTCACCAAGCCCTGTTCCGCTCGCATTCTCATCAAAGACCCTGGTATAGCCGTCCTCTGACTCGATGCCGATGGAGTGCTCTCTCCCGGGAAAGAGCACTGTCCGAACTCCCGCGGCGAGCGCCATACTGCACTCTCCGGAACGGATCGCGCGGCAGGCCTGGTGAACTGCGGTGAGAGAGGAAGAGCAGGCAGTATCGATCAGCATCGCCGGTCCGCGAAGGTCCAGAAGATAGGCGATCCTCCCCGCCATCATAGAGGCCAGACTCCCCGTCGGAGAACTCTCCTCCTGACTTTCATAAACCATGCTGGTATAAGCTCCCCCGTCATAGTCCCCGATATAGCCGATGAAAAGCCCTGTATCGCTCCCCCGTACCCTCTCCTCAGAAAGCCCCGCATCCTGTATCGTCCTGTAGATCAGCTGTAAAAGGATGCGCTGGTTTGGGTTCATCAGGGCGGCTTCCCTGGGCGTGATATGGAAGAAACGATAGTCAAAGCTATCGATCTCACAAAGATAATTTCCAAGGCGATAGTCCGCGCGGCCGAGTCCGGCATAGGCGCGGCAATTATCCGCATCTCTCCTTCTCTTTTCCGGAAATTCCGATACGGAGTCCCGGCCGAGCTTCAGATTATCAAAGAATTCCTCTGTCCCATCGGCGTTCGGAAGCAGGCAGTCCATCCCGATCACCGCGATATCCTCCGAGTAAAGAGAACGGACCGTCCCCTCATTCCCCTCTGTACAGCTTCGCATGGCAGTTTGCTTCCTCCTGTCTCAGCATTCCCGATAAAGTTGCCCTGGCTCCGAATTCCACGAACTCGCTCACTCCGGCGCGAAAGAGATAACGCATACTCTCCCTCCAGTGTACGGGGCTTATGAGCTGCCTCCTTAAGCTCCTCCGGATCTCTGAGAGAGAACGATACGGTCTTCCGCTCACATTGGAAAGGATGCTTCCCCGGATCGGATGGAGCCGGGTCCTCTCCAGGCATTCTCCGAGCGCTCCGACCGCCCCCTCCATGAGCCTGCTGTGGAAGGCCCCGCTCACTCGGAGAAGGATCGGCTCCCCGGCTCCGGAGGCCTCGATCTCCCCGGCCATTTCCCGGATCGCCCCCTCCTCCCCCGAAAGGACGAGCTGCTTTTGACTGTTCAGGCAGGCAAGATCCAGGCAAAGCCCTCTCCGATAGCGCGCATGCCGGATGCAGGAAAGGAGCTTCTCTCTCTCGGGATTTCGCACCGCCATCATGCTCCCTCTCGCTTTGTCTGCCGCGCGCTTCATATATGCCGCCCGCTTTACGATAAGATGCAGCGCATCCCGAAAGGAAAGAACGCCGGCGGAGAGCAAAGCGGAGTATTCTCCCAGACTGTGGCCCGCAAAATAATCCGCATCCCTTCCATGCTCCTCTCTGTAGATGAGAAACCAAAGATAGGAACAAAGGAGGATGGCGGGCTGAGAGACTGTGGTCTCCTTAAGCTCTTCCTCCGTTCCGTATTTACAGAGCTCAGAAAGGGGAAATCCGCAGATTTCATCCGCCTCCTCAAAATAAGCCGCGGCGCGGGGGAAGCGTTCCAGGATGGGCAGGGCCATGCCGGCGCACTGAGCCCCCTGCCCTGAAAAAAGAAAGGCCTTTTTGCTCATTTTTCCTCCTCTTCCCTCTTCCTGCACAAAAGTCCGGACATCCTCACGGCAAAGCTCCGGAGTTCCTCCCTTCCTATGGCCGAGGAAGAGCTCAAAAAGCAGGCTGCCCGTCCCTCCGAAAGCCGATACTCTGCGCAAAGGTCATAATTCTTCGATAAGCTTAAGTTCGAGCGGTTGAGCTCTGCATCATAGAGAAGGAATCGGAGTCCCCCTCCGGGAGAGGAGGGTGTCCGAAAGAGCTCTCCTGTATTCATTTCTCCGAGTCTCTCCCCCTTCAAGGAGCAAAGACAGAGGATATCCGCCTCATCCATCATCACATGGAAGCTCCCGCCCTCCTCGGGAGAGAGGGAGTGGAGCGCCCCGACAAAGCTCTGGAAAATCTCCTCTTTCCGTCCTTCCCCACTGCATTCTGCTTCAAAGCGGAAAAATCCGTTCCGGAAGGGCTCTCTCTCCTCTTCTCTCTCCCTCTTAAAGTGAAGGGAGGGAAGAAGCAAGGCCTCCCGGCTGTCCAGGAAACAGGAGAGCGCGTGGACATTGGGACAGCGGAAGAGATCCGATGGGCGAAGCTCTCTCCCGAATTCCTCCCAGATCCTCGCGCTCAGACGGGCAAGCTTTACGGAATCGAGTCCGAGCTCCATGAAATTATCGAAGCGGCTCCAGCACCCCCCGCCGCTTTCCTCCATGAACTCCCCAAAGAGGCGCATGAGGGCCTTTTCCGTCTTGGTCAGATCCTCCTCCAGATCCTCTTTTTCGGAGAGATCCCGCTCCGCCTCATATATCGCGAGTTCCCCTTCCTGCAGCAAACGGACGAGCTCTGTCCGCTTCCGCTTTCCGCTCTCCGTCTTCGGTATCCTCTCTACCGGCACGATTCCAAAGATTCTTAATCCCGATGTGAGGAGCGCTGCCTCCCTCGCCCTTTTTGAAAATGAACTGAGCTCCTCCTCCCCGACGCCGCTCACAAAAAGATACACTCTGTCGATATTGTCCCGATCCGGTATCGCGGAGACCGCGAGATTTTCCGCGGGAAAGCACAGCCTTTTCTCCAGCGCTTCCTCTATGTCGGAGGGATAGAAGTTCTGTCCGTTCACAAAAAGAATCTCCTTGAGTCTCCCGCTGATATAGAGCCTTCCGCCGTAGAAAAATCCGGCGTCTCCCGTCCTCAGCCATCCGTCCGGAGAAAAGAGCTGCTCCGTGAGCTCCTCTTCCCCAAAGTAGCCCGAGGTGACATTCTCTCCTCGTATTTCGATCTCCCCCACGCTGCCCTCCGGGAGGACGAGATCCCTTTCCCCGCAGATACGGATCTCACAGCCCTCTGCGGCGCGCCCTAAATCGACCAGTTTCCTGCCCTCCTCCTTTCCTCCGGAAATCCGCACCTTCCCAAAAAGCGTAAGGCTTTCCTTCGAAAAGCTCTCAAAGTGAAGTCCGCTTCCCGCCTCCGAGAGCGAGATGAGAAGACTTGCCTCCGCCATTCCATAGGCATTGATGAAGACCTTATCAGAGAGCCCGAAGGGGCTTAACTCCCGGAGAAAAGCTTCGCAGAGATCGGCGGAGATCGGTTCCGCCCCATTTAAAAGATAGCGAAGGGAAGAGAGATCCCAATCTCCCCTTTCTCCCGAAGACAGGAGTCCAAGTATCAGCTTATAGGCGAAATTCGGAGCAAGCGTCACCGTTATGGCATGCTCTGTGAGCTTGTCCAGCCAGAGTCCGGGCTTTCGTATGAAATCCTGCGTCGGCATAAGGCATTGATTTGCCTTTATGAGAATCGGGCTCAGATGCGCTCCGATGAGTCCCATATCGTGGCTGAGGGGAAGCCAGCTCAGGACGTGATCTCTCTCCGAAAAATCGGCTCCCCGGCTGATCCCGAGGAGATTGCTCAGGATATTCCTATGACTTAAAAGAACCCCCTTCGGCCTCCCCGTGGAGCCGGAGGAAAACTGGATCATCGCCGCATCCCTCTCGGATAAAGGAGCCTCCCTGCCCCGCCCTCCAAACAGAAGGAGAGCCTCCACACTCTGAATCTCCCTCTCCTCTTCCAAAGCTTCAGGGAGGGCTCTTTCCCTCCGGAGGGAGAGCAGGCGCTCCTCGGAGAGAAGGTGTGCCGTCTTTAAGACAGCGCTCACGCTTCGGAGCTTCCGCTCCTTCTCCTCATCGAGAGCGGCGGGAAGAGCCGCCGGGAGCATGCCTCCCAGGAGGCAGCCCCAGAAGGCAATCAGGAAGCGATGGGGGTCCGCGATCTGAAGGATCACCCTGTCTCCGGGCCGATAGCCCCTCTCCTGCATACCTCCCAGGATCTTTTCCGCCTCTCTAAGAAGCTCCGCATAGCTTGTGAAGCTCTCTTTTCCGGCTTCAATAAAGCGGATTCCCTTCTCCGACTCCGCAGCACTTTTCAGGATATCGATCAGATTCATTGGACCTCTCTCCTCTTCTTAAGGATCCGGTAGAGCTCTCTGTGGAGAAGCTCCATCTCCGCTCTTGCCTTCTCGGCATGTCTGTAAATAAAGCGTTCTCCGCTCTCAGAGCAGTAGAAGGCCGAGAGCGCCGCCGAGAGCGCAGGCTCCGGGAGATGCAAAAAAAGCTTCATCTCCCCCGGAAGAATTCTGATCCCGCTTTTCTTTAAAAGCCACAGATTGCTCCGGATCCTGCGGACCGTCCTCTTCATCAGCGCTCTGTTCCTCCCCGCGTCGATGTGATTTCCTCCCCCCTCGTAAATGGCATCCCCGAGAGGGACGACCATGGCGAGGTGGCAAAGCTGCCAGTCATACATCCTCGGACAGATTGCAAAGGGGATATGGGAGCGGAGAAAGATCCGCTTCAGCGCATAGATCCGGGCCGTCCTCTCCCCTCCGATCTCTCCGAAGCTCGTCTTCTGGAGAAAGGACGGTGTCAGACCACCATAGAGCACCCCTCCCTCGATCGAGCCTCCGGCGCCCGGAAAAGCCGGAATCAGCCGCCCCCTCCCGAGGATTTTCTCCCAGCCTTCATAGCCATCCAGATTGTTGATCATGCTCACGATATTTTTGCATTCCGAATCGGCGAGCTGCCGGAACGCCTCCTCCGCCCGCTCCCTCCGCACCGTGACGAAGATAAAATCGTAGCTCCCGGCGGAATCCTTCACGAGGCGAACCGGGCAGCGCAAAGTCCTGTTCCCCTCCCGGTACAAAAGCCCCCTCTTCGAAAGCTCCGAAAGCCTCTGCCCCCTCGCATAGACACTCACCGGATAGCCCGCAAGAGACAGACTCTTCGCATAGATGCTCCCCACCGCTCCACAGCCGAAAATCAACAACCTTTCCTTATACCGCATGACAGCGCCTCCCATCGGAAAGCCCCTCCAGATCCGCATCGCGGATCACAAGCTCCCCCTCGGAAAGTCCTTCCTTTATCACATATACGGTATTGCTCTTGTAGCTCACATTGACCTCTGTCTTAACCGCCCGATTGCCGATCAGGCGGAATACGAAATCCCTGCCGTCGCTCCGAAAGACCGCGGAGCCCGGGACAGACAGAACCTCCTTCTCCCGGTAGATCGTAAACTCCAGATCCACGTCACTCCCGGGCTTTAAGGCCGGTCCCTCCTCCAGCTCGACGACGAGCTTCACCTTGTATTCCTTCAGTCCGAGCGCGGAGGTGGAGGACTCCGCAAAGCCGAAGATCTCAGAAATCACAGCTTTGCAGGACTCATCCTTTCCCTGAAGCTTCTGCGTGAGCTTCACTTCGTCCCCCACCCTGAGGTAGGGCTCATAGGAGGTCAGGATATCCGCCTCGGCCCTCCTGCTTTTTCCGTCCCGGATCACAAAAAGCTGCTGCCCCTCCGCGACCTGTGATAAGCCCGCAATATCCGCTCTCACGATATAGCCGCTGCAGGCTGCCCGGATCTCACACTTTCCCTTCTTTTTCTCCAGCTGCTCGATTCCCTTTTCCTCTGCCCCGATCATCGCGTCAAGCTTCTCCCTGGTATCGCCCGCATAATCATTTTTCAATTTCTCTTCGAGGCTTCTCCGTCTGGACTCCGAGAGCTCCAGTGAGCTTTTCGCGTTTTCCAGGGCGAGCTCCGCCTTTTCCTTCTCCTCCTGCGAGATATCACCGCTCTCATAGAGGCTCTTAGATCGGTCGAGATCCCGCTCCGCCTTCTCTTCCCTGCTCCTTTCCTCTCTCTCCTTAAGTCTGAGCTGCTCCATCTCCGATCGGATATCCTCCTTCTTTCGGCTTTCCTCTGAGACAGCTCCTTCGATCTCTGCCTGATAGGCCGCAATATTTTGCCGCTTTACGGCGATCGCATCGTCGTAGTTCTCCGTTTTTATCCTGGCAAGGATATCTCCCTCTTCTACATAAGAGCCCTCGGAAAAGAAAAGCTCCTCAACGCCCCCGCTCACCTCAGAGATCAGTGCCCTGTCCTCCCCGCCCCGGACGACGCCGGTCTCCGTAAAGCGATCGACGACTTCCCCCCTCTCCACCCTGCACGCAGAGACCGGCAGGCCCCTATGCAGGAAGAAAAGGAAGGCGGCAGGAAGGAGAAGAACGACAGCTGCCATCAGAATGTATTTTCCTTTAAAGATCCTCTTCACTACTTCTTTCCTCCCTCTTTTCCCTTCTTCTTTTTCTCCCTCTCCTTCTTCTACTCCCTTTCCTTTAGAACCTCCGCGACATCGATTTTCCCCAAGGAACGGAAGGAAAGCAAAAGGGAGAGCGCGGAGACGGAGGCGCAGAGACAAAATCCCTTCAAATAGGAGCCGGGCGGCACATGGAATTTAAGGAGATAGGCATCGGAGGACAGTATTTTCGAGAGAATATCCCGAACGAGGAAGGACAGAGGAAAACCGATAATGATCCCGAGCGAAAAATCGGCCAGTTCCTCCCATAGGATCATGCTTCTAAGCTCCTTTGAGGGAGTGCCGAAGAGGAGAAGCGTTCCGAACTCATTCCTTCTCTCCCGGAGAAGAATATTTCTGATGTTTATGATCAGAACGAAACCCATTGCAACAGAAAGCGAGGAAAAGATCGTCATCATCGAGGACATGCTGTCGATCAGGCTCCGATAGCTTTTCAGCACCCGGGAGGATTCCGTAAGGGATCTGACTGAGCTCGTCTCCGAGAGAATCTTTCTCACTCTCTGCTCCTCCCCTCTCTGCACCTTAAAGAGAAGCTCATTCACTCCGGTCTTTTTCGGGAAATACCGATGCATCTCGTCGATATCGATATAGCAGCCCCCGCCGAAGCTTTCCTCCGCGACATAGACGACCGGGAGAGATACCTTGTTCTTTGCGAGATACGGATTGTAGACCGAAAGCTCATCTCCTGCGCGGATACCGAGTTTTCCGGCCGTGATGGAGTTTATGACGAGTCCGCCGCTTCTGAGCCGGATCTCTCTGCCGTAGCAGTCTGCCAGCCGATGCTCACCGGAATCGCGGCGAAAGGCCGTAAGGCTCGAAAGCAGGCTGTGATTTTCGTGCTCCAGGCTTACGGAATATCTCGCCTCGCACTCCAGCTCATAGATCCCCGCGATCTGCCGCATGCTGTTTTCCATATTGTTCCTGTCCTTGAAGCCGTCCAGGCTGAGCTTCATATCATAGAGCTCGACCTTCGTAAACTGCATGGTATACATATGCTCCGCGATCACATTGAAGGAAAAGATGACGGAGGACAGGGCGAAGGGGAAGGCCGCCGCAAAGGCCGCGAGAAGATTCCTCCTCTTATTTCTCAGCATAAAGCGAAGGCTCATCCTCTGGGCAGGGCCGAGTCGAAGACGAAGGAAGTCCGGCAGCCTCTTCCCGCTCCTTTGCTCCGGCACTGCGCCCCTCATGGATTCCGCCGGATGGATCTTCAAAATGCCCCGGACTCCCGCAAGAACCGCTGCCAGACTTATCATCAGCGCGAGGAAGGCCGCTGCCGCCCTGCTCTCCCAGTAATAATGCAGCTCTCTTTTCGGAAGATTGTAGTACAGGGAATAGAGGTAGAGCGCATAGCGCTCCATCGGGACAGAAAGAAGGGAGCCCAGGAGCGAACCGAAGGCCGAGACAAGGCCTCCGACAAACAGATAGCCTGCCGTGAGCGAAAGATCCGGAAAGCCAAATGCCTTCATGGTCCCGATCAGAGCGCGATCCCTCTCGATGAGCTTGATGAGTACGACATAAAGCATGAAGGCGGACACCAGGAAAAAGATGAGCGGAAGCAGGATAGAGACCGCAAAGAGCTGCGCAAACTGTGAATCCATCTGATGATAGCTGAGCTGATCCTCCCTCGATACGAGAGAGGAGATGCCGTATTCGGACAGCCTTTCCCGAAGCTGTTCCCTGACATCCTGAAAGGAATATCCCTTTTCCAGGCTGATCCCGAGCTCATTCACAATGCCTTCTTTGCCGAGACAGTTCTCAAGACTTCTTCTCTCCAGGCAGGCGATATCGTAGATCAGCGTATCGGGGATCTGGGCCCCGCCCGGCGGTATGGCATAGATGTATTCCGGCTCCTGGACCGTGCCGCAGATGTAAAAGGTCCTCGGCCTGTCTCCGATGATCAGGCGGACCGGATCCCCGTAGTGCAGCCCTCTGTCCTGAAACATCTTATAGCCGATGCATATCCCGTCTCCCTCCGGAAAGTTCCCCGCAATGAGACAGCGGTTCAGGGAATCCTCTTCGCCGACGGCCAGCATATGAACGCTGACGATATCGCCTCCCTCCTCCGTCTGAAGACGCAGATCCTCCGAAAGGCGCCCGAAGACCTCCTTCACTCCCTCGATCTCCCGGAGCTTCCCGAGCTCCCTCCCCGGCATGCGCTCAAGCTTCACAAAGACATCGGCAAAATGCTGCTTTTCGTAATAACGGTTCAGCGAGTCCCGAAGATTCCAGCGAATATCTGTTTCCGCGACAAGAATCAGTACACCGAGCGCTATGATGAGCACAGCGCCGATGTAGGATGAAAGATCCCCAGCGGCTCCTCTTAGGATGTTCTTCAGATAGCCCTTCATTTACCACTCCACCTCTTCCGGCGCACTCCTTCTTTGATTGACGCTGACATGATCGATCCTGCCGTCCCTCACATAGAAGACCCTGTCTGCCGTCTCCGCGATCTTTTCGTTGTGTGTGATAATCAGCACCGTCTTTTTGTACTCCCGATTGAAGTCCCAGAGAAGCTGAAGAATCTGCGCTCCTGTCTTAATGTCCAGAGCCCCCGTCGGCTCATCGCAGAGAAGCAGATCCGGATTTTTGCAAAGTGCCCTGGCGATCGCAACTCTCTGCTGCTGTCCCCCCGAAAGCTTCGATGGGAAGTGATCGGCGCGATCGGAGAGTCCCACCCGCTGCAGCAGATCCCCGGGATCAAGCGGATCCTCCGAGAGCTCCGCCATGATCTCGATATTTTCCAGCGCGGACAGATTCGGAAGCAGGTTATAAAACTGAAAAACGAAGCCGATATGCTCTTTCCGGTAGCGGCTCATCTCGGCCTTTCGAGCGAATTCCAGGGCCTTTTCGCGGTAGAGCACAGTCCCCTCGCTGACGGTCTCAATCCCCCCGATGATGTTCAAAAGGGTACTCTTCCCGGAGCCGCTCGGCCCGAGAATCACGATGAACTCACCTTCCTCCACCTCAAAGGAAACATCCCTCAAGGCCTGGACTTCTATCTCCCCAACACGAAAAACTTTTGAAATATTTTTCACCTGAAGTAATATGATGGAAATACCTCCCGTACGTTAGTTATAACTAACTATCGTCATAATACACGAAAACCCCGGGGAATTGCAAGCAAAAGATCTTAAATAAAACTTACCGGTATTGCATCATAGAACTTGACACTTCTCATTCACGGATTGAAATAAGAAATTTTGTCATAATATTTACGTATTTTTATTGACACACGTATTTTTTACGTGTATCCTGTTTATGAAAACGAAAGGAGAGATAAAACATTGAAGGTATCAGAAATCGTAAAGCTCTTAAAGAAAAATGGATGCTATAAAACCAAAGAAGGTGCCAATCATGAACGATGGTACTCTCCCATAACCGGGAAGACATTCTCCATCCCAAGGCACTATGGCAAAGAGCTTATGAAAAAGACAGAGCAGAGTATTCTGACCGATGCGGGGCTGAAATAAGTCCCACTCAACTTCAATGCTTTATCCAAACAATATTAAGGAGGCAGTATATGGCAAACTATATTTATCCGGCGGTTTTCACAGAAGAGGAAAACGGTTACTCTGTGAATTTTCCCGATCTTGATGGAGCCTATACCTGTGGAAAAACTCTTAGCGAAGCCTTGTCAATGGCGGAGGATGTTCTGTCATTGACGTTGGTGGACTATGAGGACCGCAAAGAGGAGATTCCCGATCCGTCTCCTATCAAGTCTGTACCAAGTGATGCCAATGAATTTGTCTCACTCATTCCCTGTGATACCGAAAAATACAGACGGCTTATGAAGAATCAAGCGGTTAAGAAAACTCTCTCTATTCCGGAATGGCTGAATGAAGCCGCTACAGCTGCCGGATTGAATTTTTCACAGGTTTTGCAGGAGGCGCTGAAACTGAAATTGAATCTGCGGTGAAAAATCGCTATGACATAGTCCTTCCTCAGAAGCTTTTGTTTCTAAGTTCAGCGGCTTGATGGACTCCCGATTTCTCTGTACAGTTTCTGTACAGTTTTTTCGATTACGATTAGACATGATTTTTGCGCTATCACAAGCGATATTTTACGGCAGCAAAAAAGGCTTAAACACGTTGATTTTCCTGGGAATCTACGTATTTAAGCCATTTTTCTTTTCACAGGGGATGAGGGATTCGAACCCCCATCGGCGGTTTTGGAGACCGTTGCTCTACCCTTGAACTAATCCCCTCTTTTGCGACAGAACACATTCTATGCTATTTCCTCAGGATTGTCAATGCCTCCCGGATATTTTTCACAGCTATGATCTCCGCGGAATTCCCAGCGAGCTCCCGCGCCTTATCGCTGTGGTAAGCGGGCATGACGATGCGGCGAAAGCCCAGGCGCAGCGCTTCCTGGATCCGCTGCTCCGCCCTGGACACTGCCCGCACCTCTCCGGCGAGTCCCACCTCCCCGAAGATCAGCACATCCTCCGGGACGGCGAGATTCCGGCAGCTGGAGATCAGGGCAAGGATCACCGCGAGATCCAGGGAGGGCTCCTGAATCCGAAGTCCCCCCGTGATATTGACATAGGCATCATAGCGGGACATCTCGATCCCGAGCCTCCGCTCGATCACAGCGAGCAGGAGGTTCAGGCGGTTGAAGTCGATGCCGTTTGCAGTCCGGCGCGGCAGACCGAAGCTCGTGGGGACGGAGAGGCCCTGGATCTCCAGGAGGAGCGGCCTCGTCCCCTCCATGCCGCAGCTCACGACAGAGCCGGAGGCCCCGAGAGGGCGCCCGGAGAGGAGGAGCTCCGAAGGGTTTCTCACCTCCTGAAGTCCCTCTCCGCTCATCTCAAAGACCGCGATTTCTCCGCTTGCGCCAAAGCGGTTCTTCTGTCCGTGGAGAATGCGGAGATTCCCACTGCTCTCCCCCTCGAAGTAGAGGACGGCATCCACCATGTGCTCCAGAATCTTCGGCCCCGCGACGTTTCCGTCCTTCGTGACATGTCCGACGAGAAAGATCGCGCTCCCGCCCTCCTTCGCCGTCCGAAGAAGCGCCGCCGCGGATTCCCGGACCTGACTGACGGAGCCCGGGGCGGCGGAGACGGCCTCTGTAAACATCGTCTGAATGGAGTCGATCACAACGAGCTCCGGCCTCGTCTCCGCGATCGCCTCTTGAATATTTTCGATATTGGTCTCGCAGAGAAAGCGGAGCTCCCCCTCTCCCACCGAGAGCCGCATGGCCCTCATTTTGATCTGCCGAAGACTCTCCTCCCCGCTCACATAGAGGACGGATCTTCCCTCTTTGGCGCTCAGGTTTCTCGATAGCTCGAGGAGCAGCGTAGACTTTCCGATACCGGGATCTCCGCCGAGGAGCAGCAGAGAGCCCACGACGATCCCTCCTCCGAGCACCCGGTCCAGCTCTGTGAATCCGCTCTTTAAGCGCTCCTCCAAAGAGAGCGGGATCTCCCCCAGAAGGAGCGGTCTCGTCCTCTCCCCCCGCGGCAGTGCAGCGGAAAAGGAGGAGCCCTTTCCCTTCTGCACTCGCTTTACGGGCTCCTCCACCATGCTGTTCCACGCGCGGCAGCTGGGGCATTGGCCCAGCCATTTCGAGGTCTCATAGCCGCATTCCTTACAGAAAAACCTAGTGCTCGCCTTCGGCATCGGCCGTTTTCCTCCTGCTGCTCCTCACGCTGTATTTCAGCGTCTGCTTCTTCCGGTCCAGACTGATCCGGACGGAGCAGTCTCTTTGGAGCCTCCCCTCGAGAATCTGCTCCGCGAGCTGATCCTCCACATAGCTCTGTATCGTCCTTCGGAGGGGACGGGCCCCGTATCTTGCATCAAAGCCCTTTTCAATGAGGTAGTCCTTCGTCCCCTGATCGAAGCTTAAGCGGATATTCAGCTCGGAAAGGGCCCTCTGTCTCACTCCCTTCAGCATGATGCCGAGGATCTCTCCCATATCCTCCCGGCTGATCGGGTGGAAGACGAGGATCTCGTCGATACGGTTCAGAAATTCCGGACGGAAAAGGCGCTTCACCTCCTCCATGACCTTCTCCTTCATGAGCTCATAGTTTTTCTCGCGGGATCCGTCAGCGGAGGAAAAGCCCAGCCGCTTCGGATTCACGATGGACTCCGCCCCCGCGTTGCTCGTCATGATGATGATGGTGTTCTTAAAGGAGATCTTCCGCCCCTGCGCATCCGTGATATGTCCGTCGTCCAGGACCTGCAAAAGGATGTTCAGGACATCCGGGTGCGCCTTCTCAATTTCGTCGAAAAGGACCACGGAATAGGGTCTTCTCCGCACCTTCTCCGAGAGCTGTCCGCCCTCGTCGTAGCCCACATAGCCGGGAGGAGAGCCGATCATCTTTGAGACGCTGTACTTCTCCATGTACTCGGACATATCGACACGGATCAGATCGTTCTCGGAGCCAAACATCAGCTCCGCGAGAGCCTTGGAGAGCTCCGTCTTTCCGACGCCGGTCGGTCCCAGGAACATAAAGGAGCCGATCGGGCGCCGCGGATCCTTCAGACCCACTCTCCCCCGCTTGATCGCCTGCGCGACCGCGTGGACGGCCTCGCTCTGCCCCACTACCCTTTGATGGAGATTCTGCTCGAGCTTTTTCAGCTTCTCGCTCTCCGCCTCCGCAAGCTTTTCCACCGGGATGCGCGTCCACTGGGAGACCACTCTCGCGATCTCCGCCTCCGTGACATGGAGCGGATGCTCCTCCTGCTCCCTTCTCAGGCTCTCGCTCTCCTTCTCGAGCTTCCGCCTCTTCTCCTCCTGCTTTTTCTTTACCGCGGCGGCTCCTTCCAGGTCTTCCCTGCGGATGCAGTCCTCCTTCTCGAGCTCCAGCTCCTCGATCTGTTCCCTGAGCCTCTTCAGCTTCTCTGGCTCCCCGCTGAAGCTGATGCGGAGCCGGGAGGCAGCCTCATCGATTAAGTCGATCGCCTTGTCCGGGAGGTAGCGCTCATTGATATAGCGGGAGGAAAGCTTCACCGCAGCGCGGAGAGCCCCGTCCTCAATGAGCACATGGTGATGCTCCTCATACTTCGGCGCCACGCCGCGGAGAATTTCATAGCTCTCCTCCTCGGAGGGCTCCTCGATATTCACCGGCTGAAATCTTCTCTCCAGCGCCGCATCCCTCTCAATATGCTTCCGGTACTCGTCGAGAGTCGTCGCCCCGATGATCTGGAGCTCCCCCCTGGCAAGGGCCGGTTTCAGGATATTCGCGGCGTCCAGCGCGCCCTCCGCACCGCCCGCGCCGATGATCGTGTGGATCTCATCGATAAAGAGCAGGGATCTTCCGTCGTTTTTCGCCTCCGCTATGACTCTCTTGATCCTCTCCTCGAACTCTCCGCGGTACTTGGATCCCGCCACCATGGCCGAGATATCGAGGGTCAGAAGGCGCTTCCCCGCGATGGTATCCGGCACCCTCCCGGAGACGATCCTCTCCGCGATTCCCTCCGCCACCGCTGTCTTTCCGACGCCGGGCTCACCGATCAGGCAGGGGTTATTCTTCGTCCTCCGGGACAGGATCTGGATGACCCGCATGATCTCCGCCTCTCTCCCGATGACGGGATCGAGACGGTCCTGTCTCGCAAGCGCCGTGAGGTCGCGGGAGTACTGGTCCAGCATCGGGGTGCTGCTCTGCTGCCTCTGATCCCTCTGCCCTCCCTCCTGCTCCGCTCCGCTGAATCTCGGGCCGATCGCATTGAGGATCTGCTGGTACATATTCTGGACATTGCCGCCCAGAGTCGTGATAATGCGGGACGCGGCGGAGCTCGGCTCCTTCAGGATGGAGATCAGGATGTGCTCTGTCCCCACAAGCTTCGAGCGGTTCCGATTTGCCTCCTGAATCGCGGCGTCCAGAACCCTTCTGGCAGAGGGTGTGTAGCCGGAGCGGTCCGCCACCGTGACATTGCTGTCCGGGGACAGAAAACGGGAGATCATATCCAGAATCTTCTCCTCCTCGATCCCGTTCGCGGCGAGAACCTTCGCGGCGAGCGCCGTGCCCTCCCGGCGGAGCCCGAGAAGGATATGCTCCGTTCCGATGTAGTTGTGGTGCAGGCTCTCCGCAGCCTCAATGGAAAGCTGCAGCGCTCTCTGCGCCTGTACGGTGAATTGATTCATTCTCTCTCCTTCGTCCGCCTATAATTCCTCGATATTCAGAGCCTTTCCGCTCTCGGAGTCCTTCTCCCTGGACGGCTTTTTCAAAACTCTGGTCTCGGAGAGATCCAGCTCCTCGACCTCCGGCTCTCCCCGATCTCTGTCCTCCGTCTTTTGAATCATCCGGGTGATTTCCAGATCCTCCTTTTCATTCTTCCCAAGATCTGTCACCACCCTGGTCTCGGAGAGCTCCTCCTTCCTCCCGCCTTCCTTCTTGGAAGGCTCCAAAGCGGATTTTCCAGTTCCTCTTCTCGAGAGCTCTCTCCGGCTCTGCTGCGCCTTTCCCCTCCCGCCCTTCTGCGGCTTCAACAGGATCCAGGCCGCCATCGAGAGGCAGAGCAGCGCGAGTACGCAGCTTAGGATAAACTGCCAGTTATATCTCAGTACCAGGGAATCATGCGTCTTCACAAGCGCCGCGTAGGCCTCCGCGTCCTGCTTTGTCTTCTCCGCGACCGGATCCAGAAAATAGCGCTGTATCGTCTTTTCCGATAGATCATAGCGGTAAAAATTGAGCTCGCCCGCGTCATTCATGCCATAGACTATGCAGTAGGGATGCTCCGTGTCCTCCTTCCAGACCCATCCCCTCACCTGATGCCCGTCGATATCGATTCTGCTCTCTGCAAAGCCATCCGGGATCTTCACATCGGATCCCGGATTCATAATCGTGATGGTTTTCTCCTTTGCGGAGAGCTTCACCCCTTCATTGGTCGTCTTGCTGCCGTCCTCATCCTTTTGGGATGCTCCTCCCTCCTGCTTTGTCACCTTCAGGTTATAGGCGAGCGTCGTGCTGCCGTCCGAGGAGGAGACATTGACGGTCACATGGTTCTCCCCCATGTTCAGACTGTCGTTTCCGCTGATCTCCACCTTCGCGCTGTCCGCAGAGGGAACGGCATTGACCGTGAGCCGGCTCACATCCGTGCCCACGGTCAGACTGTAATCCGTATTGGTCGAGGAAAAAGCGGGGCTCAGTTCTCCCGGGGAGACGGAGAGCTCCTTCAAGGTCGCATCCTTTTCCGATCCGCTCTCCGCGAGCACCGTCACCGCCGAGCTGCCCAGATGATTGATCTCCACCTGGGAATTGTCCGAGGCCGTAACCTGCTGAGAGACGACGTTGATCGTGGTCTCCCCGCTGCCAAGCGTCCGGAAGCGGAAATTGTATTCCAGTGTTCCGGAGCCCGCTCCGGAGCCTGCTCCGCTCACGTGGATGCTCCCTTCTCCTCCGCCCGCATCCGTTCCGCTCTCAAATTCCAAAAGCGAGGAATCATAGCTCAGCTCCAGCTCCGCGGAGGAAAGGCTGCTGTCCCCGCTCTTTATCTTCATCGTCACATTGACCTCTTCGCCGGCCGTCACCTTGGGATCCGAAAAAGAGATCTGTCCGCTCGCGGCAAGCGAGGAGAAGGCGAGAAGACAGCAGAACAGGAATGTAAGCATTATATACTGCAGTTTCTTCATGGATTGTTCACCCTCACATTACTCAGCTACTTCTATACAGTTTAATTTTTTCCCTTCCTTCCGTCAATAAGAAAAGTCAATAAGAAAAACTGACCCACCGTCTATGCCGATGGGCCATTCTCCGTCCCGAAACGCCGCCGATAGAAGCCGGGTTCCTCATTCCCCGGTGATCCTTCAGGCCGGGTATGCCTTGTTCTCCTTGTCCGCCTGCCTCAGGGCGACTCCGCTTTTCTGCGCCTCCCGGTACTCGAAGAAATCCTTTGCGACCTGCGGGAAGAGCGCGTAGGAGAGGACATCCTCCGGCTGCGTGACCCACTGCGCGCATTCCTTCTCAAATTCCGGAAGCTGCGGGGCGATGTGGTCCGCCGGGCGATCCGTCATCTGTGTCTCCCCGGGCTTTAGGATCTTCTTTACGACCTCCGGGTCCATCGGCTTCACTGTGCGGCCAAACTCCCCGGCCACCAGTTTATGGGATTCCTTCGGCACCATCTTATAGCGCTCCCCGGTCAGGACGTTTAAGACAGCCTGCGTTCCCACGATCTGGGAGGACGGCGTGACGAGCGGCGGCTCTCCGAAATCCTTCCGGACTCTCGGCACCTCCTCCAGCACCTCTGTGAGCCTTTCATCCTGCCCCGCCTGATGGAGCTGGGAGATCAGATTCGAAAGCATTCCCCCCGGAACCTGATACTTCAATGTATTGATGTTCACCCCCAGGACCTTCGTGGACATAAGTCCCGACGCGAGGCATTCCTCGCGGTAGGGCTGGAAATAATTCGAGACCTCGATCAGCTTGTCGAGCTTAAGCCCCGTGTCATACTCCGTCCCCTCCAGCGCCTTCACCATGACCTCAGTGGAAGGCTGGGAGGTCCCCATGGAGAAGGGGGTGGATGCGGTGTCAATGATGTTTGCCCCCGCCTCCACGGCCTTCAGGTAGGTCATGGAAGCCATGCCGGAGGTATAGTGCGTATGCATGTCGATCGGGAGCTGCGTCCCCCTCCTTAAGGCCTGAACCAGCTCGAAGGCTGCGCTTGGGAGCAGAAGCCCCGCCATATCCTTGATGCAGAGAGAATCTGCCCCCAGACTCTCGACCTCGCTCGCGAGCTTCTCCCAATACTCCAGGGTATAGGCATCGCCCAGGGTATAGCAGAGCGCGATCTGGGCATGCCCTCCCTCCTTCTTCGTGGCCTTCACTGCGGTCTCGAGATTCCGGATATCATTGAGACAGTCGAAGATCCGGATCACATCGATGCCGTTCGCGATGGACTTCTCGACGAAATACTCGACGACATCGTCCGCGTAATGATTGTAGCCCAGAATATTCTGTCCCCGGAAGAGCATCTGAAGCTTTGTCTTTCGGAAGTGGCGCTTCAGCATCCGAAGCCGCTCCCACGGATCCTCTCTCAGAAAACGGAGGCAGGCATCGAAGGTCGCGCCTCCCCAGCACTCAACGGCATGATAGCCGATCTGATCCATGCTGTCGAGAATCGGCTCCATCTCAGAGCTTGGCATGCGGGTCGCAATCAAGGACTGATGAGCATCCCGAAGGATCGTCTCGGTAATCTTTACTCTGGCCATATTTTCCCCTCTCTCTGCTGTTCTCTCTGTCTTTTTGTGCAGTCCGGCGCATTCCTCCGGCTGTCCCTTCCGCATCCCTTCCTCTAAGAGAGGAAGGGATACCTTTCCCGGGCCGGCTCGCTCTCAGCACTCCTGTCCCGGATATTTCTCACTTTACGCCAAAGACCGCCATGAAGGTTCCCGCCGCGACCGCGGTTCCGATGACTCCCGCCACATTCGGTCCCATCGCGTGCATCAGGAGAAAGTTCGTGGGATCATATTCCGATCCGACCTTCTGCGAGACGCGGGCCGCCATGGGGACGGCGGAGACGCCCGCAGAGCCGATCAAAGGGTTGATCTTCTTCCCGGAGGCGTAGTACATGATCTTTCCGAGCAGAACGCCGGCCGCCGTGCCGAAGGCAAAGGCGATCATGCCGAGCCCGACGATCTTTAAGGTATTCAGGTTCAGGAAGGCCTCCGCAGAGGTCGATGCTCCCACGGAGGTGCCCAGCATGATGACGACAATGTACATCATGGCATTGGAGGCGGTCTCCGTCAGCTGCTTTACGACGCCGGACTCCTTAAAGAGGTTCCCGAGCATCAGCATGCCGACGAGGGGCGCTGTGGTCGGAAGAAGGAGACAGACGATGACAGTGACGACGATCGGGAAGAGGATCCTCTCCAGCTTTGAAACCGGGCGGAGCTGTGACATCTTGCATTTCCGCTCCTCATCCGTCGTCAAAAGTCTCATGATCGGCGGCTGGATGATCGGGACCAGGGACATATAGCTGTAGGCCGCGACGGCGATCGGGCCCAGCAGAGCGGTCTGCCCCAGCTTATTGCAAAGAAAGATGGAGGTCGGTCCGTCCGCCCCTCCGATGATCGAGATCGCGGCGGCCGCCGCCCCGTTGAAGCCCATGAGGATCGCGATAAAGTAGGCCCCGTAAATCCCAAACTGCGCGGCAGCCCCCATCAGGAAGCTGATGGGATTTGCGATCAAGGGTGAAAAATCCGTCTGCGCTCCGACGCCGAGGAAGATCAGAGACGGAAGAATCGTCCACTCGTCGAGATGGAAAAAGTACCAGAGCAGTCCCCCGGTCCCGTTCATGGACTTATCCGGATTCAGCATGATATCCGGATAGATGTTCACAAGCAGCATTCCGAAGGCGATCGGCACCATGAGGAGCGGCTCGAAGCCCTTCGCAATCCCCAGATAGAGGAAGAAAAAGGCGATGCACATCATGAGGTAATTGCCCCAGCTCAGGTTGAAGAAGGCGGTCTGCTGCAATAGATTACTAAAGGTCTCCGCTATATTCATATTTTATAACCCTCCCGCTCAGAAAGCTCCGCTGCCTCCCCTCCTCAGTTCATGCTCGCGAGGACGGCACCGGACTCCACGGAGTCACCGGAGGAGACATTGAGACTTGCGATCACGCCGTCCTTCGGAGCGACGATGTCATTTTCCATCTTCATGGCCTCGAGCACCAGGATGGTGTCCCCGGACTTGACCGCATCGCCGACCTGCTTTTTCACAGCGAGGACCTTCCCGGGCATCGGGGCCGTCACCTTGACCGCTCCGTCCTCCCCTCCGGTCTTCTTCGGGGAGCTGCTCCTTGAGGGAGCGGCGGAGGGGGCGGGAGAAAGCGGAGGAAGGGAAGCGGACTGCGCCGCCCCGCCCTCTTCCACTGTCACATCATAGGAAACACCGTTTACGGTAATGGTATATTTCTTCATGGGAATCCTTCCTTATTCTTTATGCTTTTATGCTGTCTTAATTCTCTATGCTGTTCTGTGAGCGTATTTTTCTGTACTTCTCCGCTTTATGCCTCTGCCCGGCGAAGCTTCGCCCCTGTGCAGAAGCTGCCGCTTCCCTCTATCTTCTTCGGATCGAGCGGACCCGGAGTCCGTTGTGGAGGCTCTCTCCGCCCTCTCTCTCTCCTCTCTCCTCCTCATAGGCTGCGATCGCCGCGGCGATGACCGCCTGCAGCAGCTCATCGTCTTCCTCCGCTCCGCTCTCCTTCTGCGGGATGACCGGCTCCGGCGGAGCCTTTACGGCGCTCCTCGCAAGAGGCGGGGCATCGATCGCCCTTCTCTTCTCCCTTCTCTCCCTCACATTTTGCTCCGCCAGATTGACATAGCGGAAGAGACTTATGACCCAAGCGATGAAAATCAGAACGGCAAAGACGGTTCCCATTCCGACGAGCAGATTCCCGGCGGCGTCTGTGAGCTTTTCCGCCATCGTATAATCCGGGAGAAAGCTCATCTCCGTGAGCTTCGTCATCTTCTCGTCTACGCCCAGAGTGAAAAGAAGCTTCCTCTTCTCAAAGACCGCATTGACCAAGATCGTCCAGTTTCCATCCGCATCCTGGCTGGCCTCCGAGCTCTCCACAGACTGAAATTCTCCCAGGCGCTCCCTGCTGTTTTGGAAGTTGACAAGCCCGTTATAGCTCACGGCATCCTTATTCTTCTTCGCCTCCCGGATCCTCTCCGAGAGGCTATTTTCATCACTTCGCGCGATATCCTCCAGGAAGCTCGGCGCAAAGCTTTCCAGATACTGCTTTTCCTGGGCGATGAGTCTCTGCTGATCCTCGCTGATCTGTCCGCTCTCCTTTTTTCTTCCGCAGGCCGAAAGGAGGACAGAAAGAAGGAGAAGGAGAAAGAGCAGTGTTTTCGTTATCCGCTTTTTCATGGCACCTCCCTACACGGTCCCGTGCTTCTTGTCCGGAGAAGAGACCGTCTTGGTATAGAGCATCTCAAGAGCGGCGATCACCCTCTGCCTCGTCTCCTCCGGCAGGATAATATCGTCGAGATAACCCCTCTCTGCCGCCGCCTGAGCGGAATTCTGCGTCTTTCCAAGCTCCGTGGCCTGCCTCTGTATGCTCTCTCTGTCGCTGTCCGGGAAGAGGAGCTCCGCGCTCTTCTCCTCATTGAGGATCCCGATCCGCGCGTTAGGATAGGCGTAGACAATATCCGCGCCGAGCGCCTTGCTCCCAAGAACCAGGCCCGCGGTTCCGATCGCATTGCGGATCACTGTCACAAGGGGAACGGAGGCATTGGCATAGGCATAGGCAAGCTTTGCGGCGGCTCTTGCCATATGCTTCTCCGTGCAGCCGGAATTCTGATAGCCCTCCGTATTGACGATCGTGAGCACCGGAATCTCATAGGCGTCACAGAAGCGGATGAGCCCGGCGGCCTGCTCCGCCCCCTTCCAGCTGAGGGACTTCTCCTCTGTCATGACCGCGCCGACCGTCTGCCCGTTCAGCCGGAGGAAGCCCGTCACGAGATCCGGTGCATAGCCCCTCTTCGTCCGGAAGAAGACGCCGTCGTCAGAGAGAAGCCTTAAGGCATCCGGGGCGCTCAGATTCTCGATCCCCGAGACAGAGCGGTTCAGATCATCCTCCGTGCCCTCCGGCTCCGCATAATCCTCATTGTTCGAGGGGAGCAGGGAAAAAAGCTCTCGCAGCTTCCCAAGGATCTCCTCCTCGCTCCCGCTGAAATCCACAAGCCCGTTTTCCTCCTGTGCCTCTGCCATCGCGATCCGATCATCCTTGTTCCCAAGGACAGCGTCCGGGGCGTTCACAAAAAGGCGGCCCTTCTCTTTCTCCATGAAGACGAAGTCCGAGAGAGCCGTAAGCACCGCCATGCCGCCGCCGGAGCTTCCGAATACCGCGCTGAGCTGAGGGATGACACCGGAAGCAGCTGTCTTTTTTCGATAGATTCTTCCCATGCCAAAGAGAGAATCCGAGGCCTCCTGCAGGCGGAGCCCGGAGCAGTCGATCAATTCGATGAGCGGCGCTCCCATCTTCATCGCCATATCGTAGAGTGCCGCGATCTTCTTTCCGTGCATCTCTCCGACGGAGCCCCCCAGCACGGCGCTGTCCTGCGAATAGACATAGACCAGTCTCCCGCTGATGGTGCCGTAGCCTGTGATAACGCCGTCGGAGGGAAGCTTCTTCTCCGCCAGGTTGAAGTCGGTGGATCTGGCCCGGACCAAAGCTCCGATCTCGACGAAGCTGGACTCATCGAGCAATGAGCATATTCTGCCCATTGCGGATGATGTAGACTGATTATCCATTTTTCATCCTCCATTTCTCTATCAGGCAGGGAAGGAATCCCCGATTTTTCGGTCCTATTGTAAACGAAAAGACCTCCTAATTCAAGCGGACTTGACAGAGGTCGTTAAAAATTTGACTATCACTCATCGCCCTGTCTTCCGCTCTCAGATGCTCCTCCGAAGCCCCTTCGGATAAATATTTTTTATGCGCCCGCCCCGGTATCTTCCAAAGCCCAGAGCGGCCCCTTCAAAGCAAAGAAGCATAAGCCCCCGATCCTTTTGGGAGAAGACGAGCTTCCTCTGCTTTTCCCCCTCCCGAAAGGAAAAGGAGGAGAGAAAGGAAGGGGGCTCCTTCATAAGATCCGGTCCACCCTGCTCCCCCTTGCCCCGGATCTCGGAGGGCTCCGCCCGAAGCTCCAGTCCCAGGAGATAGTCTCTGATTCTCGGGTCTCCCCTTCGAAGATTCAAATAGGGAAGAGGGAGATTCTCTCCGTGGGAGAGGGCATGCGCATATCGGAGCTCTCCCCCCTCCTCCTCTGCTGCGAGGAGACCGAGCCGGAGAACGCGAAGCCCCCGAAGCTCCGGCATGCTGTCCGGGACGAGATAGATCCTCCCTCCCATCCTTAAGAGCCTCCGGCCCGTTTTCCCGGGCAGGAGTCCGTCCTCCCCCTCTCTCCGGAAAATCGCAATATAATGCCCCTCCCCCGGTCCCCGCTGCGGATAGGTCCTCCTTTCAAAGCCCAGGCGGAGGAAGGGATATCCCGAGAGCAGAAAATCGCGCTGCCCTTCGTTCTCCCCTCTCTCGAAGGTGCAGGTCGAATAGCACAAAAGCCCTCCCGGGGAGAGCATGGAGACCGCGTTTCGAAGGATCTCCCTCTGCCGGGAAATACAGTGCTCCACATTTTCCGGACTCCACTCTGAAATCGCGTTCTCATCCTTTCGGAACATCCCCTCTCCGGAGCAGGGCGCGTCCACGAGGATCCGGCTGAAGTACTCCGGAAAATGCCGGGAGAGCCGGGCGCTGTCCTCATTTAAGACGGCGGCATTTTCTATCCCGAGCCGTTCTATATTGGAGGAAAGCGTCCGGGCCCTCTCCGGCACATATTCATTGCTGATCAGGATGCCTCCCTCTAAGAGGGAGAGCCGGTCCGCGGCCTGTCCCGACTTCCCGCCGGGACTTGCGCAAAGATCCAAAACGCGGTCGAAGGGACGAACCGAGAGGGCGGGAAGCGCCTGCATCGCCGATGGCTCCTGAAGATAGTAGAGCCCCGCCTCATGATAGGGATGGAGGCCCGGGCGGATGGACCTTTCTAAAAGCCTCCGCTCATCCAGGATGAATTCCCGGAAATACTCCTTTCCTTCGAAAAGCGCTGCATCACTCCCCGGGAGCGCTCGGAGTCCCCAGTCTGAGAGGAGGGTCTCGTAAACGGAGCGGGCGTCCTCCCCATAGAGGGAGAAAAGTCTGTGAAGACTCAGTCGAAGTCCCCGGACAGGGGGCTTCTCATAGCTTTTCAGAAAGCTCTCATACTCTTCCCTCTCTCCGAAAAGCCGCTCCATCCGCCTTCGAAACTCCGCCGGCAAAGCCCGCATGCTCTCCTCCCCCTCTCTGCTCTTCCTCGATCGCTGACAGCGGCTTTAAAAAGGCGGCATCGTGCCGCTATACCTTACGCCGCTTTCTTCTCCTTAAGGCGAAGAAGAGACGGCTGCCCTCCCGGGCTCTTGTCCCGGAACAGGTACCCGTCCCTGAAAAATCATTTTCTTTCTAAAGCTAAAAACGTCGCCGATGATTCTCTTAAAGCTCAATCCGGTAATCCGCGCTTCCCACTCCGTCCACGACGAAATAGGCGGCGTTTTGGTCCGCGACGATGTAGATCTCCACCCTCTTTGCGCCCGGCTTCACCTTCGCTGCCGCCTGCATTGCGCGCTTTCTGACATCCTCTTCGTCGATCTTCCGGCCGAAAAACTCAAAGCAGAGCTTCACCTTCGGGGCGCTCTTCTCCGCCTTTTCCGCGCTCTTTTCCTTCCCTGTCTTTGCCGCCGTCTTCCCGGCCGCATTCTTCTTCGCCCCGCTCTTCTTTTCCGGGGTCTTTTCGGATGGCTTTTTCTCCGCCTTTTCCGGCAGCTTCTCCGCCTTTTCCCCGGAGAGCTCTCTCGCGGCCTTCTTGATCTCCGCGAAGGACTCTCTCAAAGCCTCATCCTTTTCTCTGCCGCTCTTCTTATTCATAGCTCCCTCCTTCTGTAGTCGCTCTGCTGCCTGTTTTGAAAAAGCCTCGCATCAGGAAAAGTCCCTGCATCAAAGTTCCGGAGCAGGAAAAAGCTCTCCCGTCTTCGCCTGATCTCCCCGCGAAACGGAGCCGATCCGCCCCATGGCGAATCTGCCATACGTAAAAGTCGATGCTCCCCGCCCAAAATCTGTCTTCCCGACGGGACTTTTACAATAAATTATTATAGCTTTGTTCTTTTTCTTGTCAAGCGCGGCGGCCTTTTCCCGGGCATTTTGGAAGGCAATGAGCCGCGTGCTTTCCCCGGCGCTTTCTTTAGAGGAAGCTCAAGAGCTCCCGGAACAGTTCCCTCGCGGAGTCCAGCATTTTGTCGAAGGCTCCGAAGCGGTAGAGGCTGAGAAAGAGCATGCCGAGCGGGATGGCAAAGATCATGCCTCCGATCCCATAGAACTTAAAGCCCAGGTAGAGAAAAAGGAGAGTCAGGAGGGGAGGAAGCCCCATCGCGTCCCCCATGATCTTCGGCTGCAGGAACTGCCGCACGAGCTGCGTCATAAGATAGAGAAGAAGGAGCCAGAAGGCCTCCATGAATCTCTGGGAGAGAAGCTCCAGCGCGATCCAGGGCCAGAGGATGAATCCGACGCCAAAGAGAGGGAGAAAGTCCAAAAAGGCAATAAAAAGCGCGATCAATATGCCGTAGGGGATCCGCAGGAGAAAAAAGCCCGCGGAAAGGAGGAGGAAGACCAGCGCCATGATCTCAAGGTTTGCAAGAAGCCAGCCGTGGAGGATCTTCCAGGCATCCTGCCGGAGGAGGGAAAAGTAACGGCGGAAGCGCTCCGGGAGGAGCTCCCTTAGCCTTTTCAGGTAGCGCTCCCCGTCTTTGCAAAAGCAAAAGCCGGATAGGATCGTCACAACGAGATAGACGAGCAGGGTCGGAACGGATTTCACAAGATCCAGGGAGGCCGAAAAGGCGGGGCTGGAGAGCCTTCCGATCAGCTCCTCCCCGTAGGCATCGGAATTTGCGATGAGATTATCGATGATTCGATTGAGCTGATCCGGCATGCCAAAGAGGAGCTTCCTCCTCTCCCCGGCGAGGGCCCGGAGCGAAGTCAGAAGCCACTGCGCCATGTCCGGGAGTCTCCGGAGAAGAAGCTTCACAAAGTGAAGCCCCGCCGCGAGGAGCCAGTAGAGCAAAAAGCCGATCAGGGCGAGGAGCAGGATCATGATGACCGCGGAGGCATGCTGCCTCTTCATGAGGGGGCTCCTCCGGTTTAGAAGGCGGATGAGCGGCGACGCAAGAAGCGAGAGCAGTGCCCCTAGGAGAAAGGGAAAGAAAAAGACGAGGAGCTTCGGGAGAAGCAAAAATGCCCCCAGGAGAAAGAGGATGGGTACCAGGACATTTAGAATAAGCTGAAGTCTGTGATTCATGATTTCCTCCCTTCTCCGAGCTGCGCTTCCCCCTCCCCTCTCTCTCCCCGGGACAGGCAGAAGCGCTGAAAGGCAAAGTATAAAAGAGCCGTTGCGAAGAGGTAGAACCATACCGCGGGATTGGAAAACCAGGTCGTAAAAAAGGAAAACAGAAGGTAGAAGGAAAGCTGTGCCCGGAAGAGAAGGCCGAAGGGATTCCTCCCGGAGAGGGAATGGAGCAAAGCGGAGACAGAAGCGAGCAGGCACGAAAACAGCGCGACTCCGAAAAGCCCGAAATCGTACCAGCTGTCATAGAGGATGCTGAGCGTTGTGAGCTCCTTCTTCGTCACGAAATCCGGCCAGGCGAGCGGAAAAGTGAAAAAATATTTGATCCCGCTCAGGGTCAGGAAGGGGTAGAGCAGCTTCAAGCCGTGGGAATGCTCTCTGAGATGAAGCGTCATCTCATTGAAGTTGTCGTAGTTATTTGCGATATAGATATAGGGCTGACTGAGAAAGATGGGGAGATGATATTTCATCTCGAAGATCCCGTTTAAGTAGCGGATGGAATGCGCTCTCTCGATCGTAATCAGCACGTATACTGAAAGAGCGCCGAAAAAGAGAAGGAGGAGACGCCCCCGGGACAGCCTCTCTCCCAAAAGCAGCAGGCTAAAGAGAAGGAGGAAGAGCGAGAAGAGAAACTGAAAGCGGGAGACCAGGAGAATACTCAGAAAAAGCGGACAAAGCGCGCCAAAAAGGGCGAGCAGGCTCTTCCTTCCAAGCTCCCTCCGATAGAGCGCGGCCACAGAGGGGAGAAGGACATAGAGGGTTGTGAAGTAATGGATCGCCGGAAGGTGAAAATAGGAATAGGCGTGCGGCGTATTCACAGTAAAGAGCGGAATGAAGCGAAGCCTCCATGCCTCAAAGAGAAAGCAGGACAGAGAGAGTGCGAGGAGGGAAAGGATGCTGATGCGGTAAAAGGAAAGTCTCCTCTCCCGCTCTTCGCCGTCCGAATAAAGCGAGGGTTTTTCCCCTTTCTCTCTCCCTTCCCCCTCCTTTTCTCCCGCCCGGATTCTGCGGACCGCATAATAGCAAAGATAAAAGAGAAGGTATGCAAGGTAGAAGGAGAGCCAGGTCTCTTTGGTCCACGCCGTGGACAGGCGGCTCAGCTTAAGGCAGGCGATCCCCTCCCCCCCGATGAGTCCGAGCGCAAAAAGGGCCGCGGGAGAAAAGGATCCGTCCCTCCTCCGGTTCCTCTGAAAGAGGAAGAGCGCCGCTCCGATCAGACTCAGGGAAGCCAGCGGAAAAAGCCCCCTCCCCGTAAACAGCACAGCGAGGAGGGAGGCCGCCGTATAGAAAAAAAGATCCGAAAGATATCCGAAGTATTCCGATATTCTCTTCAAGAAGCTGTCGTGCCTTCCTTTCCTCCGGAAGAGCTCTCCGTCTCCTGTGTCCTGGAGGAGCTGCTCTCCTGTGTTTTCTGGGGAGAGCTGCTCTCCCGGCCTCTCTGAGAGGAGCTGCTCTCATGCGTCCTCGATGTCTCATGGCCCTTTGAGGAGGAACTGCTCTCTCTCGTCGTCCTCTGGGAGGAGCTGCTCTCCTCCGTGCTCTCAGCGCTTCCCGTCTCCGTGCTTCCCTGCGAAGAGGAGCTTTGCTCCGTGCTCATCGTATCCCTGGCACTGCTGCTCTCCGCAGTGCTCTCCGGACTCTCCGTGCTCCCTTCCGAGGAATTGCTCTTTGTCTCCGGTATCTTTTCGATCCGGATCGTGACAACGGCGTCCGTATTCTGATCCGCGAGCTTCACGCCGGATGGCAGAAGCTCCGAGATGCGAAAGCTCTTTGTGACATTGTCCATCGCGCCCGTGATGTCCACCGTGGGAAGCTCGAGGACCTGCAGCCCCTCCATCGTCTTACTGTCCCCGGAGAGCTGGACAGAGCTGGGGGAGACCGTGCTGCTCTCATATTGATATCCCGCCGCCGGAGATCCGATGACGGAGGAGAGAAGGTTCACGGACTTCTTTTTATAGACCTTCACCGTATAATTGATCTCCTCGGGGGAGACCGTCACATTCTTCAGTCCCTCGAGCGCCTTATTGTTCGCGTCATAGAATACAGGGCTCGCCTTTCCGCTCTGATTCTCCGAGAGCTGATCCACATCGACCCGGATCCCGACCGATGAGATCTGCCCTACCGCAGAGATCGGTCCCGATACCGTGACCGAGCTCGGATCGGTCTGGATCCCGGCGATCTCATAGCCTGTCGCGGCCTTTCCCTGCTCATGGCTCACGAGATCGAAGTGCTTCTTCTGGACGTCCTCCACTCTGACATGAATCACGGTGGGCTTCGGCGTCACATCCTGTATGATCCCGCTGTGATTTAAGACGCTGACATAGACCGGAACGGTCCCCGTGATCGAATAATCCTTTAAGTCAATATAGGCCTTGAAATCCGAGGAGCTGATAAGACTCCTCTGGTCAGAACGCACCTTGTAGCTTATCGTGACGCTGCCCCGGTCGATCTCCCAGGTCTTCGAATCCGCATTGAAAATGTCTTTATTCTCCACCTGAAGCTCCGCGAGGCAGCTGTCCTCGATCTCCGGCTTCGAGACATTGACGACGATCAGCCAGAGTACGAGGGCCAGCGCGACGCTGATCAGCTTAAGCCCCAGATTCTCCCGGAAAAATTTCATCGTTTCTCCTCCCTCCTTCGGAGAAAGGAGAGGCCGAGAAACGGGCGCTGTGCCCCCTTCTTCTCCTTTCTGTTGTCCGGAAGATAGCTGCGGAGCGTCTCCCTGTCCGGGATACGGATCAGTCTCCCCTGGAGTGTGACGGAGATCCCCCCCGTCTCCTCGGACACTACGACCGTCACGGCATCCGTGCTCTCGGAAATCCCGAGCGCCGCCCTGTGCCTCGTGCCGTAGGCCTTTGAGATCTCCGCCTCGGAGAGAGGAAGATAGCAGGTAGCGGCGGTCACAATATTGTGGGCGATCACCACCGCGCCGTCGTGAAGCGGCGTGTTCTTCTCGAAGATATTGATGAGGAGAGCCGCGCTTACGATGCCGTTGATCCGGATCCCGGTGTCCTCGATCTCGCGGAGGGACTGCTTCTGCTCCAGCACGATGAGGGCCCCCGTCTTCTTCTTTGCCATCTCAAAGCATGCCGTCACGATCTCTTCCACCGTATTTTGGCTGTTGTCCGTGCTGATCTGCTCCGGGAAAATCTTTGCGAAAAAATCCCGGGAGCCAAGCTGCTCCAGAGCCTTCCGAAGCTCCGGCTGAAAGATCACAACGGCCGCGATGATAGCCGCGGTCGAGATCCGTTCGATCAGCCAGACGATCGTGCTCAGCCGGAAGATAACGGCAAAAGCCGTGAAGGTGAAAATCACAAGGATTCCCTTCAGAAGCTGCCAGGCCCTGGTATTTTTGATCCAGAGAAGACAGATGTAGATGAAGTAGGAAAGGATGATGATCTCCAGAACACTCGTCTTCGTAAAGGGCGGCAGGAGGCTGAGCCAGCTGTGAAGTACCGCAAATCTATCCAACAATTTCCGCTCCTTTCTCCTCTTCCTCCTCATCCTCGTCCTCTCTCTCCTCCTCTTTGGAGGGAGAAGGGAAGGGAGCGGGCGGACGGCGCTTTGGCACGGCCTTTACATAATAAAAATACTCATCATCCTCGAAGGAAAGCCGTTCCGCCGCACGAAAATCCGCATCGTGAAAGAAAAGCGTCAGGAAGCAGGAAAGAGCGACGGAAAAGAGGAGAGAGAGCAAAAAGCCGGGCGCAGAGATCGAGATGAGCCCCTTCCGGGAGCCCGCGAAGACAAAGAGCAGAAGCGCCGAGAAGCCGGCGCCCACTGCGGTGTACCAGGAATTTCGAAAGCTCATATTCCGGATCGTATAGATTAAGAGCATGGCAATCACCATGGAAAAGATCATAAGGAGCATGCCCCTGTCCTCGAAAAAGCCGAGGAAGATCTCCGCCATCTGGTTTACGAGCTTCTCCGGTTCGCTCTCCAGCGTGACCTTCCCGGCATTTGCCGCGAGAAAGCGAAGGAAATAATAGGAAAAGGTCCCGAGGGCCAGCGGCGCAAAGGACATAAGACCGAAGAAAAGTCCGCAGAGCGCCGGGGCGAGATAGGGGATTTTCAGGCCAAAAAGAAGCGGAACCAGGGCGATGAGCTCCGCGTGTCCCCCGCGAAAGGCCGTCTGAAAGAGCAGGATCATAAGGAATACGAAGGCCGCCGCCAGCATAAAAAAAAGTGAGACTCGGTAGAGATCCGCCAGGATCAAAGCCCCCGCAAAGAGGGGAACCGCCCCCCAGGGGAGAAAGAAGCAAAGCCCGGACAAAAGGAGGAGAAGCAGCGGATTTCCGGAAGCTCCCCCGTGCCCGAAGACAGCATTTACAGAAAAGAAACTAAGCGCGGCAAAAAACGCGCGGAAAAGCGGGAGCAGCCAGTAGTCCTGCTTTTGGTAAAAGTCCTGCACCCTCTCTCTGAAAAGCAAAAACTCTGTCATCCTCCACCTCTCATCCCAAGCCTCATCCCCGCGGAGCAAGCCCCGCAGACTTCGCGCTTATTCCTCTCCTCTTCTCCGGCCGCTGCTCTTCTTATCCGTGCTGCCCTGCATCCTCCTGGAGACCTGCGGTGTGAACTGAAGCTCTCCCGCAGGAGCGCGCAGCTCCTCCCGGCTCTCCTCCTCTGTGAGCTCTCCCGCGCCCTTCTCAGTCTGCTCCCGGACTTCCTCCCCCGGAGACTCTTCTTCTGAGAGCTCCTCCAGCGAAAGCTCTGAAGATGCTCCCTGCTCCGAAGGGAAGAGATCCGGGGAAGCCTCCTCTTCTCCCGGGGGGGACGCGGGAAGAGCGTCCTCCGTCTCCTCTAGCTCCAGGAGACGCTCCAGCTCGTCCAGATAGCGATCCCCCAGTCTTTGGATTCTGTCATAGTAATTTGCCGACAGAGCCGCGGCTGCGACCACGGCGGCAGAAAGCCCCAGGAGATAGAGAAGCAGGATTCCTCTTCCCAGAGATAAAAGGAAATCCGGGTTCAGACTTTCAAAGATCATGTTGATCTTCAAGAGAAGGACGAACGATGCCACGAGAAGAAAGCAGAGGCTGTAGTGCAGAGCCGCTCTTAGGATGCGGTTTGAGATATAGTCCGCCTTATAATAGCGGCTGATCCTTGGGACATCTCTCCCCTCTCTCTTTTCAAAGATGGAAAGCCGCGCCATCATGCGGATCTTTTCCTGATTCAGCATCCCCTCTCCTCTTTCCTTCCCTCTCCTCTTTCCTCTCCCAAAAGTCCGGTGAGGACCTTTCCTAATAGCCTCTCGCCCCTCTCGCTCTCTCCGCATAGGGGGAATCCGGATGCTCTCCGACGATCTGATCAAAGAGCTTGTTGGCGTTTTCCGTGTCCCCCATCCTCTGATACAGCCTCGCAAGAAGATACATATTCGCGGGATCGCTCCGGAGCTGTACGCTGAGCTGATAATAGGCGCGCGCCTGCTGCAGACTTCCCGAATTCCACGCCTTGGTTCCGAGATCCGCCAGGCGCTGGTAGACCGATCCCTCCATATAGGACTTGATGCCCGAGAACATGGAGAGCAGGCTCTCATCCGTAATGCTGGCCGGATCGAGCTGGGTATAGAGCTCCGCGGCGGTCACGAGATCGCCGCTCTGATAGGAGGCACTGATCTTCGTGAGCGTCTGATACTGCGATTTGAAGGAGGCATTCTGATTTTCATAGCTGTCGAGCTGAGATCTCGCATCGTCGTACTGAGACTGCAGCTGATCTCTCTCGGACTGCAGGGAATTCAGCTGGCTGTTCGCCGCATCGAGCTTCTCCGTATAGAGGATCAGCTCCTGGTTCTTCCCCGCGTTCAGGGAACGGGTATAGGCGGGAAGGATGAGGAGCTTGAAGCAGAGGATCGCGAGCCCGAAGCCGAGCAGGACATAGAGCAGGACATTCCAGAGGGAGACCTGCCGCACCTCCCTGGGGATGAGTACATCGTCGTCTGTCATCTGCCGGTGGGAGAAAGCATTTCGAAGGCGGTTCGCCTCCACCTCCGCCCGCCCGGTCCTCTGCTTGACCTCGTCCATCAGGACCAGGGCCTTCGGATTATTCCTGTCGATCTTCAGAACGGTGTAGAGGCTCCTTCCCGCCTTCACAAAGACCTCTCTCTTCATATAGAGAAGAGAGAGCAGGATATGGGCCTTCACATAGTTCGGGCAGTCCTGAATCACCTGATTGAGCTGCATCACCGCGAGATCTTCGTTATTGTGCTGGGCATAGTCCAGCGCCTGATTATAGCGATGCACATTGTCCGAGCAGATTCGCAGGATTGCGGGCTTTCTCTGAATCTCATCGAGATAATGGTCCGCGATATTGTCATCCGGGAGGAGATTCATGCTGATGATCCACTGCACCAGCGCATCGGCGGTCTCTCCGCACTCAAAAAAGATCAGGCCGAGCAGATTCCGCGCATCCTTTTGGTATTTATCAAAGAGCAGGGCGCGCTTCAGAAGCTCCGCGGCGCCGGAAAGGTCCCGGAGCCGCGCCCTCTCCAGACCCAGATTGTAATAGCAGTTGGCGATGCGCTCCAGGGTGACATCATATTTCATCGGATCCCTTCATCCCTCTTTATGGCTTCCTCGATGAGCTGTGTCATGATATCGTTCATGTCGGTCAGATCCACCTTTACGATCGCGTCCTCGATCTGATCCACATCGAGACTGGGCTTAAATCTCTGGATTTCTTCTTCAAAATTTATCATGATGCCTCTTCGCTTTTCAGTATCATTTCAGGAAGACGCGCTATGATCTGGCAGAAGACAGAGCCTCTGCAGAGCCGCTTGACAGTCCCGCCCTTCTTCCCTTACAATCAGTCGCGTTATGCTCTTTCCGCGCCCTGGAAATCCCTCCACAGCGCGCTCCCTTTCAAACTATTGAGATAGTGTAGCACAAGAAAATATATCCTTCAAGTAAACGGACAGGATTCGTCAGACGGCGAATCGACTCTTATAAGGAAAAAACATGGAAAATCTCGTAAGCTTTCTGATCTCGAAGCTGGGCGCTGTGCTCTCAAAGGAGCTCCTCGTCTTTCTCATATCCCTGATGCCGGTGCTGGAGCTCCGGGGCGGGCTGCTCGCGGCCTCTGTCCTGAGGCTGAACTATCCGCTCGCCCTCCTCCTCTGTATCGCGGGAAACCTTCTTCCGATCCCCCTCGTCCTTCTCTTCATCGAGCGCTTTGTCAACTTCCTGGAGCGCTTTCCCATAAGCAAAAATCTCGCGCTCTGGTTTCGAAGGAAGGTGGAAAAGAAGAGAGCGTCGATTGAGCGCTATGACTTTTGGGGTCTGGTACTCTTTGTGGGCATCCCTCTCCCCGGAACCGGAGCCTGGACCGGCGCCCTTGCCGCCGGCATCCTCAGGATGAAGCGGAAAAAGGCATTTCTTGCGATCCTCTGCGGCGTAATGCTCGCATCGCTGATCATGTCTCTTCTAAGCTACGGTCTTCTCGGGGCGATCCTCAACGCTGCCTCTTAGGCACAATCCGTAAAGGATCCAAGAGCGCGGGGATTTCTCCGCGCTCTTTTGGGATCTCTCGCCCCCGTTCTCCCGTAAATTCCCCGGGCTTCTCCGGAGATTTCCCGGGCTCTTTCCTTCCGGAGATTTCCCGAGCCCTTCCGGGGAATTTTTTATGCTCGGCTCATTCCTTCTCCCCGAGCTTATCTTTTTTGGATATATCCGAGCTTTACCAGCATCTCCGCGGACTCCACGCCGCCTCCCGCCGCGCCGCGGAGCGTGTTGTGACTGAGCCCCACAAACTTCCAGTCGTAGAGCCTGTCCTCCCGAAGTCTTCCGATCGAGATGCCCATTCCCCCTTCAAAGTCGACATCCTTTTTGACCTGCGGCCGGTCCTCCTCCGTAAGGTAGCGGATGAACTGCTTCGGAGCGCTGGGGAGCGCATATTCCTGGGGAAGCCCCCGGTAGCTCTGCAGCTTCTCGATGAGCTCTTCCTTTGTGACCTTCTTTCGGAAGTTCACAAATACAGCGGCCGTATGTCCGTTCAGAATCGGAACCCGGAAGCACTGGGAGCTGATCTTTGGGGACTCAGCGGGGACGATTTTCCCGCCTTCGATTCTCCCGAAGATCCGAAGCGGCTCAAGCTCTGACTTTTCCTCCTCCCCCCCGATATAGGGGATGATGTTCCCCCGCATCTCCGGCCAGCTCTCGAAGGTTTTTCCGGCGCCGGAAATCGCCTGATAGGTCGTGACGACCAGCTCATAGGGCTCGAATTCCCTCCAGGCAAAGATCGCCGGCGTATAGGACTGGATGGAGCAGTTCGGCTTCACCGCGATAAAGCCCCGCTCTGTGCCAAGCCGCCTCCTCTGCGCTTCGATAATCCCATAGTGCTCCGGGTTTAGCTCCGGGACCACCATCGGGACATCCTCCGTCCAGCGGTGCGCGGAATTGTTGGAGATGACGGGGACCTCCGCCCTCGCGTAATCCTCCTCTATCCTTCGGATCTCCTCCTTCTTCATATCGACCGCGGAAAAGACCAGGTCCAGCTCCGGGGCGAGCTCCGAGACCCGGGACACATCCTTTAATATAAAATCCCCGAGCTTTTCCGGCATCGGAAGCTCAAGCTTCCAGCGGTCCCGCACTGCGTCTCCATAGCGGCTTCCCGCAGAGCGCGGGGAGGCCGCGAGGACCTTGATCTCAAACCAGGGGTGATCCGCGAGCAGGGCGGCGAAGCGCTGTCCCACCATGCCGGTCGCACCGAGAATTCCTACCTTGAATTTTTCCATGGTATTTCCCTATCCTTTCAAAAAGAGTCCAAAGACTCATACTTCCAGGCGCCGGGCAGAAAAAGCGGGCTCTCCCGCTCTCAGTGCTTTGCCCCTCTTCCCCCCCTGTGACTCTGTTTTAAGCGGCTCAGCATGAGCTCTCCCTTTTCCGTGGAAAGCCTCTCAGACCCCGGGGCGATCAACAGGGCCGAGCGGATCCTGTCGCCTCTCCCGAGCTTCATGGAGAGCACTCCCTTCGCATTTTTCTTCTGGAGAGGCAGCTCCTTGATCGGGAAGCGAAGGAAATAGGAGGCCTCCGATTGAAGAACGAGATCCTCTTCGCTCTCGCCCGGAACGGAAAGGACGGACGCCACGCGGTCCCCCTCCTGCAGCTTCGTCGCAGAGACGAGTCGGTTTGCGGTGTCGAATTCCTCCGAGGGAACCCGCTTTGCAAGACCCATCTGACTGACAAAGAGAAGCTCCTTTCCGGACAGCTCCGCCTTCGCCGCTGCGAAGAGGATTTCCTCCTCGGAAGCGGAATACTTACTGATATTGTCGATCGGCACTCCCTTGTCCCGGAATTTCCCGAGCGGCACATCGAGGAGTCGGATCTGATGGAGTCTCCCCTGATCTGTGAAAAGGAGAATGCGGTCCGTATTTTTGCAGGGAATCAGGAAGCGGCTCTCGGAGAGAAGCGCCTCCTGATTTCTCTGATAGACCGTCTCATCGAGAAGCTTCACATAGCCGAAGCGGTCCTGTACATAGACGACCTGCATCTCCTCCACGGCGGACTCGTCATAGACCGCATCCTTCCCGTCCTCAAGGAGAGTCCTTCTCGGGACAAAATAGCGCTCCCGAATCTCGGAAAGCTCCTGCGCGAGAAGCTCATTGGCCCTCTCCCTCGAGCTCAGGATCCCCCGGTACTCCTTGATGCTTTTCAGGCTCTCCCGATACTCCCTCTGGAGTGCCAAAAGCTCAAGCCCGATCAGCTTGGAGAGCTTCATGTCCAGGATCGCCTGCGCCTGGCGCTCCGTAAAGTGAAAGTCACGGATCTGCTCCCGGTATTCCCGATCCCTCTCCCGAAGGCGAATCCCCTCCGAGCCCTCGCCCATCAGTGCCTTCTTCGCCTCCTCCTGCTTCTGTGAGCTCCGAAGGAGCGCGATAATCGCGTCGATGCAGTCGACCGCCCGGATCAATCCCTCCTGGATCTCCTTTCGAAGGAGCTCCTTTTCGAGAAGCTTTTGGTACTTTTGCTCGATCAGCTGGTACTGAAAGCTGAGATATTCCCGGAGTATCCCCCGAAGGGACAGAACCTCCGGCCTCCCCTTTACGATGGCGAGCATGTTTACGCCAAAGCTGTCCTCAAGCTTCGTCTTCTTATAGAGGATATTCGTGATCCTGTCAATATCCGCGCCGCTCTTTAGCTCGAGGACGATCCGGATGCCGTCCTTATCGGACTGATTCGAGATATCCGTGATCTCCGGGAGCTTCTTCTCCTCCACGAGGGCCGCCGTGTCCTGCATGAATTTCATGATGCCCTGGCCGATCATCGTATAGGGGATCTCCGTGACGATCAGCTTGTCCTTATCGCTCCTTCCCTTCCTCTTCTCAAAGACGAGCTTCCCCCGGAGCTTGAGCTTCCCGCTCCCCGTCCGGTAGATGTCGAGAAGCTCCGAGCGGTTTGCGATGATGCCCCCTGTCGGAAAGTCCGGCCCCGGAAGGTAATGGAGCATCTCCCGGGTCTCCATCGCGGGATTCTTCAGATAGGCCAGTACGAGATCGATGATCTCCGAGAGATTATGCGAGGGGGCGGAGGTCGTCATGCCGACCGCGATCCCCTCCGAGCCGTTCAGAAGAAAATAGGGAATTCTCGCAGGGAGCACCTCCGGCTCCCGGAGCTTCTCATCGTAATTAGGCTGAAAGGGGACCGTCGTCTCCAGATCCCGAAGCATCACCTCATCCGTGAAGCGCTGCAGTCTCGCCTCCGTATATCTCGGCGCGGCCGCGGAGTCCCCCTCGATGGAGCCGAAGTTTCCCTGCCCCTGGACGAGGGGCTGCATCCTCTTAAAGTCCTGCGCGAGCACCACGAGAGTCTCATAGATCGAGGCATCGCCGTGGGGATGATATTTTCCCATGGTGTCGCCGCAGATCCTGGCGGATTTCAGAGTCGGGCGGTCGCTGTGGACGTGCAGCTCATTCATATCATAGAGCACCCGCCTCTGCACCGGCTTTAAGCCGTCCCGGATATCCGGCACCGCGCGGGAAGTGATGACGCTCATGGAATAATCCAGATAGGATTTCTGCATCTCCTCCGAAAATTCCGTCGTCAATATCTTTTCTGCCATATCCTCTCTCCTGTCCCGGGCTTAGGCGTCAATCGTCGCCTCTCTCGCATGCTCATAAATAAATTCCCGCCTCGGTCCGACCTCCGTGCCCATCAGCATTCCCGTCACCTCGGAGGCGAGCCGCGCGTCCTCGATCTCCACGCGCTTTAAGACCCGGTTCTCCGGATTGAGCGTCGTCTCCCAAAGCTCTGAGGGATCCATCTCCCCAAGACCCTTGAAGCGCTTGATCTCATAGCTCCCCTCCCGATGCTTCTCCCGGTAGCGAAGCAGGGCCTTGTCGTCGTAGAGGTACTCCGCCTTCTCCTTCTTCGCACTGGGTGTCGCGAGATAAAGGGGCGGCATGGAGACATAGACATGTCCCTCCCGGATGAGATCCGGCATGAAGCGATAGAAAAAGGTCAGAAGCAGCGTATCGATGTGGCTGCCGTCCACGTCGGCATCGGTCATCAGGATGATCTTATGGTAGCGGAGCTTTGAGATGTCGAAGTCATTTCCGTAGCCCTCCGAGAAGCCGCAGCCGAAGGCATTGATCATCGTCTTGATCTCCGCATTCGCGAGCACCTTGTCGATGGAGGCCTTTTCGACATTCAGGATCTTTCCCCGAAGCGGCAGGATTGCCTGCGTATTCCGATCCCTCGAGCTCTTCGCGGAGCCCCCGGCGGAGTCCCCCTCCACGATGAAGATCTCGCAGTTCTCCGGCTCCCTGGAGATGCAGTTTGCGAGCTTTCCGTTGGAATCAAAGCTGTACTTCGATTTCGAGAGGAGATTGGTCTTGGCCTTCTCCTCCTGCCTCCGTATCCTCGCAGACTTTTCCGCGCAGCCGATGATCGCCTTTACGACCTCGATATTCCGGTCGAAATAATGCGAGAGCTCCTCCCCTGCGATGGCGGCGACATGCTTCGCCGCGTCTAGACTCGCAAGCTTGGTCTTCGTCTGTCCCTCAAAGATCGGCTCCGGATACTTCAGCGCAATGACGGCGGTCATGCCGTTTCGGGTATCCGCCCCCGTAAAGTTCGGATCCTTCTCCTTCAAAAGTCCGAGCTCCCTGGCATAGCCGTTGATGAGCTGCGTGAATTTCGTCTTAAAGCCGACGATATGCGTCCCGCCCTCCTGGGTGTAGATATCGTTGCAGAAGCCGAGGATATTCTCCTCAAAGGAGTCCGTGAACTGAATGCAGCACTCAAGCTCTGTGTTCTCCGCCCTTCCCCGGAAGTAAATCTCCGGGCTCACGGCCTCCCCGCAGTCCCGGTCGAGATCTCTGACGAAGGCCCTGAGTCCCTCCGGTTCGTGGTAGTCGGCGAGGATCTCCTCCTCTCCCCTCCTGTCACAGTAGTGGATGCTCAGCTCCGGATTCAGATAGGCGGTCTCATGGAGCCTGGACATCAGCCACTCCGCCCGAAACTGTGTCTTCTCAAAGATCTCCGGATCCGGGATAAAACGGATCTCCGTCCCCTTCTCCCTGGTCTTTCCGATCACGGGCGGCATGCCGTCCGAAAGCTCCTTCGTCGGGATGCCGCGGCTGTACTCATCCTCATAGATTTTCCCGTCCTGGAAGACACGGATCCGCATATAGGAGGAAAGCGCATTCACGACAGAGGAGCCCACGCCGTGCAGCCCTCCGGAAATCTTATAGGAGGAGGCGTTGAACTTCCCGCCCGCATGGAGAGTCGTCATCACGACCCGCTCCGCGGAGACCCCCTTTTTATGGATCCCCACAGGGATGCCGCGGCCGTTATCCCGAACCGTGCAGGAGCCGTCCGAATCCAGCGTGACCCAGATCTTTGTGCAGTAGCCCGCGAGATGCTCATCCACGGAATTATCCAGGATCTCATAGATCAGGTGGTTCAGACCCTTCGTGCCGACGGAGCCGATATACATCCCCGGCCTCCTCCGCACGGCCTCGAGCCCCTCCAGCACGGTGATACTGTCCGCATTGTACTTCTCTGCCATGAAACCCCTCGCCCTCCATTTCCAGTTTCTCTTTCGGCGGCTATAATAGCATACATCTGTTTTCTTTTTCAAGCGCTTTTCTGCTCCATGCCCCTCGCCTCAGTCCTTTTTCGGATCCTGATAGCCGTTCGGATTTTTCTTCTGCCAGTTCCAGGAGTCCCGGCACATCGCGTCGAGATCGAACTCCGCCTTCCATCCCAGCTCCCGAAGCGCCTTTTCGGGGCTCGAATAGCATACCGCGATATCCCCCTCCCTCCTGGGCTTTATCTCATAGGGAAGCTCCTTCCCGCAGGCCTTCTCAAAGGCGCGGATCACCTCGAAAACGGAGTAGCCCCTGCCGGTCCCGAGATTGCACACAAAGACTCCGTCCTTCTTCTTAAGGCGTTCCAGCGCATGGACATGTCCTCTTGCGAGATCCACGACATGGATATAGTCTCGGACCCCGCTCCCGTCCGGCGTCGGATAATCCGCTCCGAAGACCTGGATCTTCGGCAGTCTTCCGATCGCGACCTGAGAAACATAGGGGAGGAGATTATTCGGAATCCCCTTCGGGTCCTCTCCGATCAGCCCGGAGCGATGGGCCCCGATCGGATTAAAGTAGCGGAGAAGAATCACATTCCACTCCGGGTGCGCCGTGTGGATATCCGTGAGAATCTGCTCCTGCATCCACTTCGTCCAGCCGTAGGGATTGGTACAGAGCCCCTTCGGACAGCTTTCCGTAATCGGAATCTCGGCGGGATCCCCATAGACTGTCGCGGAGGAGGAAAAAATGATGTTCCTGCACCCATGCCTCTGCATCACATCCGTGAGATTCAAAAGCCCCCCGATGTTCGTCCCGTAATATTCCATCGGCTTTCTGACAGATTCCCCGACGGCCTTCAGCCCCGCGAAATGGATCAGCGCCGAAATATCCGGATTCTCCTGAAAGACCCTCTCCACTCCCTCCTTATCCCGCATATCGACCCGGTAGAATTTCACCGCCTTCCCCGTGATCTCACGGATTCTCTCCACCGCCTTCTCACTGGAATTATAGAGATTGTCCAGGATAATCACCTTATAATCTCTCTGAAGAAGCTCTACGCAGGTATGCGTTCCGATATAGCCGGCCCCTCCGCTCACAAGTATCGTCATCCTCTTCTCCTTTCTCTCAAGGAAACGCGCCATACTCCCAAGGGAATATTCGGCGCGTTTCTCAGAGGGCGGCAGAAAATCCGCCCCTATTCCAAAGACATCCATTCGGCAGCGCGACTACGCCTCTAAGAGCCTCCCGCTCTCCAGCGTCATCACCCTGTCGCAGAGCTCATCCAGCTCTCCGCTTCGATGGCTCGTCAGGATCACTGCGCTTCCGCGCTCCCGGAAATGCCGGATGAGAGCCAGAATCCGTTCCGCGGACTCATCATCACTTCCGACGGTCGGCTCATCGAGGAGCAGAAGCTCCGGCGTCCCCATAAGAGCGCTGGCGAGGTGAACTCTCCGCTTCATGCCGCCGGAGAGCTCCGACACAAGATTTTTCTCTCTCCCCGAAAGTCCGAGCCGATCGAGCAGCCAGCGGCATCTCGGCCGGATTTGCTCCGCCCGGAGGGAGAGCGCCGCCCCATAGAAGTGCAGATTTTCCGAGACCGTGAGCTCCTCATAGAGAGAGAGCTCCTGCGGGAGATAGGAAATCCCCCGCTTCTCCGCTCCCCGGTAGAGAAGCTCTCCGCTGTCCGGCTTCCTCACGGCGGCGATGATCTGGAGCAGCGTGCTCTTCCCCGCCCCGTTTCTCCCTCGTATTCCCAGGATTTCTCCCCGGAAAAGACGGAGAGACAGCCCGGACAGCACCGCCCTGTCTTCTCCTCCCTTCCGGCACTTCCCGCGGTATCCCTTCCTAAGGTCCCGGATCTCCAGAAGCTCCTCCACGCTCTATCCCTGGGAGAGATCGCCGTCCATAGCGGACTGCAAAACCCCCTCAAGCTTCCCGGCGATCTGCTCGGCGAGCTGCGCGAGCTCCTCCTTCGAATACCCGCTGATGTCGGTCTCCTCCTTCTTTGGGAGCTCTGCCGTACTCTTGTCCGTCGATTGAATCCTGAGCTCTGCCCCGCTCAGCGGAAGAGAAAGGGACTCCAGGCCGTCCAGGCTGAAGGTGTGCAGGCTGCTTCCCTTCTCCCCCTCCTCTACTCTTAAGCTTAAATCCAGATCATCCATGCCCCGAAGCTCGTAATCCCCGTACGGGAGGAAGACGGAGTGCTTTCCGCTGTCAAAATCATAGACAAGAGCCGTCCGGGGCGGGACCCCGGGTCCCTCCAGACTGATCTTTCCCTCATAGTTCTTTCCCTTCACGCGGTAGCTGTTCTCCAATACGACAGTACCGGAGGTATCACTTCTGCTCAGGCACTCTGTGGTCTTTCCGTCTCCATCCTTCCCTCTCTCATAGCTCAGGCTCCCGCTCTTTGATTCGATCCGGATGAGTCTGACCTTTCCCTTCTCCGTTGCGACAACCCAGCTCAGATCCTCACTCTCCAGCTCCTTCGAGTACTCATCCGCCTTCTCCCGGATCTCGTCCGCGCCGTCCCGGATCATCCTCTCAATATCCTTGTCACTCTTTTTCTGTCCCGTAAAGCCAAGCATATTCTCCTGGTTCATCTTCTTCAGGAAGTCGCTGAGCTCCTCATCATCCTCCATCTTATCCGCAAGCTCCCGGAGCATCGTCCTCATCTCCTCCGCATCCGGGCGGAAGGTATAGACCTTTCCCTTAAAATGCTCTCCCAGTCTCTCCAGACTGACCTCCTCCCGGCTGAGCTTCAGATTCTTTTTGTTGATCATAGAAGTGACAAGATCAAAATACCGGTTATAGATCTTCAGAGCCTCTTTCCGATTCTCCTTCACCTTCTTCTCGTCCGGAAGCTCGATCTCCTCGTCCGTCATATTCTGGTAGAGCGTCTTAAGATCGGCGACATAATAATTCTCATCCGCATCCGGAAGATAGAATCCGACCTTCCCCTTTTCACTATCATAGCTTGTGAAAAGCTTCAGGATATCAGAGCCCATGTAATTCAGCCTTAAATCAAAGAGCGTCCTCTTCTCCGATGTATCGAGCTTCATGACAACGGAGGAATCCTCGAGCTGCTGATTGATCTCATCCGCTACAGCGCTTCCATCGACGGAAGCCGTAATCGTAAGATCCGTGGAAAAATCCCTGTCGATGTCAAAAAAGCCAAGCTTCCGAAGCCCCTCGGACTTTTCCAGGAAGAGCTGCTTTTGGAGGTTTACAAACTGCTTCTTCGCGCCACCGCCGCCCCGGAACAGAGTATTCGCGCCAAAGGCGAAGAAGGCGATCAGGAAAATGCCGATGATGGCGAGGAGGCCGATCAGGAGGAGATTTATGCCCTTCTTCTTCGGCTCCTCCACAGTGTAGTGATATCCCTCCTCCGGCCTGCTCTGAGGATTCCACGCTCCGGAGGACACGGTCCCCTGCAGCTCTCCGGCGATGCTCCCCCCGCTTGTCACTATAGCGGAGCTGCTCTCCTCCTTCGATCCTTCCTCACTGCCTCTTTCGGAAGAAGTGCTCTCATTTCCTGTCACCAGAGTGAAAGTACCCTCTTCGGAAGAAGCACTCTCTTCGCCTGTCACGGGAGCGGAAACGCTCTCCTCTTCCGATCCTGCCTCAGCATCCTTTTCGGAAGAAGTGCTCTCTTCGCCTGTCACGGGAGCAGCAGCGCTCTCCTTCTCGGAGGCAGCGCCCTCTCCGCTTACCAGCGGAGCGGAAACGCTCTCCTCTTCCGATCCTGCCTCAGCATCCCTTTCGGAAGAAGCGCTCTCTTCGCCTGTCATGGGAGCAGCAGCGCTCTCCTTTTCCACTATCTCCCCGCTCTCCTTCTCGGAGGCAGCGCTCTCCCCGCCTGCAAGCGGAGCAGACGCGCTCTCCTTTTCCGTTCTCTCCTCAGCGCCCTTTTCCGAAGAATCGCTCTCCCCGCCTGCCAGAGAAGCGGAAATGCTCTCCTTTTCGGAGGCAATGCTCCCTTCGCTTGTCAGCGGAGCGGAAGTGCTCTCCTCTCCCTTGCTCCTCTCTTCAGAAGCAGGGAGCGCCGCATTCCCCGAAGACGCAGGAAGCTTCTCCCCGCAATAAGGGCAGAACTTCGCACCCATCTTCATTTCTTTTCCACAATTTGGACAAAAACTCATACTCCTCCCTTCTGATTCGATCCCTGGAGATCCGAAATCGCCCCTGACAGGCCGTTTCATTGCATCCAGTGTACCACAGCTCTACGGCTCTGTACACAGAATTCCCGTATCCCGCCCCTGTCCTGGCTTCTGCCTCAGGAAACGCGAACCGAGCGCAGGCGGGAAGCTCAGCTCCTCCAAAGCCCCTTCTCCCGGATATAGCAAAGGACGCTTTCCGGCACCAGGCCGGAGATGTCCTCCCCCCTTCGGACCATCTCCCGGATCCTGCTGCTGGAGGTCTCCGTTTCCTCCATAGAAAGGAGGTGAATTCTCGCGCCGTACCTTCCCCTCAGGTACTCCGCCTGCTCCGAAAGACTTCTCTCCCTCCTCCCGTAATCCCGCCTCGCCGCGGCGATCTCCGAAAGACGAAAGAGAAGGGAAGGCTCATGCCAGTTCTCAAGCTCGTAGAGCTGATCCGCCCCGATGATCAGCGTGAAGCTCTCCCCCGGGCAGCGCTCCCGGAGGATTCGAAGCGTATCCACAGTATAGCTGGGGCCCTCCCTCTCCCCCTCCATGAGGGAAAGACGGAAGTCCCGGCGTCCGCGGATCGCAAGCCTCGTCATTTCCGCGCGGATCTCGAAGGGGCTGATGTCCTTATGCTTATGGAGATAGGGATGCGCGGCCGGAAGAAAACAGATCTCCGAAAGTCCGAGCTCCTTGAGTGCGCAGTCCGCGAGGCGAAGATGCGCATTGTGAATCGGATCAAAGCTTCCTCCGAGGATGCCCGTCCCTCTTCTCCCCTCCTCAGCTTCTCCCTGTTCCAGCCTCATACTTTCTGTTCTTCTCCTCCTTCGCAGGCTTATACAGCACGATCTTTCTCCCGATCAGCTGCACAATTTCGGAATGAGAGCGCTCTGCCAGCGTCTCCGCGAGCTCCATCGGATCATCCTCACAGTTTTTCAGAATCTGGATCTTGATCAGCTCATTCTTTTCGATATTTTCGGAGAGCGACTGGAGAAATTCCGCAGTCAGCGAATTTTTTCCGATTGAAAGAGCCGGGGACAATCCCATCGCGGCACTCTTTAAAAGCGCCCGGTGCTTGCTGCTTTTGATATATTTCATTCCTCCTCCTTCTCGGATGCGGGGAAATCATCCCCCTCGCTGTCCAGATATTCAAACTCGTGCCCGTAGATCCGGATACTGTCCCCTTCCTTGAGTCCCATCCGCTTCAGTCTCTTGATGATTCCCTGCTCCTCCATAAAGCGCTGGAAGAAGGCAAAGCCCTTCTCGGACTCCAGATTGGTATAGCCGAGCATCTTCTCGATCTTCGGGCCCTCCACCGTGAAAAATCCCGGCTTCGGATTTCCATACTCCAGCGGGAGCAGCTCCTCATTTCCGATCGAAGAGAGGTCAAACTCACTCTCATAGACCCTTCTCTCTCTTCCGGCCCTCTCAAGAAGCCTCCAGGCCGCCTCCAGGAGCTCCCCGATCCCGGTATTCGCCGCCGCGGAGATCGGCAAGACCTCCATCCGATCCCCGTATTTTTCCCTGAGGATATCGAGGCGCTCCCTCTCCTCCTCCGCCGAGAGGAGATCGACCTTATTCGCCGCGATCAGCATGGGGCGCTTAAGGAGATGCTCATCATAGCTTCTCAGCTCCCTCCGAAGCGTCTCGATATCCGCTGCGGGATCCCTCCCCTCCGTGCCGGCGAGATCCACGACATGGATCAAGACACGGCAGCGCTCAATATGCCGGAGAAACTGATATCCGAGGCCGACTCCCTCCGAAGCTCCCTCGATGAGCCCGGGGATATCCGCCATCACAAAGCTTCTGTCCCCTCTAAGTCCGACGACGCCAAGCTGCGGCGTGAGCGTCGTGAAATGATAATTCGCGATCTCGGGCCGGGCATTGGAGCACATGGAAAGGAGAGAGGACTTCCCCGCATTGGGAAAACCCAAAAGCCCCACATCCGCGATCACGCGAAGCTCAAGCCGCAGCCAAAGCTCCCGCGAATCCTGCCCCGGCTGCGCATATTTCGGAGCCTGCATGGCGGGCGTCGCAAAATGCATATTGCCGAGTCCGCCCTTCCCGCCTCTTAAGAGAAGAAGTCTCCTGTTTTCCCCGCTCATATCCGCGATGATCTTTCCCGACTCATCCTCTCGAAGTATCGTCCCCTCCGGGACGCGGATCACGAGATCTCTCCCGCTCCTCCCGTGCATCCTCTTTCCTCCGCCCTCCCGGCCGGGCTCTGCGGTATATTTCCTTTTATGCCGGAAATCCTCCAGCGTATTGAGGCCGGAATCCACCTCAAATATGATGTCTCCGCCCTTTCCGCCATCTCCCCCGTCGGGCCCGCCGGCGGGCACATAGAGCTCTCTCCGAAAGGAAACATGGCCGTCCCCTCCCTTTCCGCTCTTTACAAAAATTTTCGCAGTATCGGCAAACATTTTTCCTCCCTGGGATCCGCTTAATCCGCCCTCTCCCGCCTTACATTGCAAACCGCGCAGCATAGCGCAACACCACGCTGCAAAGAGCTCCCGTGCCGCCGGCAAGCTTGCCTCGCATTTCGCCGCTCGACGGGGATTAAGATTATCACTAACAGAAAAGACCCCACGCCGGAAAAACCGGCATGGGGCCGCAGAATCAGGTCCTAGCTTGCTTCCTTCGGAAGAACGGAAACCTGCTTCCGGTCTCTCCCGAGTCTTCCGAATCTGACGACTCCGTCGACCTTTGCGAAAAGCGTAAAATCGTTTCCAAGACCGACATTCTGTCCCGGATGAATTCTGGTTCCATTCTGCCTGTAGAGCACATTGCCCGCCTTGACGAACTGGCCGTCCGCTCTCTTTGCACCAAGTCTCTTCGAATTCGAATCTCTACCGTTTTTGGTAGAGCCCATACCCTTATGATGAGCCATATTCCCTTCCCTCCATCTGGAAACCGATCAGGCGATCGAATCGATCTTCACCTCTGTGAAGAGCTGCCTGTGTCCGTTCTTCTTGTGATAACCGGTCTTTCTCTTATAGCGGTAGACGACGATCTTCTTTCCCTTGCCGTTCTTTGTCACGGTCCCGGAGACCTTGGCGCCTTCCACATAGGGCTTTCCGAGCTTCAGGCTGCCGTCGTTCAATAAAAGCACCTGATCGAAGCTGATCTTCTCTCCTTCTTCGACCTCAAGCTTTTCCACGCGGATCACGTCGCCTTCGCTGACCTTGTACTGCTTTCCGCCGGTAAGAATCACTGCGTACATTCCGAGGGTACCTCCTGTTCTTCTCTCGCTAGCTTTGGTGAGACCCCGTGTCTGCTTGAACCTCGCTAAGCGGCATACCGTTATAACATAGCAACGATCCCCTTCTCTGTCAATCCCTTTCTGAAATTTTAGTTCCCGCTCTATCCTGAAGCTTATTTCCACTCCGAGAGGGTCCGGCGGATTTTAGTCCTTCACAAAATTTCACTTATCGGGCTGCAGCATTCCGCCCTGCCGTTTCTCTGGCTTAGTCCACGAGCCTTCGGTAGTAGGGATAGTTCGCGCTGACCTCTCCGACGGAGACATTGTTTCCCGTGGAATTTTCATGTATCGCGATCATATTGCCGTTCTTGCTCCACTCCAGGAACATGACAACATGGCTGTCTGCCCCGGTCCGGATGATGATGTCCCCGGGCATGAGATCCGAGCGGTTGATCTTTGTCCCCATCCCGACAAGCTCTGAGGTGCTGGAGACACGATTTAGATCCATGCCGAGCGCTGTCCAGTAGACCCACTGCACCCAGCCGGAGCAGTCCAGCCCCCGGAGAATTCTCCCGCGGTAATCGGCTCCGACCGGAGCGCCGAAGTGATTCCCCTCAAAGCCCTGGCAGGAGGCCTTGCCCCCCCAGTAATAGGGGATCTTCCCGACAGAATCGAGAGCCGTCCTGATCAAAGCTTTCCTCCTGTCACTCACCGTATCCGGAAGCTTGGAGAGATAGGAGGAGATCTCCTCCCCGGTGAGCGGCGCCTTCGGATCAAGGGTGGAGATGCTGAGCCCATAGCTTTGATACCAGTCCTCCGCGATCATTTTCTCCGCGGCGCCGATCTCCTCCTCGCTCCAGCCCTGCCAGGCGGGAGAAGCGTTTTCCCGGTCCGACTTTTCCATCGCGTCATCTGCGGAAATATCAATGCTCCTGAGGCCGTTCTTATCGGAGAAGCCGCGTATGGTCACGCTCACATAGAGATCCACATGGCCCGGACAGTAGTTTTTGCTGTTCGGATCATCCGTCGCCGGCGTTTCACTCTTTGCCCCGGAGGAAGTGCGCTCGCTCTCCGGCGCCTTCCTGCTCTCCGCCCCTCTTGCGCTCTCCGCCTGTTTGGAGCCCTCTGTCTGCTTTGTACTTTCCGTCTGCTTCGAGCTCTCTGTCTGCTTTGTGCTCTCTGTCTGCTTCGAGCCCTCCTCCTGCTTTGTGCTCTCCGTCTGCCTCGCGCTTTCTGTCTGCTTTGCGCTTTCTGTCTGCTTTGCGCTCTCCGTCTGCCTTGTGCTCTCTGTCTGCTTCGAGCCTTCCTCCTGCTTTGTGCTCTCCGAGCTCTGGGTCTGACTCTCCGCCATAAGGCGGACCTTCGACTCTTTCCCTCTTTTCCCCTCCCCGCTGCAGAGAAGAGAGCGGGCCTTCGGAAGACCTCCCCGCGCGGAGAGTCTCACGGCCCCGCCCATGCCAAGCACCATGACATCATTTTCTGTCGTCCCTGACTTCCCGGCTCCGGAGCTTGCGCTCTCTGTCTTTGCGGCGGAGCTGGATGGCTTCGCGGCGGAGGAGCTCTCTGCCTTTGACGATGGAGAGGAAGAGGAAGAGCTCTCCGCTCCGTTCCCCCCATCCTTTGCGGCGCTTTGAGAGCGGCTCTCGGAATTCAGTTTCCCCGTGCTTTCGGGAGAAGCTGCGGAGGAGGTACCGCTTCCGCTCCCGGACTCCGAGCTCGATTTCATATCTCCCGACTGCGCGCTCTCCGATCCTGCAGCGGAGGAGGAGCCTCCGTTATTCGGGAGGAAGTGGATCGATCTTCGCCCCTCCGCATCCGTCTCTCCGAACTGAACTCTGTACTCCTGTCCGTCCTTCGAGATAATCTCCTCGGAGCCAAGCGTCGGCCTGCTCTGGGAATCCGAAGTGGACTCATACTCCGACGCCTCCCCCGATTCGGACTGCGCTCCGGAGACTCCCTCTGCCCTCTCCGTCGCGTTCCTGAGCTTCTTCCTCTCCTCCGCATCCCTCGCGGCATCCTGCTCGGCTTCCTCCCCCTCCTCTTTGGCGGAGCGGTGGATGCAGCCCTTGTCATAGTATACTGCCCCGATGGATACCTTGTAGGAGCGCGACTTCTCATAGAGCTCATTGCAGATTCTCTCAAAGCTCTGATAATCCCGGTAATCGTGCTGGTAGCAGTAGACACTCGCAAGGGCCATGATATCCTTCACATTGGAGAATTCATTCACCCGGTTCCCGTCTCCGTCATAAAAGCTGAAATTCACATTCTTAAAATTCGGCACAAACCAGCTGTCCGGCTTATCCCGGTTCTGCCCTGCCGTCGGATTGTATTTTCCGAGCACCCTTCCGCTTGGGATGGAGAGCCGCTTTGCCATGTTGAGCGGACTGATGCCGGCGAGCTCATAGATCTCCGCAATATAGCGGGAATCCTCGGTCATAAGCTTTCGGTAGACCTTCCCCGCATAGGAGTTCAGAACATCCGACTGATCCGCCCCCTCCGGGTAGAGATAGGCGAGATTCAGCTTGTCCATCGCGGCCTGAAAGCCGGGGTCCTCCGGGGCGGGCTCTCCCGCCGTCTCCTCCGCGGCCGAGCTCTCCGGCGGAAGCTCTGCCTCCCCCTCCGAGGAAAACGAAGGGGATGCGGGGGAAGCGGAAATCGGCGGATAGGCCCTGGAAAAAAGGCCGGAGAGAAGCCCGAAGGCACTCATCAGAGCCGCCATCGTCCTCTGACTTCGAAGAATGCGCCAAAGCTTTTCCCCCTTATTCCACTTTCCCAGACTCATGACATCCTCCTGAGCTTTTGCAAGAGCTCCTCAAAATAAGCCGGATATTCCGAATCAAATTCCATATATTTTCCGCTCACAGGATGGACGAAGCCGAGCAGCTTCGCATGGAGACACTGTCCCTCCAGGCGGAAGGGGCAGTGCCTCGGGCCATAGACCTCGTCCCCCAGCACAGGATGCCCTATGCTCGCCATGTGAACGCGGATCTGATGCGTTCTTCCCGTCTCCAGGCGGCATTCGACCAGTGTGTATTCCGAAAAGCGCTCCAGCACCCTGTAATGCGTCACGGCTTCTCGCCCTCTCTCCCAGTCGATCGCCTGCTTCTTCCGATCCCTCCGGCTCCGCCCGATCGGGGCATCCACCTTCCCTTCATCCTCCCGCATTCTCCCGCATAGAATCGCATGGTAGCGCCTCGTGATCGTATGCTCCTTGAGCTGCTCCGCCAGGGCGCGGTGCGCTCTGTCCTTCTTGCATACCAGGAGAAGTCCCGTCGTATCCCTGTCGATCCGGTGAACGATCCCGGGACGAAGCACGCCGTTGATGGAGGAAAGCTCCGGACCCGGGCGCCCGAGCAGTGCATTGACCAGTGTCCCGCCGCTGTGTCCCGGCGCGGGGTGCACCACCATTCCCTTTGGCTTATTGACGAGCAAGAGCTCGCTGTCCTCATAGACAATGTCCAGGGGAATCTCCTCTGCTCGGATCTCCGTCGGCTTTTCCTCCGGGAAGCAGATGGAGATCTGCTCTCCCCCGCGCAGCCTCTTGGACGGCTTTTCGGCCTGCCCGTCCAGGAGCACTCTTCCCTCCCCGATCAGGCGCTCCGCATAGCTTCTGCTCAGAGAAAGCTCCGGGCGTTTGGAAAGATAGCGGTCCAGCCGCTCCCCGGCGCACTCCGCCTCCACCCTGATGCTTTCCGTCCCCGTCATTTTCCCCCTTTCTTTCTTCTCAGAAAATGAAAGTCCTCATCTCTGTAGACGAAAAGGAAGAGATAGATCATGAGCGCGCAGCCGCTCGTGACGTAGATGTCCGCGACATTAAAGACCGGGAAATTGATCGGCATGAAATAGATGAAATCGACCACATATCCGTTTCTCATGCGGTCGATAAAGTTTCCGATGGCTCCGGAAAAGATGAGGAGGGAGCTCAGAAATAGAGGAAAATAACGTCTTTTTTCGGGAAGACGCCGAATCAGGCAGACAATCACAGAGAGCACCAGGACGGTGATGATGAAAAAAAGCATCCTCTGACCGCTCAGGACGCCGAAAGCCGCCCCCTCATTCTGCACATAGAGAAGCTCCAGCACATGCGGGAGAATCGGGATCTCTCTCCCGGAAGAAAGGCTGCTTTTCGCAAGTCCCTTCGTGAGCTGATCCAGTGCGATCAAAAGAAGCGCCATGAGGGAAAAAGAAATTCCCTTTTTCTTTAAAAGCATGCTTTTCCTTTCTTAAAGACGAGTTTTTCCGGGAATGCCTCAGAGAGAGGATCCCTCTCCCATCAAAGAGAGAAGGGCTTCCCTCATTCTCTCTTCGCTGAGTCCGTTCTCAATATAGGCTTCCCCGATCCGGAGAAGCAGTATGAAGCGAATCCTTCCCCCGTCCATCTTCTTGTCCTTTTTTACGGAGGAGAGGATCTCTCCGATATCCATCCTGCGGAGCTTGACGGAAAGCCCGACCGCCTCCATCCAGTCCATAAGCTCTCTCTCCTCCTCCGGGCTCAGGGCAGCGGAGATCCTCTCCGCAAGGAGAGATCCGAAGGCGACGCACTGCCCGTGGCTGTACTGAAAGTCAGAGCAGCTCTCGATCGCATGTCCCAGGGTATGCCCGAAATTAAGGAGCCTTCGGATGCCTTCCTCCCTGGGGTCCTCCTCCACGATCTCCTTCTTGATGCGGTCGCTCCGGTAGACGGTCTCCGCCAGGATCTCTTCGTCCCGGAGGAGGATCCCCTCTCTCTCCCGGATCAAAAAGTCATAATAATCCCGGTCCCGGATCAAAGCGTGCTTCATGACCTCTCCAAGCCCGGAGGCGTACTGCCTTTCATCCAGACTCCGGAGGACAGACATCGGACTGTAGACGAGGGAGGGCATATGGAAGGCCCCCACCATATTTTTATAGCCCCGGAAGTCCACTCCCGTCTTCCCGCCGATCGCGGAATCCACCTGGGCGAGCAGCGTCGTCGGGATCTGGAGAAAGCGGATCCCTCTCAGATAGGTCGCCGCGGCAAAGCCCGTGATATCCCCGACGACTCCGCCGCCGAGCGCGAGAAAGAAGTCTCCCCGCTCTATGCCGTCCTCCACCGCCCTCTCGTAGATTCTCGATACGGCAGAAAGCGTCTTATTCTCCTCCCCGGCGGGAAGAACCAGGCTGTCCAATGCAGGGAAGCACTCCCTTAAGAGGGATAAAAGCTCCGAAAGATAGAGGGGCGCGACATTCTCATCCGTCACGATGACGGCCTTCCTCCCCTCCGGGGAGAGCGGACGAAGCGCCTCCCAAAGGGCCGAAAAGTCCTTCTCGATCCAGATCTCGTAGCTCTTTTTTCCTCCACAGCACAGCTCCAGCTTTCTCATGGAAACCCCCGGAATTGAAAAAGGCATACCCCAAAGGATACGCCTCTGCCTGACTAAGTTTAGTTCCTGCCTTATCCTCGGACGTTCAGATCAGCGTTCCCGGACGAGAGCATGTTCTGGAAGTCTCCGGACAGCTCTACATTCTGCGGGGTAGCGATGAAGATGAAGTTGGAAATCTTTTGCAAGTTTCCGTTGAGTGCGTAGGATGCGCCGGAAGTAAAATCGATGATCCTCTGGGCAAGCTCCAGATCCAGCTGTTCCATATTGAGCACTACAGCGGTGCCCTCCAGAAGATAATCGCAGATCTCACTGGAATCCTCCATGGACTTCGGCTTGATCATGGTCACTTCCATATAGGGCTCCGTGTCCTCCGGCTGATTCTTCCTGCCTCCGCCGAAAAAACCGCCGAAACCACCGCCCCCCCTGCCGCTTCCGCCTCCGCCGCCGTAGGAGCTCCCATCCTGAGGATCATCATAGAACTGACCCTCTTCATCGTCAAAATAATTACCATCGTCCTGAGCGGCATCCTCCTGGGGCATCTTGAACGCCTTCATCACGTTGCTAAAAAAACTCATACTCTGTTCTCCAAGTTTATCGGGAGGATCTCCCCTCCGTTTTTATTTTTCGGATGAGGACTATCTCTCACCCCCGCTTCCTCATCTTGGCAGGATCGGTAGTAGTGAAACCTATTCTAAACCATTTGAGCGTCTTGTCAAGTCGCGGAAATGCCGCTTTCCTGGCTTTTCCGGAAAAATACGAAAATCGAACAAAAATCGTAAGAAGCGCTTTTCGCTCAATACACAAGCTGTCCATCTTTCACGAGGGAAGCATTTAAAATAATGTGATCATAGACGGAAACGCTATTTTCCATATTCGCCTCGGCGATCAAATAGTCCGTCCCGCTCTCCAGAGGAATGATCTGCCGAAAGATGCAGTAGCCCTTATTGATATTGTAGACTCCCTGAAGGACCTTGGTCTTTGCGACAGTGAGACTTTGCTTTCCGTCGCTCCTGGAAAGCAGATCTCCCTGCTTGATCCCGTCCTTTTCCGCGTCCCCGCCTGTCCTCAGATAGCAAAACTGTTCATCGCTCACCGCCGGCTCCTCCGCGACAAACTGCGCAGTATTCTGTCCGTTTACCTGGCCGATCTTAAGGAAGCCGTCCTCCCCCTTCTCATTCTGCACCAGGTAGTCCTTCGGGATCTGGTAAAATTCCTGATCCACCACGGCGCTCAGAGGGATCTTCAGCCCCCGGTTCTCGCTGGATACGATGCGGAAATTCAGGAAGCGTTCGTTGAGGAAGTCCTCCATCAGCTCGCTCATCTTCACCCTGCCGTAGACCCGAGAATCGGCTCCCGTAAAGAGAGTGAGATCTGCGCTGGTCTCCAGCTCCTTCCCCGGGAAAAAGAGCTTCACCCTTTTTTGATCCTGATAGCGGGTCCTCTGCTCCTCCGTGAGCGGAAAGACGATGCTCCAGTCCGAGCTTGTGACGAGGCGGCAGGCCGCCTTCGAGCGGTCCAGCTGCAGGAGAGCCCCGGGCTTAATGAAGTACTCCTCATAGCCCGCCTTCTGAAAGAGCTCCTCCCGTATGTCCCCCTCCCGCAGTCCCTCGTAGCCGTCGACGCTGTAGGAGACGACACCGGCCGCCGGGGCCTTCCCCCGAATCAGACGGATTCCGAGCTCCTCCAGCTTGCTGTCCAGCTCCTTTTCCTCCCCCAGTCCGGAGTAGCGGAGCGCCGCGGTGTCCAGAGAGTTCTTGATCTCGTAGAGAGAGGAGAAGCGCTGATTCTGAAAATGCGCGGAAAAGGCGGAGAGGCGGGACTGGAGATCCTCCAGCTGCTCGCTGCTCAGATTGCTGCCGAGCTCCGGGTGCTCTCCGAGGTATTTCGTGAACTCCCCGGTATCATCGATTCCGAAGATCTCGTCCCCGACTCCCACTCTCCTCCCCTCCTGGGCGAAAAAGTGGATATGCCCTCCCCCCGGGGCATCGACGGTCTGCTCCTCCCGGAGTATGATGCCGCTAAAGCCGTTCTCCTGGACGATGCTCCCCTCCTTCACCTCATAAAAGCTGATCCTGTTTCCCCGGAGCATGCCATAGGCGCTAAAAATAATGTAGAGAAAGATGATCAGAAAGATCACTGTCCCTACATTAGGTTGAAAGCGGCGTTTTCTGTTTTCCTCAAATACCTGCTTTTCAGGGGCCATCTTAAAAATCAGAGAGAAACCGCAACATTCTTCTTCAGGCTCTCAGGGAGCTCATCGATGCCCATGGAGATACTGATCACAAAGGTGAGCTTGTACTTCTCGCCGAGCGCTTCAAGCTTCGCGATACAGCCGGAGATGTCCCTCCCCTCCAGTCCGGAGAGCTTCAGGAAGCTGTCGAGGAACATATACTCAAGATCATGGTCCTGGGAGATAATGCCGCTGATGAATCCGATGAAAGCGTCCTCGGAGTCCACAGGGAATTCATTGACATTGATAAGACGGATTCTGTTGTTCAGCTCATACATGTGCTGGGCGGATTTGTCCAGGAAATCCACATTTCCGCCGGCCTCCTTCACCACCGTATTGGCGCGGTCCAACAGCTGCTTCGTCTTGCCCTTGCCTCTTTGTCCTACAATTAACTGTACCATGATACTACCTCCTCCTGATGGCCATCCTTGTATGGATCTCGGAATCAAGCCTTCCGAAATTCCCTCTCATAAATCATATAATACGGAAGAAGCGATTTCAAGCAATTTTCCGCACCGCCTCCAAGCTCCTCCTCTAGGCCGGGATTCTTTTCAGGAGCTTCGTCATATCACTGTAGAGCTCATCCTTGGAGTCGTCCTTCATCACGACGGAGATATACTCCTTCTGCGTGCTGATCCTCTCCGTGTCCATCGTGAGACAGTAGCCCGCCTTCTTCGTGGTCCCCGTCTTTCCCCCCAGGACCTTGAGATCCTCCGGCGTCTCCCTCTCCCCCGTCATGAACTGGTTGGAGCCCTTCCAGATCTGGGTCTTCGGGACATTGTTTTTATCCCTGTAGTTCACGGTATAGCTCGTGCTCCCCACAATCTTCCGAAACTCCTCGTACTTCATCGCCTCGGCGAGAAGGAGATAGATGTCGTAAGCTGTCGTATAATGATCATCGCTCGGAAGGCCGTTCGGATTCACAAAATGGGTCCCCGTGAGGCCGAGGCGGAGAGCCGTCTCATTCATCTTTTTCACGAAGGCCTCCACCGAGCCGGCGCTCGCCTCTGCGACCGCTACCGCCGCGTCATTCCCGGAGGGCAGGAGCATTCCGTAGAGAAGATCCTCGATCCGCAGCCGGTCCCCGACCTTTAAAAGTGCGGAGGAAGAGCCCTCGTCCCGGATCATCGAGCGCTGCGTCACCGTGAACTCCTGGTTTAAGTCCTGCACGGTCTCCAGACAGACCAGGGCCGTCATGACCTTGGTGATACTCGCCTGGTAGGTCCTCGCGTAGGGATTTCGGTAGGCCAGAGGCTCCGGCTTCTCCTTCGTCGAATAATCCGCCAGCAAAAATGCCGGGGAGCTGAGCTCCTCCGCGTTAAAGTCCGTATTCCCCATGACTGCGAGAGAATTCGCGAAGGGCTTCGCCCGGACCCCCTCTCCGGAACCGCTCTGGGCGTTCATCCTCTGCTCCGCCTGCTCAAAGCTGTAGGCCTTTTCCAGCTTCCTCCCGCAGGCAGATCCCAAAAAAACCACAAAAATCAGAGGCAGAAAAACTGAAAGCCTCCTCCACTTGCCGCCGTATAAAATTGATTTCATCCCGATTCAGTCCTATCGATCAGATATTCCTCCACTCCAGATCCCCTCTCTCGAGAGCGTGGATCAGAAGCTCCGCCGTCGCGAGATTCGTCGCGATCGGGATATTGTAGATGTCACAGAGCCGCACGATATGGCTTACCTCCGGCTCATGTTCCTTTACATGGAGCGGATCCCGGAGAAAGATCACCATGTCGAGATTCCCCTGCTCGATCTGGGAGGCCAGCTGCCTCGCTCCCCCCGTCTCCCCCGGGAGAAACTTGTGGAGCTTCAGGTTCGTGACCTCCTCCACCAAAATCCCCGTCGTTCCCGTGGCATAGAGCTCGTGCTTACTCAAAATCCCTCGATATGCGATGCAGAAGTTCTGCATGAGTTTTTTCTTGGAATCGTGTGCTATCAGTCCTACGTTCATCTTTCACCCCTCCTATCATGTTTTTCGTTGTAAGGCGACATTCAAGACTATCCCAAGACCCAGGTAAACTGAGAGAAGGGAGCTTACTCCCCTGGAAAAAAACGGCAGGGTAATGCCGGTGTTGGGAAAGAGACCGGTTGCAACCGCGATGTTAGTATATGTCTGAAAACCGATCCATGCCATGACGCCCACGCAGATCAGGCGCCCGCTCAGATTTTTAGCCTTTGATGCTATTATAAGACATTCCAGCACAATCAACAAGAAGAATATGATAATTATTACGGAACCTCGGAAGCCGAGCTCTTCTCCGATCACGGCAAAGATAAAATCATTGTCTTGTTCTGATAAAAAATCGCCATTTTTCACAGAAAAGATGGAATGATTGAAAAGACCCTTCCCCTTCAAAAGTCCGGAGCCGATGGCCATGATCGAGTTCTGCTGCTGGTTATATCCCTGCTGGTTCTCCGAAGGATTCATAAAGGTCAGGATGCGCTCCGCCTGATAGCCGCGGAGGAGGGGGATTTTGTCGTAGAGTCCAGATCGGAAAAGATAGTAGAGAAGGAGGCCGAACAAAAGCGAAACGATGAGCACCCCCGCGATCCAGCGGATATGGATCGGAGAGGCAAAAACCATGCAGGCCACGATGACCGTCATGATGATCGTCGTGGAGAGATTCGGCTGTAAAAGCACCAGTGACGCCGGGATGAGAAAGTAGAGAAAGGCAAGGGCCAGGACGTGCGGAAAGTTGATCTCATCCTTCATCTTCTGAAAATAATCCGCAAAAAAGAGGATGAGCCCTACCTTGACAAATTCCGCCGGCTGGACCTGACCAAGCACCGGCACCCTCACCCACCTCGTCGCGCCGTGTCCCGCGGCGGTGCCGTAGATCTTCACGCCGATCAAAAGCAGGACGCAGAAGATATAGATGAATTTCGAGCGCTGCGTGATCTTTCGGTAATCCACGAGAGAGAGCCCGATGCACATCGCAAGCCCCGCGAAGGCTCCCATGATCTGCCGGGCCACCTGCGGATCCTGAAAGCTGTCCGCATTGATTGCCGAGCGGACCACGAAGACGCCGGTGACATTCAAAATGATCATGTAAAGGATCAGCCGGAAATCATAATTTCTGAAATCATAGTCAAATTTCATTCGTATTCTGCTCCTTGTCTGGCTGCCGCACAGGGATGTAACTTGCCTGCCGCATGCCGATGGGAATCCGCACATAAATGTGCTTCTTCCCCTCGGCGCGCTCTCTTACTCTCAGACCCTTCCGCGATGAAGCCGCGGATTGCTCCGCACCATTGGCGCTCCCGCAATCCGCACCGGGGATTCGGATATCGCTTCGCTCCTTCTCTCGCTCCGCTTCTTTCCTCATCCCCGTTTGCCTGCCGCATGCCGATGGGAATCCGCACATAAATGTGCTTCTTCCCCTCGGCGCGCGGCAGGGCTTAATCGCTGACGTTTACGGAGGAGATGGAGGAGGCGTCTTGCGCGAGGATCTGGTCCATCGTGGTTTTTCCGAAGCAGTAGTCGTAGACCATGTTTGCGAGGTTTGCCGCGTTTCCCGAGGAGTAGCCGTAGGGGATCGTGACCGTGACGCTGATCTGCGGGTCCTCATATGGCGCATAGGAGACGAATACGGCGTGGTTTCCGCGATCCTCTCTCTCCTGTGCGGTACCGGTCTTTCCGGCTACCGTGATGTTCTGCCCCATAAATACATTTTTCGCGACGCCGTCCGTGATGACCTCCCTCAGTCCCCTGTGCACCGCGCTCCAGGTATTCTGGCTGATGCTGAGCCGGTCCAGAAGCTCAGGCTCCACCTTCTGGACCGAATCTCCGGAGGGGGACTGGACTCTGTCGATGATGGAGAGCCGGAAGAGAAGGCCCCCGTTTGCGACCGCCGTGATATAGCGGGACAGCTGCGCATTATTGAAGGCATGGTTACCCTGTCCCATCGCGGAACGCTCCGGGTCGTAGTCGGAAATCCTGGGCTCCGCCTCATCGAGCTCAAGCCCTGTCTTTCGGTCCAGGCCGAAGAGGCTCGCATACTTTTGGATCCGGCTCATGCCGAGGTCGGAGTCGTAGTTCCCCGAGCTGTCCGTCGCAAGCCTGTGCCCGAGATCCGCGAAGAAGAAGTTGCAGGAATTCTTGATGCCGTCCACGAGCGTCTCATTTCCGTGGTGCGAGGGGTAGATCCAGCAGCGGATATTCGGTGTCACGAGATCATACTTTCCGGTACAGTCGATCACCGTGGAAAGATCTATGACCTTCTCCTCCAAGGACGCGACCGATGTGATCGGCTTAAAGGAGGAGCCGGGCGCAAGCTGTGTCTGTGTCGAGCAGTTGAGAAGAGGCAGGGAGAGGTCCTCATTGCACTTCTTCAGGTATTCCGGATCGGAGATCCGGTTATTGTCAAAGCCGGGATAGGTGACGAGCGCCCGGACCTTTCCCGTCCTCACATCCGTCACGACGACGGAGCCGTAGCAGGGGTCCAGAGCCAGCTGCGCCGGAGTGATCTGCAGCCTTTTGATCTTGTCGATCAAAAAGCTGTAGGCAAAGTGCGGATCTCCCGCCGCAAGCTGCTGATAGGCCGCGTCGTCCTCCGCGAGCACTCCCTGCTCGAACATCGCCATCAAAAGGAGATTTCCGGGGATCCTCCGGTTCGCGATGGCGTATTTATAGAGGAGCTTGTCAAAGTCCGGGTCCTCCCTGAGATGCTCCGCAATCTTTTTCGTAAAAAGGGAGAAGATGCTCTCCGTGTCGGAATACTCCGCCGAGAGCTCAAGCTTTGAGGTATCGATCCAGGATTCCTCGATCCCGTTCAGGATGAAGTTATGGAGGGAGATCCGGTCCTCCTTCCATGCGCTGTAGCTCTGCGACTGCCGGTAATGCGGGTTCTCCGGGTCAATGATGCCGGAGTCCGAGCTGCACAGATAGTCATAGATGTATACGATATAGGCCTGCATATCCTGGGGGAGCTCCGAGAGCGTGCCGGCCCTCCCGTCCGCAAGCTGTGCCTCGATGGCGGAAAGAACCTGCTCCTTATTCTCCCGGAAGCGGCTGATGATCTGCTGCTCCGCCATCCCCGCATCATCCGCCGTGAAATGCTCCCTGTGCAGGACATTGTTGTTGATCAGCTGAAAATACGCATCCCGGAGCGGGATCATGATCTGCGACTGCTTCACATTTCTCGTATCGACATTATCGCTCTCCGAGATCTTCGAGCTCAGGATACCGGCGAGCTCCTGCTCTAAGAGGTGGTAGATCGAGATCTGATCATTTGCGGAGATCGTCGTATAGATATCATTTCCGGACTTGGCGTCGGTCTCCGATACGATCTGAAGGATGGAGCCGACGGAATTGAGATACATCTCCCGCTTTCCCTTCTTCCCCTTCAGAACATTCTCCTCGCTTTTCTCGAGCCCCCATACCCCGACGATGTCGTTCGCCGCATAGTCCGGGTCCTGCTTCCGAAGCTCCGCAAGCTGACTCTCCTGGAGCTGTCCGGTGTAACCGACGATATGGGAGAGGTAGGGGGCGTAATTATACTTCCGGACCGCGACATTCTCGATATCCACCCCGAGAAGCGATCCCTTCGATTCCAGGATCTCGGCCATGCATTCCCGGGAAACGTTTTCCGCGATTGTCGTCTTCATATAGCGCTGATAGGCGGTGAGCCGCATCGTATAGATGATTCCGATCATATCAAGGGCCGTCTGCTTCGAAAGCTCAATCCCCTTCCCCTTTTCATCCCGGAGCTTATCGAACTGGTAGAGCTGCTTCGACTTTTGAAAAAGCTGCTCCGCCGTCATATTGAGATCCGCCTCCGTCAGATTCTCGGCCTTCTTCCTCGTGATATTCGCGATCAGCTGCCTCTTGTCGGAGTCCCCCGAGGTACCAAATTCCAGGACGCCGTCAGAAGCGAGCTTCAGCTTGTACTGGCTCTTCACAGAGTACTTGTACTTCTCGATGATCTCCGCCAGGCGGTAGAGCATGAGATTTCTCCGATTGATCCCCTCCGAGCCTCTTCCGTAGCTTCCGTTGTCCTCGATCGTGATATTGTACTGGATTTCATTGTAGGCGAGGAGCTTTCCGTCCTTGTCATAGATATTCCCGCGGGTTCCGACCGTGGTCACGGTCCTGAGCGTCTTATCCTGATACTTCGCGAGGAATTCCTCCCCGTGAATGATCTGAAGCTGAAAAAGCTGTATGGTGAGGATGTAAAACAGCGCGGCAAAAACAAGTGCCAGCGCAAAAAGCCGGGAGACCAGGATTCTCCCCGCCGCTTCCTTCAGGAGTCCCCATATTTCTTTAAGCATTCTCTCTCCTTAATCTGCCATCCTTCGGTTTGCCGAGAAGAAGAAACGGTACAGAAAGACCGTCACGATCAGGGAAAATACGGTCGATGGAAAAATAATGTGTGCAAAGTAGTAGGGAAGGTCCAGCCTCGCCCGGACCAAAAAGCGAAAGGTATAGATGTAGATGTGATAGATCAGCTCGCTGAAGACACAGAGGAAGATCGGAAGCGTCAGATATTCTTCGTAGTAAAAGCGATTGAAGAAGCCGTTGAAATATCCGATCAGAAGAAAGATAAAGCTGTAGAAGCCAAAGGGCCCCGAGTAGAACATATCCATCAAAAGCCCCGCGAAGAGCCCATAGAGCATCCCCGGCAGATTCCCGTGCAAAAAGCCGAAGGAAAAGGTAAGCACCAGGAGAAGGTTGGGGCTTTCCGCGAGAAAGGGGATCAGAGGAAAGACGCTGGTCTGGATCAAAAAGGCAAAAATCAAAGAGAGTGCATGGATCAGAAGACGCACTCTCCTGTTCTTCAGTTTTTTGGAAAATTTTCCCTTCAATCGAATCGTCTCTCCCATCTCCTTCCGAACGGGCGCCCCCTTATGCCTTATTGCGGGGCAGAGCTCTCCGCGCTCTCCCCGGACGAAGTCTCGCTGCCCTCCGAGCTGCTGCTCTCCGGCAGACTCCCCGCCTCTACGACAGGGACATTTTCTCCCTCTGCCGCGGAGCTTCCCGCGCTGCTCTCCGGATTCGTCTCGGACAGTGCCGCCGGCTCTGCCCCCGAGCTGTCCTTTGTCTGAAACTGGTCGGACTTCACATCGGTGATCACGAGGACCGCACTCAGATCGTTGAAATCCGCCGCGGGGATGAGATAGCCGTTTTTCATCAGGCGCTTCTCATCCTCCTCGATCCCGATTGCATAGCCCACCAGAATCCCGGGCATGAACTTCGAGGAGATGTTCGAGGTGACGATGCGGTCCCCGTCCTGGATGACCGCGTCCTTCTTCATATTGGTGATCCGAAGCCTCCCCTCCTCATAGAGCTTCAGGTCTCCGGCTACGATGCAGTTGTCGCTGGTCTGGATTCCCATACAGGAGACGCGGGATTCATCGTCGATGATGGAGCGGACGGTGGCATAATTTAAGCCCACATCCGTCACGATTCCGACGAGTCCCCCGTTGGCCATGACATTCTGATCCACGCGGATGCCGTCCCGGGAGCCCTTATCGATTCGAAAGACCTGAAACCAGTTCTCCGAGTCCTTCGCGATGACCCGCGCCGCCACCTTGTGATACTGGAGGTAGTTCTGATCCAGAGAATAGAGCTCTCGGAGCTTCTTCAGCTCCTCGGAGTTTTGCTTCAGAACATTGTTCTCCTCCGTCAATACATCGATCTTCTCCTGAAGGGACTTGTTCTGCTCCTCCTGCTCCTTAAGGCTCTTTCGCTCCCGGAGCTGATCGTAAATCCCGAAGCCGACGCGGTTCACCCCCTCCTGCAGGGGAACCAGGACATAGCCTATCGTGTTCCGGATCGGATTCATGAGGCCGTCCTTTACGGAGGAGAGGACGATCATCATGACACAGAATACGCTCAAAACGATAAAGACATATTTACTCTTTCGGTTTTCCACTAAATCCCGCCCTGCTCCTTAAAGCTGTAATATGCATTGTCTCCCATGATGATGTGATCGATCAGGGGGATGCCGAGGCACTGTCCCAGGCGGAAGAGCTCCGCGGTAAAGCTCCGATCCTCCTCGGAGGGTTCCGGGACGCCGCTTGGGTGATTGTGGACCATAATGATGGAGACTCCGCCGTTTCGAAGCGCCTCCCGGAAGATATCCCTGGGAGAAATCGCGCTGCTGCTGCAGGTCCCCCGCGAAAGCTGCACATCTCGGATGAGCTGCAGCTGATTATCCAGGTAAAGGATGTGGATGACCTCGTGGTCCAGATAGCGGAGATCCTCCTTGAAGTAGTCGTAGACATCCCTCCCCCGGTGAAAGGAGAGCCTTCTGACCCGCATCTTCCGGTTCCAGATGCGGCGCGCGATCTCCCCCACTGCGGAGAGCTCCGCGGCCTTAGAGACCCCGATGCCGCGCAGCTTTCTGAGCTCCGCCGGATCGAGATGTGTCAGCGCGACCAGTCCGTCGAAGTTCTCCTCCCTCGAGAGGAGCTCCTCCGAAAGCTCGAGCACGGACTTCTCTTTCGTCCCGGTTCGGAGCAAAACAGCCAGAAGCTCTGCGTCCGTGAGAGACGATGCGCCCTCGCGGATACACTTTTCCCTGGGGAGCTCTTCCGGACTCTGCTCTCTCATAAGCCTGAAATTTTTCATTTTCTCTCCCGTCCGGACGGAGGGGAGCCTACAGTCTTATTATTTTAGCATAGGGCCTAAAGCTTCACAAGTCCCTTCTCCCAGAGCTTCTGAACGGACAGGATAATGCCGAACTTTGCGTGAGGCCAGGTGAGGCCGCCCTGGAAGTAGACATTGTAGGGCTCCTTCATCGGGGCATCCGCGGAGAGCTCGATGCTGGAGCCCTGGATGAAGGCCCCCGCCGCCATGATGACCGGTGCATCATAGCCCGGCATCTCCCACGGCTCCGGCGTCACAAAGGAATCCACCGGGGATGCGGCCTGAATCCCCTGGCAGAAGGCGAGAACCGCCTCCGGGCTTCCGAGCCGGATCGCCTGTATGATATCGTTTCTCCCGGACTCCGCCCTTGGGTGACAAGGAAAGCCCAGCCTTTCATAGAGGGAGGCTGCGAAGATCGCCGCTTTCTCCGCCGAGGCCGTAATGGACGGGGCGAGGAAGATGCCCTGAAAGAAGGCGCGGTTTAAGCCAAGAGACGGCCCAACCTCCTTCCCGAGCCCCGGGGCGCTGAGTCGGACCGCGCAGTTTTCGATGCAGTCCTTCGTCCCCGCGATATAGCCGCCGACCGGCGCAAGTCCCCCGCCGGGATTTTTGATGAGGGAGCCGACAAGCATGTCCGCTCCGTACTCGCTCGGCTCCTCCCGGCAGACAAACTCCCCATAGCAATTATCCACAAGGCAGAGGAGATCCGGCTTGACGGATTTTAGGAAGCGGATCAGCTCCCCGATCTTCTCGGGGCTCAGGCTCTCCCTGGAGGAGTAGCCCTTTGAGCGCTGGATCTCGGCGAGCCTGGTCCGCTCGTGGATCGCCGATCGAATCTCCTCATAGCGAAAGCTCCCGTCCGGATTCAGCGGGACCTCCCGGTAGCTGATCCCAAACTCCGATAAAGAGCCCCTGGACTTCCGGATCCCGATCACCTCCTCCAGAGTATCATAGGGCTTCCCGACGGGAGAGAGGATCTCATCCCCCGGCCGTAGATTCGCCTGAAGCGAGAGCGCAAGGGCATGGGTCCCGCAGATGATCTGGGATCTCACAAGGGCATCCTCCGTCCCGAAGATCCCGGCATAGGTCTTCTCCAGAGCATCCCTCCCGATGTCGGAGTAGCCGTAGCCGTTCGTCCCCATGAGGTGCGCCTCGGCCACACCGGCGTCCTGCATCGCCTTCAGCACCTTCAGCTGATTGAACTCCGCGATCTCGTCGATCGCGAGAAATCTCTCGGAGAGCGAGTCGAGAACCGGTCTCGAAAATTCATAGACCTCTCTCCCTATCCCCAGTGCTCGGTACATCGTTTGATTATCCATTCCGTGATCTTCCCCTTCTCTTCGCCAAATTTCGAGATCTCGATCCACTCCGCCGCCTTCTCCCTCCGAAACCAGGTGAGCTGCCGCTTCGCATACTTCCTCGAATTCCTCTTGATCTCGGAGACCGCCTCCTCCAGACTCCCCTCCCCGGAGAGGAAAGAAGTGAGCTCGCGGTAGCCGATCCCCTGCATAGCCGGATCGCTCCGCCTGCACCCCGAGAGGAGGAGCCCCTTCACCTCCTCCAAAAGGCCCCGATTCATCATCTCATCGACCCTCTCATCGATCCTCTCATAGAGCTTCTCCCTCTCCCTTGTCAGGACGAAATAGAGCGCGTCGTACTGCGCCCTTCTCCCCCGCTCCTCTTCATTGTGGCGGGAAATCGGAAAATGATGGAGCTCAAAAAATTCGAGCGCCCGGATCAGGCGCTTCACATTGTGGGGGTGAATCTTCCGGCAGGACTCCGGATCCAGCTCCCTGAGTCTTTCGTAAAGTCTCTCTCTCCCCTCCTCGCTCTCCGATTCTCTTTCGAGGCGCTCCCGGATCCTCTCCTTCTCCGATTCTCTTTCCTCCCGAAAGTCGATCCCGTAGAGCAGAGCCTGAATGTAGAATCCGGCGCCGCCGACAAGGATCGGGAGATGTCCCCGACGATAAATCCCGTCGATCGCCTCCTCCGCCATCTCCTGAAAGCGGGGGGCATCGCAGCGCTCTGAGGGATCGAGCACATCGATCAGATGATGCGGCACCCCTCCCCGCTCCTCTTCTCCTGCCTTTGCGGAGCCGATGTCGAGCCCCCGGTAGAGCTGCACGGAGTCCGCGGAAACGCACTCTCCAAAAAGCCTCCGGGAAAGCTCCACGGAGACCGCGGTCTTCCCCACCGCGGTCGGCCCGGAGATGATGATGAGAGGGCGCTTTGCCTCCTTCCAAGACATAGATTCTCCTCCTGAAATCCCCGATCAGACGCTGCCTTTTCGGACCTCTCCCTGGGATTCTCTCGAATTCTCCTTTGACTTTTCCCTATAGAATCCTCTTGAATTTTCTTTCGATTTCCGTTTTGCTGATGGAGACGATCGTCGGTCTTCCGTGGGGACAGGCGTAGGGATTTTCCAGACTCATAAGCTCGGAGAGAAGCGCATCCATCTCCCGGAAGCTTAAGCGCATATTCCCCTTCACGGCCGCCTTGCAGGACATGGAGGCGATTCTGTCATAGATGGATTCCGCAGTATGTCTTCCGCTCTCCTCGCAAAGCTCGTCCAAAAGCTCCAAAAGGAGCTCCTTTTTCCCGATCCGGGGAAGATCCGCCGGAACCGCGGAGACGGAGTAATCCCTGCCCCCAAGCTCGCTGATCTCATAGCCAAGCTCACGGAAATAGCTCAGATATCTCTGAAGGATCAGCTCCTCCCGAGAGGAAAGCGTCAGGACGATCGGCGGGGAGAGATACTGCGAAAGCGCTTTCTTCTCCCGAAAGCGCTTCATCAGGCGCTCAAAATTCACCTTCTCGTGTGCAGCGTGCTGATCAATGAGGAAGAGCTTATCCCCGTATTCGATGAGCCAATAGGTATCGAAGAGCTGCCCTATGATGCGCTGCTCTGTCCTTGCTTTCTCCGAGAGGAAGCGCTCCGAAAAGAGGCTCTCCTGCTTCCCGGACAGAGCCTCCGAGCGGGATTTCTCTTCCGCATTCTCCCCTTCTCTTTCCCCCTCGCCTTCTTCCTCTTCTCTTTGCTCTCTTTGCTCCGAAAAGCTGGGATTCTCCCGGATATTTCCCGGGACGAAATCCTCCGCCCTGCGGTAGCCTTCCTTCTCCTTAAAGGGCGCGGAAGAGCTCTCCTCCCCGCGCTCTCCCTGCGAAAAGGAGGGCGTCATTTCCAGCCTCCTTCTCTCAAAGGGCTCCGGCGCAGGGCTTGGCCCCCTCTCCTCCGGATCCTCCCTCTTTGGAGGCTCGCCATCCGCGATCATCTCCGTCTCATGGAGTGCCCGCTCGATCGCGTCAAATACCGCAGTATAGATCCCCTCCCCATCGGAGAAGCGGACCTCCAGCTTCTGCGGGTGCACATTGACATCCACAATCGCGGGATCCAGCTCGAGCATCACAACCGCAAAGGGAAATTTATGCTGCATAAGGAAAGCGCGGCAGCCATCCTCCAGCGCCCTCGTTAAGAGAGGGCTTCGGACATGGCGGCAGTTTACGAAGAAAAGCTCACAGCTTCGATTCGAGCGGTTCGTGCTCGGCTTCCCGACGAAGCCGCTGATACGGAGCGCGGGTCTCCCCGTCTCTTTCGACGGAAGATAAGAGCCGGAGAGCGGGATCAGCTGCCCCCTCAGTTCTCTCCCGTAGACCGCATAGACCGCATCTAATGGAGCCCCCTTCCCAAAGCTCACAAAGCGCTGCTTTCCGTCCTGGAGATATCGAAACGCGATGTCCGGGTGGGCGATGGCCTCCCTTTCGACGATTTCCTGCACCCTCGCCCCTTCTGTCTTCCGGGATTTCAGGAACTTCCGCCTCGCGGGCACATTGTAGAAAAGCTCCCGGACCAGGACCGTCGTTCCGTCCATCGCCCCGATCTCCGAGAGCGAACGCTCGACACCTCCCTCGATCTCGTAGCGGGAGGCGAGAAGCGAGTCCGGAGTCTTCGTGATAAGCTCTGTCTTTGAGACCGCGGCGATGGAGGCAAGTGCCTCTCCCCGAAAGCCGAGCGTCCGGATCCGGCCGAGGTCCGACGCATCCCGAATCTTGCTGGTCGCATGCCGGAGAAAGGCGGTCCGCACCTCCCCCTTCGCGATCCCGGAGCCATTGTCCGTGACCCGGAGAAGGGAAATTCCCCCGTCCCTGATCTCCACAGAGACCGCGGACGCCCCTGCGTCCACCGCGTTTTCCAGAAGCTCCTTCGCGATGCTGGAGGGGCGCTCGATCACTTCCCCCGCTGCGATCTGATTGATCGTCTCCTCGCTAAGAATCCTGATCTTCACCTTCTCTCCCATCTCCGGGTCCTCCGGAAGCTTCTCCCTGAGGCTGCCTCCGATCCGGCGTTGGACAGCCTCTTCCATTCATCCTGCTCAGTGCTCCAGGGAGAGCTTCTCTCTGAGCTCGTAGAGCGTATTGATCGCATCGAGCGGCGTCATGCGGTTTAAGTCGAGAGAGGCGAGGCAGCGAAGCGCTTCTTTTGCCCCTGCCTCGGCTTCCTCCACGCTCTCCTCTTTTCCGGGGAGGGTCCGAGGCTCTGCCTCTCCCGGGCTTTCCCCCTCTCTCTCCTTCTCTCCCTTCTCCCTTTCTCCCTCTCCGCCCTTTTCTTTGGAGGAGAGAGAGGGCTCCGGGAGCTCATGTGTCCTTCGGAGTATGTCCGCGTCAGAGAGCTCCCGGGAGATCTCCTTTGCCCGCTCGATCACCGGGGAAGGCACACCCGCGAGCCCCGCCACATCGATGCCGTAGCTTTGGTCCGCGCCGCCCGGGATGATCTTTCGGAGAAAGATGATATCCTCGTCGTGCTTTGAGACCGCGACGCAGTAATTGTTCACGCCGGGAAGTCTCCCCTCCAGCTCCGTAAGCTCATGATAATGCGTCGCAAAGAGTGTCTTTGCCTTCACCATCTGGCTCAGGTATTCGACCACGGCCCAGGCGATCGAAAGCCCGTCAAAGGTCGAGGTCCCGCGCCCGATCTCATCCAGGATGAGAAGGGAATCCGCGCTCGCGTTCCTCAGGATATTCGCGACCTCATTCATCTCTACCATGAAGGTGGACTGACCGGAGGCGAGATCATCGGAGGCACCGACCCTCGTGAAGATCCTGTCGCAGACCGCAATATCCGCCTCCTCCGCCGGGACAAAGGAGCCGATGGAGGCCATGAGAACAATGAGGGCAACCTGCCGCATATAGGTGGACTTTCCCGCCATATTAGGCCCCGTGATAATGGAAATCCGCTCCTCTCCCTTGTCCAAAAGGGTATCGTTGCTGACAAACATCCCCTCGCGGAGAAGCCGCTCCACCACCGGATGCCTCCCCTCGCGGATCCGGATTCTCCCCTCGCTGTTGATCTTCGGCCGGACATAGCCTCTCTCCGCCGCAACCCTGGAGAGAGAGAGCATGCAGTCCAAAAGCGCGATCTCCCGGGAGCTTTTCTGCACCCTCGGAATATTTTCCGCGATCCTGTCCCGAAGCTGACAGAAGATCCCGTACTCCAGCGCATTCAGCTTCTCCTCCGCGCCAAGGATCTCATTCTGGAGCTCCTCCAGCCGATCCGTGGTGTATCTCTCCGCCCCGGTCAAGGTCTGCTTTCGGATAAAGTAATCCGGAACCAGATTTTTAAAGCTGTTGCTCACCTCGATGCAATAGCCGAAGATTCTGTTGTAGCGGATCCGAAGACTCTTGATCCCCGTCTTCTCTCTCTCGGAGCTCTCCAGCTCCGCAAGCCACTCCTTCCCCTTTTTCCGGGCAAGCCGGAAGTGGTCGGCCTCCTCATGATAGCCCTCCCGGATCAGTCCGCCGTCTCTTGCGGAGAGAGGCGGATCCTCCACAAGGGCCTCGTCTATGAGCTGATAAAGATCCGAAAGCTCATCCATCTCCTCATAGATCTCCCGGATCAGCTCGGAGTGAAAGCCGGAGATCTGCTGCCGGATATCCGGCAGCAGGCGAAGAGACTGCTTAAAGGCAAGGAGATCCCTCGGGTTTGCGGACTGATAGCTGATCCTCCCGAGAAGTCTCTCGAGATCATAGATCGTGTTGAGATACTCCGAAAGCTCCTCTCTCTCGATATAATGCGAGCAGAGCTCCTCCACCGCGTCCTGTCTCCGTCGGATTTCCCCCACATCTATGAGCGGCTGCTCCAGAAAGCGCCGGAGGAGACGGGCCCCCATCGCGGTCCTCGTCCTGTCGAGAACCCAGAGCAGGGAGCCCCGCTTCTTTTTCTCCCGAAGCGTCTCCGTGAGCTCGAGATTCCGCTGCGAAGCGCTGTCCAATATCATGAACTGTGAACTCTGATAGCGGCGTATATTTGCAATATGGGAGACAGAGCCCTTCTGGGTCTCATAGATATAGGAGAGAGCCCCCGCCGCGGAAAGCTTCTCCAGCTCCCTGTCGGAGAGGCCGATCCCGGACAGTGTCGCGTGAAAATGCCTCTCCAGAAGGCGGTCCGCATTTTCCTCCTGAAAGACACTGTCCGAAAGCTCCGTCACAAGGAGAGAGAAGCGCTCCCTGAGCTCCTCGATCTCCATCCCGGAGATCATGAAGCTGTGATTGCACACGATCTCCCGGGGGGAGAAACGGGAGATCTCATCCAGAAGCTCTCCCCGCTCTCCGCAGTCCGTGCACAGAAACTCCCCGGTCGAGATGTCTGCCGTCGAAACGCCGAAGCGCGCCCCGTCGTAGAAGATGCTCATCAGAAAATTGTTCTTCCGCTCATCGAGCACGCTTTCGCTTGTGAGGGTCCCCGGGGTGACGACCCGGATCACCTCCCTCTTTACAAGGCCCTTCGCCAGCTTCGGATCCTCCATCTGCTCCGCGATCGCAACCTTGTAGCCGCGGGAGACAAGCCTTGCAATATAGCTGTCTGCCGCGTGGTAGGGGATGCCGCACATCGGCGCCCTCTCTCCGCCTCCGCAGTCCTTCCCGGTCAGAACGAGGTCCAGCGCCTCGGAGGCCTTCTTCGCATCCTCGAAGAACATCTCATAGAAGTCGCCGATCCGGTAGAATAAAAGCGCGTCCGGATACTCCTTTTTACTATCCAGATACTGCTGCATCATCGGTGAGAACTTTTTCTCCGCCATGCATCTCCCCTCTTTCCCGCAGCCCTCAAAGCAGCCTTCCCATATAATAAAAGCCCCTGCTCTCCAAAAGCTCTACGGACACAAGCTCCCCGATGAGCCGCTCTCCTCCCCGGAAATGGACGAGGATATTGTTGGAGAGGCGGCCCGTGAGAAAGCCCGGCTTCTCCCTGTCCCTTTCCTCCACCAGAACCTCCATGACCTTTCCGATATCCCGCCCTTCATTCTCCGCGGAGCTCTCCCGCACGGCATCGAGGAGGCGGTGAAAGCGATCCTTCACAAGCTCCTCCGAAACTCCCTCCCATTTTGCGGCGGGCGTCCCGGATCTTTTGGAATAGACGAAGGTAAAGGCGGAATCAAATCCCACACGCCGGACGACATCCATCGTATCCTGAAAGTCTCTCTCGCTCTCCCCCGGAAATCCCACGATGATATCGGTCGTGAGGCTCACATCCGGCAATTTCTCCCGGATCCTTCGGACGAGGGCGAGATAGGATTCCTTCGTATAATGCCGGTTCATCCTCCGAAGGACCTCCGTGGAACCGGACTGCAGCGGAAGATGAATATGCCTGCAGATATTTTCCCTCTCCCCGATGAGATCGATGAGCTCCTCCGAAAAATCCTTCGGATTCGGCGTCATAAAACGAATCCTTCGAAGCCCCGGAATCTCCGATACCCTTCGGAGGAGCTCCGGAAAACGGAGCTCCTCTCTGTCCAGTCCATAGGAATTTACATTCTGTCCGAGGAGCATGATCTCCTTCACCCCGTCTCTGACCAGATCTCGGCACTCTCTCAGAATCTCCTCCGAGCTCCTGGACTTCTCCCTCCCCCGGACATAGGGGACGATGCAATAGGTGCAGAAATTATTGCAGCCATAGCTGATGTTCACAGAAGCCCGAAAGTCCGTCTTTCTCAGAGAGGGGAGATTTTCCACGATGAGACTCGTGTCATCGATGATCTCCACTGTCCGCTCATCCCTTCGGAGCGTCCGGTAGAGAAGCTCCGCAAGCTTATAGACATTATGCGTTCCGAAGATGAGCTTCACATAGGGATAGCGCTTCCGGATCGTCTCGACCTCGTCCTTCTCCTGCATCATGCAGCCGGTGATGCCGAGGATCATCCCTTTCCGTCTCTCGCATTGATGCTTCAGACGGCCGATCCTGCCGTAGAGCTTCTGATTCGCGTTCTCACGGACGGTGCAGGTCGTAAAAAGGATGACGTCCGCGTCATCCTCCCTCTCCGCCTCCCGGTAGCCGCAGCCCTTCAGGATGCCTCTCAGCTTCTCTGCGTCCTTTGCGGACATCTGGCAGCCGATCACATTGACGAGACAGCTCGCCCCGTAGCCCTCCCTCTTCTTCCGTTCCACGAGCTCTCTCACCCTGTCCATGAAATAGTACTGCCGCCCCGGCTCCCCGGAAGGAGCCTCCGGCCCCCATTCCGAGCCGCTGTAATCCAGATTATTCTCCATCCTGTCCTTTCGCCCCGCTCTCTCCTCCGCCGTATTCCTTGTCCGGACGCAGGAAATCCCCACACCGCGGCCCCCCGCGGCATGAGGATTTATTATAGCAAAATGCTGTCTCTGTGTCAAAATAGGACTCTCTCCCCCGCCCTAGCTGTCCTCCAGAAAGCCCGCAAGGGCATTTTTATACTTCGGGAGACTGATCTTTTTCAGTGCCTTCGCCTCAATCTGCCGGACCCTCTCTCTCGTGACTCCGAACATCTGCCCGACCTCCTCCAGCGTGTGGGACTCCTCCCCGTGGAGCCCGAAGCGGTGGATCAGGACATCCCTCTCCCGGTCCTTCAGATTCTCCAAAAGCTTATCGATCTCCTCCCGGAGCATGACGTTTGCGGCGTTTTGCTCCGGAGAAATCATCTTTTCATCCGCGACAAAATCGGAGAGATTGGAATCCTCCTCGTCTCCGACCGGAGTCTCCAGAGAGGTCGGCTGCTTCGAGACATCCAAAATCTCCTTCAGCTTCTCCTCCGTCATATTAAGAGACGCAGCGAGTTCCTTCGGGGAGGGCTCGTAGCCGAGCTCCAGAGTGAGTCTCCTCTGCGTCCTCGTCACCTTGTTGATGCTCTCCACCATATGAACCGGGACGCGGATCGTCCTGGACTGATCCGCAAGTGCCCTTGTGATGCCCTGGCGGATCCACCAGGTCGCATAGGTGGAGAGCTTAAAGCCCTTGTCCGGTTCAAACTTCTCCACGCCCTTCATCAGTCCGAGATTTCCCTCCTGGATGAGGTCCAGTATGCTCATCCCTCTCCCGGTATAGCGCTTCGCTATGGACACCACCAGTCGGAGATTCGCCTCCACAAGCCTCTGCCTTGCGAGAGGATCCCCCTCCTTGCTCCGCCTGGCGAGCTCCTTCTCCTCCTCCGGGCTTAGGAGCGGAATCGTGCCGATCTCCTTCAGGTAAAAGCGCACCGGATCATCCGTCTCGATGCCGGTTAAGAGGCTCAGAGACTCCAGATCCAGGCGCTCCTCTTCCTCATCCGGAAATTCCTCCTCACTGGAAAGCGCCTCCATTTCCCCGTCTTCCTCCCCGGATTCGATCTGGGAGAGCATGCTGTCGCTCAGCACCGGATTGATTTCGACGCCGCTCTCTTCGATATATTTTCGAATATGCTCAAACTGCTCCTCCGGGATATCATAGCCTCGAAATGCATCGGCAAGCTCAGTCTCATCGATGGAGTCCTTATTTTCCTTTCCCTCCTGAATCAGCTCACTCACGATTTCAAGAAGCTCGGTCTTCCCCAGTTGTCTCTTTTCTTCCGCTTCCTTATCCGTCTTTTTCTTCTGCATCTCTTATCCGTTTCTTAAGCGCTTCAATCCTCGACACAAATTCATATTTTAGAACATTTTCCGTAAAATATGAATAGCGATTTTGTAAAATTGTAAGAGCAAATTTTCGTTTTCTTCGATAAAACAGTATTTTCTTCCCTGCGAAAAGGCAGGGGACCGAAATAGGAGCGTGAAAAGGTCTTCTCAGCTTCGAAGCGTCGCCCTCAGGCGGTCCGGCTTTAGGAGAAGATCCAGACCGTCTGCGGCGGAGAGCACCAGCACATCCGCGTGGGAGAGAAGGGAGGCGCAGAGTCCCTCGCGATCCAGCACCGCGATGGAGAGAAGGGAGGCGTCGAACATCGGGATATCGTTGAATCCATTTCCGAGACTGACGACTCCCCCGCCGCAGGAGCTCGCGATCTCGGCCTTGCAGCCCGCCGCCCCCTCCCTCGGAAAGGTCGAGATTTCGATCCCGAGCGCATCGCACTGGCTCCGCACGCTTCCATAGGTATCCGCCGTCAAAAGCTTCACGGAAAGTCTCCTCTGAAGCTCCTTAATCCGCTCCGAGAGGGCGGGGAGCAGGATGCCGTCCGCCGCGATGGTTCCGTTGTAATCTAAAAGCAGGGTCTTAAGCAGCAGCTTCTCCCTTCCGGGAATCTCGATCTCTATCATTTCCGCCCCCTATCCTATTATCCTTTCCTGTCCATCCTGTATGCCTTATATGCCCTGGAGAAAGGCCCTCGTCTCCTCCCTCTTTGCTCCCGCAAAAAAGCTCTCCCTCTCCCCTCTTTCTAAAAGCCGCCCCTGATGCAGAAATACGACCTCATCCGCGATGCGCTTCGCCTGGGAGATATTGTGTGTCACAAGTATAATGCTGTACCTCTCCCGGCACCTTTTCAGCATTTCCTCGATCTGCCCCATAGAGACGATGTCCAGCGAGGAGCAGGGCTCATCCAAAAGGAGAACCTCCGGCTCCACCGTAAGAGCGCGCGCGATGCAAAGCCTCTGCTGCTGCCCTCCGGAAAGCTTCAGGGCGCTGTGATCGAGCTCCCCCTTCACCTCCTCCCAAAGCCCCGCCATCCTAAGCTTCTCCTCCGTGATCCGCATAAGCTCCGAGCGATCCCTCTTCCCGTAGTAGCGAAGACCATAGCACATATTTTTCCGGATGGACATGGGAAAGGGCGTCGGTGTCTGGAAGACCAGCCCGACCCTTCTGCAAAGCTCCTCCGTCCGAAGAGCCGAAGCGGACTCCCCGTTTAAGAGGATCTCTCCGCTCAGCCTGGCCTCCCTCAGATTCCGTATCATGCCGTTTAAGCATTTTAGGAGAGTCGTCTTCCCGCAGCCAGACGCCCCCAGTATCGCGGTGATCTTATGTTTCGGAACCGAAAAAGAGATCCTGTCCAGCACGGTTTTCCTGCCGTAGGAAAGGCTCAGCTCCCTGAGTTCCATCGCGGCTGTGCTCTCCTCTCCGCTGTCCTCCCCTTTTCTTTCAAGCTCCTCCATCTTTCCTCCATCCCCGATGACTTCCCTCATCCTCTCCACCGCCTTTCCCGGTATCGGGCATATGCTGCTGCGGCGAGCCTGCACAAAAGCAGAACAGCGATCATGACAAATGCCGTCCCGTAGGCCGTCCTCAAAGAGCCCGCGCCCTGCGCGATCAGGAGGTAAAGGTGCAGGGGAAGAGCCATCGCCGGCTCCAGGAGGCTTTTCGGATGGGCGGAGAATGCGACAGCGCCGGTAAAAAGAATCGGAGCGGTCGCCCCCATCGCGAAGCATCCGCCGAGAAGCAGGGCGGAAATCAACTCCCCAAGACAATAGGGAAGCACCATTTTCTTTACCGTCCAGGCCGGAGAGCAGCCCATAGCCGTGGAGGCATCCAGCAGCTCCTGCGGAAGCTCCAAAAACGCCTTCTCCGCCCGCATCTCAATAAAGGGGAGGATCATGATCGAAAGCGCCGCTCCGCCGGACAGGACGCATCTCCCAAGCCCCAGAGAACGGACCAAAAAGCTGTAGGCGAAAAGCCCGAGCACAATGGACGGAATCCCGGATATGCATTGGATCACCAGCCGAATCGAGGCGCGCATCCATCTGCTCCTGCAAAAAAAGACCAGATAAAGCGCTGCGGCGATCGCGGGGATCCCGGCGAGAAGCACCGCGGTCCCTGAAAAAAGCAGGCTTCCCGTAATGGCAGGGGCGATACCGCCCTCCTCCCCGAGGACCAGGCCCGCCGGAGCCCTGGTCAAAAAGCCGGGGGAGATCACGGAGCTTCCGCGGCCGAGAATATAAAGGATCAAAAAAAGGACCGAAAAGACCGAAGCTCCCAGAGAAAGCGCCGAAAAGAGGCGAAGCAGAAGGCCGAAAAAATATTCCCTCCTTAAAGGAGAAAGGCCCCGCTTTCCGTCTTCCGCAGTAAAGGAGGATCTTATCCCCCGGATATGCCCTCTCTCCCTTTTCTTCCGACTCAAAGATATCTCTCCTCCTCGATATCCGGAAGCCTGCTCCGGATCAGCCCGATTGTGAAATTGATCAAAAACAGAAAGAGGAGAAGCACAAAGCCCGCCGCAAAGAGCGCATGGTAATGCGTGCTTCCCGCCTCCGCGCTCCCCATCTCCAGAGCGATCAGCGAGGCGATGGTCTCAGCCTTTCCCAGGATCCTCGGGAAGAGATTGGCATTCCCGACGAGCATCATAACCGCCATCGTCTCCCCCATCGCTCTCCCGAGCGCAAGGATCAGGGCGATGAGGATGCTGCCCGCGGCCTGCGGCAAAATCAGGCTGCGAACGGTATAGCTCAGGCTGATCCCCATGGCCTCCGCCCCCGGATAATACCGTTCCTTCAGCTTCCGGAAGGATTCGCTGAGCGAAGCGATCATAAACGGAAGCAGCATGACGGAGAGGACCAGCGAGGCCGCGAGCACGCAGCTTCCGGTATGTACCCCGGCCCGGATAAAAAGAGGTGTCACCAGCTCGATTCCGATAAAGCCATAGATGACCGAGGGAATTCCGGCCAGAATATCGATCACAGAGCAGAGGAAGTCTCTCAGCTCCTCCCTCAAAAAGCAGGAGAGACAGAGCGCGGCACCGATGGAGAGAAGCGCTGCGAAAATCAATGCAAGAAAGGAGACCGCAGCCGTCGCCGCGATAAAGTTAAAGATTCCGAACGCCTTTTCGCCCCCAAGATCGACGGGCATCCACCTCTCTCCGAAAAGAAAAGAAAAAAGCGAAAGCTCGCGAAAGGTCGGAAGAGCCTCTCTCGCGATAAAATACATCACAAAGAGAAGCAAAAACACGGTCAGGGAGAGGAGAAGGAGGAGGCAGCCGATAAAAAGCCTGTTTTCCATTTTTCTCATTTTCGCCTCCCCACATCCACAACGGCAATTTCCTGCGCCCGCCTGAATTCAGCCGGCTTCTTTGAGAGGCGCTTCCCTGTCTCTCTGCCTCTCCGCCTCTCCAGCTCCTCCGTCTCTCTGCCTCTTTGCGCACAGTTCGTCCGCCTCCTCGCCTTCACTATAGCTGCAAGCATCAGCCTACGCCTCTCCCCTTCGATGGCGCTGTGAATGCAGCGTCCTTCCCGGAGCCCGATAAAAGCCTGGGCGCTTATACCGTAAAGGCCGGAATATATCCGTTTGCCTCTATGACATCATAGCCCGTCTGTGAAAAGATATAGTCGATGAAAGCCTCCTCATTCTTTGCGGGCTTCTCTCCCGTCACAAACATGACCGGTCTTTGGATCTTGTAGCTTCCGCTCAGAATATTCTCCTTTGTCGCCTCGATCCCATCCACCTTAAAGGCCTTGAGCGAAACGGCCTCCTTGTTCGCCTTATTAAATGCGCCGTAGCCAACGTAGCCTATCCCCCAGGGATCATTCGAAACATTGGTCGCAAGCTCCGTCATGGAAGCGGACTGCGTCGCGGAGGGAGTGATCTCCTTATCCCCCATGATCGCCTTCTGAAATACCTCATAGGCGCCGCCCGAGAGATCGCGGATGTATACATTGATCGGCTCATCCGGGAGGCTGTCGTCTACCTGCTTCCATGTGCCGATCTCCCCGTCGAAAATCTTTTGTATCATCTCCGTATCCAGATTATCCAGCTTCTCCGCTGCAGGATTCTTCGCATTGACGGAGACCGTCAGCGCATCCCTTGCCACAACCCAGCTCTGATAATCCGCCCCGAGCTTCTCTACCTCGGAGTCCTTGATGTCGCGGGCGAGCATCCCGAAATCCGCGGTCTTATCGATAGCCGCCTGCACGCCGACCCCTGAGCCGCCCGGCGCAACATAGATGGAGATATTCTCCTTCGGAAAGGAGGGGTCCACCTTATCCCAGCTCTCATATTTTTCCGTAAAAGACGAAGCCAGGGAAGACAGGATCGGATAGAGCGAGGTAGAGCCGCAAAACAGAATCTGTGCCTTAAAGCCGGACGCATCCGACGAGGCTTTGCTCTCCTCCGCTGTGCCGGACGCGCTTTGATCCTTAGAAGAAGGAGCGGAGCCGCAGGCTGCGACGGAGAAAAGCAGCATGAGAACGGCAAGTAATAAGCTGATTTTTTTCTTCATTTTTCCCTCTTTTCTTTTCCTCTTTTCTTTCGACAAACGGAGACTTTTGCGGTATTTCCCCCTGCCGCCATTTCCTTTGACCGTCCCAAAGGACAAAGCAAAAAGGCGCCGCAGAGCTCCCACTGGCGCATTCACCTTGGATACTAGACATAGACTGTGCTTCGGTCAAGTCCTATGTTTTTATAGATATTCATGAATGTATAGCGTTTTTTTATATCAAAACCGCGAAAAATCCCGCCCTTTCATCGGCCGGAAAAAGCAGAAAAAGAGGTCGCTTGAAATCCGAGCTTCCGGTTTAAAAAATTAAGGAAATACTGATTTATTCATGACTCATGTGCCATGGCTTGTGCCTCAAAAGGCACTCTCGTTCGGGGCTCCACGCAGCGGTACTAAATTCACGCCTCGTTACACTCCTGTTCATCAAGTACCGGTGTTCCGCACGCTTTTTCGGCATCACGCCCGTTGGCATGTAATTTTTCTGATTGAATCGGTGTTTCCTTAAGCTCCCCCTTTCCGATTTTCAGGCGGAACTTCGAACGGCAATTAACACGAGGTCGAAAAAGACCTGCATAAGGGGAATGGATCTGTTCAGCCCGCCTCATCTATGATAAAATGAGGAAAAGAGCGGACATTTATGCTGAAATCACCGGCAGTACAGTCTGCGCAGCTCTTCTCAGAGCTGCATTCCGTCCCACTGGCAGGAAAAAGGAAGGAGTCCATTATGAAATGCCCGAATTGCGGAAATGAGAACCCGGACGGTCAGCGCTTTTGCGATCACTGCGGAACGGAGCTTCCCAGGCAGCAAGGCAGTGCTTCCGGGGCAAGCTTTAATCAATATTACCAGTCGCAGCAGCAGAATGCTCCGCTGCAAAACTATGGAGAACCGGCAATCCCGCCGGAGTATAGACCGATCACTATGTGGGGCTATGTCGGCTACTTCCTCCTCTTTTCGATTCCGCTTGTCGGGCTCATCCTCATCCTGATCTTCAGCTTCGGAGGAACGACGAACATCAATCTGAGAAACTATTCGAGGTCCCTCCTCTGCCTTATGCTGATTTTCCTGGTGATCTTCCTCCTCGTCTTCTCCTGCAGCGCACTGGTATTCAGAGCGATTATACCTGATTATTACTATTAAAAGCTATATGCCGTCTCACAGGATTACGGAAGACCAAGACATATTAGATGAGTAAGATCATGAGCCCGGATTCCCACGGAATCCGGGCTCATTTACGCTATCCTTCCCTCTCAGGAGACAGGACAGGGCTGCTGCGCTTCCGCCGCCTTCATCATAAGCGCGCACTCGATCCGCTTTCGGAAGAGCCTGCAGCCGTATTCATAGCAGCCGTGGATATCGCCGACAGCATGGAGCGCGTTGGCGGCACAGCCCCCGGCACAGTAGAGCTGTGCCCAGCATTTTCTGCAGTCGGGCCGGGCGTAAATATTGCAGGAGCGAAATGCATCCCGGATCTTTTCCTCCGTGACTCCCTTCCATATATCGCCCAGCCGGTATTCCGGATCGGAGACAAACTGATGGCAGGGATAGAGCTCCCCCCAGGCCGTAACCGCCATATATTCCGTGCCGCTTCCGCAGCCGGAGATCCGCTTGTAGATACAGGGGCCACGGTCAAGGTCCAGCATGTAGTGATAGAAGGTGATGGGCTTTCCCTCCCTCCTTCGGCGAATCATATCCTTTGCCAAAAGCTCGTATTGCTCATAGAGCTTCGGGAGATCCTCCTCCGTCAGATGACAGGGATCCTCCGGAGAAGTCACAACCGGCTCCATGGAAAGCTCCGTAAAGCCGAGCGCGTCCGCCATATGAAAGATGTCCTCCGTGAAATCCGTATTATAATGCGTAAAGGTCCCCCGCATATAGTAGCCCCTGTCTCCTCTGGCCTTCACGAATTTCCGGAAGTTCGGCACGATTCTCTCGTAGCTCCCCCTTCCCCCGCTGTCCACGCGGAAGCGGTCGTTGACCTCCCGCCTTCCGTCCAGACTCAGGACCACATTGTAGCACTCCCGGTTCGCCCATTCGATCACCTCGTCCGTCACAGAGACTCCGTTTGTCGTCAGAGTAAAACGGAAATTCTTCCCGTGCTCCTTTTCGATGGACCTGGCATAGGAGACGAGCTTCCGGCAGACCTCGAAGTTTACCAGCGGCTCTCCCCCGAAGAAGTCCACCTCCAGATTTCTCCGGCTCCCGGAATTCTCAATCAGAAAGTCGAGCGCCCTCTTCCCGGTCTCAAAGCTCATAAGTCCCTGCTTCCCGCAGAAGCTTCCCTGAGAGGCGAAGCAATAGGAGCAGTTCAGATTGCAGCGGTGCGAGACGAGAAGGCAGAGCGCCTTTATGACATTGGAGCTTTGCTTCAGCCTCCCCGCGATATTTTCATAGATATCCCTGGAGAAAAGCTTCCTCTCGGAGACAAGCTCCCGTATATCGGAGAAGCAGTCTCGAAGCTCCTCCTCACTGTATTCCGGCTTCTCCTTCAAAAGCTCCTCCCGGGCCTCCTCCTCGCTTTTCCCGAGATCCAGAAGGCGGATCGCGTCGTAGGCGAGAGCGTCCACGAGATGGACACTTCCGCTGAAGACATCGATCACGATATTATAGCCATTCATTTTATATTGATGAATCATGCTCTGTCCTGTCGGTCTCCTTCGGGCGAAAGCCGCTCCGCAGAAAGACCCGAAAAGCCGGACTCCGCGGCCGCATGGGACAGCGGCGCGAAACTTCGGCATGAGAAAGCCGGGACATTCCCGCCCCGGCCGAGAGACAAAAACGAAGCGCCGATTGGAGCTTACTTTCCTTCCTTCTCGCACTGCTGGTTCGCGATGCCGCAGCTTGTCTTGCAGGCGGACTGGCAGGAGGTCTGGCATTCGCCGCAGCCTCCGTTCTCCATGCTCTTCTCCATGTCTCTTGTGTTCAAGGTGATGATATGCTTCATAGCCGTCCTCTTTCTCTGAAAACTGCGCCGAATCGGCGCGCAATCGGGATGATCCCGCTTTTTTATTCTACACAGGATACGGAAGGCTTGTCAAGGAGCGTAGAGCCCGCATTCTCTCCGACGTCTTTCGCTCCCTCAAAATCTCACAGCATCCTCTCCGGGCGGACCGCCTCCTCATATTCCGAGGCGTCGAGAAAGCCCAGCACCGTGACCGCCTCCTTCAGACTAATCCCCTCCTCCAGGGCCTTGTGCGCGCATTTTGCGGCATTTTCATAGCCGATCCGGGGGCTGAGGCAGGTGACGAGCATGAGAGAACGCTGGAGCTTTTCCTCCATATTCTCTCTTTTTGCCCGGATGCCGCTCACGCAGTGCCTGTCAAAGGAGAGCATCCCATCGCTTAGGAGACGGATCGACTGCATCATATTATAGGCCAGGACCGGCATAAAGACATTGAGCTCAAAGTTTCCCTGGCTCGCCCCCATACCGATCGTCACATCGTTTCCCATCACCTGAATCGCGATCATCGTAATGGCCTCGCACTGCGTCGGATTGACCTTCCCCGGCATGATGGAGCTCCCCGGCTCATTTTCCGGGATGCTGATCTCGCAAAGTCCGCAGCGCGGCCCGCTGGAGAGCCAGCGCACATCATTCGCGATCTTCATGAGATTCGCCGCCAGCGTCCTCAGGGCGCCGCTGAGATACGAATAGCTGTCCTTTGCGCTAAGAGCATGAAACTTGTTCGGCTCCGGCGAGAAGCTTTCTCCCGTGAGTCTTGACAGGCTCTCACAGCAGAGTCTGTCAAAGCCCTCCGGGCAGTTCAGCCCGGTTCCCACCGCGGTACCGCCGACGGCAAGCCTCCGTAGTCGCTCCGAGGACTCCAGGATCTGCTCCCGGGACTCCTCCAGCATCCCTCTCCAGCCGGAGATCTCCTGACTGAAGCGAAGCGGCACAGCGTCCTGCAAATGCGTGCGGCCGATCTTTATGAGCTCGCGATTTTCCTCCTCCAGCCGCTTCATGCTTTCGATCAGACCATCCGCCGCGGGCAAAAGGCTCTCCCGGATCCCCAAAAGCGCCGCTACATGCATGGCGCTCGGAAAGATATCATTGGAGGACTGGGATCGGTTGACATGGTCGTTCGGATGCATCTCTATCCCCGGATCCGCCCTCATGGCAATATGCGAAATCACCTCGTTCATATTCATATTGCTCTGCGTCCCGGAGCCTGTCTGCCAGACCTTAAGCGGAAACTCCTTCGAATACTTCCCGTCGATAATGTCCTTGCACGCATCCCGAATGCATTTTGCTCTCGGCTGATCGAGCATTCCGAGCTCCTCATTCGCCTCTGCCGCCGCATACTTTAAAAGCGCGAGCGCCCGGATCAGCTCCCGCGGAATTTCCTCTGTCCCGATCCGAAAATTCTCGAGGGAGCGCTCTGTCTGCGCCCCCCAGAGACGCTCCGCCGGGACCCTGAGCTCTCCCATCGTATCATGCTCTATCCTGTACTCATACATCCTCGCGCTCTCCTCTCTCCATAGACATTTATCGAAATTTCCCTTATTATGGATCAAACTCTTCCTGCTCATTGTAACATCAAAAACAGATGCAAAACAGAAATTTTCCCGCGCCTCTCCGTCCGGGATTGCGGATTCAGGAAAAAGGGATATAATAATTTTAGTGCAGGAAATCTTTCATTGACAGAAGGGAGAGTGCATATGGACAAAAAAGCAATCCTGGAAGAGCTAAAAAAGCTCATCGCAGCGGGTTCTGTCTGTCCTGAGGCCAAAAAGGCCGGGGAGGATTACCTCGCCTCCATCGGCACGGCAGAGGAGAAAAAAGCCGCAGAAGCCCTCATCAAGGAGCTGAAGGAGGATGTCACAAGCATCGATGGTCTGATTGCCTTTGCGTCCTCTCCGGACGGAGAGAAAGCCTTCGGAAAAGATACGGCGGAGGCAGTCCGGAAGCAGGCGGAAGAGGCAAAGGCAAAGGGAGAGAAAATCTGTATTTGCGAGGCCTGCCGGGCCGCAGCTCTCCTTTTGGAGAATCAGGATCTTCTCCTCAAAGTATAGTCCCGGCCCTGTCTTCTCACCGATGGGCGGAGTCCGGACCGGGAAGGTAAGATTCAGGAACATGCGCCGCTGGGCGCACGGAAAAAGAGAAGCAGGCAGGATGAATCTCCCTCCTGCTTCTCTTTTTAATGTAAATCCCGGGATGATCCCAGGAAACGGCAGGCCGCTGTTTTAAAAAAGCTTTGATGATATTCTTTTCCCTATCTCTCTCATCCGCTCCTTTCGCTTCCTGCAGACCTTGCTGCCCTCCAGCGATACAGAGCGGTTCCGATGATGAGGAAATAGCCGAGAAGGCTCACGGCATCCGGCAGCTCCCCGAAGAGGAAAAAGCCGAATATCGCGGCGAAAACCACCTGCGAATAATCAAAGACAGAGATCTCCTTTGCCGGGGCGAAGCGATAGGCCGCCGTGATTCCGAGCTGCCCCAGCGTCGCCGCCGCCCCTGCGAGGAGCAAAAAGAGCAGCTGCCTTCCCGTCATCGGATGAAAGTCCATAATCAAAAAGGGAAGACAGGCCGCACAGGAGAAAACGGAAAAGGCCAGGACGATGATCGGTCCCTTCACTCCGCTCTTTCCGAGCTTTCTCACATAGGTATAGGCCGTTCCCGCGAAAAAGCCCCCGAGGAGGCCGACGAGGGCGGGAAGCTGCGCGAGTCCGACTCCCGGCTTGATCACGAGCGCCGCCCCGAAAAGCGCTGTAATGAGGCAGAGGATATCCCTCCTGCCCGGCGTCTCCTTTAGGATAAAAAGAGACATCAATATCGCAAAAAAGGGGGACATCTTATTGAGCATCGCAGCATCCGCGATTCCCAGCCGGTCGATCGCCCAGAAATTTGCGATGAGCCCGATCGTCCCAAAGAGGGAACGGAGGAAAAGCGGAAGCCATTCTCTCTTTTCCAGATGAAAGCGCTCCCCGGAGCGCTTTAAAATGATCCACGCGGCCAGTGCCGCAACGATATTTCGGAAAAAGGCCTTTTCCATCACGGGAAGCTTTCCCGAAAGCCGCACGAAAACGGCCATCAGAGAAAAGCCCGCCGCAGCCAGCACAATAAAAAGGATTCCTCTCTTTTGATCTGTCATCTCATCTTGCCCCGCTTCTGCTCTGCCGCATCTTCATCCCCACAGCACTGCGGCATTCCCTGTCCGACCGGTCCATGAATACCCCGTCACTTTGCCCGCATATTCTCTCAAGCATTCAGCGATTTGGTATTTGAAACGCCGCACAGCTGACTCTAGCACATTTTCCGAAAATCATAAAGAGCCTTGGCCTCCCTATTTGGAGACCTCGGCTCTTCTCTCCTTTTTCCTTTTCCCTTTTTCTCTTTTCTTCTTCCGTCCAGACAATGCCGCGGCTTCGGATCCCTTTATCCCATAACTTATAGTTCCGGGCTCTTATCAGGACTGATCCAGCACCGGATCCCAAATCTTATTCAGGACCGTCCCTGTATCACTGTCCTTATCCACCAGACCGAAGCCCTTATAGTCGTCTATGATGCTTTCCAGCGTCTTCTCCGTGTTCTCATCCGGGATATCGAAGTCCAGGCTGTCCGCAAAATCCAGGACCTTGTCCCGCTCCCCGGAGGCCCAGTTCATCTTGAGCATGATATCCACAAACTCTTCCTTATGCGACTGAATCCACTTGCTCGCCTCCTCGTGCGCATGGGTCAGCTTCTTTACCGTGATCGGATTCTCCCTCAGGAAATCTCCGTTTACCGCATGGATGCAGCAGGGCTCCGTCTTAAAATCCTCATCTGTCGTCAGGGAACGGATCATGCGAAGCGTTCCGTCATCCACAAACTTCCGGGCAAACTGATCGCTCAATGTGGCCCCCTGTACTTCGCCGTTTTGCAGAGCGAGGATGACCGCGTCATAAGAGACGACCTTGAACTGTACCTCGGAGGGATCAATATGGTCCTTACTCAGAAAGCGAAGACTGATATTGTGATCGGATCCCCCGATCCCGTCCGCGATCGCGATCGTCTTTCCCTTCAGATCCGCCGTAGACTGAATCTCAGAGCTTCCCAGTACATAGAGGGATTTGCATCCGCTGTGGCAGCCCCTCGTAAAGACCATATTCACGCCCTTTGTCGCGGGGACAAGGAGGGCGGCGATGTGATCTCCCGTGACATCGACCTTTCCGGTCCCAATCGCATCCGACTGCACCGTCATCTTCGTGATCTCCGTCTTCAGCCCCTCCGCCTCATAGAAGCCCTCCTCCTGCGCGATGCCGAAGGCGCCGAGACAGAGGCCTCCATTATAGCCGATCCGGATCGTCTTTCCATAGGCCGGCTCCTTCTTCCAGGCCTCTTCCTCCTCCGCTGTGAGCTCAAGCGGATGATGCTCAATCTCTGCAGAGGAGAGCGCCGATGCTTTGCTCTCCTTCTCCTCAGCGGCTCCGGAAGAGGCTTTCGCGTCCTCCTTCATTGCCTCTGTCTCCTTCTTTGTCCCTTCTCCGCTCTCCGATCCGGTCGTCTTTCCCACTTGAGTACTGCATCCCGCAAAAAATATCGACGCAGAAAGCGCCAGTGCCAGCACAACAGAAAAGTTCTTTTTCATCTGAATCCTCCCTGAACCCTGATTCCTGTGCGGCGTTCGGACTTCATCCCCGCCGCATCCCAAAAGTCTCTCTTTCCGCTCATCCGCCCTCACGATGTTTTCTCGCTGCCGATTCCGAGAAGCCGCATGATCTCATCCCGATACCGGAGAAAGGTATCCGCCAGCCGGTCTCTGGGATAGGGGAGAGCAATCGGGATATCCTTCAGGATCCGCCCGGGGCTCGGCGCCATCACGATCACTCGGCTTCCCATGTAGATGGCCTCATCCACATCATGCGTCACCATCATCATCATATTTTTCTTCTCCCGCCACATCTCGAGGAGCTCGTCCTGCATCTTCATCCTTGTAAAGGCATCCAGAGCGCCGAGCGGCTCATCGAGGAGGAAGATCTCCGGCTCATTGACCATGGTCCTCGCAAGCGCTGCCCGCTGTGCCATACCACCTGAAAGCTGGTGGGGATACGCATTCCGGAAGGCCTCAAGCTTTGTGATCCGGAGCATTTTCTCCACCATCTCCGGCTTCCGCTTCTTCTGCATCCTCGGTCCAAAGGCGATATTCTTCTCCACTGTCATCCAGGGAAAGAGCGTCGGCTTCTGAAAGGCCATCCCCCGCATCGGATCCGTCCCGCGGATTGGCTTCCCGTTCAGACTGAGTGTCCCCGTCGTAGGCTCGATCAAACCCGCAATCAGGCGGAGGATCGTGGACTTTCCACAGCCGCTCGGCCCTACGATGCACAGAAACTCCCCCGCCTCCGCACAGAGATCGATCTTATCGAGGGCATTTGTGACATCATCCCCGCTCCCGGCAAAGCTCTTGGAAACCCCCTCCAGCAAAAGACTCATTCCTTCACCATCCCCTCCTGCCAGCGGAGCACACGGCTCCTGATGCAGCCCAGAATAAAGTTGACGCCGACAAAGATCAGGCAGATCAGGATGATCGCCCCGTACATCTTGCCGTATTCCGCCCAGCTTTTCTGCCAGGTGATATACCATCCAAGTCCCGATTCCACACCGATCATCTCCGCGACAAGAAGAGCCGTGCAGGCGGAGCTCATCGCCTGTATCATTCCCTGGAATATGCTGGGGACCGCCGATGGGATCGCGACATTTTTTATCAGCTGCACTCCGGAGGCCCCGAGAGTCCGCGCCGCCTCATAATAGGATTTATCAATATTTCGGATACCGGTGATCGTGGAGAGTGTGATGGAAAACCACACGCCGAGCGCAATGATGAAGACACTGCCGCGGAAAAGAGAGGCCGAAAGCACCAGGACGATCGGGATCCATGTGGTGCTCGGGATCGCCCCCAGAAGCTTCATAAAGGGCTCAATCCAGTAGTTGATCCTCTGATTGTATCCGCAGGCGATCCCGCTGACGAGGCCGGCCAGAAGCCCCGAGAAGTAGCCGCAGAAAAGGAGGTAGAGAGAGCTCAGCGTGCACTGAAGGAGATAGCCCCGATCGGAAATCATGGCATTTAAGATGCGGTCCACCCAGGGAAAATACGGCATGAGCAAAATCCCGCTCTTTAAAGTCAAAACATCATAAAAAAGAAGAAGAAGGAATACCAGCGCGCGGAAGGGCGCGTGGTAGAGGTAACGATAATAGGAGAGCCTGGAGCGGAGAGAGAAGAGGAGAAAAACGAGATTTCCGAAAAGCAAAATCCCCAGAAAAACCGCATAGGTATAGCTCGCCTCATTGCCCGGGTGATTCGGCAGATACAGATATTCCAGTAAGGCGAGTGAAGCCGCAAGAATCGGAGAAAGAGCCTTGAGCAGATCGAAGGTTTTCTGCATGCCGGTTCTCGGCTTTTGCTCCATCTCAAGGAGCGTCTCCCGTGTGATCGCGCTCTGTACAGAATCCTCCGTTTCTCTTCGTGTTTTTCTTTGAATAGAAGTCATTCCCACTCCCCATCTTCTCACTGAGCATCTGGAACCTCCTCTATTCTATCTGTCCCTCCCTCAAAAAACAAATCAAGGCTTTTTATGAAATTCTTCTCTTATAGGATTTCGCGATAGCTTTTCCAGGGAATCCTCCCCGCGCAATAATCCGCAGAAAGCGCCTCCGCTGTCTTCATGCCGTCCATCGCGGCACTCATGATCCCTCCGGCATATCCGGCCCCCTCTCCGCAGGGATAGAGGAAGCGGAGATTAGAATGAAAGTCTTCATCCCGGGGGATGCGGATCGGGGAGGAGGTCCTGCTCTCCGGCGCGCAGAGGACCGCGTCCTCCCGGTTAAAGCCGGGGATGCGGCGGGAAAAGCTCTCCATTCCCTCGATGAAAAGCGCATTAAAGCAGTTGAGACTCCGATAGGGGGAATCCTCCCCGAAGCGGAAAATCGTGCTGAGATCCGCCTCCGAAAAGAGGCCGCGGAAGGACGGAGACATCGGCTCTCTCTCCCCATCCCGCAGTCTCTCAGGGAGAGCATCCCTCTCCCCTCTCTCTTCCGATACCGCATCCCGGAAGGCCCCGTAGCGCTGCATCGGGATCCTTCCCCCGCATAGACGAAAGCATCTCTCCTCCAGCTCCCTTTGGAGTAAGATCCCGGACATGGGATCCCTTCCGTCCCCGTAGTCCTCCTTCCGAATCGCCATAACGATCGCGGAGTTCGCAGTTCCGCTGTCCCGGCCGTGGCAGCTCATCCCGTTCACGCAAAGCCTCCCCTCCTCCGAGGAAGCATTGATGACATAGCCTCCGGGACACATGCAAAAGCTGTAGAGCGCCCGGCCGGACGAATTCGTAAAGCTCAGCTTATACGCGCCCGGCCCAAGAGCTCCCCGCATCTCCTCCGAGATCTCCCCGTAGAGCGCGCGGTCAATGAGGGCCTGAGGATGCTGAATGCGAAAGCCCATCGCGAAGTCCTTCGGCCGCATCGAAAGACCGAGCTCCAAAAGCTCCCTGTAGCTGTCCCTTGCGCTGTGCCCGATCGCAAGAATCAGAGGAGAGCTCTCCTCCTCTCTGAAATGATATTGGCTGTGGAAGCGGATCTCTCCTCCGAGAGAGAGGATCTCCTCCCGGATCTTCCGCACAATGTCAAGGAGGAGATCCGTTCCAATGTGAGGCTTTCCGTCGATTAAAATCTCCTCCGGAGCGCCCGCGCGGACGAACTCGGAGAGCACAAAGCGGGAGCGACCGTCCGGATCCTTCACGAGAGTATTCAGCTTTCCGTCGGAAAATGTCCCCGCCCCGCCCTCCCCGAACTGGGGATTGGAGGAGGGATCCGGTCTCCCGTCCTTCCAGAGCGAAAGCACGGCCTTCTCCCTCTCTTCAACGGGCCCTCCCCTCTCATAGATCACGGGACAAGCCCCCATCCTCGCAAGAAGGAGCCCCGCAAACATCCCTGCCGGGCCGAAGCCGACGATTCGGGGCCGATTCCCATATTCTGAAAAATACTCCTCCCGGCTCTTCCCGGAAATCCTCTCCGGAAGAGCCGGAATCCGGTAGCTCTTTTGCTCCGAGAGCGAGAGCCTGGGATTTCCAAGCCGCTTTAAAAGCCTCTCCTCCCCTCCATCCTTTAGGGAAAGAAGAACGGTGTAGGAGAAACGGATCTCCATCCCCCTCTTTCTCGCGTCGATGGAACGCCGTAAAATCGTGAAATCCCTGATCTTATCCTCCCGGACGCGGAGGAGAGAGGCCGCCTTTCTTCGGATTTCTCCCTCTCCCGCGAGGACCGGAAGTCTGAGCTCACTGATCCGTATCATATCTCCTCCCCTTCTCTTTCTCTCCCTTCCTTCCCCGCGAGGAGGACTTCCTCGCCCAGGGAGAAATCTCCCCCGCCCGCGGAGAGGGCTTCCCCGCCTGAAGAGAAATCTTCTCCTCCCAAGAAGTGGGCTTCCCCGCCGCAGCTCTCCCCGCCTTAAGACCGCTCGCAAAGGCAAAATGCAGATTATAGCCTCCGCAGATCCCGTCCACATCCAAAAGCTCTCCCGCAAAATACAGTCCCGGGCAGATTCTGCTCTCCATGCTCTCAGGCTCGATCTCCCGGCAGCTTACCCCTCCCGCCGCGCACTGCGCCTGAGAAAATGGATTTGCAGAGAGGATTCTGCTCCGAAAGCTCTTGATCCGGGAGGAAAGCGCATGAAGCTCCCTCCCGCTTAAGTCACGGGCTCTTCTTCCCCTCCCGATTCCCGAGACCAAGAGGAGCGTCCCGGCGAGCTTTCCGTTCATAAGCCCAAGGAGAAGACTGTGCGCGCTCCTTTCGGGGAAGCTCTGTCTCAGCCGGAAGAGCTCCGAAAGGAGGGCGTCTTCGGAGACAGCGGGGAGGAAGTCGAGCTCCGCAAAAACCTCCTCTCCCCTCAAAATGCCATAGGATGCATAGCGGCTCAGCTGAAAGACCGGGATGCCGGAGATCCCGTAATCCGTGAGCTGAAGCTCCCCTCTCTCCCTTCCCTTCTCCCTTCCGGAGACGAGGAGCCGAAGGGCGGCATCGCAGCGGACACCGGAGAGTTCACGGTAAAAGCTTTCCTCGCAGCGAAGCGCACAGAGGGCGGGAACCAGCGGTACGATGCTATGCCCAAAGCTCTCCGCGATCGGATATCCGTCCCCCTCGGAGCCGGTCCTCGGCGCCGCCGCTGAGCCAAGGGCGAGGATCAGCGCATCGCAGCGCTGCTCCTCTCTTTCTCCCTCCCCGGAAGAGGATAAAAGCAGAAAGGATCCTCCCTCGTCCCTTTGGATCTTTTCTATCCTGTGCCCCGTCAATATTTTGACGCCAAGCTGCCGGAGCTCCTCCTCCATGAGCTCCGAGACCGACGAAGCCTGATCCGAGGCCGGATAGACGTAATTTCCACGAAACCTCGGGAAAATCCCCACGCTTTTCATAAAAGAGAGCACGCTTTTCATAAAAGAGAGCATCTCCTCCGGACCGAAGCCCTGAAGGGCCCGCTCCGGAAAATCCGCTGTCTCCGAGCGGTAGATTCCCTCTCGAAAGGAAAAGTCCCGGTTGGTAAAATTGCAGCGCCCGTTTCCGGTCTGAGAGAGCTTCTTTCCGAGCCTTTGGTTTCTTTCCAAAAGAAGCACCCCCGCTCCGCAGCGCGCACTTGCTATGGCGGCGGCCATCCCGGCCGCGCCTCCCCCGGCGACAATCACTCTCCTCATAAAATCCTCCCCCCTCCCGGCTCCAAAGGAAAAGCTCCGAAAGAACGCGGCAGGGCGAAGAAAGCCGCGTTCTCCCTCCGATGAAAAGGGCAGAGCCTAGCGCAGAAACCTTCTCAGCTTTCTCCCCATCGGCATATTGTCGAGATCCTCCTTCGTGAAGGCGCGCATCCGAAGCAGAAAGAAAAAATACACCAGTACGGCGAGAAAAAGCGATGGCAGAAGCTCCAGCATAGAACCGACCCGGCCAAAGCGGATCGAGGCGGGCAGCATGAGGGCGGCCCCGCGGTAGCTCCCATAGGCCGCGCCCCCCATGAAAGCGCTCGCGATGATCGGATAGAGATAGGTCTTTCTAAGGTACTGCCGGTAGCGGACATGTCTCTGAATTGCGCGCTGGTTCAGAATGCACATGACAAAAGCGAAAAAGATATTCGAGAGCACGACTCCATAGATCCCAAATCCCAGAAAAAGGAGGAGCACCAGGGCGATAAGATGAAGTATGAGCGCATAAACCGCATTTCGAAGCGGAATGTTCAGATGCCCAAGTCCCTGGAGGATCGCATTGCTGATCGTTGAGAGAGAGTAGAATACCACCGCCAGAGATCCGATTCTCGTCAGATTGATGAGAAGCTGTACATTCTTTCCCGGGAAGAGCATGCGGCAGATCGGCTCTGCGAGAACAGAGAGGCCCACCGCCGCCGGAATGGCGATCAGCATGGTAAAGCGAATGCTGTAGCGCACGCGGGATACGATATCCTTCCTCTCATGCTCCTCTACGGCCCTGGTCAGACTGGGAATCAGAGAGGAGGAAAGCGCATTCGCCAGCGCGACCGGGATATTAAAGAGAATATGATACTCCCCGAAAATTCCCCATTCGCGGATGATATGCTCCGCTCTCCCGATCTTCGTCATGATATTTCCGAAAAGATAGTCATCGAGGACCGAGGAAATATTGTACACGGTGCTGGAGAGCAGAATCGGGAGCATCGTCCCCGCAAGAATGACTATGATTCTCCGGTAGCTGTCCCGCCTCCCCTTGTCCCGGACCACCCGGCATCTCATGAGATAGCGCTGGGAGAGATAGAGCAGCACAAAGAAAATCAGGGCGGCGAAGGCTCCGGCACCGGTGCCGATACAGCCTCCGGCGGCACCGTACGCGTAAGGATACTCCTCCTTCCCGTAGATGAGGCTGGCTCTCTCCCCCACGCCGAAAAGCAGCCCCGCGGCGAGAACGGAGACAATCGCATTTAAAACCTGCTCCAGAATCTGGGAGACCGCTGTCGGAACCATATTTCCCGTCCCCTGAAAATAGCCCCGCAGTATCCCAAGATAGGCCATGACCCATACCGTCGGGGCCAGCGCCCGGAGAGAAAAGGAGCAGTCCGGCTTTTTCAATAAAACGGCGATCGGCTCCGCCCCGAACCAAAGCAGCGAAAACATGATAAAGCCGATTCCGCTCGCGTAGAGAAAGGCCGCCCGGAGCACCCTCTCCGTATTTCGATAGCGCTTCTTTGCGAGATTTCCGGACACAATACGGGAAATCGCAGTCGGCATGGAATAGCTGGAGAGAATCAGAAGCAGCGAATAGATGCCGAAGGCACTGGTATAGTATCCATTTCCCTCTTCCCCGATGATGGCGGCGAGCGGAACTCGGTATACCATACCGATGATGCGGACCAGAATTCCGGCCGCGGCGAGGAGAGAGCCCTGGACGACGAAATTCCCTCTCCTTCCCTTCCGTAGCTTTGTGCTCATCGGCAATAGCCCTTTCCTTCCAGAATCTCCCGCTGCCGCCTCTCCATCTCACTCCGCTCCCCCTCCGCCATATGGTCATAGCCAAAAAGATGCAGCATGGAATGCGCAGTCAGAAAGGCCAGCTCCCTCCGCTCGCTGTGTCCGTATTCCCTCGCCTGAGACTCAATCCGGTCCAGATTCAGAACGATATCCCCCAGAAAGAAATCCCCCGTATCCGGGTTGAAGAGCTCCGGATCCCCCTCCCGGAAGATAGAAAAATCCCCCGGCCTCTTATATTCCGCCATCGGAAAGGAGAGCACATCCGTCGGAGCGTCGATCCCCCGGCTGTCCCGGTTTATTGCGCGGATCCCCTCATTGTCTGTGAAGAGCACACTGATTTCACAGGAAAACGGACAGTGCTCATAGGCGATCACTGCTCCGCAGATTTCCGTGATGATCTCCTCCAGGGGAAGCTCCAGTCTCTTCTCCGTCTCAAAATCAAGATTGATCGTCATGCCTTCCGCGTTCTCCGTCCCCCGTCTGCTCTTCTCTCCCGGCTTCCTCCCCTGCCGCCGCGTGTCTTCTCTTTTCCCAGACGCCTCTTTTCATCCTGCTCATAGGCGTTTACGATCCTCTGCACCAGAGGGTGGCGGACGACGTCGGCACTTGTGAGCTCCGCGAAGGCGATCCCCTCCACATCCCGGAGGACCCGCATCGCATCCTCCAGCCCGGATCTCTTCCCCTCCTCCAGATCCTTCTGCGTCAGATCTCCCGTCACGATCACCTTGGAGCCGAAGCCGATCCTCGTAAGAAACATCTTCATCTGCGCGGGGGTCGTGTTCTGCGCCTCATCCAAAATGATATAGGCGTTGTCCAGAGTGCGGCCGCGCATATAGGCGAGCGGCGCGACCTCAATCAGACCTCTCTCCACATTGGAAAGATACTGCTCCGCCCCCATGATCTGGTAGAGCGCATCGTAGAGCGGTCTCAGATAGGGATCCACCTTGGACTGGAGATCCCCGGGCAGGAAGCCAAGCTTCTCCCCCGCCTCAATGGCGGGCCTTGTGAGGATAATGCGGGAGACCTCCTGTCTTCGAAAGGCGGTGATCGCCATTGCCATCGCAAGATAGGTCTTTCCGGTCCCGGCGGGGCCGATGCCGAAGGTAAGCATATTATCCCGGATCCGATCGACATAGTCTTTCTGCCCCAGTGTCTTCGGCTTCACCGGCTTCCCAAGCGCAGTCCTCGCGAGGATATCCTTGTCGATCTCCACGAGACTGTCACTGGATTTCTCGGAGACCGTGAGAGCGATCGCATAGTCTACATTTTGCTCCGTAATCTGATTCCCCCGCTCCGAGAGCCGCATCAGACTCTCAAAGACCTTTTTAGCGCGTTCCGCTTCAGTCTGCTCTCCGATGATCTTAAGAGCGCCTCCCCGATCCACAAGCGTGATATGAAAGGCCCTCTCGATCTTCTTCAAATGGCTGTCCAGCTGACCGAGCACATTCCTCTCATGCTCTATCGGGATTTCCAGGATGATTTCCGTTGTCGCCATACCCCTCCGTTATATCTGTCTCTCACAGCGCCGCTAAGTCCGGCATGGATCCTTCCACTGACATTCTAATTATTCTATACTATTTTCTTCCGAGAAGAAAGGCCCCAATTCATCTCTGAATCGGGGCCCCTCTCTCAAGGTGCTGACTTCTGTATTGGCCGCTATACCGGCTTCGTCACTTCGCAGCGAGCTCTTAGTTGAACTTACGCTTTCTCGCCGCTTCAGACTTCTTCTTTCGTCTGACAGACGGCTTCTCGTAATGCTCTCTCTTCCGGATTTCCTGCTGGATTCCGGCCTTGGCGCAGTTTCTCTTAAATCTGCGTAAAGCGCTGTCCAGAGACTCATTTTCCTTTACGATTACACTTGACATGAAAAGCCCCAAACCTCCCTTCGGGTATAAACTGGGTTTCATTATAGCAAATTCCCCGCCGAAGTCAAGAAGAAGCGAAATCCTTCCTGTGATTTTACGGGCCGCAGGATGCGCCCGGACCGCCCGGACCGTAAAAGGATAGGATTTCCATCGATCCAAAGCGAAAAGAAGGCTGAAAGCTAAAGGCGCTTCCGTCTTAGATCCCGGCGAAAAAGTCCGGCTTTTTCCTCAGAAAGAAAGGCGGGATGGTATCCGCAGGCATCCGAAGGCAAGTGAGGGTGCATTTCCGTGAAAACTATGCTATATCTCTATTAGCACATATCCGCGTTAGTTTCAGAATGTCAGAATACCCGCACAGGGGAAAGGAGGCACTATGGAAGAAAATCTGAGAGAGAGAGCGTATCGGCTGAGCTCTGAGCTTTTTGAAAAGGCCCGGCTGAAAAAGGGACAGATTCTCGTCGTAGGCTGCTCCAGCTCCGAGATCTGCGGAGAACGGATCGGCACAAATTCGAGGCCGGAGATCGCAGAAGCGGTCTTCTCCGGCATCTACCGTCTCTGCCGGGAAAAGGGAATCTATCTCGCCGCGCAGTGCTGCGAGCACTTAAACCGTGCGATCATCACAGAGGAGGAGGCCGTCCCGCAGCTGGACATCGTAAATGTCGTCCCTCAGCCAAAGGCCGGAGGTTCCTTCGCCACTGCGGCATGGCAGAGCTTCCAAAATCCCGTTGCCGTGGAAGAGATCCGGGCGGATGCCGGTCTCGATATCGGGGATACTCTGATCGGCATGCATCTTAAGCGAGTCGCCGTCCCCGTCCGTCTGGCATATCGAGAGCTCGGGAAAGCCCACGTCAGCGCGGCGAGAGTCCGTCCGAAATTCATCGGCGGAGAACGCGCCCACTATAACGATGCCCTGAAATAAGGGAAGCAGGGCTCTCAAAAGGGGAGGAATCCGTCCCCTTGAGAGCCCCGCCGCATCCTAGAGAACGAGCGTCGGAGCCGCGTAAGCCCTTCCCAGAAGCTCCTGATTCAGAGCATAGAGGCCCTTCGGATCGGCGCCGTAGAGCTCATACTTTTTGATGAGATCCTCGGCGTTTTTCTCCTCCTCCCCCTGCTCCTTCACAAACCAGTCGAAGCACTGCATCGTCCTGTAGTCGTGCACCGCATCGGCCGCCGCATAGATCGCATTGATCAACCCGGTCACATACTTCTCGTGCTCGAGAGCGAAGCGAAGCGGATCCTCCGCTGTCTTGTATTCCTTGTCCGGCTTTTCGATCGGAAGAAGCGTGACATGCTCTCCGTTATTATAGAGGTATTGGCGCATCAGCATAGCGTGATCCCTCTCCTCCTGCGCCTGGACCTCGTACCAGTTCGCGAAGCCGTCGAGCCCCAGATCATTGTAGTAGCCGGAAAAATCCAGATACAGATAGGCGGAGTAGAACTCCTTATTGATCTGCGTGTTGATCAGTTCCTTTACCTTTTTATCCATATACTCTCTCCTTTCCCAAGCCCCGCAAAGAGCGGCGCTCCTTCCCGACATTCTTCCCTTTCAGCTAATGGAGGCCTCATAGATCGCATCGACCGCAGTCCGAAGGGAGGCGCTGAATTCCTCCTCCGTCTGCTGCTTCCTAAGGCCCTCGGAGAGCGCCCTGGAGAAGCTCGCAATCAGACCGCGGTTCCCTGCGAGAAGTTCATCGGCCTTCTCCCTTGAATAGCCTCCGGACAGCGCGACAATGCGGACCACATGGGGATCCGCCATCAACTCCTCATAGAGATTATCCTCCGTGGGGATGGTCAGCTTAAGCATGAGCCTGACAGAGGGTTCCAGCTTCTTGAGCCTCTCTTGGATACATTCCTTTAAAAATCTCTCCGACTCCGCCTTTTTCGGGCTGTGGATATCCACCTCCGGCTCCAGGATCGGGACAAGGCCATGGGAAAAGACGCGAAGCCCGAGCTCAAACTGCTGCTCTACGATATCCCGGATCCCCTGCTCATCATAATCGAGGATGACAGAGCGCTCCTTGGTGCCGAAGATATGCCGCTCCCCTATGGCATGCTCCAGCGTCTCATCCAAAGCGGGAATCGGCTTCATCAGCCGCACATGCCTCTTCTCCTCCTCCAGTCCCCTGTCGATCTTCAGGAATGGGACGATATGCTTTTTCTCCCAGAGATAATCCGCTGTGTATTCCCCGTCGATCTTTCGATCCATCGTATTCTCGAAAAGGATCGCCGCCAGAATCCGATCTGCGGAAAACGCGGGATTTTTGATGATCCGCGTCCGCATCTCATGGACCAGATCAAACATCTCCTTATCCCCGTGGTACTCTGTCTCATCGATTCCATAGGCCTTCAGTGCCTTCGGGGTAGAGCCTCCGCTCTGATCGAGAGCGGCGATAAATCCCTTGCCCTTCTGCATCCTCTCGAGCTGTTCCGTATTCATACTATCACCTCCTCATTCCGAAGGAGCAGCGGAGCGGCAGAGCTCAGCGCCCCTTTTGGTTATTTAAAACTAACTCTATTCAACTATATACCCCTGCTCCCCCTTCGTCAATACAGACTCCTTCTTCCCAAATCTCGTCTTTCTTTCCGAAGGTCAAAGTTCTCCCGGGACGGTTCCCCTCCCTTCTCCTCCGGATTCCCGGGACCGGGATATAAAATCCCGAAGGAAAGCCCGGGCCTTTCGAAAGGGGAGCGGATTCCCCCGCAAAACAGCCGGGGGAAACCGTATTCGACAATGAAACAAGAGAAAAGGCCGCAGAGCGGCGGCCTTAAAAAATCTGTCTTCTCTAATCTCTGTCTCCGGGCCAAGCCCCGGTCTTCCCGTCCTCCTGCCGCTTCCCCTTCGGCTCAGCCTTTTTCGATTTGGAATTCCGTTTTTAAATCTTTGCAGCTTATTTTACGTTATAAGGAGAGCTTTGAAATGAGAAAAGCCCGAGGCTGTCCGGATTACGATTCCGTTTCGAAGATCCCGCAGCTTAATCCAGCGGTACAACTCCGCCCTCGAAGTTTTGATTGATATAATCCTTGATTTCCTTGGATTTCAGAACCTCAACGAGAGTCTTCGCCCATGCGGCATCCTTGTTTTTCTCAGCGACTGCGATGATATTTCCATAGGTCTTAGCGGCCTCGGAGTCGGAGGCCTCCTGTGCGAGCGCATCCGATGGCTTGAACTTTGCTTCGATCGCGTAATTTCCGTTCATCGCGGCGAAGTCCACGGAATCGATGGATCTCGGAATCTGCGCGGCCTCTACCTCCAGGATTTTCACATTGTGCGGATTATCGACGATATCCTGCTTCGTCGCCGTCAGCCCCACTCCCTCCTTTAGACGGATGATGCCGTTGTCCTGGAGAAGGAGGAGAGCCCTGGCCTCGTTTGTCGTGTCGTTCGGAACCGCGATTTCCGCTCCCTCCGGGATATTCTTCAGATCCTTGGACTTTCCGGCATAGATTCCAAAGGGCTCATAGTGGATCTTTCCGACGGAGACGACATGGGTCCCCTTCTCCTTATTGAAGTCGTCCAGATAGGGCTCGTGCTGGAAGTAGTTCGCATCCACCTCCCCCTGATCCGTCGAAAGATTCGGCTGTACATAATCATTGTATTCCTTGATCTCCAGCTTGATTCCCCTTTTCTCAAGCTCCGGCTTCGCGGCCTCGAGAATCTTCGCGTGGGGACTGGGGGATGCGGCGATCTTGATCGTCACTTCCTCTCCCTCCGCCTTACTCTCCTTTCCGTCGGCATTATCCTTCGAAGAGCCCGCCTCTTTGCTTTCCCCGCTCTCCTTCTCCGCCTTATCGCTTCCGCTCTCCGCCTCCGACTCCGCGGCCTTCGTGCTTCCCTCCTTTGCGCTGTCGCTTCCCGAAGCAGCGCAGCCTGCCAGTAAAGACACAGCAAGCACTGCCGCAGCAAATAATGCAATTCTCTTCTTTTTCATTCTACTTTCCTCCCTCTTTCTCTCTATCTCTCTATCATTTTCAGTAAAGCGAAGTTCCTTTTAAATCAAGACTGCCGGATCCCCCGCAATGTAAGACTGCGATGCCGACCGCGCTCTGCAGCTTCCCGTTTTTAAGCTCAGCTCACTCTTTTATCGGTCTCCTTCGCGAGCCGCATCCAAAATTCCTGGATGAGCTGCACGATGAGGATGAGCACTGCCACCGCAATCAGCATGACATCCGTCTGATAGCGGTAATATCCATAGTTCAAGGCGATCGCCCCGAGTCCTCCTCCGCCGACAAAGCCCGCCATCGCGGAATAGCTGAGGATCGTAGTGATGCAGATCGCCGCGCCGACATAGAGGCTCGGTCTCGCCTCCGGGAGCAGGACCATGCGGATGATCTGCCAGTTGCTGGCTCCCATCGACTTCGCGGCCTCGATCACGCCGGCGTCGACCTCCTTCAGGGAGGACTCTACCATTCTCGCGATATAAGGGGCGGAAGCGATGATGAGGGGGGGGATGATCGCCCTCGGGCCGAGCGTCGTGCCCACCAGGAGCTTCGTCAGCGGGAGCACCATGACCAGCAGGATCAGGAACGGAATCGTGCGGAAGATATTGGTGATAAAGCCGAGAATCCCATGCACGATCCGGCAGGGCGCGATGCCCCCCTGCTCTGTCGCGACGAGGATCACGCCGAGCGGAATCCCGATCGCATAGGAAATCGTGCTGGAGATCAGGACCATATAGAGCGTTGCCCAGCTTTCCGCAAGATACATCCCCACAAACTGCGAAAGCTGCATTTACTTCACCTCCTCAAACGTAATTCCCTTGGATCGGAGATAGGCGCAGACCTTCTCCGCCTCCTCCCCGGAATCCGGAAGCTCCACAATCATCTGTCCGACTGCCTCGTCCTCCACCTGCCTTGTGTTCGCAAAGAGGATATTCACCGGGATCTTACAGCTCAGCACGAGATCCGAGATCACCGGTTCTCTGGCCTTTCGTCCGTCAAAGACGATGCGGAGCTTCCTGCCGTTCGCAAAGTCCAGATTCCTGTTTCCCTCTCCGAGGATCAGCCTCCGGCCGATCTCCGTCCGCGGCGCATGGAAGATCTCAGAGACGGGACCGGACTCCGCGATATGGCTGTGGTCAATGATCGCCACCTCGTCGCAGATTGCCTCAATCACGGACATCTGATGTGTGATGACAATGATCGTCACCTTGAGCTCCTCATTGATCCTCCGGAGGAGGCTTAAGATCTGCTCCGTCGTCTTCGGATCGAGGGCCGAGGTCGCCTCGTCGCAGAGAAGGACCTTCGGGCGGGTTGCGAGGGCCCTCGCAATCGCCACTCTCTGCTTCTGTCCCCCGGAGAGCTGGGAGGGATAGTTTCCCGATCGCTCGGAAAGTCCGACGAGCTGCAGGAGCTCCTCCGCCCTCTCCTTCGCCTCCCTCTTCGGGACGCCGGCGATCTCCAGGGGGAAGGTGACATTCCGAAGGAGGTTTCTCTGTTCGAGAAGATTGAACTGCTGAAAGATCATCCCCATCCTTCTCCGCGCCTCCCTAACCTCCTTCCGGCTCATCTCGCCAAGGCTTCTGCCCTCAAAGAGGACCTTTCCACTGGTCGGAATCTCGAGATAGTTGATGCAGCGGACGAGGGTCGACTTTCCGGCCCCCGAGAGGCCGATGATGCCCTGCACCGCGCCCTCCCGGATATCGAGATTGATATCATCCAGTGCGACAAGCTCTCCGGAATCCGTCCGGAAGGTTTTTCCCATATTGATGAGTCGGATAATATAGCCTTCCTCCACCGATTTTCTCCCCTCTGCCACTCTTCTCCGCGGCCATAACCGGGCGATTTTCTCTGCCTCTCCCGGTCCCTCCGGAAAGACCTGTATCAGTTTAAAATGGGAGGACTTTTCCGTCAAGCCCTCCCAGGATAGTGTTTTTCGATGTTTGGTTATAGCCTGAAATTATAGCTTTCCTATTTCATGCGGATAAAAACAGGATTCCCATCAGCGACAGAGCAGAAGGATGGATTCCGCATAGACCTCCGACGCAAGCAAAAGGTTCTCGACATCCATGAACTCGTCCGCACCGTGCATTCTCGTATCCACATCCGGCAGCACCGCTCCGAAGGCGACGCCGTTCTTCAGATGATGGACATAGGTTCCTCCTCCGATCGCAAGGCACTCGCCCTTTAGACCGGTGACATCCTCATAGGCCCGGAGAAGCTTCTGCACGAAGTCGGAGTCCGCCGCCACCTTATGCGGCGGCACGATGCTCTTCGCCTCATAGTCCAGTCCCTCCGCCTCGACGAAGGCCTTCGCCCTGGCATAGCAGTTCTCCTCGTTCGCCGTGACCGGAGTCCTGCAGTCATAGATAAACTCGATATGCTTCGGATCCACGTGGAAGATATCGAGAGTGCAGCTCAGATCCCCGGATTCCGGATCCCTGAGGCGGATGCCGAGACCGGAGCCATCGGTCACACCGTAGGGGAAGAGCTTCGAGACCTTTTTCAGGGCAGCGAGGAGCTCGGAAGGATGCAGGGGGAGCTTCTCCACGAGAAGAAGTGCCGAAAGCCCGGCATTTCTCCCGCTTTCCGGCTTCGCCGCATGGGCGGAGCTTCCGATGACGGTGATCTCCGAAGGCCCGCTGATCTCACACTTTACGCCGCATTCCTTCTCGATCTCGCGCATCGCGCTCTCCGCCTTCTCCATCTCCAGTCCCTCAAAGCGAAGCACCGCCTTCTGCGGGACAGCATTTACCGCGATGCCCGCCTCCAGGGACAGAAGGCGCGGGAGCGCACTGTCCTCCTTGAAATCCTTCGAGAGCATGGCCCTGAACTGCCCCTTTTCGATGTTGATCAGAGGAAACTCCGCATCCGGTGAGAAGGTCATCTCTCCCTCCGGATACTTCTCGTAATATTTCTCGATATCGGAGGAGCCGCACTCCTCGTCCGCGCCGACGATCATCCGGACGCCCTTCTTCAGCGGAATACCGCACTCCTTGATCGCCCGCATCGCATAGAGCGCCGCCAGCAGCGGCCCCTTGTCATCACTTGTGCCCCTGCCGTAGAGCCTCCCGTCCTTCTCAATGACGCGGAAGGGCTCCGTGACCGTCCAGCCCTCTCCCGCCGGCACGACATCGGTGTGAGCGAGGATATCGAGGCTCGGGGGCAGAGAGGGATCAAAGTCCGCAAAGCCCACATAATTTTCGAGATTCTGTGCGGGAAAGCCGTACTTCTCACAGAGATTCAGCGTGAAATTAAGGGACTCAAAGGGACCCTGACCATAGGGCTTCCCCTCCTCATAGGCCCCCTTCACGGATGGGATGGCGCAGAGCTCCTTCACATCCTTCAAAAGCTCATCTTTGTGGGAACGAATCCATTCCTTTACCTTGGCATCCATACTCTCTCCTTCCTTCCCGGATCCCCTCCGGGTCCCTCTCAGTTCCTCGAAAATTCCGAAAGCTTCAGCGTCTTATTCCGGTCGAGCACCATTCCGATGGACCATTCATGGACGAAGAGGAGGAGCGGTCTGTCCCTCAGATCCTTCACCAGCTTCATATCCGAGGTTCCCTCGATATGCTCAATATCGAGCTCCGTCCGATTCTCGATCCAGCGGATATATTCATAGGGCAATGTTTCCAGACGCACATCCACATTGTACTCATTTTTTAGGCGATAAGTCAATACTTCAAATTGCAGGACGCCGACGACACCGACGATGATCTCCTCCATGCCGGTATTGTATTCCTGAAAGATCTGTATCGCCCCTTCCTGCGCGATCTGGGAGATCCCCTTCAAAAACTGCTTCCGCTTCATGGTATCGATCTGCCGGACTCTCGCGAAATGCTCCGGCGCGAATGTCGGAATCCCCTCGAAGCGGAATTTCTTTCCCGAGAGCTCCAGCGTATCCCCGATAGAAAAGATACCGGGATCGAAGATCCCGATGATGTCTCCGGCATAGGCCTTGTCCACGATCTTTCTTTCATCCGCCATCAGCTGTGTCGGCTGGGAGAGCTTCACCCTTCTCCCGCTCTGTACATGGTTTACCTCCATTCCCGCGTCGAACTCTCCGGAGCAGATCCTGAGGAAGGCCACCCTGTCCCTGTGCCTCGGGTCCATATTGGCCTGGATCTTAAAGACAAAGGCGGAGAAGCCCTCCTTCACCGGGTCAATGAGCCCCTGATCGGATTTTCTGGGGAGCGGGGCCTCCGTCATGGAGAGAAAATGGGAGAGAAAGGTCTCCACGCCGAAATTGGTCAGCGCGGAGCCGAAAAATACCGGCGTCAGATCTCCGCGGTCGATCCTCTCCCTGCTGAAATTATCGGAAGCTCCGTCCAAAAGCTCCCTGTCCTCCCGGAGCTTCTCATAATATTCCGCAGAAAGAAGCTCCGGGAGCTCCGGATCCTCCATGGAGAGCGTCCTGGTCTCCACCTCCCTGGAACCGCCCGCATTGGCGTGAAAAAGATCCACACAGTCCCTCTCCCTGTCGTAGACCCCACGGAAGGCGCGTCCGCAGCCGATCGGCCAGTTGATCGGGCAGGTGTGAATCCCGAGTACATCTTCGATCTCATCCAGGAGCTCGTAGGGATCTCTCGCCTCCCGGTCAAACTTGTTGATAAAGGTAAAGATCGGGATATGCCGAAGGACACAGACCTTAAAAAGCTTTATGGTCTGCGGCTCCACTCCCTTTGCCCCGTCAATCACCATCACCGCACTGTCCGCCGCCATCAGTGTCCGGTAGGTGTCCTCCGAAAAGTCCTGATGCCCCGGCGTATCCAGGATATTGATGCATTTCCCGTCATAATTGAACTGGAGGGCGGAGGAGGTCACGGAGATCCCTCTCTCCTTCTCGATCTCCATCCAGTCGGAAACCGCGTGCTTTGTCGCCTTCCGTCCCTTGACGGTTCCGGCGAGCTGTATCGCTCCCCCATAGAGAAGGAACTTCTCCGTCAATGTCGTCTTCCCGGCATCCGGATGCGAAATAATCGCGAATGTCCTTCTCTTTTCAATCTCTTCCCGTAAACTGCCCATAGTCCTCCCGCTGTCAATGCCGTACAAAGAAAGGACTATGCCGTTTGACATAGTCCCTTCTTCCCGGCAGCTTTACCTGCTGTTTCTGTTTCGCAGGAATTCCGGAATATTGATCGACATCTCCTTGTTGGACTGCTGTCTGCTCGCTCCGGTCTGTTCCTTTGGCATCTGTGTCGTCTGCTGGGCGGACTGAGAGGGAGGAGCCCCGATACGCGTGTTCACATTCAGAGTCGGCGCCGATGTGGGATTGATCGGAACAGTGGGACGGCTCTGGAAGGCTCCACCATGTCCGAAAAGATTCGGGATGATCGGAGAGCCCTGGCTTACCGGCCTCTGCGCGGCCGGAGCCGGAGCAGGGGCGGGAGAGGGAGCCGCAGGAGCGGGGGCGGGAGAAGGAGCCGCAACCGGCTGCTGCTGCACCGGCGGAATCGGTTTAAATACCTTCTTCCCCATCACGGAGGCAGCGGATTTTGTCTTCTGCTCCATCTCCTGGATCCCGGTCGCAATCACCGTGATCGTCGCTTCGTCCTGGGCACTCTCGTCATACATCGCACCGAAGATGATATTCGCATTTTCCCCGGCGAGCTCCTCCACATAAGAAGCAGCCTCGTTCGCTTCCACCAGGCTGATATCTCCGGAGATATTGATAATCACATCCGAAGCGCCCTCGATCGTCGTCTCCAGAAGCGGGGAGGAGATCGCGGCCTTGACCGCCTCGATCGCCTTCTCGTCTCCCTTCGCCTTTCCGATTCCGACGTGCGCTATCCCCTTATCCTTCATAATAGAAGAGACATCGGCAAAGTCGAGATTGATGAGCCCCGGGACATTGATGAGGTCCGTAATGCCCTGCACAGCCTGCTGCAGGACCTCGTCCGCCTTCTTCAGCGCATCCGGCATCGTGGTCCTTCTGTCTACGATCTCCAAAAGTCTGTCGTTCGGGATGACAATCAGGGTATCGACGGCCTCCTTGAGCGCATCGATCCCCTTCAGGGCATTATTCATCCTCTGCTTTGCCTCAAAGCGGAAGGGCTTTGTGACGACGCCGACCGTGAGAATTCCCATGTCCTTCGCGATCTTTGCGATAATAGGGGCCGCTCCGGTTCCCGTGCCGCCCCCCATGCCGCAGGTGACGAAAACCATATCCGCTCCCTGCAAGGCGGAGGTGATATCCTCGGAACTTTCCTCTGCGGCCTTCATGCCGATCTCCGGCTTTCCGCCGCAGCCAAGCCCCTTGGTGAGCTTCTCGCCGATCGTCATGGATGTGGAAGCCTTGCTGAACTGGAGGGCCTGCTTATCGGTGTTCACCCCGATAAAGTCCACTCCCACAATTCCCTCATCCACCATTCGGTTCACTGCGTTATTGCCTGCGCCACCAACACCAACGACAATGATCTTCGCAGCTGCCTCTGACTCAGGAAGTTTAATCTCCAGCATATCTTCCTCCTTCGCTGATAAAACGTTCCTTTCCGGAATAATATACTAAGATTTCCGATAAATAGCAAGCCCCGGGATTGATCGGGGCTTTTCTACTTGCTCTCTGTAAAGATAAAACTGTCCCTTCCTCCCCGGTCCAGATAGGTGGAGAGGTCGAGTTCTCCCCTCCTTCCGGAGAGCTTCGGGAGGATCTCCCTGAGGCAGGAAATCTTCTCCTCCATGTCCTGATCCGCCCCGAGCTTCACCCTGATGTCTCCGAGATTCAAGATCGCATTTAAGGAGTCATCATAGCGGATGCTCTCGCAGGAAATCTGTAATTCCGACAGGGCATTGGTCAGATTCATGATATCGTGAAAGACCCTGTCATTTTTTACGGAAATCCTTTTATGGAGAGAAATCGATCCGAAGTCGAGGCCTTCTATCCTCGGCACGCCCTCAAGAGGCTCCTGCGTGGATTCCACTACCATTCCATCCCGGTCAAAGTAAAACCTGCTGGACATAAAGCCCACATAGGCGACGACATTCTTTTCCCGGACTCTGACCTTCAGCTTAAGAGGCCCCTTCCAGTGAAGCTCATAGCTTTCAATGAAGGGATACTCCGCGTGCTCCCTCGTGTGTTCCTTCAGAAACTGATAAAAGGAATCCGTATCCCAGCTGCCCGGAAAGAGCATGGCCCGGATCTCCTCCTCGGAATAGCGCCGGTTTCCCGTGATTTCGATGCTCTGAAACCTCGCTGTCACAAGCACCAAAAGGATGCCCAGGATCAAAAGCAGGATCTCCATCCGGCGGATCCGGATCCCCTGCTTCCTCCTCTCCTCTCTCTCCTGGGGGCTTAGTTCCCCGGCCGGGGAAAAGCGAAGCAAAACGGGAAGTCTCCACCGCGATGCGCGTTCTGCCTTCTCCAAAGGGGCAGCTTCCGTCGGCTCCTCCGTCCTTCTCCTTCTGCTCCTCCCCCGGGCTATCCCCTCCCTCTCCTCCGAAAAAGCGTCCTCCTTCGCCCCGGGATCGATCGCTTTTCCCTCTTCCTCCGCCGCTTCTTCGCTTTCTATTGCATTCCCTTCCGCTTCTTCTCCCGCCATAGACAGGGAAGGCTCTCTCTCCTTCTTTCTCCTCGAGAGAAGCTCCTCTACCGCCTTTTGAAGCGCTGCGTCGGAACGGCTCTCCTCCGGCTTCTCCGCCTCCTTTAATCGCTTCCTCGCACTCGCAAGCTGGCGCATCCTGGCTTCCCCCTCCAGGAACTGGCGGTTTCTCTCCGAGCGAAGCGAAAGGGACGCTCCCTTCTCCGCATCCTCCTCCGGGGACATAAATCCCCTTCCATAAAGCGGCACGATCTTCCTTCCGCTCTGCCCATGGAGCCTCCGCTTCCTCATCTCCTCCGTTTCCAGATCAGAAAGCGCGGCGGCCCTTCGGAGCTCTCTCCGGATTCCGCCTCCGCCTGTCCTCTTCTCATCTGCTCCTTCCCGCTTCCCCTCCGCCTTTTCCCGATGCGGAAAAACGGGCGCGATCTCCGGAAGCCCGGCACTCTCGTCCCGCAGCAGCTCCCCGCCCTTCTTCTCCTCCGGAGCATTCTGCTCCCTCCGATTCCGCCCGGAGCTAAGGCCGCGGGGCCTTCTGATTTTCCCCGTGGGCCCGTTCATCGAAGCTCCAGCTTCGTCTGCTTCGAGACCGAGAGACAGATCCCTATCTCCAGAAGAAGCAAAACGAGTGCTGTCCCCCCATAGCTCACAAAGGGCAGCGTGACCCCTGTATTGGGGATCTGATTGCAGGCCACCGCGATGTTGAGGACCGCCTGCAGACCGATGTGCGACATCACACCGATCACGAGAAAGGAGCCGAAGAGATCCGGGGCATTCCTTGCGATGTCATAGAGGCGGTAGAGGATAAAGAGGTAGATGAGGATCAGGGAAACCGCACCGAAAAGGCCGAGCTCCTCGCAGAGTATCGTGAAGATCATGTCGTTCTGCGCCTCCGGCATCATGAACTTCTGAAGGGATTCCCCGAGCCCTCTCCCAAAGATCCCCCCGGAGCCGATCGCATAGAGCCCCTGCACGGTCTGATAGGTTTTACTCACGTATCTCGGGTCAAGGGGGCGCTTCCAGGCATAGATTCTCATCAGCTGATATCCATGCATGATATGGCACTTCTCCATCAGCACCGCAAAGGGATAGGCCGCGAGATAGAGAAGAAGGAGCAGCAGAAAGAGATAGAAGAAGGGCTTATACTCTTTTCTTGCTACAAAGAGCATCAGAGAAAAGATCCCAAGGATAATGATCCCCGTGGAGAGATTGGAAAACGCAATGAAAATCGCGGGGAAAAAGGCCAGCAAAAGCGGCTGGCGGAGACTCTTCTTACTGTTGACCTGACTTCCCAGACGGGAGAATTCTCTCGCCTCCATGATAATGAGAGTAAACTTCACAAGCTCAGAGGGCTGAAAGCGCACACCGAAAATCGTGAACCAGCGGGTGGAGCCATGAGAGGCCGCGCCATATGCCGCGGTTAAAAGAACCAGGCCGCAGGCCGCGGCAAAGCCGGGGAGAGCCAGAACGCGGAGAAAACGATAATCCAATAGATGGGAGAGCCCAAACATGAGGACGAGTCCGCCGACGGCAAAAAATCCCTGCTTTCGCAGATAGGACATGGCGCTCTCCTCCATGTCTCCTCTTCCGGAGGACGCGGAATAAAGGATGAGCAGGCCGAAGCCCAGGATAAAGAGCACCGCAAAAAGCAGGCTGTAATCGTAAAAGCTCACTATTTTCTTCGTCCTCGTCAATCCCATCTCCCCAAAGCTACAGATTCTTCACACAGTCCTTGAAGATCTGTCCCCTTTCCTCATAGTCCTTGAACATTCCCCAGCTCGCGCAGGCGGGGCTCAGAAGCACGAAGTCCCCGCTGTCCGCATAGGCCGCGCAGTCCCTGACCGCCTCGTCCATATCCTCTGCGAACATGATATTCTTAAAGCCGTATTTCTTCGCACAGTTTGCGATCTGGCTCCTGGTCTGTCCGATCAGCACAAGATACTTCACCCTGCCCTTGAATTCCTTCACCCAGTCATCAAAGTCCACATGCTTGTCATAGCCGCCGCCGATCAGGATCACCGGCCCCGGCATCGCTCGGAGCGCCTGAATCGCGGCATCCACATTGGTCCCCTTGGAATCATTATAATAGCTGACGCCGCTCCTCTTCCGCACGAACTCGATCCTGTGCTCGACCGGCCGGAAACTTTTGCACACCGAAATGATCTTTCTCATCGGAACTCCCATCCTGTAAGAAACCGCCATGGCGCACATGACATTCTCATAATTATGCTTCCCGAGAAGCTTGAGCTCCCGCACCTTGAGAAGCTCCTCCGCCTCCTTCCCCGCCTCCCGGAAGAAAAGCGCATCCTTCCTCAGGAAAAATCCCTCCTTGAGCTCCCGCTCACTGGAGAACCAGAGCACCTTCGGCTTAAGCTCCTTCCCTTTCCCGAAGCTCCGAAGCTCCGGATCCTCATGGTTCAAAACCACGCAGTCCTCTTCCGTCTGGTTCATCGCGATGGATTCCTTGATGCGGATATAATTTTTCATACTCTTATGGCGGTCCAGATGATCCGGCGTGATATTCGTAATCGCACTGACATCCGGCCGGAAATCCATGATGGTCTCCAGCTGAAAGGAGCTGACCTCGATCACGGTGGCGGAGCTGTCCTCCGTCTCCAGTGCTTCCGCGGTAAAGGGATTTCCGATATTTCCCACCACATGGGTATCACTGAAATGGGAGCGAAGAATCTCTCCCACCAGGGAGACCGTCGTCGTCTTCCCATTGGTCCCGGTGATCGCGGCGAGCTTCCCCCGGCTGGACTGATAGGCGAGCTCAAGCTCTCCCCAGATCGGAATTTTCGCGCCGCGGATCCTTTTTACCAGCGGAAGATCCAGCGGAATCCCCGGGCTTATGACCGCAAGATCCACATTGACGAGATCCGTCGGCGAGAGCTTTCCCTTCAAAATGCGGATCTTGTCCTTTTTTTCAAAATTTTTGAGGAGCTCAGCCACATTGAGCTTCTCATTGGAATCAAAGAGGACGACCTGTCCTCCGAGCCCCAATATCTGTTTTGCGGCGGCGATTCCGCTCCGCCCCGCACCGAGCACCAGCACCTTCTCCCTGTCCATGGTCTTCCTCTCTTCTATCCTCTTTTCCTGGTTCTTCCGCCCCTCTGTATTTCCTCTTCTCTGATGATCACAGGATCAAAAGAGTAAAGGAAAGCAGTGAGAGCAGCAGACTGATAATGGTAAACACTGTCACCACGCGGGTCTCCGACCACCCCAGAAGTTCAAAATGGTGATGGATCGGCGCCATGCGGAAAATCCGCCTGCCGTGGCTTAGCTTAAAATAGGAAACCTGAATGATGACAGATAATACCTCCAAAAGATAGATAAAAGCGAAAAGAGGGATATAAAGAGGAATCCCAAGCTCAATGGCAAGTGCGGAGACGAAACCGCCCAGCGCGAGAGAGCCGGTATCTCCCATAAATACCCTGGCCGGATAAGCATTGAAGCAGAGAAAACCGAGAAGAGCGCCGAGCATGGCACCGCACAGCGGCACAAGCTCTCTCTCCCCGATAAAAATGGCATAAATCCCCAAAAAGAGCGAGATCACCGCTGTGACGGAGGAGCAGAGCCCATCGAGGCCGTCCGTAAAGTTCGCACCGTTGTCCGTAGCCGTCACGATGAAAAGAAGCGCCGGGATATAGAAGGGGCCGAGCTTCAGCATAGAGCGGGTAAAGGGGATGCGAAGGGCGCTCTCATGATCCGGCAAAAGGCAGATCCAGAGGGAAAAAAGAAGCGTGATCAGAAGCTGCAGGAAAAACTTCTGCTTCGGATTCAAGCCCTCCGAATGATGCTTTAAGACCTTGATGGAATCATCCAGGAAGCCGACTGCCGCAAAGCCGAGCGTGAGGAAAAGCGCCGGCCGGATCTTCGGAAAGCGAAGCGCATAGAAGACAGAGGGCACGAGAAGCGAAAGGAGGAAGATGATCCCGCCCATAGTGGGAGTTCCCTTTTTCTTAAGATGTGTCTCAGGCCCGTCCTCCCTCACCTCCTGCCCGAACTTGAGCTTATGAAGCTCCGGTATCAGGGGAATCGCGAGTAAAACGGCGAGGACAAAGGACAGGACTGTGGATAAGGTGAAATCGAGGTACATGCTTCTCTCCATGAATTGCTCCGCTGCAAGGCGGCTGATCGGTGTTTTTCTTTCGAATCGGATCGATCTTCTGCTTCTGATCCGTTTCTGCGTCTTCATCGGGCCGATGCCGCGCTCTCCGCTGCCTTCGTCCCGGAGGAGCTCTCCTCCCGGCTCCGGCCGGATTCCGTCTCCGCGCGGCTGCTTTCCGCATTCTCCGAGGAACTCGGGAGCTCTGCCGGGACATCCGCTCCCCCCTCTCCCGAGAGACTCTCGTCCCCGGGGCCTTCCTTTTTGCTTTCCTCCTCGCTGCTGCTCTCCGCGGCGCTCCCGCTCTCTTCTCCCGCTCCCAGCCCTTCCCGGTTGATCCCCTCCGGCTGAGCGGAGAGACTCTCATTCAAAGAGTTCTTCGGGTCGGTCTTCCCCTCCGGCGGGATATCGAGATACTGCAGGGAATCATTCATGATTTTCTGCTCGATCTTCGTCGCGAAGGAGGCGCTGGCCTGATCCTCTCCCTCCTTGTTCGGCGTGTCCACGATGACATAGACGAGGATCTGCGGATCATCAACGGGGGCAAAGCCGCAGAAGGAGACCAGATAGTTTTTCTCGGAGCGGGGAAGCTTCTGCGCAGTCCCGGTCTTTCCCCCGACCTTGTAGCCCTGGATCTTTGCCGGCTGTCCGGTCCCGTGCTCCACCGTCTGATAGAGCGCCTGCCGGAGAAAGTCGCAGCTCTTTACGGAGCTTGTGACCCGGAGAAGCTCCGGCTTTACATCCTGAAGCACAGTTCCATTGGAGTTTCGGATCTGCTTTACAATATGGGGCTTATAGTAGCTTCCGCCGTTTAGGATACTGCAGTAGGCCGCGGCCATCTGAATCATGGACACATTGAAATTCTGCCCGAAGGAGTTTGTCGCGAGAGTGGTCTTTCCGAGTGCATCGGCGCTGTAGACAAGGCCCGAGGTGTCCACCTCTGCAGGGAGGTCAATGCCGGTCTTCTCCCCGAAGCCGAAGAGGTGCTGATATTTCGCGAATTTCTCCTTTCCCTCCGCAAAGGCAGCATCCAGCATGTAAATATTGCAGGACTCCATCAGCGCCTGTTCCGCATTCAGCTGTCCGTGGCCATCCCGGTTGTGGCACTGGATCTTCCAGCTGTGTGTGCCGTCGCTCAGCTGGATAAAGCCCTTGCACTCATAGACGGTGTTCGGCGTGATTGCCCCCTCATCGAGCGCTCCCGCAAGGGTAAAGGGCTTCACCGTGGAGCCGGGTTCATAGCTGTCCGTGACCACGGGGTTTCTCCAAAGCTGATCCCAGACCGCCTTCTGCCCCGCCGTCTTCAGCTCGTCCTCGGTATATTGACTTAAAACCTGCGCGTCCGTCACGCTGCCCTGATCCGGATAGTTTTTCCGGAAGCCCTCGACCAGCTTTTTCCGGCCGATCTCCCTGAGCTTCTGATCGGTATAGACGGTCGGGTCCAGATTCCTGGGATTATTGAGATCATAGCGGTTCGTGCTCGCCATCGCGAGCACCTCCCCATTATTCGGGTCCATGACGATCGCCGCGGCCATCTTGGAACCGACATCATCGACCTGCCACTCCTGCAGATACTTTTCCGCCGCGCTCTGTATATTATAATTGATGGTACTGACGATATTGTTTCCGTCCGTCGCATCCTTTAAAACACTCTGCAGCTTTGTGTCAAAGTCGAGAAAGCCGTATTTCCTGCCGTTGACCCCTGTCAGCTTGTCATTATAATACTGCTCGATGCCCCCGCTCCCCGAAGTCCCGTCTCCGGAGGAAAAGCCGAGCACGGTGCAGGCGAGAGAGCCGTAGGGATAATTCCTCTTATAGCTGAGCTCAAAGCTGACGCCCCCGATCTGCTGCAATTTTTCCTCCTCTCCCTCCTTTTTGCTCTTCTTCTGCTCCCTTCTCTGCTTCGCCCAGAGCTTCTTCAGTCTTTGGTTCTCCGCCTCCTTGAACTGATCGAAGCGCTCCTTGTCCTCAAAGCTGAGCTGCCTTTGATATCTCGCGTACCTCTTCCCGGATCTCTCAGAGAGGAACTTCTCCACCTGCTCTGTCTCATCCCCCAGGATCTTCGAGATCGCCGCAACCGTCGCGCTGTGATAGGGCTGCTCCGGATCCAGAATCTCCTTCGGATCCAAAATCATGGTATAGACCGCCTGGCTCGTCGCCAGCACCGTTCCGTTTCGATCCGTGATATCTCCCCTCCGGAAGGGGATGCTCTCCGAGCGGTAATGCGCCTGCCTCTGCGAGCGGATCATCCTCTGATAGTCCTGCCCGTTTCCGCGAATCGTCTGATAGATCGAAAAGGTGAGGTACAGAAAGAGAAGCAGGAAGAAAAGCAATATCAAAAAGAGCTTCTGCTGCATATAGAGCGGCAGAAGCTTTGGCTCCTGCCCGCTGTTCTCCTCAGTGCTTCGGGATTTCTTCATACTGCCTCACATAACCGTTTTCTGCCCTCTTGTAGTGGATGATCTGCTCCTCCCCGGCATAGATCATCCCGAGCTCCTTTGTCGCAACCTGATAGATCTCATCGGGACTGACCGCATTGGAAATATAATTTTGCATGGCATCGTTTTCCGAACGCCTTTTCTCAAGCTTGTCCCTCAGGCGCTCGATGCGCTGCTCCCTCGTATTGATCTCGGTATGAAGCTGCACATAATTCAGGCAGATCCCGACAGCGAGAAGAAAGGAGAGAAAGAGCATGAACTGAAAGTAAAAGCTCCACGCTCCGCTCTTTTTCCGGAGACGGCTGCTCCGCTCCGTCTCACAGCGAAGCTGCATTTTTCGAAGCTCCGCGGCTCCCGGAGTCAAAAAACGCGGGCTGTCCCGCTTCACTCCCTCTGTCTCCCCCTTTCGATGCTGCTTTATCGCTCTTAAGCTCCTCCCGGCAGAAGACGCTTCCGCTTTGGCTCTCTTCGCATCGGAGGACGAAGCCCCGAGTCTCCTCTCTCTCTGAAGCGCCGTTTTTCCCGCGAGAACCCTGTCGCTTTGGCTCCTTCCGACTCTCCGGGACAGCTCCTGCCTCCCGCCGGCTCTCCTCACTCTCTCCCCTTTTCGACCCATCGAAGCCTCGGCAGCGCCGACAGTCCATCGCATTCTATCCATAGCGCGCCGTGCCATAAACCTCCCCTCCTCTCAAAACAGATAGGATTCGGATCCGAAAAACGGCCGATCCATTCCCGCCGTAAAAATCAATTTCCCTCCGTCCTCTTCTCAAAAATCCGAAGCTTCGCGCTCTGAGATCTCCGATTCTCAAGAAGCTCCTCCTCCGACGGCAGGATCGGCTTCTTCGTGAGAACGATCCCCCTGGATTTCCTCCCGCAGCTGCATACCGGAAAATCCGGCGGGCAGATACAGGGCTTCTCAGCCGTCCGGAATTTGCTTTTTACGATCCGATCCTCCAGCGAATGGAAGCTGATCACACAGAGCCTCCCGCCCTCCGAAAGGAGATCTATCATCCGGTCCAGAGTATTCTCCAAAACCTCCAGCTCCCGGTTCAGTTCAATCCGGATCGCCTGAAAGCTTCGCTTTGCGGGATGTCCGGAGAGAGCGCGGACACGGGCAGGGATCGCCCCCGAGATGATGCCGGAGAGCTCCAATGTCGTTTCAATCCGTTTCTTCTCCCGATACTGCACGATGTGCTTTGCGATATTTCTGGCAAAGTGGTCCTCGCCGTAGTCCCGGATGATCCGAAAGAGGGCCTCCTCACTGTAGGAGTTGACGATATCCGCCGCAGTCCTCTCTCCTCTTTGATCCATCCTCATGTCAAGCGCTGCATCCGTCCTGTAGGAAAATCCTCTCTCCCCCTCATCCAGCTGATAGCTGGATACCCCGAGGTCAAGGCAGATGCCGTCGACCCGCTCGATCTGAAGCCGCATCAGAATTTCGGCGATATCCTCATAATTGCCTCTCACGATGACAGCCCGGTCCCGGTAGTCCTTAAGGCGCTCCGAGGCCGCCTCTATCGCTGCTCCGTCCTGGTCGATGCCGATGAGCCTCCCTCTCCCGGAAAGCCGCTCACAGATGGAAAGCGCGTGTCCTCCGCCCCCGAGCGTGCCGTCCACATAGACCCCGTCCGCGCGAATTGCGAGTCCCTCTATCGTCTCCCGCAGAAGCACACTGTAATGATGGAATGTCAAATTCCGAGTCCCTCCATATCCTCCGCGAGCTCCGCACTGTCCGAAAAATCGTTCTCGCTGATCCACCTCTCGTTGTCCCAAAGCTCCGCGTGGTCCCCCACGCCGATCAGGCAGACATCCTTTCGAAGCCCCGCCTTCTCCCTCAGAACCTGCGGGATCAGAATCCGGCCCTGTCCGTCCAGCTCACAGCTGACCGCGCTTCCAAGCAAAAAACGCTTCAGCCTCCGGGCCTTCTCATTGGTCATGGGGAGTGCGGCGAGCTTCTCCTCGAGCAGCTTCCACTCCGCCGGAGCATACATGGAAAGGCAGCCGTCCAGAGAGCGGGTGAGGACAAACTCCCTGTTCAGATTCTCCCGGAAACGAACAGGGACTATCATCCTCCCCTTTCCATCCAGATTATGATGATACTCTCCGGTAAACATCCAGATGTCACCACTTTCCGCCACTTTTCCCCACTTCATTATAATAATGCCTGTCTCATACTGAATTGTCAAGGCAAGAGAAAGCGACAAAATATATGGCGTTTCTTACGTTTTGCTGTATAAGTGCATAAGTTCCCACCATAAAAAAAGGGCGGGACCCCGCGGCGTCCCACCCCCTTCTGAAAAAACGGGAAGCTCTCCCAGCGCTCAAAAAACGAGGAGAGACCGATCTTTTTTAAACATTAAATCGGAAAAGTACAACATCTCCATCCTGCATAACATAATCCTTCCCCTCCATGCGGACAAGCCCCTTTTCCCGGGCCGCAGAAAGCGATTTAAGATCCAGAAGATCCTTGTAATTTACGACCTCCGCCTTGATAAAGCCCCGCTCAAAATCAGAATGAATCTTACCCGCTGCCTGCGGCGCCTTTGTCCCCTTTTTAATCGTCCAGGCCCGGCTTTCCTTTTCTCCGGCCGTGAGGAAGGACATTAAGCCAAGAAGAGAATAGGACGCTCTTACGATCTTATCCAGCCCGGACTCCGAAAGCCCCAGGGATTCCAGATACTCTGTCCTCTCCTCCTCCGGAAGCTCCGAAATCTCCTGCTCGATCTGAGCACTGATGACAAAGACCCCGGAGCCAGTCTCCTTCGCATAGCCCCGGACCTTTTGTACATGGGGATTTCCCGTCCCGTCATCGGAGAGACTGTCCTCCGATACATTGCAGGCGTAGATCACCGGCTTTCTGGTGAGGAGATCCAGGCTGTCCACAAAGGCATTCTTATCCTCGTCTCCCGCGTCAAAGCCGATCGCGAGCTTTCCACTCTCCAGATATTGATAAAGCTCGGACAAAAGCATAAGCTCCGCCTTCGCCTCCTTATCGTTCTGGGAAAGCTTTTTCAGCTTCTGCATTCTCCTCTCCAAAAGATCCAGATCGGAGAAGATGAGCTCCAGATTGATCGTCTCGATGTCCCGAAGCGGATCCACAGAGCCGTCGACATGGATCACATTGGGATCCTCAAAGCAGCGGACGACATGGACGATCGCGTCGGTCTCCCGGATATTGGAGAGAAACTGATTTCCGAGGCCCTCCCCCTTGGAGGCCCCCTTCACAAGCCCGGCAATATCCACAAATTCTATCACCGCCGGCGTTGTCTTCTCGGAATGATAGAGCTCCGAGAGCAGATGGAGCCGTTCGTCCGGCACAGCGACAACCCCCACATTGGGATCTATCGTGCAAAAGGGATAGTTTGCGGCCTCTGCCCCCGCCCGCGTGATAGCATTAAAGAGAGTCGATTTCCCGACATTTGGAAGACCAACGATTCCTAATTTCATAGATAAACTCCTTGATACCCATGTGAAAGCCCCGACTGACAACAGTCGGAGCAAGAGCGCCCTCTGCCTTTTCCGTACCTATTCTAAACGTCCTCTTGCGGGAAAGCAATAAGCAGCTTCTATAAGACATTGTCACCACAGCGGGCGAAGACAATAAAAAGGAGCTTTCACTCTTCTCGAAAAGGCCTTCCTCCTTTGGGAAAGGATCGGATTCGGCGGATCGGGTGAGCTTCAGGCCCTCCTGATCTCTTTCCTATGCTCCACCATCATCCAATATCTCGTTTTCCTCCCATATTCCGGGATATTCTCCTCGATATAATCCCTTTTAAAATACAAAAAGCGAAGCCCGATGATGCATCTTCTAAGCCCCAGGACCTTCGACAGCCGGTTCACATCCCCTTCCTTCACATCTTCCTGTGCGAGATCAGGGAGAGGGGAAAGCCGCCTCAAGCTCCTCTATCTTCGGTATCGAAGGCTCCGCCCCCGCCGAGGCCACGGCCAGTGACGCCGCCTTCGATGCAAGATCCATGCTTTCTTTCGCTGAATACCCCTTCCATATTCCCGACACAAAGTATCCCGTGAAGCTGTCTCCCGCCGCGGTGGTATCCATAACCTTAGCCGGATAGATATCCTGCTGATAGTCCATACCCTCCTCCGCATATAGAGATCCCCTTTTTCCCAGGGTAAGAACGATCTTCGAGCCGGGAAATCTCTTCAGCATCTCATGGATCTGCTCCTCCTCCCTCTTTTCATCTCCTCCCAGAAGCTGCGCGATTTCAATTTCATTCAGAATAAAATAATTCACATAGCATAGGGGGCAGGAGCGCAGAGCTTCATTCATCGGAGAAGGATTCAGGATGATTCTCATTCCTCTTTCATGCGCCTTTTCCATGAGGTAAACCATATTGCTGATTTCATTTTGGAGCAAAAGGAAGTCCCCTTCCGAAAAATCCGAGAGAACCTCATCGATGTATTCTCTGGAAATCCTTTGATTCGCTCCGCCGTGCAGAATGATGCAGTTATTGCCGCTCTGATCTCTCTGAATGACCGCATTCCCGGTTCGGCTCTCCTTTGAGCTCCTGATATAGCGGGTATTCACTCCGGCCTTTTTCATGAGCTCGATCAGAAAATCATCTCCCTGTCCGATCATCCCCGCGTGGAAAACCGGGATCCCGGATCTCGCCAGTGCAATGGATTGATTCAGTCCCTTCCCTCCGGGGAAAATCTGCAGCTCATCCGCCAATATGGTTTCTCCGGGTTGAACAAAATGCTCTACAGAATACACATAATCCAGATTGATCGAACCAAAATTCAATATTCTCATCTTCTGTCCTTCGAAATTTCATATTCGGCGTTTCCGCTATTTTATCAGCCACGCCGCAAGATTCGCAAACAGCCTCTCATAGCCCTCCCATTCACAAAACTCCGGCGGAGCCCAGTGCGGCGCACAGTCTGTGGTCAATACCGCGCTTCTCCCCTTTCCATAGCTTCCGACCGCAAGAAAAGGATCCCCGCAGACCGAAGCCAATACCTCTGTCCCGGGCTTTTCCATTGTTTTATTATATCCCAAAATCCGAGGCCATTCTCCCCTGATCCCGTCCAGAATCTCATGCTCCGGCATAAGCGTCTCCGGGCGCACCCCTTCGCAGTGCTCCTCCCGATCATCTGTTTTCAGAAGCTCCACCGGGAGGACCTCCTGCACTGCCGTACTCCCCCACTTTCCCCTGGCGTCAATGCCGGAAAAGGTGAGATATCCGCCCACCATCAGAAGTGCTCCCCCATCAAGGACATAATCTCTGAGAAGATCGCAGCGATTGGGCCGAAGCTCACTCCTGGAAAAGGTCGCCGTCGGAAGCAAAAGCGTATTGGCTCCGATATCGGAGAGAACAATCAGATCGAAATTTCTTAATTTCTCCAGGCTGTACGGGAATTCCTCCATGGCCAAATGATTTGGCATAAAGACAAATTCATATCCCGCTTTCTCGAAGGCCGCCTTGATATATCGCTCTCCTGTCTCATAAACCGAGCTGTAGAAAGCATCAAAGCCCTTTACATGTGTCGTATAGCTCATCCATGACTCTCCCGCCAGCAGTATTCTCTTTGCCATAAACTCTCCTTTCTTTTCAGGCAGCGCAGAAATCCAGAATCAATTCCGCATAGATCAGGATCGCTTCCAGATAGGAATCGATTTCCACCCACTCATCCGTACTGTGACACTGCGCAAGATTCCCGGGCCCAAACTGTATCGTCTGGCAGCCTCCTATATTTCTCCAAAGCCTGGAATCGCAGCCCGCCGGTGAGCCTGTGATCTGCACCGGTTTTTTTCGGACCAGACTGTAGGCTCTTTGAAAGCTTTCCACCAGGCTCTGTCCCTCTCCCATTTCAAATCCGCCGCCGGCCTGATAGACCGTCAGCTTCGGAGGATGCTTTTCCAGCCAAAGGTCCGAGCGGGAGACTCTCGAGATCAAATCCTCGATCTCCCCGACGAGCCCCTGATAATTCATCTGTCCCGGGATATAGTGCACGCAGAGCTCAAAGCAGCATTCGGAAGGCACGGTGGATCCCGCGCTTCCTCCCCGAATCACCCCGACATTCAGACTCGGAGAGGGCAGCAGCGGATGCCGGTATTTCAGGAGCCACTCATGCTCCATCTCGTGCATGGCCTCGATGATTTTTATCGCCTTTTCAATGGCACTGACTCCGGCTTTCTTCTCCCCGGAATGGCAGGACTTTCCCTCCACCTCTACCCGGAAGAACACAAAGCCCATATGAGCGAGAATCAGTTCATCTCCTGTTCCCTCACAGACCACCACTCCATCCGCTCTCAGTCCGGACATAAGAGCCTGAACGGAGCCGTTTCCTCCCCCTTCCTCATCGCATACGGACGCGATAATAAGCTCTCCCGGGATTTCTCTTTCCGCGTCCTTCAGCAGCTGGACCGCCATCACTGAGGCCATAAGACCCGCTTTCATATCTGCGGTTCCGCGCCCGTACATCCTTCCGCCTTCGATTCTCGCCTCAAACGGCGGACTTTTCCACTCCTTTTCATTATCCGCGGGCATCACGTCCATATGTCCGTTCAGGATGAGACTTCTCCCCCTGCCCTCTGTCCCAAATCCCGCGTACAGATTATAGCGCTTCTCCAGCTTATGTCCGAGATTTCCCTCATGCCAGAGCTCATGGCAGCGTTTGATATCCGCTTCCTTCAGGGGATCCAGTCTCAGCCGTGCCCCCATCTCCCGGAGAAGCCGGGCCAGATAATCCTGCCCCTCCTTCTCCAGTCCTCCGTCAATCCCATGTCCCAGCACATGGGTATCGATCTCCACCAGCTCCGCGAGTCTCTTGATATAATACTCCTTGTTTTTTTCCAGAATCTCTCTTAAATCAAGCATTCCCATCCTTCCTCCCGCAAAACGTATTCCATGCGGGAATGCGGGCAGTTTCACCCTTAGTACAGGGGATCCGCATCCCGCCTTATCCGTATCTTCTCAGCCCGGACTCAATGCAGTCCCAGAAGCGCTCCACCTGAATGTCCACTGCCACATCCGCTGTGGCCTCCCTGTGCAGATAGCCAAAGTAATCGCAATTGGTTCGCCCATAGGACTGCTCGCTGCGGATATCAATCTCGACATTCATCGCCTTGGTTTTCAGAATATCCGGATCAATTAGATAGGCGACAGGCACCGGATCGTGGAGCGGTCCCCCCTCCCAGCCGAAAACCTCCTTCTGCGTCCTGCAAAAGTGTCCCATCAAGTCCACAAAGAGCTTCGATGCCTTATTGCCGATCCTTCCCATGCGCTCCACAATCTCCGGGAAGCACAAGGCCTTCCTCGTCACATCCAGTCCCGCCATTGTGATCGGCCGCCCGGAGTTGAAACAGACGTATGCTGCTTCCGCATCTGCCGCAATATTGAACTCGGCCGCCGGAGTGATATTGCCGTTTCCATAGGAGCCTCCCATCAGGACGATCCTCTCGATTTTATCGAGAATTCCGGGATTCATCCGCATCGCCATGGCAAGGTTTGTCATGGGACCGGTCGTCACCATGGTTACGGCTTCCTCAGAGGATAAAAGCGAACGGATGATGAACGTAACCGCATGCTCCTCTTCCACGGTCCTTTTGAGCTCCGGAAACACAGGTCCGTCCAGGCCGCTGCTTCCATGAATGTCAGCCGCGTGAATCCTTTTCCTGACCATCGGCTGGCCGCATCCCGCGTAAACCGGGATATCCAGCTCCAGATACTGAAGGACATTGAGGGCATTTGGGGAAGTTTTTTCTATCGTCTGATTCCCCGAAACCACCGTGATCCCCAAAATCTCCAGCTCCGGCGCTCTTCCGGCCAGCATAATGGCTACCGCATCATCATGTCCCGGATCACAGTCCAGAATGATTTTTCTCCTCTTCATAAATCTCTCCGATCTTTTCGCTTGTTTTCTGTACTGCGTAAAATATTCTCCGGCTGATCTCTGTCCTTAAAGCCGGAGTCTCTGCCGAAAATTCATACATCCCTCCTCCGCCTGAGCTCTAATGACGATCCTATGCCTTCCCGGCATCTGTTCTCATGGCAGGGAGCAGGGCGGATTCTCTCCTCCTTATCGTTTTTCTCTTTACGATAAGGGAAAGCGACAAAATGAGAATCGTGACCAGATACGGCATCATCAGCACAAACTGCGCGGGAAAGCCATAGGCCTGCAGTCTGGCCCCGACGGAATCCGAAAAGCCGAATAAGAGACAGCCTACGGAGGTCAGAATCGGATTCGCCCCGCCGAAATACATCGCGGCGACTCCCATGAATCCTCGATTATTCGTCATATTTTCGACAAACTGCGAGCTGTAGCCAAGGGAAAGATGTGCTCCCGCCAGTCCTCCGATGAGGCCGGAAATCAGCATCGCCTGGTAGCGGACCGTATCGACGGGAATTCCGGCGGTCCGGGCGGCATCCGGAAATTTCCCGACGGCCCGGAGGCGCAGTCCCCAAACCGTCTTATAAAACAGAAATTCCAGAAAAAGCACGAGAAAAAGCACCAGCCATTCCGTGAGGCAGCAGTCATTCCATAAGTCCCCCAGGATCGGCACATGCTCGAGAAAAGCAAAATGCAGCCTTGGAATGACGGAAAGACCCGGATCGGAAAAGCTTCCGCTCGTCTTGAAAATTGCCTGCAGCAGAAATTTACTGATTGCAATGGCAAAAAGATTCACCCCCATCCCGATTGCGCAGATTTCCGAGTGATACTTGATGTGTCCTACAGCCATGATCAGCGAGATCAGAGCCCCGCTCAGCATTGCCGCGAATACCCCAAGAATCCATGTTCCCGTGAAAAAGCTGACTGTCACTGCCGTAAACGCGCCGACGAGCATGATTCCCTCTGTGCCGATATTCAGGATATTGGCCTGCTGCGTGATTGCCGCACATAAGGCCGCGTAGATGATCGGCGCGGAGGCCCGGAATGTAGCATAGATCAGCGACAGATTAAATATTTTCCCTGAATTTCCCATTAGCTTCCTCCCTCTTCCTCCGCCCCGGAAGGAAGACTGAGCGCCTCCCTCTTTTTTCCTTTGCGCCGTTCCAGGACAAAATCCATTGTGGCGACAATGATGAATACCGCAGATACCGTATCCACTATGGACTTCGGAACATTCGTGGCCTGCTGCATCGCCATGGCTCCGGCTTTTAAAACGGAGAGAAAAAAGGCGATAAATGGCGTGAAGAAAACATTGGATTTCACAATTAAGGCGGCGAGCATGCCGTTGATTCCCAGGTCCTTTGCGAAATTATCCAGATAATAGCCATGTACCCCCAGGACCTCGATGCAGCCCGCGATCCCGCCGAGCATCCCCGAGAGAAGCATGCAGGATATGAATACGCGTTTGGAAGAGGTCCCTGTGTAATCCGCATTCATTGGATTTGTCCCCACCATTTTGATTTTATACCCCCATTTGCTTTTACAGAGCATAAGGATAATCAGAATGACCAGAAAAATTGCGATAAAGATTCCCGCATTGGCTGAAGACGGCTTTATGATTTTGGGCAGGGTCACCAGTACGGGCGCTGACTGAGGAATCGCGGATCCCGCGCTCATCGGTCCACTCACGAGATACGAAGCGATATAGACTGCCACCGTATTCATCAAAATCGTCACACAGACCTCCGATACATTGTAGTACACCTTTAATACCGCCGGAATCAGCGCCCATAGTCCCGATACGATCACAGCCCCCAAAAAGCATGCGGCATAGAGAAGAGACACCGGGAGAAAGCCCCAGTTAATTCCGATATACGCCGCGGTAATTCCCCCGAGAATTACCTCTCCCTCCACTCCGACATTGAACGCCCCCGCCTTCGCCGCAAGCGCAAAGGCCGTAGAGGTCAGAAGAAGCGGCGTAAAGCCCGCTATCACGGTCCCAAGCCCCAGCCTCGTCCCGAAGGCGCCTCTCAGCAAAGCGGCATAGGCCAGTATCGGATTTTCTCCAATAAGAAGGATGAATAATGCGCCGATTCCCAGGGCCATCGCGAGAATGAGCAAAATCCTGAATACAGCCCTATATGCGTTCATATTTTCTTTCCTCTTTCCCGCCTCCCATCATAAGGAGCCCCAGATTATTTTCGTTCGCATCCGATACCGGCATTTCCCCGGTGATTCTGCCCTCATGGATCACGATAATACGGTCGGAAAGAGAGAGAATTTCCTCCAGCTCCGCCGAGACCAGCAGGATCCCGCTCCCCTCTCTTCTGGCTTTCTCCAAAGCGGCCCTTATGGATTCTATCGCCCCGATATCCACTCCTCTTGTGGGCTGTGCCGCTATCAAAACCTTCTTTTTCAGAGACAGCTCTCTCGCGACCACCAGCTTCTGCGCATTCCCGCCGGAAAGCGCTGCGCTTGGCCCCTTGCAGTTGTTCGGGCGGATGTCAAAGCTTCTGATCAGCTCTTCACCATGGCGTTCCATCGCCCTTTGGTTCAGATAAGGCCCCTTCGAATACGGCGCCTGATCGATTTCTACGGAAAGCAGATTTTCCAGGACGTTCATGCTGCGGTTTAATCCTCTGACATTTCTGTCTTCCGGAATGTGAGAAAGCCCCAGCTTTCTGATCCTCTTCGGCGTCTGATTCGCGATATCAATGCCGTCTAAAAGGATCCTTCCCCTCTCAACCCTCCTTAAGCCCGTAATTGCCTCAATCAGCTCCGACTGTCCGTTTCCGTCGATCCCCGCGAGGCCGAGGATCTCGCCCTCCCGGAGGGAAAATGACATTCCGCGAATCTTCGAGCTCTCCTTTGCGCTGGGAACCCAGACATCGCAAAGCTCCAGCACCACCTCTCCAGGCACGCCTCTTTTCCCTCCTCCGCTCAAAAAGACCTCTCTCCCGATCATATGCTTCGTGAGCTCCAGCGGGGAGGTCTCCTCCTTATTCATGCTTCCGCGGAATACCCCCTGCCGCATGACAGAAATTCTGTCGGAAATATCCATGACCTCATTCAGCTTATGGGAGATAAAGACCAGAGACTTCCCCTCTTTTTTGAGATTTCTCATAATCTCGAAAAGCTTCTGCGTCTCCTGTGGCGTAAGGACCGCCGTGGGCTCATCCAATATGATAATCTCCGCTCCCCTCATCAGAGTCTTTATGATCTCAACGCGCTGTGCCTCCCCTACGGAAATCTGTCCCACCTTTTTGTCCAGCGGAAGCTCCAGATGGTAGAGCTCAATGTACTTCCGGATCTCCTTCTCTGCCTTTGCGAAGTCGATCTTCAGACCTTTTTTAGGCTCAAAGCCAAGAATAATGTTTTCCAAAACGCTAAGCTCATTGACCAGCATGAATTCCTGGTGCACCATGCCGATTCCATGCTCGATCGCGATGCCGGGATTTAATCTCAGCATCCTTTCGCCCTTGATGAAGATTTCCCCTTTGTCGATCGGATACATCCCATAGAGGAGCTTCATCATGGTAGATTTTCCGGCGCCATTTTCTCCGATTAAAGAATGGATCTCTCCCTTTTTCAGATTGAAGCTACCATCTTTGACCGCGCAGACCTCAGCGAATGATTTGGACACCGAAAGCATCTCAACGACATATTCTTCCTTCACCATCGCCTCCCAAAACCCGATTTTGGATCGAAGGAATGTGAAGTCCTCTTTCCGGGCTTCACATCCTCTCTTCTTTACTGCAGGCTTTAGGCTTCCGGCCCGAAGCCCTCGTAATTTTTAACCTCTATTTCTCCAGAGGCAATCTTCTTCTCCAGCTCTTCACACTTGTCCACGATATCCTGGGGGAATTTCTCCCCAAGCGCTTTCTTCATCACGGAAAAATCCGTCAGACTGACTCCTCCCTCTGCAAGCGTCAGATACTGTGTCGTCCCTCCGCGGAAGCTTCCGTCTGCGGCCGCCTGAATGATAAGATAGCAGGCATTGTCCACCCTCTTTACCATAGAGGTCAGTACAGAGCCCGGCTGATCCGCGTCCTGATTCAGATCCACGCCGATGGCATATTCCCCGGCCTCCTTCGCCGCTTCCAGGACTCCGGTTCCCGTTCCGGACGCGACATTCATGACAATGTCAGCCCCCTGCTCATATTGGGCCAGCGTCAGCTCCTTTCCCTTCAGAGGGTCCGACCAAGACCCCGCAAAAGACTGAAGGATGGAGATATCGGGGGCAATATACTTTGCGCCCTGTTCATAGCCGACATAAAAATCATGCAGGACAGGGATATCCATCCCTCCTACCCAGCCTATGATATGCTCCGGGTTTACTCCCTTGATCTCTGTCTTCTGGGTGAACATCGCCGCAGCCGCCCCCGCCAGAAAGGATCCCTGATTCTGTGCGAAGCTGATAGATTCCACATTGGGGAGATCCACCTTTGTATCGATGATCGCGAATTTGATCTTCGGATAATCAGGAGCATGCTTTGCAATATAATCCGCCATATTGGAGGAGCTTCCGATCACCAGATCATAGCCCCCTTCACAAGCGGAAAGCAGATTCGCCTCCCATTCCTGCGCGCTAGTCCCCTCCAGAGACTTTAATTCAATGCCAAAATCCGAAACGGCCTTCTGCGCTCCGGCATTGCAGGAATCATTGTAGGATTTATCTCCCAGATTCCCCGTATAAACAATGCAGACTCTGAGCTTTTCCTTTTTTTCGTCCCCTTCCGGCTCCGCACTTTTTGCAGAGCTTCCCTTTTCCTCCGCCTTTTGAGATGCCGCCTCATTGGCCGAAGGGCCGCAGGCTCCGAGCATCAGGATGACGGCCATGGCAAGCAAGATACCGATCGCTCTCTTCATTTTTCCTCCTTTTCTTTTTCATTTCACACGTAGGAAAATAGTTTCCTATATCATTTTCTTAATCTCTAAGATAGACGATAAGTCCTCCTCTGTCAAGAGCGAATTTTGTGAATAATACCCTGTAAGCGCGATATATCTCCCTATTCTTATGAGCATAATTATGAATATATGTTTTATTATAAGCTCACAACTATCTTATAATTCATTCTTGCAAGTTTATGCTTGTTTGTTTTAGTCGCTAATGCTATGTTAATTATATTAGTCTCCGTCAGACGCCGGAAGGGCCGCCGTAATTCTACGCGCAGCATCCCGGCGGGGATATTTCAGTAAAATGATTCAGATCTTGGGAACTATTCTTCGGGAGGCATAGCATGAAAGATGTAAGCGAAGTCCAATCGGTCTCCAATCTGCCGATCATATGGGTTTTATGTGCCGCCACGGTTCTGATTTCCGTACTTCAGACCACGCTTTATGTCAGGAAATGTCTTTCAATATCGAAAAAATCGCAGCTGGACCCTTCCCTCTCCAGGCAGGCCTTCCGAATCGGCATGATTTCGGCCATCGGACCTGCGCTCGGAGTCTTTATCGTCATGGTAGGACTGATGGCTTCCATCGGAGGTCCCATGGCCTGGCTCAGACTTTCCATTATCGGCGCTGCCCCGACGGAGCTCTCCGCCGCAAGGATCGGAGCGGAGGCCTATGGCGCGGAGCTCGGTTCCGACAAATATACTCTCACAGCTCTTGCGGTTTCCTGGTTCACCATGGCCCTCAACGGAGCGGGCTGGCTTCTTTTCACGGGCATTGCGACCCCTTCCCTTGAAATCCTGCGAAACAAGGTCTCCGGAGGGGACGCAAAGTGGCTTGTCATTTTGAGCGGGGCCTGTTCTCTGGGGATCTTCGGCTATCTGAATTCCGGCGATATCCTTAAGGGCTGGGGAAACAGAACCGCGGTTATCGTCGGTGCTCTCGCCATGATTTTCCTCGTAAAAACCGTATGCAAAAAGTTCCCGAAGCTGATGGAGTATTCCCTCGGAATCGCGATGCTCATCGGAATCGCCGCCGCGATATTGGTGGAGCCCTGAGGGATAAGCGGAGTTCCGAAATCCCGCAGTTTCATATGCAGCAGCTGTCATGGAAATTTTCCGCGCTTTTCGGAGAAAGGAGAAGACTGTGAAGGAAGAGGAGCTGATGAAGGAATGGAAAAGCTCTTCCATTCGCATAGGCAGTCCCACAAATATCATGGCTGCCTTGACTGCCTTTATCCCCGTAATCTGGCTGTGCAGCAGCCATAATTGCTGGCCTCCGCTGCAGACCGTCCTGACCGCATGGGGAATGGTGGCCGCATCCTTCGGTGCCTTTTATTTCGTGGAGCCGATATCCTACTACGCCGCGCTGGGGATGACCGGAACCTATCTGAGCTTTTTATCGGGAAACATCGGAAATATGCGTGTCCCCTGTGCCGCCTTGGCCCTGGACACAACGGGTTCCAAGCCGGGGACTCTGCAGGCGGAGCTCGTTTCCACCATGGCTATCTGCGGCTCCATCATCACCAATCTGATCGCCACCAGCTCGGCGGTACTGATCGGCTCCGCCGTCTTATCCGTGCTCCCGGCGATCGTCGTAGACGGACTCACAAAATATGCGAGCTCCGCAATCTTTGGGGCAACCTTCGGAAACTTCGCCATAAAGTATCCAAAGCTTGCCGTCTTTGCTCTGCTGATCCCGGTCCTGCTCAAACGCTTCACATCCTTCCCTCCTGCCTTTGTCATCGCATTTTCAGTCTTTGGCACTCTCCTGATCGCGAGAATCTTTTATAAAAACAAGTGGATAAGCTCATAACGCCATGCCGATAAGGAGGATTTATCATGTGGGAAAAATGTAAAGAACTGCAGGACAAGCTGCTTCGCATGCGGCGGGATCTCCACCAGATTCCGGAGCTTGGCGGAGATCTCCCGAAGACCCGCGCTTATCTGGAAGAGCGGCTTCAGGAGATGGGGATTCCCTTCGAGGAAAACAGCTTTGACAGCGGTCTGATCGCGACGATACAGGGTTTTAAGGATGGTCCTGTCCTCGCTCTCCGCGCGGATATGGATGCTCTTCCGATCACGGAAGAAAATGAGGTGGATTACATCTCCAGGCATAAGGGCTGCATGCATGCCTGCGGCCATGATACCCATATGGCGATGCTGCTGGGAGCCGCGGAGCTCCTTTTCAAAAACAGGGATCGGATCCCCGGCAGTATCCGCCTTTTGTTTCAGACGGATGAGGAGGGCGCTCAAGGGGCCAGAAGGATGGTCGATCATGGCTGCATGGACGGCGTGAGCGCAGTCTTCGGGACCCATATCGGGACCATTCTTTCGAAGGAAATCCCCGCCGGGACGGTGATATGTACGCCCGGCTGCTGCATGGCCTCCTTTGACAAGTTTATAGTGCGGATCCATGGCTCCGGCTGCCACGGTTCAACCCCGGAAAAGGGAGTCGATCCCATCAATATAGGAGCACATCTCATCCTCTCCCTGCAGGAGATCCTTGCGAGAGAAATCCCCGCGGTAAAGCCTGCGGTCCTGACCGTCGGACATGTGGAGGCCGGGAAGACCTATAATGTCATACCAACGGAATTTCTTCTGGAGGGCACGATCCGGACCCTGGACAAGGAAACCCGCGATTTCCTCGCAAAAAGGATTCAGGAGATCTCTTCTCAGACCGCGGCGCTCTTCCGCGGAAGCGCAGAAGTGCAGATGATCTGGGGAGCGCCCCCTGTGGTCAACGATCCCGCCATGGCAATGCTGGTCGCCGACTGCGCGCGGGAAGTCGTCGGAGCGGAGAAGACGATAGACCATGTGGATGCGCCGAACATGGGGGGAGAGGACTTCGCCTATTATCTGGAGAAGGCTCCCGGAGCCTTTATCTTCCTAAGCTCCTCCAATAAAGAAAAAGGAAGCGATGTCTCCCATCATAACCCCAGGTTTAACGTCGACGAGGATGTCCTCTGGATCGGATCCGCTCTCTTTGTGAAAATTGTCGAGAAATACTTTCACATAGAATAGCGGCGCAGCAGGCAGAAAGGCAGGCTCCTATGATTCCGCAGATTCCGCAGCTAAGTCTTTTTCTGTCCTATGCCCTCCTTCTTCTGCTTGCGATGTATATTTTTGTATACATCCCGAACAAAAAGAGGCATTCCGCTCAAAAGCATATGCTCGCTTCTCTCAAGGAAGGGGATGAGGTGATCACCATAGGGGGAATCGTCGGAATCGTTTCCGAGCGGGACGGCGACTATGTCACGCTTCTCATCGACAAAGAAAAAGAGGTCCATATCAGAGTAGTTCTCTATGCAATACGGCAGATAAAAGCGGCGAAACCTTAGAGGAGAGGGGAGCATGGTTTCCCCTCTCTCTTTTCTTTCCCATGATATCTGCTGAAGATCGGGGACTTTGGAGGAATTTATGACGATAAAGGATATCGCGAAGCTGGCAGGAGTATCTGTATCCACAGTCTCCAAGGTCATGAACCAAAAGGACAGCAGCATCAGCCAGAAAACCAGAGAACGGGTCCTTCAGGTTGCCCGCTCATGCAACTACTCTCCCTATGCGGCATTTATCTCCCAGCATCTCAAGTATTTCCATGCAAAGCTTCTGATCCGGGAAAATTCACTGCTCTTTGGCTCGGTCATGAAGGGCCTTCTTTCAGAAGCGCAAAGCAAAGGATACACCGTATCCCTCTCCATGATACCGAAAAGTGATCCCGAAATCGAATTGCTCTTTTCGGAATTGGAGAAATCCAGGATCGATCTGATTCTGTGGGAGCAGTCCGCGAAGGCGGATGAAAAAGCCGAGACTTCCTTTCAGAGAAAGCTCAGCGCCCTGCAGCTCCCCTCCGTTCCCCTTTTTTCTGGTGACGAGCGCTCCTTTCACATGGACCTGTCTCATATCTCCTATGGTCTTACCGAGAGCTATCATCGGAATCATTTCGAGAAAACAGCCTGCGTCCTGGATCCGGAAAAAAATTATCCCGGCTTCATAGAGGGCTACCGGGAATATTTATTCGATCACCGGCTGCCGATTCCTAAGGACCTGATCTATGATAAAAATCGTCCGGAGCTTCTGGATGAGCTGATCGAAAAATCCGTGAGCGCCGTACTCTGCCCGGACTTCAGCACTGCCATCCGGATCTATCAAAGAGCAGCCGCGTTGCATTATCAGATCCCCTCCGAGCTCTCGATCTGTACTCTGAACCATGGCTCCGAGCTCCCCTCCCTCTTCCCCGATATCAATTTTTATGAACTGCCGTCGGAGGAATTCGGGCGATTTATCTTCCGGGGGGCGCTGCAGCAGCTGGAAGACGGGGACATGATCCTCCACAGCTTTTCTCCGTCCTTCGTGAAGAACCGTCAAAGCAGAAGGCCTGTCTCCGCGGCGAAGAGAGAGTGTGAAATATGCATCGTAGGAAGCATCAATATCGATAATTATCTGAATGTCTCCACACTCCCTGTGTCCGGAAAGACCGTCTCCAGCAGCTCTCAGAATATCTATCCCGGAGGGAAGGGCACCAACGAGGCGATTGGGGCCGCAAAGCTTGGGCACCGGGTCTCCCTCATCGGAAACGTGGGAAGAGACAGAGAATCTCATCTGATCTACGATACCCTGAGGAAATATCATGTCCAGCTCCGCGGTGTTTCCCGATGTCCCGAAAAGCAGACGGGAAGAGCGCATATCATTGTAGATCCCCGCGGCGAATCTCTGATCTCCATCCTTTCCGGCGCAAACAGCTCCCTAAGTGCCGCTCTCGTCCGGGAGAAGGAAGAGCTGTTTCGGCGGAGCTCCTTCTCCCTGGTCTGCACGGAGATCCCCATGGATGCCGTTCTGGAGGCCTGCCGCCTGAGCCAAAAATACGGCGGAAAAACCATACTAAAGCCCTCCTCCTGCGGAGAGCTCCCGGCAGAGCTCCTTCGATATATCGATATCCTGATTCCCAATCTGAATGAATTAAATGAGATCTGTCCCGGCTTTGGCAGCATGCAGGAAAAAGCCCAATATTTTTTGGATAAAAATATTCCCATTGTCATCGTGACTCTCGGAAGCAGGGGCTGTTTTCTAAAAACAAAAGACTGTGAGAAATCCTATCCCGCGATCAATATCCCATCGGTAGACAGCACCGGGGCCGGGGACGCGTTCATCTCCGCTCTGGCTTCCTACCTGCTGTACGGCTATGACCTGGACCGCTCCATCCGCATCGCGGGCTTCGCGGCGGGCATCAGCACAAGCAGATCCGGCTGCGTCCCATCGCTTGCGGACAGGAATACCCTGGAGACCTATATTTCACAAAGAGAGCCTTCCCTCCTTTCCCTGGAGGAAAGCCGCCCGGAAAAGCCGAAGCCATGAAAGCCCGGCCGATGCGCAAACTGATCTCGAATGCTTTCTCCCGCCTGTGAGAGTCTGCGAGATCCCATGCATGAAAAAGCCCGCGGGCTTCTCCCGGGCTTAAAAAACGGAGTCCTCCGCTTCCCAACCTCCCCGCAGAAAACGCGGCGCGTAAGGCAGCGGAGGACTCCGCATTCCGAGAGAGCTCCCCTATTTTCCAAAGACCGCCTCATAATCCTTCCGGAATTTTTCGATGCCGATCTCCGTGAGCGGGTGCTTCATCATCTGGACGAGAACCTTATAGGGAACGGTCGCGATATCGGCGCCCGTCTTCGCACACTCTACGACATGCATCGGATGGCGCACAGAGGCGCAGATCACCTCCGTCCGGATCTCCGGGTATCCTTCAAAAATCGCCATGATATCCTCCACCAAAAGGATGCCGTCCGTTGCAATATCGTCGAGCCTTCCGAGGAAGGGAGAGACATAGCTCGCACCGGCTCTCGCCGCAAGAAGGGCCTGCGCCGCGCTGAAGATCAGTGTCACATTGGTCCGGATTCCCTCGGAGGAAAGCCGCTTCACCGCCTTCAGTCCCTCCGCGGTCATCGGAATCTTCACGACCATATTCTCATGGAGCTCTGCGATCTCCCGGCCCTCCGAGATCATATCCTCGGCCTTTATGCTGCTCGCTCTGACCTCACCGGAGATCGGCCCATCGACAATCCCCGCGATCTCCTTCAGGGTCTGTCTGTAATCCCGCCCCTCCTTCGCGATCAATGAGGGATTGGTCGTCACGCCGGCGATGATCCCCATCTCCCAGCACTCCCGGATCTCGTCCACATTCGCCGTATCAATAAAGAACTTCATCTTCGATTTCCTTCCTTTAAAAGATGATCCGTGCCGCTCTTTTTCTAAATCTGCCGCGCACGGGCCGCCCATTGCCTCATCCTTCGCCCCGCGCCGGCCAAAAAGAAAGCCGGGACGGGAGCATCCTCTGTCGGGGAAAGCGCCAAAGAGCGGGAATTTACAGCTTTTTCACCTCTTCCGCGATCCTCTCCGCGGTAAAGCCGAAATGCCGGAGGAGAAGCTTTGCCGGCGCGGAGGCGCCAAAGCTCTCCATGCCGATGGCCTTCCCGTCGAGCCCTATATACCGCTCCCAGCCAAAGGTAGAAAGCGCCTCAAGGGAGAGCCTCTTTCGGATCCGCTTTGGCAGGACCGACTCTCTGTACTCTTCGCTCTGCTCCTCAAAAAGATCCATGGAGGGCATGGATACGACTCTCACCGCGTAGCCCTCCTCCCTTAAGAGCTCCTCCGCCTCCAGGGCAAGGGAGAGCTCGGAGCCCGTCGCGATCAAGATATACTCCGGCTCCTTCTCCGGCTCCCTCAGGATATAGGCTCCCTTCAGGGCCTTTCTCCCGTCCGGGCAGAGCTGCGGAAGATTCTGCCGGGAGAGAACCAGCGCGGTCGGAGTCTCCGTGGAATTCAGAGCCGCATACCAGGCGGCCTCCGTCTCCAGGCGGTCGCAGGGGCGAAATACCCGGAAATTCGGCATGGCGCGGAGCATCGCGAGCTGCTCCACCGGTTCATGGGTCGGCCCGTCCTCCCCGACTCCGATCGAATCGTGCGTCAGAACGAAAATCTGCGGGATTCTCATAAGTGCGGAGAGCCTCGCCATCGGCTTTAAATAATCACTGAATACGAAGAAGGTCCCCACATAGCTTCTGAGACCTCCGTGGAGCAGTATTCCGTTTGCGATCCCCGCCATCGCAAGCTCCCGGACGCCGAAATGAAGGTTTCGTCCCGAGGGATTTTCCGCAGAAAAATAGGGCTCTCCCTTCAGCTCAGTCTTTGTAGAGGGCGAAAGATCCGCGGATCCTCCGAAGAGATTCGGAATCCTCTCCTTCAGGATCTGGAGCACCGCCCCGGAAGAGGCCCTCGTCGCCTCCTCCTTCTCCGCCGCCCGGAAGAAGTCCTTATCATAGAGCAGCGCGGCCTCGTCCTCCCTTCCGTAATAGCGCTTCCAGAGCGCATAGAGCTCCGGAAAACGCCCGCGGTAGTCCTCCATCTTCCTCTGCCAGCTTCTCTCCGCATCCCTCTTCGATTCCGCGAGCTCTCTGTAATGCGTATAGACCTCCGCCGGCACATAAAAGGGCTCCTGGGAGGGCCAGTGGAGAAATTCTTTCATCTTAACGATGTTTTCCTCTCCAAGGGGTTCTCCGTGCGCCTTCTCGCTTCCCTGCTTTCCGGGACAGCCGTAGCCGATCTCCGTTTTTACGATGATAAAGTAGGGCGCGGAATCATCCGCCTCCGCAGTCTCCAATGCCCTGGAGATCGCAGCGAGCTCATTTCCGTCCGGGACGATCAAGGTCTTAAAGCCGAAGGCCTGCACTCTCTTCTCCACATCCTCCGTGAAGGCAAGATCCGTCGATCCCTCGATGGATATCCCATTCGAATCATAGAGAATCGTCAATTTATCGAGCTTCCAGCTTCCCGCAAGGGAAAGCGCTTCCGAGGAGATCCCCTCCATCATGCAGCCATCGCCGCAGAGCGCGTAGCATCTGTGGTTTACGATCTCAAAGCCGGGCCTGTTGAAGATCGCCGCGAGATGCTTCTCCGCCGCGGCCATGCCGACCGCCATGGCGAGCCCCGCGCCCAGCGGTCCTGTCGTGGCCTCGACTCCGGCCGTATGTCTGTACTCCGGATGCCCCGGCGTCTTCGAAGAAAGCTGCCGGAAATCCATGAGATCTTCCTTCGTAAGGCCGAAGCCATAGAGGTGGAGAAGCGCGTAGAGCAGCATGGAGCCATGTCCCGCGGAGAGGATGAAGCGGTCCCGGTCCTCCCATTCCGGATTTTCCGGATTTATCTTAAGATGATGGGCCCAGAGCTCATAAGCCATCGGCGCAGCTCCCAGGGGAAGCCCCGGATGTCCGGACTTCGCCTTCTGAATCGCATCCGCAGACAGCACACGGATCGCATTGACTGCCTGCTCCTCAATCTGCTTCTCCATAAAATCTCCTTCTTATTATCCCGAATTTTGGGAAATTATTTTTCTTTGCTATCATAGCACAAAAAAAGCTCCCTGTATATCGGTGATCCCGCGGAATCATCCCGGCAAAAGCTCCCGCGGACCCTATTTTGTAAAGACATATTGCTCCAGGCGGCGGAAGGCCTCCTTTACGCGGCTCAGGGGGAGAGCCAGGTTCATGCGGATATGTGTTTTTCCGTGAAATCTGCTTCCATCCTGCCAGGCGACTCCGACATCCCACCCCTTCTTTAAGAGCTCCCGAAGGCTGATCCCGCGTTCCTTCATCCACTCCGCGCAGTCCAGGAAGAGCATATAGGTCCCCTCGGGCTTCTGGACGCAGACTCCGCGGAAATGCTCTTTGATATAGTCACAGGCGTAGTCCACATTTCCCTCGATCACCTCCCGGAGCTCGGAAAGCCACTCGGCTCCCTCTGCCCGGTAGGCTCCGATCAGAGCGTGCATGGAGAGAACGTTCATGTCGTTATAATGTGAGAGCGAGGATTCCTTCTGTACGCGGTCTCGGATCCAGTCGCTGTAGATGATGTGATAGCTTCCGATCAGGCCAGCGAGATTAAAGGTCTTCGAGGGCGCATAGAGAGCGACCGTCCTCTGTCTCGCATCCTCACTCACGCTCTGTGTCGGGATGTGGCGATGTCCGTAGAGGACGATATCCGACCATATTTCGTCGGATACGACATAGACCTCATGCCTTTTATAGATCTCCATGGCCTTCTCCAGCTCCCACCTCTCCCAGACTCTGCCGCAGGGATTATGGGGAGAGCAGAAAACCGCCGTATGGATCTCCTCCTCCACGATCTTTTTCTCCATATCCTCGAAATCCATGCGGAAAATCCCGCGCTCATCCCGGACAAGCGGGCTGTGGATGATGCGGTAGCCGTTGTTCTCCAAGGAGGAGGTGAAGCCGATATAGGTCGGGGAGTGGAGGAGAACCTTGTCCCCCTTCGAGCAAAGGACATTGACTGCGCTCACGACAGCCCCGAGGACTCCGTTCTCATAGCCGATATGCTTTGCCTCCAGCCCCTCTATGCCGTTTCTCTCCCTCTGCCAGCGGATAATGGCGTTATAGTACGCCTCCGTCGGGCGAAAATATCCAAAGGCCGGGTGTTCTGTCCTTTTGATGATCTCCTCCTGCACCGTCGGGACCACCGGAAAATTCATATCCGCGACCCACATCGGGATCAGATCAAAGCCCTCCTTCGGCGGATCCGGCGCAAAGGGGATCCCCGTAGTAAGCCCATCCACCGCGATAGCATCCCTCCCGTGCCGATCCATGATTGAGATGAAATCATACTTCATTGAAACGCTCCTTTCCCATCGGACTGCTGTCTTTCTTTCCAATTCCGGACCTTAAAAAGCAAAAGGCTCAGTCCGAAACGAAATCCCTTCGATACGGCGAAAAGGCATCCAGCACTATGCCCTCTTCCAGACATACACAGCCGTGCTCGACGCCCTCTGTCTTTAAAAGCGTGTCCCCCTCCCGGACGATCCGCTTCTCCCCACCGATCGTAAATTCAAAGCTTCCGCTCTTAATATAGCTGATCTGCGTATGCGGATGATGGTGGAGCTTCCCCACTGCGCCCTTTTGGAAGCGATTCTCCACCAGCATGAGATCATCGGAGTAGGCGAGAACTCTGCGCTCGATCCCTTCTCCGCCGGATTCTGATTCTGTCTCCCCATAGGGAAGCCAGCGCTCATTTTTGTGACTTATCATTCCGCTTCTCCTTTCCTCTTTGGAGGAATCATTCCCTGTTTGCCATAGAGCGCTCCTCGTCCTCTGCAGCTCTTTATCTCCCGCCAAAGCATAGCAAAATATGGCTTCCCCTGTCAATTTCTCCAGCACAGCTTCGGGGGAGGAGCCTTCGCCCCTCCCCCGAAACCGCGTCTGTATACTTCTTATTCGTTAATATATCCCGGGCTTAGATCGAAAAGCCGCGCCCGCGCTCTTCTTATTTCCGAAGCTTTGTATATCGGAAGAAGAGGCTTCCATCCGGGATCATATAATAGCCGGACACATTGTCATGCATCAGGAAGTTATTCATCTTATAGTAAAGGGGAAGCACCGGATACTGCGCTGCCTGCAGCTTATCCGCCTCCTTTACCAGCTCCGCAAATTTCTTCTGATCCGGCTCGACGCGCGCTTCATCCACGATTTTATCGTAGGCAGGGTCGCTGAAACGGACATTGTTTGAGACATCATCCGTATACACCAGGGGAAGGAAGCTCATCGGATTCAGATAATCCGCGGACCAGCCCATCGCACAGACATCATAGTTTCCCTGCCGCACGCCGTCATAGTATACCGCCCAGTCGGCGCTTGTCACATCGACGGAGATCCCCAGATTCTTTTTCAGCATCTCCGCGATCGCCTCGGCGATCTTCTTTGCCGTATCATCCGAATAGTAGGAAAGCTGTAGCGTCGGGAAGCTCTTCGGATCCTCATAGCCCGCTTCCTTCAGGGCCTCTCTCGCAAGCTCCGGATCCGCCTTCGGCTTCAGGGAAAAGTCCTCTCTCCCCTCCGTGACATCCTTCCCGTCCACGCTGTAGCCGGGCGGCAGCATGCTGTAGGCGGGCGTCGCATCGATCTGAACCACATTGCTGATCAGCTCCTCCCGGTCCACGGCGAGGCAGATGGCCTTTCTGACCAGCGGATTGTTGTAGGGCTCCTTCTGGCAGTTGATGTCATAGAACACACTGCCGTAGCTCGGCTCCATGATGATGCCCGCGTTTTCCGCCTTGAGGCGCTGGATATCTCCGGAGGGGATGGAGCGAATCCCGTCGACCTCTCCGTTCTCATAGGCGGTCAGCGCCGTAGAGGAGTCCAGGACGAAGCGGAAGGTGAGCTTTTCCAGTGTCGTGTGTTCGGCGTCCCAGTAATTTCCGTTCCGAACGAGCACATAGGACTCTCCGTTGTTCACCTCGGAGAGACGGAAGGGGCCGTTGCAGATATAGCTTTCCGCCGACTGCGTCCAGCGGTCCCCATTCTTTGTGAGCGTCTCCTCCTTGAGCGGGGAATAGCACCACATGGATACCAGATCGAGGAAGAAGGAGCAGGGTCCCTTCAGCCGATACTCAAGCGTTTGATCATCTATCGCTCTCACGCCGAAGTTGGAATCATCCCCTTTGTCGTAGAACTCCTTTGCCCCGACGATGTAATCCGTGAAAAGGTTCGCGTACTGTGCTGTCGTCTCCGGTGTGCAGACATGCCGCGCGGCGTAGACATAGTCCTTCGCGGTGAGCGCTGTCCCGTCGCTCCACTTTAGGTCCTTTCTGAGATGGAAGGTATAGACCGTCATATCATCATTGGATTCCCAGCTCTCCGCATCTCCGGCCTCGAGCTCCCCCTTTTGATTATAGGTCACAAGTCCCTCAAAGCAATTTCGGATCACATACATCGCGAAGCTGTTATTGGTATAGCTGGGGTCGATGGAATCCGGGAGATTACTGAGAACGTAGGTGAGCTCCTGCTTTCCGCTCTTCTCTTCGGACTCCGTTTTCTCTCCGGCCGCACTGCTTCCCGAGAGATCCAGCTTCTCCTCCCGGGAGCTCGCGTCCGTCCCTCCTCCGCCGCCGCAGGCGGAGAGGAAGAGAGCCGCAAGAGCTGTAAACACAAGAAGCAGTTTCCGATTTTTTTTCATACTGTCCTCCTTTTTCGGGGAGATACGACATAAAGCAGCGGGCACGGGCCCTCAGTCGTATAGATGGCAGGCGCAAAAGTGTGCGTTCCCAAGCTTCTTAAGGGGCGGCTGCTCCTCCTCGCAGACTGCCTTTCGGAAGGGGCAGCGGGTGTGGAAGCGGCAGCCGGAGGGGGGATGAATCGGGCTTGGGATATCCCCCTCTATGCTGCTCTTTTCCTTCTCCCTGGCCCTCTTCGGATCCGCGATCGGTATGCTCTCGAGAAGCCCCTTCGTATAAGGATGGAGCGGCTTCTCGTAGATTTCCTCCGCCTCCCCGATCTCCACAAGCTGCCCCAGGTACATGACGCCGACCTCATCCGAGACATAGCGCACCATGGAGAGATCATGGGCGATGAAAAGGTAGGCACAGCCGCTCTCCTCCTGAAAGTCCTTCAGGAGATTGACGATCTGGGCCTGAATCGAGACGTCCAAAGCGGAGATCGGCTCATCGCAGATCACAAGGGCAGGCTTTAGGATGAGGGCCCGCGCGATGCCGATGCGCTGCCTCTGCCCCCCGGAAAATTCGTGGGCATAGCGGTTCAGATGTTCCCTGCTGAGTCCGACCTTTTCCAGCATCGGATAGACAAGCCCGGCGGCTTCCTCCCGGCTCTTCACCATTTTGTGGGCAAAGAGCGGTTCTGCGATGATATCCCGGACCGTCATCCTCGCGTTCAGGGAGGCATAGGGGTCCTGAAATATCATCTGCACATCCTTCCGGAGGGGCTGCAGACTTCTCTGACTCAGCTTTGTGATCTCCTGCCCCTGAAAATAGATCTGCCCCTCCGTCGGCTCATAGATCCTTATGATAGTGCGTGCGAGAGTGGATTTTCCACAGCCGGACTCCCCGACAATCCCCAGCGTCCTTCCACTCTCCAGAGAAAAGCTCACCCTTTCCACCGCGTGAACCCTCTGTCCCCCACTAAGCTCAAAATACTTCCTCAGACCGCGCACATCGAGGAGCGCGCCCGCTTTCTTCCCCTCTTCCATCTGCACACTCCTTACATCGCCTGATCCGAAGATCGAAGGCTCCGATCCGACTGATTCGAAAACGGATTATTCTCTCCCGGCGCCTCCTCATCCAAGAGCCAGCAGCGGGAGCGGTGCCCTCTTCCGACCTCGTAAAAGTCCGGAAGCTCCTCCGCACACAGCGCCCTCGCATAGGGGCAGCGCGGCGCGAAGGGACAGCCCTTCGGAGGATTCGTCATGTCCGGGGGGGAGCCGGGAATCGGGACCAATCTCCTGCCCCGATCCTGCCTAAGCTGCGGAATAGAGTTTAAAAGCCCCATAGTATAAGGGTGATGCGGCGAGGAAAAGACCGCGTCGATCGGCGCCTCCTCCATGATGAGCCCGCCGTAGAGCACCTCCACGCGGTCGCAGAGCTCCGCGACGACACTGAGATCATGCGTGATGAAAATGATTCCGGTCCGGTACTCCTTCCTGAGAGCCCTGAGCTCCTTTAGGATCTGATCCTGAATGGTGACATCCAAAGCTGTGGTCGGCTCATCCGCGATCAGGAGAGCAGGGCGGTTTGCGAGCGCCATCGCGATCATAATGCGCTGCCTCATGCCGCCGGAAAACTCATGCGGAAAGGAGCGGCATCGCTTTTCCGCCTCCGGTATCCGCACCCTCCGAAAGAGCTCCAGAGTCTCCCTCCGCCTCTCCTCCCTGCTCTTTTCCGGCTGATGCACCCGTATCATCTCCTCGACCTGTGTTCCGACCCGGATCAAAGGGTTCAGGGATGACATGGGATCCTGGAATATCATCGCGATCTTCCCTCCGCGGATCTTTCGGAGCTCCCTCCCGGAGAGCTTCGTCAGATCCCTCCCCTCGAAGGAGATCTCTCCCCCCGTAATCTTCGCATTTTCCGGCAGCAGCCGGAGGATCGACATGCAGCTCACGCTTTTCCCGCTGCCGGACTCCCCTACCAGGCCTACGATCTCCCCCTCTTTGACCGAAAAGCTCACGCCCCGCACGGCCTTCACCTCTCCCTGACTTGTGAAAAAGGAGGTCATCAGATCCTTTATCTTCAGCATAAGCTCCCCTCCCTCACTTTCTGAGCTTCGGATCCAGCGCATCTCTCAGGCCGTCTCCGACGAAATTAAAGGCAAACATGATGAGAACGATGACAAAGGCCGGGATAAAGAGCTGATAGGGGCAGGATCTCAGATTTTCCGTCGCATCATTGCACATCGTGCCAAGACTTGCGAGGGGCGGCTTGAGGCCGATCCCCAGAAAGCCCAGGAAGGCCTCCATAAAGATAGCCGAGGGGATCAGCATGGTCGCAGTGACCAGGATCGCTCCCATGGCATTGGGGATGAGGTGCCGGAAAAGTATCGTGCTCGTCGAGGAGCCGATCGTCCGCGCCGCCAGCACAAATTCCTGCTGCTTTAGGCTTAGGACCTGTCCCCGCACCACGCGCGCCATGCCCACCCAGTAGACAGAGCCCAGGGCCACGATGATGCTGCCAAGGCCCGAGCCGAGAAGCACCATGATCAGGATGACATAGAGAGTCAGCGGGATGGTCGAAATGATATCCACGATCCGCATCATGAACTCATCGACATTTCCCCCGAGATAGCCGGAGATGCCGCCGTAGAGGATCCCGATCAGAAGGTTCACGATCACCGCGACAAAGGCCACGACGAGGGATACCCTGCTTCCGTACATGAGGCGCGTCAGGATATCCCGCCCCAGAGAATCCGTGCCGAGAAGATAATCCCGGTTTCGGATCCTCCGGCTTTTCGCGATCACCAGGGTATCGGGATTCACGACGAGATAGGGCTTCTTCCCGTAGTAGAGTCCGAGCTCCGAGCCCTCGTAGTCGAAGATCAGCATCTGCCTCTCACTGTCCTCCCGGAGCTTGCTCAGCTGCTCTCCGAATTCCCCCTCGGCGGAGACTCTCAAAAGCTTCATGCTCTGCGTGATATAAAGCCAGCCATTTCCGTCCGGAGTCTCAAAGACCTTTATCCTCGGGGCGATATTTGCCGCATTGAGGTCCTGCTCCGAATAGCTTTTCCCCGTAAAAAGGGGCCCGAGGACGGAAAAAAGGACAAGAAGAACGATGATCAAAAAGCCAGCGATCGCCGTCGGCTTTTTTCGAAAGCGAGACCAGACATCTCCCGCAAAGCTCCGGGTCTTCCGCCATATCCTCTCCCGCTCTTCATTCGTCTGCTGCAAAGCTTCCCAGTTCCTCTTCATCCTCTGTCCCTCCTAATCATAGCGAATGCGGGGATCGATAAGACAGTAGAAAAGATCCACAAGGAGCGTCATCCCCATTAGAAAGCTCGCGTAGAATATGGTCACTCCCATGATCGTCGTATAGTCCCGCTGCGAGACGCTGTTCACAAAGTGTACTCCGAGCCCCGGAATCGCGAAGATCTTCTCCACCACGAAGGAACCGGTCAGAAGATTCGCGATGGTCGGTCCGAGCACGGTGACGAGCGGGATCAGGGCATTTCGAAGCGCGTGCCGAAATACCACGGCCCCCTCCGTAAGTCCCTTGGCGCGGGCCGTCCGGATGTAATCCTGCCCCATAACTTCAAGAAGGCTGGAGCGCATGAGGCGCGCCATATAGCTCACGGAATATCCCCCGAGCGCAATGACGGGGAGGATATAGCCGGACAGACTCGCAAGACCGTAGGTCGGGAGGAGCTTAAGGCGGAAGGAAAAGCAGTAGATGAGGAGAGATGCGATCACAAAGGAGGGGATTGTCACGCCGATCGTGGCGAGGCCCATCAAAAGCATGTCCTGCCAGTGCCCGCTTTTTACGGCGGCGAGGATGCCCATGGGAACGGAGGCGAGAAGGACGAAGAAGAGCGTCGCGAGCCCGAGCCTTCCCGAGACCGGAAAGCCCTCGGCGATGAAATCATTGACCGAGCGTCCCGGATACTTGAAGGAGGGACCGAAATCTCCCCGCAGTACGCCGCCCAGATAATCAAAAAACTGCTTCGGAAGGGGGTCGCTCAGATGGTACTTTTTGTTCATCGCCGCCTCAATCTCCGGGGAAACCCGCTTATCTCCCGTAAACGGTCCTCCGGGTATCGCATGCATCACGAGGAAGGTGAGAAGAATCACAAAAAACATGGCGACGATCATCATCCCGATTCTTTTTACGATGTAGCGAAGCATCCGAATCCCCCTCTTTACTTTTACGCATTAAATTTATGCCGCATTGCTCTATAAAAGTATATAAAAGAAAATTATCATAGTTTTTTACCGCTGTCAACGGAATTCTAAAGCCCGCCGGGCCCCGGAGAGCACTTTTCCTGCTCCTTCCGGGCCCCGGCGGGCTTTAGAATCTTAGGATTCAGCATTAGAACCGAGGGCCTTTCGGCCCGCTTCAGGGGCAGCCGAAGCCTATTTCGCCTCCTTCCTCCTGTAGGCAATCCAGAGCGGCAGTGCCACGAGAAGCGTCCCTCCGAGCACGTTCCCGATCGTGACCGGGATCAGATTCCCCGTGAAAAGCGTCACCCAGTTGAGAGAGCTGATCTGCTCCTCCGTGAGTCCGAGATCCATGGCAGCCTTCAGATAGGCGGGGACCGCCTTTGCGAAGATCCCGGCCGGAATATAATACATATTTGCGACGCTGTGCTCAAAGCCCGAGATCACAAAAAGCATGATCGGAAAAAAGATCGCCCAGAGCTTTCCTCCGATGTCCTTTGCGGCAGTCGCCATCCAGACGGCGAGGCAGACCAGGAAATTGCAGAGAACTCCGAGAAGCAGGAAGCAGAAGAAGGAGCCCCCCACCTTGCCCGCGGCGATCTTTATGGTCATGCCTCCAAGCTCCGCTCCCCCGGCCTTGAGCTGCCCGCTGTTCACCACGATGAGCGCTGTGAAGATGCCTCCTATGAAGTTTCCGATGTAGACAAAGAGCCAGTTCTTCAGCATGGCACTCGCCTTCACCTCACCGTCCAGCACACCCATGAAGATCAGACTGTTCCCGGTAAAAAGCTCCGCTCCTGCCAATACGACCATCATAAGCCCCGCTCCAAAGACCGCTCCTGCGATCGTCTTCCCGAGGAAGAAGCTGTCCGGGGAGGCCAGGAGATGGCAGGCCGCAAGGTTCGAGCCCTCCGCGCCAAGCGCGATGAAGATCCCGGAGAGGATTCCCAGAATCAGCATCTTGACGGTGGAAAGGCTGGTCTTCATCTTTCCCGCCGCGACGGTTTTCTCCGCGATCTCCTTCGGTGTCAAAAACAGATTGTCCATACTCTTTTCCTCCTGTAGAAATTCTTAACTGCCAAAAGACCCCCGCGATGCGGTGATCTCAAGCGAAAGCTCCCGGGCGCAGGAGCAAATTAAAAAAAGAAGAACTAAAATGTGCCGTGAATCCAGCTCCATTTCTGTGAAAAATTCTCTGTTTTTCTCCCCTTCCGAAGTCCTATAAACCATATTATATATAAGAGAAAGCTCCTTGTAAACCGGATTCCGGGTGATTTAGGAAAATGTGCATGAAAAAAGCGGCTTTTACGCCGCTTTTCCTGTTTTTTAATATATATCCCTAGGCCATGCCGCTTCTGATCTTTAAACTCCGGAGGCCTTTAAAAAAGGCGGGAACCAGAAAGGCATCCGCACAGATCCAGGCGAGAGGAGAGGCGAAGCATACCGCCGCATAGCCGAAGAGGGGGACGAAGAGGAAGGCGACCAGGGATCGGGCCGCCATCTCGGCGACACCGGCGAGGACCGCGAGTCCGGAAAAGCCCATCCCCTGGAGGGAGAAGCGAAAGACATTGACAAGGACCAGCGGGATATAGAATACCGTATTCGCGACGAGATAAAAATGCGCATTCGCGATGACCTCTCTCTCCCCCGCATCCAGAAAGATCTTCGGGAGCTGTCCTCCGAAGAAGATCGAAAGGAGGCAGATCAGGATCGCATAGATCGAGCCGAGCTTCGTGGCCTCCAGCACCCCCTCCCGGATCCGGTCGAACTTGAGGGCTCCCACATTCTGACCGGAATAGGTCGCCATCGTCGCCCCCAGGGTGTCGAAGACGCAGCAGAAGAAATTACTGATCCTTTGCCCCGCGGTGATGGATGCCACCGCGACGGCACCGAGGCCGTTCACTGCCGTCTGGAGGATGACGGAACCGATCGCGGTGATCGAGTACTGAAGTCCCATCGGGATCCCCATCCGAAGCAGCGTCCCGCAGCGCTTTCTGCTGATCCTGAGCTCCCCCTCCTCGAAACGGAGGATCGGGAAGTGACGAATCATATAGAGAAGACAGATCAGCCCGGAAAGACCCTGGGAGAGGACCGTCGCATAGGCCGGTCCGTCCACGCCGAAGCCGAGGAAGGCGATCGAGACATAGTCCAGGACGATATTGAGAAGCGCCGCGAAGATCAGGAAGTAGACCGGCGTCTTGGAATCTCCCAGGGAACGGATCACAGAAGCTGTGATATTGTAGAGAAAGGTCGTCGGGATGCCGAGAAAGATAATGAAAATGTAGCGATAGGCGTACAGAAAGATATCCTCCGGCGTATTCATCCAGCATAGGATCGGCCGGGTTAAAAGAGCGATCCAAAGCGTCATCACAGCGGAAAAAATCAGACTGAGCCAGATGATATTTCCGTTATAGCGGCGAAGGCCATAGTAATCCTGCGCGCCGAAGCGCTGCGCCACCGGAATCGCGAAGCCGGAGCAGACCCCGATCACAAAGCCGTTGATCATGAAATTGATCGCACCCGTGGAACCCACGCCGGCGAGCGCATCCCTTCCGAGCATCCTCCCCACGATGATGGTATCCACCATACTGTAAAACTGCTGGAACAAAGTCCCGAGCAGCATGGGAAGCGCAAAGCCGAGGATCAGCTCTCTCGGATTCCCGCTTGTCATATCCCTTGTGACCTGCTTCTTCTCTTCCATCTTCCCCCTTCTGCCCCCCGTACCGCGCCGCCTGAGTCCTATGCCTTCTCCCGGATATCTCCGTCCCGATAAGCCTGGAGCAGCTCCTCCAGATCGGAAACCTGCTGCAGGAGCTGTTTTCCGTTGTCGGTCTCTCCTACTCGGATCCGGCTCTTCATCTGCTCCACAATCTGGATCTCCGGTGTATTTTCCTCTCCCTTTTTGAAATCCTTGTGCTCCGCCAGCGCAAGATGCCGGGAGTTATAGATCAGCGTATAGCCCGCAATCCCCGTTTTGGAATGATACGCCTTTGAGATGCCGCCGTCAATCACAAAAAGCTTTCCATTCGCCCGGATGGGACTCTCCCCCTTTCCGGTCTTCACCGGCACATGTCCGTTCACGATATGGCCAAGCTCCGGCTTCACCCCGAACTCCGCGAAGATCTTGTCCGCGCACTTCTCCTCCTTCGAGAAGCTGTAGTAGGGATTGAAGGGCTCCTTATGGGTCTTCGGGTCCTCGATAAAGCAGTGCTCAAAGGTCGTGATCTTCTCCTTTCCGAAAAGCGGAGACTTTGGACCGCACCACATATACCAGAAAAAGTCTGTCGCGTAAAGCTTCCCGTTCGGATCGATCTCTCCATCCATGAAATAGGCCTCAATCGCCTTTTCATTGAAATAATCCATGAGCGCCTTCCCGGAGAGAGCTCCCCTCTCCGTCTCAAAGGCCATGAACTCCCCGTCCTCCTCCATGGGGATGCAGCCGTGGTAGAGGATATTGTTGTTCACGACCTTATACATCGATCCGTTCGTAAAGAAGAAATGAATGTGCTTTTTCAGGAGACGCGAGTGCGTAAAGCTGTAGATGAGGGTCTCCATGAGCTCCTCCTCCTTCTCTGTGAGCCGATACGGATCCTTCGGATCGATAGAGGGGAAATTCCGGTCCCGGAGCTCGTATTCCTCCCCCTCGATCTCCACCGTTCCCCTCTCAAAGTCGATCTTGTCCAGGAGAAGCCTGTGGTCCAGATGATACTCCGGATGGCGCCGGATCAGCTTCCCCTCCTCCTTCAGCATAATAATGCTGATCGCCTTGCACATCCTCGCGGCGAGATCCGGATTCACGGAGTCGGAGATATTCTCATCGAGAAGGTGTGTGCGGAAGCAGAGGCAGGGATCGTCACCGTAGACCTCCTGCGCGTACATCGAGAGAGGACGGATATTGATTCCGTATCCGTCCTCCAGCACATCGAAGGAATTATAGGAGGTGGCGATCCGAAGGACATTCGCGATGCAGGCGGGATTTCCGCAGGCCGCCCCCATCCAGTCCGCGTCGTGATTTCCCCACTGGATATCGACATCGTGAAAGTTGATGAGCTCCTCCATGATGAGCTCCGCGTGGGGACCCCGGTCGAAGACGTCTCCGATGATATGCAGACTATCGATCGTCATGTTCTGGATCAGCTCAGAGAGCGCGATGATGAAGTCCTCTCCCATACGGATATCGATGATGGAACGGAGGATCTCCTGATGATAGAGCTTCTTGTCCTCATCGTCATAGTGGAGGAGCTCATCGATCGCGTAGGCATAGTCCTTCGGCATCTTCTTCCGGATCTTGGAGCGCGTGTACTTGGAGCTTATAACCTTGCAGATCGCGACCAGCCGGTTGATCGTGATCTTCTGCCACTCCGGATTTTCCTTCTCCCGGCAATGGGGATTCCCCAGAATCTCCCGCGGATAGTAGATCAGATTCGCAAGTCTCAGCTGCTCTTCCTCCGAGAGGAGATTGCCGAAGGTCTCATCGATCTTTGCCCTCACCACGCCGGAGGAGCTTCTCATGAGATAGATGAAGGCCTCGCTCTCCCCGTGGAGATCCGAGAAAAAGTATTCCGTGCCCTTGGGCAGCCCGCAGATCGCCCTTAAGTTGATGATCTCCGCCGCTGCCGCCGTCGCCGTGGGGAACTGCACCGAAAGCAGCTTAAGATAATCCAGATCTCTTGCCATGTCTTCCTCCTTCTTCTGAGAGATTCCGTACAGAAGGAACCGTCCGCAGAAAGTGATTCCGCATGCTTTCCGTCTCCCCCATGCCGCCCCTGATTCCATTCCCGCATGGGGAAGCCCGCTGCGCTGCATGCCTATCCTGATCCCAATGTCAAAAATTTTGGGAATTAAGCCTCTTGCCCGGACATTATACCCTATGCAGGGCTGTTTTTGTTGAAATTAAGAAAAAAAGAGCCCTCCCCTTCGGGAGGACTCTGATAAAAATTTGTCACATATTCAGTTCCCGCTTCCGCTCTCTGCGGGCGCGGAGCTCATGACACTGGGGTCAATCTCTTTTCTGTTCAGAATCTCCATGAATTCCTCGCCGGAGATCGTCTCTCTCTCATAGAGGAATTTGGTGATCTCATGGAGCTTCGCGATATTGTCCTTTAAGAGTCCGTAGGCCTTGTCGTGCTCCCTCTTTACGAGGGCGACGGTCATCTCGTCGATCTTCGTCTGGGTCTCCGGAGAGCAGGTCAGACTGGCATCCCCGCCGAGGTACTGATTCTGGATCTGCTCCATGGCGACCATGCCGATATCCTCCGCCATGCCGTAGCGGGTGATCATGGCGCGGGCATATTTCGTGGCCTGCTCGATATCGTTCGAGGCTCCGGTCGTGCAGGTGTTGAAGATGAGCTCCTCCGCACATCTTCCGCCGGTCAGAGTCGCGATCTTGTTCTCAAGCTCCTCCTTCGAGTAGAGATAATGATTCCCCTCGTCATCGACCTGCATGGTATAGCCGAGCGCGCCGGAGGTCCTGGGTATAATCGTGATCTTATGAACCGGAGCGGAATTCTTCTGAAGCGCCGCAACGAGAGCATGCCCGACCTCATGGTAGGAGACAATGAGCTTCTCCTTGTCCGTCATGACCTGGTTCTTCTTCTGATAGCCAGCGATCACGACCTCGATGGACTCCTCGAGATCCGACTGAATGACTCTCTCCCTTCCTGCCCTGACCGCCCGGAGCGCGGCCTCGTTGATGATATTGGCAAGCTCCGCCCCGGAGGCACCGGGGGCCGCCTTCGCGATCGCCTCCAGGTTCACATTGTCCGCCATCTTGATCTTTTTCGCGTGAACCTTCAGGATATCCACCCGCCCCTTGAAATCCGGCAGCTCCACCGGAACTCTCCGGTCGAAGCGGCCCGGGCGGAGAAGCGCGGGATCGAGCTGATCCGGCTGGTTCGTCGCGGCAAGGATGATGATCGCCTTCGAGCTGTCGAAACCGTCCATCTCCGTCAGAAGCTGATTCAGCGTCTGCTCCCTCTCATCGTTTCCGCCGAGTCCTCCGGCGCCCCGCTTCTTTCCGATGGCATCGATCTCGTCGATGAAGATGATGCAGGGGGACTTCTTCTTCGCCTGCTCAAAGAGATCCCGCACCTTCGCGGCACCCATGCCGACAAACATCTCCACAAACTCCGAGCCGGAGATCGAGAAGAAGGGCACTCCCGCTTCCCCCGCGACGGCCTTCGCAAGAAGCGTCTTTCCGGTTCCGGGAGGGCCCACGAGGAGCGCGCCCTTCGGGATTCTGGCGCCGATCTTGGAATACTTATCCGGATGGTTCAGATAATCCACCATCTCCGTGAGAAGCTCCTTTGCCTCATCCTCTCCGGCCACATCCTTGAAGGTAACGCTCTCTCCCTCCTTTGCCTCGTACTCCCGCGCATTGGACTTTCCGAAGCCGCCGAGCCCGAAGCCGCCTCCCATCGCGCCCATGGAGGATGCCATCCGCCGGGACAGCCAGTTCCCGAGCGCCCAGAAGATCAGGATCGGGAAGATCCAGCTGAAGAGGAAGGAGAGGATGGGACTTGTCTTCACAGGGATCTGCTCATCATATTTTATTCCCTGATCCTGCAGCTCCTTCAGCACATTGGCCTCCATGAACTCGTTCCTCAGCCTCCCTGTGCTGCAGATCACCGTCTTTCCGTCGATCTTTGCCTCATAGACGATGGTGTCGCTCTGCATATCGACCTTCGTCACCGCCTTGTTCTCCACCGCATTCACAAATTCCGTATAGCTCGTGGCCTTCACCGCCCTCGAAAAAAGGCTCGGAAAGACAAAGGTATTCAAAAGGAGAATGATAATCAGCGCGATAAAATAGTAAAATACGAGAGGGCGCCGATTCCTCGGCGGATAGGAATTCCCTCCTTTTTTATTCTGATTTTCTCCTCCGCTAAACTGCTGAAAAAAATTATTAAAATCCGGAAAGCCGTTCCCCTCCCCGCTGTTTCTCCCCGAATCCCCCGAGGAAAGGAGGATCCCCTTCTCCTCTCCGGGAGAGTATTCCACACCCCCGGTATGATATCTCTTATCCTTCATATTTACTCCCCCTGTATGCTCTGTTTTTCATCTGATCTTTTCCATGCCAAAGTCCGGTCCGAAAGAGACAGCTCCGGCATTTTCGTTATTTTAACAGTCTTTTGTGTCCTTTTGATGAACAGGAGAGGGGAAGAGCGGGAATGCTAAAGCCTTCGGATCTCCCCCTGCAAAAGCCCCCCGACCGCGGAGGCAAAGCGGTCCAGGCTGCGGATCCGGACAAAGCTTTGCTGGAAGATTCTCCGGACATCCGGAAGATCCTCCTCCAATCCGGTATAGACGCAGAGGACATGTATGCCCCGCATGCGGAGTTTGTGAACCTCCTCCGCGCAGTCCGAGACAGCGGCAGGGCCCGCATAGGCCTGCTCCTCCCCGCAGCTTTTCAGCTTCACCATATCATTCGGCTTTTCATCCGTAAGGAGGATGAGGATGCGGTGCTCCGCCTCGCTCTCCTCCATCTGCCCCGCGACAGCGCGGAGCGCGAGACCATCGCGGTTCGCCCCTGTCGTAAAGTAGCGAAAGATTTCTTCATTTCGCTCTCTCTCCCTATAATCCCTAAATAGGGTGAGGATCGTATAACCGCCCATGGAGGAATAGCTCCAGACCCGGACCGGAACCCTGCAGCGGCTCAGGCTCTCCGCGATGATATAGCCCTGCGCCGATACGACCTCCATCCGCCTTTGCTGGGAGGCCGAGGCATCCAGGAGAAGGTCGACCGAAAGGCTCCCGTCCGCACCGGGGACCGTCCGGTCAAAAATACGGCTGTCCCCGCAGTAGAGCGCCCGGAAGATTCGGGAAGCGCAGAGCTCTCCCGAGCCGGAGCGCAGTGTCTCTGCCTCCATCTGCCGGAGAAGTGCATTCCGGATCCGCCTCACGAGCTCCGATACAGCCGCCCGGTTTCTCGCCTCCTCCCTGTGGAAGGCCTGGAGATTCCTCTCTCTCTGGGCACGCATCTCCCGATGCATCCTCCCGACAAAGCCCTTTTCCTCTCCCTGCATCCTTCCCCTTGTGAAGTGAAGCCTGCAGCCGCTGTGACTCCCCCGGCAATAGCGCTCTGTGAGCTCTCTCGAACGGGCCTCATCGTAGAGAGGCAGTCCGAAGTAGGAGATGATGTAATTCCGAAGGCCGGCCTCCGTCACGGCGGCGTACCTCTCCGCATGCGTCCGGAAGGGACTCCCGTCCTCTCCCCCTCTCCCCATAAGCTCTTCGGAAAAGCCGATCGCGAGCTGATGAACCGGTGAAAGCTCCGTCCCCCTCTCCCTCCTTCCCTTCCTTCTAAGAAGAGAGAAAAGCTGCGGGATCAAAAGCTTTCTCCGATGCTTTTGCTCTGCGGCGGGCTTTCCGGGAAGATAGGTGAAATATTTTTGCAGGGTCCTCGACAGGGCCGCGATCCACTGCTCTGTGTCGAGCTCCGGACCGAGCTCAATCTCAGAGAGAAGCTTTCGGTCCACGAGGTCCGGAAGGCCGCTGTCCTCTCCGAGTACCCTGCGAAAATGTCCCTCCGTGATCCAGCCGTCCCGGCTCTCCGCGATCCCGGGCATGAAATTCTTCAGCTTCCGCTCGGCGTAATCCCTGCGAAGCTCCGGGAATGCCGGTCGGAGGGACTTTTCCTTCCCATAGCACGCATTTTCCAGGGCAATCCAGAAAAAGTTTTCATAGAGCTCCTGATCCACCGTCTCGTGAAAGCTGTTGTAGAACTCCTTCAGCTTTTTCCAGTCATAATGTCGGTAGGAGGCCCCGATCATGCTGTTCCAGTAGAGATCCGCCCTCCCGTCCTCATCGTAGATGCGAAAGCCCGGGGAGATCGTGTAATCACCGGCGGCATTCCAGATCAGATTGGCGGCCCTCCTCTTTTCAAATTCTGTCAGAATCATCGAAAGACCTGCTCTCCACTGAGCCCCTCCGGGAAGCGAACGGTGACGAGATCCTCGCAGAGCTGCCTCTCATAGTCGTCAAAGCATTTGTTGATCATGCCGAGCCGGAGCGCCTGAGAGGGGGACAGACCGCGGCGCATCATGCCGACTCCCGCGAGGAGACCGCGGAGATCCAGCGCCCTCGCGGAGATCTCCCCTCCCTCGCACTTTTTTCGGATCTCATCAAAGAGCTCCGCAAGCTGCGAAGCATAGTCCTCCTTGAGCTCCGGATACTGCGAGAGCAGAAGTCTTTTCAGGCTCTCCTTCGAGATCACCGGCATGTGGATCACCATGAAGCGGGAGGCAAGCGCCTCATTCACCTCCCGCGTCCCGGCATAGCCATAGTTCATGGTCCCGATGAAGCGGCATGCCTCATGGAGCGGGATCCGGCTGTAGCCCGGGAGATCAATGAGCCTCCGAAAGTCCAGGACCGCGTGGAGGACGGCGAGAGACTCATTCTTCGCCATATTGATCTCATCCAGGATGCCGAAGCCTCCGAGCTCCGCGCAGCGGAGGACCGGACCCTTTCTCAAGTGAACCGCCCCGTCAAAAAAGGTATCGGAGCCGATCAGCGAGGAGGCGTCTGTGTTAATATAGAGAGAGATATCCCACTCCGGCCTCCCAAAGGCCGCGGAAAGGCCCTCCGCAAGCACATTCTTCCCCGTCGCCTTGGGACCGTCCAGAAGGAGATTCTCACCGCCGAGGAGCGCGGTGGCCGCCTGCTCCCAGATCTCTCTTCCATAGTAAAAATACGGAGGGACCGGAATCCTGTCCCGCTCCTCATCCGCGAGCTTATAAAAGCTCCGGAAGCTCTCGATCTCCGATATGATTTTCCCGGAGACCCCCTCCTCCCGGAGAAAGTCCAGAATATTTTTTTTCATGAAAGACTCCTGTCCATCAAAAAACCGCGCGCAAAGCATGAGCCAAGCGCGCGGCTTTCCCTTCGGAAGCTCTCGATTCCAAAAAACACTTCATTTCCTCCCCTGTCCTCAGGAAGTCTTTTTCCTTCCCCTCAGGAGCACCGCCCCGGCATAGAGAAAGGCAAGTATAATGCCGCCGACATAGGCCGCGTTCCAGGGGAGATGAAAACCGATCTTTGCGTTTAGGATATAGCTTCCGCAGACGACGGTATAGAACATGCCCGGGATCAGCGTCATCCAGGCGAACTTCCCCTTTCCATTTATGAGGAGATAGATCGTCGCCGCCGCCAGAGCAAAGAGCGCCATCGTCTGATTCGACCAGGCAAAATATCTCCAGAGCAGCTGGAAGCCGTTGCTATCCACCTTGGACCAGATCAGGATCAGAAATACCAGTCCGAAGATCGGAGCCGCGAGTCCCAGACGGCGGGCACTGTTGTCCTGCTTGATGTGGAAGGTATCCGCTATGGTCAAACGGAGCGCACGAAGCGCGGTGTCACCGGATGTGATCGGGAGTACGATGACTCCGATGAGGGCGATGGCACCTCCGATCGGACCGAGAGTCCGCATACATACCACGCCGACGACGCTGGTCGCGGAAATCTGCTTCAGAGCGCCGTTCACCTGCTGGAAGTAGGCGAAGGCCCCGTTTTTGCCCATCTGCATCACGATGCCGCCCTTGTCCACGCCGAGCTGGATGAGCACCATCGTACCGGCGGCCCAGACCATCGCGATGAAGCCCTCGACGATCATCATATTATAGAAGGTCATGCGCCCGTCGTGCTCGCTCTTGATTGTCCTCGCGATGAGGGCCGTCTGTGTGGAGTGGAAGCCGGAGAGGATTCCGCAGGCCACGGTCACAAAGAAAATGGGAACGAAGTGCTGTGTTTTGAAATAATCTCCGTACTGAAACGCGCTGGTGTTCCACGGCTCCCAGACATTTACCAGAGGATAATGGAAGATCGCCATGGCGGCGAATACTCCCACGGCGGAGAAAACGAGAATTGCGCCGAAGATCGGGTAGACACGGCCGATGATCTTGTCGATCGGGAATACCGTCGCAATGAGATAATAGACAAAAATCAGTGAGTAGATGATCCAGGTGGAGGCGCTGCTCGCCTTCCCGTCAAAGCCGAAGACCTGCGTCGCCGTGATATCTCCCGGCGTGTAGATGAAGACCGTGCCGACCAGGAGGAGAAGGAGGCAGACAAAAGCATCATAGATCCAGAAAACCGTGCCGTTCGTATACTTCTTCACCATCTCCGGCATCTGTGCTCCGCCGTCTCTCGTGCAGATCATCCCGGCGAAATAATCGTGCACCGCACCGCCGATCACATTCCCGATGGGGATCGTGAGAAGCGCGATCGGGCCGAAAAGGATGCCCTGAATCGGTCCCAGAATGGGCCCGGTTCCCGCGATATTCAAAAGGTTGATGAGCGCATTCTTCCAGGTTGGCATCGGAACGAAGTCCACGCCGTCCTGCTTTGCATAGGCCGGAGTCTCGCGGTCATCCGGTCCGAATACGCGCTCGCAAAAGCGGCCGTAGATCAGACCGCCGACGACCAGAATGACAAGGCCGATCATAAAGGTTGCCATAAATTCCCCTCCCTTTCCCTATCCTCTCCATTCAGGGAAGCAGCGGCGAAACCATGCGGAATCCTCCTTTTGGGCGGCCTGAACCCTTTCTTTACCATGCAGCGGGATCCATCCGAAAATCCGCACGCATTCTCCGAAAACTCCGGGAAGGCGAAGGCAGAATCAGCGCCCTCCCGGGGAATGCATTGCATCCCTGAAAATGACGCCCTCATAATAGTACAGCTTCACAGAATTTTCAATCTTTTCCGCGAGTCTCTCCCCCTAAAAAAGAGAGAAAGCGGAGCTTAAGCAGCGCCGCCCTCGAAAAATAGGTCTAGTTTTCTTCATAATACACAGTATATTTTCGTCCCTTTTTCAGAGCTTGTATCGCTTTCCGAAAAAGCAGCGAAAAGGCGCTGAAGACCGGCCTCAAAGTACGGGTCTTTCCCATCTATTTCGGTAAATTTCCCATCCTTTCCGAAATCCCGGCGCCATTTCTCAAAAGCCAGAAGGCCCTCAGGAAATCTCGATGGATGCCAGCTCCTTTTCCGAGAAATCATAGACGGTAAAACGTCTTTCGTTCAGTATCGCATAGCTGTTCGGGTTTCCTCCCTTCGGAAGAGAGGTGGAGCCGGGATTCAGATGATAAAAGGAGATCCCATTTTCGCACAGCTTCTCCGCCTTCAGAAGATGGCTGTGCCCGTGGAGGAGACAGTCACCATCCATAAGAGGCGGAAGCTTTTCCTCATTGAAAATATGTCCGTGCGTCGCAAAGATATGGAGGCCGTTCAGTGCAAGAAGCGCGTAATCCGCCATGACCGGGAAGTCCAGCACCATCTGATCGACCTCCGCCTCGCAGTTTCCGCGGACCGCATAGATTCGGTCCCTGAGAGGGTTCAGCATGGCGATGACCTCCTTCGGAGCATAGTCCCTGGGAAGATCATTCCTCGGCCCGTGATAAAGAAGATCCCCGAGGAGGATCAGCCGCTTTGCTCCGCTCTCCTCGAACTTTTGCAGCATCTGCCTGCACCAGTAGGCCGAGCCGTGGATATCACTCGCGATAAAATACTTCATATTTCCTCCTCTCATCCTCTGCTCTTATGTATCTTATGTATCAGCCTTAGTCCCTCGTCAGACTTGAAGTTCCTTATTCTTTTCGCCGCCTCTTCTGCCGACCAGCCGTTCCAACACAGGACGCTCCCGCTCCGACTGCCGCGGCCAGCGGCGCGTAAGCGTAGAAGTCTGCCATCAGGCAGACTCGGAGCGTCCTTGACCACTTCTCGAAGAGAAGTGTCTCCCGGAGGGAGATCGGCTGTACTGTGACCTCTGAGGAAAAATATCCGCTCGTTTAAACGCGGCGTCCAGCATCTTCCCTAATGTAAATCCCATGCCGCAAATGGGGGCATGCACGCTCCGAATCTGCCTGATAGCATTCCGTAATCTCACAGCGCTAAAAGACATTCGCTGTTCAATAGATGAAGTGTTCACAACAATACGGCCTCTGAGCTTTTGTCCGTCTAAAAGCAGGCCGTCTGACGCCCCGGCGCTTGGCGATTTGGTTTCTCAAAATCGCTTATGCGCCGCTGGCTGCGGCAGTCGGAGCGAGAGCGCCCTGCTTTGGACAGGCAAAAGCTCAGAGCACTCCGCAGAGAGCAGCATCACTTTCTTTCGATCCGCTCCGGATTCCTTCACCGCTTCGCGGTTCTCGGAATCCTTCCGGCTATTCGGGAATCGCCTCTCGGCTTCTCCGAGAGGCTTTTTCCCTCATATCCGTTGCCCCTCCCTATGGCGTCGCTCTCCCGCATGCGAGCATGCGGAGAGTGACGCCGCACGGAGGGAGCGTATCGCTTACATCCTCTCCGGCGCGGAGAAGCCGAGCGTGTGGATGCAGTCGTTCAGTATTTTCCAGCTCAGGATGAGGGTGGCGAGGCGGCTTTTTTTCTTCTCTTCATCGGGTTCCGCGAGGATCTTCACCTCATGGTAGAAGGAGTTAAAGTCGTTTGAGAGCTTGTAGATATAGCTGCATATTTTGTGGGGGGCGAGTTCTTTCCAGGCGGCCTTCATTTCATCCTGGAATCTTGCGAGGCTAAGCTGCAGCTCATAGCCGCTTTTTTCCTCCATGATGCGGATTTCAAATTCGGATCCGTGTTCCCTGATCCAATCCTCTGCCCCGTGAAATTCCATTCCCTTTGCCTCCGCATATTTCCTGAGGATAGAGGCGATGCGGACGATGGTATAGAGGATATACGGGCCGGTATTTCCCTCAAAGGCCGTAAACTTTTCCAGGTCGAAGACGTAGTCCCGCGTCGCCTGATTCTGAAGGTCCCCGTATTTCAGAGCGGCAAGCGCGACCACATCGGCTGTCTCCTCCGCCTCACGCCCGCTCATTTCCTCGCCCCGGGACGCCCGGATTCTCGCGAGAACGCTCTCCCTCGTATCCCGGATCAGAAGCTCCAGCCGGAGGACGCCCCCCTCTCTTGTCTTAAAGGGCCGCCCGTCCTTTCCGTTCATCGTGCCAAAGCCGATGTAGTCGAGTTCTGTGTCCGGCGGGACAAAGCCGGCTTTCTTCGCGACGCGGAAAAACTGGGTATAATGCAGGCTCTGCCGACTGTCCGCGATATAGATATAGCGGTCCAGATGGAAATTCTTCTCTCTGTCCAGAATCGTCCCGAGATCCGAGGTCGCGTAGAGAGAGGCCCCGTCGGACTTTCGGATCATACAGGGCGGGAGCTCCTTCTTGTCCCCGGGCTCCGCGATATCCACAACAAGCGCCCCTTGGGATTCATAGGCGAGTCCCTTCCTCACAAGCTCCTCGATGAGCCCCGGGATGTAGGGCTCCGCGTCGGACTCCCCCTTCCAGAGTTCAAAATGGACATCCAGCGCATCATAGTTCTTTTTGAGATCGGCCTTCGAGAGCTCCATGATCTTTTCCCAGATCCTCCGGCAGGCCTTGTCCCCGCTTTGCAGCTCTTTCGTCGCTTCATGCGCTCTTTTTGCAAAGTCAGGGTTTAAAAGCTCCCCGTTCGCATCCTTCTCCTTCGCCTTCTTTGAGGCCGCGGGATAGATCTCCTCCAGCTCGGAGAGTGTGAGATCCTCACAGGAAAGCCCCCGGTCCGAAAGCTCCGCGATGATCAGTCCCATCTGAAGGCCCCAGTCCCCGAGATGCACATCGCCGATCGCGTGATTTCCCATCCGGAGGGCGAGTCGCTTCAGTGCTTCCCCGATCACGGCGGAGCGGAGATGTCCCACATGGAGGGGTTTTGCGACATTCGCGCCGCCGTAGTCGACGATGATCCTCTTCCCCTCTTTGGGATCGAGTCCGAGCTTCTCTTTGGCATTCATCTCATTGAGATATCCCGAAAGGAAGGCCTCTCCCAGATCCAGATTGAGAAAGCCCGGTCTGACCGCCTCCACCCTGCGAAAGATCGGGACCTCAGTACTTCCCTGCTCCCGCAGCCTTTCGGCAAGCTCCTTCGCGATCTCCATCGGGTTTTTGTGATAGCGCTTCGCCCCGGCCATCGCTCCGTTGCTCTGATACTCACAAAGATCCGGGCGGTTGGAGACCGTCACTCTGCCAAGCTCCGGATCATAGCCGCAGAGGGAAAAAGCGGCCTTCACCGCTTCCTCTGTTTTATCAAGAATTCCTTTCACATTTTCCTCCCGCTCTAAAAACAATGCACTGTCTCCCGCCCCGCCCAAAGGAGAAGGTCCTATTATCAGGCAGAGGACGGGGAAGAAGGCTCCCTCAAACAAAAGGGCTTCCCTTTCGGGAAACCCTTCTCTCAGCGGCCCTATCCGCCTCAGCCTCTGGACTCATATTCCCCCGTCTGGGTGGAAATGATGATCTTATCTCCGATATTGACAAAGAGCGGGACCTGGACCTCTGCTCCGGTCTCCACCGTGGCCGGCTTCGTAGCTCCTGTCGTCGTATTTCCCTTCAGTCCCGGTTCCGTGTGCGTGACTTCAAGCGTGACCTTGAGGGGGGGCTCTACCGAGAAGACCTTGCCCTGGTAGGAAACCACCTTGCAGGTCTCATTCTCCTTTACGAACTTCATCGAATCCGCGATCTGCTCATGGGAGAGCGCGATCTGCTCATAGGTCTCATTGTTCATGAAGTTGTACATGCTTCCATCGTCGTAGAGGTACTGCATGTCCACACGATCAATGTGCGCCGGCGGGAACTTCTCCGTGGGGCGGAAGGTCCGCTCCGTGACACCGCCGTTGATGACATTCTTCAGCTTCGTTCTGACAAACGCAGCTCCCTTGCCCGGCTTAACATGCTGAAATTCTATGATCTGGACGACCTGCCCGTCGATTTCCAGAGTCACGCCGTTTCTGAAATCACCTGCTGAAACCATAACCCCTCCTAATTACAAGCATACTTTTGTAAAGCCTCTCCTATCCTCCTCGGGCAAAAGGAGTTCTTCCCCCGTTTCAGCCCGCAAATACTGTGATATTCTAATACAAAAGGGCCTGTATTGCAAGGCCCTTTGCGGACTAAGCCGCTTTGTCACTGCCTCTTCACTGCCCTGATCCCGCTCTCTTCTTCACTTTGAAGGATTCCAAAAGCTCAGAAGAAAGGGCAGGCTCAGCCCACAAAATGTGTGCCTGTAATCAGGGAATAGATTCCCCCGATCAGGATGATGATCCAGATCAGGATCTGAAACGGCCGGATCCGTATCGCTGTCCCGCTCTTCCTCGCCCAGCCGATATAAAGAAACTGGAATAAAAGAAAGACCGCCGCGATCACGGTGACTACCAAAGTCATATTGAGGTTCTGTAGATTGATCTGCATGATGTAATTCTCCCCTTCTTTTCCGATATTTTCCGAAGGAAAGCAGGGCGTAGTAAGCCCTGCTTTCCTCTGCGATAAGCCCCCCTCCTTCACTTAGGATAAGGCCCCGCTCTGAGAGCACTTTCCGTGCCTCATTCATTTTATTTTGTTCGCATAGACCACAAAGCGCTGCCGGTGAAGCGTCTTCACGAAGGCGGAGAGCCTTTCATAGAGCGGCTCCGCCTTCTCCCCGAAATTCTCCCGCAGCGCTTCGCCGATCTCCAAAACCGTCCTCTTCCCGTCGATCCTCTTCCAGACAAAGCTTCCGAATTCATCGAGCTCAATCTCGCTGAAGGGCGGCCGTCCGAAAAATTTCTGAGCGATCCGGTTCATGAGGCCGCGGTTTTCCATCCGCACGACGACAAGCCCGTTCTCAAGCTCCTTCCACGGGAAATTCCGGTTCCGGCGCGGAACATAGTCCAGGTAGTTTTCTCTTCCTCTTCGCATCAGTTCTCTCACGCCGCCTGCTTCTTTTCCGCAGTTTTTCTATTCATGAAGTAGATCAGTGTGGCGATGAGAAGCACGAAGAAGAGGATTCCTCCGATATTTCCAAGGCTCAGGAGCTTCGAGATATCCGGATCCAGCTTCAAAACCGCGAGGACCGCGAGAATGATTCCCACGACACCCTCTCCGGCGATCATTCCGGAGGCGTAGAGGATTCCATTCTCCACCCTTTCCTTCCGCTCTGTCTCATTGAGACCCTTCTTCTTATCGATCCAGCGGCGCACCAGTCCGCCGATCATGATCGGACAGCTCAGGTGAATCGGGAGATAAAGTCCGACCGCAAAGGGGAGCACGGGGATCGAGAAGAGCTCCACCACGAGCGCGATAAAGACTCCGGCAAAGACGAGAGCCCAGGGAAGATTCCCGTTCATGACGCCCTCTATGACCATCTTCATGAGTGTCGCCTGCGGAGCGGGGAGCTGATCCGTCCCATAGCCCCAGGCGGCATTCAGAAGATAGAGCACACCGCCGACCGCCATAGCGGAGACGGCGACGCCGATGATCTCTCCCGCCTGCTGACGGTAGGGAGAGGCTCCCACCAGGAAACCGGTCTTCAGATCCTGCGAGGTATCCCCCGCGATCGCCGTCGCGACACAGATCACAGAGCCGATCGTGATCGCGGCGATCATGCCCGGCATACCCACATTTCCCGTCGCCTTCAGGACAGCCGTCGTCGCAAGGAGCGTGGCGATGGTCATGCCGGAGACCGGGTTGTTGGAGCTTCCGATGACACCGACCATGCGGGAGGAAACCGTCGCGAAGAAAAATCCGAAGATCACGATCAGAAGCGCTCCCGCGAAATTTACGGGGATCATCGGAAGAAGCCACATGGCGACAGCCGAGATCACGATCATCGCGAGCACGAACTGCATCGGAAGATCCCGGTTCTGCCGATTCGCTTCCCCGGTCTTCGCGCCAATCCCGCGCACAGCATCGCGGAAGGTCCGGATGATGAGCGGCATGGACTTTATGAGACTCAGAATTCCGCCTGTCGCCACTGCGCCGGCGCCGATATACTTCACATAGGAGCTCCAGATCCCGAAGGATTCCATCTCCGAGATCGGCTTCGCCCCGGGGAAGATCGTCATATCCCCGCCAAAGGTGTGGATGAGGGGCATGATGACGAGCCAGCCCAGAATTCCTCCCGCAAACATATAGGAGGAAACCTGCGGACCGCAGATATATCCCACGCCGAGGAGCGCCGGGAGCACATCCGCACCGATTCCCGCGCCCTTGTAAGCATTGAGCTCATAGTGGACCTCACTCGGGAAAAGCTTCAGGCCGTCCGCGATGAACTTATAGAGCGCGGAAACTCCAAGGCCGGAGAAGACGGTCGCCGCCTTCGCCCCGCCGGACTCCCCGGCTTCCAGCACCTCCGCACAGGCGGAGCCCTCCGGATAGGGGAGCTTTCCGTGCTCCTGCACGATCAGAGCCGTGCGGAGCGGAATCATAAACATCACGCCCAGGAGACCGCCAAAGAGCGCGACCAGAGCGATCATGAGAAGAGAAGGCGTATCCGTCTTCCCCTCTCCCGCCCAGAGAAAAAGGGCGGGCAGTGTGAAAATCGCTCCCGCCGCCACGGACTCACCGGCGGAACCGATGGTCTGCACCATATTGTTCTCGAGGATGGAGTCCTTCCTCATGATCACTCGGATCACGCCCATGGATATCACGGCCGCCGGAATCGAGGCGGATACCGTGAGCCCGACCCTGAGCCCCAGGTACGCATTCGCTCCACCGAAAACGATGGACATCAAAATGCCCAGGATGATGGAGGTCGCCGTCATCTCCGGCAGAGTCGAATCTGCCGGGACAAATGGCTTAAATTTGCCGCTGTCTTCACTCATTATTTATTCCCCCTTCCTTGATTCGCGCCCGTCTCTGTCGATTTTATGCTTTAACTCGATAAATCAGACGCAGTTTCATTGTACCCGCCCTCCCCCTCCCCGTCAATAAAAAGATCGGATTCGCGGCAAGGTCAAATAGCTTCGCCGTCTGCTATAGCCGGGTATATTTACGAAAAAGGATTCATCATAAAATCCTGTCCCCGCTTTTATGAAGCACTCCGCAGAGACAGGACCCTGACATTTCGTTTTTATTTTATCATTAAGAATTTCCGAGGAAAAGTTTTCCCTCAGATCATCCCGTCCTTTATGACCTTGTGATCCTTCAGAAGCTTATAGAGAATTGTCCTTTGGAGCTTTCGAAGAAGGGGGCGCTTCAGAGGATTCAGCGGTCCCAGATCCAGCTCCAGAGGGGACTTCCCATCCATGAGCTTCACGCTCGCATCCAGAAGCTCCCGGATATCGTAGACGCTGCCCCAGACCTCCGGGACTGCGCGGTCCACTCCGAGGAGGCCATAGACCGCCTCCATCGCCGTCCGGACGGAATACTCCGTCGTAAAGATCGTGTCCCTCGGGGTCTCCGCGAACTGTCCGAGGAAGGCGAAATTCACGGAGCCGTCGGGAATCACATCGGGGCGGTCTCCCTTCCGTCTTGGCATGAAGAAGGCCGTGATAAAGGGCATGAGCGTCGGAACCGTGCCGGCCTCCTTTTGCGCGAGCTCCTCGATCTCCGCGGCCGGGATTCCGATATGGTAGAGCCACTCGGCACAGATCTCCTCTCCCGTGCACTCCTTCATGGGCTTTTTCACATAGTCCCCGTCCCTGTCGATAAAAAGGCCGTAGATCCAGACGCAGACCTCATCCTTTGGCTGCTCCTTGAACTGCCCCTGCCGGTTGATGGTCCAGCTCATGAGCCAGGCGGAATCCCGGCAGCTTACGATGCCTCCCGTGACGACCCGGCCGCTCAGGGGATCTCTCCGGCAAATCTCCTTGATCCGCTCGATGATGCGCGGATTTTTCGTCGTGAGCGTCGCGGATTCCCAGCTCGAGCGGCTCGTATCCCCGCAGAACTTCTCCGGTCTCCCGAAGGCAGGATGCTGAGAAGCGATGTTTTTCCAGAGGCTCCAGCATCCGCTCTCCCGAATCTCCGCATCCCCCGTGGGCGCATGGGTCTGATCCCCGTAGATCGTTCCCTCGGTGCAGCTTCCATTCGTCACAAAGACAAGGTCATTCTCCGTGAGCGGGATCGTCTTCTCTCCCTCCGCTCCCTTATATTCGATTGACTCCGCGATTTTTCTTCCTCCCTCGAAGCGGAAGCGGACATTTCTGACCCTGGTATTGAACTGAAAGTGAACGCCCGCCTTCTCTAAGTATCTCTGCATGGGCAGGATGAGGGATTCATACTGATTATATTTCGTGAATTTCAGAGCGGAGAAATCCGGAAGACCTCCGATGTGATGGATAAAGCGCTGCAGATAGAGCTTCATCTCCAGAGCACTGTGCCAGTTCTCAAAGGCAAACATCGTCCGCCAATAGAGCCAGAAGTTCGAGCGGAAAACCTCGTCATCAAAGACATCCTCGATCGCCTTATCATAGAGGTCCTCATCCCTTGTGAAGAAGAGCTTCAGGATCTCCATGGAGCCCTTTTGACTCAGACCGAATCTCCCGTCGGTGTGCGCATCCTCTCCGCGGCGCTCGGTCGCCCGGCAGAGGGAATAGTTCGGGTCGTGCTTATTGAGCCAATAGTATTCGTCGAGCACGGAGATTCCCTCCGTCTCCAGGGAGGGGATGCTTCGGAAGAGATCCCAGAGGCACTCGAAATGGTCCTCCATTTCCCGCCCGCCCCTCATGACATAGCCTCTTGTCGGATCGTTGATCCCGTCGCAGGCACCGCCCGCGAGATCCATGGTCTCGAGGATGTGAATCCTCTCTCCCTTCATCTGCCCGTCCCGGATGAGAAAGCAGGCCGCAGCGAGAGAGGCAAGACCGGAGCCGACGAGATAGGCGGACTTTTGCTCCACTCCCTCCGGCTTCTCCGGGCGGGCAAAGGCCTCGTAGTTCCCCTTCGCATAGTAGATCCCCTTCAAATTCTTCGCGTTCTTTCCCCGCTCCGTATTCCTGAAGTCAGACTCGTCCGGACTCCCCTTCAGACTTCGAAACGCCCTTTTCCCGCAGTGCAGCGCCGCTGCCGCGGCGGCGCCAAGAGCGACGAGCGAAGCGCCGGTTCTGAGCCATTTCTTTCCCATACCATCCTGCCTTTCCCGCATGCAAACCGCAAAGCGAAACTCTCCCACCATAAGCCTTAAACCCGCCGGACGCAAAAGGCGGATTCCCCGCTTTTCCGCCGCAAACGCACTGCGGCTCTGAGCCCATTGTAATCGGGGAGAGCCGCCTCGTCAATTCTGTTCCTGCGCCTTGGCCGCTTCACCCGCCCGACGTGAGATTTTATATTATATTTTCACAAAATCATATATCTAATTCCCGGGAAATATGCTATAATTTTATTGGTACCCACGGGAAAGCATGCCAAAGGAGGTCTGAAATGCTGACAATTTTCAAAGCCAGATCAAGGAAAACCGAGACAGGTCTGCAGGTCGAATCCGAATCGAGAGGCTTCAAGCTCATCATGGATGAGCCGAGGGCCCTGGGGGGCACGGACAGCGGGATGAATCCGATCGAAGCTCTTCTCTGTGCGCTCGGTTCCTGTCAGTCCATCGTCGTCGCGGCATTCGCGAAGGCGCAGAATTTCAAGTATGAGGAATTCCATGTGGAGCTGGAGGGAGATCTGGATCCGGACGGCTTTCTGGGGCGCGCCGATGTGAAAAAGGGGCTGCAGGAGATCCGCTTCACCATGCATTTTAAGACGGAGGAGTCGCAGGAGAGCTGTGAGCGCTTCGCGGATTTCGTCCAGTCGACCTGCCCCGTGGAGAACACCCTCTTAAGCGACGTGAAGATATTGAGGACAGCCGTTGTAAAGGATTAGGTTCCATCAGAGTCTTAGGAAAGGAAACGCTGTGCCGATGGATCGGCACAGCGTTTCCTTTCCTTAAATCCCCACAGATCTTTTCGCGGCAATCCTTTGCCTTTTCCGAAAAAGCCGGGTAAAATCCCGATAGGCGGCTAAGGAGCCGGAGGGATCAGGAAAAAGGAGGAAGATCAGATGTCGGACTACAGGATCACAGAGCTTTATCCCGGGGACAGCCGGACTCTTTCCGAGGTCGACTCTCTTCTTAAGAGGGAGGGGATCGAGCGGGACCGGAATCTGGACTATACCGCTGCGATGCTGGATGAAAATTACAAAGTCATCGCGACCGGAAGCTGCTTCGGAAACACGCTCCGCTGCCTCGCGGTGGACAGCGCGCACCAGGGGGAAGGGCTTTTAAATGAGATCGTGAGCCATCTTATAGAGCACGAATTCAGCCAAAACATCTCTCATATCTTTCTCTATACCAAGTGCAGTACCGCGAAATTCTTCGAAAGCCTCGGCTTCCGAGAGATTGCTCGTGTGGAAGGGACGCTCGTCTTTATGGAAAACCAGAGGGATGGCTTTTCCGGCTATCTGGAACGCTTAAAGAGAGAGAGCGAATCGCAGGAAGCAAGGGAGAAGCTCAATCCCCCCGGGGCTTCCTCTCCGAAAAAGGAGGGAGAACAGGAAGAGAACTGCAGCGCCGTAGTGATGAATGCAAATCCCTTTACGAGGGGACATCTCTACCTCATCCAAAGGGCAGCGGAGCTCTCCCGCCTCCTCCACCTTTTCATCCTCTCAGAGGAAAAAAGTCTCATCCCCTTTTCCGTCCGAAAAAGACTGATCCTGGAAGGCACAAGGGGGATCCCCAATCTCATCGTCCACGACAGCGGCTCCTATATCATAAGCTCCGCTACCTTTCCGGCCTATTTTTTAAAGGATGATACCGCGGCGATTGAATCCCAGGCGGCGCTGGACCTCCAGGTCTTCAGCCAGATCGCACATGCTCTGGATATCGGAGCCCGCTTCGTCGGAGAGGAGCCCAATTCCAGGGTCACAAGGCTCTACAATGAGCTCATGGCATCGCGTCTTCCGAAGGAAGGGATCCGCTGCCGCATCATCCCCCGCCTGGAAGAAAACGGAAAGCCGATTTCCGCCTCCACGGTCCGCCTCGCGATCCAGAAGGACGATTTTGAGACCTTGAAAAGGCTGCTTCCGGAATCGGGCTATTCCTACTTTTGCTCCGAGGAGGCGAAGCCCGTGATCGAACGAATCAAGGCCGCGGGAAATGTCCTGCATGATTAGTCCGGCTCTGTCATTCCAAATAAAGGAACAAAGGAGCAGCGCCGCAGGGCGCGGCGGTCAGAGCGAAAGAGCCCCGTGCCCAGCGGAAAAGCGGCAGAAAGCTTATGCCTTTAGAACCTGTGTCCTCCACCTCCGGACGAAAATCCTCCGCCGGAAGAGCCGCCGCCGGAGAAGCCGCCTCCTCCGGAGCTTCTTCCGGAGCTCTTGGAGGGCGGATCATAGATCTTCTCATGCTTATAGGCGTCCGCGACCCGGTCGGAGATCAGGAAGCTGACCGCCATGGCGCCGAGGATCTCCGCCGTACTGGCTTTCATCCTGATCCGGGAGCTGAACGCAAAGGCATAGTTCAGAAGGAGTGCCGCGAGGATCGCAAAAAGCGCGTTGCAGATCCATTTCATCGGCCGCGCGATGAGCTGCCCGGAGAGAAGCCGGTAGGCCTCGAGATAAGTCTCCCGCGCCGCGCCGTAGTAATTTTCACGGCTTGCCATCCGAAAGACATTGTCTGTGATGGTGTTGGCATTGTCCTCTGTAATCACGCGGTAGACGGATCCGCCGCTTTGGATCCGAAGCTCCCGGTTCTTCATATCAATCAGGAAGAGAAACGCATCCGTACGCCCAAAGAGCGCCTGATAGCTCTTTCTCGCATATTCGGCGGCGCTGTCCGAGCCGTCGGCATAGCCCGATACGAAGCCGACATTTCCGTAGGCGGTGATCCGCTTCATCTCCTCCGAGAGCTTTTCCTCCTCCTCGCTCGTCAGAAGGTCTTCTCCGTCCTCCAGGTAGACGGAGTAGCCGGTGTCCGGATTCGTATAGAGCTTTTCCGCCGAAAAGGCCGTGATGAGAAAAAGCTGGACAGAGAGAAGGATGGTGAAAAGGGCGGCCGTAAGCGCCCGTCTTCTTAGTCTTTTCATCATTCTATTCCCCCTTCTTTGTAAAGAAATCCGGCACCGGACGGGTGGCGAAGTTATTATACTTTTTAATCACTCCCAGGATCGTGATTCCGATCGAGAGAAGGGAGACAACCGATCCGAGGTAAAAGAAGAGGTCCTCCACCGGATTCCAGAACAGAATCAAGGCGGAGAGCAGCACGGCAAAGACAGCGCCCAGCATCTCCGTGAAGTGTGTGTTTTTTGCGGGCACCCTCTCCGTATTTTTCGCTTGACTTCGCCTTTGATACTCCTCTGTCATATTTTTCCCCTGCATATCTTCCGGCTCTGCCGCAGCACTCTTTGCCTCATCCTTCTGCTTCCACTGATATCCCGTGTCGTCCTTTCTCTTCTCCTTTCTGTGAATCGCGCGAATCTCCATGGCATAGAGGAAAATCGTAAAGACCGCAAGCAGCATGGAGAAGATCAGGATCTTCTGCGCGGAAAGGGAGAGGATAAGGTTCAGAAGCAGAAAGATCGGAATGGCAAAGAGCAGCGAGGCCCGGAAGAATCTCCCGCTGTCGATCGGAAGATCCGAGTAGATCGTCCCTGTCGATCCGTTCACAACGGAATAGGCGATCCGATCCCCCTTCCGATAGGTCAGAAACCAGATCGGAAACATCATGCGCTCCGATGAAATATCCCCGGCGATCTCGTTTCGAATCTGAGCGGTCGCGGAGGATTCGACCTTGATGCCGCCCTCCTGAAAGCCCTGACTGCTGAGAAGTCGTCTCACAATGTCCTTCGCGATGGTAGTATAGGCTTCGTTTTGATAGATTTCCACCGGGACATCCGCCGTGTCCGCGTAGAAGCCGAGGAGGAAGGAGGGCGCGAAGTCCACCATATTCTTCGTGGAAAAGGGGGCAATCCTCTGGCTGATTCCATCGTCGAAGCTGCTGGAGGCATCGTAGGAGACGCCGTCGTAGCTCGCGTCAAGCTTACCGCTCAGATGGTAATGGTCCACATAGATATAATCGCCCCGCCTCGTCCTTTTTACCCCGTCAAAATGCACCTCTCGCTCGGTCTTTGAGCGGAAGCTCCAGTAGGGAAGGTAGAAGCCCACGAAGCGCTCCAGATACTTCGGGTCCCTCAGCTCCTTCGGCGTATAGGGCGTTCTCTTTATCATGCTGAGATAGGATTTTCTACAGTCCTCCTTCGTGACACGGAAGGGAATGATCTTTGCCGGGCGCTTTTCCTTCTGTACCCGGCTCGAAAACACGACTGCCCCGCCGCAATAGCTGCAAAAGCCCGCGGCACTCAGATTCGTGCTCTCGATCTCCGCACCACATTCGGGACAGGTAAAGACCGTGACCTGGTACTCATCGTCGGTGCTCTCCACGGCATCCGCCTGCTTTTCCTGTTCATAAGGGTCAAAGGAGCTCTCACAATGATTGCATTTCAACTTCTGAGATGCGATATCAAAGCGGAGATCCCCCCCGCAGTTCGGGCATTCGTACATCCTCTTTCCTCCTGTTTTCTCAAATTTTCTGCTTCCTCCGGGCAGGAATGCCGGAACGGATGCGTAATGATTATAGCATATAAGCGCTCCCGCGCTCAATCCGCTTTCTGAGCGCGAAAAGAGGCTGTCGCAATAGAGTGTTGCGACAGCCCTCACGAATCGGTGAAAATCCGGCCTTGATGGCCGGATTTTTCCGATTTCAGGTATGTTTTTTACATGTTTCTTGATTCGGCAAACGTCAACTAAAGCCGCTCATTGAATAAGCGCCTTCTCCTGATCTGTGTTTTGAATGGCCTTGATTATGAAGCTTTCAGTTCGGTCAAGAACTGGCCTGTCCGGCCTCCCTGGATCTTAAAATGAAGCTTGTTG
>NZ_GG729934.1:538225-538884 GCF_000160135.1 Oribacterium sp. oral taxon 078 str. F0262
GCTGAAGATTATAAGCCGGCTTTAACTGCCCGTTCAGCATGGCATCCTCTTTCAGACGCATGAAGGTCGCATCCGGGTCGGTCTTGGAATAACTGTTCCTCTCCCCGCAGATATGAAGATGCTTTGTGTATTCTTTCAGTTTGCTGATATATCCTTCCAGCATTTCAATGGATTTCTGCAGCTGACTTTTCCGATGGCCGATTCCATAGACAAAGGTGATCTGTTCTTCTCCTTTGATCTGATAGAGCTTTTTGCGCAGCCGTTTCATGGTGTGCAGTGTCGCTTTACCGTTATAGACCACTTTGATTCCATACAAAGTTTCGCATTCTTCGATAAAAGAAAGGATCTTTTCAAACAGGCGGGCCTGATGCTTTGTAACGGATTTTTTCCAGACAAACGTATACTTGTTCGCGCAGGATTCGATCTTTGTCCCATCAATAAATAGGGTCTTGCCGGAAATCTCTCCGAGATCATGAAGAATCGATGTCATGTCAGACAGAAGCGTCTTGGAACAGGCAGACAGATGAAGCGAAATGAACCTTGCGATCGTGGAGTGATCCGGAGCCGGCATTCCTTCAAGAAGGAACATAAAGTTAATGTCCCTTCTGCAGGCTGTTTCAATGTCGCGGCTGGAAAACTGACGGTTCATGGAAGCATAG
>NZ_GG729934.1:538984-642079 GCF_000160135.1 Oribacterium sp. oral taxon 078 str. F0262
TGGAAGTTTGATTTGATAATAGCCTCGATATGTCGTATAATCGGGCTGTAAATGTAATGGGGTTTGCATACCATTATTTTACAATAAAGCCCGGACTTTTCGAAGTCCGGGTCTTTGTTTTTTATAAGAGAAATCCGGCTGAATGGCCGGATTTCATCCGATGAAAAAGACTGCCGCACTAATCACTTAGTGCGACAGCCCCTTTTGCATTCTATGCGGGAAAGATCAGAGTCTCCCGTCTCAGCGCGTCCAAATGCCTGCGCCGTTTACATAATAGCCGTCCGGTGTGCGCGCGTTTGTGAGCATCGCACCGCTCTGCCCGAAGTAGTACCAGTTGTTGTCTCTGTTATAGTGGAACCAGCGGTTTATGTAGATATAGCCCGTTCCGTCGAAATAGTACCAGGCGTTATTGATAAACTTCCAGGTATTTCTCGGATAGGTCCTGTCCGGATTGAGCCACCACCAGCCCACATTGTCGAGGATCCACCTTCCACCCGTGTTGGGGGTGGGGTTATTCTGTCTGATGCTGTTCACATCCGTGACCTCGAGCTCATCCGAGGTATCCCACTCTCCATAGGTTCCGTAGGCGAAGGCACGGACCTTATAGGTATAGGTTCCGTTCTGCGTGATCGCACTGGAGAAATCGTAGCTTGTATTGGTGGTCTCACCGCTTGTCACGAGACTGGATCCGCGATAGAGTTTCACATAATACTTCTGCGCATTATCAGAACCCGTCCAGGTCGCACTCGCACTGTCATCCTGCCACTGAAGATCCGCCACTCCGAGATCCGAGGTATTGCCCTTCAGCTTCGGAAGCTTCACGGTAAGGGTAATGGAGTTGCTGGAGCCCTGCGCCTTCACGAAGCTCGCGCTGGCGCCGTTCAGGGTATAGAAGGCCGCGGACTTCAGCGCATTCGTGTCAAAGCGGTGATCACTGTCTGCCTTGATCGTGATCTTGAATTTCGGGGTGACATTGTTCGCCCACTTCGCGCCCTCCATATTGATGGCAGTACCGCTGCTGTTTGTGACCTCATAGCTGTCCTCTGCCGCGTCGACAGAGATCGTCTTCGAGGCGGACCCGATCTCGATATCTCCCGCATCGATAGAAAGTGTCACATGATTGATCGGGGTCTTGGTGGATGCCGCAAGGGCGGGGAAGCTCAGTCCCGTCAGCAGGGCGACCGCGAAGCCCAAGCCCAGAATCTTTCCGTTTTTCATGTTCTCCTCCTGTACTCCGTCCTGCGGAGTTTTGTTTTTGCCTTGTTCCGGCAAGTTCTCTCTCAGTTTCACAGACTGCGGGAGCCCCCTTCCGGAACCGCTGTCCCTAGTATAGACAAAAATCGGAAAAGAGTGGTTACTTATTCCCTATCAATTCTGTGACACTTTAATTACAGTCTCTTTCGAAAAAATCAATCTTTGTTTCGGCCCCGAAGCTCCCGCCGATGCGGCGCGCTTTGGCGCGCTTTCTCCTATCAGCCGCTTCCTCAATCCCTGAAGCTAAAGGGCTTGATCTCCCGGACCACATCCATGATCGTGCCGTCTCTCGCCTCGATAATTCCTACCACTCTGTCCCCGAACTGAACCTTCTCCGGCTCTCCGGTGATGGAATAGGCGATGTCCCGAAGCTCCTCGATCGTCTTGAAGGGGAGTCCGGAATCCTTCGTCGCCTCAATGAGATCGCTCCTCTTCGGATTGATCGCGATGCCGTAGTCTGTGATGACGACATCCACGTCCTCCCCCGGCGTCGTGACGGTCGTGCAGTCCGTGCAGATCGTCGGAATCCTGCCCTGCATGATCGGCGCGATGACGATCGTGCACTTCGCGCCCGCCGCAGTATCGGGATGCCCCCCCTGCGCTCCGGTGATATAGCCGTCGGAGCCCACGACGACATTACAGTTGAAGTGCGTATCCACCTCCAGTGCCGCCAGGATGACGAAGTCAAGCTTGTTCACATAGGCTCCCTTGTTGAAGGGATCCGCGTACTCCCCCGCCGTGATGTAAAAATGCCTCGGATTCGTCTTCATATTTTCGATCGCATCCTGATCGAAGTCCTGCGTATCCACAAGACAGCCGACAAGGCCCTCATCCAGGAGGTCGCACATGGGCTTTGTGAGCCCGCCGACTCCGAAGCTCATATGAATGCCCCTCTCCCGCATTACCTCCGCAAGAGAAATGGTAGACGCGATCGAGGCACCGCCGACACCGGTCTGGTAGGAGAAGCCCTCCTTGAAATAAGGAGTGTTCTTCACGAAATCCGTGCAGTACTGCGCCATCATCAGCTTTCTCTGATCCGTCGTCGGCTTCGCGGCCCCGGTCGCGATCTTTGTCGGGTCGCCGATCTCCGCGACCTTCACGACATAGTCGACATGGGTCTGCGTGATCTGCGCCGGCAGATTCGGGAAGGGCACCAGGCAGTCCGTGACCGCGACCACCCGGTCCGCCATCTCCGCATCGACCGCCGAGTAGGAGAGCACGCCGCAGTCCGCCTTCCCCCCATTGGCATTCAGATTCCCGTACTCATCCGCAGTCGGGGCGCCGATGAAGGCGATGTCAATGTGGGTCTCCCCGGTCTCGATCGCACGGACTCTCGCGCCGTGGGAACGCATGATCGCAAGCCCCCGAAGCTTTCCCTCCGAGATCGCCTTTCCGATGCCTCCCCTCACACCGGAGCTCTGGATCTCGGTGATCGTGCCGTCCTCGATATAGGGCACGATCGGGTCGTTCTGCGCCCCCAGAGAGCTCGCCGCGATGCGAAGATCCTTGATCCCCATCTTATGGCACTCCTCGATCACCATATTGAGGACCTTGTCCCCGTTTCGGAAATGATGGTGAAAGCCGAGCGTCATGCCGTCCTTGATGCCGCATTTTTCGAGGGCCTCCCGGATGGACGGGAGAAGCTTCGTGCCGCTTTGGTTGATGACACAGCGGACCTTCGGTCCATCCTTTTTGAACTCATGGCCGTCGAAATGATGGGAGCCCTGGAATACCTCCTTCCCGGTCTTTTTCAGAATCTCCTCCGGGATATCTCTTCCTACCGCATTCAGCATATTATAAATCCCCCTTATAGATGCCGGCAGCCTTCGCAAGCATAATATTTCTCTTTGCGCCGTCGTAGAACGCGATGTCAATCATCTTGCCGTCCACCGTGAATACTCCGATGCCCTTTGCCTTCTTGTCATCGATCTCCCGGATCACCTTCTCGGAGAAGATGATCTCCTTCATGGTCGGTGTGAAGATCTTGTGGACGACATCGATCTGCCGGGGATTGATGCAGGACTTTCCGTCAAAGCCCATCATATGGATGGTCTCGACATCCTTCCGAAAGCCCTCCATATCATCCAGATTCGTCCAGACCGTATCGAAGCACTGCACCCCCGCGGCCCTCGCCGCGATGATCATCTGCTGCCTTGCTCCCATCAGCTCCACCCCGGTCCCGGTAATTCTGGTCTGTAAATCCTTGGTATAATCTCCTCCGGAGAGCGCCACGCCGATCATGCGGTCTGAGGCCGTGCAGATCTCATAGGCATTCATGACGCCCTTTGCAGACTCCAGTGCCGACATCAGAAGCGTCGTCCCCGGCTCTCTGTGGAATTCCTCCTCCGCCGCTAAAACCTTGTCCTCGACTGCCCTCACCATGTCCGCGTTCTCCGTCTTCGGGATGCGGATGACATCCGCTCCGCCCGCCACAACGCAGCGGATATCCTCCTCCCAGAGATCCGTGTCCAGGCCGTTGATCCGGACGACCCTCTCCGATCCTCTGTAGTCAATGCTCCTAAGCGCATGGTAGAGGGAAAAACGCGCGGTATCCTTCGCCGTGGCCGCGACGGCGTCCTCCAGATCCAGCATCAGAGAGTCCGCCCCGTAGATATAGGGATCCTTGATGAGAGACGGCTTCTGTGCGTTCAGAAACATCATGGACCGCCTCAGTCTCTTCTTATTCGGGTTCTCGATCATCTGATGGCACCTCCCCAGGGTAAATCCTTGAACTGCTCCAAGGAGCGGTAAACCGCCCCCTCGACTCTGGCCCGGATCGTACAATCCAGTGCGCCCTTGTCGATAATGGAGATTTTTACGCTGTCCACACCGAGTCTGGAGAGCGTCTCCAGCGCGACCCTCCGGATTTCATTTCCGAACTGCTGCGCCACCACGCTTTCCAGAGTGAAGTCAATTCCTCCCTCCCCCGGCTCCAGGCTGACCTGGCAGTCACTGGACTCCATCGTCCCCGCGACTGCGGGTTTTCTGATTTCCATAAGAACCTCCTTCTGTATCAGCGACACGCTGCCCTTATCCGCCGTCCAAGACCGGGCCGCGGACTTGTTTTACAGGGGTCCGCAGCCCGGACTGCCCTCCCGCCGCTTTCTCTGTCCGGGCTTTTGTCCCGCCCTTTTATGCACCGCCGACCGCAGCAGCCGGAGCGAGAGCGTCCTCTGCCTGACGGGGACTTATATCCTGAAATTATTATAAATCCTTTCCCCCCGCGGTAAAACGGCAGATATACCAGTTTTTCAGAGAGATCCGGGAAAGAACCGAGCATCTCCTACATAGTGCGCGCTCTCCCCGCGGGGAAAATCAATTTTCGCCGAAAATTATTTGGAAGCCCGCCCCCTTTCTTGCGTTTCTCCCCTTTGCATGATAGGATAGATTCCGGTTTCAAAAATATGACAGGAAAGGAGAAATGCATGAAATGCAGCGATGACGTGGACCGAAGTCCCGGAAAGATACGAAAATGCTGCGGCGGCACAGATCCTTTCCCTTCTTTCGGGCACTCTTTCCGCCCTTAGAATCGGTTTTGATCGCCGATCTCCGCACTCTTTTCGGAGGACTTCCACACGCCAAAAAAATCCGGATTCCGGGAACTGACCCGGAAGCTTTTCTTGATGCGCATTCTTCAGGCTGTGAAAGGAGCGAATCCCATGGACAACACGATGGAAGCCAGAGTCCAGCAGGACTATGTACAGGAGATTCTCTCGCTTCTTCGAAGCGGGAAAAGCGATGAGGAGATTCGGGATCATCTCGGGGACTACCACGCAAATGACATCGCGGAGGCCCTGCCGGAGCTGAGCCTTGAGGAGCGGCACAGGCTTTATGCGCTCCTTAACAACGAAGGCCTCGCGGAGGTCATGGAGTACTCCGATGAAGCGGATGATTACCTGGAGGAGCTCAGTCCCCAGCGGGCCGCGGCGATCCTGGAGGAGATGGAGCCGGATGAGGCCGTCGACCTCCTGAAGGAGACGGATTCCCGGCAGAAAAAGGTCTGGATGTCTCTCATGGACCCGGAGGACCGGAGATCCCTCCAGACTCTGGCCTCCTACGATGAGGACCTGATCGGAAGCCGCATGACCACCAATTTTGTGGCTCTGAACAGCGGTCTCTCGATCAAGGAGGCGATGCGCTCCCTCATCGAGCAGGCAGCGGACAATGACAATATCTCAACGCTCTATGTCGTCGGGAAAAACCGGAGCTATCTCGGGGCCGTCGAGCTGAAGGATCTCATCATCGCCCGCCGGGACACAAAGCTCTGTGACATCACCGCGACCTCCTATCCCTATGTCTATGCGAACGACCGGATCGAGGACTGCCTGGAAAAGCTGAAGGACTACTCCGAGCGCTCCATCCCCGTCCTCTCCGACTCCAAAAGGATACTCGGCGTGATCACCGCTCAGGACGTCATCGAGGTTGTGGACGATGAGATGGGCGAGGACTACGCAAAGCTCGCCGGTCTCACCGCGGAGGAGGACTTAAAGGAACCGATCCGGGAGAGCATCAAGAAGCGCCTCCCCTGGCTCATGCTTCTCCTCGTTCTGGGACTCGTGGTCTCCACCGTCGTCGGCATGTTCGAAGCGGTCGTAGCCAAGCTCACGATCATCATGGCCTTTCAGTCCCTGATCCTGGATATGGCCGGAAATGTCGGCACGCAGTCCCTCGCCGTCACGATCCGGGTCCTCATGGATGAGAAGCTCACCGGGAGACAGAAGCTCGGTCTGATCGGAAAGGAAATGACGGTCGGAGGACTCAACGGCATCATCTTAGGCTTTCTCGCGCTCAGCGGAATCGGGGCCTATATCGCGCTCTTTAAGCATCTTCCCCTGCATCAGGCCTTTTTGATCTCCTTTTGCATCGGAATCGCGCTTTTACTCGCGATGGTGATCTCCAGCTTCGTCGGAACGGCGGTCCCGATCTTCTTCAAAAGGGTCGGGGTCGATCCCGCGGCTGCCTCCGGACCGCTGATCACTACGATCACGGATCTCGTCGGCGTGGTCACATACTATGGCCTCTCCGCCATCCTCCTCATAGACATCATGCATATGGGGGCCATCTGAAGGTCTCACTTATCATAGACCTGATGCTTCTTCGGCGTGAGCAGCTTCTCCAGCCTGCCGCACCTCCGAAAGAGCTCCACATAGACCATGAGTTCATCCTTTGAGGCGACATTCAGCTTCTCATAGATACTCCGGTTATGCTTTCGGACCGTATTGATGGAGATATATAAAAGGCCCGGGAGCTCCGGGATATCATAGCCCCTGACATAATGGGAGAAGACCGCATATTCTGCGGCGGTCAGCCTTCCCACCCTCTCCTCAAAGGCATCGAAGAGCTCCGCGATCTTAAGAGGAATCCCCTCCCGCTCTATGCTGGCCTCCTTCAGCTTCTGGTCCACAAAGTGAAGGAGCTCCTCGATCTCGGGGATGCCGGACTCCAGAGCGGGATCTCCCCCGTTTCGAAAGGCATCCAAACTGTTCCTGATCGGAAGGACATAGCTCCTTGAGAGGAAGAAGGCCGCGATCCCCATCAGAATGAGAAGCACTGCCGCGGCGAGAGTCCAGCGGATCCGGTGAAAAACCACATAGTCCGAGTAGACGGACTGCGGCATCAGGACCGCGGCCTCCCAGCTCTGTCCCGGCTCCCCTCTCATGGGGAGCGGGGCCTGCACGCCGAGGAAGCTCTGCCCCTCAGAATAATAGCGAAAGAATCTCCCCTTTCTTCCGATCCGAAGCGCCTCGTCCGTCCGGACGGAGCTCCCCTCCATCTTCCCGGCAAGCCCCAGATCCATCCGGAGCCGTCTCTCCGAAAGAGGCGCGATGACGAAGATCATGCTGCCGGAGCGATTGGCATAGACCATATGTCTCATCTGAAAGAGAAGCTCGTTCATTTCGATCCCGCACTCCCCATAGACTCTTCCGTCGCTCCCGAGTATCGGCACGCTGTAGAGAAGGATCTCCTCCCAGGTATCCGGCAGGTCCAGACGGTTTGACCAAAAGCCCGCCTCTGAGGCCTTATCGTAGTGCTTCCCGGAAAAGAGGCGAAAGCCGGGGAGACTCGTCGTGTCAAACTCCATATTCCAGCGATTATGAAGCTCGACCCTGTACTCCCTCGCAAGCTCCGGAATCCCGCGAAAACAGGTGAATTTGGGGTTCAGGGAGTAGTCCGCCGCGATATTGTATAATCTCAGATAGACCCCGCTCCGGGATTTCTCCGCCCCGGGGGCCTCCGTATTGGTCGTCGCATCGATCACCGCGTAGATGCCGGAGCCTCTGGAGAGCTGAAGGATGGAGCTAAGCTCCGGGTAAAATTCCTCCTGGAGCTCTAAAAGCTTATCCGGCTGATTGTTCAGCTTCGAGATCTCCGTGGAATACTCTCCCACGCAATCCTCCACCGAGGAGCCGAGTCTCCCGGAAAGAGTATGCGCATAGCCCTCCATCCTGCCGAGCTCATCCCGCATTTCATCCGTGAGAAGCCTAAGCTGCTGCTCCATCCCCTCATAGAGTCTGTCCTCCGTCAAAGAGAAAAATCCGAAGGCGATCCCCAGAAAGACAAAGGTCATAAAGGCAAGAAAAAGCATGAGAAGAAGGTAAAGGCTCATCCGAAACTGCATGGAGCGCCTCTCCCTTTTCAGATATCGAAGGATCTCAGACATATCGCCTCTCCCTCATTGAACATGCTTCTGAAAGCGATCCGCGGCCTCCTCTGCAAGCTCCCCGATGAGGGCCTCCGGATCCTCCGCCTCCTCTTTCTTCATGCGATACTGCTCCTCCGCACGGGAGAGCTCCGATCTCATATACTTCTCCGTATTCATCTCAAGCTCCAGATAAGAGGGAAGCTTGGGAGCGGTATAAAAGCGGTAGTCCCTCTGTGTCTCCAAAAGCGCCTCGTAGAGACTTCGGTACTTCGGGGAGGAAAGCTTTTCCACCGCTGCGCTGAGCTCCTTATCGAAGGCCTCCTTTGTGACCGGCATATAGCCTACGCTCGTCACAAAGCGGACATTTCTCTCCGGATCCGTGAGCCAGCGGAGAAAATGCGCGGCGGCCTTCTCTCTCTCCTTCGTCGAGCGGAAGGTGCAAAAGCCCGCACCCCGCTGCATCACAAGCTTCTCCCCATCGGAAAAGACCGGGCAGGGCCTGGAGATGATCTCTACCGGCTCGGAAGTATTGTCCTCATAGGTCACTTCATCCTTATAGTAGAGAACGCTCGCGGAGGATGCGACGCTCACAATCACGTCTCCGGTGCGGAGCGGCTCCGTCGCATAACCCTCCCGGAGCCAGATGCCGCCCCGTATGGCCGCATCCGCATAGGCGTCCCAGACCCTCCGGAAGTTCTCATCAAAGCGGATCCCGTCTCCCTCGAAAAACTGTGCTCCCAGACTCTCCGCACCGACCTGGAGATAGTTGAAGAGATAGTCATGCGTGAAAAAGCATTTCCCATCTCCCTCCTTCTCCGGAGTTCTTTGATCGCTCCACTCATGGTAGAGCTTCGAAAGACGGAAGATCCCCTCCCAGCTGGAGAGATCCTCCAAAGTGGCCCCGCTGTCCTTGGAAAAGGCATCAAAGGCAGTTTTATTCACAAAGAGAATCTCCGTGGACTTTGCCACCGGGAAGACCACGAATCTCCCGTCCACCGTGCCCTCCTCGATGAACTCCGGAATATAGCGCTTAAGCTCCTCCTCACTGAAATAGTCCCGGTAGTCCACGAGCACGGAGGGATCCGGCAGAGCGAGCACCGTCTTCGGATAGGAGACAAAAAGATCCGGAGCGCTCGGAGCTCCCGGCTCCTGACGAATCGCGGAGAGAATCTCCTCATGGATGGTATTCGTATTGGAGACCGCTACGACGCGGATATGGATCCCCCGCTTCTTTCCCTCCGTCGCGTTGAATTCCTCGATCAAAGGGCTGAGAGGGGAATCCGTCTGCCCCCCGTAAACATGCCAGACAGAGAGCGTCACAGTCTCCTTCCTTCTCCTGCAGCTCTGAAAGACGATGAACCCGGAAAGGAGGAGCAAAAAGCCCAGTACCGCCGCGCACGTTCTCCTTCCACCCATAAAAGACCTCCCTTTTTCGTCATAATTTCGTATGTAAAAATTATATCATCTGCAGAGAAATAGCGAATTATGATAATGGACCATTTATAAAATAACATTTTGTTAAATGTGCATAATCCCGGAGAAAAGAAAAGCGCCTCCCCATCCTCCGGGAAAGCGCTGTTTTGAGAAAGTCTCGCCCCATGACTTGCAGCCATGCCTATAAGGCCGGAATCATAATCGCCGCGGTTGATCCAAGGAGCAGGAGGAGGAGAAGGAGAGCCGCGGGAATCCCCGCTCCCCCCATGGCGCGAAATGCCGGGATGAGTCCTCTCCCTCCGATCTCTCCTCCGTCCCCTGCTTCCGAAAACACGGCGAGAGGACTTAAGCTTCTGGAGGAGTGGCTTCCGATGAGTCTTTTCCTCCCGCTCGGGAGGAGCTCATAGAGAATCGGATGCTCATAGGCATCCTCCCGAACACCCTTTGTGAAGTAGAACATACATAGAAAAAAGCTAAGGAGATACCATATGAGGCCACGCCCCGGATGCAGGGAAGAGATGCTCTGAAGCTGCATCCCATCTCTCAGAATCCGAAGAGAGAGGGCGAGAAGAAGCGGCAGAAAGATAAGGGCCGCAGCCTTGAAAAAGATTTCCAGAAGGCGGATCGGATTATAAAAACAGGGCCTCACCGGGATAAGCTCCCCCCTTCCGCTCCTCTCATAAAAGACCGGCGTGTTGTCAAAGGGATTTTCAAGGCTTCCCCTCTCCCGCCTCTCCCCCCTCTTCTCTGCCCGGTCCGCAATCCTTTGGAGAAGGGAAAAATCCGTCGCCCCCATGAGGGAAAAGAAGAGGCAGCCAAAGAGAAGGCCGAAGAGGAGGAGGCCGGAGAGATCAAAGCGGAAGAGATATCCCAAAAGAAAGGAAGCGAGGAGGGTATAGACTGCCGCCTCCGCCGTCCAGTGGCTTCTCTCCTTCCCTCTCTCCCTCGTGACGGAGATCCTTCCGCTCTGTCCGTTCATCACGGCGCTGAAGCTTCCCGCGCAGATAAAATAGATCGGAAGCAGGGCGGAGAGGATCGTCATCTCCCCCGTATTTACCGATAGGCTTACGCCGCCGGTCTGCATCACCCGTTCCACCTCCGGGCGAAACTCCTCCGCCGCCTCCTCCGAGATACGGGCATTCAGCTCCCTCCCGCTGAGATCACAAAGCTTCACTCTTTGTCCCGCGATAAAGCCGTAGGAGAACCCCTCCGCTGCCGTCCAGTCAAAGGGCTCAATCTCATTTAAGGGAAGCTTATCAAGCTGCCGGGAAGCATTGACCGCAGAGCCGTCCAGATAGCCCCTGCAAAAATAGCTTCTGTGCTTCCCACAGCGGCTCACTCCGGCGCTCACAGGCCCTCGCATGAGGCAGCAGGGGAGATAATAGCCCCGGAAGGAGTCCATATGGGAGAGAATAGCCCGTCCCTCCGCCCTACCTCTCCTCTCCCTGGCCCAGCGGCGCATCCTCTCTCTCGCCTCATCCTCCGTCAGAAGAAAGGGGATGATCAGCTCCGGGAGTCGCTCTTTTTCCCGGAACTCTCCGCGGACCAGCCTGCTCCCGCAGAAATCGCAGTTTTCCGGCTCCTCTCCGGCGGGGAGGAGGAGTCTCGCGCCGCAGGACGAGCAGGCGCATTCGAGAAGGGCATCCATCTCCCCCATCTCCCGGGTTTCCTGTCTCTTCCACTCTCTCCAGCAATGGACAATCCGCTTCTCCTCCTCAATCCCGCTCTGGCTTCCGCAGCTTCTGCAGCGGTAGCTCTGACGGACTATGTCAAAGCCGATCGGCGCACCGCAGTTTTTGCAATAGATGCGAAACGGATTTTTCTCCATGCATGCCCCCATCCTCAGCCATATACCATGAAGTCCTCGGAGCTGACTCCGTCGTAAATGGAGCTGGCCTCCTCCGAGAGCTCCTCCTTCTCCCCATCCGCCCGATAGAGACAGAGCTTCCCGTGTCCGCTCTTCGTCCGATAGTCGCCGATATAGGCAAAGCCCCCGTCCTTTAAGGGATAAAAGCTCTTTACCTCCTCCGCGGCGAGCACAGCCTTCCTCTTTCCCGGAAGGTAGATATCAAAAAGCCCCCTTCCGTCCCACTCGCCAATGAGATAGACCCTGTCCTCCGAAATGTAGATCTTCTGAATGTCCGTCATGAGACGTTTTCCGGAGCAGTAGGCTGTTCCGCTCTCCTCTCTCTCCGCCTGATCCTTCATATAATAGATCTCCCCATCGCAAAATCCGTTGAGATCTGTGACATTTTGGTCCAGCCTCTTCATCCCCGCGCTCTGCTTCTCCCAGAAAAGAAGCTCCATTTCTCCTTTTCTCGCTTCCAGGATACTTTTCTCCAGATCCGGATCCTCCTTCTCTTCCTCCCGAAGGGAGAGGGGAAAGCTGAGGCAGGCAAGTTTTCCGGAGTTTTCGGAGAAAATATCCTGAAGGATTCCCTCCTCCTCGATCTTCTCCTCCCTTCCCTCAAAGATGATCCGATAGCTCTGCCCCTGCAGGGCATCATAGAGGAGGCGGTCAGCGAGCCGCCGCGCGGCATAATAGGAGATCACGCTGTACTTCCAGCCGTTAAAGTCATCCTCGGAGATCTGCTCCTCCATCAAAAAGATCTCGCTTAGCGGGCTGCCGGAGATTCCGAAATAGTCATAGAAAAGGCATTCCAGATCGATCCCTTCTCCCTCAGCCTCTCCGGGCCATCTTCCATAGACCTGAAAGAAGACCAGGCTGAGATACTCCTCATAGAGCTCCGAGAGCTTCCTTGTCCCCTGATAGCCCTCCGCGATGCTGTGGAGCAAAAGGACCCTGTCCCCTCCCGTGATAAAGGGAAGCTCCGCCCGCTCTGAAAGGACTCTCAGCTCCTTCCCGTCATAGAGGCAGGCATCTCCGTAGGAGCAGATCGCATAATGGCAGGCATCCTTCATGGACTGGACAAACTGATTCCAGAGATAAATCTCCATATAGCGATAGAGAGCGCTCCCCTCAGGAATCCTTTCCTTCCCATAGAGCCTTTCCCTCTCCTTAGCTCCGAGAGATGGAATCTCCGGAGAGTCCCTCCGGGACAGATCGTCCTCTGCGAGGAAATTGATCTCATCCGTCTTCTTTCTGATATAGCAAAGATTCCCCTCCGAATCGACCCTCACATAGATGAATTCCGCTCCGCCGTCGATCTGCTCCGGCTCCCCGAAGTTCTCGATCTTAAAAATCCTCTCCCCCTCATCCTCCTCTCTCCTCTCAGAGTAGTAGATTCTGTCCATGCTCTCGGAGCTCCCATAGAAGGTCCAGACTGCATCGCTGAGGCAGGAAAGCTTCCATTCCCCTCCCTCCTCTTTTTGCAAAGCGAAGAGCCGATCTGTCCAGCCGTCCGTGCCTTCCCCCTGATAGGCGAGAAAGAGAATCGTCTTTTCATCCTTACTCAGGAAATACGTGTGCGGTGTCCCGGAATAGAGCTTTTCCTTTTCCCCATCCGTAAAAAGATAGATCCCGCGGTTATTGCTCCTTATGTAGAGAAGGGAACCATCTGAGAGGAGCTGAAAGCTTTCCACTCCTTCCGCGATTTTTTTCACGGCGCTCTCCTCCCCGATCGTCTTCCTGCGGAGTATACCGTCGTGGAGATTTACGCCCGCGCAGCAGGCCTCCATCTCCGCCTCCCCCGACATTTCTTCCTCCCCCCAGGCCTCCTCCATAGACCCCTCTGTCTCCTTTACCAAAACCTCCGGGCTCTCATATTCGATATAATAGAGATATTTTCCATCCTCGGTATACTGCACGTCCTCTTGATCCATGTGATTCCAGCCATTCTCCCAGCTCCCCTCCTGTACCTCTTCACTCTTTCCCAAGCTCCGGGAATAAAGCCTCAGCCCATCCTTCGAAAAATATAAGACCCTCTCTTCTCCTTCCTCTCCCTCGAGCTTTTTCTTCTCTCTCTCCTTCTCCCCGCTGTCCCTTTCCCGCGCTCTCACCTTCGTCTCCTCCTCTTCCCTGTCCCCGCTCTTCCTCCTTCCCCTGATCCCCTCACAGGATGTGAGAGAAAGCAGCATGGTAAGACAAAGGAAAAAAGCGAGCAGTCCCCTGCTCCTCTCTCCCGATCGAAAAAATTTCCCAAAGCTCTTCCCCCAAAGCCTCATCTCTGCCTCCTCCCCGCGATGCGCTCCCTTCATGCTGCACCTCCATACTATGACTTTCAGTGGCTAAAAACTATTACCCGTCGGATAATTTTTCCCGAAAATCTGCCTTTTCAGGAGAAATAGGGCGCGCTTTTTCTCATGCGGGCAAAGCGCAGCGCGGAAGGAAAGCAGGCAGCCCATAGATATCGGGCCGAAGCTTTCGAATCCGCGTTCAGGGACGAAGAAAAGCTCTTAAATCCAATCCGGAGCTCCCGCTTCGATTCAGAATGCTCGGAGACGAGATAAAAGCAAATGAAAACAACGAAAGAAAGGCCCCCGGGGCTTTTGCTTACGCCCCGGAGGCCTCCCTCCTACTTAGACGGAAAGACTGACTCTCCGCCTACGATATTTCTCTCCTAAGAGACTTAGTTTCCCTTGACCGATCCGGAATCCTTCTGATCCTTCTGTCCGCCATAGTTCTGGTTCTTCAGGATATTCGGCTTGCCCTCATCCTTTCCGACATTGAACTGATCCCAGAGGAAGTCGATTCCGATCTCAACACCCTTGTTCTGGCTCTTCGTATCGTCATTGTCCTTCTTCAGGTTCTCGGTGCTTCCCGTGGTGTAAGCGCCGTCCTTATCCGGATCCATGGCGATGCCGATGAAGACATCCATTCTGTTGTCCGTAGCCGGGCTGCAGAGGATGGTGGAGTTCTCGATGGCCTTCTTGATATCCTTCTCATCCAGCTTCTCAAGAGCGGAGAGTCTCAGGAAGTCAACGCCGCCGACCGTGAAGAAATCCTTGTCGGAAAGAGCAAGGTCCTTCGTAAGACGGAAGACATGAGCGTTGTTGATCGAGGACTTCGGGTTAAACTGCTCCTAATGCATATAGAGCGCGATACCGAGCATATCCTTCACGGTGCTGGCATCCCTGTCCTTGCTGGAAACGGTGAACTTCATGTTTCCAAGCTTCGCAGCGATGCTTCCGACATTCAGAAGATCAGAGCGGAAAGCCTGTGCGTAGCCGGGATACATCTCGTTGATCTTGATGTCGATCCTGTCGCTTCCGTTCGTATTGGCGGAATTGTAGGGGCCGACCTGCTTCTTCAGAGGAGCCGCATCCTTGAGCTTGGCGTCAAACTCGGTATTGCTGTAGCCCTTCTGGCGCTCCTTGTACTTCTCGATGCTTCCGTCCTTCGCGATCTTGTTGTACTGCGTTCCTCTCTCGAAGAAATCCGACTCGACATAGCCCTTGTCGATGCCGTCGACGATGGACCAGCCCTTCGCTCCGTCGGTGTTGATCTCATCGCTGTACTGCGCATAGAGTCCCAGATCTACGAACTTCATGCCGAACTCGCCGGTAGTTGCCTTCGTCGTGATGTTCAGCGTATCCGTCCAATAAGCATAGCCTGTTCCGCCGAGGATCAGGGACAGAGCGAGAATTCCGCCGATCAGCGACTTCTTTCCTACTTTCTTCATTGGTGCTCCTTTCCTTCTTGTGCACGAAGCATTATGTAAATGTTCGTATTTAGTATAACTTTTTTTAGAAAAATTTCATCCCTCGTTCTCAGTGACTTTCCTGTTCCTTTTTCCCAATCTCATCTACACCTTTCGTTGTAGATGCTTCGGGGATTTCATAGCAGTAGTTCTCCTCTCCGTTTCGGAGAAGGAAACGTCTGCCAAGAGGCAGCCCTCTCTCATCGATACTGCAGGTCACAGGCTGTCTGAGCTCCTCAGAGAGGAGGAGAAGGCTGTCCATGTCCTGGAGGTAGCTGAGTCCTCTGGGAAGCTCCTCTTCCCCGGAGCGGAGCATGACGATGCGGCTTCCGTATTTCCTTAGGAAGGCGCGGAGCCTCAGCTCCTCCACCTCTCCCTCATCCGGATCCCTCGTGAGGTAGAAGGTGAAAAGTCCCAGACCGACAGAGAGAAGTATGAGAAGCAGGGCGAGGGGCGTCCTCCCCTTCTCCGGCGGGACTTCCACTGCCCTCGTTTCGCTGAGCGCTCCGCTGTTCTGAACGGGCTCAGACTTTTTGATCATATAGAGGGCGCTGTCTGCATTCGGAAGATTCAGCTTCTCACTGAATTCCTCCGTCTTTGGCTCCTGTCCCTCCGCCTCGATCTGGTAGCTTCCGCTGAAAAGGAGATAGGCCTCTTTTTCGGGACTCCCTCCGATCTCATTCTCGATCTCCGCGAAATGCCCCATGTATTCCTCGGGTCGGATCTGCACGGTATCATCTATGCCGCTCGCCCCCGCCCCGGCCGGGATCTCTCCCTCCTTTATGGGGTAGCTCTTCATGTAGACCTGTTTCTTCTCCTCATTGACGAGGTAGCTGCCCTCCAGGACCGTAGAGATCGAATAATTTCCGTGGACGATCGCATTGAGCTCCCCTGCCCCGCTGAGCTTTGTGTGAAAGCTGGCTTCGATGTAGTCCGTGAGCTTTGCCGAATAGACGCGGTCCGCCTCCAGCCATTCCTCCGGATAGAGAGAATTCTCCTTGAGGTGAACCCGGTATTCGGAATCCGCAGAGAGCTCATAGGAAAAAAGCGGAACATCCTCCTGCTTCGTCTTCTTTTCCAGGAAGGCCAAAAGAAGGGAAATCCCGACCAGGAGAAGGACGGCAGAGAGAGCGAGAACTCCCATCCTCTTCCTCCTGCTCCACACCAGGATCGGCTTTATCCTCCCCTCCTCTCCCTCTTTCTTCGGAGCGGCGCCCCCGTTCTCGGAATGCTTCACTACAGAATCCAGCTCTTTATTCATCTCCTCTGTTCTCTCCTCCTGCAATCCTTCCTTCCGACTGTTTGGAATCCGTCTCCTCCGCCTCCTTGCTTCCTCTCTTCTCTTCCTCTGATCTTCCTGTTTCAACGACTCCCTCCGCTCTATTCTCTCCGCTGTGGAGAAGCAGCTGGTAGCTCCCGAGCTTCGGCAGCACCTTCACTACAGGTCCATTGATATCATTTGGCAGCACCGCCTCCTGATCCTCAGAGACATTATTGTCTCCCTTTGTGATAAAGCTGAGGTTTCCGGCCGCATCCTTCTGAATCCGAAGAATGCGGTGTGTGATGACGATGCCCTCCCTCCGGAAATTGATGATGTCCCCCTCCTGCAGCTGATCCAGCTCCGCTTCCGAATAAAAGCGCCGGATCAAAACGATATCCCCGGGCTTTATCCCGGGCTCCATGCTCCCTGTCAGTATCGTGGAAGGGTAGATGGGAAAGACTCCGACACTGAACCAGTAAAACGCGGTGAGCAGGACCAGGGATATGATATAGGACGGCGAAAAGCCGTTCCGCCTGGCCGCCATCCTTCCATACTCCTCCCCTTCCTGCTCTTCTTTGATATAAAAAGCATAAAAGACAGGAAAGCACAGCCCGATCGCAGACTCCGCAAGCCAGGGGAGTCCGGGAAGGACGGGGAAAAGTCTCTGAAAGAGCGCTATGGACGCCGCATAGAAGAGGGAGGCCGAAAGCCCTCCGTACAGAGAGAGGATCGTGAGCAGAAAGCCCTGGGCAAAGCTCGGCAGCACATGCTCCGTGATCTCAATGAAAATTTCCTTCTGCTCCGGAAGCTTTAAAAACTTGAGAACATTGATCTCTGTCGCCGCAAGGAGAAAGGTCAGAAGAAATATCAGCGCTTTCCGGTGCTTTGGTCTTCGGAGGATCACGGCGAGCGCATAGGCCCGGACAGCCTCCCGGAAAAAAAGCCGAAGCCCGACCAGCAGCACATTCTGCAAAATTCCCGAAGGACTGTGGTCATAGGGGGATTCCGCGAGCCTTCGGAGAAAGATCGAGAGCAGGAAGCGGATCGCAAGAAAGATCGCGGCCCCGGTGAAGGCATAGATCCTGACCCTGTCCTGAAGACCTCTCCGCCGCACGGCAAAGACCGGCGGAAAAACCGCAAATAGGAGGAAAATCATAGTCCCATAGAGAATGAGAAAGAGAATGATATCCCCGGAAACCCTGTCCCTCCAAAGCGGATTGTCCAAAAGGAGCTCCGTGAGCAGGAGAAAGAGTGCATAGAGCATATAGTTTTCTGCCCCCGGAATGCGTCTCCTCTCCCGTTCCCGGATATAGGAAAGTATCTTTTCCATCTCTTACTGCTCTCCGTCTGCCGATGCGGTCTTTTCCTCTGTCCCGCTCTTCTCAGCCTCAGAAGGCAGTTCCTTCTCTTCCTTCTTTTCCGCAGTCTCTGCGCGGGTCTTTTCTTCCTTCTTTTCCGCGGTCTCCGCCTTTGTCTTTTCTTCCTTTGCCCCTGAAGTCTCTGCCTTTTCCGCTGAGGTCTCTGTCTTTGTCTCCGGGTTTTCCGCCGCCTTTTCCTTTGTCTCCTCTTCCGCTGCCCCGGCTTCCGTCTTCTGGGAGGCATCGGACTCCGACGGTGCACTGCTCTCCGACTCGGCTCCTGTCTTTTCGCCCTCTCCGGAGCTCTCCTCCCCTTCCTTACTTTCCTCCGTCTCCTCCTGCTCCTCGATCTCGATCGGCAGGGGGTATGTCACCTTAAGCTCCGCCTTCATCTTAAGCTGCTCCGTCCAGTACGAATAGGCGGAAAAGCCCATGAACAGGCACAGCAGCACGGAAAAGAAAATCAGTCTGAATCTTTTCATCTCTCCACCTCCTCAGCTTCCTTCTCCGCATTCGCCTGATCCAGCCGGATCGGAACCTCCAGAGAATAGACAACCTGAATTCCCTCCTCCATGGGCCCCGCGTCTCCGATAATCGGAATCTTCGCGAGCTTCCCTCTCTTTATCTTCAATTCCTCAGGCATCCCCTCCAAAAGCCCCTCACTCTGCGGCTTCAGGTAGAGCTTCGCCCTGAGCTCTCCGTCCTCGCTCTCCTCTACCGCCCGGTAGACAGCAAGCACAAGAGGTTTTTTGAAGAAATCATCCGCCTCATCAAAGCGGTATAGTGTCCCCTCCGCGGAAAGAAAGACATCCTTTGGCTCCAGCGTGAGCTCCTGCTCCGCCTCCTTTGTGAAATCCGCTTCCGTAAGCCGAACCACGGTTCCGTTCTTTTCGATGGGATAGCTCAAACAGAGATAATTTCCCTCCGCGAGGAGCTCCATCGGAAGGCCCTCCCGGAAGCTGATCTCCGCCGTGGTCCGATTGTCCGTCGTCTTCCAGTCCGATGCTATCGACTGAAGCTCATTTCCCGCCTCATCCACGATCTCCGCGGAGCAATCTCCCTTCTGAGAGAAGAAATGCTTGAACTTCCCGGTCGCAAGCTCCATGGAGATGCTCTGTTCCCTGTTCCAGCTGGCATAGCCGTGCCCGATTCCCGCCATTGCGAGGAGCAAAATCCCTGCCAACAGCATATTTCTCTTTGATCCGCGCATTTTCATCTCTCTTCTCCCTTCGGCTGCGGCCCCGGCCGCTTCCCCCTGTTCTTCTCCGTCAGATATCCCTTCTGTCCCGACTGTATGACAGCCTCCACCCGGTTCTTCGAACCCAGCTTCGAAAGGATATTGCTGACATGCCTTTTTGCGGTCCCCTCTGTGATGAAAAGCCTGGCGCTGATCTCCAGATTCGTGTAGCCCTGGCACATCAGCTCATAGACCTCTCTCTCCCGTTCCGTCAAGGTCCCGAGCTTCTTTTCCTCCTCGCTCAGCCTGGGATCCACCAGGGCCGCGGAATAGAATTTCCCGCCCCGCTCCACGGATTTCAGGCAAAATACGATCTCGTCAATGAAGGCGTCCTTCAGGAGATAGGCGTCCACACCGAGGGCCTTCGCCTCTCGGAAATCCGAGTCCCTGGAGGAGGAGGTGATGAGAATCGTCCGGATCTCCGGCTTCCTCTCATGGACCTTCCTCAGAAAATCAAAGCCGCTCTCTCCATTCAGCTTGAGATCCACAAATGCCAGATCGATCTTCTCTCTCTGCACACAGTCCATCGCCTCCTGAACCGTGCCCGCCTCGATGACCTCTTCCTCGGGGCGCGTCATATGAATCACAGCCTTTAATCCCATCCTGGAAACCGGGTGGTCATCCAAAACCAGAAACATCAAATCCTCCTAGCCCCGAGCGGCAGCTTTAAAAGAACTCTGACTCCGTGTCCCTCCCGGTCTGAGATACTCAGCCTCCCCTTAAGGAGAGAGGCCAGATAGTACATATTCTTCATGCCCTGCCCCTCAAAGGGACGGCGCGATGTCTCCTCCTGGAAGCCGCTTCCGTCATCCTCGACCAGCATATTGATGCTCTCCTCACTTTTTTCCAGGCGGAGAAGAAGCTCATGTGCTCCCCCGTGGCGGACCGCATTGTTTGCCGCCTCGCAGGCAACGCGGTAGAGCACAATCTTCTGAGCGGAGCCAAGCTCCTCCTCGGAGATTTCATTCTCCAGACGGACCCGGACCCCGCTGTGATTCTTCTCGATGCCCTCCATATAGGAAACAAGGCTTTTCTCAAAGCTGTGCTCCCCTCCCCTTTCGAACTGCCGCCCGTAGATCGCCTCCCGAAGCTCCGTCATCGTACTGCCCGCGGAGTTTTGCAGGGAGAGAAGCTCCGAGCGAAGCTCCTCCTCTCCCAGGCTGCCAAGCCGCATGCTGAGGCTCTTCAGCTGACAGGCCATGCCGAAAATCTTCTGGAGGACCGTATCGTGGATCTCATCCGCGATGCGGTTCTTCTCCTCTGCGGAGATAAAGGACTCGATCTGGCTCTGGGTATCCAGAGCCCGGAAGATACTCTCCGAGAGCTGGATATAGAAATCCCTCTCCCGCCCCTCCACGATATGATTTACATCCCTGGAGAGGAGAAGGTATACCCTGGAGCTCTGAAGCTCTGTCAGGAGGAGAACCTCATAGGCGACACCGCCCGCGAGTATCCCAAAGCATCCCTCCCTCGGGAGATCCCCGGCCGGATTCTTCCGATCCGGCCAGAGGAGCCTGCTTTTTTTAATGATCTCCTGCTCCTGCTCATCCGTGAGACCGCTGGCGATCACCTGCTTCACAGAACCGTCCGCCCAGCGCTCAAAAATGACGCAGCCCTGCGGAGAGATACTGTTCGTCATGAGCTCGGCGAGCTGACGGATGATGCCCTCCGGCTCCACCCTGGCCATCAGCCCGAAGCCCTTATACATATTGCTGAGCTGGTGGAGCGCATACTCGCTCCTCCGGTTCTCCTCCGCGAGACGCTCATTCAGCCTGCCGAGCTCCGCCCTCTCCTCCCACAGCATGCGGACATAGCTTCTCAACACAAAAAAGCCGCCGCTCACAAGGATCAGGCCGATCACCAGATTGAATTTAAGATGCTCCGGCTTCGTGCCGCTCCTGCTGAGAAGCCCGCAGAGCAGACACCAAAGCAGTGCGGCTATGGCCGATCCCGTGCCATTTTTCCCCCGAAGGGTAATGAGGATGCAGCCAAGATAATACCAGATATATGAGCTCGCCAGGCCTCCGCTGAGATAGATGAACTCTCCATAGGCCAAAAGCTCCAGCACTAAAATCACATTTGTGAGAAAACGATTTCCCTTGGCCTTCAGATAAAGGAAGTTCGCCATCGCACAGGAAACCGCCATGCCCAGGACGATGCTCCAGCTGGCCGAGCTGTACTCCCGGTAAAGCAGTGAGCTTAGGAGATAGGCACTGGTCGAAAGAACAAGCGTCACCGCCCTGTAGAAAAGACAAATACTGAGATATTCGCTTTCCTCCGTCCTCTGCATTTTTGCACCCCTGCCGCCCTCTTCCCCCGGCCCGTCCTGAAACATTCCTATCATAACAGAAAAATCTATTTTTATGTTATTACATTTTTTTAAATTTTCACAATATATTTAAAGATAATTAAGAATATTCCTTCGAATATTCTCCATCGGCATTTCTCTCCCGCACCAAAGCCGGAATGCCTCCGCCCCCTGAAAGAGGAGCATGGGAAGGCCGTTTACCGTCCGAAGTCCCCTCTCCTCGGCGAGCCGAAGAAGCTTCGTCTTTCTCGGAGAGTAGATCACATCGGCTACCGTAAGCCCCTCCGGAAAGAAGGAGCTGTCCTCGATGAGAGAGCGCTCCTTATCCGGTGCCATGCCGACGCTGGATGCATTGACCAGGATATCGCAGTCGGAGAGCTCCCGGTAGAGCGCCTCCCCGTACTCCAGGAGGGAGAAGATACAGGAGCTCCTTTTTCGAAGCGATGCGAGAATCCGCCGAATCCTCGGAAGATCACGACTCCCCCTTCGGACAAAGAGGGAGAGTTCCCGGACGCCGGAGAGCGCGGCCTGGACGAGGATCGCAGTCCCCGCTCCGCCCGCGCCAAGCAGCACGAGCTTTTTCCCGCGGTACGAAATCCCCTCGCTCTCAAGGCCTCGGAAAAAGCCGCTTCCGTCCGTACTGTGTCCCTCTATCCTTCTATCCTCCGAAAAGACGACGGTATTCACAGATTCCGAGATCTCCGCGGCCTCTGAAAGCGTGTCGCAGAGCGGAAGGACGCTCCGTTTCAGGGGCATCGTGAGGTTCAGCCCCCGGGCCCCCATCCTGCGGAGCGCATCCAGCACAAAGGTGAGGTCCTCCGTCTTCACATCGAAGGCAAGATAGACATAGTCAAGCCCCAGTTCCCGGAAAGCGCCGTTATGGATCCGGGGAGAAAGGCTGTGCGAAACCGGAGACCCCAGAAGGCAGATCAATTTTGTGCTCCCGCTGATCTCGAAAATCTGATCCTCCTTCTCTCTCATAGCCTTTCCTCTCTCCCCCTGGCCCACTTCTCTGTCCCGCTCCCATGTCTCACTTTTATCCCGCTTTTATCCCGCTTTTATCCCGCTTCTATTCCGCTTCTATTCCGCTTCAATGCCCCCCCGGCTTTCTCAAGAGGAGCTCCCTTTCATAGGTGCGGTCCGCGAGAAGCAGTCTGCAAAAGAGTACCAGCAGGATGAGATCCGCGATCCAGATGCTCCGATAGGAGAAGAGGCGGATTCCCAGAGTCGCGAGAATGACACCAAGCATAAAGAGGAGAAGCATGAGGCCGTGCAGGGCCGACTTTCTCCCGACAGAGGGATCCTTCCCCCGGCAGTATCTCACGAGGAAGGAGGCGAACTGACGGAGATGATTCGTGCAGAAGGTCGTGGCCATGCCAATCCCCTCCGCCTGGCGGAAGGTGTTGAACTGCATCGCGCAGATGAAATTCAGAGTCACCTGACAGATCTGGTCCGGCCAGTCCGACGGCATGAGCCCGAGGAAAAAGACAACGACCATCTCAAACCCCACGAGAATGGTGTCCCAGCGCGCAAAGCGGAGGCGTTTGATCTCCTTTGCGAGAATCTCCGATACGACAATGCCGAGGAAATAAGCGGAAAATGGAATCAGATAATAGGCGGCCTTTCGAAAATTCCCATTCCCTATATTCATCGCCATCACAAGGAGATTCGCGGTCTGCGCATTGCAAAAGACTCTGCCGCGGATACCGTAGGTATAGCCCCCGTAGAAGCCTCCGACCAGCATGAGCCCCCAAAAGACCCACAGCCTCTCACATTCCAGAAAAAAGCTCTCCCCCGGCCTCTCTTCCTCCATGATTTCCCGTCTCCTCTCCCTTCCGCTCTACCGTCCCACCGCGGATAATCTCTGCCGCACGATCTCGTAGGCGAGAACGCCGCAGGCCACGGAGGCGTTCAGGGAATCGATCTCTCCCTTCATCGGGATAGAGGCTCTCATATCACAGCTCTCCCGGACCAGGCGGGAGACCCCCTCCCCTTCGTTTCCGATCACCAGGGCGATCGGTCCCGTGAGCCTCTGCCGATACATGGACTCTCCCTCCATATCCGCGCAGAGAAACCAGATTCCCTCCTTCTTCAGCTCCTCTATGGTCTTTGAAAGATTTGTGACCTTCGCCACCTTCGTGTAGTTCAAAGCTCCCGCGCTCGCCTTCGCGGCGGATGCCGTGAGCCCCGCCGCTCTTCGCTTTGGGATGACGACGCCGTGCGCACCCGCGAGATTTGCCGTCCGGATAATGGCCCCCAGATTGTGCGGGTCCTCGATCCCGTCCAGGAGAATGAGGAAGGGATCCTCCCCCTTCTCCCTCGCATCCGACAGCATGTCCGAGATCTCATAGTAGCGATAGGCGGCAAGATAGGCCATGACTCCCTGGTGATTTTCTCCCCCGGACATCTCGTCCAGCCGGGATCGCTTCACGAAGTCAAGCGGCGTGCTCTGCCTCCGCGCCTCCCGCAGGATAGAGGAGAGCGTCCCCTCCCGAAGCCCCTCCTGCACGAAAAGCCGGTCCACCGTCTGCCCCGAGCGGTAGGCCTCGAGCACCGGCTGCCTCCCGATCAGAGTGAATTGTTCATCCCTCATGGAGCTCTCCTTCCAGATGCCGGATTCCAAGAGAGACCAGCTCCATAAGCCGTTCCCCCTCTCTCCGAAGATAAAGGTCCCCGAGCAGCGCTTCAAAGCCGGTCGCCCTCCTGTAATCGAGAATCGTGGAATTTTTCGACCGACTCTCCGACCTGTGGTTTCTGGCGCGGCGGTAGACCGCCATTTCCCGCTCCGTGAGCCCCTTTCTCCCGATCAGATATCCCATGATCTCCGACTGGGCCGACGCACAGACCAGGCGTTTCTTTTTCTCGTTCATCCGCCTGATATTTCCCGGATAGTGAAAAATCACATAATCCCTCACAAAGAGGTCATAGAGCCCGTCCCCAAGGTAGGCAAGCACCAGGGAGGGGCAGTCCCCGTCCCTCCCCCTTGGAAGACCGAGACTTCTCTCATAATACTCCGGAAAAAGGGAAGCCCCCTCTCTCAGCTCCTGCTCCACTTGACTCCCTCTCTTGTATCCTTCAGTGAAATTCCCATGGAAAGGAGTCTGTCCCGGATCTCATCCGCCCTCTTAAAGTCCTTCTTCTCCCTCGCCTTCTGCCTCTCCTCGATCAGCTCCTCCACCTCCCGGTCCAGCTTTTCCTCTTTTCTCTCCGTCCGGATTCCAAGGACCGAGAGAAGCGTCACGATCGTATCCAGCATATAGCGGCAGATCGCAGCCGAGGACTGCTCCGATACGGAGCTGTTTGCGATTCGAACCAGCTCAAAGACCGCGGTGATCGCATCCGCCGTATTGAGATCATCATCCATTCTCTCATTGAAATTCCGCCTCTGCTCCTCTGCCGCTTCCCGGACCTTCTCCTCTCCCGGAAGGAGCTCCTCCCCCGAAAGCCTTCCGGAAAGCTCCCGAAGACGCTGCACAGCGGTCAGGATGCGCTCGAGACTCTGCTTTGCGGAGTCCATGAGCTCCGCGGAAAAGTTCAGGGGATTCCTGTAATGGGCGGAGAGCATATAGAAGCGGAGCACCATCGGGTCCCAGCGCTTTATCACATCCCGGACCGTAAGAAAATTCCCGAGGGACTTTGACATCTTTTTGTGGTCAATATTGATAAAGGCATTGTGCATCCAGTAGTTCGCGAAGCGCTCTCCGTGCGCTGCCTCATACTGCGCAATCTCATTCTCATGGTGCGGGAAGATGAGATCCTCTCCTCCGGCATGGATATCCAGGCGGCCCCCGCAGTACTTCGGCGCCATGACGCAGCACTCCGTGTGCCAGCCCGGTCTCCCCTCAGACCAGGGGGAGTTCCAGTACGGTTCTCCCTCCTTCTTCGGCTTCCACAGAACAAAATCCGCGGGACTCCGCTTCTTCTCCTCCCCGGAGACCTTCAGCTCCCTGAGTCCGGACTGCAGTTCATCGATATTCTTATGGGAGAGCTCCCCGTAGTTCCGAAAGGCCTTTGTGTTATAGTAGACCGTGCCGTCATCGGAAGCATAGGCGTAGCCCTTCTCAACGAGCTCCGCAATGAGGGAGATCATGCCGGAGATCTCCTCCGTCGCCCTGGGGTGTGCGCTCGCAGGCTCGATATTTAAAGCCTTCATATCCTTTTCGACTTCCCCGATATAGCGCTCCGTGATCCTCTGGCAGCTCGTCCCCTCCTCGTTCGCTTTTTGGATGATTTTATCGTCGACATCCGTATAATTCGATACGTAGTTAAAGCGATAGCCCCGGTATTCCATATAGCGGCGGAAGGTATCAAAAACGATCATAGGCCTGGCGTTCCCGATATGTATCAGGTTGTAGACGGTGGGCCCGCAGACATACATCCGGATCTTTCCCTCCTCAATGGGTTTAAATTCCTCTTTCCGGCCGCTCATCGTATTATAGATTCTCATATCCCCCTCCTTCCATCTCAGGTAGTTTACCCGCTCTCCCCTCTCAAGTCAACGCAGAATCCGGATGCGGCGCCGTACAGAGAGCGGAAAAGGGAGGGGACCCGCCCCTCCCTTTTCCGCTCTCCGCCTGATCCTATCCTTTCTCCGCCTGATCCTATCCTTTCTCTGTCTGATCCTATCCTTTCTCTTCCCGATCCTATCTTTGGTATTGATCAAAGAACTGCCTGAACTGCTCCCAAAGCTCTTCATCCGAGGGGCTGTTCTCCCCTCCGCCTTCCTTCGGAAGCTCCTGCTCCGGATTCTGTGCATCTCCATTTCCTTCATTATTTTCCGGAGCGTCATTTCCCTTATTCGGTTTCTCGAAGGGGTTCTGAGAGCGGGAGGAACCTCCCTGGTCGGAAGGAGATGTGCTGTTGTGACCGAGCTTCACCTCGGCCTCCGTCTCCACGTACTTTCCGCTCCCGTCCTGCCTCTGCACTGTGACCTTCACCGTCTCCCCGGCGCGGTACTTCGAAAGCAATGCCTGCAGATCATCATAGCTCTGCACACCCTGCCCATCCAGCTTCGTGATGATATCCTTCTCCTGGAGACCGGAATTCTCCGCGGAAGACCCCTCCGCAAACTTATAGATAAAGACGCCCTGCGGCATGTCGAAGCTCTCCGCCGTCTTCTTGTCGATATTTTTCACCTGGACGCCGAGATATCCCCTCTCGTTCTCCGGCACAACGTCTCTCGTCTGAAGCGTGGAGAGGTTCTCGATCACCTGCTTCGCCTTGTCGGAGGGGATGGAATAGCCCATTCCCTCGACATCGGTGTCCGAGTATTTCGCGACATTGATGCCGATCAGCTCCCCGTTCATATTGAGAAGCGCGCCGCCGGAATTTCCGGGATTGATCGCGGCGTCGGTCTGCATGAGCCCGGTCTCCGTGCCCTCCTCGGTCTCCACATCCCTGTCCTTGGCCGAGATGATGCCGGTCGTCACAGACTGCCCATAGCCGAGCGCATTGCCGATCGCGACGACCTGATCCCCGACCTCGGTCTGATCGGAATCTCCCATTGCGATCACCTTGATCTTTTCCATGGTCTCCGCGGGAATGTCGGAAAGCTTTACCGCGAGCACCGCGATATCCGCCGCCGCATCCGTCCCCTTCACCGCGGCATTCACCGCGGCGGAATTATCCACAAAGGTCACGGAGAGAGAGTTGGAATCCGTCACCACGTGATTGTTCGTCGCGATCAGAAGCTCCTCCTCCGTCTTTCCGATGATGACTCCCGATCCGCTCGCCGGAACCTCCGTCTCCTTCGATTGATAATTCCCAAAGAGGGAGAAGCCGTTTTGCTTATAGCGCATCATGTTCGTGATTGCGACGACGGAGGGCATTGCCTCCTTCGCGACCTGACTCACCGTCTTCCCTCCGGATGAGACCGTCTGCACCGGAGCCTGCTCCTCCTGCTTTGCCGCATCGTTTGTTTCCTTTTTCTCAAGCGGAGAGGACTCCGCCCTCTTTTCCTCCAGCGTACTCGAAACCCCCGCGGAGATCCCCGCCTTATGCGCGGCCACATTGACTCCCACCATGGAGGCCCCCGCCACGAGTCCGAAGACCAGTGCCGAGATCACCACTCCCGCTGCTCGCTTCATCAATCCTTCCCTCCCTCACTACGATTCTCCCTTTTTGTCTATTCTAATCCTACAGGAAGAATGTGTCAATTTTGTGAAAGCCCGCGCTCTGCCGCTCCCCTTCCCTCTATCAGAGCGACGGCCTGCGCGGCGATCCCCTCTTCCCTTCCGGTGAAGCCGAGTCCCTCCTCCGTGCTCGCCTTTACGGAGACCCCGGAAACGGGGATGCCCAGAGCGGCGGAGATCCTCTCCCTCATCCTGTCGATATAGGGGCGGAGCTTCGGGCGCTCGAGGAGCACCGTCGCGTCCACATTCACGATCTCATATCCCTTCTCCGTCAAAAGTCCGGCGATCCTCCTGAGAAGCTCCAGGGAATCCGCTCCCTCATACGCCGGATCGCTGTCCGGGAAATGCTTTCCGATATCGCCAAGCGCCGCCGCGCCGAGGAGCGCATCCGAGATGGCATGCAAAAGCACGTCCGCATCGGAATGCCCGAGCAGTCCTTTCTCATAGGGAATCTCCACTCCGCCGAGGATCAGCCTCCTCCCCTCTATCAGCCGATGTACGTCATATCCGCATCCTATTCGCATATTTCCTCCCATTTCCCCTCCGGGCAGTGCTCCTCAGGCAGAGGAGCGCCGCCGCTCTCACAGGCGGATTCGAAGCCTTCCCGGCACGCAGCATATGCTGAGCTTCCTGGCTCTCCCCCAGGCCTCTCCGTCCGTGTGGACCGGGAGCTCCTCCTCCATGGAGATCTCCGCTCTCCGGCAGCGATAGCAATGTACCCCGGGCAGCGCCTTGTGGAAGCCGAAGAGCGCGGCTATCATGATCCGGATGAGGCGGTGCTTGCTCCGCGTGCTCACCACGCAGAGATCCAGGCAGCCATCCGAGCCGTTTGCGCCGGAGGCGAGCAGACAGCCCCCCTCATAGGGATGAACATGGGCGGAGATGAAGAGAACATTATTGAATTCTATCCTCCTCTCCGCATCCAGGAGCAGTGCGCCCCGGCTCTTCTTCGCCCTCCGAAGCTCCCGGACAAAGCTGAGAAAATAGGCAAAGAGCCGGAAGGGAAGGTGAAATCCTCCCCTCTCCCGGCTCCTCCCCTCTTCCTCCAGCATGTCCTGAAAGAGCGCCGCATCAAATCCGATCCCGGAGCTCACCACAAAGCGTCGGTTTCCCCTCTCGGAATCCAGTACGCCGTAGTCCAGGCGCATCTCCCTCTCCGGCAGCGCCAGCTCGCGGAGACTTCTGCCCGGCCGATAGCGTTTCCGATAGGTCTTTGCGAAATCATTGCCCGAAGCGCTCGGCACAAAAATGATGGAGACTCTGTCCCGATCAAGGCAGCTTCCATCCACCACCTCATTCAGGGTTCCGTCTCCTCCCACAACCACGATCGTCCGTTCCTCCTGGCAGCGCTCCGTGAGCTGCCGGGAAATATTTCTCGCGTCCCCGGTCTTTTCCGTCAGAAAGAGCTCGTAACTCTCCCGATTTTCCGGCCTCTGAAGCGCCTTCTGCATCCTGCGCCAGACTCTCATGCCCCTCCCGCCGCCGGCACGGGGATTCACTATGATGTAATACATCCTCTGCTCCAGATCCAATCACCGAAAACCCGGTCCGAATCCAAAAAACTGCATGCCGCGCCAAAACAAAGCTCTTGGTCCCGGCTTATCCTCCTTTGGACCACTTTTTCAGAAAGTATAGCATGCCCCGGCATTTTCATGTATTAAAAGACTATAAACGATGACTTCCCCTCTTAAGAGCCCCGCCTTCTGAGCTCTGCGGCGGCGCTTTCGATCTGACTGTCCCCGTCAGAAGCCTCTGCCCCGCTCTCTTCGGAGAGCCCGATATCCGCTTCGATCCCCGTCTTATGGATGTTCCGCCCCGAGGGCGTATAGTAAAAATGTGTCGTGAACTCGATCGCGGAGCCATCCGTGAACTTCCGTATCGTCTGAACGATGCCCTTTCCATAGGAACGGCTCCCCATGATGAGAGCTCTCTGATAGTCCTGCAGGGCTCCGGCAAAAAGCTCCGAGGCGGAGGCGGAATTCTGATTTTGCAAAATCACAATGGGAAGCTCGACGGAATGCCCGTCCTTCGCATACCACTCCTTCCCCTTATCGTGCTTGTCCCTCGTATAGACAAGGAGCGTCCTGCCCTCCTGAAAGCCCGCCTTCCCATCGGTGAAGCTCCCAAGATCATCCGGGAGAATGTAGTCGAGAAGTTTCGCCGCGACCTCTACATCGCCCCCGGGATTCCCCCGAAGATCGATGATCAGTCCTTTGACAGGCTTCTCGCAGAGAGAATCCAGTGCGGCGAGAAAGTCCTTCTCTCCCTTTTCGTAAAAGGAGGAGAGGGAGAGATATCCGATATCACTGTCCCTTCCCCCGATCCCGAGGCTCTCCAGTGTGCCCGCCCTCACCGCGGGAATATTGACCTCTCCCCTCTCGACCCGAAGAGAAATCGTTTCCTCCCCTCTCTCGATCGTAAGCTCCATGGAGCTTCCCTCCGCTCCGCGGACCAGATTGTCCACGATATATCGAAGGTTCATGGAGCGGATATCAATCCCATCGATTCTTCGGATCACATCCCCTCTCAAAAGTCCCGCTCTCTCCGCCGGTGAACCGGGGTAAACCGTCTCCACCGTGCATATATTCGTCTCCGGGTCCTGCTGCACCGCCGCGCCGATCCCCTGATAGACGCCCCTGTGCATGCTCTGATCCTCCGAGAGCTCCTCCTTCGTATAGTAAAAGGCATAGGGATCCTCTGAGCGAAGGCTGTTCACAAGCCCCTTGTAGATCCCCTCCTCCGCCTTTTCGCTGTCCTCCTGGTATAAATAATCCCGCTCGATATACTCCTGTAATTTCGAGAGCTTCCGCTTCACTCTCCCCATGTCGAGCTTCCCGCTCTCCGCTTCCGAGCCGCTCGCCGTCTTTCCCGAAAAGGAAGAAAAGGAAAGAGACGCTCGGCTTAGCTGATATCCTCCAAGGCAGAGCCCAAATGTAAAAAGCGCTCCCAGCATGCTTCCCCGGAGGAAGCCCGCCCGATAGCCTCTGTCAGCCTTTGCTCCCGAGGGAGAGCACTCTGTCCTCTCCTCCTCTTTTCCCTCCTGATTCTGCTCTTTTTCCATAGAATCTCTCTCCCTCTCCGCTGACCGGCCGATATCCCTTCCTGTCTCTTTCCGCCTGATCTCAAATTCCTGTCGTATTATCGCATCGCCCCGGCTCCTCCGTCCATCGAGGTCCCCGCTCCGACCGCCAAAGCCAGGGTGAAAAGCGAGCATGAAAGAGCAGATCGCCAAGCGTCCGGGCAATGGATAGACCGCCTTCGACAGAGGGATTAAGAGGGAAGACAGGGAAAAGCCGCAGAATCCCGCGCTTTCCAAGGATGCGAAGACCCGCGCAGACGATCTCTCCGGGAGAGGGAGGGGCGGGCAGCAATCGCTGTCCGCCCCTCCCTCTTTTAAGCGCAGCTTCCTCTAATAGTCCACGGTCTCCATATATTTCATATACTTCACGACCATGAGCGCGATCTTAAACGTGATCGCATCGTCAAAGACCCGAAGGTCCAGTCCGGTGGATCTCTCCAGCTTATCCAGCCGGTAGACGAGGGTATTTCTGTGGATATAGAGCTGACGGGAGGTCTCTGAGACGTTCAGATTGTTCTCAAAGAATTTATTGATTGTCGCGAGGGTCTCCTCATCGAACTCATCCGGCGAAACCTCGGTGAAGATCTCCCGGATAAACATCTTGCAAAGCGGAATCGGGAGCTGATAGATGAGTCTTCCGATCCCGAGGGCATTATAGGCGATGATATCCTTATCGACGTAAAAGATCTTCCCGACCTCGAGCGCCATCTTCGCCTCTTTATAGGAGCGGGAGACCTCCTTGATCTCATTCACGATCGTTCCATAGGAGATCTTTACCTGCACCATGGCCTCGGTATTCATCATATCCAGCATGGTCTCCGCGACCCTCTGGATCTCCTCATAGCCCTCGTTGGGCTTTAACTCCTTCACGACGATGACATTCTTCTCGTCCACCGCCGTCACAAAATCCTTGCTCCGCGATGCAAAGAGCGTCTTCAGGGCCTCCTGCGCGCCGCTGTCCGTTCCGTTCTTCGTCTCGACGAGATAAACGATGCGGCGCACGCCGACATCGATATGAAGCTTTTTCGCCCGGTTATAGATATCCACCAGGAGGAGATTGTCGAGGAGGAGGTTCTTCACGAAATTGTCCTTATCGAACTTCTCCTTATAGGCCACGAGCAGGGTCTGAATCTGAAAAGCCGCCAGCTTTCCGACCATATAGACATCGTCCGTGTCTCCCCGCGCGATCAATACATACTCCAGCTGATGCTCATCAAAGATTTTGAAAAACTGAAATCCCCCCGCCGCCTGAGAATCCGCCTGAGAGTTTGCGAAGGAGACGACCATATCGCTGATCTCCCTCTCCTCCGAAAAGGTCGTGGCCAGCACCTTGCCGTCGATATCGGCGATTCCGATATCCACCCTGGCGATTCCCTTCAGGGAGTCGATCGTACTTTGTAATACCTGATTTGAAATCATTTGCTCTCCATTCTCTAAGGAAACACTGCTTTGCCTTCACGATGCACCTTTTTCTATCATAATCATCTTTTGGGGATATTTCAAGCTTCCACGAAAAAAAAGCGGCGCAATCACCGGAATACGCCGCTGCTCTCTGTCCGCTTTTGGACTAAGTGTATAAGTCAGGCCCGGAGAGGGGAAAATCCCCTCTCCGGGCCGCTGAGATATCCGTCGATCCGGCACTCAGTTTGTGATCGTCTCCTCCGTCTCCTTATCGAAGATGTGGATCTTGTTCTCGTCGATCGCGAACTTCACGGTATCGCCGGTACGGGCCTTGGTCTTCGGATTCACCCTCGCAGTCCAGGAGGCATCTCCCAGATCGAAGTAGAGGAGGGTCTCCGCGCCGAGCATCTCATAGACTCTGATCTCCGCGGAGATGAGTGACTTCGCATGATTTCGGAGGGCCTCCTCATCATCGTGAAGATCCTCCGGGCGGATGCCGAGCGTCACGGTACGTCCGATATATCCCTTCTCCTTCAGCGCCTTCGCCTTCTTCTCATTCAGTGCGATCTCATGTCCGGCAAAGCTAAGATGCAGCTCTCCGTTCACCTCCGTGCATTCCGCATCAATCATATTCATCTGCGGAGAACCGATGAAGCCGGCGACAAACTTATTGCAGGGCGTGTCGTAGAGATTCTCCGGCGTATCCACCTGCTGGATGATGCCGTCCTTCAGGACGACGATCCTCGTTCCCAGCGTCATAGCCTCTGTCTGATCATGCGTGACATAAATGATGGTCGTCTCCAGAGACTTATGAAGCTTTGCGATCTCTACCCGCATCTGTGCGCGAAGCTTCGCGTCCAGGTTGGAGAGCGGCTCGTCCATGAGGAACACCTTCGGCCTTCTCACAATGGCACGGCCCATCGCGACTCTCTGTCTCTGTCCTCCGGAGAGAGCCTTCGGCTTTCTGTCCAGAAGATGCTCGAGATCGAGGATCCTGGCCGCCTCATGCACCTTCTTGTCGATCTCATCCTTCGGCACCTTCCGAAGCTTGAGCCCGAAGGCCATGTTGTCATAGACAGACATATGAGGATAGAGGGCATAGTTCTGGAAGACCATGGCGATATCCCGATCCTTCGGCTCCACATCGTTCATGCGCTTCCCATCGATGAAGAGGTCGCCGGAGCTGATATCCTCAAGTCCCGCCACCATGCGGAGGGTCGTTGACTTTCCGCAGCCGGAGGGACCGACAAAAATGATAAATTCCTTGTCCTCAATCTCCAGGTTGAAATCCTTTACGGCGACGAAGCCGTTCGGATACTTCTTCACAACGTTCTTCAGCTGTACACTGGCCATGCCATTCTTCTCCTTCTTCTGCCTGCCGCCCTGTCCGAAAGGCCTGCCGCGCCTGACCGGGGGCTTTATTCCGGCGTTTTGCCTCTAGCTGTTCCCTGTCGGATCGGAATCCCTCCGTCCTCCATTGGCTCATATTCTATACCGGAAGCGGAAAAGACGCTATGGGGACTTCTCCCGAAAAAAAAACGGAATTTCGGCATCTTGCGAAGCGCTTCCCGCTCTCTTTGGCAAACCCCACAAAAAGCCCCGGTATTTTTTGTTCTTCTCTCGATGGAAAGGTCCCGCCGGAATTCATCCCGCCCATTTTTACGAAGCCGCCCGCGCAGAGTCCGCGTTTTGCCATAAATCTTTCTTATCTATCCGGATCCGGAACCAGACCGACAAAACAGCAGGGAGGCGGTCCGAGGTGCAAATGCCCGCTATGGACCGCCGGGGCGGAGCAGATGGAGCGGGGAGCAGGGCAGTCGGGGAGCGGAGTCAGTATCTGCAGAAGATGGCGGTCTTAGTGATTTTAACTCTCTCCTCCTTCAGGAGCTTTCCGATGGCCCTCTTAAAAGCGGCCTTGGAGAGTCCGAAGTCTCGGGCGATTCTCTCCGGATCCGCTTCCTTGTCCGTATAGGGGAGCTGCCCGGAAAATTTGCTCTCCAGGATGTGAAGAACCTTCTCCGCATCCCTCTCATAGTGGTAGCGTTTCCGTTCCTCCTCCTCGATATGCCTCGCGTCCTCCCGCTTTTTCGTATACGTGCTTGCGGCGAGGCGCCCCGAATGATCGACGTAGAGGTAGACCTCGACCTCCTGCCCCTTCTTCAGCTCATAGCGCATCTCCCGGTGCGGAATCAGAACCTCCTTTTCCAGCCCTATACTCACGAAAGCGCCGATCGGGGTGATATCCGAGACCCTGACCTTCGCGACCTCCCCCACCTCCATGAGCGGGGTCTCCGTCGTTGCAATGAGTCGATCCCTGGAATCCCGGTAAACAAATACCGAGAGCTCGTCCCCGAGCTTCTTTCCCGCGGGGAGCTGGCGAATGGGAAGGAGCACGCTCTCTCCCTCCGAGTCCTCCAGATAGACTCCGAAATCCTTCTCTCTCCCGATCCTAAGCTTCTGGGTCTTCCCCAATTTCAACATTGCAAAATACCTCCCCCTCCGGATTTTGAATACTGACGATCCGCTTCCCCTCCCGCTCTCCGTATCGGGCGCAAAGCAGATCCCCAAAGCGCGCGGCCTTCTGATACTCCGCGCGGATTCTCCCCCGGGAAAAAGCGGGGAAGCCCTCCGGACTGTCCTGCAAAAGCTCCAGAGAAAGCGCGATGTACTGTGCGTTGTTGACATGGTGATTGGAGTCGATCTGCTGCCTCATGACAGGAAAGCTCCCGCCGTCATAAAGCTGATCCGGAAGCAAAATCCTTCGGACAAGCTCCGGAAGATGCAGGACATCCCGCATTTCCCCAAAGGGGGTGAGCATCTCCGCCTTCACCCTGGCGGGACGCATCCGCTCCGTATCCAGAGAAAACCACTCGCTCTCCGCTCTTAGGAGAAAGCGCTCCCTCGAATCCTTGATCCAGAAATTCCGATGCGCGAGGATTCCGTGGAAGCTGTGGGGACTTGTCCCGATCGTAATGCTCTCATAGAGCTCGGGCAGTCTTAAGATCCGGATATCCCAGGCGCTCAAAAGCCAGCTTCTCCCCCGCTTTCTGAGCTCCTCGACAGAGAGCCCGACATCCTTTAAATGAAAGGTCGAGCAGTCCTGCAGCGCATTGAGCACAGAGAGAAGCGTCATCCTTCCCCTCTCATCTGTCTCGGAATAACGGACCCTCTCCTGAAATTCGTACATTGCCATCCTCCCATTTTCAGCGCCGGGAGAGGGAAAACACCGCTTAATCCGGCTTTTCCCTCTCCTTCTCCCCGCTCTCCTCCTCCGAGTAGGGATGGTCCAGCGTGATGCTGCAGCAGATCCTCGGATTTTCCTCCCTCATCCGCTCCGAGAGCTCCAGCATCAGCTGATTCTCCTGCTCCTCCCGGATCCCCCACGGGAGCCATAGATCAAAGCGGAGGAAAAGCCTCCGCCCCTCCCCATGACTGATCCGAAAATCATGGATCCTCGCCCGCGGCTCAAGCTCAGAGAGAAGCTGCAGGGCGATGCCGCGGTAGAACAGAGTTTCATCCCGATCATCCCTTGGATCCATATGGATCACGAGCCGCACACCGAGCTCTCTCTTCACCCTCCGCTCGATCTGATCCACAAGCTCATGCGTCTCCGCGATGCTGCTCTTCCCGTCGACCTCCACATGAATCGTCCCCATGTACTGCTCCGGGCCGTAGTTATGGAGGATCAGGTCGTGGCTTCCGTAGATCCCCGGATAGGATTCCACGAGCTCTCTCAGAGCGCGGCAGAGCTCCGCATCCGTCGGCTGGCCGAGGAGAGGCTCCAGCGTCTCTCTCGCGATCCCGATGCCGTTCCAGATCACAAGAAGCGAGACCAAAAGCCCCACATAGGGATCCGCATTGATGTGAAAGAAGCCGTAGATCAGCATGGACAGCAATGCGGAGCCCGTGATCAGAGCGTCCTGAAAGGAGTCCGCCGAGGAGGCGAGGAAGAGGGCGGAATCGATCCGATGCGCGACGCTCCGGTAGTAAAAGCCCATGGCGAGCTTCGCGAGGATGGAAATTCCAAGGATCCAGAGCCACAGAGGCCGGAAAACAATGAGCTCGGGGTGAAATATCTTTGACACCGCCCCCTCCAGAGATTTCACTCCGACCTCCAGAACCAGGAAGGAGACGACGAAGGCCGCCACATACTCCGCCCTCCCATGTCCGAAGGGATGCCTTTCATCCGCCGCCTTCTCCGAAAGCCTCGCGCTGAAAAGAGAGAGCAGTGAGCTCGCCGCATCCGACAGATTATTGAAGGCGTCCGCAAGGACGGAGACGGAATGTGCCATGAGACCAAGTCCGAGCTTAAACAGAAAAAGGAGCAGGTTGCACAGCATCCCCGCAAAACCTGCTCTTATAACAATTCCAGACCGCTTCGTTTTTCCGTTCATATTTCGCTCCCTCCCCTCCTCGGGGATTCCACCAGGCTCCGCCGCAATCTCTGCGCCGCCGATCCCGTAAAAAAGCTACGGCTCGGAAAAGCCGTCCAGCTTCGATGTGCAGTGCGGACATCTCACCGCCTTTATAGAAATCATGCTCTTGCAGTACGGACACTCCTTCTCCTTGACCTCCGCCTTCTTTTCTCCGCTCTTTCTGAGACGGTTCACCTGCTTCACCATGATAAAGACAACCATCGCCATGATCAGGAAATTGATCAGTGCTGTGATAAAGGATCCGTAGGCGAGGACAGAACCCTGCTCCGCGGCCTCCTTAAAGACCTTTGTGGTTTGACCCGCAAGAGGAAGGAACATATTCTCAAAGTCGATCTTCCCCGTGATGAGAGAGATCAGCGGCATGACGAGATCATCCACCAGATTCTTCACAAGAGCGGTAAAGGCCGATCCGATGATCATACCCACTGCAAGGTCAATCATATTCCCTTTGAATGCAAATTCTTTGAATTCCTGAAAAAACTTTTTCATTTTTCTCCCCTTCCGCTCAATCCCGCTTTACGCTCCTGTCTTTACCGGAACCACTTTATTACAAGTCTCTTCCGATTTCAAGCGAAAATCGCAGAAAGAGTCCGCCCCGCGTTATCAGGAAAGCTCCGTCCTCGCAGCTCTCTCGCCGGACATCAGAGCGCGCAGCGTATTTCCGTGCAGAGCCTCCGTCTGGTAGCGGTCCTTCATGACATAGGAATTGTATATGATATCTAAAAGGAGCAGGATCGGAAGCTGCGGGGAGATGATATTTCCGCCGCTCAGATATCTTCTTGATGCCAGGAGAACGAGCTCATCACAGTAATCCCGAAAGCGCGGATCGTCCTTACTCGTCATAAGAACCGTGAAGGCCCCCCTCGCGTGCGCCTCCCGGAGAAGGTAGAGAACCGACTCCGTCTCTCCGCTCAGACTAAAGCCCATGACCATCATGCTTTTATCCAAAAAGACGCTTTGCATCCGGATCCGGTCATCCTCGCACACGGAATCCACATCGACTCCGATCCTCATAAAGCGGATCTCCATCTCCTGCGCCGCCATCCCGGAGCTCCCCTTCCCGCAGACAATGACTCTTTTCTTTTGATAGAGCTGATTTACGATGCGGTGAATCTGGCCGTCCTCCAGGAGGCTGTGGGTCTTCTCCATGATCTCCCGGTAATTTTCGAAGACCTCCGTCGTGTTCTCAGCTCCCATGAAATCTCTCGCGGCCTGGAAGGATCTTTCATATTGGTAGACAAATTCCCGATAGCCCCGGAAACCGCACTTTTTCGCAAAGCGGGACAAGGACGCCTCCGAGACATAGAGAGCTCCCGCAATGCGCCGCGCGGAGAGGTCCCCGATCTCCGCATTCTTCAGAAAGAAATCGGCGATATTTTTCTCCACCGGCGTGAAGCTCTCGTACTTCACCTCCAGCACCGGCATGATCGATTTATCCTCTCTTATCACAATGCCCCCTTCCTCCGAAAGCCCGTCTCCCTTTTCCCGGCGTATAAGCCTCAGCCCAGGACCTCTCCGTCCTTTATCACCTTCTCCAGGCTGAGCTTCCCGTCCCTTCGGAGCAGCACAAGGTTCCCCCTCTTTCCGTCCTCGATGGAGCCATAGCGATCCTCCACATGGATCGCCCGCGCCGGCTGAATGCTCGCGCAGGCGACGGCGTCCTCCAGGGGGATCCCCATTTGCAGAACCGCGCAGCGCAGACAGTCCATGAGATTGGACACCGAGCCCGCCAGGTTCCCGCTCTCCTTCAAGGTACAGCGGCTCCCCTTCTTCACGACGGCCTGCCCGGTAAAGGGATACTCTCCATCCGGCATCCCCGCCGTCCTGAGACTGTCGCTGATCAATAGAATGCGCTCCTTTCCCAGAAGCCGAAAGGCAGCACGCACTGCCGCGGGATGGACATGGATCCCATCGCAGATCAGCTCCGCATTCACCCCGGGGCTGTCCGCCGCGGCCCCCACCAGCCCGGGATCCCGGTGGTGGAGCCCCCGCATCGCATTATAGAGATGTACGACATGGGAGGCCCCGGCCAAAAAGGCCCTCCGCGCCTCCTCATAGCCCGCATCGGTGTGAGCGAGAGAGAGGATGAGCTTTCCGCGGTTCTCGCGGATGAAGCTCTCAAAATCAGGATTTTCATCCGGAGCGAGTCCGATGATCCGAAGGAGGCCTTCAGAGGCGCGTAGAAAGCGGTCTACCGCCTCGCTGCTGCAGGGAATGATGTATTTCTCATTCTGCGCCCCCTTCCTCGCATGGCTGATAAAGGGTCCCTCCATATTAAAGCCGACGAGATCCGCCCCCCTCTGCCCGCTTTTCGAGAATTCCGCCCCGAGCTTAAGCACATTCTCAAGCTCCGGAACCGGGAGAGTCATGGTCGCAGGACAGATTGCGGTGATTCCGTTTGCGGCCTCATACTCCGCAATGCGCTCATAGGCCTCCCAGCTCGCATCGCAGATATCATAGCCCATTGCCCCGTGAAAATGAATATCGAGGAGGCCCGGGATCGCAAAGCAGCCCTCTGCATCCAAAACCTCCTCTCCCTCTTCTCTCTCCGCCCTCTCTGTGAATTTCCCCTCCCGGATATAGATCTCCCTCTTCTCAAAGACCTGATCCGCTGTATAGACGAAAGCATTTCTGACGATCACTGTACCCCTCCTCTCACAGCGCAAAAATGATAGTAGGCTCCCAGCATGCCGGCTTCATTTTTGTGCTTCGCCATCCGAAGCTTCGTGTTTTCCGAAAGCATCGGAATCAGATTTTTATCGAGCTCCCTCCGGATGCGGGGATAGAGATAATCCTCTTCCGCCATGATCCCCCCTCCGAGTACAACCACCTCCGGATTCAGGATGTACACGATATTGGAAATCCCTTCTCCGAGGGCAGCGCAGAGCTCATCGAGCGCGAGGATGCAGTCCCGGTCTCCCTTCTTTGCCTCTCGAAAAATTCGCTTTCCGTCCCAGTCCGCGGCGCTCCCTCCCTTTCGCTCCGAAATCCTTTTGCTTAGAATGCTTGCCGCTCCGAGTTCTTCGAAGGAGCTTCCCCGCATATGCATATAGCCGACCTCGCAGGCAGAGCCGGTGAAGCCGCGGAGGATTTTCCCATCGAGAATCGCGGCTCCTCCGATTCCGGTCCCTATCGTAAGGCAGAGCGCACTGGAGCTCCCCTTCGCAGCCCCCGAGCGATATTCGGCGAGGGCCGCGCAGTTGACATCATTTTCGATCTCACAGGGGATTCCGAAGCGTTCCTCCATCGGCTGCTTGAACTCCGTCCCGCTGTAGTCCGGTATCGTCGGACCGGCGCAGACGATCCTTCCCCGCCGAATATCCACGATGCCCGCGGAGGAGATGGCAATCCCGGAAATTTCCTCCCCGCGGGAGAGAAGCTCTTCCGTAAGTCCCATGACCCTCTTCTGGATCCAGCCCCTTCCGCGCCCGGATTCTGTCTTTATGCTATTTCGAAAGAGGATCCGATCTTCTTCTGACAGCGCATACTTGATCGCCGTCCCTCCGATATCGATGAGAATGTATTTCCCCATAGACGCTGCCTCCGCTCCTTCAAGGCTGCCTTCCCTCACTCCTTAAGGATATGCTTAATATGCTTATCAGGAAAACGGCCGGGTGCCGGAATCATTATAGCGGGTGAGGATGCGTTTTGCCAGCTCTCCCGCAAGGGCCCGGTGCGCATCCGGGCTGAGATGCATATAATCATAAGGATACATTTCCACACCGGGAATCACGGTTGTCCGCCCGGAAAGTCCCTCCTCTATCACGGAATACCCCTCCCCGAGAAGCTTCGCCAGATGCCCGGGCCAGCGAGTTTCTCTATCGAATCTCCCGCCGGTCCTGGAATCATATCCGTGCGTATTGGAATCTCCGAAGCAGACGATTGTTCTCATTTTTTCTCCTATCCCTTTACGGCTCCCATGGCCAGTCCCTGAACGAATTGCTTTTGCATAAGCCATACCAAAAGGAGGACCGGCAGCAGAGTTATGAGCGAGGTGGCCGCCATAGGGCCGACGATGAAATCACATAGCCTCCATCGAGCGCCGAGGCTGACAGATAGCCTTCCGCAGAGCCGAGATATGACAGAAAAGGAAGCTCTTCTTCCATAATATTACGAAAGGGCAATAGATCCGGCGCCTCCCTATGGCTCTGACAGCGCCTCGGCAAAGGCCTTCGTGATAAGCTGCGGTCTCGTGATAATAGAACCGACCACGACAGCAAAAGCCCCGAGCTCGATCACTCTCCTCGCCTTCTGCGGCGTGTCTATATTTCCCTCCGCGATCACCCTGTGAGAAACCCGGGCCAGAATCTCCCGGAGAATCCGGAAATCATCCCGCTCTATGTGATCTCCCGCAGATTGCTCGGTATAGCCCACAAGGGTCGTGCCGATAAAGTCAAAGCCCAGCTCATCGGCATGGACCGCCTCCTCCACCGTCGAGCAGTCCGCCATATAAAGCTGCTCCGGATAAATTCTTTTAAGCTCTCTGAAAAAATCATCCAGCGTGACCCCGCCCGGTCTCAGCCGCTCCGTGGCATCCACCGCGATGATTTCAGGTCCCGCCTCCATCAGCTCCTCTACCTCCCTCATCGTGGGAGTGATATAGATCTCGCTGTCCTCATAATCTCTTTTTACGATTCCGATCAGCGGCAGATCTACCCTGGATCGAATCTCCAGTATATCCTCCTTCGTATTTGCGCGGATTCCGGCCGCTCCCCCCATCTTCGCCGCAAGCGCCATCCTCCCCATAATAAAGGATGAGTGCAGGGGCTCCCTGGGAAGCGCCTGACAGGATACGATCAGGCGTCCCTTTAAGCTTTCCACTTTTTGATTCATATGCCGAGGCCTCCTAATATCCCAGAGTATAAGCAGGCGTAATTTTATTTTCAATGATTCGGCGCATTTCAGAAATATCTTTCTCTTTTTTCGAAGTATTGCACGATATCTCATATATTATATAAACTTATTTTATCTATTATCCATGAATTTAGAAATGCATTTCAGAAAGGGAAGATTCATTGAAATTTGATCTTGGCTTTGTTAAGATGATTAGGCGCTCAAGGCTGTTTTCGCGCCGCGAAGGCCTGCCCGCATTTTTGCATTATTTTGTCCCGCTGCATGCTGTCTTTCTTCAAAGAGGTGCTGAAATGTTTTCATTGGAAATAACAAAGGATTATCAGGAGCTGAGTGAAAAAGCCGCGGAGCTTGTAGCAAAGCAGCTCAAAAAGAAGGCGAATTCCGTTCTGGGACTCGCGACCGGCTCCACCCCGCTTGGCTGCTATGAACAGCTGGTCAAGCTCTATAAAGCGGGAGAGCTGGACTTTTCGGAGGTCCACTCCGTGAATCTCGACGAATATCGGGGCCTCGCAGCGGAAGATAAAAACAGCTACCGCCATTTCATGGACGAAAACTTATTCTCTAAAATCAACATAGTGAAAGAGCACACCCATGTTCCGGACGGGATGGAAGAAAACAGGGAGAAAGCCTGCAAGGACTACGACGCAAAGATCCTCTCTGTCGGAGAGATCGATCTCCAGATCCTCGGGCTCGGCCTCGACGGGCACATCGGATTTAACGAGCCTGCGGACTCTTTCTCGAAGGGGACAAACTGCGTAAGGCTGACGGATGAGACGATCGAATCCAATCAGCGCTTCTTCCAATCAAAAGAAGAGGTTCCGCAGGAGGCCTATACCATGGGAATCGGGAGTATCTTCTCCGCAAAAAAGATCCTCCTCCTCGTATCCGGGAAAGCCAAAGCGGAGATTCTCGAAAAAGCTCTCAGGGGTCCGGTCACGCCGCGTGTCCCCGCCTCCATCCTTCAGTTCCACAGGGATCTCACTGTCCTCGCAGACGAAGAGGCCGCTTCCGCTCTCTCCTGAAACCCTGTCCTGCATCGGCAGAAGAAGAGGCGTCTGAGCTGCGCCTCTTTTTAAATTTCGAAAGGACAGAAGGATCAGAGCGGAAAGACCGAAAAGGGAAAAGCAAAATTCATAATTTATCTCCACCCGCATAGCGGGTGGTTTTTTGCTTCGCAATGCTTCACTTGCTTCACAATGCTTCACTTGCTTTGCAAGCGAAGCACATGCTCAGCAGGCTAAAGCCAAAAGCCAAATAAAAAAGCCTCAGACTTTCGTCTGAGGTCTCTTTTGCTGACAGATCCGGGAATCGAACCCGGGATTCAGCCGTGAGAGGGCTGCGTCTTAGCCGCTTGACCAATCTGCCTTTCCATGTCGCTCTCCCTGCGACCTTCTCATGATAGCAGACGGGAAAAAAGCTGTCAACAGATTTTTTCAAAATCCGAGAAAAAATCCGGATAGGAGATTCGGATGCAGTCACTGCCATGGATCCGGAGGAAGCTTCCCGGCTCTTCCAGCAGGCCGAGAACGGCAAAGCTCATCGCAATCCGATGATCCCCCCGGCTGTCGATCTCCGCTTCCCGAAGGGAGAGCTTCTCTCCCTGCCCCAGGATTCTCATGCCGTCCTCTCTCTCCTCTACGGATACTCCCAGCGCGCGAAGTCCCTCCGCGACCGCAGAGATTCGATCGGATTCCTTCTGTCTGAGATCAGCCGCATCCTTTATGAGCGTCTCCCCCTCCGCGGCGGCTGCGGCAGCGGCAATCACCGGGAGTTCATCGATCAGGCGGGGGATGAGAGCGCCGGAGATCGTCGTCCCATGCAACTTCGAATGCCTGACCCTCAGATCGGAGACCTCTTCTCCCGCGATGATTCTGTTCCTTTCCGAAGAGATATCGCCTCCCATACTCCGATAGACCTCCAAAATCCCATCCCTTGTGGGATTGGTGCCCACATTCCGAAGAAGAAGCTCCGAGCCCGGAACGATCAGGGCGGCAGTGAGGAAATAGGCGGCGGATGAGATGTCGCCCGGGATGAAAAGGGGATTCGGAAAAGAGGCAAGGCGCTCCACCGGGCGCAGACGGATTTCCGTCCTCCCATCGAAAAGAGTGCGGCTCTCGATCGGGACTCCGAGGGAACGGAGCATGCGCTCCGAATGATCTCTGGAGAGTCCCGGCTCAATCACCCTGCTCTCTCCCTCCGCATAAAGTCCTGCGAGAAGGATCGCAGACTTTACCTGTGCGGAGGCCAGCGGAGACTCATAGGAAATCCCGCGGAGCGCCCTCCCATGGATATGAAGCGGTGCCCGGCCGTCCCCCCGCTCCGAAAAGATATCCGCTCCCATCTCCGTGAGCGGGCGAATCACACGCCCCATCGGCCTCCGTCTGATACTCTCATCCCCGCTCAGGACAGAATCAAAGCGCTGCGCGGAGAGAAGACCGGAGAGAAGACGCATGGTCGTTCCGGAATTCCCACAATCGAGAATTCTCTCCGGAGCCCTCAGCCCGCGAAGCCCGACGCCCCGCAGCAAAAGCTCCGGCCCGCTCTCTCCTTCACGGCTCTCGATCGAAACCCCCATCTCCCGAAGACAGCGGATCGTGGAAATACAGTCCGCCCCATAGAGGAAGCCGCGGATCCTCGTCTCCCCTTCCGTAAGGGCCGACAGCATGAGGGCGCGGTGGGAAATGCTTTTATCCCCGGGGACAGTGAGCTCTCCCCGGAGGGCTCTCCCTTTCCCATAAATTTTCTGATCCATCAGTCAATATACCCCTTCATACGGATATAATCCCTCATAAGAGAAAAGAGCTCATCATAACTGATGCGGGAGGCATTGATCATGAGATCATAATTATCGAGCTTCATCCATTCCTCACCGGTATAGTACCTGTGGTACTCCCTTCTCTCCCGATCGATCTTCCGGATCCGCCGAAGAGCTTCCTCCCGGTCCGTCTTGGTATAGTCCATCGCTCTTTGAATCCGGGTCTCCAGATCCGCATAGACGAAAAGATCCACTCTTTCCCGAAATCCGGCCTCCCGAAGCACATAATTCGCGCATCGCCCGGCGATGATGCAGCTCTCCGCCTCTGCCAGCTCCTCGATCACCTCCGCCTGGAAGCGAAAGAGATTCTCCGGCGTCACGATATGCTCTCCGACGCGGGGCTTCCCGAGCTGCGGCTTCAGCTTATCCACGATTCTGTAGAGAAGATTGGAGCCCGCCTTTTCGTCTGCAAGCCGAAAATACTGCTCCCCGATCGCCGTCTTCTCCGAAGTCAGGCTCAGGATATTCTCATCATAGAAATGAATCCCGAGCTCCTCAGAGAGGCGCTTCCCGACGAGCCTTCCTCCGGAGCCAAACTGTCTTCCGATGGTGATGACGAAGTGTTTCTTTATCATGGCTCTTCTCCCCCTCTTCTCTCCTCCCGTCCTCTCTCTCCCCGCTCCGCCTCCTCCCGCATAGAGCCCTTGGGAAAGGCGGAGAGAAGAATCCTGTCATTGTTGAATTCCCGGCCGGCATTGCCCGCAAAGCGGTCTAAGAGATCCTGTACCGTCATCCCGGCTCTCTCCTCCCCGGATACATCGAGCACGACAGTGCCCCGGTTCATCATGAGCGTCCGATTTCCGAGGGAGAGGGCCTGATTCATATTGTGCGTGATCATAAGGCAACTTATCTTTCTCTCCCGGATAATATTCTCCGTGAGAAGCAGGACCTTCTCCGCCGTCGCGGGATCGAGCGCCGCCGTGTGCTCATCCAGAAGGAGAAGCTTCGGCGTCACCATCGTCGCCATGAGAAGGGTCAAAGCCTGCCGCTGTCCACCGGAGAGAAGCCCCACCGGCTGATCCATCCGTTCCTCCAGCCCCATATTGAGGAGGGAAAGCTGCTCCCGGAAACGCTCCTTTTCCCTTTTCCCCACTCTGCTGAAAAAAGAATAGCGGCTCCCGGAGGCCCGGAGATAGGCGACGGAAAGATTCTCCTCGATGCTCATATGCGGCGCGGTCCCCATAAGGGGATCCTGGAAGAGGCGGCCGATCTCCCGGCTCCTAAGATGCTCCGGGCGGAAGGTAATATCCTCCCCGTCGAGCTCGATGAAACCGGAATCTGTGAGGAAGCTCCCCGCGATCGCGTTGAAAAGTGTGGACTTCCCCGCCCCGTTTGAGCCGACAATGGCCGCGAAATCCCCGTCGGGAAGAATGAGACTCAGCCGGTCCAGCGCCCTCCTCTCATTGACGGTGCCCGGATAGAAGGTCTTCGAAATGGATTCGATCCTAAGCATGTCCCTCCCCCCTCTCTCTCCGCCTCTCCCGCATGGCTCTCCGCCTCTTTCTCTCAAAAGAGAGAAGCTCCTTCGCCCTTGGGGCGGCGATCGCAAATGCGACGATCAGGGCGGAGACCAGCTTGAAGGCCTCGGTCGGAGCCTTCAGGCGAAGTGCGACTGCGATGACCAGACGATAGAGGCAGGAGCCGATCACCACGCCCAGGATGCGCATCGTCATCTTCTTCCTCCCGAAGATAGTCTCCCCGATCACAAGGGAGGCCAGCGCGATCGTCACCATGCCGATTCCCAGATTGATGTCGCTGCTCTTATTGTATTGCCCAATCAGGGAACCGGCAAGAGCGGTGAGAGAATTTGCGGCGCAGAGCCCCACGGTGATCGTAAAAGCGGGGTTGATGGAAGACGCGCGCACCATTGCCGGGCTGTCTCCGGTGGCCCGGATGGACAGGCCGAGACGGGTGCTCAGAAAAAGGCGAAGCACGGAGGCAGTCAGGAGAAGTAAAAGGGCGAGGAGAATCAGGCTGCTCCAGTCCTGCCAGAACGCGGAGCCGGAGATTCCCTGGAAGAGAGAAAAGATCGTCTCCGTCCCAAAGATGGAAAGATTCGAGGAAAATCCCATCACAGCGAGATTCACAGTGTAGAGCCCGGTGTTCACAATGATGCCCGCGAGGATGCTCTCCACGCCGAGACGGGTCTGGAGAAAGGCCGTGACATATCCGGAGCAGACCCCCGCCAGCATAGCGGCGAAAATGCCCAGGATCGGATGTCCCGCGATCGTGAGAACCGCGCCCACAGCGGATCCCAGAGTATAGCAGCCGTCCGTGGAGAGATCGCAGATATTCAATATACTGTAGCTCATAAAAAGGGAAAGCGCCACCAAGGAATAGATCAGCCCGACCTCAAGCGCCGTCCGGATAATCCCCGCCGTCAGAAATGCCGTCACTTCGTCTCCTCTCTATCGGAAGCATACTCCGGGCCCGCGAAAATTTCCTGTCCGCTCCTCTATGCTAAGCTCCGATCCGCTTTGAACCAGCTTATAAATCCCATGCCGCTTTGTCCGTCTGCCGCCCCGGCGACTCGGCTTCGCCCTGCCCCACAGCACTGTATGCATAAGTCCCCGGATTGCTCCGCAGCCCTGCTGCTCTCGCAATCCTTAACAGGTATTCGCATTTCGGGCTGCCGCCCTGCCGTTTTGTCCGTCTGCGCACAGGCCGTCTGCCGCCCCGGCGACTCGGCTTCGCCCGGGTGGCTTCAGCCGATCTCCCTCCGGGAGACACTTCTCTTCGAGAAGTGGTCAAGTACGCTCCGAGTCTGCCTGATGGCAGACTTCTACGCTCGCGCCGCTGGCCGCGGCAGTCGGAGCGAGAGCGTCCTGTGCCGGGCGGACTTGCGGCAGGAAAAGCGTCTGCTCCGGCGCCTGACAGGGACTTATGCAGTAAAGTCCTTCTTTGTCTGGATCTCTTCGGTTTTGCTGCAGTAGGGCTGGAAGGCCTTTTTTATATCCTCCAGAGAATATCCGAGTTTTTCGCAGGTTTCCGTATTGATGGTCGCGATTCCGCTGTCAAAGGTCTGCACCGGAGTCTCCGCCGGATCCTTTCCCTTTTCCAGGATATCGGAAACCATGTCCGCCGTGGCCTTCCCAAGCTGAACATAGTCGACGCCGTAGCCGCAGAAGGCACCGTTTAACGCAAAGGAGTCCGCTCCGCCGTAGTGAGGGATCTTTGCCTTTTGAAGCTTCTCATAGAAGGAGAGCTCCGCCTTCTGCACGGTATTGTCCGTAGGAGTGAAGACCGCATCCACTCCCTCTGCGATCAGTGCGTCCACCGCCTGAGACACCTCGTCCGTACTGGTCCCGGTTTTCTCGATATAGCGGATTCCCTTTTCCTCGAGATACTTCTTCGCTGTCTCAATCGGAAGCTTCGAGGAGTCCTCGCTCTTGGAATAGAGGAGTCCCACATAGTCCGTCTCGGGATTTGCCGCGAAGATAAGGTCCATGATCGCATTGGTATTCAAAAAGTCGGAGGTCCCGGTAATATGTCCTCCGGGCTTCTCCAGAGAATCCACAAGCTTTGCAGATACCGGATCAGAAGCCGCGGAAAATACGATCGGGATGCTCTGCCCCTCTGTCTGAGCCTGCACGATCTGGATCGCCGGTGTCGCGATCGGAACGATGATATCGACCTTGTCCGAGAGAAGCTGCGCCGTCATCTGATTTAAGGAAGAGGCGTCCCCCTGCCCGTTCATACGGTAGTCCTTGTACTCATATTTCACACCGTCCTTCGAGAGCGCATCGAGCTCTGTACAAAGGCTGTCCTCGATCTGATTGAGGGACGGATGATCCATGAACTTCAGGATCCCGACCTTGTAGGTCTTTTCCTCTCCGGACTTCTCTGCCTTTTCCGCGCTGCTCCCGCTCTCCTTTCCGCTCGTCTCCGCATTTTGCGAAGAAGCGCCACAGCCCGATGTCAATACAGCTGCCGCCGCAAGAAATGCCGTCCCCGCCCTAAGAATCCTTTTCATAAATCCTCCTCTCCCCGCATAAATAAACGCCCCATACACAGCAAACAGCCATGTATGAGGCGAAAAATATTCCGCGGTGCCACTCATCTTGCCGGATCAGCTCCGGCCCCTCTGCCGCGCACTGACATGCGCGCCGCCTGATAACGGTGCGGTTCCCGTCGCTTCATACTCGATCTCTCTTTCTGTCGCGCCCTCCAGAGTCCATTCATCTCAATCCCCCGGTACTGCTTCTCAGCCCCTGCAGCTCTCTGTAAGTGGGATAAAAGAGATTACTACTCTCTGTCATCGGTTTCTTTCTCCGCGTACTCTAGCACAGCATAGCCGCGCTGTCAATCCCCCGTCATGCCTCTGACGCGGCAATCTCCTCTTCCTCGTGTCCGAGCTTATCCATCGCGATCAGCTTCTCGAGGAAGGGCTTTACGAGGAACATCAGGACGCCGCAGACGATCAGCGCTCCGCCGAGGACGGAGAGGATCTTCTCATAGCCCCAGACCTTCGTCACCGCGACGAGGGCCCCGGAGGCAATGCCGGAGAAGAAATAGCAAAGATACCAGCCGCTCATCGCGAGAGAAGAAAATCTCTCCGGTGTGAGCTTACTGAAGAGCGCCATACCGACGGGAGAAACCAGGAGCTCTCCGATAGTCAGAATCGTATAGGCGACAAGCATATACCAAAGCGCCATCTTCACGCTGCTGTCCACCGCTCCTCCACCCCGGGACAGATAGCCGGCGAGGATGATAAAGAAGGCAAGACCTGTGATAATCATGCCGACCGCCATCTTCATGGTGACAGGCGGATCCTTCTTCATGTGCGAAAGCTTCACCCAGAGATTTCCGAAGAGCGGAGCCAAAATGATGCAGAGGATGCCGTTAAAGGAAATCAGCCATACGACCGGCATATCAAAGCTCCCGATTTTCAGATTGACATACTCGTTTGCCATGGTGTTTACGGTATAAGAGGTCTGGAAATAGGAGGTCCAGTAGATCGTGACAAAGACAAAGATGATGGCCATGGCGAGGATCCTCTTCTTGTCCGTATCCGTCAGCTTCTCCTTCTTCGCCGGGCTCCCGTCCGACTTCTCCGGTGTCTTCGCGGCCGGATATTTCCCGACCTCACCGAGCCACTTCGGAGTGAGGAAGAGATAGATCAGGAAGGTTATGAACATTCCGATTGACACCATCAGATAGGCGTACTTATAGCCGTAGGTCACGATATTTCCGGCCTCATCCCTCACAGCCATCCAGTGGTCTGTGAGCATGCCGCCGAAGATCGGTCCCAGGAAGCTTCCGATATTCACCGCCATATAGAAGATCCCGTAGGCGGCGTCCTTCAGGGAATGGTCCTGCTTGGTGTAGAGGAGACCCACGATGGCACTCAGATTATTATTCATGAAGGCCGCGGAGCATATATTGATCGCGACGCCCACCAAAACCAAAGGCACATTCGGCGTAAAGAGAAAGAAAAAAAGATAGGCGATGCCCTGGAAAAACAGCGCCCAGATCAGCGCCTTCTGTAATCCCAGAAAGCGGTCCGTGATGATGGAGCCAAGCACCGGGAGCAAAGATCCCAGAGCCCCCGCGATGGAGATGATGAGTCCCGCGTCCTGATCGGAAAGCCCCAGTCCTCCCTGCGCGACGGAATAGGTGTAGTAGAAAATAGCGATACCGGATACCGCATATTTCAGGTAACTGGACGCGCCCATCCCGATGCAGGACAGCCACAACCCCTTCGGGTGATGAAACTTCTCACCCTTTTTTGAAACTGCTTCTGACATAGATTCCTCCTCTTTATCCTGAGCCCGCGGCTCGGGAAACGATTTTTGGTAATAATATCGCATTTCAGAGGATGAATCAAGCCATTTATGATAATTCCCACAAAACTCCGCCGATTGTTCACCAGCGCTCTCCCGTGGAGTGTGCTCCGGGGATCCGACAGGGAACCGCTTTCCGGAGCGTTTATTCATCGGTCCATCTCCGAGTGGAAGCCTGAGGAGGAGTGATCCGAAATGACGTGGTCCAGCTCCCTCCTGTCAGACTGCAAGAGATCGCCGGGGATCGTATTTTTCATCGCGGCGGAGGCATTGCCGTAGATGACAGCCTGCCTCACATTTCCCCCGGAGGAGAGAAGTCCGTAGAGAGCGCCTGCAATATAGGCATCCCCCGAGCCGATCCGGTCCACCACCTCGATGTCCCGGTAGGGCTCCTCCTCATAGAAGCTCTTCTCCTCCGCGGAATAGGCGAGAGAAGTAAAGTCATGCCTCTTTGGGCTGTGTACCGTCCGCTCCGTCGCAAATACCAGACGGACCGGAAAATCCTCCGTAAAGGAGCGAAGAATCTCTCTCGTACTTCCCTCTCTTTGGAAGGTGAGCCGAGCTGTCGACTCGGAGCAGAAGAAGATGTCGATATAGGGAAGGAGCGCCTCGACGCAGCGCCTCGCCTCCTCCCCGCTCCACAGATTCCCCCGGAAATTCACATCAAAAGAGATGAGGGCCCCCGCCTCCCGAAAACGCCGTATCACCTCCGTCGCCGTCCTCCGAAGTTCCGGGCAGAGAGCGAGTGTGATCCCGGAAATGTGAAAGCAGCCCGCATCCCGATAGACCCGCTCGTCGATCTCCTCCGTTCTCAGGGAGAAAAAGCCGGGATCGTGCCGGTCATAGATCAGCTTTGGCTTTCTCGGATAAGCTCCGTACTCATAGAAATAAATCCCCACCCTGCCGTCCGGCCGGTCGTCATAGATAAAGTAATCGTCGGAGACCCCGTAGGAGCGGATCGTCGACTTCAGATACTGCCCGAGGTCATGGGAGGGAAGCTTCGAGATCACGCCGGTGCGAAGCCCGAGAAGAGAGGCCCCCACCGCGACATTGAGCTCCGCGCCGCCCACATTTTTCTCAAAATGATCCGAGCGGATCATCCGTTCATTGCCGGGAGGGGAAAGACGAAGAAGAATCTGTCCCATCGTAATCAAATCAAAGCTCCGCTTCCTGATTTCCATACCGTCTCCCTCCCGCCGGTCTCCCTGACCAATGTCCGGGTCCCTCCGGCGATATGAACCCGCATTCTCCCCGCTGACCCGCCGCAAAAAGAAAGAAAGCGGCAGAAGCAACTTGATTTTACTTCATTCCTATCCTATAATCAAGAAAAATGTAAACGCTTACAAAACAGAGGATAGCATGAACATCTACGATATCTCCAGAGCAGCGGGCGTATCCATCGCCTCCGTCTCCCGTGTCATAAACGGCGCGCAGAACGTCAGCGAAAAGACAAGGCAGAAGGTCACAGAAGTCATAGAAGAGCTCGGCTACACGCCAAACGTCTATGCCAGAGGCCTGGGGCGCGGCTCCATGCAGACGATCGGAATCATGTGCTCGGACTCCGCAGACATCTACTTCGCCCATGCGATCTCCTATCTGGAAACCGCTCTTCGGAAAAACGGCTATAACTCCATTCTCTGCTGCACCGGGTATGAGCTCCGAAACAAGATGAGCTCCTTCGAGCTCCTCCGCTCCCGGCAGGTGGATGCCATCATTCTCGCGGGCTCCCGATATGTGGAGCTGAGAGCGGAGGACAATCAATACATCCTGGACGGTGCGAGAGAGATTCCCGTCATGCTCATAAACGGCATCCTGGAGGGCGAGAATATCTACTGCACTCTGAGCGATGACGCCTCAGGCATGAAGCAGGCGGTGAGAAAGCTCCGGGAATCCGGCTGCCGCGAGTTTATCTATGTCTATTCCTCCGACAGCTACTCCGGCCGGGCAAAGCTTCGGGGACTCCGTATGGGCTGTGCAACGTCCGGCGTAGCGGAGGATGCCCTCCGCATCGTCCGGGGGAAAAAGGACTTTCAGAGTATTGCCGCTCTCCTGGAAGAGGAATACGAGAAGCGCCCCTTCGACGCCGTCATCGCAAGCTCCGATACCACGGGAGTCGGAGCTGTCAAATTCGCAAACCGGCGGGGACTCTCTCTCCCGGATGAGCTCTCCATCCTAAGCTTCAATAATTCCGTCCTCGCGGAATGCTCCAGCCCGGAGCTAAGCTCTGTCGATCCCCGCTTAAAGGACGTCTGTGAGAAGACGGTCCGGCGCCTTCTGCAGCTTCTCTCTTCCGATGCCAATGGGGCAGACGGGCGGAGGGATCCGGAAAGGCTTCCCGCGAAAAAGCTTCTCCTCCGCCCGAAAATCGCGGAGAGGCAGACCACCCGCTTCCTCTCCTAGGAAGAGCGGCAGAAAGCGGATCTTCCGAAAAAAAGCTCCGCCTTTTAGCTGGAGAGAGCATCCTTTTACGGCAGAGCGGTCCGGATCCAGGCCGCATGCCGTAAGACAATGTACTTCAAGTTCAGGGGCAGAAGCTCAGAGGCAGACTTTTGACAGTAGCAGCAAGGATCACAGGAGGAAACAGATGAAAGCATTTATGGACAGGGATTTTCTTCTCTCTACGGACACGGCGAAGCGGCTCTACCGGGATCACGCAGAAAATGCGCCGATCCTGGACTATCACTGCCATATCAACCCGCAGGAAATCGCGGAGGACCGACGCTTCGAAAACATCTTTCAGGTCTGGCTCGGCGGAGACCACTATAAGTGGAGGCAGATGCGAATTAACGGCATTCCGGAGGAGTATATCACAGGAAACCGGCCGGAACGGGAAAAATTCCAGAAATGGGCGGAGACGCTCCCGAAGCTGATCGGGAATCCGCTCTATCACTGGTCCCACCTGGAGCTTCGGAAATATTTCGGATATCAGGGCTATCTGAACGGAGATACCGCGGAGGAGGTCTGGCAGCTTTGCAATGAAAAGCTGAGAAGCCCCTCTATGTCCGTCCGGAATATCATAAAGGCCTCCAATGTCCGTCTGATCTGCACTACGGATGATCCCATCGACAGTCTGGAATGGCACAAAAAAATCGCGGAGGACCCCGATTTCGAGGTGCAGGTCCTCCCCGCTTTCCGTCCGGACAAAGTCACCAATATTGAGAAGGAAGAGTATCCGGAATATCTCCGAAAGCTCTCTGCCTGCTCCGGGATCGAGATAAGGGATTTTCGAAGCCTGAAGGAAGCACTTTGCCGGCGTCTCGACTACTTCCAGTCCCTGGGCTGCGTGGTCACGGATCACGCCCTACGCTATATCATGTTCTCCCCGGCCTCGGAGTCGGAGCTGGATGAGATCGTAAAAAAGCGGCTCCGGGGAGAGCAGCTCAGCGCCGCAGAGGCCGCGGCCTATCGGACCGGCGAGATCCTCTTCCTCGCGAGGGAATATAATAAAAGGAACATGGTCTTTCAGATCCACTTCGGCTGCATCCGCGACAATAACGCAGCGATGTATGAAAAACTCGGCGCGGACAGCGGCTTCGATTCGGCCGATAACTACGCCCCCGCTGATCAGATGGCAGCGCTTTTAAACGGGCTCTCCCGGACAGCCGAAATTCCAAAAACCATACTCTACTCCCTGAATCCCTGCGACAATGCGGTGATCAGCAGTCTCTGCGGCTGCTTCTGTGAAGCCCCCGTGAAAAACCGCGTCACGCAGGGCGCCGCCTGGTGGTTCAATGATCACAAGGAGGGAATGAGCGCGCAGCTCAAGGACTACGCGAATCTCTCCGCCCTCGGAAACTTCAACGGCATGCTGACGGACTCCCGTTCCTTCCTCTCCTACACAAGGCATGATTACTTCCGCCGCATTCTCTGTGAACTCCTGGGAGGCTGGGTGGAAAACGGAGAATATCCGGACGATGAAAGGGCTCTCTCCGATATCCTCCGGGGGATCTGCTTCAATAACGCGGTCCGCTACTTTGATTTCCGGCTCTCAGAGTATTGATCCCGTCCCGTCCTCCCGGCTCTCCCTTCAGCAGTTCCCCCGGAGGATCCCGCTCTCGATCTCATGCTTTACGGCCCGGATCCTCGCTCCCTTCGCAAAAATCGTGAGCTCCCCTGCCTCCGCCGGACAGTCATAGAGGGTCCCGCTCAGAACGGATTCTCCCCCATTCAGAAAAATCTCAAAGGAGAAGCGATCGAGAAGGAGGCGGAGACTCGCCTCCTTCTCCCGCTTCGGAAGGAGAACCTCCCGGTACTCACAGATCGAGGCCGCGCGGCCTGCGGCCCTTCGGTCCAGGATCAGCCGACCCTCGGCCGGTCGATAGGAAAGAGTCGTGAAAATATTCCCCCTTTTCGCAAAGCAAAGCCGCAGCTCGCAAAAATCCTCCCTCTCTGCCTTAAGCTCCAAGGAAAGATCCATCGTCCGTCCATGGAGCTCCGGAATGGACCTCTCTGAGTCGGCGCAGAGGTCGAGCTCCGTGCTCTCTCCGTAGAGCGACGAGATCTCCCGGATCGGGCTTTGAAAAAGTCTTCCTCCCCGGATGGAAAGCTCCCTCGGAAAGCACATCTGTCCGTACCATCCCGCCCCCTCCGGCGCGAGATTTCCGCTCTCCGGGGCCTGCATCCATGCGATCAGTATCCTTCTCCCGTCCGGACTTAACATCGTCTGCGGAGCGTAAAAATCAAAGCCGAGGTCCAGAGCCTGTACCCTTTTCTCCCGAAGATCCGGCTCTCCGCCGAGATCCTTCCCGAGAAAGGCGAGACTGCAAAAGCCATTTCTGAACTCCGGCGAAAGGGCCTTCATCGCTATGGCGGAGACAAAGAGGACGGAATGATCGTCCAGGCGGAAGAAATCCGGACACTCCCACATCCTCCCGAATCTCCCGTCATTTTTCTTAAGGAGCTTCACGAAATCCCAATGAAGGAGATCCGAAGAACGGTAGAGAAGGACCGCCCCCAGACCATCCTCAAAGCGGGAGGAGAGCACGGAATAGAAATACTCCCCCTCCCTCCAGATCTTGGGATCCCGGAAATCGGAGAGGGAAAAGCCCTCCGGAAGCCCTTCCTCGGAGATCACCGGATTTCCCTCCTCCTTCACAAGCTCCCTCTCTATGAGGCGTGCGATGCACTGCGTCTCCCGGACGATCTCCTCTCGTCCGTCCGGAATGATTCTGTGGGCCGTATACATGAACACAGGATTTCCCTCCCGGTCCAGGGCGGCGCTCCCGGAAAAGCAGCCGCTCTCATAGGCTTCATCCGGCGCCATAGCCGCTCTCTCAAAGCTCCAGTGAATGAGATCCGGAGAGCTCCACTCCCCCCAGTGCATTCTGTCCCAGTGTGTGCTGTAGGGATTGTATTGATAGAACAGGTGGTACCTTCCCCCATAGAAGGAAAAGCCATTCGGATCATTCAGCCAGCCCGTCCGCGCCGTGAGATGATAGAGAGGCCGCTCCTCCGCCGCGATCTTCCGCTCCATCCTCTCCTCATATTCTCTTGCCTCCTCTAAATATGACATTCTCAGCCGCTCCTCCTCCCGCTGTGTCCCGTCGTCATCCCTCTCCGAAGCCTGAGCCCCAGCACAATCTTATCCCTTCGGAGTTTTTTCCCCTCGATTCTTCTCAGAAGAAGCTTTACGCCGGCTTCCGCGAGCTTCTCAATCGGCTGCACGAGAGCCGTGACCGAGGGATAGGCGGTGTTCAGCGCCTTTGTCCCATCATAGGCCACCAGTCTGAGCTCCTCCGGGATCCTCCTCCTCCGCATAAGCGCCGCTCTCATACAGTGCAAAACGATTCCATCCGTCCCGAAGATCCCATCGACATCCGGATGCTCCGAAAGTGCCTTCTCCGCGATCCCGGCGTAATAATCCTCCCGGAACTCGTTCCACTCGAGATAGACATTGCGGCATTCTGCCCCGGCTGAGCGAACGCTCTCCTCAAAAGCACGGTGCCTCTCCATAAAGGAGAAGCGCCCCGCCTCCTCGGCATCCCGAAACTGAAGAAGCCTGCGGCAGCCGGCCTGAAGCAGCTCCTCCGCCGCAAGCCTCCCTCCCCTCTCATGATCCACCGTGACTATCGGAATCTCTCCCTCGTGGTAGAACATATCGAAGGAGACGATCGGCTTATGGGAGCGGAAATACTGCTCATGCTTTAAGGAATGCGTGGCCGTCAGGACGCCGTCCACGATATTTCGATCCAGCATGGAGAGATACTCCTCCTCATTCGTGCTCTGGCGGACCGCATTGCAGATCATCGTCTTATAGCCCTGCACCATAAGCCTTTGCTCCACCGCGCAGGCAAGCTCCGCGAAGAAGGGGTAGGAGAGATCCGGTACGATCAGGGCAATGATCCTCGATCGGTTCTGAAGGAGATTTCTCGCGAGTTCATTCGGCGTATAGGAAAGCTCCGCCACCGCCCTCTCCACCCTGTCCCTCGTCTTAGAGGAGACGTAGCCGCTCCCATTGATCACCCGGGACACCGTTCCGGTCCCCACTCCCGCAAGCCTCGCAACATCCTGTATCCCTGCCATCTCTTCTCCCGCCTGAAAATAAGCGCTGAGCCGGGCTCTGTCTGCCTTCACAGCGCCTGCTCCTTCTCCCTTCTGCACCCTCGCAGAATTCCGTCACGCTTTCTCGCGAAGATAAAGCACGGAGAATGAGTTTTTCATGCCGAAAATCACAATACGGTTCTGCTGAAATCATAGCACAGTATTCGGAAAATGACAGCATCTATCTCTAGCCCTTGATCCCGGTGGAGGCGATGCCCTCCACATAGTATTTCTGCATGAAAATGTAGATGAGAAGCATGGGAACAGAGGCGAGCGTCAGGGCGGCCATGATGGAACCATAGTGGATCGGCTGTGTGCCGAAGAAGGTCTGAATCGCAAGCTGCACCGTCCTTTTATCCTCTCCGGTCGTGATCAGGAAGGGCCACATGAAATCGTTCCAGCGCGCCACGAAATCCAGGATAAATACCGTGGCGAGGACCGTCTTTGCCAGCGGAAGAACAATCCGGAAATAGCAGCGGATCTCCCCGCAGCCGTCGATCCTCGCGGCCTCGATCAGCTCATCCGGAATATCCAGAAAGTAGGAATAGAACATGTAGATCGAAAAGCAGTTCATCATAAAGGGGAGAGCCAGTCCCGGAAGCGTATTCCCGAGACCAAAGCGGGAAACCTCGATGTAAAGCGGAAGAAGTATGGCCTCCACCGGCATGGACATCAGCGCGATGACCAGGGTGAGGATCGGCCCCCTGCCCCGGAAATCAAGCTTCGCAAGGGCATAACCGCACATAGAGCCGAAAAGGAGATCTCCGAGAAGGACGATCGCGATATACGAAAAGGTATTTCCTAGAATCTGCGGGATATTCAGACGGCGGAAAACCTCGATATAATTTGCCAGACTGAAATGCTCCGGGATAAAGGTCCGGATGGAGTTGATATTGGAAAAGATAGCGAGCTCCGGCTTGAAGGATGCCGCGACCATCCATAGAAGCGGCGAGACGAAGACCAGTCCGATCAGCGAATTTCCGAGATAAAAGCCGAGGTCCCTCAGTCTCTTATGATTCTTTTTGCTTTTCATAGCGCCACCTCAGTTAGTGCGGGTCAGCTTCTTCACAAGAAGAGACATCGTGACCACAATCAGGAAAAAGATTGCCGCGACAGAGCAGGCATAGCCGAAATTCCCCTTCTGAAAGCCCTGCTCATAGATAAAATAGACCAGCGTCTTCGTCCGGTTCTGCGGCCCTCCCTTTGTCATGATATAGGGCTGCGTAAAGAGCTTCATGGCCTGAATCAGCGTAATCATGAAGACATATTTTATCGTATTTTTAAGTCCCGGGAGCGTGATATACCAAAACTGCTCCAGCCTGTTCGCTCCGTCCGCAGAGGCCGCCTCATACTGCTCCGCCGGGATCCCGTTCAGCCCCGCGAGAAAGATCATCATCTGATATCCCGCGCCCTGCCAGGCGGACATGAAAATGATGGAATTCATCGCCGTCTTCGGATCATTCAGGAAGTCGATCGGTCCGATGTGAAAGTGCTGCAAAAGCGCATTGATCAGCCCGGTGCTCGCATTGGAATTATAGAGGATGACCCAGAGTATCGCGATGACGACCATGGAGGTCAGCTGAGGGCTGAAATACATGGTCCGGAAGATCGAGACACCGCGCCTCCTCGAATGGACGAGGAGGGCGAGTCCCAGCGCGAGCGCACACTGAAAGGGCACGACAAGCAGCGTGAAATAAACCGAGTTCCTAAGTGCCGCCCAGAAATTCCGGTCCCTGAACAGCTTCTGATAGTTCCGAAAGCCGTTGAAGAGAATGTTGTCGGGCCTCATGACCTGATAGGTGAAGAAGGAAAAATAGATCGTTCCGAGAATCGGCACAATCAGGAAAAGAAACAACAGGAAAACAGCGGGGGCGGACAGGATCACACCGCTCAGAGAATTTCCGCCTCTTCCGCAGTTCGCAGCAGCTCTCATACTCTACCTCTCATTTCTGTCTTCGGAAGCGCTGCACCTCTCTCCGCTTCCCGCAGTCCCAGTCCATTTCTATCCATCATTTCTAAATTTCTCATCGGGCATCATTTCTTCAGACATCATTTCGGACATCATTTCTTATAGTAGGTATCGTAGTCTTCCTTGAAATCTGCCGCCACAGTGTCCAGCTCCTTCTTCGGATCCGTGCCGGAAAAGACATTCAGGATCGCCGTCGAGAAGCCCTGAGACAGTACGGAATAGGACGGCGTTCTGGGCCGGGCTACACCGGTATTCTGAAGCTGCCAGAGGAAGAGTGCTCTCGCTCCCTCCTTCCAGCCCTCCATATGCTCATAGGCAGAAGTTCTGGAGGTCGGCTTGGAGATCGTATCGGCGTAGGACGCGATGTTCTCCGTGTTCATGAACCACTTCAGGACCTCCTTTGCCGCCTCCGGATTTTTGCTGTCCTTTGTGATGGCGGCGGACCAGTCCCCGGTGGGGGATACCGCTTTCCCGTCATTGGAGACCGGGTAATAGCTGACACCCCAGTTCAGATTCGATTTCTCAAGATCCTGAACATTCCAGGAGCCTCCGAGCAGTGTCGCCGCCTTGCCGTTTAAGAATTCATCCTTCACCGGATCGATATTGGCATAGCCGTTCTTGATGAAGCGGTTCAGATATTCCATGGTCTTTACGGAGGCCTCACTGTTCACATAGCCGTCCGCAGAGCTTCCGTCTTTATTCACAAATTCCGCTCCGGCCTCCAGGAAGAAGGGCTCAAGAGCGTAGATCAGCCCCTCCCCCTTATCCATGATGATATTCGTTCCGACATGATCCTTCGTCGTGAGCTTCTCCGCATTCTCATAGAACTGATCCCAGGTCCAGGCCTGATGGATATCCGTGTCCGAGGGATAGGGGATCCCGGCCTCATCGAGATAGTCCTTAATTGTAATAGAGAGCGACCGAGGACTCCGTCGGTCCCATCGCATACATATGCCCGTTGTAGCTGTCCTGCTGCACGGTGCTGGCGACAAAATCCTTCTTGTCCTCCTCCGTCCAGACGTCATCGATCGGGATGATGGTCTGATTCTCCGCGTAATAGGAGATCGTGGGGCCATCGACAAAGAGAATGTCCGGAAGATCCCCGGAGGTCATCGCCGTGGTGATCTTATTCTCATAAGCATAGGAATCGGAGCGGTCAATCGCCTCCCTCTTCACCTGGATGTCCGGATGCTCCTTATTCCACTGGTCGATATGCTCCGTCCACCACTGCTCGATCACCGCAAGATCCGTGGGGCTCCAGATCGTCACTGTGGCCGCGGCGCCGTTCTTTGCGTTCTCTTCCTTCGCAGCAGTGCTCTCCCCGCTCTTCTCTCCTCCCGATGCGGAGCTTCCCTCTCCCGTCTTCGCTCCGCCGCCGCAGGCGCTCAGAGACAAAAGAAGAGCAGCGCTGAGAAGCAGTGAAATCGCTCTTTTTTTCATAAATTCCTCCTTTAAAACCCAAATACTCCTTCTCTGCATCTGTGGAACCCGTTCCATGTGGAAAGGTTTCCACTTTTTCACAAAAAAACCACCGCTCCCGCGCCCCGTCAATAGCCGGCATATATTTTCGTTATTTCCATGAATCCGGCGGGACTTTCTTGTGCAATTTTCCAAAAAATCCCGCCGGATTCCGCCCCTGTCCGATTCTGATCCCAGCCTCAGAAAAGCTCATCTCCGATCGCGGGATAAAGTCCTCCCCCCCCCCTCGCAGAAGCACATCTCCCGACCGCACAGGCGGCACTCTCCTCCTTCTTCCTTCCCCCGCCGCGACTGCTGCTATTTCCTCTGAAAGACAGGTCCTCCGCTCTTCATGATCCCCTCTGCAAAATCTGCCTTCTCGTAAGTGATGAAATCCATCAGGAAGGTCGTTCGCATCACATCGCGGCAGCAACGATAAATCTGCGGAAACACCTTTTCCCGCGCCTCTTCCGGAATATCGGCGATCACAAGATAGGATCTCGCCTCTCCGTCATCCTTCAGCAGGAGGTAGATGGCCCCCACCTCCGCATGGCTTTCTCCGTACCGGATAAGTCTCTCTCTCAGTGCCTCCGTCTCCTCATTGATCGCCGGATAGCTCAGAAGGATTTTATTCTCCGAAGCAGAATTTACCCTTCTCAGCACTGCCTCTCCGAAGTCTCTTTGATAGGCGCTGCTGCTTTCGACCGATCGGATGAGCTTCGGATCCATAAAGAACGGCACCGGGCCGAAGGGATTGACCACAACTGCATCCTCTTTCCTCATGCTCAGTGCGTCCGGAAAGCTGAATATCATGGTCTGCCTCTTATGTTTCGAAAAGGCGGCCTTCCACAGGTCGAGTGCGGGCCAGTCCGTAAAGACGGGAAGCGCCCTGCATCCCCCTTCATAGCCCAGTGACGGCAGGGAAAAAACCGTTCCCTTATCCAGGGTGACGCTCCCCGCGGCAGAGGACGGGAGCTCCCCATAGACCGGAATGATATAATGGGCGTGACAGACCTCCCTGAGAAGAATATTCCTGTATTCCTGCTCCTGCGAGCAGCTCTTAAGCTCATACAAAAGTCCGAGAAGATAGGGATTTTCCACCGCCTCTCTCACCTTTGCCTCGATCTGAAAGGGTATATCGCTGACGATGCTGTACTTCCAATCCGAAACGGTTCCCTCCGGAACGGAGACAGCAAGATAAGCCTTCTGATCTCTGACAAAGGAACGCTCCCTCTTCTTTTTATCATAAACATGCGTAAGATCTGCGTGTACAACTCTTCCATCCGGACAGAGCCAGGAGACCTTTTCCCCTGCCCGCGCCGTCCCATGCACATTTCCAAAGAAGAGCAGGGTCTCCTGCTCGCCTCTCTCCATCCCCTCCGGCATCATGGTGAAACGCCCCGACGAACTGCCGGTATCCCCCGGCGGATGATTCTCCGTATCCTCAGGCTTTTTCCGAAATTTTTCAAAGATCTTGAACATATTCCCTCCAAATGCTGTCCTGCTGCACTATAAACTATCTCGCCCACTGTGAGCCGGAGCTCTTCACAGCGACTTCTATCTGTCCCACAGGACTTCTCACAGTACTTTCTTCTCTAAAATCCCCGTTCCTCCGCGATGACGGCTTTTTCGTCATCACGGCCACGGCGCAGGGGATCCTGCCATCTGCCATTATGATCTTCGCATCCTCATATCCCGCATCCAGGACTGTCCAAAAATCCCTCCGCTGTCCGCTTTGCCCCTCTTCCATAAGATCCTCCCCGCTTAGATGCACTGAACATCATAGCACAGCCCGCCCATGAAGGGAAAGAAACAGGCTGTCCCGCGCTCAGACGGGACAGCCTGCGAATGCGTCTTTATTCACGAAATCTTCTTTTCGAAGCTGTAAGTATATCTGAATTGGTCCGGGACATAGTTGTCAATCTTTTTCCCGTCGGCTTCCCCTCCTCATTGATTCTCGTCTCCATGCCCGTACTTTCCCGTAATGCTGCCTCTCGCAAGAACTCCGCAGCGGTCAAGCTCTGCCTCAAGACGGCGAAAATTACATGGAGCATCCATGCCGACTTTTATGCCGGACGGGTCCCTCTCCAGCGCATAGACATAAATCTTATACTCATGCTCTCCCGTTCCCGGTGGCGGATATGGTCCCACATAAGCATCCTCCCCGAGAGAAGCCTCCGAAAGCTCTGTAGTCCACGCGCCGCTCGTAAACATGTGGAGCCAGTTTCGGGCAGATCGATCCACCATAATCACAGCATAATACTCCGCACCCGGGACCTCCTCCCACATCAGCTCGGGGTTCTTATTCTCTCCCTCGGGACGGTTCGGGCTGTGTGCCGCCGCACAGACCGTCTTCAGCCTTCCGTCGACGATGGATTCCGAGCGCAGATCCATCTTTGGAAATTTATCTTCTTCCACCTCGCTTCCCTGTCCTCCCAAAAATACGATCAGCAGAGCCCATAGAAGACACGCTGCCGGCACCAGAATCCGGAATTTCCATTTCCGGGTTTTATGGCGGAACAGAAGCATCCCAATGAGAGCTCCTGCCGCCCCGCCCAGGAAAGCCGAAAGGAGGAGAATCTGCTCCGGAATCCTCCATCTCTTATGGACTGCCTTATACTTGTCAATTCCATAGAGAAAAAAGCTGATTAAGTTCATAAGGAAAGCCAGAGGCAAAAGTGCCTGCGCTGAGCCGCCATATTGTACGGATCGGACTGTGATAAAGGCAAATGCAGGAAAAAGATTTGCCCCGCTGAATAATACCGACATCAGTTCTTCCCTCCCTCTTCCCTATGGATCCGGACGATCCTTCTCTTAGATTCGGCTTCGCACTTACGTGACTTATCGGCGATCCTCTTTGCCTGATTATTATAATCGATCAGCCGCGCCCGTTACGACTATAGTATCACAAGCTCCTTCAGCATTTCAAGGAAATTTGCCTCCGATCTTATGCACAGAGGTGCACAGAAGTCTGCTGTCAGGCGGACTCAGAGCGTGCACGAGCTACACTTCCGGCATGAAGCTCACTGCATCAGTCCCTGCTTTTTCAGTAAACGCATTTTCAGCGCACGGAGCTTCTGCCCATGCTTCCCTGTCATCAAGACACCAACGACAATCATCCCGAAGGAAATCCCCAGCGTAAGTCCCTGCACAAAGTCAAAGAACCCATTTGGCGTTCCCGGCTTCAGAAACAGCGTCACAAGATAGATAAGAAAAGAGATCAGCGCCGCAATATAGCATCCGTGCAGACGCCTCATATACTTCAGCTTCTTCTCATTGCTGTAATCCAGCATCTTCCATACGGTTTCCTTCATTTCTTCTTCCATTTGCCCGCTTCTCCTTTCACCATCCAATAATTCCCGGATATCGATCTCATAGTAATCCGCTATTTCGATAAGGATATCCAAGTCCGGCATATTGCTGCCGGTTTCCCAGCGAGAAACTGTGCGGCGTGATACATTCAGCATCTCCGCAAGCTGCTCCTGGGTCACGGCCCTCTGCCTCCGAAGCTCTTTCAGAAGAGCCCCGATTTTTTGTTGATCCATCTAAGATCCTCCTGCAAGTTCATGCCTTCCCAGACAGCTGAGACATCATCAGAGGCAGGTACCTCTTTGCCTCCGGATGCAAAATAGCATAGACGGGCAGAGGAAAACAGGACACAAAGCGAGCAAATCCCCCGTTTCCCCGAATGAGACAGAACCTGTCCCCTTTTATCTTCCTATTCCTTCGCTCTTTTACAGAGGCTCCCTGATTTTGATCCCGATCTCCCTTGTACCGTGGAGTGCAGGCAGCTGCTTTTTGTATTCCGGGAGCTTCCCCATATACTGCACCGCGATTCGGTTCTCCGGATGAACCTCCACAAGATACAAAAAAGCGACAAAGAGCCACTCGAGCGGCTTCATGAGAAAATAGACGAAGTCGGCTGCCCATTTGCTGCGGATCAGCCTGGCGATTGGGAAGCCGTATCGGTCATAAAAGGCCCTGAGCGCTCTGTGGAGGCGTGGCGTTCTCTCCTCCAGAAGCTGCTCAAAGGCATTCGCCACACAAAGCTGCCGGTTTACGATGACCACATGTCCGTGCCGGACGCCCTTTCGGATCGGTTTTACCACATTCCGGTGTCCGCCTGCCGCCACCGTACAAAGATAATGTTCATCGTAATAGATATTCTGCGGTGCCTCTTTCGCTGACAATGCCCAGTCACTGGTCTCGGTCCATGCCTTTACAATAGAATCCGGCGCCTGTCCGAACAGCACAAGGACCGCAATTAAAATTCCAAGAAGCGGCAGCATAAGGAGCAAAGCATAGATCGGCCAGAATCCGGAGTCAGACAAAAGATGGTCGATCCTTTGAAGAAACGCATTTTCCCGGATTCTTCGCTTCTCCATCGGCAGCTCCGGCCACGCATGGACCTTGCGGAGGATCGTCCTTGCAATGACGAGGGCGATACAGATCGGATAAATCAGGAGAATCAGATCCTCCCTCTCCCTCCCCATGATCTGTACGGTAAACACAATCAGTCCCGTCATCCCAAGATACATGGCAGACATGGAAAGAACGATGAGAAGAGGCGGCATCTTCTCCATCGGCTGGAAGCTAAGATAATAATACCCCGCCAAGGCAAGCAGGAAGATCACGATAATGGTGGGAGCCGCAGCGGAATAGATCGGAGTATGCGTTTCTCCATTCGAGAGCTGTACCTGCCAGTCTGCCCCCGTGATCTCTTTCATCAGTGCGGCATAGAGAACTTCCAGAAAAAGTCCGTACCAGATCGCCGCCTGATCAAAATGCCACGCGGCTTCCACATGGCGCTTCCTTGCCTCCAAAAACAAAAATACCGCCTCACATATTGTCAGAACCAGCGGATAAAAAAGGAGAGCGCTGATGAGAGCAGCCGCCGGAATCGCTGCCATTACCGGCTCCGCGGATAAGTCCGATACGGATCCCCGGACAAAATCTCTGATCAGTGTGTAAAAAAATATCCCCAGCGTCCCCGCCGCTTCCGTCAAAACGATACTGGCCGCAAGAGGATATTGAAACAGGAATTTTTTCATGGCAAATCCATTTCCCTGCTTTTGCAAAGCAACTTGCTTTTTATGGAACTATATCAGCGGCATCGGATGATTTCTGTGATTTTCCGCCTGCATCCCCGGGAAACCTTGCCTCCCCAGGAAAATTTATATCGGGACTATAGCAAAGATCGAAAAGGATTGCAACAGTATTGCCCGGCGGGGGCAAAGAGTCTCTTCTTATTCCATCCTTTTATCATTTTCCATCCTTTTATCTTTCCATCAATGCAGCCCTACCGACACGAAGCGGAGCTATTTAATTTCGGATCGTTGTCAGCAGCACATGACAGGTGCCGGAAATTTCATATCTGCCTGTACCTGCCGGAAGAAACAGACTGTCCCCCTTTCGGAATGCAGTATGCCTATCCTCCTCAGCTCCACAGCCTTCTTTCTCATCAAGACAAGAAACCATTCCGCTTCCTTCCAAAAACAATAGGCTGAGAAAGGAATCCCCGGACACGACTCCGGTCATGCTTCTCATGAATTTACCGTCGAGGAATAACTGATCCACAGTGAAATAATCGCAGTCTGCCACATGGGGATATCCATGATCCCGATTCTGAATCGGAAGCCTTCCGGCAACGGCAAGTGCCTTCTCAATATGAAGCTCTCGCTTTTTTCCGTCATTTCCGACTCTTCCGTAATCATAAACACGGTAGGTCACATTGGAATTCTGCTGGATCTCCGCAAGCAGGATGCCCTTGCCAATCGCATGAATAGTTCCGGCTTCTATAAAGAAGGTATCTCCCTTTTTAACCGAAACGCTGTTCAAAACCTCTGTCAAGGTATTGTCATTGATTCTCCTCCGGAACTCTTCTCTGCTGATCTCCTTCTTGAATCCATAGTAGAGAAAAGCTCCGGGCTCCGTATCCATGACATACCACATTTCTGTCTTCCCGTACTGTCCCTCATTTTTCAGGGCAAAGCGATTATCCGGATGGACCTGGATGGAGAGATCCTTATTCGCATCGATAAATTTGATGAGAACCGGAAACTCCCGGAAGCGGCGGCAGTGGGTTCCCAAAATCCCTCTACCTTCTTTTTCGATATATTCCTCCAGTGTCTTCCCGGCATATTTCCCATTGAAGATGACGGATGGGCCATCCGGATGACAGGAAAGCTCCCATGTCTCTGCCAGCGTTTCTCCGACATATTCCTTTCCATATTCTTCCACCAGCCTGCGGCCGCCCCACAGATAATCCTTGCAGGCCGGTTTTAATTTCAGAATGCTCATATTCCCACCCATCCTCGCTCTTTATTTCTTCTCTGCTTTTCTTATTATTCCTATTATTCCTGCTTTTGTCATTCTTTTCGCATTTTTTCACTCTGCCAACTGCTCTATCGCGGCAGTCAGACTGCCCAGCTGCGCAGCTGCATCTTCCTGACTCTCTCCACACACGCCGATATAGAATTTGATCTTTGGTTCTGTGCCGGAGGGTCTGATACAGCACCAGGAATCGCCCTCCATGCGAAAATACAGGACATTGGATTGGGGAAGATCAATCTCATTCTCTTCTCCCGTCTCCATATTTTGAATGCGTCCCTCTTTGTAATCCCGAAACTCCAGTACACGTCGTCCTCCAAGCATTTCCGGCACAGAGGAACGAACGGCATCCATCATGGATCGGATCTTCTCTGCCCCCTCCGCCCCCTTCAGGGTCACCGGAACAAGCTTCTCACGGTACCAGCCATATCGATTAAAAAGCTCCCGCATATGATCCAGAAGCGTTCTGCCGCAATGCATATCCCAGGCAGCCGCGTCACAAAGCGCCATTACGGCCATTACGGCATCCTTGTCCCTTACGCAGGTGCCAAGCAGACAGCCATAGCTTTCCTCATAGCCAAACACAAAGTGATGCTGATGAGTTTGCTCAAAGAATTTGATCTGTTCTCCGATATATTTGAATCCGGTCAGCGTCTCAATCCGGCTCATCCCATAATCCGCGGACAGCGGTGCGCTCATTTTTCCGGAAACAATGGTTGTCACGACAGCTCCGTCTAAGGGAAGTGTTCCGGCCGACTTTCTCTGAGAGAGAATGTAGTCCAGCAAAAGGATACCGGTCATGTTTCCGGTGAAGCTTTTATACTTGCCGTCTGTTCTGTCCTTCACATAAATTCCAAGTCTGTCTGCGTCCGGATCTGTGGCAAGGACGAGATCCGCATCTTTTTCCTCAGACAGCTTCAGTGCAAGCTCAAATGCCTTGGGATCCTCGGGATTGGGATAGGACAGCGTCGGGAAGCTTCCGTCGGGAAGCTCCTGCTCCTCTACCACATATACATGATGAAAGCCAAGTTCTTTTAAGATGCGCCTGACCCAGAGATTCCCGCTTCCATGCAGCGGAGTGTAGACAATCCTGAGCCGGTCTGCCTGCTCACGGATTGTCTCCGGATGGATCACCAATGATTTTACCGCTTCCATGTACTGATCATCGACTTCCGATCCGATTACATGATAGAGATCCTCCGCCAGCGCAGCTTCCTTTGTCATGCTAAGCGCCTCGGCAAAATCCGTGACCGCATTGACCTCTGCAATGATTTCCGCATCACGGGGCGGTGTGATCTGCGCGCCATCCTCCCAGTAAACTTTATACCCATTGTACTCTCTCGGATTGTGGCTGGCCGTTATGACAATCCCTGCCGTACATCCCAGCTTTCTGACGGCAAAGGAAAGCATCGGTGTAGGGCGAAGAGAGGGAAAGACATACGCCGGTATCTGATTGGCCGCAAGGCAGAGCGCCGCATCTTCCGCAAATTCCTGTGAATGTAAACGCGAATCATAAGCAATGGCCACACCCTTCCCGGATGTATTCTGCTTCTTAATATAATTCGCCAGTCCCTGCGCAGCTTTCCGAACCGTATATCGGTTCATGCGATTGCTGCCGGCTCCCATCACTCCCCGCAGTCCCCCGGTTCCGAATTCCAGCTCCCGGTAAAAGCGGTCCTCGATCTCCTTATCATTCCCTTCGATCGAACGTAATTCCGCCTTTGTATCCTCATCTATATCAGGACTATTCAACCAATATCTGTATTTTTCCTTTGCGTTCATCGTGCAGGCTCCTCCCTTCTTTGCCTCTGATATAAGGCGATCCGCAGTGACATCAGGCGCTTATCAACGACAGCAGATAAAAGGGCACATAGCTGATGCTTTCTTCGCCGTATTCCGGCAGCACTCGTATCTGCACAGTATGCGTTCCCCTCTTTCCATGATGCAGGATACTCTCAAGATAGAGACAGTCCCCCCATTCCTCATCGAAATTTCCGTCCAGCAGAATCGGATGCGCCGTATCCTGATCCAGCACAAGCTCCGCTCTTCTGGCAGGATGGCAGACCGATTTTCGATACTGTACAGCAATGCAGGATGCCTCCACAGAGAAGCTTATCGTATCTCCGCCCCTCCTTCCGATCCAGCCGTTTTTGAAATGATCCAGATGGCCCAGCTTCTCATGGGGATCCGCAAGAAATCCGTCCAGCTTTGGCAGCGCATTGGCAATCGTAAGACGTTTTGCCCCCTGATAAGCATTTTCGGTAATCGGATGGGGCAGAGCATCCACCTTAACCGTATCCATCAGACGATTTTCTTCCCCTGCCGCTTCGACATTTTTCCCCTCACAGAGAGGTTGTGACGCAGACTTTTGATTCTTCCAGCTGTCAAAAACAGATTCCAGCAGGCGAATGATTTCCTTCGCAATCAGGCCATGCCCCCGGTCATTCGGATGAAGACCGTCCGGTGAAATATCCTCCATCCGGAGCTCCTGATTTTGCACTCTTTGATAAACCGTATCGCGGATACTCACACGGGGAAGCCGATAATAATCACCGATTTCTCCATGCTGCGGTTCCGCGGTCAGTCCATTGTCATAGCGGACATTATGAAGCAATACCACAGCGGGAAAGGACGGGAAATTCAGCACTCTCCTGATCAATCCCTCATAGCTTTCACGAAAAAAATTCGTCGGCTTATCATTGACACTGAAATCTATGAACACAAGATTCGGCTGATAGATCAGCATATCGCCCGTCACCCTGGATACCCCATACAGAGAGTCTGTGCCCCCGATTCCGGCATTTACATAATGAATATCCGCTTTAGGGAAGTTTTCCTTCCACCAAAGATAAGTACGATACGCATAGCATTTTTCGTGTACAGAGGCCAGACTGTCCTGCGTGATGGATCCGCCAAAAAAACCAATCGTCAGGGACTTTCCTTGGGACGCTCTTTCCATACATCTGATCAGCCTTGTATCATCTGCCTGCATTTTTTCTCCCTCTTCAGCTGTTTTTCATTTACTGCATTTTTTCTGAATATGCTGCGCTTTTCTCTGTTTTGTGTACTACCATCCCCGAATGGAAAGCTTCTCCAGGTACCGGGCCAGCTCCTCCGCCATCTCGCGTCCCTCTGTAATCCGCAGATGTCCCGGCGTACCGCATCCGTTCCTGCGGAAAAGATACTGCGTCAGCTTCTCATCCTTATTGTCGGACCGGAATCGATCCACTGCCTCTGTGATCGCGCGATCCCAGGCAGGATCATGCATCAGAAGTGTCGTGATGCAGACGATCTGCGCCTTTGGATAAACCTTCCGGAGCTTTTCCAAAAAATGATAATAACCGTCTTTCCATGCCTGCGCCTTCGGCCCGTCCGGATGCTCCGCCATATAATCAATCGGATGACTGTCATTCTGCCCCAGTGCCACGATCACCACATCCGGAATCCATTTGGAAAAATCCCAGGGAACAATTTCACCAAGAACAGGATTGTATTCGATCTTATCCCACACGGAGACCATACCCTCCGCATCCGGTTCATGATACCAGCCGCTTCCATCCAGCAAGGCCATGCCGCCCTGTGCGATATCATGAAGCTCTGCGCCAAGCAGCCGTGCCGTCGTCCAGGAATATGAATACCAGCTGTTCGAGTATTCTCCCTCGTGCTGCGGATCTTCCTTTCCTGTATAATCCACCGCCTCCGACAGCTCTCCGGCCGAAACAGAATCTCCAAATACCTCGATTCTCCGCCCCGGAAGCTCCGGCGCTGCCAGAAGCTCTGCATTCTCATCGAGCCAGATGCCCTGAAAAGCAAAATAATGGCACCCGTCCTGCCGTTTGAACAGCATAACCTCATGTTCCTCTCTCTGCTCGTCCAGAGGAATCTCAAGAACCGTTTCGCCGGTTTCATTCAGGGAGAATTTCATCTGTTTTCCGTCTGCCAGTATCCCGGCAAAATTTTTCCAGTATTCATGCCTGTTTCTTAGCAGGATCTTCAGCCTGTCTCCGCGAAACCGCATCCGCACATTGGTACACGGATACACAAAAACAGGAGACTTCGGATCTCTGAAGTCAATTCGTCCGCTGTAGACCAGATGATTATTGTCTGCATCTATTCTTTTCATAAGAAGCTGATCCCTTTTCCCTGAACTAAATCCGATGCTCCCAAGCCGCGAAGGAAGGCGCGTCCGTCTCTGATGCAATGCCTGTATTCCCCTGCTTCAGCTGCGAATCCATGCTTTTCTGAGCCTTGAGGATCTCCCGGTTATGTCGAATCAGCTCGCATCGCTGACGCACACAATCCGCTGAACGAAGCGGATCCTCCGGTGTCCGAAACAGATAATCCTCCAGCCGGTCTATTGTCGTTAAGGCGACATGCATACGTGTGTCCGACGATGCATAGTAAAGATAGACGTCACCATTCTCTCTGGCGATGGCTCCGTTCGTAAACACGACATTGGAGACATCTCCAACTCGCTCTCCTCCCAGAGGTACCAGAAAGACGCCGGAGGGTTTCGCAATGACCCTCGACGGATCCTTAAGATCCGTGCCAAAGGCATACAGGACGTAGCGAAGACCCGCCGCCGTGTTCCGCACGCCGTGGGCAATATGAATCCAGCACTTTCTGCCGCGGATCGGGACCGCTCCGCATCCGTTTTTGGATTCTGTCAGCGTATGATAAATTCTCCTGCTGATGATCTTTTCCTCCTTGACAACCGCATGACAGATATCATCGCACAGGCCAAAGCCGATCCCGCCGCCGCTTCCGGTTTCGATGAAGTTGTCCATCGGGCGGGTGTAGAAGGCATATTTTTTATCCACAAACTCCGGGTGCAGAACGACATTTCGCTGCTGCGGAGACTGAAGAGTCTTCAGATTGTCCAGGCGCTCCCACTTCTCCATGTCCTTGGTACGTACGATCCCGGCCTCTGCAACCGCGGCAGACAAGTCCTCATTCCCCTTATCCTTACTTTCAGAACAGAATACTCCGTAAATCCATCCATCCTCATGCCTGGTCAGACGCATATCATACACATTGCTTTCATCCGGGCAGGTGTCCGGAAGGATTAGCGGTTCATCCCGAAAACGAAACCCATCCACAGGACTCTCACTTTCTGCCACAGCAAAAAAGGACTTCCGATCATTTCCTTCCACACGGCAGACCAGACAATACTTTCCATTCAGGTAAATTGCGCCGCTGTTCATAACAGCATTGACGCCGAGCCTCTCCATGAAATACGGATTCGTTCTTTCGTCCAGATCGTATCTCCACTCAACCGGAATAGACTCTCTGGTCAGGATCGGATACTGGTAACGGCTGTAGATGCCGTTGTAAAAATCCGTTTTCTGATTTTTCCGGAATATCAGCCGGTCTGTTTTTTCTTTTTCCACATAATATCTGGGATGCATCCTGTTTCCCCTCTTTCCGTATCATGCAATCGCTTTCTGAAAGCCAGCTGCTACTGCTCATTCTCCAGGCGAGTGAGAACCTCCAGACACATGCGTCCGTTATGATACGGACATTTCCACGGCTCTACAATCGGCTGCTCTGTCGGCGTATGGTCTGCATGAACTGCCCAGAACCATTCCCCTCCCTTTCTATGATCTACCAGATAGGTCTGAATATAGGACCATATCTCCTCCGCTGCCCTTCGATACTCAAAGCACTCCGCTTTCTTCTGCCAGAGATTTAAAAATCCCACAATGCTTTCTGCCTGAACCCACCAGACACGTGTTGCATCAATCCTTCCCCGTTCGCATTCATTGAATACCGAATGATCGCTATAGGCCCGTTTGTAGATATTTTCCGCAAGGATCACTGTGATGGGCGCAATTTTGGAGCGATAGATCGGATCCTTCAGAATGTCCAGGCTGCGGTCCAGAAGCCAAGAGGATTCAATATCATGTCCATAGGAGCAGAGATCTATCAGGGAATTCCACCCTCTGTCAAAGAAAACCTCCTGCCTGCCCTGATCCGGATTGTAGATATGAGCGGCAAAAATATCCAGGATCCACCGGATGCTGTTTTTCACTGCCTCATCCTCATTGGCCTCACACAGTCCGGAATATCCCTCCAGGACATGAAGAAGAGTATTCATGGTTTTCTCTGCCATAACTCCATTTTCGGAAAGCTTTTCATTCGATACCGGATGAAAAGTCCGATCAAACGCCTCCAGATATCCGAATTCATCCTTCATCCTGCTTTCCACCAGCTGATAGAGTTCCATAGCCATAGCCAGTGACTCCCGGTTTCCGCTGGCCCGATAATATGCAGACAGAGCATAAATGGCAAACGCCTGATTATATGTGTGTTTTGTCGTATCCAGCGGCCTTCCGTCGAAGCTCAGAAACCAGAATACACCGCCATTTACCCTGTCATAGCAGTGATCCCGCAGGAACTTCCAGGCATGATCTGCGTATGGCAGAATCGAAGGATCCTTCAGCCCAAGGCAGCAGCTGGAAAAAAACCAGAGAATCCTGCTGTTCAGGATACATCCCTTTTCCGCCTTCGGGTCCCGCACAAGATCTCGCCCGACAAAGCCGATATAGCCGCCATTCTCCCGGTCGATCAGTCCCTCCCAGAAGGGAAGTATTTTTGTCGCCAGATGCTTCTTTACTTCCTCCGCAAACATGATTTTCTCCTTTTGTCAGCGGACCCCTTCCTCTGCATCCATTTCCGATATCTGATTATTTGCCCTGATATAATCTACAAGCTCCTCCACTGTGGTGAACGCCGTTCCCACATAGGTGTCCGCGCAGCCATAATAAACAGCGATGCGCCCGCTCTGTGCATCATGAATCGTTGCACAGGGGAAGGTTACATTCGGAACAAATCCTCTCTCCTCGTACCACTCCTGCGGTGTAAGAAGGAATGTCCGACAGCGGTATTTCACACGGGATGGATGATCCCTGTCCAGAATGGCTGCACCGATGCTGTACACATAGCCATTGCAGGTATTGGTCACGCCATGATAGAACAAAAGCCATCCCTCGCTGGTTTCAATCGGCGCGGCGCCTCCTCCGATCTTGACGTTCTCCCACCAGTTGCCGCTTGCATTGCTCATCACATGACGATGATGTCCCCAATATTCCATGTCCGGACTTTCCGAAAGGAAAATATCTCCGAAGGGAGTATGTCCGGAATCACTCGGACGGGAAAGCATCATGAATTTTCCGTTTATTTTTCTGGGGAACAGCACAGCATTCCGGTTGAAGGGAATCAATGGATTTTCCAGTCGAGTAAATGTCCGGAAGTCCGCTGTCTTTGCCATTCCGATTGATGCTCCATAGAAATCCTGACACCAGATGATATAATAGACATCCTCAATCTTTACCAGGCGAGGGTCATACGCATAGTTCGGCATGAATGCCTCTCCGTCTTCCTTTACAAAGCGGATTTTGTCGGGCCTGAAGCTCCAGTGAATGGCATCCTTGCTTTCTCCCAGATAAATATAGGGGACGCCGTCCGTCTGCTCGCCGCGGAAAACTCCGATAAATGCATCCTTGTAGGGAATAACTGCGCTGTTGAAAATCCGCGCAACTCCCTTTGCCGGGCTGCGTCCGATGATTGGATTCTCACTATATCTCCAGAGCGGAAGTCCGCTCTCGTCTGAGGCAGGACGATCCTGCCAGGGCATATTGGGTACATTCGCTCCGATGATCTTTACGCTCATAATTGAAGTCCTCATTTTCTCATCTTTATGGACGGTGCTGCATACTTCAATATCCACTGCGGCAGCACGTCCGGCTTAAGCCTAATCCTTGAAAGCTTTTCCTTAACCCTTTACTGCTCCCTGTGCCAGTCCGCTGTATATCTGTTTCTGGCAGAGAATAAAGATAATCAGCGCCGGGAGCATTGTAATGATAACGCCCGCGCAGATGTAGTTGTACTGATTTCCCAGCGGCCCTGTGAATTTAAACAGCGAGGTAGCCACCGTGACATATTTGTTCTTGTCCTGCAGGTAAAGGTTTGCCATATAATATTCATTGTAGGTGCCCACACCCTTCAGAATCATTACGGTAATGATTGCCGGCTTCAGGAGCGGAAACAAAATGCGGAAGAATACGCCAAAGTAAGTGCAGCCATCCATGATGGCCGCCTCATCCAGCGCCGGCGACAGATTTTCAAAATACTGAATAAAGATATAGATAGAGATAACATCTGTCCCGCACATCAGGATGCTATATCCAGGAAGACTGTTGATCCACCCCAGGGTATACATAATCTGATAGACAGAAACCTGCATGGCGATGCCCGGAAGCAAGGAAGCAAAGAGGAACAGCGCCCGGATGATTCCATTTCCCTTGAACTTAAACCTGCTGAGCACATAGGCAAGCATGGATCCGCTCATGATCGATCCGAAAAGAACAAAAACCAGAATAAACAGAGAATTCCGGAAGGCCAGAGCCATATTTGCCTGCTTCCAGGCGTCAATAAAGTTCTGAAAATAAGCCCAGTGGGACGGGAGTGTCATGACGCTGGTGGATGCATACTCCTCCGGCGTCTTAAGCGCGGTAAAAATACAGCTGATCAGCGGGAGGACGGCACAGAATGATACAAATACAAGAAGGATGTACTTTACGATCGTCCAAACCGTTTTCTTGACAACAGCCGTTGTATTTTTGTTCATCTTATACCGCTCCTTTCCCGGATGACATTTCTTTTGCTGCGCGCTCTGCTTCCGCGCGTTTCTTTCTCCGCTTAATCTCAATCTGTGCATCACAACCGGATGTGCCGAGAAAATACCACTCCACCCATTTCTGAATCCCCGTGACAATGAGAATCAAGATCATCAGTACAACCGCCATAGCGGAGGCAAGACCCACCTTCTGGCTGGCATGTGCCAGTTTATCCATCACGACAAAATAGGTCGCTGTTCCGAATTCACCGCCGGTAGTTACATAAGGCGGTTCAAATACGCTCAGTGATCCCGAAATGGACAGGATCAGATTCAGAACAACTATGGTTTTGATGCCCGGAAAGGTAATATATCTGAATTTCTGCCATCCATTCGCGCCATCGATAGCCGCCGCTTCATACAGTTCGCTGTCCACAGAAGTGATTGCGCCGATGAACAGAACCATATTCTGACCCATGTACCGCCAGATAGAGCTTGCCGCCAGTGATATATTATTAATCTTCGTATCTCTCAGCCAGTACGGAAGCTTGTCCAGCTGCAAGCCACAGCACTGCAGAACCGTATCAAATACGAAGCCTCTCGTGTAAAAAAACTTGAAGATGAAGCCTACCGCAATTCCGCACACCAAAAACGGGAAAAACAGCAGTCCTTTAAACACACCGGAGCCCTTCATCTTCTGACTTAGAATTGAAGCAAAGAACAGAGCCAGTCCCAGCTGAACAAATGCACCAATCAGGTAATACAGACTCAGCTTCAATGCGCGAAAGCAGTCGCCCCTGGTAAATACGTCTCTGTAATTTCGAAGTCCGACGAACTCCCTTTTCCCGATATAGCCCATATCATAAAAGCTGAACTGAACCATCTTGAAAAAAGGAAAATAAGTAAATACCAAAAGAAGCAGAAGGGGGAAAGCCATAAAAGTGATCATTACGAGTCTCCGGCTTCCCCTGGTAGTCATAAACCAGCTTCTGCGCCGGACGGAATTCTTATTGTCCTCCATGGAAACAGCTCCTTTCCCTTGATATTTCTCTCAGCGTCAGCTTGCGAAGCTGACGCTGAGAACGGAAACGTCCTAATTACCGGCTATCGATGATGCTGCAGCGGGAACCGGCGTATAATCCGCAGGAGTAACTCCATTCGATTCCTGAGCCGATGCCCATGCCTTATTCCATTCATCCGCGAGATCCTTCATGGATTCTCCACCGCTGACTGCATTCTGAACAACCGCTTTTGCACATGCGCCGGAAACATTCAGCCCAAGCTCAGAATCGTTGTTGATATCATTGTGCAGAGTTTCTTTTCCTGCCGGAGCCGCTTCATTCACAATGATTCTGATCTTGTCCGATTCGAAATCCTTCAGGAAATCCGGCATCTCGGCGCCTGCAATACAATCCATCCCGCCTTGTGCCACTGCATACCCGGATTTCTCCATCAGATATTTCACGTAGCAGATAGCCGCGATCTGATTGTCCTTGGAGCTGTTCTTATTGATTCCGTAGCAATAATCCGGCGCTTCTACGGCATACTGAATACCGTTCACGCTGATCGGAAAAGGCATATATGCAATCTCATCCGCATTCTTTCCGGCAGACTTCATCTGCGGGATTGCCCAGGATCCAAGGAACATACATCCGATCTTCCCGCTGTTCAGCATCCCTTTGCTGCCTTCCCAGTCTGTTGTGGTCGGGTCATCCTCCGTAAGCTTCTTGGAGACCGCTTCATAAAGGGTGTTGTATACTGCGTACGGGCCGGTGCCGTCACCTCTATCACTGAACGGATTCTTTCCTTCATCCAGACCCGCATTGGTAAAGTTCGGATCTCCGGTTGCCGTACCGTCAATATAAGCATCCCATGCCGTCATCGTCCATCCTGCTGCAAAATTTGTATACAGAGGGACCGCATCTGTCTTGTCCTTGATCTTCTGAAGATCCTCCATAAATTCATCCGGTGTCACAGGAGCCGTCGTAATCCCTGCGTCGCTGAACACTTTCTTGTTATAGACCACACCGCTGAGGTTTGCCATGGACGGCATCCCATAGGACTGTCCATTATAGGTAAAGTTATCCAGCAGCGTGTACTTCTTTCGCAAGGTATCCTCAGTACCATACGAAATGAAGTATTCCCCCAGATCCGACTTGGAAATGGTTGTCGGAATCATGCAGATATCTCCCCAGTCTCCCGTGGAAAGGCGGGTAGTGAAGTCATCTACATAGTTCGTGATTCCTTCATATTCAATACTGACATTCGGGTACATCTTCTGGAAATCCTTGATGTACTCCGCAAAATCCGTGTCAAGCAGATCTGTTCTGTGTGTGATGAACTTCAGATTCGCCTTAATGTCCGTATAATCCGTTCCCAGATTGATCTGATCCATGGATACCGGCGCTGCCGTTCCCCCGGCACTTGAAGCTCCGGAAGCGGATGTCCCTGACGTGGCGGGTGAAGCAGATCCGCATGCCGCAAGAGAAGCTGCAATGAACGCCGTCAGAGCTGCTGCAATGAACTCTTGTTTTTTCATGTTCTTTCCTCCTTCTGAAAATGCCTTTTGCAATTGGCTTTCGCTTTATCTTGCCTCCTGTCTTGAGATACTGTTTTATGCTTAAATTCAATTCCAATTTTGTTATTAAATTAAGTTTATACTCGCCTAACTTAAATTTCAACTTAATTATAATTTAATCTGCCTTCCCGACTTGTCACACAAAAATTCTCTCTTGAAACCGCATATCCTCTCCTGTCTCCCTCTTAAAGCGCTCACAGTTCAAGCATATTTTCTCAAGTTAAAGAATCCTTGGCATTGCGTGTTTGACACCCGGCCAAAATTAAAACACAATGTATTATGTGTCTAATTTAAGTCTTCCCTATTGTTTTATCGGCGGCTTTTCACTGCACGCTGCTGTTTCAGTACGAGTGGTCCGCAGCTACGAAAAAACGCAATTTATGTCCTAAAAAAACTGCCGCGTCCACGGTGTATCCGATAAGCGAATACACCGTGGACGCGGCAGTTTTTCAGTATAGCTGTCATTTTCTTCCGTTTCCCGTTTTTATTCGAAGATCCCTTACACTGCTTCGTTCTATCACAGGTCCATCGATATAGTGGATTCCATATTGAGTTTCCTCCCCATGAATCTTTCCCAATAATCGTCCGACCGCCATCTCAGCCATTCTCCGGGTATCCACGTGATAAGTCGTCAGCAAATCCGCAACCGATGAATCCGGCAGATAATCATCGTATCCCACTATAGAAGCGTCGTCAGGAACTCTGAGCCCCCGCTCATCCAATGCTGCATACACATCTCGGGCAGCAAGGTCACAGTTACAGACAAACGCCGTGGGCAGCTCATCCGGAAGGGAAAACTGCATCTCTCCAGTCAGAAGATCTCTGTCTTCCAGAATCCAGTCTCTTCTCTCTTCAATACCTGCCTCAATCAACGCCTTTCTGTATCCATAATAACGATCCATAATATTCTCATTGGCCAAAACACTTCCCACAAATGCAAGTCTCCTGTGTCCGCGATCCGTCAGGTAGCGCGTCATTTTGTATATTCCGGTATAATTACAGCTTATAACCGTATCGCAGCTGCTCTCTCTCACACGAAAATCCAGCAGCACAACCGGTACACCGGCTTCCTTTACCAGATATTGGATATATGGAGCAAACATCCAGCCAATCACTATCAATCCATCCACTGCTTTTGCTTTCAGAATACGCGGCGGCTGCCCGCTCTCCTGTCTGCTTTCCTCGACCGGCTCAAGCATCGTGACACTCTGCCTTTCTGTTGCCGCATTTACTACCTGCTGGTACAGCGACCAGTAGAAGGAATTTCCGATTTCCATGTAGCGTTTTTCGGTAGAAATCACCCCGATCCTGGCCCCCTGCAAAGTCCTGTGATAACGGGAGATATCATATCCCAGCTCCTCAGCCACGTTCTCAATATTTTCCCGCAGCCCGGCGCTCACTCCCTTTTTCCCCGAGAGAGCATTGGATACCGTGACCGTACTGACTCCAATGCGGTCTGCAATATCCTTCAGCTTAACCTCCGCCATTTGTGCACTGCCTCCTGTACTTTACACTTTCCCCGCGCACAACAGTTCCTTCCACAACCCGCACTCCGCAGGATCTGTCTTTTTTCTCCAGCCTGTTTATCATGATATGAAGGCTCAGCTGCGCGATAAGCTTTGCGTCATTCCGATAGGTGGCGAGGCGAATATGCTCCGCTGTCTCCCTCGGGAAATCATCAAACCCGACGACCGAAACATCCTCCGGCACCCGGATGCCGCGTCCCCTCAGCATCCTGATCACCTCAAAGGCTGTCTTGTCACAATTACACACAAAGCCCTGAGGAAGGTGCTTCGGAAGCTTTGGGGGAAATAATCTCCCCCCCTCCCTGTCCGGAATTACTTCATGAAGATTGCTTGTGATCCCTCGTCTCTCCAGAGCCTTACAGAATCCAAGATAACGATCTGTAATACTGTCTGTGGCTCCGACCGTTCCGACAAAGACAAGATCCGTCAGCCCCTGCTGGAGCAAAAGATACGTCATTCTCTCCATGCCGCCGAAACTATCCGTCACAATATAATCGATGTCTTCCCGCACATCATAGTCATCCACGCAGACGACCGGAAGATACGGATACTGTTTTTTCACATGATCCACATATGTCCGCTTCATTTCTCCGATCAAAAGAATCCCGCCTATCCCTGTTTCCTGAAAGGCCGGAAAAGAGCGGGCATGATTCTCCATCTCAGAGGTCACAACCTCCAACACCGTCATACAGCCTCGCTTGCCGGCTTCTCTGGCTATATTCTTATAGATCTCCATATAAAACGAAGGAAATTCCTGTACAAAACGGCTTGCCACGATACAGCCGATCAGACAGTCCTTTTTTTTCATGACCGGCTCATGCTCCGAGGCACTGTATCCCAATTCCTGCGCCCTGGCAACGATTCTCCTGCGCTTCTCCTCACTGACACCCTTTCGCCCGTTCAACGCGTTGGAAACCGTCACTACACTGACTCCAAGCTCCTTCGCGATCGTTTCCATTCTGATGCTTTTTCTTCTCTCCAAACCTGACTGCCTCCATTTCTTCCTTGCCCGTTTCTTTCATTTCTTGTTAATTTATATTAACCAAATCACTATAATAAAGTATTTTTAATTATTTTAATGTATTTAACCACACTTTGCAAGTCCTCTTTCCGTCTTCCGGATATTTTTGCTGTTAATCCCAGAGAACGCCCTTCCCGAAAAAGCCTTCCGCCAAGCCCGGCTTAAGGTCAAGGAAGCTCTTCATGATGCAGACGAGAAATCATCTTATTCCATCCTTTTCTCCCTCAGAATATCGACAATCGTCTTTTCCGTGCCCACCATACCCGGGGAAGCGATGTATCCCATATTGCGCATGGTCTCCTCCGGAGTTACAGCATTGATGCCGTGAACACTATCGATGAAAACATCCTGCATCGCCATCTCCACCGACTGCCACGCGGCGTCCACCGCGACCACGCCTTTCATGGTGCAGCCCTGATTCCCTCCGTCGCAGATCATGCCGGTGATGCTGCCCGCCATATTATTGATGCTCTCTGCCATCTGCCGGGTGCTGCCGCCGCGGAGCAAAACGAGTCCGCAGGCCATGCCGGTGCCGGCCGCAATGGCGCAGCCGCAGAAGGCGGAGAGCTTCCCGGAGTACTCCTTAATGTACATACAGACCAGGAAGCTCAAGGCCGTCGCCCGGAGCAGCTGCTCTTCGGAATAGCCCCTGACCTTAGCGGCAGCATAGAGCGGCATGGTGGCGATGATGCCGTGGGCACCGGATCCGGTAATGCTCATCGCCGGCTCCGGAAGCCCCAGGACACGGGCTTCAATCGCGGCATTGCAAAGCAGCGAGGCGGTCCTCTGCTCGTCTTCTGAGATGATTCTGCCTCCGTTTTTTTCGAGCAAATAGCGGGAAAAACGAGTCTTCCTGCTGCTAAGCCCTGCTTCACACAGGGCAAAATTGAGCTGAAACGCTTCTTGGATAAATCGAATCTCCTCCAGCGGAACGCTGAGAGCATAGTCATGAAGCTGCTCCAGGGTATAGCTGTGGATGAGTGCGCTGCTCTCCTCCTCGGAGGGCTCAGCGGATTCTTTTTCAAAGACGGTGCGTCCGTTTTCCGTGATCCTAACGATCTTCATATGGGCATCCCGGATGGTGACGCAGGCACTGCCTCCCGTCGATTCCACCGTCGCTTCAATGAAGATACGGCTGCTGATCTCACTCATTTCGACCCTGATTTTCCCTGCCTTTACCATGGCCCTTGCGCTCTCGGCCTGTTCCGGGCTGATGCCCTCCAAGCACTCCAGCCCCTTCTCCGGATCGGCCCCTACGGCGCCGAGCGCCGCGGCATGGAAGTTTCCAAGCTCATCGGAAGAAGGAATGCCGCAGGTGAAGGCATTCTTATAGATTCCGCTGTTGAGACGCAGTGTCACCCTCCGGACGATGCCGGGGGCATGCCTTCTGGCCGTTGCGACGGAGAAAGCGATCGCAGCGGGCTCGGTGACTCCCAGGGCAGGGCGCATATCCTGATAGATAAGTTTCGTTAATTCATGCATGCAAAGTCTCCTTCTGAAGCTGAGCTTTCCATAAAAATATCCTGGCACGGCACACATCGGACGCCTTTCCGTTGCTTGCTTAATACTCTATCACAAAACCGGTCGTTTTGTTTTTATTATCGATTCATCTTCTGTCCCCGGCAGAGAACAAAGAAGCGCTTCATGATATGGACGTGGAATCATGTTATAGACCATGCGTGATCTTTATCTATCAAGATCTCGTATCCTCTTAATCATGGGGATACTGACTGCAATGACAATGAGGCAGATTCCCGAAATCCCGATTATCATAGCGGAGCCTCGCCCCACCCCGCGTCCGCTTAATGCTCCTAAAAAGTCAGCGGCAAGGCCTGATACGGCATACGCAGCGAGATAGCCAAGCTGAGAGAGAAAACCGATCAAGCCCCAGGCCCTTCCCTGAAACTCATCAGGGATGTTTGTCCTCGCAAGATAGTCCAAACAATTATTGGCAAAGGGCAAAGCCGCAAAAAACAAAAATCCAAAGACGCACATCCATGCTATGCTCTCAAAAGCGCTGAAGCCGACCATGAAAACGCCGGCGAGGGCAAGGGATATGCTTAAGATTTTTATAAACTGTCTCTTTATTCCCCATATCCCTAAAATCATTCCGGATACAAGCATTCCGCAGGCGCATACCGTTTCCGTAATGCCCATAGTATTGGAATCGGAAAAGGATAATATTGCAGGAGCTGCCAATACCTGAAACACACCCATAAAAAGCGTAATGACCGATGTGACCATGATGAGCATGAATACGCCTTTTCTCTCATATACCGCTCTCCATCCTTCCTTCAGACGAACGGAAAACCCGTCTCTTATTTCCGTTTTCTTGTTATTAATGTTTCTTCTGACGACTGCCGTGGATAGTACTGTCAAAAAGAATGTGCAGATATCAATCAGCAAAAGCAGCTTCACATCAGAAATGCTAAGAAGAAAGCCTGCGATGATAGGGGAAAAGAGATATTTTGCGCTTCCCGCCAGGGATACCAGCCCGCTCGCTTTTGAAAACTCCTCTTTCGTCAGCAAATCCGTAATTGTGGCTCTGTAGGACGGTTCCAGAAGAGAAGCGAAAATGGAACTGATGAATACCCCGATGCAAATCTGGATAAGCGTTGCCCCGCCGTTTATCATGCACAGTAGAATGAAAACGACGCCTGCGCCGGAGCATCCATCGCCAATCATCATGAGCAGCCTTCTGTCGTACCTATCCGCGAGGACACCTGCCGGGGCGCTCAAAAGGAGGCTGGGAAGAAAGCCAAACAGAGTGATAAGCGCCATGTCGGAGGCTCTTCCGGTCTGCCGGAAAACATAGACGCCTAAACCAAAGCTGCTAAGACCACCTCCGATTTGAGAAATCAGTTCGCCTGCCCACAGCAATATGAACTTCCCGTAATTATTCGCTTTATTTATCATGATTCTCTCCGCCCTGCATTTCAAGAAGTCTTCCAACATGATCGCTTTCAAAGAACATATCTTTTTTGAGCAAAACTATGATCGCGGCCGCCAATGTAACGACTATCGTCTCTACGCATTTTGTCTCAGGAGTCATCGCGATCTTCTCCTGCATGAAGTTCACGAAGAAATGGAATATCATGCAGGCCAATATGGAACGGTCACTCACGAGATACACCCATGTGATAACAAAGCCCATAGGCACTGCACTCACAAAGAAATTGATTGCATAAAGCGGATTCACCATAAGACCGGCATGATACGTTCCCTGAATAAAAATGAGAGGAAAATGCCAGAAGGACCAGAGCGCTCCGAAGATCATGGATTCCCAAAACCAGTTCATGTAGTTCCCGATCGAATCCTCACAATATCCCTTCCACCCCACTTCCTCGATGATTGCGGCGACCGTAATGGTAAAAAACGCACCGGCTATGCCGACACCGGTAAAAGAAAAGTCCTTCGCAAAGGAAAGCTGATCCGGTGACTGTCCAAAAAGAAGAGATAAGAGGATGGAACAGGCTATTATGATCGCAAATACGATCACCGCCCAAAGAACATTCCGCCATTTCACCTTGTAAAAGCCGAAAATCTTATTTTTCAGGTCCTGCTTCAGTGCATCTGAGCCCGATGCCATGACAAAAACGGTAGAAACTACAGCAGGTGCCATAAGCCCGATCAACATCAGGAAGGGGCTGATGCTTTCCGGCAAAAAGATCGCCGGAATCCAGAAAATCCATGTAAAGAGATACGCGCATATAAAAAAGAGTATCGGCCTGTACCTGTAGCTGTCCTTTGCTGCCTTCACCATCATTTCCTCCTTCCGATCAATTCTCTGATAAAGCCCATTGTTCCCGGTCTCGCGCCGAATGATTTTTCAACGATATCTATAAATGCGATTACATCATTCGCTGTGAAATCACCGCCGTCAAATAGCTGAGAACTTATAATGAGTATCATCCTTACATGCTCCTCGATCTGCTCACAGTCAAAGACCCCCTGCCGAATTCCCTCCCTTACTATCTCGGAAATCAGAGGACCCGCTTTGGAAATCAGCTTCTTGTAAACCTTATCGTGCAGGTAGATATTTTCCGGCCGATTGAGAGTATCCTGAATCACCAGCTCATCCGCCATCGGCCGATAAGCGAGCACGGTGCCGACGATTTTTTCCGGAATGGAAAGAGTGGAGCTCGACACCTTTCTCGCTCGCTCCGAGCCATTCTCCAGCATCATTTCGACCACTTCCTCAAGCATCTCTTCCTTGCTCTGGAAATAATAATAATACGTTCCTTTGGCAATATGCGCCTCTTCTATGATTTCATCCACACTGGTTTGTTCATAGCCCTTTTCCAGAAACTTTTTATAAGCGATTTTAATCAGCTCCTCTTTTCTCCGTTCTCCCTTTTTCATGATCCGCCTCCTGTAATCGACTATCGGTCGGTTTTCTCTATTATAGGCTGTGAGAATTCCGATGTCAAGATATTTTCGACCATTAGTCGGTTTTTTCATATGAAGTTTTTCAATGCAATGCAAAGAGCAGCGAGATAATAAAATATCCCGCTGCTCCTTTGTTTTATCGCTCCTAAACATGCTTTCGAGTTGGTTCTCGCTGCAAAGCATGGCATCGCTTTCTTTCAGCGCGCGCTATACCGAAAGCGACGCATAGCGCTCCGAATTCAGAAGCTGCAGCATGAAATGGTACGGGTCCAATGTATCCGTCTTCAGCATGGAGAAGATCCGCGCATTGCAGCCGGATATAAGACATACTCCCTGTTCATTCCGCGTGACCGGCTGCTGACGCCTTCTGCTCTGGACATTCCAAAACACAAGGCGCGGCAGCAGATATCCATGCTCCTCGAATTTCTTCTTTGCGGACTGGAAGTTCGTCATTCCCGCGTTGCTGCAGCAGTCAAATTCCATATCGGAAATGATGTACAGCTTTACAGGAAGCTCCGCCTGGGACAGATGATTCTTCACAGCGGTATTCAAAATCAGGTCAAATACCTTCTCCAGATCTGTATTGCTGCAATCATTAAACTGCGTGCAGTAGCGAAGCTTCTCTGCAATATCCCGTCCTTTCACCTTTACCAGCTTCGGCGTGCTCGAAAAGGTAATGAAATGATCCTTAAACGCGCCCTTGTTTCGCTCCGCAAAATAGATCCCAAGGGATTGCGCCACTGCGGCCGGCAGAGGCGTCCCTCCCCAATACATGGAAGCGGAACCATCCACGACCACCAGCGCATTTTCGTTGGCTGTAAAGTCCGGCTGCGCATTCCAGCTGATATCCATGCTTCTGCGCTCTTCTTTTGTGAGAGAGCGCAGATTTCCGCCTGAAAGGGCAGGAGCGATGATGTCATATGGTGCAAGCGTTCCTGTATGCAGCACGAAGGGATTCGTCTCAGCGGCGTTCAAAAACGCCTGGTACCTTCGGGAATCATTCCTCTGAAAGGCTCTTCTGTACTTGAAAAGCGCTCTGGAAGGCTGTTTCTCATAATCAAAGCTATAGTCCTTCTCCCGAAGATTATTCTCCAGGATTCGGATCCGCAGGCGAAGCTTAGACAGAAGCTTCCGATACTGTGCCTCTGTCATGGCCAAGGCGCGGGCAATCTTCTTCGCCATGCGGACCTTTTCTGCGTTGGAAGTATTGACCGACGGCAGCCATTTCCCGAGGAGCGACAGAGGCTTTCCGGAGGACATTGCTTCCTGATCCCTTTTCAGCTGCGTACGGATTAGATCCATCATATCCCGCTCGCAGGCAGTGCCAAGAAGACAGAGAAGATCATCATACCTTCCATATTCTCCGATCAGGGCGAGGTTTTTTCTGCATGCCTCAGGCTCATTGTCCGCAATCCACTTTAATAAGACGCGAAACAGCCGTCTCTCTCCGAGCCCGCCGCGAATATCGCGGGCAAAAAACAGGATTTTTACCGCGATATTTGCATCCTCGGCATAAGCACGCAAAAAATGTCCTATAATATCTTCCTCGGATGCAAAGCGAAGGGATCCGATGAGCGCGAAGAGGTCAAGGCATTCTGAGCCCGTGCTCACGTTGCTCAGGGCATTGTTCTCTGTATATGTTCTGTCTGCCTCTTTGCTTAAGAGCTCCAACATCGTTCTCCCCTCCAGATACACATCGACCAAGCCGCCTGGATTCCTCTTTAGATGTAAAATAGGTGCAAAAAATAAAATCCGTCTCTCCTCGAACACTTTCTCATTACAAGACACTGTTGATTCATCAGACGCCGATGGATATCGGAATCCGTCAGGACGCTCTGTACTTCGCATCTCTGTCTCCCATGTTTGCTGGCAGTGTCTTTATCTTTAAGAAGTTTCCCCGGAGGACGGATTCTCCGTACTTTGAGCCGCTGATTGCGGTCGGAACCTTTGATGCACCTATCTTATCAGGAAGAAAAACGTGAGTCATGGAAAAAAAGTTGCGAATTCGTCAGGATCCGAAGCCCTGAAATCGTTTCTGCATGTTAAGCCGCCCTCTGAGCCGCCGGACAAAACTCTCCGGAGAGGAAACCCGAAGCTTCGGGCCAAATGAGAGAACCCGGATCAGGATCTCCGTCTCGTCATCTTTCCTATATCGCAGCGCGATCCTGTAATGCGTATCATCCAGTTTCACGGTCTCTTTCTCAAGGTCGGAAAAATGGATCATAGCCCGTTCCAGAGTATTTCTTTCATCCGAAAGCTCCAGCACCACGGTTTCCTTCTCTGCCCTGGAGCCCGTTTCCTCCTCCGCCAGCTTCTCCGAAAGGCTCAGCTGACAGATGCCGGACATCCGGATCACATATGGCGTTCCCTTCGGAGAATGCGCGATCAGTCGGAACTTATCATCCTTTGCGGAATACTCCAGCCTCTCGGGGATATACAGGCGACAGCGTTTTCCTCGGCAGCGAAGCCGCAGCCCTCTCCTTTCCTTCAGGGCAAGAAGCACAAGGCGGAAATGCTCCCGGTAAAGACGGTCCTCATAGGGATCTCCATCTGAACAGCGATCGAAGCAGGCAAAAAAACCCGCTTCAAACAGCGGTTCCGTATCTTTAAGCTCCTGAATCGGAGGGTCAAAGAGCCTTATGCGCGGATCCTGGCAAATCGCTTTCATCCACTGCTTTTGAACTTCCGTAAGCGGCATAGTCGGCACATGCTCTATCGGTGTCGTATAATTCTCTCGAAGAAGCGGCCATTCCCTTTCCTCCAGCGCCTTCGGAATCGAAAGTCCGCTTTCCAGATAGGCCTTCTCCTCTACGATCTTCCGGATTCGTTCTCCGGACAATTCTCCCCGGACAGCCTCAGTGAGAATCTCGGAGACAACATTATAATACGTGCTGTACAGCTCATGAAAAATCACTGTCCTCGCCTCCATAAAGCAAATCCATTTCCTGAAGATCCCCATAAAACCGTTTCACCACTTCCGGGTCTGTGCATACAAGACTCTCAATCCGGCCGGTAAATGTCCGTATCCACGGAAGCATCTCCTGAGCATCATATACGTCAATCGTAAACTGCCAGGTATTTTCATCGATCCGGACAAGCTCTCCCTGTCTTTTCTCCCGTTTTAACCTGTCTATGACAAAATACTCCTCTTTCTCAACATGGATATTCATCGTAAGCTTCTGCAGTCTTCTGCCGCGGCCCGAACCGGCTGAAGTACCCCAAAGATGCTCTGAAAACCGTTCTCCGGCGTAATCCAGCTTTTCCGAATCCGGCTGAGCGTCTGCTGCCCTGACGGAATGTATCCTGTCCAGACGATACATGCAGGGTCTTTTCTCACAAAAGCTGTAGGCGAGGAGGTTTTCTCTTCCGTTCTGTGCACTGATATAAACCTTCAGCGGGTAAACCAAGGCCTGATGCATTCCGGCCTTACTTTTCCTTGTGGAAAATGTAAGCAGTGCATTTTTCTTCTCTTTACGGCAAAGAAGAATTCCCTCCAGGACTTCTGAATCCATGGCATTCAGAAGATAATGATGCTTAAAGCCGAAATAGTCCGCTGACTCCGGCATTTTGTCGAGCAGCTGGGAAGCGATAAGCCCCAGCGGCATGACTTCAGAAGCAAATGCCGCCGCATCCCTCCATCCCTCCCTATCCCAAGGCGCATCATTTCGATAATAAAGCAGTTCCTTTCCACGCTTTTCCGCCTTTAGAATTCCAAGAGCAGCATATTCCTTCAGCTTATTGCGGATCGTAGAATCATCCGGCAGAAATTCCTCCTCTGCGATTTCCTGACAGCACGCGAGTACGCGGTTTACGATATCCCTGAGTGGAAGCTTCCCTCCATCTGCGAGCACGTCAAGGATATAAAAGTGCAGTGTAATATCCCTATCGGTAAAGCTCTTCGCCTTCAGAGCCCTGTATAATGGATTATGGGGCACTTCCCGCTGATCCACGGAAATAAAAACTCTCTTCCCGGACGCATCCTGCCGGAAGGACATGGAATCTCCGAGCCAGCTCTCGATCCTGCGGCGTTCATTATCATAGCTGCGGGCACTCTTCTGCTCAAAGTCACCGCGGCTTCGAAAGCCGTAGACATAGAAGTCGCGCATATAGGACCGGATTTTCTCAAAATTCTTGATCAGCTCGCTGTATGCCATTGACTGCACCTTTCTGCCCCGATCAGAAGGAAATACCTTTTCCTATATTCTATCAAAGGGATGCCTTATTGCCAAAGCTCCCCGCAGTGCTTAAGGATATCGGACATAACGCTGAAATATCCCTAATAATTCTCTCCTATTAAATCATTAATCTCTCTTACCTCATTCTTAATGCTAAGCATGTCAAGGTATCCACATAAAACCAGCATCACAAGAACCATAAAGCACAATACAGGAGTCGATAGACTCGAATACCAGCCGAAAATAATCCCGCTGACAAGCACAAGCGAGATGGAATACCATAGCTTTAAAGCAATCTCAGCAAGATAATAGCGAAATTCAATACTATTAAGCAGGGATATCCCTGCGTAAATTACCGCATTCAACCCCAGTGCCTGAAAAACCGTGTCAAGACATAGGAAGCTGGCATGATAGCAAAGTGCCACCAGGGAAAGCACTGTCAAGGTCATTCCGGTCATGGCAAAGATATTCAGAATGGCCTTTTTCATCAAGCGTTCCTCCTTAAAAGCACTGCTCTGATCTCCTTAAGATACTTTCTGCTCACGCAGATTCTCTCATTATTGGAAAGAAATGCCTCAAGCCTTGAATTAGCCAGATTCTTGACCCCCTGAAGCTTCTCGATATTTAGAATTACCGATTTGCTGACCCTCACAAAGCCCGCATGTGAGAGCATTTTCTCCAGCTCGGTAAGCCTTAAGCCTGTCTGATAAACCTCAGTCTCGCCATATACGAAGGTTTTCTTATCTACACTTTCTATGTAAAACACATCACTTAGCGGAATGGAAAACTCTTCGCCTTCTCTTTTACAGGAAATGCTCTGATCCACCGAGCGGACAAAAGCCGACACTCGTTTCACCCCATCCGTCAGCTCACGATATTCGATGATAACCTCAGGATGCTCTAAATCCTGCCTCTCTCTCAGTATTAAACGCATTGGTTTTCCGCCATTTGCAGTAATAAATAAGCACGAGGACGAAGGAAAGAGACTGAGCGATGAAAATCCTGACAGTCATCATCTCGTCGGCACCGGTATTCGTCACCACGTGTAAAAGATTGACTATGGTATTGTTGAAAAAGTGATCCCCCATACTCATATAAATGCTGCCGCTCATCTTTGTCAAGATCGTAAATTTTAATCCGATCACTGCGCTTATGACAAGTAAAAGTACGCATTGTACGATCATTCCGCTGAAGCTTTGCTCTCTATCCACATAGTTTCTGACAGGCAAAACAATATGCCAGAATCCAAACAGAGCCGACGTAATGACTGTTGCTTTGGCAAAAGCATATTTCTCTCCTAAAATCCTGGGAAACAATCCTCGGAAGTTCCCCTCTTCCATAAGCACATTTATCACATTTCCGATAATGCAGAGGATAAAAAAGAGGAATCCCGTTCTGTTTCCACTGTTTTTATCAATAGCGTAGGCGCTTACATAGAATCTAAGTGAATCGAAGGAGCCTGCGGCCTTTGCCATAATTATCTCAGCTGCATAGGCGATTCCATATACACTAAGGCCAAAAGCCAGACCGTTAAATACCTTGAGAATGTTTTTTCCTTTGGAAAATCCGATTTCTTCAGGCTTAAATCCGAGTCTGCAGGCGATGATCGACATTATAACAATTCCCAGCAGCTTGTGAATGATGGCCTCCCCAACCCAAGTCTGATCGGTACGAAGTATAAAAAGGTCCATTACACGCAGTATGAAATAAAGGGTGTATATTGCAGCTACCAGTGTAAAAGGCTTTGTGATCTTCTCTTTTTTCATTCTATTTACCCTCCCGTGCATTGTTATGCACGTTAGCACAGCCGTAAATAGACTTCAATCCCCCCTCTGCCAAGCTGCAAAATTTCGATCCCCAAATGCAAAAGGAGAAGAGGATCCCTTTTCCGGGATCGCTTCCCGTAGAAAGACATATTCCGTCTCCGAGGATCTGCCCTCATCAAAGCGGTAGCCGCTCCAGTTGAAGTCCTTTATCTGCTCCGGATCCTCTGCATGAATACCGGACAAGAATCGCACCATCTCTCCTCTGGCCATCTTGGCATAAACCCCTTTCTGCACGATCTTACCGCCCTTTTCCTCAGCAAAGACACAGCTGATATAACGATCTTCCGGCTGCAGATATTTCTCGATGCATTTGGAATACTCCTTCGATGCCAGATTGATAAGTATGTGACTTTCATCCATAACTTCCCGGTAAAGATCTCTGCCCCAGAAATCATAAAGGTTCTTATGCCCGGAAACCGCTGCCTTCGCCTGCATTTCCAGACGATATGGCACTACGCCATCCATTGGCCTGACGACACCATAGAAGCCTGACAGAATTCGCAGCTGCTCCTGCAGATAAGCATACTGGCCGTCCTCAAAGACCGCAGGCGCCATGTAGCTGTATTGAATCCCGTCATAGGCGAGGATTGCCGCTGTCAGGTTCCTTCGCAGATCCATATGCGAAAATCGCTCGGCATTCAGCCGGGCAATCTTATCATTGCAGCCCCATAAGCTTTTCTGCTCATCATAACTGAGGCCCCGGATCCATTCTTTCAGGATTTCCGTCTTCTCCATAAATACGGGAAGTTCCGTACAGAGAAAGGAATCCCGATCCGTCCGCATCTGTTTTGCCGGAGAAATTATGATCCTCATCCGAGCTCCGCCAGCATCTGCGCCGGGTTATCAGCAGCCTTCACCTTATCGAACGCCCTTACGATAATCCCGTTTTCATCGATCAGATAGGTCGTCCGGACAACACCCATGGAGACCTTTCCATAGTTTTTCTTCTCCTTCCAGACATCATACGCCTGAATTACTTCTTTTTCCGTATCGGAAAGCAGCGTGAACGGCAGGCCATATTTCTCCTCAAACTTCTTATGAGAGGCCACACTGTCCTTGCTCACGCCAAGGACTGCCGCGCCTTTCTCCCGAAACTGTGGGTACAGTTCCCCAAACGCACAGGCCTGCTTTGTACATCCGGCGGTCATATCCTTCGGGTAGAAATAGAGGATAAGCTTCTGTCCCCGATAATCCGAGAGACTTCTCATTTCCCCGTTCTGATCCGGCAAGGAAAATTCCGGCGCTCTGGTTCCCGTCTTCAGCATATGAGATCCTCCTTTTGTATGACTGGCTTATCATTCATGGCACATACACAGTTTATTTTATCCGACCATGACATCAACTCTGCAATGCTTTCGGGCTCATCAAGCCGGCCCAATGATCCTGTATAAATAAAGTTGACAAGATCAACCTCTCCCTCTTTCACCGTGCCAATATGCTCTTTGCGGTAAGAAAGCAGGTCGTCCTGGCCCGCTGCTTCATAAATGGCATGGTCGCATCCAGACCCGACCGTCGGCAGCGCATTTGCCGTATTGACGATCGCGTCTGTCTGCATCCTGGTAATATCGTTTCGTACTATCTTAAAAGGCATTTTTACTCATCCTTCTTGTTTTTCGGATTCCCAATTGGCTGATATGGAGGCGCGGACAATTTTTACTGTTTCTATTCAGTTGTCAACTATACAAACCGGGAGTCATTTATGGTACTCCTCTATTTTGTATTTATACTCATTTAGAAGTTCCCTTGAATAAATTTTTTCATTCTTCGAGTCTCTGACTTCTTTCCAAAGGATAGCCGCAACTTTTAGCTTATCAGAATAATAATCGCTAAATTCATCTAAGCAAAAGTCCTTTAGAAATTGATTCCATTGACAAGCTGAATTATCATACTTAGCGTAGTCCGAGACCCCATAATATACTTTCAGCATATCATAAATTGTAAAATTCAAATCATTTTCAGCTTTTACTTTTCGCCAGGCTGTTGCCATATCCGCATTAAATTTAAATGGGGTAACAGCTGTTACAGCTGAAAAATAATCTCGAAATCTTTGATTGAAGGAAAAACCACATTCAAGTAATGGTGCATTTAATGTTATAATCTCGATTTGGTTTTTATTCGCCTTCTTCAAAGACTTTTCCACTCTAATTCCCTTAAAATATTGTTCTATAATATGATTCAGCTCTTGTTTTGTACTTCTGTATTCTAGTCCAAGAGACTTGCAAATTTGTGAAAGCTCTTCGCGATACCAATAGTATCTGTTAAATTCTTCAAATGATTTTATCTCTCTGAAATCCGGTCTGCTCTCTTTCAAATACTCACCTCCAAAACTTCAAATTTGTTTCTCTCAATGTTTTGTTAGCGACGGGCGATAATCTCCAATGAAAAGTCAGATTAAAATCGCCCAATCAAGGGATCTGACAGCAAGGCGTTTTCTGCAGCTCCAGCAAAATCCCATCAGCGGAAAATTTGACTATAATCATCTGAAACGAATCCATAAGTCCCTGTTTCAGGATCTTCATCTCTGGGCCGGGAAAGAAAGATCTGTCGACATTGCCAAGTCAGATATGTTCTGCGGGGTACCAGGTATCGCTCAGAATTGCCGCTTAGACGGTCCAGAAAAATATCCGCATCCCCTAAACTGCTGCTTCATTTTGCGTCCACAGTTCGGACAAACCTTGTTATTTTTTCCATGCTTCTTAGTTCTCTAAACTGTTCTCATTCAGCAGGAAGTCATAAACACTCATAATCAATACGCCAGACTCATTGTAATACGGTGCAGGTGTGTCTTTGCTAATGATAATTCGCTTGAAGAAATCTCCGGTCAACATCAAAGATCTTTGCTCCTGCTCCATTTTTGCATGATCAGAAATCGCATAGGCAGACTGAATGTAATAGCGCTTGGAACCCTGATTGCAGACAAAATCAATTTCCAGCTGCTTACGAATGCTGTTGCCTTTCTCATTAGTGTCATACTGCACAATAACACCTACATCCACATTGAAGCCCCTCATCTTCAGCTCGTTGAAGATGATATTCTCCATGCTGTGAGTTTCTTCAATCTGTCGGAAATTCAATCTGACATTGCGAAGCCCCATATCCGTAAAATAATACTTTACCGGCGTATCAATATATTTCTTTCCCTTCACGTCATAGCGAATTGCGCTGTCAATCAGGAAGGAATCACAGAGATAATCAATATACCGCTTGATTGTCACATTGCTGATCTTCTTTTTCTTAACGGTTTGAAATGTCGCTGACAATTTTTTGGTCAGAGAACCGATAGCCGAGGACAGAATGTTCAAAAGTTCCTCCAATTCTGCCTTATTGCGAATATTATGCCTACCGACGATATCTGAAATATAGGTTTCCTCAAAAAGGGATTTCAAAAACGCAATTTTTTGATCCGGAGTTCTAAATTCAAACACCAAAGGGATGCCTCCATAGAGCATATACTCATTCCAGCCGTCCTGCTTTGTTCCTTGATAGACTGACATAAATTCCGCAAAGTTTAAGGGATACATATGCACCTCATCCCCACGACCCCTGAACTCAGTAATGACATCCTTGGAAAGAAAACGGGCGTTGCTCCCGGTTACATATATATCCACATTTTTCATGCGTATCAGGCTATTGAGAATAGATTCAAATTCACCCAGCAGCTGTACCTCATCAAGCAGCACATAGTACATAGCATCATCTTTGATCTGCTCCTTCAGATACGGATACAAGACATCCGGATCGCGAAACTTCTTATTTCCAAAAGCATCAAAAGCAATCTCGATAATGTGCGCTTCATCTACGCCCTCAGACAGCAAATGCTCCTTAAAAAACGTAAAGAGGAGATATGACTTGCCGCACCTGCGCATACCGGTTATGACTTTAATAAGGCCGTTATGCTCCTTACTGATAAGTGTATTCAAGTAGCGATCTCTTTTGATTTCCATGTACAGCACCTCCTATTAAAGATTTTTGCGGTTTACTGCAGAAATCTTCAATAGGATCATACCCCGTTCGAGGCTGTTTTACAACCGCTCTATGAAAGATTTTTGCGGTTTACTGCAAAAATATTTCGTGGACTTCACGCATCAAAGTTTGGAATCGGCTCTAATGCATCAAAGTCCTCGTCTGTCATCTGCGAGAGTCCAGGTTTTTGTCCGCATCCCCAAACAGAGATTTCCACAGCAAGGAACCTGGTTATTTAATATCACAGAGTTTGCCCTTCCCGCCGGAAAGGTTTCTATGTCACGGATCGTCGACTGCTTTGACGGATACCTTTCGACCTGGACGATTGGACTTCATCCGAATGCGAACCTGGTAAATACAATGCCGGATCATCTGGCACAGAAACTTGGGACAGAGACAAAACCGATGATACACACGGACAGAGGGTGCCACTACAGGTGGCCCGGCTGGATTAAACGTATGAGTGAGAATGGATGGACAAGGTCCATGTCAAAGAAAGAATACTCTCCTGACAACTCGGCATGTGAGGGGCTGTTCGGAAGGATTAAGAATGAGTTCTTCTATGGCAGAGACTGGATGGGAGTGAGTCTTGAAAATTTCGTGAAGGGGCTGGATGGATATCTTCACTGGTATAACGAAGACAGAATCAAGGAATCCTTGGATTCATGAGTCCTGCAGGGTGCCGGGCATCGCTCGGGATTGCCGCTTAGACAGTCCAAGAAAACGTCCGCACCCCCTATTGTCAATATCACTTGACACATCTTCTACACGGAACTTTTATGCAGCCTGTCCCAGAAAGTCATAACACTGTTGTCTCATAACCATCGGAGGAAGACCGACATTTGCTGTGCAGATACGTCTGTTGTTCCAATAGATGATGAAGTACCTCCAGATCAGAGTTTTCCGTTCGCTGATGGTCATTTTCTTCGTGTCGTACCGCCCGTACAGGAGTTCCTCCTTCATCCTGGCCCACATTGCTTCACAGCGCGCATTGTCATGACATCTGCCGCCATCACTGTTCCTGCTCTGTATAATACCGCAGCGGGCAAGTGCGGCACGGTAGACTGCACCAGTGTACTGGCTTCCGCGGTCACTGTGAAGGATTGCTTTTTCGATACCGGGGAATGCCTTATGTGCGTTCTCTGCTGTGGATACACAGAGATCTGCCCGCATCTTGTCCGCCATGGAGAGCACCGGAACGCCAAGATCAAAGCAGTCAAAAATGGCTGAGACATAGAGTTTGCCGTCCTTCCGCGAAAAAAGCGCTTGCCTCTGCGAGAAACTCGTTTTCTTCTTTCAGTCTGGTGTTTTCTTTCTCCAGGCTGCGGTTTTGCTGTCTGAGCTTCTGCGCCTTCTCTGTGAGGCTCATTGCGGTTTCCGGAGTGTAGGTACCCAGTCCGAGATCCAGACGCCCTTCCTTGGCTGCCTTGCTCCATCCATAGAGCGTCTCCACGTTGATTCCGAGCTCCTTGGCTGCCTTGCTGAAGCCGATCTCCCGACCGAGCTTTACGGCCTGGACTTTTAACTCTTTGTCGTAAACTTTTTTCTGTGCCATTTTGACATCCATCTTCACCTGATTTCTTATTTAAATCCGTGAATGAGAAGTGTCAAGATTTATGATACAACACCAGATGCCAGAGTGGTTTTTTCTCTGACATCCGTTCCCAGTCCCCGCTGATTCTTTATTGTGATTATGATAAAATAATGATAATATAACGATATAAAGGAGGTGCCACTATGATCAACATTCGTCCTGTCTCGGATCTCAGAAATAAATTTTCAGAGATTGAGGAAACGGTTATTAATTCCAATGCGCCTGTGTTTCTTACAAAGAATGGTTATGGAACGATGGTGCTCATGAGTATTGAACAATACTCTGAGCTCACAGATAACATCGAGCGAAAACTGGATGAGGCTGATGCCGCTGCGGAACAAACCACCGTTCGGTACTCTGCATCCGAAGTCTTTGGCAGAGCAAGGAGCAGAATTAATGAGCACGCAAAGGTATAAGCTGTCATTTCTTCCTCTCTTTGAGAAAGACCTGGACGAAATCACAGACTATATTGCAAACCATCTGCAAAATCCAGATGCCGCGCTCCGGCTGATTGATGATATTGAAATTGCGATCAATAAACGGCTTGAGATTCCGCTTGCTTTCGCACCCTATCCGTCATCAAAAAACAGACCACATCCTTACTACCGAATCAATGTAAGAAACTTTTCAGTATTCTACGTTGTCATTGGCGACACAATGGAAGTTCGCCGTGTCCTGTATGCCAAACGTGATCTTGACAGCCTGTTGAAATAGTTACAGTTAAGCCGCCTGTTGAATAGGCGGCTTTTATCCGTCACCATATCCCCGGTATATCTTCTTGTGACAACACCTATAAAGATTCAATCCGTTCTGACTTCCCTCATTTCTCTGAGTCTGCCGCGTCTTCCGGATCAATCTCAAGATCCGGCTCTGCCTGATCTTCTTCCTTGTCCAGCTCGTCCAGATAATCCTCTTCCTCGCCTTCCCTGTAATCGGCATCCGGATCCGGGCGGTCGTCTTCCTTGTTCTGCTTTCCGATCTTCTTATAGATATACGCACCGATGGTTCCGAAGCCGACCAGGATCATCAGAACCGGAGAACCGACAGGGACCTTGACCTTCTTTTTCGCCTTCGTCTCCTCTTTCTTCTCGGTCTTTATTGTGAAAGCTGTACCCTCCTTTGAGGCTGGCGTTAAGCCGGTCTCCTTTGCATCATCCTCCTTAGATTTTTATTCGGCGTATTCCTTGATCTTATCCTTATCCATAAGGGAAAGGAGATCCGCTTCATCAACCTAATTCAGGAAATGCACGGTCTCATTCCCGCTGTCATCGCGGTCGATGATGAGATTGAAGTAATTGCCTTTCTTCGTGGTCATCGTGATGAATTGCTTGCCGCTCTTATTGCTGCTTCCGTAATCGTCCACCAGATTCATGTTGCCATCCGGAGTAAGCGAACCCTCCGGCTCGGTCGTGGTATCAGATGCTGTATCTTCAGCATCTGTCTGATCTGCCATATTTCCTTCTGTATCTACTGCCGTTCCGACATCCGAAGGATTCTCTGTGTCATCCGGCAGTTTACTTGGGTTCCAACACCGCAGTTTTACGCAAATTAAAAGAAGGTACAGTATAGTTTAATCTGATGCATTTCGCGTCGGATTAGCGTATGCTGTACCTTCTGTGTTATCTTTGTCATTGCCGCTATATAAAAATAGCAGGTCTGCACCCTGAAAAAGTCGGACCTGCTGTCACACAGGACACAAGCACGGTTACCTAAGTATCCGGCCCATGTACAATGCTATGATAACCATACTTGTTGAAGATTGCAATCACATTTCACAAAACATATACGATTCTTTTATCCATGCTCTGCGGCTGCATCAGCTGACATGTTCCTGCGGTTATTCTTCCTTCCTGACGATACATGGATATTACAGGCGTCACATCCGGGATGAGCATTCCTCTTCCATTCTCCGAATCCTCAGGCTCAGATGCCCCGAATGCGGCGCTGCCCATGCGATTCTGCTGTCTTCCATTGTTCCGTATTCTCAGATTTTTGGGAGCGCGGACATTTTTTTAGACAGCCACACCCAACTCCTTTCTATGCTGAAGAGGACTGAGTCCTCCGAGTGTTGATTTGATTCGATCTGTGCAGTACCAGCGAATATAACTGTCGATCTCACATTTTAACTCAGCAATCGAACAGCCTTCCCAACTGCGGTTATAGAACATTTCGTTTTTTAGATGTCCGAAGAAGCCTTCACAGGCAGCGTTGTCTGGTGAACAGCCTTTTCTCGACATAGATCTTGTGAGTCCTGCGTCATTAACTATTTTGATCCATTCCGGCCATTGGTAATGACATCCGCGATCGGAATGGATCATGGCTTTCTCTTCCGGATCCAGTGTATTGACAGCATCTCTCAGCATTGCGTTTACCAGATTGGCATTAGGAGAGACTCCCATCCTCCAACTGACAGGCATTCCATCAAAACAGTCAATGGCAGGGGACAGATATCCCTTCCCGGACGGAATGGAAAACTCCGTGATATCCGTGAGCCACTTTTCATTCGGTTTATCCGCATGAAAATCACGATTGAAGAGATTCTCCGGGGCCATGCTGAGTTCACCCTGATAAGAGTTGTATTTACGTCTCCTGCGTATCTTGACAACAAGGGATTCCTCCTTCATGATTTTGCGGACGATCTTTTCAGAAACGCTTCTTACTCTTCGGTACGGCCGCCTCACATTCCAACACCTTCACGGCGCGGAAATCGGACTTGCTGAAGGTCTCGAAATCGACGTAATCAGCGAACGGCGGCTCGATGTTCAGATGCTCGAAATCGGGCTTCTTGGCGTCGAAGAGAGGCATCGCGGGGTCATTTGCATTCACTGCCGGTGTAGCTTCGGACTCGGTGTTTTTGTCCTCAGAGCTTACACCATTTCCGTCACTGCCGCTCTTTAGCGACTTCATTGTCGAGAACTCTGTTCCAGATTTTACAAAGGTTCACGTAAGTTCTTAAATCCTTATATTTCCGCTGTTCCAGAGAGCCTCATTTTTACGTAAGTTCTTACAGGTTCACATACATCGTGTTCCGATTGGCGTAAGAATTGGCGTTACGCCAAAGGGCCTCAGCTAAGCCCGAGATTTATGTTTCCCCTCTTTAAGAGTTTTTCGGATCTTAGCCATATGATTCTTTACAGGCCGACGAATTTCTTCGGCATCTCCAAATATTTTTTCAGCCCGCTGAACATATGTAAAGAAATTCCCTTTCTTCCCATCTCCTGACCTGGCACCTCTTTCTGAGTACCTTTCATAGAGATGATCCTTTCCCTTTTGTCCGGGATTTTCTGCTATCACATGAGCTTTTCTGTACATTCGATAATAGTACTTGCTTACTGTCTTCGGCCGGAGTGTCGTCTTTTTCCCATCAAAGGTAAAACCCAAAAAGTTTATTACATTCTTTGATTTATCCGCATGCTTCAGAAATGAATCGCCCACGTTTATTATCTCAGGAAGATTCGTTCTGAATATCTGCGTCTTCTTCGGCTCCAGTTCCAGTCCAGGAGTATCATGGATTATCTGATTGACAGATTTGATAGCGTCATTAGCAACGGATTCCTCAACAGGAAGAACAATGATGAAATCATCACTGTATCTCATATACTTCCCGTTATGCTGCGCCACAATCGCCTTGATTTTCTGATCGACCTCCATCATATAAACATTTGCCAGTAAGGCACTGATGGGTGACCCCTGTGGAATCCCATATGAATTGGGGTTCTTATGTATATGTGAACGATACTTTTTGAACTGGTCTGTTGTCAGAACAGTGCGCATAGCATTCAGCTTTTTTCTCCCAGAACTCGTTTTGGGAAGATCATTTATTTCGAGCAGGTCATCCAACTCCCATACACTGTATCTGGTTATATTCTTAAAAATGGTGTAATGATCAGAAGGGAGCCGGTCAACTCCCAGGAGTTTACACCATTGCTCCTTCAAGTATGCATGATCCAGATTATCAAAGAACCCTGTAAAGTCTCCTATAAGCACATAGGCCTTCGGATTGGCTTTAATAAAGTCAATGGCCTGTTTTGCAAGATGAATGTTGTTTAGACCGAGATCTGAGCGGTATGCAACCGGAACATCCTCGATATGGTACTCTCTGATTCGTTGATTGTACACCTCGTTCATCCGGTGACAATAGAACTGTAAAATGCAGCGGTCTATATGTGCCGCATAACATATGTCCCGTTTTTTATCTTTCTTTCCCTTGCTGGTATACTTACTACAGTCTTTCTCATAATGGATAAACGGATAAAAACCATGATGAGCCACCCAATTCGGATCTGTCACATTTTTTGCAGCCTTTCTGATATCAGTCCGGCAATCAAAGTGAGCATAATACTTTTTGCTTTTCGCAACAGTCTCCGGTTTTAAAATCCATTCGTCGATAATGCTCTCTCCTTTAAATTGCAATACCCATTGGCATGGAGGATAGCATTCCTTAGCCGATGGGTATACAAATAATCGTGGTAACAAGGGTGCAGCTGATACTGCGTCTGATTACCAGCTATCCAATTGTAGCAATGCTTAATTACTGTATAATCAAGCAGGAGGACTTTGTCATGTTCCTAATCATCACCATCTTCGTGCTGACCGCTCTGGGCTGCATCTCAGACAGATTGACCCAACCGCTCTTATCGGAGCTCGCTGGCGAACTGTTGACAACAATTCTCAGCCCTTACAACATCTTGTAAGGCAAGGGTGATTATAGCACAAGATACATGATAATTCAACGTCTACTGCGCATGTATGTTCTATACGCAACGTGCTCATACCGGCGTTTCATTACCATCCGCCGGATCAGCGCCGTTACTCTGCTGATTCATCGACTTGCCAAACCATTTGTCAAGACCTTCAAACTCGGATTTCTTTAAATCCTTCGTGACATCCGCATAGATATTCAGCGTTGTGGAGATATCCGCGTGTCCGAGGGTATCCTGAATCACCTTAACATTAACACCGGCTTCACACATCCTCGTCGTAAAGGTATGACGGAGGGAATGGCAGCTGAAATGCGGCAGGAGAACGGTCGCCTCCGGGTCCTTGAGCAATACCTCATCATTACAGTCCCGTGTAATCCTGCGGATCGCCTTGTTAAGTGTGGACTGATGCTGCAGCATTCCAAAACGGTTTACAAAGATAAAATCAGCATAACCATCTACCTGGGCAAGGCTCCTGATTCCCTCTCTCTCCTGTCTGTGCTTTTCTTCAAGGAAAGCTTCCTTCACAAAATCCAGCATGGGAACAATCCGCCTCCCTGCTTCAGTTTTCGGTGTGTTAATGTTGAAGTAACATCCGTTGACTTCATGCTGATAATATACAAGGGTATGATTCACATCAATAAACCCATCTTCCAGGTCAATATCACACCAGCGAAGGCCAGTTGCCTCTCCCACTCTCAGTCCTGTCCCAATCATAATGGCAAAAATTGGATACCAGTGCCTGTACTTTTCCGATTTCTTTAAAAAGTTCAGAAACAGATCCTGCTCCTGCCTGGTCAATCCGCGGCGCTTTTCCGTTTTGAATACATGTGACTGTTTTAATTCGCGAAGAACATTATCACAGGGATTCGAACGGATATAATTATCGTCTACAGCCAGATCAAAAACCTGATGAAGGACTGTATGTATTCCATCAATTGTGGTCGCCTTCAGGTTTCTCTCATCGGCAAGCGAATTATAGAAACGTTTGACATCCGATTTCCTGACTTTCTTTATCAGCATCCGGCCAAATGACGGCTTTACATTAAGAGTGTACGTATATTTGTAATTCTGGAAGGTGCTGTCTTTCAGTCCCCTCTTCAGATTACACCACATATCATACTGTAGTGGTCAAGCTTTTTTGTAACACGTATGGCTTAATAATTCGATATTCCAGTCCTTGCCTCAAATGGTGTCTTATATCCATTGTATGAATGAGGTCGCACATGGTTGTACCATACATATGCAAATTCATCGATGGACGAGTATAGCACCTCCTCAGATGAATACTCGTGTAGATATAAGAGCTCATTTTTCAAGGTGTTGAAATACCGCTCCATAGGAGCATTGTCATAAGGATAACCAGCTTTATTCATGCTCTGGGTTATGCCGGCAGAGGCACAATAATCCGTGAATTCTTTAGATGTATATTGTGATCCCTGATCCGAATGTAAGATAAGGCTGCCGCTGATGGATTTCTGGTTTTCCAGGGCTTTCTTAACAGCCCTCACTGCGAGATCACTTGTGATATTGCGATCCGTGATACTGGATACTACGCTGCGATCATAAAGATCGATGACCGTGCAGTTATAGCGCACGCTTCCATCTCTGAGGAAGACATATGTGAAATCAGTAGCCCACTTCTGATTGATATGCTCTGCACTGAAATTTTGATTCAAGAGATTGTCAAATACTTTATGGGCCTTCCCTTTTCGGTAATCCGGCTTTCTACGCCGGACAATGGCGTAAAGCTGCAGATCACCGTTCATATAATGGTGTACAGTGAGTGCGCTGAGTTTGATATTTTTCCGTGCCAAAAATACCCGCATACTGCGATACCCGTCTACTCCGTTGTGTTCGTGATATATTTTCGATATTTCATTAAGAGCAGCCTGTTTTTGGGCACGATACACAGACTTCCTATTCTTCAGGAAGTTGTAGTAGGCATTTGGACAGATGCCAAATCTTTTCAGGAGCCAACGAACGCCAAATTCATGATGATAATTTCGGATAAATCGATAAGCCTCTAATCGATTTCCTTCGCAAAGAATGCCGCCGCTTTTTTTAGGAATAGATTCTCTTTTCGGAGTTCTTCATTTTCCTTCTTTAGCTTCAGCATTGCCTCCATGGTATCATAATCTTTTTGGCTTTCTGGATTACTCTGGCATTCTTCGCGAAATTCATTACACCATTTGACAACGCTGGATTTAGAAACCCCATATTCTTCTGTGAGGCTCCTCATGGATCGGCCTTCCTCCAGGCGGAGACGGACAATCTTTTTCTTAAATGGTTCGTCGTAAGGTTGTGGCATGATAAAATCCTCCATTTGCTATTATATTTTATCAGCCATTTGTGTTACAACTTCAGTTTATCACTTCAATGGACTTTTATTACCGAGTGTCTTCCTTCGGTAAGAATTAATGTGGCTCATCATGGTGTTGATCTGCTCCTGTGAATAAGGGGTGATGTCAACGCCTTTGGGGATGATTCTGCGAATCATTTCATGACGGACCTCACAGCTCCCTTTCTGATAAGGCGCAGAGGCATTGCAGTAAAACAGCCATGTGCGGCGGTTCCCATTGGCATCAAATTCAATGCTCTTCGGATCAGAAAACTCGCTGCCGTTGTCCGCCAGAAGTACCGGGAACAGATCGGGAAACGTGTTCGGGCCAAGTTCCAGATACAGCCTGCGGAAGAGATCGGTTACCGACTGAGAATCGTTATGCTCTCGTCGGACAGCGAGCTGCAGGCCGTCTGTCACGAAGGTGATCGTAAGCATGACAGCCCTCCCTTTTGTGCCCTCTACCGAATCGAG
>NZ_GG729934.1:642179-660853 GCF_000160135.1 Oribacterium sp. oral taxon 078 str. F0262
ACCTCACAGCTCCCTTTCTGATAAGGCGCAGAGGCATTGCAGTAAAACAGCCATGTGCGGCGGTTCCCATTGGCATCAAATTCAATGCTCTTCGGGTCAGAAAACTCGCTGCCGTTGTCCGCCAGAAGTACCGGGAACAGATCGGGAAACGTGTTCGGGCCAAGTTCCAGATACAGCCTGCGGAAGAGATCGGTTACCGACTGAGAATCGTTATGCTCTCGTCGGACAGCGAGCTGCAGGCCGTCTGTCACGAAGGTGATCGTAAGCATGACAGCCCTCCCTTTTGTACCCTCTGCCGAATCGAGCTCGACCAAAGGGGTGTCCGGATTCTCATCCATAAAGACCTTGAAATCTTCCAGAGTGCGCCCTTCACGACACCTGGGATCGACTTTTACGGTATCCGGCCTTTTGCGGCGGGGATGCATCCTCACCTTGCGCGGCATATCGATGTTCCGTGCAGAGAAGAGGTTTGCGTCCATGTAGGTATACAGCGTCCGTTCACTGACCATGAGTTCTGCCTTATGGTTCAGGCAGATATGGTGCAGCGACTGGCCTTTTAACAGAAGAGGAGAAATGATATCGTCCAGTCGCTTTTGCTCCTCGTCGGAGAGGGCAATTCCCCGACGCGCCTCGGAGAGCACGTCACGGTATTCCATCTGGGCTTTTGCCCCATCGTAGAAGCGCTTCTCAAGCGTACAGAGCCGCTGCTGGCTGCATCCATTACAGACGTACGGAGGTTTTGCCAGCCTGGGGCATTCTTCCTTCTTGTAGAGTGTGCAGAAAGTCGTGCACTTGCCGCAGACAGAGCAGTAACGAACCCGCGCTTTTTCCGGTGAACATGCCTTGCAGACGCCGGAAATCCGGCATCCCTTGCGGTTGATGCAGTCATTGAACGGCCTGCCGTAGGCTCCGCTTTTCTTAAATACCAGGTGAGAGCGGACCTCTTTCGAGACGGTGGAGCAGTCCTTACCGATCCTCTCGCCGATGCCCTTGAAGGAATTCCCCTCCTTGAGACCAGCCTCGATCAAGAGCCGATCATCAAGGGTAAGCTGTTTATATTTAGTCATGGACCCTCCTGTTCTGGTCGGAGCAACAGGTGGTGGACCAAGACATCCATTATAATACTTTTTCAGAAGAATTAACTTCTACCCAATCCTTCGGAAGAATTAACTTCCATCTTTCAGATTTTCAGGTGGAACTTCGAATGGCAATTAACTAACCAACAAAAATGTCAAGTATTTTTTAAATTATAATAGCAATTCTCAAAAAATTGCTTTATAATATATATCTAATAAGTAGGGGAAGGAGCATGAATATGGATAGACATTCTATTAGCAGAACTGATTTGAAGAAGAATTTCTTGAAAGAAATCATCATGCGCTTGGACTTCCAAGGTGTATTGCAAGCAGAAATGGAAGGAATTCTCCTTCTGGCAAAGCCGTACCTTAAAGAGAAGTCTTTTAATCGTTATGAAGAAAAATTAGATCATATAATTAATAATGATGGGAACACAACTGACATAAAAAGTCAGCTTACCTATTCCTTTGTGGCAGAGTCCTTGGGATATACTTTAGAATTATCAAACACGAGCATTATTTTGACAGTTCGGAGTCAGAATTACTCGCCGTTCAATAATTATGCAACAATTTTCTGTCATATTGCTGGGATTTACAAAACAAAAATTGATTTCTTTACAGCAAAAAGATTTGGATTACGTAAAATCAATTTTTGCTTCATAAAAAATCGCGAAGATATCAATAAGTATTTTATTGCTGATTATTACTACTGTGAGGCACCAATTGATGCCTATTCTTCGGTATCAACAGAACGAAAAGAACGATTATCTGATGGAATAAGTAATATTAATTTGACTCATGCCATTGAAGAAGGGCAAGTCGGAAGCGAAACATATTATCGTGTAACTTTAGATTCGGACATTTACGTTACGAACCAACACGAAATCGAAAAGGTTGTTTTCCAAGAAGAAGTATTGAACCAAATCAACGATAAGCTATTTGCAATTTATGTAAAGGGAATTACTGATGAGTTCCTTGTTCAGTTAATGTCTGACGATGAATTTGATACAGAGGCGATATTGGGGGTGGAAATCAATGGCTAAATTCAATTATGAAGATTTTACTCCTCGTAATCAGGAAGCTTCCTCATCCACTATTGGAGAGATAACAAAACATCCTGGTGATATTTTTGATATGGCTACAGCCTTTCTCAGTATTGAATCTATGTCTCATAAAAAACTTCAAAAATTATGTTATTATGCCAAAGCTTGGTATCTTGCTTTGTATGATATGAATATTTTAGATGAAAATTTTGAGGCATGGGTTCATGGAGCTGTTCAGCCTGATTTGTATCAAAGGTATAAGATTTATGGGTTTTCCTATATTCCTAAAGTTGCAAATACTAGCGAAATTCCTGAAGAATTTTTGTCATTTTCAAGAGAGATTTTTGACTCGTATGGTGAACTTGATGGTGATGAATTGGAAAGATTAAACCATACTGAAGCTCCATGGCTTAACGCTCGAGGAGAACTTAAACCATGGCAAAACTGTAATGAAGTAATTAGCGAGGATGACATGAAACTTTATTACAGGTCGATTATGTAAATATGGGTACAAAAAAAACTATTCCGAAAGTCAAGAAACCAGAACGTGAAGGAAATACTATTCCAAAACCTAAAGAATTTAATTCTCATAATAATGGTATTAAATTCTCGTTTGAAGCTTTAGAACAAACCGAGTACTTCAGTCTTGATGGAACTTGTCCTAATTGGTCACAAGACTTGTTTGAGATGCTTAAAGATGTATCTGGACATACAGTAACGGACATGGTTTCTGGTGAATACAGAAGAAAATATAGAGTTCACAATCATGAAGGTGCATCGTCTCCATCAAAGCTTCCAGATGGTGTTGATTTAAAGGACATTTACCAAATTCGCATTTCAACGTCAAAGGGTGGAATTCATGGTGTGTTCAATGAAAATATCTTTTATGTTATTTGGTTAGATCCATTGCATAATATGTATCCATTTGAACACTATGGTGGCTTAAGAAAAACTAAACCCGCAAGCACTTGCTGTAAAGATCGCGATGAAGAAATATTATTGCTAAAGGAAGAATTGAAGAAAGCGGAAGAGAATGCTAAAATTTGGGAAGAATTAGCTACAGGAACAAGTCAATAAATCTTTCTCAGAATAATGAGTAATTTACATATCCCAGTTACTGGATCACCAGCGACTGGGATATTTTTATGCCCTTCTCTCCCACAGGTGCACATGCTGGGAGCAGCAAGGGCTTTTCTATTATCATCCCGACCACATAATGGCGGGCAATTACAAGGAGGAAATAACCTATGGCATTTATATTTCAACAGCGCAGTAACAGTTTTGCAGACACTCGTAATCGCACTTGGAGCAGGTCTTGGTATCTGGGGAGCAATCAATCTTCTGGAAGGATATGGCAACGATAATCCTGGCGCCAATGCTCATGTACGGTAAGGAAGCAAGCAACCGAAAACAAGAGATAGACCGCCAGCACTACACTATTCCGAACCAAAGACCAAAAGATAAGCATTGTGGGAAAATCTAAACTTTTGGATTTTCCTACAATGCCGACTACGGCGGAATCCTTCCCACTCCTTATATCTTTATTTCCGTATACATTGAATTTGTATTTAGTAAATGCTATAATGTCCCTATTCAAATTATAAATGTGTTGAATTAGTTACATGTACATATTTTTTGTGCCGCATAAATACCCTGTTGAGGTTGTCGTTCTTTGTCCAGATGTGGAAACAATAAAAGGAAGGGAACGATACAGGGAGAAAACAGGCTATTCCGGCTTTACGGTTGAAACCTTATACGATACATTTATGCAGACAACACCACGGATCGGCTTTTGGCTGGACAATTCCAACCAAACACCACAGCAGACAGCAGAAACCATTCTGAACGCCAGAAAGTCGGTATGATTGTTACATATAAGGGGAAGAAAAATTTCTTTTAGGTACTTTCTTTCCTAAAACTAATGTGATATAATAGCATCATTCCAAAAAAGGAGTAAAAAATATGCGGCAAGGTATTCTTAAATAAAACTATAATCAAATAGTGGGAACAAAGGATTATGATAGTCCCTTTTGTGGGGGCTTGGTTTTTTGTACCCAATTTAAGAATACTTTTGCCTTATCAATTTTGACATATCCGAAAAACAGCAATCACAAACAGGTGTATGCTGTATATGTGTATGTCCGCAAATTATAATCCCCAGTGGTAAAAGTATTTTACTGCTGGGGATTTTTATGCCCTTTTGGGGCTGTAAAAGGAGGACAATCACATGAAAATAATCAATATTGGAATTCTCGCCCATGTAGACGCAGGAAAAACAACATTGACGGAAAGCCTGCTGTACACCAGTGGAGCGATTGCGGAACAAGGAAACGTGGATAAAGGAACTACAAGAACAGACACTATGATTTTGGAACGGCAGCGCGGAATTACCATTCAGACAGCGGTTACTTCTTTTTGCTGGAATGATTATAAAATCAATATCGTGGACACTCCCGGTCATATGGATTTTTTAACCGAAGCATACCGCTCTTTATCTGTCCTTGACGGAGCTGTTTTAGTCATTTCGGCAAAAGACGGCGTACAGGCACAAACCCGTATATTATTCCATGCGCTTCAGAAAATGGACATTCCGACAATTATCTTTATAAATAAGATAGACCAAAATGGGATCGACCTGCGGCGTGTTTACCAAAGCATTAAAGATAAACTTACCAGTGATATGATTGTCATGCAGGAGGTTTCCCTGTCGCCAAAGATAACCATGACCGATATTTCTGATTTGGACAAATGGGATATGATTATTTCCGGAAGCGATGAACTATTAGAACGATATGTTGCAGAGGATTCTTTGGATATACAGGAATTACAATATGAAAAGTGCAAAAGAACCAGATGCTGCTCTTTGTTTCCTGTTTATCATGGGAGTGCAAAAGACAATTTAGGAACAGAAAAACTGATTGAAGCGATTACAGAAACTTTCATTACAGAAACAGACGATATTCAGTCTGAATTATGTGGATATGTTTTTAAGGTTGAGTATACAGAGCGGAAAAAACGGCTTTCTTATTTACGCCTGTATCATGGGACGCTCCATTTACGGGATACCCTGCTGCTGTCAAAAAAGGAAAAAATAAAGATTACAGAAATGTGTATTCCGTCAAATGGTGAAATCGTCCCGGTTGACCATGCCTGTCCGGGAGAAATTGTTATTTTAGCTGATGATACTTTGAAACTGAACGACATTCTGGGAAATGAAAAACTCCTGCCTCACAAAACACGGATTGATAATCCCATGCCATTACTTCGGACAACGGTAGAGCCGCAAAAGCCGGAGCAAAGGGAAGCCCTGTTAAATGCCCTCACAGAGATTGCTGATACAGACCCTCTTTTGCATTTTGACATTGATACTGTTACACATGAGATTATATTATCTTTTTTGGGAAAAGTACAGTTAGAAGTTATTTGTTCGCTATTAGAAGAAAAATATCATGTGGGCGTGGCTATGAAAGAGCCTTCGGTTATTTATCTGGAAAGACCGCAAAAAAAAGCGAGCTACACGATTCATATTGAAGTGCCGCCGAATCCGTTTTGGGCATCTATTGGTTTGACTGTAACACCGCTTCCTGTTGGAAGCGGAACACAATATAAAAGCGAGGTATCTCTCGGCTATTTAAACCAAAGTTTTCAAAATGCCGTCATGGAGGGTGTGCGTTATGGAATGGAGCAGGGCTTATATGGCTGGGGAGTGACAGACTGCCAAATTTGTTTTGATTATGGAGTTTATTACAGCCCGGTCAGCACCCCCGCTGATTTTCGTTTTCTTGCGCCTGTCGTGTTGGAGCAGGCATTGAAAAAAGCAGGAACACAACTGTTGGAACCATACCTTTCCTTTACCCTTTTTGCACCGCAGGAATATCTTTCACGGGCTTATAATGACGCACCAAAGTATTGCGCAATCATTGAATCAACCAGACTTGAAAAAGATGAAGTTATTTTTAAGGGGGAAATCCCTGCCCGTTGTATTGGTGAATATAGAAATGATTTGAATTTTTATACAAATGGAAGAAGTGTCTGCATTACAGAATTAAAAGGGTATCAGGAAACTTCCGGCGAGCCTGTGTTTCAGCCACGCCGCCCGAACAGCCGTTTAGACAAGATCCGGCATATGTTTCAGAAGATAATGTAACATCTTGCGCAATGCAAACGTTCATTGCTGGCTATTGCGAAATATCATTGATAAAATCAGCATCAGAGAGGAGGAACCATTTTGAACCAGAAACAGACGGATATTACAACAGGAAAGCAAATACGTCATCTGCGAACACAATCGGGAATGACACAGGAAGAACTGGCTGGGAAATTGAATGTTACCCGGCAGGCGCTATCGAATTGGGAGAGAGATGTTAATGAACCCGATTTAAATACGTTGAAAAAAATTTGTTTTCTTTTTGGAGTCCACATGGACGATTTTGCGAAGGAGGTAATAACAAAAATGGAAACATGTGAAAAAAAGAGAAACGACAATTTAATAAGTATGATATGGCAATTGGACTTTTTTATGGTGTCGGGATATTTCTTGGCATTGGTATTTTCTTTGTTGGCGGTTTTATGACAATGTCGGGTGCAGGGTGGGGAGCATCACTATTTGGCGGTGGCTGTTTTTCTCTTGTATTTGGCTTGATATGCCATGCAGTTATTACATTGAGAAGAAATGACAAATGATGACATATCCTGCTTTCTAGTCTTTTCGGTCATATCGCGTAAAAAAGCCGCTGCTTTTGGCTTTCCAATAGCGGCGGCAAAGGGAAATATCCTTTGAATACCTTACAGAAGAAAAGTTTTGCAGCATTATAAAAATAAAAGCCTATACCATTTTGGAAAGAAAAGATACATAATAGTCAAGACGGCAACAATCAGAAGTTATGGAGGGTAACAATGGAATATAGTAAGGAAGATTTAATGGAAGCAAAAAGGCAAATTTTGGGAGTGGGAGAGAACATGGGAACAGAGGAAAGCAAAAAGATCTGGGAGAAAAACGCACAATTTTGGGATGATGCAATGGGTGACGAATCCAATGAATTTCACAGAGAGGTAGTACGTCCCAAAGTAACGGAACTTCTCTCTCCTGATCCTTCGGATTACATTTTGGATATTGCGTGCGGCAATGGAAATTATTCTTCGTATCTTGCACAGAGAGGCGCTTCGGTCGTCGCTTTTGATTACAGCAAAAAAATGATAGAATTGGCTAAAAGACGGCGATCACAATATGCAAAACAAATTGAGTTTTGCGTAGCGGATGCGACCAATAGAGAAAGCTTATTAGGATTAAAAAGAAATCGAGCCTTTACGAAAGCAGTTTCTAATATGGCAATTATGGATATTACGGATATTGAACCGCTTTTTATGGCTGTTTATGAACTATTGGAGGAAAACGGGATTTTTGTCTTTGCAACGCAGCACCCTTGTTTTATCACATTGACTGAAAAATATATGACACCGCACAGTTACTATGATATAGCGATCGAAGGGCAGCCGGAGGAGCAGATTTATTATCATCGTTCCATACAAGATATTTTTAACCTTTGTTTCAGAGCTGGATTTGTCATTGATGGATTTTATGAAGAATGTTTCAAAAACAATAAAGAAATTCCTATGGTAATGATAGTAAGGCTTAAAAAGGTAAAACGTGATAGCTTAAAATAAATTCAAGTTTGCCGGATAAATAGCAAACCCGGCCGAGCCAGTCAACGGTCAAGATGAACGGGCTTCGCCCGCCGTTGACAGCCCCGCCCGGTTTTGCAGTTAGGCAGTCAAGGAGCGACAGCCTAAAGTGCTGCCGCCCCTTACTATCATAAAAAGCAACTACTAACCAGCCACAGCCCTTTTGGGAGGAAAGGGGGATTTTCCATGACCTGTACAGAAGAATATCGGGAACATATCGAGTACACTTTCCATGCCTTTTGCAAAGTCGTTATCCGAAATGCAACGATCAACGCAGCGAGGACACGGAGCAGGAAGCACAAAAGAGAAATATCCCTTGAATACCTCACAGACGAAAAGCACTACCCTTTAGGCACGACAGATGAATATTTCCAAGCCCCGGAGCCGGACGAGGAATACATACTTACCCTTTGCGGCGATACGGTCATTTTCAGCAGCGGTTTACTTGCGGAAGCCCTGTCACGGCTGGACGAACGGGAGCGGGAAATGATTTACCTGTCCTTTTTCAAGCGTATTCCACAGCACGAAATTGGCAGACAGTACGGGCGCAGCCGCAGCACAGCGGGCTACCATATCCGAAAAGCCCTACGGCAGCTCCAAGCGGAAATGGAGGGAATGGCATATGAGAAATAATAGGCTTCTCCCCTATGAAACAATCGTCCAAGCCGCCAGCGGGGAGCCGGAAGCGGTGGGAACTGTATTGCAGTATTACCGCCGCCGCATACAATGTGCCGCCCGTGTGAATGGACGGGTAGACCAAGATACAGAGGACTACATCACCCAGACGCTTCTCACAGCTATTTTCAAGTTCCGCTTTGGGAGATAGCCCTACCGCCTACAACTGAATAACCGCCGCTTCGCCGGCAACCAGAAAGCAGTAAATCTATTCAACAGATTTGCTGCTTTTTTTCGTTCCTGTTTGGCATTTTTGAAAATCCCCAGTATGAAAAAACAAAAGGGAAAATAGCCGCCGCAGTTGGCAAAATCCCTTACTTATCCGTAGAGGGTATCAAAGAAAAAAATACTGCCATTGTCCGCCTATTCCGGCTTGCGTGGTGTTGTAGGGAATAGAGGGGAAATTCTAAAAATCTCCGTCCATTTTGCTTTGCGTGGTGTTGTAGGTAGTGAAAGGAAAATTTTCAAGATAAGCCGGAATAGCGGGTAGCAAAGCCCTTTTGAAACGTTTTGTTAGCGGAAAGGACGGGAGCCGGGGAACGCCGGAGTTTTTCAGAGCAAGATTCTACCGAGGTGCCAAAATTCGCTCTCCGCTTATTTTTGCCCCTGCGGGAATCTTGTTGGGGAGTGCCTTCCCCAAACCCTGCTATGCGCCCTGTCGGGCGAGAAAGGAGGTCACAGACCATGCGAAAGAAATACAATACGCCCCACCGCCGTCATGTGGTAAAGACCCGCATGACCGATGAAGAATACGCCGACTTCACCGGGCGGCTGGCGGCTTATGAAATCAGCCAGTCCGAGTTTATCCGGCAAGCCATACGGAAAGCGACCATACGCCCCATTGTCACCGTTTCCCCGGTCAATGACGGGCTGCTTGCCGCCCTCTCCAAGCTCACGGCAGAGTACGGGAAAATCGGCGGCAACTTAAACCAGATTGCCCGGAGCCTGAACGAATACGGAAGCCCCTACCGGGGGCTGGAAAAGGAAGTGCGGGGAGCCGCCGCCGACCTTGCCGCCTTGAAGTTTGAAGTCTTGCAGAAAGTAGGTGAAGCCGTTGGCGATACTCAAACATATCAGCTCTAAAAATGCCAACTACGGGGACGCTGAAAAATACCTCACATTCGAGCATGACGAGTTTACCATGAAGCCCACCCTTGACGCAGACGGGCGGCTCATACCGAGGGTAGACTACCGCATATCCTCTCTGAATTGTGGCGGGGAGGATTTTGCCGTTGCCTGTATGCGCTCCAATCTCCGCTACGGCAAGAACCAGAAACGGGAGGACGTAAAGAGCCACCACTACATCATCAGCTTTGACCCACGGGACGGCCCGGACAACGGCTTGACCGTTGATCGGGCGCAGGAGCTGGGCGAGAAGTTCTGCGCCGAGCATTTCCCCGGACACCAGGCCCTTGTCTGCACCCACCCGGACGGACACAGCCACACCGAAAATATCCATGTGCATATCGTCATTAACAGTCTGCGGATTGCGGAGGTTCCCATGCTGCCCCACATGGACAGGCCAGCGGACAGGAAAGCAGGCTGCAAGCACCGCTGTACGGACGCAGCTATGAACTATCTGAAAGCCGAAGTCATGGAGATGTGCCACAGCGAGGGGCTTTACCAGATAGACCTTTTGAACGGCAGCAAAGAACGCATTACCGAGCGTGAGTATTGGGCGCAGAAGAAAGGACAGGCTGCCCTTGACAGAGCCAACGCCCCTATTGCTGCGGACGGTATCGCGCCCCGGCAGACCAAGTTTGAAACGGATAAGGCGAAGCTGCGCCGGACTATCCGGGAAGCCCTTGCCGCTGCTTCCGGCTTTGATGAGTTTGCCGCCCTGCTTCTCCGGCATGGTGTGACCGTCAAGGAGAGCCGGGGGCGGCTAAGTTACCTCACGCCGGACAGGACGAAGCCAATTACCGCCCGGAAGCTGGGGGACGATTTTGACCGGGCTGCTGTCCTCTCCGTTTTGGAGCAGAACGCCGCCAGAGCCGCCGAAAAACCCGCAGCCATAGCGGAATACCCCGGCAGTATCAAAGACCGCTTACGGACGAAAAAAGAAGCGAAAAACGCCCCGAACAATGACGCTGTACAGCGCATGGTAGACATAGCCGCCAAGCGAGCCGAGGGGAAAGGACGGGGCTATGAGAAGTGGGCGACCATGCACAACCTCAAACAGATGTCGGCTACCCTCATGCTCTACCAGCAGTATGGCTTTTCTTCCCCGGACGAGCTGGACGCTGCCATTTCCGCAGCCAACACCGCCACGCAGGAGAGCCTTGCCGGACTGAAAGGGCTGGAAGCCGCTATCCGGGAGAAAAAGGAATTGCAGCGCAACCTTTTGGGCTATATCGGCACGAAGCCCGCCCGTGACGGTCTGAAAGCGCAGAAATCGGAGAAAGCCCGGAGAGCCTACCGGGAACAGCACGAAAGCGATTTTATCATAGCGGACACAGCCGCCCGTTATTTCCGGGAGCATGGAATAACCAAGCTGCCAGCCAGCAAAGCCCTGCAAAGGGAGATTGAGCAGCTTACCGTCCAGAAGAACGCCGGATATAACGACTACCGGGAGAAACGCCAGCGGGCGCAGGAGCTTCAGACAGTCAGACGCAATATCGACCAGATTTTAAGGGGCGCACCGAGCCAGCAGAAAAAGCGTGAACAGGAGCGTTAAAGACCGCCCCGAAATGATACCGAAACCCTACAAAAATACAGGTATGATATGAACCCTTACCGCAATACTCCCCGACTTCCAAACGGGGCTTACAGGGCAGAAAAAGCCCGAAAATGATACCGAGAACATACAGAAAATGCCCCCTATCCCGCTACACCGATAGGAACGGCAGAAAGGAGCTTACCATTGCCGAGAATGAGCAAGAAGCGGCGGCTGGAATGGTCTTTCTTCCTCAACCACCGCAACCGTATCACTTACAACGACCTATGCCGGGGCTGCACCCGTGACTGCAAACAGAGCTTCCGGGCGGTTATCATACTATGCCCTCGCTATTATTCCAAACGCTGGAAAAAGGAGGACGCAGCCTATGGCAGATAACCGCAAATATTACTACCTCAAGCTGAAAGAGAGCTATTTTGACGATGATGCAATCGTTCTGCTGGAAAGTATGCAGGACGGCGTTATCTATTCCAACATTCTCTTGAAGCTGTACTTGAAATCGCTGAAAAACGGCGGGAAATTGCAGCTTGACGAGAATATCCCCTACACCGCCCAGATGATTGCGACCATTACCCGCCAGCAGGTAGGTACCGTAGAGAGAGCTTTGAAAATCTTTATGAAGCTGGGGCTTGTGGAGCCTTTGCCAAGCGGCGCACTCTACATGAGCAACATTGAGCTTTTAATCGGCCAGTCCTCTACCGAGGGGGAGCGCAAGCGCAGGGCGCGGCTGGCTTTGCAGGAACAAAAAGCCCTGCCGCAGACAGGGGCGGACAAATGTCCACCATATCGAGCGGACATTTGTCCACCAGAGATAGAGATAGAGAAAGAGATAGATATAGAAATAGAAAAAGAGAGAGAGTTAGAAACGGGACACCCCGCCCCCGCCGCCTATGGCAGATACCACAATGTCATTCTTTCCGATACGGAGCTTGACGGGCTGAAAACAGAGCTTCCCGGCAAGTGGGAGTATTACATTGACCGCCTATCCTGCCATATCGCTTCCAGCGGGAGGAAATACAAGAGCCATGCAGCCACGATTTTCAAGTGGGCGCAGGAGGACGCAGCCAAGAAAGCCCCGAAAAAGGGCATACCCGATTATACCTGTAAGGAGGGCGAGAGCTTATGACGAATGGATTTGATGAAATGATTTTGAATATGACCGACACCACGCCGGAGCCGGAGGACTACACCGGCGAGGACGGGCTTTTATACTGCGGGAAGTGCCACAAGCCCAAAGAGGGCTATTTCCCCAAAGAAACCGCCGCATGGCTGGGGCGTGACCGCCACCCGGCAGAATGTGACTGCCAGCGGGCAGAGCGTGAGGAACGGGAAGCCGCAGAGAAACAGCGCAGTCACCTTGAAACTGTCGAGCGGTTGAAGCGGCGGGGCTTTACAGACCCGGCTATGCAGGGCTGGACGTTTGAGAACGACAACGGCAAGTGCCCGCAAATGGAACACGCCCATTTCTATGTGGAGAACTGGGAAACCATGAAAGAGCGCAACATTGGCTATCTGCTATGGGGCGGCGTTGGCACAGGCAAGAGCTATTTTGCGGGCTGTATCGCAAATGCCCTTATGGAGCGTGAAATCCCCGTGTGCATGACAAACTTTGCATTGATATTGGGTGACCTTGCCGCCAGCTTTGAGGGCAGGAATGAATATATCTCCCGACTTTGCAGCTTCCCGCTGCTTATCCTTGACGATTTTGGAATGGAACGGGGAACGGAATACGGCTTAGAGCAGGTCTACAACGTGATTGACAGCCGTTACCGCAGCGGCAGGCCGCTGATCGTCACGACTAATCTCACGCTGGAGGACTTGCAGCACCCGGAGGACACCGCCCACGCCCGCATTTATGACCGTCTGATTGAAATGTGTTCTCCTGTCCGCTTTACCGGGAGCAACTTCCGAAAAGCCACGGCGCAGGAGAAAATGGGACAACTGAAAAAGCTGATGAACAGAAAGGAGAGCCGCCTATGACCAACACCCCAAAGAATGACCGCAGCACCCGCCGCCCGGATTGCGTGACGGAAATCCGCATAGGTAATTCTGTCCTTGTCGTTTCCGGCTATTTCAAGCAGGACACCACCGCCACCGCCGCCGATAAAATGCTGAAAGTGCTGGAAGCGGAAGCTGCTACACAAAAATCGGCAATTTGACGGGACGTAAAGAAGCAGAAAGGACTGTACAGCCAGCCCCGGCGTGTGGTATGATAGTCATACGGAATAGTGGGGCTGGCTGTCGGAAATGGAGGACACTATGTTAAGACAGACCACCCGAAACCTTATTACCGCCCTTTATCCGAGATTATCCCACGAGGACGAGCTGCAAGGTGAGAGCAATTCTATTTCAAACCAGAAGCGTATTCTTGAAACCTATGCGAAGCAGAACGGCTTTTCCAATCTGCAATGGTACACAGATGACGGTTATTCTGGGGCGAACTTCCAAAGACCCGGTTTTCAAGCCATGCTTGCGGACATTGAAGCCGGAAAAGTCGGCACCGTTATCGTCAAGGATATGTCACGGTTAGGGCGAAACTATCTGCAAGTGGGAATGTATACGGAAATGATTTTCCCACAGAAAGGCGTCCGCTTTATCGCTATCAATGACGGAGTGGACAGCGCACAGGGCGACAATGATTTTGCCCCTCTGCGGAACATTTTTAACGAATGGCTGGTGAGAGATACGAGCAAGAAAATCAAAGCAGTAAAACGGTCTAAGGGTATGAGCGGGAAGCCCGTCACGAGCAAACCCGTATACGGCTACTTTATGGACGAGGACGAAAATTTTATCATTGACGGGGAAGCCGCCCCTGTTGTGCGGCAGATTTACAGCTTGTGCCTTGCCGGGAACGGGCCGACCAAGATAGCCCGTATGCTCACAGAGCAGGAGATCCCCACGCCGGGAACGCTGGAATACCGTCGGACGGGAAGCACCCGCCGCTACCACCCCGGCTATGAGTGCAAGTGGGCGACCAATACCGTGGTACATATCCTTGAAAACAGGGAGTACACGGGCTGTCTGGTAAACTTCAAGACGGAGAAGCCGTCCTACAAGACCAAGCACAGCGTAGAGAACCCCATTGAGAAACAGGCGATTTTCGAGAACCACCATGAGCCTATCATTGACACCCAGATGTGGGAGCGTGTGCAGGAGTTACGCAAGCAGCGCAAACGCCCGAACCGCTATGATGAAGTGGGCTTATTCTCCGGCATACTCTTTTGTGCCGACTGCGGCAGCGTCCTTTACCAGCAGCGTTACCAGAACGCCACCCGCAAGCAGGATTGTTATATCTGCGGGAGCTACAAGAAGCGTACCCGTGACTGTACGGCGCACTTTATCCGCACCGACCTGTTGACCGCCGGAGTGACCGACAATCTGCGGAAAGTCACCAGCTATGCAGCGAAGCACGAAGCCCGGTTTATGAAGCTGCTGATCGAGCAGAACGAGGACGGGGGCAAGCGCAGGAACGCCGCAAGGAAAAAGGAGCTGGAAGCCGCCGAGAAGCGTATCAGCGAGTTATCCGCTATCTTCAAGCGGCTGTATGAGGACAGCGTGACCGGGCGCATTTCAGACGAGCGTTTCACGGAGCTGTCGGCAGACTATGAAGCCGAGCAGAAAGAACTGAAAGAGAGAGCCGCCGCTATCCGGGCAGAGCTTTCCAAAGCGCAGGAAGCCACGGTAAACGCAGAAAAGTTTATGAATGTTGTCCGCAAGTACACCAGCTTTGAAGAACTTACCCCTACCCTTTTGCGTGAGTTTGTGGAGAAAATCGTTGTGCATGAGTGCAGCTATGACGAGAACGGCACACGCAGACAGGACATTGATATTTATTACTCTTTCGTTGGCAAGGTAGACCTGCCCGAATGACCGCCCGACCTATCCGGCGCAATGCGCAAACGCCGGATAGGAACGGCAAAATTTTTTACACTTCTACTACTTCTTTATCACACATCAGCAAAATCGCAAGGCATGAAGCAGCTGATGGCGGGAGGTGGAGTTGCTCTCATCGGCACAACCCTTGTGCCGCTTCTTTCCGGGCTTTTCGGGTAAGGGACACAGGGAGGTAGCAGCCCATGCAAAGCATAATCGATCAGATTACTGAATGGATTAAAGAGATGCTGATATCCGGCATTATGGGGAATCTGACGGGAATGTTTGATTCTGTCAACCAACAGGTTGGACAGATTGCGGGCGATGTTGGGATGACACCGGCGAGTTTTTCGCCGGCTGTCTTCTCCCTGATCCGTAACATTTCCGAGTCAATTATTTTACCAATAGCAGGGATGGTACTTACTTTTATTGCCTGCTATGAGCTGATTCAGATGATCATAGAGCATAACAATCTGGCAAATTTTGAGACATGGATCTTCTTCAAGTGGATATTCAAGACTTTTGTCGCAGTAATGCTCATTTCAAATACATTCAGTATCACAATGGCAGTATTTGATGTAGCACAGTATGTTATTTCATCAAGCGGAGGATTGATACAGGGAAGTACAGCGGTTGATTCAGCAACCTTAGAGTCAATGCAAACGACATTGGAAGGAATGGATATAGGATCGCTGCTTGGACTATATTTACAGACCTTTATTGTACAGGTCACAATGCTGGCGCTTTCGGCGGTGATTTTCGTTATTGTCTACGGACGTATGGTGGAAATCTATTTAATGACAAGTCTTGCTCCGATTCCTTTTGCAACTTTTGGAAATCGAGAGCAGAGTTAAGTGGGACAAAATTATCTGAAATCCCTGTTTGCACTTGGATTTCAGGGCTTTCTTATTATGATCTGTGTTGGCATCTATGCAGTTCTTATACAAGGTTTAGCATTATCCGATGACATCATCGCCAGTATTTGGGGAATTGTAGGATATACGGTGCTTCTGTGCTTCACATTATTTAAGACCGGAAGTTTAGCTAAAAGTGTGTTAGGAGCACATTAACAGAAAAGAGGTGACTTATTTATGGCTTCTTATATTTCAGTCCCCAGGGACTTATCAAAGGTAAAGACGAAGGTATTTATGAATCTGACGAGGCGGCAGCTTCTGTGCTTTGGCGCAGGAGCACTCATCGGGGTGCCGGTCTTCTTTCTTTTAAAGGGAACCGGAAATCTGAGTTTTTCAGCAATGGGAATGATGGTAGTAATGCTGCCACTGTTCTTTCTTGCCATGTATGAGAAGGACGGACAGCCCTTGGAAGTGGTGGCGAAGCATTTCTATGAAGCGAGATTTAAGAAACCTAAGATTCGTATTTATCAGACACAAAATTATTACGCACTACTACAAAAGCAGTACGACTTAGAAAAGGAGGTAGAGCGCATTGTTTGCAAAAATCAAAGAAGCAATTCTGAAGCTGTTCGGAAAGAAAAAGAACAGTGAGGAGTATAAAATGCCTGCCGACCTGTCTCCGGCAGAACAGAAACAGATAAGAGCGATTATGGATCAGGCAAAGAGAGATGAAGATGTACCGCATAGTACACAAGACAGCATTCCTTTTCAGCGAATGTTTCCGGATGGCATTTGCCGAGTGACGGATCGCTATTACACAAAAACAATACAGTTCCAGGATATTAATTATCAGCTGGCACAACAGGAGGATCAGACCGCAATTTTTGAGGAATGGTGCTCTTTTTTAAATTTCTTTGACAGCTCTATTCGATTTGAATTGTCCTTTATGAATATGGCAACGGATGCCTCTAACTTTGAAAAGATGATTCGCATTCCGTTCCGTAAAGATAACTTTAATTCGGTGAGAAGTGAGTATAGCACCATGTTGAAACGTCAGCTGACACAGGGGAATAACGGTTTGACCAAGACAAAATACCTCACTTTTGGGATTGAGGCAGATTCGATGAAGCAGGCCAAGCCGAGACTTACACATATTGAGACGGACCTTCTTAATAACTTTCGTAAGTTGGGAGTTCGTACAAATGTGATGAGCGGTAAAGAAAGACTTTGTCTAATGAATTCTATGTTCCACATGGGGGAAACGGATAAGTTCATATTCGACTGGAGGTGGCTGATTAATAGCGGATTGTCCGTTAAGGACTTTATTGCTCCAACCTGCTTTGCCTTTCCAAAGAGCCGGGTATTCCAAATGGGTGGAATGTATGGTTCCATGTCCTATTTGCAGATTACTGCATCTGACCTTTCGGATCAGATGTTAAAAGACTTTTTGGATATGGAATCCAGTCAAATCTTAACGATGCATATCCAGTCAGTGGATCAGAATAAGGCAATTAAAACGATCAAGAGAACCATTACAGAACTTGACCGCTCCAAGATTGAAGAACAGAAAAAAGCGGTACGGTATGGGTATGATATGGATATTATTCCTTCTGATCTTGCTACCTATGGAAAGGATGCAAAAGCCTTATTGAAGGAGCTGCAGTCTCAGAATGAGCGCATGTTCCTTCTTACTTTTTTGGTGATGAATACGGGAAGGACAGAGCCAAGTGATATTGTCAATAATGGTTGACAGATTTTCCTCAAGGATTTACAACCCTAAGCTGCTTCCTGTAAAGATGAATAGTATTGTTGTCTCTTGACCATGGGTGGAAGGCCATCATTTGCGGAACAGATTCGACGGTTATTCCAGTAGCTCATGTAGTAACGCCAGATAAGCTCTTTTAGCTCAGTTACAGTCATCTTCTCGGTGTCATAGCGATCATATAAGAGTTCAGATTTCATTCTCGCCCACATGCTTTCACAACGAGCATTATCATGGCAACGGCCACCATCACTGTTCATGCTCTGTGTTACTTGGCAGTTCTGGACGGCTCTACGGCAGCAATCACTGGTGTACTGTACTCCACGATCGCTATGACAGATCGCACCTTCGATCCCCGGGTAAGCCTTATGAGCATTCCTCAGGGTTCGGGCACACAACGGGGCCTTCATGTTGGCAGCCATTGCCAGTCCTAAGACAGCCAGATCGAAGCAGTCAAACATAGCAGAAACATAGAGTTTACCATCACTCGCCTTGATTTCGGTTATGTCCGTAACACATTTTGTCAGTGGCTTTGTTGACCTGAAATCCCGCTTGAGCAGATCATCCGATTTACGAGCAGCCTTGTCGGCTTTCGTTATTCCATTTGGCTTACGCTTTGGACGATGACTGATGCCGATTTCTTCCATTACTCGATAGACGGTCCGCTCACTCGGGATATCGACATCCTTCGGCTTCTTCTGCAGAAGAGCATCACGCATCCTGGAACGACCATAGGTATCATTACATTCATCTTCCTTTAGGATATCCCGCATAGCATCGGCCAGCTTCTGATATTTCCAAGGCCGATCCTTACGCTGCAGGTATTTATAGAATGCCTGGCGGCTCACATGGAGCATCCGACAGTAGAATGTAAGTTTCCCTTTCATCATGCCGCCTTCTGTCTTAACAGCGATATATTTCAGCCTTTCATTTTTGCTGACTTCAGACGGCTCGCGGCGAAAAAAGCGCTGGCTTCCTCCAGGAACTCGTTTTCTTCTTTAAGACGACGAATTTCCTTATCCTGATCTTTGA
>NZ_GG729934.1:660953-794579 GCF_000160135.1 Oribacterium sp. oral taxon 078 str. F0262
CGGGGCACACAGCGGAGCCTTCATGTTGGTAGCCATTGCCAGTCCTAAGACAGCCAGATCGAAGCAGTCAAACATAGCAGAAACATAGAGTTTCCCATCACTCGCCTTGATTTCGGTTATGTCCGTAACACATTTTGTCAGTGGCTCTGTTGACCTGAAATCCCGCTTGAGCAGATCATCCGATTTACGAGCAGCCTTGTCGGCTTTCGTTATCCCATTTGGCTTACGCTTTGGACGATGACTGATGCCGATTTCTTCCATTACTCGATAGACAGTCCGCTCACTCGGGATATCGACATCCTTCGGCTTCTTCTGCAGAAGAGCATCACGCATCCTGGAACGACCATAGGTATCATTACATTCATCTTCCTTTAGGATATCCCGCATAGCATCGGCCAGCTTCTGATATTTCCAAGGCCGATCCTTACGTTGCAGGTATTTATAGAATGCCTGGCGGCTCACATGGAGCATCCGACAGTAGAATGTAAGTTTCCCTTTCATCATGCCGCCTTCTGTCTTAACAGCGATATATTTCAGCCTTTCATTTTTGCTGACTTCAGACGGCTCGCGGCGAAAAAAGCGCTGGCTTCCTCCAGGAACTCGTTTTCTTCTTTAAGACGACGAATTTCCTTATCCTGATCTTTGACCTGCTTACGTAAGGTGATCAGCTCCTCATTCAGGGTCATAGCACTTTTGGGAGTCTGGGATCCCGCTCCAAGATCCAGATTTCCGAGCCTATTAGCGCGTATCCATGTATAGAGCGTGTTTTTGGGGATGCCTAGTTCACGTGCAGCTTTTGCCTGGCCAATCTCTTTTGCCAGCTTAACTGCCTGGATTTTGTACTCCTGATCGTACTGTCTGTTAGTTGCCGCCGTAAACGCCTCCTTATTCTCTTGATTATAATGAAATCCTTGAGAATAAGATGTCAACTTTATTTATACAGCATCATGCGTATGCGGCCATAGGTATCGTTGCATTCATCCTCGGAGTTGATTGCCCGCATCTCCTCTGCGAGAGCTTTATATTTCCAGGGCTTGTTCCTGTTTATGAGAGACTTTCTGAAGCCCTCACGGCTTATGCCGAGCATCTTGCAGAAAAAGGAAATTTCTCCCTTGATCCGGCCGTCATCCGTTTTTATGGCAATGAACTTCATTCTGAAGTTTTTGTTGACTTCAGACGGCTCGCTGCGAAAAAAGCGCTTGCTTCTTCCAGGAATTCATTCTCTTTCTTAAGACGCTTGATTTCCTTATCCTGATCCTTTAGCTGCTTGCGCAGCTGGATTAGTTCCTCATTGAGGGTCATCGCACTTTGAGGAGTATGTGCGCCTCCGCCGACATCCAGGCGGCCATCACGTACGGCTTTCATCCAGCCATACATTGTATCCTTGGGAATGCCAAGCTCCTTTGCGGCGTTTGCGCCTCCTATTTCTTGAGCAAGCTTCACGGCCTGAACCTTATATTCATGGTCGTATTGACGTTGCTGTGCCATTTGTAGCACCTCCTTAGCCTTCTTGATTATATATGAAATCTTTGAGGATAAGGTGTCAACTTTATTTATCTTTATTTATACAACATCAGATGGAACGGCCTTAGCTTATCAGGTGTCCGGTGCTTACATGAGATGGCTCGGTTACTTTTTCATCTTCATGGGGATCAAGATGGCAACAGATGGGGTCCTTCGTGGGCTTGGGGTCATGCGCCCGTTCCTTATTGCAAATATGGTGAATCTGGCAATTCGCTTGTCCGTTGCTTTGATCTGTGCACCGCGTTTTGGGATTGCCTTTGTCTGGCTTGCCGTACCGGCGGGCTGGCTTGCAAACTTCCTGATCTCCTATGCAGCACTCAGATCTTCAATTCAGGTCTTGAACCGGCTATGTACTGTTACAGAGATTAGAAATAAAGAGCCTTTCTCTTTTGATCCTTGATGCGGATTTGGATGTTGTAAAAGATATTTCACTTATGGATCTTCTGCAGCCTGACTTTGGCACATCAGCAGGTCAGACAGCAATGGGGGATCGGTAACGGACCGATTGATAATTTTCAATTTCTTTCAATGGTGAAACGGTCAGCGGTACGGCTTCAAGGCTGCTCGTCGTGCACCGCAGTTCAGCAAGTGATAATCGACAAGTTCAAAATGCTGAAAAGCCTGAAAATACACCATTTTCCGAGCTTTTTATGCCTGAAATCCGGCGAGACAAATTTGAGCAGGATGCACAGTCTGCATCCGTGACAAGGCTGTTATGAGAAGACTTGATGCTTTGTTTAACGAGTTCCTGGAGGTCTACAAGTGCTTAATAACTGATATCGACAAGACCAATTCCATGCCTAAACAGTACGGTAAGCATTATAAGCCCAGAAGGATATCAGCAGAGTTGATTGAAAAAAGAAGAGAGTAGATGCTTATATGCTTCTGTATAATGGTGATACAGGCGATAGCTTCTATGGTGTAAAAGAAAATGAGTATGTATTTTAATCATTGAGGAGGATTAAAGATGAATCCAGGAGAATATTTAGAGATCTTACATGTTGCGGAGAGACTGAAAGACACCCCAAGGCATTGTACAACGAGCAAAGGGCGAATTGAAAGCGTAGCCGAACATAGCTGGAGAATTTCTCTTATGGCGTTTCTTTTGAAGGGGGAATTTCCTAGTGTAGATATGAATAAAGTGATAAGCATGTGTTTAATTCACGATTTGGGAGAATGCTTTACTGGCGATATTCCAACGTTTATAAAGACAGACGATGATCGTGACGTTGAAGCCTCGTTGTTATCGCAATGGGTCAATACACTTCCCGAGGATATCTCAAGAATGATGACGGAATTGTATTCAGAGATGGATAAGCAAGAGACAGCTGAAGCAAAAATATATAAAGCATTGGATAAGCTGGAGGCATTGATTCAGCATAATGAATCGCCGCTCGATACGTGGTCTGAGAATGAATTTGAGCTTAATAAAACCTATGCATTTGATACCGTAAAATTTTCTTCATGGTTTACTTCACTTAGAGAAGAGATTCTTTCAGATACGTTGAAGAAAATAGATTCTGAACAAGGATAGAATAATGTGACTAATCCGGGCTTCCGGCCTTTCACGAAGTACGACCGCATCCAAAAGACACATCTCGAACATTTGCGAATGTGGGAAATTCTTTCTCGGCAAAATCAATTTCTGATTATCTGAAATCGGAACATCGTGCCATCGATAATGAAACGCTGTACAGTTATCTGGAAAAACTGGAAAAAGCATATCTTCTTCATCGTTGTTCACGCTATGACTTGCGTGGAAAAGAGATTTTGAAAACACAAGAGAAATATTATCTTGCCGATACCGCTTTGCGTTACAGTGTGCTGGGCTATACGCCGGACGGTGCAGCCTCCAGTCTGGAAAATGTGGTGTATCTGGAACTTTGCAGACGAGGATATACCGTGATGATTGGAAAAATACCGGATGGTGAGGTCGATTTTGTGGCGCAGAGGCAGAATGAGCGCTTATATGTGCAGGTCACACAGGAGATTAAATCCGAGAAGACGGAAAAGCGAGAATATGAACGACTGCTGGAAATCCGGGATAACTATCCGAAGTATGTTTTAAGAAGCGATGAATTTGCCGGAGGCAATTACGAAGGCATTAAGAGTATGCACATTGCAGATTTTCTATTGAGCACAGAATATTGACGGTGTGGGCGGCGAGAGCCGCCCTTTTTACATGGCGAGAGCGAGTCCTTCCCGAACGCGCGGCAGGGGAACTTGTTCATCGGAATGATTCATGGATTCCTATTCATGGGTGTTCCGCAGCACATGTTTAAGCTTATGAAAGGCGTGCAGGATCCGCTTGCTGGAAGGGTTGCGGTCTTATCTGGATTGTGATGCGAAGAATCTGTTTGTTGGAGATGATAAATGAGTTTATACGCAATCGGTGATCTTTATCTGCATTATCAGTCTGTACTCAAAGCGCCCGGGCAGCTGCATGATCGAGTATGGAAAAATCATGAGGAAAGATTCAAGAAGGATTGACGGGAATCTTTTATCATGCTAATATACCAGTGGTACATACCACTGGTATATTAGCGCTGGAGGACTTTTTATGGAAAACTCTGAAACAAAGAAGAAGATTCGGGAGGTGGGGAAAAGAGAGTTTTTAAAAAAAGGTTTTAAGGAGGCTTCGCTGAATCATATCGTAGCGGAAGCAGGCTTTACAAAGGGAGCGTTTTATGGATATTACGCAGGTAAAGCCGCCCTGTTTGAAGATTTGGTTTCTTCGGCAGCAGAAGGTCTGGTGAATCAATTTAAGGCTGCGCAGGAAGCACACTTTGATCTGATTCCGGAAAATCAGGCCGCACAGAGTCGTGAACTTTGCACGCAATATCTGCGGCATTTTTTGGACTATATTTATGAACATTTCGATGCTTTCAAATTGATTCTATGCTGCGCAGATGGAACAAAGTATGAGAATTACATTCACGATCTTGTGGAATTGGATGTGGCTCGCACAGAGCAATATTTTACTGCCTTGCGGAATCGGGGAAGGCTGAAAGGTGATGCCAGCCCGGAATTGCATCACATGATTACCAGCGCCTACTTTACTGCCGTATTTGAAACGGTGGTACATGATATGCCGAGGGAAAAAGCCGTTGGATATATTGAAGAACTTGCTGTGTTTTTCAATTCCGGCTGGGACGGTCTTTTGCGTATGCAGTAGGCTGTCAAAGCAACAAGTGATTCGATTATTGGAAAATGTATCTTATTCGTATGCCGAAGCTCAGACCGGCTCTTTGCATAACATTACTTTGCATATCAGAAAAGGCGAATGTATCCTGCTGTGCGGTGCATCGGGCTGCGGTAAAACCACGCTGACAAGGCTGATCAACGGACTGATACCACATTTCTTCCCCGGAAAGCTATCGGGAGAAATAAGAGTTGATGGGAGAAATACGATCACTACGGAGATCGCAGCACTGTCCGATATTGTAGGAACGGTATTCCAAAATCCACGCATGCAATTTTTTAACACAGATACCGACAGTGAGCTGGTCTTCGGCTTAGAGAATCGTTCCGTTCCCCGGGAACAGATGAAAGAACGGCTGCGTGAGCTTACGGAGGATCTTCACCTGGAACATTTGCGCGGACGAAGTATTTTCGCATTGTCCGGCGGTGAGAAACAGAAGATCGCGTTTTCGTCTGTCTGTGCTTCTGACCCGAAAATTCTTGTTCTGGACGAGCCTTCTTCTAATTTGGATACGGCAGCGATTGAAGAACTTGCAGAACTGATTGCCAAAGTAAAAAGTGAGGGAAAGACGATTATCATTTCCGAGCATCGCCTATGGTATCTGATGAATTTGGCTGATCGGGTCGTGTTTTTGCGGGATGGAGTGCTGGAAAAAGATTTTCCCACAGCGGATTTTTGTTCACTTCCTTCCGATGAAATCGAAGCTATGGGCTTGCGCTGCCGGGATCTGAAAGAAATCATAGTAAGAGAAAGTCCTGTTAGTTTAACAGAGAACTATCTGGATGTAAAAAACCTCCGTGTGCATCTTGGAAAAGAGTGCATATTGAAGGATCTTTCTTTCTCAGCACGGGGTGGTGAGATTATCGCCATTGCTGGAGCCAATGGAGCAGGAAAAACAACACTTGCCCGTGCTTTATGCGGCCTGCAGAAAGAATCCTCAGGCAGTATCATCCTCGGCGGGGAAAGGTTATCCTCAAAAAAACGGAAGCAATGCTCCTATATGGTCATGCAGGATGTGGGACAGCAGCTATTTACCGACAGTATATGGGAAGAATGCCGGCTTGGTATTCAGAAGCCGGATACGGCGCAGATAGAGTATGCACTCAATTTATTAGGACTTAGCCAATACAAGGATCGACATCCGCTTTCTCTGTCCGGTGGACAAAAGCAGCGCTTGGCAGTTGCGGTCAGCCTGATTTGTAAACGAAAGCTGCTGGTTTTTGATGAGCCTACCAGCGGCCTTGATCTTTCCGGTATGAAGGAGGTAGGAAGGCTGGCGAAAGAGCTGTCACTGCATGGAAGCATTCTATTGATTGTTACCCATGATGTTGAATTTATGAAACATATCTGTTCCCGCATTCTGGTATTGTCGGAGGGGAAAATCACTGCGGATTTGTCCGGTGAAGCGCGGGAAACAGTGGAGCAGATTTTAAGAGGTGAGATATGAATCCATCAAAAAAAGGAACGATTCAGAGATTGCGGGACTTTGCAAAACCATGTAAAGGACTTTTGGCAAGCTCCGTTGCACTAGCCGCTTTAGCTGCCTTTTGCGGCATCATACCCTATGCTGCAGTATCACAAATAATTTCAAATCTTATGAGAGGGCAGATTCAGCCTACCCGGATTATGCCTCTCGCATTGCTTGCCCTTTTGGGCTATTTAGCTTCTTTATGGCTGAACACTTATTCAACCATTCGTTCCCATCGCGCGGCGTTTACCATACTTGCCCATATCCGAAAAGCCATCACGGCAAAGCTCGCTCGTATGCCGATGGGGACAATTTTAGATACCCCGTCAGGAAAATACAAATCCATGCTGGTAGATACCGTGGAAAAGCTGGAGCTGCCTTTGGCGCATATGGTGCCGGAATTGACAGCGAATACACTTATCCCGGTTTTGATGCTGATATACTTGTTTTTATTGGACTGGCGTATCGCCTTGATTTCTCTTGCAACAGTCCCCATTGGCCTTCTCTGCTATATGGGAATGATGAAGGATTATGAAGCAAGATATGCTCGTGTTCTTTCAGCCAATAAAAATATGGACGCTGCAATGGTGGAATATATAAACGGCATTCAGGTGATCAAAACTTTTCGGCAGGATGAGGACTCTTATCGAAAGTATGCAGCCGCGGTCACGGAAAGCGAGAGATCCAAATCCGATTGGTTCCGTAAGACCAACGGATTTTATGTAGCGGGTATGGCTGTCATGCCCAGCTGCCTGCTGGGGGTACTTCCTTTGGGGAGCTGGCTCTACATAAACGGCAGGATAGACGCGGATGCTTTGATCTCCTGTATCATCCTTGCTTTGGGTCTGGTAAAGCCGTTGATTCAGGCATTACGGTACACAGACAGTCTTGCCATGGTAGATGCAACTGTTCAGGAAATTGGAAAATTACTGGATCTGAAAGAAATGAATCGGCCTCAAAAAACTGTCTCTTTGCCGAATCACGAGATTGCCTTTCAGAATGTCAGCTTTCGTTATCACGAAACAGAAGTGCTCCATCAGCTGTCCTTTTCCTGTGCAGAAGGAGCCATGACCGCCATCGTCGGCCCCTCCGGTTCTGGAAAGTCCACCATCGCCCGCTTGATTGCCTCCTTTTGGGAGGCTGAGAGCGGCTGTGTGACACTCGGCGGTGTAGATATGCGGAAGATCCCGCTGTCTCAAGCTATGAATGCTGTATCTTATGTATCACAGGATAATTTCCTGTTTCACCTCTCCATTCGAGAGAATATCCGCTTTGGAAATCCAAGCGCAACGGATGAAGAAGTGGAGAGGGCGGCACAGAAAGCCAGCTGCCACGATTTTATCCTGTCATTGCCTCGCGGATATGACACATTGGCGGGTGACGGCGGCAGCCACCTTTCCGGCGGCGAACGCCAGCGAATTGCGATAGCGAGAGCGATATTGAAAAACAGTCCGGTGGTGGTTTTGGACGAGGCAACCGCTTTTGCAGATCCGGAAAACGAAGCGGTAATTCAGTCCTCCATTTCTCAGCTTGTGGCGGGAAAGACATTGATCGTGATTGCTCACAGACTATCGACCATTACCGCTGCCGATACGATTTTTGTTCTCAACGAGGGAGCGGTTGCCGCACAGGGAACACATCAGGAATTGCTTGCAGAAAGTCCTCTTTACCAGGCACTTTGGCAGGCGCATATCGGTACAAAAGACAAGGGAGAGGAGGAAGCATAATGATTGCATTATTCAAGCGTTTATTGATATTTTCAGGAGATCAGAAAGGACTGCTGCTTCGCTCCTTCCTGTTTCATGTAATCAGCTCCGTTTTTGAGATGGTTCCTATTCTGGCGATCCTGACTGTTTTAGAAGAAGTTTTAGCTAAGCAGCAGGGAAAGCTTATCTCAGCTGATACAATAAGGAAATCTTTTGCCATTATGATGGTCAGTATTTTAGGCCGAATTGTGTTTATCAATCTTTCTGCCAATGCCCGCACTTTCGGCAGTTTCTCCGTATGCACAAAAAAGCGCCTCATCATCGGAGAGCGCTTAAAGCATGCACCCATGGGATATTTCAGCGAAAACCGGCTGGGGGATATTACGGCGGCAGTCACAACAACTCTGGGAGATATTGAAAGCAATGCTGTGACGATTATGGAATCAGTCGCAGGAGGCTTCATTCATGCGATTGTTATCACATCGTGGCTTTTCTTCTACGAACGGCGCATCGGACTCTTATCCCTTGCAGGTCTGCTTGCCGCACTGCTGGTCTATACCGACATTCAAAAGGTAAGCAAAAAACACTCGCCCCGTCGTCAGGCAGCTCAGGCAGCCCTTGTTACGGCTGTTCTGGAATATGTGCAGGGCATGGGGGTCGTAAAGGCCTTTGGCCTGGATGGGCACGCTGCTCAGACAATGAATCAGTCGATTGAGGAAAGTGCCTCTGCAAATATCAAGCTTGAAAAAGCCTTTTCTACGATGACGGGCTGGTATCAAACCGTATTTAAGCTGGCACGGGCAGCTGTCTTGGTATTTGCTCCCTATCTTCTTTGGACAGGAGAAATCTCAGCAGAAAAATGTCTTCTTCTGCTAGTTTCCAGTTTTATGATTTATTCTGCCGTGGAAGTGGCCGGAAGTATGTCATCTGTGGCACGGCTTGTGGATGCTTCTTTGGACCGTATGGAAAAGATTATGGCAATTCCATCTCTGGACGAAAATGGATCAAATCTATCCCCCGTACAGCATGATATAGAGGTCCGCCATGTTTCCTTCGGGTACGGAGAAAAAGAAGTGCTTCATGATGTGAGCTTTACGGTACCGGAGGGCAGCTCCTGTGCCATTGTCGGGCCGTCCGGCTCCGGCAAAACAACGCTGTGCAGCCTGCTTGCCCGTTTTTGGGATGTGAACAGCGGTCAAATCTTGCTTGGCGGTCATGATGTGCGTACATATACATCGGACAGTCTCCTGAGGAATTTCTCCATTGTGTTTCAGAATGTTTATCTGTTTGAAGATACGATAGAAAATAATATTCGCTTCGGAAAGGCGGATGCAACAAGGGAAGAAATCATAGAAGCGGCAAAAAAAGCCTGCTGCCACAACTTTATTATGGCATTGCCGGATGGATATGGCACGAAAATCGGAGAGGGAGGAGCCAGTCTCTCCGGGGGTGAAAAGCAGCGAATTTCTATTGCACGAGCCATTTTAAAGGATGCCCGGATCATCATTTTGGATGAGGCCACCGCCAGCGTAGATCCTGAAAATGAACTGGATTTACAAAAAGCCATTTTTGAACTGACACGAGGGAAAACTCTGCTGATGATTGCGCACCGTCTGTCTACGGTGCGTTCGGCAGATCAGATTCTTGTTTTGGATAAGGGGAAAATTGTCCAGCGGGGTACGCATACGGAATTACTTACGCAGGATGGGTTATATAGGCACTTTGTAAATATCAGACAGCAGGCACTTGGCTGGAGATTGGGTGAAGGTGGTGTTTTATGAAAAAGCATAGCAAGTATCTTGCAAATCTTAGACCGGTGCTTTATGAAAAGTTCGATCACGAGAAAGCAGAGCATATCGTGCTAAATGCCGGGAAAATATATGAGCGGCTTTGTTTGGAAAATGGACAGGAGCCAAGAGCATTGCGTATGCACACCAGAAAGAGGATTTATCCGGCAATCGCAGCGTTCCAGGCGATGTTAAAAGAAGATGTAAACAGAGATGATGCAGCTGAAATTCTTTATGGATATTACGAGAAACAAAGCGAGCCGCTTGGGAATGTGATTCGTAATATTCTTAAAATTCCATATCTATATAAACTTATCCCGCGCTTTTTCACGAAAATGACAAAGAAATTTTTTGGGGAGGCGGCCGGATTTCGAGCAAAATGGCACTGTGCGGGTAAGAATGAAATGCGCTTTGATATGCTGGTCTGTCCCTATCAGGATATTTGCGTTCGGTATGGCTGCCCGGAAATTGTCCGAAGCTTCTGTCGAGCGGACGATATTTGTTATGGAGATATGCATGCCAGGCTGCATTGGGGAAGGACAAAGACATTGGGTCTTGGTGCTGACTGCTGTGATTTTCGATTGACAATCAGGCAGGTGCCGTAATGAAAGCTCTTTCCTTTTTGGGAAAAGGTTTTGCTGCTGTCGGATGATAAAGCAAGTGAATATGACACGGCCGGGATTCGGGCAGGCTCTTTGACAAACAGAAAAAACAAGTTTAAAATAAAGTCTAATAGCATTATAAACTTAAATTGAGGTGCTGCCTATGGATTATATTCATCGTTCTCTGGAAAGAAAGTTCCTGAAAATGAGCAGTGCGTTTAAGGCTGTGATGGTGACCGGAGCGAGACAGGTCGGGAAGTCTACGATGCTTAACGCCTTGGCACAGGATAGCGGTCGGGTCTGTGTCTCAATGGATGATGCGGATATCAGGGATCTTGCGCAGAGGGACCCCAAACTCTTCTTTCAGATGTATCAGCCGCCGATCCTTATAGATGAAGTGCAGAAGGCTCCCGCCCTCTTGGAACAAATCAAATTGCTGTGTGACGAGAGTGACGAAAGAGGTCGTTTCTGGTTGACAGGCTCTCAAAGCAAAAGGCTGATGAAGCAAGCCGGAGACTCTCTCGCCGGGAGGATAGGGATCCTTAAGATGTTCAGCCTGTCGGCGAAGGAGCTTGCGGGGAAAGCGGATGATATCCCGGACGATTATTCTCTTTCGTCGTTTATAAAGAGAAGTCAAAACTATCCGGCGAATAATATTTTGGATGTATATGAGCGTATCTGGGCTGGCGGTATGCCGGACATGGTTTCCATGGATGCGGAACTCCGGCGTGCCTACTGGAATTCCTATATTGATGCCTATTTGATGAGGGATGCGGTAGATGATAACGGGATTCATGATACAGAGGGCTTCCGCAGGTTCCTAAGAGCCAGCGCGGCCTTTTCAGGGGAGCTGCTGAACTATAACGACCTGGGCAGCGCGGCGGGAGTATCCGGCGTGACTGCGAAGGAATGGGTCAAGGTCCTTCAGTCCATGGGGATCATCTTTCTGCTCGAACCGTTCTATAATAACGAGCTTAAGCGAATGATCAAGACGCCGAAGCTGTATTTCTGCGACACCGGTTTATGTTCCTTCCTTTCATCCTGGACCAGCCGTGATGCACTCATGAATGGTGCGGCGTCCGGTCATTATCTTGAAAACTATGTCGTCTCAGAGATGCTCAGAAATGCCTCTTATGGAGAGAAAAGCGTCAATCTGAACTTCTATCGGGACACAAATCAGAAGGAGATCGATCTGATCCTGGAGATGGATGGCAGACTGCATGCGTTTGAGATCAAGCGTGCGGCTTCTCCGGAGAGAAAAATTATCAGAACCTTTTCACTCCTTAAAAAAAGCGGGAGGGAGATCGGGCCGGGAGCTGTCATCTGTATGGCAGAGAGGCCATTCCCTGTCGATGCATCCACTTTCCTGCTTCCGGTAAATCTCCTGTAACAGGAAGAAAAATTTAAAACGAATGCAAAAGGTCCGCTGGGGCCATGAGAAGAATCCGGGGGCGGAGAAAAATGAGATATTGAAGAACCCGCAGTTTCCAAAGGGCCTTGAATCAGAGCTGTTCTTCGGAAAAGTCCGGATCGGCGATGTGCTTTTGGGCAGGGAATATCTGGAGAAATTCAGTTATCCGAGCTATATCAATTTCTCGGAACAGCCGGAGATATATCCGGTCAATGTGGAGGAGAGCGGCAGCAAGCGCTTCGGTCTGGAACTGCTGGATCCGTATACCTACGCTACACCCGGAGGCAGGGAGTGGAGTATAGGAGACCTGAAGCTAAGCTGGTATGCCGTAGACGACAGCGGCTTTGCCGGAAGCTATACCGCGGTCGGCACAGTCAGAGACGGGGTACTGTCGGAGGGAGATGGCAGCTCTCTGTATTTCTACGACAGGGAGATCAGTAAGGAAGAGATGAGCAGAGAAAACGAGGAGGGAGATCAGCAGGTGGGGATCGGAATGATCCTCGTCGGACTGCTGCTCAGTGCCTTTTTCATCTATCGCATCAAAACAAGCTGATAAGGATAAGCTGAGTGGAATCTTCTCTCAGTCATCATCTGCTTCGACCTCGTCCCGATCCCTATCGGAATCCTTCTTTTTCCCCTTTCCATCATCCTGCTCCTTATCCTTCTTGTCATCAGCATCGTCATCATTCCGCTCTGAGCCCGGGGGATGAGCCGCTTTACTCTCATTTCTATCGGCGTCATTTCGCCCCGAGCCCGTGGGATGGGCTGCTTTTCGCTCATCCCCATCGTCATCATCGTCAGAATCGTCAGAATTATTTGCCTTCCTTTCCGAGCTCTCATCTTTTGAATGATGTTCTGATTTTTTCAACTGATCTTTCTCATGATCCTCCTGTTCCTCTTTTTTCGGTTGATTTTTCTCATGATTCTCCCGATCATCATCCCTGTCCGGATCGTCGTCATTGTCATCATCACGGTCTCGCTCATCCGGATCGAGAAGAGAGTTCAGATCGCCGATGACCTCTCCGCCCTCACCCAGATAATGGGAAATATCAATGCCGGCGGTCTGACAGGAGCGGATCAGATCAGCCATGGGCATGCCTGCCAGCTCCTTGAGATCCCAGGAAGGCCGGTCCTTTAAAAGCTTCAGGATCAGGGCTGCCTTTCCGGGGGTGATCCCGTAGTGCTCGGAAATCTCGTCCACAGTGTCATCCGGATCCACATTCTGTTCCAGGATGATCCCCTGTCCCAGGAGTGTGCTCAGCGCCTGCTCCGCATCCGAGGAGATTCTCTGTCTTAAGGCTTCTGCTCGCTTTTCATTCCTTCCGCTCACAGAAAGCAGCAGCGTGTTCTGCGTCCGGGACAGGTATCCGTGCCGGACCATCGAAGTGAGCAGCTCGCTCATTGCCGCATCGATATCCGCATTCCTCAGATTCATCTGATCCAGAAGGATTCTTCCGTCTTCGTTATCCGCCGCCGCATCAAGGACCCGTCCCATACAGTTTACATCGACGGAGATGCTGGGATTGACATCCAGGTAGATGGTTGCGTCCGTCATATGGAAGAGCTGAAACCAGCTGATAAAAACGATGGCAAAGCACGCTGCGGCGAGAGCTGTCCATCTCATATAACGGCGGAGCGGCCTCTTCCTCTTTTGCTTTGTCCCATCCAGGAACCAGGCGTCACCGTCGGCTTTTTCCACCGGCTTTTCCCAGAGCTCTTCCGCGTATTTTGGCGTCATGGCGGATGCTGCCCGGCGGATATGGTCGTTGATCTGCCGTTCGCTCAGGCTCTTCATGGCATCCCCTCCAATTCTGTGCGCAGCTTTTCAATACCGCGCTTGTACTTCGACAGTACGGTTGATAAAGGCATATTCATCAATTCGGCGATCTCTCTGTGCTTCATGCCGCTCAGCGCGTGGAGCATGATGATCCTGCAGCTGTCCTCCGGAAGAACGGTAAATGCCTTCTCCAGCGTCATCCTGTCCTCTGCATTTTGGATCCGGTCGAAGCCCAGATCCTGCACCCTGTCCTCCTCCGGAAGCTGCGCGGTATGGGCACGCTGCCGGTACATCATCAGGCAGATATTTCTGGTGATCGTAAAGATCCAGGCCAGAGGCTTTCCCAGCGGCTGATAGAGATGTGCGGCGCTTCGGATCTTTAAAAAGGTATCCTGCATGGCGTCTTCCGAGTCACCGCGGCTTCGCAGAATACTCAGAGCATAGGCAAAGACGGGGGAGGAACATTTTTCATACAGAGCGAGAAAGGCCGCTTTGTCTCCGGAAGCAATGCGCGGGAACAGAGACTCATCAAGCAAAATCTCAGCCTGCTGAGGCGGTGTCTCGTATACCACTGCTTCGAATATCAGCACGTCTGTCACCTCTTTCTTCCCTGTCAGCCCAGCTGTGATTATAAGATGTTCTTCTCTCTTTCCACAAGACCCATAATCACGCTGAGGTTTCCGTTCCGGCAGCGGATCTGATCGATCAGCTCCTTTTCTTCCGATGCTTTCCTGAGCTCGACCCGGTAGTTAAGCTCATACATGGTTCCCATGTTGGTCGTCCTGACGCGCCGGAAAAAGGCTTTCCTCGTGTAGCGCTGAAAGAGGTCATCGAAAAGTCCGGGATAGTTCAGGTCCTCCGGGATCGTGATCCTGAGCTCCCGCTGCCTGGAAATGCCCTGACCGTAGGCGCTCCGGTCCAGAATGAGAAGCATTGCTCCCACGATAAGGGTAATGATTGCGGCCAGTGAGAGGAAGCCCATGCCCAGGGCCAATCCGACGGCCATGGAGAAGAAGAGAAATACGATTTCCCAGGCCGAGCCGGCGGCGCTTCGGAATCGGACCAGGCCGAAGGCGCCGAGAACCGCCACGGAGGTTCCGAGGTTTCCGTTTACGATCATGATGACTGCTGTCATTAAAAACGGCATTGCCGCGATGACCACGGCGAACCTCCCGGGTTCATCATTTGTGATATGATAGATGAGCGATATTACAAGTCCGAGAACGAGCCCCGCTGTCAGAGCCATTGCGACGGACTGTAGCTCAAAGCTTCCCGCATGAAAGATACTGCTTAGCATACCATTTCCCTCCTGTCTTCCCGCTCCTCATGAAGCTCCTGTCCTTCATGGAGCTCTTCATAGGAAGGATTTTTCCAATCTTTGATCCGATGCACCATCCATCTCTCCGCATTCCATTGGCCGTGCTCCTTCTTATAGATGTTTCCGTACTTGGAAAACGAAGAGGAATAGATTTTGAGCTCCGCAAGAATTTCCGAAAACCATTTCGGGGCGGCATTTTGGACCTTGCTTTCCATCAGATACCACTTATCCGGGAGAAGGGGCGTCCCGAAGTCGCCGCGCTCCAGCTCGACACTTACCCGCCTGGAACGAATCCGTGCATCAAAGGTGAGCCGAAACTCCGGATCTTCCTTCCCGTAGAGAGCAAGACGATCATAAGCAAGAAACAGCCTGGGCTTTAGCCGATATCTTCGGAGGAAGAAATCGATTTCCCGAAGGATCTGGCATTCGGCGTCCGGACGGATGCCCAGATTCAGATAATCGTATGCCGTAGATAAGGGGAGCTCAATGCGCCGCTTGTTGACGATGTGTTCGTACTTTTTCTTGATCTCCAGAAATACCCTGCTGTCTTTCCCGGGGACGCCGTAGCTTCTCAGTCGAAGCTTTTCCTTATAGCTCAGATGCTCTATGGACCTTCGGATCAGAAGATCATCCTCCGTGTCGTAATAAATGTTGCAGATCGTGCTGAGCCCGTACTGGTCAACGGACATCTGCCCCCGCAGCCGCTCGCGAAGCAGACGGTATACCGCTTCCGGGAGCAGGTATTTTTTCTCGTATCGATTGAAAACAAGCTGTGTCATAGAGATCCCTCCTAATGCCTGACCTTCTGATGCAGCTCAAGCTTCAGGCCGTCACTGATCAAGGTGATCTTCCCGTGCCTCGTCTCCAGCACATCCACTCCGTATTTTTTGAGGAGCTCCAGCGTCTTTTTTTCCGCGGGGTGCTTGTCCGAGGAGCAGATCACCGAATACCGCGGCTTGATAAGCTTCAGCAGATCCTCCTGCGCCGTGTTGTAGATTCCGTGGTGCGGAAACTTGATAAAGCTGCATTCCGGAAGCTGAGCTTCCGAGACCAGCTCGTTGATGCGCTCCTTCTCAATATCCCCGGTAAAGAGAAGCCGGTTGCTTCCATGAGTGACTGTCGCAAGCAGAGAAAAATTGTTGTCATACTCGATCGCTCCCTCCGGGATCTCATAGGATTTCGGAGGATCAACTCTTACCAGCGCATCGCCGAAGGAGAAGGAAAGAGAAGTATTCACCGCCTCCGGCTCTATGGACGCGCTTTTTAGCGCCGCCATAAAATCCGTGTATTCCGTGCTGCTGCCCGGATAATCCGGTATCAGGACTCTGGCCACCGGAATATTTGCGATCAGTGTGTCGGCCCCTCCCACATGATCCTTGTCGTAATGTGTGATGATCAGGACATCGACCAGGGAAATATTCCGATTTTTCAAAAAATCCACCAGCTCCTGTCCGTCATCTTCCTCACCGGTGTCGATCACCATCGCTCTTCCGCCGGATTCCAATACGATAGCGTCCGCCTTCCCGACCTTCAGGAAGGTACAGCTTAAAGGAGTGAGCTTTACCCCGCTGTTACGCTGCTGAAATACGAAAAAGGACAGAGCGCCGAGAATGGCACAAACGAGCAGTACCGATATAAACTGTCTTTCTCTCATACTGTATTCCTCCTTTCACCCTGATAATGCATGAGGCAGGCATTTTATCGCAGCTCTTTGAAAATTTTTCGGCTTCAAACTGTGGGAAGAATATTCGCTTTCGGAGGAAGCCGGAGGCTCTGGCGAAGCGCTATCTGAGGAAAGAAATAGGGGGAATTTTAATGCGGTTTTCATCCGTTTCCTTTATAATGAGCTCGGAAAGGAAAAAAACAGTCGATATTATTATAAGGGAGGCTTTCCATATGAAACACAGGAGAAAGGCATTGGCGCTCCTTGCGGCACTGCTGCCCCTCAGCCTTGCAGCCTGCGGAAACGGGAATTCTTCCGCGGATACAAAGAGCGCGAAGGAAGAGGCTTCCTATGAGAGCAGCTCCACTGATGCTTCAAACGGGAACGAGGGCGGCAGCTCCGCTGACATGAAGGGAATTTTCCAAAAGCTCAGCGGTGCGGTCAAGGTCGGAAGCGATTCCAGTCTAAAGCTGGAACTGACGAATGATCCCAGCCTTACGGGCAGTATTGACGGAAGCATTAAAAACGTAACGGGCGAGACCGTTTCCACTGATATCGGAACAGTCAGCGTGACCTTGGACAGCGGCGGCAGCCGGACTCTTGGCGCAGACAGTTATGTGACGGAATTCAGCGGAAGCGCAGCAAACGTTATCAGCAGCGGCCATGCTTTTTGTACGTCAACGGCATGGCGCTGACGGGGATGAACTGAGAGGGCATAGCGCGATGAAAAAAACGACAGTACCTCTTCTGACACTGAGTCCCGGCGCCCGGCTTTGATGTTATGGACTATGGTCAGGAGGACTACGAGTTTGGAAGCGCGACGGCGGATGCCAGACACTGGGATCCGTATCTGCCCAAGCTATTTGAGAAATACAAGGATGTTCTGTCGCCTCTTTTTCAATCGGGGAAATAAAGCGCACAGGGGAGAGAGATAATATGAAAAAACTTTCTATCTTAAGGGAATCCGTATCTAAACTGGAAGACAATCTGAAGCTGGAGGAAATCACAGTGGAGAGGGCTGTCTTCGGTCTGTTTTTCTCCGGGGTGAAGCTGTCTACGGGACAGGGGGGGCTTTGCTTTACACCGGTGAAGGAGATTCCTGAAGCGGTCTGCTGCCCGAGCTCCGCGAAAGCGATGCCGCTTTCGGGGCGGCTCCGGGGACGGCCCGTCCGGGCGTATCTTGAGGATATTTTCTGCGAAAACATCCTCCGCCGTACTCTGGGGATCGCCGCCCTGAATGCTTTGAGCACGGCAGTGTGGGAGAAGTCCCCGCCCAAAGACTATGAGATTTTAATGGGGAGGGATGCCTTCGACGAGTTGGATCTCAGCCGCTATCCTAAGACCGTGCTGGTCGGCGCGCTGGTGCCTATGCTGAAAAGACTCCTCGCTTCTTCCTCGGATTTCCGCATTATGGAGCAGGATCCCAGGACCTTAAAGGAGAGGGAGCTTCCCTATTATCTTCCGCCGGAGCGGGCAGCAGAGTGCGTGCCGGATGCGGACCTACTGGTCATCACCGGTGTGACGATCTTAAACGATACCCTGCCGGGACTTTTGGAAATGGCAAAGCCGGGGGCGGAGATCCTGCTCGTCGGCCCCACGGCAGGCATGCTCCCGGATGCTCTTTTCTCCCGCGGCGTCACCATGCTCGGCGGGATTTCCGTGACAAAGCCGGATGAGCTTTTAGATATCATCAGCGAGGGGGGATCGGGCTATCACTTCTTCGGGAAATCCGCGGAGAGGACCCTGATCCGGAAGAGGCAAAGATCGAGATAAAGACTTTAAAATTTGCGTTTTTTTAAAATATAGCCATATAAATAGCCTGTAATCTGAGAAAACGCAGTTTATACTTGCGTTTACTCAGACTCCGGGCTATAATCATAAAAGAAAGAAAGAAAAAAGAGGAAAGAAAGAGGCTTGTCAGAACGCTGCTTTGAACAGGAGAAGTTAAATTCGGTTCTGAAAAGATTTGACGAACGACGAACAACGACGGATGCGGATATCAGTACTTTAAGAAAGGAGAAATCGAGCTCGTCCCCTCGATGATGTGCCTTATGCGAATCAGAGCGCTGGCTTTGGATGGATATAAAAATCTTTCAAGATTAAAAATCAGATTGGATGATATTACGGCGCTTGTAGCGTTGAATAATTTTGGAAAATCAAATATTCTCTCGGGAATCGATTTTGGGATCTCCTTTTTAAAAGCCGGGAATGAGGAAAAAGCCTTGATGATGGCGGATTCCGATCTGATTCCCAGGAATGTCAACATGGTCGGAAGAAATTTCAATTATGCGATGGAACTCTCCATGGAGCTTGAGGGGCAGGAGTATATCATCCAGTATGGCTATCAGTTTGCCTGGAAGAGTTCCGAGAAAATGGAGCCGGAAATCCTTTCGGAGTATCTAAAGGTAAAGCTAAATGAGAGAGGGCAGAAATTCAGTCAGCTGATCAGCAGAAATAGGCAGGACGCCAAGTATAAGGCATCTGAGGCAGGGAGGTGCTCTTCCGGGATTTTGGTGGAGAAGAGGGAACTGGTACTTAATAAACTGCGCGCATATGATAGCCTGTATTATGCAGAGCTTATAAAAGAGCTTGGCGGAATTCGTATATACATGGAAAACAACCTCGATGTAAAGAGCTTCTATCAGCCGGATCCGATTATACGGAAAGGACTTGAGAATGAAATGCTCAATGCGGAGAATCTTCCGCGGATCATATTTAAGCTGAAGACAGAGAATGAGCGAAACTATGAGCTTTTGATAAATGTGTACAAGCAGCTTTTTCCTGCCATTGAGGATATCATTGTAAGGCAGTATCAGCTTGGAGAGCACACGGAGGGGCGTCTCCCGGAGGATTCGCCTTTTATCCTTGCGAACCGGTTTTATGTTCTCTATGTAAAAGACAGGAATCTTGTTGCGCCGATTGACTTTCAGATGATGTCGGACGGGGCAAAGCGAGTCTTTATGATCCTTACCAAGATTATTATTTCAAGGGTCAGCAATATTGCATTGATTGCGATTGAGGAGCCGGAGAATTCCGTGCATCCGGGCTTATTTAAGGCGTATATCAGTATCATCCATCAGCTTCTTGATGACTGCAAGGTGATTATCACCAGTCATTCACCATATATTGTGAGTTACCTCAATCCGGCCTGGATTCGCGTGGGACATAGTGATGATTCGGGTGTGGCGGAATTTTTCTGTTTGAAAAAGAATGCGCAAAAACGGCTTGAGAGAGAGGCGAAAGAGTACAATAGTTCACTGGGAGATTATCTTTTCTCTCTTCTTTCCGACCCGGATGACAGCATTTTAGAGTATCTGGAGGATGATCCGGATGAATAAATGTCTTGTGATCTTTGTGGAGGGGGATACGGAGCTTGTATTCTATAAGTGGATTGTGGCGCATGCCAGAGGGAAGCTTGACCAGAACAATGATTCCGATTGATCTGGACGACGGCGTGAAGGTGAATTATGCCAAGTTTGCGGACGTGCTGGCGAAGATTAAGTAAGTAGAAAGGAGTTCCTTTGTGGATGACGAGATCCATATGAGCATTTCCATTCCAACAGATGATGATGGGTATGCTCTCTTAAAGTGTGAATATTGTGGCTCATTTTTCAAGGGAACACCAGCTGACTTGCAAGATGATGGAGTGCTGAACATTTTTTGCCCAAGCTGTGGGCTGATCAGCGACAGCTATGTAACAGATGATGTTCTGGAACTTGCTATTAACATGACAACAAATCTTGTTAATGACATGATTTATGATGCGTTCAAAGATTTGGAGCGCCATAACAGAAAGAATAGCATAATTAAGTTCAAGGCAGGAAAAAAACCGCATCATGAGGCCGAAGACCCCATTCGTTCAGGTATAGAGGCGTTGGAAATATGTACTTTCCCTTGTTGTAAACGTACGGCAAAAATAAAGCCATTGCTGAAGATGACTGGTGCATACTGTCCTTTTTGTGGGGTGAAAAATTATGAAATTGAATAAAAAAGAGCTTAGAAAATTGCAATATGATTTTAACAGTATCTGCAATCGACTCCTTCAAGCTGATTATCAAGATTACCCGGAGGTACTGGGGAAGTTCCTTAAGTTTCTAAATAACGCACCAATTATTTTGGACTATATCAAGGATTGCGGAGTCTGTGACTGGGTCATGGAAGAAACTATTCAGAGTGTTCAAATGGCTTACGGGCGGAAAATATTCGGGACCGGTGAAACGGACGAGGAGGAAGTACGCAATGTTTATGCCGTGTTGAGCTATTTGGTTGAGACAAATAACTCAATTTACCACGGAGTGGCTATGGGATATTCTTCTTCCGGCAAATATCAAGACAAGATAAAGGGATTCAATGAGCGTTTTGTCATGATTCTGATTCGTCACATTGAGCGATATTTGACAAAGGTAGGAATTGATATGGGGATTGATGACAGAGTGATTTATAACGTAACAGTAGATAATGGACAGGCAATTATTGCGGCTGATAATGCAACAGTTACAGCAACGAATAATGTGAGCGTAGATCGTGATGAATTGAAACGGTTGATTACGGATATTCAGTCAACTGCGCAAAATTTTTGTGAAGAAGATAAGCAGACTGTATCTGAGTGTATCGAGGTTATCAAGAATGAAGCAGTTGAAAATAAACCTAAAAAAGGAATGCTGAAGACAGCATTATCAACTTTGACGGCATTAAAGGGTACTGCTGAATTTGTGGCAGCAGTGATGGCGTTGATTCAGTTCGTCGAACCACTTATTCATTAGGACACATTGTTCCCAAATTGTCCGAAAGGATGAGCGAAAGGAAATGGAGAGCGAGGTGTCAGTATGACCATGGAAGAAATACTTGGAGGAGAATCTAAGAACGTGGAGTTCAAGGAAAACCTGCCGGAGAAAAGCATCAAATATATGAAGTCTGTGGTTGCCTTTGCAAACGGAACCGGCGGAAAAATCATCTTTGGAGTTGCCGATAAAACCAGAGAAGTGGTTGGTTTTGACAAGGAAGATGTGTTCAGAAAAATAGATGCCATCGCCAATGCGGTATCTGACAGCTGTGAACCGGCCATTATTCCGGATATTACGGCACAGACGATTGCTGGTAAGACGGTGATCGTTGTGGAGGTTCCCGAAGGCAGACAGCGCCCGTATTATATCAAAGCCCTTGGCAGAGAAGGTGGCGTATATGTCCGTATTGCGGGCACTACTCGCCTTGCTGACGAGTACATGATCAAGGAGCTGTTATTTGAGGGCAGTAACCGTCATTTCGATCAGGTTTTGTGTACTGGATTGACCATCACGGATGGGGAGATTGACGGCCTTTGCACGGCCATGAAAGAACAGGCTGTAAAGAATGCTCGCGGTGAGGAACATAAGGCATCCATCAAGGATGTCGGCAGACAACAGCTGCGTTCCTGGGGAATTTTGATTGAACGGGATGGAAAAGACTATCCATCCAACGCCTTTGCTATTCTGACTGGCAACGGTGGACTTCACGTTGCTACGCAATGTGGTGTATTCAAAGGCAGAACCAAAGAAGTTTTTGTGGATCGGCGAGAATATGACGGCCCGCTGTGGGAGCAGATCGAGGAAGCGTACCAGTTTGTCCTTCGGAACATTCATCTCGGAGCAACATTTGAGGGCGTTTATCGACAGGATGTCTATGAAATTCCGCCGGATGCCATCCGTGAGCTGATTATCAATGCGATGGTACATCGCAGCTATCTGGATCACGGGATGATACAGGTTGCGATATATGATGACCGACTGGAAATCACCTCTCCCGGAAAGCTTCCGATGGGTCAGACCATAGAGCGTATGAAGAAAGGATATTCCAAAATCCGAAATGAAGCGCTGGCTTATGCGTTTTCCTATATGAAGCTGATTGAGCACTGGGGCAGCGGCATTCCGAGAATTATCGGTAAGGTAAAGGCTGCTGGGTTGCAGGAGCCGGAGTTTATCGGCGGAGATGTGGATTTGCGCATCAATATCTATCGAACTCCAAAGGCGGCAAATAGCGCCATGAATAACGCCACAATGAACGCCAGGGAGACAGTATCCGGAACTGGAATGCCAGATAATGCCGACAAACCGCCGACAAACCGCCGACAAACCGCCGATAAAATGCCGGTAAATGAACAGGAGCAGCTGGTTTATAAGTATGTATTAGAAAATAACGGCATTACAACAGTGAAAGCAATGAAACTTCTTGACCTGAAAGAGCGCAGAACCAGAGAACTTCTGGTAAAAATGGTTAAAAACGGATGGCTGAGAAAAGAGGGTTCATCGCGGAGCACAATTTATGTACAAAGCACAGAAAGAGGGTGACGCAGCATGGATGTCGAAAAGATAATACAGGATTTGAATCGGTGGTTTGCGGCTCCTCCGCCTGAGGTTTATAAGCGCCGCGTCATCTTCTGCAGCGATGAGGATAGAGAATTTGAAGATCAGTTGGATGAGATCACGCTAGATGATGCAAAGATAGTTAAGATTACCGGATCCAACAGCTTTGCCATCAAGAAGCTGCTGTTCGTTGAATACTGCGAGCGTATGCTTCCTGGCGGTACTCTATAAAATGTAAGCCATAAGTGTTATAAAAATGCTCGACTGGAACAAGGCGATCCGATCATCGCGAGTTGGATCTTCCCTGTAAGCGGAAATGCTGCTCTTCGGCCGGATCACAGAATCATGAAGATCATTCCGGCAGTAATCAGGATCGCTCCGAAGATATTCGTAAAATGCAGTTTTTCCCGAAGCAGCAGAGCGGCCAGGATCAGGGTGATCACGATGCTGAACTTATCTACCGGTGCCACCTTGGAGGCTTCCCCTAATTGAAGAGCCCTGTAATAGCAAAGCCAGGATATGCCGGTGGCAATCCCGGAAAGGATCAGAAAGAGCCAGGAGCGCCTGCCGATGTCTCCGATCCCTCTGCCTGCGCCGGTGAAGAGCACGATGCCGGAGGCAAAGATTAAGATCACCGCCGTTCGGATGGCGGTGGCGAGATTAGAGTTGACGCCCTCCACCCCGATCTTCCCCAGGATAGAAGTCGCTGCCGCAAATAGGGCAGATAAGAAGGCAAAAATCAGCCACATATATTTTCTCCCGAAAACAGGGGTCAGAACAATCCGGCCCCTGTTTTTCTATGCCGGTGTGTCCCTTGTGCCTGCCTACTTCTGCAGGGCCTTTAAGACATCGGCAATTTTCATTTCCTCAGCCAGAAGTCCGTGTGCCCCCCAGAGACGGGCCTCCACATCATAGACATGCCCGTTTTGCACTGCGGGAATGGTTTTCCACAGGGGATCTGCCGTCATCTCCTCATAGCGCTTCTTGGCGGCGGCATCGTCCTCTGAACCAAGAGAGCCATAGCCCGCTACAAGAAAGATATAGTCCGTCTTCAGATCCGGAAGCGTCTCCAGAGAGATGGCCAGGTTGTCCGCTGTATCATAAGCCACTACCATGGGGTCCGGCTTTAATCCGAGATCGGCGTATAAAAAGGCGCTCATATCATTCTTAGAATACGGATAGAGGCGGATCTCCTTTTTCATGACCCGGAGCATGGAGACGGTGCCGTCCACAGAGGAAAGCCTCTGCCTTGCATCCATCACCGTGTCCTGGAACTGCTGCAGTCTTTTGCTCGCGTCCTCCCCCCGTCCGAGAGCCCGCCCCAGCACCAGGAGAGAGCTTCTGCTATCCTGGAGATGCAGGGCAAAGGTGGGGGCAATCTTCGACAGCTCCTCGTAGATGGACTTGTCGAAGGAGTCACGGATAACGATCAAATCCGGCTTATAGGACATGACCTCCTCGTAGTTTATGGTATTTGCTTCCTCATCCACCGTAATTTTTCCGATGTTCAGGGCGGCCAGTTGCTGATGCAGGTAGAAGTCATCAAAGTCCCGGCAGGCCACCATGGACACATCCAGAGCCAGCATCAGATCCTCCACCTTGATGGAGACAATCCTCTGGGGATTTTCCGGCATCACGGTCTCTCCATAGGCATGCTTTACCACCGTTTTACCGCTGTCGTTTTTGTATACCAGGGCATCTGCCTCCTTCTCGGCCTTTGTCACAATCTCCGAGGGATCCGCCGCGGCCGTCGTCTCCGCCGCCTGGGAGCTTTCCCCCTTGCCTTTGCTTTCCTGAGCCTCACTGCTTTTTGCCTCAGCGGTAGAGGACGTCGTCGTATTCTGAGGAGAGGATGCGCTGCAGCCGTTCAAAAGGATAGTAAAGAGCAGGCCGCAGAGCAAGAGCAGGTTTGATTTTTTCATGATCTTCCTCCATGGATTTCTCCGCCAAAGCGGATATCATAAAACCGGATAAACCGGAATGCTGCCGAATGAATCAGAGTGAGGGGATATTGTCATAGGGGATGCAGAGGGGCCTTTTGCTGCGCTGATCCACCACTACATCGGCCAGTACGCCGAATACCTGCTTCAGATTCTCCGGGGTCAGCACCTCCTCGGCCGATCCCTCACAGGTGATTTTCCCCTTTTTGATCGCCACCACATGGTCCGCGAAGCGGGCCACCTGGTTTAAGTCGTGAATTACCATGACGATCGTCTTTTTATAGTTTTGATTCAAGTCGGACAAGAGCTTTAAAATGTCCAACTGATAGGCGATATCCAAAAAAGTGGTGGGCTCGTCCAAAAACAGGATTTCTGTGTCCTGAGAAATACAAAGGGCAATCCATGCCCTTTGGCGCTGCCCGCCGGAGAGCTGCTCCAGGGCGCGGTCGGCAAATTCTGTCATCCCCGTCACCCTCAGGGCCCAGGCAATTTTTTCCTTATCCTGTGCATCCAGCTTCCCATAGCCCGCTTTGTAGGGAGATCTGCCGTAGGAAACCAGCTCCTCCACAGTCAGCCCCTCCGGAGATTCCGGGCTTTGGGGAAGGATGGCAATGCGCTTTGCCAGTTCTTTGGTGGACTGGGTATAGATATTTTTTCCGTCCAGAATCACCTCTCCCCTGTCCGGATGGAGGATGCGGCATAAAGCCTTTAATATCGTGGACTTCCCGGAACCATTGGCGCCGATGATTACCGTCACCCTGCCCTCGGGGATCCTCAAATTCAGATCTTCTACGATTTTGTTTTTTCCATACGAGATATCTACATTTTGGGAATAAAATTCCATATCGAACTCCTATTTTTTTGATGTCAGAAGGATATACAAAAAATAGGGCGCTCCCACCAAAGACACCACGATTCCCAGCAAAAGCTCTCTGGGCGCTATGATGGTTCTGGCGATCAGATCCGCCGACATCAGAAGCAGGGCCCCCAGCAATGCGGAGATGGGGAGACTCAGCTTGTGATTGGGGCCGACCATCTTCCTTGCCAGGTGAGGGCAGATAAGGCCTACAAAGCTGATGGTGCCTCCCACCGATACGCAGGCCGCTGCCAGCATCACGGCGAGAGCCAGAAATGCGAGCCTTCCCCTTTTCAGATCCGAACCCAGTCCGATGGCGATACCATCGCTGAGGCGCAGAAGATTCAGATCCATGGCGTGGTAGAAAATAATGGGAAGGATCAGCATAAGCCACAGGAGCAGCACCAGTACATGGGTCCAGGTATTTCCGAACACACTTCCGATCATCCAGGTATTGACCCGGTTGTACTGTTCCGGAGAAAGACGGATGCTCACAATCATGTCCAGAGAGTGAATGCCGGAGGATACGGCGATACCCATGAGGATCAGGCGGATCGGAGAAAGGTACTGATCCTTTCTGCTGGCCAGAGTATAGATCAGAATGGCTGCGGCCAGAGCTCCCACCGTGGAAAACAGGGGAAGGACAAAGATTCCGAAGGCAGAGCTTCCCTTGTAAAAATAGCTTAGCAGAAGCACCGAAAGCCCTGCGCCCGCGCTCACTCCCAGAAGATCCGGGCTGGCCAGGGAATTCTTGGATATGGTCTGGAAGATCATGCCGGAGACGGAAAGCCCGGCACCCACCAAAAGCGCCACCAGGATTCGGATCATTCGGTAGTGAAATAAAATCAGCTTTTCCTCCCGTTTTCCCCCTCCGAACAGGATGCGAAAGATATCCTTTAAAGAAAGAGGCGTAAGCCCCGTCGTCAGACTGAGGAGGAAGATCGCCAGTATAAGAACGAGGATGAGAAGCAATGCCGTCCGAAAGCGCCTGTTCTGATTCTCCATGATTTATTTCTCCCCCCTTTTCCGGTTCTTATTTGCCAGTCCGATGAAAAACGGCACGCCGATCAGCGCGGTGACTGCTCCCACGGGGGTCTCAAAAGGCGGATGGATCAGACGGGATACAATGTCTGCCAGCAGCAGTAAAACGGCACCTGCCAGCATTCCGCAGGGAATCACCTTTCGGTAATCCATCCCGACCAGGGCTCGGACGGCATGGGGCACCACCAGACCGATGAATCCGATGGGACCGGCAATGGCCACCGCGGAGCCGGTCAGGATCAGTACCGCCAGAGAGCTGAAAAAGCGGATCTGTCTTGTTTTTCCCCCGAGCCCGACGGCCACTTCTTCTCCGAGACTTAGGATCGTGACGGACCGGGCCATGAAAAAGGCTATGATCAGGCCCGACAAGGTATAGGGAAAAAGCAGCCTGATCTGGGCGAGACGGATGCCGGAAATCCCTCCGGCATTCCAGAAGGTCAGATCCTGAGAAAGCTTAAAGCCCACTGCCAGAGCCTGGCTGACCGCATTGAACATGGCAGTGATGGCGGTTCCCACGAGAGCCAGCTTTAAAGGCTGGCTGTTGCTCCTTCCGAAGGAGGAGACCAGGAAGATGATTGCCGTACTGAGAGCTGCCCCGAGAAAGGAGCAAAGCACCGTCATATTCAGAGAGGCCGCCGGAAAAAAGATCAGTGCCAGTGCCAGTCCGAAGCCGGCCCCGGCATTGATCCCCAGAATCGAAGGGCTTGCCATGGGATTTCTGGTCGTCCCCTGCATAATGGCCCCGGATACGGAAAAGCTCGCACCGACCATGATGGCCGCTAAAGTCCTGGGGAAGCGGGAAGTCCGGATGATCACCTGGCTGCTCTTGCTGCTGTCGTAGAAAAAGAGCGCTTTTACGATGGCATCCGGGGAGATGTTCTTTGCGCCCACCTGCATGGATATGCAGGACAGCAGCAGAAGCAAAAGGAAGAGGACGGCCAGGCATACCATCCATAAATGGCTTTTGCGATTTGTATTCATAGTGATCCCCATATAAAAGTTAGCTAAAACTAACCAGAGTATATAGTCTTCTTTCTCTGCTGTCAAGAAAGGAGCTTGCTCCACTACCGACTATTTCGTCGAGCAGTCAGCCAGAGGATGGCATCAAGGTCTGTACTATCAAGAAAGAATCGCGTGACATTGGAGTCGTCACGATGAACATGCCCTTTTTCAATCCTGTTCTCGTCGGCGACGCAGAGCGCACTATCTGTGGCCAGATTCGCAATTGCAGCGGGATCAAGATACAGACTTTTAGGATGCACTCAAACAGTACGCAAAACGGAAGGACGAGGATTTACGGAAGCAGATGCGCTATGCGCAGATGCTCCATGATGAAAAACTGTGCGCCTGCCTCAGAATAAAGAAAAAGAGGAGAGAACAAAGAGCGATTGCAGGAAATAAGGTTTTATTTACAACCGTGCCAATATGAAATATAATATTAGCACGAAAGTTGGCAACACATATGAAAAAGATTGAGGAACTTGTTGATCCGTCAGGCATTATATTGACAAAAAATGTAATGGACGCGGGGATCAGCAAATATTTCCTGTATTCTTTTCTTGAACAAAGTTCATTTGAACAGGTGGGGTGGGGGATTTATGCTTCTCCCGAAGCATGGGCAGATGGACTTTATATTTTGTCTCTTCACTGCCCTCAGGGGATTATTTCTTATGATGAAGCGTTATATCATTATGGACTGATTGATCGGGAGCCTTTGCAGACTACGATTACAATCTACACAGGGTATAGTACCTCCAGACTTGTCAAAGATGGAATCAAGGTATTTACCGTTAAAAGAGAGCTTCTGGATCTGGGGATGGTGTCCGCCTGGACAGCATTCGGACACATAATACCTATGTATAATATGGAACGAAGCATCTGTGATCTGGCACGAAACAGGGGCCGGTTCGAAATTCAGGATTATCAGATGGCAATACAGTTCTATGTAAGAAGCAGGGATAAAAATTTCAACAGATTAATGGAGTATGCTAAATCCTTTCATGTGGACAAGAAGATACGAGAATATATGGAGATGATTATGATATGATTGTCATTATTACGGGGGCATCTCACACGGGTAAAACTGTGCTGGCACAAAGGATGCTTGAAAAATATAAGTACCCCTATCTCTCCATCGATCATCTGAAGATGGGCTTGATCAGAAGCGGCAATACGGATCTTACGCCGGAGGATGATGACAAACTGGTCGGCTATCTCTGGCCTATCGTCTGTGAAATGATCAAGACGGCGATAGAGAACCGGCAGAATCTAATCGTGGAGGGCTGCTATATCCCGTATAACTGGCGGAAGAATTTTGACAAGGAATATTTGGCGGAGATCAGCTTCATTTGCCTTGCGATGACGGATGCTTATATTGAGGCTCATTTTGATGATATAAGAGATCACGGATCTGATGTTGAGAACAGAATGAACGATTCCTACTGCACTGCTGATTGGATCAAATCGGAAAACAGGAAGATTATAGAAGGATTCCAACGTATGGGAGAACCGATTATTCTTATAAACGATGATTATGAGAAAGCGATGATGGAGATTCTAAATGCTTGACATAGTCAAGTCCAAATGGGTGTGTAAATACCCTCTTGCCACGGTACCGCTTCCGCCGAGCGACCGGTCCGCCGTATGGAATTTTACGGGGCAATCTGCTAAAATCAGAGTCTGGAAAAATTCGGGAAACAGGATTTTGCGAAGGGGTCTATGACGATGAATAAGCAACAGCTGGATTGGAAACGGAGGTGATATTCATGCGGGCATATCCGGATGCCTATTTACAGGATGTAGTCGAAAATCAGGGAAAGCTGTTTGATTTTGTGGCGCAGTCATTTCCCGATAAGGATACGGAAGACTTTATTAAAAGCTATATGGCAAGTAAAACCAGATTGAGCATTGATGAAGCGAAAGCTTATGTAAATACGATGGATGCAAGAGAGCTGTGGGAATATTTCACGAAAACAGAGGGCTATTGCCTGAAAAAGGGGAAGGCGCTGGACGGCTTTATGTCCGACTGGATCGGAGAGTTTTACGCTTACTATCAATGGTATTTTAATCTTCCAAGCTCTGATATCATAAAGAAAATCACAGTGGATTTTTTGAAAAAAGCGTATTATGGCCTGCATGATCTGGAACTTGAGCTTGCCGTTCAGAAAGTGGGGACTTTAAAATGAATGTCATCGGTTTTCATAATCCGGAGGAGGAAAATGGCTTTCTGAGCAACTGGTATCTTTCTGCCTTCCGGTCAGATAATATTGATTTTAGCTCTCTTGAGCAGTTCATGATGTATCGGAAAGCGGTCTGTTTTCGTGATGATGAGTCGGCTGCCAGGATTCTCAGTACGGATGATACCGCGAAGATCAAGGCGTTGGGACGCCTTGTAAGCGGATATGACGGCCACATCTGGAACGGAATCCGGCAGTTGGTTGTGTATGAGGGCTTATTGGCGAAATTCTCACAGAATGAGAGTCTGAAAAGGGATTTGCTGGACACTGGAGATGCTCTTCTTGCAGAGTGCGCGGTCAAAGATTGCATTTGGGGGATAGGATTGTCCATGACGGACCCTAAGCGTTTCGATCCGTCACAGTGGAGGGGACAGAATTTACTCGGATATACGCTTATGATGACACGATCTAAGCTTGCAGCGTCGATGAACTGAGAAATCGGAACGATTTTGGAACAAGAATTAACTTCAACTTGGGAACAGCGGAAGCCGGGAGATACGGTTGCTATTTACATAGATATGATGGACCCGAGGACCAGTATAGTTGATGATTTTCCACACGTAGACCCGGGAAGTGTTGAATCTTTGTGAGGAGGAATGGAGGAGACAGGCACTTCAGCGGCAGCCGAGGGAAAAGGCACTGAGCTTTGAATAAAGGAAAAAATCTTTGCAGTTATTCCATCATTTTGGACAGCGCATCGGAAACAATGGGCAGAGTCGTTATCCCGCAAGCGTCCAGATAGTGCCCGCCGGTTTCGGTCTCATAAAAAAACGCGCCGAATCGTTCGGCAAATGTGCGGCTGAACTCATGGGGGACAATCGGATCGTCCATGGCGGAGACAACGGCTCTGTTCGGAATTATCTCTGAAAGCAGTTTATAGTCCGGCATTTCGGCTGTGAACTCATCGAGGAATGAAAAACCCGGAATCGGCTGATCGAATCCGGAGACGAGAACGACGCCGCCGATCGGGACGGAGGCTTTCTGCAAATATCGCAGTGTTGTAATGCAGCCCAGACTGTGGGCGACAAAATAAGTGTCTCGTGTTACGTTTGTGAGGCGCTTCGAGAGAAACGAAATCCATGTCCCGAAGTCCGGCTGTGCCGGTGTCGGCATATCGATGGACTCGACGGAAATGCCCTTGTCCATAAGCAGCTTGTTCAGCCATGGAAACCAGTGTCTTTCAGAGGATGCGTCAAATCCGTGAATGATATATACGTTCTTATTCTGTGTCTGATTGCTCATTTTATTCCCCTTCGCAGTATAGCTTGTAAAACCGCCTGATTTATCTTACTGCGAGTCGGAGTCCGGAACAAGCAGGCACTTTTTAGTGAGTGCCGGATAAGCGCTTTGCAGCATGCTCTCTCCCCCAATCACACATTACATTGATGATAGGGACGAACGTTTTCCCCTTATCGGACAGAGTGTATTCGACTTTTGGGGGGAGCTGCGGATATTCCGTGCGTATAATCATGCCGTCTTTTTCGAGCTCCTTTAGCTGCGAGCTCAGCATTTTGTGCGTGATCGGAGCCAGATTTCGTTTCAGCGCGCCATATCGTAAAATGGAATCACAGGAAAGCTCATAGAGGATGCGCATCTTCCACTTTCCGCCGATGATTGCCAGGGTTGATAAAAAGGGGGCCTCTTTGCTGCGGCAGATATTTTGAATCATGGATTTCTTTCCTTTTGGAGAGTATCTCACAAATTAGTGAGTACTGTATAGAACGGCATAGGGTTATTATAATGATGCTGAGAGAAATGGCAAGATTCAGGAGAGAATCATCTATGAGCAATCTTTTTTCATCCTATCAGATCAAAAGTGTGAAGTTTAAAAACAGAATTGTCATGGCGCCGATGGTGCGGTTCGGATTCCCCTGCCGTGACGGGATTATTGGAGATGAGCTTATCCGTGAATACTTAGGGTACTGCGATCAGGAGATCGGACTTCTCATCAGCCAGTCTCTGAGCATATCCCCATCGGATGATCCGAGAGCGCGCTCTGCCGGAACGTCCGGCGGAGCAGGGGCATATTCAAAGCGGCATATCCCATATCTTCGGCTGATTGCAGACCGCTGTCATGTGTGCGGAAGCAGATTCTTTGCACAGCTTGGGAAAGGAGGATATGATTTTTCGGCACCCGGTTCCAAAGATGTCAACACGCCTACGACAGCAGATTTGGAACGAATACGAGATGATTTTATCCATGCCGCGTATCTTTGTTTCTGTGCGGGAGCAGATGGGGTTGAACTGCACGGTGCACATGGCTTTTTCTTGAATATGATGACCTCTTCTAAGTCGAATCGGCGCGGCGATAAATACGGAGGAGATCTATATGGTCGGATGAGACTTGTCAGGGAGATCGCGGACGGTATTCGGAAATTTGCCGATGACCGTTTCATCCTGTCCTATCGAATGGGATGGACACATTCACCGGAGGAGGATATCGCAGCAGCGCAGGCGCTCGAGAATATTGGAATCGAAATGCTGCACGTCTCGCACGGGATACCGGAGACACGGGTTTTTCATCTGCCTGTCGATTATGTATATAGCAGCATTGTCTACGCAGGTTCTTCGATCCGGCCGCACGTACACATTCCCGTCATTACCGTTTGGGGGATTGATACACTCGCGAGAGGGGATGTCCTTGTCCGAGATGCTCTCTGTGATTTTGCTGCCTATGGCCGGGCGTTTCTCGCAGATCCGTCATTCGTTCTGCGATCGGCGGAGAACATGAATTATCGCCCCTGTCTTGGCTGTAAAAGCTGTCGATGGTTTACCGACGGCAGGAAATGCCCCGCACGCATTATGCGAAAAAAAAGAGAGTGTGCCGGTTGAGTATGGATCTAAAAGAGAGGGCTTTCTATGCATAAGGCCATGCGCCAGCGTAAAGTTTTTGTAGGATAGCTCAGACAATAAAATAGGGAACGACCATTTGATCTGACAGAAAAACTGCGGGCTTCGGCCCGCAGCTTGCAGAGCTTATCTTTTTGCACCATTATCGCAGTAAATCAAAAATACTGCGATAATGGTGTTGATATTCAGGCTTTTCAGGTGTATACTAAAACACCAAATCAGCAGTAATTCTATTATACTGCGAGAATAGTGTATTAGAAAGAGGCGATCAATATGGAGAATATTCAGAAGAGACTGTCGGGTATAGAACCGGGTCGGACGTTTTCCAGAGAAGAATACTATACAGCAATTCAGAACGGCTCGGGAATGGTATTAAAAGAAGATGCACTTGCTTATTCTCTGCGTAAATCTCTGTCGGATGGAGACATTGTCAGGGTGTCGTGGAATCAGTATGCCGTCCCTGCAATTAGACAAATCTATCGACATGATTATTCCGAGGCGGCGAAAGAAGTGACAGCAAAGATGCAGGAAAGATTTTCTAATGTGCGTTTTCAGATTTTTGAGCTGATACAGCTAAACGAGTTCGTCAATCACCTGGTTGCGCACAATACTATCTTCCTGTATGTGGAGAATGATGCCGTAGACTATGCCTTTGATGCCCTGAAACAGGAGTACTCCGGCAGGATTATGCTGAAGCCATCGGTTGCTGAGTATTACAGATATCTGGTAGATGATGAAATCGTTGTAGGCAGGCTGCCATCGGAATCTCCCAAGGGACTGGAACAGCCGTGGGAGACCAGGATGGAAAAGGTTCTGGTTGACATCGCAGTAGATAAGCTGCTTAGCCAGATTGTTTCGACAGGAGAATATCGGAATATCTTCGCGGATTCAATAGACAGGTACTTTTTGGATACAAAGGCAATGTTCCGATATGCAAAGCGAAAGGGTGCGGAAAAAAAGTTCCGGGCTTTCCTGGAAAAATATGAGATCAATCTGAAGGATGATAAGCTATGATCGTCAGAGAAAACTACGGCGAAGCACACATCAGGGAACTCCAAGTGGGAAGTAAATGTGATCCCGGCCTGATTGAACGTGCCTTGTTTGCATTCGGCCTTCTTGAAGCATTGTCAAAAGTTGGTCTGTCCTTTACGTTCAAGGGTGGAACCAGCTTGCTGCTGTTGCTTTCCAAGCAGATGCGCTTGTCTACAGACATCGACACGGAACAGCCGTGTCGTCCCTATTCTCCGTGATGGTTGCGGCAGCCCTCATCGCCATGCTTGTGTCCGCCGCTGTGCTCTTTCCCGTGATGCTGCCCACAGCCATGCTCTTCCCCGTGGTGATGCCCGCAGCCATGCTCCTCCCCGTGGTGATGTCCGCAGCTGTGGCCTTCTCCGTGGGCGTGGCCGTGCTGACCGCACTTGACGTTTGGATCATACTGAAGTGTCCCCTCCGCCAGCGCTTTGGCCGCGGCGTCCGCAGAACCGGAGACTCCGCCGTAGAGTCGGATGCCCGCCTCCGCCAATGCGTTTTGCGCCCCCATTCCGATACCGCCGCAGATCAGAGAATCTACCTGAGCGGCTTTCAGAAAAGACGCCAGCGCTCCGTGTCCGCTGCCGTTGGTATCTGCGATCTGCTCGGAAATTATTTTTCCGTCCTCCGCGTCATAAAACTTAAACTGCTCGCTGTGGCCGAAATGCTGGAAGATTTCTCCATTTTCGTAAGTGACTGCTATTCTCATGCTTTTCTTTCCTTTCTGGATGATGTTTTCCGTTCCCTGACTGTTGAGTCGATAATTGCCGCCGCGGATCAGCAGGCGTTTTCCGTCTACCAGCGCTTCCGCCAGCTTCCGGCGTGCACAGTTATAGATGGCGGTGACAGTGGTGCGGGCCACTCCCATATGGCCGGCGCATTGCTCCTGAGTCATCCCTTCGCGGTCGAGCAGACGAATCGTTTCGAACTCGTCCAGGCTCATTATGACCGGTTCCTCCTCTGTGTCCTCCTCTGGGGAGAACTCCCAGCAGTCCGGATAGGCGCCGATCCATCTGCAGCGCTGCTTTCTCGGCACGGGAGCACCTCCTTTCTGACATATGTCATTAAAAAGAATAGCATTATTTCAGACATATGTCAAGAATAAGAGCAGAATCCTTCGGCAAAATGAGGCAGGGGGGATCTCAGCGCCGCGGCTTTGCTTCTGATTCGCCTTGCGCATAAAGTGCATGGCTTTGGAGCTTGACACCGGATCGGCAGGGTTGTATAAGGAATCAAGCGAAGAGGAAGGAAGATATAGAAGAAGGAAGAGATAGAAAAAAAGAGATAGAAAAAAGAAAGAGATAGAAGGAGGAAGAGCATGATTACAGTCTATGGTATGCCGAGCTGTCCGGACTGCGAGACGGTGGAGAAAGAGATCCGCGGCAATGAAAATTTCCGCTTCGTGGACATCGGTTCCCATGTGGGAAAGATGAAGGAATTTCTCCGTCTTCGTGACAAGAACCCGGCATTTGATGAGGCAAAGAGGAATGGCTATATCGGGATTCCCTGCTTTTTGAGGGAGGATGGAAGCGTGACACTGAGTGCGGAGGATGTGGGACTTTAAGAGAGGACCGAAGAAAAAAGAAGTCTTCGCGGAGGCAGAGGCTTCTTTTTTGAAGAAAGGGAAGAAGTATGAATCTGATGGAGAAGATGGAGATCGGGGCGCAGCTGAAGCGCTTTCAGGAGAATCATCCGAAGGTGTCTCGCTTTTTGAAGCTTGAGTTCGGGCGAGGCCTTCCGGAAGGAACTGTGCTGGAGCTTCGTATAAAAAAGCCCGGGGAAAAGGAACTGATCAGCAATATGAAGCTTTGCCCGGATGATGTAAAGCTCTTGCAAAAGCTGCTCAGTGCGCATTGATATTCAGCTCTTCCTCGGAGACCCTGGAGTAGAGAATCTTCTGAGCAGAGTAGATGCCGTAGTTTCCGGAGAAGAGGTAGGTGATCGCGACAGCCATCAGAAAGTAGGAGGAGGCCTGGAAGCCGAACATCTCGCAGCTTATGAGGAGCGCCGCGATGGGGCAGTTGGTCACGCCGCAGAAGACGCAGGTCATGCCGATGGCGGAGAAGAGGCGGGGATCCATGCCGAAAAGGCAGGCAGCCGCATTTCCGAAGACCGCACCGATAAAGAGGGAGGGGACAATTTCACCTCCCTGGAAGCCTCCGGCGAGGGAGAGCGCGGTGAAGAGGATCTTAAGGAGAAAGGCGTAGGGAGCGGCGCGGAAGCCCTGGTCTACGACAGCAGAAACGATGGTATGCATGCCGGTTCCGTTGTAGCTTTGGTCTCCGACGGCGAGGGTCAGGGAAAGGACGGCGATGCCCGCGATGAAGCTTCGGAGATAGGTGTTTTCCAGGTATTTGTTCAGTAGGGCCTTGATCCGATGCACACTCACGCAGAAGAGTACACTCACCAGAGCGCAGAGAAAGGCAAAGAGAATCGTGAGAAGGGCGCTGTGAGCGCTGAAATCCGCCACCTCGTTTACGAGCATGGCGCTTTCTTTTGCTCCGAGAAATTCCGCGACCAGGTGGGCGGTCAGGGCGGAGACCACGCAGGGGACGAAGGCAAAGTAGTAGATATTCCCCACGGTACTGATCTCCATCGCGAGCACGGCGGCCGCGAGGGGAGTGCCGAAGAGGGCGGAGAAGGCGGCGCTCATGCCGCACATTATGAGCTGCCTTCGATCGTTATCCCGGAAATGAAAAATCCTTCCGAGGAGATTTCCGAGAGAGCCTCCCACCTGGAGAGCCGCACCCTCCCGACCGACGGAGGCGCCGAAGAGGTGGGAGAGGATGGAGGAGAGGATGATGAGCGGGGCCATCTTTCCGGGGACGCGGTCTCCCGTCCGGATCGCCTCCAGGACGAGATTGGTCCCCTTGGGCTGCCTGACGCCGAGGAGGCGGTAGTAGAATACGATGGCGAGGCCGGCGAAGGGAAGGAAGAAGATCAGCCGGGGATGGGAGAGACGGAAGCCGGTGACGAAGACGATCGCATTCGCGAATTCTGCAGAGATCGCTCCGACGAAGATCCCGCAGAGGATCCCAAACAGGATCCATTTGAGTCCCCGAAGATAGATCCGTCCGACATGCATGGCGTAATCCCGGTAAATCATATTTGTCCTTTCTGTTTCCATTTCCATTCCTTGTCTCCTGCCGTCCCTTGTCCCGCCAGCCGGTCTGACGCGGAAGCATCTCTCCCGGCTGCTGTATCCTATAGACTTATACTGTCCCCCTGCTCCGCCGGTTTGACGCGGGAGCACCTATTCTGACTGCCGTACCCTGCGGACCTATGCCGTTCTTTTGCTTGCGCCGGCCCGATGCGGAAGCTCTCATGTCGGCCGCCGCACTCTATGGACTTCTGTCTGAGGGAAATGTCCCGCCGGTCCGATGCGGGAGCCCTTACTCCGGTTGCCATATCCTTTGGACTCATGTCTGAGGGAAATTCCGGGACAAAGGCAGCCTGCCCGCGGATCAGCAGGGCAGGCTATAAATAGCCGACGGGAGAAAAGCCCGCTTGAAGCATAAGAAGCAGATTGAAGCATAAGAAGCATAAGAGGAGGGCGTCAAGCTCTGGCAGAAGCAGCGCTTCTCTCCTTTTCCTCGATGGCGAGCCGGATGCAGCCCATGATGCCCTGGTCGTCGTGAAGGCTCGCCGGGACGATATAGCTTGTGATATCGGAAAGCTCTTTCGTGTGGAGGTAGCCGTTCAGCTGGGAGACGACCTGCCTTCGAATCATGGGGAAGAGCTGCTCCTGGTGCATGACGCCGCCTCCGAGGATGATCCGCTTCGGACTCAGGGAGAGGATCAGATTGCAAAGTGCCTGCGCGATATAGTAGGCTTCGATCTCCCAGGCCTTTTGATTGTCCGCGAGCTCCCTGCCTGTTCTGCCCCAGCGCTCTTCCAGCGCGGGCCCCGAGGCCATTCCCTCAAAGCAGTTTCCGTGGAAGGGGCAGTGACCCGTATAGGGATCGTCCGGGTGCGGGACGAGGAGCATATGGCCGACTTCCGGGTGGAGCATGCCGTGGACGAGATTCCCCCCCGAGAGGATGCCGCCGCCGACACCTGTTCCGATCGTGAGGTAGATGACATCGCGGAGGCCCTTTGAGCTTCCGTAGCACACCTCTCCGAGGAGAGAGCCGTTGACATCCGTGTCAAAGCCGACCGGAACGGACAGAGCGTCCCTCAGTGCCCCGACGATGTTATAGTTTTTCCACTTTAGCTTCGGCGTCGTCGTGATATAGCCGTAGGTTTCGGAACCTCTGTCCAGGTCGATCGGCCCGAAGCAGGCGACGCCGAGTGCTTCGATCGGCCTCCCTCTGAAGTAATCGATGATCTTCGGGATCGTGATTTCCGGTTCTATCGTCGGAATAGAAAGCTGTTCGTAAATCTTCCCGTTCTCGTCACCCAAGGCGCAGATCATTTTCGTTCCGCCGGCTTCCAGTGCTCCATACAGCATAGATAACCTCCCCCATTTATGTATGCTCATACTTAGCTGTGCTCGCGCGCAGCGATATCCTTCAGACTTCCAAGATCGTAAAGGCGCTGCCCCGGCGCTTTGTCCGTCTGCCGCCCCGACGCTGAAACGCCCCGAGTCTGTCCGATGGCAGACCTCTGCGCTTAGTGCGCGGCAGTCGGAGCGAGAGTGTCCTGTACCGGACGGACAAGCGGCAGAAAGGGCGTCCTTACATATCCGCAGCTGTTGTCCCGTCAATATCCAAATGTCCGTGCGCGCGAGTTTGCCTCGCATTTGTCTGCCTGACGGGGACGGATACACTTACCCAGTAGTATACCGGGAAAGGGCCAAAAAAATCAATCCTGAGTCGGAAAAAGCTTCAGATAAAGCTCCCGAGCATCGCTGCTTTTTTTCAGATAAACATAGCGATTTGTCTTAAGCGAAAAACAAACGGGTGAATTCTGCTAATTTATCTTTCGCCGCGGTGTGAAAAAAGATGGATACTGCCGGTTTTAAGAGACTTGTTGAATGAAATGAAAGTATTTATAATCATTAGATAAGGTGAAGCGAGAAAACATGCCGTATCTGCATGGGTGCGGAGGGAAGAGCCGCAGTGGAAGTTTCTTACGATGCGGAGAGAGGTCGGCAGTGTCAAGGGGGAGCGGAGAAGCATCCTGTGTGTTCAGAGCAGGAGGCGGATTTTTGCCTGTGCGGGAGGAGGGGAGAATGTTCGCTGAGATAGAGCTGGAAACGGAATTCAAGGAGCGCCTGGAGCGAAATTATGATGAGCTGAAGTGGCTGTACGCAGAGCTTTATCATAATGACGGCCAGGCTTTTGATTATTTTCTCACAATGCTCCATGAATTCTATCATTCCCGTCCGGAGGAGCTCAGAGAGCAGGACAGAGTAAGGGAGGAGCATCCGGACTGGTACAAGGGGAACGATATGCTGGGCATGCTCCTCTACACGAGATGCTTCGGTAAGACTTTGGACGGCGTCCGGGAAAAGCTCGATTACCTCAAGGAGAGCGGCGTCAATTATGTTCACCTGATGCCGCTTCTCGAGAGTCCGGAGGGGCGTTCGGACGGGGGCTATGCGGTCTCTGATTTCCGAAAGATCCAGCCGGAGCTTGGGAGCATGGAGGATCTCGCCGCACTCGCCTCTGACTGCCGAAAGAGGGGGATGAGCCTCTGCCTCGACTTTGTGATGAATCATACCTCGGAGGAGCATGAATGGGCTGTCCGCGCGCGAAACGGGGAGAAGGAATTCCAGGACCGCTACTTTTTCTTCGACAACTGGAATATCCCGAACGAGTTTGAGAAGACGGTTCCGCAGGTCTTTCCGCAGACGGCGCCCGGGAATTTCACCTGGTGCGAGGCCGTGCAAAAGGTGGTCATGACGACCTTCTATCCCTATCAATGGGATTTAAATTATGCGAATCCCACGGTCTTTAATGATATGTGCTCCAATATGCTCTACCTTTGCAATATCGGAGCGGATGTCTTCCGTCTGGATGCGGTGCCCTATATCTGGAAGAGGCTCGGCACAAACTGCAGAAATCTCCCGGAGGTCCATACGCTTGTACGCATCCTCCGGATGGCGACGGAGATCGTCTGTCCCGGGACCCTGCTTCTCGGGGAGGTCGTCATGGAGCCCTCGAAGGTCGTCCCCTATTTCGGGAGCAGAGGGAAGCCGGAGTGCCAGATGCTCTACAATGTCACCACGATGGCGAGTACCTGGCATACCGTCGCGACCAAGGACGTGCGGCTCTTAAAGCATCAGCTCGGGCAGGTTTTCTCTCTCCCGAAGGAGTATATTTTCTTAAATTATCTCCGCTGCCATGATGACATCGGCTGGGGGCTGGACTTTCCCTTCCTCGCGCAGTTCGGCGTGAGGGAGGTGGAGCACAAGAGATTTCTGAACCATTATTTCCTCGGGGATTTCCCGGGCTCGGATTCGAGGGGGGAGCTCTACAACGATGATCCGCGCCTCGGAGATGCGAGACTCTGCGGGACGACCGCCTCTCTCTGCGGCATCGAGGCCGCAGAATATGAGGGGGATGAGGAGAAGCTCGATAAGGCGATCCGCCTCGACATCATGCTTCATGCCTTTCTCCTGAGCCAGTCCGGCATCCCCGTGATCTATTCGGGGGATGAGATCGGACAGAGGAATGATTACAGCTACCACGAGGATCCTCTCAAGTGGAGCGATTCCCGCTATCTCCACAGGGGGAGATTCCCCTGGGAGGAGGCAAAGCGCCGGAAGATGAAGGAGAGCCGGGAGGGGAGGATATTCCGGGCGATTCAGAGGCTTGTGAAGCTCCGCGAAAAGCACGGTGTCTTTGAGAGCGCGGCGGATGTCTGGATCCTGGAGTGCTGGAACGATCATGTCCTCGGGATCGGGCGCTATTACAAGGGGGAGAAGCTGCTGGCTCTCTTTAATTTCAGCGAGGAGGAGCAGACGGCCTGGATCAATGAGGTCGAGGATTATACGGACCTTCTGAGCCGGAAGAAATGCCCCGCGAAGGGCGTCAGTGTCCCGGGCTATGGATTTTTCTGGCTCTGCACGCGTTTCCGTTAGCAAAGAGAAATAGAATAATAAAAAGATAGAGGGATAGCAAAGAGAAATAGAGGGAAAAAGAGGATGGGAAAGCTTATTTTTCTGGATATCGACGGCACGCTGGTTCCCGCGGGGACCAATGCTCCTCCCAAAAGCGCCGAGAGGGCGATCCGCCTGGCGCAGGAGAGGGGGCACCGGGTCTTTCTCTGCAGCGGGAGGAATCTCGGTATGCTGAGACCGCTGCTCCGATATCGGTTTGACGGTTATGTCGCAAGCTCCGGCGGCTATGTCGTCCTCGGGGAGGAGCTGCTCTACGACCATCCGATGAGCGATGAACAGCTTCGGACAGCGCTGGACATTTTCCATAAAAACGGGGTCGTATGTACGATTGAGGGGAGGGATGGGAGCTTCTGTGATTCTGATCTGAAGAGTCTTCTCTCGGAGTCCGAGGAGGGAAATTCGGAGCTTCTCCGCTGGAAGAAGGCTGTATCCGAAAATCTCGGCATACGGCCGATGGAGGAATATGACGGTCAGCCGATCTATAAGATCGTGATGGCGGCCCGGAGCGTAGGACAGATCGAAGCCTGCCGTCCGCCGCTGGAGAGGGACTTCAATTTTATGATCCAGGATATCCCGGAGTACGGCTGTGTAAACGGCGAGATGGTGGACCGGGCCTTCGACAAGGGGAAGGGAATCATCCGGATCGCGGAGCGGCTTGGAAGCGCGCTCTCCGACACCATCGGCTTCGGGGACAGCAGGAACGATCTTGAGATGATGGAGGTCTGCGGCTTTTCCGTCTGCATGGGGAACGGCTCGGAACAGCTCAAAAGCTTCGCGGACTATGTTTGTCCGCCGGTCACGGAGGACGGACTCGCGGAGGCCTTCCGCAGACTGGGGCTCACGGCATCCTGAGAGGCTTTTGAAAACGCGCTGCGTGAAGTCGGATAAGCGCCGGAAATTCGGATAAGAGGCGGTGGATAAGAGGCGGAGATAGAAGGAAGGCAAAAGAAAAGGAAAGCAAAATAAAAGAAAGGCAGAAGAAAAGAAAGGCAGAAGAAAAGCGGAAGAAAAACAGGGGCACAGGGAGGGGGAAGGCTATGGCACTGGATTACAGAAAATGCGCCAAGGAGATCGTCGATCACATCGGCGGAAGGGAAAATGTCGCGCAGGCGGCACACTGCGCCACCAGGCTTCGTCTGGTCATCAAGGACAACAGCAAGGTGGATAAGGCCTATCTGGAGGAGATCGAGGGCGTGAAGGGGCTCTTTGAGTCAAACGGTCAGCTCCAGGTCATCATCGGAACAGGTACGGTCAATAAGGTCTACGATGAATTTCTGGATATCACGGGCATGACCGCCGCGACGAAGGATGATGTAAAGAGCGCGGCGGCGGCGAGGATGCCGCTTTGGCGGAGGCTTTTAAAGCCGATCGGGGATGTCTTCGTCCCGATCCTCCCCGCGATCGTCGCCTCCGGCCTTATGATGGGAATCGTGGAGGCCCTGGGGAAGATTCCGGGGCTCGGCTTTGCGGGCTCCGACTGGTATCAGTTCCTCGATATGGTCGCAAACACCGCCTTCGCCTATCTTCCGGTCATCGTCGCGATCTCCGCAGCGAGGGTCTTCGGAGGCAATATATTCCTGGGGGCGGTCATCGGGCTTCTCATGATCCACTCCTCCCTGACAAACGGCTGGAACGCAGCGGACGGCTATAAGGTCTGGTACCTCTTCGGCCATATCCAGATCAGCCCGGGCTATGTGCTGGGACAGATCAATCAGCTCGGCTATCAGGGACATGTCATACCGGTCATCCTCTCGGTCTTTTTCATGTCGAAGCTGGAGCAGTGGCTGCATAAGAAGGTCCCGGAGATGCTGGACCTCTTTATCACGCCGCTTTGCACTGTGACGGTGACGGCCTTCCTCACCTTTATGGTGATCGGACCCATCTTTTCGAGTCTTGAGTCCCTCGTCTTAAAGGCGGCGGAGTTCCTGGTGCATAATCCGCTCGGGGCAATGCTGATGGGCGCGCTTTATCCGGTGACGGTCGTCATGGGACTTCACCACATGTACAATGTCATTGAGGCGGGCATGCTCTCCTCCGGGGGGCTCAATACCTGGATGCCGGTGGCGAGCGCGGCGAATTTCGCACAGTTTGGAGCCTGCCTTGCGGTCGGCATAAAGTCGGTGAAGCAAAAGACGAGGAGCATCGCGGTGCCCTCCTCCCTCTCCGCCTCTCTCGGCATCACGGAGCCCGCGATCTTCGGTGTGAACATGCGCTTCATGAAGCCCTTCGTCTGCGGCATGGCCGGAGGCGCGATCGGAGCGATCTTCGGTGCGCTCACCGGGATCGGGGCGACGGCCTACGGCGTCACGGGGCTCCCGGGATTTCTCACCATCGATAAGCCTCTGCTCTATGCGATCCTTCTTCTGATCTCCGGCGGTATCGCCTTTGCCGGGACCTGGGTCCTCTGGAGCGAGGAAGGGGAGAAAAAGGCAGAGAAGGAAGAAAGAGAAGAGAAGGAAGAAAAGAAAATGGAGGAGGCGGAGGCCGTGCTTTCGGCCGTCATGAGTACGGAGGCCGGAGAGATCTATTCGCCGCTTCGCGGGAAAATGGTCGCTCAGGAGGAGATCCCCGATGAAACCTTTGCGGCCGGCGTACTCGGGGGAGGCCTCGGCATCGAGCCGGAGGAGGAGACCGTCTATGCGCCCTTCGACGGGGAGATCTCCTCTGTCGCCGAGTCGAAGCACGCGATAGGAATCAGCGGAGCCGGGGAGATGGAGCTTCTGATCCACGTGGGGGTGGATACAGTCGCCATGAACGGAGAGGGCTTCGAGCCTCTCGTGAAGGAGGGGGATAAGGTCCGAAGGGGAGAGCCCATCCTCCGCTTTTCGAGGGAGAAGATCAAGGCCGCGGGGCACCCGGATCTGGTCGTCGTTCTGCTGACCAATTCGGATGACTATAAAGACTTCAAGCTGCTGGTATAGCGATGCTGTACCAAGAACAGGAGAAAAGGAGAAGAACATGAAAGAAATCAGCTATGTCATCAACGATCCGAACGGAATCCACGCGCGCCCGGCGGGGCTTCTCGTCAAGGCGCTGAAGAGCTTTGAGAGCTCTGTCACTGTCTTTAAGGGAGATAAGAGCGTGGACATGAAGAAGCTGCTCGCCCTCATGGGCATGGGCATCAAGCAGGGGGACAGCATCACGGTCCGGATCGAGGGAGCGGACGAGGAGAAGTGCGCGGAGGCGCTTTTAAAGGAGCTGAAGGAGCGCTTCTAGGGAAGCAGGGCTTTCTCCTTGGTAATAGACAGAGGCTTTCCCTGCTTATGGCAGGCTTTTCCTGGGAAAATCAGAGAGATTCCCCTGTCGAAGCTTTCGGTCTCTCTCGAAAAAGCATTGCGGGAGGCCGGGCTTTGACAGAGGATCCTGATCCCATCTTTTCGAGCTCGGACAGAGAGGAGCATTTTCATGCAGGTAGCAACGGGAAAAAGTGTGATGAATGGCATCGCCATCGGAAAAATCAAGGTTTACCGGGCTCCGGACCTGGAGATTCGAAACGAGCTTTCGGAGGACCCGGAGGGAGAGCTTGAGAAATTCGAAAGGGCGAGGGAGAAGGCGATTGAGCAGCAGAATCTTCTCTATGAGAAGGCCGTGGTTGACGCGGGGGAGGACAGCGCGGAGGTCTTTTCCGTCCACGCGATGATGCTGGAGGACGATGATCTTTTGGATGCGACGAAGGAGATCATTCTGAAGCAAAAGCACTGTGCGGAGTACGCGGTGAAGGTCGCCTTCGACAATCAGGCGAAGGTCTTTTCCGAGATGGAAGATCCCTATATGAAGGAAAGAGCCGCGGATATCTATGATATCGAGCAGGCCGTCCTGAATATCCTCTTCGGCGTCGATCCGGAGTCCATGCAGGGAAAGGAGCCCGCGATCCTCGCTGCGAGGGATCTGACGCCATCGGAGACTGTCCGTCTCGATAAGTCCCTGCTCCTTGGCATCATCACAAAGCAGGGCTCTCTCAACAGTCATACCGCGATCCTCGCCCGCTCCATGGGGATTCCCGCCCTCGTGCAGTGCGATGCGGCTTCGGAGGACTGGGACGGGAAGGAAGCCATTATCGACGGATACAATTCCTGTGCCTATATCGAGCCGACTCCGGATCTTCGGAAGACGCTGAAGAAGAAGCAGGATGTCGACTTAAAGCAGCGGGCTCTTTTGCAGGAATTAAAGGGAAAGGAAAACACCACGATCGACGGGAGGACGATACAGGTCTACGCGAATATCGGGGGGCCATCCGACATCGGACTCGTGCAGCAAAACGATGCGGGCGGTGTGGGACTTTTCCGCTCGGAATTTGTCTATCTGAATTCCAAGGACTATCCGACGGAGGAGGAGCAGTTCCGGGCCTACCGCCATGCGGTGGAGACACTCGCCCCAAAGCGCGTCATCATCCGGACCTGTGATATCGGAGCGGATAAGCAGGTCGATTATATGAATATGCCGAAGGAGGACAATCCCGCCCTCGGCGTCCGCGCGATCCGGATCTGTCTTAGCAGGAGGGAATTTTTCAAGACGCAGCTCCGCGCCCTGCTCCGGGCCTCCGCCTTCGGGAACCTCGGCATCATGTTCCCGATGATTATCTCGAGGAGAGAGCTCCGGGAGTGCAAGGAGCTTCTTAGGGAGTGCACGGAGGAGCTCCTCGCAAAGGATATCCGGGTAGGAAGCTATGAGACCGGGATCATGGTGGAGACGCCTGCGGCTGTCATGATCGCGGATGAGCTCGCGGCGGAGTGCGATTTCCTGTCCATCGGGACGAATGATCTGACGCAGTATACCCTTGCGATTGACCGCCAGAACGCGGGCCTGGATCCCTTCCTGGACACCCATCACCCGGCGATTTTGAGAGAGATCCGGATGACGATCGAAGCGGGGCACCGCCACGGCGCCTGGGTCGGAATCTGCGGGGAGCTTGGGGCGGATCTCGCGCTGACGGAGACCTTCCTTCGCATGGGGATCGATGAGCTCTCCGTCAATCCGGTCTCCGTACTTCCGCTTCGGAAAATCATCCGGGGCATCGACTTAAGCCGGGAAACGGCGGAGGCAGAGCTCTAAAATGGAGCTGCAGGAGATGGCTGCCGCGAATTTGAATATTAGAACAGATTGAAGCTGGACACGCCAAACGAGGCAACGGCAGATGCATCGCTTCTGACAGCAGCGTAAAGAGCTATAGCAATATGGATGATCTTAAGAAGCATGAAGTAGGAAGCCAAATTATGAGCTCTTAATATAATCCCCGGGATCTTTCTCCAAAGGATGGGCTCCTCTTATGGAAAACAGTTCAGATACAAGAACTGAAACCATAGGAGGAGCATTTTTTCTCCGGAAAAAGAAGAGCCATCGTTCGAAACGGAAGAAGGGCGAAAAAATGCGGAAGCCTTTTTTACAGGCAGATAATCGACACTTTTTCGCCTGCCTTTTCGGAAAGAGAGCGGTTTTTTCGCGGCGCCACATGGATAAATGATAAGGAGCTCTCTCGTTATTTGAAGCTCTTAGAGGGAGGAGATGGATTTTTCTATGGAAAATCACAATAGATAGATGTAAATAAGAGTGCATTTTTGACTCTATCCCCATTTCACAAGAAGATGGGGTCGGGAAGCAGGAGACGGATCTGGTATTTTTGTTTCGATTTCGAACATTTTTCCATGGAATGGATACAATTTTCTATTCCATGAGCTGTGATTTCACCTATAAAATGAAGACAGCTTTTATGGTTCCCCGAAGGGGGAGATAAGGTCCGGGGAAGAGGGGTGCGGATCGCCCATTGCGGGGGAAGTCCGGACTTCGGGAAGCCGGCACGATCCTCTTTGGAGGTGGAATTTCAGGATGGAGGAGAGATTATGAAAGTAAAGAGCTGGACGGCACTGGCGCTGTCGGCATGCATGGCGGCATCCCTTGCGGCCTGCGGCGGTTCCGGAGCGGGAGAGAGCGGAACAAAGGGAGCGGGAGAGACGAAGGAAGCCGGGGAGAGCACGGGGGAGTCGGATGCAAAGTCCGACGCCTCCGGGGCAGAGCTCTCCGTCACGATCTGGGACAATAATCAGGAGCCGGGCATCAAGGAGATCCTCGCGGATTTCACCAAGGAGACAGGGATTCAGACGAAGATCTCCGTCGTGAAGTGGAATGAGTACTGGACGATGCTGGAGGCCGGGGCGCAGGGAGGCTCCCTTCCCGATGTCTTCTGGATGCATTCCAACGAGTCCGAGCGCTACATGTCAAATGATATGCTCCTGGATCTCACGGACAAAATCAAGGAGAGCGACAAGATCAAGGTGGAGAATTACCCGGAGGACATCTGGGGACTCTATACCTATAAGGACCACTACTATGCGGTGCCGAAGGACATTGATACCATCGCACTTTGGTACAATAAAAAGCTTTTTGATGAGGCAGGCTTAGCCTATCCGACCGCGGACTGGACCTGGGATGATCTGACGGAGGCGGCGAAGAAGCTCACGAAGCCGGACGGGAGCCAGTACGGACTCGCCTTAAAGATGGACAATAACCAGGCGGGATATTATAACCTGGTCTACGATAAGGGCGGCTACATCATAAATGAGGACAAGACGAGGTCCGGCTGGGACGATCCGAAGACGATCGAGGGGATGAACATCCTCGCAGGCTGGCTGAAGGACGGCGTGATCCCCTCGGCGCAGACCCAGACGGAGAACGGAGAGGATGTGCTTTTGCAGTCCGGAAAGGCCGCGATGGCGCTGCAGGGCTCCTGGATGGTCGCAGCCTACCGGGACAATGAATATACCGCGGAGAACTGCGATATCGTCGAGCTTCCGAAGGACGCTGTGACCGGGAAAAGGGTCTCGATCTACAACGGTCTCGGCTGGGCGGCCGCAAAGAACGGGAAGCACACGGAGGAGGCGTGGAAGCTCATCGAGTATCTGGGCTCGGAGGAAGCGCAGAGGAAGCAGGCAGAGCTTGGCATTACGATGTCTGCCTATAAGGGGACCTCGGATGCCTGGGCAAAATCCGCAAAGTTCAACCTCCAGGCCTATCTCAATATGATGGATGATATGGTGATCCGCCCCTACTCGAAGAGCACCGTGACCTGGGAGACCGCGGATAATGAGATCATCACAAAGGTCTATACCGGGGAGCTCACGATGGAGGAGGCCTGTAAGAAGATGGCGGAGCAGATGAACGAAAAGCTTGCGGAGGAGAAGTAAAGCCTTCGGGAAGCTGGAAAAGCAGCGGAGCGGAGGGGAGAATCAAAGAATCCGCGGCCCGGGGCCGCGGAGGAGGGAGGCAGTATGGGAGAGAAACGGAGGGGACTGAGTCCCCGGGAGAGGAGCGAGTGGTTCTGGGGCTGGCTCTTTATCTTTCCGACGGTACTCGGACTTATCGTTTTGAATATCATTCCGATCTTTCAGACGATTTATCAGAGCTTTTTTAAGACCGGGGATTTCGGAAAGGGAAATATCTTTGTGGGGCTTAAGAATTATCAAAAGGTCTTTGGAGATCAGGAGATCTGGCAGGCGCTCGCAAATACCTTTCGCTACGCTGTCGTGGAGGTCCCCTTTTCCATCGCCCTCTCTCTCGTGCTCGCCGTCCTTCTGAACCGGAAGATGCGCGGAAGGTCCTTCTACCGGACGGTGATTTTTCTCCCCATGGTGGCCGCTCCCGCAGCGGTGGCTCTGGTCTGGAGATGGCTTTTCAACACGGAGTTCGGACTCATTAACCATGTCTTTAAGAGCAGTGTGAGCTGGATCTCCGATCCCGGGATCGCGATCTATTCTATCGCGGTGATCGGCATCTGGTCGATCCTTGGCTATAATATGGTGCTCTTTCTCGCGGGGCTCCAGGAGATTCCGCATGATTTCTATGAGGCGGCGGAGATCGACGGGGCGAGCGGAGTGGACAGCTTTTTCCATATCACGCTTCCCCTCCTCTCCCCGACGATTTTTTTCGTCATGATTACGAGAGTGATCGGCGCCCTGCAGGTCTTCGATCTCATTTACATGGTGATCGATGAGACGAGCCCGGCGCTCCCAAAGACAGAATCCCTGGTCTATCTCTTTTATCGCTATTCCTTTGTGAATAAAAATATAGGCTACGGCTCTACGATCGTGGTTCTTCTTCTCCTTGTGACGCTTCTCATCACGGTATTTCAGATGCTAGCGCAGAAGAAGTGGGTCTATTACGGCTAGGAGGGAATGATGGATACTCTGGAAAGAAAGAGAAATCTCACGAGGATTTTAGTGCATCTCATCCTGATCCTCGTCTCGATCACAATGCTCACGCCCTTTCTCTGGATGACTCTGACCGCCTTTAAGACAACGACGGAGGCGACCTCCGTGAACCCCTTTGTCATCCTCCCCTCCCACTGGAGGACGGATGCGTTTTCGGCGGTTATCACTTATATGGACTTCGGGAGGCTCTACTGGAATACGATCCTCATGATCTTTTTCCGGGTCCTGCTGGCCGTCGTGACCGCGAGCACAGCGGGCTATGCCTTTGCGAGGCTCCGCTTTCCGGGGAAGGAAATCTTCTTTTCGCTCGTTCTCTTTCAGATGATGGTGCCGTCGCAGATTTTCATCATCCCGCAGTACCTGATGGTAGCGAAGCTCCATAAGCTGAATACGATTTTTGCCTTGGTTTTCCCGGGCATGGTGACGGCCTTTGGAACATTTTTGCTCCGGCAGGGCTTTAAGAGCCTCCCGAGGGATCTGGAGGAGGCCGCGCGGCTGGACGGCTGCAATATCGGGCAGACCTTCCTCTATGTCATGATGCCGCTGACCCGCTCCAGCATGGTGGCGCTCGGTATCTTCACCTCGGTCTTCGCCTTCAAGGATCTTTTCTGGCCGATGATCGTGAATACAGACAAGAATATGCTGGTGCTCTCCTCGGCGCTGGCAAAGATGCAGGGACAGTATGTCTCGAAGTTCCCGGAGCTGATGGCGGCGTCTCTCATCGCCTGTGTTCCGATGATTATCCTTTACGTCCTCTTTCAGAAGCAGTTCATCGAGGGAATCGCGACGAGCGGCGGGAAGCTGTGAGCGGATTTTTCCCTTAGATTTTCCCTTTATCAAGTCATCAAAGCAGGAGGAATGCCTTGAAGATCATATTTCACGAGGAGGAGGGGATTTTTCACCTCTCTAATGAGAAGCTCAGCTATATCATCCGGATCATGGAAAACGGGCAGCTGGAGCAGATTTATTTCGGAAAGCGGATCCACGACCGGGAGGGGCTCTCCCATTTTCACGAGGAGGCGCTCCGCTCTCAGATGAGCATCTGCATCCCGGAGCCGGGGAAGCTCTCTCTGAACTATACAAGGCAGGAGTACCCCGGCTACGGCAGCGGGGATTACCGTTCCCCGGCCTTTGTGATCCGGCAGGAGAACGGGAGCAGGGTCTCGGATTTTCGCTACCGTTCCCACGAGATTTTCCCGGGGAAGGAGCCGCTGCTTCCGCTCCCCGCGACCTATGCGGAGGATCCCGATGAGGCGCTCAGTCTGAAAATCACGCTTTTCGACGAGCTCACGGAGGCGGAGCTTTGCCTTAGCTATACGATCTACCGGGATTATCCGGTGATCACGAGAAATGCGCGTTTTCTCTCCCATGGGAAGGGGAAGCTCTATCTGGAGAGAGCGCTCAGCATGAGCCTGGAGTTTCCCGATAAGGATTATCAGCTTTTACAGCTCTCCGGGGCATGGGGGAGGGAGCGCTATGTGAAGAAGCGTCCCCTGGAGATGGGGCTTCAGGGGATACAGAGCTTAAACGGGACCTGTTCCGGCGCGGAGCAGAATCCTTTCCTCGCTCTCCTTCGGGGAAATGCGGATGAGTTTCAGGGTGAGGTCTACGGCTTCAGCCTTGTATACAGCGGAAATTTCCTCGCCCAGGCGGAGGTCTCGACCTTCGATCTCACAAGGCTCATGCTCGGCATCCACCCGGAGGGCTTTTGCTGGGAGCTCGGAGAGGGGGAGAGCTTTCAGACGCCGGAGGTAGTGCTGGTATACAGCGATCAGGGCTTAAACGGCATGAGCCGGAGCTTCCACCGTCTCTACCGGAAGCGCCTTATGCGGGGGAAGTGGAGAGATCTCCCGCGTCCGATCCTTTTAAATAACTGGGAGGCCACCTTCTTCGACTTCGATGAGGAGAAGATTCTCCGCATCGCGAAGAAGGCGAAGGAGGTCGGCGCGGAGCTCTTCGTGCTGGACGACGGCTGGTTCGGAAAGAGGAACAATGACTACCAGGGACTCGGGGACTGGCAGGCAAACCTGGAGAAGCTGCCGGACGGAATCGCCGGACTCTCCCGAAAGATCGAGGCCCTGGGCCTTCACTTCGGACTCTGGGTGGAGCTTGAGATGGTAAATAAGGACAGCGAGCTCTACCGCGCGCATCCGGACTGGCTGATCGGTGTGCCGGGCCGCTTTGAGTCCCACGCGAGGCATCAATATGTCCTGGACTTTTCCCGGCAGGAGGTCGTGGACTATCTCTATGAGGAGATTGCGAAGATCATACGGAGCTCCTTTCTCTCCTATATCAAGTGGGATATGAACCGCTATATGACGGAGCCGTACTCGAGGGCTCTTCCGGCGGAGAGGCAGGGAGAGATGATGCACCGCTACATCCTCGGCGTCTACCAGCTCTATCGGAGGCTGACGGAGGAATTTCCGGAGATCCTCTTTGAGTCCTGCGCCAGCGGAGGCGCGAGGTTTGACGCGGGGCTTATGTACTTTGCCCCTCAGACCTGGTGCAGCGACGACACGGATGCGGGGGAGCGGATGAAGATTCAGTACGGGACCTCCTATGTCTACCCGATCGTCAGCATGGGCTCCCATGTCTCCGCCGTCCCGAATATGCAGGTCTACCGGAGGACGCCGCTGGAGACGCGCGCCAATGTGGCATACTTCGGGACCTTCGGCTATGAGCTCGACCTGAATCTGCTCCCGGAGGAGGAGATCGAGGAGGTGAAGAAGCAGGTGCGCTTTATGAAGGAGCATCGGGAGCTTTTGCAGGTGGATGGGGACTTCTACCGCCTCAAAAATCCCTTTGAGGGGAATGAGACGGCGTGGATGGTGGTCTCCCGGGATCAAAGGAAGGCGATTGCGGCCTATTATCAGAGGCTTAACTATGTGAACGCCTCCGCGATCCGACTTAGGCTGAGGGGCCTGAAGCCCGACAGCCTCTATGCATTAAGCTGTGATCTCTCTCCCTGTCTTGAGATGAGGGAGCCGATCTTCGGAGCGGAGCTTTCCCTTGAGGGGGAGGGGCTTCGGAGCTACCGCGCCTATGGGGATGAGCTTATGGAGGCCGGAATCCCGATCAAAAGGGAGGATCTCAGCAAAAAGGGCGGAGACTTTGCATCGCTTCTCTTTTTGATCCGGGAGGAGGGAGAATAGCTTTCGCCCTGAAATCGCCGCCGTCAGAAAAGAGGAAAAGGGAAGCTCCCGCAGTGCCGGAGCGGGAGCATTCTACGGCACTGACTGGCATGTCCGAATTCCGGCCGCCGGAGCGGGAGCGTCCTGCGCTGTCGGAGCGGCCGGCAGAAAAGGAGGCAGCGCATGGGAAAGCTTCAGCCCGGCATCGTGCGCTCGGAGCGCTACCGGGTCCTAAACGATATTGAGGAGCGGGTGAATGATCTTCAGCTTGCCTATTGCGGGAGCGAGCAATGCGCCCCGGGACATCGCTTCGGCCCGAACCGGCGGGAGTGCTTTGTGCTCCATGTGGTGCGCTCCGGGGAGGGGAGGCTTTTACTGAATGGAGAGGAGTTCACACTCGGGGAGGGCTTCGCCTTTGTCCTAAGGGCGCATCAGGAGGCGTGGTATGAGGCGGATCATGAGAGACCCTGGAATTACTTTTGGGTGGGCTTCAGCGGTGTGGATGCGGAGACCTGTGTGCGGAAGGCCGGCTTTCCGAAGGAGCGGCCCTTTCGTCCGGTCGGCTGCACAGAAAAGCTAGGGGAGTATCTGGATGAGATGCTGGATGCGCATCAGCTGAATTTCTGGAGCTCCCTCCGAAGGAATGCAAATCTCATGCTTTTTTTCTCGGAGCTGATACAGGATTATACGAGTACGCAGTCCCTCCGCCAAAGCTGCAGCTATTCGAGCTCCTCCTATGTGAGATATGTCAAGGATTACATCGACCGCTACTATGAGAAGAAGCTCCGGATCGGAGCGATAGCGGAGTACATCGGAGTGAATCGAAGCTACCTGAGCAACAGCTTTCGGAGAGAGACCGGGGTCTCTCCCCAGGAGTATCTCATGGGCATCCGCATCCGGAGGGCCCAGACCCTCCTCCGGGAGAGCGGGCTCATGATCGCGGAGATCGCGCAGCAGGTCGGCTATCCGGACGCCCTCGCTTTCTCCCGGATTTTCCGCCAGAGAGTCGGACTCTCTCCGAGCGCCTATCGAAGGAGCGGACCGAGGCCGAGGCTTTGAGGGAAGAGCTTGACATACACCGCCTGTCGTAGTATATTGCTCTTGACAATATACTACGACAGGCGGTGTATTTTTGGGCCTCTGGAGATGCGGGAGGGAGAGCGTGAAGAATATCAGCAGCGATATCATTCGCGGCTACAATGACACCATGATCTTATTCCTTCTCATAAGGGAGCCCTCCTATGGCTATGCGATTTCGAAACAGATCAGGGAGCTTTCCGGCGGAAAATATATCATAAAGGAGACAACCCTGTATTCTGCCTTTAATCGGATGGAGAAAAATGGCTATATCGAATCCTATCCCGGAGCGGCTGAAAATGGAAAGAAGAGGACCTACTACCGGATTACCGGAAAGGGGAGGGCGTATTATTTCGAAAAGTGCGAGGAATGGAAGCTCACAAAGGAAGTGCTGGAGAGCTTTACGGTGGATGTCCCGGCAGGCTGAGAGAATTAAAGAAGAGAGCCGGGGCTTCTCCGTCATTTCTATTGTTTGTCCGCCGGGGAGAGCGCGCTTTTTCTCAGGCGGATTTCTACCGGCGGAGAGCGCAGAGACGCATAGTTTCTGAGAGCGGAGATTTTCGCAGGAGAGTCTTTGCGGGCGGCTTTTTCATGGGAGCCTTTACGGACCGCTGTCTAATGTGGAGGAGTCGGAGGAGAGGGAGGGAATCGGCATGGAGATCATTGAGAGCTATCTGGATTCGATGCTTGGAAAGCTGCCGGACACGCCGGAGCTCAGGAAGGCCAGGAATGAGCTTTTGCAGATGATGGAGGATAAGTTCGGGGAGCTGATCGAGGAGGGAAAGTCGGAGAACGAGGCGGCGGGCACCGTAATCGCGGAGTTTGGGAATTTGGAGGAGCTCGCGGAATCTCTGGGGCTTCGGGAGCTCCTGGGAAAGAGGGAGATTCCGAAAAATCCGGGGAGAGTGCTCAGCCTGGAGGAGACGGAGCGCTGCCTCAGAGATTTTACGCTGCGCGCTGTTCTGACGGGAATCGGGCTTATGCTCATCATTATAAGCCCGATGGCATTCTTCTTTTCGGATGAGCTTCCTCTCTCGGATTTTTCGGAGGACACGCTGGAAATGAGCTTTCTCTTTGTCCTCTCCGCGCTGGGAGGCGGCTTTTTGATCTATGCCTCCTTCCTGAAGAAGGACTGGGAATTTCTGAAGACCGATGCCTTATCTCTCGGAAAAGATGCCTTGGATGGCCTAAGAGCGCGCTGGGAGAAGGATAAGACGGCGATCACGCTTTGCCACGCCGTCGGAATAGCGCTCCTGATCCTAAGTCCCCTGCCGGTCGTCACGGAGCTTCCGCGGGAGGGGTTCGAAATATCGTTTTTTTTGCTCCTTGTCGGAATCGGTGTCTTCTTCCTGATACTTGCAGCCGCCCGGAGGAAAATTTATAAGCGGATTTTTCGCCAAAGCTCCTGTGCCCCAGGGGAAGGCAGCGGAGGGACGGGGGAAGCGAAGAGCGCGCTCTCCCTGGAGCAGGGCTCTCCTGATCGGCGGGAAGGAGAAGCTTATGGATCCCGCCGCGATGAATCCGGGCACAGCCCGGAGCAGGCGGGCATGGCGAGGACCGTGCTGTCCTGCTATTGGCAGACCATAGGCTGTATCTACCTTTGCTGGAGCTTTTTGAGCTTTGACTGGGGAAGAACATGGCTTATCTTCGTTGTCGGAGCGGCGCTCTTTCCGTTCCTTCGCATCATGGCGGATCGAGGCATTTAAAAGTCGGGCTGTCACTTTATGAAACGGGAGATATCTCAATGAGGAAAGGGACCTATCTGCTTCTTATCAGTGTTTTCACTGCGCTTTGCATCGCTGTCGGATGCTTCCTCCACATTTTTCGCAGGATGGGGAGCCGGGTCTGGGGGGCCTATATCAAAAAGGGCGATTCCCTCGAGGAGATCCGGGAGATCGAGGTCGATGCCGATCTTCTCAGCCTCGAAATTTCCGGAGGAGGGGAGGGATATGCGTATCAATACGAGGGCTATGAGAAACTCCTCCCGGAGCTCTCGCTGAAGGATGGCGTCCTCAGAGTGAGTCAGGAAACGGAAGAAGAGACCAGGACTTACTTTTCAAAGCCAAGGAGACGACAGAAGCTCCGCATCAGCTTGCCGGAGGATGCCGGACTTTCCCGCGTCGATATCGAGGCGGACCTTGGCAATGTGGAGATCCGATCGCTGAAGAGTGAAGACTTCTCCGCGGATCTCGACATGGGAAATCTGGAGATCACGGATTCCTCGCTCGGAGAAGCCCGGATCTCCTGTGATATGGGAAATGTGAAGGGGAGAGGACTTCTCTTTCAGAGCCTCTTTGCAGATCTTGATATGGGGAATCTGGATCTCGAGGCGAGGCAGAGACTCGATGACTTCAAAATCGACGCGAGTGCGCAGCTCGGGCTTTTGGAAATCGACGGCCGCGCGAGAGGGGGAGAATTCCACCAGGACGGGAAAAAGGGAAAGATCCACCTGGAATGCTCTATGGGTAGAATCCGGCTCAGCGGAGAGAGCACGACGGAAGAGGGAGAAACGAAGAATTAAAAGACAGGAGAGGATTTCCGACTTTCCGGGGATCTTTTCCGACGAGGAGATCATAATGGAGCTTATCCCCTCGTCCGAGTATGCCGCATCATTCCGGCGCTTTTTACGGGAAAGCGCCTTTGGATGAGCGGCTTTTATCTTATGGAAGCTTCCCGGGAGGGCTCAGGCCTTTTCCGTCTCCTCAAGGCTCAGCTTTTTCATGATGACGTCTTCCATCGGGGCATCCTGAAAGCCGGTCGGCGTATTTGCGATGCGGTCCACCTCGTCCATACCTTCGATCACCGATCCGAAGGCCGCGTACTCTCCGTCCAGGTGAGGGGCGTCCGCGTGCATGATGAAGAACTGGGAGCCTGCGGAATTCGGATCCATCGCTCTTGCCATGGAGATGACGCCGCGCACGTGCTTTAAGTCATTGGGCACCCCGTTGGAGCGGAACTCCCCCTTTATGCTCCAGCCCGGGCCGCCGCAGCCGTTTCCCTTGGGATCCCCTCCCTGGATCATGAAGCCGGGGATGATGCGGTGAAAGCAGAGTCCGTCATAGAAGCCGGATTTCACAAGCTTTAAGAAATTCTCGACGGTGATCGGCGCCTTGTCCGGATAGAGCTCCAGACGGATCGTCTTTCCGTCATCCATCAGGATGCTGACAATAGGGTTCGCCATAAAATTCCTTCCTTTCCTTTTTAAAACAGTGTGCAGTCTGCCTTTTTGGAACAGAAAATATTGTAGCAGTTTATCCCGTGATCTGGCAAGTAAGCGCTAAAGAGCGGGAGAGCATCGGCGCCGGATGGGTCTTCTATGTGGATTTGAGGTATGAGAGCGGATCGGCCGGGCGGCAGACCGGGCCTTGCCGGTCTAAGAAGCCGGATGAGCCTTCGTTTAAGGAATGAATATCATGCATGAATAAGGCCTCCGAGCGGAGTGAAAATGGCCGTGCTTTGTTCTTTTTCTGGTAATCCTATTATTTTACTGGGAAATATCTTGCGCAAAATCTCTCCTCAGGGTATAATCCGATTCCACAGGCAGGAGAACCTGTTCCGATAATGGGAAGATAGATTAAGGAAGGGGATTTGACTTGGCGCAGCTTCCGCGTTTTGGAAAAGCGCGGTGCGGGAGGATAAAATTATGGCTGATTTATTGAATGTGAAGGATCTATGTGTATCCGTGGAGGAAAAGGGAATCCTGCACGGGATCAATCTTTCGGTGAAGAGGGGAGAGACCCATGTCCTCATGGGGCCAAACGGCGCGGGGAAGTCGACGCTCGGGAATGCGATCATGGGGAATCCGCGCTATACGGTAGAGAGCGGGAAGATCCTCTTCGAGGGAGAGGATATCACGGAGGAGGCCGTGGACAAACGGGCTCGGCGGGGAATTTACCTCTCCTTCCAGAATCCGCTGGAGGTGCCGGGCGTCACGCTCGGGAATTTCATTCGAAGCGCCATGGAGCAAAGGAGCGGAAAGCGGATTCGTCTCTGGGATTTCAAAAAGGAGATGAAGAAGGCTCTGGAGCTTCTCCATATGGATCCCTCCTACGCCGAGCGGGATCTCAATGTGGGATTCTCCGGCGGGGAGAAGAAGAAGGCGGAGATCCTTCAGCTTCTCATGCTGAAGCCCGCCCTCGCGATTTTGGATGAAACGGATTCCGGCCTCGACGTAGACGCGGTGCGGACGGTGTCGGAGGGTGTGGAGGAGTACCAAAAATCCATGGACGGCGCCCTCATCATCATCACACACGCCACGAGAATCCTGGAATCCCTGAAGGTCGACCGGACACATATCATCGTAAACGGACGCATGGAAGACGAAGGGGACGCCTCCCTCGTGGACAGAATCAACCAGGAAGGATTTGAGAGATACATGACTCCAGTGTCCAAAGTCTGAGCCCGCGCCGTGCTTGCACGGGCGCGGAGGGAAGACTTTGCGACACGCCCCCTTCATGAGCATGAAGCGGACGTCAGGGCGCGGGCTTTTTCTCGCTCTCGCAGGGGAGTAGGAGAGTCGATGATGGAGAGAGCAGAGGTATAGTGATGGCAAGGGAAAGAACCGAAGTGAACGATATCGATCGTTCCATCTATGATTTCCGCTATGAGGAGAAGGACTCCGACTTTTACAAGATCAAGGAGGGGCTGGACCGGGAGATCGTAGAGGAGATCTCAGAGAAGAAGAAGGATCCTGCGTGGATGCGGGACTTCCGTCTTCGCTCCCTGGAGATCTACAATGAGAAGAGCATTCCGACCTGGGGTCCCCCCATCGACGGATTGGATATGAAGAATATCGTGACCTATGTCAAGCCGAAGACGAAGATGACGGCGGACTGGGATGAGGTGCCGAAGGATATCAAGGAAACCTTCGATAAGCTCGGCATCCCGCAGGCGGAGCGGAAGAGTCTCGCCGGTGTGGGAGCGCAGTATGATTCGGAGCTGGTCTACCATAATCTCCAGGAGGAGGCCGCGTCCAAGGGTGTCGTATACACGGATCTTGAGTCCGCTCTGCACGGGCCCTACGCGAAGATGATCGAGGAGCACTTTATGCATCTCGTGCCGCCGACAGATCATAAGTTCGCCGCGCTCCACGGGGCGGTCTGGTCCGGGGGCTCCTTTGTCTATGTCCCAAAGGGGGTCTCTGTGGAGATTCCGCTTCAGTCCTACTTCCGGCTGAACGCGCCGGGCGCGGGGCAGTTTGAGCATACGCTGATCATCGTGGATGAGGGGGCCTATCTCCATTTCATCGAGGGCTGTTCCGCTCCGAAATATAATATTGCGAACCTGCACGCGGGCTGCGTGGAGCTCTTCGTCGGGAAGAATGCGCATCTTCGCTATTCCACCATTGAGAACTGGTCGAAGAACATGTACAATCTGAATACAAAGCGGGCGATTGTCGCGGAGGGCGGCACGATGGAGTGGGTTTCCGGTTCCTTCGGCTCCCATGTATCCTACCTCTATCCGATGACGATATTAAACGGTAGGGGCGCAAAGTCCGAGTTCACCGGCGTAACCTTCGCGGGGCACGGGCAGAATCTCGATACCGGGGCGAAGATGGTGCATAATGCGGAGGATACCAGCTCCTATATCAATACCCGCTCGATCTCAAAGGACGGAGGAGTCTCGACCTACCGCTCCTCTGTCGTGATCGGGAGGAATGCGAAAAACGCGAAGTCCGCGGTCTCCTGCCAGTCCCTCATGCTGGATTCGGACTCCCGCTCGGATACGATACCGGCGATGGATGTCAGGACGCAGCAGGCGGATGTCGGGCATGAGGCGCGGATCGGGAGGATCTCCGATGACGCCGTCTTCTATCTGATGTCCCGCGGTCTCTCCGAGGAGGACGCGAGGGCGATGATCGTGAGCGGCTTCGCGGATACTGTGTCCAAGGAGCTTCCTCTGGAGTATGCGGTGGAGATGAATAATCTGATCCGCCTCGAGATGGTCGGAGCGATCGGCTGAGGGAAAGGAGCTAATGTGTCAGAAGAGAGAAATATCACAGTAAATAAGCTGCCCTCTCCCACCTTCCGCTGGCTCGGGATGAACAGCGCACTTCTCCCGGTGCCGGAGAAGCTCAAGGAGGGAAAGCCGGTTTTAAAGGATACAGAGGAGCTCTCCGCCTCGGAGACAGATTATACGCTGATGAGAAATATCGCGGGAGGCATGGGAGAGGAGCTCGACCGGATGGCGGAGGAGAGCGGGATTCCCGTCCGCGAGTTTCACATCGGGGCCGGAATTTCGAAGAAGGATGCGCTCTATATCAGTCTCCACTACGGGGAGGGGGAGCAGGCGCTGAACCTCTTTTCCATCCGCGCGGAGGAGGGAAGCGAGCTCACGATCTTCATGGACTTTTCCTCGGAGAAGGCGGGATATGCCGGTGTGCAGACGAAGCTTTCCATCGAAAAGGGTGCGAGAGTCCGGCTCATCCAGGTGCAGAGGCTCGGAGAGGACTTTTGCTTCTTCCACGACATCGGCGCAAAGACCGGGGAAGGAGCGGAATTTGACGAGAGGGAGATTCTCCTAAGCGGAAGACAGAGCTTCCATGGGATCCGGACAGACCTCTCGGGGCGAGAGAGCCGCTTTGAGAGCGCGATCGGCTACCTCCTCAAGAAAGAGGAACGCCTGGACATTAACCTGATCGCAAATCATATCGGGGAGAAGACGGAGAGCCGGATCGATTCGGACGGCGTGCTCCGGGACCATGCCTTTAAGCTCTTCCGGGGAACGATTGATTTGAGAAAGGGCGCGAAGGGCGCGGTCGGAAACGAGATGGAGACAGTGCTCCTTATGAATGATACGGTCGTGAACCAGACCGTTCCCGTCATCCTCTGCGATGAGGAGGATGTGGAGGGAAATCACGGGGCGAGCATCGGAAGACTGGATGAGGACATGCTCTTCTATATGCAGAGCCGCGGCATGGAGAAGGAAGCCGTTTATGAGATGATGGCGGACGCAAAGATCGATGCCGTAATCAACGGGATTTCGGATGAAAAGCTCAGGGAGCAGGTGAAGAGCTACCGGAGAAGAGAGGACGAGGAGGCGGTATGAGGGAGATGACAGGAGAAGAGAGGAGGGCGGAGGACCAGAGGATCCGTTCGAAATTTCTGATTTTCCGCTCGGCGGATTTCAGCTATCTCGATAATGCCGCGACGACGCAGAAGCCGGAGTGCGTCCTGCAGGCGGTCAATAATTATTACCGCACGCAAAATGCCAATCCGCTCCGGGGCCTCTATAAGCTCTCCATCGCGGCGACCGACGCCTATGAAGCCGCGAGGGAAGAGGTGAGAAGCTTTCTCAACGCGAGGGAGAGCGCCGAGATTCTCTTTACGAGGAATGCCTCGGAGAGCCTGAATCTGGTGGCCTACAGCTACGCGCGGAGCGTCCTTCACGAGGGGGATGAGATCCTCATAACGATCATGGAGCACCACAGCAATCTGATCCCCTGGCAGCAGGCGGCCCTTGCAAGCGGTGCCCTCGTCCGCTATCTTGAGCCGGATCCAAACGGGAAGATCTCCGAGGAGAGCTTCCGCGCTGCGATGAACCCCAGGGTGAAAATCGCCGCGATGCATCAGGTCAGCAATGTGCTCGGCTGTGAGCAGGATATCAAGACCTTTGCAAGGATCGCCCACGAGGGAGGCGCGGTCTTCGTCTGTGACGGAGCGCAGTCCGTGCCGCACAGGAAGGTGGATGTGCAGGAGCTGGACGTCGATTTCCTCGCCTTTTCGGGGCACAAGATCTACGGCCCCATGGGGATCGGCGTACTCTATGGGAAGAGAGAGCTCCTGGAAAAGATGCCGCCCTTCCTCTTCGGGGGAGAGATGATCGACTATGTCACGACGGAACGGGCTACCTGGGCGGAGCTTCCGCATAAGTTCGAGGCGGGGACGGTCAACGCGGGAGGCGCCGTAGGGCTCGGGGAGGCACTCCGTTATGTAAAGTCCATCGGAATGGAGAGGATACAGGAGAGGGAGCTTCATCTCACGAGGCTTCTCATGGATGGAATGCGGGAGCTTCCCCATGTCCACATCCTGGGATCCGCTTCCCCGGAGGATCACCACGGCATCGTCACCTTTACGATAGACGATGTGCACCCGCACGATATCGCGGCGATCTTCGATTCCCACAATGTCGATGTGCGGGCGGGACACCACTGCGCGCAGCCTCTCATGAAGTTTCTCGGGACGCCGAGCACTACGAGAGCGAGCATCGGATTATACAATACAGAGGAGGATGTGAAGCGTTTTCTCCTTGTGCTTTCCGGGATCAGGGAGGAGATGGGCTATGGCGACTAAGACCTACTACGGCGAGATCCTCACAGAGCATAATGTGCATCCCCTGCACAAGCACCGGATGGAGGATGCGAGCTATTCTCTGGAGGGTGTCAATCCGAGCTGCGGGGATGAGCTTGTTCTCTATCTGAAGCTGGACGAGAAGGGAGTCATCTCGGATGCCTCCTTCGATGGGGACGGCTGTGCGATCTCGCAGGCCAGCGCGGACATTATGTGTGATCTGATTATCGGGAGGGAGAAGTCGGAGGCCCTGCGCCTCTCCGAGATTTTTCTCCGCATGATTACCGGAAAGATCACGGAGGAGGAGAAGGAGGAGCTGGAGGAAGCCGGAATCCTCGAGGATATCTCCCATATGCCCTCCCGCGTGAAGTGCGCCGTACTCGGCTGGCGCACCATGGACGAGATCCTGAGAGAGGATGCCGGAGAGAAGGGGAAGGAGCAAAGGGCGAACTAGCCCGCCGATCGGATCGTTCCCGGAGCGGGATCGCCGGGGAAGTAGGCATCCGTCCCGTTCCCGAGCGGACGAGTCGGATCGTTCCCGGATCGGGATCGTCCTTCGGCCGGGCCAGAGGAAAAGTTCTTCGTTTCGGAAGAGGAGGGGAGCTTGCTGGAGCTTCACAGCTATCAAAACAGAGATGGGAGCGAGCTTCCGCTCCTGGAATCGGCGCTTTTTGGTTCTTTTTCCGGGATCAGGCACGCCTATGCCACGCGGCTTGGCGGTGTGAGCGAGGGCGAGTGGAGCAGCATGAATTTAAGCTTTACGAGGGGAGACCGGGAGAAGGATGTCCGGGAAAACTTTCACCGGATCGCGGAGCATTTTTCCGTCCCGGAGAGTCGCTTCGTCTTAAGCCATCAGACGCATAAAGACAGGGTTCGGACCGTGACGGAGGAGGACGCGGGGAAGGGACTTACCAGGGAGAGGGACTATACCGATGTGGATGCCCTGATCACGGATGTCCCGCGTCTTTTGCTCACGGTCTTCTGGGCAGACTGCGTCCCCCTCCTCCTCTATGACCCGAGAAAGAGGGCGATCGGCGCGGTCCATTCCGGCTGGCGGGGGACATTTTCCCGCATCGCGTCAAAGACGGTGGAGGCAATGCGGAGGGAATACGGGACGGAGCCCTCGGATCTTTTTATCTCGATCGGACCGAGCATCTGCGGGAGCTGCTATGAGGTATCGGAGGAGCTCTCCGAGCGCTTTCTCCGGGACTTCCCCGGAGGAGAGCGGATCGTCTCCTTCACAGGGCGAGATGCCGGGGGAGAGCGAAAATATCATCTTAATCTCTGGGAGGCGAATCGGCAGCTTCTTTTAGAGGAGGGAGTTTCGGAGGACCGGATCGAACTTCCCGGCTTTTGTACCTGCTGTAATCCGAAGCTCTTCTTCTCCCACCGCTTCTCCGGGGAGAGGAGGGGGAATCAGGCGGCATTTTTGATGCTTCTCTGAGGAGGTATGAGATGGGGGCGCGGGAATATGGAGAAGAGAGGCTTGGCTGGCTCTCACCGTCCGGGGACTTTTATCCCTGCGGATGGGGAGCGCATTCGACGGAGGCGGAGCGGATCCTTTCTGAGCTCGGCCTCTTTGAGGATTTTTTGCGGCACAGCATCCTGAATGTCCGGGACTATCTGTCCGGACGGGGCTATTGCCTGATTCATAGCCCCGGGAGGGAGAGAAAGCTTGTGACACATCTCCTGCCCCTCACAAGGGCGCAGCGGGATTTTCTCTATGATTATTTCACAGAGGACGGGGACCGGCAGAGCGCGGAGCATTACCTGGAGGCGGAATTCTAGGGAGGAATTTAGTTATGATAAAAGGCGCCCCGCTTCGGGCGCTGTTTTTCAGGGAGTAAGGCGATGGAGGAGAAAAGAAGATGGCTTTAGTGATTCCGAAGGACTATGATCCCCGGCTCTCCGTCCGGGAGACGCAGGAAGCGATCAAATATATCAGAGATACCTTTCAAAAGGAGTTCGGGAGGGAGATGAATCTGTCCCGGATCTCCGCTCCCCTCTTCGTGGAGAGGAGCACAGGGCTCAATGACAATCTGAACGGCGTGGAGCGCCCGGTCAGCTTTGATGTGCCCTGGGAGCCGGAGGAGAGCGTGGAGGTCGTGCAGTCCCTCGCGAAGTGGAAGAGGCTTGCGCTTCTTCGCTACGGCTTTCAGCCGGGCGAGGGGCTCTACACGAATATGAATGCGATCCGGCGGGATGAGGAGCTCGACAACCTCCACAGCTGTTATGTCGATCAGTGGGACTGGGAGAAGGTCATCGAAAAAGAGGAGCGGAATGAGATCACGCTCGAGGGGACCGTCCGCATGATCTTTCGGATCATAAAGCATATGGAGCACGAGGTCTGGTATCAGTATCCGAGGGCGGTGAAAAAGCTCCCGGAGGATATATTCTTCATCGACTCCGAGAGCCTTTTACAAAGATATCCGGATAAGAGCCCGAAGGAGCGGGAGAATCTGATCACGAAGGAGCATGGCTGCGTCTTCATCAGCCGGATCGGGGGCAGGCTCTCGGACGGAAAGCCGCACGACGGGAGGGCACCGGACTATGATGACTGGTCGCTGAACGGGGATATCCTCTTTTGGTTCGACAGACTAAACTGTGCGCTGGAGATCTCCTCGATGGGAATCCGCGTCGATGAGAGCTCTCTTTCGAGGCAGCTGAAGGAGGCGGGCTGTGAGGAGAGGAGAGTCCTTCCCTACCACCGCATGCTTTTAAACGGCGAGCTCCCTTCTACGATCGGCGGGGGCATCGGACAGAGCAGGCTTTGCATGCTTCTTTTGGACCGGGCTCATGTGGGAGAGGTCCAGGCCTCGATCTGGCCGAAGGAGATGGAGGAGGAGTGCAGGAGGAACGGGATCATCCTGCTGTAGGCATAGATCCATGCTGTCTTGCTGTCTGCTTTTCGGTATTTTAGGAAGGCGCGGAGCCGGCCGCCTGCCTTTGGAGCGGGCTTATATTGAAAAAAAACGCCTCACTATGGTATTATGTAAAAAGGACCATAGTGAGGTCTGTTCTTTTTGTGCCGGTTTCAGGCCGGAGAAAGCGACAGGATGAAGTACACCCGCTATAACATAGAAAATACGCTCTATGAGCTGGACAGCCCGAAGGCCAGGATCTGGCACCGGGTCACGGGTTTTTTCGGGAGCGCGTCCCTGGTCTTTTCGGTCGGGGCTGTCCTTCTCGTCCTCTCCTTCGGGCTTGGCATGTTCCGGGGGATTCTGGATTCCGCCCCGGATATCGACAAGATCAATGTGGGCCCCACCGCCTACGCGACGAAGACCTATGACCGAGAGGGAAATCCGGTCGCGACGCTTGTGATGGAGGGCTCCAACCGGGAGAGGGTGAGCTTTGAGGAGATCCCCACGGACCTTGTGAATGCGGTGGTTTCGGTCGAGGACGAGCGCTTCTGGAAGCACAACGGCATCGACCTCTGGGCCATTCTCCGCGCGGTAAAGGGCGTCGCCTCGGATGACAGCAGCAGGGCCGGCGGCGGGTCCACCATTACCCAGCAGCTTTTAAAGAACAATGTTTTTGGAGGAGGGCTCCACGAGGGGACCTTTGAGCGCTATGTCAGAAAGTTCCAGGAGCAGTATCTCGCGTTTGAGCTCGAAGCGCAGCCGGGGATGGACAAGCGGAGCCTGAAGGAGAGCATCCTTACGGAATATCTGAATACGATCAATCTGGGCTCCAACACGCTCGGCGTAAAGGTGGCGGCGCGCCATTATTTCAATAAGGAGATCTCCGAGCTCACGCTCTCCGAGTGCGCGGTCATCGCGGCGATCACGAAAAACCCGACCCGCCTGAACCCGATCACTCATCCGGAGAACAACGCGAAGCGCCGGGCGATCGTGCTCTCCTATATGCTGAAGCAGAATTATATTACAAAAGAGCAATACGATCAGGCCATGGCGGACAATGTCTATGAGCGGATTCAGAATGTCAATGTGCAGATGACGCAGGATGAGTCGAAGCCCTATTCCTATTTTACGGATGAGCTCACGGAGCAGGTTATGGAGGCCCTTCAGGAGAGGCTCGGCTACAGTCGGGAGGAGGCGGCGAGACTGCTTTATTCCGGCGGGCTCAGCATCTATACGACGCAGGACCCGAAGCTTCAGGCGATCGTCGATCAGGAGATCAATGATCCGAATAATTATGATGTGCAGAAGTATTCCCTGAGCTGGCGTTTTTCCGTGCAGCACGCGAATGGGACCGTGGTGAACTATTCCGAAAAGGATCTCCAGCGCTGGATGACGGAGGTTCGAAAGCAGGACTTCAACGGCCTCTTTCAGAGCACGGAGAGCGCGCAGAAGAACATCGATCTCTATAAGAAGGCCGTTTTGACGGAGGGGGACAAGATCCTCTCAGAGACCGCGGACTACAGCCTGCAGCCGCAGGCCTCCTTCATCCTCATGGATCCCCACAGCGGGGAGGTTCTGGCGCTCTCCGGGGGGAGGGGGGAGAAGAAGCAGTCCCTCACCTTGAACCGCGCGAGCAATGTCCTACGGCAGCCGGGCTCGACCTTCAAGATCCTGAGCTCCTTTGCGCCCGCGATCGACAAGTACGGGGCGACCCTGGCCAGCAGCTATTATGATTCCGAGTATTCCATCGGGACGAAGGTCTTCAAGAACTGGTACTCGGGGGGCTATCTCGGCTATCAGAGCATACGGGACGGCATCATGTATTCTCTGAATATCGTCGCTCTCCGCTGCCTGATGGAGACGGTGCAGCCAAAGAACGGCTTTGAGTATGCGCAGTCTCTGGGCATCAGCACTCTGACGGAGGAGGACAATGCGCCCGCGATCGCGCTCGGCGGTCTCACAAGGGGGGTCTCCAATCTGGAGCTGACGCAGGCCTTCGGCGCGATCGCAAACGGCGGAAAGCTGAACCGGGCGAAATTTTTCACGAAGATTGTGGATCAGAGCGGAAAGGTCCTGATCGATACCACAAAGGATGAGGCGAAGCAGGTCATGAAGGAGACGACGGCCTACCTCCTCACGGATGCGATGGCCTCCTCCATGGAGTTCCACCGGGCCTTTGCGGATACGATGACGATCAATACCACCTCGACGAGGGCGCATTTTGACGGCATGAGTCTGGCCGGAAAGTCCGGGACTACGACGAACAACCGGGATATCTGGTTTGTGGGCTATTCTCCCTATTATATCGGAGGGATCTGGGGAGGCTGCGACGAGAATCAGTCCCTGAAGGATACAAGGACCGGGGAATACAACGGCGGCACCGGCTTCCACAAGGATATCTGGCGAAATATCATGCAAAAGGTGCATAAAGGCCTCTCGGATCCCGGCTTTGTGCGCCCGGCGGGCATCGTGGAGGCGAAGGTCTGCCGGAAGTCGGGGAAGCTTCCGTCTGCGGGCTGCTATGAGGACTACCGGGGCTCTGCGGTGATCACGGAGCTTTTTGCGGAGGGGACGGTCCCCACGGAGAAGTGCAGTCTCCACACGAGCTGGGGCGCGATCCGCGTTCCGGAGAATGAGTCGGGGCATACGGATGACCGCTACTTCCGCTATGTGCCGGAGACCACGGAGGAAGAGGACGAGGAGGGAGACGGGGATTCCGATTCGAAGAAGTCCTCCGACGGAGATTCCGATTCGAAGAAGTCCTCTGACGGGGATTCGGATTCGAAGAAGAAGTCTTCCGACGGGGATTCGGGCTCGAAGAAGAAGTCCGCCGACGGGGATTCCGACACGAAGAAAAAGTCCTCCGACGGAGACTCCGGTTCGAAGAAGAAGTCCTCCGATGGAGACTCCGGCTCGAAGAAAAAATCCTCCGGCGGATCGGATACGAAGAAGAAAAAGAGCTCGGAGGATGCGGAGATCAGCGATAAGGGGCCGACAAAGAAAAAGGGATGAGTCATGAATTATGTGAAGGAGGCGGGGAGCGGGAGCTACGAGGAGAAGAAATCCCGCTTTCTCGGTGCGGTTTTTCCGATATCCTGCCGGGAGGACGCGCAGGAGAGGATCATGGAGCAGAGAAAGCGCCATTACGAGGCGCGTCATCACTGCTATGCCTATATCCTGGGGGAGAAGGGGGAGGAGCAGAGACAGTCTGACGACGGGGAGCCCTCGCAGACGGCCGGTCTCCCGATCCTGAAGGTCCTCTGCGGGGCCGAGCTCACAGACAGTCTTTTGGTGGTGAGCCGCTATTTCGGCGGGACACTGCTCGGAACCGGAGGGCTGGTCCGGGCCTACACGGAGGCCGCGAAGGCCGCTTTGAGCGGGGCCGTCATCGTGGGAGGAGTCGAGGGCTTCCGCGTCCGGACGGAGCTCCCCTATTCCCTTCTCGGAAAGCTCCGTTTTCTCGCGGAGTCGATGGAGATTCGGGAGGAGAGCGCGGAATACGGAGAGGGAATAGTGCTGAGCTGGCTCGTCCCAAAGGAGAGGCTTCCGCTCTTTTCCGACAGGCTCCGGGATCTCTCCGGCGCTTCGCTCTCCCTTGCAATTGAAAAAACCCGGTGGTATAATCCATAAGCTTATGGGGTCGGAAAATGCGGTGCTTCAGCCCTTATATTCCGGCGAGGCAGGGGAGAGGAAAAGAGAGGAAAATGTCAGAGAAGAGAGAAGATATCCGTAATGTTGCCATCATTGCTCACGTCGACCACGGGAAGACGACGCTGGTGGATGAGCTTTTGAAGCAGTCCGGCGCGTTCCGGGAGAACCAGGATGTGGGGGTCCGCGTCATGGATTCCAACCCGATCGAGCGGGAGAGGGGGATCACCATTCTCTCAAAGAATACGGCAGTCAGCTACGAGGGTGTCAAGATCAATATCGTGGACACTCCCGGCCATGCGGATTTCGGCGGAGAGGTGGAGCGGATTCTGAAGATGGTAAACGGAGCGATCCTCCTGGTGGACGCCTTTGAGGGCCCGATGCCGCAGACCCGCTTCGTTTTGCAAAGGGCGCTGGATCTCCGGCTCCCTGTGCTTGTCGTCATCAATAAGATCGATAAGCCCCAGGCCCGCCCGCTCGAGGTCGTGGATGAGGTGCTGGAGCTCATGATGGATCTGAACGCGTCGGACGAGCAGCTGGACTGCCCTTTCCTCTTTGCGTCCTCGAAGGCGGGATACGCGAAGAGGAAGCTGGAGGACCCGGATCTCGACATGAAGCCGCTTTTTGAGACGATCCTGAGCTTCATCCCGGCACCGGAGGGGGATCCGGATGCGCCGACACAGATGCTGATCTCCACGATCGACTACAATGAGTTCGTGGGGAGGATCGGGATCGGGAAGGTGGAGAACGGCTCGGTCCGCGTGAATCAGGAGGCGCTGGTCCTGAATCACCATGACAGCGCAAAGAGAAAGAAGGTCCGCATCACGAAGCTCTATGAGTTTGACGGGCTGAAGAGGGTGGATGTGCAGGAGGCGGGCTTTGGCTCCATCGTCGCGGTCTCCGGCATCGAGGACCTCCATGTGGGAGATACGATCTGCACGGAGGAAAATCCGACGGCGCTCCCCTTCCAGAAGATTTCGGAGCCCACGATCTCCATGGACTTTATGGTAAATGACTCTCCCTTAGCCGGTACGGAGGGGAAATATGTGACCTCCCGCCACATAAGAGAGCGCCTCTTCCGGGAGCTCAACACCGACGTCTCCCTCCGCGTGGAGGAGACCGAAAGTACGGACTGCCTCAAGGTCTCCGGGAGGGGAGAGCTGCATCTCTCCGTCCTTGTGGAGACGATGCGGAGAGAGGGCTTCGAGTTTGCGGTCTCGAAGGCGGAGGTCATCTATAAGACGGATGAGGCCGGCCGCAGGCTGGAGCCGATGGAGATCGCCTACATCGATGTCCCGGACGAGTGCACGGGATCCGTCATCCAAAAGCTCACGCAGCGGAAGGGAGTCCTGAACGGGATGAGTCCGCTCTCCACCGGCTATACCAGGCTGGAATTTGAGATTCCCTCCCGAGGTCTCATCGGCTATCGGGGCGAATTCATGACGGATACGAAGGGAAACGGGATTCTGAACACGGAGTTTGACGGCTACAGCGAGTACCGGGGAGAGCTCAGCTACCGGCGCCAGGGCTCTCTCATCGCCTTCGAGAGGGGAGAGGCCGTGACCTATGGTCTCTTTCAGGCTCAGGCGAGGGGGACACTCTTCATCGGACCGGGGGAGAAGGTCTACGGAGGCATGGTCATCGGACAGAGTCCGAAGGCAGAGGACATCGAGGTCAATGTGTGTAAGACAAAGCATCTCACAAACACCCGTACCTCTAGCTCGGACGAGGCTCTGAAGCTGGTGCCGAAGAAGATCATGTCCCTGGAGCAGTGCATTGACTTCATCGACACGGATGAGCTTCTCGAGGTGACGCCGGAGAATCTGAGAATTCGAAAAAAGATTCTCGACCCGGTGCTTCGAAAGAGGGCGGGCTTCTCCCGAAAGCAGGGCTAGGGGAGCAAAGGATGCCGCTTTTGCAGTTTGAGTCTTGTCTTCCGGGAAAGAGGGAGGACGAGGGACAGACAGGAGGACGATATGGCGATATTCAGGGGCGCAGGCGTGGCGCTGATCACGCCGATGCATGAAGACGGCTCCGTGAATTATGAGAAACTCACGGAGATTCTGGAGGAACAGATCGCGGGAGGGACGGACGCCATCATTTCCTGCGGGACGACGGGGGAGGCCGCGACGCTCTCCGAGGCGGAACATATGGATGTGATCCGCCACAGCGTCCGGGTCACAGCGCATCGGATCCCTGTGATCGCAGGCACGGGCTCCAACAGCACGGAGACCGCGGTGAAGCTCTCGAAAGAGGCGGAGGAGGCCGACGCGGACGGACTTCTCCTCGTGACACCCTACTACAATAAGGCGACGCAGGGAGGGCTCTATGAGCACTATAAGGCGGTCGCGGAGTCGGTCTCCATCCCCTGCATCCTCTATAATGTGCCCTCCCGGACCGGTGTTACGATACAGCCGGAGACGATGGCGAGGCTCTACCGGGACTTTGAAAATATCGTGGGCGTAAAGGATGCGGGCGGAGACCTTGCGATGAGCTCCCGCCTCATGAGCCTTGTGGACCGGGACTTCCTTCTTTATTCCGGAGAGGATGGAATTGTCCTGCCGCTCCTCTCGATCGGGGGATCCGGAGTGATCTCCGTGCTCTCAAACATCGCGCCGAGGGAAATGCACGGGCTCTGTGAGAGCTGGTTTAAGGGGGATGTCGAGGGCGCCAGAAGGGAACAGCTCCGTGCGCTCGCCCTGATCCGCGCGCTTTTCATGGAGGTAAACCCCATCCCTGTGAAGGCGGCGATGAATCTTTTGGGAAAGGAAGTGGGGCCGCTGCGCCTTCCGCTCACGGAGATCACGGAGGAAAACCGGGAGAAGCTCCGCGCGGAGATGGAGCGCTACGGACTCCTTCCGGAAGGCTCAGGGAGAGGATAATAGGAGGGGATATGCTCAGAATACTGCTGCACGGGGCCTGCGGCGTGATGGGGGAGAAGATCTCTGCCCTGTCCGGCGGGGAAACAAATATCGTCGCCGGCGTGGACCGCCGGGCCGGGGAGGAGGGGATATCCCGTCCCTTTCCGCTCTACAGGGAGCTCTCCGAGATAAGGGAGGACTTCGATGTCATCGTCGATTTTTCGGTCCCGGAGGCGGCCGGGGGACTCCTGCGCTACGCCTGTGAAAGGGGAAAGCCCCTGGTCTTTTGTACGACCGGCCTCTCGGAGGAGGAGCTTTCTTTGCTCGAGGAGGCCTCCCGCCGGATTCCGATCCTCCGAAGTGCCAATATGTCCCTCGGCATCAATCTTCTGACGGAGCTTGTGAAGCTCTCCGCGGCAAAGCTCTACGAGAGGGGCTTTGACATTGAGATTTTGGAGGAGCATCATCGGAGGAAGAAGGACGCGCCCTCCGGCACAGCTCTCATGCTTGCGGACGCGGTAGACGAGGCGATCGGAGAGAGGCTTGAGAGGGTCTTCGACAGGACGAAGCGCCGCACGCCCCGCCCGAAGCGGGAGATCGGCATCAGCTCCCTCAGGGGAGGGAGCATTCCCGGGGTCCATGAGCTCATCTTTGCCGGAGAGGATGAGATCCTCACGCTGAGTCATACGGCCTATTCCCGGGGGATTTTCGCAAAGGGAGCGCTCAGCGCGGCCCTTTGGATCGCGGGAAGGGAGCCGGGGCTCTACAGCATGAGGGATGTTTTGTTTGCTTCCTGATCGGGAGCCCGCAGGAAGGAGGGGGGCAGGATGCTTACGCGAAACAGCTATCAGAATCCGCTCACGGGGCGCTACGCCTCGGAGAAGATGCAGTATCTTTTCTCTCCGGAGCACAAATTCCGGAGCTGGAGGCGTCTTTGGATTGCGCTGGCGGAGGCAGAGAAGGAGCTTGGCCTTCCGATCACAGAGGAGCAGATCGCAGAGCTCCGCGCGCACCGGGATGACATCAATTATGAGGACGCGGAGAGGCGGGAGAGGGAGGTCCGGCATGATGTCATGAGCCATGTCTATGCCTATGGCCTTCAGTGTCCCGCCGCGAGGGGAATCCTTCACCTCGGGGCGACCTCCTGCTATGTGGGGGACAACACGGATCTCATTATCATGAGAGAGGCGCTCACCCTGCTCCGGGAGAAGCTTCTGAATGTCATGAAGCTGCTGGCGGATTTTTCGGAGAGATACCGCGGTCTCGCAACTCTCGCTTTCACGCATCTTCAGCCGGCGCAGCCGACGACAGTCGGGAAGAGGGCGAGCCTTTGGCTCCAGGACTTCCTCCAGGATTTTCGGGATCTGGATTATGTGCTCTCCGGAATCCGACTTCTCGGCTCGAAGGGAACCACCGGAACCCAGGCCTCCTTCCTCGAGCTCTTCGGGGGCTCACAGGAAAGCTGCCGGGCTTTGGACCAAAAGATCGCGGAAAAGATGGGATTTTCCTCCTGCTACCCGGTCTCCGGTCAGACCTATTCCCGGAAGCTCGATTTCCGCGTGCTCTCCGTCCTTTCCTCTATCGGCCAGTCTGCGCACAAGATGACGAACGATATCCGTCTGCTTCAGCAGCTGAAGGAGCTGGAGGAGCCCTTCGAAAAGCAGCAGATCGGCTCCAGCGCCATGGCCTATAAGAGAAATCCCATGAGATCGGAGCGGATCGCATCCCTCTCCGATTTTCTCATGAGCAACCTTATGAATCCGATGCTGGTGGCCTCCACGCAGTGCTTTGAGCGGACCCTGGATGACTCTGCAAACCGGAGGCTCTCCCTCCCGGAGGGCTTTCTCGCGGCGGATGCGGTCCTGGAGCTTCTCATGAATGTGGTGGACGGCATCATCGTCTATCCGAAGGTCATCGAGAAGCACATCCTGTCGGAGCTTCCCTTCCTCGCGACGGAGAATATCCTAATGGATGCGGTAAAGGCGGGGGGAGACCGGCAGGAGCTCCACGAGAAGATCCGGCTTCTCTCGATGCAGGCGGGAAGGGCGGTGAAGGAGGAGGGGAGAGAAAATGACCTCCTGGAGAGGATCGCGGCAGACCCCGCCTTCCGCCTGAGTCTGTCGGAGCTGAAAAAGTCCTTGCGGCCGGAGCGCTATATCGGCCGCGCCCCCGAGCAGGTGGAGGAATTCCTGAGGGACTTCGTCCGGCCTCTCCTCGAGGAAAACAGGGAGCTCCTGGGGATGAAGGCGGAGATCAAGCTTTAAAATCCGGCAGTCGGAGGGGAAAGCCTTTTCTGCCGGGCGGCATAATGCTTCAGACGGCGGCTAAGGAGGACAGGGAAGCGATAAACGAAGGGAGAGGAGTATGAACTGGAGACGGATTCTCGCCATACTGGCCTTGCTTCTTTTTGCCGTCCTCCTGTTTCTCCTTTTGTATTTTGCCTTTACGGGGGCGGCGAAGGAGCGCATTCTCGGCGTCCTTTTCTGCCTCATTGTGATTCCGTCCCTGATCTATATCTTTCTTTGGTTCACGGGGCTTGTAAAGGAAAAATGAGGAGCGGGATGTTTGCGGGGCGAAAGAAAGGGGAGAAATATGGTACGAGCGATAGTGGGCGCCAACTGGGGAGACGAGGGGAAGGGAAAGATTACGGATATGCTCGCCGAGAGCTCGGACATCGTCGTCCGCTTTCAGGGGGGAGCCAATGCCGGACACACCATCATCAATCATTACGGGAGATTTTCTCTGCATCTCCTTCCGAGCGGTGTTTTTTATGAGCATACCACATCCGTACTCGGAAACGGTGTCGCGCTGGATATTCCGAAGCTGATCGAGGAGCTCGCCGCCTTAGAGGAGGCGGGAGTCCCGAAGCCGAAGCTTCTGGTTTCGGACCGGGCACAGGTCGTGCTGCCCTGTCATAAGCTTCTGGACAGCTATGAGGAGGAGAGGCTCGGCGGGAAGAGCTATGGCTCCACGAGATCCGGCATCGCCCCCTTCTTTTCCGATAAGTTTGCGAAGATCGGGATTCAGACCAATGAGCTTTTCAGCGAGGAGATCCTCGAGGAGCGGATCGCAAAGCTGGTCGAGATCAAAAACTCGCTTCTTAAAACGCTCTACGGGAAGCCTCTCCTCGACCGCGAAGAGCTTCTCGCGGAGCTTCGGAGGGAGAGAGAGCTGATCCGCCCCTATCTTTCGGACTGCTCCCGCTTTTTGCGAAGGGCACTGAGAGAGGGGAAGACGGTTCTTCTGGAGGGACAGCTCGGGACGATGAAGGACCCGGACCACGGCATCTATCCGATGGTGACTTCGAGCTCCACCCTCGCCGCCTACGGCGCGGTGGGAGCCGGCATCCCGCCCTATGAGATCCGGGACATCATCGCGGTGACGAAGGCCTACTCCTCCGCTGTGGGAGCCGGTGAATTTGTCTCAGAGATTTTCGGCGAGGAGGCGGAGGAGCTTCGGAAAAGAGGAGGGGACAAGGGAGAGTACGGCGCGACGACGGGCCGCCCGAGAAGAGTGGGGTGGTATGACGCTGTGGCCTCCCGTTATGGCTGTGAGCTTCAGGGGGCCACAGAGGCCGCTCTGACCGTGCTCGACCCGCTCGGCTACCTCCCGGAAATCAAGGTCTGCACCGCCTATGAGATTGACGGCAGCTGGACGAAGGACTTTCCGGTGAGCGCAAAGCTCGGGAGAGCGAAGCCGGTCTACACCGTGCTCCCCGGCTGGGGCTCCGATATCCGCGGGATCCAAAGCTATGACGCGCTCCCGGAGGCCTGCAGAGCCTATGTCGACTTTATCGAAAAAGAAATCGGAGTCCCGATCACGATGGTCTCAAACGGCCCCGGCCGCCACGAAATCCTGAAAAGGACACCGAGACTATAAGCTTGGGGGGATCATGGCAAAGAAAGAGATTTCACAGGCAGTTATCCAGCGCCTCCCCAGGTACTACCGCTACCTGGAGGAGCTGATGGAGCAGGGACTGGAGCGGATCTCCTCGAATGAGCTCTCGAAGAGGATGAAGCTCACGGCATCGCAGATCCGGCAGGACTTAAATAACTTCGGTGGCTTCGGACAGCAGGGCTACGGATACCGGATCCAGAAGCTCCATGACGAGATCGCAAGGATTCTGAGTCTGAACGAGGAGCACAGCATGATCCTCATCGGGGCGGGGCATCTGGGACAGGCTCTCGCAAACTACAGTAATTTCCAAAAGAGGGGCTTTCTCCTGCGGGCCGTCTTTGATGTGAAGCCGGAGCTCATCGGAACGGAGGTGGCGGGGCTCAAGGTGCTTCCGATGGAGGAGCTGGAGCGAGTGATCGAGGAGTCAGGGCCGAGGCTCGCCGCCCTCTGCGTCCCGAAGGATGCCGCCCTGCCTGTTGCGGAGAGGCTGGTCTCTCTGGGCATCAAGGGGATCTGGAACTTCGCCCCCGTGGATCTGGAACTTCCGGAGCAGGTGGTCGTCGAAAACGTCCACCTCTCCGAGTCCCTGATGCGGCTCTCCTATCGGATGAGGGAGCTCTCAGAATCATGATTTTGGGGATTGGCTGTGATCTTTTGGAGATCGGGAGGATGGAGCGCCTTCTGAGACGCAGGACAGGGCTCAATAGGATCTTCACAGAGCGGGAGCTCTCCCATGCGGCGGGGAGGAGCGCGGTCCTCGCGGGGGATTTCTGCGTGAAGGAGGCGCTTTCCAAGGCCTTTGGGACGGGACTTTCCGCCTTTTCACTCCCGGAGGTCGAGGTGCTCCGTGACCCCGCCGGAAAGCCCTATGTCATTCTGCACGGCAGGGCGAGGGCGCTCTATGAGAGGCTTGGCGGAAGGAGAATCCTTGTCTCTATCTCCGATACGAGAGAGCTTGTCATGGCGCAGGCTCTTCTGGAGGGCTGAAAGGAAGGAGGAGGCATGCTGGAGGATACGATAAAGAGCTTCGGGAGCGTTCCGGCCAGACTTCTGAACTCCCACAAGGGGAGCTATGGAAAGCTCCTTATCCTGGCGGGTTCTCCCGGGATGTGCGGCGCGGCCGCGCTCTGCGCGCGGGCGGCCTATCGGAGCGGGACGGGACTTGTGAGAATCGTCACATCGGAGGAGAACCGCATTCCTCTCCAGCTTTTGATCCCCGAGGCGGTGCTTTCCCTCTACCGGGAGCAGGATGAGCTCGAGGCGCTTTTGGAGCAGGAGTTTCGCTGGGCGGATCTCTGCGTCATGGGGCCGGGGCTTTCCCAGAGCGAGGAGGCCAGAGCCCTCGTGGAGGAGGCGCTCCGTCAGATCCGTATCCCGCTCATCATGGACGCGGATGCGCTGAATATCGTCTCGGAGGACCCGCAGGCGAGGAAGTATCTCTACCGCACCGCGCCGAGCTCCCCGGTACTGCTTACCCCGCATCCGGGGGAGCTCGCCAGGCTGACGGGACGGGAGCTGGAGGAGATCTTGAAGGACCCGATGCGAGTCGGGAGAGTCTTTGCCAGGAGGCATGATCTCCTCCTCATCGTAAAGGGCTCGCACAGCCTCCTTTTTTCGAGGGGAGCGGAGCGCTATTTCCAGAACAGGACGGCATCTCCCGCGCTCTCAAAGGCGGGGAGCGGGGATGTGCTGTGCGGCTGCATCGCCGGGATCTTTGAGATCCTCCGGGCGGAGAAGGGGAACGGGGAGAGCAGCGCGGCGCTTTTGTACCGCGCAGCGGCCCTCGGGATCTCGGCGCATGTGACTGCGGGAAGACTCGCGGCGGAGCGCTTCGGACAGCACGGTGTTCTCGCGGGCGATACTGCAGATATGCTCGGTCTTGCGTTGGAGGCGGTAAACGCGCCTCCCCGCTGATATATGCCGGGAATTCTGCCTTCGGATTTTTCATCGGAGGCAGCCGCCGGAAGCCGGTATGGAAAAGCATGGCTTTTCCTTTTCCGGTGCCGGGGGCGAAAGCACGGGAGGAAGAGATCGGAAGACGGGAAGAAGGGATTTTTTAATGGGAAGGGATTATGAAGAGATCTACGACAGAAGCTATGCGCTGGTGGATCTCGATATCATCCGGGAAAATGTGAGGAACGCGAGGAAGCTTCTGCCAAAGGGCTGCCGCTTCTGTTCGGTTTTGAAGGCGGATGCCTACGGGCACGGGGCTCCCGCCGTGGCTTCCGCGATCGATGATCTTTCGGATTTTTACGCGGTCGCGACGCCGGAGGAGGGGGCGCTCCTCCGCGCCCACGGATTCCAAAAGCCGATTCTCGTCCTCGGCGCGGTCTCGGACCGCGCCTATCCCATGCTCCTTGAGAGGAGGATAAGGCCGGCGGTCTTCCTCCTCTCCCAGGCGAAGGCTCTTTCAAAAGCGGCCGGAGAGGCGGGGTGCACGGCCTTATTGCACCTCGCCGTGGACACGGGGATGGGGCGGATCGGCATAGCCTCGGAAGAGGAGGGCTCCGCGGAGCTTGCGCTCTCGATCGCCGCACTTCCGAATCTGAAGGTCGAGGGGATCTTCACCCATTTTTCGACGGCAGATGAGACGGATAAGGAATTTTCCTTTTTGCAGCGGGAGCGCTTCAGGCGTTTTTGTGAGAAGCTCTCGGAGAGAGGGCTTTCGATCCCGATCCGGCACTGCGCAAACTCCGCCGGCATCATCGCATCGATCGGGACGGACTTTGATATGGTGAGGGACGGCATCGCTCTCTACGGCATCTATCCCTCCCGCGCGGCAGAGAGCGCACGCCTCCCCTTAAAAGCGGCGCTCTCCTGGTTCGCGAAGGTCTCCGCTGTCCGCAGACTTCCGGCCTCCTCCCCCATATCCTACGGGAGGACCTTCACGACAGCGCGGGAGACGGAGCTTGCGGTCATTCCGCTGGGCTATGGGGACGGCCTGCCGAGGCTTCTCTCCAATCGGGCGGAGGTTTTGATCCGGGGGCGGCGTTGCCCGATCCTCGGCCGGATATGCATGGACCAGTTTATGGCGGATGTGACAGGGCTTGGCGTGCGGCGCGGAGACAGAGTCACTCTGCTTGGGAGGGACGGAGAGGAGGAGATCGGCCTTTATGACTGGGAGAGGCTCGGCGCTTTCCCCTATGAAGTCCTCTGCGGCCTGGGAAAGAGGGTGCCGAGACTCTATCTTTGGGGCGGGGAGCTCGCGGGGAGGAAGGACTGCTTTTCCGAGGAGTACCGGGACTTTTCCGTCTGTTTTTAGCCCGGAAGAGAAATTGCGGAGATAGATCCGCCGCATCAGCTTGCACAGTTTTCAGTGATACAGTCAGGGAGAGGTTTATGTCAGGACATTCAAAGTTTTCGAATATCAAAGCAAAGAAGGAAAAGAACGACGCCGCGAAGGGAAAGATCTTTACCGTCATCGGACACGAGCTCGCGCTCGCCGTGAAGCAGGGCGGCGCGGACCCGGCGAGCAACAGCAAGCTCAGGGATGTCATCGCGAAGGCGAAGGCGAATAATATGCCGAATGATACGATAAACAACGGCATCAAGAAGGCCGCGGGATCGCTGGAAAGCGTGAATTTCGAGGAGCTTCAGTACGAGGGCTACGGCGTAAACGGCGTCGCCATCATCGTGAAAGCCCTGACTGACAACAAAAACCGCTCCGCGGCGGATGTGCGCTCCGCCTTTGCGAAGGGGAGGGGGTCTCTTGGAACGCAGGGCTCCGTCTCCTTCCTCTTTGATGAAAAGGGGCAGATCATCCTGGATAAGGAAGCCATGGAGGATCTGGACAAGGACTTTGACAGTTTGATGGAGCTTGCGCTCGAGGCCGGGGCGGAGGACATCCGGGAGGAAGAGGATTCCTATGAGATTCTCACCTCTCCGGAGGACTTTTCCTCGGTCCGCGAGGAGTTGGAGAAGCAGGGAATCCCGATGGCGGAGGCCGATATCGTCATGATCCCGCAGAACTATGTCTCCGTGACCGAGGAGGAGGCTGTGAAAAATCTCCGGCGGACACTGGACCTTCTCGAGGAGTCCGACGATGTGCAAAATGTCTATACCAACTGGGAGGAGGAGTAGCGGATGAGAGGGAAGCCCGAGGGGCTAAGAGGAGAGCTCCTCAAGCCTTCTCTCCGGCATGACGCTGAGAGAGTAGTTGCTGTGATAGATCACAAAGCCGGGGGCCGCGCCCGGCACTCTCTTTAACTCCTTTCGGAAGGTGTAGTCCACCTCGACCTTCTGCTCCTTTCTGCGGGAGGAATAGAAGGCGGCCAGGGAGGCGGCCTCCAGAAAGAGGCGATCCGGGAGCTCCTCGAGGGACTTTCCCCCGGTTCTTGCGATGACGTGGGAGCCGGGGGAATTCTTTACGTGGAACCATAGGTCTCCCCCGTCCGCAAGCTGAAAGCTCAGCTTTTCATTCTGATAGTTGTTCCTTCCCACATAGAGCTCATAGCCGTCGGAGGACAGGAAGCGGAGAGGCTTCGCCTTCTCGCTCTCCCGGAGCTTTTTCTTCCCCGGACTCTTCCGGAGAAAGCCGTAGTCCTCCATCTCCTGCCGGATCTCCTGAAGCTCCGCCTCTCCCTCCGAGAGCTCCAGAGCGCTGAGGATGGACTGGAGATGGAGAAGCTCATTTCGGCTTTCCTGAAGCTGCGCACTGAGCTTTTGCTCAGTGCGCTTTTGCTTGTCATATTTTTCAAAGTAGCGCTGCGCGTTTTCGGAGGCCGTGAGATCGCTCCGAAGAGGAACGGAGATCTCCTTTCCGTCATAGAAATTTTCACATCGAAGCTCTGTCTCCCCTCCCTTTAAGGAGTAGCCATAGGTGTGGAGAAGCTCGCCGTAGACGCGGTAGCGCTCCCGGCCCTCTGTGTCCTTCAGCTGCTTTTCCTGGAGGGAGAGCTTCTTTGCGGATCGCTCCAGCAGGGTGGTGAGAAGCTTTCGGAGATCCCCGCTTTTTTGGCGGATTCGGCTCTGCCGGTCCTTTTCCGAATAGAAGCGGCGGATCAGGGCGGAGACGCTTTCCACCCGTTCGAGGCGGAAGCTTTCCTTCCCGGGAGCGGGATCCTTCTCCGGATCGGATGCCCGGCCCTCATAGGAGAAGAGGTAGAGCGCCGAAAAGTCCTTCGCCTCACTGTCCCTTCCTCTTCCCTGATAGAGGAGACAGGGATCCGGATCCTGCGTGAGAGCTTCCCTTAGCTTCCGATACAGAAGGGGAAGCTTCTCCCCGCTTTGCGCTGAGGCCGGAAGATCCGGGTCGAGGTTCGCCCGGAAGCAAAGCTCCTGGCTGCTCAGAGGACTGAAGCCTGTCAGGCTCCGATAGAGCGCCTGGTAGAGAGGGAGCTCCTCCCGGAGGAGAAGCTCCGAAAGGCCATTTTCCGTGAGAGAGAGCGGATTTTCCTTTCCGGCCTGAGAGGGGATGAAATAGCTTCGGTTTGGGAGAACCTCCCGCACGGAGGACTGAGAGGCGGAGATCCGCCGGATCGCGTCGAGGATCGTGAGATCCTCCCGGAGAAGGATCAGATTGGAATATTTTCCCATGAGCTCCGTGACGAGATAGCGCCTTGCGCGGTCTCCGAGCTCATCGAAGCACTCGATCTCCAGGACGATGATCCTCTCAAGCCCCTCCTCGGAGAGGCTTTTTCCCGGCTGATGGATCGAGACGATCGTCCCGTTTCCGATCTGCTTTCTAAGAGACATGCAAAAGCCCGGCGCGATTGCCGGGGCGGGCTTTCCTTCCTCTGTGATGCAGCAGAGAGGGAGAGAGGGATTCACCGAGATCTGAAGACGGAAGCTTTCCTTCTGCCTTCGGATGAGAAGCTGAATCTCGTCCCGCTCCGGCTGTATGATCTTAGAGAGCTTTCCGCCGCAGAGGTATTTCCTGAACTCCTTTACACTGGCAGAGACCATAAATCCATCGTATGCCATAGATTAAATTCCCTTTCTGCCTTTCCGAACTTGAAAATATCAGGACAAGTGCATTATAATCATACTATTATAGTGATTTCACGAATGCTTGGCAAGTGAGCGCAGGAGGGGGGCAGAGGATGGCATTGAGAAGTATGACGGGATTTGGCCGCTCTGAGCAGACGCTTTCCGATATTAGGATCTCCGTGGAATTAAAATCCGTGAACTCCCGTTTCCTGGATCTTAATCTCCGGATGCCGAAGAAATTCAATGCACTGGAGGGAAGGATTCGAAAGAGAGTGAAGGACTATCTCTCCCGGGGCAAGCTGGATCTCTACCTGATGTATGAGGATTTTTCCGTGGAGAGGGGGAAGCTCTGTCTGAACCTCTCCCTCGCAAGGGAGTATTACGCGGCGCTCTCACAGATCGCGGAGGCGCTTTCGATCCGAAACGAACCGCAGGCGAGCCGCATCGCGGAATTTCCGGATGTCCTCCTTCTGACGGAGGAGGAGGGGGACCGGGAGAAGCTCTGGGCGCGCCTGAATCCCTGTCTCACAGAGGCGCTGGAGTCCTTCCTTGAGAACCGGGAGGCGGAGGGGATAAACCTCGGAGAGGATCTCCTTGCAAAGCTCAGGGAGATGGAGGAAATCGTTCAAAAGATAGAAAAAAGATCCCCAGAGATCGTGCGTCTCCATGAGAGACATCTCCGGGAGAAGCTCAGCGAGCTTCTCAGCGATACGGAGATCGATGAGGGGAGGCTCATGCAGGAGATGGTCCTCTACACGGATAAGCTTTGTACGGATGAGGAGCTCGTCCGTCTTCACAGTCATATCGACAATATGAGGCGGAAGCTCACAGAGGGAGGAACGGTGGGAAGGGAGCTCGACTTCCTCGCGCAGGAGATGAACCGGGAGGCCAATACGATCCTTTCGAAGGCGAATGACATGCTTGTCTCCGAGGACGCGATTCATCTTAAGACACTCATCGAGAAGATCAGGGAGCAGGTACAGAATCTGGAGTAGAAGAGAGAAAACCCAGGGCGGGAGAACTGCGGAATCTGAAACAGAGGGGGAAAGCGGGAGGAATGATGGAAAAGGGACTGCTGGTTGTGGTATCCGGCTTCTCCGGCGCCGGAAAGGGCACGATCATGAGGAGGCTGATGGAGCGCTACGACGGCTACGCGCTCTCGATTTCCGCGACGACGAGGGCGCCGAGACCGGGCGAGCGCTCGGGGAGAGAGTATTTCTTCGTGGACAAGGACTGCTTCGAGGAGATGATCGACCGGGATGAGCTCGTGGAGTATGCCAAATATGTGGACCATTACTACGGGACGCCCAGAGCCTTCGTGGAGGAGAAGCGGGAGGAGGGAAAGGATGTGATCCTGGAGATCGAGATCCAGGGGGCCCTGAAAATCAAGCAGAAATTCCCGGACGCCATCCTCGTCTTTCTGACCCCTCCCAGTGCGGAGGAGCTGAGAAGCCGCTTAATCGGAAGGGGGACAGAGGAGCTCTCCGCGGTTCACCGGCGCCTTATGAGAGCGGTCGCAGAGGCGGACGGCGTCGAAGCCTATGACTATATCCTCGTGAATGAGGATATTGACACCTGTACGGAAAACCTGCATAATCTTATACGCGCTTCCCATGACCGGGCGAGCGCGCATCTCGATATCATCGAGTGCATCAGAAAAGACCTTAGGAGGATCGAAAATGCTGCGGCCAACCTATCATGATTTAATCCATTCCATCAACAGCGGCAGAGAGGACAGAGAGAAGGACGTCGAATCCCGCTACTCGGTGGTCATCGCATCGGCGAAGAGGGCCCGGCAGATCATTGACGGTTCGGAGCCTCTTCTCCCGGGGGAGGAGGGGAAGAAGCCTCTTTCCATCGCGATTGAGGAGATCTCGAAAAATGTCGTGACGATCGAGAGGGGCTCTTTGGAGGAGGACGGCCCGGACTCCCTTCCCGTCGGACAGAGGGATTATGCCTCCTACAGTGCGGAGGAGGATGAGGAGAACGACGGCTTTGAGGACTCCGAGGAGGAAGACGAAGAAGAAAGAGACGAGAAGGACGAGGGCGCGGAGAGCGCTTACGGAGAGGACGACTACGAGTCCGACAGTGAGGCCTGATGAAGCTTTACATGGTCTCGCTGGGCTGCGATAAAAACCGGGTGGACTCCGAGAAGCTGCTCTCCTCCCTCCTCCTGAAGCATCCCGGCTCCTCTGTGACGGATGATCCGGAGGAGGCGGAGCTCGCCATCGTAAACACCTGCTCCTTTATCGGACCCGCGAAGGAGGAGAGCATCCAGACGATTCTCGCCCTTGGGGAGTATAAAAAGACCGCCCGACTGCAAAAGCTGCTTGTCGCCGGCTGCCTCGCGGAACGATATCGGGAGGAGATCCGGAAGGAGCTCCCGGAGGTGGATGAGGTAATCGGCGTGAGCGACTACGTGAGCCGGCTGGACCTCCAGATGGAGAGGGTCGCAAGCGGAGAGCAGTACAGCGATTATCTGAAGATCGCGGAGGGCTGCGACAAATACTGCAGCTACTGCATCATACCGAAGCTCCGGGGACATTACCGCTCCATTCCGATGGAGCATCTTCTCCGGGAGGCGGAGCAGCTTTCTCTGAGAGGAGTGAAGGAGCTGAATCTGGTCGCGCAGGAGACTACGCTCTACGGCACGGATCTCTATGGGAAGAAGGCGCTCCCCGAGCTCATACAAAGGCTCTCCGCTGTCGAAGGCATCGAGTGGATCCGGCTGCTCTACTGCTATCCCGAGGAGATCGAGCTTCCGCTCATCCGGGAGATCAGGGATAACGCGAAGCTCTGCCATTACCTGGATCTTCCGATCCAGCATGCCTCGGACCGGATCCTAGGCCGCATGCGCCGGAGAACCAGAGCCTCGGAGCTCCGGGAGAAGATCGCACTTTTACGGAGGGAGATCCCGGACATCACTCTCCGGACGACGCTCATCACGGGCTTTCCCGGGGAGAGTGAGGAGGACTTTCGGGAGCTTCTCGATTTCACAAGGGAGCTCCGCTTCGACCGCCTCGGCGTCTTCCCCTACTCGAGAGAGGAGGGGACCGCGGCGGCAGAGATGGAGGGACAGCTCCCGGAGAAGCTGAAGCGCGAGAGATGGAAAAAGCTTATGGAGCTTCAGCAGGGCATCGCCTTTGAGAAGGCGAAGGAGCAGATCGGAAGGAGGCTCCGCGTCCTGATCACGGCCTATGATCCCGGGGCGAAGCATTATATCGCGCGCTCCTATATGGATGCGCCGGAGATCGACAGCTTCGTCTATGTCAATGCGGGATCCCGGAGGAACCTTTTGGCCGGGGACATGCGGCAGGTCAGGATCACGGGGAGCCGGGGCTATGACCTGATAGGAGAGCTGGATGAATCTACCCAATAAACTGACGCTTTTCAGAGTGCTGCTGGTCCCGGTCTTTGTCTTTCTCCTCCTCTTTCGGGGCGGAGAGGAGATGGGATTTCGGATCGCGGCGCTCGCCGTGTTTTCTCTCGCCTCCTTCACGGACTTTCTCGACGGACAGATCGCAAGAAGGTATCATCTTGTCACGAATTTTGGGAAGTTCATGGACCCCCTGGCGGATAAGCTTTTGGTCTCTTCCGCTCTCATCTCTATGATTGAGCTCCGGGAGCTTCCCGCCTGGTATGGGATTATCATTATCGCGAGGGAGTTTATCATTTCAGGCTTTCGTCTCGTAGCGGCGGACAAGGGTATTGTGATCGCGGCCTCCTGGTGGGGGAAGTGGAAGACGGTCTCCCAGATGCTTCTCGTGATTCTTCTGATTCTGAATCTCGAGCCGCTCCGGCCCGCGACGGAGCTTTTTCTGTTCCTCGCGCTGGCGCTGACCATAATTTCCCTCTGCGATTATATCCGAAAAAATCTTCATGTGCTGACGGAAGGAGGACTTTGATCTGATGGGAGAGAAGAAGGACAAAAAGGAGCTCAGCCAGCTCCTGGACAGGATCAAGGACAGCCCGATTGAGGAACAGCTGGTGCAGCTGCTCCGGGAGAGAAAGCTCACCATCACGACGGCGGAGAGCCTGACCGGCGGCCTGGTCGCGGCGGCGCTGACCTCTGTCCCCGGGGCTTCGGACTGCTTCAAGGTCGGCTATATCACCTACTCCAATAAGGCGAAGAGGAAGGTGCTCTCCGTGAAGAAGGATCTCCTCCGGAAGGAGGGGGCCGTCTCCGCACCGGTGGCCAGAGAGATGGCAATCGGCGCTATGATGGAGTCCGAGGCGGATCTCAGCGTCGCGGTGACGGGGAATGCCGGGCCGGAGGGGATGGAGGATAAGCCGGTGGGACTGGTCTATATCGCGGTCTGTGCCAGGGGAAAGACCCGGGTCGAGGAGTTCCACTTCGAGGGAGATCGGAGAGAGATCCGAGAGCAGACCGTAGAGAAGGCGCTCCTCATGGTAAAAAATACCGTGGTGGAGAAATTTGTATAGCGGATGCGCTTCGCAGAGGAGCTCCGCTTCGGGGCACATGCCAAAAAGCACAGGCGTTATCTCCTGGAGAATATCGAGAAGGGGCGCTTCCAGCCGGGGGCCTTCCTCATCGCGGAGGCCGAACCGCCGAGGCTCTTTGAGATCTATCCCTCCTACTGGCTTCTGGAGCCGCACTTTAAGGAGAGAGATCTTCTGATCCTGGGGATCGGCTATGGACGCCCGGACACGCTTCGGCTTTTGCAAAAGATGGTGGAGGAACGGCTTTCGCGGGAGGAATAAGGGAAAAGGCGCCGCCCGTCCGGAAGGGAGGAGCGAGACAAGATGCTTATGATAGGGATTCTCCTCGCGGTCCTGAAGACCCTTCTCTTCCTCATCCTCCTTCTTTTTTGCCTGATCCTTCTCATCCTCCTGCTCCTGCTTCTCTCCCCGTTTTCCTATCGCTTCGAGGCAGCCCGGAGCAAAGAGGGGGAGAATCGCGCCCATTTCTCCGTCCGCTTCCTCTTCGGTCTCTTTCGCTTTTGGGCAGGCTATGAAAGAGAGCTCTCCTTTCAGGCGAAGCTGTTTCTTTTCACCCTGCTGGACAGCGGGGGGGAGAGCCGGGAGGAATCCCGGTCCGAAATGCCCCGTCCGGGCTCTTATCCTGACAGATCGGAGGAAGGGACAGAGAATAGCTCCCGTTCTTCCTCCGATGCATCCGATACGCCTCGTCCCACCGCCAGGGAGCTACGGACTGACTTTCCTCTTGAGAAATCAGAGGGAAGATCGGGGGAAGGAACAGAGAATAAGCCCTGTTCTTCCTCTGAGGCACCCGATTCGACCCGTCCCGACAGCGGGGAGCAGTGGCCCGGCCCTTCTCCTGATAGAGCGGAGAAAGAGAGGGAGGATAAGCCCTGTTCTTCCTCTGATACATCCGATTCGCCCCGCCCCATCGCCAAGGAGCTGCGGACTGGCTTTTCTCCTGAGAAACGCAAAGCTGAGAAATCAGAGGAAAGAGCGGAGAAAGAGATCGAGCCGCCTCCCGATCCCGCTCCCGATGATCTGGGGCAGGAGGGGAAAGAAGCGGGGGAGAGGACGCGCGGTCCGGCGGCGGGAGAGAAGGAGAGTTCCCGGGATGGGTTAAAGAGACTCCGTCTTCTCCTTTTGGAAGAAAACAGGGAAGCGCTCCTTAAAATCCTGCGAAAGCTCCGCTCTCTTCTCCGGCACTGGGGGATAAGGAGACTGCGGGGAGAGATCATTTTCGGCATGGAGGACCCTTATCTTCTCGGAAAGCTTCTGGAGCTCCTGAGCTTTTTCTATCCGCTCTACGGGAGGGAGCTCTCCCTGGAGCCTCACTTTGGGGAGAAGCGCCTGGAGGGCTGGATCTATGGAAGGGGACATATCCGCCTGATTCATCTCGTCCTTTTGGGAATCCCGCTCCTCATGGACAGAAGAATCAGAGGACTTATTTCCGGCGCAGGCGGAGAGAGGGAAAAGCGGGAAGAGAAAGAGATGGAGGAGGGAGAGCCCGGGCGATCGGAGGGACCGGGATCCCGTGCGGAAAGCGCCCGTTCTAAGAGGCGGGAACCCAGGGAGGAAAGAGATGGCGAATGAGAATGTGAAGGAGCTGATGGAGAGCGTTTTCCGGGGACTCGACGGCTTCGTCAATACGAAGACCGTCGTCGGAGAGCCCGTGCAGATTGGGGATGCGACGCTGGTTCCGCTCATCGAGGTGAGCTGCGGCATGGCCTCCGGCGGCTTTCTCCAAAACAGAGACAGGAAAAACGGGACAGCCTCCGCGGCCGCGATGAGCTCAAAGATCACGCCGAGCGCCATGCTCATCATCCAAAACGGCAGGTCGAAGCTCATCCATGTGAAGAGCCAGGACGCGGTCGAAAAGCTGCTCGAGCTGCTCCCGGAGCTTCTGGACCGCTTTACCGGCGGAAGCCAGGTCTCAAAGAGCGCGGAGAAGAAGGCGGAGGACCTCATGAAGGGCGCTGAGCCGGAGATTACGATCGAGGAGCTGGACTAGGTCCGGGGCCGGGATTATAGGAGGGCGCTCTGAAAAAAGGGCTGCTTTCGGATAAGGAGAGAGCGAAGCGGCGGGGAGAGCGGCTTTTAATACTTGCAATCTGCGGGGAACTTTGCTATCATAGTTCAGTCGCGTTAAAAGCCGCGAAATCTGCAAAGAGGGAGGTGCAACCATGGCTAAGTGTGCGATTTGTGGGAAGGCAGTTCATTTCGGAAACCAGGTGAGCCATTCACATAGAAGATCCAACAAGATTTGGAGAGCTAATGTCAAGTCGGTCAGAGTAAAGGTAGATGGCGGTACAAAGAAGATGTATGTATGTACTTCCTGCTTGAGATCCGGCAAGGTGGAGCGGGCGATTTCCGGAAGCGCGAAGGCGTGATCGGGGAAGAGAGAGAAATGAGCCGGGGGGCATGGCGAGGGAATCGCATGCCCCCTTTTTGGCGCCCCGCTCCGCTTTTCAGGAGTCCGGACTTGTTGTATAATGGGCGAAAAGACGGACTAGAGGGAGGAAATCTTTATGAAGGCTAAGATCGCTTCGAAAATGGGCGAGATACAGATCTCATCCGATGTCATCGCGACCTACGCGGGAACCACGGCGGTGGGCTGCTTTGGCATTGTGGGCATGGCGAAGCTTTCCATGAGAGAGGGCGGCATCGCGCGTCTGCTCCGCGACGAGAGTCTCAGAAAGGGGATCACCGTCAACATCGTAAATAACGAGATTGATCTCGACTTCCACGTGATTGTCGCCTACGGCGTGAGCATACAGGCGGTCTGCGGCAACCTGACAGAGAGCGTCCGCTATAAGCTGGAGGAATTCACGGGCATGAAGGTGAACCGTGTGAGCGTCTATGTGGAAGGCGTGCGGCTGATCGACTGAGGATGAAGGAGGATAGTTAGCTGTGGGGAATCAGATAAGCGCAGGACAGCTCAAGGAGGCCTTTCTGGCCGGAGCCAGCCTGCTGAATGAGAAAAAGGAGCTCATCAACGAGCTGAACGTCTTCCCGGTCCCGGACGGCGATACCGGAACCAATATGACGATGACGATCCTCTCAGCCGCGAGGGAGGTGGCCGATATCGAGGAGCCTGACATCGAAAATGTCACGAAGGCCATGGCGGGCGGCTCACTTCGCGGCGCGAGAGGGAACTCCGGAGTCATCCTCTCCCAGCTGATCCGCGGCTTCACGAAGGAGCTCAGAGAGAGCGGCGTGATCGACGCCCCGGTCCTCGCGAGAGCCTTCAACCGGGCTGTGGAGACTGCCTACCGCGCCGTCATGAAGCCGAAGGAGGGGACGATCCTGACTGTCGCGAAGGGAGTGGCGGAGCGCATGACGGAGCTCGCTGTCTCCGAGGAGGGACTGATTCCCATTCTGGAAAAGGTGCTCGAGTACGGAGACGAGGTGCTCGAAAAGACACCGGAGCTGCTACCGGTTTTGAAGGAAGCCGGTGTCGTCGACTCCGGCGGGAAGGGGCTCATGACGGTCCTCTACGGCGCCCTTCTCTCCCTGAAGGGGGAAAAGACGGAGCTTAAGCTGGAGCTCGGGGATCCGGGGAGCGGAGAGGGAGCGCCTCTTCCCTCGGGAGAAGGAAGTCGGAGCGGAGAGCTTTCCACAGCGGATATCCGCTTTGGCTATTGTACGGAATTTATGATAAACGGCGAGCACGAGTTCAGAGATGAGGAGGTGGAGGCACTCCGAAGCTGGCTGGAGGGAGTGGGGGATTCCATCGTCTGCTTCTCCGACGGAAATATCATAAAGGTCCATGTCCACACGAACCACCCCGGAAACGCCTTCGAAAAGGGACTCTCCATGGGTTATCTCTCGAAGATGAAGGTCGACAACATGCGCCTTGAGCATAACGAGAGACTGATCCGGGATGCCTCGAGGATCGCTGCGATGCAAAGCCTCGAGAGGGAAAAGGCAGAGGAGGAAGCGGAGGAGAAGGACTTTGCCTTTCTCGCCGTCTGTGCCGGAGAGGGGCTCGCGGAGGTCTTTAAGGGGATCGGAGCGGACAGAATCATCTCCGGGGGACAGACGATGAATCCGTCCACGGAGGACATCCTGAAGGCCGCGGAGGGGCTCAGGGCAAAGCATATCTTTATCCTTCCGAACAATAAAAACATCGTTCTCGCGGCCAATCAGGCGGCGGCTCTCTCGGAGGGAGGGGAGCTCCATGTGATTCCCTCTCTGACGATTCCCCAGGGGATCAGCGCGATGATCGCCTTCAGCCCGGATATGGGGGTGGAGGAGAACGAGAAGGCGATGAGGGAGGCCATGTCCAAGGTCAGCTCCGCCGAAGTCACCTATGCGGTGCGGAACACGGTCATCGAGGGGAGGGCCATCGCGGAGGGAAACATCATCTGCATCGGAGACCGGGGACTGCTCTCGGTTTCAGAGACGGTGCAGGAGTCCGTCTCCGAAGCTCTGAACGCTATGTTAAGACCGGATTCCGAGATCATCACCCTCTACTACGGAGAGGATGTGCGGGAGGAGGAGGCGGAGCAGCTTGCAAAGAAGCTGCGGGAAGAGCATCCGGAGCAGGAGCTTGAGCTTCAGCCCGGGGGGCAGCCCGTCTACTATTATTTCATCTCGGTGGAATAAGGCTGGGATTTCACCACGCCCAAATAGGGAGGGACAGCGCTGTAAAAGCACTGCGCCCAGGGAGCTTTTCCCGGAGAGAAAGAGAAGCCGGGATGGAAAGCCGGGGGCTTCCTGAATTTTGACGAAGGAAAAGGAAGCCATGGCCACGACGATTGCAGGATAAGCGGTATAAGAGAGGAAAGACCGGGAGGAGCACAGACTGCGGCGGAAGGCAGAGAGGATATTTTCTGCTGCTTCCGCCCGCCGGGGAAAGGGAATCGGGATGGAGCTTCAGCTTCTGAAGGGGGTCGGGCCGAAAACGGAGGAGATCTTCCGAAGGCTCGGAATTCATTCGGCAGAGGAGCTCCTCTTTTATTTTCCGACGGACTATCTCCTCTACCCGCCGCTCCGCGCGGTGTCTGAGCTCAGAGAGGGGGAGAGGGAGGCGGTCTATGCCTCTCTTTTGGGGGATGCCAGGCTGTTTCGGGGAAACGGGCTCGTGACGCTCACGGTCTCCGCCGGGGATCTGTCCGGAAGGCTCTTTCTCCGCTGGTTTCATTCCCCTTTTCTGAAAAAAAAGACTTCGCGCGGGAGAGAGCTTCGTCTTTTACGGGAGAGTCTCCCGCTTTCGGGGAAGGCTTTTCATGGAGCAGCCGAAGCTTTTTTCGAGGGAGGAGTATAAGAAGATGCAGGGGGTCCCGGAGCCGGTCTATCCAAAGAGCGCGGGACTCTCCGGACAGACGATCCGAAAGGCGGTCCGGGCGGCTCTTCTCGGTTTCTCTGAGGATCCCTCTCCTCTTCATGCCTTTGACTTTGTCCCGGAGACTCTCCGAAGGAGGCGGGACCTCCCCGGGCTCTATGAGAGCCTTTCCGCCGTTCACTGCCCCGGGAGCGAGGAGGAGGCGCTTCTTGCGAGGGAGCGCTTTTCCTACGAGGAGCTTTTGCTTTTTTCTCTCGCTCTCTTAAGGAGGAAGCGGGAGCGGAGCGGGGAAAGAAGCCGCTTTCTCCTCACAGAGAGGGGAGAGGCGGAGCGTTTCCTGCATTCCCTCCCCTTTTCTCTCACGGAGGGGCAGAGGGAAGCGATCCGGGAGATCGAAGGAGAGCTCTCCGGCGGCTTTGTGATGAACCGCCTTTTGCAGGGAGATGTGGGATCGGGGAAGACCGTCGTCGCCTTCTACGCTCTCTTCCTCGCGGCTTCCTCCGGCTTCCAGGCGGCCATGATGGCGCCGACGGAGCTCCTCGCCCGTCAGCACTATGAGAAGCTCAGGGAGATACTGAAGAAGATTTCTCTCCCCTGGGAGGCAGCTCTTCTCACCGGCTCTTTGAGCCGGGGGGAGAAGAGAGAGCTCTGCCGGAGGATAGAGGAGGGAGAGCTGAGACTCATCCTCGGGACCCATGCGCTCTTTCAGGAGGGGATTCATTATCCGGCCCTCTCTCTCGTCGTGACAGACGAGCAGCAGCGCTTCGGCGTCCTGCAGAGGAAGGCCTTCTCGGAAAAGGGGAGCCGGCCTCACATCCTTCTCCTCTCCGCGACACCGATCCCGCGGACCCTCTCCCTCCTCCTCTATCAGGATATGCAGGTCTCCCGCATCCCCGGGCGCCCGGCAGAGCGCCTTCCGGTAAAGAATGCGCTGATCGGCGCGGGAGAGCGGGGAAAGGCGTGGAGATTTCTCGCGGGGGAGTGCAGAAAGGGGCGGCAGGCCTACATCATCTGCCCGATGATCGAGGATAACGGAGAGCCGGAGCTTCAGAATGTCTCGGAATATCAGCGTAAGCTCCGGGCCTTTCTGCCGGAGGGCTTCCGGATCGAGGGGCTCCACGGGAGGATGAGAGCGGAGGAAAAGGAGCGGATCATGGAGAGCTTTCTCCGACGCGAGATCGACATCCTCGTATCCACCACCGTCGTCGAGGTCGGGGTCGATGTCCCGAATGCCAGTGTAATTTTGATCGAGAATGCCGAGCGCTTCGGACTTGCCCAGCTCCATCAGCTCCGCGGAAGAGTGGGACGATCCTCCCTTCAGAGCTACTGCATCCTGCTGGACTGCAAAAACTCGAAGAAGTCGAGGGAGCGCCTCTCTGTCCTTGTCCGCTCAAACGACGGCTTTTGGATCGCAGAGGAGGATCTCAGGCTCCGCGGACCGGGAGAGCTCTTCGGGATCCGTCAGTCCGGAGCGCTCCAGTTTCGCTTTGCGGACATCTACCGGGACAAAGAGCTCTGGAAGGAAGCCTCCCGGGACGCTACAGAGCTCCTGGAGGAGGATCCGGGGCTCTCGGAGAAACGGAATGAAAAACTTCAAAAAAGGCTCTTTGACTTTGAAGGGGCGGGAGAGGTGCTGTGAAATGCGGCAGACGGCCTGTTTCAGATTTGTTTTCGGATCAAGATACGGCAGGGCGGAGGAGAGGGCAGTACGGCAGTGCGGGAAGCAGACAGAGGGATGGGAATCGCAGCGGAAAAGAGAGGGCGAATTGGCTCTTCGGGCAGAGATAGGGAATGAGGTCAAATATGAGAGTGATTGCAGGGAGCGCGAGGCGCATGAATCTTCGGACGGTGGATTCCATGGATACGAGGCCGACCACGGACCGCATCAAAGAGACCCTTTTTAATATGATTCAGTTTGATGTCCCCGGGACCGAGGTCCTGGACCTCTTTGCGGGATCGGGAGGAATCGGCATCGAGGCTCTTTCGAGAGGGGCGAAGCGGGCCGTTTTCTGTGACAACAGAAAGGAGGCCGTCTCCTGCATTCAGGAAAATCTCGTTCGCACCCATCTCATGGACCGGGCCGAGCTGATCCTCGGGGACTATGCGGCCGCTCTGGAGAAGCTTAAAAGACGGGACTATCACTTCGGCCTGGTTTTTCTGGACCCGCCCTACGGCCAGGGACTTTGTGAGAGGGCACTGCAGCGGCTTTCCGGGAAAGAGTATGTGGACAAAAGGACGGTCTTTATCCTGGAATGCGCTCTTAAGGAGGGGGCGGAGCTCTGGGAGGCGGAGCGCTATGAGCTCATCCGGGAGAAGTGCTATAAGACGAATAAGCATGTCTTTCTCCGTCTGAGAGAGGAGCGGCCATGAGGATTGCGCTCTATCCGGGATCCTTCGATCCTGTGACCTTCGGGCACCTGGATATTATCGAGAGAAGCGCGAAAATTTTTGACAGACTTTTTGTGGGGGTGCTCGTGAACAGCGTAAAAACCCCGTTGTTTTCTATGGAAGAACGTGTTAGAATGATTAGCGTTCTGATAAAAGGACTTAAAAATGTTGAGGTGCGCTCCTTTTCGGGGCTCACTGTGGATTATGCGAGAAGTCTCGGCGCCACGGTCATCGTCCGCGGGCTCCGCGCGGTGACGGACTTTGAGTATGAGCTTCAGCTCTCACAGACGAATAAGGTCATGGCGGCCGACATCGATACCGTTTTTTTGACGACAAACTTAAAATATTCCTATCTGAGTTCCAGCACCGTGAAGGAGATCGCCTCCTACGGCGGGGACATCCGTCCCTTTGTGCCGGAGAATGTGATTCGGGAAATTCATCGGAAGCTGGGGACGGATTTTATCGCAGAATAAAGGCAGAGGGTGAGGAGAAGATGAGCAGAATTGAGCAGTTGATTGGAGAAATCGAGGAATACATTGACAGCTGTAAATATCAGCCTCTTTCCAATACCAAGATCCTTGTGAACAAGGAGGAGATGGAGGAGCTTCTCGTAGAGCTTCGCCTCCGGGTCCCCGACGAGATCAAGAAGTATCAGAAAATCATCTCTCAGCAGGAGGCGATCATCGCGGACGCGAAAAATCAGGCGGACAGCATGATCACCGACGCAAAGCTTCAGACCGAGGAGATGGTATCCGACAACGAAATCATGCAGCAGGCCTATGCGAAGGCCAATGAGCTGATGCAGCAGGCGCAGGCGCAGGCGGAGAGTATCGTAAACAGCGCGATGACGGACGCGGACAATATCCGCTCCAATGCGATTCAGTATACCGATGAGATGCTGGCGAGCCTGGAGACGATCATCGGGCGCTCGATCGATGACGCGCAGACCCGCTACGACGGGCTGCTCTCCTCCCTGAAGAGCTCTCAGGAGATCGTGCTCTCCAATCGCGCAGAGCTCTCCCAGGCCTTTATGCCGCAGCAGCAGGCGCAGCCGGGACAGGGCGCGGATGCTTCGGAGGGAGGGCCTTTGCAGATTCCGCAATAAGCTTCCCGCGCTGCTCTATGGCAGCGCTCTGAATGGACTGAATGGAAGATATCAAAGCCGTTCGCGCCGCATCGTCGGCGGGAACGGATATTTGCGTTTCTGCATTTCCATTTCCGCTTCCCGTCCGGAAAAACCACTGAATTATGGCAGGGGATGCGCGGGGCAGCCGGTCTCGAATCTATGGGGATGAAGAGCATGAAATCTTACGAAAGGGATTGACAAAGCAGGACGGATGGAGTAATATAGCCCATGTCGCAGCAAGAGAAAAAACCGGCTGCGGCGGGGAAAAGGCGATGCGTGGCTCAGCTTGGTAGAGCGCTGCGTTCGGGACGCAGAGGCCGCTGGTTCGAATCCAGTCGCATCGATCTGAGAGAGGAGAGCGTGCCTCTCTCTTTTTATGTTAAAATTAGAGAATTGTTTTAAAATCGGAGAATAGAAGACTGAATTTACGCGTTTTGCATCCTGCGCATTTTACATAGTGCATGAGAGGCATAAGAAAGGGATACGGGGATCGCTTATGAAGATCAGCTTTCAAAAGGGGATTCGTAAAGACAATGCTTTGCTTCTATGCGGCTGGTCCAATGAGGAGGGGAGGGAATTTCAGGAGCAGTGGATGGGGCCCAGGCTCTCTTATCCGCTGAATTATGACAAGATCAAGGAGCTGGAACATATCTTTTCGATCTTCGATAAGGAGGAATTTATCGGAGTGATCCAGGAAGTGAGAATCGAAGAGGACAGGATACACATCGGGAGATTTGTGATAGATCCCGAAAAGACAGGAAGGGGTCTTGGAACGGCGGCGATGAAGGGATTTTTGGATTTTATTTTTGAGGATGACAGGATTCAAAGTATTTCCTTAACCGTGTTCGATTTCAATCAAAACGCGAAGAGGCTCTATGAGAAGCTCGGCTTTGAAATCGAGGAGGTTATTGAGAATCCGAAGCGGAAATACATTATGAGAAAATATCGCGATAAAGGATAAATTTTAAGGGAAAGAGGCTGCCTTGGGCCAAGCCTCTTTCGCCGCGGCATTTTGCATCTTAGCCTCGGGAGGGGAAGACAGAATGGGAGCGCCTTTTTTCGGACAAGGGGAGGAAGACAGAGCGGGAGCGCTTCCTTCCGGCGGATAAAGAAGGGAAAACGGAGCGGCGGAGCGAACGGTCTTCCGCGCGGTGGATAAGAGGCGGCGATCATGCTATAATGCGGGGGAAGGCGGGAAACGAGGGAAAGAGGAAGCAAAGGGGGAGAGGATGGAGAGAGAGAGCTTTAAATCGAGGCTCGGCTTTATTTTAGTCAGTGCGGGCTGTGCGATCGGAATCGGCAATGTATGGAAATTCCCCTATCTTGTGGGACAAAACGGCGGGGGCATCTTTGTGCTCTTTTACCTTCTCTTTCTCCTTTTCATGGGGATGCCGGTCCTCACGATGGAGCTTGCTGTCGGAAGAGCCAGCAAAAAGAGTGTGGTAGAGGGCTACCGGGCGCTGGAACCGAAGGGGAGCGTCTGGCATGTCCACGGCTGGTTCTGTATCGCGGGCTGCTATCTTCTCATGATGTATTATACGACGGTATCCGGCTGGATGCTCTCGTATTTTCTGAAGTTTGCCTTCGGAAGCTTTCAGGGCGGTCTTATGGACAGCGGGCAGGTCTTTTCCTCCATGCTCGGGAAGCCCGAGGAGATGGCGCTTTGCATGGCGGTGATCGTCATCGCCGGCTTTATGATCTGCTCCCTCGGACTGCAGAAGGGGCTTGAGAAGGTGACGACCGTCATGATGAGCTGCCTTCTCCTTTTGATTATTCTTCTTGCGCTCCACAGCCTCCTGCTTCCCGGGGCCTCGGAGGGGGCGGCGTTTTACCTCCTTCCGAGTCTTGAGAGGGTGCGGGAGATCGGACTTTCCCATGTGATCACCGCCGCGATGAATCAGGCCTTTTTCACACTGAGTCTCGGCATCGCCGCGATGGAGATCTTCGGAAGCTATATGTCGGATGAGTTCACGCTGACCGGAGAGGCGGTTCGGATCTGCGCTCTGGATACCTTCGTCGCCATCGTGGCGGGTCTCATCATCTTCCCCGCCTGCTTCAGCTTTCATGTGGAGCCGGATTCCGGCCCCGCTCTCATCTTTCTCACGCTGCCGAAGCTTTTTGTGAATATGGCGGGAGGCAGGGTCTGGGGGAGCCTCTTCTTCCTCTTTATGAGCTTTGCCAGCTTCTCCACCGTGATCGCGGTCTTTGAAAATCTGCTGGCGAGCTGCATCGACAACTTCGGCTGGGATCGGAGGAAGGCGGTTTACATCAACTGCATCTTCATCCTCCTCGCCAGCATCCCCTGCGTGCTGGGATATAATCTCTGGAGCCATGTCCACTTGATCGGCGGACGGGATATCCTGGACTCCGAGGATTTCATCGTGAGCAATCTCCTCCTGCCGCTCGGAGCCCTCATTTATCTCCTCTTTTGCACGGGGAGACTGGGCTGGGGCTATGAGAACTATATGGCGGAGTGCAATAAGGGAAGCGGCCTCAGGATGCCTCGCTTCCTGAAGCCGTATTTTCGCTTCATTCTGCCTCTTATGATCCTTTTCATCCTGATTCAGGGCCTGCGCTAGCATTTCCCTCTTTTCAGATCTTTTCCTTAAGATTTTTCTTAAGATCGTTTCCGATGCGGGAGGTCCGGAAGGGAGGCGCATATGAATATCCGGGAACAGATGAATATCCGGGAACAGATGGAGGAGCGGGAGAGAAGGACGCTCTCTTCCTATGCGGCTCTGTCCGAAAAATCCCGTGGAAGGGACCGCTTCGAGCCGGAGGATGACATCCGTCCGGTCTACGAGAGGGACCGGGACCGGATCCTGCACTGTAAGTCCTTCCGGAGATTAAAGCATAAGACCCAGGTCTTCATCGCTCCGGAGGGGGATCATTACCGGACAAGGCTCACGCATACGCTGGAGGTAAGCCAGATCGCGCGTACCTTCGCGAAGGCACTCCGCCTGAATGAGGACCTCACGGAGGCCATTGCCCTGGGACATGATCTCGGACATACGCCCTTTGGACATGCCGGAGAGCGGGTTTTGAATGAGCTCTGTATCCGGGGCTTTTCCCATGTGGAGCAGAGCGTGCGCGTGGTAGAGGTGCTGGAGAAGGGCGGGATGGGCTTAAACCTCACGAAGGAGGTGCGGGACGGGATCCTGAACCACCGCTCCTCCGGGAAGCCGGCGACCCTGGAGGGACAGGCGGTCCGCTTTGCGGATAAGATCGCCTATCTGAACCACGACATTGACGACGCGATCCGGGCGGGACTTTTCACGGAGGAGGAGCTTCCGAGGGAATATACGGATCTCCTCGGGCACAGCGTGAAGGATCGTTTAAACACGCTGATCCGCGCGGTGATCTTCCACTCCATCGATGAGCCCTGTCTTCGGATGGAGCCGGAGACCGAGGAGGGAATGCAGGGGCTTCGGCGATGGATGTTTCAAAATGTCTACACCGGGGGAGAGGCGAAGCGGGAGGAGTGGAAGGTCAAGGGGATGCTGGAGCTGCTCTTTGACTTTTACTACCGGAATCCCTCGGAGATGACGGAGGAGTACCGGGAGCTTCTCGGCAGGGATCTTTCGGAGCTCCCTCTCGGAGGAGAGGAAGAGAGGATCGCGAAGCAGCGAATCGTCTGTGACTACATCGCGGGGATGACGGATGACTACTGCACGAGGAAGTTTTTGCAGTATTTCGTCCCTAAGGGCTGGCAGAAGTATTAGGGGATGGAGATGGGGATAGGGCAGGGAGGAAAGGAGAGGGGAGCTTGTATTATCCGGATGAGTTCATCGAAGAGCTTCGCTCCAGGGCGAATATCGTCGATGTGATCGGAAATTATGTCTCGCTGAAAAAGAGGGGCGCGAACTACTTCGGACTCTGTCCCTTTCACGGAGAGAAGACGCCCTCCTTTTCCGTCGCGCCGGGAAAGCAGATCTTTTACTGCTTTGGCTGCGGGAAGGGGGGAGATGTCCTGAAATTCCTGATGGAATACGAGAACATCAGCTTTCAGGAGGCCGTGCAGAGGCTCGCTTCCGAGCTCAATGTCCCGCTGCCGGAGCTCTCGGATACAGGAGCGGGCAGGGCAGAGCGGGACAGAAGGATGAGACTTTTAGAGCTGAATCGGGACGCGGCGGTCTTTTTCTATGCGGCGCTTCGCTCCGATGCGGGGGCCCCCGGACTTTCCTACCTGAAGAAAAGAGGGATCCGCGGAGAGACGATCGTCCACTGGGGACTCGGCTATGCGGATCAAAGGAGAGACAGTCTCTACCGCTATCTTAAGGGGAAGGGCTATGAGGATGAGCTTCTCCGGGACTCCGGCCTCTTCCGCTTTTCGGAAAGGGGAGTCAGCGACCGATTTTTTCAGCGTGTGATCTTTCCGATCCTGGATGTCAATATGCGGGTGATCGGTTTCGGGGGCAGAGTCATCGGAGAGGGCGAGCCGAAGTATCTGAACTCTCCGGAGACCGAGCTCTTCGATAAGTCCAGGAACCTCTTCGGGCTCAACTTCGCGAAGAGGTCGAGGCAGAAGCAGATGATACTCTGCGAGGGCTATATGGATGTGATCAGTATGCATCAGGCCGGCTTTTCGAATGCGGTGGCTTCCCTCGGCACCTCTTTGACGGAGCGGCAGGCCGCCCTTCTAAAGCGCTATGTCTCGGAGCTTGTGCTCTCCTACGACTCGGACAATGCGGGGGTGAAGGCGGCAAAGCGGGCGATCCCGATCCTGCGAGAGGCCGGCGTGGAGCCAAAGCTCCTGGACTTAAGGCCGTGTAAGGACCCGGATGAGCTGATCCGGACAAAGGGACCGGACAGCCTCCGGGAGAGGCTCTCCAAAGCGCGGAATGCCTTTCTCTGGGAGGTGGAGACGGAGAAGGGGAATTACGATTTGCAGGATCCCGCGGGACTAAATGCCTATTACCAGGCGGTCGGGAAGCTTCTCTCCGTAAGCTTTTCCGATCCCCTGGAGAGGGAGAGCTATATCCGGGCTGTCGCGAGAGAGCAGCTCATCGACTATGAGCTTCTTCGGCAGCTGGTGGAGAGAAGATCCGGGGAGCAGAGTCCGCTCCTGAACCCTCCCGGAAGGGGAGACAGCCGGGAGCAGAGAAGATCCGGGCGGAGAGCGGAGAGCCGGGAGCAGAGGACAGAGCGGCAGCTCATCGCCTGGCTCTCGGAAAAGCCGGATATGATCCCCATCGCGGAGAAGCACATCCGCCCCTCGGAGCTCTCGGATGAGATCTGCCGGGAGATCTTCCCTCTTCTTTGTCAAAGACTTCCGGCGAGCCGGATTCTGGACCGTTTCCGGGGAGATGAGGAGCGCTACGAGAGGGCGGCCTCCCTCCTGAGCGGAGATCCCGTAGGCACAGAGAGCGATGAGAAGGCTCTCCTCAAGGGGCTCGAGGATATCATCCGGAGCATCCGACTCCGGAGACTGAACGAGGAGATTGAAAGAGAGAGCGACGGGGAGAGGCTGACGGAGCTTTTTCGGGAGCAGTCGGCGCTTCAGAGCTTCCGGCTCTCCTGAGAGAAGGGAGGAAACTTGTCCGAGCGCCTGGAGAGAATCATAGCCTCCGCCGGGAGCTGCGCTGTGGTCTGCGATATCGGCTGCGACCACGCCTATGTCCCGATCGAGCTTGTGAAAAGAGGGGCCGCGGAGCGGGCTATAGCCTGCGACATCCGCCCGGGCCCGCTCCTTCAGGCACGGCGGAATGTGGAGGAAGCGGGGCTCTCCGGCAGGATTTCGCTTCGGCTCGGAGACGGGCTCAAGGAGGTAAAGGCGGGAGAAGCGGAGCTCGTCATCCTCTCCGGCATGGGAGGGAGGCTTATGGAGGAGATCCTGAGAGGGCGGCTCCGGGATTTCCAAAGCTTCCTGCTCTCTCCGCAGTCTGAGCCGGAGAGGGTCCGGGCTCTCGTCCTCCGGGAGGGCCTCTCTATCGCAGGGGAGGAGATGCTTTCGGAGGACGGGAAATATTATCTTATCCTCCGGGCGGAGAGGAGAAAGGCGGGGGAAGAGAGAGAGGAGGCTTCCTACTCGGAGATCGAGCTTTTGTATGGGAGAGAGCTCCTTTTGAGACGAGACATCGTGCTCCGCGCCTTTTTGGAAAGGGAGAGGGCGCGCTATGAAGAGATTTTGAAGAGGACAGATAAGGCAGAGATTCTCAGGGAAGCCTGGAATCTGAGGGAGGCGCTGGAAAGATATGAGACTTAGGGAGATCACAGAGAGACTGGAGCGTTTATTTCCGCGGGACGCCGCCTGCGACTGGGATAATCCGGGGCTTCTCGTCGGGCATCTCGATGCGGAGGTTCACAGCATCTATGTGGCATTGGATGCGACAGAGGAGGTCATAGAGGAGGCAGTCTCCCGGGGCTGCGAGCTTATCGTGACGCACCATCCCGTCATCTTCCGGGGCGTGCGGGAGCTGAGCGATGCCTCCCCCCTTGGGAGGAAGCTGCTTCGGCTCGTGGAGAGCCGGACAGCGGTCTTTTCCATGCACACAAATTATGACGCCTCCCCATCCGGCATGGGGCAGCTCGTCTCCCGGATGCTCGGACTCAGGATGCTCGCTCCGCTGGAGGAAATTCCCTTCCGGGAACAGAGGAGAGAGACGGAGGAGAGCGCGGAGGGGGGAGAGCGCTATGGGATCGGCTTTCTCGCGGAGCTTCCCGATATCCTGAGCCCGGAGAGCTTTTCCCTCCTTGTGAAAAGGGTCTTCCGCCTTCCCGCGGTGGAGCTCTACGACGCGGGGCGTCCCGTAAAGAGGATCGCCTGCTGCCCGGGGAGCGGGAGAGGCCAGCTTGCCAATGTGCTTCGCTCCGGAGCGGGGCTTTTTCTGAGCGGAGACCTGGGGCACCACGACGGCCTGGACTTTGTGGAGGCCGGAATCAGCCTCGTAAACGCGGGGCATTATGGACTGGAGCATCCCTTTTCGGAGGAGCTCGCGGGACTTTTGTCCGCAGAATACCCGGAGCTTTCCGTGACCGCGGCCCCGATCCGCTTTCCCGCCCGCTTTCTGTAGGGGTCGCGGTTTGCTTGAAAATGCCCCTGCTTCTGCCTATACTGAGGAGGGGCCGGAATTGCCCGGGCCGCCGGGAGATCGATCGAAGAGAGAGCTAGGAGGTTTTCAGTGAGAATTACAGTGGGAGACAGGGCGGTGGATTTTCCTCAGGGAACCGTCTGGAAGGATGTCGCGGAGCGCTTCCAGGGGGAGTATCCGAGGGAGATTCTCCTCGCGAAGGTCGGCCCGAGACTTTACGAGCTGCACAAGAGATGCCCGGAGCGGGACATGGAGGCGGAGTTTATCACGGCGGGGGATAAGATCGGGAACATGACCTACCGGAGATCCGCGATCCTCATGATGCTGAAGGCCTTCTTCAATGTCTGTGAAGGGGTGGAGGGCTTTGATGTCATTGTGGAATACAGCATCGGCGGGGGGATCTACTGCCATCTGAAGGGAGAGCTTAGTGTGACGCCGGAGCTCCTCGATACGGTGAAGGAAACCATGCGGGGCTACAGCGAGAGGAAGCTCCCGATCATGAAGCATTCTGTCCCCACGGATGAGGCGATCCGCTTTTTCCGGAGAGTGGGCATGCATTCCAAGGAGCACCTCTTCCGCTATCGGATGACGAGCCGTGTGAACCTCTACTCACTGGGGAACTTCGAGGACTATTTCTATGGCTTCATGGTGATGGACTGCGGCTATATCCGTCTCTTTGACCTCCTTCCCTATAATGGGGGCTTCGTTCTTCTGCTTCCGACGGAGACCTGCCCGGATGCCCTTCCTCCGTTTCGCCCGATGGAGAAGCTCTTTTCCGTGCAGAAGAGCTCCACAGACTGGGCGGAGAAGGTCGGCATCGCCAATATCGGCATGCTGAATGATATGATCGTACAGGGGGAAACGGATCATCTGATTTTGATGCAGGAGGCGATCTTTGAGAAGACGGTCGGCGATATCGCGGCAGAGATCAGCGCGCAGGACAGAAAGGCCGTCCTGATCGCCGGGCCCTCCTCCTCCGGGAAGACGAGCTTCAGCAAGCGCCTCGCGATACAGCTTCAGGCTCTCGGAAAGAAGCCGCATCCGATCTCCGTCGACAACTACTTCATAAACCGGGCGCTCGCGCCGCGGGATGAGAACGGAAGCTATGACTTCGAATCCATAGGGAGCGTCGATCTCCCGACCTTCAACAGGGACATGGCGGCCCTGCTCCGAGGGGAAAGCGTGGAGCTGCCCCGCTATAATTTCTTTACGGGAGAGCGGGAGTACAAGGGAGATTTCCGGAAGCTCTCCCGGGACGATATCCTTGTGATCGAAGGGATTCACTGCCTGAATCCCCTCATGTCCGAGTCCCTCCCGGAGGAGGCGAAGTTCCGGGTCTATATCTCTGCGCTCACGCAGCTGAACATCGATGAGCATAACCGCATTCCGAGCACAGATGCGCGGCTCATCCGCCGTATGGTCCGGGACAACAGGACCCGCGGCTATTCCGCAGAGGATACGATCAGTATGTGGAAGAATGTGAGAAGGGGAGAGGAGAGAAATATCTTCCCCTATCAGGAGAGAGCGGATGTCATGGTGAATTCCGCGATGCTCTACGAGCTCCCGGTCCTAAAGATCTTTGCGGAGCCGATCCTCTTTCAGATCAAGGAGACTTCTCCCTCCTGGCAGGAGGCAAAGCGCCTCCTGAAGTTTTTGGACTATATGCTTCCGATCAGTCCCGAATTCATCCCGCAAAACTCCATCGTCCGGGAATTTATCGGGGGGAGCTGCCTGGATGTCGGCTGAGCTTACTGCGGCATGCTTTCCTCCTCGCTCAGCGCGGAGAAGCTATATTTTTCCATGCCGGGCTGCCGGGAAGAATAAAAAAGCAGGGCTTAATTTTAAGCCCTGCCTGTATTGGAAAGCTTCCCAAGTTTTGGGGGAGTGATTTTTCTGGGATGAGTACCGCTGTAAGCCGGGTTATGTCGTGGATGGTCATCTATCTAGGACTCATGTCGCCATGAGCCTCAAGCAACCTACCCGAGAGCGGACGAGCAGCCCTGTGCTCTCTGTTTGGTCTTGCTTCGGATGGGGTTTACACGGCGCCGCCTGTTGCCAGACGACCGGTAGTCTCTTACACTGCCTTTTCACCCTTACCGGATTTCCGGCGGTAATTTTCTGCTGCACTGTCCTGTGAGTCACCTCAACCTGACGTTATCAGGCATCCTGCTCTGTGAAGCCCGGACTTTCCTCTCCCGGAAGCTCTCGCCTCTCCGGCAGCGACCACCCGCGGTACTCCAGGGAGAATTCTAGTATAAATCCGGGAGACGGTCAAGCACTTCCGGGGATAAGAGCTTTTTTCGCTTATTTTCAATAGGCAGGCCCAACGGCGGAGAATGGAGATGCCGCCGCTTAAATCCTCAGCAGTCCGGACCTTTTCCGGGCGGAAAGGGCCGATGGCAGAGCTTTCATCTGTGCGCTGCGGATTGTGGGAAGAAAGGGAAGGGAGGGGGGATTGAAGAAGTATCAGAAGGTGAAGGCATATCTTTACGAGAGGATCATGGACGGGAGCTATGTGCCGGAGCGCCCGCTCCCTCCGGAGAGAGAGCTTGCGGCCACGCTCGGCGTGAACCGGATGACGCTTCGGAGAGCGGTGGAGGAGCTTTCGTACGACGGGTATCTGATCCGGAAAAAGGGGAGCGGCACCTACCTTACGAGTGAAAAGGTGCGAAAGGATGAGCTGATCGCGGAAAAGGGGGCAGAGGAGCAGCAGGCCTTCCGCCTGATCAGCTGCGCTCTTTGCCGGGAGAGAGGCTACGGCTCCCGGATGCTGGAGCTTTCGGAGGACAGTGAGGAGGGCTACTGGAGGATAAGAAGATCCCGATATCTGAATCACCTCCCCTTTGCCTATGAGGATATTTATCTCAGGGAGCGCTTTTTTCCGGCGGTGGACGTATCCTACTATGCCGTCGGTCTGCATCGGATGGTGCAGGAGAAGGGGGGAGAGCTCCATCCGCTCCGTCAGCAGCAGGTGGAGGCGCTTCTTTGCCTGAAGACCACGGGAAAGATTCTGAATGTGAGGGAGGGCTCCCCGATCCTGCAGATCAAAACCTGGTTTTACAGGGCGAGAGATGAGGAGCCGATGCTCTTTTGCCGAAGCTACCATCCGGGAGACAGCTATACTTTCCGAAGCCGGAAAATCGTGATTAAGTGAGGGACAGCAGCTTCTGCCATAGGCGGAAGCTGCTGTCATATTCCTATTCATGGGGGAGCTTTGCAGCCGGGATCATGCCATAGTGGGAGCTAAGGATCTCCTTACCCCTTCCGATCCGCAGGAGCTCATCGATCGAGGAGCGTGCTTTTTTCCGGTCTTCGGTAAAGGGGTGGATTTCGGCCCTTCCTCTCCTGATCCGAAGGGCGTCTCCGCTGAAGAGGATTCGATCGTCCAGTAAATAGGCCATGGATCCCGGAGTGTGCCCCGGGGCGGGGATGCACTCTATGCGGTGCCCGCCGATAGAGAGCTTTTCTCCGCCGGAGAGGAGCTGAAGCTGCGCTCTCTCCACGCCCTTTGGAAAATCACTGCGAAAGCCGCGAATTCTTTCTCCGCCGCTTCCTCCTTCCCGTAGCTCCCGCCTTGAGAGATGGATTCTCGCGCCCGGGAAGAGCTCCAAGCCTCCGATGTGGTCGATGTCGGAATGTGTCAGGAAAATGTCGCGGACCTCGGAGGGATCGAGACCAAGCTTAGAAAGGCCATCTTTTAGCTCGGAGAGATATTTTCCGGAATCCACGGCGAGGAATTCTCCCTCCGCCCGGATGAAAAAGGCATCGTTCCTCCAGACCTTTACCGCATAGATGCCGTCCCTTAGCTTCCCGGTCGGGAGAGGTCTCATGAAGGGAAGGGATAAGATGGAAAAGAGCATGTGATATCCTCCTTGTTTTTTTGCCCCGCTGTCAAGTAAGGGGACGGATTCAGTATAGCAAAAGAGACCGGCTTTCTGAAGTCGAAAAAAGCCGCACTTTTTGGCCCGGAGATAGATAAAAAAGAAAAGATAAGATGAAAAAAGATAAAAAAAGACAAGAGAAGACAAGGGAAGATAAGAGAAGATAAGAGAAGACAAGACAAGGGAAAGGCGATGGACGCTTTCAGATACGGCGCTCCACCGCCTTTTCCTTTTCATTTTCGGAGAGCGTTTTTCATTTAAAAAGTATACCAATTTAAAATTGACATATACCAATTTCGGAATTATACTGAAAACAGTTCCGGAGCCGGTCTGTTTCGGAGTCATTTTGACAGAAGGAGAAAAGATGAGATATGTAGGGAAAAGCTATCCGATCCACGACGCAGAGCAAAAAGCCTCCGGAAGAGCTGTCTATGCGGGGGACATGGAGCAGAAAGAGATGCTGTATGGGGCCGTGCTCTTTTCCGAGATTCCGCACGGGATCGTGAAAGCTCTGGACTGCCGCAGGGCCCTGGACTATCCCGGTGTTGTGGATATCGCGCATTGCTTTAACACGACGAAAAAGGAGTACAACCGCTATCAGAGTCAGTTCGGACAGAAGCTCGTCAAAACGGAAAGAGTATTTAACGAGCATGTGCGCTTTGTGGGGGATCGGATCGCCTGTGTGATCGCGGAGACGGAGGAGGCCGCCCGGGAGGCACTTCGCCTCATCGATGTGGAATATGAGAGACTTCCGTATTCTTTGAATGTATGGGAGAGCCTGAAGGGGACGATTGACGGGATCCACCCGGAGGGAGCCGTCTTTGAGGCCGGAGAAATCCTCTATGGGGAGAAGAGGGAGGAGCCCGGACTCCTGAAGCTAAAGACCGTCACGGAGCTCTCCCGCATTAACCATGTCTGCATGGAGACCCATGCCTGCATAGCGGATTACGACATCTATAAAAAGGAGCTCACGATCTACTCTCCGAACCAGACCGTCTACGGAATCCGCACTCTGATCGGAGATCTCTTCGAGCTGGACTACAGCAGGGTGCGCGTCATCAAGACGACGATGGGGGGATCCTTCGGGGCAAAGCAGGAGTGGGTGCTGGAGCCGGTGGCCGCCGCGGCGGCAATCCGTGTGGGAAGGCCCGTGAAGCTCGTCTATAACCGGGCGGAGACCATGATATCCAGCTATGGGAGATCTCCGATGCACTTTGAGACGGAATGTCTCTTCGCCGCGGACGGCGCTCTTAAGGGAGTGGACTGCGAGCTGATACTGGACGCCGGCGCCTATCTCGGAAATTCCATCAATTACGCCAGAACGGTGGGCTACAAGCTCTCCAGAGGATACCGCTATCCCTATTATCATTTCCATGCAAGAGCCGTGCTCAGCAATACGATTGTGGGGGGCGCCTTCCGGGGCTGGACCTCTCCGGAGGCTGCGATCATGCTGGAGCACAGCTTCAATATGGCGGCTCGGAAGCTCCGGATGGATCCGATCGATATCCGCCTGAAAAATGTCATGCACCCCGGGGATTCGGATTTCCTGACGGAGGTCCCCATAGGAAATTTCCGCGCCGCAGAGGCGCTCATGCAGGGCAGGGAGCATTTCCGATGGGAGGAGAGGAAGGAGGAGATCCGCCTTTTCAACCGGAAGAACAAACGCTTCCGCCGCGGCCTGGGGGTCTCCCTGGGCGCGCACGTGAACGGATTCTATCCGTCGAAGACCGACTATGCGAGAGTCGATATGAGGCTGACGGAGACGGGAAGCGTGGAGATGAATCTGACGATCCATGACCACGGCTGCGGTACCGTGACAGCCCTCCAGATGATCGCCGCGGAGGCTCTTGGGATCGCGATGGAGAAGGTGAGCCTGGGAGAGGGGGATACCAGATACACGCCGCTGGATGTGGGCTGCTTTTCCAGTCGGACCACCTATGTGCAGGGAAAGGCCGCCGTCCTCTGCGCGGAGGCCTTCCGGGAAAAATTAAAGGAGCACGTCGCTCTCCTTACGGGCTGGCCGGAGGAGGAGCTTCTCGTGGAGGGAGAACGGGTGTTTCCAAGAAGCGCTCCGGAGCAGGGCTACAGCTGGAGCCGGGTGGCAGAGGAATCTCAGCAGATTCTGAAAAAGGAGCTCTTTGTCAGCAAGGAGTATATCCCGGATACGAACCCCGGCGTCGCCGGAGCACATTTTGCGATGGTAGAGGTGGACCGCTATACCGGGATGACGAAGCTTCTCCACTACCTTGCGGTACATGACATCGGGCAGGCGATCAACCGGGAAATCTGTATCGCGCAGACGCAGGGAGCCGTATTGATGGGAGCAGGGGCCGCGCTTTTAGAGGAGGTAAAAACAAGGCCGGACGGAAGCCCTATGGGGAGCCTGAAGGACTACCATCTCATCAACAGCTTCGAGGCGCCGGATGTCAGGGTGGAATTCATCGAGGACGGGGGTACGGAGGGACCCTATGGAGCGAAGTCGATCGGAGAGGTCGCCCATACGCCGGTCACTGCGGCAGTGGTGGCCGCAGTGAATGATGCGCTGGGCAGTGAGATGAACCGGATCCCGCTGACGCCGGATGTGATCTGCGCGTATCTTTCGGAGCGGGAGAAGGGAAAAAAAGGAGAGTAGAGCGGATGGAGCTATCGTTTATTCTGAATGGGAAGCCGAAAAGACTGGACACAGAGCCGGAGCGGCGGCTGATTGATCTTTTGCGGAAGGATCTGCATCTTAGCGGAACGAAGGAGGGCTGCGGGGAGGGAGAATGCGGGGCCTGCACGGTCATTATCGACGGGAAGGCGGTGCACTCCTGCCTGGTGCTGGCCTGTCAGCTGGAGGGGAGAGAGGTCCTCACCATAGAGGGGCTCGAGGAGGCGGGAGAGCTCTCCCGGATACAGCGCATCTTTGTAGAGGAGACGGCGATCCAGTGCGGCTACTGCACGCCCGGCATGATTATGTCGGCGAAGGCTCTCCTGATGCAGAATCCCCATCCGACGGAGGAGGAGATCCGAAACGCGCTGGCGGGAAATATCTGCCGCTGCTCCGGCTACACGCAGATCATAAGGGCGGTTTCCCGGACCGCCGCGGAGGGAGGTCAGTAGATGCAGTCCTTTATACCAAAGACATGGGAGGAGATTCCGGACTGCCTGAGGCAGATGACGGAGAAGAGCAAATTCCTGGGAGGCGGGACGGATCTCATCATCAAGCTGCACTCCGGACAGCTGAAATCGGATGCGCTCTGCTATCTGGGCTATGTCCGGGAGCTGAGAGAGATTCGTGAGCAGGAGGAAGGACTCTCGATCGGGGCGTATCTCAGCATGACGGAGCTCGAGAGAGACCCCGGGATCAAAGCGCGTTATCCGGCGCTTATGCAGGCCGCTGCCGACGTGGGCTCCGTGCAGATCCGAAATAACGGCACGATAGGGGGGAATATCGGAAATGCCTCTCCGGCGGGAGACCTCCTCCCGGTGCTCTGCCTCTATGAGGCAAAGGTCGAGACCATGGGTCCCGGAGGACTTCGCCGTCTCCCGATCGAGGAGGTGCTCCTCTCTCCGGGGAGGATGAGCCTCTCCTACAACGAAGCGATTGTCAGAATTCTGCTTCCGCCCTGCACGATGGAGACGGCCTTTCTGAAGCTGGGATCGAGGAAAAAGCTGACGATCTCCCGGATCGGCATCGCACTCGGGGCGGAAAGGGAGGACGGGCGGATTCGGAAGCTCCGCCTTTATATCGGGGCGGTCAGCATAAAGCCTCTTCGCCTGAAGGCCGCGGAGGAGCTTGCGATAGGAAAGAGGATCGGAGAATCCGAGGTCCTGGCCATGGCGGAGATCCTCTCCGACTATATCAGGGAGCATGTCCCGGAGGAGTTTGACCGGGATTACAAGGTTTGGGCCGCGAGAGGCGCCATGCTGGACATTTTCTCCCGCCTGAAGCTGATTTCCGCGGAGGAGAGTGAGGGATAGGATGGAAGGCAGAGCGAGGCGGAGAGAGGAGTCCGGAGCGACATGGAAATTCCTTCTTCTGAGTGCGGCAGGGCTGATTCTTTTCTTTATCCCGGTATGCAGGGGCAATATCCCGCTTGTCCTTTTGATCAATGAGCTTAAGACTCTGCTCGGGGAGAGACTTCCCCTTTTGAGCGGGATTTCCTGCCTGATTCTGGGAGGAGGGGCAGTTCTTTCCCTGCTTCTTGGGAAGGGATGGATAAAGGACTGCTTTTCGGGCGCCGGACCGCGTCTTTATCTTTGGATTTTGGCGGCAGTGCTTTTTCTCCTTAAGCTCTTTCATGCCCCTATTTTTTTCCTGGAGGATCCGCGGATCGGGGGCAGGATCTTTGATATGGGGGCCACGGTATTTATCACGATCGCCGTGGCGGGAAGTCTCGTGATCTTCATCATACAGTCGGGCCTTGTGGACTTTATCGCGGTGCTGTCGGAGCCCTTTATGCGGCCGCTCTTCCGCCTTCCCGGAGAGGCTGCCGTAAATATCCTCTCCTCCTTCGTCTCCTCCGCCTCCGTCGGCGTTTATCTGACGGAGCAATACTATAAGAGGGGAAGCTATACCAAACGGCAGGCCTGCGCCGTCGTGGCAAACTACAGTGTGATCAGTGTGGGCTACATCGGCGTGATCGCCTCCCTCGCGGGAATCGGGGAGCGCTACGGCTCTCTCCTCATCGCAAGCTTTCTCTCTGTCCTGATCATGGGGGCGATCATGGTCCGGATCCCGCCGATCTCCGGGATAGAGGACTGCCTGATCGACGGGAGGAGGAAGGAGGAGAAGACGGAGAGGATATCGCCCGCGGAGCGCTTTCGGCTCGCGCTCTCGGCCGGGCGGAAATGCGCGGAGAGCTTCGGGCCGGAGGCTTTTTTGAAAAATCTAAAGCAGTCCCTCCTGTTTTCGCAAAAAATCGTGGGAGTGATGATTCCCGTTGTCACCTTCGTTCTGATACTGGTCTACTATACGCCGATTTTTTACTGGCTCGGAAGACCCGTCACCCCCCTTCTCGCTCTGGTCCGGCTGCCGGATCCTGCGCTGGCGGCCCCCTCCGTCTTGATCGAGATCGTAGAGGTGAGTCTTCCCTCCGTCCTGATCGGGCAGACAGAGGCAGGAGTACAGACCAGATTCTTTGTGGCCCTGCTCTCTATCATTCAGATCATCTTCTTTTCGGAGGCGGGGAATGCCATTTTGGCATCGGAGATCCCGCTCGGAGTCCGGAAGCTCGTCATGATCTTTCTGATTCGAACCCTGATCGGAATCGGGATCGCGGCTGTCTTTGCGAGATTTTTCTGCGGATGAAGGGATTCGCTCTGTATCTTTTCCCGCTGATTCATCCAATCAGCTGCCCCGGATTTATCGCTCTGAGAAGAAACGGATACATTTAACTGCAAAGGAGAAATCGATGGAAACGAGGAAAAGGGATATCGCGCGTTTTATTCTATTGAGTATTCTCGGGATATTTCTGTATTTCATACCGGTCAAAGGCTCGATCGTACCGGTGGTATTACTTGTGAATACGATAAAAAAGGGATTGGGCGGAGGGATATCCTATCTCGTGATCGCGGCTCTTCTCCTCCTCGCCCTCATTATCGCAGGGGCGCAGATTTTAAAAAATGAGCGCTGTATTCATTATCTTGGGGGCGATAAAATTTCCCGGCAGATTCATTATCTGATCGCGTTCGCGCTGGTCCTCGCGATCCAGTTCAAGCTGCCGCCGGCCCGCATTTTTTCAAATCCCGATATCGGCGGGCAGATCCTGGGACTGGCGGGGACTGTAATGCTGACCGTGTCTGTCTGTGGAGGTCTGATCGTCCTGATTCTGAAATCCGGGATCGTAGAATTTGTGGGAACGCTGGCGGAGCCCTTTATGAGACCGCTCTTCCGCCTGCCCGGCGAAGCCGCGATCAACTGCCTCTCTTCTTATGTGGTCAGCGCGGCAGTGGGCGTATACATGACGGATCAATACTATGAAAACGGTGTCTACAGCCGAAGGGAGGCGGTCGCCGCAGCCAGCTGCTTTGCGACGATCTCTGTGGGATATGTGGGAGTGCTCTGCTCTCTGGGAGGGATCAGCCAGTATTATGGCATGATTCTCGGCCTCAGCTTTGTCCTGGTGCTCCTGATGACCGCTGTCATGGTCCGCATCCCGCCGATCAGCCGGATCTCGGACACCTATCTCAATCCCCGGAAGGAGGGGAGCGAGAAAAGGGAAGAGGAGAAGCTTCCGCGCTTTCAGAGAGCCCTTCTTGCGGCAACCGCGAAGTCAAAGGAATTTAATGGGAAGGCTCTCCTCTCCGGTATGTTCAGCGCCCTGAAATTCTCCCAGAAAATCATCGCCTATATGATCCCCATTGTCGTTGTGACGCTCTCCCTCGTCCATCTGACTCCGGTTTTTGAGTGGCTGGGGAAGCCGATTGCGCCCTTCCTCTCTCTCCTCGGAGTTCCGAACGCGGCAAAGGCCGCGCCTGCCGTCCTGCTCGGCTTTATCGAGGTGAGCCTTCCGACGATCTCCGTGAGCTCCGGAGTCGCTGAGCCCTCGGTATTCTTCGTCGTACTGCTTTCGATCTGTCAGATCATCTTCATGACGGAGGCCGGAAACGCGATGCTGGGAGCCAGATTCCGGATGAAGTTTTCCGAGCTCATCTCGATCTTTCTGATCCGGACCGTGATCGCCGCCGTTCTCTCCGCTGCCCTGATGCATTTTCTCTTTTAGCAGAGCGCGATGTCTGCTATAATTTAAGAGCCATAGAAAGCTTTATCCGCTTTCTTCCTTTTTCCGATTGGCGGCTCTCTCCCTGCCAATTCTAAATTCTGACCGAAGAAAGGCGGGGGAATGCAGCCGGGGAAGAGAGCGGAAGCAAGTCCTGATACAATTTTGGGTGCTTGTCATATTACAGGAGGGACCGGTATGGAGAAGATGAGAAGAAAAGACCGGGAGCTTACGGACCGAGAGGGAATCCTCCGGATCCTGGAGCGCGCAAAGATCCTGCGCCTTGCTCTCCTTGACGGGGACTATCCCTATGTCGTGCCCCTTCACTATGCTTATGAATTTTCGGACGGAAGCCTGACCTTTTACATGCACTCGGCGAGGGAAGGGCACAAGCTGGATCTGATCCGGAAGAATCCGAAGGTCTGCATCGAGCTGGACTGTGACGTCAGTCTGATCTCCGGAGGAGACATCCCCTGCCGCTATGGCTCAGCCTATGGCTCTCTTATCGCCAGGGGAAGAGCGGAGATTTCCGAGGACGAAGCTGAGAAAATCAAAGGATTGAAGCTTCTGATGAGAAATCAGACCGGAAGAGATTTTGACATCGACGAAAGGATGGCCTCATCCGTTTCTCTGATAAAAGTAAAAGTCAGAGCAGCGGACTTTACCGCGAAATCCCGCATGCCCTCCTAGAGAGCTATCAATACGAGGATTCCTCCTCTGTTTCCTCCCCGGGGCTTTCCTTTTTGGAGAGCCCCTTTTTGCCGTTCAGAAGTCGGATGCATAGAAGGAGAAGGATGAAAATGGGAAGTAAAATTGGAAGAAGGGAAAGGAGGAACGGGGTATAAAAGAGACCCGTGAGATTTTTTCACGGACCTCCGGCTGAATATGATCATTTTATTATATGCGGGACGTGGTTGGGTTTACCGTTCCAAGTCCTGTTGTGATATACTATTGTTGTGATATACTTGGGGATACTACATAGAAAATGGTCTTGCGCCTACTGACGGTTTTGATTTTATCGTGACTGTGAAGTTCGCTGACGGAGAGAAGACATATTCTATGAGAGAAGAGGGATTGTTTGATTACGAAGAGTAAGAAAACTATGAGAAAAGTGTTTTTGCTGATTTCATTCCTGATGCTGGTTTCAGGTGTTGCTTTTGTTGCCTATGCAGCAGGACACCCTGAAGCCAGTTTTCCGTGGAGTAACTGGGCAACATATGTGGCTTATGGAGTGTATATTATTGTAATGATAGCCTTCTTTGTCCTTGGAATCAGGAAACAAGATACTTTATTTGACAGGAGTGGTATGCGATGAAGAAAATTCTGCCCAAAATTATTATTGTAGCAGTTGTAGTGGTAGTCCTGTGTGCCTCTTTCCTGTATTACCGAAATGCACATACGTTTACATTGTCTGATAACATTGCGGCAGATTCGAATCTTAAATCAGAGCAAATTCAGCCTGTAACTGGCACAGTCAGGGTAATGGGAACACAGGATACAGAAATCTGGTTTACTGATGTGGAGAATCCAGAATTAAGATATCAGATTGGATATATAACACCCGGAATGACAGAGACAATTAAACTCGAAAAAGGAAAGTGGTACATAGTACATGGTGCCGGAGAACTAACCGTACAAATGGTGAATATCAGAATTGAGTAGGACTCAATCTTATGCGACTTAAAGGCTCTTTTACCTTTCGTTGTACCTTGTGCACCAAAATCGCCGATTTTTTCATTTTTGGTGCATTTTGGTGCACCTCCCATCTGGTATCAAAGTTGTTTCGACGAGGGATCTCTTCATGGAAGCCTGCTTCAATCAGACAGGCTTTCAGAACCATAGAACCCTTAAAATCAAGGGGGATACCACCGTCATACATGGCCTTCATCACGCCATACATCAGTTTTTTCTTCTGCTGTAATCTGCATGAAATCACTTCAGTTCTCATAATAGCTTATGGCGTCCTCTGCAAGTTCCGCAAATTTTTCCCGATATTCGGGAGATACAAATATTCCCTCAAAGCTGTCTCCATTGGTGAAATAGTATCGGCTGAGGGCTTCTGTAATACCCTGAATATCCAAAATTTCTTCATTTGCAAGTGCATCTGTGATCGTCCGGTTAAAATCAGTAAAGCGAAGTTCATGCTTTTCCCGGATATCATAGGTGCTGATGCGATTTCCGAGTAGCACAACCCCGTTAAAGTCAGAGGCAGAATCATCACCGTAACCCCATACGATATATTCATCACTTCGCCCGCCGAAATATCCCTGACACATCAAGGCTTCATCCAAAGCGAAAACGAAAGAATCTCCGAGACACTCCCGGACTGCCTTCAACCAGGAGATGGCGTCGATATAGTCACGTCTCTTCGGCAATTCCTTTCTGTGAGCATCATGCTCCGGCAGTACTCTTGTCTTACGATTGTAAAGATCGGACTGTATGCGGCTTTCCAGGAGCGCGACAACATATTCCGGGGGCTTACGCACACCGGTTTCCCAATTTTGTATTGTACGAAAAGGAATGTTATATCTTTTGGCGAATTCATTTTGCGTATCGCCGAATGCTGTTCTCATTTCATAAATCGTCATAGCATTCACCTCGTGCATATTATACACTCATTGGGTGCGTTTTTCAAACATCATTTCGCTCACCTGTAAAGCTCTCTGCTTTCTTTCTGTCGCTGTGCGGCTGTAAAATAGAAAGGACAAAGTAAAAGTCGGATGCATAGAAAGAGGATTGCGGTAAAATAAAATCACAGCAAACACAGCCTATCGCCTGAAGGAGACGGATATCGTATCAAGGAGGGGGAAGGTTTTGCCATTCGGAGTGTTCGATCGGATAAGTTGGTCCGAATAAAGTCACTTCGGATAAGATTTTTCCGGAGCCGGATCATTATAATAGAGATAAGAATTCGGGACGGGACTTTGGAGAGTTCCTTCCGGCAGGGCGGGAGAAAAACAATGAATTTTCGATTGGCGGCAGTGATGAAGCGCTCCGTGACCTTGGAGCTCATCAATCGGGATATCGTCTATACAAGGCCCTATATTGTGCTCCTGAACGGAGAGGAGCTCATGCGGGAGAACCGGAATGTAATCAGCATTTTCGGACTGGAACCGGATACGGAATATCGGATCGCCATCATCCTGGCGGAAGGGGGAGGGGAGGAGCCGAAGTGGCTCTCCTTTCGGACAGCGCCGGAGTCCGTGCTCCTCGATGTGAGGGCGTTTGGTGCGCTCGGGGACGGAAAGAATGATGATACAGCCTGCATCCAGGCGGCGATCGAGGCCTGTCCGAAGGATGGGACGGTTCGGATCCCGAAGGGGCGCTATCTTACACGGCCGCTTTTTCTGAGAAGCGGGCTCTCTCTCTGGCTGGACCGCGGCGCTGTACTTCTGGGAGATCCCTCGAGGGAGCATTATCCCAGACTGCCCGGGATGACGGAGCGGAGCGACGGGAAGGGGGGCTTTAATCTCGGAAGCTGGGAGGGGGATCCCGAGACCAGCTATGCCTCACTTCTCACCGGGATTGAGCTTAGGAATGTGGATATCTTCGGAGAGGGGACGGTGGACGGCAATGCGGACCGCTCCGACTGGTGGGAGGAGCACAAGACAAAGCGGGGGGCCTGGAGACCTCGGACGATCTTTCTCTGCCGCTGCCGCTGTATCCGGATTCAGGGAGTTTTGGTCAGGAATTCTCCGAGCTGGACGATTCACCCTTATTATACGGACGGGATCTCTCTCTACAATGTGACGATCTGGAATCCGCCGGACTCTCCGAATACGGACGGCTTCGATCCGGAGAGCTGCGAGGACGTGCTCCTTCTGGGCTGCCGTATCTCCGTCGGGGATGACTGCATTGCGATCAAAAGCGGAAAGGCCAGGATGGCGGGGGAGCGCCGGAAGGCATCGAGGAATTTCGCGCTGCGAAACAGCATCCTGGAGAGAGGACACGGAGCTCTGACCATAGGATCGGAGGCGGCGGCCGGAGTTTACCGGGTGGAGGCTTCCCTTTGCATCTTCTCCGGGACAGACCGCGGCCTTCGCCTGAAGACGCGGAGGGGAAGAGGGCCGGACTGCTTCTACGATGAGATATATTTTCATCATATCCGGATGGAGAACGTCCCGATGCCCTTTACCTTCAATATGTTCTATCACTGTGATGCGGACGGACACGAGCGATATGTGCAGAGCCAGGAGGCCCTGCCCGTCAATGCGATGACGCCGGGAATCGGCGCGGTAAGGGCGGAGAATATCCGCTGCAGCGGAGTGGACAGCGCGCTGCTCTGCGCCTATGGACTTCCGGAACGGCCGATCGGGGCGATTTTGCTTCGGGGGATTGATGCGGTCTTTCTCGAGGATCCGGAGCGTCCGAAGCGGCAGGTGCTCATGATGGACGATTTTCCGCCGATGAGAGGGATGTCCATCTATGCGAAGAATATCGGGAGCTTAAAGCTTGAGAATATCTCGATCCGGGGAGCGGAGAAGGAGCCGATCCTTCAAAATATCTCGGACTACGAGAGCAGAGCTTTCATTTTGCGGTAAAGATCTCAGGAGGTCAGTATGAAGAAACAAAAAATTTACTGTTTTCTCGCCGGAGCAGTGCTCATGGCATCTCTTGCGGCCTGCGGGGGCGGTGCGAAAGAGAGCAGCGCTTCGGGGACGAGCGGAAAGACAGAGGCGGAGAGCGGGAAGGAGGAGAGCTCCGGAAAGGCAGAGGCCCCGGACAGCGCGGATTCGGGGAGCATCCGGATGTCCTGGTGGGGAGGGGATTCCCGGCATGAGGCGACACTGAAGGCGCTTGACGCCTATATGGCGGAAAACCCGGGCGTTAAGATCGAGTCCGAGTACGGCGCCTGGTCCGGCTGGACGGATAAGATCGCGACCCAGCTCGCCGGGGCCTCCGCTCCGGATGTGCTTCAGATCAACTGGAACTGGATCTATCAGTTCTCTTCCGACGGAAAAGGTTTTTACGATCTGAAGCAGTCGAAGGATGACTTCGATTTTTCTCAGTACGACGAAAATCTGCTGGAGCAGATGACGATCGACGGGAAGCTCCAGGCGATCCCGATCGCGACGACCGGGAAGGCTTTTTTCTGGAATCAGCAGACCTGGGAGAAGGCGGGACTTTCTGTGCCGAAGAGCTTCTCGGAGCTCCTCGCGGCGGGACCGATCTTCAAGGAGAAGCTCGGGGACGATTACTATCCCATGGCGGCCGGAGAATATGATCTTATGATGCTCCTCACCTACTACATGCAGGAGAGCTACGACAAGCCCTGGGTGGAGAACGGGGCGATCAGCTACACGAAGGATGAGCTTGCGGACGGCTTTGATTTTCTGAAAAAGCTGGAGGAGAATCATGTCATTCCCTCTCAGGAGAAGATGAAGGGGGACGGGGCGGATTCCATCGACAAGAATCCGAACTTCATAGACGGGCACTATGCGGGGCTCTACGAATGGGATTCCGCGGTGAGCAAGATGCAGGGGGCACTTGCGGACGGGCAGACACTGGTGCTCGGGGAGTATCCGGCGGACTACGGGAAGCCCTCCACGATCTATAAGATTTCCATGGGCTTTGCGCTCTCAAAGGATACGAAGAATCCGAAGGCGGATCTCAAGCTTCTCGACTACCTTCTGAACGGAGAGGGAGTGAAGACGCTGGGGCTTGAGAGGGGAATTCCGGCCTCCAAGGCAGCGCAGAAGACGCTCTCCGAGGAGGGAAAGCTGGAGGGCCTGGTCTATGAAGCGAACAAGGCGGCGTCAAAGAATTATCGCTTCACTCTGAGCCCGTACTATGAGGATTCCAAGCTCAAGGACCCGTCTGAGGGCGCCTACTATGAGATCATGGACAATATGAGCTATGACCACGAGGATTCCAAGGAGCTTGCGCAGCAGATGATTGATGCTGTGAACGAGCTCGAGTCGAGCAAGGCCTGAAGTCCCAAAGGGGAGGATCGGAGGAAAAGATATGGAGAATGGAGGAAAGAGAGGAAATCATTTTTTCCGGGAGAACAGAGGCTTTTTCTTCATTCTCCCCTGGCTCTTCGGCTTTATACTGTTCAAAGGTTATCCCTTCCTGTCATCGCTCTTCTACAGCTTCACGGACTTTCATCTCTTTGAGGGGATTCACCGCATCGGGCTTCAGAATTATCAGGAAATTTTCCGGAATAAAAAGATTCTCGCGGCCTTTGCGACGACCTTCCGCTATGCCTTCATGACTGTGCCGCTGAAGCTCTGCTTCGCGCTCTTTGTAGCCTATATCCTGAATTTTCAGCTGAAGGGGGTGAAGCTTTTCCGGACGGCCTACTATATTCCGTCCATCCTCGGCGGCTCTGTCGCGATCTCCGTGCTCTGGAAGGCGATCTTCAAGGACAACGGTATCATCAATCTCTTCCTCTCCTTCTTCGGCGTGCAGGGGCCGAACTGGCTTGCGAACAAGGGGACGGCGCTTTTCATCATCTGCCTTCTGAGGGTCTGGCAGTTCGGCTCCTCCATGGTCATCTTCCTCGTCGCCCTGAAATCGGTCTCCCCGGATCTCTATGAGGCGGCGTCTCTGGACGGAGCGGGGAAGTGGAGACAGTTTTTCAGCATCACGGTTCCCCTCATCACCCCGGTCATCTTCTACAATCTGGTGACACAGCTGGTGCAGGCCTTTCAGGAATTCAACGGACCCTACATCATCACACAGGGCGGGCCGAGGGGAGCGACGACACTGGTTTCGCTTCTGATCTACAACAATGCCTTCAAGAAGTACGAGATGGGCATGGCGAGCGCGGAGGCCTGGGTCCTGTTTCTGATCCTCCTGCTCTTCACCCTGATCCTGCAAAGGAGCCAGAAGCATTGGGTCTACTATTCCGACGAGGAGGTCTGAGATGACGAGAGAGAGGAGGAGGGGCCTGTCCGCGCTTCTCAAATATCTGCTTCTGATCCTTGTGGGCTTTGTGATGCTCTATCCATTGCTCTGGATGGTCGGAGCTTCCTTCAAGACTAATTCGGAGATCTTTTCCGGGATCGGTCTTCTGCCGAAGCAGCCGAGCCTCCAGGGCTACCGGGATGCGATGAGCGGCTACGGGGGAGATATCAATATCTGGCAGGCCATGCTGAACACCTATAAGATCGTCATCCCGAAGGTGGTTTTTACCCTGCTCTCCTGCACGGTGACGGCCTACGGCTTTGCGCGCTTTCACTTTAAGGGAAGGAATTTCCTCTTTCTGCTTCTGATGTCTACCCTCTTTTTGCCAAATGTCGTCCTGAATGTGCCGCAGTTCATCCTCTTTAATAAGTGGGGCTGGATCGATCATCCGCTTTATCTTCCGATGATCGCGCCAACTCTCTTCGCACAGGATACCTATTTCGTCTTCATGCTGATTCAGTTTCTGAGAAATGTCCCAAAGGAGCTCGATGAGGCGGCAAAGATCGACGGATGCAGCCCGCTCGGGACGCTCTGGCACGTGATCGTACCGGTCTTAAAGCCCGCTCTTGTCTCCTGCGCGCTCTTCCAGTTCATGTGGTCGAACAATGATTTCATGGGTCCTCTCCTCTATGTATCGTCGCCGAGCCGCTATCCCGCCGCCATCTTTGTGAAGATGTCGATGGATGCGGACGCGGGCTTCTCCTGGAACAGGATCCTGGCTCTCTCCCTGATCTCGATTCTGCCCTCGCTCATTATCTTTTTCCTCGCGCAGGACCAGTTTATCGACGGCGTGACGGCGGGCTCCGTCAAGGGCTAGAGAAAAAAGAAGAGAATCGGCGAAGAGAGGAGGAGAGATGGAGGAGAGAGTAAAGGAGAAGCTTCGGCAGCAGATTCGGTCTTATCTTCTCCGCCTGGCCTCGCAGTCGGATGCGGAGCACCCCGCCTGGAATCAGGAGCTTATCCGGAAGGGGAGCGGAAACCGCTGGAATTATATCGACGGCTGCATGATTTCCGGGATGCTCCGCTTTTCGGAGCTCATCCGGGAAGAAGGACTCTTTGATTTTTCCGAGCGCTTCGTCTCGCATTTTATTTCGGAGGGGGGAGAAATCCCGAGCTACCGGAGGGAGGAGTATCGGCTGGACGACTTAAACCCCGGGAGAAATCTCTTCCTCCTTTTCGAAAGGACGGGGAAGGAGAAATACCGGAAGGCACTTCAGCTTCTCCGTGGGCAGCTGGAGACGCAGCCGAGGACGGAGGAGGGAAGCTTCTGGCACAAAAAGATTTACCAAGAGCAGGTCTGGCTGGACGGGATCTACATGGCGCTTCCCTTCTATCTGGAGTATGAGCTTCGCTTTCATCCCGGCGATTTATCCGGCCTTTATGACATCGTATCCCAGCTTCGGATCGTGAAAAAGAGGATGCGGGAGGAGGAAAGCGGTCTCTACGTCCATGGCTACGACGCATCAAGGAAGGCCTTCTGGGCGGATCCCGAGAGCGGAAGGAGTCCGAATGTCTGGCTCAGGGCCATCGGCTGGTTTTCGCTCGCGCTCTCTGACCTTCTGGGCCTGATGAAAGGTTTTTCGGATTTTCAGGCCGAAAAAGAAGAGCTTTCCGGGATGCTCCGGGAGCTGATCGAAAGCCTCATGCCATGGCAGGACCCTTGGAGCGGCTGCTTCTATCAGCTTCCGAAGCTTCCCGAACTTAAGGGGAATTATATCGAAAGCTCCGGGAGCGCTCTGATTTCTGCGGCCGTCTTAAAGGCGGTCCGCCTCTCCTTTCTCCCGGAGAAATACCGGCCCTTCGGAGAGAGCATCTTTTCCGGAATCTATGACAATTTCTTTTCCTGTGACGAAGGAGGAGAGCTTCAGCTTAAAAATATCTGTCTCGTCGCGGGGCTTGGCGGGAAGGAGAAAAGAGACGGTTCCGTCCGCTACTATCTCTCCGAGGCGGTCGTGGAAAATGACGCAAAGGGGATCGGCCCCTTTCTCCTTGCCGGATCGGAGCTCCTCTCTTAATAAAATCCATGCCGGAAGCTGCGGTATTACAAAGGGCAATATGCGAAGACTGCTGTAGAGATACAGCAGTTTTTTTATCTCAGGAGGCATCGAGAATGCGGGGGAGCTTCTGCCCCGCATTTTTCTTTGCGATCTGCCGGAAAACGCTTTCGCCTCGACTGCCGCCTCCGGAGCCAATAAGCCATTTTAAGAGTCAATAAGCCACTTTAAAAGAGCAGACCGCGAAGCGCCGGGGTTCTGTCCATGGAGCGGAACTTTGCCTCCCCACAGTACGGAAAGCAGCAGAAAAAAAGAGAAAGTTCCCCTTGCGCAATTAGTGAAAGCGCTGTAATATATTTTGTAAGGATAACCTAACAAATACTCGGAGGTAAATATGAACTATAAAAGGAAAATTTTCGGGAAGCTGCTCAGCTTGCTCCTGGTCGGATGTATCGGGGCCGGCTGCGGGAGCACGGCAGAGAAGATGAAGGAGAGCAGCCGGGCCGAGCAGAAGGAGAGCGATCTTCCCTCAGAGAGCGTCGGGGCGAAAAAGGAAGAGGGGAAGAGCGGGACGGAGAAGAAGCTCAAGCTGACGGTCACGACGAGCTTTCTCCAGGATATGGCCTCCGTTCTCGCCGGGGACTTCACGGATATCACACTGGTGATCCCGGCGGGGGAGGATCCCCACACCTACGAGGCGAAGCCGGAGGATCATGAGAAATTTAAAAACGCGGAGCTTGTGCTCTACCACGGACTCCACTTTGAGGGAAAGATGACAGAGCTTTTGGAAGCGGTGCACGGGGTCCCCGTCACGGCGGATTTTAAGAAGGAGGACCTCATCACGATGGAGGAGGGAGGGGGAGAGGTGACGGATCCCCACTTCTGGTTCGACACGGCGCTCTACCAGGAGGCGGTGAAAAAAGCGGCCTCTTCTCTGGAGGAGAAGCTGCCGGAGCACAGGCAGGAGATCGAGAAGAACTGCGCGGCCTACCTCGATCAGCTGGACAGCCTCAAGAGCTACTGCGCGGAGCAGATCGAAAAGATCCCGGAGGGGAGCCGCATCCTGGTCACACCACATGACGCCTTTAATTATTTTTCCAGGAGCTACGGCATCGAGGTGAAGGCGCCCCAGGGCGTCAGTACGGATGCGGAGCTTTCGACCAGCGATATGGCGGAGACGGCGGACTTCATCGTCTCACATAAGATCAAAGCCATCTTTGCGGAGTCCACGACGGACCCCGCCCGCATGGAGAAGCTCAGGGAGTCCTGTAAGGCGAAGGGCTGGGAGGTATCCGTGGTCCGCGGAGAGGGAAAGGAGCTCTTCAGCGACTCCCTCGCGCCAAAGGGACAGGATGGGGATAATTATATCGATATGGTAAAGCATAATGTGGACCTCATCGTGAGCAATCTGGAATAGAGTATGAGGGCCCCGCGGCATTTTTCCGCGGGGCTTCCTTCGATAAGAAGCCGGGGGATAAAAATGACAGCAGGAAAGAAGAGCGGAGGAGAGGCGGGCGACCGGCTGAGAGCGCTCGGGCTCGGCGCAGCCTCCGAGGAGACAAGGGCTCCCTCCGGGGCGGCCATCCACGTGGAGGATCTTACGGCCGCCTACGATAAAAAGGCCGTGCTCTGGGACATTGATCTCGAAATTGAGGAGAACAGCATCACGGCGATCGTCGGCCCGAACGGCGCCGGAAAGTCCACTCTTTTAAAATGCATCCTGGGATTTTTGAAGCCGCTCTCCGGCAGCGTCAGAATCTTCGGAAAAGCGCTCCGGGAGGTCCGGGACAGGGTCGCCTATGTGCCGCAGTTTTCTGAGGTGAACTGGGATTTTCCGATCTCCGTCCGGGATGTGGTGCTGATGGGGAGATATCGAAGCATTGGCTGGTTTCGGCGGGCGAATGCTTCGGAACGCGCGATCGCGGAGGATGCGATGCGGGAGATGGGCCTCTCCGCGCTCGCCTCGAGGCAGATCTCACAGCTCTCCGGAGGGCAGAGGCAGAGGGTCTTCATCGCAAGGGCACTGGCGCAGAGGGCGGAGCTTCTGATCATGGACGAGCCGCTCGCGGGAGTCGACAAGAGCAGTGAGAGGATCATCATCGATAAGATCAGGGAGCTGAAAAGCGAGGGGAAGACCATCGTCTGCGTTCACCATGACCTCAATACCCTGCGGAGCTACTTCGACCACGCTGTGCTGATCCGCCGCTATGTCATCGCATGCGGACCGGTGGAGGAGGCCGCGTCGGAGGAAAATATCCGGCGCGCCTATGAGGACTTAATATGATTTCAATATTATTTTCCTATGATTTCTGGGTGGTCGCCGCGGGGACCTCGCTCCTCGCACTGGCGGGCTCTATCGTGGGGTGCTTCAGCGTATATCAGGGGCAGAGCCTCGTGGGGGACGCGATCGGGCATTCCGCTTATCCGGGGGTTGTGCTCGCCTTTATCTGCTTTCAGACGAGGGATCCTCTGATCCTCACGATCGGGGCGGCGCTGTCCGGCGGCATGGCTTATTTTCTGATCCACAGTCTGAGGGACGGAGGGGGGATCGACTTTGACTCGGCGCTCGCCCTGGTCCTCACGGGAATGTTCGGGCTTGGCATGGTCCTTAAGACCTATACGCAGGGGAATCCCGCCTATGCCGATGCCTCGCAGGCGGGGCTCAAAAATTATATCTTCGGCTCCGCCGCCTTTTTGATGAAGAGGGATGCGGCGCTGATCTTCTGCAGCGGAGCTCTCGTGCTGTCCCTCCTCTTTCTCTTTCGGAGAATTCTTCTGATCAGCATCTTTGACAGGGGCTACGCGAAGGCGATCGGGATCCCGGAGGCGCTCGGGACAGCCGTGCTCCTCTTTATGATGATCGTCCTGATATCGGTCGGGCTGAAAAGTGTCGGGGCGGTATTGATCTCCTCCTTCCTCCTGATCCCCTGCATCTGCGCGAATCAGCACAGCCGCAGTCTCGGGCCTATCCTCCTGCTTTCCGCTCTGACCGGGATCCTCAGTGCCCTTTTCGGGACATTTCTCAGCACGGCATACCGGGGGCTCTCCACCGGACCGATGATTATCCTGTGCATGGGCTCTGTCACGCTGCTCTCCATGATTTTTGGACGCTATGGGCTTTTGCCCCGCATGCTTCGGAAGAGAGGAAAAGAAAATGACTGAGGTCCTTTTTGTGCTCCTGATGACGGCGATGGCCTGCGGTCTGCTGGGCCCCTTCCTGGTGCTTCGCAGACTCTCCATGACAGCGGACGCGCTCTCCCATTCCGTCCTGCTCGGCATCGTCCTCGCTTTCTTTCTGGTGCGGAGCCTGGACTCGGTCCTTCTCACGCTGGGGGCGGCTCTCTTCGGACTTCTCACGGTGCTCGCCGTAGAGCTTCTGTCCGGGAAGGGGCTCGTAAAGAGGGATGATGCGTTGGGTCTTGTATTTCCGATGTTCTTCTCCCTCGGGGTCCTTTTGATCACGCGCTTTTTTCGAAATGTCCATCTGGACATAGAGATCGTTCTGATGGGAGATCCGCTCTTTGCCCCCTTTGTGCGTCTCTTCGGTCTCCCCAGGTCTCTCGTCGAGATGTTCCTTCTCTTTCTTCTGAACCTCTCCTTTGTGATCCTCTTCTATGAGCCGCTGAAGATCTCTACCTTTGACCCATCCTATGCCTTTCTCCTCGGCATCCCCGTAAAGCGCATCTTTTATGCCCTCATGATCCTTTGCTCTTTTTGCTGCGTGACGGCCTTCAACAGCGTGGGGGCGATTCTGGTGATTTCCTTTTTCGCGGCGCCCGCGGCAGCGGCCTCTCTCCTTAGCCGGAGTCTATGGCAGATGATTCTTCTCACCCTCCTGCTCGGAGCTCTGAACTGCCTCATCGGCTGCCTCATTGCATTCCGATGGAATGTCTCCATTTCCGGGATGTGCAGCTTTGTCGGGATGCTCTCTGTCCTCCTTCTCTCCCTTTTCTCCCGCGGGGGAATACTGAGAGGGATGAGAAGGAGAAAGCAGCAGAGAGAGCGCTTCAAGGAGGAGCTTCTGCTTTTGCATCTCTACCGGCACAGGGGGGACCGGGAGGAGACCGGATTTGAAAGTCTCTTCCGCCATGTGAACTGGAGCAGGAGGGAGACGGAGCGCTATATCGGGAGACTTATGAAAATGAAGTGGGTTTTCGCGGACCCCTGTGATAAAATATATCAGTTGACGGAGGAGGGAAGGGAGAGGCTGCTGCTTGCAATGACGGCCTGAGCGGAGAAGGAGACGGAGGGAAGCTGTGAGGATCTCCTCTTTTTCGCGGCCGGGAAAGAGATGGGGATGACGAACAACAGGGAGGACTATCTGACGGCGATTTTCAAGATCATAGAGCGAGAGGGAAGCGCCAGCAATCACAGAATTTCGGAGTATCTGGGCATCGCGCGCGCATCCGTCTCGGAGATGCTAAAAAAGCTGGCGGAGGACGGAATCCTCAAGATCCGCGGGCGCTTTATCAGCCTGAGTGCCGAGGGGGAGCAGCTTGCGAGACTGATCCTGAGTAAACACAGACTCTGGGAGACCTTTTTGCAGGACTGCCTGAAGTATAACTGGAAGGATGTCCACAGACAGGCGGATCTTTTGGAGCATATCACGGACGGGGAGATGATGAAGCGCCTCAATGCCTTTCTGAATTACCCGACGCACTGCCCGCACGGTGCCCCGATCTACATCAACCTGCGGGGGGAGGAGCGGGAGGAAGCGGAGGAGCTGCGGCTTGGCTCTCTGAAAATAGGGGAGAGGGCCCGCATCGTCAAGGTGGACGACGAGCCGGGCCTTCTCTCTTATTTGGACCGCCTCGGACTTAAACTGGATCTCGTTCTCTCCGCGGAGAGCTATGAGGAATACGATGGTACAATGCGGCTTTTTGTGGGGGAAGAGGGGAGGAGAGTCAGCGTCAGTGAGAAGGCCCAAAAGCACATTTATGTGAAGACTCTCGGAGAGCAGGCGGATTCTCCCGAAAAAACAGAAGAGGCAAAGAGGATTGGACGGAAAGAGAAGAGAGCGCGGGGGGGAGAGGGAGCTTCATAACTATCGCCTGGAGCTCGTATTTGAGAAAAAGATCCCGGGACTTCGGGTCTCGGAGGCTCTTCGCCGCCGGGAGTATGTCATGCGAAGCCGCCATTTTCATTCCAGCATCGAGCTCAACTTTCTGATCGAGGGGACCCGCTTTTTCTTCGTGGATCCGGAGAGCTACTGCATGAGAGCGGGGACGGCCATGCTGATCGACCATGACCGGATTCACAAAACCTCGCTCGCGGAGGGATATCCGCCGGATCACAGAAACTTCATCCTGCAGCTGGAGCGGGAGCCCTTTGACGGCCTGCTCCGGCAGTTCGGCTATCCGGGCTTTGACGAGTTCGGAAGGATCTACAGCGGAGCCTGCGGCTTTTCGAGGGAGGAGTGGGCGCTGATCCTCGGGATCATCGCTCAGTTTAAGAGCGCCTGCGATCAGATGATAGGGGAAGAGCTCTGCCCCTTCCTCTTTCTCCAGGCCATGGAGCTTCTCGGGATCTTTGCGAGGGCGAGATCCCGGGGGATTTCCGAGAGCTACCAGGGAGGGAGAGAGACGGGAAACGGCGCCAGAGAGGCGGGGCCCGACTTCGCCTCCTCCGCGGACCGACTGGACAGCGGTGTCCATCAAAGAGTCCGGGAGATCGCCCTCTATCTGCAAAACCACAGTGCGGAGAAGCAGGAGCTTCAGGAGATCGCCGCGCATTTTTATATGAGCCGTTCCTATCTGAGCAGGATCTTTCGGAAGGTCACGGGCTTCTCGGTCGTCGAATATCTGAACTTTGTCCGGGTGAGAAAGGCGCAGGAGATTCTGAAAGGCAGCAGGATGAGAATTACGGAGATCTCGGAGAGCACGGGCTTTGGGAATATCACTTACTTTGAGCGGGTCTTCCGCTCCCTGAGCGGGCAGTCTCCCGCACAGTACCGGAGGGGGGAGGCGCAGAAATGATTCAATACGGGATGAGGGCGCACGATATCTGCAAAAAGAGCGGGATGGAGAAGGTCTTTGACAGTGCTGCGTCCCTGGGGATCCGTTATCTTCAGCTCGCCATGGGGAAGAGCTTCTCGGAGCCGGACACAGGCTTCGGACACTTTTCCGACGGCCTGTGTGATCGGATCCGCTCAGAGCTTGCGGCCCGCGGGCTCCATGTCTCCGTACTCGGCTCTTATATCAATCCGGCAAATCCCAATGAGGAGAAGAGGCTTTCGGAGCTGGAGCGCTTTATCGAGATGCTGAAATATGCGAAGGGGATCGGAGCGGACCTCGTCGGGACGGAGACGGGGCGCTTCTCGGAGGACTTTCGTGTGACGGAGGAGACGGAGACAGAGCGCTGCTATGAGACGATGCTGGACAGCTTTCTAAGGATAAGGCAGGCGGCGGAGAAGCTTGGCGTCCGGGTCGGCATCGAGGGGGTCTATAATCATACGCTCTCAAACCCTCAGAAGATCGAGCGCTTCCTCCGGGACATCGATTCTCCGAATTTTGATATCATCCTGGACGGGGTCAATATCATTACGCCGGAGAGTAAGGGGAAGCCCGAAGAGCAGAATCGAATCATCCGGGAGTGCTTTGAGCGCTTCGGGAGCCGGATTTCCGTGATCCACCTAAAGGACGGGGACTTTACGGAAGGGAGAGAGCAGATCTTCTGCCGTCCCGGGAAGGGGGTATTCTGCTATGAGGAGCTCATGAGGCAGCTCTCCCTGAAAAAGCCCTGCATCGTCGGAATTTTGGAGAATTCGAGCCCGGAGAGCTTCCGGGAGGACTGTGACTACCTGGAGGAGCAGTACCAAAGATACCGGGCTGACAAGACAAAATAAGAACAGCGCCGAAGGCTCCGGAAATCTCCCGCTTTGCTCAGAGAAGGGGGGAAAAGCGGCGGTATCTCCTGAGAAAAAAGGATGAAGAGAAGAGGATAAGGAAAAGAAAAAGCCTGAGGGAAAGGCTAAGATTACTTGGAGCAAGTAAAAACGCATAAGGCATCTGTGGGAGGTTTTATCTCTTCCAGATGTCTTTTTATATGGTAGGAAACCGGAGAGGAGTTAATGTGTCATCCTTTGACGCATTAATGGCATTTCGCATATTATTGCAATTAGGCTCTATTGGCTGCTTCGATCCAACGGGGAATTATAATTACTTGCCTATTAACTCTCCCTTTAGTAAGATAGGGGAGAGTTAAAGGGGGAGTTAAAAGGGAGACACTTTTGCCGAGTCAGGAGGAAATGATGGCAATTCCGATCAATATAGAAGAACTACTTCGGCGACAAGTGATAGAAAGTGCACGTATAGAATATAAGGCAGATTGGAATCCAGAATCGATTTTGCATTCTATTACGGCCTTTGCCAACGATTTTGACAACCTCGGCGGTGGTTATATTGTAATAGGTGTTGAAGAACAGAATGGATATCCGAGATTTCCGGTAAAAGGCTTGGATAAAAATACATTAGATGATATTCAGAAAGACCTTCTCAATAAATGCAACTTTATAGAACCACGATACATACCAATCATAGAACCGGCGCTGATCGACGGACGAGATATTCTTGTTTTATGGGTTCCTGGAGGAGATGACAGACCCTATAAATGTCCGGTCAAAATATACACGGAGAAAGGAGCTAAAAAGAGCGAAAAGGCATATTATATCCGAAAGGGCTCCAATACCATTCGTGCAAATGCCTTGGAAGAACGAGAACTAATCGGTCTGGCAAGAAATATTCCGTTTGACGATAGAACAAACCCTCACGCTCAAATCGCAGATATGCGTTCCAGCTTGCTTTCGGAATATCTTCATGAAGTTGACAGCGGGCTATACGAAGGTTCGCTCTCCCGCACGGTTGAAGATGTGGCGAGAGATATGAGACTGATCGGAGGCCCTCCGGAAGCAAGAAAGCCCATCAATGTAGGATTGATGTTTTTCAATGAGAGACCGGATCATTTCTTCCCATATAGCCAGATTGAGGTAGTGGACAAGCCTGATCCGACTGGAATCGGGATGAGAGAAAGAATTTTTATCGGTCCACTTGATCGACAGCTGCGGGATGCGTTGTCATATATCAAAAATTATGTCATAGCGGAATACGTCACGAAGGTCCCAGATCAGGCCGAGGCGATCCGTGTGTACAATTGGCCTTACAGGGCTGTTGAGGAAGCCCTTAGTAATGCCGTTTACCATCGTTCCTATCAGATCCATGAGCCGATTACCGTAACGATAACGCCGGAACGAATGGAGATCCTGAGTTTGCCGGGACCTGACCGATCAATAACGGATCATGATCTGGAAAACAGAGTTTTGGTTTCAAGTCGATACCGTAACAGACGTATCGGTGATTTTCTCAAAGAATTAAAAATGGTTGAGGGAAGGAATACCGGGATTCCACTGATCGTGAATGAGATGAAAAACAATGGCTCTGATCTGCCAGTTTTCAAAACAGATGAGGACAGAAGCTATTTCAGAGTGATCCTCCCTGTTCATCCGGCATTTCTTGAGAAAAACAAAGATGATGAGAAAGAGCCCCAAATGGGGAACCGCTCTAGACGCAGGAACAGAGAAGAACTGAAGAAACTGGTTATGGAAGCATTAAAACAAAAAGGCGATCTTTCAATGAGTGAGTTGGCTGTGGAGCTCGGATATAAGAGCTTGAACGACACACTCCGAGCTGTTGTGAAAGAGATGCTAGAAGTCGGAGAAGTTACATATCTTTATCCGGAAAAACCGAATAGCAGAAATCAGAAGATATGTTTAATGGAATAATCTCGTTTTAAGGTGAGTGTTTATAGAAAACAAGATAATTAGTAAATATTGTTTATGTATCTTAGAACATAATTTATGCAAACCCTTTGATTTTTCTGTATTTATATGCTATGTTGTATACAATGTTGTTTATAATACTATTTACAACAAGGAGGCTACAGATGTTAATTGCAAACGATCTTTTAACGCAAGCTATAGAAGAAACAAAGCATTTGAATACTAATGAGATTTTTCTTGTACGAGATTTATTTAAAGGTTATGAGTGGAACCGAATATCCAGGAGCGACAGACTGTTACTGGGAACTTTGTTCTTAAACTATGTTCACACATCCGAAACTCACTTGGAGCCAATTGAAAAAACTTCCTCCGGACAACAAAAGTATAAAGTCAGAGCCAATTGTTGATTTTATATGGTATCAGAATGACAATATTATAGAGGGAGGATTAGATATTATGAAAGCAGAACTATATAAAAGGCTATTTCGAGCTATTTTTTCTGAAGACATATTATCATTAAAGAAAATTGCTATTACGATTATTCAAGAGGAACGCAAACTTGGCCACAACGTTCTTGCAGACTCTTTAGAAAAGATTTCAATTACGGAAAAGCCAAAATACACTCTGTTTGAGGGTAAAAAAACGAAAGTGGATTATCTACTTTACCCAAGAGCAAGCGTACAAATTCACAATTGGTATCGTATATCCCGAGAGAACAATTAAAGCATCATATGATTTTACCGAACGAAGTTGAAGAACGCCTTCTTTCGATTGAGAAGGAGTATGTGGCGCGCGAAAGGTTGAAAAAATTCAACCTCGTACCTAAAAGGAAAATACTTCTCTATGGCCCTCCGGGGTGTGGTAAAACTTTAAGCGCCGAACGAATTGCATGGAATCTCGGGTTGCCGCTATTGAAAGTTCGCTTCGATTCTTTGCTTTCTTCTTACTTTGGAGAGTCAGCATCAAATCTTCGAATGGTATTTGATTATTGCAAAAGCGAACCTGTCGTTTTGCTTCTTGACGAGTGTGATTTTATCGCTAAATCTCGTATTACGACACAGGATGTTGGAGAAGTCCCTAGAATCGTCAATATGCTACTCACTTTGTTAGACGAATACGATGCTCCGGGATTGGTTTTAGCTACTACAAATTTGAAAGTGTCGCTTGATGAGGCTCTTTTCCGTAGATTCGATGATGTTATTGAAATGCCGATGCCGGGAAAATCAGAACGTAAACGTTTATTGGAGATGACGTTATCTGCAATACCAGTTTCTCCGGATGTTGATATGGATCAAATATCAAATCAATTGGATGGATATTCTGCCGCCAATATTGTCCTGATTGCGCAACGGGCTGCAAAGATTGGTGTTCTTGCAGGGTGCAAAAAAGTATGTAACGAACATTTCGTAAAAGCATTGGAAGAAAGTTCTAAATTTTAATCTGTAAGGAGGTGTGACAATGGCAGAGAATAATGACTTTACGCATTTACCTCTTCCACTATTATTTCAAGGGAAACCGAAATTGCGTGGTGGCGGCGCAGCATCTGCCCAGACAAAGAGGAATACTGCTAATCGAATTGCTCATGGTGGCTATGTGAAACGTCGCTCTGCTGAATTGTCCCGTTTTTGGAAAGAGCGTCGTGCAGAACGCTCAGAAAACGCCTTACCTGAAATAGAAACTGGCATTCCCATACTGCTAGAAATAGATCCTTTTGCGGATATTGATTTCCTGCGAGGACTAGGATTTGAAATCGTCTGTGAAATTGAGGAAGGATTTATTATAGTTGCTACAGAAGATGTTGACCTTTCGGTTTTAAATGAGAAAGCAGATGCTTTTATTGCAAATGTAACCGCAAGGTGTAATTCGCCAGCAAAAGTCTATGCGCTCTGTGAAGATGGTGATAGGCTTAAACGGGTTTTGTCGAAAGAACTCTACGCAAAATGGGCAACTATTTCGCTAGATGAAGTATATATAATCGATATTGGTGTAAGTTGCTGTGGAAACATCGAGTTGCCAAAACGACCCAAGCGTGAAGATGATGAAACCGATGAACACTATTCTGTTCGTGAGCAACGGTGGATGGAAAAGTTTAGTGCCGCCTATATGACTTGGGACGAAATCAAGATGAAACGAGAGGAAACAATAGAAAGTTTTGCTTCTGATTATGATGGTGAAATTATGCAACTCGCCGATGGTATATCGGAAATGACTGATTTGCCTGATAGTTTCTCAGCACGTTTAAAAATATCTGGTAAATGTTTGCATGACTTAGTGTTGAATTTTGCATATATATTTGAAGTATCCGAAGCTGAAACAATAGTTATGGGAGAGGCCCCCGAAAATAACGATAGTCTTACCGAAAATGTACAAATTGAGTCTCCTATCCAATCTGCTCCCATTGTATGTGTAATGGACAGTGGAATTCAAGAGGAACATAAGTATTTAGCGTCGGCAATTAATAGCGATGAATCCGTAAGTTTACTTCCTAATAATTTGAACACAAGTGACGAAGTTACTGGTGGTGGACACGGAACACGAGTAACTGGTGCAGTCTTATATCCAAGAACAATTCCTTCAGATGGAATTTATCACCTTCCTTGTTGGATTCGCAATATGCGAATTCTGGATGAAAACAATTGCCTGCCAGAAGATGTGTATCCGCCCAAGACAATAGCTATTGCAGTTCAAAAATATAATGTTGAGAGTTCACCACCGACTAAAATATTTAATCATTCTATTGGGAGCCGCAGACCTTGTGAAATGAAGCACATGACTTCCTGGGCGGCTGAAATCGATAGTCAGTCTTACAACAATGACGTCTTGTTTATACAGGCGGCTGGGAATATTTCCACAGATGTCATATCGGCCTATTGGCAGGCGGGGTATCCATATCCTGAATATCTTGACAGAGAGTTATGTAGAATTTCAAATCCGGCGCAGAGCCTACAAGCAATTACCGTAGGATCCGTGTCGGCGGATGAGTTAGAAACTGATGACTTTATTGCATTGGGAAAGCATATGGAGGCCTCTTCATTCTCGCGCTCAGGACCAGGTATTTGGGATGTCTTAAAGCCAGAAGTTGTCGAATATGGAGGGACGCATATGTATAATAAAGGGAGTGTCCCACCTCAACTTACAACGCCTCCGGAAGTATGTCCGGAACTAATTCGTAAATCTCCAGAAGGTCCAGCTTTTGCACGTGATGATGTTGGCACGTCTTTTTCGGCGCCAAAAGTCACCTATATTGCATCACAGATTGAAAAGGTTTTGCCAGAGTCTCCTGCGTTGTTGTATAGAGCGTTAATAGCCCAATCTGCCCGGTGGTCCAAGAATATCAATGAAGTTAGTAGTTTCTACATTGCGACATATAGGATATGGTGTTCCAGATGTCGAACGTGCTACTCACAATGACGAGTATCGAATAACTTTGGTAACACCGTCCCTTATGGAACTTGGAGACGATGAAGCTCATATTTTTCAAGTTCCTATTCCGGAAGAATTATCTAATGTTGGTGAAGATTATGACATTTTGGTCGAAGTTACCCTGTCTTACGTAGCGAATCCTCGCCGGACTCGGCGTTACGTAAAAGGGTATTTATCAACATGGCTAGATTGGTGCTGTAGCCGGATTGGAGAGAATGCGGAGACATTTGCTTGCCGTATATTTGAAACAGGCGCTATCATTGATGATGATGGCGATTTTAACTGGGTACTTGGAGAGGCAACCAATCGGGGTGCAGCAGAAGGATATTCTCGAAAAAATGGCACTCTTCAAAAGGATTGGTGTATAATCAAATCCAATCAATTGAGTGATGCCTTTTGCATTGCGGTTCGCGGTCACAAAGGTTGGGGAGGCTTGTTTAAAGCAAAGTATTCGTTAGCTGTCAGTTTTGAGGCTATCAATCAGGATATACCAATCTATGAACCGATACGGACTGAAATTGAAATGGCTGTCGAAAACGGAGAAATCGAGGTCGAAATGTCAACTGATAGACAATAGTATCAATGTCTGATTGAGAATTCCATTATATTGTACCCATAACAGTGGACACAGAAGATTTGAGGCACCCACAATAATGGACACATGATTTAAGGTTACCCTCTGGATTGGACGCCCCTAAACATGGTACTCTCATAAGTACAGCCTGCTAATAAAAAGTCAAGCAGTAAATAAAGAAATTCTTGGAGGATAAAAATGGGCACAAGTAACCTGGCCGTATTCATTCAGACGGCCTCAGATCTGCACTATGGATAGCATTCATTCAGTCCTCTGAATCAGAGGCAGGAAGATTACGGATGCACTCCTTTACTTTACCGTAGTAGACACGGAGGAACTTGTTCGCACCAGCGGTCATATATACGAGATATGGTTTCCCTTCGGCTT
>NZ_GG729933.1:0-1534 GCF_000160135.1 Oribacterium sp. oral taxon 078 str. F0262
TATCTCTGCTGACTTTTCGCCCTTTTAAGACTCGCTTTCGCTTCGGCTCCGGACCTTAAATCCTTAACCTTGCCGGCAGCGATAACTCGCCGGACCGTTCTACAAAAAGTACGCGGTCGGACTTTCGTCCTTCCACAGCTTGTAAACACAGGGTTTCAGGTTCTCTTTCACTCCCCTCCCGGGGTCCTTTTCACCTTTCCTTCACAGTACTCTCGCTAGCGGTCACTGAGTAGTATTTAGCCTTGGGGGGTGGTCCCCCCTCCTTCCTGCCAGCTTCCACGTGTCTGACAGTACTCCGGATCCCGCGCCATTCTTCAAGCTTCGTGTAAGGGGCTCTCACCCTCTATGGCGGCGCTTTCCAGCGCGCTTCCACTCCCTCTTCGAACTTTTTCGCGGTCCTTACCCCGCGGTGCACGCACCGCGGTTTGGGCTCCTCCGATTTCGCTCGCCGCTACTCTCGGAATCACGGTTGTTTTCTCTTCCTCCGCCTACTGAGATGTTTCAGTTCGGCGGGTTCCCTCCGCATGGCTATGGATTTACCCTGCGGTACCGGAGGGTTACTCCGGTGGGTTTCCCCATTCAGATATCGGCGGATCACCTCGTATTTGCCAATCCCCGCCGCTTTTCGCAGCTTATCACGTCTTTCTTCAGCTCTCAGTGCCTGGGCATTCACCCTGTGCTCTTTTCGCTTAACCATTCCCGGATTCCTCCGGGTGAGACACTAGCGTGTGTCTCTTTGTCTTCTCTCTGCGGATGTCTCCACCCGCAGCCTCAGATGTCTTACTCTTTGATTGCAATATGCGGTTTTCAAGGTACGATACGGATTCACGGCGATGTCCGATCTCAGCGCCAAAATCAAAACCTTTGGTGCCCGGATCGAAAGGAACCGGAATCCTCGATATGCCTCTCTTTCAACGCTTCCAGCGGAAGGGAAAAGCGGCATATCCTCCGCGCCTTCTCTCTTTCCCTCTCGGGAAAGCAAAAGCGCGATACGGCCCGGAGGTCATGAGCCCCCTGTGCTCTTCGCAGAGCCGTTATAAAAATGTCTGGCATCCACTTATCTTCCCATGCCATTGCCAGCGTAGTATTTTCAGCCGCCCGGGGCTTAACCGTCGTGTTCGGGATGGGTACGGGTGTTTCCCCCCGGCGCATCAACACCAGACATTCTCTTGACCTTATCAAGAATCGAATCCTACACAGACCCCTACTCTATCCTTAGAAAGGAGGTGATCCAGCCGCACCTTCCGATACGGCTACCTTGTTACGACTTCACCCCAGTTATCTGTCCTGCCTTCGGCAGCTCCCTCTTTTGGGTCACTGACTTCGGGCATTACCGACTCCCATGGTGTGACGGGCGGTGTGTACAAGACCCGGGAACGGATTCACCGCGGCATGCTGATCCGCGATTACTAGCGATTCCGGCTTCGTGCAGTCGAGTTGCAGACTGCAGTCCGAACTGAGACGGTATTTTTGAGATTTGCTCCGGGTCGCCCCCTCGCTTCCCTCTGTTTCCGCCATTGTAGCACGTGTGTCG
>NZ_GG729933.1:1634-3731 GCF_000160135.1 Oribacterium sp. oral taxon 078 str. F0262
AAGGCAGAACTCATGGTCAGTGAACGGACGCTGTATACCTACATGGACGCAAACCTCTTCTCTGCCCGGAACATCGATATGCCGCGCAAGGTGAGGATGCATCCCCGCCGCAAAAGGCCGGATACCGTAAAAGTCGATCCCAGGTGACGTGAAGGGCGCACTCTGAAAGATTTCAAGGTCTTTATGGCTGAGAATCCGGACACCCCTGTGGTCGAGCTCGATTCGGTAGAGGGCACAAAAGGAGGGACTGTCATGCTTACGATCACCTTCGTGACAGACGGCCTGCAGCTCGCTGTCCGACGGGAGCATAACGATTCTCAGTCGGTAACCGATCTCTTCCGCAGGCTGTATCTGGAACTTGGCCCGAACACGTTTCCCGATCTGTTCCCGGTACTTCTGGCGGACAACGGCAGCGAGTTTTCTGACCCGAAGAGCATTGAATTTGATGCCAATGGGAACCGCCGCACATGGCTGTTTTACTGCAATGCCTCTGCGCCTTATCAGAAAGGGAGCTGTGAGGTCCGTCATGAAATGATTCGCAGAATCATCCCCAAAGGCGTTGACATCACCCCTTATATAAATGCTAGTCTGAAAGTGAGCCACTTAGGCCTAAAACGCTGACTTGAAAGTGAGCCACCCGGCTGATTACTCTGAAAGAAGAAAAATCTTCTTTCGGAGGGAAAAACGGTGGTAATCACAATGAAAGACTATGACGAAATCCGCAAACGATACCTTAGTGGCGAAAGTCAGCGTCATATCGCTAAAACACTCGGTATCTCAAGGAACACGGTCTCCAAGTACTGCGAAGGCGCTGCGGTTCCATGGGTCCGGAAGACTCCGGAACGCAGATCGACCGTCCTGACGGACGATACGATCGCCTTCATCCAAGCCTGTCTTTCCGAGGGCGAGGAGGAAAGGCCTGAAGAAACAGAAGCACACGGCCAAGCGCATCTACGACCGCCTGGTCGAAGAGACCGGATTCACCGGTGGTGAATCCACGATCCGAGCCAAAGTCCGGGAACTAAAGCGGCTCATTCCCCCGGCCTTTCTGCCGCTCGTCTTTGATCCCGGCGAGGCAATGCAGATCGACTGGGGCGAAGCCACAGTATACCTTCGGGATGTCCGGACGAAAGTGCATCTCTTCTGTGCCAGGCTCTGTTACAGTTGCCGTCCCGTTGTTCTGTCCTACCACCGCCAAAATGAAGAAAGCTTTCTGGATGCGTTCGTCCGTGTCTTCCGAGAACTCAACGGTGCACCGGCGAAAGTGATCTTCGATAACGGAAAAGTCGCCGTAAAAGACGGATTCGGATCCTATGCTGTGAAGCAGGCCGGCTATACGGCTCTTGCGGCGCATTACGGGTTCGATGCAGTCTTCTGCAATCCGGCAGAGGGTCACGAGAAAGGCCTGGTGGAAGGTCTGGTCGGATGAGCAAGAAGAAACATCCTGGTGCCGATCCCTCGTGTGAACTCGATGCAGGAGTTGAATTCTCTGCTTCTCGATCGTTGTCGGAAGTACGGGGATTGAAGTGATAAACTGAAGTTGTAACACAAATGGCTGATAAAATATAATAGCAAATGGAGGATTTTATCATGCCACAACCTTACGACGAACCATTTAAGAAAAAGATTGTCCGTCTCCGCCTGGAGGAAGGCCGATCCATGAGGAGCCTCACAGAAGAATATGGGGTTTCTAAATCCAGCGTTGTCAAATGGTGTAATGAATTTCGCGAAGAATGCCAGAGTAATCCAGAAAGCCAAAAAGATTATGATACCATGGAGGCAATGCTGAAGCTAAAGAAGGAAAATGAAGAACTCCGAAAAGAGAATCTATTCCTAAAAAAAGCGGCGGCATTCTTTGCGAAGGAAATCGATTAGAGGCTTATCGATTTATCCGAAATTATCATCATGAATTTGGCGTTCGTTGGCTCCTGAAAAGATTTGGCATCTGTCCAAATGCCTACTACAACTTCCTGAAGAATAGGAAGTCTGTGTATCGTGCCCAAAAACAGGCTGCTCTTAATGAAATATCGAAAATATATCACGAACACAACGGAGTAGACGGGTATCGCAGTATGCGGGTATTTTTGGCACGGAAAA
>NZ_GG729933.1:3831-5636 GCF_000160135.1 Oribacterium sp. oral taxon 078 str. F0262
CAACACCTTGAAAAATGAGCTCTTATATCTACACGAGTATTCATCTGAGGAGGTGCTATACTCGTCCATCGATGAATTTGCATATGTATGGTACAACCATGTGCGACCTCATTCATACAATGGATATAAGACACCATTTGAGGCAAGGACTGGAATATCGAATTATTAAGCCATACGTGTTACAAAAAAGCTTGACCACTACAGATCATACGATACAAGGAAAGCCGGATACCGTCGGCGCGATGTTTCTTGCGGAAAAAGAATCACTCCGTCCGTTACCGCAATACATCTTCGAGACCGGTAAGTGTGTGAACACCCGTGTGAATGCGTTCTCCACCGTTCGCTTTCAGACGAACGATTATTCCGTGCCGGTCGTCTATGTCGGCCGCATGGTCGGAATCAAGGCATATCCGGAGCGGATCGAAGTCTTCTTCGGAGGAGAGCGGATTGCGGAACATGATCGGTGCTTTGGGAGCCATCAACATATCTACCGGCTGGAAGATTACCTTCCGCTGTTGGAAACAAGAGGCCGTGCCTTCTTCAATGCCGCGCCTGTCCGGCAGAACATTCCGCAGGAAGTGCTCGATCAGTGGAAAGAGGAACATACAGACCACAAGACCATCATCGCCTTCCTAAAAGAACAACAGTGCAGGATTTCTTCGATCAAGGATCCTGTCCGTATCCGTACGGTCGACCTTCATGAGTACGATAGACTGAAGGGAGCTACTTATGCGAACTGATACGAACCTGGAGCAGGTAAAACTTCTCGCCAAGCAGCTAAAAGTCCCAACGTTCGGGCAGTATCCGGATCTCCTGCGTCAGATGGACAGTAAAGCGGACTTTGGAAGCCTCCTGCTTTCCCTCATGCAGGCGGAGTATGAACAACGGCAGGAGAACCAGAATCAGCGTCGCCTGAAACAGGCAGGCCTGCCTTATACCAAGACGCTGGAGGAACTCGATCTTTTAAGATACGACGGAAAGATCACGGATCTCTTCCTGAACGAACTGTCCAGCTGCAAGTTCATCAAGGAGAAGAAGAACCTTGTTATGCTCGGAAACCCGGGCAGGGGCAAGACACATATGGCGATCGGCCTTGCTCTCAAGGCCTGTTCTCTCGGGATGAGCGTTCTCTTCAAAAATGCTGCTTCTCTTTCCACGGAACTGGCAGAGGCAAAAGAGAGTTACGTCCTCGGTCGACTGGAGAAACGGATCCGGTGTGCGGACCTGCTGATCCTCGATGAAATGGGCTATGTGAGTTTCGACCGCTACCAGTCGGAACTGCTTTTCAAGGTAATTGCCGATCGCAGTGAACGCGGCAGCATTATCGTAACTACCAACCTCCCATTCTCAGAATGGGTAGACTTGTTCGAGAACACGGCAATGGTAGCGGCCATGGTGGATCGATTGACCTTTCATTCCTACATCCTAGACATGAACGGCACATCGTATCGCCTGGAACAGGCAAAGAAACAGAAACGGTAAGTGGCTCACTTTCAAGCTAGCGCAGGTGGTTCAAAATCAAGCTAGCGTGTGGCTCACTTTCGGGTTGACGTTTATACCCTTATTCACAGGAGCAGATCAACACCATGATGAGTGTAGTGGTCAAGCTTTTTTGTAACACGTATGGCTTAATAATTCGATATTCCAGTCCTTGCCTCAAATGGTGTCTTATATCCATTGTATGAATGAGGTCGCACATGGTTGTACCATACATATGCAAATTCATCGATGGACGAGTATAGCACCTCCTCAGATGAATACTCGTGTAGATATAAGAGCTCATTTTTCAAGGTGTTGAAATACCG
>NZ_GG729933.1:6054-82051 GCF_000160135.1 Oribacterium sp. oral taxon 078 str. F0262
TCTTAAGCTTGGCTTTTTTCCTTCTTTTACTGCGAGTTTTCTTCGCTGCACTTTCTGTGCTTTCTGAATCTCTCCTCTGTCCTTCCGCATTCTTCCGCTTCCAAACAGAGACGGCTTTCGCCGTTTCGAATATTCAGGGTCTGTGTATGATTCGATCTTTGATTTTCAAGGTCCTCGCCGTCCCCTTGGGACAGCTTGCTTATGATAGCAGGCCGCCGCAGTCTTGTCAAGCATTTTATTCTGCTTTTTGCGGAGCTGCCAAGCGGAGAAAGAGGGATTTGAACCCTCGCGCCGGTTTAACCCGACCTACACCCTTAGCAGGGGCGCCTCTTCGGCCTCTTGAGTATTTCTCCCTTTGAATTCCCGCTCTGATCCGATATCTCCCTCTTATCAATGCGGGCCCGGAAGCTTTTCCGGGAACACCGTTTTTACCGGTGCCTATCTAGATTAGCAATAAAAAAGTTCTCTGTCAATGTCTTTTTGCCGGGATCCGTAAAATCCAAAGGCCGCAAATAAGCCTATTAAAAGAAATATCCACTCATAGCGGCATAAGGGCTGTTCTTCCGCCCGAAAGCGGAAAAGCCTGAAAAAACTTAGTCGCTGAGCACAGCGAAAGGACGGAATCACGGCGAAGCTTCCCGATGAAATTTCACTTTAGGAGTCTGTCTCCTCGGAATCCTCTTCCTCTCCCTCGGAGGACTCCCTGACCTTTGCGATCGATGCGATTACGGTATCTCCGTTTTTCGGAAGATCCATGAACTTTACGCCGGAGGTGTTTCTCCCTATGACGGAGACCTTTTCGAGGCTCATGCGGATGAGAATTCCCTCAGAGGTAATCAGCATGATTTCCCTGTCCTGATCACAGAGCTTAAAGCCCACGAGATCGCCGGTCTTTTCCGTGATGCGATAGCAGTGAAGCCCCTTTCCCCCGCGGTTTTGCGGCTTGAATTCCTCTGTAGCTGTGAGCTTCCCATAGCCCTTTTCCGAGACCAGGAGAAGATAGCCTCCCTGAGAGAGCTTCTGCATCCCGATCAGCTCGTCGCCGGAGTCGAGTCTTATGCCCCGCACTCCCATGGCGGAACGCCCGGTGCTCCGGATATCCTCCTCGCGGAAGCGGATCGCCATGCCCTTTTTCGTGACAAGCATGATCTCCTCTCCCGGATCGACCAGCTTCGCCTCGATGAGCTGGTCATCCTCCCGGATATTCATCGCGATCAGTCCGTTCTTCCGCACATTGGCATACTGAGAGAGCGGGGTCTTCTTCACAAGGCCGGATTTCGTCGCGAGCACGAGATATTGCTCCGAGGAAAGGTCCCGGAGACTGAAGCAGGCATTGACTCTCTCCTCCGGCTGCAGCTTGAGAAGATTTACCAAAGCCGTGCCCCGGGAGGTCCGGGAGGCCTCCGGGATCTCATAGCCCTTGATTCTGAAGCAGCGCCCCTTATTGGTAAAGAGCATGATATAATGATGGTTTGTGCTCATGAAAAGATCCTCGATATTGTCATTATCAAGGGTCTGCATCCCGCGGATTCCCTTCCCGCCCCGGTTCTGCTGCCGGAAATTTTCCGGAGACATGCGCTTGATATAGCCAAGGCGCGTAGAGGATATCACAATGTCATCATCCGGAATGAGGTCTTCATCGTCCAGGGCATCGTCAAAGGCAAACTGCGTCCGGCGCTTCTCTCCGAATTTCTCCTTTAACTGCGTCAGCTCTTCCCGGATCACAGAGAGAAGCTCCCTCTGATCGGAAAGAATCTCCCGGTAGCGCGCAATTCTTCGAAGGAGCTCTTCGTATTCCGACTGAAGTCTCCCTCTCTCCAGTCCGGTCAGAGCGCGAAGCCTCATATCCACGATCGCCTGTGCCTGTGCGTCACTGAACGCGAAGCGGGCGATGAGATCCTGCTTCGCCTTTTCCACGGTATCCGCCGCTCGGATAATCCGGACGATTTCATCGATATGATCGAGGGCCTTTAAAAGTCCCTCCAGAATATGAGCCCTCTCCTCACATTTATTGAGGTCATAGCGGGTCCGCCTCGTCACGACATTGATCTGATGCTTCAGAAATTCATTCAGCATCTCCTGCAAATTCAGGATTCTGGGCTCTCCGTTTACGATGCAGAGCATGATAACGCCGAAGGTATCCTGCAGCTGTGTATGCTTATAGAGCTGATTCAGAATTACATTCGGATTCGCATCCTTTCGGAGCTCAATATTGATTTTTGCACTGGAGCCCTTCCCGGCAGCATCGTTTATGAAGGTGATTCCGTCGATTTTCTTGTCCTTCACAAGCTCCGCCACCTTTTCGATGATCCGGGAGCGGCAGACGAGATAGGGGAGCTCCTTTACGAGGATCCGATGCTTCCCGCTCTGCATGGGCTCAATCTCGCAGACGGCCCGCATTTTGATCTTTCCCCTTCCGCTTCGGTATGCCTCCTCTATTCCTCTTCGCCCGAGTATCAGAGCGCCGGTGGGAAAATCCGGCCCCTTGATCTTCTTGATAATCTCATCCAGCTCCGTCTCCCTCCCCTCGATCCGATCGGAGATGATGAGATCCAGCGCATCGATGACCTCCCTCAGATTGTGAGGCGGAATATTGGTCGCCATGCCGACCGCGATCCCCGTGGCTCCGTTCACTAAAAGATTCGGAAATCTCGCCGGAAGCACTGTCGGCTCCTCATACTCGTTCGAAAAATTCGGCATGAAGTCGACGGTGTCCTTGTTGATGCCAAAGAGCATCTCTGCCGCGATGCGGGACATCTTCGCCTCAGTATAGCGCATGGCAGCGGGACTGTCGCCGTCCTCAGAGCCGAAATTCCCCTGCTTATCGATCAGAACATGTCTCATGGACCAGGGCTGTCCCATGTAAACGAGGGCCCCATAGATCGAGGAATCCCCGTGGGGATGATACTTTCCCATGGTCTCCCCGACGATGGTCGCGCACTTCTTCGTCTTTTTATCCGGAGTGACCCCCAGAGACTGCAAAGAGTATAAAACTCTTCTCTGCACCGGCTTCAGTCCGTCTCTGACATCCGGGATCGCCCTCGACACGATGACGCTCATCGCGTAATCGATATAGGAGTTCTCCATCGTCTTCTTTAAATCGACGTCCTGAACCTTGTCAAAGATATTCGGCTCCAAAATCCGCCTCCTTCTGTCCCTCTGAACGATCAGACATCCAGATGATTCACATACTTCGCATTCTGCTCAATGAACTCTCTCCTCGGCTCCACCTGATCTCCCATCAGAGTGGTAAAGGTGAGGTCGAGCTCCGCCCTGTCGTCCTCTGCCATATTGACTCTCAAAAGCGTCCTGGTCTCCGGATCCATCGTGGTCTCCGCAAGCTCCTCCGTATCCATCTCGCCGAGTCCCTTGAAGCGGGATACATCTGTCCCCTCCGCCCCGATCTCCCGCAGAATATTCTGATACTCCTCATCGGAATAGGCATAGTAATGCTTTTTATTTTTCTGAATATTGAAAAGAGGCGGCTGCGCGAGATAGATATGCCCCTGTCTGATGAGCTCCGGCATAAAGTTATAGATAAAGGTCAGCATCAGGGTCGCAATATGCGCTCCGTCCACATCCGCATCCGTCATGATGATGATTTTATGGTAGCGAAGCTTTGTGATATCAAAATCCTCATTGATTCCCGTGCCGAAGGCTGTGATCATCCCCTTGATCTCTTCATTCGCATAGATTCTGTCCAGCCGGGCCTTCTGCACGTTCAGAACCTTCCCTCTGAGCGGAAGCACCGCCTGCGTCTCCACATTCCTGCCCTCCTTTGCGGGGCCGAGGGCGGAATCTCCCTCCACGATAAAGATCTCGCAGCTTGCCGGGTCGCGGCTGGAACAGTCTACGAGCTTTCCGGGAAGTCCCACCCCCTCAAGCGCTGATTTTCGCCTCGTGAGATCTCTGGCCTTTCTCGCCGCCGCCCTTGCGCGCTGCGCGAGGATCGATTTCTCGCACATGATTTTTGCAACAGACGGATTTTGCTCCAGAAAATAAGTGAGCTGCTCTGAAACAATGCTCTGCACCGCGGTCTGCGCCTCCGAAGTCCCGAGCTTTTGCTTGGTCTGTCCCTCAAACTGCGGATCCTCGATCTTAACGGAGATAATACCGGTCAGTCCCTCCCGGATATCCTCTCCGGAGAGATTCGGCTCCGAATCCTTTAAAAGCTTATTCTGCCTTGCGTAATCATTAAAGGTTTTTGTGAGTGCGTTCTTAAAGCCGGTGAGATGCGTCCCTCCCTCCGGGGTATTGATATTGTTGACAAAGGTATAGATGTTTTCCGTATAGGAATCATTGTGTTGCATCGCCACTTCGACGAAAATCTTATCCTTCTCTCCCTCGCAGTAGATGACCTCGGAATAAAGGGGATCCTTTCCCCGGTTCAGATAGCTCACAAATTCCTTAATTCCGCCCTCAAAGTGAAAGCTCTTCTCCTGCTCCTGTCCTTCTCTTTTGTCCTTTAGATTGATGCGGAGCGCCCGCGTCAAAAAGGCCGTCTCCCGAAGACGCACCTTCAGCGTTTCAAAATCGTATACTGTCTCCTCAAAGATCTCCGGGTCCGGCTGAAAGTGAACGCTTGTCCCATGCCTTTCCGGCTCACAGGAGCCGACGACACGCATCGGCGCAGTCGTCTTTCCGCGCTCAAAATCCATCTGATAGATTTTTCCATCCCTGTAGACCCTGACCCAAAGCTTCCTGGACAGCGCGTTCACGACGGAGGCTCCCACACCGTGCAGTCCGCCGGAGACCTTATAGCCGGAGCCCCCGAACTTCCCGCCCGCGTGAAGTACCGTAAAAACGACCTCAAGAGCGGGCTTCCCCGCCTTTTTCTGGATATCGACGGGAATCCCTCTCCCGTCATCCTCCACCGTGATGGAATTATCCGGCTCTATCGTGACAGAGATTTCCCCGCAGTAGCCCGCGAGAGCTTCATCCACAGAATTATCCACGATCTCATAGACCAGATGATGCAGCCCGCGGGAGGAGGTCGTGCCGATATACATACCGGGCCTCTTTCTCACGGCTTCCAGTCCTTCCAGAATCTGAATCTGATCCGCACCGTAATTCTCAGAGCCCTTCATAAGCTCCCGCTCTCTCTCCAGATCCTCTCTCTCATTCTGCTCTATTGACACGTTCCCTCCTCATCGGACGGATCAAGTATAAGATCCATGCCGAAAGCAATGGCGACAGCAAATATATTTCCATTATCCTTTTATTGTATCAGAAAAACGGTATCCCGAACAGACTTTTGTATCTGAGCGCGGGAGCTCTCTGATCTTCCCTCCCTCTACCTGATAGAGCTGATCGATCGGAAAGCGCTTGGAGAGGAAATCGTCGAGACCGGTACAGCTTATGATATTCTGCGTATCCTTTAAAATCTTAAGAAGGTAGTTCTGCCTCGCAGAATCCAGCTCAGAGAGCACATCATCCAAAAGCAGTATCGGGGTATCATCGATCATTTCCCGGACCAGCTCAATCTCCGAGAGCTTAAGCGCCAAAGCCGCAGTTCTCTGCTGCCCCTGGGAACCGAACTTCCGGATATCTCTCCCGTCGATTCGAAATGAAATATCGTCCCGATGCGGACCGGCAAGACTCAGGTGCTGCTTGAGCTCGGATTCCCGGAGAAGAGAAAGCTTCTTCCGAAAATTTTCCGCTTTTACATTTGGCTCATAGTCGACCTCGATCTTTTCCCTCCCCCCCGAAAGCCTCCCGTGGATCTCCGAAATAATCGGAGAAAGGCGCTTCATAAAGGCGCTTCTGATCTCGATCAGAGCTATCCCCGAGGAAAGCAGCTGCTCATCCCAGACAGAAAGCGTATCCAAAAGGCCGGCCTTAAAGGGAATATCCCTTAAAAGGCGGTTTCTCTGATTCAGGATCCTTCCATATCTCCCAAGCTCCTGGAGATAACCCCTGTTCAGCTGACAGAGTTCAAGATCCAGAAATCTCCTGCGGACCACGGGGCCGTCCTTTATGAGGGAGAGATCCTCCGGGGAAAAGCATACGATATTTGCAATCCCGAAAAGCTCCGAGGCCCTTCGAATCGGGATCTCATCGATCGCGATCCCCTTCGATTGATTCCTTTTCAGATGCATATCGATCCGATAAGGAGCACTTCCCTTCCTCAGGATAAGCTTGATGTGGGCCTCCTCCTCCCCGAAGCGGATCAGGTCCCGATCCTTCGTAAAACGGTAGGATTTCGCCGTACAGGCCATGAAAATCGCTTCGAGGAGATTCGTCTTCCCCTGAGCATTCTCTCCGTAGAGGATATTGCTTCCCCGGCAGAGATGGAGGCTCAGATTTTCATAATTTCTGAAATTCTGTAATTCCAGCGAGTCGATCTGCATCAGATGGCGTCCGCATTGAAATTGACCGGGAGTATCATATACGTATAAGTCTCTTCATCATCCCGGATGAAAAGAGGAGAGCGCGGAATCGTAAAGTAAATGGAAACGGATTCCGAGTCAATATTCCGAAGCGCATCCGCCAGATATCTGGGGTTAAAGCCAATCATGAGATCATTTCCGCTCTTTTCTATGGAGACCTCCGCATCCATCCTTCCGAGATCAGAGCTTATGAGAAGAGAGAGAAGGCCGTCGGAGATACGGAGGATCAAGGGCTGCTTCTCATTGTCCTGTACAAAGATAGTGGATCTCTCGATGGAATCCAGAAGCTCTCTTCGGTTTACCGTAATTTTCGTATCATAATCCTCTGAGAGCATCTGCGCGACATGGAAATACTCCCCATCGATCAGACGGCTCAGCACCAGGGTATCATCAAACTCGAAGAGGATATGATTCTTCGTAAAGTAAATCATTACCTCATCCTTCAGGCCTCCGCTCAGTATCCTGGAAATCTCAATCAATGCTTTCCCGGGTACAATGGCCTTCATCTCCGGACAGCTTTCCTTAAGCTGCGTGCGGCGGATCGAGATCCGATGCCCATCCAGAGAACACACGGAAAAAAGATCCCCCTTTACCTCCAGAAACTCTCCCGTCATCTTCTTATTGCTCTCATTGAGAGCGACAGAAAAGATCGTCTGATTGATGAAGCTTTTCAGCGTGAACTGAGAGAGAGAGACAGAATTGCTTCGGTCGATTCCGGGAATCATGGTAAATTCATTGCCGTCCTTCCCCGAAATCTTAAAGACGGACTTTTCGCAGCGAATTGTGGTGACAAAATGCTCATCACTTTCTATTAAAACAGAAAGTTCGTTATCCTGAGGCAGTTTTTTAATAATTTCAGAGAAAAGCCTCGCATCCAGTGCCACCTTTCCCGCTTCCAAAATCTCTCCCCGGCAGACAGTTTCAATCCCGAATTCCGTATCATTTCCCACAAGACAGATTTTTCCGTTGGAGGCATCCAGAAGGAGGCATTCCATAATCGGCATGGTGCTTTTTGAGGGAACGGCCTTTATGGCGATATTGATGGAGGAAATCAGAGCATCCTTTTGAAATTGCAGTTTCATGAGGCGGTTTCTCCTTTTCTTCTTTTTCTTTTTTATCCAGTAGTATCAGTAGGAGCTGTGGAAAAGTGAAAATCCCGAAGGAAGCGCAGAATATCGTCATTTTCTGTCCGGGATAAGTACGTTAAAATGCTGTGCAGCGGGCTGTGGACAAGATTTCCTCAGGGAGCTATCTTTTTCCGCAAGGCCTCGATTGTGGATTTTAATTGTTCGTTTGTGCGTAATTCTGTGGATATTTTATCGTGCCCGTGCATGATCGTGGTATGGTCCCTTCCGCCGAGGAGCTCACCGACGGCCTTCAGAGGAGATTCCGTCATCTCCCGGCAAAGATACATCGCGATCTGCCGGGGAAGCACAATTTCCTTGTTCTTTCTCTGAGAGGAGAGGTCGCCGTCATTCAGATTGAAGTGTTCCGCGACCAGGGAGATGATGAGCTGTGCCGTCACCTCCTTTGGTGCCTCCGAGCTGATATGGTCCTTCAGAAGTTCCTCGGCGAGCTCCAGCGTGACATCCTTCTTTTCGAGCCGGGACATTGCGACGATTTTAGTCAGGGCTCCCTCCAGCTCTCTGACATTGGATTTTATATTTGTCGCGATGTATTTGATGACTTCGTTGTCAATGCTGTAGCCCTCGAGTTCCTCCTTTTTCCGAAGGATTGCCATTCTGGTCTCGTAGTCCGGCATCTGGATATCTACGATGAGACCGACCTCGAAGCGAGAGCGCAGCCTGTCTTCCAGATTGTCGATGTCTCTCGGCGGTTTATCGGATGCGATAATGATCTGGCGCTTGTTCTCATAGAGAGTATTAAAGGTGTGGAAAAATTCCTCCTGCGTTCCCTCCTTGCCGATGATAAACTGGATATCGTCTATGAGGAGAACATCCAGATCCCGATAATTCTTCCGAAATTCGGCCGGGGAGAGATTGTTCTTGTTTCGGATCGAGTCGACGAACTCATTGATGAAGGTCTCCGATGTCACATAGCGGATATTGGACTGCGGATTGGATTTTAAGATAAAGTGAGCGATCGACTGCATGAGGTGAGTCTTCCCGAGTCCGGCTCCCCCATAGATATAGAGAGGATTGTAGATTTCTCCCGGGGATTCCGCGACGGCGAGGCTCGCCGCATGGGCGAGATTGTTTGAGGAACCGACGACAAAGCTGTCGAAGGTATAGCGGGGATTCAGATTCGCTTTTTTTAAGATCTGGGGAAAGTCCTCTTCTGTGAGCTTTTTTTCTCCTGCCTTATGATAATTTCTCACTTCCTCTGCTGTAATGAGGCGGATCTCCGAGGAGATTCCGCTGATCTCCTCGATCGAAACCTTGAGAATCGTACTATAGCGTTTTTCGATGTATTGGCAAAAGACCTGATCCGGCGCAATAATAATGAGCTCTCCATCAATAAAGTCGCAGAGCTCCAGGGGCTTTAGCCAGGTCTTGTAGGATACGGGCATCACATCAAAATTATCCCGGACATATTCCAGGATCATTTCCCATTTTCCTTTTATGACTTCGAATTGTTCCGACATGATAAACTCCAATGCGCTGTGAAAAAAGTGTATATAGCATACCCGATTGTGGATAGAATAGCAAGCTGAATGTGGATAAGTAAGGCAGGAAGGGGTGGAGAAGTGGGAAAAAGCCCGTAAAATGTGGATTTATCCTATGCACACTATGCACTTGTCCACAATCTATCAACATTTTGTGGATAGATTTTTGTACTGTGGATAAGTGTATAAATCTGTGGATAAAGCCGGGGATAGGGGGAAAAAGGATATCTCTTGACGGATGAGGACCCAATCTATATAATGAGAGCGATGTTTGCCCGAAAAAAGTAGGAAAGGGGGGATTGCCGTGCACAAGGGGAAAATGACATTTCAGCCAAAGACGAGACAGAGAGCAAAGGTTCACGGATTCAGAGCCAGGATGGCTACGGCCGGCGGAAGAAAAGTACTGGCTGCCAGAAGAGCGAAGGGAAGAGCGTCTCTGACTGTGTAAGCTCAGCACATAGAGTAAACGAGAAGAGACCGCTTTTCGGGCGGTCTTTCTTCCATACTGGAGATATTTTATGAAACGCTTCCCGTCCGTAAAGAAAAGTGCGGATTATCAAAGAGCATATCAGAGGGGGAAATCCCGCGCGAATGATTGTCTTGCGGTCTATGTTTTTCCAAATGGAATGGAGGGGAACCGTCTTGGAATTTCCTGCTCCAAAAAGATCGGAAATTCTGTCGTGAGACACGGCCTGGCGAGAAAGCTCAGGGAAATATTTCGACGGAACAAAAATCTGAAACAAGGGCTGGACATCATTGTGGTTGTTCGAAAGGCTTCGGCTTCAGCCGATTATCGAAAAATTGAGAGGGCCTATCTCGAGCTATGCAGCAGGCATCACATCCTGGAAGAGGAAGAGACGGATGGAGCTATGGCCGAATTCTGATCTTGGAAGATTTCATTTTGAATTCTTATATAATAGGAAGAAAGTCATCTTAAAATTTCGATAATCGTGGGCAGCCGCGGGACGGGGGATGGGATAATTCCAATATGATAAAGAAAATGGAAATAGCGCTGATCCGCTTTTATCAGAAATATCTTTCTCCGATAAAGGGATCCTGCTGCTGCAGGTACACGCCGACCTGCTCTCAATATGCCATCGAGGCGATCAGAAAGTATGGATCTGTAAAAGGAACATTGCTGGCGGTCTGGAGGATTTTGCGCTGCAATCCTTTTGCCAAGGGCGGATATGATCCTGTTCCCTGACTATGGAGGGTAGAATTTGAATTACTTATCATTGGCTTTGTTGACGAAGAATACGTCTAATATTCCGCTGTTCGGCCCGATTTGGAATCTGATCGTAACGATACTCGGGCTGATTATGAATGCAATCTATGTTTTTTTGGACAGGATCGGAATCCCGAATATCGGCCTGGCCATCATTTTATTTACTCTGGTCACGAGGATCCTTCTCTTTCCGACCTCGCTGAAGCAGCAGAAGTCCTCCAGAATGATGCAGGTCATGCAGCCGGAGATCAAGGCGATTCAGGAAAAATACAAGAATAAGTCGGATAACGCGTCGATGATGGCGCAGCAGACGGAGATGAAGGCTGTCTATGAGAAATATGGAACTTCTATGACCTCCGGCTGTCTGCCCCTCGTTCTGCAGCTTCCGATCATTTTCGCGCTCTACCGGATTATCATGAATATCCCGGCCTATGTCCCCTCTGTCCGGGTGATTTATGAGAAGGTATGCTCCTCGATTGGCGGAGCTGATGCGGCTTCAAAGCTGGTGGAATTCGCAAATTCCAATGATTTGACGTCTACGCTGAAGCTGCTCCACAATCTGGGACAGAGCGATCCGACAAAATACAGCGCGGATGCCGTGCAGAATTTTATCATTGATTTTCTCTATCGTCTGAATCCGGCGCAGTGGCTCAAGCTTTCCGAGAGCTTTCCGCAAGCTTCCTCTGTGATTGAGAGCGCGGCGCTGAAGGCGCAGCATATCAATAGCTTCCTGGGACTGAATCTTTCCACGGCTCCTTCTTCCTATGGACTGCGGCCGACGATTTATTGGCTGATACCGATCCTAGCGGGGCTCACACAGTGGGCGAGTACGATACTCATGCAAAAGCAGAATATGGCGGCAGCGGACGGAAGTGATCAGTCGGCACAGATGATGAAGAGCATGAATATCATGATGCCGCTGATGTCGGTGTACTTCTGCTTCTCCTTTGCCTCCGGTATCGGACTCTACTGGATCGCCTCCTCTCTCTTTATGCTGATTCAGCAGCTGGCCCTGAACTGGTTCTTCGGAAAGAAGACAAACGAGGAGCTTTTACAGGAGTCCATGGCGAAGGCGAATGCGAGGAGGGCGAGGAAGGGACTTCCGCCGATCGATGAGCGGGCCGTGGAGCAGAAAATTCAATCCATGCAGGCGAAGATGGACCACGCGGAGAAGAGCCGGATGGAGACGATTGCGAAGCAAAATGTGAGGACGAAGGAGTCCACAGAATACTATAACCAGAATGCGAAAGAGGGGAGTCTCGCGAGTAAGGCGAATATGGTGAGGCTTTACAACGAAAAGAACGAGAAGAAAAAGGACTAAGGTTTGGCCAGGGGACCGAAAGGCTCTTGGCTGAGGTATGAAAATGGAAAAAATCAGAGTTTCCGCAAAGACAAAGGATGAGGCGATCACGAAGGCATTGATCCAGCTGCACACGACTTCAGACAGGCTTTCTTATCATGTTTTAGTACAGGGGACGGGGGGGCTCTTCGGCATTGGGGCAAAGCCCTGGATTTTAGAGGCCAGCGTAAAGGAAGAACAGAAAGAACTGGAGCGCCTGGAGAGAGAGATCAGGAGCATTACCTCCGGAAAGATCAAGGAAGAGGGAGAGGACAGCCTCACAAAAGAAAGAGAAGAGAAGAAAAAAAGAGAGAGGATCCCGGAGAGCGGGACGAAGAGAGCGGAACGGAGAGAGAAAGAAGCGGAAGCAACTTTCTCAGAGGAGAAAGCCTTTTCTTCGATCCCTGTGTCGTCTCCGGAAGAGAGCGGGAGAAGGGAAGAAAAAAGGGAAGAACAGAGAGAACCTCGGGAGAGAAGAATAGAGCGAAGGGGAAATGGAAGGAGGAGAGAAGAGCGGGATACAGGATCGGGAAGAAAAGAAAGATTCGGAAAGAGAAATGGTCCGGACTTTTCTCCTAGAGAAAGATCTCCTTACCGGAGCAGAAATCAGGGGAATGAGGAGAACCATACAGAAGGGAAATTCAGCCGAGGCGGCTACGATCCCGCCAATATGCTGATGAGTAAGCCCCCATCCCATGTCAGACAGCGAGAGACGAAGCAGATCTCCGAAAGTGAAGTGAGGGAAGCCGATGAGAGAGCACTTTCCTTCCTACGCTCCGTTCTCCTCGGAATGGGGATGGAGGTCAGTGCCGAGAGTGAATTCAGGGGCCAAAACAACGAGCTCTATATCGAATTAAAGGGTCCGGATATGGGAATCCTGATCGGAAAGCGCGGGCAGACACTGGACTCCCTTCAGTACATCTGTTCTCTTGTAGTCAACAGGGAGCATAGAGAGGATTATATCCGGGTAAAGCTGGATACGGAGGACTACAGGAAGAGAAGGGAACAGACGCTTCGGACACTGGCCAGGAATATCGCCTACCGGGTGAAGAAGAGCAGAAAGCCGGTAAGCCTCGAGCCGATGAATCCGTATGAGCGCCGCATCATTCATGCGGCTTTGCAGAACGATCGCTTTGCGGCGACAAAATCGGAGGGGGATGAGCCCTTCCGCCATGTTGTGATCTATCCGAAGGCCTCTCCCCAGAGAGACTGGGAGGACAGAGGCGGCAGAGAGCATTGACCGCAGGAAGCGGGGTATTCCCATCCGGGATACCCCGCTTCCTGTAAAGGAGAGGGAATTTTACGGCCAAACGGAGGGAGCGGAGATGGAGAGAGCAGAGGATACGATTTGCGCGCTGGCCACCGCAGCGGCGGAGGCCGGGATCGGCATCATAAGGATCAGCGGAGAGCATGCGCTTTCTGTCGCCGGAAGCCTTCTGAGGACAAAGAGCGGGGAAAGACTCGATCTTTCAAAGCCAAACCGGGTTCGCTACGCCTTTGTCTATGACAATGAGGAGGCAGTTGACGAGGTTCTCGTCACAAGCTTTCTCGCGCCGCACTCCTATACCGGGGAGGACAGCGTGGAGATCAACTGCCATGGGGGCGTGCTTCTCCTCCAAAAGGTTCTCTCTCTCTGCGTTCGAAGCGGAGCGAGACCGGCGGAGCCGGGAGAATTTACGAAGAGAGCTTTTCTGAACGGAAGACTCGATCTCTCTGAAGCAGAGGCAGTTTCCGATCTCATCCATGCGAGGAGCGAGGATGCGATTCGAGCCGGTCTTTCCCAGCTTCGGGGATCACTTTCCCGAAAGATCCGGGAGATGCGAAAAATTCTCCTAGAGGATGATGCCTATATCGAGGCGGCGCTCGATGATCCGGAACATATCTCCCTGGAGGGCTTTTCCGAAAAGCTTCGCCTGCATGCGGAATCCCTGCTCCGCGATACAGAGGCGCTCGAGGCCTCCTTTTCCTCCGGGAGACTGCTCCGGGAGGGAATCCGCACGGTGATTGTCGGAAAACCCAATGCCGGGAAGTCCTCCCTTCTCAATGCTCTTTTGGGAGAAGAGAGGGCGATCGTAACGGAGATCGAGGGGACGACGAGAGACACGCTGGAGGAGGAGCTCTCCCTCAAGGATCTTAATCTCAGGGCCATTGATACGGCCGGAATCCGGGAGACGGAGGATCCTGTGGAGAGAATCGGCGTGGAACGAGCCAAAAAGGCCGCGGAGGACGCGGATCTCATCATCTACGTTGTGGACGCCTCGCGACCGCTGGACAGCTCGGATGAAGAGATCCTTCGCTTTCTGCCGGGGAAGAAGGCGCTGCTCCTACTCAATAAATCGGATTTGAGGACCATTATCTCGGAGGAGGAGATGAAGAAGAGGAGCGGCTGCCCGGTGCTCTCGATCTCCGCGAGAACCGAAGAGGGAATCAGCATGCTCTCGGAAAAGATCCGGGAAATGTTCTTCGGAGGGGAGCTCCGCTGGAACCAGGAGCTCATCATATGCAGCGAAAGACAGAGGAAGCTTCTTCAAAACGCCGGGCAGGCGCTGCGTGAGCTCTGCCGCTCGATCGAAATCGGTATGCCGGAGGACTTCTATACGATTGATATCATGCGGGCCTACGAAGAACTGGGGCAGATCCTCGGGGAGAGGGTTTCGGAAGACCTGATCGATGAGATTTTCAGTAAATTCTGTATGGGGAAGTGATCCGCCGTTTGCTCATTCAAGGTGGCCGAGCTGGGCCGCTTTCGCTTTGAGTCTGCCTTATGCGGATTGGATTTTTACGCTTGGAAGTCGCTTTCGGATCAGTGGAAAAGGTTGGAGGTGCTTTGAGTCCACTTTACAGCAGATTTTTATGTTTGGAAGCCGGCTTCAGTAGGAGTGAATCGATCTGTCGTTTGCCCGTCCAACGCGGGACGCTCTCGCTCCGACTGCCGCGGCCAGCGGACGCGTAAGCGATTTTGAAGGACCAAATCGCTAAGCGCCGGGGCGGCAGACGGCCCGCTTTTCGACGGACAAAGCGTCAGATCGGCAATGCTCTGCCTTTGTCCGTTTCGCTTGTCCAATGCGAGACGTTCTCACTTCAGCTGGCGCGAGCGTAGAAGTCTGCCATCAGGCAGACTCGGAGCGTTCTTGAGTCTTCTCGAAGAGAAGTGCCTCCCGGAGGGAGGTCGGCTAAACAGAGTTTATATAGTATGTTTCACGTGAAACATTTGGGAAGGGAAAGGTTCGGTATGACCGAATTATCTTATGATGTGGCGGTGGTTGGTGCCGGTCATGCGGGTGTGGAAGCTGCGCTGGCCTGCGCGCGGCTCGGTCTTAAAACAATCATGTTCTGTCTCAGCGCGGATCATATCGCGATGATGCCGTGTAATCCGAATATCGGAGGCTCTTCAAAGGGGCATCTCGTCCGGGAGTTGGATGCGCTCGGAGGAGAGATGGGGAAGAATATCGATAAGACTTTCCTCCAGTCACGGATGCTGAACCGCTCAAAGGGTCCGGCGGTGCATTCTCTCCGCGCGCAGGCGGATAAGCAGGAATATATGAAGGAGATGCGGCGCACTGTAGAGAATCAGGAGAATCTCACGATACGGCAGGCGGAGATCACGGAGCTTTTGCTTAAGGAGAGCGAAGGAGAAAGAGAGATTTTCGGTGTGCGGGATGCCGCGGGGACAGATTTTTTTGCAAGAGCGGTTGTACTGTGCACAGGAGTCTATCTGAATTCCCGCTGTATCTACGGAGAGGTCTCGGAGGATACCGGGCCAAACGGTCTGAGAAATGCAGGGCATCTGAGCGGGTTTCTCCGCCGCGCCGGAGTAAGAATGCTTCGCTTTAAGACGGGGACGCCGGCCCGTATCGACGGGAGAACGATTGACTTCTCGAAGATGGAGATACAGAAGGGGGATCGTCCGGTTATTCCCTTTTCCTTTTCCACGGATCCGGATACGGTGCAGAAGGAGCAGATTGACTGTTATCTGACTTATACCAACGAAAAGACGCATGAGATCATTCGAAAAAATATTGAACGCTCTCCCATGTACAATGGAGAGATAGAGGGGACAGGACCGAGATATTGTCCTTCTATAGAGGATAAGGTCATGCGCTTTCCGGAGAAGGAGCGGCATCAGATCTTTATCGAACCCGAGGGATTGTATACGAATGAAATGTATCTCTCCGGGATGTCTTCTTCTCTTCCGGAGGATGTGCAGATTGATATGTACCGGAGCATGGAGGGGTTAGAGAGAGCGGAGATCGTGCGGAACGCCTATGCGATCGAATATGACTGTATCGATTCCCAGCAGCTTAAGAGCAGCCTGGAATTCCAGACGATTCGCGGCCTTTTTTCCGGCGGACAATTTAATGGTTCCAGCGGCTATGAGGAGGCCGCGGTACAGGGATTCATGGCCGGGGTCAATGCTGCGATGCGCTGCCTTGGGAAAAAGGCAGTGGTGCTGGACCGCTCGGAGGCCTATATCGGAGTTTTGATCGATGATCTCGTGACCAAGGAAAACCGGGAGCCCTACCGGATGATGACGAGCAGGGCAGAGTATCGTCTCCTGCTGAGACAGGACAACGCGGACCTTCGCCTCCGGGAGATCGGCTATAGGATCGGACTGATTTCTGCGGAGGAGCTCCGAAAGACCCAGGAGAAAAAGCTGGCGATAGAGCGGGAGACGGAGAGAATGGAGAAGAGCTTTGTAGGAGGCGGAGAGGAGACGAACCGCATTCTCAGGAAGCTCGGGACAGCTGAAATCAAATCCGGAGTCTCCCTCGCAGAGCTGTGCAGAAGGCCGGAACTCAACTATGAAAGCCTTCGGCCGCTGGATCCGGACAGACCGGAGCTCTCCGCGGAGGTCCGGGAGGAGGTCGAAATAGAGATCCGCTATAAGGGATATATCGCGCGGCAGCTTCAGCAGGTCTCCCACTTTAAAAGCATGGAAGAAAAGAGAATTCCGGAGGATATCGACTATGCCGAAGTCGGAAATCTGCGGCTGGAGGCCAGGCAGAAACTGAAGCTCATCCGACCGGATAATGTGGGAATGGCATCGAGAATCAGCGGTGTCAGCCCGGCGGATATCAGTGTCCTTTTGGTATATCTCGAAAAACGCCGCAGGAAAGGATGATGTTTCACGTGAAACATTGCGATTTCTCTTTCACGCGGCGTCTGATATAAAATCAAGGGGAGAAGGAAAAGGGAGGAAAGAATATGACAGAGAGCTTTCGGGAGGGGCTCAGCAGACGTGCGGCGGCTCTCGGGGTCGAGCTTACGGAGGCGCAGCTGGAGAAATTCTTCCTATATTATGAGAGAATGACGGAAAAAAACAAGGTAATGAATCTTACCTCGATTACGGAAGAATCCGATGTGGTACTGAAGCATTTCACGGACAGCCTTTCCTTGGCAGCGGTAAGCCTTCCTTCCGCGGGCGATGTTTCACGTGAAACATTGCTTCGGAATACCCTTCCGGGAAAGAGACTCATCGATGTCGGAACCGGAGCCGGATTTCCCGGACTGGCTCTGAAAATTGCCTTCCCAGAGCTGGAGGTCGTCCTGAATGATTCCCTTCAGAAACGCCTTCGTTTTCTGAATGAGCTCATAGAGGAGCTTAATCTCAAAGGAATCTCCTGTGTACACGGAAGAGCGGAGGAACTTGCTCATGAGAGAAAATGGAGGGGTGCCTTTGACTTTTCGGTCTCACGAGCTGTCGCGAGGCTCTCTGTGCTCTCTGAATATGACCTTCCCTTTGTGAAGAACGGGGGGTATTTCCTTGCGATGAAGGCGGGCGGAATCGAGGAAGAGCTGGAAGAAGCGAAGGCCGCGATTCGTCTGCTCGGAGGAAAGCTCATAAAGAGAGAGAGCTTCATTTTGCCGGAGAGCGATATCGAAAGAAGTATTCTTTTGATCGGAAAACTCCGGGAAAGTCCGTCCCGCTATCCCAGACGGGCCGGAATCCCATCAAAAGAACCTCTGGGAATGGCAGGAAAGAGAGAATGATTTTATTGCCGCCTTTATCGCCGAGCGGCCGCCCCAACGCAGGACGCTCTCGCTCCGACTGCCGCGACCAGCGGCGCGAGCACAGAAGTCTGCTATCAGGCAGACTTGGAGCGTCCTTGAGTCTTCTCGAAGAGAAGTGTATCCCGAAGGGAGATCGGCTGGTGTTCCTCGGGCGCTAAACGCCGGGGCAAAAGGAAGCCTGCTTATGGGTCGACCGCTCGGCGTGGGTTCGGAAAATCCATGCATAAGTCCCGGTGCTCCAATTTATCAGAGCGGGAGAAACGCAGCGCTCCGACGTTGTGTCGAAGCTTTCTCTCCCGTTGGAGCAGGGCTGGACATGTTTTCTTTACAGAGCGAGCTTAGAGCGTACCACAGGTACCTCAGGTACCGGAGCTGTCGCAAGGGAGTGCTTTTCATCAGGAAAAGCACGAGTATTGCGCAGCTCCAATAGGGGGGTACGGAGACGGCATCCGGTGGATAGGAGGAGAGCGCTGATGAAAAGAGATTTCTTTGGCATGGCGTCCTTTTCGCTGCGGAAGTCTGCCATCGGGCAGACTCGGAGCGTCCTTGAGTCTTCTCGAAGAGAAGTGTCTCCCAAAGGGAGGTCGGCTGAAGCCACCCGGGCGTTAAATGCCAGGGCAAAAGAAGGCCTGCTTATGGGTTGACCGCTCGGCGGTGCGGCGTAGGTTCGGGAAATCCATGCATAAGTCCTGGTTTTCCAATTTATCAGAGCGGGAGAAACACAGCAGTCCGACGCTGCATCGAGCTTTCTCTCCCGTTGGAGCAGGGCTGGACATGTTTTCTTTACAGAGCGAGCTTAGAGCGTGCCACAGGTACCTCAGGTACCGGAGCTGTCGCAAGGGAGTGCTTTTCATCAGGAAAAGCACGAGTATTGCGCAGCTCTGCTGCACGCTCTTTGCGAACTCTGTTAGAAAACCGCCAGCCGCGACCGGGAGGAAAGCTCGGTGCGGCGTCGGAGCGCGGAGCTCCAATAGGAGGTACGGAGACAGCATCCGGAGGATATCTTTTTTGCTTTTTCTGACAATAGATTCACGCTTTACCGCTCCTCCGTTTGTTTGACACAGCATTCCTCATGGGGTAAAATGTTTCACGTGAAACATAGAAGGGGGAGGCGGCCGGGAGGTGCGGTATCATGGGACGAATTATCGCGATCACAAATCAGAAGGGCGGGGTGGGTAAGACGACGACTGCCGTGAATCTCGCCGCGACACTCGCGGAGGCCGGTCAGAGGGTTCTTCTTCTGGATTTCGACCCTCAGGGGAACGCGAGCAGCGGCCTGGGAGTGGAGAGGAGCGAGATCCGGAGCTCAATCTATGATGTAATTACGGGAAATTCCGGTATTGAGGAGACGATCCTTCGGGATTGGATGGAAAATCTCGACCTGATTCCGGCGGATATGAGTCTTGCCGCGTGCGATGCGGAGCTCGCTGATGTGGAGAATAAAAATCTCATCCTTCGGGGAGCACTGCGGCCCCTCCGGGAGAAATATGAATATCTCCTCATCGACTGTCCTCCGAGCCTTGGGACAATCACTGTAAACGCTCTGAGCGCGGCGGATACCGTTCTGATTCCGATTCAGTGTGAATACTATGCCCTGGAGGGCCTGAGACAGGTTTTAAGCAGTATAGAGATCGTGCAGGAGGCGCTGAATCCCTCTCTTTTGATCGAGGGCATTGTCTTTACGATGTATGATGGGAGAATTCGTCTCTCTCAGGAGGTTGTAAGGACGGTGCGGAAGAATTTTCGGGGGAATATCTTCCAGAGTATGATTCCGAGGAACGTGCGCCTTGCGGAGGCACCGAGTCATGGACTTCCGATCACCGCCTATGACTCTGCCTCCAGCGGGGCGGAGAGCTATCGGAAGCTTGCGGTGGAAGTGATGAACAGGGAGGAGTAGGGATGGCGAGAGAGAGACTTGGAAAGGGTCTGGACGCGATTTTCGGTCCATCCTCATCCAGAGCTTCGGCCCATGCGGAGGGAGTGACGAAAAACGCGGGGAGAGCAGAGAGAGAAGACGGGGAGAAAAAGGCGGGAGAAAAGGAGCAGCTTGTTCGGATCGGATTGATTCAGCCGAATCGGAATCAGCCCAGGAAGGATTTTGACGAGGAAAAGCTCCAGGAGCTTGCGGAGTCCATCCGGCTCTACGGCGTGATTCAGCCATTGATCGTGAAAAAACAGGGACCGCTCTATGAGATCGTCGCCGGGGAGCGGAGATGGAGGGCAGCGAAGCTCGCAGGGCTTTCTGAGCTTCCGGTGATCGTCCGGGACTTCGATGAGAAGACGGCGAAGGAAATTTCCATCATTGAAAATATCCAAAGATCGGATCTGAATCCCGTGGAGGAGGCGATGGCTTATCAGAGTCTTCTCACGGAATACGGGCTCACGCAGGAGGAACTTGCGTCCCGGGTCTCAAAAAATCGTTCCACGATCACCAACAGTCTGCGGCTTTTGAAGCTGGAGCCCGAGATTCTGTCTTTGCTCCGGGAGGGAAGGATGAGTCAGGGGCATGCGAGAGCGCTCCTTGGGATCGGAGACAGCGCGCTCCGGAGGAAGATCTCGGAGCGCTGCGCGAGAGAGGAGCTCTCTGTACGGGAAATCGAGGGCCTGGCCCGGGAAGGGCGGGGACGAAAGAAGGAGAAGAAGGGAAGCGAAGAGGGAAGGGAGCGGGAGCAGCTTCTTTTGGCCTGCCGGGAGCTGGAAAAGAGGATGAAGTCCAGGCTTGGGACAAAGGTATCCATCGTTTCCCGGGATGGGAAAAGGGGAAGACTTGAGATAGAATATTATTCCCCGGAGGATCTGGAGCGGATCTCCTCTCTCTTAAATATATGATTTGGAGAGGATTTCAGCATCAAAAGTCCGGCTCTGCGATGAGCATGCGTGAGAGAAGAAGGGAAAGGACTTTATGAGAGAGCTCTTTATCAGCGTAAAAGAGGGCTAAGTCCCGCGAGAGGACGAAGCAGGGAGTGCTATGGCGGAAGCTCTGGAGCGGAGCCATGCGGAATCCGCTTTTTTGTCCGAATCAAATTACCATGAAAGGATGGAAGAAAAGAGATGCCAGCTATCAATCATCTCGTGGCGGGAGGACTCCTGTTTTCCCTGATCCTGGCGCTTGCCGCCTTTATACTGGGGCTTCAGGCGAATCAGCGCTACAAGCAGCTCTACCGGCAGTATGATTATTTTATGCGCGGAAAGGACGCGGAGACTCTGGAGGATTATTTCGTGGATCTTCAGAGTCACGTGGAGCGGCTGGAGGAGGAGAAGGAAAATATAAAGGATATGCTCCGGATTGTGAATCGGAATATCCGGGCCTCCTTTCAGAAATTCGGCATCGTGAAATATAATGCGTTTGGCGGAATGGGAGGGAATATGTCCTTTGCGATCGCCATGCTGGATTATACGAACACGGGCTTTGTGATAAATTCGGTACACTCCCGGGAGGGCTGTTTTCTCTATATCAAGGATGTAGATGTCGGTACGACGGGGGTGGAGCTCGGCGCGGAGGAGAAGCTTGCGCTTGAGCAGGCACTTGGCTACAGAGAGAAAGAGCAGTGAAGAAAAGGTTAAAGAGCAGTCTTCAAAGAGCGATTTTGATGATCGGCATATTTCTTGCCGCTCTTGTCATATACTTTACCCTCTCCTATCGGGCGGTGGAGCTCTCCAACCGGGTCTATTCCGTCATGGGAGAGGCAGAGCTGCCGGTGCTCTTTGCGGAGTCGGGCGGGATCCGCATCAATCCCATGCATGGCTATACGCAGGATATGGGAAATAAAACCGCGCGAGACTGTCTGACAGTGCTGCCGGAAGATCGGAAATTGAGTCTGAGCGCACTGGAAATGAACGGAAAGGTAGTTTCTGTTCAGTATGAGATCCGCTCTCTGGACCTTTCAAAGCTCATCGAAAACGGGACGGTGAAGGATATCACGGAGGATGGAGAGAAGACCAGGATTGAGATTCCGATTCAGAATCTCATCGAAAAGGACAGAGAGTATCTTCTCCGGCTCAGCCTGGACCTGGGGGAGAAGAGAGTCAATTATTATACGAGAATCCTTTGGACGGATAAGGACTTTTCTCCGCAGATGCTGGAGATTGCGGAGGATTTCACCAGAAAGACCTTTTCAAAGAATGATGCCAGGGCGCTGAGCGTCTATCTGGAAAGTGATGACACGGCGGATGAATCGACGCTTGCCCATGTGAGCCTGCATTCCAGCTTCAATCAGATCACCTGGGGGGACAGCGGAATGCAGCAGGACGGACAGCCGGAAATCTGTCTCAAGGAGCTCTCCGGGGATATGGGGGAGGTGCAGATCCGTTACGCGAGCTTTTGCAATGACAGGGACGGAAATGTGCGGAAATTTATGAATGAGGACAATTTTGTCTTCCGCTATGATCCGCAGAGAATCTTCCTTATGGACTATGACAGAAGGACGGAGGAGGAGTTTGAGAGCGCGGACTTTCGCTTCCGGGGAGAGAAGCTTCTCGTCGGGATTGAGAGCTCCTCCCAGCTCTATGCGAAGCAGTCGGATTCCACTCAGTTTCTGGCCTTTCGGAGCCCGGATGGTCTCTTTCGCTATGACAGCAGGGCAAAGAGCTGCGTCCGCATTTTCTCATATCTCTCCGAGGAGGACAAGGCGCTCCGCGCGGGCTATAAGGCGCACGGGATCAAGATCCTCGGAGTCAAGAATAACGGGGATGTCGACTTCCTTGTCTACGGCTATTTTAACCGCGGCCGTCACGAGGGGAGCTGCGGAATCCTCTATTATACCTATGACAATTCCGAGAATACCGTGGTGGAGAATTTTTTCCTGCCGCTTCCGGAGGGCTATGAGGTCCTGGAGGAGGATATCCGGAAGCTCTCCTATCTGAGCCCGAACCGGATGTTCTATTTCTACTACGACGGCAATGTCTATGGGGTGGATACGACGAGCTTTGAGCTGGTCACTGTCGCCGGGAATCTCGAAAATTCCGAATTTGCGGCATCTCAAAGTGGGCGTTACATCGCCTATCAGGACAGCAGCGGGGAAGAGGGGCCCTATGAGTCAGAGCGGATCAGCTTCGTGGATCTCTCGGATGACAAGAGTTTGGAGCTTACGGAGAGCGGGAGAAAGCTCAGAGTTCTGGGCTTTATCGGAGAGGATCTGATTTATGGTCTGACAGATCCCAATGTCACGGGGGCCTTTACGCCTCAGCATGAGGTTGCGGTTTCCGAGCTGAGGATCGCCGGCCCGGATCTCAAGGAGAAAAGCCGTTATCAAAAGGACGGAATTTATTACGGAAATGCGGAGGTGAGCGAGGATCGGGTGCGCTTTGACGAATATCGTCTGGACGGAGGGGAGTTCCGGCTTGCGGGAAGTGACAGCATCATTTCCAGCAAGCAGAATCTGGATCCCGCCGCGGTGAGTGCGGAAAATCTGCAGGATCCGACTCTTCAGAAGTGCTGGTATTATGGGATTTCGGATATCGGGGGGAAGACGGTGAAGTGCTATTCTCCGAAAAGCTTCTCTTTGGAGAAGTCCTCGAGCATTGATTTGAATATTCCGGAGGCAAAGGGCAGGGAGCCGCTTTTCCTCGCGTATTCGCTGGGACATTTCCGAGGCTCGAGCCGCACCATGCAGGGAGCCTGGGAGCAGGTCTATGAGGATTACGGCTATATCCTGGATGAAAGCGGAAGGATGCTCTGGAACCGGACGGATAAGGCGAACGCGGTCAATTTAAAGAATCCGAAGCTTTTGCCGGAGGAGCTGATAGCGCAGATTCCGAGCCTTGAGAATATGGAGCGCTGCGATGGCTTTCTGCTTCTGAATGCCTACGGGGTCGATCTCGGAAGCGTGCTCTATTATGTGGGAAAGGGAGTCCCCGTCCTGATCCGGGAGGGGGAGGATTACCGCTGTATCTTCTCTTATAATGCGGGGACCATCACGCTGGGGGATCCCTCCGGGAAAAATCGGACTGTGATCGCAAGGAGCGAGGCAGAGGCGAGATTTAAGGCGGAGAATAATGCATTTATAGCAGCGCTTAAGACCGAGGAGACGCTGAGCCCATAGGCATCATCCCGTAAAGAAATTTCGCGGGAGGCGGCTCTGCGAGATAGCCCCCCGGGTGGGAGGAGAAGGTCCGCGGGAACTATGCGGGAGGGGGATCACGATTTCTCCCTCAAGTATTTCCCGCGGAGCAGAGCCGAGAGAGCGGAGAACTGCGAAAGGCTCAGGGCCTCCCCGCGGATGTTTTCCGAAAGCCCCAGTTCCCTGAGAGCTTCCTCTGTCCTTTCCTTTGGGAGGGAGAGCCCTCCCGAAAGGGCATTTGCCAGGGTCTTTCTCCGGGTGGCGAAGGCGGATCGGATGAGACGGAAGAGGAAGGCCTTTTCCTCCGGATTTTCCGGGGTCTCGCTTCGAAGTGTGAGCTTTACGACGGCAGAGTCCACATTGGGGCGGGGAAGGAAGCAGGAGGACGCAACCGTTCGGATAAGATCGATCTTTGCATAGTACTGCACCGCGAGGGAGAGCGCCCCGTAGCTTTTTGTGCCGGGGAGGGCGCGCATTCGATCGGCGACCTCTCTTTGCACCATGATCGTGATGGAGCGGATGGGGGCGCGGCTTTCGAGAAGGGACATGAGGATCGGGCTTGTGATATAATAGGGCAGATTCGCGGCCACCTTGATGGGATGTCCGTCATTTTCCTCCCCGATGAGCTTTGTGAGATCCAGGCGGAGCGCATCGCCCTGAATCAGGCGGAGATTGTCATAGGCACTCAGATTCTCTTCGAGGATCGGGATCAGCTTTTTGTCAAGCTCCACCGCGATGACCTTCCGCGCGGATTCGCAGAGCGCCTGAGTCAGCGTCCCGATGCCGGGCCCGATCTCCAGCACACAGTCTTCCCGCGTGATTTCAGAGGCCGCGAGAATATCCCGGAGCACGCTTTCATCGATCAGAAAATTCTGACCGAATCTTTTTTGGAATTGAAAATTATTCTCTTTTATGACCCGGAGGGTCTCTCCGGGCCGAATCAGCTTATTCATAGGGAAAGTATAGCATAATCCCGGGGAGGGAGCCATGCGGAATCGAGCTTTGCGTCGATTTTGCGCCCGGATCGGTTCGCGGGCTCATCCGGACGGAAGAGCTCTTTATCGGAATACCCCCAAGGGAAGAGGAAGATGCGAACGCCTTCATTAGCTGCATCTTGGAATATATTCTTTCAGTCCCTTCCGGCTTCTGTCAGAGTCCAGGTTTTTGTCCGCATCCCCATTTATCGGAAACCGGTATAGGACACGGAAGAATATCAGATTAAATGATTGGACAGTCCCGATGTCCTACTTTAGAATCCGAAGAAATGCGGGAAAATTTCCGCGTCTCCGCCGATTTTTGAAGACGGAGAAGATGGGTTCTGAAAATGGATACGGATGGGAAAGCAGCGGACAGGACAGAGGAGGAAGATTTGAAGAGAAAGCTTGATTTTTCGAAACTTGGTTTTGGCACGGGAATGATTCACGCGGGGCAGGAGCCGGATCCGAGCTACGGGGCCCTTGCGACTCCGATTTATCAGACCTCGACATTTTGCTTTGATACGGCGGAAGAGGGAGGAGAGATCTTCTCCGGGGAGAGGGCGGGCTACGCCTATACCAGAGGAGGGAATCCCACGACGACGGCGCTGGAGCAGAAGCTCTCGATCTTAGAGGGCGGGGAGGCTGCCATCGCCACGGCCTCCGGTATGGGAGCTGTCGGGGGAGCGCTGCTCGCCTATGCGAAGGCCGGGGATCATATCCTCCGCGGGAGATGCATCTACAGCTGCACGGAGCATGTGTTCCGGGAGAACCTCAGTAAATTCAATATCGAGGTGACGAGCGCGGACTTCTCGGATCTCGAAGCGGTCGCCGGGGGGATAAAGGAGAATACGAAGCTGCTCTATTTTGAGAGCATGTCGAATCCCATGATGGAGCTCAGCGATATTCGGGAGATCAGCCGCATTGCCCACGACAGGGGGATAAAGGTAGTGGTGGACAATACCTTTACGCCGCCTCCTGAGATCAGGCCGCTCTCGCTCGGCGCGGATCTCGTGGTTCACAGCACCACGAAATATATCAACGGACACGGGGATGCGATCGGCGGGGCCATTATCGGCGCCAAGGAGGAGCTGGACCCGATCCGCTCCGGCATCACCACCAAGCTTCTCGGGACGACGCCGAGCCCCTTTAATTCCTATCTGGTTCTCCGCGGGATGCAGACCATGGAGCTTCGGATGCAGAGGCACTGTGAGAACGGATTTGCGATCGCTTCCTTCCTGGAGGGAAATCCCCATGTGAAAAGGGTGTATTATCCGGGCCTTTCGTCCAGCCCGCAGCATGCGCTTGCGGAGAGGATGATGAAGGGGAACTATGGAGGAATCCTTGCCTTTGAGTTAAAGGACGGGATCCGGGGCATGAAGGCCTTTGATGCCTGTAAAAAGCTGCTCAATTCCTTCACGATCCCATCGATCGCGGTGAGCCTGGGAGACCCGGGAACCCTCGTGGAGCATGCCGCCAGCATGACGCATGGCGCTGTCCCCGCGGAGGAGAGGGAGAGAGAGGGGATCACGGATGCTCTGATTCGGGTCTCCGCCGGTCTGGAGGACAAAGAGGATCTGCTCGCCGATTTCCGGGCGGCCTTCTCGGTTTTAGACTGAAGGACGAAGGAGGAGCGCGGTACAGCCGAAGAGAGAGGGAAGCGGAAAAGCAAGAGGAAGGGGTATATCCATGAAAGAAATTAAGATTTGTGATCTCTCCTTCTCCTATCCGGCTTCGCCGGAGAAATGGATTTTAAAGGATATCAGCCTCACGATAGAGGCGGGGGAATTCGTCTGCCTCCTGGGGCAATGCGGCCACGCTGGAGCTTCGGGGCTGGAAGCGCTTTATCCGGGTGATTCTGCCCGCGGCGAGTCCCGCCATTCTCGCGGGCTTTGTCAATTCTCTGAGGAGCTCCTTCGTCATGCTGGTCTATGCGGAGATGTACGGCGCGCAGTATGGACTGGGCTTTTATGTGAAGAGATACTCCACGCTGGGAATCTATGAGAATGTCTGGGGCGGCTTCCTCTTCATGGTCTTTATCCTCATCATTGTCATGACAATCTTCGAGAAAATCAAGAATCATATCCTCCGCTGGGCAATGTAAAAGCGGAGATTGACAGCGCCGGGCTGAAATGCTAGAGTGGTTGTGTAAGCGCTACCAATGGCATAAAACGGCGCTTTTATGCTGCGATAATATACAGAGGCGGGAGGGATAAGAGATGCGGATGACACTGCGTTGGTACGGGCCGGGCTATGATACCGTGACACTGGAGCAGATCCGGCAGATTCCTGGGGTCTGGGGCGTTGTCACGACCCTCTATCAGAAGCAGGCGGGGGAGCTCTGGACGGAGTCTGAGATCAGGGAGCTCAAAAGGACCGTAGAGGAGGCCGGTCTCGAGATTTCTGCGATCGAGTCGGTAAATATCAGTGACGATATCAAGACCGGGGCGGAGGGGAGAGAGGAACAGATTGAAAATTATATCGGGACGCTTGAGAATCTCGGAAAGGCCGGGATCCGTGTCATCTGCTATAATTTCATGCCGGTTTTCGACTGGACCCGGACGGAGCTTGCGAGAATCCGGCCGGACGGCTCTACCGTACTCGCCTATAATCAGGATACCGTCGACCGTCTGGACCCGGATCATATGAAGGAGTCCGTGGAGGCCATGTCCGGCGGCTTTGTGATGCCGGGCTGGGAGCCGGAGCGCCTGGACAGGCTTAAGGAGCTCTTTCAGAAATACCGTGATATCGATGAGGAGAAGCTTTTTCAGAATCTCATCTATTTCCTCAGGGCGATCGGCCCGGTCTGTGAGCGCTATGATATCCGGATGGGGATTCACCCGGATGATCCGGCCTGGCCGATTTTCGGACTTCCCCGCATTGTCACCGGAAAGGAGCAGATCGTGCGCCTTCTCAAAGCGGTGGACAGACCCTATAACGGGCTCACGCTGTGCACGGGCTCTCTGGGCTCCAAGCAGCAGCAGGGGGAGATCCTGGACATCATAGAGACAGCGCGGGGAAGGATTCCCTTTGCCCATGTCAGAAATCTAAAGTTTAATTCCCCGAGGGATTTCGAGGAGGCGGCCCACCTCTCCTCCGATGGTTCTATGGATCTCTATCTTATCATGCGAAAGCTCTATGAAAGCGGCTTTGACGGAATCATCCGGCCGGACCACGGGCGCATGATCTGGGGAGAGAAGGCCATGCCGGGCTACGGTCTCTACGACAGGGCGCTCGGCGCCTGCTATCTTGAGGGACTCTGGGAGGCGATTGCAAAGGATCGGCAGGGCTGAAAGGGGAGAGGGGAGAGCCCTGCCGGGGCTTCCCCCTTTTTGGTTTTCGAAAGGACTTGATGGAGCTATGAAGCTTAGTGAAGAGGGATTGAGAGACAGAGAGGCCTGGGAGAGGATCGGCGTGAGTCTTCCTTCCTATGATATCTCTTCTGTCAGGAGGAAAAGTATAGCGGCGCCCCGCTGGGTGCATTTCGGAATCGGAAATATTTTCCGGATCTTTATCGGCGGCATCGCGGATACGCTTTTAAATGAAGGAGAGCTCGACCGGGGGATCAGCTGCGCGGAGAGCTTCGACTTCGACGTCGTGGACAGGATCTACCGTCCTCATGATAATCTGCTCCTCTCCGTGACCTTGAATCCGGACGGGAGCCTCGAGAAAAGAGTCATCGCCTCTCTCGCAGAGGCCGTGAAGGCGGAGGGCGGGGGATGGGAGAGGCTGAGGGAGATCTTCCGGAGCCGGGAGCTTCAGATCGCCTCCCTCACGATCACGGAAAAGGGCTATGCCCTGAGAGGCGCTGACGGGAGCTTCCTTCCCTTCGTGCGGGAGGATCTCGAGAGGGGGCCGGAGAAGCCGCTCTCTGTGATGGCGATTCTCACGGCTCTTCTCTATGAGCGCTTCCGGAGCGCCGCGGGGCCGATCGCGCTCGTCTCGATGGACAACTGCTCGAAAAACGGGGAAAAGCTTCGTTCTTCCGTCCTCACAGTGGCGGAGGAGTGGAGACAGAGGGGCTTCCTCCCAGAGGACTTCCTTCATTATCTTGAGGAAGAGAGCGAGGTATCCTTCCCCTGGACGATGATCGACAAGATCACCCCGAGGCCTGCGGAAGCTGTGGCGGAGAAGCTTTCGGAGCTCGGCATCGAGGATATGGAGATTCTTGTCACCGGAAAAGGAACCTATATTGCTCCCTTTGTCAACGCGGAGGGGCCGCAGTATCTGGTGATTGAGGATCGCTTCCCGAATGGGCGCCCGCCGCTGGAAAAGGCCGGGGTCTATATGACGGACAGAGATACCGTGAACCGGGTGGAGCGGATGAAGGTTACGACCTGCTTAAACCCGCTTCACACAGCGCTCGCGGTCTACGGCTGTCTTCTCGGCTACCGGCGGATCTCGGATGAGATGAAGGACAGGGAGCTCCGTGCGCTCGTGGAGAGGATCGGAGAGACAGAGGGGCTTCCTGTCGTGACGGATCCGGGGATTTTGTCCCCGCGGGCCTTCCTCTCGGAGCTCCTCTCGGTACGGATTCCGAATCCCTATATGCCGGATACGCCGCAGAGAATCGCGACGGACAGCTCGCAGAAGGTCGGGATCCGCTATGGCGAGACGATCAAGGCTTACGTAGAGCGGTTTGGGAGCGCGGAGAGGCTCCTGGGGATCCCGCTCGCAATCGCGGGCTGGCTCCGCTATCTCCTCGCGGTGGACGATGAGGGGAGGAGCTTCGAGCGCTCACCGGATCCGATGCTCAAAAGCCTCACGGAGGCTCTCTCCGGGATTCGGCTCGGAGAGCCGGATTCCGTCGCGGATCGGCTCCGCCCGATCCTGTCCAATGAAAATATCTTCGGAATCGATCTCTACCGGGCGGGAATCGGGGAAAAGATCGAGGGGTATTTCCGGGAGGAGCTCCGGGGGAGGGGCGCCGTCAGGGAAACTTTAAAAAAATATTTGTCCGGGGAGGAAGATAAAAAATCTTAAGCTTGACTGTGTTTTTTGAGAAAATCCTTGCTTTCGGGACTTGAATCGGGTATATTGGGCTTGCATTTTTGGAAAAACGGTATTCACAATCCGCCGCTTTTATTTCCCGCGGCGCATAAAGACAAGAGTCCATCCGCTGAAAGAAAGGATGAAATCCAATGATATTATCTGATGAGGCCCTGCGCTTTGCGGAGCAATTCCGGGAGATCACTCGAAATCCGGAGTATATGAAGCTGAAGGATCTGCCAAGACACGGGAGCACCAATACCTACGATCACAGCGTGCGGGTCGCCTATATGGCCTACCGCCTCGCCCCGCGCTTCGGAGTGGATCGAAGGAGTGCCGCCTATGTGGGGCTGCTCCATGATTTTTGCATGGTGGATTATCACAAGGACGACGGTACAAGTCATGATGGGAGGTGGTACTGCTTCTATCACGGCGAGGATGCGGTGGAAAACGCGGCAAAGCAGGGCTTTTCCCTCTCGAAGAAGGAGCGCCGCGCGATCCTGACACATATGTTCCCGCTGTCCACGGGGCTTCCGAACTCCCGCCTCGCCTATCTCCTGACGCTTTCCGATAAAACGGTGGCAGCCCAGGAGTCCTGGCAGAACGCGCTGGATGCGCTGGAGCGATTCCGCTTCCTTATGAACGCTCCCTTCTTAAGAGCGATCCGCGTCCGGAAGAGGGACGAGAGAGAACGGCATTGAGCACGGACTGATGCGGCGCTGTATTTCACTGGAAACGACGGAAGACCCGCCCCGGAGGAGCTGAACTCTTCCGGGGCGGGTCTTTGTCCTGCCGCCAGGATATATTTACGGAAGGATTGGAGGGAGAGGGATGAGAAGGGAAGAAGACTGGATCTCAGAGAGGAGGGGAGGAGAGACAGAGCTTCCGGGATGGTTTTGGCGGCTTATCTTTCTGCCGGGCTATATCCGGAGGCTTCTGCTGCTTCTCTCCCTTTTTCTGAGCTCGCTTTTGTACTTCAGCCTCCGCTGGATGCTCTCAAACTGGTCGGAGCTCAGTGTGGAGGAGATCCTCTATCATCTGAAGGCGCCGATGCAGGGGGCGAGCAGCGCCCTCCTCCGCTCCTACCTTCTCTTTGCTCTCCTCCCTGCTCTCCTTCTCCTCCTTCTCTTTCTCCTTTTTTCCGGCGCTGCCGTAATTTTTTCCTCTTTTATTTTGTGCGCCGCATTCTTTTTCTTTTTCCGCTCCTCTTTCTCCTTCTCTCGATTCGGGACAGCTGGCAGGGGATCGGGCTTCGGGATTTCCTCCTGTCTCAGTTTACACATTCCGATTTTATCGACAGAAATTATGTCGATCCGAGATCGGTGGAGCTCCGTTTTCCGGAGAAGAAGAGGAATCTCATCTATATCTACATGGAGTCCACGGAGATGAGCTTTTCCGATGAAGCGCACGGAGGAGCCTTTCCGATGAACTGCATCCCGGAGCTCACGGAGCTTGCGGAGGAGAATGAGGACTTCTCCGGCGGAGACGGGAAGCTGAACGGGGCCTACAGCATGCCGGGCTCGACCTGGACGATGGGGGCGATCTTTGCCATGAGCTCGGGGCTTCCGCTCAAGATTTCGATCGATAAGAATGCGATGGACAGCCAGAAGAGCTTTTTCCCCGGGGTACAGACACTGGGAGATATCCTGAAGGAGGAGGGCTATGAGCAGAGCTTTCTGCTTGGCTCTGTCGGATATTTCGGCGGGCGCAGGCTCTACTTTCAAAGCCATGGGGACTATGCGGTGAAGGATTACAGCTACTGGAAGCGGCAGGGGAAATTCCGCCCGGATTATTGGGTGAACTGGGGCTTTGAGGATGAGAAGCTCTACAGCTATGCGAAGGAGGAGCTCTCAAGGCTTTCCCGGGACGGCCGCCCCTTTAACCTCACGCTTCTCACGGTGGATACGCATTTTCCGGATGGCTATGTCTGCCGTCTTTGCAGGAGGGAGTTTGGGAAAAATCAATACGCCAATGTCTTTGCCTGTGCGTCCCGTCAGCTCGCAGACTTTGTGAACTGGGCGAAGACACAGCCCTGGTACGAGAATACGACGATCGTTGTTACAGGGGATCATCCGACGATGGATCACGATTTCTGTAAGGATGTGCCGAAGAGCTACGTGCGGAGGGTTTACACCGCTTATATCAACTCTCCCATCGCCTCGGCGCGAAGGGAGAGGCGGGAGTACAGCAGCTTTGACGATTTCCCGACGACGCTCGCCTCCCTCGGCGTAGAGATCGAGGGGGAGAGGCTCGGGCTTGGGACGAATCTCTACTCCGATCAGCCGACGCTCATGGAGAAGTTCGGCAGGGACTATGAGAGGGAGGAGCTCAAGAAGCGCTCTGAGCTTATGCTCCGCCTGGGACAGATCGATAAGGCCGCTGCCTTTGAGAGCAGGGCGGCAAAGGACAAGGAGGAGAGAGAGAAGGAGAGGCGGGAGAAGGAGAGGAAGAAAAAGGAGAAAAGGGAATCCCGGAAAGAGAGCGGAGCCTCTCAGGCTGGAGGAAGAGGAGAAAAGGAGGGAGAATGAGCGGAGTCTACAGGATCGATCTGACTTGTCCAAGCTGCGGGGCAGCGATGAGCGTCGAGGAGGGGCAGGAGGAGCTTTTTTGTCCGTACTGCGGAAAGAAGATGCTCATCGTCCGGGAGGGAGATAAGCTCACGGCAAAGGAGGCAGAGGATATCGCCTATGGCACGGAGCGGGGAAAGCTTCGCGCGAGGGATGAGCTTGTGCGAAGCCGCGAGAGACGGAAGCGGATCGGAAGATGGAAGAGGCGGCTGATCACGCTGCTTTGCATCGCGGCCTTTCTCGCCTTCTGCGTTATCTTCCGGGACCTCAGAAGGCCTTTAGTATCCGCCTTTGATTATGTCGAGCTTCACTTTTCCGGTGTGAGCGGGGAGGGAAAGGCGGAGTATACGCTCGGGAGCTTTCCGGAGGAGGTCGATGAACATAGGATTCACTTCGAGCTCAGCCCGGATTCCGGCCTTAAGAACGGGGACAGTGTGACGCTCCGGGCAGAGAGCGAGGATTATCGCCTGAAGGAAAAGCTGCGAAAATACAAGGTGAGCGGTCTGGAGAGCTGTCTCTCTGAGCTCTCCTCCCTCGATGAGGAGACTCTGTCCGCGATCCACCGGGAGGCCCTTGAGGAGATCCGAAAGGGATATTTCCCCATGACGATGAATGGGAGGAAGCAGGATGAGGAGCTCGGCTGGAAGCCGCTTTCTCTCTTTCTTTCGAGTGAGGGGGAGGAGAAAAACGCGCTCTATGATCTCATAGAGATCGACTATCGGACGAGGGATGGGGGACAGTTCTCCTTCTACGGGCTCGCCCGCTTTCAGAATCTGCTTGTCCGCCCCGGGGGCAGTATCCGTTATCAGAAGCTTTTCGCACTCGGAGATTTTGTCTCTCTCGGGAGCACGAATGATGATTCCCTGATCGGCTTTTCCGATCCGGATGCCGCAAAAGCCGCGCTGAAATCGGAACAAAACGCGGGAGCGGAGCTCACGGAGAGAGACCTTTCCTGATCGGTGGTCTTCTGCCGCTTCAGCCCTTCCTTCGCACGCCCTCCTCCCGGTTTCTTTGGAGGATCCAGTCCACCGCATGGGCAAGGCCGTCCTCCAGGATAGGGGGACAGACGTGATCGGCTGCCTCCCGGCACTCCGGCTTCGCGTTTCCCATCGCGATGCCGAGCCCGACCCGGGAGAGCATGTCGATATCGTTCCAGCCGTCTCCGATGGCGGCGGCTTCAGAGCGGGAGAGGCGGAGATGACGGAGTATGGCGTCGATGCCGGAGGACTTATTGATCCCCTTCTTCGTGAGGTCGAAGGACCTTCCGTCCGACCAGCGGACCAGCTGACAGTCCGGGATCAGGGGAGGGATCTTAAGGGATTCCTCGTAGGAGAGGATCGGTATCAGCATATAGACCGGATTTTCCGCGGCCTCTCGGATCGGGAGCACGGGGGGGACGATATCGTTTCGGATCTCGTAGAGACAGCGGAGAAGCTCCTCGTTTACGAGATTGGCGTAGATCCGGCGCTCCTCCTGTATGAGAACGGGGAAGCGCTCCCTCTCTGCGAGGCGGAGCACGGCCATGACCTGCTCCGTCGGAAGAGGGATCTTCTGGACGATATCTCCGAGCCTTGGATCCATTTCCGGGGCAAGTCTTTCCTCTGCCCGGAGATCGAAACGAAAGGAAGGATCCCGGAGCGGGCTTTGCGCAGTAGAGCGCGGGGAATGGGGGAGGAGATAGCAGAATTCCCCGTCCAGCGTCACATAGGCATCAAAAAAGAGCTCTTCTATGAGCCTCTCTCCGTAGATCTCCATCCAGTGGCGCCCGGTCGCGATCGCGCAGAGGATCCCGGCCCTCTGCGCTCTCCTTACGGCGAGCTTCGCAGAGTCCGGGATCCTTCCCGTTTCAAAGGGACGGAGGGTGCCGTCGATATCAAAGAATATGATCTTAATCATTCTTTTCCGGGATCGGAGTGTCCAAAGTCTCCTTTAATCCTGCGAGAAGTCCTCCCATATTCTGGAGGTCAGAGGGGATAATGATCTTCGTCGCCCGTCCGTTTGCGACAGAGGCGAAGGCTTCAAGACTCCGGAGCTTCAGGACCGCGTCGTCCGCTCCGGCCTGCCGGATCAGGCGGATACCCTCGGCTTCCGCCTCCTTGACGCTTCGGATCGCCTGAGCGCGTCCCTCGGCCTCACGGATCTCCTTTTCCTTCTGCGCCTCCGCGGCGAGGATGGTCTTTTGCTTATCCGCCTCGGCGTTCAGGATGGCGGCCTGCTTATTTCCCTCTGCCGTGAGGACGGCGGACTGCTTCTTCGCTTCCGCGAGGGTTATGGCCTCTCTTTTCTCCCGCTCCGCCTTCATCTGCTTCTCCATCGCCTCCCGGATGGCGTCCGGGGGGAGAATATTCTTCAGCTCGACGCGGTTTACCTTGATGCCCCAGGGATCAGTGGCGACATCGAGGAGAGAGCGCATCTGGGTGTTGATCTCATCCCGGGAGGTCAGAGTGGTATCGAGGTCCATGGAGCCTATGATGTTTCGAAGCGTCGTGGCGGTCAGGTTCTCGATCGCGGCGATCGGATTGTCCACGCCGTAGGCATAGAGCTTCGGATCGGTGATGACGAAGAAGACGACGGAGTCGATCCGCATGGTGACATTATCCTTCGTGATGACCGGCTGGGGAGGGAAATCCGCGACCTGCTCCTTCAGATTGATGTGCTTTGAGACATGATCGATAAAGGGGATGAGGAAATGAAGCCCCGGGCGCCAGGTCGCATGATAGCTTCCGAAGCGCTCAATGATCAGTGCCCTGGCCTCCGGCACGACCCGCACGGTAATGCATAGAAGAACGATGGCGAGGATAAAAAGGATAACGACAATAAAAAATGGCATAAAAACCTCCTTAAAGTGGAAAAACGGCTGAGGAATGACGGATCTTTTCCAGCATCATGATAGCACAAAAACGGAAAGATGCGCTATCCCTTTATTACCAGGTGAAGCTGTCGGGCGCCCGGGAGATGTCCTTCAGCTCGACGCGGCTTATCCGGATGCCCAGGACATCGGCGCCGTCTTTGAGAAGGGAGAAAAGCTGGGATTGAATCTCGTCCCGGGAGCTTAGAGCGATATCACGGTCCATAGAAGCTATGATCTTACGAAGCGCCGCAGTCGTCAGCTTTTCGATCGCTGAGTTCGGATCGTCCACGCTGTAGGTATAGCGTTTCGGATCGCTGATGAGGAAGAAGACGGCGGCGTCGATCTGCAGCGAGGCATTATCCTCCGTGCTGAAGGTCTGAGGTGGGAAATCCGCGCTCTGCTCCTCCAGATTGATCTTCCCTCGGATGCGATCGATAAAGGGAGCAAGAAAATGGATTCCCGGCTGCCAGGATGCGTGATAGCGGCCGAGGCGCTCGATGATCAGCACTCTGCCCTTCGGCACGACCCGCATGGATATGCATAGAAAAACGGCAATGTAAAGGATAAGGATGAAAAGAAGAAAGAATGGCATAAAAACCCCCTTTAAGAATCAGCGGAGGAGCAGCGAAGCACTGCCTTTGCGTCTTTTCCCCATGATAGCACAAAAATGGGGAGATGTGCCGCTGCTTTCTCGGAGATTTGTAATTTATGCGCTGTGATGATAAAATAGCTTGACTGCCCTGCCCGGCGGCTTAGAGGAGCAAATCACTGCTGCCGGGGCGGAAAAGCGGCATGGCTGTTATTGGAAGGAATGTCAGGAGAAGGCGTTGGGAGATGAGAGGAGGGGAGAGGATGGAGCGGCGCGTCTGGAGAAGAGAATCTGCCAATGGAAACGGCAGCATTTATTCGGTGCTCTACCGGGAGGAGAGATGCGGGGCGCGGGGGATTGTGTGCATCCTGCACGGGATGCAGAGCCACTCTGACCGCTACCGTTTCCTCGCCGAGCATCTGAGTGCCCGGGGCTATATCGTGACGCTTCTCGACCTGCAGGGGCATGGGAGATCCGCGAATGCGGAGGGCTCCTTCGGCCCGGAACGGGGCTGGGACTATATGCTCCACGATATCCGGAGAAATATCCTGCAGGTCCGCAAATGGTTTCCGGGTCTTCCGCTCTGCCTCTTCGGGCATTCCATGGGCTCCTTTCTCGCGAGACTTTTCTGCGTCCGCTTCCCGGGGGAGGCGGATGCGCTGCTCCTCTCCGGAACGGCGGGACCGAGTCCCCTCTATGCCCCGGTCTATCGCTTTATGACGGCGCAGGCGAAGCTTTTCGGAGAGGATACGGATGCAAAGCTCTACGGGAGACTGCTCTCCCGCTACTTTAACCGCCATATCAAGGACCCGGTGAATCTCGGGGCCTGGTGCTGCAGTATGGCGGAGGTCTGTCTGAGCTATGAGGATGATCCGCTCTCCTCCAGCTTTACGATCGGCGCCTATCGTGATATGCTCTATGGTCTGATACAGATCTCCGGGGAGGAGTGGTTCCGGAAAATGCCGGACATCCCCATCCTCCTTTTCTCGGGGGGCTCGGATCCGGTCGGGGAATACGGTATAGGGCCGACCATGGTCTACGCTCTTTTGAAGGCGAGCGGACATCATGATCTCAAGCTTCGCATCTATCCCGGAAAGCGCCACGAAACGCTGAACGAGGATATCCGCTGGGAGGTCGTCGCTATGCTGGAGGACTGGCTGGATCAGCATGTGCCTCTGCGAAGGAGTGCAGCGGATCCGGGCTCTTCCCGCATGGATAAGGGAAAGACAGAGGAGAGGGAAGGAGCGCTCAGAGAGCGTTAGGGACAGTATGGAGAAAAAACTTCTGTATATCAATCGAAAAGAGGCGGAGAAGGAGCAAAAGATCGGAGCGCTTGCGGCGCTTCGCCATATCGAGCTGCTTCAGCCTAAAGAGGAGGAGCTGGAAAGTCTGCCGGAGGACGCGGAGCTTATGAAGCTGATCGGCTTTACGGGGGCGGAGCTCGGGGACTTCCTCTCCGCGCTCCGGCTTCTCGGGCTCCGGGTGGATTATAAATGTACGGAGACAGAGAGCAATCGGAGCTGGAACCTGCGGAGACTCTATGAGGAGCTCCGGGAGGAGCATGAGTCCATGAAGCGGTATCAGGAGAGGAAAAGGACATGATCTATGCTGATTCCGCCGCGGAGGATTAAGAGGAGAACGCATGGCAAAAGACGAGGAAGAGAGAGAGGAGCTCGGGAATCCGGAGCGAAGCGGATCGGATTCTGAGGAGAGAGGGGATGCGGGGAGCGCTTCCGCACCGCCTCTTCTCCGAGAGCTTAAGAGCAGGAGGAGCTCCGGCGCTTCCGGAGAGGACGCGGAGAAAGAGGGGTCGGAGGACGGAGAAGGGCCCGGGGAAGCCGGGGAGCAGAGCCCGGAGGAAAAGGGAGATCCCTTCCCGGAGAAAAAGGAGAAGCGGAGGAAGGGATCCCGAAGAAGGAGAGAGGAAGAGACAGAGGGCGGCTTTTTCGCGGAGCTTTTTGAGTGGGTTAAGATCCTTCTCATCGCCGGCGTCGCGGCATTTCTTCTCAATAATTTCGTGATAGCGAATTCCACGATCCCGACCGGCTCCATGGAGAATACGATCATGGCGGGGAGCCGGGTCTTCGGCTCACGTCTCAGCTATCACTTCGGGGAAGTGAAACGGGGAGATGTCGCGATCTTTGTCTACGGCTATCAGTGCAGAAACTGCGGCAATCGCTACCGGGAGACGGATGAGGGGAAGTGCCCGCTCTGCGGACAGGAGGACAGCAAGAATCAGGTGATCTACTATGTAAAGCGGGTCATCGGCCTTCCGGGAGATCACATCCAGATCAAGCGGAGCGGGGAGGTGGACGTCTCAAAGATCCATAAGATCAATGTGAGCTCCTCCAGCGGGAAGCTCCCGGTGGGAAAACTCTACATCAACGGCGTCGAGCAGGAGGAGAATTATCTTCCGGAGCCCATGCTCTGCGACGGGAACCAGTTTCCGGAGGTGGACGTCACGGTGCCGGAGGACTGCTACTATATGCTGGGGGATAACCGGAACAATTCTGCGGATGCCAGATACTGGGGAGAGTATCCCTTTGTGAAGAAGGAGAAGATGCTCGCGAAGGTCTACCTGAGATACTGGCCGCTCAGCGATTTCGGCATCATTCACTGATTTTCACAAAAAGGACACAGCCGGGACGTAGACTGCCAAGAGGCCTGGGGAGATAGCCGCAGCGAAGGAGGCGGAGGAGCTATGGCCTCTTCGGCGCTCATTTCGGCATAGATATCTTGTTTAAGGAAGGATGTGACTCAGATGGAAAAAACAGAAGGACAGAAGCTGGAGGAGAGGCTCTGCCGAAGAAAGCAGAATATCGGGATGGAGCGGCCCGGTGATTTTTCGGAGGCGGAGAAGTTCTCCGAGGGATATAAGAGCTTTCTGGACCGCTCGAAGATCGAGAGAGAATGCGTCGATTTTTCCCTGGCGCTCGCAAAGGAGAGGGGCTATCAGCCCTTTGAGCGCGGGAAAAAATACCCGGCAGGCGCGAAGCTCTTCTTCCTGAACCGGGGAAAGAATCTGATCCTCACGACGATCGGACGGAAGTCCCTCGCAGAGGGTGTGCACTTCAACATCGCGCACATCGACTCGCCCAGGCTGGACCTAAAGCCGAATCCGCTCTATGAGAAGGAGGAGCTCTCCTATTTCAAGACGCATTACTACGGTGGGATCCGGAAGTATCAGTGGGGAGTGACACCGCTTGCTCTCCACGGAAGAGTGATGCGGAAGGATGGGAGCCATGTGGACATTAAGCTCGGAGAGGAGCCCGGCGATCCGGTCTTTGTCGTGACGGATCTCCTGCCCCATCTCTCCGCGAAGCAGAATGAGCGCCCCCTTAAGGACGGGCTGAAGGGGGAGGAGCTCAATATCCTCCTGGGATCTCTGCCGATTCCGGACTCCGAGCTGAAGGAGGCCTTTAGGCTGAAGGTCCTCTCCGTTCTGAATGAGAGATACGGCATCACGGAGGAGGACTTCCTCCGGGCGGAGCTCACAATGGTCCCCGCGCAGAAGGCCGTCGATGTCGGACTGGACCGCTCCATGATCGGAGCCTACGGGCAGGATGACAAGGTCTGCGCCTACACGGCTCTCATGGCGGAGCTGGATGCGAAGAAGCCGGAGTATACGACGGTGACGTATCTTACGGATAAGGAGGAGATCGGGTCCACGGGAAATACCGGCATGGCCTCGGACTTCCTGCTTCATTACATGGAGGACCTCGCGGAGAGCGAGGGGATCCGGGTGAGGGATGTGCTTCGGAATTCGCTCTGCCTCTCCGCGGATGTCAATGCGGCCTATGATCCGAGCTTCCCGGATGTCTTCGAGCTGAACAACAGCTCCTGCATGAACCACGGCCCGGTTCTCACGAAATACACGGGAAGCCGCGGGAAGTACAGCTCCAATGATGCCTCCGCGGAGACCATGTACCGGATGATCCATTATATGGAGGAGGCCGGTGTCCTCTGGCAGGCCGGGGAGCTCGGAAAGGTCGATGAGGGAGGCGGAGGAACCATCGCGCAGTTCATGGGGAATATGGATGTGGACACCGTGGACCTGGGAGTCGCGGTGCTCGCGATGCACGCGCCCTTTGAGATCACCTCGAAGCTGGATGTCTACTATACCTATCGGGCATTCTGCGCTTTCAACAAAGAATAAAGGAGAAGGGGAAATGATGAGAAAGAAAAGGATGATTTTAGCCGCCGCTCTTTTTGCGGCAGCAATGATGGCGGCAGCCTGCGGGAAAAAGGGAGATGCAAAGTCCAGCACGGCGGCAGCGGAGTCCGCTTCCGGTTCTGAGTCCGGCTCGGAGTCTTCCTCCGCGGCGCAGGTTTCCGAGGATGATCCGGAACTGAAGAAGCTGGAGGAGACAAAGGTCCCGAAGGCCCCGGCGGTCTCGAAGATGGGAAAGATCAAGCTCCCGGATCTCAGCACGATCGAGGTGACGGTGAGCCCGCGGGAGGATATCAAGGATGATGAGGTAGAGGACCAGATCCGCTATATCCTGGAGGGCAATAAGACCAAGGTCGACGCGCCCGCGGAAAAGGGAGACAGCGTCAACATCGATTACGAGGGAAAGATCGACGGTCAGACCTTCGATGGCGGATCCGCACAGGGCTATGAATTGGAGCTTGGCTCCAACAGCTTCATCCCGGGCTTTGAGGATCAGCTGATCGGGCACAAGAGCGGAGAGGATGTCACGGTGAAGGTGACCTTCCCGCAGGACTACCGGAACAAGGATGTCGCCGGAAAGGATGCGGAATTCTCGGTCAAGATAAACAGTGTCGAGAAGACGCCGGAGCTCACGGATGAGTGGGTGAAGAATTATCAGGAGACCACGGCGGATACGGTCGATGCCTTCCGGACGCAGATGAAGGAGCGCATGGTCGCGGGCAGCGATTACAATTACCATATGGAGATCCAGCAGAAGGCACTCGCCGATATCGTGGATAAGTCCGAGATCACGCTCTCTGACAGCATGAAGAAGTACGCGACGGCCTATGCGATCCGGAGTCAGCTGGATCAGATCGAGAAGTACGGCATGAAGATCTCCGATATGCTGAACATGTACGGAACGAGCGTCCAGGATTTCCGAACCCAGATGGAGACGCAGGGGGAGGAGTACGGGAAGCAGTATTTCGTCATCCAGAAGATCGCGGCGGATCAGGGCATCAAGCTGAATGATGATCTCATCAATAAGGTCGCGGAGAATGCGACGAAGATCACAGGCAAGGAGTACAATAAGGATAAGCTGATCGAGGAGTTCGGAAAGGAGACGATCGAGAGCGAGGCCGTCACGATGGCGGTTCTGGACTACATCGAGTCCAAGGTAAAGACGACGGTGCAGGAGGAGACGAGCGAGGTGCCGGAGAGCAGCACCGCCGCTCCGGCAGAGAGCAGTACGGCCGCGAAGTAAGACAGGCATCCCTTGCGGTCAGGGAAGGCAATTGACCTATATATTGTGGATAAGTCCCCGCGAAAAAGAATGCTTTTGCGGGACTTATCCACAATTATTTCGTTTTTACACACATTTTGTGGAAAGAATCAAAAGAAGATCCCGTCCTTTCGCGCTGCATGCAGCAGGAAATGACGGGATTTTGACTTTAGGAGCTTTTCGTCCCCTTCAGGCTATCTCCTTCGGACTTTCAGACTTTTTAAAAGCTCTGAACCCGGCTGAGAAAGCTCTTCATCCGCTCATTTTCCGAGCGGAAGACCTCCTCCGGGGGCCCCGAGAGGAGGACGGAGCCCTCCGCCATGAAGAGGATGCGGTCGGAGATCTCCCTCGCAAAGCCCATCTCGTGGGTGACGATGACCATGGCGATTTTCAGCTCCCGGAGGGAGAGGATCAGCTTCAGGACCTCTCCGCTCATCTCGGGGTCCAGGGCGGAGGTCGGCTCGTCGAAGAAGAGGAGCTTCGGGCGGAGGGCCAGAGCTCTTGCGATCGCGACTCTCTGCTGCTGTCCTCCGGAGAGCTCGCAGGGATAGCTCCCCGCCTTTTCGAGGAGACCCATCCGGGAGAGGAGCTCCCGCCCCCTCTCCTCCGCCTCCGCCCTCGGGCGTTTCTGCACGTGGATTACGGCGTCTGTCACATTTTGCAGCACATTCCAGTGCGGGAAGAGGTGGAAGCTCTGGAAGACGAGTCCGTAGATGGACTTTAAATCCTTCAGTGTCTTCAGAGAGGCGTAGACCGACCGGCCGCCTTCGTCCTCATAGGCCGCCGCGATGCCCTCATAGGAGAGGCTTCCGAAGTCCATTCGCTCGAGGAGCGTCGCCAGGCGGAGAAGCGTGGACTTTCCCGAGCCGGAGGGACCGATGACGGATACGATCTCTCCCTCCGAGACGCTGAGATCGACGCCTCTCAGCACCTCCAGAGAGCCGAAATCCTTCCGCACATTTTTCATTTCCAAGACATTCATTTCGTCCTCTCCATTTATCAGATGCTGTAATAATCGAGGCGCTTCTCCAGCCTCTCCATCAAAAAGGCCACGATGAAATTGAAGATATAGTAGAAGATCCCGGCGGCGATCAGAGGGGTCATGGAGCTCTGAGCGGAGGAGAGGGCCTTGGCCGCGGTAAACATTTCCATCACCGAGATGGAGAAGGCGAGGGAGGTGTCCTTTACCAGGGTGATGACCTCATTTGTGACGGCAGGCAGGATCCGTTTTATGACCTGGGGGAGAATGATGCGGAGGAAGCTCTGGGCCCTGCTGTAGCCGAGGATCTCCGCGGCCTCATACTGCCCCTTCGGGATGGACTGGATGCCGGAGCGGTAGATCTCCGCAAAATAGGCGGCGTAGTTTATGACAAAGCCGATGCAGACCGCGATATTCCGGTAGCCGGGGCTTAAGCGGATGCGGAAGAGATAGTAGGGGCCGTAGTAGACCACAAAGAGCTGCAGCATGAGCGGCGTCCCCCGCATGATGGAGATATAGATCCGGATCAAGGCGGAGAGGGGGCCGTTTCGGCTCATCCTCCCGAGCGAAACGAGGAGGCCGAGAGGAAGAGATAGGATAAGCGTGATCAGAAAGATCTGAAAGCTCACGCCGAGGCCCTTGAGAAGAGGAAGAAGTATCTCCGCCATTCCGAAATCCTTTCTGTTTGGGAAGTAAAAGAAGAGCTGCGGGAGCTTCCGGGAGGGGAAGGAGCGCTATTTCAGAGTGAAGACATCGTCCTTTCCGAACCATTTCCGGGAGATCTCCGCCGTGCTTCCGTCCTTTTCCATCTCAAGAAGGACAGTCCTCACACTTTGCGCGAGCTCGTCCTCTCCCTTTCGGAAGCCGATCCCGTACTCCTCCGCGGAGAGGGTGTCGGAGAGGATCCTCATCTTCTCCTCGGAGCCAGGATTCTTCTTCTCCGAGTTTGTGATCTGGTAGCCCGCGACGACGGAATCCATGCATACGGCATCGCAGGCACCGGACTGGAGATCCATCAGAGCGGTATTATAGTCCGCGACCTCCGTGAGGGAGGAGAAGGATTCCTTCAGCTTTTTATTTTCTTCCTCCTTCAGGGCGTCCAGTCCGGAGGAGTCCTTCTGAACCTCGACGGCCTTTCCGGAAAGGTCCGCGAGCGTCTCGATGCCGGAATTATCCTTTACGACAAAGACCTGCTCATTTGCCATATAGGGGCCGACCCAGCTGTACTTGTCCTCCCGCCCCTGCATGGAGAAGCCGTTCCAGATGCAGTCGATATTGCCCGAGGAAAGCTCCATATCCTTTGCGTCCCAGTTGATCGGCTGGGGGACAAATTCGAGCCCCAGGCGCTTTGCGACCTCCTCCGCGAGCTCCAGGTCATAGCCCTGGTAGCCGCCCTTATCATCGACGAAGCCCATCGGCGGGAATTCCTGATCGAAGCCGACGGTGAACTTTCCGCTCGGCGTCTTCACGCTCCCCTCCTTGCTTACGCTCTTCTCCGCCTCGCCTTTTTCCGCCTGGGAAGAGCCTTCGGAGCTCTTCTCCCCGGCCTTCTCCGTCACCTTTTCCGTTCCCTGCATCGTCGCCTTTTCGGAGCTCTCTCCTCCGCAGCCGCTGAGCAGTGCGGCCGCCGCGATCGCTGCGATTCCGATCCAAAGCTTTCTTTTCATAATACCCTCCATAATGATCTTTTTGAGATGTCCTCCCTGCGGAAGTGTTCCCCCTGCCTCGCAGGATCCGCGGCTTTTGCTGTTATTCTCTTTTCTGCCGCGCTGAAGTGAGGCGGGAAGCCGGATTTCTGCCGCTGTCAAGGATTCCTTCCGACATTAGTTTAGTGTGATAACACGTTACCATGCTAAACTAATGCTGTCAAGACTTTTCTTTTCTCATTCTTGCGGTTTTGTGCATATTTCCTTATAATATAATAATAAAAAAGATCGGGCGGAGGAGAGGCAGTCTTTCCGTCACGGTGCGGTTTTGCCTGCGCGGCAGGCGGAAGGAGTATTATGAAAAAGAGAATTCTTTCGGCAATGATGGCGCTTTTCATGGCGGCGTCTCTCGCGTCCTGCGGAGGCTCCGCGGCGGAGAGCACAAAGGCCGCCTCCGAGGGGACAAAGGAAGAGTCCCAAAAGGAAGAGAAGGGGAGCAGCGCGGCGGAGGAGAAGGGCGAGAGCAAGGAGAAAAAGGCCGATGCCTCCGGCCTTAAGGTCGGGATCGTGACAGACGTCGGCGGTGTCAATGACGGATCCTTCAACCAGTCGGCCTGGGAGGGCCTCCAGAGGGCGGAGAAGGAGCTCGGTGTGCAGGCGAAGTACCAGGAATCGCACACAGATGCGGATTATAAGCCGAATATCGAGAACTTCGTGGACGAGGACTATGATCTCATCATCTGCATCGGCTATGCGCTTGCGGATGCGCTGAAGGAGGAGTCCGCGGCACATCCGGATGTGAAGTTTGCGATCGTGGACGACGCTTCTTTAGCGGATGCGAAAAATGTGACCTCTCTCATGTTTGAGCAGGCGCAGGTCTCCTATCTGGCCGGTTATGTGGCGGCAAAGACGACGAAGAAGAATACGATCGGGATCGTGCTCGGCATGGCGACGGATCTCATGCATCAGTTCGGATATGGCTATCTCGCCGGTGCGATCGACGCAAATCCCGGAATCAAGGTGCTCCAGACCAATGCGAATTCCTTCGCGGACACTGCCGCCGGAAAGACCGCGGCGAACAATATGGTCGCGCAGGGAGCGGATGTCATCTTCCAGGTGGCGGGCGGCACGGGACTCGGCGTCATCGACGGCTGCAAGGAGGCCGGAATCTGGGCGATCGGCGTGGACTCCGACCAGAGCTCTATCGCACCGAAGACGATCCTGACCTCCGCGATGAAGAGAGTGGACAATGCGGTCTTCGATGTCACAAAGGAGCTTTCGGAAGGGAAGCTGGAGCCGGGAGTCAAGACCTACGCGCTCGCGGATGAGGGTGTGGATCTCGCGCCGGTCACGGACAATATCGACCCGACCGTGCTCTCTGAGGTCGAGGAACTCAAGAAGAAGATCATCTCCGGGGAGATCACGGTCCCGAAGACAAAGGCGGAGTTCGAGGCAAAGTACGGCTCTGTCTACGAGCTGGACGACTAAGGAGCAGGGAGAGACAGAGGTTTAGCCGCCCGGCCTTCGGACGGAGGGAGCGAATGGGAAAAATGAGAGAAATCACGATGGAGAGGGTGGAGAAGACACGGGAGGAGATGCTTAAGACCGTGAAATCCCCAGTGCTCACGCATGAGCAGAAGGTCGCCGCGATGGCATCCCTCGCGGATTCCCTCCTGGAGGTGCTGAACATCCCGGAGGGGCTCTCCGAGCTCCTCGATGCACCGATCGAGACGCAGTGCATCTGCGATCTCTTTGAGGGGCACGCGCCGATGCGCCCCCGATACATCATCCCGGACTACGGGCGCTTTCTGAAGGAGGGCTCCTCCTTCCTGGAGCTCGGAGCGCCGGGAGATCTCTATGAGGCGATCAATGCGCTGGAGATTTTCTATAAGCATGTCCCCTCCGTCACGAATTATCCGGTCTATGTGGGGGCTTTGGACCGGCTTTTGGAGCCCTTTGTCTCTTCCATGGACGAGGAGGAGGCCTATCGGCTGATCCGGGCCTTCTTCATCCATATGGACCGGACGATCCTGGACTCCTTCTCCCACGGAAATATCGGCCCTGAGAGGACGAAGGCGGGAAGTCTCATCCTCCGCGCGATCGCGGAGACGAAGGACGCGGTCCCGAATATGACGATGAAGTATGACGCCTCCCTGACGGAGGATGCGTTTTTGCTGGAGGCGGTCCGCGCCGCTTTGGAGAGCGCAAAGCCGAGCTTTGCGAACGATGCGATGTTTCGCTCGGAGCTCGGGCCGGAGTATGTCATCGCATCCTGCTATAACGGCCTCCCCGAGGGAGGAGGCTCCTATACGCTCTGCCGCCTGATTCTCGGAAATATCGCAAAGCGCGCGAAGGGGATTGAGGACTTTCTCTCCCGGGAGCTTCCCTATGTGATGGATCTTCAGGCCCGCTATATGGATGAGCGGATCCGCTTCATCGTCGAGGAGTCCGGCTTCTTCGAGAACAATTTCCTCGCGAAGGAGGGCTTCATCCGAAGGGAGCGCTTTACGGCGATGTTCGGCCTTGTGGGACTCGCGGAGGCGGTCAATATCCTGCTCGAGAAAGAGGGGAAGAAGGGCCTTCGCTTCGGGCATTCCGAGGAGGCCGTGTCGCTCGGCGTCCGCATCATGGACACAATTTCCGCCTTTAACGAGGCGCACAGAAATCCCTACTGCGAGGTGAGCGGCGGGCATTTTCTCCTGCACGCGCAGGTCGGGATCTCCAGTGACATCGGTATCAGCCCCGGGACCAGGATTCCGATCGGGGAGGAGCCGGAGGAGCTCGTGGATCAGCTGGAGCTTCTGAGCCGCTTCCACCACTATTTTCCCTCCGGGACGGGAGATATCTTTCCGATTGAGCGGACGGTGCACCGGAATCCGGAATATATCATGGATATCATTAAGGGAGCCTTTCAGAAGAAGCTCCGCTACCTCTCCTTCTACTCCAGTGACTCCGATGTGATCCGGATCACCGGCTATCTCGTGAAGCGCTCGGAGATCAAAACTCTCGAGAAGGGCGGGAATGTGAAGCATGATACGACGGCGCTCGGCATGGGCGCAAAGCAAAATGGCCATATTCTGGAGAGGAGAGTCCGCTGATGAGGGCTCCGGTCAACCGGATTATCCCTTTCAGCGCAGTCGACGGGCCGGGAAACCGGACCGCCGTTTTTTTACAGGGCTGTAATTTTAACTGTAAGTACTGCCATAATCCGGAGACCCGGAAGCTGTGCATTCACTGCGGGGACTGCGTGGAGGACTGTCCGGGAGGAGCGCTGTATTTCTCTGATTCTCCTTTTCCTTCCGCATCCCGCCCTTTTCCGGGGGAAGAGAAACAAGAGTCTGCACGGACGGCGCCTGCATTATCCTCTTACCCTTTTTGGGGGGAAGAAAAAAGAGAGGGCATTTCGGAGGAGAGAGAGCGGGAAAGCCCCCATTCCGGGAGATGGGTGCTCTTTTCTCCGGAAAAGTGCATTGGCTGTGATCGCTGCATCCGGATATGCCGTCACGACGCGAGCCCGCGCATCCGCTGGATGAGTCCGGAGGAGCTCCTCCGGGAGCTGTCCAAAAATCGTCCCTTTATCCGGGGAGTGACGGTCTCCGGCGGAGAGTGCACCCTCTATCCGGCCTTCCTCCGGGAGCTCGCCGCCCTCCTTCTTTCGGAGGGCTTGGAGCTTTTGCTCGATTCGAATGGAAGCTATGATTTTTCGGAGGATCCCGCGGGACTGCTTCCGCTCCTCTCCGGTGTCATGCTGGATGTCAAGGCCTGGAAGAGAGAGGAGCATGAAAGAGTCACCGGAACGGGCAATGAGGATGTCCTCAGGAATCTGCGCTCTCTCCTGCAATGCGGCAAGCTCTATGAGCTTCGAACTGTGGTGGTGCCGGGGCTTTTCGACTATGAGGGCTGCATCCGGGAGTGCGCGAGGCTGCTCCGGCCCTACCCGGAGGTCCGCTATAAGATCATCGCCTTTCGGAAGAACGGCGTGAGAGCGGAATATCGGGATTTCGAGAGCCCGACGGAGGAGGAGATGTCCCGCCTCTTGGAAATCGCAAAAAGCGAGGGGGCGGTGAAGGTATTGACCCTGTAGGGAAGACGGGAAAGGGGGCAGGGGAGAAATATGGGAAGCAACATGGACGGGAAGACCGTGGTCATCGAGATGCGCGGCATCGTGAAGCGCTTCGGGGACTTCGTCGCAAACGATCATATCGATCTCACCCTTCACAAGGGGGAGGTTCTCGCGGTGCTCGGAGAGAACGGTGCGGGGAAATCCACGCTGATGAATGTGCTCTACGGCATGTACCGCCCGACGGAGGGCGTGATCCGGATCGAGGGAAAAGAGGTGGAGATCGACAGCCCGGAGAAGGCGATCGCGCTCGGTATCGGCATGGTGCACCAGCACTTTATGCTGATTCCTCCCTTTAGTGTGACGGAGAACATCGTGCTCGGTTCGGAGCCGAGGAAGGGGATCAGTGTGGACCTTGCGGGGGCGAGAAAAAAGATTTTGGAGCTCTCGGAGAGCTACAATCTGAAGGTCGATCCGGACGCGAAGATCGAGGACATCAGTGTCGGAATGCAGCAGAGGGTGGAGATCCTGAAGGTCCTCTACCGGGGGGCGAAGATCCTGATTCTGGATGAGCCGACGGCCTCCCTCACGCCTCAGGAGATCGACGAGCTCATGGAGATCATCCGAAGCCTCACGGCCGCCGGGAAATCCATCCTTTTAATCACGCATAAGCTGAAGGAAATCAAGGCGAGCTCGGATCACTGTATGATCATCCGGAGGGGAAAGTATATCGATACGGTGAAGGTCTCGGAGCACACGGAGGATGAGCTCGCATCGCTCATGGTGGGGCGGAAGGTCAGCCTCCGGGCGGAGAAGGAGGAGAGGAATCCGGGGGAGACGGTCCTCTCCGTAAAGGAGCTTCGGGCGAGGGACTACCGCGGCGCGGAGATCCTGAAGGGGCTCAGTCTCTCGATCCGAGGAGGAGAGATCCTGGGACTTGCCGGGATCGACGGAAACGGGCAGTCTCAGCTTGTGGAGATTCTCACCGGCCTCTCCAAGGCGGAGTCCGGCGAGGTGAGGATGGGGGGAGAAAACATCTTAAATCATACGCCGCGAGATACCTTCTTAAAGGGGGTTTCCAGCATCCCGGAGGACAGGCAGAAGCACGGACTGGTGCTCGACTTCACAGTGGCGGAGAATCTCATATTACAGAATTTCGGACAGAGGCCGTACTCGCATCGGGGGATCCTCAACAAGGGGGCGATCCGAAAGCATGCGGCGGAGCTGATCGAGCGCTTTGATATCCGTCCCTCAGGCTGCGAGGAGCGGCCCGCGGGACAGCTCTCCGGAGGGAATCAGCAAAAGGTCATCATCGCCAGAGAGGTGACAAATGACAAGGAGCTTCTGATCGCCTTTAATCCGACGAGAGGGCTCGATGTCGGCGCGATCGAGTTTGTGCACAGCTATCTCCTGGGACAGAGGAACAAGGGCCGCGCGATCCTTCTGGTCTCCTTCGAGCTGGAGGAAATCATGGGGCTCTCGGATCGGATCGCCGTCATCTTCGACGGAAGGATCGCGGGGGAGATGCCCGGGAAGGATGCGGACGAGTATCAGCTTGGTCTTTTGATGGCGGGAGGAAAAGCGGAATGAAAAGCGGAATGAAACAGAAAATTTTGAAAAGTCCGACGCTCTATACGCTTCTTTCCATCGCGCTCGGATTTTTGCTCGGCGCGATCCTCCTCTTTCTGATCGGCGTAAATCCTGCGGTGGCCTACGGGAAGCTCTGGAACGGGATCTTCGGAAAGCCGAAGTTCGTCGTCTACAGCATCGTCTATGCCGCACCGCTCATCTTTACGGGGCTCTCGGTCGCCTTCTCCTTCCGGACCGGTGTATTCAACATCGGGGCAGAGGGGCAGTATATTATGGGAAGCCTCGCAGCGCTTGTCGTGGGTCTCCTCGTCCCGCTCCCGGCGCCATTCCACGCGATCGTGTGCCTGCTTTCGGCGGCTCTTGCGGGAGGGCTCTGGGGCGCTCTCGCGGGTCTTCTCAAGGTGAAGAAGGGGATCAATGAGGTCCTCTCCTACATCATGCTGAACTGGATCGCCTTTTACTTCTCAAACTATGTGATCAACCAAAAGGCGATCCACACGGAGCAGGGGGCGGATGCCAGCAGGAATATCTTAAAGAGCGCAAGCATCCGCATGCCGGAGTTCTTCTCGCGCCTGAGCGGCTGTACGGATATTCACTGGGGCATCGTGCTCGCGCTCCTTGCGGCTCTCCTCATCTGGTTTATCATGGCGAAGACGAGCTTCGGCTATCAGCTCCGCGCAGTGGGCTATTCCCGCTCGGCGGCGGAATACGCCGGCATCGATTCGAAGAAAGTCTTCCTCCTCTCAATGGGGATCTCCGGAATGCTGGCGGCGCTCGGCGGTGCGGTGCAGGTCCTCGGCATGGCGGAGCGGATCGCCCAGTTCGCCTCACAGGAGGGCTATGGCTTCCAGGGGATCACGGTGGCCCTGATCGGCGGGACGAATCCGATCGGATGCATCTTCTCGGGACTTTTCTACGGGGCCATGAAGTACGGAGGGAATAAGCTGACCGTCGTGAATGTCCCGACGGAGGTCGTAAATATCATCATGGGGACGATCATCATCTTCATTGCGATCACCCCGTCGGTCCGCACGGTGCTCCTGAGGGCCGTCAGAGGGGAGGGAGGGAAATAAGTATGCTGCTCACCTATCTCGGACTTTTGATCAATGCGATGCTCATCTCCACGCCGCCGCTCCTCCTCGCGGGACTCGGCTCCTGCTTCTCGGAGAGATCCGGCGTCGTAAATATCGGCATCGAGGGAATGATGACGATCGGCGCCTTCGTCGGCGCCCTCGCCGCCTACTATACGAGCAACGGCTGGATCGGCTTCCTCTGCGGAGGGCTCGCGGGGGCGCTCCTCGGCCTGATCCACGCCGCGGCCTGCATCAGTCTGCATGCGGACCAGACCATCGCGGGCACGGCGATCAACTTCATCGGCCCCGGCTGCGCGGTGTTTTTGTGCAAGGCGATCTTTGAGAACTCCTCCGACAGCCCGGCGCTCGATACAGCGGCGAAGCTTCCGAAGATGTTCGTCGGAGTCTTTCCGGCGGGCTCCTTCGCCTACAATGTGATTTCGACCTATTCCGTGGCCTATCTCAGCTTCCTTCTCGTCCTCCTTCTCTGGTTCGTCTTTTTCAAAACGCGCTACGGGATGCGGCTCCGGGCCGTCGGAGAGCACCCGGAGGCCTGCGCGACGCTCGGGATCAATGTCTACCGGATCCGCTATACCGCGGTTATCCTCTCGGGCTTTCTCGCGGGGCTGGGGGGAGCGTTCGTGACGCTTGCGACGGTCTCGCAGTTCCGCCCCTCCGTCATCGTGGGGCAGGGCTTCATCGCGATCGCGGCGGTGATCTTCGGGAAGTTCACACCGCAGGGGACCCTCCTCGGCTGCCTGATCTTCGGGCTCTGCAACGGGCTCCGCTCTCTTCTTGGCGGCTCGAACCTGATCTCACCGCACCTTCTCTCCATGATCCCCTATGTCGTGACGCTGCTCACCCTGATCCTCTTCGTGGGGGCGGGACATGTCCCGGCCGCAAACGGAAAGCCCTATCTGAGATCAAAATGATTCTGTAATATCTCAGGGCCCGTCCTCCGCTCCCCGCTTTCCCGGAAAGAGGCGGAGGCTTCCATTCCAAAGAGAAGGGAGCGAAGAGGGATGCATCAGGAGAGGGGGAAGGAGATGGAGGCAGAAGGAATGGACGAAGGGAAGGAGATCGATTCAAATGGACTGGAAGAAGCTTTTGAAACCGCAGTACCTCATCCTTTCTCTCTATGTGATCGCGACTGCACTGCTCCTTTATATCGGAAGCAAGCTGGTGGATCACTTCGGGGATCTTCTGAAATCGGCGGAGGGGATTTTCGGCTGGCTCCTCATCGTCCTAAAGCCCCTTGCGCTCGGCTTCTCCTTCGCCTATCTTCTGAGTCCGGTGGTGGAATTTTGGGAGAAGAGACTTAAGGAGATCCTCCCGGAGAGAAGAAGCGCAGGGGAAAAGAAGGGGAAGGGAAGAGGGGAGCGGAGAGGATGCCGGCCTGCCGCACTCCTCTTAACCTTCCTCCTTGTGATCCTTTCCGTCACATTGCTTTTGTCCCTTTTGGTCTCCGCGCTCACAAGCAGCGTGCAGCTTGCTGACATGGATAATCTCTGGGAGATGGCCTCCGGCTTTGCCGCCGCCGTAAACGGTTTCTACCAGGATATCCTGCAGAAGCTCTCAAAGCTCCCGGTCGGGGGGAGCGACTTCAGTCAATATCTGCAGGATGGGGTCGGGACGGGACTGTCCTTCCTCCAGGGCTTTTTGCAGGGGATTCTGTCGACCTTCGGGAATGTGGGCTCCTTCCTCTCAAGCTTTGTCTTCGCTCTGATCTTTTGCATCTACTTTCTCCTGGACGGGGAAAATATCGCCCGCTATTGGGGGAGAGCCTTCCGCCTCCTCTTCGGTGAGCGGATCTTCCGCCTTCTCGGCGTCTTTCTCTCGGATGCGGACCGGGCCTTCTCTGGCTATATCCGCGGGCAGATCATCGACGCCGTCATCATGATGGTCCTGGTCAGTGCCGTCCTGGCTCTGGTCGGCGTGAAATACGCCCTCATTATCGGAATCCTCACGGGGATCGGGAATCTGATCCCCTATACCGGACCCCTGGTCGCCTATGGCTCGACTCTCCTGATCTGCCTCCTCTACGGAGATTACCGGAGACTTTTGATCGCGCTCCCCCTCCTCTTTGTGATCCAGACCCTGGATGGAAATATCATAAATCCGAAGCTTTTAAGCGACAGCGTGAATGTACACCCGCTCCTTGTCATCGCCTCTCTTTTGATCGGAGGCGCGGCGGGCGGCTTCCTGGGCATGCTGATCGCGGTCCCCGTCGGGAGCCTTTTAAAGATTCAGTTTGACCGCCTGCTCCGCTATAAGGAGGGAAAAAGCTGCTCTGCTGCGGGAGATCCTGTCTCCTGAGAAATTCGAAAGCATCAAAAATCGGCCGGGAAGAGCATAGCTTCCGTCAAGAAAAGCGGCAAAGAGCGCGCAGAAAGCGCGCAAAAAGAGGGAGCTCCCCGGTCCGGGAGTTCCCTCTTAGAGAATCCGTTTAATTGTCGCTTGCGTCGGCCTCTGAGAGCGTAAAGGTGAAGCGCTTCTTGATCTCTTCATCGGAGGCGAGGTACTCGTCGTAGCTCGTCAGCTTATCGATCAGCTTTCCGTCGATGATCTCCATGATCCGATTCGCCGTGGTCTCTACCACCTGGTGATCCCGGGAGGAAAAGAGGAGGACGCCCGGGAAATTCTTTAAGCCGTCATTCAGGGCAGAGATCGCCTCCATATCGAGGTGATCCGTCGGCTCATCCAAAAGGAGAACATTCGCCCCGGAGATCATGAGCTTTGAAAGCATACAGCGGACTCTCTCTCCTCCGGAGAGCACATTCAGCTTCTTCACGCCGTCATCTCCCTTAAAGAGCATGCGGCCGAGATAGCCCCGGACGTACTGGGTATCCTTGTCCGGGCTGTACTGCGTCAGCCATTCGACGATCGTGTCCTCGGACTGAAACTCCCTGCTGTTGTCCTTCGGGAAGTAGGACTGACTGGTCGTGAGTCCCCACTTGTAGTCCCCCGAATCCGCCTCCATCTCTCCGGAGAGGATCTGCATGAGCACGGTCTTTGCGAGCTCGTTCGGGCCGACGAGAGCGACCTTGTCCGTCCGGTTTAGGTTGAAGCTGATATTGTCCAGCACCTTTACGCCGTTTATGCTCTTTGTGAGGTTTTTTACCTCCAGGACATCATTTCCGATTTCGCGGTTTGGCTTAAACTGGATATAGGGGTACTGGCGGGAGGAGGGCTTGATGTCCTCGAGCTCGATCTTTTCGAGGGCGCGCTTCCGGGAGGTCGCCTGCTTGGATTTCGAGGCGTTTGCGGAGAAGCGCTGGATGAATTCCTGCAATTCCTTGATCTTCTCCTCCTTCTTCCGGTTCGCCTCCTTTTGCTGGCGGACGATGAGCTGGGAGGACTCAAACCAGAAATCATAGTTTCCCGCAAAGAGCGTGATCTTCCCGTAGTCGATATCCGCGATGCCCGTGCAGACCTTATTCAGGAAGTAGCGGTCGTGGGAGACGACGATGACAGTGTTCTCGAAGCCGATGAGGAAGTCCTCCAGCCATTCGATGGAGTTCAGGTCGAGGTGGTTCGTCGGCTCGTCGAGGAGGAGAATGTCGGGATTTCCGAAGAGTGCCTTTGCGAGGAGGACCTTGACCTTCTCGGAGCCCTTTAAGGAGGACATCAGCTCGCGGTGGAGAGGTGTTCCGATCCCGAGGCCGTTTAAAAGGGTCTCTGCGTCCGTCTCCGCGTTCCAGCCGTCCATCTGGGCGAACTCTCCCTCGAGCTCCGCCGCGCGGATGCCGTCCTCATCGGAGAAATCGGGCTTTTGATAGAGGGCATCCTTTTCCTTCATAATCTCATAGAGGCGGGAATTTCCCATGATGACCGTCTCGATCACAGGATAGGCGTCGTACTTGAACTGATCCTGCTCCAGGACGGACAGGCGCTGCCCCGGCGTCACGATGATCTCCCCGGAGCCCGGCTCCAGCGCGCCGGAGAGGATCTTTAAAAAGGTGGACTTTCCCGCGCCGTTTGCGCCGATTACCCCGTAGCAGTTTCCCTCGGTAAACTTGATATTGACATCCTCAAAGAGTGCCTTCTTTCCCACTCTGTAGGTTACATTGCTTGCAGCGATCATCTTATCTTCCCAGCTCTCCCTTTCTTTTCTTTTCCTGAAATATTTCCCTTGCTTCGCTTTTCCATCTGCGGATCATGATTTCCGCGGGGCTTGTGTTTTTCGGAGCTTCGCCGTGCAGCGGCATGGGATTTCGCGAAGCACATCATTCCGCAAGGATCATAATTCCGATTTCTTACAGATCATGTTCCTGTGTAAATCATGATTCCGGTGTCATAAAGTTCCTCTTCCTCTTTCGTGCAGGCACGTCGCGGAGAAGGACTTTCTTCGCGGAGCATGATTTCCGCGAAGATCATGTTCTTACAGGAACAATGATTCCCGCGTGGCTTCGCGGCTCGGCCGCTCCCGCCCCGCGCCCCTCATTCGCATTCCCGCGTGGCTTCGCCCCGCTGCATGCTCATGAGAGGGACTTTCTTCGCAGAGCATGATTCCCGCGAAGATCATGTTCTTACAGGAACAATGATTCCCGCGTGGCTTTGCGGCCCGGGCCGCTCCCGCCCCGCGCCCTTCATTCGCATTCCCGCGTGGCTTCGCCCCGCTGCATGCTCATGAAGGGGGCGTGTCATAAAGTTCCTTCTCCCCTCTCGTGCAAGCACGTCGCGGAGAAGGAACTTTCGACACTACTGGAATCATTGTATCGGAGATTCTGGGGGATGTCAAAGGGCTCTCGGGCATTGAAAAAATACGGGATTTTGCTACAATAGGGGGCGTTCTTTGAGGAGGGGGATCTGTGGTGAAAAAGGAGCTTGAATTCTTCCATATAGGGGATTCTCTGGGCGGGAATCAGGACTGGTGTCTGGACCATATGATGCAGCTTGGCGGCTGTGCGGCCGTCACGGCCTGCGACTGTTCCATTTACTTTGCGCTTCGCCGCGGCCATCGCGCGCTCTATCCCGGAGATCCGGAGCGGATCGATCGGGACCGTTATCTCTATTTCACGGAGGAGATGAAGCATTATCTTCATCCGCGCTGGAGCGGGATCGATAAGCTCTCCCTCTTTGCGAAGGGCTATCAGAAATATCTGGAGGACCGGGGGGAGCATGGGATCGGGATCGAAGCCCTGGAGGGGAGCAGCGATCCGGAGGAGGCAAAGAAGGCGGTTCTCCGTCAGATCGATGCGTCTCTTCCCGTCCCCTGTCTCATCTTAAATCACAAAGATCCGGCGCTGGAGGACTATGTCTGGCACTGGTTCCTTTTGATCGGCTGCCGCTATCAGGGGGAGGATCCGCTTTCAGAGGAGGCGGACTTTTCCGTCCTCACACTCACTTACTCTGAGGCGAAATGGGTGAAGCTCGACGCGCTGTGGGAGACCGGCTATTCGCCTCGGGGAGGGCTTATCCTCTTTCAGGAGAACAAAGAGGATATTCTCACTCCGACTGCTGCGGTAAGCGGCGCGGAAACGATTTAAGGGGACCAGAGCTTGAGGCGCCCGCCATTCTCCAATTCCAGAAATCGGGAATGGCGGCACTTCCGGATGCCTGGGAAGATGCTCCCGGCACATATCTTCGAAGCAGCGTAGAATTTATATACTTACGAGTTGACAACTTATGAGTATCTTATTTTTCTTCGCGCCAAAGGCCAGCGGATGGCTTGAGCCGATCGGAGCAATGCTGGCGGAGGCAGCCGTTGATCTCCTGAATGAATTCGGGAATCGGGCATTCATCCCCATTGCGCTTATGGAAGAGCTCATTCTTGAGATTTCCAAAGAGGCCGCGTTATTTCTGCGGAGTCTATGACGGTAAGACAATGCAAAGAATCATTGGAAGAGAGGGCCGATTCAGGAAGATTCTGATGAATTGGCCCTGTTTTTTGAGTGGAGATTCTGCGCAAGGAATATAAGCCGTAAGGCTTCATAAGTGCTTTCACTAAAAAAGGGTCTATAGATATAAGCCTTTAAACGGAAAAAATTGAAAAATACAATCCCATCCTGGAGCTCAACTGCTCTCATCTTCGACTTCCATCTTCCCTCCAAGATTTCTTTTGCAGACATGCCATTCATAAATTTCGCATGAGAATTTGGGGGAAGGATATTTTTTTTGCGAAGATATATCAGAACGGAAAGAAAGAGATGTGGAAAAAAGTAGAGAAACAGGGCAGAAAACTCGTAAAACAAAATCAACAAAAGTGTAGACAGGAAAGAACTTTTATGTAGATGCATATCAAACAACTGCATGATAGGGAAAAGAACTGCGACATAAAAAGGGACAATTTTTTTCATGAGCTTTCGCATAGGAACTTGATCCCCGGCTTTTATGAGAAAGCGTTTAAATTCCCGACTGAAGAAAATTGCTTCTATTTCCTTTTTTTCCATCTTTTTCTTCCTGCGATCTAAGGCCCGAATACTCTTCGTTGGAATAGGTGCTTTTGAAAGATAGAAATAAAATCACTCGCCATCTTTCACCGCTTATAGAATACCTCTTAGAGATGTAAATAGATAGTTTTTTGATATGGTCCGTATACTATGACAAGAGAAAATTTCTGATGCGCTGGTATCTTTCATTGCTTACCATGGGTTTATAAAGCAGGAGTTCAAGCCTTTTAGAACTGTAAATAACAATCCCATCCTCATATTCTTTGACCGAGAGATCTTTCAACCAGGCTTTGCCCAGGATTTCTTCCTTCGTAAGGGAAGAAAAGATATTCTTTTTGAGAGGATTCGGCTTTCTAAAGCGGCTTAATGAAAAAGCAATAATAGGAGTGAAGTATACTGCGGGCAGGGCGATGCACAGCAAGATAAAATTAAAAATCAGATCAGACAGCTGATACCATTGGATCTTAAAAAAATAAAGTGTCTTCATAAAAAGGAGCAGAAAGCCAATCAGCTGGATCTTGAACACGACCGATCTTTGATAAATGCCGGTGGCCCAAAAAACTTTCAGATAAAATTTTTTAAATCCCCAGGTACGTGTATAAGCTTCCCACTGAATAGAGGATTCACTGTTTTTTCTTTCCATGATTTTTCTTCCTAATCTTTCTGCTTTTGGGAAAAACCTGTCGATCGGACTGGGAGAAAGAGCTTCTTTTTTCATGGCTTCACCACTTATACAGAATAGAAGCATTCGTCACTCTTCGTTATTGATATAATACCCCCCAAAGAGGGAAAGGGATAGTATTTTTCGGAAAAATATAATTTCAGTCTTTTCTTCGTTCGTTTCTGATTCTGTGGACAGCTTCTTAATTTAACCATTGAGAAAGGAGAGAAAGAAGACAAAGGAGACTTTATGGTTGACAGGGAGAGAGCTGCGAAGGCTGCGGAGGCACTCGGAAATTATCGCCGGACCGATGAAGAGAAATATTTTGAGGACTTGTCGCGCTGTTATGAAGCCTTGCTCAGAAAGTTGACGAGAAAGCTATGCTATAAGATCCTTCGCATCAGCTCCATCCTTTTTGCCCCCGGGACTGCATTCCCGGCCCGCGAAGGACGGACTTCGACGTTTTGTATAGGAGGAGCTTAAAAATATAGTAAGTATATCCGTCAATTATTTGACTATTCGCTATCGACAAGGGGGAAGCTTTGCACTATAATAAAAAATATAACGGATTCATCGGAGAATAGAGTTTATAATTTGTAGAAAAGAGAAACTTTGTTTGATTGAGAATCCATTTCAGACCGGGATGCCAGAACCCATCCTCGGGAATTTTCGGTAAAGGAGGCAGAAACATGGAATTGAAGACACCGTTGTATGATGCGCATGTGAAGGCCGGAGGGAAGATCGTGCCCTTTGCGGGCTTCCTGCTCCCCGTGCAGTACGAGACGGGTGTGATCAAGGAGCACATGGCGGTCCGCGAGAAGGCAGGACTTTTTGATGTCTCCCATATGGGAGAGGTGCTCTGTCAGGGCCCGGATGCGCTCGCAAATCTGCAGAAGCTCCTCACCAATAACTTTGACAATATGGTGGACGGACAGGCGAGATACAGTCTGATGTGCAATGAAAAGGGAGGCTGCGTCGATGATCTGATCGTCTATAAGAGAGGGGAGAACGACTACTTTATCGTCGTGAATGCCGCGAATCAGGACAAGGATTTTCAGTGGATGCTGGATCATCAGTTCGGAGATGCGAAATTCACCAATGTCTCGAAGGATTATGCCCAGATCGCCCTCCAGGGACCGAAAGCGATGGAGATCCTTAGGAAGCTCACGACCGAGGACAATATCCCGAAGAAGTATTACCACGCGGTCTTCAACGCTGAGGTCGCGGGGATGCCCTGCATCGTCTCGAAGACCGGCTACACCGGAGAGGACGGCGTAGAGCTCTACCTCGAGAATCAGTACGCGGAGAAGATGTGGGACAAGCTCCTTGAGGCCGGGAAGGAAGAGGGACTGATCCCCTGCGGACTCGGTGCGAGAGATACGCTCCGGATGGAGGCCGCGATGCCGCTCTACGGGCATGAGATGAACGATGAGATCACTCCTCTTGAGACAGGACTCAACTTTGCGGTGAAGATGGACAAGCCCGACTTCATCGGAAAGGCGGCGATCGAGGCGAAGGGAGAGCCGAAGATCAAGAGAGTGGGACTCAAGGTGACGGGAAGAGGAGTCATCCGCGAGGCAGAGGATGTGCTTGCCGACGGAAAGGTCGTCGGACATACGACCTCCGGAACGCACTGCCCCTTCCTGGGCTATCCGGTCGCGATGGCTCTGGTGGATCCGAAATACTCTGAGGTAGGACAGAAGCTCGAGGTCTCGGTCAGAGGACGGTCGGTGGAGGCAGAGGTCGTACCGCTCCCCTTCTATAAGAGAGCAAAAAAATAAGAAGGAAGAAGAGCGAAGTAAACGGGAAGGATGAAGTAAACAGAAAGGATATCGAAGCGTTTCGCTTCGTTTCATGGGAAAGTGCATCACAGGCGGCAGGGCCGCCGTCATTTTAAGGAGGAGAATGCTATGTCAGTGAAGGAAGGACTGCTGTACACGAAGTCTCATGAGTGGGTGAAGGAGGAGGGCGATGTCTGGGTAGTCGGACTGAGTGACTATGCGCAGTCTGAGCTCGGTGATCTTGTGTTTGTGAATCTTCCCGAGGAGGGAGATGAGGTGAAGGTCGGAGAGTCCTTCTCCGAGGTCGAGTCCGTGAAGGCAGTGTCGGATGTCTACTCTCCGCTCTCCGGAGTGGTCTGCGGAGTGAACGAGGAGGTTCTGGATAATCCGGCCAGCATCAACGGCGCGCCCTATGATTCCTGGATGATCCGGGTGAAGGATGTCTCCGATAAGGCAGAGCTCATGGATGCGGCGGCGTACGAGGCGTACCTGAAGACCCTCGCCTGACGGGCGATTTTGAGAAAGGCGGTAGAATCAATGGGAAAATACGTTCCCAATACAGAGGCGGAGCAGAAGGCGATGCTCTCGGAAATTGGTTTTTCTTCCTTTGATGAGCTCTTCGCGCATGTTCCGGAGGAAGTGAAGCTGAAGAAAGAGCTGGACATCCCCTCCGGCCTCTCGGAGCTTGAGGTCAGGCGGGATATGACGAAGCTCGCGGAAAAGAATAAGATCTTCCCGCTCATCTTCCGAGGCGCCGGGGCCTACCGGCATTTTATTCCGTCCATCGTAAAGAGTGTGATCTCAAAGGAGAATTTCCTGACCTCCTATACACCCTATCAGGCGGAGACCAGCCAGGGCGTCCTGCAGTCGATCTTCGAGTACCAGACGATGATCTGCGATCTCACCGGCATGGATGTCTCGAACGCATCGGTCTATGACGGGGCGACGGCGGCCGCAGAGGCGGTTGCGATGTGCAGAGAGCGGAAGCGGAAGAAGGCTCTGGTCTCCTCGCTCATGCAGCCGGATACGCTGGAGACGGTCAAGACCTACTGCCATGGAAACGGCATGGAGCTTGAATTCATCCCGGAGAAGGACGGTCTGACAGATATAGATTACCTGAAGGCGCATCTGGATCCCAGCATCGCCTGCGTACTCATCCAGCACCCGAATTTCTACGGGAATCTGGAGCCGGCGCGGCAGATCGCGGATCTCAGCCATGAGGCCGGTGCGAAGTACATCATGAGCGTGAATCCGATCTCGCTCGGTATCTTAAAGTCCCCGAAAGAGTACGGCGCGGATGTCGCGGTCGGAGACGGACAGCCCCTGGGGCTCTCGCTCGCCTTCGGCGGACCGTATCTCGGATTTATGGCCTGCCTGGACAAGATCAAGAGAAATCTGCCGGGCCGTATCGTCGGACAGACCAATGACAAGGAAGGCAGAATCGGCTATGTGCTCACACTGCAGGCGAGAGAGCAGCATATCCGGAGAGAGAAGGCCTCCAGCAACATCTGCTCCAATCAGGCGCTCTGCGCGCTCGCTGTCGCGGTCTATCTCTCGGCAGTGGGGAAGCAGGGTCTGAGACAGGCCGCGGAGCTTTCGACCGCGAAGGCCCATTATATGGCGAAGGAGCTGGAGAAGATCGGCTTCCGGCCGGCCTACAAGGCGGATTTCTTCCATGAGTTTGTGACGGTCTCTGAGACCCCGTCGGAGAAGGCGCTCGCCGCTCTGGAGAAGCAGGGGATCCTCGGCGGCTATCCGCTGGATGAGAAGAGAATTCTCTGGTGCTGTACCGAGGTGAACGACAAGCGCGGCATCGACGAGGCAGTGCAGATCCTGAAGGAGGTGAAGTGATGCTTATTTTCGAAAAAAGCAGAGCCGGCAGAGGCTGTACGCTGTTCCCTCCCTGTGACGTAGAGCCGGCAGCGGTGCCGGAGAAGGATAAGAGGGAGCTGGAACTCCACCTCCCGGAGCTCTCGGAGACGGAGATCAGCAGACATTATACGGAGCTTGCGAAGAAGGCCCGCGGCGTAAACGACGGCTTCTATCCGCTTGGCTCCTGCACGATGAAGTATAATCCGAAGATCGATGAGGATATGGCGGCGCTCCCGGGCTTCACCGAGATCCATCCGCTGCAGCCCATCAGCACGGTCCAGGGCTGTCTCGAGGTCATCCAGACCGCCGAGAAGTATCTCTGCGAGATCACCGGGATGGACAGCATGACTTTGCAGCCGGCCGCCGGTGCCCACGGAGAGTTTACGGGCATCATGCTCATTAAGGCTTACCATGAGAGCCGGAACGACAGCAAGCGGAAGAAGATCATCATCCCGGACTCCGCGCACGGCACGAATCCCGCCAGTGCGACGATGGCGGACTTTTCCGTGGTCTCCGTGCCCTCCGGGCCGGATGGCTGTGTCGATCTGGAGAAGCTGAAGGAGGTGCTCGGGGACGATATCGCGGGCCTTATGCTCACGAATCCGAACACGGTCGGTCTTTTCGATAAGAACATCCTGGAGATCACGAAGCTGGTTCACGACTGCGGCGGCCTGAACTACTACGACGGGGCGAATCTGAACGCGGTCATGGGCGTCGTGAAGCCGGGCGACATGGGCTTCGACGTCATCCACCTGAATCTCCATAAGACCTTCTCCACCCCGCACGGCGGCGGAGGACCCGGAAGCGGAGCGGTGGGCTGCAAGGCCTTCCTCGCGGACTTCCTGCCCTCTCTCATGGTGGTGGGAGAGAAGGAGAAGCACTTCGAGAAGCCGAAGAAAAGCATCGGCGAGATGAAGAACTTCTACGGGAACTTCCTGGTCGTCGTCCGCGCGCTGGCTTATATCAAGACTCTCGGAAAAGAGGGAGTCCCCGAGGCCTGCCACAATGCGGTTCTGAACGCGAACTACATGATGGACAAGCTGAAGGATATCTATACCATGGCCTACGACGAGGTCTGCATGCATGAGTTCGTCATGAGTCTCGAGGATCTCAAGCACAAGACCGGCGTATCCGCGATGGATATCGCAAAGGCGCTGCTCGACAACGGGATGCATCCGCCAACAATGTATTTCCCGCTGATCGTGCATGAGGCTCTGATGATCGAGCCCACGGAGACAGAGTCCAAGGATACCCTGGACGACGCCATCCGTGTCTACCGGATGCTCTATGAGGAGGCGCAGAAGAACCCGGAGAAGCTTCACGAGGCACCTGTCACGATGCCGGTCGGAAGGCTGGATGAGGTGAAGGCGGCGAGGGAACCGGTCCTTCGCTACGAGTGGAAGTAGGATTCCATAGGATGATTCAGCGCGGACATGGGCCCTCGGGTCCATGTCCGAATCAGTATAGCGGGCAGGCAGGAAGGGAAAACATGGAAAATAATTTTGACCTGATTATCATCGGGGCGGGGCCGGGCGGTTATGTGGCCGCTGTCAAGGCAGCGCAGCTTGGGATGAAGACATTGGTGGTGGAAAAGGACCGGGCGGGCGGAACCTGCCTGAATCGGGGCTGCATCCCGACGAAGGCGATGCTCCATGCGAGCGAGCTCTTCCGGGAGATGAAGAGCGGGGAGGAGTTCGGGATTTTCGCGAAGGAGCTTTGTTTCGACTACGGGAGGATGCTCTCCTACCGGCAGGATGTCGTGGACAAGCTCTGCGGCGGAGTGGAGCAGCTTTTTAAGGCAAACGGCGTCTCCTATATCAAGGGCTCCGCTGTGCTGGAGAAGGACAGCTCCGTCAGCGTCACGGAGGAGGGGGAGAAGAAGAGCTTCCGGGCGAAGCATGTCCTCCTCGCCGCGGGCTCCCGCCCGGCCTTGATCCCCGTGCCCGGGATCGAGCAGGAGGGTGTCCTGACAAGCGATGAGCTCTTTCAGCTCACGGAGCTTCCGAAGAGCCTCGTGATTATCGGAGGCGGAGTGATCGGGGTGGAGTTTGCCTCGGTATTTTCCTCGCTCGGCGTGAAGGTGACGATACTCGAGGTCCTGCCCTCGATCCTCGCCAATATGGACAAGGACTTCGCACAGAACCTGAAGCTCATCCTGAAAAAGCGCGGCGTGGATATCCATACCGGAGTCTCCGTCACGAAGATCGAGAAGGGTGCGGAGGGGATGAGCTGCTCCTATACGGAGAAGGATGCGGAGCAGAGGATTTCCGCGCAGTATGTGCTCTGTGCGGCCGGGAGAAGGCCGAATACGGAGGGGCTCTTCGGGGAGGGCGTCTCGATCGCCCTCGAGAGAGGACGGGTCGTCGTCGATGAGCATTTCCGGACCTCGATGGAGGGAGTCTATGCGATCGGGGATCTTATAAAGGGGATGCAGCTTGCCCACCTTGCGAGCGCGCAGGGAATCTGCCTTGTGGAGGAGCTCGCCGGGAAGGAGAGGAGCATCGACCTCTCCGTCGTGCCGGCCTGTGTCTACACGGACCCCGAGATCGCTTCCATCGGCCTCACAGAGGCGCAGGCAAAGGAGCAGGGGCTTTCGTTCTCCGTCGGAAAATTCATGATGAGCGCGAACGGAAAATCGCTGATCTCGAAGGAGGAGCGGGGCTTTATCAAGATCCTCGCGGAGAAGGAGAGCGGCGCAGTGCTCGGGGCGCAGATGATGTGTGCGAGAGCGACGGACATGATCGGGGAGTTCGGAGGCGCGGTCGCAAACCGCTTCACGGTCCCTGCGCTTCTCCGGGCCATGCGGGCACACCCCACCTACAATGAGGCGGTCGGAGAGGCCTTGGAGGAGGTTTTCGGCTCCTCCATCCACTCGGCGCCGAAGAAACGATAGAGAGAACGGAGAAGACTCCGCCCGGAAGACCTTCCGGGCGGGGAGGAGCCGGGGAAGCCGGCGGCCCCGGAAAACGGCAGAGGAGAGGGAAGGAAGAGAGAAAATATGATCGCATATCAAAGTGTCTCGACAGATCCCTTTTTCAATCTCTCGCTGGAGGAGCTTCTTTTTCAGAGGTTCCGGGACGAGGATGCGGTCATAGTCTATCGGGATGCCCCGGCAGTTGTCGCGGGCTGCTATCAGAATATCGCGGCGGAGGTCGACGCCGTCTCTCTTTTCCGAAGGGGCATTCCGATGCTCCGACGGATCAGCGGCGGCGGGACCGTCTACCACGATCTTGGGAATATCAATTACAGCATGCTTTTCCGGAGGGAGGGCTTTGTCTCCTACGAGGATTTTCTCACGCCGGTAATCGCGGCGCTAGGCCGCCTGGGTATCCCGGCGGAGAGGAGGCGTTCCTGCGATATCGCGCTTTTTGGGAAGAAGATCTCCGGGAGCGCACAGAAGGTATCGGGAGGGAGAGTGCTCCACCACGGGACGCTTCTCTTCGATTCGGAGCTCTCGCTCCTCGATGAGATCACGACCGGGAGGAAGAGCGGAAGCTTTTGCTCCAAGGCCTCAGAGTCCGCCATCTGTACTGTGACCAGCATCAGGCGGGAAGGGCTCTGGGGAGATGCTTCCGCGGAGGAGTTCGCGGAGGCGCTGCTCTCCGAGCTTTCGGGAGAGGGAGCGGTGCGCTTTACGCCGGACGAGGGCATGCTTTCTGAGATAGAGAGACTTTCCGAAGAAAAATACAGGAGCTGGGACTGGACCTGGGGGAAGACGCCGGGCTTTCATTTCGAGCGGGAGGGGAGCTTCCGGGGGGATAAGGTCCGGATCTCCTACAGCGCGAGAAGGGGCATCGTAGAGGAGTTTTCCCTTCGCTCGCCTGCCCTGGATGAAGAGGAGGCGAGAGCCCTTTTCGAGGGAAGCCGCTTCGGCCCGGAGAGCTTTTCGGAGCTTGCGGGGAGGCTTGCCGGGGAGGACGGAGAGGAGCTTCTCCGTCTCCTGCTCTAGTGCTTTTGCCTTCTTGTTTTTTGTCTGTCCGGTACAGTGCATTCCCGTTTTCTCCGCTGCTCCCGGCGAAGAGGAGACCTGCCTCCATACCGTGGAAAGACCCTGTGGCGGCGGAGGGCTTGGGATCGGGAGGGGAAGCGGCAGGGCGGCAGAAAGAGCCTTTCGTTTGGAATTAGGAGAAGAGGAGAGCAGATATGGAGAAGAAACTTGTGGTACCGAAGCTCAGACCGGAGATGGAGGATGCGGTGCTCTGCGCCTGGCTGAAGGAGGATGGCGACAGCGTGGAGGCCGGGGAGCCGGTCTATGAGATCGAGACCGACAAGGTCGTGGTGCAGGTAGAGGCGAGCTGCGGGGGTGTCCTAAAAAAACGGCTCTGCGAGGAAGGGGATACCGTAAAGGCAGAGCAGGCTGTTGCCGTCATCGAAGAGCGCTGAGGAAGGGAAAGATGGAGAGATGGAGAGGAAACCGGATTGGCTGAAGGTAAAGTATAATCAGGAGGCGATCAGCGAAGTCGCGGAGCTTATGCGGGATCTCAGGCTGAATACGGTCTGCCGCGAGGCAAACTGCCCGAATCTCGGGGAGTGCTATCGAAGGCACACGGCGACCTTTATGATCCTCGGGAGCATATGCACCAGGAACTGCCGATTTTGTAATGTCTGTACGGGACGTCCGGCCCCTCCGGACCCGGAGGAGCCGGAAAATGTGGCCAGGGCCTCCGCCAAGCTTCATCTGAAGCACGTCGTCCTGACCTGCTCCACGAGGGATGATCTTCCGGACGGGGGAGCGGAGCAGTTTGCGAAGACGGTCCGGGCGATCCGGAGGCTCTGCCCCGGGACCACGGTCGAGACCCTGATTTCCGACATGAAGGGCGATCCGGCTTCCCTGGATATCGTGCTCTCCGAGAGTCCGGATGTCCTGAATCACAATGTCGAGACGGTGAAGGAGCTCCAGAAGGCGGTGAGACCGCAGGCGGCCTACGAGAGATCCCTCGGCGTGCTGCGCTACTGCAAGGAGAAGCAGCCGAAGATCCGGGTGAAGACCGGATTCATGGTGGGACTCGGAGAGACGGAGGAGCAGATCGGGCGCCTTATGGACGATGTCTTGGAGACGGGCTGCGATATTCTGACGATCGGGCAGTATCTTCAGCCCTCGCCCGCCCACTACCCCGTATCCCGCTATGCGACGCCGGAGGACTTCCGCCGCTATAAGGAGCTCGCGCTTTCGAAGGGCTTCCGCTATGTCGCCTCCGCGCCGCTTGCGAGAAGCTCTTACCGGGCGATCGAGGCCCTGGAGGATGTACATGGTATATATTGAGACAGGATCGACGGATGTCTACTACAATTTCGGCTGTGAATATTATTTTGCGTCGGAGAAGAAATTTGAGGACACGGTCTTCCTCTTCTGGAGGACGGAGCCGACCCTGATGCTCGGAAAGTACCAGAATGTGGCGGAGGAGATCAACCTTCCCTATGCGAAAGAGCGGGGGATGCACATCGTCCGGAGGATGAGCGGAGGCGGGACGATCTACACGGATCTCGGGGGCTGGCAGTTCACCTTCATTGACCGCCTGCGCGAAAATGAGATCGAATTTCAGCGCTATATCGGGCCGGTGATCGCGGCGCTTGGGAGCTTCGGCGTGGAGGCCTCCTTCAACGGGCGGAATGATCTTTGCATCGGGAGCAGGAAGATCTCCGGAAATGCGCAGTACCGGCTGGGGGACAGCATGATTCACCACGGCTCCCTTCTCTTCGATACGGATATCGAGAGCATGGTGCGCGCTACGACGGTGGACAGCTATAAGATCTTCTCGAAGAGCATTAAGTCCGTGCGGGAGAGGGTCTGCAATATCCGGGAGATGCTGCCGGAGAGCGCAGCCTCCCTCAGCGCGCCGGAGTTCAAGGAGGCCATGATTTCCGCTATTTTGTCCGGGAGCGGAAAGGAAGAGCGCTATGTGCTCACGGAGGAGGACCGGGAGAGGATCGAGGCCCTCGCCGGGGAGAAGTTCAACAACTGGGAGAGCATCTACGGGAAGAATCCCAGCTTCAATATCGAAAAAAGCGGGAGATTCGCGGGGGGAAAGGTCGTCTTTCGCCTGAAGGTTGTCCACGGCAGGATCGAGTCGGCCGCGGTCTTTGGAGATTTTTTCAGCACGATGGACGCCTCGGAGCTCTGCGGGGCACTCTGCGGGGTGAGCTTCGACCGTGAGTCCGTTCTCCGGGCACTGCGGGAGCACGGCGCGGAGGGCGCAGTCTACCGGATCAGTGCCTCAGAGCTCGCCGGACTGATCGCGGACTAGGAGAGGTAGATCTCCCGGGCTTCAGAGAAGCGAAGTGATGCGTGAAGCGGATATTTATGGCTATACTGCCCCCGGGGAGGAAGACAGTCTTTTCGGGGAAAAAGCGCCGGAAGACGGCGCTTTTGTTTTGTCTTGAAAGCTTTCTACCGCTCTCGAAGGCTTTTTGTCGATCTTCCATAGCGGGAGGAGAAAATTCTGGGGATATCGCAGAAAAGCCGCAAATCCCGGCTTTTTACTTGAAAATCTTGGGCATGAATGCTATGCTTTTTCCAAGAGAAAGAGTGATTCCATGAAAAAAGCATATTTTTTATCGGGGCTGATCGGAATCTGTCTTCTGTTTTTCCAGGCCCCGGGGAGGCTTTCCGCAGAGGCGGAGTCTCCTCCGCCCCCCTCCGATACGACTTTTCTGGTCGATGTGAGCGCTTCCATGAGGGGAGTGCGGGAAGTACTTTTATCCATTCTTTTTGATTCCTTTTCTTCTTTTCCCGATTCCAGGGACTTTTCCTATCTATCGTATCATTCCGTACCCTCTCAGTCTGTCTCTGCGGACGCTTCCGCGGAGTTCTATCGGGAGCTTCTTCCTCAGGAGCCCTTTTCCGGCTATTCGAATTCCGGAGAGGGACTTTTGCAGGCGCTGTCTCTGACGGCGGACCGGGGCCGTATCCTCTGGTTTACCGACGGGGAAACCGACATGAAAAGCGCCCGGGATCAGGACCTCTCCTTCTCCAGGCTCATGGAGGGGGCGGCTCTTGCGAGAGAGCGGGGGATCTCCCTCACGGTATACTCCTTTTCCGAAGGGGAGGAGTATACGGCGCTCTGTCGCGCGGCGGAGGAGAGCGGCGGGAGAGTGCTCTTCTATCATTCCATCGGGAGGGAGGCCCTGCTCTCCGATATCCGAAGGGCATGGGAGGCGGAAGAGGGAGAGGGGGGAGCCGGTGAGGAAGAGAGGACGGAGCCCTTCGATGTCCCCCGGAAAGAGGCGCTTCTCTCCTTTTCCCTTCCTCTTCTGAGACCATCCCTCCTCTATAGCGCCCCTCCGCCAGACGGAAGGAGTGAGGATAGAGCGGGAGCCCCGCGTGATACAGGGCAAGAGAGCAGAGCGGAAGCCCCGCGTGCTGCAGGGCAAGGGGACAGAGCGGAAGTTCTGCGTGATGCAGGGCAAGAGAACAGAGCGGAAGTCCCGCGTGATACAGGGGGAAAAGACGGGGAGGAGAAAAGCCTCTGGCCTCTTGCGCTGATTCTCTCCCCCCTCCTTTTCTCCGGTGCACTTCTCTTTTCCCTCGGAAGACGCGCAGAGCGAGAGAGGCGGGAGATAAGGGAGCGCGGGCGAAGTATCTCTTCGGATTTTTCGGAGAGCGCGGGAGCATCCCGCGGAAAGCATTTCTATTAAGCCTTCGGAGATCGGAGGGGAGGCAGAGGAGCGGGGCAGTTCAGAAGCTGCGAGCGGAAGGAGGAAATGATGGCGGAAAGCATTATAAGACAGACAAACAGGACGCTTCTTCTCGAGGAAATCAATCCGGAGAAACGGAACCTCCTGACCCTGATCGGAGATGTGAGGGGGATGGACAGCCTGAGTGACGATAAGATCCGGGAAATCAATGAATCACTCCTCGTCCGAAGCTTCGGGGAGTTCCTCGAGAAGTTTGACCCGACGATCTATTCCTTTTTTAATGCGGCGACGCAGAGTGTCGTCTATACGGAGGAAAAGCCCGCCGGGATCCCGGAAAATATGCTGAGCGCGGTGCATCTCAATCTGCACAATGATTTCCTGAAAATGCTCATGACGCTCGTTGAGACGAAGCGGAGTCAGGGGATCATCAACGCGGACTTCCGCTTTGAAAAGCTCACGGAGATGATTTCTCCCCGGAAGGTCATGGAGGACATAAGGCAGATCCGGAAGGAGCTGCAGTACAGCTATTCCGAATATGCGAAGCTCGAGGACGGAGATCCTTACAAGCTGGATCTCGGGGATAAGCTCAATGCGATGTTCGAGGAGGCGAGCGCAAACTATCAAAACCTCATGGCGATGATCCCCCTCGCGATCTCGGATATCCGGACCCGCCTCCTTCTCGGAAGGACGAAGGAAAAGGAGGAGCGAAAGGCGCTCGCGCTCGGCGTTCTCACCATGTCGGAGGAGGGGGAGCTCAAGGTAATAGAAGCGCCAAAGGACGGAGAAGCTGCCCTGCTTCCCCTCGATGAGCACGAGAATGCGGGGCTCATAAAAGCCTTGGAGGAGGATTATGACGCTCTGAATGAAAACGGCAGCAGCTATGTAAGGCAGCTGGTGGTCCGGACCTTTTGCCCTCTTTCGTCCAAAGCGGAGGCGGAGATCGATGTCCGGAGAGAGGTCGAACACTATAACGCTTACCTTGAGTTCTATAAGAACGCGAAGGAGGACTTCATCAGGGCGGTGAAGCCTCTTGCGGAGAAGCTTCTCGGGGTCTGGGCCTTTTTCGAGCAGTATCCGAAGGGACTCAAGGGGATGCGTCCCAGCATGCTGGTCGCCAATGTGCGAAATGAGCTCCTGGCGAGCAGTCTGAATCTGCCGAAGCTTGCGGCCTATCTGAATACGGTCAATGAAAAGAACGACTACAGCGACACGGTCTGGTATGCCGTTTTGCCGTCTGTCTCCCTGGATGAGAGATCCCGGATGAGCGGCGCGAGGGAGCGTTTCCGAGGGCGGAGCGGATCCCCGAAGTCAGACAGTGTGAGCGTGGAGTCCATGGTCAGGACAGCGGATCTCTTAAAGGACTACGGGGTTCAGTGCTTTTACAGCTATGAGACGGGGGATCGGACAAGCTTTAACAGCATGGCGACAAGCGGCGTCGCATTCTTTGATGAGCGCTGCCAGAGCCTGAGCGGGAAATCCTTTTCGGAATACCTGATCCCCTGTGTGCCGAATTTCACCATCATCCCGAAGGAGAAATCCGGCGTCCGGCTGGAGAGCAGGATGCTCGTGAACGAGCACGAGGCGGCGGAGCTTTCGGAGGCGAAGGAGGATCTCCTGAAGCTGTGGATCGACGGTATCTATATCGGGGCCGCATTCGTCGCGGCGGGGCTTATGGCGGCCTGTCAGTCGCCGGAGTATCTGAAGGAGCGTTTCCGGAGGGGAGTGGACCCGGAGCTCCCCGGTGTCCGCTTTGACATCGAGTCCGGAAACAATCCGCTCCGGGCGCATACCGCGATGTCGAGGGAGATCACAGGCTTTACCAACAGTGTGAAGGAGGATATCAAGAGAAGAGGCTTCGGTTTCGTCTTTTCCTCGGAAAATGCGGTCCTGGAGGGGGAGGATATCAATGCGGTCATGGTCTATAAGGCCCGGAACTTAAAGCTCTCGGAGGGCGGCTACGAGGCGATCTACAAGACGCAGACGGCAAATTATATCGAGCGGATTTTAAGACATGCGACCGGGGACTTCAAGCCGGAAAATCTCGCGCGGTTTTTCTCGAATCATCCGACGAGCCGGAAGAGTCTCTGGCTTGCGAGAAAGGATAAGGTGAATGCCATCCTTGACGCAAGGGACGAGATGGACTACGAGATCGATGAGGCGGCGGGGACCTGCTTTGTGGAGCTCTCCTTCCACGGAAGCAGAAAGAGGTTGGAGCTTCTCCTGAATCGGGGAGACAGCGCCTGAGCGCTTCTTGCAGACTGCTCCTTTTGCTTTTCGGACAACGTGCGTTCCGGCTCTTCGCCCCCGGATCCATACGGAGGGGGAGAGCGCAGGGCGGGGAAGGCAAGGCGCTGCGAAAGGGATGCAAAGAGAACAGCCTGCTAATAAAAAGTCAAGCAGTAAATAAAGAAATTCTTGGAGGATAAAAATGGGCACAAGTAACCTGGCCGTATTCATTCAGACGGCCTCAGATCTGCACTATGGATAGCATTCATTCAGTCCTCTGAATCAGAGGCAGGAAGATTACGGATGCACTCCTTTACTTTACCGTAGTAGACACGGAGGAACTTGTTCGCACCAGCGGTCATATATACGAGATATGGTTTCCCTTCGGCTTTCTTCTTGAACAGGAACTGGCTGACCGGATCGTTATCGCGGGGGCCGAGCTGGAGCATCGCCTCCATAACCTGGAACAACGCTTTTCGAAGCCGTGCAGAGCCGCATTTCGATGCGTGTCCACTCTTGTGGACGACCTCACCAGAATCGTTCTTTCCGGGATCCACGCCAGCGTATGCTGTCAGTGCTTCACGGTGATCGAATCGACTGATGTCTCCGATTTCGGCCATGATCTGCGGGCCGAGGCTCGGACCTACGCCATACATGGAACGAACGGTTTGATACTCCGGGAGCGAGGATGCGAGTTCATCCATCTTCCGGCGGAGTTCTTCGACATGCTTTGACATAAGGTTCAGCTGGGCGATGCTGTCCTGGATCATCTCCTTGTAGACCGGATCCTTTGGAGCAGTCGGAACCAGCTCCTTTGCCTGGGCATAAAGCTTTTCCGGACGCTCAGGCTGGTGATCATAGCCGTGACGTTTACAGAAGCTTTGGTAACGTTCCGTGAACATCTTCTGGCCGGAATCCAGGACACAGTCCACATGCCAGAAGGAATCGGCATAGTCGACCCATTTCTCGCTCCCATCAGGGCGCACAGGGCTTGTAAAGAGCTTATTTACGCCAGGATAGGTCATGTCGAGAAGGGCGATCAGATTGGTCTTGGCAGCAGTTTTCTGCTTCATGAAGAAGGCAAACTGTGAATTGAGGGTCTTCAGTTCTGTACGCGTAGTGTCCATGACTGAATACTCACGCAGGGACACCCAGTTGTCAATGGTGTAGCGGGCGATCTTCTTAGCATCGGCGGGATCGGTCTTGACCTTGCGGAGTGTGTTGTTTCCATAATTACGGATCAGGTGTGGATTAACCGCGCAGACAAAGAGGCCTGCTTTTGAAAGAGCATTACGGATCGGCTCGTGATAACGCCCTGTACTCTCCATTACGACTCTCGTTTCACCATCGAGTGACCCGAGATAGCGAGCGAGATCACGAAGATCTGAGGACTTGTGAGATATATCAAAAGGCTTATGAATAACGACACCGCCTGGTTGCAGGACAGCGACCGTGCTTCTGCCTTTTGATACATCAATACCTACTGCGTTCAACATAACTGATACCTCCAGACTTAAGATACGCATTGGATGGCCAGTTTTCTCATTGCCGGTTCAATCTCCTGGGGTATCACACGAACGCGATGAAACTTACAGATATCGGTTCAACCTGCATAAACCGAACGGCTGAGAATGAGTATGGCTGGCTGACAGGCTGTTCTACGGACGCGGATTTTTGATCTGGACCAAGGAGGATTCCGTCAGATCCATGCCATACCATTCTACAGCTATAGCAATGAAGGGGGAGCAGATCCTGACTGGTTGCCAGGCCTTCTGTTACCCACAACCTTATTGTAGGAGGAGGAGCACCATGAGCAAGGTCAAGTTCACCCCAGAGCAGCAACAGATGCTGCGAGAAAACCCTTACACCATCCATATGACGGCTGATGTACTCTCGATTTCCAAAGAGTTCAAGGAAATCTTCTATAAAGAGTACCTCTCCGGCGCATTGCCAAGGGATATCTTGCAGAAGCATGCTTATCCCGCTGATGTGCTTGGTAAGCAGCGCATCTGGGGAATCAGCCACCGTATCCGCAAGCAGTTCGAGGAAACTGGTGAGTTCTCTGATATCCGTACACCGACTATCAGCAAAACAGGGGCAACACCGGAGGAGAAGATCCGCCAGTTGGAGTATCAGGTAAACTATCTGACCCAGGAAGTAGAGTTTCTAAAAAAATTTCCTCGATCAGAAGTACCAGGAAGTAGGTGCCGCCATTATGCATGACTCTTCCTGTGTATTTGAGATCATCCACCAGACGAAGCTGTCCTCTAATGCTTTCTCCGTAAAGGAGCTATGCCCAAATCGCAGGGGTGTCCCGCAGTGGCTATTACGCCTGGCTGAAGGCGGCTCTGATCCGGGAACTGCAGGAGCAGCAGGACCGGCAGGACTTTGACCGGATCCTGACAGCCTATAAGATGCATGGCTTTACGAAAGGAGCCAAGGGCATCTACATGGCGCTGCTTCATATGGATCTGCCAGTCGTCATGAATCTCAAGAAGATCCGGCGCCTCATGGATAAGTTCAACCTTTCCTGCCCGCATACCTGTCCTCGATACTGGACGCCTTTACGAAGCAGATCCTTGCCTATGTGGTGAGCGATTCCCTGGAAGTGGACTTTGTCCTGGAAACCGTCAATCTTCTGATAGAGAATCATGGTGTTTCCCTTCATGAGGAAACGATCGTCCACAGCGACCAGGGGTGAGTGGCACCTGCGCCCGCTTCCCGAATCCGAAGCATACGATCTTCTGGAGATCATTGAAGCCTGCAGCAAGAAAGGTGCCTTGATCCTCTGTACTCAGTACGATACGGATGACTGGTATTTCCGCATCGATTGTGACCGTGCCGAAGATGACGACAGTGCCGTTGCCGAAGGTATCCTTGACCGGATCATTCATAACAAGTATGTGATCGAGGTAAAAGGCCGCATTTCCATGCGTAAGCGTCATGCTTTTGCCGAATCCGAAGAAAGCGGGGTGGCAGACAATGGCTGATGCTTCTCTTACTATGATCTTCCTGATGAAGTGAACTGCTCCGACAGATGCGAGGCTGTTATCGCACTCTGCGAACTGGTAGACAAGCTGACATCAGACATCCAGTTCCTGGAACTCGAGTGCATCAGCACAAGGTATCCTCTCCGTCAACACATGGACAAAGAAGAAAGAGAACTGCTTCGCATGGATATCCTGTCACATTTGACTGGCAGATATGAAGGGGATCCCGCCTATGAGCTCTTCAAAAGTATCCTGTACAGCGGCGGTGATCCGATGGAATTTCGCGATCATCATGTCAAGGTACAGAAAGTCTGCAAAGGCAACTGTCCTGCTGGCACGGATATCTGTAACAACTGAGGATGCTGACCGTCTGGGCAGGCCATAACGGCTTGTTCAGGCGGCGCAGCCGCAGTTGATATCCCAAGATCCTTCTAAGCCACCATTCTTATGGCGGCCAGAAGAGCAGCCACCGCGCAAGCGGCTTGGCCTTGACCGGCGGCAGATGCGCAATACAATGGCTGCTGCGATGGGGATGAAAAGGCTTATGTATCTGATATCCCTGAGTCCCCATTGCCGATGTGGGCATATCGCGCAGATGTCGACTGTCAAGGCTTGGCGGACGGTGACTGTGATCCAACTGGGCTCGCTTCCGTGAAAACTGGGCTAAATAGCCGTGACAGGTGGGCTATTCGGCCGTGCAAAGGGGGCTACTCACGTGGAATATACAGCTGGAATTCGGAAATAGGACAGAAGCCCACAGATAGCGTAACTACGCGACTTGTAGGCTTCTCACTCTTAATTAACTGTCAAAAATGGGATTTTACCACAAACGAGAGAAAAAGTATTTAAAAATAATATCAGATAGTTATTTAACTACAACTTTCCCAATCAATGAGACTATACATCCCCAAGGGGGCATGTAGTCGACTATGATTGCCCTGTAGGCTTGGGCCTGTTTTTACTTCCCTTGGGCCTGCCGGGTCTCCGCTTTACGACAGGCTGCTCCGATTTTTCTTTCAGGGACTTGGGCTGATTCTTACTTCCTTTCGGGCGGCCACGCTTCTTCTTGGGCGGTTCTTTCGGCTTGGGAAGTAGTCCCAGTGTCTGAAGGATCACCGTATGGGAAGGGTTGATCCGGATCAACTGCCAGTCCCCCTGATCCAGGCGGGCTTTCTTGGCCCGGACCAGGATAGAAAGCAGTTTCTTATAAGTGTAGCGTTCCAGCAGTCCCGCCTGGCCGAAGGTCTTCAGCAGGCGGAAGGTCAGGACGGCAGCAAGGAAATCGCAGAACTCGCTGCCAATGACGGAGTAGTCATCATGGACCCTGGTCTCATCGAAATTGCAGGCGGATTTATAGAACCGCATGACGATCTCGATCTCCCACCGCTTGCTGTAAGCCTTATAAGCGACTTCCGGCGGGATATCCAGATCACACTCCAGCACGATGGTTCCGAAGGTCCTCTGCTTCTTCTTCAGAACGTCCAGGTCATAGGTCCCGTTCTTCTTTGCCATGCGGAGCCAGTCCTGTTCTTCTGCGGCAGCTTTGCTGCTGTCCCGGAAGGAGTAGAGCCATTTATCAAGGCCCTCGCACTTCTCTTTCCGGTAGGTGATGCTTTCATCGCCGGGCAGGATTCCGGTAAAGTCAAGCATGTGATGCCGTTCAATGAACTTGGAGTTCCGTTTGATCGGATTGAGGTAATGCAGATCCGGGTGCTCCACGAACTGTTCGTGAGCGGCTGATTCGGGAAAACCCTTGTCAGCAACAATGATGCCCTTTGTGATCCGGTTCTCAGTAATGAAGGATTCATAAGAAGTGGAATCCAGCATGTTTTCTGGGAAGCACTTGGAGCAGACCAGTTCCATCTCTTCCAGGTCGAAGGCAAACAGAACGGAAATATCTCTGCGTCCTTTGATTTTCGCCTTCCAGGAGAAGTCGGAGAGGGAATTGACACTCGATTCATCCGATTTCAGAGTCCCATCGACCAGGAGGTGATGATCCATTGAAACAGCAGCTGTACGATTCCGCATGAACTGCACGAT
>NZ_GG729933.1:82151-185361 GCF_000160135.1 Oribacterium sp. oral taxon 078 str. F0262
TTCAACCTGCATAAACCGAACGGCTGAGAATGAGTATGGCTGGCTGACAGGCTGTTCTACGGACGCGGATTTTTGATCTGGACCAAGGAGGATTCCGTCAGATCCATGCCATACCATTCTACAGCTATAGCAATGAAGGGGGAGCAGATCCTGACTGGTTGCCAGGCCTTCTGTTACCCACAACCTTATTGTAGGAGGAGAAAGAAAATAGCAGAAAGAGAATAAGAGAAAGAGAATAGAAGGGAGGAAAGATTATGGGGATTCGTTTTAGGGTAGCGGGATCGGAGCTTGCGGACTTCGATGAGAGGAGCATTGTAAATGCGGAATTTCTCTCGGAATCGCCGCGGGATTCGAACGCAAAGGCGACGGACTACGGGATCGGACTCAAGGTCTGGGGAAGAGTGCTCTACACGGTGGGCGGAGATACGGACGATGTTTTAAAGCTCGCCCGCTGGTCTCAGATTCCGTCGGAGAGCGCGGACTGCTACCGTATAGCGGAGCTCAGCGTCATCTCCGCGGGGCAGGTCGTCAGGAAGTACCGGATCCCGAATGCCTTTGTACTGGAGTATTCCGAGAAGGCGGATGATGTCCGGGGGATCGGGGAGTTTTATATTCACATCAGGCAGAAAAAGGATCAGAACAGGGACGCGGCGGTCGAGGGCGGCTATGCCGGTGAGTAGAGAGAGGAGCGGATATGGCATACAGGGTACAGGTTGAGGGCGGGGGAGCGTTTGAAATCGCGAAGGAGTGTGTGAGCAGCGTCTCCCTCTCCACGGATATTCCCGCGGACTCCAATGCGCGGACGAACGATGCGGGTGCCACCATGACGATAGAGGGGAAGATCCTCGCCTCGACGGAGGGGGACAGCCGGGATTCTACGAGGCAACTCGCCCTTTGGTCCATGGTGCCGGCGCAGAAGCCGGATTGCTATCGAAGGGTGACGGCGGAGCAGATCGTGGCCGGCATTACGAAGCGGAAGTATATCTTTCCGAATGCCTTCGTGCTCTCCTACCGGGAGAGGCACGGGGATGAGGAGGGGGTGGGGAGCTTCGAGCTCGTACTGAGACAGAAAAAGGATCAGATGGCAAAGCTTGTCGTGGAGGGCGGCTACGCCGCGGAATGAGAAGGGAGGGGATCCGGGTGGATGAAAGAAAGGCCGGGCTGATCTTTTCGATCCTCTGCGTGCTCTCTGCGGATCTTTTGCTCTACAGCATGGAATGGAGTCTGAAGCTTCCGGCCCTTCTCTTCTCCGCCCTCCTTCTCCCCTCTCTTTTTCTCCTTCTCTTCCTTTCGGGAAGGGAAAAGAGGGGGAAGTCCGGAGAATCCGATGCTCTTCCGCTTTCCTCTCTCCTCCTCTTAAACGAGGAGGGGCGGGAGATTCGAAGCTGGAGTCTCCTCGGGAGAAGCTCCCTTCGGATCGGAAGAGGCGGGGAGGGAGAGAGGCCGGAGGTCGACCTCTCCGGACAGGACTTTGAGGAGGAGCTCGCGGCGGAGCACGCGGTCCTAAACCGCGCCGGAGGGCAGTGGTATCTGGAGGACCTTGGAAGCGGAGAGGGGACCCTGCTGCATCTTACGGGGAGCGGGGAGAGTCTTTGGCTTATGGAGCGGCGGAGCATTGTCAGGAGAGGAGACCTGATTCAGATCGGGCGGAACCGTCTCAGGCTTCTCTAGGAGGAGGGAGTATGGGAAACCTGATTCGCTGCAGAAACGGACATATGTTTTCCAGGCGGCGCTGCGGAGATATCTGTCCCTACTGCCATATCGATACATCGGAGAGAAAAAGGAGGGAGGAATCCTTCACGGAGGAGGAGCTCTTCGAGAGTCTCTGGAAGCTCAGTGTGAAGCCGGTCTGCGCCTGGCTGATCTGCATCCGGGGGGCGCAGAAGGGAAGGGATTACCGCATTGTCTCCGGAAAAAACTATATCGGGCGGAGTGACCGGATGGAGATCCAGATCCTGGGGGACAATGAAATCTCCGAGGAAGACCACGCGGCACTTTCCTTCGACAGCAGGGAGGGAGAGGGGACATTGCTTCCGTCTGAAAACGGCGGCATGCTTTATCTGAACGGGAGGGCGCTTTATCTCCCGACAGCGCTCTCCGCCTATGACCTGATCGCGATCGGGGGAAGCGAATTTCTCTATCTCCCCTTTGCGGGAAAGAACTTCTCCTGGGAAGAGGAGGAGAGAGCGGAGGGGCTATGATTTTTTACATTCTCGCCGTGTCCCTTCTGCTTCTCTTTTCTTTTTCCATGCTCCTCCTTCAGCTTTTCTCTCTCCTTTTTGGGAGGAGAGGAAATGGCTGCCGCGTCTATGGGGAACGCGCGATCGGGCAGAGACAGCAGCAGGCGGTTGCCTATGCTTACCTTGGAAGGGGAGACGGGACGCTCGCCGTCCTCTCGGACGCCTCCGGGAGCGGGATCTCGGGAAAGGCGGCGGCGCTTTCTTCCGTCCGCTGCTTTTGCTCCGGCTTTCAGCTTTCCCGGGAGGAGAGGGAGGAAGAGCTTTTGGAAGAGCTCTTTCGGGAGGCAAACTCGCGGCTTTGCCGGATTTTTTACGGACAAAAGGGCAGAGCCTCTGTCGGAGCGCTCTTTGCCTCCGGAGGTGAGCTTCGATACGGGATCTCCGGAGAGCTCTCGCTCTATCTCTACCGGGGCAGAGAGCTCTTGCTTCTCTCGGAGGGGCAGTCCGCGGCGGCTATGATACGGGAGGGATTTCGGAGGGGAAGGATCTCCCGGGAGGCGGCAGAGCGGCTCCTTCGAAGGGAGAGAAGCTTCCGCTATCTCGGAAGAGAGGACTACCAGGGCTTTGCGGGAGCCGGAGAGAAGCTCCGGCTGAAAAGAGGAGATCTCCTCCTTCTCTTAAATAAGGAAATTTCCGGGGCGCTCGGCCGAAGAGAACTGGAGGATCTGATCCGGCGCCACCGCCCGGGAAGGAGGCTCTGCAGGGTCCTGATCCAAAAAGCGAGGGAGAGGAGCGGAGGAGAGGCAGGGAACGCGGGAGTCCTTCTTCTGAGAGCCTGAGAGAAAGACTGCTTCCGCCCCCGGCGATAGGAAGAGCATTGCCGGAGAAGGCGGAGAGACGCTGTGATAGGCAGAGGAGCGGGCGGCAGGGGAAGCGGAGGAGGACAGGAAGCAGGGGAGGCGGAGGAAAGCGCGATGAGAAAGCAGAACAGTAAGTTTAAGACTTCCTTCCTCTCGGAGGAGGGGACGGAGCTTCGGAATCTGGATTGCTTTTCCTATATCGAGCTCTCCGACTTCGCCTGCTATGTGCTTTCGGACGGGCTTCCGGGGCCATCTAAAAGGGATCCCGGGAGGATGGCAGCGGAGGAGATTCTGAGCCGCTTTCAGGCCCGCCCGGCCTGCTCGAAGCGGGCGCTTCGCTCTTATCTTCGGGGAGCCAATGAGAGCTTTCGGAAGGAGGGAGAGGAGAGGCCGGAGGCCTCTGTCCTTCTTGTCCTTACGGATTACCGGAGCTTTTATTATGCCGGTGCGGGAAATGTCCGGCTCCGTCTCTATCGAAACGGAGAGACTATACTGAAAAGCCGGGACAATTCCTATGCGGCAGAGCTTGCGGAGCGGGAGGAAATCCCGGAGGACGCGGTATCTTTGCACGAGGAGAGACAGAACCTGAGCGCCTATCTCGGGCAGAAGCATTTTCATCCCTACCTTTCTAAGAGAATCCCCCTTTCCGATTCGGATATTCTTCTTCTCTATACGAAGGGTATCTGGGAGAATCTGCATGAGGGGGAGATCGCGGAGATTTTCGAGCATTCCGGCGCGGACGGGGAGGAGAGTATCGCCCTTTTGGAAAAAAGCCTTCTCGATCGGCACCCTGCCCGCCTCGATAATTACAGTGCGGCGGCGATCTATGTCGACAAGGTTTTTTTGGAGACGGACTCCGGAAAAAGGCGGCGACGGAGACGGATCATCTGCGCCCTCCTCCTCTGTCTCCTCCTTTTCTTCCTTCTTTTTCTCGCTTCCTTCTTCTATCGGAAGTGGAGGCGGGAGCTCAGGGAGGATCTTCAGAGCTACCGGCTTCGGATGGAGAGCTATCTGGAGCTTGAGAACTTCGGCAGAGCCCGCGAGGAATGTGAGAAGGCGGAGAAGAAGGCGGAGCTTCTCCGGGACAGGGAGGAGAGGGAGAGCCTGAACCGCTACTTAGAGGCCCTCTCCGCCATCCTGGATGCGGATGAGAAATTTTCGGAGAAGCGCTATCAGGATGCGAAGTCCGACTATGAGCTTCTGCTCCGGCGCCTGCCCTATGCGGACAATGTGGGACTGGACCATATCCGGGAGAGAATCCGCTTCATCGACGGCTCTCAGCTGGTCGAAAGGGAGCTTAACGACGGGGAGATTTTGTTCGAGGCCGGAGTCTATGAGGGGGCAAGGGAGCGCTACCGGGAGGCAAAGGATCTGTCCCGGGAGCTCAGCTATGAGGAAGGAAAGATCCGTGCGGAGGAGAAGCTCACGAAGCTGGAGAAGGAGCTTGCAAAGCAGCAGAGCGAGGAGAAATCCGCGGCCGAAGAGCAGGCGGGGCAGCTTGTCCGGGCAAACAGCCTGATCAGCGCCGGGGATCAGGCGCTGAAGGACGGAGACCTTCTGAGCGCAAAGGCGAATTATGAGACAGCGAAGGCGCTCTATGAAAAGAGCGGGGAGAGCGCGGGAGCAGACTCGCTCTCGGAGAAGATGGATTCTCTCAGTCAGAGGATCCAGGCGGACGAGGAGGAGGGGAGAGCCGCGCTTCGCTACCGGCAGGCCGGAGACGACGCCGCACAGAGGGGAGAATATGAGAAGGCGGAGGAGAATTATGACTATGCCAGGAGAATATACCAAAAGCTTCGGGAGGAGATCGAGGTGATTTCGCTGGATCAAAGGATCCGGGATATGCAGAGGAAGCGAGAAGAGCAGAAGGACGAGGAGGGACAAAGGGAGACAGGAGACGGCGGAAGGGAGGGAAAGGGAGAAGAGGGGGATAATGGGAAGACCTCCGGAGAGAGCGAGAGAAGAGAAACGGAAAAGGTCTCGGAGGAAAGCGGCGGAAGAGAAACGGAAAAGGGCGCGGAGAGGAGCGGGGGAGGGGAAGAGGCGGTGCTCTCCGCGGAGACAGGGAGCGAGCGCTGGCCGTAGGAAAGGGAAGAGGGAAGAGGCGGAAGGAGAGAGCGGATGACGAGCGAGGGAAGGGGATTTCTGGGAGAGGATTTTATCTTTTCAGACTATCTCAGGGAGAGATGCGGGGAGAGCCCCGCCTCAGAGGGCATGGATATCCTGATGGATGCTCTTCTTCGGATGAATGAGCTTCTGGAGGGAAGATTCCAGGAGCTCGCCGATCGGGTCTCCCGGGAAGCAGCGCGGAGGGAGAGCCCGCCGGAGATCGGCATGCTTCCCTTCGACCCCTCCGGGAGGAGGCAGAGACCGAAGGGCTTCCATCCGATCCTTCAGGAGGAAGGGGAGCGGAGAACGGAGGAGAGGATCTTCCTCTTCGCGGAGGATTCCGTCTGCGAGGCCTTTTTGCGGGAAGGGAAATTCCCTTTTCACTACCGCCTGGACGGCAGAGAGATAGAGGGCATCGCCTTTGTCCGAAGGGAGAATCAAGCAGGGGAGAGGGTTCGGGAGCTCCGGGAGGCCTTCCTCTTCTGCGCTCTTCCCTGGCACTGCATTCCGATGGCCTACCCGGAGCACTGCTTTATCCTGGAGTTTCCGGCGCTTCCTGAGGGGGCGGAGGGGCCTGATTTTTCCTTCGGGAGCTTCTCCCCCTATGTCAGGAGGGGACTTGAGCTTCTTTGGAATGTCTCAGCGCATCGCTTTTCCGCGCGGGACTTTCTGAGTCCCGCGGAGGACGGTGTCTATTATGAATATGAGATCAGCGCGGGGACAGAGGGGGCTTTCCCGCTCCTTTCCTATCAGGAGGGCTTCCTCTCCCTTCGAAGAGAGAGGGGAAAGCTGATTCTTCGGACGAGCAGGGCGAATCTCCCGCATCTTTCGGGCTTTTTGATCCATCCGATCGAAGAAAAGCAGAGGCGGGAGCCGGAGGGACTTCTCAGCAATCAAAGGGAGGAGAGTCTCCTGGAACGCCTTCGGGAGATGTCGCATCCCCCCGCACTCACAGAGGCGGAGCTTCGCCGACAGGCGTCCTCCCTGCTCCCTTCCTCCGGCCTTTCTCTGGAAGGGATCAGGGGATTTCGGGAGGGGGAAGTGCTCCCGGAGGGGCTGTATTTTCCCGGGGACAGGGAGCAAATGCTCCGGGGTCTCGGACCGCTTCTCCTTCTGGCATTCCGGAGAGAAGGCGGAGATGTCTTTTCGGAGTCCATGCTCCGCTATCTTTTGGAAAGCATGGGGGAGAGCTTTCCGGACTGCCGCTTTGCGGGCTGTTTCCTCTAGGGCAGTACTTTTTTGACAGTATTTACGGGCGGGAGGCAGAATGAACTGTGTCTGGGAAATTTTACTTCACGCGAGGGAATCCGGCTTTCTGCTTTCAGAGCTCCGCTTTTCGGAGAGCAGGAATCCGAGCCCCTATATGGAGAGCGCTTTCCCGCTCCTCAATCAGGAGAAAATCGAGAGCAGAGAGATCGAATTAAACCCGCTCTACCGCTTTGGGGCGGAGCTTTCTCCGATGCTGAAGCATCCGGGACTCTGCGGGCAGCGCTCTGTACTTTTCGATGCATTCTTTCATCTGCTCGCGCTCTGGGATCTTCGAAGCTCCTATACCAGAGAGGAATTTCTGGCGAGCCGACTCCACGCGGAGCTAAGAGAGGGAGCGCTTCGCTTCCTCCGGGAGGACTTCTCGCTTTTCTCTCTCTCGGAGCAAAAGCTCCTGTTCTACGGACTCCTCTCCCTTGAAAAAGGGGCGGAGGCGCTTGGGATTTTTCAACGAGCGGTCGGATTTTTCTACCCGGAGAGCCTTCTCTACCTCCGGGCGGAGGAGGGGGAGCTGATCCTGAGTCTTGGCGTCCCGGAGAATGAGAGGGAGAAGCGGCGCTTTTCCCTCCTTCGGAAGCTTTTCCTGCCGCTCTATATCGAGCTCGTGCTCTTCTGGGACAGGCATTTCGGGATCTTAGGAGTAGCGGAGAGCTTAAGGATCGGGGAGTGCGCGCTTTTTTGAGAGAGCCTTCCATGAGGCGGAAGGCTGTGAAGCGGAGAGAGTATGGAAGGAGCCCGGGAGCGGCATTCTCCCGGGGAGGAAAAAGGAGGGGAGGGATTGGAGATGGAGGAAGGGAGAGGATACCGCTATCGAAGGGAGGAGCTTCTCGGGATGGACAATTCCGAGCTCCGGGAGATCTGCGAGAGAGAACGGATTATCCGGGCCCTCCGCCCGGACTGCGGGGAGGAGGAGAGACGGAAGAGGATCCTCTCGTATTTTGGCTCAGGAGAGCAGGAGCTTATCACGGAGATCTCGGAGAAAGCGGTCGGGAGACTTGAGTGTTTCTTTCGGGAGCTCCGCTTTTCCCCTCTCCCGGAGGACTTTGAGAGTCCCGGAGAGCTCTGCCTTTACCGCGGGGCCGGATTGGATTTTTCGGATTGCTGCTGCCTTAGCTTTCGGGAGGAGCTTATCAATACCAATGCCTTCCTCCTGAACGGGGAGGGAAAGCTGGAGGCGGTACTCCATGTGAATCCGAGGGGAGGGGAGAGGGAATTTTTATATCTTAGGAGGAGAGAGGAGCTCTTTTTCCTCGCGGGAGAGAAACGAAGGCTCCGCCTGATCCTCCTGGATCAGCGGCTTTCCGCGCTCTCCTTCCGGCTCACCGAAAAAGAGCTTTCGCTCCCTGTATCGGCTCTTCGGGCCGGGAGAGCCTATGAGAGGAGTCTTCTCTGTGAGAATCCGGAGCTTCTCGCACTTTCTCATCCGATCGCGCTTTCCTTCGGGAGTATGGGCTCTTCCCTCTCCCTCTATTCCATTTCTTCTCCTTCTTCGTGGGAAACGGAGCCGGGCATCTCCCACACGCACTTTCCGCACTGGAGAGAGGGAGAGCTCCATCCGGAGGCTTGGGTTCCAAATGCGATTTATGTGCGCTCCTTAAAGGAGGGTGCGCCTGTACTGGATTTTGGCTGGGAGGCGCTTGCGAGGGCGGAGGAGAGCCGGTCCGGGGGAAGCCTCTTTCGAAATCTGCGGGCATGGATCCTTCAGCCGGATTGGGAGGAGGCGCTTTTCGACCGGGAGGGGAATTACCGGAGGATCTCCCGCTTTGAGCTGCTGCTTTCCTTCCTCCGCTATCTTTTGGAAAGGACGAGAGCGGAATACAAGTGCAGGACCTCGGAGCTTTGCCTTTCCGCTCCGCTCCCGCAAAGAGAGGCCTTCCGCCGTTTCCTGGAGAGAGCGGAGGAGAGACTCTCCTGCTCCCTCTCTCTTTCTCTCAGTGAAGCGGAGGCCGGGATCTTTCGAAGCATCTTCCTGCGGGAGAAGCGGAGGGGAAGGCTCCCGGACGGAGACTACCGGGCCCTGCTGCTCTCGGTCTCCGGCCTCGGCGCATCCCTGAGTGAATGCGGCTTCTCCCTTCATTCGGAGAGGGGACTCCGGGAGCTCTCGATCCGGCAGTCCTATCGGAAGGGGGATCCTCGCTTTGGAACGGAGCTTTTGCTTCTCCGCCTGATGCGGCTCCTCCAGCTCCGGATCGAAGAGGCGCTCCCGGGAGAGAGAGGGAAGATCCCGGATCCTTCCGGCGGGGAACGAGGGCGGATTCCGATCTGTTTTTGGCGCTGTGAGGGAAAAGAGAGGCAGCCGATCCGGAAAAATTTTTATTTTCTCCGGAGAATCGCATCCGAGCTCCTGGAGGAGCTGCTGTTCTCCTCCTTCGAGCCTTTAGAGCCTTTTTCGAAGGATGGCGGGGAGAAAGCGCGGCCCGCTGAGAATTTTCAGAAGCTCTCGTTTCTCCTCGGGGGAAGACTTTCTCCCCTCCGGGAGCTCCCAGGGCTTAGCTTTAGTCGGACGGAGCTTTCCTGCGCTCTCAGAGAAGAGCTGGATCGGCTTTTGAAGGAATTTTTAGAGGAGGACTATGAGGCGGGGGAGCTCTTTCACTATGATATGATCTCTCTTCTCGGAGGCCTTTCCCGGAGCGGATTGTTTCGGGAGAGCCTGAAGGAGTTCATACCGGGGAGGATGATGGAGGGAGACGGCGGAAATGGAGCTTCCGAGAGGACCGCGCTGTCCGATGCTCTCCTCCTGTATCAGCTTTCACTGCGGGAGGGGAGCTGCCGCGTGCGTTTTCTGCGGGGTGAGATTGCGATCCCCTGCCTGCTTTTCTTCCGGGAAATATCGGGGAGGGAAAGCATACTCCTGGACGGCCGCCGCATCGCGGAGGGAGGGAGCATACGCAGAAATCTCTCCGAGCTTTTGCTTCCGCTTTGCCTTCGGGATCTTTCCGGCAGGCTGAAAAGAGAGCTTTCCTATTCCTTTTTCCGGGAAGAGGCGGAGGAGATCGGCCGTGAGGAGCTCCTTCGCCTTGGCGAAGGGAGGATCCGGCAGGAGGACACAGATGACATCCGAAACGGAGAGCTTGGGATCTTTGCTTTTTTTCTCCCCGAGCGCTGGAGCTTTTCCCTGATCGGGATCTTCAGGAGGGAGGACAGGCTTTTTGCGGGGCCGGAAAAAATCTATGCGATCGAGGAGGAGGAAGATGGAGAGCCGCTATCCGGTATTTACGAGAGGACGGATCCTGAAGGGAGAGATGCTGGAAGCGCTCCGGACTTACCCGGAGCAGTATCTCAGGCTTAGCTATGAGAATTATACTGCCGGGGTGCTCTATGGCCTGAAGCTCTCCTCCTCTGATGAGGGGGACGGACTTCGGATCGGGGGAGGCATCGTGAAATACCGCGGGAGGATTCATATTCTCCCGGAGGAAAAGCTTCTCGCCTGTCCGGCGGATGGGCACAGGAGCTATCTCTACCTCTCCCTCGAGGGAGAGGAGAGGGATGGAGACTGGGAGTGCTTTTCCTTTTCCTACCGCCTTCAGAGAGAGGAGAAGCGGGAGCACGGCCTTCTGCTCGGGAGCTTCTGCCTTCGCCCCGGTTTTCGGCTCCGGGACCGCTATCTTGACTTTCGGGACTGTGCCGCCGCCTTTGATACACTGGATCTTCGAAATGCAGACTACGCGGGGCCCTTTCGCCCGGCCTTTCATCCGAAGCTCCTCCGACTTTACGCCCTGGAAGGACTTCGCCTTCCGGGGCTGTGCGAGGAGGAGTTCCTCTTTTGCCAGCTCCTTCTCAGCCGTCCGGAGGGGGTTTGCCGGGAGAGTCTGGAGCATTACATCGCGAGGCGCCTCCGAAGAGAATACCAGGAGCTCTCGAATCTGGAGCTCTATGAGGGGCTTTCGGAGCTTTTAAAGAGAGGGGGAGGCAGAGGGACGGAGGAGCCGGAGAGGGAAGGGAGGAAGAGGATCTTTCTGAGCTGATGATCGCTTGCGCCTCTTCTCTTCTTTGCTACAATAGAGTGGCAGAGGGCCGGGAATTCCGGCAGGACCTTCATTTAGGAAGAAAGGAAGAGATATGCATCGAATCATACTGGCATCGCAGTCTCCGAGGAGGAGAGAGATCCTTCGGCAGATCGGAATCGAGGCGGAGATCATCCCGAGCGCGCTCGAAGAGGAGAGAGATACGGACGATCCGGAGGAGCTCGTCCGAAAGCTTTCCTTTCAAAAGGCGGCGGATGTCGCGGCGCGCGTGAAGGGAGAGGCTCTTGTGATTGCGGCGGATACCGTGGTCCACCTGGAGGGGGAGATCCTCGGAAAGCCGTGGGACCACCGGGAGGCGGGAGAGATGCTGAGGAAGCTCTCCGGAAAGACGCATTATGTCTATACCGGTGTCAGTCTGATCCTTCTCCCGGAGGACGGAGCTGAAAATCAAAAGCTCCCGCTCTCAGAGAGGGCGGGAGTGAAGAAGCTCGGCTTCACCGAGAGGACGGAGGTCAGCATATGCAGGCTGACAGAGGAGGAGATAAGAGACTATGCGGAATCGGAGGAACCGATGGATAAGGCGGGAGCCTATGGAATCCAGGGCGTCTTCTCCCGCTATGTCCGTGGGATCAACGGGGATTTCTATAATGTCATGGGACTCCCCGCCTCTCACCTCTACCATATGATGAAGCGGATCGAGCAGCTCTAGGGAAGCAGGCTGAGCCATTCATTTTGCTTCCGCTCCCTGCCGCGGGGCGAGCGTTTTAACCAGCGGGGCGGGGCTGAGCATCTTTGACAAGCGGCGGCTACGCAGGATGCTCTCGCTCCCTTTGCCGCATCCTAAGCGATGTAAAACGCGGCATCGTTTAGGATGCGGCAAAGGGAGCGGCTCCTCGTTGGACGGCGGAAAAGGAAGAGATGACGGAGAGATCAGAAGCTGATCAGTCCGAACACACTTGCGAGGGAGCTGAAGAGGATGATCGCGACAAAGAAAGGACAGAGGTACTTAATCATGAAGTTAAAGACAGCTCTTCTTTGAAAGAGCGCCCCGTTCTTCGTGAGCTCTGCCGCAATCTTGTCCACGCCGATCACGCGGACGATGAGGAGACAGGTCGCCATGGCGGCGAGCGGCATCATGACGGAATTCGTCAGAAAGTCAAAGAAGTCCAGGAACTGCATGCCGACGATCTTCACCATCGAGAGAGGACCGTAGCCGAGCGCGCTCAGACTTCCGAGGAGCGCGATGATGATAAAGAGCACGAGGCTTGCTCTCTTTCTGCCCCAGTGCAGCTCATCCTGAAAGGTGGAGACCGCGCTCTCCGCGAGCGCGATGGCACTGGTCAGTGCGGCGAAGAGAACCAGCAGGAAGAAAATGATGCCCGCTGGGCGGCCGAAGCCCATGCTCGCGAAGATTTTCGGCATGGTGATAAACATAAGGGAAGGCCCTGCCTTCAGGACGCCGGGATCTCCTCCGGAGAAGGCGAAGACTGCGGGGATGATCATGAGCCCCGCGAGGACCGCGATCGCCGTGTCGAAGATCTCCACATGGGTCGTCGCGGCCTCAATGGAGAGATCATCCTTCATATAAGAGCCGAAGGTCACGAGGATTCCCATCGCGATGGAGAGGGAGTAGAACATCTGCCCCATCGCGGCGACTACGGTCATCCAGGAGAAATTCTTCGGATTCGGAATCAGAAAGTACTTCACCCCGCTCAGCGCGCCGGGGCGGGTGATGGCATAGACGGAGATGATGACGGCCAGTACGACGAGGACGGGCATCATCAGAGTGGAGACCCGCTCGATCCCGTTCTGCACTCCCATATAGATGACGAGCATGGTGAGAAGGGAGAAGAGCAGGAACCAGGGCTCCGCCTGAGAGCTTCCGATAAAGCCGGAGAAGTAAGTATCCGATGCGAGGACTGAGACATCTCCGCGGAGATAGCCGAAAAGGTATTTGCAGACCCAGCCTCCGATTACGGAATAATAGGGGACGATGAGGATCGGGATCACGGCATTGATCCAGCCTCCGGCCCGGAACATCCAGTCGCGCCCGAAATGAAGATAGGCTCCGACGGGACTTTTTCTGGTCATCCTTCCGAGGGCGGACTCCGCAATGATCATGGTATAGCCAAAGGACAGGACCAGGAGCAGATAGACGAGGAGGAAGATCCCGCCGCCGTATTTTGCGGCGAGGTAAGGAAACCTCCAGATATTGCCAAGTCCCACCGCGGAACCGGCTGCGGACAGGACGAAGCCGAGCTTCGAGGAGAAGCTGCTCCGTTTATTTTTCTTTTCCATTGCTTTTCATTCCCCTTTTGAAAATTCATGCCGGAATCAGCGGCACTACCATAACATAAGCCCGCGCTCTTTCGGGAGGCACTTTTCCTTGAGAAGATTCAAGTACGCTCCGGTTCTGTCTGATGGCAGACTTCTGCGCTCAGGACTCGGCCTTGCCCGGGAGACATCAGCCGCTCTCCCTTCGGGAGGCACTTCTCTTTGAGAAGACTCGAGAACGCTCAGGCTATTCGCATTCCCGCTATCCTAGCATAAGGACTCCGGAAAAGCTATAGAAAGAGGAGCGATTGCCGAAAAGAGCCGGGGCGAAGAGGGGAAAGGAGCAGCCATGTCAAATATTCGGATCTGTCCCAGAGGGCACTGGTTCTCCCGGAGCCGCTCTCCTTTTGTCTGTCCGGTCTGCGGATTTCAGATGGACTCTCCGGAGAGGCGCTATTTTCTGCTCCGGGCGCGCTTCGGGCTTTCAGTCTTTGAGGAGCGGCCCTGCACCGCCCTGCTTCTTTCCCTTTCGGATGAGAAGGCAGGAGGCTTTTTCCCGCTCAGCTTCGGTCTCCAATATCTGGGATCCGGAGACTCAGACCTTCTCTATGAGCCCTCCCTTTTGAAAAGGCATGCGGCCTTCTATTATGATGAGACAAAGAGGTGCTGCTTTCTCCTTCCCGCGAGAGGGAGAGGGATCGTGCGGCTGGAGGGGGAGATGGTCCACGAGGCGGCAGTGCTCCGGGATAAGATGACCCTGGAGCTCTCCGGGAAAAGATTTCGCTATCTGGAGCTCGACGGGAAATACGGAAGGCTCTGGGACGGAATTCTCAGGACAGAGAGAGGATACCGGGAGAGGGCGGAGAGGGAGTCCGAGTTCCGGGAGCATTTTTTCCGCTATAAGAAGGAGAGAGAGGAGGATCTTAGAAGAGAGAGGGAGGAGAGAAGGGGGAGACTCAGGAAAGAAGAAGGCCAGGAGAGAGAGGAGCGGGCAGAGAGGTCAGATGTGGGGAGGACCTTTGGAGAAGGGAAGTGTTTCAAAGAGGAGGAGCGGGGAGCGATAGAGGGCTTTCTTCTCTGTATCGACGGAGCAGGAGCCGGGAGACTCTGGGCGCTTTATGATGGATGGAACCGGATCGGGAGCGGCGCTTTGATGGAGATTTCCCTTCCTTCCTCCCCCGGGCTTCGGGAGAAGGAGCACGCGGTCATCTATATCATCGGAGAGGAGAAACGGGCCTTGCTTCTCGGGGAGAAGTGCAGAGGTCTCGTGAGGCTTCAGGGGAAGGCCGGTTACCGGACCGCGCTTCTTCGAAATGGAGATATCCTGGAGCTTGGGGCGAGCCGTCTTCTCTATATCGGGATTCTTCTCTGAGGGATATTCTGTCGTTAAATGGGGACCTATCCATTGATTCAGGAGCAGCTCTTGACAAAATATATTCTAGTACTAGAATATAAAGTATGAAAACGACATCGACAGAGCAACTGATTCTGGGAATTCTCTCGGAGGGGCCGGAGTACGGCTATAGGATTGAAGGTATTATTGAGAAGCGGGACATGAGAAAGTGGGCGGACATAGGTTTTTCTTCCATTTATTATGTGCTGGAAAAGCTGGAAAAAAAGGGACTGGCCACGGCGGAGCCGTCGAGGGGGAGAGAGAAGAAACGCTACTTCATCACAGAGTCCGGGAAGGAAAGTCTGAGGGAGGAGACGAGAAGGCAGATTGCGAAGAGACGACCTTCCAATACGCATCTTATGACCGGTCTTGCGAACAGCCATTGCATCGGCGATGAGGAATGGCGTCTCGCCCTGGAGGAAAGAAGACGGCAGCTTGCGTGGGATTATGCGGCACTTCAGAAAAAGCTTCCGCTGGAAGAAGAGAAGTCTCCTTCTGCCGGGCGTCTGTTCCGCTTAAGTGAGAGACTGCTTCGTGCCGAGCTGGACTTTGTGGAGGGAGAGCTGGAAAGAATGGAGGGAAAAGGATGAAACTGGATCTGAAACCGTATCGTGGGCAGCACTGCGAGACGACGGCGACCGGGACGCTTCTTCGGCAGATCGGACTTGAATGCAGCGAGCCGATGCTCTTCGGCCTCGGGGAAGGACTCTCATTTTTCTTCTGGAAGACGAAATCCATGGACTATCCCTTTCTCGGAGGAAGGATCAAACCGGACCTTTTGACGAAGAATATCGCGAGAAATCTGGGCTTAAGGCTCACGGTGCGGGAGAGCTCCTCCAGAGAGAGGGCGTGGAGATCCGTGAAGGAGCTTCTGGACAGCGGAAAAGCGGTGGGCCTGAAGCTGGATTGCTACCACCTTGAGTATTTCTCTCATCCGATTCACTTTGCGGGGCACTATGTCGCGATCGTCGGCTACGACGAGGAATCCGCCTTTTTGGTGGATACCGAGCAGCAGGGCTCTGAGGCGAAGACCTCGCTGAGAAGTCTTTCGGAGGCGAGAGCTGAAAGGGGGTCCATGTCCTCCCGAAACCTCTATTATGTGATAGAGCGGGGAGCAGAGGTCACGCCGCTCAGAGAGGCCATAGAGAGCGCGATACAAAATAATGCGGAATGCTATCTCAACCCTCCTATCAAAAATTCGAGCTATAAGGGGATCGAGAAGGCGGGCAGGGAGATTGTCGCTTGGTTTGACCGCTCTCAAAACAGGAAAGAGGAGTTTGGGATGAGCGCCATGCTGATGGAAAGAGCCGGAACCGGCGGAGCGATCTTCCGGAATCTGTACCGGGATTTTCTCGGGGAGGCCTATAAGCTGACGGAAAGGGAGGGGATAGGGAGAGCATACGAGCGCTTCCGAGGGATTGCCAGGAGCTGGTCAGAGCTGATCGCTCTGCTGGAAAAGGTGGCCGAGGAGGAAGACAGGAGAGATATCCTGGAGGCCTCGGAAAGGTTGAAAGAGCTCTCCGAGAGAGAGCGGGAGGCGATGCAGCTGCTCCTGGCCGGCGACTGACAATCAATGAAGCCAGTCCTCCTCTATAAATTTTGCCAATAAAACGGAGATTTTAACCTTTTTTTCTGATATAATGATTTCAGTGTCATAAGCCTGCCTCCACGACGTGCTTTCACGGAAGTGGAGGCAAGATTTTATGGCGGGATTATATAGGATCATATAAAAGAGTGTAAGTGCTGTTGAAAAGGAGGACAGGAATATGAGAAAAATAGAGGAGTCGCTCCGGGAATTTTTTGAGCACGAGCATTGGAGCTATGATTATTATGAGGAAAAGGGCTACTTTCGAAGCGGGGTAGACCTTGAAAATATTCTTGGCAATGTCAATCTCTATATTATTGTCGGTGAGACCGATTATCAGGTCTATTCCGTGCTGAACCTGAAGGTGGAGCCGGATCGCTTCGCCGCGGTGTCAGAGTTCATTACGCGCGCCAATTACGGGCTTCGGAACGGAAACTTTGAACTGGACTATGCGGACGGGGAGGTCCGCTACAAGGTCTACATTACCTCGGAGTTTGGGGATATTCCGGAAAATATCGTGAGAGACAGCATCTATACGGGGATCTATATGATTGAGCGCTACGGGAGGGCGCTGCTCCGTTTGATTTTGATCGGCGGAGATCCGGCGGCTTATATCCAGAGTATCGAAAACCCGGAGGGAAATCATCTGGACTTTGGCTGATCGGAAAGCAGGTAGTCGGAGGCCCTGCGCCCGGCCTCTGCGCCGTCTCTTGCGGCATCGTCTGGCAGGGGGCATTTTCGGCAGAGTTCTCCCGCGAGGAAAAGTCCCGCCGGGAGAGGGAGGGAAGAGGCCTCCGGGCTTTCTCCTGGGAAGGGCAGGAGCGTAGGTCCTTCGGGAGAGGACGCTTCTCCCGTTGCCAGGATCAGAGCGCGGCAGAAAAAATGCTTCTCCTCCCCTTCGTCCTGCCGGACAAGAAGCGAAAAAAGATGCTCCCTATCCGCTCCAGAGAACTTCGTTTCCCGGAGCTCGCAGCCGCAGCTGACGGAGAGCTCATAATTTTCAAGAAGGGAGAGGAAATGCTTCAGGCAGGCGGCGCTTCCGATCGCCCGATGAAAGATCTCTCGCCCCGCTTCCTCCTCATTCTTCCTTCGAAGGCGGCCGCCGGGAAGCTTTTCCCGTTCCAGACAGAGGATATTCTGAAGCCCCTGATCCGAGGCCGCGGCAAAGGCGGCGAGACCGGCGGGGCCGGAGCCGACGACGATGAGATCAGCGAAGAGCCCTTCTTTTTCAGAAGACCTCTCCGGCATGGTTTCCTGCATGCTTCCTCCTCTGTGTGAGCGGATTCACTTCTCCGAATGATCCACTTCTCCGAATGATTCATTTCTCCGAATGATTCACTTCTCTGCGGCAAAGGTCCCTTTCTGAAGACGTTCTTCCCGGATTCCTTTCTCAAAGGATTTCCAGATCCTCTCCGGAGGATCCGTCTCCCGAACCCGCAGGAGCGCATGGGGAGGGATCGATCACTCCTCCGTGTGGGCGTCTCCCATCATAAATTCCACGACCTTCTTCATATCCTCCGGCTCATGGACGATGAGGTCCAGCTCCTTGATATAGGCCTTATCCAGGAGGCGGGACATCATGAGCATCTGGGCGAGCTTTGAGCGCAGATTGATCCGATCTCCCTCCGGGGAGACCAGCTCCACGGTTCCCTTCAGATTGTTCAGGAGCTCGAAGAGCCCTTCTACATTGTTTACATTTTCTATCTTCATGGCAAAGTCCTTTCTTCTTTTTAAACCCTCATCACCTTAGCCCAGAGCGGAAAAAAAAGCAAGACTTTTGCGGGGGATTGTTTTAGAATGGCGGAAGAATGTAAAGGAGAGTGAAGGGGCTTTTCGCATCAAAGCGGAGAAAAAGGATGGAGAAATGAAAATCGTCATAGGAAATGATCATGCGGCTTTGGAGATGAAACGGGAGATCGCAGAATATCTTAAAGGTAAGGGGATAGAGGTCCTGAATGTGGGGACGGACAGCCCGGAGCGCTACCCCTATCCGCTCGCGGGCTATCACGTAGCGAAAACAGTGGCGGAAGGGGGAGCGGACTGCGGGATCGCGATCTGCGGCACCGGAATCGGCATTTCCCTCGCCGCGAACAAGGTCCCGGGCATCCGGGCCTTTGCCTGCAGCGAGCCCTACTCTTCGGAGATGGCAAAGCGGCACAACAATGCGAATGTGCTTTGCTTCGGGGCGCGCGTCGTCGGAACGGAGCTTGCAAAAAGGATCGTGGATGCCTGGCTGAACGCAGAGTTTGAGGGCGGGCGCCATAAGGAGAGGGTCGATATGATCACAGAGCTCGAGAGAAACGGCAGACTGGAGGAGAATCGCCTCTGATGGGACAGGAATCCCCCCCGCTGCTGATGGGGCGGGAGTCCGTTCTCCGGCAGTCGTATCCGTTCAGCATCCTTTCGCAGAGAGTCCGGCGGCGCGGAGATTTTCCAGAAAGCTCTCCCGGGAGCGGGTCGCGATGAGCTCCTCCGGGAAGCGGATCTCCGAGAGCATGGAGCGGACCTTATCGAATTTTCCGATCCGAAAGGAGATATGGGCGTCGGTTCCGGTTGAAATCGGGACGGAAAGCTCCGCACAGCGGACGGCGATTTCACGGCAGCGCTTCGGGATCTCCCCCTCATCGCAGAGGGAGTGCTCATTGATCTCGATCAGCTTATGGAGCTCTTTTGCGCGGAGCAGAATGGGGTCCAGCTCGAGGGGAAGACCAGTTCGGCCGATATGCCCGAGAATCAGAACCTTCGGCTGCTCCAGAGCCTTAAGGTAGAGCTCGGTACACTGCCTGCTTCCCGCGTCTTTTGTGAAGCTCATCCGGTGGACCGACGCGATCACATAATCCATCGGCTTTATGACCCGCTCGAGAAGGCTCTTTTCGCCGTCCGGATAGGGATCGTCGTCGATATTGTTCCGGATCGGAATGTCGTAGCCGAAGAGGTGGCCGTCCAGATCCACGATATCCGCTTCGCAGCCCCGGAGGACGCTTACGCCCATCCATTCCCGGGGGATCAGATGAGAGACGCAGAGATATTGATAATTTCTGAGATTCTTATAGTCCGGATAGAGCATGGGAGAGTAGTGATCCGTCGTCGCCAGGAGCTCCAGTCCCTGTTCTGAGGCGGCCCGGACGTTCTCCTCGATGGTGGAAAAGGCGTGCCGGGAATAAAGAGTATGGGTGTGAACGTCGCATTTTATTTCGATCAATGCTTTTCTCCTTCCTTTTCGCGGATGCGGAGCGCGCGCTCTGCGCCTTCAGGGCATACTGCGAGATCCAGCTCAACGGGGCAATGATCGGAGCCCATAATCTCCGGATGGATCGAGGCACCCCTGATCCGCTCCCGAAGCTTCTCCGAGACCACAAAGTAGTCGATCCTCCACCCCACGTTCCGTTCCCGCGCCTTTGTGCGGTAGCTCCACCAGCTGTAGGCATCGCGCTCCTCCGGGTGGAGGAAGCGGAAGGAATCCAGGTAGCCGCAGTCCAGAAGGCGGGAGAACTTTGCTCTCTCATCATCCGTGAAACCGGCGTTATGATGGTTGCTCGCGGGATTTTTCAGATCGATCTCCTGGTGCGCGACATTGAGATCGCCGCAGTAGATGACCGGCTTCTTCTCCTCCAGGGAGAGGATGTATTCCCGGAAGGCATCCTCCCACTCCATCCGATAGGAAAGGCGCTGGAGCTCATTCTGAGAGTTCGGCACGTAGACCGTGAGGATATAGCAGTCCGGAAATTCCGCGCTGATTACCCGCCCCTCCCGGTCATGCTCCGGGATCCCGATGCCGTAGCTCACCGACAGGGGCTCCTCCTTCGAAAAGAGAGCGGTTCCGGAGTAGCCCTTTTTCTCCGCATAGTTCCAGTATTGGTGATAGTCCGGGAGGCTGAGCTCCGCCTGCCCCTCCTGAAGCTTCGTCTCCTGAAGGCAGAAGACATCCGCGTCTAGGGCGTGAAAATCACTCAGAAAGGTCTTTCCGAGCACGGCGCGAAGCCCATTGACATTCCAGGAAATCAGTTTCTTCACCATGAAAATTCCTCCATTTACGGCTGCTCCTGATCCCGCTCCTGTCCGTCGGATGCCTGATCCCGGATTCCCTGTTTCATTCCGACTGCCTCATTATCTGCGGGAGGCGCCTTCCGCCCCATTTTGAACCGCGCCTTTTTGCATGTCACTCTCCGGATTTTGAGCCGCGCTTTCTTTCGCGCTCCTGTCTCGATAGCTGTCTCTCTATGTCTCTGCTTCCTCAACTTTGAACAGGATCATAGCATGATTTCGCCCTTAAAAGCAAACCCCCAATGCAGCGGAAAGAGCGGGGCGATTGACAGAATTTTGCATTTTTGTTAGAGTTCAGCCAGCAGTACGAAAAAAACCGGCAGTATTGAAGGAGCAGAAGCAGGCCCGCTCCCAAGGACGCGAAAAATGGCGCGGAAACGGGTGGGACGGGGCATTTTTTTCTGGAAGCTTTGAGGGGAGTACCGCCTTTTCTCCGGGGGGCCTTGAGAAGCGGCCGGGAAAGAAATGCGGGACCGGCCCTGACCTTGCTGCCGGAGAGTGATATCGGATCCGGCGGCAGCGTGAAAAGCCCCGCCGATGGACGGCGGAGCTTCCGGCGCGGAAAAGGCTGCCGAAGGGATGTGGAGTTTCCGAGCAGGGGATGTGGGGGAGAGAAGCCTTCCCAAGGAGAAGGGCAGCAGGATTTTGGAGGCCAGTAAGTATGAGGATAGCGGTTTCGACGGATTCCGGTTCCGGAATCTCGCAGAAGGAGAGCAAAGAGCTCGGGATTTCTGTCGTCCCGATGCCCTTTCGCATCGATGGGAAAGAGTATTTCGAGGACATCAATCTGAGCCGCGAGGAATTCTTTGAAATGCTGAAGAAGGATTGCGAGATCGCGACCTCGCAGCCCTCTCCGGAGGATGTCATGAAGCTCTGGGACGCGCTTTTACAGGAAAATGATGCCGTCGTCCATGTCCCGCTCACCTCCGGACTCTCCGGGGCGGCGCAGACCGCTCTCATGCTCTCCGAAGAAGAGAAATATGCGGGGAAGGTCTTTGTCTCGGACAGCCGCGGGGTCTCGGTCACACAGCGTCAGCACTGTATTTTTGCGAAGCGCCTTTCGGCGGAGGGGAAGACTCCGGAGGAGATCCGGGATATCCTGAACCAAAACGCGGAGAGAAACAGCATCTTCATCGCGGTAGACAGTCTGAAATATCTGAAAAGGGGAGGGAGGATCACGCCGATGGCGGCCGCGATCGGGACGCTTCTCCACATTAAGCCGGTCTTAACGATCGTAAGAGGCGGGAAGCTGGATTCCTATACGAAGGTCCGCACACAGAAGATGGCAAAGGAGGCGATCATCAGCGGGCTCTGGGAGGATCTCAGAAAAAAGCATGGGGACCCGGACGGAAGTCACTGCTACCTGGCGGTCGCCTACACGGATAACCCGGAGCAGGCGGAGCAGTTCGCATCGGAGCTTTCGGAAAGCTTCCCAAAGCGTCTTAATCCAAAAATTGTCGTGGAACCGCTTTCTCTTCTGATTTCCTGTCACATTGGTCAGAATGGACTCGGCGCCGCACTGATAGAAGAGCTTTGAGACAGTGTTTTCTGCCGGTCCCGGTCCGATGCAGAACGCTCTCGCTCCGACTGCCGCGGCCAAAAGCGCGGGGGCTTAGGGAAACACTGATTTAATCAAAAAAATACGTGCCAACGGACGTGATGCCGCAAAAGCGTGCGGAACGCCGGTACCTAATGAACACTAATGTGATGATCTGTGAATTTAGTGCCGCTGTGTGGGGCCCCGAACGAGAGTGCCTTTTGAGGCACAAGCCATGGCACATGAGTCATGAATCTTCGCCTTTTCGGAGGCGCCGGGACAAAAGACGCCCTGCTTATGGATTGGTCGGCGCCTCGATTCCTTTGCCCTTTCGGATATTCGAAAGAGTAGAAATCGCCGCAATGCAGAACGGAAGCTGTGTTCGATTTCCTTATCCCCTGGATATCCGAAAGCCTGTCAAGTGGGCTGAGCCCGCATTTTCCGCTGCACAGAGGCAGATACGGTAAGAGCCGCTTTCGTCCTCCCTCGGGAATCGGTCCATCCCATAAAGTATTTCGCAGGGGGAAGATATCGTAAGGACCGCTTTTGTCTCTCTTCGATGGGGCCGAAATGCTCTCGGATCTTATCGAGAGAGATACCGTGAGGACCGCTTTGCCTTCCTTCAGCCTTCGGAGAAGGGAGCCAGGATATGGAACCGCTTTCCGTCGCTTTGGATCTGAATCTCTCCGAGCTCTCCGGTCTTTAGGGGAAGGATATCCCTTTCCTCAAGGCGGGAGAGCGTTTCTCTGTGGGGATGACCGTAGCGGTTCCCTCTTCCGTAAGAGAGGAGCGCATATTCCGGGCGCAGACAGTCGAGAAGCTCCTCCGAGGAGCTGTATTTGGAGCCGTGGTGCGCGGCCTTCAGAATATCGATGTCGCACAGGGCTCCGGCGGCCCGAAGGTTCTTGAGAAGCTTCTTTTCCGCCTCCTTCGGCATATCTCCCGTGAAAAGCATCCGAAAATTCCCATAGGCCAGCAGCATTCCGATGGAATGACTGTTGGCCTCTTCGATTGGCTCATTGTTTTCCGGATAGCAGCAGCGGAGAGAGGATGGGAAAGCGAGCATATCCCCGTTTTTCAGATAGCGGATCCGGCATCCGCGCCGGACCGCAAGGCGCTTTAAGATGCCGTAGCGGGGATCCTCCTCCGCGGGAGCCGGAAGAACGAGCTCCCGGATCCGGATCTGCGTGCTCTTCGAGAGAAGATATTCGATGCCGCTCAGATGATCCCTGTCGCAGTGGGTAATGAGGGCGGTGTCGATCGTGAGGACGGCCTTTGAGAGGAGGAAGGGCTCCAGTACCCTCTCCCCGAAATGTTCATTGCTGCTGGAGCCGCAGTCGACGCTCATGACCTTCCCCTTGCATTCCAGAAGAAATCCGTCCCCCTGCCCGACATCGATCGCGCTGATGAGAAGTCCCTTTGGCCTTCCCGGAAGGAGGAGAAGGAAAAAGAAAAGAAGGGAGAGAAGGGAGAGGAGCTTCCGAAGGGCCGCTCTCGGAGACGGAAGGGAGGCGGGAAGGAGAGAGCTGAGAGAACGGATAGAGCGGATAGAAAAGACGCTCCCGAGGCGGAAGGGAGCCTTCTTTCTGCGGCTTTTTCCGCCGGACTCCTCCGGCAAAGAGCGGAGGAAGCCGAGGAAAAAGAGCAGGAGGTAGGCGAGAAGGATTCGCTCCGCCCTCGGGCGCCCCAGAGTAATAAGCGAAAAGGGAAGGGAGAGGGAGAGACGGCAGAGCTTCCGCCAGAGAAAAAGGATGAAGCAGCCGCTCCCCGAAAAGACGGAGGCGAGAAAGGAGAGCGGAGGGAGAGGGAGCAGCAGAACGAGAGAATAAAAGAGCAGGGAGAGAAGGATACTGGCCAAAAGATAGGGAAGGAGCGGAAGGAGGAAGAGATTCAGAGCGGCGCCGTAGAGCGGAAACTGGAAGAAATGCCAGAGCATGAGGGGAAGCAGGAAGAGGGAGAGCCGCAGACTGGCGCTGAGGGCCGTGAGGAGGAGGGAGAGCAGCATTTGGAGCTGTCCCCGGCTATGGGAAAGGCACCTGCTTCTCCGGCCCTTCGGAAGAGAGAGCGGAAGCAGCGCGGCGAAGCTCAGCTGAAAGCCCGCGTGAAAGAGGAGAAAGGGCTGAAAGCAAAGGAGAAGAAGGAAGGCCAGGGAGAGGGAAGAGAGCATATCATAGCTTCTTCCGGCGGCCCTTCCGAGAAAATGGAGGAGGAGCATGATGAGGGCGCGGAGGATAGAGGCATGTGCTCCCGCAAGAATACCGTAGCAGAGGATCAGAATCCCGCCGAAGAGGCCGGAATAGGCCTGAGAGAGTCCGAGGAAGCGGAAAAATTCATAGGAGGCGGTGCCCAGAATGGAGAGATGGAGGCCGGAAATCGCGAGAAGATGTGCGGCTCCGCTCTCCCGGAAAAGCGCCCGGCTCTCGGTATCGAGCTCCCCGCTCTCTCCGAGAAGCACGGCCTTGCAGATTCCAAGCTCCTCCTTTGGATAGAGTGCGCTCAGGGAGTCGGAGAGGAAATATTTCCCGCTTTGCAAAAAGCGCTGCCAGGGGGATGCGCTGTCTCTGAGGAGAGAAAGCTCCTCCGCGCGGAAAGAGCCGCTCAGTCCCTGTGTTTTTTCGTAGAGGGAAAAATCGAATTCTCCCTCATTTCCGGCCCTTCGCTCCGGAAGAAGCTTTCCCCGAATTCTGACACTCTGCCCGGGGAAAAGACGCTCCTCCCCTTCGCAGTAGACGAGAAGGCGCCCGGCCGGACAGAAATAGCGGGCGCGAAGACGCGGATCTGCGTCCTCCGGGAGAGCTTCCGCGCTTCCATAGGCGCTGGAGAGCACGGCATCCTTTAGGATCAGACGGCTTTTCCCGGAGAGGATCCGGACGGACTCCACCTCCCCCGATAGGGAGAGAGAAAAATCCGAGAGCGCGGAGAGGCGCTCGCGGCAGAGAGAAAGTCTGCGGGCTTCCCTTTGGTAAGAAAATACAGCCAAAAGGAAGGGGAGGAGGGAGAGGCATAGGACCTGTGCGCGCCCGGGACAGGATATTTTCCTCTTTGGGGAAGGAAAGGGGCGGTCAGAACAGGGGAAAAGACGGAGCATCCGCATGCTTTCAGATCCATGCGGCGCGGGAGAAGAGAGAAGGAGGAGAGAAAAAAGGAGCAGGAGAGCGAAGAAGAGGAAGAAAATCCGAAGCCGGGAGGAAAGCTCTGCGGCGACACTCAGCTCACCCAGAAAAAAGAAAACGGCGGCATGAAAAAGGGGACGGCGAAAAAGCATGGAATACCTCCGAAGGATGCGTCGGGAAAGGACGAAATTTTTGCCTGAGAGATCGAAAAGAAAAAAAGAAAAAGAAGAAATAAAGAAGGAAGGAAAGGAAAAAACACCGGATTCTTTCATGAGTGAAACAATGCTTTGATCACTGCCATTATAGCAAAATTTTCCATGCCGTAAAAGAGCCTGCCGAATAAATGCGCCCCGAATCTGCCCGATGGAAGACTTCTGCGCTTTTTCTTCGCTGCATCCGCGCTCAAGACTCGGCTTCGCCCGGGAGGCATCAGCCGACCTTCCTTCGGAAGGCACTTCTCGAAGAGAAGACCCAAGGACGCTCCGAATCTGTCCGATGGCAGACTTCTGCGTTTTTTCTTCGCTGCATCCGCGCTCGGAGACTCGGCTTCGCCCGGGAGGCGTCAGCCGACCTCCCTTCCAAGCCTGCGGCATTTTTGGCAGCACAATCGGCATCACAGAGATAAGGATTTACTATGGAATATTTTACAGCGGCTGTGGCATAATAGGAGAGACCCGCAGCGGGGAAAGCATAGGAGAAGCTTTGGGAAGGAAATAGGGGAAGAGAAGATAGGAATAGGAGAACTTCTATGGAAAGCGTAAAAAAGTTTCTGAAACGAAAGGATATCATAATATCCGCAAAGCGCTATGGGATTGACGCCATGGGGGCGATGGCGCAGGGCTTGTTTTGCTCCCTCCTGATCGGCACGATCATCAATACCATCGGACTTCAGTTTGGCGTAAAGGCTTTGAGCAAAACTATAGCCACGATAGCCGGGACGGAATATACCGTGGGAGGACTCGCGGCTGCAATGAGCGGTCCCGCAATGGCGGTGGCCATCGGTTACGCCCTGCACTGTCCGCCTCTCGTGCTTTTTTCCCTGATCACCGTCGGCTTTGCCTCCAATGCTCTGGGGGGTGCCGGAGGGCCTCTGGCAGTGCTTTTCGTCGCGATCCTCTCCGCTGAAATCGGGAAGGCCGTATCCAAGGAGACGAAGGTCGACATTCTCGTCACCCCATGTCTCACTATCCTCTCAGGCATGCTGCTCTCCGCGTGGCTGGCACCTGCCCTGGGGAAGGCCGCCATGAAGCTCGGGGACATTATCATCTGGGGCACCGAGCTGCAGCCCTTCTTCATGGGAATGCTGGTTTCCCTCTCGGTGGGAATGGCGCTGACGCTCCCCATCTCCTCGGCGGCCATCTGCGCGGCCCTTGGGCTGACGGGACTTGCGGGGGGCGCAGCCCTGGCCGGCTGCTGCGCGCAGATGGTGGGCTTCGCTTTTATGTCCCTTCCGGAAAACGGCTGGGGAGGGCTGATCTCGCAGGGCCTTGGGACCTCCATGCTTCAGATGGGAAATATCGTAAAAAATCCAAGGATCTGGATCGCCCCCTGCCTGGTCTCTGTAATTACGGGACCCATCGCGACCTGCATCTTCAAGCTCAGAATGAACGGAGCCGCCGTATCCTCCGGGATGGGGACCTGCGGACTGGTAGGGCCGATCGGCGTCTATACCGGCTGGATCCAGGATATTTCCAATGGGGGAAAGACAGGGATCAGCGCCTTTGACTGGGCGGGCCTTCTTTTTATCTGCCTGATCCTCCCCGCGTTTCTCACCCCTCTTATCAATACACTCTGTATCCGCTTTGGCTGGGTGAAAAGGGGAGATATGAAGCTTTGAGGCGGGATTTGATTCTGCCTTTGCCGCGTCGCTTTTCTGAGAGGGGGCCAGTCAGACAGGCCCCTTTTCGGAGAGGGGGAGGCCCCGTGAAGAGGAGGGAAAGGCCTTTGCAAAGAAGGGGAGACCCTGTGAAGAAGGAAGCTCTGCAAGGAAGAGGGGGAGCTTTATTGAAGAAGAGGGAAGGCCCTGTGAAGAAAAGGGAAAGGCTTTGCAAAGAAGGGGGAGTTTTACGAAGATGAGAGAAGCTTTTAAAAAAAAGAGAGGCTTTGTCAAGGGGAGAGGAGCCCCGTGAGAATACGAAAAGTCCCGCAGCTCACAATGGATGCGGACTGCGGGACTTTTTCCCTTGCTGACAGTGCTTGCTTTCTCAGTTCATGGAGGAGACGGCCTTCGCGATGTGCGAGACCTTCCGGGAGGCGTTGTTCGCCTTCAGAACGCCCTTGCTCCGCGCCATGCAGATCTTCTTCTGCGCGGTCTTCAGCATGAGCTCGGCGGTCTCCTTATCGCCGGCCTCCACCGCGGCATAGACCTTCTTGATGTAGGTCTTCACCTCGGAGCGGATGGACTTGTTTCTCTCGCTCCTTTTCGCGGCAACGAGAATCCTTTTCTTTGCAGACTTGATATTTGCCATTTTCAGCCACCTTTCAATCGGAATTTCGGTGATCCGGCCGACGCGGAGGATGGGAGCGCCGGGGTTCACAGCATCGGTAAAAGGCAAAGAAGATGCGCTTTACCGGGAGAGGTTTTCAAATATCTGGACACGGACAGTTTGAAAACAGAAAAACATCACAAGAGAATGCCATCCCGAAACGGTGCTGTGGCAAAGACTTATGATATCCCAGATATCATATAAAAAAGGCCCTCCGCTGTCAATCCCTCCGAAGAGGCCCCGCGGCTTATTGTGAATGCCGTTTTTCCATGCTACTATAGGGGACAGGCCGTATGCTTATTATTATAGTCAAGGTTATAGTAAAGGGAGAGGGCGGAGATGTCGGCGCCGCGGCAGCGGTCCATTTCGTGCATCGTTCGTGGGATTCGGCGGCCGAGGCTTTGAGAGAAGAGCTTGACATACAGCTTCATTTCGCGCCGCCTGTGGGGTTCGGCTTCGCCCTTGGGACAGAAGAGGCGGTCGGCGATACAGGCGGTGCAGACAGCGGCATCAGCGATTCGGCTTCGCCCGGGGCAGAAAGAGCGGCGGAGATCGTCGGAGTCGGAGCATAGAGGAGAGAAGATGGCGAGTATCGAGCAGCAGAGGATCCGGAATTTTTGCATCATTGCCCACATTGACCACGGGAAATCCACCCTCGCGGACCGCATCCTGGAGATGACAGGCACTCTCACGGAGCGGGAAATGCAGGCCCAGGTTCTCGACAATATGGATATCGAGCGGGAGAGAGGAATCACGATTAAATCTCAGACCGCGCGAGTCATCTATCGGGCGAGGGACGGGAAGGAATATATCTTTAACCTCATCGATACGCCGGGTCATGTGGACTTTAATTACGAGGTATCCCGGGCTCTCGCAGCCTGCGACGGCGCGATCCTGGTCGTGGATGCGAGCCAGGGGATCCAGGCGCAGACCCTCGCGAACACTTATCTCGCGCTGGATCATGATCTCGAGATCCTGCCGGTCATCAATAAGATCGACCTTCCCTCCGCGGACCCCGAGAGAGCGGCGAGGGAGATTGAGGATGTGATCGGGATCGAGGCGATGGACGCTCCCCGCATCTCCGCAAAAACCGGAGAAAATGCGGAGGAGGTGCTGGAGGCCATCGTGAAGAAGCTCCCGGCTCCGGGAGGGGATGCGGAAAATCCCCTGCAGGCGCTGATCTTTGACTCCCTCTACGACTCCTACCGGGGTGTCATCATCTTTTGCAGGATCAAAGAGGGAAGTGTCCGGAAGGGGACCCCGATCCGCCTGATGGCGAGCGGGGCGGAGTTTTCCGTGACGGAGGTCGGCTACTTCGGGCCCGGCCGCTTCATCCCCTGCGAGGAGCTCTCGGCCGGCATGGTGGGATATCTCACGGCCTCCATCAAAAATATCCGGGATGCGCGGGTCGGGGACACCGTGACATCGGCACAGAGACCGGCGGAGAAGCCTCTCCCCGGCTATAAGAAGGTCCAGAGCATGGTTTTCTGCGGCATCTATCCCGCGGATACGACGAAGTACCCGGACCTTCGGGATGCCCTGGAGAAGCTTCAGCTTAACGACGCCGCGCTCCGCTATGAGCCGGAGACCTCGGCGGCGCTCGGCTTTGGCTTCCGCTGCGGCTTCCTGGGGCTTCTTCATCTCGATGTCATACAGGAGAGGCTGGAGAGGGAGTACGGCCTCGACCTCGTGACCACGGCTCCCTCCGTGGTCTACCATGTTTATAAGACGGACGGGAGTAGGATCGAGCTCACCAATCCTTCGAATCTCCCGGATCCCTCGGAGATCGACCATATCGAGGAGCCGATCGTAAAGGCGGAGATCATGGTGACATCCGAGTTCATCGGGCCGATCATGAAGCTCTGCCAGGAGCGCCGGGGGATTTATCAGGAGACGGAATACATCGAGTCGACGAGAGCGGTGCTCCGATACGAGCTTCCCTTAAACGAGATCATCTATGACTTCTTCGACGCTCTGAAATCCAGAAGCCGCGGCTATGCGAGCTTTGACTACGAGCTCTCCTCTTACCGGACCGGAAAGATGGTGAAGCTGGACATTCTGGTGAATAAGCAGCAGATCGACGCGCTCTCCTTCATCGTCCACGCGGACTCCGCCTATGAGCGGGGGAAGAAGATGTGCGAGAAGCTGAAGAATGAGATTCCCCGACAGCTCTTTGAGATTCCGATCCAGGCGGCGATCGGCGGACATGTCCAGGCCAGGGAGACCATCAAGGCCCTCCGAAAGGATGTCCTCGCAAAGTGCTACGGCGGGGATGTCTCCCGGAAGAAAAAGCTTCTGGAAAAGCAAAAGGAGGGAAAAAAGCGGATGCGGCAGTTTGGAAATGTCGAGATTCCGCAGAGCGCCTTTATGAGCGTATTAAAGCTGGACGAGTGAGGAGAGGGCGCGTTTTTTCCGGAGAGGAAGCTCTCTGAAGAGAGCGGAGCCTTCGCTCCCGGCTTGAAAATCAGGGCGCCCGGACTTATACTGTATAGGCCCATGCTGCGGAGCGGGAACGCCCTGTCAAACGGCGGAAAAGCGGCGAAAGGGACAGAGCGGAGGCATCGGGCGATCTTTATTTTGGGATGAGAAAGGGGAGCGCTTATGGCCAGAAAGGATCTGGATTGGGAAAATATCGGCTTTGCCTACCGGAAGACAGATATGCGTTATCGTTCCAACTATCGGGACGGCGCGTGGGATGAGGGAGGACTCACCCCCGATGCCGACGTCGTCCTGAACGAATCCGCCGGGATTTTGCAGTACTGCCAGCAGGTTTTTGAGGGCCTGAAGGCCTATACCTGGGAGGATGGCTCCGTGGTCTGCTTCCGCCCGGATCTGAACGCGGAGAGGATGTACCACTCCGCGGAGTGGATGGAGATGCCGCCCTTCCCGAAGGAGCGCTTCCTCTCCGCCGTCGACGCCGTCGTCCGGGCCAATGCGGACTGGATTCCGCCCTATGGATCGGGCGCGAGTCTCTACATCCGCCCCTATGAGTTTGCGAGCGGCATCGTGATCGGCGTAAAGCCCGCGGAGGAGTATCAGTTCCGGACCTTTACCACGCCGGTCGGCCCCTATTATAAGGGAGGCGCGACGCCGATCTCCATCCAGGTCTCTGACTTTGACCGGGCGGCGCCCCACGGAACCGGGGCGATCAAGGCGGGGCTGAACTACGCCATGAGTCTGCATGCCTCTGTGATCGCGCACCAGAATGGCTTCTCGGAGAATCTCTATCTGGACGCCGCGAGCCGGAGCTATGTCGAGGAGACCGGCGGCGCGAATGTCCTTTTTGTGGACCGGGAGAGAAAGCTCATCGTACCGAAATCCTCCTCGATCCTGCCCTCCATTACCAGGAGGTCCCTGGTCTATGTGGCGGAGCACTACCTCCATCTGAAGGTGGAGGAGAGAGCGGTCCGATTCTCAGAGCTTCCGGATTTCATGGAATGCGGGCTCTGCGGAACGGCGGCGGTCATCTCTCCGGTCGGAAGGATCGTCGACCACGGAAGAGAGATCAATCTCCCGAGCGGCATGGAGCGGGCCGGCGAAGTGATCGGGGAGCTCTACCGGACTCTGAGCGACATCCAGCACGGAAGGCTCGAGGCCCCGGAGGGCTGGATCCGGAGGGTGATCGAATAGGCGGATCGGAGGCATCCGCGGCGAAAAAGCCGGGGGAGCCCGGAGCGGATGGACCGCCCTGCCATAGCGGCGGGGCGGTTTTTGGAGGGAAACCCTTGGCGGAGAGAGGAAGCGGAAAAAAGAAAGACAGACAGCAGTACCTTTTGCTCAATCAGGATCTGAAGGCACAGAGCTACCGCCCCGTTTATCTCCTCTATGGGGAGGAGAGCTACTTAAAGACTTCCTATAAAAGGAGCTTTCGGGAGGCATTCGGCGGAAAAGACAGCATGAATTACAGCTATTTCGAGGGAAATGTCGAGCTCGACGAGCTTCTGTCCGTGCTGGAGACGCTCCCCTTCCTCGCGGAGGGGCGCCTGGTGATTCTGGAGGACAGCGGCTTTTGCAGGCACTCCGCCCCCGAAAGACTCTGCGCCTATCTCCCCAAGATGCCAAAGAGCAGCCACCTCATGCTGATCGAGAAGGAGGTGGACAAGAGGAACCGCCTCTATAAGCTGCTGGATCAGGGAGGGCTTTGCTGTGAGATGGCGGAGCAGGATGAGAGGGCCCTCTCCGCCTGGGTGGCGCGCATCCTGAAAAAGGAGGGAAAGAGAATACGCCCCGCTGCGATGGCGCTTCTTCTGGAGCGGACGGGAAAGAGCATGGAGCACATCCTGACAGAGCTCCAGAAGCTTTCTGCCTATCTGGGGGAGAGAGAGCTGGTCGAGGAGGAGGATCTCGATGCGATTCTCTCTCAGAATGCGGAGGACCGGGTCTTTGAGATGCTCTCAGAGCTCGGACGGGGGAACCGCGCAGGGGCTCTTTGCTGCTACCGGGAGCTCCTCGCAAGAGAGGAGGCGCCGATGAAAATCCTCGCGCTTTTCCGCCGGAGCTTTAACCAGCTTCTCCTCGCGAGGGAGTGCGTGGAAAAGGGGAGAAATGAGAGGGAGAGCGCGGGAATACTCGGGCTAAAGCCCTATATCGCGGGGAAGCTCATGGCGCAGGCGAGGCACAGCACGACACAGGACTTAAAGGAGCGCCTCGCGCGCTGCCTCCGCTACGACGCCGCGATCAAAAGCGGGAAGCTCTCCGATCGAATGGCAGTGGAGCTTCTTCTCCTCTCATAGCCGCCTTTTCTGCCGCCATGTCGGGCCAACGCAGGACGCTCTCGCTCCGGCTGCCGCGGCCAGCGGCGTGAGCGCAGAAGTCTGTCATCAGGCAGACTCGGAGCGTTCTTGACCACTTCTCGGAGAGAAGTGCCTCCCGGGCGAAGCCGAGTCGCCGGGGCGGCAGACGGCTTGCTTATGGACCAGTAAAGCGGCAGGGCGGCAGACGGCCTGTGCACAGACGGACAAAGCAGCAGTGTGGCGTGGTGCTGCTGTACCGGAGTCCGGCTGCGCAGCGGGGATCGCTCACAGATGCTTACAGCGGGACGGAAAGTTACAAGCAGGATAGAAAGGAACGGAAGAGGACAGAAGGATGGACAGGATTTATCGAAGGATGTGCGGACTTTCCCCCATACAGGAGGGGCAGAAGGAAGCGAAGCTCCTGGAGCTCTATCTCCACATCCCGTTTTGTGCGAGGAAGTGCAGCTACTGCGACTTTCTCTCCTTTTCCGTAAATGCGAGGGAGCACGCGCCTTATATCGGGAAGCTCTGCCAGGAGCTCTCGCTTTTTTCCAAAGCGGCATCAGACTATGAGATATCCAGTGTCTTTATCGGCGGGGGAACGCCCTCCGTGCTGGATCCGCATTTTATCGAAGCGCTTCTCCAGACGATCCGGGAGCATTATCATCTCCGGGACGACGCGGAGATCACGATCGAGGTGAATCCCGCCTCGACGCTCCGCTATAAATTCGCCTCCTACCTCCGCTCCGGCATCAACCGCCTCTCCATCGGCCTTCAGTCCGCGAACAATGAGGAGCTTCATCGCCTCGGCCGGATTCACATCTTTGAGGACTTCCTGAAATGCTACCAGGGGGCCCGTCTGGAGGGATTTCAGAACATCAGCATTGATCTTATGAAGAATATCCCGGGGCAGACTCCTGCCTCCTGGAGAAAGAGCCTGAAAAATGTCATTATGCTGAAGCCCGAGCACCTCTCACTCTATGACCTGATCGTGGAGGAGGGCACGCCCTTTTATGAGCTGGACCGAAAGGGAGAGCTCGAGCTTCCGGACGAGGATATGGAGGAGGAGATCGACGAAATTGCGAAGGAGCTCACGGAAAAGCACGGTTACTCGCGCTATGAGATCAGCAACTACGCGAGGCCGGGATATTTCTGTCGCCATAACTACGGCTACTGGTCCAATATCCCGTATCTCGGCTTTGGCCTGGGGGCCTCCTCCTGCTTTGAGGGGAGCCGCTGGCATAATCTCCGGGATCTTTCGGACTACCTCACCCTGGACCTCCGGAAGGATGCGGAGGCGGGGTGCCCGAAGCTCCGGGAGGAATACAAGAAGCTTTCCAGGCGGGACGAGATCAATGAATTTCTCTTCCTCGGACTTCGGCGTACCGCCGGTGTATCGGAGATCGACTTCGTCTCCCGCTTCTCGGTCGATCTCTTCAGCATCTTCGGGCCCAGCCTGAAGCGCTTCCTCCGCCAGGGCCTTCTCGTTAAGGAGAATGCCCGCCTCTATTTCACGGAGAGAGGCATGATGATCAGCAACATGCTCTTAAGCCAGCTCCTTTTGGAAGAGAATATCTGAGCCGGAAGCCATGGATAGGATTGGAAGGCCGGAAGCACTGCACTTTTCCGCTTTCCCGTATTTTCGTCAGAAAAAAGTCGCTTGACGGATCGCCGCACTTTCGGCTACCCTTAGACGGACATCGTCTGTTCCGACCGACGAGAAGAGGAAGGAGAGGATATGAAAAAATATCAGATATCCGTTTTGACAGCGGCTTTGCTGTTTCTCTTTGCGGCGTTTCCGGCCTTGGCGGAGGAGGAAATCGCGAGAGTGGCGCCGGCGGCCGCCTCAGAGGTCTTTGAAGGAGAGGATAAGGGAGCGAATGTCCCGGAGGCTGCGGCCGCTCCGGCATTGCCTGATATCGGAAAGATAGCGGAAACCCCCATCGGCAATGTGCTGACGGAGGAATCGAAGCTGTATACGAGAGGGGAGAAGAAGGGTGTCTTCATGATCACCGGCTATTACGGCGATGGAAGCACCTACTCCGGAAAACCCACAAAGAGCAATCACACCATCGCGGCGGACACAAGTGTCCTCCCTCTCGGGACCAAGATTTTCATCGGAAACACCGTCTATACGGTGGAGGATATCGGGAGCGGCGTGAAGGGACAGATGATCGACATCTATTTCGACAGCAGAGAGGAAGCGCTCGGCGTGACCTGGAACGGAAACCGATATGCGGAGGTCTTCCTCGCCGTTCCGAAGAAATAGAGCGGAGAAGGGAAAAAGATCGCTGCTGTCATGCCGAGCGGCGTATGAGCGCAGAAGTCTGCCATCAGGCAGACTCGGAGCGTTCTTGACCACTTCTCGAAGAGAAGTGCCTCCCGGAGGGAGGTCGGCTGAAGCCAGCCGGGCGAAGCCGAGTCTCGAGCGCAGAAGTCTGTCATCAGGCAGATTCGGAGCGTTCTTGACCACTTCTCAAAGAGAACTGCCTCCCGGAGGGAGGTCGGCTGAAGCCACCCGGGCGAAGCCGAGTCTTCGGGGCGGCAGGCGGACTGCTTACGGAGCGGCCGCCCGGCAGAAGAGGAATAGGGGACTGATACAGCGGAATCGAGGAGAGAAGGAAAGAAGAGCGGGCCTGTCCCGCTTTTTTTTTCTGAGAAAACTTGGATTTATGCTTGACATCCGGAAACGCGGATAGTATCATACTGCATAGATGTTAGCACTCCGATCAATAGAGTGCTAACAAAGAAGAAGCAAAGCGAGTGCTCAGAGTACTTCCCGGGAAAGGAGGGAGAGGATGACATTGGACGATCGAAAGCTTATTATTCTCACTGCGATCATCAAAAACTACCTCGAGACCGGAGAGCCGGTGGGCTCCAGAACCATCAGCAAATACTCCGGGCTGAATCTGAGCTCCGCGACGATCCGAAATGAGATGAGTGACCTGGAGGAGATGGGCTATATCCTGCAGCCGCATACCTCTGCCGGCCGAATTCCCTCCGACAAGGGCTATCGCTTCTACGTGGATCAGCTCATGCAGAAACAGGTGCGGGAGCTGGATGAGGTGAAGAGCAGCATGTTCCAGCGGGTGGACCGCCTGGAGACAGTCCTGAAATCCCTGGTCCGAAGCATCGCGGAGAATACCCACTACGCGGCGATGATCTCGGGGCCGAGCATACAGAGGAGACGGATCCGCTTCCTCCAGCTCTCCCTCGTGGACTCGCGGAGGCTGCTCCTCGTCGTCATGTTTGAGGGAAATATCGTGCGAACCGCGATGGTCCGGAGGGACGAGAGGGAGGAGCTCGATTTCAACACCGTGCTCTCTCTGAATCTTCTCCTGAATGATGAACTCTCCGGCCTTGGCGGCGATGATCTGACGGAGGGGAGATGCGCGAAGGTCTGTGCGAGATCCGGCCTCCGCGGCACACTCCAGGCCATTTTGAAAAGCCTTATCTCCATCCTGGACACGGACGGGGAGGAGAGGCAGATTTACACCTCCGGGGCGACGAATATCTTCAAGTATCCGGAGCTCACGGATTCGGAAAATGCAGAGCGGCTGATCGCCGCGCTCGAGAAAAAGGACGAGCTCCTGGAGCTTATGGAGGAGCCGGACTCAGAGTCCAAGGGACAGATACAGGTCTATATCGGAAAAGAATCTCCGCTTCGGGACATAGGAGACTGCTCCGTCGTCACCGCAAATTATGAGCTTGGGAACGGCATGCGGGGCACGATCGGCGTGATCGGACCGAAGCGGATGGACTACGAAAAGGTTCTGGAGATCCTCACGAGGCTTATGAACGAGATGGATCAGGCCTTTCCCGGAAACGGATAGCGGGATAAGGAAGGGAAAGGACCGGAGCGCGAAAGAAGCGAGAAGGAGGACTTATGTCGGAGGATTGGAAGACGCCCGGAGAGGGCGGGAGCGAGACAGAAGAGAATGTAATCGAAGAGAGTGTAAAAGAAGAGAGAAAAGAGGAGAAAAAGAACGAGAACGCCTCGGAGCAAGGCGAAAGCGCGCCGGAGGAGCCGGGGGCGGAGCAGAGAGAGAAGGCAGAGGAAAAGCCGGAAGAGGAGGCGGAGAGAGAGTCGGGTGAGGAAGAAGGAGAGCGCGCTCCCGATTCAGAGCGAGCGGAGAACGAGCCGTCGGACGGAGCGGAAAATGAGCTTTTGAAAAAGCGCTATGAGAAGGAGCTGTCCGATTGGAAGGATAAATACACCAGGCTCTACGCGGAGTTTGATAATTACAGAAAGCGGACGGAGCGGGAGAAGTCCCGGATGTTCGAGCTCGGCGCAGGGGATGTCATAGAGAAGCTTCTTCCCATCGCGGACAATTTTGAGAGAGCATTGGACGCGCTCTCTGAAGAGGAGAAGGAAGAACCCTTTGAAAAGGGAGTAGACGGGATCTACCGCCAGCTCCGAAAGCTCTTCTCGGATCTCGACGTGAAGGAGATCGAAGCGGAGGGAAAGAAGTTCGATCCCGCGCTTCACAATGCCGTCATGGCGGACGAGGAGGGAGATGCGGAGGAAGGCACGATCACCGCAGACCTCCAAAAGGGCTATACCTTCCGGGGCTCGGTGATAAGGCACTCCATGGTGAAGGTAAAGAAATGAGAATAACTTTCTGTTGATTGCATCTCTATCTGTCGGGCAGCCGCTCCAACACAGGACGCTCTCGCTCCGACTGCCGCGGCCAGCGGCGCGAGCGCAGAAGTCTGCCATCAGGCAGACTCGGAGCGTACTTGACCACTTCTCGAAGAGAAGTGCCTCCCGCAAGGGAGGTCGGCTGAAGCCACCCGGGCGAAGCCGAGTCGCCGGGGCGGCAGACGGCCTGCTTATGGAGCGACTGCCCGGCAGATAAGGCGGTGAAGCAGAAAGGAATTGATACAGGCACTACAGGCGCTCGGCAAGGAAAAGCCGTAAAAACCAAAGAGCTTAGAGAAACCGAAAAGGACAGAAGAAAAAAGAAGAGACAGAAGGGAAAGAAAAAGCAGAGGAAGGCAGCAAGAAAGAAACAAGAGCAGTAAGAAGAGGCAGAGCCAGCAGGAAGAAGTAGCAGAACTAAAAGCATTAAGAAAACGAAGAGAAGCAGAACGAAGGAAGAGCAGCAAAAGAAAACGGATTCGAAGCGGAACCCGGAAGGATCCGGGAAAAGGCTTGGGAAAGGAAGAGGAAGCTATGGGAAAAATCATCGGAATTGATCTTGGAACGACAAACAGCTGTGTGGCAGTCATGGAGGGCGGAAAGCCCACGGTCATCCCCAACTCGGAGGGTATGAGAACGACCCCGTCCGTGGTGGCGTTTACGAAGAATGGGGAGCGTCTCGTGGGAGAGCCCGCGAAGCGTCAGGCCGTGACCAATGCGGAGAGGACGGTCTCCTCCATCAAGCGGCACATGGGGACAGATTATAAAGTATCGATTGACGGAAAGGATTATACGCCGCAGGAAATCTCCGCGATGATCCTTCAGAAGCTGAAGGCGGACGCGGAGGCCTATCTCGGAGAGAAGGTCACGGAGGCCGTCATCACCGTCCCGGCCTATTTCAACGACGCGCAGAGACAGGCGACGAAGGACGCGGGGAAGATCGCGGGACTGGATGTGAAGCGGATCATCAACGAGCCGACAGCGGCGGCGCTCGCCTACGGACTGGATGATGAGTCCGAGCAGAAGATCATGGTCTATGACCTCGGAGGAGGCACCTTCGATGTCTCCCTCATCGAGATCGGAGACGGCGTCATCGAGGTTCTCTCTACGAACGGAGACACGAGGCTCGGCGGAGACGACTACGACGAGCGGATCACGCAGTGGATGATCGACGAGTTCCGTAAGGCGGAGGGCGTGGATCTCTCGAAGGACAAGATGGCGCTCCAGAGACTGAAGGAGGCGGCGGAGAAGGCGAAGAAGGAGCTCTCCTCCGCGACGACGACGGAGATCAATCTGCCCTTCATTACTGCGACGGATGGAGGGCCGAAGCACCTCGACATGAACTTAAGCCGGGCGAAGTTCGAGGAGCTCACTGCGGATCTCACGGAGAGGACGGCGGTCCCCGTGCAGAACGCCCTGAAGGACGCCGGACTCACGTCCGCTGAGCTCTCCAAGGTCCTTTTGGTCGGCGGATCCACCCGTATGCCTGTGGTGCAGGAGAAGGTGAAGAGGATCACCGGAAAGGAGCCCTCCAAGACCCTGAACCCGGACGAGTGCGTGGCTCTCGGCGCGGCGGTGCAGGGCGGAAAGCTCGCGGGAGATGAGGGAGCGGGCGATGTCCTTCTCCTGGATGTGACCCCGCTGACGCTTTCCATCGAGACGCTCGGCGGCGTGGCGACTCCGCTCATCAAGAGGAATACTACCATCCCGACCAGGGCCTCCCAGATCTTCTCGACCGCGGCCGACAACCAGACCGCCGTGGATATCCATGTCGTACAGGGAGAGAGGGAGTTTGCGAGGGACAATAAAACTCTCGGACAGTTCCGCCTGGACGGCATCCTCCCGGCGCAGAGAGGCACGCCGCAGATCGAAGTGACCTTCGATATCGACGCAAACGGCATCGTCAATGTCTCTGCAAAGGACAAGGGAACCGGAAAGGAGCAGCACATCACCATCACCTCCGGCTCGAACATGTCGAAGGATGATATCGATAAGGCCGTGAAGGAGGCTGCGCAGTACGAGGCGGCGGACAAGGAGAAGAAGGAGGCCATCGAGGTCAGAAACGGTGCGGACTCCATCGTCTTCCAGACGAAGAAGGCACTTGAGGACGTAGGGGACAAGATCTCCGAGTCCGACAAGTCCCAGGTGGAGGCGGATCTTAAGGCACTGGAGGATGTGCTCGCGGCAAATCCGCTCGAGGGCATCACGAAGGACGGCGCGGAGCGCATCAAGGCCGCGCAGGAGACGCTCATGAAGTCCTCTCAGGCCCTCTTTACGAAGGTCTATGAGAACGCGCAGCAGGCCGGCGGACAGGGTGCAAACGCGCAGGAGAGCGCTTCCTCGGAAAATATGGGCGAAGCGGGGTCCGATGCGAAGGATGACGGCGTCGTGGACGGGGACTTCAAGGAGGTCTGATCCCCGGATCCCGGGCGGGACGGAAACGAGGAGGGGGCTTTGGAAAGGATGGCTGCGCTCTTTTTCGCAAAAATCCCCGGAGCCCCCGAGAGTGACCTGGAGCAACTGCTCCGGGTCATAGGCATTTTGTGCTTTAGGAAAGACAGGAGACGATAAATGGCAGAGAAACGGGATTACTACGAGGTGCTCGGAGTAGAGAAGACGGCGGATGACGCTGCCATCAAGAGGGCCTACCGAAAGCTCGCAAAGAAATACCATCCGGACGCGAACCCGGGGGACCAGGGCGCTGCGGAGAAATTCCGGGAATGCTCTGAGGCCTACGCGGTTCTCTCCGACCCGGAAAAGAGGAAGGCCTACGATACCTATGGGCACGCGGCCTTTGACCCGAACTCCGCGGCGGGCGCGAGCACGGGCTTTGGCGGCTATGACTTCTCGAACATGGACTTCTCCGATATCTTCTCCGATTTCTTTGGAGCAGGCTTCGGGGGGTTCAGCGGCTTTAGCGGGAGACAGCAGCAGAGGGGTAGCCGGCCCATGCGGGGGGATTCGCTCCGGGCGGGGCTTCGCATCAGCTTCGAGGAAGCGATCAAGGGCTGCGAGAAAAAGCTGAAGATCCGCAGTAAGGACAGCTGCCCGAACTGCCACGGCAGTGGCGCGAAGCCCGGCACGCAGCCGGAGACCTGTCCGCGCTGCAAGGGAAAGGGCCAGCTTGTGATGACGCAGCAGAGCTTTTTCGGCTCTGTGCAGCAGGTTGTCACCTGCCCGGAGTGCCATGGAAGCGGGAAAATCATTAAAGAAAAGTGTCCGGACTGCCGCGGCGAGGGCTATATTACGAAGGAGAAGGAGCTCTCCGTCAAGATCCCGGCGGGGATCGACGACGGACAGACCCTCCGGCTCAGCGGAAGCGGCGACCCCGGGTTAAATGGCGGACCGAGAGGGGATCTCCTTGTGAACATCGCGGTGGGGCAGCATCCCTTCTTCAAGCGGCAGGGCACCAATATCTACTCCACGGAGGCCATCAGCTTCGCGAAGGCGGCGCTCGGCGGGAAGACCATCGTAAAGACCGTGGACGGCCCGGTGGAGCTCTCCATAAAGGCGGGGACGCAGACCGATACCAGAGTCCGTCTGCGCGGAAAGGGCGTCCCGCATCTTCAGAGCCCCGGAGTCCGGGGGGATCAGTATGTCACACTGGTGGTATCGGTCCCGACGAAGCTGAATAAAAAGCAGCAGGAGGCGCTGAAGGCTTATGCGGAGGCGGTCGGGGAGACGGCATAGCACCAGCGATATAAGTTCCTTATTTCCGGGCACAGACTCCGCCGAGCGGGCAGCGTCCGGGCCGGGGATGCGAATATCCGTTATGAAGAAAGGGGAGTGGAGCAGACGGAAGGGATGAGAGAGATTTATCTGGACAATTCGGCGACGACCAGAGTCTTCCCCGAGGCGGCGAAGCTCGTGGAGCAGGCGATGCTCTCCGACTACGGCAATCCGTCCTCGAAGCACAGGAAGGGCCTGGAGGCGGAGCGTCTTTTTCGAAGGGCAAGAGAGCAGGTCGCGCATACCCTCAGAGTGAAGCCGCGGGAGATCATCTTTACTTCCGGAGGGACGGAATCGGATAATGCGGCGCTGATCGGCGCGGCGCTCGCAAAGAGGAGACAGGGAAAGCATATCATCAGCTCCAATGTGGAGCATGCGGCGGTCTATCAGACGCTTTCTTTCCTCGAGGAAGAGGGCTTTGAGATCAGCCTGCTTCCCGTGGACAAAAAGGGGCATATCTCCCTGGAGGAGCTTCGAAATGCGCTCCGCCGAGATACTGTCCTCGTGAGCATCATGTATGTGAACAACGAGATCGGCGCTCTGGAGCCGATCGGAGAGATCGGGCGCATTATAAAAGAAGAAAATCCGGAGACGCTTTTTCACACGGATGCGATTCAGGCCTACGGAAAGTATGAGATTCGCCCGAAAAAAGAGAGGATCGACCTCCTCTCCGCGAGCGGGCATAAGCTTCACGGGCCGAAGGGGACGGGATTTCTCTATATCGACGAGCATGTCCGCATCCACCCTCTGATCCTCGGAGGAGGACAGCAGGAGGGGATGCGCTCCGGCACGCACAATGTCCCCGGCATCGCGGGCCTCGGCCTCGCCTCGGAGCTTTGCTGCCGGGACCTTCCTGCCCGGGTGCAGCGTCTCCGGGAGATGAAGGACCGGCTGATTGACGGTCTCCTCGCGCTCCCCGGAGTCAGAGTGTACTCGGAGAAGGGGGAGGGCTCCGCGCCGCAGATCGTCTCTGCCTCCTTTGAGGGGGTGAGGGCGGAGGTGCTCCTCCATGCTCTGGAGGAGAGAGGGATCTCTGTGAGCTCCGGCTCCGCCTGCTCCTCGAATCACCCCGGGATCTCCGGCACGCTCCGCGCGATTTCCGTCCCGGAGAAGCTTCTCGATTCGACGCTCCGCTTCTCCTTTGGCTTCTACAATGAGCCGGAGGATGTCGACGCGGCGCTCGCGGCCCTCTCGGAGCTTCTTCCGATCCTCCGCCGCTTCTCAAGGCGCTGATCCGACCGCTTCCGGCATACAGAAGGCTGCCGCGCTGCGATCGCTCTGTGAGCCTTCGCGGCCGTGCATATGGCTTCGCGCTTGCTTTCCGCAGGGGCTCTCGTTTTTCAGTATGCACGCCGTCCGATCCTTGGATCGGCGGCTTCCGGGAAAGCCAATCGCCCGTTTGCCTTCAGTCCTCGAGGAAGAGCATGAGGAGGCTCAGCGCGCACAGCGCCGCGGTCTCCGTTCGGAGGATGCGCTTTCCGAGGCTCAGGCATTCCATCCCGGCCGCCCTCGCCTCTGCGATCTCCTCCTCGGAGAAGCCGCCCTCCGGCCCGATGAAAACCGCGATTTTCCGACGCCTATCCGGCGTCTTTTTTTCGTTCTCTGCCCCCGCTCCTGCTTCTGCTGGACGGGCGGCCTCTTTCCATGGCTTTCGGAGACCCAGGAGGAGCTCTCTCGTCCGCTCCGCCCCCCTCGCATTTTCGTAGGGGATCAGGCGGAGGGAGAAGTCCGGAAGCAGCGAGAGCGCGTCCTTCCAGCGCATCGGGAGCATGACCTCCGGAATGATCGAGCGCTTGGACTGCTTCGCGGCGGCCTCTGCGATCGCCTGCCAGCGCTGCCTCTTTGCGGCGGCCTTCCCCGGGTTCAGCCGGACGACCGTGTTCCGGCTTTCAAGAGGGACGATCCCCCGCACGCCGAGCTCCACCGCCTTTTGGAGGATGAACTCCATCTTGTCGGATTTTGGGAGCCCCTGAAAGAGCCAGATGTCCGCCGGGAGCTCATGGATCTCCTCCCGAAAGCAGATCCTGAGAAGGATTTCCTCCTCCCCGAGCTCCGCCACTTCGCACTCGTAATCCGTCCCCTCCCCGTCGGAGATGAGAACCCGCTCTCCGGGACGCGCCCTCAGCACATTCTTCAGATGCCTTAGATTCTCTCCCCGGAGCCGCACCTCCCTCTCCGAAATATCCGCTGCTTCCGCAAAAAAATGATGCAAAATTCCCTCCCCGCCGTCCTATCACACAGCTCGCCCGCAGCCCTGTTTGACCTTATACAGGTCGCCTGTCTCCCTAACCTTTTTTTCTATGCATAAGCTGCCTGCTGCCCCGCCTGCCGGTCAATTTATAAGCAGGCCGTCTGTCGCCCCGGTGACTCGGCTTCGCCCGGGAGGCATCAGCCGATCTCCCTTGCGGGAGACACTTCTCTCCGAGAAGTGGTCAAGAACGCTCCGAGTCTGCCTGATGGCAGACTTCTACGCTCACGCCGCTGGCCGCGGCAGTCGGAGCGAGAGCGTCCTGCGTTGGAGCGACCGGTTGGCAGAAAAGGCGCCAATGTAACGCAAAAATAAATTTTGTGCCAGGCGAAAAAGGCGGCAGCCACATTGCCTATGATAGAGCATCCCCCGGGAAAAATCCATTGCCGGAAGAAAACTCTCTATTTCCCCGACTCTCCGGATCTGGCGCTTCGAATCTGCACTACGCCCCATCCCTCTCCGGGTATGAGAGCGTATTCGCCTTTCTATCTTTTTTCCCTCCTTTGACGAGGTCGGAGCTTGGACCCGGCCGCCAAAGGAGGGAAGAGTATGGAAAGGGGGGGCATGCCCTCCGGCAGCCTTGACAGGGGGGAACGCCCTGTGGGAGAATGCAGGGAGTGAAGCATAAGCGCTGTGAAAGGCGGATACGCGGGAAGGGGCGGAGAAGAGATGGTCTGGAGGAAGTATACGATCCATACGACGGTATCGGCGGAGGAAATTCTGCTTTCGGAGCTCGCGGAGCTTGGCATCCTGGGGGCGGAGATCAGAGACCGCGTGCCGCTCTCCGAGTCCGAGAAAAAGGAGATGTTCATCGACATCCTCCCGGAGCTCGGGCCGGACGATGGGAGGGCGGAGCTTTGCTTTTATGTGGAGATTCTGCCGCATGATGAGAAGGAAAGACGTCTTTCAGAGCTGAAAAAGAGGCGGGAGGATCCCGGCGTGGACGCAAGCTACCTCCCAAACTCGGACAATCTCTATACGGAGGAGGAGATTTCTTCCTTACTCCGGGAGCTTCGCGATCGGATCGAGAGAATGAGGGCCTGCTGCGATATAGGAGAGGGCAGAATCGAAAGCTCCGAGACCGAGGACAGGGACTGGATCGACAGCTGGAAGAGCTTCTTTCATCCCTTCAGCGTGGAGGACATCCTCATTAAGCCAAGCTGGGAGGAGCTTCCGCCGGAAGCGGAAGGGAAAACTGTGATCGAGATCGACCCGGGGACCGCCTTTGGGACCGGAAAACATGAGAGCACGCAGCTTTGTCTCCGCGGTCTGAAGAAATATGTAAGGCCCGGCATGCGGGTTCTGGATATCGGGACCGGCTCCGGCATCCTCGGGATCGCCGCGCTGAAGCTCGGCGCGGCAACGGTCGACGCCACGGACCTGGATGAGGCGGCGGCAGAGGCCGTGAGAGAAAACCTCCTCGCAAACCGTCTCCCCCGGGACCGCTTCCGCCTTCGCATCGGAAATGTCATCGGCCCGGAGGGGCAGGAGCTTCGGAAGGAGCTCGGATTTTCCCGCTTTGACATCGTCCTTGCCAATATCCTGGCGCCGGTCATTATCCTCCTCAGCGGGGTCGCCGGAGATTTCCTGAAGCCGGGCGGCGTCTTTCTCTGCTCCGGCATCCTGAGGGAGCGGGAAGAAGAGGTTCTCTCCGCCTTCCGGGAGAGGGAAGCGCTCTGGGAAATCCTTTCGATCACCCATCAGGGCGAGTGGAGCGGCATCGCGGTCGGGAAAAGGGCAGCGGAAGACTTTCGCCCTTTGCAGACTCATCAACATCAACCACGGTGAACCTGATGTCTGGGATCTAATCGGATGATCTTATAATAGCCGGCTTCGATTACGACATGGATCCGGAAAGTATCCGTTACTCCATAATGGTAGATTTGCATGCCCCTGTAGGTATCGTTGCTGTCTGGTTTTCTGGAAAAGGCCTTATCCACTTGAGTAACGGTCATATGTGATACTTTATCTAAAAAGGCCTGAAACTGTTTTATGTTTTCAGGCTTCAGATTTTTAAAGGAGTAACCATTCTCCAAGGGGTACTTAAAGCACAACTCGAAGGGCACCTCTCTATTTTGTTTTTGCGTTAATTTTGCCATCGCTAATCGCCGCTGTAGATGGATTTATAGTAAGACGCCATGGTATCCGGAGAGATAACGACGGTACATCTTTCGTCCGGTTCATAACCTCGTCTTGCCTCTATCCACGGTAACTCTCTGTGAGTCAGTGTCTCAAGCGCATTTCCCGTATTCTCTCCGTACGTATCCCACACATCATTCAAAAGTGCTTCATCTTCCGGGTCTATTCTTAATCTCACCGTCCCTTTAATTTTAATGGGATCATAAGCAAAGGACTTGAATCGTTCCCAAAGTGCCGGTGAAACTGGACCATGAATCCAGGCCTGATAATCAGTATCTTCTAAACGATATCCCTTAAGGGCATAACACCAAGCCTGAGCATAATAGCATAACTTCTGAAGCTTTTTATGGGTCATTTCTCCTTTTGAAAGGAACCAGTTGGCAATATCAAAGACGGAATATTTGCCGGTGTTTTCCGGACTGACATCAGGCATTTCCTTGGTCGACAGCAGGACATAATTCGGCGTATCGGTGGAAACCGCCGAAGTGACATAAGGATAGTATGCGTTATTGCAAGTACCTGCTGTGGTATTAGGTCTGATATTTTGTACCTCGTTCATAAACGACTTCCTCTTCTCCGCTGTGGATTGTGATTTCTTCATTATCGAAAGAACGATCGTGACGCCATCCTTCAAAACGAATGCGGTTTTGGAGAGCAGTCTGCCCATCCGGCAGAGCTGCTCTTATGACAAGCCCTTCCGTTGAAAAATAATCGGATCCGCCGATTACACTTTCCAGCAGACATCTCCTGACGGCATAAGCACCGTTGATCTCATTTAATAAAAAAGGTTTGCTGAAGAGCAGTTCATCGTTGATATCGTCATAAAGCTGCTTTATGATCTTATACTGTTCCTGCGTAGGTTTTTTTATCCGGAGGCCTAATTCATTTTGGGCCTCTCTTCGGTTGATGGTATAATCATGACTGCCGGATTCGCTGCAAAGGAAGGCGATTATTTTTTTGATTTTTTCCGGATCCGTGACTTGATTTTGAAGCAGCTGTTTTGCCATCATCTGTATTTGGGCTTTTGAACGATAGACCTCTCCTAAAACCAAAGGGTGGACAAAATCCGTAAGCTTTTCGAAGATACTTGCCAAAGATCCGCTGTCGGTAATGGATAGCTCATTCTTCGCGAATTCCAGGTAGCCTTTTACTGCTTCAACGCTTACCGGGTAGATACGGTCATCCGCTAGTCTTGGATTTAAAGGGGTATGGAGACTCGGATCAATCGGGCCGAGGGTGGCCTGCTTGGTCATGACGATTTCATTGGCGCCAAGGCTTATGATAGTACCGGAGCTATGTGCTTTATGAGGAACAATGACCTGTAAACTGTCGCAATATATGCGCAGAAGATTTACTATATTTCTTGCCGCAGAGGTATCTCCGCCCCGAGTATAGAGATACAGGGAAATCTTTTTGCAGGGACCGATTTTATCGAGGTGATCGATGAAGTAATCGATGACGTCCGGAGAGATTTGGGCACTCATATAGGGACGATCACTGGTTATGTAGGCCAGGATCTTACTGTTAAACTGTTCCTCTAATTGCTTGTATAAAGCGACCCGTTTGCTGTACATCCATTCTTTCCTCCCCGCGGGCTCAGGCTCCCTTTCTTTTCATTATTTATTATACATGGATTCCCACAGATGTAAAATGCGAAAGCACTGCCCTTTCTCTTTTCTTTAAAAATTCCTAACAAATATTAAACAATAAGTCGACACTCACGGCGAATTGAGTTTATAAATACTCGCAATCACCCCCGGAGAGGCATAAATTGAGCCGGATTTTTCGGAAATCTTCCGTTTGCGGAAAGGAAAAGGAGACGGAGGGAAAATAATTCTTGTAATATTCTTAAAATATGGTAAAATCGAGGCGAAGATCGGGGCTTTCCCCGTTTATGACGCGCGTCCATCGCCCGTTTCCTTTCGAAACGGGGTTGAAGTCCTGCCAGATCTTTCCAAATAAGTATTCCCGCGAGGGAGAAGAGAGGTAAAGAGCGATGAAAAGGAGAAAAGCACTGGGAGTGCTGGCGGGTCTTGCCGCCGGGGCGCTGTACTTCTCCGCTTCAGGCATAATGAGCTATGCCTTGCCCGGCTGGGACAATTCCAGCGGGGAGTGGAAGTACAACAACGCCCGGGAAGAGAGCATGACAAATGTCTGGCGTCAGTCCGGACCGCGCTGGTACTACCTGGGGTCAGATGGGAAGCTGCTGAAAGACTCGCTTCTCAGCTGGCAGAATGATACCTATTACCTGGATAAGGACGGCGTCATGGCTGTGAACCAGTGGGTTCATATCAGCGGCGAGCAGAGTTCGGACCAGGGAAGCTTCGCGGAGGGCTGGTACTATTTCGGGCCCACCGGAAAGTCCTACCGGAAGACGGGGGACAAGTTCAAGAAGATCATCGACGGCAAGAGCTATGTCTTCAATGAGGACGGCGTCATGCTCACCGGCTGGCTGGACGAGAACGGCGGAATCGTGGACGATGACGACCCCTTCGTCCAGGGAGTCTACTATGGGGGAGACGACGGGGCTCTGGTCACGGACGGCTGGTACCATTACGCGGACAAGCTGGTCCCCTTCACGGGCTCCGATACGAAGAGCCAGCTCGTAGACAGAGACTACTATCAGTATAAGGATATGTGGTTCTACTTCGACGAGAAGGGCAAGAAGGTCGCGAGCACAGACGGAAAGATCAAGGAGAAGACGGTCAAGGGCATCACCTACGGCTTCGATGAGAACGGTGTCATGGATCCGTGGTGGGGCTCTGTCGCATCGGTCAGCACACTCCGCCGCTCCAATCCGACGAGTGATGTGCCGGTGAAGTTCTACTCCGGCTACAACGGCGGGGAGCTCTTCAAGGACCGCTGGTTCTGGATGTACCCCTCCGAGCAGCTCGATGAGCAGGACTATCAGGATCAGGAGAGCAGCTGGTGGAGAGCCGGAAGCAACGGAAAGGTTCTCCGGAACAAGATTTTCAACATCAACGGAAAGCGCTACGCCTTCGACGGCATCGGCCGGATGAAGACGGGCTTCGTCCTCTTCGACAAGAGGAGAGAGTTCGTGGCGCAGTACGACGTGGACAGCTGGGAATCGGAGAACTTCATCAACGGCGACCTCTACGGTATCGAGAGAGCGGATCTCTACTTCTTCAATGTCGACGAGTGGAACGACGGTTCCATGCAGACCGGGAAGAATATCAAGATCAAGCTGGATGACGGCGAGCATACCTTCGGCTTCGCCGCGAACGGAAAGGCCTATGGAAACCGCAACATCCTCGAGAAGGTCGGAAACCGCTACTATATCAACGGACTTCTGTTCCAGGCAAATCCGGAGTACCGCTACGGTGTGGTCAAGGTCTCAAATTCAGAGTACCGGGTAATCAACAGCGCGGGAAATCTCATGAAGGGGACCCGGAAAGCGCTCAGCCTGGGAGAGGGAGAATATCTCCTCATCGTAGACGACAAGCTGGTCGGATATGCGACGGATCAGTCGAGAGCTCCGAAGTGGATGAAGGGCGATCGCGGAGAGGGCTTCTACGGCTACAACGAGAATCAGACGGATCATTACGCCGGAGGATATCTCGCGGGAGCGGGAAGCACGACGGATCTTTCCTATCTGCCGGAGGAGATGAAGCTGAACTTTAAGAATGAGTAGGGAGGCTTCCGACTCTAAGTAAAAGGGGAAAATGATGAAAACGAAAGGAAAAAAGAGATGGGAGGCAATCCGGGAGCTCCTTTGGAAACCGAAGCGGGCTCTCTCGATCGTGCTTTCCGCTTCTATGATCGCCGGAGGACTGCAGGTGGCGATGCCGACAATCACCGCTCAGGCCGCAGGACTGGATAACCACCCGGAATACTACAATGTAAACAATAACGGCGGAAAGAGAACCGCCTGGCAGTTTCCGGCGGCGGTTTCCGGCGGCGGCAGCGTCGGGGACGAATTCGACCTGCACGGTATCGTAAAGCCGGGGCAGTACGGAAACGGGAAGAACTGGGACGCCAGCAGCATCACCAACAACGATAATTCCTTTAAGAACGGAGAGACGGTACAGGTCACGACAGCCTATGGCTACGGCCATACGCCGAATGATGGACGTTTCTGCGTCTTCTACCGCCAGCTCGACTCGGGGAATGCCGCAAAAAATGCCGCGAAGAATGACGCGTACTGGCAAGGATCCAGCGCGGGCTCCGCGCAGATGCCTCTGCCGGGCAACGGGGTCGCACAGAATCTTGGAAACCTGGGCGTACGGGCTCGTTTCACTCTCCATCCCAGCGCGGATGGAAATATGATCCTTGCAGATTACACTCTGCAGGAGATCAACGGAGACTACCATACGATCCAGATCGGAACGGACGGCGATACCTATGTAGGGCAGGACGGCGCGGTGGCCGGAGCCAGTGCCGCGGATACCGCGAATGTCACAAACGTACATGATAAAATCATCCACATGGTGAATGTGGGAACCGGCGCTAAGACCGGCACACAGGCGCCGACCTATCAGGTTTTTGATATTATCACGACGGATGAGGGCTACGGCCTGGGAATCACAGGGGTGGATAATTTCTGGTCAGGAGAATTCCACACCTCCAGCTACAGGAAGCAGAATAATCGTCGTTACGGTGGAAAGGGGCATAGCGAGAGCGGAGTTACCGACTCCGTATTTGCCTATTCCTGGAATATCTATCTGCAGCCCTACCAGCAGATCACAAAGAGGGTTGCGTTTTCCGCGCAGGCGGCTTCCTATTATGTCAATGACAGCGTCGGAAGCGACAGCAATGCCGGAACCTTTGATCATCCCTTTAAGACGATCCAGCACGCGATCGATAAGATCGGGGCGGGAAATATCGGCTATATCTATTTGCAGACGGATATCCCGCAGCCCTCGACGATCTCGATCTCAGATCGGGTGGTTTCGCTCCAGTCTACGGATTATAAGCAGGATGGGACTTATGTCCAACCGTATGGTGATACGCATGAGCTGAAGTTCACGGGAACTGCCGGGCATCTTATGGATGTGAGTGGCAGCGGATCTCTGAACCTCTCTGATCTTAAGGTGAACGGGACCAATGCGAAGGATACCGCGATTGAAGTGACTGGCGGAACGCTGGCCGTCACGTCCGGTGTCACTCTTACTGGCTCCTCCAGTTCTGTGGATGGTAAGGGAAGTGCACTCAATCTTACCGGAGGCAACACAGAGATCCTCACCGCCGGAAAAGAAGTTACGATTCAGGCCGGCGGAGCCGTGAAGAAGAGCGGACTCGTGAATGTGGAAGCGGACCTTACGATCGGCGGCGAGAAGGATATCAACATCACCGGGGCAAAGGATGCCGGAAATAATGACAGGAATATCTATCTCCATGACGGAAAGCAGATCAAGGTAAACGGACAGCTCACCGGGAAGATCGGCGTCACGACGGAGAAGCTTCCGGCTGCCCATGTCAGCGGAGCTTATACGGCGCCGCAGCAGCTGGTTGTGGCAGTGCCGACAAACAGCGGGAATACGGTTCCTACCACCCCGTTCAAGTCGGATCTTTCCCTCCTGGATGTTGCGCATGGGGAAGGCCCGGTTTCTGCGGAGCACGTAGTCTTCCGCAGAGAGGGAAATAAGATCACCTATAACTTCGTGGATGAGAGCGGGAAGAAGCTCCTCACCACTGGCGGAGGACAGCCTGTCAGCGCGATCCCGACGACGACTCTGGATGGAAATGGGATTGCGGGTGTCTGGGACGGAGACAGCGCGAGCTTCTCTACACAGGCGACGAAGTCGGCGAAGGTTAAGATCGCCGCTCCTCCCGCAAACATTACAGCCGGAGCCTCAGTAAAGGCGGCCACTTGGACGGTGGGGACACAGCTTCCCTATGTCTTCAGCAGCGCGACGGTGGACGGCGCCACCTGGGCTCCCGCGGCGAATGGTGAGATCGGAGCGACGCCTGTCGATATGCCGAATGCCGATGTGATCATCACCTACACCTATAAGGTGAAGGATGTCACAGTGAACTTCGACTTAAACGGCGGAAACGTGAACGGCAATACCGCGCCGGTCGCTCTGACCGGAAAGGCGGGAAGCGCGATCGTCGGTGTGCCTCTCCCCAGCAGATCGGATGGAAAGATCTTCCGCGGCTGGGCGACGACCGCTTCGGCGACAGCTCCTGATGTATTTACGACCCCTGGCATTCAGAATTTCCCGAATGCCGATGCAACCTACTATGCGGTCTTTACGCTGGATACTACGACCCAGAGGCAGTTCAACGTCGATTATCAGAATGCAAACGGCTCGATCATCTTCCGGACGCTGGCTCCGGCGGCGAACGGCCCCTACGGCACTCCGATTCTGGTCGGACCCTACCACGCGAGGGGATATGAGCTGAACCTGGCCTCGACGAAGGCGAGTGTCCTTCCGAGCACATTGAAGCAGACGGCGACCGCCATAGCGAATGGCGGAGACGGCTTCGACGGCTCAAACAACTTCCACTCCACGCTGGAGGGGACGGACGGTTCGATGCACTTCATCTATAATGTGAGCACGGACCCCAGCCAGAAATCGAAGTTCTATGTCCATTACAAGAGCGATACCGGTGTGACGATCAAGGCGGATACCGTGACGGATCATTTCCCGGAGGAGTCTCTGAATGTGACGGCGCCCGCGATCTTCGGCTATGACTTCCAGAACGGGGAGACGCAGTGGGGCTTTGGCCACACGCAGACGCCGCCGACCGGAGTTCCGAACTCTGTCGTGGACGACTATGATGGATCACCTATCACTCCGGCGACGGATCTCTATTCGGACAGCCAGGGAAGCTTTACCGGGAACAGCTTTACCGGAACGATAGGAAACCGGGATACGCACATTGTCTTTATCTATAAGTCAAATGGCATGGCGGCTCCGTTTATCACGAGCTTCCTGGATAAGGGAACCGTGGACCGGAACCTGAGAAACTTCAGGGATCCGATCAATGAGACGCCGGCAGCTCTCACCGCGCTCAATAAGTCCGCGGCGGGCGACTACCATATGCCGTACTACGGCTATAATCTGGATGTCGCAGCTTCCAATGTGGATCCGGCGACGACACAGAACGGTACCACGCCGGTTCCGAATACGATTGCGGCGAACGGTGACTTCACCGGTATGATGCCGCAGGGAGAGCTGGATCTGAACTATCGCTTCGATCGGGATCTCTCGAAATGGGCACATATTATCTTTAAGCCGGGAGCGCACGGAAGCCTGAACAATCAGCCGAACGATGACAGCAATCCTACGGCACCGGGCTATGTATCCCCGGATGTGACCTCCGCGGGCGGAAATGACTTCAAGGTCGACGTCCTCGGAAATGACGGCAGCCACCAGGCAGAGGCCTACAGCATTCAGGTCATGAAGGACAAGCACCTCGTCCCGAACACGGTGGCGGACCACCTCTATCTCTTTGAGGGATGGTTCCGGGATACAAACGGAGACGGCATCCGTCAGGCGGGCGAAGCCCTGCTTCCGGACAGCGAGGTCTTCGCGAGCGGCGCGACAGAGACGCTCACCGCTTCCTTCATCGAGGATCCGGCGCACTGGGGCGATATCCAGTTCGTCGCGGATGCTCACGGAAGCCTGAACGCGGGCGATCCCACAAGCGCGCATGTCAATGACGAGCAGCAGTGGTCGACCGTTTCCGTGCCGGGCGTTACGCCGGAGCCGAACTACCTGCACCACGGCTGGTTCCTGAACGGACACAAGATGGAGGCGACCGATACCGTAAAGCCGGGCGAGACCTACCATGCGCAGTTCGGAAAGGATCCGATCCCCTGGGGCATCCCGTCTCAGGCACCGAATGCAAGCGGCCACATCAACAACAGCAACAACGGAAAGGGACAGATCCGCGTCCACGATACGGATCAGAACTATAACTACGTGATCACCGATCCCTCTACGGGAGAGATCATCGCGGTACAGCCGGGTAGTCCCACGAGGGAAAACTACTTCGAGAACCTCTACCCGGAGCATCACTACGATGTCTATGAGGTCGACCGTTCTCAGCCGACCCCGAAGCCGGGAGACAACATCTCCACCGTGACGCCGAGAGGCGGCCCGACAGATGTGCTCATCCCCGCGATAGAGACAAACTACGTCGTAAACTACGATGAGGACAACGATGGAAAGACCGTCCTCGTCATCAATCCGGCGGACCCGGATTCCGACTATGCGGTTATCGACCCGGATACCGGAAACGCCGTGGTTACTCCTGAGTGCGGATCAGACGGCTGGCAGACGCCGTCCGGCTCGAATCCGTCGAAGGCGACCTTCTCCGGACTGGAGATCAACAAGAAGTACATCGTGGTTGCGCGCCCGAAGGGCAGCAGCTTGACACCGCAGCAGCAGATGCCCGACGGCTCGGAGATCATTACGGATCCGGCCGGAGACCTGCAGGTTCCGAAGTTCATCGTCGAGACGAAGAGAGGAACTGTGGAGAGCGTCAATGGAAACGCGGTTGGAACGAACCGCTTCACCGAGGCGCATGAGGGCGAGACCGTGGTGCTCAGCCCGCAGAGCACGACCGGCTTCCTTTACTGGAAGGTAATCGCGGGAACGATTCCGGGCGTATCCGGACACATCACAGACCAGAATTACAGCTTTACCATGCCGAAGTCGAATGTCGTGCTGGCGGCCTACTACACGCCTTCTGTCGCGTCCCCGAGTAATGTCGAGGTGACGGATGAAGTCAAGGGCGGCGCGGTCGGTGAGTTCGCCCACGATCCGGACGAGGATGCCGCTTTGCAGAATCAGTTCCGGACGAACGCGGACGAGGTTCTCATGAATATAAACGGCGCGGACGTCGAGTACCGCATCGTCTATAAGAAGGGACATCCGAAGCGGGAAGAGAATGAGATCATCAAGAACGACAATCCCTACAATATGCATGAAAAGGCATATACGGGAGCCTGGTCTCTGAATATCGACCTCGACCGCTATGTCAACGGCAGAAAGGTGAACTATCCGCTTTACAATCCGGCGGGAAGCCACACCTATGACAGCCGCTATACCTCTCAGAGCTTCAAGACGATCATCCAGCTCGATAAGGACGACGTCGACCAGATGGATTATCAGCTCTACGAGGTGGACGACAGCAGCGGAACCGTCGTTGCGACGCCGATTGCGATGTCTGACGATCCGGAGCAGACGGCGGGGCTCTTCAGCTTCGACGCTCATGTCGGGAAGCGCTATGTGATGGCCTACAGCAGGGCTTATCATGTGACCTTCACAAACGACCACGACAAGCAGGTTGTGGACTACAAGGTGAGAAGAGGCGAGCTCGCCGCGGATTACCCGGAGTGGGCTACAGTCAATGTGCCGACAGAGCATTACACCGATGACGACGGCTATGAGTGGACCTATAAGGGCTGGAGCAAGAGCCGTGACAGCCTGAAGAAGTTCGATCCTGCGAAGGACGAAATCCGGAAGAGGACCTTTGCCTACGCCTTCTATAAGAGCAACAAGGAGGAGAGAGACAGAGAGTACAACCGATTTAAGGAGCTTCTGGACGAGGCACTTCGTCTGGCGGACGACTACTTCCTGAAGAGGAAGGAAGCGGGAGTCATCAAGGATGCGATCGCAGAGGCACAGGCGCTTCTCTATCGCCGTCCGGGTCCCACGATCGGAGAGCTGATCGAGGCCTTTGGAAAGCTGAAGAAGGTGTATGATCACTATCAGGATGACGTTCTGGTTCCGCGCTATGAGGACTACGGTTCCCGCACGAGAGACGGCGGCCAGCATGGCGGCTCGTCTGCGGGCGGCGGCGGAAGAGGAGCCGGAGTGACCGGCAACAGCTTCCGGCAGCCGGCGGAGAAGAACTACATCGTCGGAACGAACGGAGTCTGGGAGCTCGTGGATGAGGCCGGCCACAAGTGGGCCTTCGTCTTAAACGGCGGCATCCGTCTGCAGAGCACCTGGGCCAAGCTGGAGTACACCTACGATCAGCGTTCGAAGAACGGCTGGTACCACTTCAACTCGAAGGGACTGATGGACTACGGCTGGTTCCGGGACGAGAAGCTCAACTGGTACTACTGCAACACGATCCACGACGGCTGGTTCGGAAAGATGAAGACCGGCTGGCACTATGATACGGTCGACAAGCACTGGTACTATCTGGATACGGAGACAGGCATGATGTTCGTTGGCTGGCATCTGATCGATGGGAAGTGGTACTACTTCAACGAGAAGAAGGCGACGCCGGCGATCACCTACCGCTTCGATGAGGGGATTGACCAGTGGGTCTTCATGGAGGTGTCGACGAAGCCGCTCGGCTCGATGTATGTCTCTGAGCAGACTCCGGACGGCTACCATGTAGATGCAAACGGGGCATACGTACAGTAAGCACCGACATGATCTTGATACCGGGCGGGGAAGCCCGCCCGGTATAAGGAGAAGAAGATGAAACAGAAAACAAATCGAAGAAGGCTCAAGAGAGCTCTCTCGGGGGTGCTGACGGGGGCGATGCTGCTCTCCCAGCTCTCCTTGGGAACGGCTCTTGCAGCCAGCGTGGAGGCACCGGACAAGGTGGCGGATTATCTCAGTCCTCTGGGAATATCCGGCAGCTATGATCTGAACCATCCGCTCAACCTGGGTCAGGACTCCGCGATCTTTTTGGATACGGGCTACGGGCCGGCCGTGGGAGGCAGCTATACATATGGAAGTCATGTCACTGCATCGGAGGTTGATACCACCCTGCCGACCGGCTATAGGGCGATCGGAACTCTGATCAAGGGCAAGGCAGGAGATCGGCTGAGTGATCCCAACACGATCAATGGAGGAACCGCCGGAACAGAGACGATGAATCCTCCGGGGATTTCACTCCCGAAGCTTCCCTGGGACACTACCACTGCTCCTGCCTGGGATGGCATGAAGTTCCAGGCCTGGCAGAAGCTCTCGATCTCGAAGAATACCCTGTCGACGGTGAAGAGTTATGAGGTTCCGGTCTTCCCCTATCAGCCCCTGGAGGTTTACCGGGCGGTCTGGATGGGAGACAGTGCTCATAAGAAGCATCTGAAGGTAGTGCACTTCTTTGACAAGGATGGCACTGCCTCGGGAAGCTTTGAGAATGCTGCGAGCGGAGCGGAGCCTGCGAATATGCATCGCTTTGCCTTCTCGGATACAGAGCAGATTCCCAAGCAGGATCACATCTCGAAGGAGGCGCTCACTCCTCCGGGCTATGAGCTGGATTCCATTATCCTTAAGAACAACAAATTTGTGAGGCCGGACGGTGCGACGGAGATCGACGAAGGTATCGTTGAGCCAAGTCCCCAGACCGATCCGAAGTCGGTCGATGGACCGATGCCGAACCGGGATGCGGCGATCGGCTTTAAGTACAAGAGAAACTCGCAGACCTTTACCCTGACGGCGCGCTACCGCTTGGATGACGGCTCCACTCTCGCAGACGGGGGAAATGTCGCGACTCCGATCGGAGACAGCCAAGTCACCGGAAAGGCTCCGGATGAAGAGGTGGATATCCCGCTGGCCGATGAGAGCCATTTCCTGGTAGACGGCTCCGGGAATAAGCAGTATCTCTTTGATCATATCGATACCGCACCGGCACAGAATGACAGCGGACTCGTCTTCCCCGGCTCCTCTAACGCCAATAAGTGGAAGATGGGAAACCAGAATGTCATCATCAACTGCGTTTACAAGGTGAATCCCGCGTTCAAGGCGAATGTCAGGATCAAATACCTTGTGAAGAATGCGGATGGAACGACGGAGCCGGTTCCGAATGCGGCGGGAAGCGGGACGCTTGCGGACGATCTGAAGGATCTCACGCCGGGCGTGGAGACAGAGGTGACGCTTCCCAATGTCCCTGAGGGATATAAGACTGGAACGATCTCGGATGTCGCGGTCGACACCAGCTCGAACCCGGCGTCCTACCACTTCAACTCAGCTTACTTTAGTGATGCCGGAAGCTCTGTCCCCCCGCTTGCTCCTGCTAAGCTGAAGATCAATCCGACGGTGCACGGCGGAATACTCACGGTCTACTACACGCCGGATACTTCTTCCGCTTCCTTTGTGAAGGTAAAGCTCTTTGTGCATCCGGGCGGAAGCAGTGCGAGCATCTCCGGAAACCAGGAGAAGAATTTCCCGAAAAGCAGCTCCATGACGATGCGGAAGCTCCTCTCTGAGGTGAGCGGCGTCGCGGAGGGCGCGGTGGAGAGCGGACTGATCACGATGTCCTCCACGGATGCTCCCTACTATGAGCTGAAGGGCTGGTTCCCGGCCACAAGCTCCGGCGCACTGGCACCGAGCGCTGCTCAGGTCGCGATGGACGATCTCATCAGCTTTAACTCCTCTGATACAGAGAGAGACTACGTCGCAGAGGTTGTAAAGAAGCAGAGCGCATGGCTCGATATCGAGTTCAAGAAGGGAAGCGGAGACGGAAGCGTATCTGCCAGCGCACCCGGCAGGCTCTCCTATAAGGGGAACAACCAGCTCCCGGCCTATGACGCGTCAGGCGTTACCACGACGACGCTCTCGAATCTCCTTGGCATGATCACAGTGCACGCGAACGGTGGCTACAGCATGGCGGAGAGCAGGGGCGCAGGCTGGTTCAACAGCGCTGGAACTCAGGTCGCGCACTATGACGACAGTGGTGTGCTGCATATTGATGCTACGGATGCGATCACCGCTTCCGATACCTTTACCTTTAACTTTGCTCCGGACATTGTCGACGACGGCTACAATCATACGCCGTCCGCGGTTGGAAAGCTGGATTCCTCCACGGGAACCGGTACGATCACGGTGCAGGCTCCGAATGCGAAGCGCGCCTATGTCGTTGTGGATGAGAACGGAAACGTCGTGGACAACAAGAGCGGAACCGCGCTTGCCAGCGGAGATTTCACCGGCCTTACCCCGGGCTCTCCCTACAAGATCTACGAGGTTCCGAGCTCGGAGCTCCATAACTATGACACCCATGGAGTCCCCTATGTCGACACGCTGGTACATCCGGCGCCGCCCTGCGACGTCACGATCCCCGCGATCGGCACGAACTTCAACACCAGCGACGGGGCGGACAATACGAGAACCCTGGTCGTGAACCCGACAGCTCCGAATACCGAGTATGCGCTGGTCGATGAGAACGGCCGCGTGGTCCCGGTGGACGGCTCCTCGGACGGCTTCGTCAATCCGAACGGCGGTCCCGCGACCTTCCGGAATCTGGACCCCAACACGAACTACACCGTTGTGGCACGCCCGGTCGGCTCCAGTGACCCGGCGACAAACCGTGTTCCCTACGGAACCAATGTGAACACCGGAAATCTCTCGAGCGGCACGACCACGGGCACCCTCTATGATCTTTATGTCGAGGATCCCGGAAAGGTCTCTTCCTACACAAGAGGCGGGAATACCGTAACCGTCACGACGGTAGAGTATCAGCACATCCGGCTCCAGGCGGGCGATCAGGTCATGATCAACGCGGCGAGCACGAATAACGGAACGAGTTTCAAGAGCTGGAACATCCTTCTCGGAAATCCCGGAAACTTCACGGGTACGAGGTCTTCGAGCTTCACGATGCCGGCAGAGACGGTGCGTCTAGCTCCGGTCTATGAGACCCCGGCGCTTGCGACATCTTCCACTCTCCCGAATCTGCCGGGGAATCCGCATCCGCCGGCGGGAATGTTCAATGTTGACTTCGGTCCGAAGAACGGGGAATTCGGTGTATCGAGCAAGTCTCTCCAGGATCTCCTGCAGGGAGACCTGATCACAACGGATGATCTGAATGATATTCAGAACCTGGGGGATCAGATCAACTACAGTATCCTTTTGGAGAAGAAGGCGGGACCGAACGCTGCCATGAAGCCGCTGGTCGAGGGCGCTGTCACAGACAGCAATAACCTCGAGTATGCCTGGGCGATGCGGGTTCGTCTTCGGAGAACCAGAGTGCCGGGCTCCAGCCGCGATGTGACGGCGGAGCGGAAGAACCTCGTGATCGGAACGGTATACGGGGCGATCCCGGCGAACCTCCTCGCAAACGGCGCGAGCAATCTCGAGCTGGTCGAGGTGGATGCGGACGACAATGTGAACAATCTGACGACGGCCGGTCTTTCGATCGACCCGGCGACCGGACAGGTGGAGATCCCGAACGCAAAGGTTGGAGCGACTTATGTCCTGACCTATAAGAGGTCCTACTCGGTCACGATCGCGAATGCCTCGGGGGACAGCGCGGACGCTCCGGGACTTCCGCAGACCATCAACGATGTGGCAAGAGGCGAGGCGCTCTCCATGAGCAATGCTTTCAACGCTCTCCTGGCCGCTTCGATTCCGGAGAAGCTCGACAATGAGCGCTACATCCGGAAGGGCTTCTCGAAGTCTGCGACGAGTTATCAGGCCTATGAGCTTTCGAATCCGCTCAATGGTGAGAAGACGCTCTATGTCTGGTACGAGGAGAATCCGGACTGGAACAAGGCGCACACAGATCTGAAGGGCGGAATCGACAAGGCACAGGATCTCCTGAACGGCGGCAAGCTCACAGCAGATCAGCAGGCACAGCTTCAGGATGCCTTAAACGATGCCCTTGCTGTATTCAACAAGAATAATCCTTCTGCGACGATCGCAGAGCAGGAGGCGGCACTGGCCCGTCTGAAGGCACTGATCGACTCCTTCACGGGAGGCGGCGGCGTGACACCCGGACCGAACCCGAATACTCCGGATCGCCATCGCGGCGGTGGCGGCGGTGGCGGAGGCGGCGGATCCTATTCCGGAGGAAGCCGCATCACAGCTAGTGCCATCCAGGACAATAACGCTTACCGTGTGGGAATTGACGGAGACTGGATCAACATCGACCCGGCAAACCACAAGTGGGAGTTCCAGCTCAAGAACAAGACCCTCCTCAGAGGGACCTGGGCGAACCTCTCCTACACCTTTGACGGAAAGACGGTGATCTACCGTTACCACTTCGCGGATGACGCGATCATGGATTCCGGCTGGTTCAAGGACGTCGACGATACTTGGTACTTCCTCTGCACGACGCACGACGGCTGGTTCGGAAGAGCGATGATGGGCTGGCACCATGATGAGAGTGACGGAAGATGGTATTATCTGAATACCGTGACCGGCGCGATGCAGATCAACTGGCAGTTCGTCAACGGGAGATGGTACTTCCTGAACCCGGATACTCCGCGCACGACCTGGAGCTATGACCACAATCTGCAGAAGTGGGTCTACAACAATCCGGAGAATGCACGTCCTTATGGTTCTCTCTACATGGGAGAGCGCACACCGGACAACCACGATGTTGACCGCGACGGCGCTTGGATCCAGATGAGACCGTAAAGGAAGAAAGATCCAACAGATGGATTGCCCCGCCTCAGGCGGGGCAGACAAAAGCCCGAATCTCCGCCCGGCCTTTCAAACAGAAGGCAGGGCGGACGGGGGGGTAAAGGGAAAGGGGAGCGGCAAATGCCGCTCCTCTTTTTCTGTCCTTGAAAAAGCGGAAATAGGACAAGCACCGATGAAAGCTGCTTGTGAAAATGTATAGAATATAGTAGGGTGTAGGTAAGCGGAGGGCCTGGATCAGATTAAAAGAGAAGAAGGGTGGGAATGAAACAGAGAGAGGATGGGAAGGCGTTTCTCACAGAGGAGGAGCTTCGGCAGAGGGCGCTGGAGGGACTCACAATCATGGACGATCTTTTCATGAGGAATGTCCTGGAGGACGAGCGCTGCACGGAATTTATCCTGCGGGTAATTCTGGAGAAGAAGGAGCTTAAGCTGGTAGAGCAGAAGATCCAGAAGGACTATAAGAACATGCAGGGGCGCTCTGCGATCATGGACTGCGTCGCGAGAGACAGCAGGGGAAGGCTCTACGACATCGAAATTCAGGGAGACCGGGAGGGAGCATCCCCGAAGCGTGCGAGGTATTACAGCGGACTTTTGGATATGCATTCTCTGAAGGCCGGAGAGGACTTTCAAAAGCTGAGGGAGAGCTATGTGATCTTCATTACGAGAAGCGACGTCCTCGGTCATGGGCTTCCAATCTATCATATCGAGAGGATCATCCGGGAGCGGGGCGCGGAGTTCGGGGATGGGACTCATATCATTTATGTGAATTCGAAGATTCAGGACGATACGGAGCTTGGGAAGCTGATGCATGATCTGCATTGTAAAAAGGCTTCGGAGATGCATAGTGAGGTGCTGGCGAGACGAGTCTGTGAACTGAAGGAGACCGAGAAAGGGGTCAGGCGTATGTGCAGGGAACTGGAAGAGCTGATGGTGACAGCGGAAGAACGAGGCATGCAAAGAGGCAGACGGGAAGGCAGACAGGAGGGAGTCGCTGAAACCAAGAGGGAGATGGCGAGGTCTCTCCGGGATGAAGGGATGCCGACGGAGCGCATCGCGAGGATTATGAAGGAGAAGCTGGAGAGGATTCGGGAATGGCTGGAAGAAGCGCCCGCGGCGCCGGCCGGCAATTAAGTAATTGAATTGGCTGCGGACAGGGATTGGCATCCTGTATCTGTGGCTTTACAGTTTGGCCCTCTTGCCCCCTGTTTGCTGTAGGAAGGGCCCTGAACTGCTGCTTGCTAAGAATCCAGCGGGGTATAAGAAAGCGGAGGGCCTGGATCAGATTAAAAGAGAAGAAGGGTGGGAATGAAACAGAGAGAGGATGGGAAGGCGTTTCTCACAGAGGAGGAGCTTCGGCAGAGGGCGCTGGAGGGACTCACAATCATGGACGATCTTTTCATGAGGAATGTCCTGGAGGACGAGCGCTGCACGGAATTTATCCTGCGGGTAATTCTGGAGAAGAAGGAGCTTAAGCTGATAGAGCAGAAGATCCAGAAGGACTATAAGAACATGCAGGGGCGCTCTGCGATCATGGACTGCGTCGCGAGAGACAGCAGGGGAAGGCTCTACGACATCGAAATTCAGGGAGACCAGGAGGGAGCATCCCCGAAGCGTGCGAGGTATTACAGCGGACTTTTGGATATGCATTCTCTGAAGGCCGGAGAGGACTTTCAAAAGCTGAGGGAGAGCTATGTGATCTTCATCACGAGAAGCGACGCCTTCGGTCATGAGCTTCCAATCTATCATATAGAGAGGATCATCCGGGAGCGGGGCGCGGAGTTTGAGGACGGGACCCACATCATTTATGTGAATTCGAAGATTCAGGACGATACGAAGCTTGGGAAGCTGATGCATGATCTGCATTGTAAAAAGGCTTCGGAGATGCACAGTGAGGTGCTGGCGAGACGAGTCTGTGAACTGAAGGAGACCGAGAAAGGGGTCAGGCGTATGTGCAGGGAACTGGAAGAGCTGATGGTGACAGCAGAAGAACGAGGCATACAAAAGGGAGTTACCGAGACCAAGAAGGAGATGGCGAGGTCGCTCCGGGATGAAGGGATGCCGATGGAGCGCATCGCGAGGATTATGAAGGAGAAGCTGGAGAGGATCCGGGAATGGCTGGAAGAAGCGCCCGCGGCGCCGGCCGGAAATTAAAAGAACAGCCTCTGCATTGCAAAAAGGCTTCAGAGATGCACAGTGAGGTGCTGGCGAGACGAGTCTGTGAACTGAAGGAGACCGAGAAAGGGGTCAGGCGTATGTGCAGGGAACTGGAAGAGCTGATGGTGACAGCGGAAGAACGAGGCATGCAAAGAGGCAGACGGGAAGGCAGACAGGAGGGAGTCGCTGAAACCAAGAGGGAGATGGCGAGGTCTCTCCGGGATGAAGGGATGCCGACGGAGCGCATCGCGAGGATTATGAAGGAGAAGCTGGAGAGGATCCGGGAATGGCTGGAAGAAGCGCCCGCTGCCCCGGCCGGAAATTAAAAGAACATCCGGATGGATCGCGGGCAGGGAGCTGCATTCCATATCTTAGGCTCTATAGCTTGCTTCCTTTGTCCTGCATCCAGATACGCTGAGCTGAGGCTTGAAACTGCTTGTGATATCGCATAGGATATAGTACAGTATCAGGGATAGATGGGGGGCAGAAATTTTGTTCTGCTCGCTCTGAGTCGTTATCATGAGATAGAAAAGGGGCTTCGCAATGTCCGCTGTCTGGAAAAGATCGGTCGCGTTTTTCGGCAGCATTATGCGGGCGGAGGGGTGAAACACGAATGGAATCTTCCGGGAAGCGCAGATGGAGTTGCTTCTGTCCTGAGCATGGGGGTGTTATGAGAAGAAAAACGATAATTTTTATCCTTGCGGCAGCGCTGCTTTCTATGCTGCTTTTGTCCTGCGGCGGGAAGGGAGGCTCCGCGAAGCTGACAGAGCTCAGCGTGGAGGAGCTCACCGACTTTGTAAAGACGCACGGAAACTACGGCTCGGAGACGCCGAAGGCGGAAGACGGCAAGGTGGGCAGCGAGGAGAGCGGCTGCTGGGCGAGCTACGAGACAAAGAAGGGGAAGATCATAAGTGTCACGCTGCACGGCAATGAGGCAAAGCTGGGAGCGCAGAAGCTCGCCGCATACTTCATGGAGAGCGTGAATCTCCTGAAGGCCGGTCCCGATGCCGAGATGGGGGATATGCAGCTCCTCATGGAGGATCTCCTGAAGCGCACGGTGGAGGGAAGCTATCTCGTGGACCAGCATCACTACCTGCTGAACTGCAACGAGGATGAGAAGACACTGACGATCGACCTCATGGAGGACAGTAAGGGCTCACACTGACCGAGGAATTGATCGAAGGATCGAAAAATCAGGGGATCAAAGAATCAAGGGATCAAAAACAGCGCCGATATCTGCATTCTGACTTTGCGGGTATCGGCGCTGTCTTGTTTTGATTCCTGGGCCTTTGAAAGCCTGTATTGCTTTTTGTTATCGCGTTATTATTCTCTGCCTCATGCGTGTTTGCATTTCCCCTCCGCCTTCCTTCGGCGGCTGTGTCTCGAGCCGGAGGAATGATAATTATGTATCTTCAGCGCCCTGCTGCTGCCCTCCGCCTTTCTTCGGCGGCCGTGTCTCCAGGCAGATGGATCTTGTCACTCCCAATGCTCTGCCGCCTTCTGCCTTTCGTCAGCGGCCGCGTCTCTTTCCGCTGCTCCTGCTGTCGTGCTCTGTGGCATCGAGATTTCGGGATACAGTCAGCTCCTGATTGTCGATATGCTCCTTCATCAGCGCCTTCGCCCGGATGATATCCCGGATGCGGATGGCCTCGAGGATCTTTTCATGCTCACTGATGAGCGTTCCGCGCTGCGCCTCATCCTTGATATACTCGAGACGGTATCGGTACATCTGCTCCCGCAGATTATTGATCATCTGGATCAGGCGCTTGTTTCCGGTCGCTTTGTAGATGATGTCGTGATAGGCTTCGTCTGCTTCGGCGATCTGCATTTCTGTGCCGGATTCCACAACCTTTTTGAAATGATCCTCGGCGGCGCGGAGGCTTCGGAGCTCTTCCTCCGTGATCCGCTGGCAGGCGAGATCGGTCGCGAGCTCCTCGAGTGCGCCGCGGACCTCCAGGACATCCTGCAGGGCCTGATGAGAGATTTTAGCGACTTCGGCACCGCGGCGGGGAATCATCAAAACAAGGCCCTCCAGCTCCAGCTTTCGGATCGCCTCCCGGATCGGTGTCCGGGATACTCCGAGTTTTTCCGCGAGCTGGATCTCCATAAGCCGCTCCCCGGGCTTCAGCTCCCCCTTCAGGATCGCCTGTCGGAGCGTATTGAAAACCAGATCCCTGAGGGGAAGATATTCATTCATATTCACGGTGAAATCACTCATACAACCTCCTGCTGTATTTTGCCATGCGGCCCTTCCTTCCCTTCGCCGCTTTCGGAAGCCAGGGCTCCGTCAGGAATGCCTGCCCTGCGAGCCTCCGTCCCTCCCCGAAGCGGAAATCCCGGCGGCAGTGCTCCGCGGCACTTTTCTCCGAAAAGAGCCCGAAGACGGACGGACCGGAGCCGGACATCAGAGTGCCGAGGGCACCGAGGGAGAGCATCCTTTCCTTGATGGCTCGGATCTCCGGGTGCTCCCGGCAGCTCACAGTCTCCAGAATATTTCCCATATTCTTTGATAGGGCCGGGATCTCCCCCGCATTGAGAGCGGAAATGACGGCATCCACGTCGGGATGAGCGCTCCTTGGGAGACGGCCCACATGGAGATTCTCGTAGACGAAACGCGTGGAGATGGAGAAGGCCGGCTTCGCGATCACGATCCAGCAGGGCGGCATCCCGGGGAGGGGACTCAGCCTTTCTCCGATTCCCTCTGAGAGCGCCGCGCCGCGCATGAGACAGAAGGGGACATCAGCCCCGAGTCTAAGCCCCCGTTTTCGGAGCTCCTCCCGGCTCAGGCCGAGGGAAAAGAGGCGGTTCATCCCATCCAATACCGCGGCCGCGTCGCTGGAGCCGCCCGCCATACCGGCGGAGACCGGGATGATCTTCTGGAGCCTCATCCGAACGCCGCCTTCCAGCCCGAACTCATCGATCAGGAGCTTTGCGGCCCGGAACATAAGATTATTCTCATTTACGGGGAGAAAGCTCAGATTGGTGTGGATGTCGATGCCGGGCTCCTTCTTCGGGAAAAGATCGATCCGGTCATGCAGCTGAATGGTCTGCATGACCATCCGGACTTCATGGTAGCCGTCCTCCCGCTGCCGGAGAACATCCAAAGACAGGTTGATCTTTGCGTAGGCCTGAAGCTTCAGCCCATCTGTGACAATGCCCATGCCTCTTCCCGCTCCCCTCCTCCGGATGCTTACGCCATATTTGATGCCAATGCCGCTCTGTCAATGCCTCTGTCGCTTTTGCGGTATCAGAAAGATAAGCCAAGATAAGCTGTAAATAGATTAAATAGAAGCTCTGCGCGCCAACGCTTCCGGCTTTTTCACATCCTGTATACAATACAAAGCGAATTTTAAACGATTTCTTGCATTTTTGCAAGTACAAAGCGGAAATGATCACAGAATAGACATGGAAAAGTCGTAAGGAATATAAACAGAAATATGTGGTATGATGATTCCGGCAGAGGCCGAATTTCGTTTTACGGAGGATCATATGATAAGAAAAGAGATGAGATGGACAGCGGCCTGCATGAGTACGGCGCTTCTTTTTTCCGCGCTTTCCACGGCGGCGTATGCCGCACCGCGCCGCAAGGTCTTCGCGGACAATGTTTCGGAAAGCCCGCATCAGACCTCCTTTGAGAGGGAGAGAAGCGCGGAGGAGTGGGCGAAGCTGAGAGACAACCGGATCGAGTGGGATGAGATTCAGACTTTGGTCCACGAGTATAATCCCACGATCGCGAGCATGTGGATCTCCTTCCGGCAGAACGATCACCGCGGAGCCTATCATATCGACTATGAGAAGGCGGAGCAGAAGATCGAGGATGCCTATCAGAAGGCCATGGAAGCCGCGGATGGAAATGAGGTCGCGGAGGCGCTGGCGGAGATGCGCTACCAGAGCGATTCCGCCCGCTCCGATGTGGACAGCAATGCCCAGAGCTCCGATCGGGAGGCGGCGAAGCTTCAGATCGAGCAGTCTGAGCTCACGACGACAGAGACGATCCGGAAGTCGATCCTGTCCATGTACAGCTCGAGGGCCAAGGCGGAGACGGCGAAGACAAATATCGATCAGGAGAGTGCGAACTACGATGCGGCTGTGCGGAAGCTCAACGCGGGGCAGGGCACGAATCTCGACGTCCTGAATGCGAAGGAGGCGAGAGAGAAAGCGCAGCTTTCCCTCTCTCAGGAGAATGCCTCTGTGGAAAAGAATACAGAGCTCATCCGCGTAGACCTCGGATGGCGCTATAACGATGAGCCTGAGCTCCCGGAGGCTCCGATCCCCGGGGAGGAGCAGCTCAACGCGCTGGATCTCCAGGCGGATACGGAGACCGCACTGAAGGAAAATTATCCAATCCGCATCACGGAGCGAAAGCTTGCGGTTTCCCAGACGGAGACCCAGCTTGCGAGTCTGAATACGACGCTCCAGAACCAGAAGGAGTCTGTGCGCGCCGATATGATCTCGCGCTATCAGGCCGTGAAGCAGGCTCGGACAGGACTTGAGCAGGCTCGGCTTCAGAGCTCGAACCTCCAGGCCGCGCAGAGCAGCGCGGAGCGCGCCTATTCGGTCGGAAGCAAGAGCCGGAGAGAGATGGAGACCGCGAAGAACCAGGCGGAGAGCGCAAAGCGCTCGGAGCGGATCGCGGAGCTCAGCCTCGCGGAAGCGTATTATGACTATCTGGCCGGGAAGCAGGGTCTCGCGAAGGCGGGAGGAAGCCAGTAAGCATCCGGCTCGGACTTCTGCGCTTTTTCTTCGCTGCATCCGCAGCTCAGAGGGATCCACAGGGATGCCTGCCGCTCTGCCGTTTATATCCGCCTGGGCACAGGCCGTCTGCCGCCCCGGCGCTTAGCGATTTGGTTCTGTAAATCGCTTACGCGCCGTTGGTCGCGGCAGTCGGAGCGAGAGCGTCCTTTGCCGGGCGGGTAAAACGGCAGAAAAAGCGGCAGCCCTTCGGAAGGCACAAGAAACATTATACAGGAGGAGAACGAATGAAGAAATGGAGACGAAGGGGCGCTCTGTGCGCCGGAGCGGCGCTCTTCCTTTCCTGTCTCGCGCTTTCGCAGACGGGCGCGGCGCTTGCGGAGGAGAGCTCCTGGAATCTGGAGGACAATACGATTGAGTTCTATGAGGTCCCGGCGCTGACGGAGAAATACAGCGGTATCGCGAAGCTGGAGCAGGCCGTGATGGAGAGCAGTACCGCCGGGATGAGGGCAGTGGACAATGCGGTGGACGCGCAGAGGAAGGATATCGTCGCGGAGCTCAATGATGAGATTTCGGAGCTCAAGGCGCAGAGGACGGAGAGCCGGGATGAGTCGCTCAGAAACAGTCTCTCCGCCAGGATCCGGGAGATGGAAAGAGTCCGGGACAGCAGGAAGTTGGTGGGCGGACTGGATCAGAGTCTGGGCGCGGTGAGCGAGGCGCTCTCGCAGCTTCGCAGTACGAAGGACTCCGTGGCACAGGCACGGAGGAGTGCGCAGACCGCCGTGAAGGCGAATTTCTATACCGGGAAGAAGCTTCTGGAAAATGGAATGCAGGAGCAGTTTTTCAGCGTGAAAAAGCAGGAGCTCGCACGCTCTTTGCAGGAGCAGAGAGTAGCGCTCTATCAGGCGGAGTACGAGAAGACGGAGAAGAAAAAGGCGCTGGGTCAGGCGACAGAGCAGGAGCTGCAGAGCGCGCTTGTCGATCTGAACGGCGCGAAGGCGGATCTTCAGACCGCGGAGAACGGCCTTTCGAGTCTTCGCCGCGCGGTCGGGGTTTCCCTGGGCTGGAAGCCGGAGAACTGCGGGGGGATTTCCTTCGGGGATACGCCGGATTACCCCAGAAATTATATGGACAGCAGGAATCTCGAGGCGGACACGAAGAGTGCCCTGCAGCAGAACAAGGAATTCGGGGATGCGCAGAGGATCGCGGACAAGGATTTTACGACCTGGGACAAGAGAGAAATCAGTATCGCGGAGACGGAGCAGAGAGTCCGCGCTGCGGTGAGAGAGCTTTCCCGGAATACCAGGGAGAAGGCGGCCGCCTGGGAGGCGTCGGAGACGACGGCGGAGATCGCAAGGGCGCAGGCGGAGAAGGCGGAGCATCTCGCGGCAGTGGGCATGAGCAGCCGCCAGGATACGGCGAAGCTGAAGCTCGCCGCACTCCAGAAGGAGAGCGAGGCGAAGACCGCGAAGCTCGATTACGAGCAGTCGATCTATGATTACGAGCAGGCTGTCACGAAGGGAGTTATGGAGATCTAGGAGACGCTGCTGCCGCTGACTTCGGCAATGACTTATAATAATTTCAATCGGGATATTTTCGTCTGAGGACAGAGGCGGAGAAGGGGGAGAGGAAGAAAGGCCATGGCAGGAAAAGCGAATAAGGCGCCGGTCAGTGCGATTACGGCGATCACGGATCACGAGGAGAAGCTGAAGGCACTGGATGTCGCGCTGACAAAGATCGAGAAGGACTTCGGGAAGGGATCCGTCATGAAGCTCGGCGAGTCCCGCGTCAACAAGGACATCGAGACGGTGCCCACCGGGGCGCTTTCTCTGGACATCGCGCTCGGAGCAGGGGGATTTCCGCGGGGGAGGATCATCGAGATTTATGGTCCGGAGTCTTCGGGGAAGACGACTCTCGCGCTCCACGCGGTCGCAGAGGTACAGAAGCGCGGAGGGATCGCGGGCTTTGTCGATGCGGAGCATGCGCTCGATCCCCGCTATGCGAAGGAGATCGGCGTGGACATCGACAATCTCTATATCTCGCAGCCGGATTCCGGAGAGCAGGCGCTGGAGATCGCGGAGACCATGATTCGCTCCGGCGCGATCGACATCCTGGTCGTCGACTCTGTGGCGGCTCTGGTTCCGAAGGCGGAGATCGACGGCGAGATGGGAGACAGCCATGTGGGACTGCAGGCCCGTCTTATGTCGCAGGCGCTCCGGAAGCTGACCTCCATCATCTCCCGCTCGAACGCGATCCTCATTTTCATCAATCAGCTCCGTGAGAAGGTGGGAGTGATGTTCGGAAGCCCGGAGACCACGACGGGCGGCCGCGCGCTGAAGTTCTATGCGACGATCCGCATCGACATCAGAAAGGGAGAGCCGATCAAAAGCGCCAGCGGAGAGCCCTCTGGGAATCGGGTGAAGGTGAAGGTCGTGAAGAACAAGATCGCGCCGCCCTTCAAGCAGTGCGAGTTTGATATCAGCTTCGGGAGCGGCATCTCGAGAGAGGGCGATGTGCTGGATCTTGCGGTCAATGAGGATATTGTCGATAAGAGCGGAGCCTGGTTCGCCTATGAGGGAGAGAAGATCGGTCAGGGCCGGGAGAATGCGAAGGAGTATCTGAAGAAGAATCCCCGGGTGATGGCGGAGATCGAGGGGAAGGTCCGGGAGAAGTTCGGACTGAAACCGGATCCCTACGAGGCGGCCGCCGCGGCGGTCCCGGATCCCGCGGATTCGGAGAAGAGCGATGCGGGACAATAAGCCGGGGGCGGAGGGGAGTCCTTCGCCGGAAAGAGAAGGCCTCCTCCGGCGCTGCAGGGAGCGCTGCCTCTATCTCATCACGGATTCGGAGAAGTCGGAGCGGAGGATACGGGAGAAGCTTGTCCGCTCCGGGAAGTACCCGGAGGATATCATAGAGGAGGCGATCGCCTTCCTGAAGGAATACAACTACCTCGATGATCTTCGCTATGCGAAGAGGATGATCCAGAGCTATGCGGGGAAGAAGTCCCTCCGGGAGATCGAGCAGAAGCTCTTTCAGAGAGGGATTTCCCGGGAGGAGATCCGGCTCGCCGAGGAGGAGCTCCGAGAGGAGGAGGCTCTTTCCGAGCGGGAAGAGGAGGCGCTTCTCCTTCAGATCCGAAAGCGCTGCGAAGATCCCCGCAGGCTGGATCCCGGGGAAAAGCAGAAGCTCTGCGCCTCCCTCTGCCGGAAGGGCTTTTCCTATGAGAGAGTCAGAGCGGCTCTCTGCGCGGAGGAGATCTGGGACTTGGATCCTTGAGCGGGGGAAAGAATGCGGAAGAAATGTTTTCGGCAGGGGCTTGACAGAGGAAACTAAATTGTGTACAATGTAGTTGCGCAAAGGAAATGAAGGATCCTCGGCGCCGAATAATAAATGCACAGAATTTAGATTCCGGCAGAGCCGGTGGACGCGTCCGGGAGAGCGGCGGTGAGCGAAATCGCCTTCCGGGCGCCGGTCAGTAAAGGAGGATAGCTCTCATGGCAGCAGAAAAGCTTAGAGGAAGCGATTTTGAGGCAAAGGTTTTACGTTCGGATCTCCCGGTTTTGGTGGATTTCTGGGCGGATTGGTGCGGGCCCTGCAAGATGCTCTCTCCCGTTGTAGCTGAGATTGCGGAGGAGGCGAAGGACTTTAAGGTATATGCTGTAAATGTCGATGAGGAGCCGGAGCTTGCGAGCCGCTACGGCATCCGCTCCATCCCGAGTCTTTTGGTCTTTAAGAACGGAGAGATCGCGAAGCAGTCCGTGGGCGTCATTCCCAAGGAGCAGATTCTCGAGCTCTTAAAGTAAGAGCCGGAGGCAGGGAGAGGAAAGACCATGTTTGATATTATCATTGTCGGAGCGGGGACGGCGGGATTATCCGCTGCGATTTACGGACTCAGGGCCGGAAAATCCGTGCTCCTTTTCGACGGGAGCTCCTACGGGGGGCAGATCGTCAATACGCCGGATATCGAGAATTATCCGGGGATTAAGCATATCTCCGGCTATGACTTCGCGACAGGACTCTATCAGCAGGCGAAGGAACTCGGAGCGGAGCTTCGCATCGAGAAGGTGCTCTCGATCGAGGACCTTGGGCAGACGAAAAAGGTCAGGACAACGGGAGGAGAGTACGAGGCGGGGGCTGTGATCCTGGCGACGGGGGCCAGGAAGCGCGAGCTCGGCCTTCCGAATGAGAAGGCTCTCGTCGGAAGAGGACTGTCCTACTGCGCGACCTGCGATGGGATGTTCTTCCGAAACCGTATTGTCGCGGTGAACGGCGGAGGAAACACCGCAGTGGAGGACGCGTTCTTTCTCTCGAATTACGTGAAGAAGGTCTATCTGATCCACAGGAGGGATGCCTTCCGCGCGGCGGAGAAGGATCTGGAACGTCTGAGGAAGAGGGAGAATGTGGAGTTCATCCTGAATACCACGATCTCCGCTCTCAAAGAGAATGAGGGCGGACTCTCAGCCTTGGAATTAAAGGATAAGGAGGGGGCGGAGAGAGAGCTTCCGGTGGACGGACTCTTCGTTGCCATCGGGCAGAGCCCGGACAACGCGGCCTTCTCCTCCTTGGTGGAGCTGGATGAGAAGGGGTATATTGTGGCCGGGGAGGACTGCCTCACCAAGACAGCCGGGATCTTTGCCGCGGGAGACGGCAGGACGAAGGCAGTGAGACAGCTTGCCACAGCGGCGGCGGATGGGGCAGTTGCGGCACTCGCGGCGGCTTCCTACCTCGATGAAGAACCTCGCTGAAACCGGAATTTCTGCCGTCTGCCGCGCCTTTTGGTGCGGCGGGCGGCGGTTTTCTGCGCTTCCCCGGAAGCGAAGCTTAGAAGGGAGTGACGATGTCGGATTATGATGCTTTGAAGCTGGAAAATCAGCTCTGTTTTCCGCTCTACGCCTGTGCAAAGGAGATTACAAGACGCTATAAGCCCTTCCTCGACCGGATCGGCCTGACCTATACGCAGTACATCACGATGATGGTGCTCTGGGAGAAGGGAGAGCTGAGCGTCAAGGAGCTGGGAGAAAGCCTCTATCTCGACTCGGGCACCCTGACACCGCTTTTAAAGCGCCTGGAACAAAAGGGACTTCTCACGAGAAAGCGCTCCGAGCGGGACGAGCGCTCCCTGGAGGTCCGAATCACGAAAGAGGGGACGAAGCTCCGGGACCTCGCACTCACAATACCGAGGGATATGGGAGACTGCATAAAGCTAACGAGAGAGGAGTTTCGGACACTCTACTCACTGCTCTATAAAACCCTCTACAGCATCGAAAATTCGATGGAGGACTAAAGAATTTGGCCCCGCAGACAGCGCCCTGCCAATGAATCAAGTTGACAGGACTTTTTTATTTTTATAAAATGATTCCAGCGTCTTAAAGTCTCTCGTTCGCGACGTGCGGGCACGGGAGCGGAAGAGAGACTTTAAGACGCGCCTCGGCATGAGCATGGAGGGGGAGCAGGACTCCCCCGGGAATGCGAATGACGGGAGCATGCAGGGAGACGCGAAGCGGCGAAAGCATGCGGGAATCCTTTGAAAGGCGAAAAGAAGTCTCACGACCGCGACGTGCGTGCACGAGAGTGGAAGAGAGACGTTAAGACGCGCCTGATATCAATATTTTTATAAATTGTATTGAAACGAATTAGCAGCTTCGGATGATTTACTGCGGCAGTGCCGCGGACCCGGAGCGATCGATGCTTAGATGAGACTGATTCGCCGGGGGGCGGGTCATGTCTGTTTTTGTCAGTTGGAGAGAGCGGAGGAGGTACAGAGTTGAACCCAGTGGGCATCATTATCGCCGCGGTTGTCGTGGCGGCCGCAGTGGGTTTCGTCGCGTTTATCCTCGGGCAGAGCAAGGCAAGGGCTGAGTATGCGAAGACGGTGGGCACAGCCGAAGAAAAGTCCCGGGAGATCATAGATGATGCGATTCGAACAGCGGAGAATAAAAAGAGAGAAGCGCTCTTAGAGGCAAAGGAAGAGGCTCTCCGGGCAAAGAACGACCTGGACCGGGAGGTCAAGGACCGCCGGAAGGAGGTTTCCGAGCTCGAGCGGAGGATGCTGAAGAGGGATGAGGCCTCGGAGCGAAGGGCCCAGTCTCTGGAGAAGCGGGAAGCGGAATTCGGGAGGAGAGAGAAGGGACTCGAGGAGAGAGAGGCGGAGATCGAGCTTTTGCACGCACAGAAGCTGACAGAGCTTGAGAGAGTCTCGGGGCTTACCAGGGATCAGGCGAGGTCCGAGCTTCTGCATTCCGTCGAGGACGATATCAAGCACGATACGGCCATGATGATCCGGGAATACGAGAACCGCGCGAAGGAGGAGTCGGAGAAGACGGCGAGGGAATATATCGTCGAAGCGATCCAGCGCTGCGCGGCGGATCAGGTGACGGAGTCCACGGTCTCTGTCGTGCAGCTGCCAAACGACGAGATGAAGGGCCGCATCATCGGCCGGGAGGGCCGGAATATCCGCACGCTGGAGCAGCTCACCGGTGTGGAGCTGATCGTGGACGACACTCCGGAGGCCGTGGTGCTCTCCGGCTTCGATCCCATCCGCCGCGAGGTGGCCCGCATTGCCCTCGAGAAGCTGATTGTGGACGGAAGGATCCATCCCGCCCGCATCGAGGAGGTCGTGGAGAAGAGCCGGAAAGAGGTGGAGGACAGCATCAAGGAGGAGGGCGAGTCCGCGGTGCTGGAGCTCGGGATACACGGGATCCATCCGGAGCTTGTCTATCTGCTCGGCAGGATGAAGTTCAGAACCTCCTTCGGACAGAACGCCCTGCAGCATTCCATGGAGGTCGCGCAGATCTCGGGGCTTCTCGCGGAGGAGCTGGGGCTGGATGTCCGCATGGCGAAGCGGGCCGGGCTCCTGCACGATATCGGAAAGGCGATCGATCACGAGATGGAGGGGACCCATGTGGACCTCGGCGTCGAGCTCTGCAAGAAGTATCATGAGCCGGAGCTTGTGATCAATGCCGTCGCGTCTCATCACGGAGGGACGGAGCCGAGCAGTCTGATCTCCTGCCTGGTCGCGGCGGCGGATGCGATCTCCGCGGCGAGACCCGGAGCGAGGAGAAAGTCACTGGAGAGCTACACGAATCGCTTGAAGGAGCTGGAGGATATCGCGAACTCCTATCGCGGCGTCGAGAGGTCCTTCGCCGTGCAGGCCGGCCGGGAGGTTCGGATCATGGTGATACCGGAGCTCGTAAATGACGATGAGATGGCGATCATGGCGAGGGATATCTCAAAGCAGATCCAGGATCAGATGCAGTATCCCGGCGTCATCAAGGTAAATATCATACGGGAGTCCAGAGCGGTAGGCTACGCGAAGTGACGGAGAAGAGAATATGAGGGTCGGCGCAGAAATCCCCCGAGGGACTGTGCCGGCCCTCTGCGGCAAAAAAGCGTTTTACGGAGAGGGCCTTTCTGCCGGACCGCACTCATCCTGGCGATTTTCGCGCTGCGAAGCGGGTCCGTCTTCCGGGGCTCTCTGTGGAGGCGAAGAGGAGAAACGCGCGGAGCGTTATTTCGGAAACGGAGCGGACTGAGCCGGAAGGATTTTAAGGCCCCGGGGAAGGGCGTGAGGGGAGAGGAATGAAGAGAATGGGGAGAACCAGAAAAAAGCCGCACCGCATTTTGCGCTGGATCGGCGGCTTCCTTCTCGGCGGCTTTTTGGTCGGCCTCGTCCTTATGGCCGTGGGCTGGTTTTTCTATCTGCGCCCGGAGTATGAGCGCCTGAAGAAGATCGCCTATGATAAGCTGGCCTCCGGCAATGTCGAGGACCTCACCCGCCTCTCGGACACCGTCATTTATGACACGAACGGGGAGATTCTCGGCATTGTCAATGCGGGACACTATGTCTATGTGAAGATCGACCAGATCTCGGAGAACCTGCAGCATGCCTACATCGCGCAGGAGGACCGGAAGTTCATGAAGCATCACGGCGTGGATTATATGGGGACGCTCCGGGCCCTGATTCAGCTCATCCGCCATCGCGGCAGGATCACGCAGGGCGGCTCGACGATCACGCAGCAGCTGGTAAAGAATACCTACTTAAGCTCCGAGAAGGTCTATACGAGAAAGATCGTGGAGATGATGCTCGCCCAGGAGCTGGAGAAGCGCTACTCCAAAAGCGAGATTATGGAGCTCTACTGCAATACGAATTTCTATGGCAATAACTGCTACGGCGTGGAGTCCGCGAGCCTCTATTATTTCAATAAATCCGCGGCGGATCTCACGATCCCGGAGGCCGCCATGCTGGCCGGGGTCTCCAATGCCCCCTCGCGCTACGAGCCGCTGAAGCATCCGGACGCCTGTCTTGCGAAGCGGAACCGGGTGCTCAATTCCCTCAGCGTCTGCGGCTATATCACGGCGGAGGAGTGCGAGCAGTACAAGGCCATGGATCTCGGCGTCTCCCGGAATATTCAGAGAGAGACGGACGAGGATTACCTCACCTCCTACGCCCTCTACTCGGCGACACTCACGCTGATGGATCTGAATGAGTTTCATTTCGAGTACCTCTGGGAGAATGAGGCGGAGCAAAAGGCCTACGAGGAGAAGTATAACGAGAGCTATGATTTCTACAACAAGGAGATCCGCAGAGGGGGTTATCAGATCTACACCGCGCTGAACCCGGAGATCCAGAGGATCGTGCAGGAGAAGCTGGACAAGGATCTCGAGAAATTCAAGGATTTGCAGGAGAACGGCAAGTTCTCCATGCAGGGCGCGGCGGCGGTCGTGGACAATGAGAGCGGCTATGTCGTGGCGGCGGTCGGGGGAAGAGGGACCGAGGACAAGTATAACCGGGCCTACCTGAGCGTCCGTCAGCCCGGCTCCTCCATCAAGCCGCTCCTGGACTATACCCCGGCGCTGGACAGCGGGAGATACAGTCCGGGCAGTCTCATCGATGACCACAAGTTCGAGAACGGGCCCTCGAATTCCGGGGATCATTATTACGGACAGGTGACGCTCCGGGAGGCGGTGAACCGCTCTTTGAATACGGTGGCCTGGCAGGTGCTTTCCGATATCGGGGTGGACTATGGCCTGGATTATCTGAAGAGCATGCATTTTCAGGGGCTGAGCTGGGTGGACAATACGTCGGCGGCGGTATCCATCGGAGGCTTCACCAACGGGACGAAGATTGTGGATATGGCGAAGGGCTACGCCGCTCTCGCAAACGGAGGGCGCTTCAGCGAGCGAAGCTGCATCCAGAAGATCGTGCACCAGAAAAACGGAGAGATCACGAAGAACTATCATCCCGGCGATGTCCAGATTTACCGGGAGGACAGCTCCTACATGATGACGGACATCCTGAAGGGGACGATCACGAAGCCCTACGGCACCGGGCGCGGCCTCGCGCTGGATAAGAGCATGCCCTGCGCAGGGAAGACCGGGACCAGCAACGCCTCAAAGGACACCTGGTTCTGCGGCTATACGAGATACTACACCATGGCGGTCTGGGTGGGACATGATCTGCCTGCGCCGATGCCGGGGATCTACGGCGCGACCTATGCCGGAAAGATCTGGAGGGATGCCATGAATGTCCTCCACAAGGATCTCCCTGTGAAGGACTGGGACAAGCCGTCCACGGTGGAGACGCAGACCGACAAAAAGACGGGGATTGAGGATCTTGTCTCTACGACAGCCGAGGTCCGTGCCGCGGCCTCCCTCCGGAAGAAGACCGAAAAGGAGAAGAAGGCGGAGGCGGAAGAGCTGCTCACGAAATACGAGAGCATGATAATCAGCCGGGTGGAGGATATCTTTACAGAGAGGGAGCTCTATCAGCAGATCAAGAGTGACGCGGATATCGTGAGCGACGCGGAGAGCAGGAGAAAGATCTTCTCCCGCCTCTCGGAGAGAAAGAAGTATTTCGACAAGATCGAGGACAGCATGCGGGAGGAGATCCAAAGCTACGAGGAATCCAGCGAGGAGGAGTCCAGAGTGCAGAGCTCCATCGCAGCCTCAAGGGCAGAGGAGAGCCGTATCGCCAGGGAGCGGGAGCGGCGCCTCGCGGAGATTCGGGCTCTGATCCAGAAGCTGGAGGAGGCGGAGTATCAGGATAAGGATACGGATGCCATGCTTTTGACGGCCCAGAAGATCCTCGCGGATTATAAGCCGAGGGACGGAGAGGAGGACCTCACGGAGGAGCTTGAGAATGCGATAGAGCGTGTGAAGAAGCTCCCGCGGCGCCCGGACGAAAACGGGCAGGGGCAGCTCAATCCGGAGTCTGCGAGTACAGACGGCCAGCAGGGAGGGCCCGGCGTGATCGGGCCCGGAGACCCCAATCTCATGAAGCACCCGAGCGCGGGGGCGGAGGTTGGCGGATCGGATAATTCCGGCCCGAACGGCGGAAAGTCCCGGGTGATCGGCGGCCGCTGAGAAGAGATGCCTATGGCTGTGCGGCTCTTGCGAGGGGGATCTTCTTACAGGGTGATCGGCATCCTTTCCGTTGGCAGGCAGTCGCAGATCAGAAATAGAATCCATCCTTCCCCGCTGAGAGAGATCTCAGAGAGGGAGAGGGGGAAGCGCCAAAGAGAAGACGCTTCCCCCTCTCTTTTTCTTTGATAGAGATTTATTATAATTCAAGCAATAAATACAAAAAAGCTTTAAATACTGCATATAATTTGACAGAAATAGAGCAAAAATTTATAATAATTTGAGTTGGTCTGGAGGGGCTTTATGAAAAAATTTGCAATCGGCATCGACATCGGCTCGACCTGCGCGAAGGCCGCGGTGCTGGACGAGAAGAAGGACTTGAAGGAGAAGCTGCTGCTTCCGACGGGCTGGAGCAGCGCGGATACGGCGGAGGAGATCAGACGGCGGCTCGCCTCCTATATTGAGGAGGGAACTGTCGTCGCGACCGGCTACGGCAGGGTCTGTGTGCCCTATGCGGATAAGTCCGTGACGGAGATCACCTGTCACGGAAAGGGGGCGGATTATCTCTATCAGGCAAAGAGCATGACGGTCATCGACATCGGAGGACAGGATACGAAGATCATTCGGATCGAGTCGGGGAATGTGACGGATTTTCTGATGAATGACAAGTGCTCCGCCGGAACCGGCCGTTTCCTGGAGGTCATGGCGAATACTCTGGGGCTTCGGACGGAGGAGCTCTGCGAGCTGGCTTCGAGAGGGAAGGACGCGAGCATCAGCTCGATGTGCACGGTCTTTGCGGAGTCGGAGGTCATCAGTCTGATCGGAAGAGGGGAGAAGAGGGAGAACATTGCCTTTGCGGTCGTGGACTCCATCGTGAAGAAGGTCGCGGCGCAGGCGATGCACCTGCTCCCGCCGGAGGGGGAGGCTGTACTGACGGGCGGTCTCTGCGAGTTTCAGTATCTCCGCTCTTCCCTCGGAAAGGCCCTGGGCAGGGAGGTCGTGAGTTCTCCGAACGGGAGATATGCCGGGGCGATCGGAGCGGCGCTTGTCGCGTCGAAGCTGGAGTCATGATTTACCTGGACAATGCGGCGACGAGCTTCCGTAAGCCGGAGGAGGTCCTGGAAGCGGTGATGGAGGCCATGCGGCATTCCGGCAATGCCTCCCGCGGGACCCACAGCGCGGCCATCTCCGCCTCCCAGTCCGTCTACGAGGCGCGCCGCAGGCTGGCTGCCTTCTTTCACTGCGAGAGGGCGGATCATGTGATCTTCACTCAGAATTCCACGGAGGCTTTGAATATCGCACTCTATGGCCTTCTCTCCCCGGGGGAGCATGTGATCACGACGGATCTGGAGCATAACTCCGTGCTCCGCCCCCTCTATGACTTAGAGAGCCGGGGACTGCTCCTGGACTTTGTGCGGGCGGATCGGAGGGGGAAGGTCGATTACCGGGATTTTGAGCGGCTGATCCGGAAGGAGACGAAGGCAATCGTGTGCACGCATGCCTCGAATCTGACGGGGAATATGCTGGAGCTCGAAAGGATCTCCGGGATCGCGCACCGCACCGGCGCGCTTCTCGTTGTGGATGCCTCGCAGAGTGCCGGGGCCCTGCCGGTGGATATGGAAAAGCAGGGGATCGACATCCTCTGCTTTACGGGGCACAAGAGCATGCTGGGCCCGCAGGGGACAGGGGGACTGTGCCTTCGGAGCGGAGTGGAGCTTCGGCCTTTTAAGCGGGGCGGGACCGGCGTGCATTCCTACCTCAGGGAGCAGCCCTCCGACTATCCCACGAGACTGGAGGCCGGGACCCTGAACGGCCACGGCATCGCGGGGCTTTTAGCGGCGGTGAACTTCATCGATCGGATGGGGCTTGAGAAGATCGAGGAGAAGGAAAGCAGGCTGCTGAGACGTTTCTGTGAGGCAGTTCGTGAGATCCCGGGCGTCACGCTCTATGGGGATTTTGAGGGACGGAGGGCGGCGATCGCGGCTCTCAATATCCGGGATTACAGCTCCGCGGAGATCTCGGACTGTCTCGCTCAGGACTACGGGATCGCCACCCGGCCCGGGGCGCACTGCGCCCCCAGGATGCATGAGGCGCTCGGGACGGAGGAGCAGGGAGCGGTGCGCTTCAGCTTTTCCATTTTTAATACCGAGGATGAAGTTGAGTCGGCAATTCGGGCGGTCAGGGAGCTCGCCCGCTGAGTTTTGAGTCGGATTGTCCCGCATTGGAGAGCGGAGCCGACGGAAAAGGAGAATGTGCGTTATGGCTGATTATGTAGAGATGTGGAAAAATATCGGGATGGACGTGGATATGCACGACACCCTCTGCCAGGTGCTTCCCACTGCGGTGGGGGATGTCTTCCTGAGTCAGGAGAACCGCCCGAAGGCGATGGACTTCTGGGATCTCGTCATCTCGGAGGTTCACGGCATCCGCCCCGCGGAGCTCATCGAGGAGCAGAAAAAGGGGAGAAAGGTCTTCGGCACCTTCTGTGTCTATGTGCCGGATGAGGTGGTGATCGCGGCAAATGGCATCGTGACGGGACTGTGCAGCGGATCCCAGTTCTGGGTCCCCGCCGGGGAGGCCGTGCTTCCGAAGAGCACCTGTCCCCTCGTAAAGGCCTCGGTCGGCGCGAGACTCTCCCGGACCTGTCCCTTCTTCCGGATCGCGGATATGTATGTCGGAGAGACCACCTGCGACGGGAAGAAGAAGGCCTATGAGATCCTCGGCGAGGATGTGCCGATGTATGTCATGGATGTGCCGCAGATGAAGCGGGCGGAGGATATTGCGCGCTGGAAGGATGAGATCGCCGCCTTCGCGAAGAAGGTCGAGGAGGTCACGGGAAACCGGATCACGGTGGAGAAGCTCAAGGAAGCGATTCATCTCATCAACGAGAAGAGGAAGGCAATCCAGAGGGTCTACGACTGCCGTAAGTCCGAATGCCTTCCGATCTCCGGGAGGGACGTGCTCCTTATGATACAGATCGCCTTCTTCGATGATCCCGCCCGTTGTACGCAGATGTGCAATCGTCTCGCGGATGAGCTCGAGGAGAGGATCCGAAACGGCGTGAGCGTCGTGCCGAAGGGGACGAAGAGAATCCTCGTCACGGGCTCCCCGATGTCGATCCCGAACTGGAAGCTCCACCAGATTATAGAGACCAGCGGGGCTGCCGTCGTCTGTGAGGAGATGTGCACCGGCACCCGCTACTTTGAGAATCTCGTGGATGAGGGGGGGAAGACCCTGGAGGAGCAGTTCATGGCTCTCTCCGAGCGCTATATGAAGACGAACTGCGCCTGCTTCACGCCGAATAAGGGTAGGATCGACGATCTTCTCCGGATGGTGAAGGAGTATAAGGTCGACGGCGTCATCGACACGAGTTTAAAATTCTGCTGCCTCTACGATACGGAGAAGTACGTGGTCTCCCGCGCGCTGAAGGAGGCCGGAGTCCCGGTCCTCAGCCTGGAGACGGACTATGCGGATACGGACGCGGAGCAGCTTCGGACGAGAATCGGAGCCTTCGTGGAAATGCTTCATGCCTAAGACGCGCTACTATATCCTTTTTCGAAATTACGAGGAGGGCCTTGCGCTCCATGCCCTCCTCGATGAGCACGGACTGGAGAACCGCATTGCGCCGACACCCCGCTGCGGCTACGGGAGGAAGCTTGCCTGCGGGATGTCTCTGCTCATTGAGGAGGAATGGCTTTCCCGCGTAAAGCAGTGCCTCTCGGAGGAGGGCGCGGAGTATATGGACCTCATCTCCGTGGAGGGACAGATCGATCCGAAGAGGGACCGCTTCTGCTGAGTGCCCGCGCGGGGAAAGTGCCCTCTGCTGTAAGCCGCACCATGATTGTTTTTAGGGTAAGGGGGAGAGTGCTCTCTGCTTTATACCCGGGCAGATGCTCCGCTTTCCCTGCGGAGCTGTTCTTCTCCACTGCTGTCCTGCTATGGCAGCTTCTTAGTACAGGATGGATGCACCGCTTCCCCCGCGGCACTGCTCTTCCCTCTCTTTTCCGGAGTGCATTTTAATGCTTTATGCTTTGGCTTTTCCGGAAGGGGCGGATAAGCCTCCGGAAGCGGGGATCTGCGCATCAGCAAACCTCCCTCCGGGAGGCAGTTCTCTGCTGCGGATAAGCTTCCGGAAGTGGGGGATCTGCGCCCTGTCTTCATAGGGCCTGCCATGTCTGCTTCAGGCAGCGATCTCCAGGGATTCGTTTCGGAATGGTTTTTGGGATAATTGTAAACCTTATGGAAAATAATAGTTGACTGATTTCACCGGAATCCGTATACTGACTTCACTGAGAAGCGTATACGGATTCCGGCGCCGCTTATAATGACGGAATTTTTTATTTTCCCGGGAGGAGGAAAGAGGATGAGACAGATTTCTGTGAGAAAGATGAGTATATGTGCGTTGATGTGCGCTCTTTTATGTATACTCGGCCCGCTTGCGATCCCGATCGGCCCGGTGCCCCTCTCTCTCACGCTCTTTGTGCTCTTTCTCTCCGTGGAGATCCTCGGGATGAAGCTCGGGACTCTCTCCTTTCTTCTCTACCTTCTTCTGGGCTTTTTCGGCCTTCCGGTCTTTTCGGGCTACGCGGGAGGGGCAGCGAAGCTGCTAGGCCCCACCGGGGGTTATCTTTTCGGCATGATTTTCTGCGCCTTATGCGCGGGATTTTTCCTGGAGCGCTTCCCGGATCAGCCCGCTCTTCAGCTTCTGGGCATGCTGATCGGACTTTTGCTCTGCTATCTCTTCGGCACACTGTGGCTTCGCGCGCTGCTGCTCCCCAAGAAACCGGGCTTTGGCCTTTGGGACGCTCTGATGATGGGTGTGCTCCCCTTTATTCCGGGGGACCTTTGCAAGATCGGCCTCGCATTCTGGCTCGGGAGAAGGATCCGCCGCAGTCTGCCCGCTTCCCTCTCCGCTGCATCTCAGGGATAAGCATAGAGGGAATGCCCCTGTCGGCGCGGAGAAGAGCGCAGCGCACAGACGACGCCAGAGCGCTGCGGGCCCTTGGAATCGTAGTCCTTTCTGCCGGTGCTGAGGATGGAAGCGTGCCCGGCATATTTTAATCGTTTACGACATGGATCTGGCAGGAGCGCATGGTTTCCAGCGCGGCCCGGTGCTTTTCCGCTGTCACACCGGCGCAGCAGGCGGCATCTACGCTGATCCTTACCTCCGGCATCGCCGCCTTTAGGAGGAGAGCATTGGAGACCACGCAGATATCGGTACACAGACCGACTAACTCCAGCTCGATCTCTTCCTTCTCCGAAAGTTTCTTCAGCTCCTCGGCTAGTTCCATGCTCCCGAAGCTCGGCTTCTCATAGATCTTTGCATGCCTCAGGAGCTCCGCGATGTCCGCCTGGAGCTGCCAGCCCTGCGTTCCCCTGATGCAGTGCATGACGGGGAGGTTCCTTCCCTCCTGCGTATCCATGTAGTTTTCCCCGTGAGTATCCATAGTGGCGATGACATTTTCCGCCGGGTAGGAGCGGATCTTTTCCTTTACGGCATCGACGATGGCCTCCGCCTCCCGGCTTCCAAGAGCCGCATCGATAAAGTCATTTTGCATATCAATTACCAGCAGTATTTTTCTCATCTTGCTCTCCTTCCGTCTCCATCATGAGATTCCTTCTTTCTTTTTCCGTCTTTACAGGTCTTTATAGGACTTTATAGGAATAAAAAGGGTCTAAGCTGCATTTTCCCTTTATGCAGAAAATGCCGAGTTTCTCCTTGCTTCCGTATAGGACGGTCGTGTCCTTCTCTCCTCCGATGTATGCTGCGGAAAAGATAGGTTTCAAGCGGCAGGCGGCCCGATCCATTTCCTTCCTTCCCTCCCGCACGTGCGGGTTGCGGAAGCCGGAGCCTTAGCGACGGAATTAGTATAGCATAATTTCCGCGGCTTTCCTTTCTGTACTCATCAGGAGGCCGTGCAGGGAATATGCGTTTATGTTTCCTGTATTTATGTTTCGTCTTTCCTCCTATCTTGTAATCAAGACGGCGCAGGCTTATATTGGCGGGGGAGGGAAGATCTCGGATTTTGCGGATTGATGGAATACATCAAAAGGGTCCCGGTATTATATTTGGATAGGGAGATCTTGGATTTTACGGGAGGCTGTGAGCTTTTTGGGGGATTGGAGTATGAACTATCTTGCGCACATCAGTGAGGATAAGACAAGGGAGCAGAGCGTGCTCTCTCATTTAAAGGGGGCGGCTGAATTGGCCGGAGGCTTTGCCTCCGAATTCGGCTGTGAGGACTGGGGATATTATGTAGGGATGCTGCACGATATCGGAAAGTACAGTGAGGCCTTTCAGAGGAGACTGCGGGGCAGCGCGGTCCGTGTCGATCATTCTACGGCAGGGGCGAAGCTTTCCTATGAAAGAACGGGGGAGGGGCCGAAAACGCTTCGGCTTGCCTATGCCATCGCATCTTACTGCATCGCCGGGCATCATGCGGGGCTTCCGGACAGGGGCGGGTCTTCCGATACGGCGGAGAGAAAGACATTTTCTGGGAGGATGAAGAAAAAACTGGAGGATTACAGCGCATACGAGAGTGAGGTAAAGCTTCCCTTGATCCGAACCGAGGTGAACCTTTCGGAAGGGTCGAAGACGCCTGGATTTGAAGTGAATTTTATCACTCGCTTTCTGTACTCCTGCCTGGTGGACGCCGATTATCTGGATACGGAGAGCTTCATGCGGGGAGAAAAGCCCCGGGGGCGCGGGCAGGGAGAAAGCCTGAAAGAGCTGAAGGAGCGTCTGGATCACTATATTGAGCCGTGGCTCAGGGACGACCCCAAATCGGAGATCAATAGGAGAAGGACGGAGATCCTGAAGAGCTGTCTTCTCGCCGGGGAGGGGGAGAAGGGGCTGTACCGTCTCAGTGTGCCGACCGGCGGCGGAAAGACGATCGCATCGCTGGCCTTCGCACTCCGGCATGCGCTTTGTCACGGAATGAAGAGGATCATATACGTGATTCCCTATACCAGCATCATCGAGCAGAATGCCGCTGTCTTTAAGGAGATACTGGGGGAGCAGAACGTACTGGAGCATCACAGCAATGTGGACTATGAGGACGATGAGGAGCTTTGCCCGATGCAGCTTGCGGCGGAAAACTGGGATATGCCGCTCATCGTCACAACGAATGTGCAGTTTTTTGAGTCGCTCTTCTCGAATCGTCCCTCCAAATGCAGGAAGATCCATAACATTGCGAATTCCGTGCTGATCTTTGATGAAGCGCAGATGCTGCCAAAGGATTATCTCCAGCCTTGCATTTCATCCATTGAGGAGCTGATCCGAAGATACCACTGCAGCGCGGTCCTGTGTACCGCGACACAGCCCGACATTGATCCCTTTTTGCAATCCGCCGGGGAAGTGAGAGAGCTCTGCCCGGATATGGCGGAGCAGTTCTCGTTTTTCCGGCGCTGTGAGATCCGTTTCCTGGGGAAGCTCGAGCAGGAGACGCTTCTCGAGAGGCTGAGTGGAGAGACGCAGGCCCTCTGCATCCTGAATACCCGGAGAGAGGTTCAGGAAATCTATGAGCTTCTCCGAAAGGACGGGGGAGAGGACGGACTCTATCATCTATCCACGCTGATGATCCCAAAGCATCGGCGGAAGGTGCTGGGAGATATCCGAGAGAGATTAAAGAAGGGGGATGGAAAGCGCTGCATCGTGATCTCCACCAGTCTCGTGGAAGCGGGGGTGGACCTGGACTTCGCCTCTGTCTATCGCGAGATCGCAGGGCTGGACTCGATCATCCAGGCGGTCGGGAGGTGCAATCGGGAAGGGAGAAGGAAGAGGGAGGAGAGCATCTGTCATGTCTTTTCTCTGGAGGACAGCAAGTCAGTGCCGCTTTCTCAGAAACAGAGGATTGAAATCGGCTCTTGGCTTTTAGAGAAGGGGAGAGATCCGGCAGATCCTGATACGATACGGGAGTATTTTTGGATGCTTTATGGCAAACCGGGAAGGAAAGCTATTCCGGGAACGGAACGGTCGGATAGGAAAGCCGTCCTGGGGATGCAGGAGACGGACAAGAAGGCTATCCTGAAGAAAATCGAGGAGAATCCCTTTTCCTTCCCGACACAGGCGGAGGATCTCAGACTGATCGAACAAAACGGAGAGACCATCTTCGTTCCCTGGGATGAGGAGGGAAGAGAGCTACTTTTTCAGATTGAGCGAGAGGGGATGAGCCGAAAAAGAGCGAGGGCCATGCAGCAGTACTCCGTGAATCTCTACGAGAACCTCTTTCGGCAGCTTTTTGATGCGGGAAAATTTCGGGCCTTGGAATCCGGTGCCAAGGGGAATCTCTATGTTCTGAGGGAGAAGGAGGATTATAGTGAGGAAAAGGGAATCTTGCTGGAGGCAGAGCTCGGGGAGGGAAGTGAAATGAGCGTGGGGGTGAAGGTAAAAATCTGGGGGGATTATGCGCTTTTTTCCCGCCCGGAGCTCCGGGTCGAGCGCTACAGCTATGATGTCATTACACCGTCGGCGGCCAGGGGTATCCTGGAAGCCATCTACTGGCATCCCGGCCTGAGGTGGCAAATTGATCGGATCCATGTGCTGAAGCCGATTTGTTTTACTTCGATCCGGAGGAATGAGGTAGAATCAAAAATCCTCTGCGGCAAGCTGCTGACCGCCTATAATGGGGGAAAAGGGGAGGGTTTATTTTTAAATACAAAAGCGGACATTGTGCAGCGCTCATCTATTATATTGAAGGATGTGGCCTATGGGATAGAGGCACATTTTGAGATGACGGAAAAGGCGAGCCCCGGGGATAATCCCGGAAAATTCAAGGATATTATGTCCAGGCGTCTGAGAAAGGGAGAGTGTTACCATCAGCCGTACCTGGGATGTCGGGAGTTTCCGGCCTTCTTCTGTCCCTGGGATGAGGGAGAGGAGCATAGAGGCGGAGAAAGCCGGGATTTCGGGCTGATGCTTTATGATATGGATTATTCGAATCCGGAAGATATCCGTCCAACCTTTTTTCGCGCGAAGATGGAAAACGGGGTCATAGACCTCAGAAATTGCGAGGTACTGCGATGATCTTACAGGAGCTTGTAAAATACTATGAGGCGCTCGCAGAGCGGGGAGAGATCGCTCTGGATGGTTGGAGTAAAGAGAAGGTGAGCTATTCTCTGGAACTCGATAGGGAGGGAAAACCTCTCAAAATCCTTTCCCTCGGAGTGGAGGAGGAGAATGGAAAAGGGAAAACGGTGAGGAAGCCTAAATTGATGGAAGTCCCGGAGAGAGTATCGCGGACCTCCGGAGTTTCCGCCAATTTTCTCTGTGACAACGCAAAGTATATGCTCGGCATCAGCGGCGACGCCTCGGATAGGAAAAGCCAGGAATGCTTTACCGCGACCAAAGAAAAACTGATGGACATCCTTCAGGATTGTGACGGCCCCGCGGCGAGTGCGCTGAAAAAATTCTTTCAAAGCTGGGACCCAAGCCGGGCGGAGGAACTTTCTGAACTGAAGGACAAAGAGTACCGGGACGAGATTACAAAAGCCGGAAATCTGGTCTTTTCCATCGAGGGAGAATATGCGCAGGAGATTCCGGAACTGAAGCAGGCCTGGGAGAGCTGGAGAAAGAAGAAAGAGAATGGCAGGGAGCGCGGCCGCTGTCTTGTGACGGGGGAACTCTCGGAGATTGCAAAAACACATACCTCGATCAAGGGGATAAAGAATGCTCAGTCGAGCGGTGCTGCTTTGGTTTCCTTTAATGCTCCGGCTTTCTCCTCCTATGGGAAGGAGCAAAGCTTTAACGCCCCGGTCGGAAGACATGCGATGTTTGCCTATACGACGGCGCTGCAGTTTCTTTTATCCCAAAAGGAGCAGAAGGTGCAGCTTGGAGATCTGTGCCTGCTATTCTGGGCGGAGAGCGGAGAGGAGGAATACGGGGAGATTTTTTCTTCATGCATGGGGGGGAGAGAGGATAATCAGGAGATTGTCAGGAACGTCCTCCGGAATATTGCGGGGAAGCAAGGAGTGGACTATAAAGGAGTTCATCTGGATCCGGAGCAGAATTTTTGCATCCTCGGCCTTTCGGGCAATGCGGGAAGACTTGCGGTCCGTCTCTTCTTAAAGAATTCTTTTGGTAATATCCTTCGGAATTTTCAGCGTTTTTACGAAGAGCTCGAAATCGCAGGGCCGAAATGGGAGGAAGAGCAGCCGGCGCTTTGGAAGCTCTTGGGGGAAACCGTCAATCAGAATTCCCGGGACAAATCAATACCGCCTGCACTGGGATCCGAATGCCTGCGGGCGATCCTGATGCACGGGAAGTTTCCCGCAAGCTTATATCATGGCATCCTGATCCGCATCCGCGCCGACCAGGGGGAGAATAAGATCAACGGCAGGCGTGCGGCGCTGATCAAGGCGATTCTTCTCAGAAATTACGGAGAGCTTTATTTGGGAAAGGGGGAGGATTTTGTGGCACTGAATGAGAATTGCAGGGACAGGGCGTATATACTCGGAAGGGAGTTCGCCGTCCTGGAGAAGATACAGGAAGCGGCAAATCCGGGGATAAACGCGACGATTCGGGATCGGTATTTTAATTCGGCGTGCGGCACGCCGGCGATGGTTTTTCCGCTTCTCTTTCGGCTGAAGGAAAGCCATCTCAGAAAAATAAGAAACGGGAATCCCGGGATGGCCGTTTTCTACGAGAGAATATTGACAGAGCTTCAGGGAATGCTTGAGGTGTCGGATTTGGTCGGAGCCTTTCCCTCTCGCCTATCCCTGAACGAACAGGGCATGTTTATCCTGGGGTACTACCATCAGAGGCAGAAGTTCTATGAAAAGAAAGAAGGAGGAGAAGTGAGATGAGTGAGCCGATTAAGAACCGGTATGAGTTTGTGCTCTTTTTCGATGTCGAGAACGGGAACCCGAATGGGGATCCCGATGCGGGAAATTTGCCTCGCATCGATCCGGAGAGCGGATACGGGCTTGTGACGGATGTCTGCCTGAAGAGGAAGATCCGAAATTATGTGGAGACCGTGAAGGAGGATCAAGAGGGTTTTGGGATCTATATCAAGGAAAATGTCCCTCTGAATGTCAGCGATAAAAGAGCACTGTCCTATATCGGGCAAAAGCCTGAGGGCAGTAAGGACTTAAAGAAAAGCGATCCGGATGCCGACAAAAAGATTCTGGAATTCATGTGCCGAAATTTCTATGATATCCGAAGCTTCGGGGCCGTGATGACCACCTTTGTCAAGGAACATCTGAACTGCGGACAGGTGAGAGGCCCGGTCCAGCTCTGCTTTGCGAGAAGCGTCGATCCCATTGTGAGTCAGGAGGTGACGATCACCCGCGTGGCCATCACGACGGAGAAGGACGCAGAGAAGAAGGGCACGGAGATGGGGAGAAAGAATATTGTTCCCTATGCGCTGTATCGCGCGGAGGGATTCATTTCCGCAAATCTCGCGAGAAAGACGACCGGTTTCTCAGAAGAGGATCTGGAGCTTTTCTGGGAGGCGCTGATCAATATGTTTGAGAATGATCATTCGGCGGCGAGAGGGAAGATGTCGACTCGACGTTTGATTGTATTTAAGCACAGCACGGAGCTTGGGGACTGCCCGGCCTATAAGCTGTTTGAGACAGTCCATGCGGAGAAGCTTCCGGAGGTGCAGTTCCCGAGGAAGTACAGCGACTACAAGATTGAGATCAGGAAGGATGCGTCGATTCCGGACAGCGTCGAGTTCATTGAGAAAATATAATGAACGTGGGAGAAGAAGATTACCTTATGATTTCCGGGATCCAGCATTTCCTTTTTTGCAGAAGGCAGTGGGCCCTGATTCATGTGGAGCAGCAGTGGGAGGATAATGAGCATACCGTAGCGGGGGATCTGATGCACAAGAGGGCTCATGATCCCCTGCTGCGGGAAAAGAGAGAGGATATGCTGATCGTGAGGGCTTTGCCGGTCTCATCCAAAAGACTGGGGATCAGCGGAGAATGTGATATCGTTGAATTTCACAGGAGAGAGGGAGGGATCCGGCTCTACGGGCACAGAGGCGAATATCTCCCCTATCCTGTGGAGTATAAAAAAGGGCGGCCTAAGATGGGAGAAGAGGACATCCTGCAGCTCAGCGCACAAGTATTGTGTCTGGAGGAGATGTTTTCTACGGAGATTCCGCAGGGCGCTCTTTTTTATGGGGAGACCCGGAGAAGGGAGACCGTGGAAATTACGGAAGAGCTTCGGGAGAGAACGGAAGCGGTATGTTCAGAGATGCGGCGATATTATGAGCGAGGGTATACACCGAAGGTAAAGGGAGGGAAAAAATGCAGAGCCTGCTCCCTGAAGGAGATCTGTCTCCCGGAATTGGAGAAATTGAGAAGCGTGCGGACTTATATTGAGAATCGGATGTACGAGGAAGAGCCATGAAAAGACTGCTGAACACGCTTTATATCAGCTCGGAAAACAGTTATCTGGCTCTGGATGGAGAAAATATCGTAATCCTGGAGGGAAATGCAGAGCTGGCGCGGGTTCCCCTTCATAATCTGGAAGGCGTGGTGTCACTTGGGTACAGGGGCACCAGCCCTGCTCTGATGGGAGCATGTGCGGAGCGCGGAATATCGCTTTGTTATCTGAGCCCGCAGGGGAGGTTTCTGGCGAGAGTCACAGGGCGGACGAAGGGTAATGTGATCCTTCGTCGGAAGCAGTATGCTGTCGCCGCTTCGGAGGAAAGACTTGAAATCGCAAGGAACTGCATTTTCGGAAAGCTATATAACGCGCGCTGGGTGCTGGAGAGATTTACGAGAGACCATGAGCTGCAGGTGGATACCGAAAAGCTAAAGAAGATATCAGTTTTTTTGCGGGAAGCCTCTTTGAAAGCACAGGACTGCATCGATGAGAGCAGCCTCAGAGGGATAGAGGGAGAGGCCGCAAACTGCTATTTTTCCGTATTTGATGAGTTGATCCTTCAGCAGAAAAAGGATTTTTTCTTTCGAAAGAGAAGCAGAAGACCGCCGATGGATCCTGTGAATGCGCTTCTGTCGTTTATCTATGCTCTTCTGAGCAATTCGATGAGTGCTTCCCTGGAGGCAGTCGGGCTGGACCCCTATATCGGGATGATGCATGCGGATCGACCCGGGCGGGCGTCGCTGGCGCTGGACATGATGGAAGAGCTGAGAGCTGTGATGGCGGACCGCTTCGTGCTTCGCCTGGTCAATAAGAGAATTGTGGATCGGAGAGACTTCATACATAAGGAAAATGGCGCAGTGCTTTTAAAGGATGAGGGCAGAAAAAGGGTCCTCGTAGAGTGGCAGAAGCACAAGAAGGAGAGCCTGAAACATCCCTACCTTGAAGAGACCATGGAGTGGGGAATGGTGCCATATGCTCAGGCGCTGCTTCTTAGCCGGTATTTAAGAGGAGATCTGGAGAGTTATCCGCCGTTTCTTTGGAAATAGAGAAGCTGATCTCCTCTATTGATTGAATAAAGAATGGGATGAAGTATTTCGAATATTTCATCTAGGCTGTTCAAACAGTCAAACAATTTCTTTTTGGTGAAGCAGACAGGATCCGCCTGCACGGAATGTGAGGAAAAGTATGATGATACTAGTGTGCTACGATGTCAATACAGAGACGTCTGCAGGGAAGACACGGCTCCGGAAGATCGCCAAAGAATGCGTGAATTATGGAAGCAGGGTGCAGAACTCAGTGTTTGAATGTATATTGAATAACGCGGAGTATATGATGTTGAAAAATATTCTTGCAGAAATCATTGATGAGAAAATAGACAGCCTGCGCTTTTATAATCTCGGGAACTCTTATAAAGGCAAAGTAGAGCATATCGGGAGAAAGCAGGGAATCCAAGTGGAGGAAGCCTTAATTTTCTAATCTCGATATTTTGGTGCGAGAGTGAAGAGATCATGAAATGACCGAAGGATTCGCACTAAAAAAAATGAACATATCGCGTTCGAAACCGCGGCTTAAGAAAAGGGTTTATCGATTTCGCTGTACATATCGCGGAAAACATGCTATTTTTATCACGAAACAAGAGGTAATATTCATCTGTTTCACTGTCGCTCCCCGCGAGGGGAGCGTGGATTGAAATAAAAACTCCCATATAATGGACATTACCCTTAACGGTCGCTCCCCGCGAGGGGAGCGTGGATTGAAATTGACAGACTAATATACGGGACCGGCCAGGTATCTGTCGCTCCCCGCGAGGGGAGCGTGGATTGAAATAGTTAAGATGACTATGAGGAGTAACCGCGGAGACAGTCGCTCCCCGCGAGGGGAGCGTGGATTGAAATGAGAGTGATAAGATTCCCCGCAAAGGGTAAATGGTCGCTCCCCGCGAGGGGAGCGTGGATTGAAATTTTTGCCAAACGGTAATACCAAAAAGGCGGACAGTCGCTCCCCGCGAGGGGAGCGTGGATTGAAATGTAATGAGTATGGCAAGACAATTATGGTACTTGTAGTCGCTCCCCGCGAGGGGAGCGTGGATTGAAATTTAAGATTAAGGGAGACACTAACCTTAAGGCATACGTCGCTCCCCGCGAGGGGAGCGTGGATTGAAATGAATATTTGAGAGGGCACGGGGCCGCAATACGCGGTCGCTCCCCGCGAGGGGAGCGTGGATTGAAATACAGTAGATTTTGTCACTGTGCTGATTCTTTTGTCGTCGCTCCCCGCGAGGGGAGCGTGGATTGAAATTTATCAAGTCCTTACATGAGCACTTGGGAGGGCACAGTCGCTCCCCGCGAGGGGAGCGTGGATTGAAATTAAGGGTCTGATAGAGATCTCCCTTTGGCATGATCGTCGCTCCCCGCGAGGGGAGCGTGGATTGAAATATCGCGTTAAATGGATTTAAGGCGTCGCTGGACAGGTCGCTCCCCGCGAGGGGAGCGTGGATTGAAATCTAGCGATGAAATTGTTGTCCTCGCGGTAAATGGTCGCTCCCCGCGAGGGGAGCGTGGATTGAAATAGTTAAGATGACTATGAGGAGTAACCCGCGGAGGTCGCTCCCCGCGAGGGGAGCGTGGATTGAAATACGGCAATGAAGTCCCCGCCATAGAAAACGTTTGGCGTCGCTCCCCGCGAGGGGAGCGTGGATTGAAATCAAGAGGTACATATCAGATGTGCCTCCATTATACAGTCGCTCCCCGCGAGGGGAGCGTGGATTGAAATGTCGAGTCCAAAGAATACATTTTTGATACATTTTGTCGCTCCCCGCGAGGGGAGCGTGGATTGAAATTTTTTTATCCTCTGTCGTATTCGGGATGCCGATTGTCGCTCCCCGCGAGGGGAGCGTGGATTGAAATTCCCGAAAATTCGGAAGAAATCCTATCAACTTTCGTCGCTCCCCGCGAGGGGAGCGTGGATTGAAATACAGAAACTAGATGATCTGTTTGCGAAATATATGGTCGCTCCCCGCGAGGGGAGCGTGGATTGAAATCCCCTAATAGACAAGTAGACAGAAATTAAACCTGTCGCTCCCCGCGAGGGGAGCGTGGATTGAAATTGGCATAAGTTCTAAATCAACGTCTTTTCCCGTGGGTCGCTCCCCGCGAGGGGAGCGTGGATTGAAATCCTTCAAGTTCCCGGCTCCTCTTTTGTGCATTTTGTCGCTCCCCGCGAGGGGAGCGTGGATTGAAATCCTGTGATATTGACATGATACTTTATCGATCTCTGTCGCTCCCCGCGAGGGGAGCGTGGATTGAAATACAGAAAGTTGATAGGATTTCTTCCGAATTTTCGGGGTCGCTCCCCGCGAGGGGAGCGTGGATTGAAATTACAATCGGTTTTCCGATTGTAGCATGTTGCTATGTCGCTCCCCGCGAGGGGAGCGTGGATTGAAATCTTTAGGAATCGGCACAAGTTTGAGCACTTTTGCCGTCGCTCCCCGCGAGGGGAGCGTGGATTGAAATAGGAATTTATAAAGAATTACCGAAAGAGCTAATAGAGTCGCTCCCCGCGAGGGGAGCGTGGATTGAAATAATGCCGCTGGAGGTTATACCAATACCTATTTCCGTCGCTCCCCGCGAGGGGAGCGTGGATTGAAATAGGAATTTATAAAGAATTACCGAAAGAGCTAATAGAGTCGCTCCCCGCGAGGGGAGCGTGGATTGAAATTGGAAAGATTGCAATCGGCGGGGAATCTGTTATCGTCGCTCCCCGCGAGGGGAGCGTGGATTGAAATACAATGGAGTAAGCTTTTATGGAAGCAATTTTAAGTCGCTCCCCGCGAGGGGAGCGTGGATTGAAATAGTGATAAATATATTCGGAACTTTGTGCTATATGGTCGCTCCCCGCGAGGGGAGCGTGGATTGAAATGTTGTTCATATTTGTTAACAAATAGAAGTCTAGGTCGCTCCCCGCGAGGGGAGCGTGGATTGAAATGTTAGCGGCGTCACAACGGGCAACGTTGGGAGCGTGGATTGAAATAGGAATTTATAAAGAATTACCGAAAGAGCTAATAGGTCGCTCCCCGCGAGGGGAGCGTGGATTGAAATCGTACATGTACCGTATTCGGTGAATTGTACGATGTCGCTCCCCGCGAGGGGAGCGTGGATTGAAATCTCCCGGTAGTTGTCAACCTGTGCATTATAATTGTCGCTCCCCGCGAGGGGAGCGTGGATTGAAATTGAAGTCCGAACTGGTTAAAATCATAAGTGTTTCGTCGCTCCCCGCGAGGGGAGCGTGGATTGAAATATCATGTCCGCAATTTGATAACATTGTGCACCTCGTCGCTCCCCGCGAGGGGAGCGTGGATTGAAATATCATGTCCGCAATTTGATAACATTGTGCACCTCGTCGCTCCCCGCGAGGGGAGCGTGGATTGAAATAAATTCCTTCGGATAGGTCTTTTCGATTTCCTTTGTCGCTCCCCGCGAGGGGAGCGTGGATTGAAATTCCCGATTCTGGACCTCGATCCGTTTTTTGTAGGGTCGCTCCCCGCGAGGGGAGCGTGGATTGAAATAGATTCCTTCGCGATCAATAAATCTCTGCATCAACGTCGCTCCCCGCGAGGGGAGCGTGGATTGAAATCGCGGAGGACTAAAGTACGGGGAAATCCGCTCCTGGTCGCTCCCCGCGAGGGGAGCGTGGATTGAAATCCGTGTCTCCCAGTCTTCGCATATATCGTCATATGTCGCTCCCCGCGAGGGGAGCGTGGATTGAAATTCCTTACAGCTAATCCATTTTCTCATCTCTTCGCGTCGCTCCCCGCGAGGGGAGCGTGGATTGAAATCCAAGAACGCATGTTTTCAAGAATATCCCCCGCAGTCGCTCCCCGCGAGGGGAGCGTGGATTGAAATATCAAGTCGTTAAGGCAATTAGGGGGAGCAAATTTGTCGCTCCCCGCGAGGGGAGCGTGGATTGAAATTCAAGTACCTCGCAGATCAGATCCTTACCGATCCGTCGCTCCCCGCGAGGGGAGCGTGGATTGAAATGGAACTGAGGACTAAGGTATAGAGACCGGCCTCAGTCGCTCCCCGCGAGGGGAGCGTGGATTGAAATTCTCCGCTCATGGCATCCATCAGAAGCGAATCCCGTCGCTCCCCGCGAGGGGAGCGTGGATTGAAATTAAGAGTGCATGTCCATAGACCGAATTTGTAATATCGTCGCTCCCCGCGAGGGGAGCGTGGATTGAAATAAACATACCCATCCATCGTCAAAACTAGCACTGGGTCGCTCCCCGCGAGGGGAGCGTGGATTGAAATCTCCTCCTTCAGGCGTGTAGCAAGCTCAATCAGAGTCGCTCCCCGCGAGGGGAGCGTGGATTGAAATAATACCCTTCGTATAGTGGGATAAGCTTCTGTGAGTCGCTCCCCGCGAGGGGAGCGTGGATTGAAATAACATCCTTTATTTCCTTGAATGTTACTTTATATTTGTCGCTCCCCGCGAGGGGAGCGTGGATTGAAATTATCGTTTTGTAAAAAGAATAAATATGGGCCGATGTCGCTCCCCGCGAGGGGAGCGTGGATTGAAATAAGGATATCTCCCGCAATATAGGTATTCCGTAAATGTCGCTCCCCGCGAGGGGAGCGTGGATTGAAATGGATATATTTATCACTAAACTTGTGAATATTTAAGTCGCTCCCCGCGAGGGGAGCGTGGATTGAAATCACAATGCGGATATCCCCGTCATCATAATAGCTGTCGCTCCCCGCGAGGGGAGCGTGGATTGAAATCCACTGATAGGGGTACTGTGTTTTACCGTAGCCCGTCGCTCCCCGCGAGGGGAGCGTGGATTGAAATGTTTCTGCTTCCAGTTCCGAAGCCAAAGCATAGCGTCGCTCCCCGCGAGGGGAGCGTGGATTGAAATTCATAGAGGACTTCCAGCTTCAGGGAAGCGCCCATGTCGCTCCCCGCGAGGGGAGCGTGGATTGAAATCCATGAACGCATGTTTTCAAGAATATCCCCCGCAAGTCGCTCCCCGCGAGGGGAGCGTGGATTGAAATACCTTTTTTGCCGATGAAGGCTTTGAGATCCGAATGTCGCTCCCCGCGAGGGGAGCGTGGATTGAAATACCGCAGGAAAGTTTTAATGAAGCGCGTAGAACTGTCGCTCCCCGCGAGGGGAGCGTGGATTGAAATTCCTTACAGCTAATCCATTTTCTCATCTCTTCGCGTCGCTCCCCGCGAGGGGAGCGTGGATTGAAATAACAGACAGCGATGCCTTGTCTAATTTTTTATTGAGGTCGCTCCCCGCGAGGGGAGCGTGGATTGAAATAGCAAAGTATTGTACTCTCTTACCATGAGGAATACCGTCGCTCCCCGCGAGGGGAGCGTGGATTGAAATTTAGATTATTCGGATCCCATTCAAGGGCCGTATATGTCGCTCCCCGCGAGGGGAGCGTGGATTGAAATTCCTTACAGCTAATCCATTTTCTCATCTCTTCGGTCGCTCCCCGCGAGGGGAGCGTGGATTGAAATTGTGATCTCCGACGCCACTTGTGCATCGTCTTCCCGTCGCTCCCCGCGAGGGGAGCGTGGATTGAAATAGATCAAGAGCAAGCTGCAGGATATCTTGACGACTGTCGCTCCCCGCGAGGGGAGCGTGGATTGAAATTCTTCCCCCAGTAACTCCCCATAGGACAGCCTAGTCGCTCCCCGCGAGGGGAGCGTGGATTGAAATTCCTTTCTGCCTTTGCGGCCTTCATCCCCTGCAAGTCGCTCCCCGCGAGGGGAGCGTGGATTGAAATAGGTCCTCCGTCTTTGCAAGGAGTGCTGCCGCGAGTCGCTCCCCGCGAGGGGAGCGTGGATTGAAATGTATTTATTGACTAATAGAAGCCTCGATAGCTTTCGTCGCTCCCCGCGAGGGGAGCGTGGATTGAAATATTTGCCTCCGCGAGGAATCTTAAGGGAGAGGATTGTCGCTCCCCGCGAGGGGAGCGTGGATTGAAATATATCCAGCGGAAGCGGTATTGGCAAAATATCCCGTCGCTCCCCGCGAGGGGAGCGTGGATTGAAATAATACAACGATGATGCAATCTTGAAAGTCATGAAGTCGCTCCCCGCGAGGGGAGCGTGGATTGAAATCATGGATGATTTAACAAAAGGACGGCCGACGGAAGAGTCGCTCCCCGCGAGGGGAGCGTGGATTGAAATTGAAAATTCGGAATCGATGTGACAGGAAGTCTCGTCGCTCCCCGCGAGGGGAGCGTGGATTGAAATTGTCCGGTGCTCCTACGGACGATCTGCAGCGGTGGTCGCTCCCCGCGAGGGGAGCGTGGATTGAAATTGGAGATGGAGAGTATCAGGAAAGCGAGAACTTGGTCGCTCCCCGCGAGGGGAGCGTGGATTGAAATTTAAGCTGCACCGCGTCGAGTGTGTCGTGCGGATCGTCGCTCCCCGCGAGGGGAGCGTGGATTGAAATTTTGTTGCAAGTATGATTGTATATCCTCTTTAAGAGTCGCTCCCCGCGAGGGGAGGTGGATTGAAATCGGTTTTTATTCGCTCTCTCAGGAAACGGGGGCCCGTCGCTCCCCGCGAGGGGAGCGTGGATTGAAATAGGGGCAGTGGATCATCGAGGTGGGGGAGCTTACGTCGCTCCCCGCGAGGGGATGGGGGTGCGGACAAAAACCTGGACACCATGATACCTGATACCCTTGTGAGAACAGATGAGGTACACCAAGGAGCAGATTATCGTCGCACTGACATTATATAGCATAGCGGGCTCGGCAAATACGGTCAAACAAACACTGGGATATCTTTCAAATCCAATGCTTTATATCTAAGCCACATGTTCGACACTATAAGCAAGCAACAGCCGAATGGAAGGAGCAGGCAATTCGTCGTTGCCTGCTTGATGGCGAGCCTGTAAGATCAATAGCAGAAGATATCGGATACACTGAGTCCATTGTATATCAATGGCTGCGGTCTTACAGAGAAAAGGAATCTGCTTCAACATGAAAAAAGCAAAGAAAACGACTCCCTCCGATCTTCAGGCGGTGGACAATATCGAGGATCTGAAAGAAAAAATGCTTGATATGCAGATGGAGATCGATATCCTAAAGGAGACAATCCATGTCTTAAAAAAAGACCCCGGCGTCGATCAGACAGTTCTCAGGAACAGAGAGAAGGCAGTGATCATCGGCGCCCTGAAGAATAAATACTCACTGCCAAAACTCTGCTTTAAGTTGGAAATCCCTGGAAGCAGCTATTATTATCAGAAGGCTGCATTACGGGCAGATGATAAATACCGCGAACTGCGGAGCCGAATCATCAAGGCTTTTCAGGACAACGGATGTGTTTATGGATACAGAAAAATCCATCAGCCTCTGAGGCAGAAGGGAACAATTGTTTCCGAAAAGATCGTCCGCAGAATCATGAAGGAGGAATCCCTTGTTGTCAAGATACGCAGGAGACGTAAATACAACTCTTATCAGGGTGAACTCAGCATGGCCCCGGAGAATCTCTTCAATCGTGATTTTCATGCGGATAAACCGAATGAAAAGTGGCTCACGGATATCACGGAGTTTTCCATTCCGTCCGGGAAGGGATATCTGTCCCCTGTCATTGACTGTTTTGATGGAATGCCTGTCAGTTGGAGGATGGAAGTCTCTCCTAATGGCAATCTGGTAAACGCAATGCTGAGAGATGCTGTCAATACACTAATAGTTTCCCGATCTGCCGGACTATAGCTAGCCGGCAGGTAATGGATTCTTCCGCGGACGTTTCGGCTTCATAGTTGCCGGGTCCTTCGGCTTGGGCTTGCGCCCACGCTTCTTAGGTTCTGGTTTTGGAACCGGTTTGGATAATCCAAGAGCCTCCAGCTCAGCAAATACGGTCTTGAGGGTATGCACCCAGCAGCCGTCGTCTGTTGCTGGTTCGGCCGGGGAATCTATCCGTCTCCATGCAGAGGAAAGGTCGTCCATCAGTTCTGCATAGGACATGTTATCGAGAAGGCCGGCTTTCCCTGCCTTCCTGATGATCCTGCAGGTGGCAACTGTAGAGAGGAAGTTGATGAACTCGCTTCCCATCACAGAAAAGTCGCCCCGGCAGTCGGTGTGGTCCAGGCATTCATCGTTCTTGTAACGGTTGAATACCACTTCCAGAAGCCACCGATCATCATAGCAAAGGTAGGCGGTCTTTGGATCAAGGTCCTGATCGGATTCCAAGACGATCACGCCAAAGAGGTCCTTCTTGATGGCGTACTTCTCGGGGGAAAAGGTATTTTTCTTCTGGGCGTTTGCCAGGTAAGAAGCCTCTTCGCAGCCTGCTTTCTTTGTGTCCTTGAAGGCATACAGGAACCGCCCGCCCTTGATCGGTTTCTTTTTGTAGACGACATGCGCATCGATTCCATCAAGGATGCCTTCAAAAGAAAGCATTCCATTGTCAGAAATGCGTACGTCATTCCGCTTGATTGGAGTAAGGAAGTGAAGATCCGGGCGCTCCCGAAGCTCATCCCTTATCTTGCTGGGCGGAAAGCCTTTGTCGGCAACGATGATCCCCTTGCGGATATCATTGTCACGGATAAAGGCCGGATAGGAACTGGCATCGATGCTGTTTCCGGGGAACACCTCGGCGCATACCGGTTCCATCTTCTCAATGTCATAGGCATAGAGAACAGAGACCTCACGGCAGCTGCGTACTCTCGCTTTACGGGAGTAAGCAGACAGATCATTAACGATGCTGTTGTCCTGCTTCAGCATCCCATCAATAGCGATGTGGTGATCCTTGACGGTCCGAAGCAAGCGGAGCTGATAAAACTTTTTCCGCTTGCTGCCGTCGATGCCGATCCGCTGGAACAGACTGCCGACAGAATTCTTTGAAAGCGCCGCACCAGGATAATCCCTGCATACAAAAGTGCGGTTGTAATGCGTCGAGAACCTGTTGGATGCGATGGAGGGCCGGATCACGCGGAGCGTTGCGATGGACATCATCGCATAGACATCCGATGGATCATAGACCTTCAGTAGATCCTCAAAAATGTCTCCGGTGACGGATTTGACCAGCGCTGATGCTCCATAGGAAAGCATTGATGGAGAAGCTTCCCTGTCTCTCACATTGGATTCGATCGGGACAAACTTAAAGTCAATGATGTGTCCGATCACTTTACCATTGTGAGGCTGCGGGTTTCCGCCGGAGACGTATTTTGAAACACCTCTCTGGCGGACTGCATAACGCTTTGGGCCGTCTTTGCCATTATCATCGACGACAGTATTGACCGGTCTTGGCACGGCCCGGATCTCAGCAGGAACAGCCATAAAACTGCCTCCTGAATATAGTCCTATAATATCATATACGGACTATATATTGAAGGCTTTTATACACATTTTGTCAAAGAACTTTGGGGTACAAGGCTCCTCAAACAGTCGAAAAGCAGCGATTTGCCGGACACCTTTTTCGTCCGGCGCCTGAATTTCGGCTATAATCGTTAGCAAATCCCGGATTTCGGACCTGTTCCTATAGTCCGGAATTTTGGGGAAGTATTAATACACTGGATCCGGAAGAGAAACCCATGATCCATTCAGATCGCGGATGTCATTACCGATGGCCGGAATGGATCAAAATAGTTAATGACGCAGGACTCCCAAGATCTATGTCGAGAAAAGGCTGTTCCCCAGACAGCGCTGCCTGTGAAGGCTTCTTCGGACATCTAAAAAACAAGATGTTCTATAACCGCAGTTGGGAAGGCTGTTCGATTGCTGAGTTAAAATATGAGATCGACAGTTATATTCGCTGGTACTGCACAGATCGAATCAAATCAACACTCGGAGGACTCAGTCCTCTTCAGTATAGAAAGGAGTTGGGGGCGGCTGTCTAAAAAATGTCCGCACCCCCTAAGCATCACCTTGGAGATCGTTATTTTGGCGTAATGCATCCATCGTTCTTTTAATTATATCACTGTAGTGATATAATTAAAAAAGCGGAGGGATTTAAAATGGATAAACTGCTGACGATATACCACGGCTCAAAGCAGATCGTAGAAATACCGACCTTCGGAGAAGGGCGAAAGAATAATGATTTCGGGCTTGGCTTTTACTGCACCGAAAGCAACGACCTTGCCAAGGAATGGGCGGTTTCTTCTCTGAGAGACGGATTTTCCAACCGATATACGCTGGACACGGAGTTTCTGAACATTCTTAAGCTAAACAGCCCGGATTATACCATACTCAACTGGATGGCAGTCCTTGTTGCACACCGACTGTTTTCCATTAAGACACCCGTAGCGAGAAGAGCTAAATCCTATCTGATCGACAATTTTGGAGTCGACGTCAATGCTTACGATCTAATCACGGGATACAGAGCCGATGATTCCTATTTTGATTACGCAGAAGCGTTTTTAAACAACGCAATCACTGTGGAGCAGCTTTCGTGCGCCATGCGCCTCGGAAAGCTGGGGGAGCAGATCGTGATCAAGTCAAAATTCGCTTTTTCAAAAATCAAGTATGAGGGCTTTGAGGCTGCGGAAAAGGATGCCTATTACGTCCTTCGGAAGGCAAGGGGTGACGATGCCAATCAGGCCTATCTGAATATTCTTGAGGAAGAGGCGGACGGTCTGTATATACAGGATATCATGAGAGGAGGCGTTGCGAACGATGACCCGCGCATACCGAGAAATCTATCTGAGTAAGGCACAGGCCGCCTTGGGCGATGCCTTCGACTACGCTGTGAACGCCTGCGGAATACCCGGTGAGGATTTCGTTAAGCTCTTTATCACAAGCACGATAAGCCGACGCATGGAAAACGGCGAGCCGTCCGTTCTTGCGGGTAAAAGCGGGATAGAGCTTGCTTTGGACGTGATGCTTGAGACTACAGGAAAAAGCCTTGGCGCAGAGCCTGCGGGGAAGCTCGGCTGCTCAAGGGAATACTGGATCGGCTGGGCCGTGGCCTATTACCAATGGTATTCGGCGAGAAGCTATTCCGAAATATTCAAAGCACTATCCTTTGATGAGCTTCAGAGAATGTACTATACGCTCCATGAAGCCGATATTTCTAAATTCGCGGACATTGCGGATGAGAGGATCAGAGAACATTTCAAGGATACCAATCTGAAACGCATCCGCAGAGCCTACGGCTGCACACAGGCCGCCCTTGCGGAGCAGTCCGGTTCAACGCTCCGCTCCATCCAGATGTACGAGCAGCGCCGAAAGGACATCAACAAGGCCGGTGCGGAAACACTGTACCGCATTGCAAAGACACTGGGCTGCAGCATGGAGGACCTGATAGAAAAGTAAGAAAGTTCAAAACAGTCAGGGTGGATATCAGCCTGAAGTAAGATCGGCTTATCGTCTGTGCCGCTGTCGGTGATTCTCTACCACTCCGGAAGAGAAATTGTGCTTTTCCCATGGCAAAATACCTGAAAAAACGCTGTTTTCACGAAAATAATTTCAGCACTTGCTTTAGCTCTTTCCATCCCTTATACTAGGGATAACGAATTCGTTTTTCACTGTCGACGGCAGCTTTTGGAGCCGATATCTCCCGGGAGCTTTTTAAAGCTTTTCGATCTGTAATGCCGGGGTCTCCGGTACGGTCCTTTTTCATCCGGTCCTTTGCCGCTTCCCCCTTGTTTTTTGATATCGGCTTTCCTTCGGGACAGTCTGAAAGTCCCAAAACAGACGGAGCTTTTCCGTCTTCCCGGCCGAGCTTCGGGCCGCGTCTCCTCGAGATCTTCGGAGAGTGAGGAAGCCGCTTTCCCGATTGCTTAAAACCATTCTTTCTTTTGCACAGGGCGGCAGGAGCTCAGGATTTCCATCTCACCCGGGGAGCCCGCCCTGTGCATTTTTGGAGATCATTATGTCCAGCCGAAAACCCTCGAAGAACGGAAAATTGTCGCTGTCGGATACCGCAAAAAACAAAAGGCAGGATTCCGCCGGGAGGGGAAAAATCTCGGAGGCGGGTTTCTCGACTTCTGATGCTGCTAGATCCACTTCCTCCCTTCCTTCCCAGCCTCAATGGGAGGCTCCAAAGCACGGGCTCCCCCGCATCGCGCAGCTCGATAAGGCGAAAAAAGAGGGCGCAAAATACCGGGGGCAGAAAGAAAAGGAGCGGGATCAGCGAAAAGCAAGTCAGAGCCAGGGCGGAAAAGGCGAAAAGCGGAAAAACGCAGGACGCCGCTCCGTGGACTCCACAGCTCCTGAGCTGCAGTTCTCCCAGACCCTAATCGACAGCTTTTTCGAAGAGAGAGAACCCATCCCCCCTCTCAGTGATGAGGAGAAGAGGGAAATCTGCCGGCTTGTGAATGAATACTATCAGGAACACCCGCCCGGGGGCTCCGATTACCTCGTGAGCGGGGCGCAAGTATTGCCAGGAGAGGAACGGAAGCTGCAAACCCATGCAGATTCTCTATCCGGATCACGGCGTCTATGCGGACGGCGGAAGCTCCGCTCTTCTGAGCTCCCGGGACCAGATCGACAGCGACACGATCTGCGGGATCTGTCCCTCCGGAGTTTGCCACTTAATCCTCCTGAACAGATATAAGTTTTTTGATAAAAACCATTGATTACAACTTTCCCAATCAATGAGACTATACATCTCCAAGGGGGCATGTAGTCGACTATGATTGCCCTGTAGACTTGGGTCTGTTTTTACTTCCCTTGGGCCTGACGGGTCTCCGCTTTACGACCGGCTGCTCCGATTTCTCTTTCGGGGACTTGGGCTGATTCTTACTTCCTTTCGGGCGGCCACGCTTCTTCTTGGGCGGTTCTTCCGGCTTGGGAAGTAGTCCCAGTGTCTGAAAGATCACCGTATGGGAAGGGGTGATCCGGATCAACTGCCAGTCCCTCTGATCCAGGCGGGCTTTCTTGGCCCGGACCAGGATAGAAAGCAGTTTCTTATGAGTGCAGCGTTCCAGCAGTCCCGCCTGGCCGAAGGTCTTCAGCAGGCGGAAGGTCAGGACGGCAGCAAGGAAATCGCAGAACTCGCTGCCAATGACGGAGTAGCCATCATGGACCCTGGTCTCATCGAAATCGCAGGCGGATTTATAGAACCGCATGACGATCTCGATCTCCCACCGCTTGCTGTAAGCCTTATAAG
>NZ_GG729933.1:185461-221296 GCF_000160135.1 Oribacterium sp. oral taxon 078 str. F0262
GTCCTTCGGAAGGCAAGGGGTGACGATGCCAATCAGGCCTATCTGAATATTCTTTGAGGAAGAGGCGGACGGTCTGTATATACAGGATATCATGAGAGGAGGCGTTGCGAACGATGACCCGCGCATACCGAGAAATCTATCTGAGTAAGGCACAGGCCGCCTTGGGCGATGCCTTCGACTACGCTGTGAACGCCTGCGGAATACCCGGTGAGGATTTCGTTAAGCTCTTTATCACAAGCACGATAAGCCGACGCATGGAAAACGGCGAGCCGTCCGTTCTTGCGGGTAAAAGCGGGATAGAGCTTGCTTTGGACGTGATGCTTGAGACTACAGGAAAAAGCCTTGGCGCAGAGCCTGCGGGGAAGCTCGGCTGCTCAAGGGAATACTGGATCGGCTGGGCCGTGGCCTATTACCAATGGTATTCGGCGAGAAGCTATTCTGAAATATTCAAAGCACTATCCTTTAATGAGCTTCAGAGAATGTACTATACGCTCCATGAAGCTGATATTTCTAAATTCGCGGACATTGCGGATGAAAGGATCAGGGAACATTTCAAGGATACCAATCTGAAACGCATCCGCAGAGCCTACGGCTGCACACAGGCCGCCCTTGCGGAGCAGTCCGGTTCAACGCTCCGCTCCATCCAGATGTATGAGCAGCGCCGAAAGGACATCAACAAGGCCGGTGCGGAAACATTGTACCGCATTGCAAAGACACTGGGCTGCAGCATGGAGGATCTGATAGAAAAGTAAGAAAGTTCAAAACAGTCAGGGTGGATATCAGTCTGAAGTAAGATCGGCTTATCGTCTGTGCCGCTGTCGGTGATTATCTACCACTACGGAAGAGAAATTGTGCTTTTCCTATGGTAAAATACCCGAAAAAACTCTGTTTTCACGAAAATAATCTCAGCACTTGCTTTAGCTCTTCTCATCCCTTATACTAGGGACAACGAATTCGTTTTTCACTGTCGACGGCAGTTTTTGGAGCCGATATCTCCCGGAAGCTTTTTAAAGCTTTTCGATCCGTAATGCCGGGGTCTCCGGTACGGTCCTTTTTCATCCGGTCCTTTGCCGCTCTCCCCTTTGTTTTTTGATATCGGCTTTCCTTCGGGACAGTCTGAAAGTCCCAAGACAGACGGAGTTTTTCCGTCTTCCCGGCCGAGCTTCGGGGCGCGTCTCCTCGAGATCTTCGGAGAGCGAGGAAGCCGCTTTCCCGATTGCTTAAAACCATTCTTTCTTTTGCACAGGGCGGCAGGAAGCTCAGGATTTCTATCCCACCCGGGGAGCCCGCCCTGTGCATTTTTGGAGCTCTCTATATCCAGCCGAAAACCCTCGAAGAACGGAGAATTGTCTCTGTCGAATACCGCAGAAAATAAAAGACAGGAGCTCTCAGGAAGGGAAAAAATCCCAAAGCCGGGCCTCCAGGCCTTTGGCAGCTCCGAATCTATCGAAACACTCTGCCAGAGGGAGAGATATGAAAAGGTAGACCTCATCGGGCATTCCATGGGAGGGCTTGTAATCTCTGCGTTCTATGCAGGCTATGTCGCACTTCCCTTGAGCAAAGGAAGCTACAGTGTAAAGTATATTGACCGTTCGATCCGTTCTAAAATCGGGAAAATCATCACCCTGGGAACACCCTATGAAGGAGCTCCCAAGCTGATTCAGGCAGTCTTGACAGAAGAAGTCTTGGGAAATGGAAGAGAGAGAAAACTTGCGGAGACGGAACAGTCCCCTTTTTTTCCTCTAGCATGGGACTTCGATTATGTAAAGATGAAAAGGTCAGGAATAGATTTTGTTTATACGTCAAAGGAGAGCATGTAAAGCTCAGCTCGGAAGCAGATCACCTGCGTGACAAGAGGGGGAACAGTATTCTGGACAATATCGTGAATATCCTGATCAACGGAGCCATGCTCCCGACGGAGAATGAAGATATTGGAGAAAGTAGGGGAGGATCATGATATTTGGCTTTTCAGAAACTCATTGATCTCCCGAATTTTATGTTCATCCTCATATTTTTTGAAGAGAAGCTTGAGTGGATCATTTTTCGGGCTTGGTGTCTATGACAGAAAGGGAAAGACATGCTGAAATATTGGGGGAGGGCGCTTGCTTTATTAGCAATATCCATTTTGTGTACTTGTGTAGAAGCTGGTATGATGAAGGTAATAGATCTGCCGGATTTCACGGAATTTTTTTCAGAAGTATCTATTTTCTGCCTGCTGTTTATAATCCCATCGCTATATATCCTATGTATATGCTTTATCATGATTGCTATTGTCAAAGAAATTAAAGTGAATGCCTCTGCTTATTTGATTTTTGCGTGTACAGATGGTGCACTCGCGGCTGTTATTACGATGTATGCACTATATGACATGTTTATAGATACTAATATTCCTTCTGGTTTCTTGGGTCCACTGCTTCTGGGGACCGTGGTTCGTGCGGCGGCATGGCTGTTTATCTTCGATATGATTTTTTGGCTGTGTGATAAGCTTCAAAAAGAAATATAGGGAAAACATGGAGAAGTGGGAGAAAATGCATTCGATGGACTGACATTTCCTACTTTTCTCTATCCCAGGAGATAAATGGATATCTCAGTGCGGAAAGGGAGCTTTAATCTTTAATCGGAAAATTTTTCCCGTTTTTTTAAGAGCATACTGCACGGTGCTCCGATCTCCGATGAGTTTAAGGCTCTGATGAACGGCGAGGCGGCCCGCGCCGCTATCGCCGCAGTTGATGATGCCTCTCTCTCCTTGAGAGAGGATCGAAAGGTCAGTGTCGAGGAAGTCATGAAATAGACTTTTTCTCCGCCAGAAGTTTAATGGGGCCATGATTCCGCTGGAGGATAAAATATAGGAAAGTGTGTGGGAGGAAGGTCATGATACCTGGTTTTTTAGGATTTGGTTTTCTTCGGACTCTTATTTCTACTCTCTTTGAAGAAAAATCAGAGAGGAGAATCCTTCGGACTCGGTATCTATGACAGAAAGGGAAGGACATGCTGAAATATTGGGGCAGAGCATTTGTGTTATTACTGATATCCATTTTGCATTCCTATGCCGTGGCTGCAAGGTTGATGGACCCGTCGGATTTTCCGTGGTTTATACTTGAAATGCAGATTTCGTATATATTATGCATATGCTTTTTTATGATTGCTATTATTAAACAAAGTAAAGAGAATATCTCCGGCTATGTTATTTTTGCCTGTACGGATGCTGTGCTTGCTGCCGCATTTACGCTATATGCGATAATCAATATATTTGTAGAATCCGACGTTATCCTCAGTATGCTGGGAGCACTGCTTCTTAATACCGTAGTTCGTGTAACAGTATGGCTGTTTATTCTCAACATGATCGTGTGGCTATGCAGTAAACTTAAAAGGAAGGTCATAGAAAACATAGAGAGGCAAGGAATATGCTGAAATACTGGGGAAGAGCATTTGCTGCACTAATAATATCCGCCCTGTATCTTTATATCATAGCAGCAGGGATAATAAATTTATCGGATTTTCCGTGGCTTAGACTCGGAATGTATGCTTCCTATCTATTATGCATATGCTTTACTATGATTGCTGTTGCAAAGCAAATTAAAATAAAGGCTTCCGCTTATGCGATTTTTGCGTATGCAGATGCTGTAATTGGAATTGCTTTTACAATATATGCAATAAACGATATCATGATCAAATTGAATTTTCTTTCCGGCTTTTTGGGGGTATTATTTTTGGATACTGCGGTTCGTGCGGCGGTGTGGCTGCTCATTCTTGACATGATTTTTTGGCTGTGTGATAAGCTCAAGAAAAAATATAAGGAAAATATGGAGAAGTGGGAGAAAATGCATCCGATGGACTGACATTTCCTACTTTCCTCTATCCCGGGAGATAAATGGATATCTCGGTGCGGAAAGGAAGCTTTAATCGGAAAACTTCTTCCGTTTTTTTAAGAGCGTAATGCACGGTGCTCCGATCCCCGATGAGTTTAAGGCTCGGATGAACGGCGAGGCGGCTCGCGCCGCCATCGCCGCGCTGCTAATACGGTCTCTCTCTCCTTGAGAGAAGATCGAAAGGTCAGTGTCGAGGAAGTCATGAAATAGACTTTTTCTCCTCCAGAAGCTTTTCGGTAAACTGGCGCAGCTCATCGGAGCTGAAATGGGCGCCGAAGTCGAAAAGAGTGTACTGGACAGCGCCGGAACGGAAGATGAGGGAGCTGCTTTCGATCTGCTCTCTTTTTTCGCTTCCATAGCTAATATGGAAGAAGGGGTTGTCTCTCTCCAAGGCTTTCTCCTCTTCGCTCGGCTTTTCATTCGGGGGGAGGAACAGGGTCCTTGTTCTAAGATAATAGACCTTCTGCCCGTTGATCTCCCACACCTCCTGATAGGGGCCTTCCTCGGAGAGCGGCTTTGCTTCGGCCGGGATCGGCTCCGCGGTGAGGCTCAGACTTTCTCCTCTGCCGTTTTCCGCCCGGTATTCAAGCTCAATCCCCTTTCGATCGTTGTAGCTGTTCCCATCGTCATCGGTGTCAGAGATCTCCAGAAGCCGGATTCCGACCATTGGGCAGCTCTCGGAGAGCTTTTCCGGAGCCTGGATTTGATATCCGGCCTTTTTCTCCGCTTTTTCCAGGTCGCTGTAGCGGCAGTAGTCATAATCAGAATAGCTGCTCACCATGGTCCCTGTGATCTTTCCGGCGGCGAAGACGCCCATTCCGCCGATCAGAGCGCAGGCGGCGATGAGCGCCGCGGCCTTTGTCATCTTGTTCATATGCTTGCCATCCTTTCTTTTTTCGGAGTCCTGCAAAGAGGAGATAGACGCATCGATCCGGCTCTTACAAAGGTCGGAGGGACGGAATTCTGAGACCGCGGCTTTGAGGGATTCCCTGATGTTCTGATCCGAAAGAAAGTCGCCTTCGGAGTTGATTTTATGCATGGCTTTTGACCTCCTTTTCTGCTTCTTCTGCCCGCTGCATTTCCGGCTCTGAAAGATCCAGTATTTTTCGGAGCTCCTTTCGGCCTCTGTGAAGCCGTGATTTCACAGTTCCCTCGAAGCAGCCGCATATTCCCGCGATTTCCTTCACGGACATCTCTCCGTAATAGTAGAGAACCAGGACTGTGCGCAGCTTTTCCTCCATCTCCAAAAGAGCATCCCGGATGTCCAGCCGCCGGGGGAGGTCCTCAAGCCCGGACATCCCGGAGGATTGCGGTCCCGTATACCGATCGACCCATTCCCGTATATCCTCTATGGCTGTTTCGCGGGAAGATTTCGCCCCGATCCGGTGCGCTTTATTCACCATGATGCGAAAAAGCCAGCTTCGAAGCTTTGCGGGGTCACGGAGCTCCTTTCGATGCAGGTAGGCCGCGAGGAAGGTTTCCTGGAGCACATCCTCCGCGTCATGGGGATTTGCGAGCATGAGGCGGGCGCTTCGGTAGAGCAGGAGATGATATTCCTCGTAGAGTCGGTCAAAGGCTTCCCTATCGAAAAATTCTCTTTTCGCTTCCTGCCGGAAGTCTTTTATCTCTGTCATCATCAGGCGGTCTCCTTGTGCTTCCTTCATATGCTGTGCGGCTTTTCCGCTGTCAAAGCCTGCCTCCCTGCTGCGTTTTTTTGCTGCCTCTGTTAATAAGATCCCCGGGGGAGGAATTCGGTTCATTTTTTAGAGGCAGAGAGCATTTTTTCTATTCTCTATAAACTGTAATATCTTGATGATACAGTCAACGCTCTTATTCTCAAAGAGGGATATAGGGCATATCGAAATACACGTTAGTTTCCTGCGGAAAGCAGCTGCTCATCGTTTCGGATTTGATCCTGATCGGAAGGGATATATTCCGCATGACGGACCGGTAGACAAAGTATGGATCGAAAGCTTTATGCTCTTCTTATAGATGGTCATGGGAGAGGTAAAGATATAGATATTATCTATAAAATATATGATTAAAATAAAATTCAAATAAAATATTATTGTAATAAAATTGCAACAGAATATTCAATTCAGAAAGGGAAGACAGTGCTAGTCTAAAAGCAGAAAAATGCCGATTTCATGATTTGACAGTACTTTTTGTAGAGCAACAGGATGAGAGGTGGCAGAATGGCGGGAGCGATGGATCGAAAAATTGCAGCGGCCTTTCTGGCTCTCTCTATCTTCAGCTTCGGACTTTACCTGGGAGGGAAAGGACAGTATCCCGCAGAAGACTTGTCATCTGTGCTGAAGCCCTTTCGTGGAAAAATCGCTGTTGTTAATCTGGACGAGGGGGTCGGAGAGGGAGCAGCGAAGATCTGCTATGCGAAGACCTTGATCGATTATGACGATAAGAGTTATGTCAGCACTTCTCTTTCCGAGGCAAGGGATGGGATCCGGGAGGGCCGTCTCGCTGCCTATCTTGTGATTCCGGCAAGCTTTTCCCGATCGGTCGAGAGTATCAACAAAAGACCGGATAAGGCGACGATCAGCTATGCTTTGAGCCCGAGCCTTGATCCTGAGAGGGAGGCGGACACCGTTTTGGAGCTCAGGGATTTCCAGTCCCGCTTAAATGCGAATACCTCATATCTTTACGTGAGGGCAATTCTTCGAGATTTTCATGAGGCCCAGGATGAGAGCAAAATTATCCTGAAAAATGACGAAAAGGAGCTGAAGGACATCCTTTCCCTGGAGGTGGAGCCGCTTTGGGAGCCGTTGTTTTCTCCTGCTGTTTCGGAATTAGGATTTCCAGAGGAGACAGAAAAGGCTGCAAAATTTTATCCGGCGCTTGATCTCGCATCCTCCGCGGGGGAGCTTCTGACAGAAAATCTGGAGCGTTCTGTCCGAAGCTTTCTCGATGCCAGAGAGGACTATGACAGAGCTCTTAAGGAGATTTCGAATGCACTGGATCGGATGGAGGAGAGGGAGATAGAGCACACTGACAGGGATGAGGAGCGGAACACAGCGGAAGAACAGGATCTGAGCCGTTCTGATTCCGATCGGAAGGCCCGGAGGGAAGAGCGGGAGCTTGTGAAAGAAAAGCTCCGGGAGCTCCTCGAGAACCAAAGAGCGCAGGATCAGCGGATCGCCGGGGAGGAGCTCGGGCGAATCCTTCCGAAGCTGCAGGAGATCGTCCGGGATGAAAATCAGGCATCCTATCTCTCTTATCAGAGAGAGGCGGACAGGGAATTACAAAGAATTCAGAATGAAAATCAAAGGGATCTGAGCCGGGCTTCTGAAATTTACCAAAGCTCCCTCTCCCGGTGGCTGTATCAGCTTCAGTCTTCTACGCCAAGTGTGATCCCGCCCGCAAGCTCCTCCGTATTGATGGGGCCGGAAGCGCATTCTTTTCCTGCATTACCCATATCGACCGCTTCGAATCTGGAGGATGGAACGCCCCTTCCGCCTTTTCCGATTTTCCCTTGTCAAACGATTCTAAAGACTGCCGTAGGGGCGTTGGATCCGGAGAGGAGTCCGGAGCAAAATGTATTCCTTACGCTGAGCGCACAGAATGCGGCAGAGCTTCCAAAACAGGAAATCACGCTGCCTCCTATCCTGAAGCAGGATTCCATCCTTCAAAAATCCGCGGAGAGCATTTTTTCTGCCGTGCATTCTGCCGGGGAAGAGGAGGAAGGAGAGGGCCATGTTCAGAGGTGGGAGAGACGGACTGCTGTGAGAGAATCCTCTCGAAAAAGGGAGAAGCTGGATGAGATGAGGGAGAGACTTCGCTCCTTGACGGAGGGACAAGGAGGGGAGGCCGGGAGTTTCTCATATCATGAGGGGGAAGCTTTAAAAAGCGCCGTTCATAGCTTTCGAGAAGAGCGGGAGCAGGAAGAGCACACGATGGAGCTTCGTGAGCAAGAGGCTATGAAATACGAGGAGGGAGCCCGTGACGCGGCAGAGCGCTGCATGGATGCCGCATCGAGTGCGCTGTCGGAAGCGGAATCGAAGAGCGCAGAAAATATCGATTCGATGATCGATTCCATCAGGGAATCCAAAGAGCGCTCCCATCGGGAGAACAGCATCATTTTGAAGGCGTTTTCGGAAAAACTTTCGTATACCAGGCTGGGAACACTGGAGCATACCGAGGCCTATGACTTTATGGTAAATCCAGTGAAGCTTCAGCGACTCGGCGATGAAGAACCTGAGTATGGGGGGATAAGAGGGGATCGCCGAAAAAGTGGGCAGCATCACCAAGGCGCATTCTATCTCGCGATCGGAAGCCTCGCGGCTTCCGCAGGCATCTTTTTCGCTGGAAAGAGATTTCGGAAAAGAAGGAGAAAGCTTTAGAAAGAGCAGACTTCTCATAAAAGGAATATAGCTCCGCCTGCCGAGTCACTTTTGTTCCTGTTCGGCTTTTGGAGTTATAGATATAGAAAAAGCTGTCTCGGCATCCTTCGGGAGAGCCGGGCAGGAGATCAGGATTTTGGGAAAGGAGGAATTGAAGATGCAATTAGGTGGTGGAGATCGTCTGGCGATGAGCTATTCCGAGCTGGAGGCAACGGCCAGGAATGCAAAGGCAAAGGCAGAGCAGCTTCGTGAGCTGATGACATCTCTGAGTGCGGATGTCAATGGCATGTGCGATAACTGGACCGCTTCGGCGAGCCCGGTGTTTCGAGAGGATTATGAGAAGCTTGCGAAGAATGTGACGCAGACCTCGACGGTGGTGGATGAGCTGAGCACGCAGGTGGAGAATTATTCAAGAGATATGCAGGCTCTGGATCAGTCCTACTCTTCTTCGAAGGTAAGCAGCTAAGAGCATTTTCAGAAGCTCTTTGCGGCGGTTTGGGGGACCTTTTTCGGGGTCTCCCAGCCGCGAAGGGACAGAAACAGGGACAGGATCGGGGGGGATTTCCCATGGATAGAGAAGAGCGCCGCAGAAGACGGATTTTACGGCAGATCCGGGATCTGACCCGGAGAAAAAGAAAATGTGAAATGGCGAGATATTCCCTGCAGACCCAGAAAAACCGGGAAAGCGCGAGGATACAGGAGTGGGAGAGGGAGTCCATGGGGCTCAGGGGGAGAGAGATCACGAATAATGTAGTGATCCTGAACAGGAATGAGGGGAATTGTGCCTCTCGCTTTCGGGAGGACTTTGTGCAGTGTCGGGAATACATGGATGGAAAAAACAGGGAGGCGGAGAATTTCACGGAGGCATTGCAGGATCTGATCGACAGGATTCAGGACAAGGCGGATGAATTGCAGGAAAGGATAGATGCCCTTTATGACGAACTATAATCGGGACGGAAATACATGGACTCCGATTGTGAGCCGGATGGCACTGTCCTCCGGTGGTCTGCTGCCCGCGGAGGAGCAGGTCAATCTCCGCGCGGGGGAGTACAGCCGGGTGCAGACTCTTACAAAGGAGATGCAGGAAGCTGAGCAGAAGGCCATCGAAGATATGATGTCCGCTCTTTGGGAGCTTCTGAAGGGGGAAGACGGTTTTCATGCAGATCTGAGCTCTATGGCTGCTGTGAATATCTTGAATCATTTGCAGACCGCGCTCGATCGATACCGGGAAACTGCCTTGGAGATAGAGACCGATCTCAAGGATTATGGAGAAAAGCTTTCGGAGGATGACAGCATATAGGAAAGTGCGGGAGAGGTGCGATATTTGGAGGGAAGCTCAAGATGAATATCAGGATTCAGCACAGCAAAGTTTCGGAGACGGTATCGAAGCTGCAGGAGATCTATAAGAGTAGATTAGAGCAGGAGGGGGAGAAGCATCTGGCTGAGATACAGGGGAGTCTTCGGCAGTCCCGGGGACGCTTTGTCAATGAGATTGAGCCGGCGATCCGGAGCAGTCATGAAGCGGCACTTTTGATCGGTAAGCTTCTTCTGGAGCTTGGGAAACATCTGGAGAGCGCGTCGACTCAGTTCCGGGCGTTGGATCGGATCTATTCCGCCGACAAGATAAGCTGAGGGAAGAAAAGCAGCAGGGAGAAGGAAGAGAGTAGGGATAGGAAGGCAAGGGAAAGCGCAAGAAACAGACAGGAGGAGAGAGATGGAGGCAGAGCGGGATCGGGCATTTGATCGAGAGGATCTGACAGAGCTTCTTGGCCGCGGGAAAAAGGCTATGGAGAAGGCGGAGGAGTTGAGCAGCTGGTTCCATGGAAACCTGCGGACCGTCCGGGAACAGGCATCCCGCCTGCCGGAGGGGATCGATGGATCTGAGGTGAGGCAACTTGCCTCAGATCTGATCGATACGATTCGGAACGAAGGATATCTTGAGACTGCGGAGCTTTTCCAGAAGAAGATTCCTGCTCTCATCGGATCGGTCTTTCCCGATGACAGAGCCGGGGCGGAAAAGCTCCGGAGCGCGGCAGATCGGATGAGGAACATCAGCTCCTATGTAAGCTCTTTGGAGGATATGATCGGCAGAGAAACAGAGGCCGGCGGGATAGAGGAGATGACAAGGATCCTCGAGAAGCTGCAGTCCGATTTCCAAGAGGGAATCAGCGCCTCCCTGGAGGAAATGAGGGAAAAGCTTGCTTCCTTAAACGGCGAGAACAGGGGAGTCTGTGAGAGCAGCGCGGATCCCGTGAACCTCTCGACGGGAAACCTTTACTATGAAAAGGAGGATCTCTCGATCGGAGGCCAGTACCCCCTTTACTTTCAGAGGACCTATAATGCGGCCGATGTGAGGGAGGGTGTGCTCGGAACTGGTTGGAGTCATAATTACGAGCTTTCGATCCGGGAGGAGAGAGGATGCCTCCGGATGCGGATGGAGGAGGGGAAGGAAGAGGTCTGGGAGAAGTCGGGAGAAGAGTATTTTCCCCGCTATGGAAGAAGAGGAAAGCTCCGGCGGCTTCCCTGCGGGGATGGAGAAGGAGAGCACAAATATATCTATAGCACTCCGGAGGGGTTGGAATATGTCTTTCTTCCGGAAGAAGGGAAGAAGGAGAGGAGATCCTGGTGGATCTCCGAGATCCGGGAGCAGGGGAAAGTCTCTCTCCTTTTTTCCTACCGTGAGGGAAGGCTCCACAGAGTCTCCACCGGAAATGGAAGCTTTTTCGAATACCGTTATCAGAACAGGGGGAAAGCGGGTTCTGGGAATCCGCGTCTTTCTGCACTCTTCGATCAGGCGGGAAGGACAGTGCGCTTTTTCTATCGGGACGGTCGTCTCTCTCAGGTGGAGGATGTTCTGGGAAAGCGTTTCCGCTATCATTATGATGAAGCGGGAAGGATGGATGCGGTCACGAACCGGAGCGGTATCGTCACCGTTCGGAATCATTTTGATGAGAAGGGGAGGACTACGAGGCAGGACTTTCCAGACGGCGGGAGGATGCGCTACCGCTACAGCGAGGAGAAGAGAGAGGTGGTTCTCACAGAGCAAAACGGAAATGAGAGGACCTATCTTCACGATGAAAATTTTCTCACCACAGAAATCCGGGACCGAGACGGCACGGAGCGATATGAATATAACCGCTTCCGGCAGAGGACACTCGTGACAGACAGAAAAGGCAGAAGAACGCGCTTCCGCTACGATGACCACGGAAATATCACACAGATTGTGAATGCAAAGCGGGAAAAACTGAATTTCACCTATGACAGCGGGAATCGACTTCTTGCGTTCAGTCTGAACGGGAGACGGCGCCAGACCAATGTCTATGATACGAGGGGGAGACTGATCCGGAGTATCGACGCTTTGGGAAGAAGCCGGGAGATCGCCTATGACGGGGAGGACCGTCCGATACGGATCCGGGAAATGGACGGAAGTGAGACCGAACTTTCTTATGATGAGAGAGGGAATTTGACGGAAATTCGCGATGCGTTCGGAGGGAGGCGGCGCTTCCGCTATGACGGCCTGAACCGAAGGATTGAGAGTGAGGACGGGAACGGGAACCGCACGAAGTATCGTTATGACGCAGCGGGACAGCTCAGCGCCGTGACCAATGCCGCCGGAGACAGTCGGTATTTCCGCTACACGGAAAACGGGCAGCTCTGTGCACTGATTGACTTCGACGGAACGAAGAGCGAGCTGAAGTACAACTCTGTAAACCAGCTCAGCAAATGGATCGATCCGAACGGAGAGGAGACGGACTATCATTATGATCAGATGTGGAGGTTGAGGGAGGAGACCCGCCCTAACGGAGGGAAGATCCGCTACCACTATGATCTCTCGGGAAGGCTCACGAGACTTACGCTGCCGGACGGCGCGGAGCTCTCCTACGCCTATGATGCCACCGGGATGCGAACCGAGGAGGAGGGGAGCCTATGGGGAGAGGATCCGCTATGAGTACGACGCTCTGGATCGGGAGACAGCCATGATAGATCCTCTCGGGAGAAGGACAGAAAAAAGATACGATGCGGACGGAAATTTGGAGAGTATCGTCGATTCGGAGGGGCGCGGAAGCCATTATACCTATGATGCGGCGGGACAGCTGCTGTCGGAGACAGACGCCCTTGGGAGAAGGACATGCTACAGCTACACTGCCCTGGGGCAGATCGCCAGTGTCACAGATTCGGAGGGGAATAAGACAGTCTATACCTATGAAAGAGGCGGAAGACTGAAGGAGATCTTATACCCGGACGGGCAGCTTGAGCGCTTTTGCTACGACAAAGAGGGGAATCTCAGCTCTCTCTCAGACGGGGAGGGAGAGATCCTGCGCTATCATTATGACTGCCTGAACCGGATTACAGAGATCACAGCCCCGGACGGGGAGAAGAAGACATTTTGTTATGATGCCCTGGGGCGTGTGACAAAGCAAATCGATGCGGAGGGGCAGGAGACAAGCTATGGATATACGAAAAGCGGAAGACTCGCCTCCGTGAGAGATGCTCTCGGCGGACTCACAGAGTATCGTTATGATGCGATGGATCAACTCGTCGAAATCAGACAGAAGGGAAGAGCGAACGGCGCAGCGCAGTCTGTGGTGGAGGAGCTTCCGGGGATTGATCCGGAGCTTTTGCGGGCCAGGAAGAGAAATCGGGAAAGCCGTGTAACCCGTTATCTCCGGAATCTCTCCGGACAGGTGGAGGAGATCGAGAATGCACTGGGGGAGAAGGAAAGCTTCCGCTATGACGGCTATGGGAGATTACTGGAGAAGATCGATGCAGAGGGACATCGCATTGCTTTTTCCTACGGGAGAGATGGGAATCTGAGCGCTGTCCGGGCAAAGAGAGAGGGAGATACGGGGAGAGGGGAGCTTGAGGCCCGCTTCCTTTATGATGCGCACGGGAATCTGATGAGGGCGGAGGACTGGAGCGGGACTCTGCACGCGGACTATGATGATGCGGGCAGAGTTCGGAGGATGGTGAATGCCGCTGGAGATACGCTTTCTTATTCCTATGATGAGAAGGAAAGAAAACGCAGCATAAGCTATCCGGACGGCACGGAGGCGGTGTACCGCTATGATTCTCTGGGGAGATTGGTCTCCCTCTCCTCCGGGACGGAAAAGATCGAATACCACTACGGAAAAGAGGGTAGACTTTCGGAAAAGCGCTATGGAGACGGCATGCGCAGCAGCTATCGCTATGACAGGCTGGGGCGGCTGACAGAGCTTCTCCATATGAGAGGGGAGGAAAGGATAGAATCCTACCGTTTCCGCTATGACCGTCTGGGAAACCGAAGTGAGGAGGAACGCTACCGGAGGGGAGCAGAGGAGGAAAACGGCATCTATTCCTACCGCTACGATGCGCTCGGCAGGCTGTGCCGTGTGGAGAAGGATGGAGTATGCCTTCGGAATTACCGTTACGACAGCTTCGGAAATCGGACGGAAAAGACGGAGCAGATCGCGGGAAGGGAGAGAAGGACCGCTTATCAGTACAATGCGTTGGATCAGCTGATCTCCGAGCGGGAGGAGGACGGCGGTGCGACCGACTATTTCTACGATCACCGGGGGAAGCTTACGGAGATCCGGAGACAGGGGCGCATCCAAAAGCGGTATCGCTATGACGGCTTCGGGAGGATGAGCGGAGCAGAGGATGCGGATGGGAGCAGCATAAGCTACTGCTATAACAGCTTGGGACAGAGAATCCGGGGAGAGGAGAAGCTTCCATCCGGGCAGAGGAGAAGCAGCTCTTATCTCATCGACGGGACGAGAGTCTGGCATAATCTCCTTGCAAAGACGGAGAGGATCTGCGGAGGCGGAGAGATAGAAGGAAATCCTGCGCTTTTGCACTGCCAGAATTATATCTATGATGAGGAAGAGGAAGCCGCTATTCTGCTCGACAGAGGAGAGAGGAAGGAGGGGCTTTATTACCTGAGCGATGCGCTTGGGAGTGTGGAGAGACTGACGGACCAAACGGGAAGGGACCGGGCGCTCTATCGTCGGGATGAGTTTGGAATGGCCTGCGGCCAGTCAGAAAGAGAATGGGGGCGGAGCGAAGGGAAAGAGGGAATCTCTCAGCCTTTCGGCTTTACCGGCTATCTGTGGGATGAAGTCGCCGGGACATATTATGCGCAGGCGAGACAGTACCGCCCGGAGACCGGGCGCTTCGACGGAATGGACCTTGTGAGGGGATTCCTTTCCGCACCCTTCAGCTTGAACCGCTATACCTATTGCTGGGGAAATCCGCTGGAGCTTGTGGATCCCGACGGGGCATTCCCCAAGCTTCCGAGCCTCCGAAAGCTCGGAGAGGGAATTTCGCAGGGACTTTCCAAGGTGGGGAAGTTGGTGGTAGACCACAGAACAGAAATAGCCATTGGATTAGCTTTGCTTTCAGTGGTTGCGATGGCCGCTCCGATTATTGGGACTGCTACTGGGTTCGCATTATTTACTGGTGCGACAGGAAGTGCCATTCAGGCCATGGGCCTGACTTCTTTGGCGGTAGGGATACTAAATGGAACAGCCAATAAAATTACTAGAAGTGGAAGTTTTACGAATGGATTTATCAGTGGGTGGGCTAATGGTGCCATCGCTTCAAGTGTTTCTTTTCTGAAGGAACTTTCAATTTTGCCCAGGGCTTTATCTCTAAATCGGGCTTTCTATGTAAGTTATGGAATGGGAGGCGTTGTTGGAAATGGAATTGCGGAAGCGCTTAATAATAACGACTTAGAAATAAGGGAAAGGAAATCTTTTAAAAGAGTAACATTTAACACAGTATTGGCAGGCGTGAGCCAAGGCCTAATAGGAGGTAGTTTTGCTGGATTGGCAGCACAAACAGGCTTCAATGCATTTACTGGGGAGCCTATGTATAGAGTGGCTGGCTCTGCGCTAGAGGGGTTTTCTGACCTATATGGGTGGTCTAGCGGGATGGCGACAAGTATATTAAGTGATGCGTCAGGAAAAAGGTTGGAGCAAAGCTGTATCGCGACAAATTCTAATATCACAAAATGCCCAATACAAGATTGAGATCAAGTATTATTGCGAGTGTTGTGATCTGGAATTTGACACAAAAATGCATGATGTACTTGTAGTGTATAAACAAGTATCTATGCGGTTCGATCAGGATGGAAATATTATCATCCATGATGAAGGACTTGATGGTGCATACAGTATCGTGCGATGAAAAGTCTAGTATCCAAGCAATCGCAACAACTACAGACGATCTTAGACCAACCATGGGAAACGGCGGTGTATGTTGTGATTATGAGTATAAAAGTTTGGGGATATTATTTCTCCTTGCGGAGATTGGCTTGCTTACAGGAGACTTGTGGTTCTGTTCGTTAGTGATACACATAAGAGCTCCGATTTCATAAGGCTTTCTGGATAAGTTTGATGCTATGTATCCGGAAGGTGGTGTTATTTGGATAATCTGTAATAATCACTCTGCTCATAAATCGAAAGAAGTAAAAAACCATTTGGCGACAAAGTTGGAAGGTCGATTTGGATTTGTGTTTACGCCTACACATGGATATTGGCTCAATCTGATTGAAAGTTTCTTTAGCAAGGTGACAAAGCAGATGCTGAAAGGTATTCGTGTCTCGATTAAGACAGAATTGAAGAAACGGATCTATTTGCATTGCGAGAGGGAGTAATCGTGCTCCGGTTGGTTATCACTGGAGCTACAAACTTGATGAAATCTCCAAGGACGAAGCAAAAGTTGTTCAATATATCAGTTGATAATTGTTTGATCTCATAATGAGAGGGGGGATAAGAAGCTTTCATTTTATAAGTAATTATTGCCATTGATTTAAACAGCACGCCCTTACCAAAGAATAGATAATCCAGACGTGCAAAGGGCTGTATATTTTTTATTTACAATACTGGGAGACTTTGTTTTTATCTCTTCATGGACATGGGGGAGGAAATAGAATCTTATTCTAATTTCCATACAAGTATATTGAGAGTGATGAGGTTTATCGAGAGAATCAGGAGCGGGATTGTTTGGCCTAGTTTTTGATGGAAGTAACAGTTTGCCATATGATCCGAGGATCCAAGAAGCCAAAAACGGATAAATTCTATCATCTTTAGGAGGATTTCGTGAAAAGAATTCAGAGTTCCGAAGTGATATTTGGGATAGAGGGGAACAAACTGCTGGAAAAGGTGTTTCTGTGGATCGGTCTGAGCTGGCTCTTGTGGACGATGTCGGAGACGCAGGCATTTTACGAGGACGGGGAGTTCGTGCTGTTGGCATATCTTTTGTGTATCGCTTTCCCGGTGTTTGTGTGGGGCGGTCTGGCATATCTGCTGCATTCCGCATCGAAGTGGGAAGGCATTCATATAAAGGATGGAAAAATGAAAGTTTACCGGATGAGCTCCCTTTATGACAAGAAAAACCCACAGTGGGAATGCGAGATGAGAAGAGATGAAATTTCTTTGTGCCGGCTGAAACGTTACGGGCTGACGAAAGAGATCCTGGGGCATCCTCTGGAACTTTTTTATCACAATAGGTTCAATTCTCCCAATGAGATCTTATTTGAAATAGACGACGGCAGTCAGATTTCCTTTGATATGAACCTACTTACAAGAAGAGAGTGGAGAGAGCTTATGCACCGGATAGAGAGGGAGACGGGAATCTGTCCGGAGGGAAGCTTATCCGATCCGGATTATGCGTATTGTTATTATCATTGGAAAGAGGATGACAATAAGCAGAGGAGGCGGGATTTACGGGAAGAGGAAGTACAACAGCTGAACCGTCTTTTATGGAAACATGCATTAGAAAAAAATCCGGATAAGCTGAATAAAGTTCTGGGGAAATTATCGAGAAAGATAAGAGCAGAAGTAATGCTGAGAGGCGGAACAGCGGCGCTCCTTGTGGTGATGCTTTTGTATTTTATTCGTGCTTTGGATATTTTTCTGTTTGATGGAAAAACCTTATTTTTTATCGGCATAGGGATTATAGGGGCGTTTTGGATTGCGGCAGCAGAAAAAATAAAGTTGGAATATTTTGAGGATGATTATGTTTATCTGGGTCTGGCGCAGATCCAAAAGAATCATGAGTCATGCAGTATGTGCTTTGTGCTGGATGGGGAGCTGCATAATTTATGTTTTAAGTCATGCAGAGCGGTTTCTCTCAGGAAAATGCCGATGGGAGAGTATATCCTCAATATTTTTCTGGATGAGAAGGAGAAGAGTTTTCGGATTATTCCGGAGAAGCTGTTGCTGCCGATGCAGGACTGGAAATACATCAGGAAGCTGAATTCCAGAAGGACCTTATCGTTTTCTGACGAGCCTCTCTGACTGCTGCCTGGTGTCGGAAGGTACCGCAAAGAACAGCAGAGCTTAAATCATCAGGAGGAAAGCGGCGGTATCGACCGCTGCGTTGATCTAAGTTGAGCGGAGGAAGGCCTGCCCGATAACAAACTGAAGGTATAAGATGGAAAGGAAACATGGGTTTTTGAAAGAGTGCATTTGCTATATCATTATCGTAGGAGGCGTGTTTTGGTGCCTGAATAAGCAGATCAAGCTAATGCGGATCGATTTTAGCGCTGTGACAGCCGAAAATACGGCGGCAGTCGTGGAATATGACTGTGTCTCCATGAAAGGAAGTTTTTTTTACTTTCCGATCTATGAAATGGAGCTGAATGGGAAGACCTATCGGCATCAGTCCTTTTCCTTCGAGAGAACGAGAAGCTTTGAAGGAGCAGAAGTCAGATATAATCCGTCCAATCCCTCGGAGTTTTACAGTGTAGAGGAGATCGAGATTAGGGATTGGCTGCTTCATTTTCAGTGGATGTTTATCATATTCCCTGGCTTTACAGTTACATATTCTGCCGGTGTCACCATGGGAAATATACTCTTGAAGCATACGGAGCTCCGCTATCATTATGAATGAATTCAGATGGAAGCAGCAGCGTAAAGCAGATAGAGCGGCACTTTGAAGACTGATAGGTATCGATGGAGGAAATATGGAGTATAATCTGACGAAGATATTCAATTTTTTCCTCAAATATGGTCTGATCCTTAGTCTCACCATAGGTCTCTACCTCTTCCTGAACTGGAGGAGACGGAAACGGGAGAAAAGCTGGCAGGATATCTGGGAAAAACCCTTCGGAAGGAGCTGGGATACCGGCATTTACCTGTCCTGGCCGAGCGAAAGCCTGCGAAGACTCGTCTACATGGGTACAGATTTTCAGATAACAGCTATGGATCTGATCCTCATGGTCTATAGTATCTGTGCGGCATTGTTTTGCTATGTCTATATCATTCGGCATCTCATATGCAAAAAAAATGCGGACTTTGCGCTGATAACTTCCTTCTGGACCGTCGGCTTGGTACTGAGTCTGGATATTGCGAGGCTCTGGGAGTTGATTTATTTCATGAGGAGAACCAAAGTCATCAATAAGGATTTAATACTACAGACCCTTACTCTAACGGTGATCACTCTTCTGACAGCAGTATGTGAGGGGATTATCATTTTAGAGATATTTGGTGTCTTGACTTGAAGGCGGTTATTCTTTGGGGAAGGGCAGGGGATAAAGAAGTGACGGAAACGAGAGCAGAGATGGGAAGGAAGAGCGAGAATCCGGAGTCGGAGGAATTTTATGGGGCGGAGCTGCATTTGGATCCTTCTGTCGTGAAAGAGCGAAGAGAGAGCTATTCGTCTCTTTCGGATCTCTATGGGATAGAGATTTTCAGCGATCGGATTCACGAGCTTCAGGAGGAGAAAAAGAGAGAGGAGGCGGCCCGGAGGAGCGAATTGATGGAGGATCTTAGCTTTCTCCCCGGGAAAAAGCTGGATGAGAAGGAGCGGAAGCTGAGGGAGAGATTGTTTTTATCGGAGGGGATGGCCTATCGAAAGGAGGAGATGAAGCAGCAATCGGATAGCGGGACGGATGCTATTATCCTGCCCGGAATGCTGCTTCTTTTCTTTTTTCTCTGTACAGGAATATCGGTATTTTGGGGACGGAAGGACAGGAGGAGATGAGACAGAGCATAAGCCTTCGCTTCTTACAGGGAGAGAGGGAGAGAGAGATTGATATCCAGGCGGAGGACACACAGCAGATCCGACGGACTCTGGAGGTGGTGTCAGAGGCGGAGGGATTATGCCGAAGCTTCGAGAGGCCGGTTTTTAGCTTGAGGAGAAGGCGTTTTATCAATCCCTTTTTAAGCTGGAGGGAGGCGGGGATTTATAATGGGGATATCATCCTGCTTCGAGATGAAAGTCCGGTTGGAGGAGAGCTATGGAGCTGAAGGAGAAAATGCTGAGCTTTCGAAAGGCGGAGCTTCGCGCAAGGGACAGCTTTCAGTACCGCCGGATTCTGTCTGGGGCGCCGGGCTTCCTGCCGGGAGAATTCATAGAGGATGCGGAGGAGGTGGAACTTTCCTATGAAATCTCTGGAAAGAGGTCTTTTTGTCTGATCCGGGAGGAGAGATATGAGGAGAGGCTTTCGGCTCTTTCGGATATCGCGGAGCTTTATTCGTCTCTTTCCCGACTCTCTTTTTCGCTTTCCCCGGACAATCTTTACTTTGATATCCGGCACAGGGCCTATGTCCTCTTTCGGGATCTCCCGGAGGAAGAGGAGGAGAGCGCGGAAGAGCGTTTTCTAAAAGAATATCAGGCACTCATCGGATACAGCCTGCAGGAGAAGTACAGTTACGAGGACTTTCTTCAAGGCGGCGGAGATCTTCTCCGGGAGCATGGTTTTCTCCGGGAAGTGGAGCAGGCCGGATCGCCGGGGGAGATCCGGGATATCCTGGAGACAGAATACCGGCGAAGAACGGAGGAGATCCGAAGATATAAGATTCTGGTAGATCGGAGAAGCGAAAAAAGGAGGCGGCTCGGGATGCTCGGAAGCGGCATACTTTCCTTCTTCCTCCTTTTGTTTTTTGCATATCAGCTTTTTTATCAGCGGCCTTATGAGAAGGCTGTGGACAAGGCGGTATATGCTTATCTCCAGACAGATTATGTGGGAGTCATCGATGATCTGTCGGGGATATCCCTCAGGCGGCTGAAACCGTATCAGAGGTATATCCTGGCGCTTTCCTATGTGAAGAGCGAGAATCTCAGTGAGGAGCAGAAGGGGAATATTCTTTCCGCACTTGACATAAGGGGGAATCCGAAGCTCTTGGAATACTGGATCAATTACGGGAGATCGAAGCTGTCGGAGGCGGAGAATCTCGCGATGCAGATGTCGGAGGATCAGCTCCTGCTCTATGCCCTTCTGAAGGAAAGATATCTTTTGGAGCTGAACGAGAAGATTTCCGGGGAAGAGAAGGAAAAACGGCTGAAGGAGCTTTCGGACAGGATCTCCTCTCTCTCGGAGGGAATCCTCGGAGAGGAACAAGATGACCGTGCAGAGAGTGAGGAGCGGGGCACGCTGCCGTCATCCGCTGAGTCTTCATTAGCAGAGGGGGCGGATCAGACTCACCCATAACGGCAGAGAGTTCCCCAGACGGTCGGGCCTTTTTCTGCTTTGCCCGCGGCTTTTGTGACGCTGACAGATGGAAAAGTAAGCTCGGCCGAGCAGGTAATTTTCTTTTGAAATCAGAAGGACAGCGGGGAGAACGTCCCGGCGTCTATGATTTCCGGGGAAGGGCTCAGCCTTTTCGAAAGAGAAGGGAGAGAGGCGGAAAATGGAATATTTATGGCTTAGGGAAGCGGATTATCTCATAGAATACCCTCTTTCGGAGGCTTCGCGGCTCCTCTCTTTTCGAAGGGAGGAGCACATTCCCTTTCGCTGGTTTTCTCTTCCGGATGGGAGGGAGGCCATCTTTGGGGAAAAGGAGGGGAAGCGCTATTCGATCGGAGAGGAGCTTTGGGTCGGGAATGGGCGCTGCTGCGATATTCGTCTCGAGCTTTCGAATAATTTCATGCTGAAAGGGGGCAGGCTGCTCCTTGAGAGGGAAGAGGAGGCGCTGTTTCTGAATGGAAGGAAGCTCCGAGGCATCGACTGGGAGCGGGAAGGGCGTGCGCGGGGGGAGCTCTTCTTTTTGCTTCATGAGGGAGATGAGCTCTTCCTCGAGGACATTCTCTTTCTTTTTGAAGGAGCGGATCTAATGATCTGCTGCCCGGAGGAGAGGATAGAGACGGAGCGGCTTCCGTTACCGAAGCGGGAAAAGACGGGAGAGGATTTCCCGAACTATAAAAGATCTCCGAGACTTATCAAGGAGCTTCCTCGAGATCCAATTGAGATCCAGAAGCTGCCGGAGCGGGCCTCCCCGCCAAGAGGCGGTTTGTTTTCGCTTTTGCTTCCTCCCCTTCTCATGCTGCTTGTGAGTGCGGCGATCTGCGTCCTTTTCCGTCGAGGCGCTTACATTTTCATGTCACTTTCTATGACGCTTGTGACAGCGGGACTGTCTGTCTCCCGATATTTTTCCGGAAGAAGGGAATGCCGGGAAAAGAATGAGAAGAGCCGGGAGCTCTATGAGAGATATCTTCTCGACTGCAGAAAGAGAATTTACCTTGCGTATCAAAAGAATCTTGAGGTACTTCGCTGGAATAACCCTTCTCTCAAAGCGATAGAGCGGATGGTGAGGGAATATAACAGCAGGATTTATGAGAGAAGCATAACGGAGGAGGATTTCCTCTCTGTGTGTATCGGCTGCTGTGAGGCGCCGACGGATTTTCCCATCCGACTGAAGCTCGATCCGCTCCGGGGGGATCCGGAGGCTCTTGAAAGAAAGGCGGAGGAGATCCAAAGGGAATTTTCCATGATCCTCCATAAGCCGCTGGTTCTGAATCTGGGAAAGCTTCGGCTTGGTATGATCGGGGAGAGAAAATATATCTGCGAGCAGCTGAAGATCCTGGCCGCGAAGCTTTGCTTTTTTCACAGCTATCATGAGCTTCGGCTTGTCCCGGTCTTTTCCGAGGAGGAGGATGCGGACTTTTCGTGGATGCGCTGGTTTCCTCATTGTCGGATCCCGGAGATGAATATACTGAGTTTTGTGGAGAGTGGGAGGGGGAAGGAGCAGGTTCTCGGTGGGCTGACGGAGATCCTCAGGGAGCGCGCCGGGAAACGGAAGGAGAAGCGCCGGGGTTTTCGCTTTCTCCCGCATTATCTCTTTCTTCTCGCTGAGCCGAAGCTGATCCTGGATCATCCGATCATGGAATATCTCTCTCGGCCCGGGGAGGAGCTCGGCTTTTCTTTAATCTATACGGCGCGGTCCGGGGGGAGACTCCCCGAGTATATCGACACGGTCTATGAGATCGAGGACTCCGGACATGCAAAGCTGATTCTGAAGGAGGGGAGAGAGCAGAAACTTCCGTTCAAGCTGGAGCGGGTCGGAGAGACAGAGCTTCCCTGGATCGCGCGGAATCTCAGTGTGCTCTCCCATGAGCAGAGGATGGTCTCTCATATCCCGGAGAGCATCCGCTTCTTTGAGCTTTTCCATGTGAGGGAAGCGTCGGAGCTTCCGATCGAGGAGAACTGGAGGAAAAATCTTGCGAGGAAGACGCTGGCGGTTCCCATTGGCGCGCAGACAAAACAGGATATCGAGTATCTGAACCTCCATGAGAAGGCGGACGGGCCGCACGGGCTGATCGCCGGGACGACTGGTTCCGGGAAGTCAGAGCTTCTTCAAACATATATTCTCTCTTTGGCGGTTCACTTCCATCCTTATGAGATTTCTTTTCTTTTAATCGACTATAAGGGAGGCGGAATGGCGGGGGTATTCCGGGATCTTCCGCATCTTCTCGGCGTGATCACAAACCTAGACGGTAGCGAGAGCATGCGAGCGCTCGCGTCGATTCGGAGTGAGCTCTCGAGGAGACAGCGCCTTTTTCAAGACTGCCATGTGAATCATATTCACGATTACCACAGGCTCTTTCAGCTCGGGGAGGCGGCAGAGCCTGTCCCGGAGCTTTTCCTCATCAGCGATGAGTTTGCGGAGCTCAAAAAGGAGCAGCCGGAATTTATGAAGGAGCTCGTCTCCGCCGCCAGAATTGGCCGGAGCCTCGGTGTGCATCTGATCCTTGCGACACAGCAGCCCGCGGGAGTTGTGGATGAGCAGATCTGGACGAATTCAAATTTCAAGATCGCTCTGAAGCTTCAAAATGAGAGCGACAGCCGGGAGATCCTGAAAACCGCGGATGCGGCCGGCATTACCCGGGCGGGAAGGGCATATCTGAAGGTCGGAAATAATGAGCGCTATGAGCTCTTTCAGTCCGCGTGGAGTGGAGCCCCCGTTCGGAGCTTTTTGGGGGAGAAGGACGGAGACGAGAGGGTCTATCGGGTGAATGCGTTGGGACAGGGGGAGCTTTTGAATCAGGACTTAAGCGACCTTTCTTCTTCGCAGGGACAGGCGGTATCGGATAGGACGGAGCTGGAGCTGACAGTGGAGTGTCTGAAGGAGCTTTCCTCTACGCTTTCGATTCGTCCTGTGAGGCGTCCATGGCTTCCTCCTCTTCCGCCGATGCTCGTCTCACCGCTCATGGAGGAGCTTTGCGAAGGGGAAAGCGGGAGCAGTTCAGGGAGTCGGGAGAACAGGAAGATAAGCGATCTTTGCTTTCCGATCGGCCTTTTGGATATCCCGGAGGAGCAGCTTCAGAAGGTCTATCGGCCGGATCTTCAGAAGGATGGGGGAATCTTGTATTTTGCATCGGCAGGATTTGGAAAGACGAGCCTTCTGATGACGGCGGCGCTGTCTCTTGCGTGGAAAAATCCAGTGGAGCTTTTGCATTTCTATGTCCTGGATTTTGGAAACAGCGGTCTTGTGATGTTGGATGCTTTGCCTCATACAGCGGATTATATCCGCTATGACGATGGAGAAAAGCTTTTGAAATTCCAAAAGCGGCTTATGGAGGAGCTTCGGCGGAGGAAGAGACTCTTTGCGGAGAGCGCCGCGCAGAATTTCAGAGTTTATCAGGAGCTCTCCTCGGAGAGACTCCCCGCTGTGGTGATTTTAGTGGATCCCTTTGACGCTGTCCGGGAGCTCGGGCCGGAGCTGGAGGATTTCTTTGTGAGAATCACAAGGGATGGACCGGGGCTTGGAATCTTCCCTATATTCAGCGCGACCCGGAGTGCGGCAGTGAAGTATGCGATCCTGAATAATTTCAAGCTGAAGATCGCAGGCTTTCTCCACGATGAGCATGAGGCGGCGGGGATCGTCGGAAGATGCGGATATCCTCTGACAGAGACGAGAGGGAGAGCGTATGTAAAGCTTACGGATGTCCATCTCATGCAGCTTTATCTCATCTGTCCTTTCTCTGATGAGATCGGATACAATGCGGGAGTCCGGGAGCGGATCCGAGAAATCGAGAGGAAGAATCCGGGGAAAAGAGCACCCCGCCTCGTCGTCCTTCCGGAAGAGCTTTCGCTGGAGCAGTTCCGAAATTACAGAAGGGAGGAGGATTCCTGCGAGATCCCGATCGGGCTCGATGTTGAGTCGGTGAGGGCGGAGGGGATGGGAAGGATGGATTCCCCCTTCCTTGTGCTTGGAGAAGCCGGGAGGGGAAAGACGACGGTGCTCTTCTCTATGATCGATCAGCTCCTTTTATCTCAAAGGGAGAGCGATATCGCTCTCTTCGATTCGAAGAGCCTTCTCCTCCTTCCCTATCGCGGACGGGTCCGATATATCGAGAGTGAGGAGGCGCTGGATCTCGTGGATGATGTCACAGAGCTTTGCACGAGGCGGAAGAGCGCGCTGGAGGCGGCACTTTCAGCAGGAGAGGTGAAGACGCCGCGGGAGTTTTATGAGAATCAAAGAGGCTGCTGGATTTTTATCGATGATGCCGATGATTTCATGGAGAAGTGGAAGATGCAGCTGCTGGAGCTCTTCCAAATGCTTGTGCTTGCCTCCGAGAGCGGAGTTGGCGTGGTGATCAGCATCCATGCAGGAAAGTTTCGAGCGAGGAATGAATTTACCGCTTGGCTCAGGAGCTCATCCAACGGGCTTTTGCTGGGAAATTCCGGCGCGGTGGGGATCTTCCAGCCTGCATCGTCCCGGGAATATACCGCGAAGGGATATGGCCTTCTGTTTCGGCAGGGGAGCTACCGAAAGCTTCTCCTTCCCGGGGCGAAGCTCCTCTGAGTAAAAAGGGGCGAGCTTTCACTTTCAGAATGATCGTCTGAGCAGTTCTTTTTTCGGGGGGAAGCGGAGCTCCGGCTGGGAGAAGCCTTGATGAAGAGCAGAAGCTGTGCGGAATCAGCGGTGCTTCGATGGGAATGGGATCACAGCTCGCCAAATCGGAAGGGAATGGGCTGAATACCGGGACAGGAGCCTCTGATAGGCGTGCAGACCTTCGGAATATTGACGGAGAAGGCGGAGTTTTGTATCATGAAGAAAACGTTTGTGAGCGTTTCTGTGAATTCGTGAAGGGAGAGGGCTATGATTACAGAAGAGTATCGGCGATGGCTGGAGGCGGATCTTGTCGATTTCGATCTGAAGAGGGAGCTTCGGGAGATTTCAGGGGATGAGGAGGCGATCCGGGAGAGATTTGCGAAGTCTCTGGAATTCGGGACGGCCGGTCTCCGCGGGACGCTCGGCGCGGGCACAAACCGGATGAACATCTGGGTGGTCCGGCAGGCGACGCAGGGGGTCGCGGACTGGGTGAAGACGCAGGGCGGGAGCCAGACCGTTGCGATCAGCTATGACAGCCGTTTGAAGGGCTGGAGCTTTGCGAGGGATGCGGCCTCTGTTCTCGCTGCGAACGGCATCAAGGTCTGGATCTATGAGGAGCTCATGCCGGTCCCGGCGCTGTCCTTTGCGACCCGCTACTATCATTGCAACGCGGGCATCATGCTGACAGCTTCCCATAATCCCGCGCAGTATAACGGCTATAAGGCCTACGGACCGGACGGCTGCCAGATGACGGACGATGCCGCGGCAGTGGTGTATGCCTCGATTCAGAAGACGGATGTCTTAAGCGGGGCTAAGTATATGAGCTTCTCCGAGGGAGTGGAGAAGGGGCTGATCCGCTTCGTCTCGGAGGACTGCAAGTCGGCCTTCTATGAGGCGGTCGAGAGCCGTCAGGTGAGGCCGGGGCTTTGCCGGACGGCGGGGCTTAAGCTGGTCTACTCCCCGCTGAACGGGACGGGCCTTGTGCCGGTCACGAGGGTGCTCCAGGATATCGGGATTTCGGATATCACGATCGTCCCGGAGCAGGAGTATCCAAACGGCTATTTTACGAGCTGCCCCTATCCGAATCCGGAGATCTATGCGGCGCTGGAAAAGGGCCTTATGCTCGCCCGGGAGACCGGCGCGGATCTCATGCTTGCGACGGATCCGGACGCGGATCGGGTAGGGGTCGCAGTGCGCTGTCCGGACGGGGAATATGAGCTTGTGACGGGAAATGAGATGGGCGTCCTGCTCCTCGATTACATCGCCTCCGGGAGGATCGAGAAGGGGAGCATGCCGAAGCGGCCGGTCGCTGTGAAGTCCATCGTATCCACGCCGCTTGCGGACAAGGTGGCGGAGCACTACGGCGTAGAGCTCCGGCATACCTTGACGGGCTTTAAATGGATCGGGGATCAGATTCTCCAGCTTGAGAAGGCGGGAGAGGCGGAGCGCTTTATCTTTGGCTTCGAAGAGAGCTATGGTTATCTTGCGGGAGACTATGTGCGGGATAAGGATGCCGTCGTCGCCTCCATGCTGATCTGCGAGATGGCGGCCTATTATCGCTCTGTCGGCTCTTCTCTGAAGGAGAGACTGGAGGAGCTCTACCGCGATTACGGAAGGTATCTGAACGCGGTGGACAGCTTTGAGTTCCCGGGGCTCTCCGGGATGGATAAGATGGCATCGATCATGGAGAAGCTTCGGACCGAGCCTCCGAAGGAGTTTGCGGGGAAGGCCGTCGTCAAGGTGAAGGATTACGAGAAGACGGAGGAGACCGGACTTCCGAGAGCGAATGTTTTGATCTATGAGCTTTCGGACGGCGCGACCGTCATCGTCCGCCCGTCCGGCACGGAGCCGAAGATCAAGGCTTATTATACGACGCTCGGGAAGGATCTTGAGGAGGCGAAGAAGGAGAGGGAGGCGCTGGCCGCTGCCGTAAAGCCGTACTTCGCGTAAGTCCCTGTCGGCACCGCGGAGGAAGCGGAGATGCGCTTACTCCGGCAGTCGGAGAGGCTCCGGGAGAGGCGCCGCCGGTACTGCGGGAGCTGCAGAGAAGGAAAGCGGCCCGAGACCTGAGCGGGGGAAGAGACTGCCGCGCTCTGTCTGCGGCCGGGGATTTCAGGAGGGGGGATGGAAGGCAGAAAAAGAGAGGAGCGGCTTGATGTCATGAAGGGGCTCCTCATCGTGCTCGTCGTGGCGGGACATTTCCTGCTTCCGCTAAAGGACCTGGGAGGGGGATTTGTCAACGGCATCTTTTATTGGATCTACAGCTTTCATATGCCGGCCTTTGTCTTCCTCTCCGGGCTTTTTTCCTCCTCTGTCATAAAGGACGGGCATTATCGCTTCGGGCGTCCGCTCTCCCTCCTCTGGCTCTATCTTTGCTATAAGCTTATCGTCTTTTTTCCGGAGCGGCTCGCCTATGGTCCGAGCGGGAGCTTTCCGGATCTTCTGCACGAGTCCGGTGCGCCCTGGTATCTGCTCGCCCTTTTCTTTTGGTACCTGCTCATCCTCCCCCTGTCTCTCTATCGGACGAGGGGGGAGAAATGCTTTATCATGGTTTTCCTGCTGCTTTTTTCGCTGCTTTTCGGATACATGGATGACGCGGAGGGGATAAAGGACCTGCTGAGCCTGGACAGGGTGACGGCCTTTCTGCCCTTCTTTTTCCTGGCCTATTTTCTCGGCGTGCAGGGCCTTAAGGAGCTCTGCCCGGAGAGGGGGAGTCTGAAGGAGGGGCTTTGCATCCTCACCGGGCTTTCCCTCTCCCTCTTTTCGGCTCTTCAGGCCCGCTCTCTCCTCTCCCCCTATCTTCAGCTTTTTTACGGGGGCTGGTACCGGAAGCTCGGCTTCTCCGGCATGCCGGAGCCTCTCAGGGCCTTTCCCTGGCTCCTCCGGCTTCTCTGGTATCCTTTTTCCCTTTCGATCGCCTTCAGTATCTTTCTGCTGATTCCGATCCTTCAGAGGCGGGAGCTTCTTTGGGGAGCTCTCAGGAAGATCGGGGAGAGGACGCTTCAGATCTATATCCTTCACCGCCCGATCCGGGATCTGCTCCTTGCGGCGGGCTATCCGAAGCTTATGTCCGTCTGCCCGAAGCTTTTGACCGTCTTCATGCTCTTTTTCTCCCTGCTTCTCTCCGTCCTCCTCTCTCACTCTTCGCTCACCGGCTTTTTTTCCAAGCTGCAGGGCTTTCCGGAGCTGCTGCTCGGCCTTCTTCCCCCGAGGCGGGCGGCTGAAGCGCGAAAATACAGAACGAAAGTTTGATAAAAAGGGCTTCGGCTCCCGAAAAGACTGGACAAGCACCGATATCCGTTCTATCATAAGTCCTAAGGCCCTTCTGGAGAGGGATGCGGCGTTATGTCCGGTGCAGGAGGTTTGGATGGAGACGATAGAAGGCTACAGCATTTTGCAGTGGAGCATCTTCTTTATGAGCTACTGCATTCTGGGCTGGGTTTTCGAGTCATTCTACTGTTCTCTGAAGTCCGGGCGTCTCAGAAACCGCGGCTTTTGTCACGGCCCATGGCTGCCGCTCTACGGGAGCGGCGCGACGCTCTTGATTCTTCTGGTCTGGCCCTATCGGGACCGGCACATTTTGGTCTTTTTGACCGGTTTTTTCGGCGGCACGGCGCTGGAGCTTTTCACGGGGCTTCTCATGGAGCACCTGTTTAACATGAGGTGGTGGGATTATTCCCATAATCCCTTTAATTTTCACGGCTATATCTGTCTCTACGCGGCCATCAGCTGGGGAGTCCTTGCGCTTTTCATCACGGAATTCATTCATCCCCATATAGAGAGGATTTCCAGAAACTGGTCCTACTCTACCTTTCTCGTGGTGAATACGATGCTTTATACGCTCTTTATCGAGGACGCCGTAGCATCGGTCTTCGGGGCTCTGGACCTTCGGGACCGGCTCAGCAGGCTTGCGGAAAGCTCGGAGGAGATCCAGAGCCTGAAGCTTTCCATTCAGGAGGTCTACAGCCGTCTTGAGACGGCAAAGGCGGGGCTTAACGCCAATGCGGAGTATTTCCGGGAGATTCAGAAAAGCGAGGGGAAGATGGCGGCGGCGAAGGCCGTGGCAGGAAACACCATGGGCGCGGCGGTCTCCACGGTGCGCGCCGGACTCTCCGCGATCGGCGCGAAGACCGGGCGCGGGACTTCTCCGGAGGAATCGCAGCATTCCTTAAAGCTGCAGCTGGAACAGATGAAGGCCAGGCTTTCTCTGCTCCAGGACGGGGGGAGCGATAAGAGCGGCAGGATGAGCTGGTGGTCGAAGACCATGCTTCGGAACAATCCGGAAGCGGTGTCCGGCAAGTCCTCCTTTGCCGATCTGAAGGAGGTCGCGATGAGAGGAAAGCATAGGAAGGGAAAGGAGGCGGGAGGAGAGAATCTTTCCGGACAGGAATATGCTGATATCAGATTGTATGGAAAGACGGATGGAGGGAAACTCGGCGATTCGGAAGATGTTTGAGCGCGGGCAGGAGCTGGCCGCCTCCTTCGGGAGGGAGAACGTCTATGATTTCAGCCTGGGGAATCCCATGGCTCCGGTTCCCTATGAGGTGAAAAATGCCGTCATCAGCATCCTGGAGAACCAGGAGCCTCAGGATGTGCACGGCTATATGAAAAATGCGGGCTACGATGAGGTGAGGGAGAAGGTGGCGGAGAACCTGAACCGGCGCTTTCTGATGTCCTATGACAAGGAGGACATCATTATGACAAACGGCGCGGCGGGAGGCCTCAACGTCGTTCTCCGGACTCTTTTAAATCCCGGAGATGAGGTCATCGCCTTTGCCCCGTTTTTCACGGAGTACCGCGCCTATGCGGAGAACTACGGGGGGAAGCTCTCCGTCGTGCCGCCGGACACGGAGAGCTTCCAGCTGAATCTTTCCGCTCTTCCGAAGCTTCTTGGCCGGAGGACGAGGGCCGTCATCATCAATAATCCGAATAATCCCTCCGGGGCGCTCTATCCCAGGGAGCAGCTGGAGAGGCTCGGCGCGCTTTTGCAGGAGGCGGAGGAGCGCTATGAGCGCCCGATCTACCTGATCTGCGATGAGCCGTACCGGGAGCTCGTCTATGACGGCGGAGTGGTTCCCTATGTCCCGGGTTTTCTGCGAAACAGCATCTACCTCTATTCCTTTTCGAAGACCCTGTCGATCCCCGGGGAGAGGATCGGCTACCTCGCTCTCCGAAAGGAGGTAGACGGCTATGAGGAGCTCATGCCGGCCCTTGTGATTGCCAACCGCTGTCTCGGCTTCGTGAATGCCCCCTCCCTCTTTCAGAGGGCGATCGCGGAGTGCCTCGACGTCCGGACCACGCTCGATTTCTATGACAAAAACCGCCGTCTTCTCTATGCGGAGCTTTTGTCCCTGGGCTTTGACTGTGCAAAGCCCGAAGGGGCCTTCTATCTCCTGGTGAGGGCTCCGGGCGGGGATGCCCAGGCCTTTGCGAGGGCGGCGGAGGAGCAGCATATCATCGTGGTGCCGACCGACGGCTTCGGGCTCCCCGGCTATGTCAGGATTGCCTACTGCGTTCCCGGGAAGGTAATCGAGAGATCTCTGCCGGCATTTTCCGCGCTCGCAGCGGCACTCGGAATCTCCGGGGCGAGATAGACGGCGAAGCGGGAAGAGAGACCGAGGTTTCCCCGGCGGAGAGGATCCGCCGGGGAAGCTGTGCGGCGGAATCAATCAAAGAGCCCCGATGGAGTGGTTTTCTCCGCCGGGGCTCGATTTATCGAATATAGGAAGGGCCTCGCTGGAAGGGGGGAAAAAAGCAAGACCCGTTATGCCGTTTTGAAGGGGGCTCTGGAGCCCGGTTTCAGGAGAGGGCTCCAGAGTATGAGTATGAAAAGCTTTTTCAGTTACATCTCTGTAACTGTCTTATACTATAAAGTTTCTTTGTGTCTAAAGTATGTCTATGCTCTAAAAGGATTCTAAAAATTATAAAGAAAACTTGACGGAAATACGAACGAGAATTCCGCCTTCTTCCGGGATAAGGGGGCTTTCAAAAATCAGGGCTTTCCGTTATACTTATAGGAAAAATCAGGATTTTGGAACTGAGCGGAGGAAGCCATGTTTTCACTTATTTCAAATGATATAGGGATAGATCTGGGGACATCCAGCATTCTCGTTTATATAAAGGGACGCGGTGTGGTTCTGAAGGAGCCGTCTGTTGTGGCGGTAAACAGGGACAATGATAAGATTCTGGCCTATGGGGAGGATGCGAGGCTGATGCTCGGCAGGACGCCGGAGAATATCGTGGCGGTGCGGCCCCTCCGAAAGGGTGTGATCTCCGACTATACGAGGACGGAGCAGATGCTGAAGCATTTCATCAATAAAGCGGTGGGGAAGCGGACGCTCCGAAAGCCCCGCCTCTCTGTCTGTATCCCGAGCGGCGCGACGGAGGTGGAGAAGAAGGCGGTGGAGGACGCGGCCTATCACGCCGGGGCGAGAGATGTGACGATCATTGAGGAGCCGGTGGCGGCGGCGATCGGGGCCGGCATAGACATCTCGAAGCCCCAGGGGAATATGATTATCGATATCGGAGGGGGGACCTCGGACATCGCGGTGATCGCTCTGGACGGGCCTGTGGTATCGGAGTCCATCAAGATCGCGGGGGATGACTTCGACGAATCCGTCCTCCGCTATATGCGAAAGAAGCACAACCTCCTGATCGGGGAGCGGACCGCGGAGGATATCAAGATCAATATCGGCTGCGCGAGCAAGCGGCCGGAGAATGTGACGATGGAGGTCCGCGGAAGGAATCTGGTGACAGCGCTTCCAAAGACGGTCGTGGTGAGCTCGGATGAGATCATGGAGGCGCTGGCCGATCCGATCGCGATGATCATCAATGCCGTACACAATGTCCTGGAGAGAACTCCGCCGGAGCTTGCGGCGGATATCTACGAGCGGGGGATTGTCATGACGGGAGGCGGCTCCCTCCTTTACGGCCTGGATAAGCTTATGCAGGAGAAGACCGGCATCAATACCATGCTCGCGGAGGATCCGCTGACGGCCGTCGCGATCGGCACAGGCCGCTTCATCGATATCTCCGCGCGGGACGAAGAAGATCTGTAGCCATGGAGGAATTTCGGGGCTATATCGATCACATCATCTTTCGGAGCGAGGAGAGCGGCTACACCGTGTTTTCCGCGGTGCAGGACGGAAAGGAGCTCACACTCGTCGGAACGGTCTCATCCCTTGCGGCCGGGGAGACGATCCGGGCGAAGGGGCATGAGACGAAGCACCCGATCTACGGCCTTCAGTTTGTCATAGAGAGCTATGAGTCGGAGGCGCCCGGAGATAAGGAAGCGCTGGAACGATACCTTGGCTCCGGGGCGGTGAAGGGGATCGGGCCTGCCACGGCATCCCGGATCGTGAAGCAATTCGGCATGGAGACCATGCGGATCATCTCGGAGGAGCCGGAGCGGCTTTCGGAGATCCGGGGGATCTCGCGGAAGAAGGCGATGGATATCGCCGCCTCTCTGAATGCCCGGAGGGATATGCAGGATGCGGTGATTTTCCTCCAGGGCTACGGGATCTCCGTGAATCTCGCGGGAAAGATCTATGCGCAGTATAAAAACAAGCTCTATGATCTGATCCGGGAGAATCCCTACCGGCTCTCGGAGGATATCGAGGGGATCGGCTTTCAAAAGTGCGATGAGATCGCGCGCCGTGCGGGGATAGCGGAGGAGTCTGAGTTCCGGCTGGAGTCCGGCATCTTCTATGCGCTCTCGCAGTCGGAGATACAGGGACATTGCTATCTGCCGCTTAAGTTTCTCCAGACTACGGCGGAGGAGCTTCTGTCCCTCTCGATTCCGGATTTTCCGGCCTGCCTCTCGGATCTTCAGATGCGGGGAAAGATCAAGGTAAAGGGGGAGAGGGTCTACCGCTCCTCTCTTTATTATGCGGAGAGAGAGACCGCGGCCCTGCTTCTCTCTCTGAATCGAAATCTCGGCGGGAGCGAAGAGGAGGAGACGGAGAGGAGGATCGCTGAAATCACGGGGGAGGAGGGGATCGAGCTGGATCCCCTGCAGAGGCAGGCGGTCTCCATCGCGGCGGAGTCCGGCCTTTTGGTGATCACCGGGGGTCCCGGCACGGGAAAGACGACGACGATCCGGACGCTCCTCCGTCTTTTTTCAATGGAGAGAAAGACGATCGCCCTCGCGGCGCCGACCGGGAGAGCGGCGAAGCGGATGAGCGAGTCCACGGGCTGGGAGGCGAAGACGATTCACCGCCTGCTCGAGTACCAGGGGAGACCGGAGGACGAGGAGGGCGGAAAAAGGGGAGGGAGAGGGCATTTTGAGCGGGATGAGTCCAATCCCCTCGACTGCGAGCTGCTCATCATCGATGAGATGAGCATGGTGGATCTTCGCCTGATGCATGCACTCCTCCGGGCCGTGCCGCAGGGCTGTCGGCTGATTCTCGTTGGGGATGCGGATCAGCTCCCCTCGGTCGGGGCGGGAAATGTCCTCCGGGATATCATCTCCTCCGAGCTCGTCCGGACGATCTCCTTAAAGCATATCTTCCGGCAGGCCATGGAGTCCGACATCGTCGTGAATGCCCACCGGATCAATGAGGGCAGGGAAGTGGATCTCGGGAAGCCCTCAAGGGACTTCCTCTTCATCCGGAGCGGGAGTCCGGAGCAGATCACGCAGTCTGTGACGAGGCTCCTTCTGGAGAAGCTTCCCGCCTATCTGAAGACGGACCCGCTCTCCATCCAGGTCATGACGCCCCAGAGGAAGGGGGCGCTCGGCGTAGAGCGGCTGAATCCGCTTCTTCAGGCGGAGCTGAATCCCCCGGGGAGAGAGAAGGCGGAGAAGGAGTTGAACGGCACTCTCTTTCGGCTCGGCGATAAGGTGATGCAGGTCCGGAACAATTATAATCTCGTCTGGGAGCTCCGCGGCCGCTTCGGTATCCCCATCGAGACGGGAGAGGGAGTATTCAACGGAGACATCGGAATTATCCGGGAGATCAATGCCCTCCGCGAGACGCTGACGGTGGACTTCGACGGGCGGAGCGTGGAATACCGCTTTAAGGACTGCGAGGACCTGGATCTCGCCTATGCGATCACGATCCATAAGTCCCAGGGCTCGGAATATCCGGCGGTCGTCATCCCGATGTATCAGGGGCCGCAGCTTCTCATGAACCGGAACCTTCTCTATACAGCAGTGACCCGGGCAAAGCGCTGCGTCTGCCTCGTGGGGGACCCCGGGGCGTTTCGGGCCATGCTGGAGAACGGGACGGAGGCGAAGCGCTATTCCTCTTTGGCAGAGCAGCTCCGGGAGCTCGCATCCGGCGCGGAGCATCCCTTTTTGGCGGAATCCTCCTTGTAAATTCGTAAATGGAGATCCATCGAGAGAGGCATTTTCATCCGGACCGCGAGATCTATTTTCAGCGGGCTCTCTTTCGTAAATTCACATCAACTTATATCAGACGCCCGGCAGGGGACACCTTCGCGCTGACCGCTTCCTCCGGCGCGGGAGAGCTTTTTTGCGGCGATGAATGGATGAATGGCTGAGGAAGGGTAGTTTTATTTAAGGATATTTTTGCTTTTGGGAGGTCGATATGAAATTTCCCGGGGGAGACCCGCCCATCTCTTCTTGGAGCGGAGCGCTTTTGGGGGAGCTTCGCGAGACAGTTCTCTCCTCCCTTTTCCCGCCCCGCTGCCCGATCTGTGACAGGGTTCTCTCCCCCGGGGAGAGGATCTGTCCCTCCTGCATCCCCTGTATCCGGCCGATGCAAAGGCCCCTCTGTCTGAAATGCGGGAGAGGAATCGCCTCGGAGGAGGCGGAGCTTTGTGAGAACTGCAGGAGGAGGCGCTTCAGCTTTGACTTTGGCTTCATCCTGCTAGAATACAGCGATGAGATTTCCGAGTCCATCGCGAGGATCAAATACCATGGAAGGCGGGAGTATCTCTCCTTTTATGGAGAGCTTTCCGCGGGGCTTATCGGAGAGAGGCTTCTCTCGCTCTCATTGGACGCCCTGGTTCCGGTTCCGCTCCACAGGGAAAGACTTCGAAGGAGAGGCTACAATCAGGCGGAGCTTCTCGCGGAACGGATCGGAGAGCTTCTGAAGCTTCCGGTCTATCCCGCTGCCCTTCACCGGGTGCGGAATACGAAGGCCCTGAAGAATCTGAACCCGGAGGAGAGGGCGAGAGATATGCAAAGAGCGATCCGCCCGGGAAGGATTCCGGACAGCCTCCGCTCGGTCTGCCTCGTCGATGACATCTTTACCACAGGCGCGACGATCGAGGCCTGCTCGTCCGCGCTCCGGGAGGCCGGCGTGGCGAAAATCTACAGTCTCTGCCTCGCGGGGAGGGCAGAGCGCTGAGCAGGGCTTTCCGCAGAGAGGAAGGGACTTCTTTCCTTAAGAAAGCATAAAGCTTTGTAATGGAGAGGACAGGGGCTGTCGCACTAAGTGATTAGTGCGGCAGTCTTTTTCATCGGATGAAATCCGGCCATTCAGCCGGATTTCTCTTATAAAAAACAAAGACCCGGACTTCGAAAAGTCCGGGCTTTATTGTAAAATAATGGTATGCAAACCCCATTACATTTACAGCCCGATTATACGACATATCGAGGCTATTATC
>NZ_GG729933.1:221396-254715 GCF_000160135.1 Oribacterium sp. oral taxon 078 str. F0262
CCAATGGAGGAGCGGAACAAGCGTCTTAGTATCTCCAAAGTGATGAAGCAAAAGCGACAGGAAACGCTGGAGAGGATCACAACGGAATACGGGACTCAGCTCCGAATGAACCGGAGCATTCAGGCTGAAGGCAGCTTTGCCGTTATAAAAGAAGATATGAACTTCCGGCGGTATCTTTACCGGGGGAAAGAAAATGTGCTGGCCCAGAGCGTTCTTTTGGCCATTGCCTACAACATCAACAAGCTTCATTTTAAGATCCAGGGAGGCCGGACAGGCCAGTTCTTGACCGAACTGAAAGCTTCATAATCAAGGCCATTCAAAACACAGATCAGGAGAAGGCGCTTATTCAATGAGCGGCTTTAGTTGACGTTTGCCGAATCAAGAAACATGTAAAAAACATACCTGAAATCGGAAAAATCCGGCCATCAAGGCCGGATTTTCACCGATTCGTGAGGGCTGTCGCAACACTCTATTGCGACAGCCTCCTTTTATGTGCTATAATCTGGGGCATTGGCTGTATGGATGAGTACCGAGTACCGACACATGGCCAGGGGATGGACCGACAGCGGGGAGCAAAGAGGGCGAAGGCCCGAAATGCGGATCGCTTCGGCTCCTGCGGAAGGCATGGCCCGAAGCAGGCGGCTTTTATCCCGGACGGATTCTCCAAAGTGAGGGACCCGGTCCGTTTCATGGACGGAAGCTCCGGGATGGAAAGGTATGGCATCAAAGGAGGAAAGGAAGAGATGAAAATCAGGAGACTTGCGCTTTCGCTCATGGCGTTTACGCTTATCGGAAGCTTTGCCGCGTTTGCCGGAAGCTGGAAGAAGGGAATCAGCCGCCCGAATAACTGGTGGTTTGACAATGAGGACGGGACCTATCCGCACGATGGCTGGGCCTGGCTCGACGGGAACAAGGACAATATCGCGGAGTGCTACTATTTCGATAAGGACGGCTGGATGCTCGCGAATACGAAGACGCCGGACGGCTATCTCGTAAATGAGGGCGGCGCCTGGGTCGTGGACGGAAAGGTCCAGACGAAGGAGGTTCCGAAGCAGAATACCGATGTGAAGGTCGGAGGCTATGATGTGGTGCAGAGAGGAAATTCCAGCGGCTCCAGAGGGGGCGGCGGGGGATCTTCCTCCGGCGGCGGCTCCTCTTCCGGCGGCGGATCGGGATCCGGCAGCGGCTCAGGCGGCGGCTCCAGACAGGCTACACCGTCGAATCTCTCCTAATGGCGGGGGAAGGCTCTGACTTTCACCCCGGAGAAGACGAGACAGGAGCGATAGGATAACGGCTCTTTTGTCTGTCGCTCCGGGAATAAAGCTCCCGCGCTGTAAAGGAAGGCAGTGCTGCGGCTTTGCTCCTTTGGCCTCTTAGATGCCGGAATGTCCTACAGCGTACATTCCGGCGTCCGGCGGGGATTGATACAGCAAGAAATACTTGACCTGTGGGGTCGGCCATGGTACACTTCTCTCAGTTCCAGGGGCAGGGCCCCATTTTTTATGCACTAATTTCGTAGTCATGCGGAGTTAAAAATCATTGGAGGTGAACAGCCGTGCGCACAAAGATTATTTTAGCATGCACAGAGTGTAAGCAGAGGAATTACTTCCTCACGAAGGAGAAGAAGCTCCACCCGGATCGCATGGAAGTGAACAAGTACTGCCGCTTTTGCAAGAAGCATACGCTTCATAAGGAGACAAAGTAATGCAGGAAGAGAAGACATCCTTTCTTAAGTCGTTTACGAATGGCCTGAAGACGGAGTACCAGAAGATCGTATTCCCCGACAGACAGGATGTTGCAAAGCAGTCGGCGGCGACGATCGCGGTCAGCATCGTAATCGGTGCCATCATCGCGGGGCTGGACATCATCATGAAGTGGGGGCTCGGACATATTCTTAAGTAAAGGTGGGGGACAATGTCAGAAACGAATTCCGAAGCGCGCTGGTATGTGGCCCATACCTATTCCGGGTATGAGAACAAGGTCAAGATGGATCTGGAAAAGACCATCGAGAACCGCGGACTTCAGGATCTGATCCTGGAGGTCAGCGTACCGATGCAGCCCGTCATCGAGATGAAGAACGGCGTTGAGAAGAAGACCGACAAGAAGATGTTTCCGGGCTATGTCCTCGTCAACATGGTTATGAACGATGAGACCTGGTATGTCGTCCGAAATACCCGGGGCGTCACAGGCTTTGTCGGGCCCGGGTCCAAGCCGGTGCCCCTCTCAGAGGAGGAGATCCGGATACTGGGCTACCGGGAATCGGAGATCCTCGTGGATTTCGCGCTGGGAGATACCGTCAATGTGACCTCCGGCGCCTGGAAGGACACCATCGGCGTCATCACGGAGATCAACGAGCAGAAGAGAACCGTCACGATCAATGTCGAGATGTTCGGCCGGGACACTCCGGTGGAGCTGTCCTATGGAGAGATCCAGAAACTGAGATAAATAAAGATAAATGGGAATCCCCGGGACAGCGCTCCCGGATCACAAGATAGCCACCGCCCGGAGAAGTCCGATCAAAGCCGACGGCTTCTGGGATGGAGATCCCGGGCTCGTGGGAGGGTTTACCCGCAATCACCACAAGGAGGTGCCTGAAATGGCAAAGAAAGTAGAAGGTTATATCAAGCTTCAGATTCCGGCTGGAAAAGCGACCCCGGCTCCCCCCGTAGGACCGGCACTTGGACAGCACGGCGTAAATATCGTTGCATTCACAAAGGAGTTCAATGCGAGAACCGCCAATGAAGGCGATGTCATCATCCCTGTCATTATCACGGTCTACGCGGATCGCAGCTTCAGCTTCATCACGAAGACTCCTCCCGCGGCGGTCCTGATCAAAAAGGCCTGCAAGCTGCAGAAGGCCTCCGGCGAGCCCAATAAGAACAAGGTGGCGACGATCTCCAGGGAGGATCTCCAGAAGATCGCCGAGACCAAGATGAAGGATTTGAATGCCGCATCTTTGGAAGCTGCCATGTCTATGATCGCAGGAACCTGCCGGTCCATGGGCGTCGAAGTAGAGAAATAAGGAGAGGGAGGAGAAAGCGAATGAAAACCGGAAAGAGATATGCTGAGCTTTTGAAGGCTGTCGACAGACAGACAAAATATGCGGAGCTCGACGCGATCCAGCTCGTAAAGAAGAATGCCACCGCGAAGTTCGATGAGACCATCGAGCTGCACATCAGGACCGGCTGCGACAGCCGTCACGCTGACCAGCAGGTCCGCGGCTCCGTCGTGCTTCCCGCCGGGACCGGAAAAAAGGTCCGGATCCTTGTATTCGCAAAGGGCGCCAAGGCCGATGAGGCTCAGGCAGCCGGTGCGGATTTCGTGGGAGCGGAGGAGCTTCTCCCGAAGATCCAGGGCGGCTGGTTCGACTATGATGTCGTGATCGCCACTCCGGATATGATGGGCGTCGTCGGACGGATCGGACGTCTCCTCGGACCGAAGGGCCTCATGCCGAACCCGAAGACCGGAACGGTCACGATGGATGTCACGAAGGCGATTGAGGACACGAAGGCCGGTAAGATCGAGTACAGGCTGGACAAGGCGAACATCATCCACGTGCCGGTGGGGAAGGCCTCCTTCACAGAGGAGCAGCTGAAGTCCAATCTGGACACGCTGATGAACGCGATCGCGAAGGCGAGACCCGCGACCCTGAAGGGCGTGTACATGAAGTCCGCGACGCTCACCTCCACCATGGGGCCCGGCGTGCGGCTTGACACAGTGCCCTTTGGTGCCTGATCGAGGCGCAGAGAAGGAAGAATTTCAGAGCATTCCGGCGGCGCTTGACATTTTGAGTCCGGGATGCTAGCATAGCGAAGGTATTGAGCCGAAGACAGCAGGTCATGCATGGCATTGAAAGTCGATTCCGCGCCTGCCGAGGAAAGATACAGACAAGCTTTGTTTGTAGACCCCATGTCTTTTGGCATGGGGTTTTTCGTATCATAAGGAGGGAGAAAGCGAAATGGCAAAGGTTGAACTGAAGCAGCCGATCATCGATGAGATCCGGGCGCTTCTGGACGGCGCGGTATCGGCCACAGTGGTTGACTACCGCGGCCTGACCGTCTCCGAGGATACTCAGCTTCGCAAAACGCTGAGAGAGGCCGGAGTACAGTACAAGGTCTTTAAGAACACTCTCATCAAGAGAGCCGCGGAGGGCACGGATTTTTCGCAGCTGGACGGATTCCTGGAGGGACCGACGGCGATCGCGGTCTCGAGGGATGACGCGACCGCTGCGGCCCGCATCCTCGCGAAGTTCGCAAAGACGGCTCCGAAGCTGGAGCTGAAGGGAGCTGTCGTCGAGGGGAAGCTCTACGACGAGAAGGAAGTCCAGGCTCTGGCGGAGATCCCGTCCAGGGAGGAGCTGCTCGGGAGACTTCTGGGTTCGATCCAGTCTCCGGTCACAAACTTCGCCCGCGTTCTAAAGCAGATCGCGGAGAAGGGCGAGGGAGAGGCCGCGTAGCTATCTTGACGGGGCGTCATGACAAAAGGCTGAAGTACAGGATTCGCCATATGGCGGAGCATCACAGATTGTAAAAATTGTAAAAATGGAGGAAAACAAAAATGGCAAAGATGAGCACTGAGGAGTTTATTGCGGCGATCAAGGAGCTTTCCGTAATGGAGCTCAACGATCTGGTCAAGGCCTGTGAGGAGGAGTTCGGAGTTTCCGCCGCGGCCGGTGTCGTGGTGGCTGCGGCCGGTGCCGCCGGCGCTGCTCCCGAGGAGGAGAAGACGGAGTTCGATGTCGAGCTCACCGAGATCGGCCCGAACAAGATCAAGGTCATCAAGGTCGTCCGCGAAGCGACCGGCCTTGGCCTGAAGGAGGCGAAGGACCTCGTCGAGGCTGCTCCGAAGGTCATGAAGGAGGGTGTCTCCAAGGCAGAGGCCGAGGAGCTCAAGGCGAAGATCGAGGCAGAGGGAGCAAAGGTCACTCTGAAATAAGCCTCCACGCGCTGTATCGGCGCAGATTTTGTCCGCGTCATAATCGCGTCATAATAATGCTCCGTCCATCCTTTTGAGAGATGGGCGGAGCATTTATTTTCTCGAGACCTTTCCGATGTCCTTTTCTGTCTTCCCTTCCGGGCTAAAAGCCCTCTTCCCCGTCTTCCTCTCTCCGCCTTTCTTCTGCCTCCCGCTCTCTTTCCTCAGAGGCGGATTCCGTGGAGCGATAGGTCTCCGAGGTCCCGATGCTCTCCACGGCCTCTCCGGTGCTTATGCTGTCCAGGATGGAGCTCAGCTCCTCATCCTCATGCTGCTGCAGATACTCCCGCTGCTCCTCCTTCTTGAGCTCGGAGAGATAGCGGTAGACGCTCGCGGAGGAGCAGGAGAGCTTGGCCGCGACCAGGGGGATGGCGCCCTTTAGGATGAAGATTCCCTTTTTGTTCAGGATCCGGATGATCTCCGCCCGCTCTGCCTTCTTCAGACGGCTCGCCGGGAGCTCGGAGCTCCGGATCACGGCATAGAGCGCCGAGCGGATCTCCGAATTGACATTCTCATAGAGAGAGCCCTCCTCCGAGGAGAGGAAGGGGACATCGGTCTTCCGGAGCGCGTGCACGGAGATATTGTCATTCACATAGTTGTCCGGGTGGCAAAGCGCGAAAAGCTTCCCCGAGAGCTCCATATAGCGGTGGTCGTCGAAATTGATGCCCAGAAGTCCCTGCAGCGCTCCTCTCTCATTTTTTAAAAAGAAGGTGGAGCAGCGCAGAACCCGTCCGCTGGAAGAGATGCTCCGGTAGTTCAGGCGATAGGACTCGTCCTCATAGCTTCGCTCCTTGATCAGCTTCATGGCAAGCTTTGTGAGAGGAGCGCCGACGGATCGGCCGCTGATGTAGCCATTGGCGATCGCGACAGTACAGGGGTTCTTGCGCGAGAGGTCATCCAGTGTGACTTCGTAGTCTGTCCCCAGGGTTCCGGCAAGAAAATCCACCAGTACAGAATATTGATGCAGTAAAACAGAATTCATGCTTACTCTCCTCCCGTAATAATACAGACATTTAAATTATATTACTATTCGACAGTAAAATAAAGAGCATATCGAGATAAATTATAGAATATTTAAATAAATACAGTCTTCTGCAAGGGAAAGATGGCGATTTTTTTATATTTCCCCGGAATGACTTGACATTTTGCCCATAAAGTATTAGTATCAAAGCATGCCGATGAGGCAAATGAATATGTCGAACAGGTTTAATCGACCCTTACTACTCTATACAGCGGGGAGCCCGACGAGAAATCGCCGGGCTTTCTGCTGTCTTTGGCTCATCCCTTGCAATGCGGGGAAAAGTACATTACTATTAAAACAAAAAGAGGAGCGGGAGGAACGGACCGCTCTGTCGGAGTCGGCGCTTATGATGATAGGAGGAGAGTATGGAGTTCAGTTTCAACCATTTTAATTTCAATGTCTTTGATCTGGAGAGAAGCATCGCGTTCTACAAGGAGGCCCTGGATCTGGACGTCCTGACGACGAACGATCAGTCGGACTTTACGATCGTCTACCTCGGGGATAAAAGGACCGAATTTCGGCTGGAGCTCACCTACTTAAAGGACAGGAAGGAGCATTATGATCTGGGGGAGCAGGAGTTCCATCTCGCGCTTCGGACGGATGACATCGGTATGGCGCATGCGCGACACGAGAAAATGGGCTGCATCTGCTTCGAAAATCACGGCATGGGGATCTACTTCATCGAGGATCCGGACGGCTACTGGATTGAGATCATACCGGACCGCACAAAGCCCATCACCTGGCAGTGATTCCGGAGAGCGGGGGAATGATCCGGCGCTGATCCCGGTGTACAGAGAATATCATCCGGTGCTGCCTTCGGGAGGGGAAAGCCCGGTATTCGGCGGTGATATCGGTGCACAGGAAATATCGTCCGGTGCTGCGATCGGGAAGCGAAACCCGTCGTTTGGCGGTGATTCCGGAGCGCGGGAAAGGTATCATGGCGCTGTCTTTGGGAGGGCGGGATCCCGGACCTTTTGGCGGGGCGTGACAGGGGAGGAGCATGGATCTTTTTGAATATATGGCGGAGAAGCAGAAGGGAGCGGAGGCCCCTCTTGCCGCTAGGATGCGCCCGGAAAATCTGGATGAGCTGGTGGGGCAGCAGGAGATCGCCGGAAAGGGGCATCTCCTCTACCGCGCGATTGCGGCGGATAAGCTCAGCTCACTGATTTTCTACGGCCCGCCCGGCACCGGGAAGACTACGCTTGCGAGACTGATCGCGAGGACGACGAAGGCGGAATTCTGCCAGCTGAACGCGACCTCCGCGGGAAAGAAGGAGATGGAGGAGATCGTAGAGAGGGCGAAGAAGAATCTCGGCGGATACGGGAAGCGGACGATCCTCTTCGTCGATGAGATTCATCGCTTTAACAAGGCGCAGCAGGATTATCTCCTCCCCTATGTCGAGGACGGGAGCCTCATCCTGATCGGGGCAACTACGGAGAATCCTTATTTCGAGGTGAATTCCGCGCTCCTCTCCCGCTCAAGGATCTTTGAACTGAAGCCGCTCACCGGAGAGGAGATCCGGATTCTCTTAAAGAGGGCGGTCTCAGATCAAAGGAGAGGTCTTGGGAGTTTCCGGCTCAGGATAGAGGAGGAGGCCCTTGACTTTCTCTCCGAGGCCGCGGGGGGAGACGCGCGCGCGGCGCTGAATGCGCTGGAGCTTGCGGCTCTTACGACGGAGCGCGGAGAGGACGGATGGATCGACATCACTCTTTCCGTGGCCTCGGAGTGCATCCAGAAGCGGGTTTTACGCTATGACAGGGATGGGGATGAGCACTATGACACGATCTCCGCCTTTATTAAGTCGATGCGGGGCTCCGATCCGGATGCCGCCGTCTATTATCTGGCCCGTATGCTCTATGCCGGGGAGGATATCAAGTTCATCGCAAGGCGCATCGTGATCTGCGCCTCGGAGGATGTGGGGAATGCGGATCCGCAGGCCCTGAATGTCGCGACGAGCGCTTTTCTCGCGGTCGAGAGGGTGGGCCTTCCGGAGGCGAAGATCATTCTCTCCCAGGCGGCAAGCTATGTGGCCTCCGCCCCGAAGAGCAATGCCTGCGTCAAGGCGATCATGGAGGCGGAGGCGGAGGTGAAGAGAAGCGGGAATCTCCCGATCCCCGGATATCTGCGGGACGCTCACTACCGGGGCCACGAGAAGCTCTCCCGCGGCGTCGGCTATCTCTATCCCCATGATTTTCCCGGGCACTATGTGAAGCAGCAGTATCTCCCGGATGCGCTCCGGGAGCGGAAATTCTATCATTTCCCGGAGGAGGGGGACGGAAAAGCCCCGGTTTAAGATAATGTTCATAAAATCAGAAAGACATTTTCCGCTCCTTCATGCTAGGATTTTGAGAACGCGGTCGGGACGGGCGGAGCGGATCTATGCGAAACCGATCCGGACAACGGGATGATAGATCATTAAGAATATAACTGGAGGGATATCAGATGAAAAAAATCGTATTTTTGGCGGCGCTGGGACTCCTCGCTCTTTCTATGGCGTCCTGCGGAAAGAAGTCGGACAAGGGCGCGGCGTCGGCTGCCGAGTCGGCCACTGAGGATCCGTCGGAGAACAGCCTGGGCGCGACGATCCAGAAGATCGGGGACGGAAGCATGATGGTGCAGACCGACGACGGAAAATCCTATACCTTCGATATTTCAAAGGTAAAGATGGACCCGGTCTGGACGCTGATGCCCGGGGATGAGGTTCAGATCGGCTACAACGGCGCAGAGCCCGCGGACGGCATGGCGGTAAATACCGTTGTCATGTCGGTTCCCTTCGAGTATTCCTCCGAGGACTACAATGAGGATCCGACGATCTACGGGGAGATCACGGCGGTGGACGACAAGAGCATCACGATCCGGGAGCAGCCGGACGAGAGAGCGGATGTCGACGAGGGAAGCAGTCAGGTGAGCCCGGAGAGCAGAATGGGGGACAGCTATACTCTCGAGAGAGCCGCCTACGGGACGGAGGTCACGAAGGACGGCGTGAAGGTCGGAGCCTTCGCTTTGGTCAGCTATACCGGGGACCTGAAGGATAAGGCTGTCGCCTATCGGGTCTGCACCGAGGACATGATGGAGGACGAGGCTTCGAATGTGATCGGTGTCAAGGGAAAGCTCGAGAAGCTTGAGGAGAGCAATCCGGATCTCCCCATTCTCTATCTGAAGGCCTCTGACGGCACGGAGCTCAAGTTTACCGTGAGTGATGACGAAAATCTGAAGAAGCTTGCGAAGGAGAATGTTGGAAAGGAAGTGGAGGTCGACTTTGCCGATTCGCTCCGGGCGAGAGTCAGCTCGGCGACGAATATCAAGCCGCTGCATTGATTTTTCGCCGGCGGACGGAGGAGAGTCGAGAGCCTGTCTTTCGAAGCAGGCGGAGGAGCCGGGGCGCTGCGGCCTTTGATCCGGAGGCCCTACGGCTTAGAAAAAGCGGGGAAGCCGCCGTGTATGGAGCAGGCGGAGCGTGCCCGTTTTGTGCAAAAGAGCAGAGGGAGAGCCTCTGCTCTTCCGCTTTCAGGATGTTCAGGAAGGAAGGGGACTTATGAGATGTCTTGTGCAGAGGGTGACGGAGGCCTCCGTGCGTGTGGACGGTGCGCTGATCGGCTCCATCGGAAGGGGGCTTTTGATCCTTCTCGGAGTTTCGGAGGAGGATGACGAGGCGACAGCGGAGAAGATGGTGAGAAAGCTTCTCTCCGCCCGCATCTTTGAGGATGGGGAAGGAAAGACCAATCTCTCCCTTTCCGATATCTCCGGGGAGCTTCTCATCATCAGCCAGTTTACGCTCTATGCGGACTACCGGAAGGGAAATCGTCCGAGCTTTATCCGCGCGGGCTCGCCGGAAAAGGCGGAGAGACTCTACGAATATTTCATAGAGCAATGCAGGAAGGAGGTCCGGAGAGTGGAGCAGGGGAGCTTTGGCGCCGACATGAAGGTCAGCCTCACAAATGATGGCCCCTTCACCATCCTCTACGACTCCGAGGAGCTCTCGCGGCACTGAGCGATCGCCCCGCTGCATTCTATCCGCGCGGCAGGCACAGCTTCCCGCCGTTGTCTTATCATTGGCTCGTCTTTACTGAGGAGAGGACCTTCCTATTTCAGCGGGCGGGACGTCCATAGTATTCGTATTTTAAAATCATAGCTCTGCCGCCTGCCTGCGAAATAAGCAGGCTGCCCGCCGTCCCGGAGGCCGGAGCGAGAGTGCCCTGTATTGGAGGAAAGGCGGCAGCATCTCTCCCTTGTATAAAGCCGGGATCGGCCTTATACTGGAAGCGTTCGGAGGCCCGCATGTCCGGGCTCTCCGCGGAGCTTCGGCATCGGAAAGGAGAGCAGTTCCTATGAGAGACGAGAATTGTATTTTCTGTAAGATTGCGAGCGGAGAGATTCCCTCTACGACCCTCTATGAGGATGGGGATTTCCGCGTGATTTTTGATCTTGCGCCCGCAAGCCCCGGGCATCTTCTGATCCTTCCGAAGGAGCATTTCGCTGATCTTTTGGAGCTGGACGAGGCTGTGGCCGCGAAGCTTCTCCCCCTTTCCGCCCGGGTTGCCCGCGCGATGAAGGAGGCTCTCTCCTGCCCCGGCTTCCACCTTGTGCAGAACAACGGAGAGGCGGCGGGGCAGACGGTCCGGCATTTTCACATGCATATCATCCCAAGGTATGGGAAGGAGGAGCTCCTCCTCTGGAAACCGGGGGAGTGCACGGAGGAGGAGAGAGCGGAGCTTTGCAGGAGGATCGGGGAGAAGCTTCAATGAGCATAGGCCGCATCGTATTGACGGGGGGAGGTACTGCCGGACATGTCACGGCAAATCTCGCGCTCCTTCCGAGGCTTTGTGAAATGGGAGCGGAGGTCAGCTATCTCGGCTCCTACGACGGCATCGAGCGGAGGCTCATGGAGAAGGAAGGAGTCCCCTACTATGGTGTGGATACGGGGAAGCTCCGGCGCTACCGGGACCTTCGGAACCTGACGGACCCTTTCCATGTGATACGGGGCTTTTTCGAGGCGGGGAGGATTCTGAAAAGGATAGAGCCGGACATCCTCTTCTCAAAGGGGGGATTCGTCGCGGTGCCGATCGTCTGGGCGGCCTATCTCCGGGGAATCCCCGTGGTGAGCCACGAGTCCGATATGACGCCGGGCCTTGCAAACCGTCTGACGCTCCGCTGTGCGAGAAGGATCTGCTGTAGTTTTCCGGAGACCGTCGCGAAGCTTCCCCGGGGGAAGGCAGTGCTCACAGGCTCTCCGATCCGGGAGAAGCTCCTCAAGGGGAGCCGGGAGGCCGGTCTTGCGATGACGGGCTTTTCCGGGGAGAAGCCGGTGCTTATGGCAATCGGCGGAAGTCTCGGATCGCTCGCGCTGAACCGGGCCTTCCGGAAGCTTCTTCCGGAGCTTTCGGAGAGCTTTGATCTCGTCCATATCTGCGGGAAGGGGAATGCGGATCCCGCTCTGGAGGGGAAAGAGGGATACCGGCAGTATGAGTATCTCACAGACGGGCTTCGGGATCTCTATGCGCTCGCAGATCTCGTGATCTCCCGGGCGGGCGCCAATGTGATCTGTGAGCTTCTCGCCCTGAAAAAGCCGAATATTTTAGTCCCCCTCCCCAGGGACGCCTCGAGGGGAGATCAGATATTGAATGCCGAGTCCTTTGAGAGACAGGGCTTCAGTATGGTTTTGGATCAGCATGAGATCGAAAAGGATGAGAAAAAGCTCCTCTCCTCTGTGCAGGAGCTCTACAGGGACCGGGCGCGCTATATCGCTTCCATGGAGAAGGCGGAGAAGACGAGCGGGCTCGATGCCGTGCTCAGGGTGCTGATCGAGACGGCGGAGAGCGGAAAGGCGAAAGGGAGGAGAGAATGATAGGGATTATCGGGGCGATGGAGGAGGAGGTAAAGCTTCTCCGGAAGGAGCTTTCGGAGAGGAAAGACGAGGAGAGAGGAGGCCTTCTTTTCTCCTACGGAAGGATCTTCGGAAAAGAGCTTGCGGTCGTCCGCTCGGGGATCGGAAAGGTCAATGCGGGGGCCTGCACTCAGCTCCTTCTGGATCGCTGTCATCCCGACTGCATCATCAATACGGGGATCGCGGGTTCTCTGGACAATGAGATCAATATCGGAGACATCGTTCTCTCCGAGGACGCGGTGCAGTATGATGTGGACGCGACCCATTTCGGCTACCGCCTCGGTGAGATTCCCAGAAGCGGCAGGCTCTCCTTTCCCGCGAGCAGGAGACTTCTGGAGATTGCGATGGAGGAAAATAGGCGGGCGAATCCGGAGATACGCGGGATCGCGGGAAGGGTGTGCAGCGGGGACCGCTTCGTATCGGATCCGGAGACAAAGCGCTGGATCCGGGAGCAGTTTCAGGGAAAGTGCTGTGAGATGGAGGGCGCGGCGATCGCGCAGATCGCCTGGCAGAATTCCTGCCCCTTTCTGATCGTCCGCGCGATCTCCGATAAGGCGGATCAGTCCGCGATTTTGGATTACCCGGCCTTTGAAAAGGAAGCGATCATGCACTCGGTCCGGCTCGTGAGAGCGATGGTGCAAAGGATATAAGGAGGGGCGGAAAAGCGGGGCACAGGCAGGCAAAGTGAGAGGGACGCTCCTTCTGCCGATCGACTGCTCCATAAGGAGGCCGTCTGCCGCCCCGGCGCTGCAGCAAGGGGAGCAAGGAGCTGCGGTAAGGCGGTGCAGTAGGGGCCTGCTGGAAGCAGTGTCTTTATAGAGCTTGGAGGAAGGAGTCCTGCCCCGGTTTTTCGGGGCGGAGAGGAAGGAAAGGAAATGAGCGGATTACGGTTTGATCTCACGAGGGCGAAGAGATTTATCTCCGATGAGGAGATTTCCAATTTCAGGGAGCAGGTGCTTTCCGCGGAGAAGACGCTCCTCACGGGGAGCGGAGCCGGCAATGATTTTCTGGGCTGGCTGGATCTCCCCCTGAATTATGACAGGGAGGAGTTTTCCCGGATTGAGAGGGCGGCGGAGAAGATCCGCGGGGATTCCGAGCTGCTTCTTGTGATCGGGATCGGCGGCTCTTATCTGGGAGCGCGGGCGGCAAATGAGTTTCTGAATCCCTGCTTCTATAATGAGCTCCCGAGAGAGAAGAGGGGAGGACCGGAGATCTACTACTGCGGAAACAATCTCTCCTCGAAGTACCTCTGCGGGCTTCGGGAGCTCCTGGAGGGAAGGGATTTCTCTCTGAATATCATCTCGAAGTCCGGAACGACGACGGAGCCTTCGGTGGCATTTCGGATCTTTAAGGAGCTCCTCGAGCAAAAATACGGGAAGGAGGGGGCGGCGAAGCGGATCTATGCGACAACGGACCGCGCAAAGGGGGCGCTGAAGAAGCTCTCGGACGAGGAGGGCTATGAGAGCTTCGTCGTCCCGGATGACGTCGGCGGGAGGTTCTCCGTCCTCACCGCGGTGGGACTTCTCCCGATCGCCTCTTCCGGGGCGGACATCGGGGCGCTCATGCGCGGAGCCGCTGCGATGCGGGAGCGCTGCCTCGAGGATCCCTATGAGAAGAATGCGGCCCTTCTCTATGCGGCGGCCAGGAATATTATGCTCCGGAAGGGAAAGGCGATCGAGATCGTCGCGAATTATGAGCCCTCTCTCCACTATATCTCGGAGTGGTGGAAGCAGCTCATGGGGGAATCCGAGGGCAAGGATCAGAGGGGGATTTTCCCGGCCTCTGTCGATCTCACGACGGATCTTCATTCCATGGGACAGTTTATCCAGGATGGCTCGCGGAATCTCTTCGAGACGGTTCTGAATGTGGAGGAATGCCCCGATACACTCTCTCTCAGAGAGGAGAAGGAGGACATCGACGGCATGAATTATCTCGCGGGAAGGACGGTGGACTTTGTCAATAAGTCCGCGATGAACGGCACGATTCTCGCGCATACCGATGGGAATGTCCCGAACTTCGTGGTGACGATCCCGCGTCAGGATGCCTTTTCCCTCGGAGAGCTGTTCTACTTTTTCGAGTTCGCCTGCGGCGTCTCCGGATACTTAAACGGGGTGAACCCCTTCAACCAGCCGGGAGTGGAGAGCTATAAGAAAAATATGTTTGCCCTGCTCGGAAAGCCGGGCTATGAGGAGCTCTCCCGGGAGCTCGGGGCGAGACTCAAGGGGGATGCTATTCCTCGATAACCTCGATATGGAGGGCATCGAAGGGGATGTGCTCGAGAAAGCTGTCCTGTCGGAAGTCAGTCCGGCTTTTCCTCTGGAACTCGCGGATATTTTTGGAGAGCCAGATCGGGACCGGGAGATCCAGATACTCGCTGATCTCCCGGAGCGCTTCCATCACATGGCGTGTCCGGGATAAGGACTCGTCTTCCTGCCGGGAGACGCAGCTTCTCAGAGTTTTCCCCTCCCTTTGGATGCTTCCGCTCATTCGAAACATGCTTGGCTCCTTTCTTCCTCTGCATATTCGGATCCCTGATCCCTTATAGCGCTCTGCTTTTTGGGATCGGGGCGGATTCTACCGCCTGCTCTTCCCTCCGGGATCAGAGTGCTCCGGGCATGCATTATACCCTCCGCCGGGGAGGAAGTCAAAGTGAGAGCGATACAGAAGATGGAGGAGAGATATGGGATTGGAAACGGAGAATCCTTTGGAGTTTTTGAACCAGGCGAAGCAGGCGCTCCTGGATCAAAGAGCGCTGTCGGAATCCTTACGGGAGGCCAGGGAGCAGGAGGAGAGCGCGACGAGAGCGCTGGAGAGCGCACGTAAGGAGCTCTCGGAGAGGAAGGAAAGGACCTTAAAGAACCGGAGCGAGGAGATCAAAAAGACCTATGAGAGGCAGATCGAACAGATCGATGGCGCTTTAAAAAAGGCCCGCTCCCAGAGGGAGAGGGCAAAGAACCTAGGGGTGAAGGGGAGGATTGCGTCGGAGACGGAGCCTGTAAACGAGGAGAATCAGGAGCTTTGGCGCCGCTTCAAGGCAGTGCTTCGGAAGGATAAGGCGCCGTTTTTTTGCGGGACGAGGCTTTACTACATGCTCTTTCAGCCGAGCGGCTTTTCTGAGTTCCTGGGACTCTTTTTCGCCTTTTTGCTCTTCTTCCTGCTGATCCCGATCGGGGTCTATCTCCTCCTTCCGGAGAGAAGGACCCTCTATCTGATCGCGGTCTACCTCCTCGATATCCTGATCTTTGGAGGGCTCTATGTCCTGATCAGCAATCAGACGAAGGGAAAGCACGGGGAAGCGATCCGGGAGGGCAGAGGATTTCTGAATGAGATGCGCAAAAACCGGAAGAGGATCCGGAACATCGCGCGAGGAATCCGCTCGGACTCCAGCGAGGAGCCCTATCATCTGGAGGACTATGATTCCGAGATCGGGAAGGCCGAGCAGGAGAGAGAGCAGACGATCCGCGAGATGCAAAGTGCGCAGGACACCTTTGAGAAGGTGACGAAGAATATCATCACGGGAGAGATGGACAGCGCCGCTCAGGCGGAGCTGGATCAGCTGTCCGACCAGCTCGCGGAGTCGAGCCGGAGGAGGTCGGAGCTGGAAAAGAGGGAAAAGCTCGGGGAACAGGAGCTCTCCCTTCGCTATGAGCAGCTTCTCGGAAAGCCGCATATGAAGGAAGAGGAGATTGACCGTCTTTATGAGCTCATTCAAAGCGGGGAGGCCTCCTCGCTGATCGATGCCGTGACGAAGCTCGAGGGGAAGGGATAAGCCCTGAGGAAGCAGACGGAGAGAAGGACGGAGAAGGAGGTGGAAGAGCGCGGCTAAATTATTGCGGCTCCCCTTCCTCCGCCTCCGCTGTGAGAAGCTCGATCTTTCGGAAGGGGAGCTGCTCCGCTGTGAGGATCTCCTCCTCCCTTTTGTGACAACTGAAGAGGAGGATCTGCTCCCCTGTCATATCAGAGAGAAAATGAAGACAACTCTTCAGCCGCTCCTCGTCATAGAGCGCGAAGCTTTCGTCGAGAAAAAGCGGCAGCCGCTCCGGCGCCTCCTCCTGCATGAGGGAGGATACGGCGAGACGGAGGGCGAGATAGACCTGATCCATGGTTCCGAGCGAGAGCTCCTTCAGCTTCAGCATGCGCTCCCCGCTTCCGATGAAGAGCTCCAGGCTGTCATCGACGAAGAGGGAGCGGTAGCGTCCGCCGGTAATCTCGGAGAGTATGCGTCCCGCCTTCTCATTGAGATGCCGGCCGAAGCTCTCCGAAATCCGGAGGGAGAGCTCGGAAATGCGCTCTCTTGCCAGAGAGAGGGCATCGAGATGCCGTTCTATCCGCCCATTTTCCCGGACGGAGGAGAGAAGACGAAGCTCCCTCGTTCGAAGCTGCGAGAGACGCTCCAGCTTTCCCTCAAGTTCAGTCTGGAGCTCATGCTGCCGTAGAAGCTCCTCGTCATAGCCTTTTTCGGCGTTCTCCTTCTCCTCCAGTTCGGAGAGAACGGCATTGAGCGCCCTTCTCCCCTCCCAAAGCTCCGTAAGGATTCCTCTGAGCTCCCGGTAGCGGGAGCGAAGCCTTTCCATGCTCTCCTCCTCGATCTCCCCTCCTCCGATCCGGGTGGAGAGGACAGCGCTGAGCGCTTCTCTTCGCTCCGCTTCCTCCCTCTTTCTCCTTCGGGAAAGCGGATAGAGGAGGAGCCTTAGGACAGAGCTTTTCTTTTCCTCTTGCAGCGCGCGGTAGAGCCCCTCGGCCTTTCCCTCCTCTTTTTCGATCTCCTCCTGATCGCTCAGACCGGAGAGACGGAGGACTTCCTCCTTCCCCGAGTTTCTCCGGAGGAGCTCCTCCTTCCTTCTCTGCAGCTCTGCGAGATTTTCCCTGGCCTCCTCCCGGAGAGCGGCAAAGCGGCGGATCCGGTTTTCATAGCGTGGATTTTCGAGTTCCCTCTCCAGATTCCGGATCTCACCGGTAAGGAGGGAGAGCTCCTTTACCGCGCCGCTGTCGAGAAGCTCCCGGAGCCTTCCCTCCTCCTCGTCCAGGAAACGGAGGGCCCGCTCCCCGGAGATGGAGGAGCTCTTGCTCTCCTGCATATTTTTCACGTAGCGCCGGAGCTCTCCGGCCATTTCCCGATCGGTCTTTGCGTGAAGCTGAGCGATGGATACGGTATTCCGGTAGCCCTTCTCCGTGAGATGGCAGAGAAGCTCCGAGAGGAAGGGCCCGGGCTTATCCAGAGGGATTCCCGATTTCTCGGAGCGGATGGAAAGCCCCTCATCCGGAGCGGAAAAATCTCTTTGGATGAGGTAGCGCTCCCCCAGATAGGAGACGAGGAGCTCGCCGCCGAAGCGCTCCGGATTTTTCCAGGGGCGGATGTGGAGTCGGAATTCCCGGGCGGGAAGGCTTCCTCCGCTCGGAAGACCGTAGAACATGCTGCGTAGAAAATGATGGAGCGTGGACTTTCCGGCCTCATTCCTTCCATAGATCAGGTTCAGGCCGTCCGAGAGCGGAAGCGTATAGTCATGGAACTTTCCAAAGCCGTGGATCCTCAATTCGATGAGCTTCATCCTTCCTCCTCTTCTTCCGAAAAAAGGAGTGCGCGGATCCCAAGGAGAAGTGCCTCCTCGTCCTCCTCGCTTCTCTCCTCCTTATCCTCCATGAGAAAGCTCCGAATATAGAAGCCGATGAGATCGGAGGAATGCTCCCGGCAGAGCGCCCCGAGGTCGTAGTCCGGCTTCGACTCATCGAGAAGCTCCGCGATGGGGAAGCGCTCCCGGAGGGAGTCGAGGGAAAAGCTCTGCTCCGGCCTTCTCTTTCCGCGGATGCGGATCCGATAGATCCGCTCCCTTCCGTGCTCCCCCATCCGCTCGGAGAGGAGACGGAGCAGAGCTTCTTCGCGGGTTCTTTGGTTCACAGTGACCTGGAGGGGAACGTAGCGCCGCCTGGCGATCGGGAGGAAGCGAAGCTTCATGAGATCTCCCGTGCCGGGATCCAGCTCTCCGAGATAGACGCCGTGCTCCCCGCTTTCCCTCGGTGAGAGCGGCTCCGGAGAGGCGGGGAAGACGATTCTCCGCTCCCCCATCTCTCTCCGCCTTTCCGAGCCGCCGAGCGCGGCGTAGCAAAAGGGAAGAGAGCTGAGAAAGGAGCTGTCCTCCGGGAAGGGATTTTTCTTAGAGCAGCTTGCGAGTAAAATCCGGGAGCTCTCATCGCAGCAGAGGGGGAAGGCGCGGATCGCCTCCTCCCAGCTTCCCTCCGGGCAGGAGAGGGCGCAGATTTCCGTTCGGATCTCATCGAAGAAAAAGCTCCCGGAGGGCTCCAGGAGACAGCTCACATTGTCGGAAAAGGAAAAACTTAAGAGGGCGGAGCTTTTCGTAATGCGGTCGCTCTCTCCGGGCAGGAGGACGACATGGGTTTTCGGTATCGTCCGAAAGAGACTGTCCAGCTCGGAGAGCTCCCGCTTTAAGGGCTGCTGATGAAAGAGATTCCCGGCGATCAGGAGGCAGTCCGCGCCGAAGTCCCTGCACAGAGATACGATATGCCGGAAGCTCTCCCGGATCTCCTCCTCCCTCTCCTTGGCCCAGGGCATATCCGGATCCGGCGTCATACCCCAGTGCACATCGGCAGTGTGAATGAATTTCATGGCTAGATCTCGCAGTTTCCTACGGTGCGCGGGAAGGGGAGAACATCGCGGATATTCTGCATTCCGGTGAGATACATGACGGCGCGTTCAAAGCCGAGGCCGAAGCCGCCGTGCCGCGTCGTGCCGAATCTCCGAAGGTCCAGATAGAAGCGGTAGGCCTCGATATCCATACCGAGCTCCTCCATCCGAGAGAGGAGCCTGTCGTAGTCCTCCTCCCTCTGGGAGCCGCCGATGATTTCCCCGATGCCGGGCACCAAACAGTCCACAGCGGCGACGGTCCTTCCGTCCGGATTCTGCTTCATGTAGAAGGCCTTGATTTCCTTCGGATAGTCCGTAACGAAGACCGGGCGCTGAAAGATCTTCTCCGTCAGATAGCGCTCGTGTTCTGTCTGGAGATCCGCCCCCCAGGAGAGCTTGTATTCGAAGTCCGCATTGTGCTTTTCGAGGATTTCGACGGCCTCCGTATAGCTGATCCGGCCGAAGTCGGAGTCGAGAATGCAGCGCATCCTTTCGAGAAGGCCCTTGTCCACAAAGCTGTTCAAAAACTCCATCTCCTCCGGGGCCTCCGTGAGGACATGGCGGATGATAAATTTCAGCATATCCTCCGCGGTGTCCATGATGTCGGAAAGCTCCGCGAAGGCCATCTCCGGCTCGATCATCCAAAACTCCGCCGCATGCCTCTGCGTATTCGAATTCTCCGCGCGGAAGGTCGGACCGAAGGTGTAGATATTCCGAAAGGCCTGGGCGAAGCTCTCTCCGTTCAGCTGACCGGAGACGGTGAGAGAGGTCTTCTTCCCGAAAAAGTCCGCTCCGTAGTCGACACCCTCCTCCGTCCTCGGAAGCTGATCGAGGTCGAGTGTCGTCACCTGGAACATCTCTCCGGCGCCCTCCGCGTCGGAGGCGGTGATGATCGGCGTGTGGACATAGACGAAGCCGCGCTCCTGGAAGAAGCGATGGATCGCAAAGGCGATCAGGGAGCGGATGCGAAAGACGGCCTGAAGAGTATTGGTCCTCGGGCGAAGGTGCGGGATGCTCCGGAGGTATTCCAGAGTATGGCGCTTTTTCTGGAGAGGATAGTCCGGACTGCTCGGCCCCTCGATGGAGACGCTTTCCGCCTGCAGCTCAAAGGGCTGCTTCGCCTCCGGCGTCGCGACAAGCTTTCCCTTCACGATGACAGCCGCGCCGACGCCGAGCTTTGCGATCTCCGGGAAATTCTCCAGATCCTCGTGATAAACGACCTGAAGCGGTGTGAAAAAGCTCCCATCGGAAATCACGAGAAAGCCGAAGGACTTACTGTCCCGGTTGCTCCGGACCCATCCTCCGACCGTGATTTCTCTGTCATAGTAGGCGGCGCTGTCTCTGAAAAGCTCGCGCAAACTGCTTAAATTCATGCTTCCTCCCCCTGCGTTTCCAAAAAAGCTCCGAAAGCGGAATCCCGATATGCTTCCGCCTTCGAAGTCCTGCCGCCGTAAAGAGGCGGCAGGATATGTGATACGCCCCTTATGAACATAAGGCGGGGAAAGTCCCGCGAAAATGCGAAAAAGAGGCCGCATGGACTTTGCCATGCAAGATCAGCCTTTGATGACCTGATTATTATACTAGATGGAAAGAGGCTTTTCAATGAAAGATAGCTCCCCGCGCCGCGAGACAGGGCGGCCTGAGAGAGCTGCCCTGTTCCGGGCGGGCAAAACGGCAGAAAAGATGGAAATTTATACAGTTATTGGGGATTATTCTGCCGATTTGTATTTCATTATTTCCTTTTGAGTGCTATAATAGGGGCAATCGGAGCAGTCATGACGCTGAAGATCGAAAGGCTTCGGGCGAACTGCACAAGAGGATGCGCTGTTCCCCCCAGGGGAAGGGCGGCATCTTTGTCCGCATTTATCGGTCCATTGCCCCGGGAGCAAAGGGCCGGAGATCTTCGCATTATCTCTGAACCGGAGGAAGGGAGGGGAGTTCTCCCCGCAGCAGCTGTGACGCTAAACTCGATGACCAGAGGGGTGATGATGTGATTAAGAAGGAAATGATTGCCATGCTTTTGGCTGGCGGCCAGGGCTCCCGCCTTGGTATTCTCACGAAGAATGTCGCAAAACCCGCTGTTTCCTTTGGCGGAAAGTATTCTATTATTGACTTCCCACTCAGTAATTGTATCAATTCCGGCGTGGATACCGTCGGAGTACTGACGCAGTACCAGCCTCTCCGCCTGAATGCCCATATCGGCATCGGCATCCCCTGGGATCTGGACCGGAACCGGGGAGGGGTGACGGTGCTGCAGCCCTATGAGTCCCAGGATGACACCGGATTCTATTCCGGCACGGCGAATGCGATCTTCCAAAATATCGCCTATATCGATAACTATAATCCGGACTATGTGCTGATCCTCTCGGGGGACCATATCTACAAGATGGACTACGAGGTCATGCTGGAGTATCACAAGGCGATGAACGCGGGGCTCACCATCGCGGCGATGCCGGTGCCGATGGAGGAGGCGAGCCGTTTCGGGATCACGGTGACGGATGAGCAGAACCGCATCATCGACTTCCAGGAGAAGCCCAAGGAGCCGAGGAGCAATCTGGCGTCCATGGGGATCTATATCTTCAGCTGGAAGCTGCTCCGGGATGCGCTGCTGAAAAACCGGGATGTGCCGGGCTGCGACTTCGGGAAGCATATCATTCCCTACCTCTTCCACCAGGATGCTCCGATCTACGCCTATGAATTCAATGGCTACTGGAAGGATGTCGGCACACTGCAGTCCTACTGGGAATCCAATATGGAGCTGGTCGCGCTCATCCCGGAGTTCAATCTCTACGAGGAGTACTGGAAGATTTATACGCAGACGGACAATCCCGCCCCCCAGTACATTTCCGGAGACTCCCATGTGGAGCGCTCCATCATCTCCGAGGGCTGCGAGATCTACGGGGAGGTCTACAATTCGGTGATCGGGGCCGGTGTGACCGTGGAGGGCGGCGCGGTCATCTCGGATTCCATCATCATGGACAATTCGGTGATCCGGGAGGGCAGCCGGGTCAATAAGGCCATTATCGCCCAGAATGTCAGCATCGGCAAAGGCTGCGTGATCGGGACCGGAGAGTATGCGGATTCCGTCTATGACAAAAGGGTCTATTGCTCGGAACTTGCATTGATCGGAGAGAATTCCGTGATTCCGGATCAGGTCTCGATCGGGAGGAACACGGCGGTCTACGGGAAGACTGCACCGGAGGATTACCCGGACGCCGTGCTTTGGAGCGGCGGCGCGATCATCAAGGAGGACGACAGAATATGAGAGCGATAGGAATTATCCTTGCGGGCGGCAACAACAAGCGGATGAGAGAACTGTCCAACAAGCGGGCGATCTCCGCGATGCCGGTGGCGGGCACCTTCCGGGCCATCGACTTCGCGCTCTCCAACATGTCGAATTCCCATGTGCAGAAGGTGGCGGTGCTCACGCAGTACAATTCGCGTTCCCTGAACCAGCACCTCTCCTCCTCGAAGTGGTGGGACTTCGGGCGGAAGCAGGGCGGGCTCTATGTCTATACGCCCACCATCACGGCGGAGCACGGGGACTGGTTCCGCGGCACGGCGGACGCCCTCTACCAAAACCTTGTTTTTTTGAAATCCTCCCACGAGCCCTATGTCATCATTGCCGCGGGGGATGGTGTCTACAAGCTCGACTACAGCAGGGTCCTGGAGTACCACATCGAGAAGAAGGCGGATATCACGGTGGTGTGCACCGCGCTCAATCCCGCGGACGATGTCTCCCGCTTTGGCTGCATCAAAATGAACGATGAAAGCCGCATCGTGGAATTTGAGGAGAAGCCTGTGGCGACGGATGCGACTACGATCTCCTGCGGGGTCTATGTGATCCGGAGGCGGCAGCTGATTGAGCTTTTGGAGAAGTCCAACGATGAGGACCGCTATGATTTTGTGAAGGACATCCTGGTGCGCTACAAAAATCTGAAGCGCATCTACGGCTACCGTATGAACGACTACTGGAGCAATATCGCATCGCTTCCGTCCTATTACAGGACCAATATGGACTTCCTGAAAAGAGAGATCCGGGATCATTTTTTCAAGGAGGCCCCGGGAGTCTACACAAGGCTTGCGGATAATCCGCCCGCGAAGTATAATCCGGGGTGCAGTGTCCATAATGCGATCGTGGCGAGCGGGTGCATCATCAACGGTATGGTGGAGAACTCTGTCCTTTGCCGAAAGGTTTATGTCGGAAACAACTGCATTATCCGAAATTCCGTCATTTTAAATGATGTTTATATCGGAGACAACAGCGTCATTGAAAACTGTATTGTGGAGAGCCGGGACACCATCCGGGCAAATACGACTTACATAGGGACTCCGGATGACATCAGAATAGTAATTGAAAAAAATGAAAGATATATCATGTGACGGGATGAGATCTGAGGATGGCGGAGCAGCGGGAGCATGCGAAATCACCTTTGATATCCGAAGCGTGGTAGGAAAGGATAGGAGGATAAGTATGCAGGTTACGGATGTACGGGTTCGCCGTGTGGAGAAAGAGGGGAAGATGAAGGCGGTCGCGTCCATCACCTTTGATGAGGAATTTGTCATCCATGATATCAAGGTGATCGAGGGCGAGAAGGGACTTTTCATCGCCATGCCCTCCAGGAAGACAACAGATGGGGAGTACCGCGACATCGCGCATCCGATCCGCTCCTCCACGAGAGAGTTGCTTCAGAGCACGATTTTAAGGACATACCGGGCGGAGCTGGACAGAATCAACGGAGAGAGGGTGCTTTGATTCCCGTTGCTTGGGGCGAGAGGCTCCAGAGGAAGGCCGTGTCGAAAGGCATGGCCTTGATTTTTTTCTGGAGCTCGGTATAAAATGGTCGAACGGATTGTCTGCTGTAGGAGCGGATCGAGGGCAGGATATCGGATCCGTGCTTTTGTCATCCCTATATGCCGGGGGAAGGCTTGATGGGAGATGGAGAGGGTACACTGCGCCCGGATAGGGCTTGGGAGGCGGTCGAAGGGATGAGTCCGGAGAGAAGAGAGAGAGCGGCACTTTTTTGCAACCTGCTTTTGCTTTTGGCGGAGCTGATCGTGGCAAACTCCGCCTTTCACTCAGAGGGGCTCAGGACGCTCCGCTTTTATACGACGGATTCCAATCTGTTCTCGGGTGCGGTCTCGCTTCTCTATTGCTTTTTCTCGCTCCGGAGATTGAATCAGAGCGGGAAGGGGGTGCTCGCCAGGGCCCTGTCCGGGAAGGGGGGAAGACCCGGCTTCCCCGGCTGGCTTCTCTCCCTTCGCTATCTCGCAAGCTGCTGCCTGATGCTGACCTTCTTCGTAGTGTTTTTCGTTCTGGCCCCGGAGAAGGGCTACCTCTATGAGTTTACGGAGGGTACGAAGAGCCTGAGCCATCTTATCGCGCCGCTTCTCTCCCTCTTTTCTCTCCTTCTCTTTGAGAGGGGGGGAGAGATCCCGAGAAGCATGCCGCTTCTCGCCCTGCTTCTCACCCTGTTCTACGGCCTTCCGATCCTCGCCCTGAACGGGATCGGACTTGTGGACGGTCCCTACTCCTTTCTCAAGATCCGGGAGCAGGCACCGGGAAAGACGCTGTTTTGGTTTATTGTGATCCTGTCCGGGAATTTCCTGATCGCAGCGGGAATCCGGCGACTTTTGAGCGTAGAAGTCTGCCATCAGGCAGACTCGGAGCGATCTTGACCACTTCTCGAAGAGAAGTGCCTCCCGAAGGGAGGTCGGCTGAAGCCACCCGGGCGAAGCCGAGTCCTTCGCGAAGCGAAGTCGAGCGTAGAAGTCTGCCATCAGGCAGACTCGGAGCGATCTTGACCACTTCTCGAAGAGAAGTGCCTCCCGGCGGGAGGTCGGCTGAAGCCACCCGGGCGAAGCCGAGTCCTTCGCGAAGCGAAGTCGAGCGTAGAAGTCTGCCATCAGGCAGACTCGGAGCGTCCTTGACCACTTCTCGAAGAGAAGTGCCTCCCGGCGGGAGGTCGGCTGAAGCCACCCGGGCGAAGCCGAGTCCTTCGCGAAGCGAAGTCGAGCGTAGAAGTCTGCCATCGGGCAGACTCAGAGCGTCCTTGAAGAAGCAGCGCTGCACATGCAGATTGGCTCCGCCGCTTTCCCCGCCTGAGCTCAGGCCATCTGCCGCCCCGGTGCTTAGCGATTTGGTCCTGTAAATCGCTTATACACCGCTGGCCGCGGCAGTCGGAGCGGGAGCGTACCTGAAGAAGCAGCGCATCGCTGCACATGCAGATTGGCCCTGCCGCTTTCCCCGCCTGAGCTCAGGCCGTCTGCCGCCCCGGTGCTTAGCGATTTGGTCCTGTAAATCGCTTATGCACCGCTGGCCGCGGCAGTCGGAGCGGGAGCGTACCTGAAGAAGCGGCGCAGCGCTGCACATGCAGATTGACCCTGCCGCTTTCCCCGCCTGAGCTCAGGCCGTCTGCCGCCCCGGTGCTTAGCGATTTGGTCCTGCAAATCGCTTATGCACCGCTGGCCGCGGCAGTCGGAGCGGGAGCGTCCTGAGCCGGGCGGAGAAAGCGGCAGGCAAAGCGGCGGGCGAAATACAAATCCCCATCAGATGCTAGAACAGACGCCGCATTCCCCTTTGCCGCTGCCCTCGAGCAGAGGGAGCCGCAAGTCGGAGGCATATAAAGGACATACAAAGGGCGGGGCAGCCGGAGGATAAGAGGAAAATATGTGGCTGATTTGCGGACTGGGAAATCCGGAGAGAAGATATATCGGGACGAGGCACAATGCGGGCTTTGCCGCTTTGGATCTCCTCCTCCATGAGCTCGGGGACCTGAAGCTCTGCGACACGAAGTTTCAGGGAGCCTGTGTCAAGACGCGATTTTTCGAGGAGAGTCTCCTTCTTTTAAAGCCCCTCACCTATATGAATGAGTCCGGGAGATGTATCGCACCGCTCTCGAATTTTTACAGGATTCCGCCGGAGAGGATCATCGTGATTTCCGATGAGATCGAACTTCCCCCGGGGCAGATCCGCGTCAGGGCGAGAGGCTCTGCGGGGGGGCACAACGGCCTGAAATCGGTCGTCTCCTGCCTCGGCACGGAGAACTTCCCCCGGGTTCGGATCGGAGTCGGAGAGAAGCCGGAGTACATGGATCTCGCAGACTATGTGCTCGGGAAAATCCCGCCGGATGAGGAGAAAACGATGGCGGAGGCCTATCAAGAGGCGGCGGAGGCCTGCCTGGATATTATATCGAAGGGCGTGGACAAGTCGATGAATCTGCACAATGCGAAGAGGAAATAAGAGATGCTGAATCCCATCCTGAACACGGGGACGTATAAGGAACTGAAGGGGCTTCTCTCCGAGGGAGGGGGGCCGCTTTTTCTGAGCGGCGCCGTGGATTCCGTAAAGGCGATGCTCAGCGCGGCTCTTTCCGCCTCCGGCTGGGGGATGCTGGTCCTCTCCTCGGAGCAGCGGGCGAAGAGCTTCCTCCGAGAGCTTCGTTCCCTCACGGAGCAGAGCTTTTATTATCCGGCGAAGGACCTTCTCTTTTATCAGGCGGATACACAGGGGACACTCATCACGAGGCAGAGGGTGGAGGCCCTTTCCCACCTCACGGAGGATGAGAGCGGGATCCTGGTCACGACGATCGATGCCCTGATGGACAAGATCTGGGATCGGGAGAGCTTTCAGGGCGCGGTGCTCCGTCTCGCCCCGGGGCAGATCCATGAGCTCAGTGCGCTCTCGAAAAAGCTCACTTCCCTCGGCTATCAGCGCCTCCCCGCAGTGGAGGCCATGGGAGAGTATTCTCTCAGGGGAGGGATCCTGGATATCTATCCGTTTACGGCGGAGAACCCGATCCGGCTTGAATTCTGGGGCGACGAGATCGACAATATCCGTTCCTTTGACCTCCTCTCCCAGCGCTCTGTCGAGAAGCTCGACGAGGCGGAGATCTGCCCGGCCGCGGAGAGGGGCTGCGGGAGGAAAGGGGATGCGAGTCTTTTGGATTATCTTCCGGAACATGCCCGCATCTTCCTGGATGAGCCCGCAAGACTCCGGGAGCGGGGAAGGATGGTGGAGGCGGAGTTTAGCGAGAGCTGCCTTGCGAGGGCGGATTCGGAAAGCCCTTTTCCTCGAGAAGAGGAGGGGGTGGATTCAGATCCCGCGGAGCTGATCTACAGCGCAGATTCCGTTATGGAGCGGCTCTACAGCGGGAGAAGTCTCTCCTTTTCGACCCTTGGGAATAATCTGGAGGCGCTCTCCGGAGGGAAGGAGGCGAGGACTCTCTCCTTTCCCAGTGCCGAGATCGAGAGCTACCGGAGCCGCTTCGATTACCTGATCCGCGATATCCGGAAGTGGCAGGAGGAGAAATATGCCCTGATCCTTTTTTCGCCCGGAAGGACAAGGGCGTCGAGGCTTGCGCAGGAGCTTCGGGACTACGGCATCCGCGCCTATTGTCCGGATGAGGGGGAGCTTGAGCAGGAGGAGAACCGGGGCTCGGTCCGCGTGCTTTCCGCCTACCTTCACACGGGATTTCTCTCCGACCGGGAGAAGCTCGCCGTCCTCACGGAATCGGATCTTTTCGGGCAGAGCAGGGAGCTCACGAAGCGCCGGAAGAAGAAAAAGTACGAGGGACAGAGGATCGCGAAGCTCTCGGAGATTTCTCCCGGGGACTACGTCGTCCATGAGAGCCACGGCATCGGGATCTACCGCGGCATCGAGCGGATCAGCACAGACGGCGTCACGAAGGATTATATCCAGATCGAGTACGGGGACGGAGGCAGGCTTTATCTCCCCGCGACGAAGCTGGAGGGCATACAGAAGTACGGGAGCTCGGAGGGGGCGGCGCCGAAGCTGAATAAGCTAAACGGCTCCGACTGGCAGAAGACGAAGAGCCGGGTCCGGCATGCCGTGAAGGAGGTGGCGAAGGAGCTCGTCGCACTCTACTCTGCGCGCCAGAGCGCTTCCGGGCACCGCTTCCCGGAGGACAGCGTCTGGCAGAGGGAGTTTGAGGAGCTTTTTCCCTATGAGGAGACCGCGGACCAGCTTCTTGCGATCGAGGAGACGAAGGCGGACATGGAGAGCCGGAAGATCATGGACCGACTGATCTGCGGAGATGTGGGCTATGGAAAGACGGAGGTCGCGCTCCGGGCCGCCTTTAAATGCGTGCAGGATTCCCGTCAGGTGGCATACCTTGCGCCGACGACGATCCTGGCCCAGCAGATTTACAATACCTTTGTAGAGAGGATGAAGGGCTTCCCCGTCAATGTGACCCTGCTCTGCCGCTTCCGGAGTCCGGCGCAGATCAAAAAGTCGATCGCGGATCTCAAGGCCGGGAGAGCGGATATCGCGATTGGCACACACCGCCTTCTCTCCCGGGATGTCGCCTTCCGGGATCTCGGTCTTTTGGTGGTGGATGAGGAGCAGCGCTTCGGGGTCTCCCATAAGGAGAGGATCAAGAATCTGAAAAAAAATGTGGATGTCCTCACGCTGACCGCGACGCCGATCCCGAGGACGCTCCACATGTCTCTCGCCGGAATCCGCGATCTCTCGGTGCTGGAGGAGCCTCCGATCGACAGAAGTCCGGTGCAGACCTATGTCATGGAGTACAATGAGGAGCTCATTCGGGAGGCGGTTCGCCGGGAGCTCGCCCGCTCCGGACAGGTCTATTATGTCCATAACCGGGTCAATAATATCGAGGAGGTCACGAGGAGGGTGCAGGCCCTCGTGCCGGAGGCCCGCGTCGCATTCGCGCACGGTAAGATGAATGAGGGACAGCTCGAGGAGATCATGCTTCGCTTTATCAACGGAGAGATCGACGTCCTCGTCTCGACGACGATCATAGAGACCGGCCTGGACATCCCGAATGCGAATACCCTCATCATCAATGATGCAGACCGGATGGGGCTCTCCCAGCTCTATCAGATCCGGGGGAGAGTCGGGAGATCCAGCCGGACAGCCTATGCCTTCTTTCTCTACCGCCGCGGAAAGCTCCTCAGCGAGGAATCGGAGAAGCGCTTAAAGGCGATCCGGGAGTTCACGAAGCTCGGTTCCGGCATACGGATCGCCATGCGGGATCTGGAGATCCGGGGCGCCGGAAATGTGCTTGGTGCGGAGCAGCACGGCCACATGGAGGCCGTGGGCTATGAGCTCTACTGTAAGCTCCTCTCTGAGGCCGTACAGAAGGAGAAGGGAGGGGAAGAGCCCGAGGAAGCGGCGAAGACCCAGATCGAGTGTGAGCTCGACGCCTACCTTCCGGACAGCTATATCCGGGATGAGACGCAGAAGCTTGACATTTATAAGCGGATCTCTCAGATCTGTGGAGAGGAGGATGAGCTTGATATCCGGGACGAGATGATCGACCGCTTCGGAGAGCTTCCGGCGCAGGCGGAGAATCTCCTCGCGATCGCAAAGCTGAAGGCCCTCGCCGCATCCTGCTTTGTGACAGAGCTCTATGCCGGACGGGGAGAGTACCGGCTCCGCTTTCAGAGGAACGCGGATATCCGTGTGGAGAAGCTCCCGGAGCTCATCCGGCTCTGCCAGGGACAGCTTCGCCTTTCTAATGGTCCGGAGCCTCTCCTTTACTTCCGGCAGAGGGATCCGAGGGAGCGCTGGAGCACGGAGAAGACGATGGAGCACATCGAGGGGGTTCTGAAGGAGATCCGGAAAGGTTCTCCTTCATAAGCCGGAGCACTAAGTCCCAGCCCGCTCTTGCCTCCCTGCAGACCGGAAAGAAGGGATAGCAGTGGAACATCCCCTTCCCGATATGGAGATCGCATTTTACGCCGCAGCGCTTCAGCCTTTCCGTCAGGGAAGGCGCGCAGGCGGAGAGCGTCTCATCGCCCCCGTAGAGGAGGGAGACCTTCGGGCCATTCGTAAAATCCCCTCTTTGCAGCCAGATCATATAGTCTGGGACATCGTCCCTGCCGCAGCGCATGATCTCAGTCACCGTCCTCATGTACTGCGCGGGGATCAGGATATCCCGCCTATCAAGCTCCTGCATCCTCTTCCATTCCTCCTCGCCGTCCGGGCAGCTTCCGGGGGAGACCGCCATGATATATCCCGGCATGGGGACATCGCGGCGGCCGTCATTGATGTAGGGAACCATCCCGAGCGCCAGAGCGCCGCCGGAGGAGCTCCCGAGCACGGAGATATGCGAAGGGGCATAGCTTTTCAGCATCATTTGATAGCTCTCATGGATCATCTGGTAGGCCCTTGTCACAGGATACTCCGTGCAGAGCGGATAATAGGGGACAAAGACATCGAGGCCGCTCTCCTTCGCAAAGCGCAGAGCCTTTTTGATCGAGCCCGGCCTTGGAGGAGAGATCATCCCGCCTCCGATGAGGAATAGATTGGCCCTGCCGCTTGCTTTTTTATGGATCAGCCTGAGAACGGGGAAGCCCATTACCCTCACGAGGCTGATCTCAAAATCGGGGTCGCTGAGTCTTGGGATGTGGTTTTTCGCATTTTTCCTTCGCTGCCTTTCGAGCAGCTTCTCCGCATTTTTCTCCTCCCATTGCTTCTTCAATCCGAAGGCCTTCACCAGCCCTCTGAAGAGCGCGTATTTGACAGACATGGTACCTCCTTTTTGTCGCCTAGTCCTCCTCCCAATCCTCCTCGTCCCATTCCTCCCCATAATCGGGATACTGCTCGATCTCACCCTTCGCCTTGATAATAACGGGACTGTGATAGGCGTCGGTCTCAGAGATCTGCATCACATGGATCGTGAACATCCAGTCATCCCCGAAGTCATAATGCAGCGAGAAATTCTGACCCTTGTGCAGGCCGAGACTGCCGATTGCCTCCGCAGTGGAGGGTCCGCCGTCCCCGGGATCGGACTGATAGTTGTCGTCTTGATACATTTGATTATTCATGCAAAACTCATACAGGTGTTCCTTCGAGAAAGCGAAGGCCTCCAGTACAGCATCGCAGAGCTGATCCAGGGTATCCTGTCCGCAGATCTCGAGATTTCGGTATACCTTATGCCCAAGACCGGCCGGATAGACCTTCAGGCGGTATTGTATCTTTGCCATTTGCATCCTCCTATGATAAAACTTGATTTAAGTATAAGTCCCCGCTCCTTTGATGGCAATACGAAGAGATGGAAATGATGGGCCTGATATCAGAAGGCATGCGGCCATTCTTCTCACAGCTTTGATCGAAGAGCTGAGAATTCATGAATTATAAGCGCTGCGGGAGGCTGCGGATTCAAAAGGATCCGGAACTTACGGAAAACGGAGGATAGGATTCCTGAAAAGATGGGGAAAGGGAGGGCGGAAAGGAAGGATATGTCGATTTTAAAGTTGGAGCCTGCGGTAAAGGATTACCTCTGGGGAGGGCATCGGCTGGTAGAGGAATATCATGTGAATTACAGCGGCCCGGTCTGCGCCGAAGCCTGGGTTCTGAGCTGCCACCCGGACGGGCCGTCCGTCATAGCAAACGGAGAATATAAGGGAAAGACGCTCCCGGAGTATATCCAAGAGAAAGGGAAGGAGCTTCTCGGAAGCAGCTGCCGGAGATTTGAATATTTTCCTATCCTGACGAAGCTCATTGATGCGAAGGAGAATCTGTCGATCCAGGTGCATCCCGATGATGCCTATGCTCTTAAGCATGAGGGGCAGTACGGAAAGACGGAGATGTGGTATATCCTGGATGCGGAGCCGGGGGCCTTTTTGTATTACGGCTTCCAGAGAGAGCTCTCTTCCGAGGAGTTCGAGGAGAGGATCCGGAACAATACCCTGCTGGAGGTCCTGCATAAGCTCTATGTAAAGAAGGGTGACAGCGTTTTCATAGAGGCCGGCACAGTGCACGCCATCGGAAAGGGCATCCTCCTGGCGGAGATCCAGCAAAATTCCAATGTGACCTATCGGGTCTATGATTACGGCCGCATCGGAAAGGACGGAAGGCAGAGAGAGCTCCACATCCGGCAGGCAAAGGATGTGACAAGGCGGCTTTCGCCGTCCCGGAGAGAGACGGACTATCCCCATGTGGCGGACTGCGGATATTTTACGGTGGACAGACTCTTTCTGGACGGAGAGCACGGCGCAAGGATCTCCGGCACGGTGGACAGCACGAGCTTCCTGCATATCCTGATTCTGGACGGGGAGGGAAGGATCAGCTGCGGAGAGGATGCTATGCCTTATAGAAGGGGAGACAGCTTTTTCCTCCCCGCATCCTCCGCTTCCTGGACACTGGAGGGGAGCTGCGACGCTCTGCTCAGCTTTGTCCGGCCGGGAAACTGAGAAGTGCAGCGCATATCATCTTTCTCTTTTTCCCTCTGGACAAAGTTAGATACAGCTAATATAATTGGCTGGTAGGTTAGAAAAAACTAACTGATTGCGCTGGGTTCACGGCGGAGAGGAAGAGGAGAGGAAATGGGGGATGCGGGGGATTGCCTGGAGCAAAAGCTTCGGGAGCTGGTCTGTCTGAATGCTCCGGTGATCACGGGTTTAAAGCCCTGCGGGATTATCAGTGTCTCGGAGAGAGAATATTTTGCTCTGTCCCGGCTCTTTTCCGGTGGTGCGATTTCTCTGCTTCCCCTGTATTCCGGGCGGAGAGTGACCTTTCTCTTTTATCGGGAGGAGAGGCTCTCCGAGCAGCTTTCCGATCCGGAGCTCAGAGCGCAGCTTCTGGAGCTGGCCCCGTCCTATGGGGAGTTCGGCCCCGCACTTTCTGCGCTTCTCCGCCATTTCCGGGAGAGGTATCTCCGCTATAAGCGGGGAGAGCAGGGATTTCCGCACGAGCTCGGCCTCTTCCTCGGCTATCCTGCGGAGGATGTGCGGGGCTATCTCCTGCACGCGGGAACCGGGGCGAAGCTCTGCGGCTACTGGAAGGTCTATGGAGATGTGCGCGCTGCGCTTCGGACCTTCCAGGCCTATGATGTCTCTGTCCAGAGCTTCTTCTTAATGGCGGGACATGGCGTGCCTTTGGAGCAGCTGCTTTCGCTCTGTCCCAGGAGAGAAAGCTCCGTCGCCTGATCTTCTCTATGATTGTTGCTTTTGCAACACAAGATGGAGGGGAGAGGCCTATACTAGGATACAGAAGGAACAAAGGACTGATTCGGAGGGAGAAAGCCGGATCACGATGCTTCCGCCGCGGAAATGGGGAGCGGCGGAGAGGATGAAAGACAGGAGGGAAATATGATCTATGTAGCTTACTGGAGCGGAACCGGAAACACAGAGGCGATGGCAAATGCGGTCAGCGAGGGAGTGCAGAATGCGGGCGGTGAGGTGAAGCTCGTTTCCATTTCCGACATCTCTGCGGCGGATCTGAAGGATCAGGCGGTCTTTGCCCTCGGCTGTCCGGCGATGGGAGACGAGGTGCTGGAGGAGAGCGAGATGGAGCCCTTCTTCGCGGAGCTGGAGAGCTCTCTTTCCGGAAAGAAGGTCGGACTTTTCGGATCCTACGGCTGGGGAGACGGAGAGTGGATGCGGAACTGGGAGGAGCGCGTGAAGGCCGCGGGAGCGAGCCTGGTTTCGGAGCCCGTCATCGCAAATGATTCGCCGGACGATGCCGCTTTGGCAAGCTGCAAGGCTCTGGGAGAGGCACTCGCAAAGGCATAAAAAATAAAAGGGGAAAAAGAGATAAAATAAAAAAGCTTTTGGTTTAGCTTAGGGGCTGTCGCACTAAGTGATTAGTGCGGCAGTCTTTTTCATCGGATGAAATCCGGCCATTCAGCCGGATTTCTCTTATAAAAAACAAAGACCCGGACTTCGAAAAGTCCGGGCTTTATTGTAAAATAATGGTATGCAAACCCCATTACATTTACAGCCCGATTATACGACATATCGAGGCTATTATCAAATCAAACTTCCATTGGAAACGGAACACATGATCCCGGCTGATGACCCGGTCCGCCTT
>NZ_GG729933.1:254815-720132 GCF_000160135.1 Oribacterium sp. oral taxon 078 str. F0262
CGTTCTTAAAAGACATGGAGAGCCATCTTTCGTTTCAATACAAGGAAATCGTTGCGGACGCCGGATATGAAAGTGAAGAAGCCTATGTTTTTCTGGAACAGAATGGGCAGGAATCCTATTTGAAGCCGCAGAATTATGAGATCTCAAAGACACGGAAATACCGCCAGGATATCAGCCGCAGAGAGAACATGACGTATGATTCTGAGACGGATGAATATCTATGTTCAAACGGAAGGAAGCTCAAAGCGATCTATGACCGGCACAGTAAGAACCGTAACGGCTATGTCAGTACTGTGACTGTATACGAATGTGAAAGCTGTCAGAGATGTCCTTATAAAGATAAATGCATCCACGGCAACAACTGCAAGACTCCAATGGAGGAGCGGAACAAGCGTCTTAGTATCTCCAAAGTGATGAAGCAAAAGCGACAGGAAACGCTGGAGAGGATCACAACGGAATACGGGACTCAGCTCCGAATGAACCGGAGCATTCAGGCTGAAGGCAGCTTTGCCGTTATAAAAGAAGATATGAACTTCCGGCGGTATCTTTACCGGGGGAAAGAAAATGTGCTGGCCCAGAGCGTTCTTTTGGCCATTGCCTACAACATCAACAAGCTTCATTTTAAGATCCAGGGAGGCCGGACAGGCCAGTTCTTGACCGAACTGAAAGCTTCATAATCAAGGCCATTCAAAACACAGATCAGGAGAAGGCGCTTATTCAATGAGCGGCTTTAGTTGACGTTTGCCGAATCAAGAAACATGTAAAAAACATACCTGAAATCGGAAAAATCCGGCCATCAAGGCCGGATTTTCACCGATTCGTGAGGGCTGTCGCAACACTCTATTGCGACAGCCTCCTTTCGTTTCTGTCCTTTCATTTCTGCCCTTTTCGTTTTTGCCTTTCCGTTTCTGCTTTGCCGCTTTCTGTCCTGGAGCTTTCTGAGAGTTCCACTGATTTTTTCTGTCCCTGTATTTGTCTGTCTGATGCAAAATAGAATGCTGCTGCTATAGGGGCTGCGGCTTTGGCACTTAGCGACATGGTTTCGTAAATCACTGAGTCACTGAGCACCGGAGCGGCAGTCGGACTGTCTTCAGACGGAACAGCGGCCGGGCGGGACCAGTATATAGTTTTTAAAACTACTTGACACAGATTCCGGGATGGAGTAATATGGCTCTCGAAAAGTACTTAAAAATTTTTAAGGAATGAAAACGGGGAGAGAGCGAGGAGGCAGAACAATGGCAGAGACAGGACTCCTTTCCATTCACGGAAGAGAACTTACGATTCCTCTCATTCAGGGGGGGATGGGCGTCGGCGTTTCTCTGGAGCGCCTCTCCGGCGCAGTGGCGTCCTGCGGCGGGATGGGCTGCATCAGCACAGCGGACTGCGGCTATCGGGAGGCGGACTTTTTCCGGCATCCGGAGGAAGCTAATCTCCGGGCTTTGCAAAAAGAGATCCGGGAAGCGAGAGAGAGATCCGGAGGAAGGGGACTCCTCGCGGTCAATGCGATGGTTGCGACGCAGCAGTACGACCGGGCGGTGCGAAGTGCGGTGGAGGCCGGCATCGACGCGGTGATCTCCGGCGCCGGACTCCCCCTGAATCTCCCGGAGCTTGTGGAGGAGGGATCAGCGCTCATCGCTCCGATCGTGTCGAGCGGCAGGGCAGCGGCTCTCATCTCGAAGGTCTGGGAACAAAAATACGGAAGAAGAGCGGATTTTATCGTGATCGAGGGATCGGAGGCGGGAGGACATCTCGGCTTCAAAGAAAAAGAGCTCCTCTCCGGGAGCTGCAGGAAGCTGGAGGAAATCCTTCCGGAGGTGAGAGAGGCGATCCGCCCCTATGAGGAGAGGGCGGGCCGGAGCATCCCGATCTTTTGCGCGGGAGGGATCTGGGACGGGAAGGATATCCGGCACTTCCTCTCTCTGGGTGCGGCCGGAGTTCAGATGGCCACCCGCTTCATCGCGACGGAGGAGTGCGATGCGAGCCGGGCCTATAAGGAGGTTTTGCTCCGGGCGGAGGCCTCGGATCTCCGCATCATCCACAGCCCGGTGGGGATGCCCGGGAGAGCGGTGGATTCGCCGCTCCTTCGAAGGATCGAAAGAGAGGGGAGGGTCGCGCCGAAGCGCTGCTCCCGCTGCATCAAAAGCTGTGATCCCGGGGTCGTGCCCTACTGCATCACAAAGGCGCTCATTGAAGCGGTGAAGGGAAATTATGAGGAAGGGCTCTTTTTCACGGGCTCCAATGTCGGCAGGTTAAAACGGATGTATACCGTGCCGGAGCTTTTCCGGGAGCTGGGATTTCAGCCGCTCTCCGCCGAAAGGGACGGATCGGCGGAGCTCAGCGCCTGATGGGAAGAGAGCGGGAGCTTATATGCTGAGCCTTCCTTCCAGCCAGGATTGCAGGATCAGGGCGTGATTACAGCTTGGATCCTTTGCCGCATAGAGGAGCGTCACATTTCCCTTTTCGAGCTCCGCGGCGACCCTCCTCACAAAGGGCTCTGAGGAGGGATTTTCGTCGAGCTCCCTCCGGTAGGACTTACCGAAGTCCTCGAAGTTTTCCGCCTTGTGTCCGAACCACTTCCGGAGTGGAGTAGAAGGGGTGATCTCCTTTGCCCAGAGATCGATTTCCGCTCTCTCCTTGCTGATGCCCCGCGGCCAGAGCCGGTCCGTCAGAATCCGAAAGCCATCCTCGGGCGAGGCCTCTTCATAGATTCTCTTGATTTTCAGGCTATGCTTCATCGCTGTTCTCCCTTCTTTCTTCTCTCATTCCGTTTTCCTGTAAGGATCTTTCCGGTAGGGATCTCTGCTTTTTCTTCTTTTCCTTTCCCCTTTTTCTTTCTCTCAAGACGTTCGCAGGCGGTCAGGGGAAAGCGGGCATCCGCGCGGTGATGGGAGAGGCAGGCCTCGCAGTTCCGGTATCTGGGGCAGCCCCTCCGCCGGCAGGGACAGCTTTTTGGATCATACAGCATAAATACCTCCCCGCCGCGCGGCATCCGGACATTAAAATCACAGTTTCAAAGCTCTGCCGAGCGGCCTTTTTGCTCCGTCAATCATTAAGGGCTTTTAATTCCACAAGGGGAGAGGGCGGATTCCGCCTCTCTCCCCTTTGAATTTTGTCTATCGCACTCTCTCCTCTCATCCCCCACGGGCTATCGCTGTCTTTGATCCCTCAGAGGCTGCAGCCGCCCTTTTCCCGGCGGGGATTCTGCCTTTCCTTTAGGCGCTTTCCGGAGGATGGAGCTATCGGATGAGAGCTTCTCAGGCGCTTTCTCCCAGGAAGAGGCGGAGGTCCTCATCCACCGATCCGATTCCCGCGATGCCGAAGTTCTCGACCAGCACCTTCGCGACATTCGGAGAGAGGAAGGCGGGGAGCGTCGGTCCGAGGTGGATATTCTTCACACCGAGGTAGAGGAGCGCGAGCAGTACGATGACGGCCTTTTGCTCGTACCAGGCGATGTTGTAGGCGATCGGAAGCTCGTTTACGCTGTTAAGGCCGAAGACCTCCTTGAGCTTCAGAGCGATCAGGGCGAGAGAATAGGAATCGTTGCACTGGCCCGCATCCAGGACCCTCGGAATCCCGCCGATATCCCCGAGGGGAAGCTTGTTGTACTTATACTTCGCGCAGCCGGCGGTCAGGATCACGGCGTCCTTCGGAAGTGCCTTTGCGAACTCCGTATAGTAGTCTCTCGACTTCATGCGGCCGTCGCAGCCCGCCATGACGAAGAACTTCCGGATCGCGCCGGACTTCACAGCCTCCACGACCTTGTCCGCGAGCGCGAAGACCTGCTCATGCGCGAAGCCGCCGACGATCGTGCCGTGCTCGATCTCAGTCGGAGCGGCGCAGTGCCTGGCCTGCTCGATGATCGGGGAGAAGTCCTTCTTCTCGCCGTAGGGGGCGTCGATGTGCTTTAAGCCGGGGAAGCCGACGCAGCCGGTCGTCCATACCCTGTCCTTATAGCTGTCCTTCGGCGGGACGAGACAGTTTGTGGTCATGAGGATCGGGCCGTTGAAGCTCTCGAACTCCTCCTTCTGCTTCCACCAGGCATTGCCGTAGTTGCCCGCGAAGTGCTTATACTTCTTGAAGAAGGGATAGTAATGGGCCGGAAGCATCTCGGAATGGGTATAGACATCGATTCCCGTCCCCTCCGTCTGCTCGAGCAGCATCTCGAGGTCCCGGAGATCGTGGCCGGAGATCAGGATACCCGGGTTCTTTCTGACTCCGATATTGACCTCCGTGATCTCGGGATTTCCGTAGGCGCCGGTATTTGCGCTGTCGAGATCGGCCATGCCCTGCACGCCGTACTTTCCGGTCTCCAGTGTGAGAGATACGAGATCATCGACAGAGAGGCTGTCATCCAGAGTCTTCGCGAGGGCGCTCTGCAGGAAGGCATCCAGCTCCGGGTCCTCCTTGAGGAGCGCGTTCGCGTGCTTGGTATAGGCGGAAAGCCCCTTCAGACCATAGGTGATGAGCTCGCGGAGAGAACGGATGTCCTCATCCTTTGTGGAGAGGACGCCGACCTCCTTCGCCTTCTCCTCATACTCGTTCTCTCCGATCTCTTCCCTCGCGGCCGCGGGGAGACGGGAGGGATCGGCGAGCTTTGCGCGAAGCCTGTCCCTCTGGGAAAGCGTCTCCCGGACCCTGGAACGGATCATCTCCTTATCGAAGTTTGCGTTGGTGATCGTGATGAAGAGATTCATCGTCACGATGTGATTGACCTCGGCGGGGATCTCCTCCCCCGCGGCGCGGAGGGCAGTTGTCACAGCGCTGAGCCCCTTGGTCGCATAGATGAGGAGATCCTGCATGGCGGCCACATCGAATTTCTTGCCGCAGACGCCCTGAACGGTACAGCCCTTGCCGCCCGCTGTCTCCTGACACTGGAAACAAAACATTTTCTGATCCATACTTGTCCTCCTGATTCTCCTGAAATAAATAATCCGCTGCCAAAGGGGAGCTCCCATTCGCGGGAACAAAAGCTCACGACTAAAGGGGCATTCGCATGCCTGCCTGCCGCTCCGCTCCGCATTTGGCTCCTGACGGGACTTATCCATCATATAAGATCCAAAGCGGCGGATGCGTTGCAGAAGCAACAGAATCATGTTAAACTTTTTGAAAAAATCTTGCTTGAGATATTGAGACATTGAGATATCGAGACAATGAGACGATGGGACAATGAGACATCGAGGCATTAAGGAATTTAGGAATTAAGGCATGGAGGCTATCGACTTCTCCGGACAGGGAGGAATTCCGGGGATCGCTTTATGCAGAGAGCTTTTGCGGAGGGAAGCGCATGGGGCGCACTCCGCCGGAAAGGAGAGTTGCGTTATGGAAGAAAAGAAGGAGCACAGGGGGATCCCCTATCGGGACATTCCCCTCTTTGAGGGGATCGAACCGGAAAATATGGATGCTCTCCTCTATTGTATGAAAAGCTATGTCCGCTCCTATCGAAAGGGGGAACAAATCCGGCTCGGGCAGGGGGAGACGCATTATGTCGGTGTCGTCCTTAAAGGAAATATCCATATGCTGAAGACAGATGTCTGGGGAAATGAGACCCTGCTCACCTATATGTCCATGGGGGATATCTTCGGGGAATCCACCGGCGTGCGGGCGGGAAATGAGGAGGAATATGTGAGCTTCCTTGCGGGAAGCAATGCGGAGGTGCTCTTTCTCGCCTATGAGAGGGCGATCCATGTGTGCAAGAATCAATGCAGCTTTCACTACCGACTGATCGAAAACCTCTTTGATCTGATCGGAAGAAAGAATACGCAGCTCATGGAAAAGATCGAAGTCACCTCGCAGGGAAGTCTCCGGGAGAAAATCCTGACCTATCTCTCCCTGCAGGCGCAGAAGCAAAAATCAAAGTATATCACGCTGGAGCTGAGCCGCACGGATATGGCGCAGTTCCTCTGCACCAATCGAAGCGCAATGACGAGGGAGCTCTCCGCCCTGCGAAAGGAGGGCGTCATCGACTTCGACCGGAATACCTTTGTGCTGAAGAGATAGGAATCAGTCTTTTTTCAGGATACCGTAGCGCTCCTCCATGCGGTCAAGAAGGGAGAGGAAGCGCTCCTGTACGCCGAGCTTTTCCTGCTCCTCCTCAAAGGCGCGGCTCTTCTCATCGACTGTGCAAAGATCCTCCTCCGAGAGCTGGCGCTCCGCAAAGGGGTAGACGACGCTGTTTTCCTTCTCGACATGGAGCTGCAGGAGATGCGCATAGGCCATGGCATAGGAGAGGATGTCCAGCTTCAGCTCCGGACTTTGCTTTTCCTCGTATTCCCGGAGAGCATTCTCCAGACAGAGGATATCCCCCCTTCCGAGGTCGTGCTCGACCAGCATGCCGTGGGTCACGAGATTATCGGCGATCCTCCCCATCTTCTCCACCATGAGAGGGAAGAGAAACTTCTCCTCCTTGCCGTGGTGATGCTTATCCGCATAATTTCGGACAAAGTCGATGATCTCCCGGAGATCCGAGACGGGGACCTCCCCGCCGTCCATGAGCTTCAGGCAGATCCTTCGGATGACAAAGAGCATCCTCTCGATCTCGCTGTGCTCCTTGACCATGAGTTCAATACTGTAGTGGGACATGCTCTCTCCTTATGCGCTTCTTGTGAGGCTGTAGTGGATCTGATCCTCGCTCCGGACGCGGATGCCGGAGCCGTCCAGCATCCCCTCCATGAGCTTTTCGCGGAGGCGGTAGTAGTTTTCCGGATCTCCCCCGACCGCTTTCCAGTATTCCGCGTGGATATCCTCCGTCTGCTCCCAGGAAAAGCATGCATCGCTTTGCTCTGTCAGGACATTGACCCTGTCGCAGGGCATGCCGTTTAAAAGGCTGTCCTCCAGGGCGCGGTAGGCGTCGGATAAGTCCGAGGACTCCGGGAGCTGATGGGCTTTTCCGAAGCGAAAGGCCTCCTCCTCCAAAGCCGTGATCCGGGAGGGATCCGCTTTGAGCAGCGCCGTGACAAGGAGGGCATAGCGTCCCTCCACATCCTGGATCCGCTCCTGAAGCCAGCCGTGAATATTTGTGATATCGATGAGCTCGTTCAGGGGACGGAGCTCCCTTCGCACCGTGCGCTCCCTGAGCCCATCCTTCGAGATCTCCTCCCAGTGATCCTTCTCCGAAAGCTCCGCGAGCGCTTCGATCAGCTCCTCCTGAAGCTGGATCTTTCGGTAAAGCCAGTAGTGAATCGGCCCCAGAAAAGCGCTCATTTTATGCCTCCAGCTCTGCGAGCTTATTGTTAAGGGAAGAGAGAACCTCATTCGGATTGAGACCGTGCACGAGACAGGCGTCCTCGAGAGACTCCATCTGAGAGCTCGGGCAGCCGAGGCAGTGCATCCCCACATCCAAAAGGGTATCGATCAGCTCGGGGTGCGTATTGACGAGCTCCCCCACCAGCATGTCCTTGGAAACTTTAGCCATAGAGATTCCTCCATTCCTAATTCCGGAAGAGCTCCGAAATGCGGGCTCCCTCCTCCTGAAATTGATAACAATACGGATATTGTCCGCTCCGCCGCGTTTTCCGACGCGGGATTTCGGACGATAAAACTATAGCACAGCTTCCGGAAAGCTTGTGTTGCATCAGCAACATAAGAGACTTGAGGCCGGACTGCGGATGCTGTGCGTCCGCGGGGATGTAAGAAAATTAGTTATTGACAGCTAACTTTTTGAATACTAAAATGATAACAAAGTAATCATGGAGCGGAAGGCAGACGAATGGCAAGTGGAAGCTATGAAATCACAGATAAGAGGATACTGGAAAGCGGAAAGAAGCTGTTTTTAAAAAATGGCTATGAACGGACGAATCTTCGGGATCTTTGCAAGGCTGCCGGTGTCACTACGGGCGCTTTTTACCGGCATTTTGAGGATAAAGCCTCCATTTTTGCTGCGCTGGTAGAAGAAGCGGCGAACGGTCTCCTTACGAAATTCGACAGGGCAGAGGAGGAATGTTTTGATTTTATCGACGCAGGAAATACAGAGGAGGTCTGGAGGGTATCTTCCGAAACCATTACGGCCTTCATTCGCTATATTTATGCGCATTTCGAGGAATTCAAGCTGATTCTCTGCTGTTCCGGCGGAACGAAGTACAGCGATTATATCGACTGGCTGGTTGAGCGCGAGCTCAGAAGCACTTATCGTATGTTTGATCTGCTGGATCAGAAGTCCGTTCCATATCATCGCATTGCCGGGCAGGAGCTGCACATGATTCTGCATGCATACTATGCCTGTCTTTTCGAAATGGTTTTACATGACTTCAGCCGGGAAGAGGCATTGGATTCGGCACGAAGTCTGTCGGAATTTTTTTCCGCGGGCTGGAGGAGAATCCTTCGAATTTGATCTTGCCGCTTGGGGCGGCATATTTTTTGAGACATTGATAACTAAGTGTGCAATCAATGTTATCTTTTGTGTGCCTTTGTGAATGGCACTATGGTATGGGCGTAAGCCATGGCATGGACACAGGCAAACAATATCAACTCAAGGAGGCAGCTGGAATGCAAAGCAAAAACTTAAATGCGAAGGATCTGATTCATGTCGGGATCTATACCGCGATGTACCTCGTTGTATTCTTCGCGGTTGGAATGCTGAACGCGATACCGTTTCTGTACCCGCTGGAATACCTCTTGTCCCCTATCTTAACCGGGATTCCGTTTATGCTCTTCCTGACCAAGGTGGAGAAGTTCGGGATGGTTTCGATCATGGGAGTCATTCTCGCCGTATTCTGGTATCTGATGGGCTATACCTGGATCCCTGCGCTGACATATATTGCGGCAGGATTGCTGGCAGATCTGCTGTTCCGATTGGGGAAATACAAGAGCTTTCAGTTTGACATAATAGGATATTGGATCTTTTCCTGCGGAATGATCGGCTGCGCTGCGCCTATGTGGCTTTTGACGGCGACTTATATGGAGCAAGTTCGGGATGCTATGGGAGACGAATACGTGGCGGGGCTTCAAAAGTATATGCCGTCCTGGATGGGGATTGCGGGAATCGGCATCATTCTCGTCTCCTCGAGCCTTGGCGCACTGCTTGGCAGAAAAATGCTGAAAAAACACTTTGAAAGAGCGGGGATTGCATAAATGGAAGAGAATCTGCTGTATCGGCCGCCAAAGCACAGGGGTCTGTATCTTGATCCGCGCACGAAGCTTCTCTTTCTGTTTGTGCTCGCCACTCTGCTCTTCCTGCTTCATGAGAATCTTCCGCTGAACTCCATCCTTGTTCTCATTCCGATTCTATTGCTTCTGTCCGATCGTCAGTATCGCCCGGCATGGATCTATGGCGGGCTGTTCATCGCGGCAGTACTGGCAAAAGAATTTGACAGAAGGATGGGATTTCCGTATCTGCCTGCCATGCTTCTGGGACTGCTCAGTGAACTGATCTTTCGCTTCTTTCCGGTATTTATGTTCGGCTATTACATCATCAAGTCGACAAAGCCGAATGAATTTATATCCGCAATGGAGCTCTGGCATATCCCGGAATCATTCATCATTCCGGTTTCCGTCGTCTTCCGCTTCGTCCCGACCCTGAGAGAGGAAAACCGTTCGATCGGAAACGCCATGCGGATGCGGGGAATTCGTTTCGGAGCGGCAAAATTCTGGAAAAACCCGACGATGATTCTGGAATACAGAGTAATCCCGCTGATGATGTCCGTGGCGAAGATCGGAGATGAACTTTCTGCGGCAGCCCTCTCAAGAGGACTTGGGGGACCCAAGAAAAGAACTTGTCTTTTGAAGCCTCATTTTGGGATTTGCGACGCGGGAATTGCGGTTCTGACGGGTGTTTTGATTCTATGGACGCTGATGGAAAGAGTGTAGAGATATGATTGCATTAAAGGATGTCTCCTTTGAATACAATAGCATAGAGCGAAGCGCCGGGGTCTATGATATCAATCTGGAGATTCCATCGGGACAAGTTCTCATGCTCTGCGGTGCCTCCGGCTGTGGAAAGACGACGATCACACGGCTGATAAACGGGCTGGCGCCGGCATACTATCCCGGGGATCTGCGGGGGAAGCTCTTGATTGACGGTACAGACTCTTCCGGTCTCAGCCTATATGAGCTTTCACAGAAAATCGGTTCTGTTTTTCAAAATCCGCGCTCTCAGTTTTTCAGCGTGGATTCCAGCAGTGAAATCGCCTTCGGCTGTGAAAATACCGGGGTAGAGCGAGAAGAGATGTATCGGCGGATCGGGCGGGTCGCGAGGGATCTGCACATGGAATCGCTGCTGGATCGGAATCTCTTCGCGCTGTCCGGCGGAGAGAAGCAGAGGATCGCCTGCGCTTCTGTCGCAGCGATGCAGCCGGAAATCTTTATCCTAGATGAGCCCTCCTCCAATCTGGATCTTCGTACGATCGCCGATCTGAAGGAGGTGATCCGGCAGTGGAAAACGCAGGGGAAGACCGTTATCATTGCCGAACATCGCCTGTATTATCTCATGGATCTCATCGATCGGGTGATTTACATGGAGAAGGGAAGAATCATCCGGGACCTGTCTGTAGAAGAATTCCGGAATATGGATGAGAGAGAACTGCATCAGAAGGGACTTCGCTCCCAGAAGCCGATTCACTTCGAGGTGAAAGAGGATAAGCTGTGCGAGGAAGATGCCCTTCGCTTTACCGGACTCTCCTTTTCCTATGGGAAAAACGAGTTTCTGGACATTCCGGAAATGCAGATTCCCTATGGTGCGATCGTCGGAGTCTTAGGATATAACGGCGCGGGGAAGTCGACTCTCGCAAATGTGATCTGCGGACTCGAAAAAGGGGTGAGGGGAAGCCTCCATTATAAGGGAAAGGAATTCTCTTCGAAGAAGCGGCGGAAATGCAGTTATATGGTGATGCAGGATGTGAATCATCAGCTTTTTACGGAGAGTGTGCTGGAGGAAATCCTTCTCAGCATGAAAGAAGAGGGGGAAGCTGCGAAGCAGAGGGCAGAGGAAATTCTTCGCGATCTGAACCTCACGGAGCTTCAGGAGCTGCATCCTATGTCCCTGTCCGGCGGACAGAAGCAGAGGGTGGCGATCGGCAGCGCGATTGCGGCTGACAGGGATCTGCTGCTTTTCGACGAGCCGACGAGCGGGCTGGACTATCTGCACATGCTGGAGGTCTCAGAACTCCTGAAGCGCCTGGGCAGGGAGGGAAAGACTGTGTTTCTCATTACCCATGATCCCGAGCTCCTGCGGGAGTGCTGCAATTATCTGCTTTTTCTGGATAAGGGAAGACTTTCCTGGAGTGGAGCATGGACGAAGGAAAACACGGGCAGAGTCAATCGATTTTTTTCGGCGGAATAGGGAGGGCGCGCTGTCTCTCAAGGAGCGATATCAGCCGGCTCCGGTTGTAGCGCTGCATCACAACAAAAATCATGTCAAAGCAGCCGGAGGCAAGCGAACTTAAGACAAAGAACCAGAGCATGCCAAACGGTATCGCACCGAGGAGCGCGCTCACGCTGATCAGTACATTGCTCTCGTGGATGATTTCCGCCTGGCACGTCACCTGGGCGAGCTCCTCCAGGCTGTGCTTTCGCAGATTGAAGTACTCCGGGAAGGAAGTGGGCATCTTGTCCTTCCATTTCCTGACGCCGATACACCGGTAAAACCTTCGTTCCCACGGGCGAATCCGGTACCAGCTTCGCATGATATTCGCGCGGTTTTGCTTGGCCTTATCGATGAAGATCCCAAGAACGAGCCGCACGAAGAAGTGGTAAAAGATAGTGCCAAAGACGATGGCCAGTGTTCTGAAGATATCGCTCATCGTCAAATGATACAGCAGCAATGCACTTGCCAGAGCGATAAAGCTGGCGGCAGATACGGTCTTCATAATCTTGAGCGGTGTCATTTCTTATCCCTGTTCCTTCGATTTCCTTCGGTGAAATCTCATTATTCTCTGCGAAAATCTCATCATTCTCTACATCCGAAACTCAGCGCGTGAGATCGACTTTTAAACGAAAAATGCCTGAAATAAAGCGTGTTTTCAGCATACTTCGTTTCCGGCAAAAAAACAATTTCTTTTTACTCTGTGCTGCAGCCCTCTCTCAACGGAAATCTCGCCTGCATCGTTTTAGATCAGCTTGAATTCCCGAGGCCTTGAGCATATATTTTAAGTATGAAGTTTAAAGCTTGGCATTACGCGGATATAAGAGTTTCAATCCTTCTGATAAGCTTACAATTTACCGATCGGTTATTGATGATGTAAAGGGCATTATTTCCTCCGGCATGGAAAGTGCATACAATGCCACTAGCTGTGCAATGGTAATAACATACTGGAATGTGGGAAGACGCATTGTAGAACAGGAGCAGAACGGCAATCAGCGAGCCGAATACGGTGCAGCCATGATGGATGCACTGGCGGCAGAACTGACCAAAGAATACGGAAAAAGTTACTCCAAAAGAAATCTTCAGTATTTTCGCAAGTTTTATCAGTGTTTTCCGGATATTGAGATTGTGAACTCGTGCGTTCACAATCTGACCTGGACGCATTTTCGCAGTCTTTTGCGAGTTCCGGATGAGGATGCCAGAGTTTGGTATATGAACGAAGCCGCCCATGAAAACTGGAATGTGAGGATGCTTGACCGCAATATTCCTACATGAGCGACATCTGTGCAGACATCGCAGTTTCGGAGAACTCCGTAAGAAGGTTTGTGTCTGAGCTCGGTTCAAAGCAGGACAGGCTGGATGCGTTTATGCGCGATCAGGTTATGCCCGGTTCAACACTATTGTTTGATGGGACATCCATCTTCATCACAAAGAACATCTACTGTGTGGACACCGGAGACAAGCAGGGCTTCAAGGTTTCCGCGATCCAGACTTCTTTATACTTGCGGTATCAAAGGAAAAGGAGGAAGCAAAATGTACGGAGCTATACTGGGCGACATGATAGGTGCGCCATACGAATTTGACAGAGGAAACAAGACGAAGGACTTCCCGCTCTTTTCAGAGGGGACTCAGTTCACGGATGATTCAGTAATGACCATAGCTGTGGCGGAAGCCCTTATGGATTCTGAAGGAAAGTCCGATGACGAGGTGAAGAATGCCCTTGTGCATTCCATGCAGAAATGGGGAAGGAAATATCCCTATGCCGGTTATGGCGGGATGTTCATAGGCTGGCTTCATAGTGACGATCCACAGCCTTACGGGAGTTTTGGAAACGGCTCCGCGATGAGAGTGTCCTCTGCCGGGTGGCTCTATGAAACTATTGAAGAAACAAGACATTATGCGAGGCTGACGGCTGAAGTTACGCACAACCATCCAGAAGGGATAAAAGGAGCCGAGGCGACTGCGGTCGCTATCTTCCTTGCGAGGAACGGCAGCCCGAAAGATGAAATAAAGGATTATATTGTCAGGGAATTTGACTACGACCTGTCCCGCACCTGCGATAAGATAAGGCTGACATATCATCACGTAGAGACTTGCCAGCAGACTGTGCCGGAAGCGATAACAGCTTTCCTCGAGGGAGAAAACTTTGAGGATGTTATTCGAACGGTTGTTTCCCTTGGCGGTGACTCCGATACCCTGACCTGCATCGCCGGAGGGATTGCGGAAGCTTTTTACGGCATTCCGGTATGGTTTGAGACAGAATGCACTGCAAGGCTGCCCGAGGATATGCTCACCGTGTTAAATCGTTTTGATGTGACAAGGGGAAGACAAGACGATTCACAAGATCCGTATCTTGATGGAAATGTAATTATTGAAGAAGCGATTGAGCAATTTAGAGAGGAGCAGACAAAGAAAAATCTGGTAGGTGTTCTGGAAGCAATCCGCAGGAGGATGCAGGAGGACGGACATTTTATGATCCCGGTCATCCCTCCACAGGCTGCCATAGACATGATAGACATTGACAGCGTTAAGGTTGGAGATACCGTCACCAGCGAGGAAGATCTGCATTTCAAGCTGCAGCATGTGCAGACGACTGACGGAAAGTCGTGGCTCGCAGTATTCACGAGCAGGGAGGAATACGAAAAGGGTGAAAGCAGTTCAATTATCTCAAACTTTATCGGCTCAATGCTCAAGGGCTGCAGGGACATGAGCGAGGAAGGGATAATCATTAACCCCTGGGGTACTTCCTTCCAGCTTACGAAACAGCTGATCAATGTCATTCTTGAAGCGAACAAACCGGAAAATCACATCTATTTTGATGTCGGCGATATTACAAAAATTGATGTGGAGGCAATTGTAAACGCTGCCAATAAATCACTCCTCGGCGGAGGCGGTGTGGACGGAGCTATACACAGGGCGGCTGGCCCCGGACTTCTCGAGGAATGCAGGAAGTTGAACGGATGCGAAGTCGGCGAGGCAAAGATTACGGGAGGCTGGCTTCTGAAAGCCAATTATGTTATCCATACAGTCGGCCCGAGGTATAACCCGAAGAAAAAGCCGGATTGTGAGAGACTGCTTAAGAACTGCTATTACAATTCTCTGGAACTGGCGAAGGAACACGATCTCCACACTATTGCTTTTCCTGCGATATCAACAGGCGCTTATGGCTATCCCAAGCAGGAAGCCGCAGCTATCGCTCTTACGACGGTATCAAACTGGCTGTCTGATAACCCCGATTACGGAATGACTGTGGTAATGAGTTGCTATGATGAAAAGACGCGCCAGTGCTACCAGAATGTGATAGACGCATGTGCACCGGAAAGGGGTAAGGCATGAGGACTATTCGAGTAACTGAACTGGAAAAGGACAGATAAAATTGCATCCTGACACAACAAGAGTCACTATGACGCTGGAGCCAAGTGATATCCGCTCCGGTGGACTCTCTGCCCTTCCTGTGCTATAATATCTCCACGGATGTAAGCGCTTACGGAAACGGCATTTGCCGCTTCATATAGGGACCTTTTCCGGGCCGGGAGCGCGGGACGCGGAGACTGAGAAAGCATAAATGGAGGGAAGAATGAAGCTGGACCTGAGAGATGCGAAGGATTGTAAATTCGATGCGGTTTCACTGGGGGAGGTAATGCTCCGCCTGGACCCGGGAGAGGGCAGGATCCGCACGGCCCGTTCCTTCCGGGCCTGGGAGGGGGGAGGAGAGTACAATGTCGTCCGCGGCCTCCGCAGGTGCTTCGGTCTTAAGACCGCGGTGATCACCGCTCTTGCGGAGAACGAGATCGGTTATCTCGTGGAGGACTTCATATTACAGGGCGGCGTGGACACCTCTTTGCTTCGCTGGATGCCGACGGACGGCATAGGGCGGGTTTGCAGAAACGGGCTGAATTTTACGGAGAGAGGCTTCGGGATCCGCGGCGCGAAGGGCTGCTCTGACCGCGCAAACACCGCGATTTCCAAGGCAAAGCCGGAGGATTTTGACTTTGATCACATTTTCGGAGAGCTCGGTGTGCGCTGGTTCCACACGGGCGGGATCTATGCGGCTCTCTCCGAGCAGGCCTCGGAGACCGTCATCGCCGCGATCAAGGCGGCGAAAAAATATGGGACCATCGTATCCTATGACCTGAACTATCGTCCCTCCATGTGGTCCGCGATCGGAGGGCAGGAAAAGGCGCAGGAGGTGAACCGCGAGGTCGCGAAGTATGTCGATGTCATGATCGGAAACGAAGAGGATTTCACGGCCTGCCTCGGATTCCGGATCGAGGGGCAGGACGAGTCCTTAAAGGAGCTCAATATCGAGGGCTACCGGAAGATGATCTCTGAGGCGGCGAAGAGCTATCCGAATTTCAAGGCGGTCGCGACGACGCTCCGCACGGTCCGAACGGCGACGGTCAATGACTGGTCTGCGCTTTGCTGGGCGGAGGGCAAAATCTATAAGGCAAAGGACTATAAGGGATTGGAGATCATGGATCGCGTCGGCGGAGGGGATTCCTTTGCCTCCGGTCTTATCTACGGCCTTATGACGAGCGGAGACGCGGAGCTTGCCGTAAATTACGGGGCGGCGCACGGCGCCCTGGCCATGACCACGCCGGGAGACACCAGCATGGCGAGAAGGAAAGAGGTGGAGGCCGTCATGGGAGGAGCGGGAGCCAGAGTGCAGCGCTGAGTGAATCGGGATAGAATTGGGATATAATATAGAAGATAAGAGGCCTTCCCGGGGGGAAGCGGAGCGCACTGCATAGAAGAGGCCTTGCTGAAGAGGCTTTGGTGAAGGGGCTTTAGCGGAGGAGCTGAAGTGCCCCGTGCATGAGAGAGAAAGGACGGGTGATACAATGAAGGTTTTGATGATCAATGGAAGTCGGAGGGAAAAGGGCTGCACGTACACGGCCCTGACGGAGATCGGGAAGGTCCTTTCGGAGGAGAAGATCGACTCGGAGATCCTCTATATCGGAAAGCGCGCGGTCAATGGGGAGATCGACGAGCTGGTGAGAGAGGCAGCGGAGAAGGCGATGGAGGCCGATGCTCTGATCGTCGGATCCCCGGTCTACTATGCTTCCCCGAGCGGCGAGGTCCTAAGCTTCCTGGACCGCTTTTTCCAGCTCGGAGGAGCGGTGCTGAAGCATAAGCCGGGCGCCGCTGTCACCAGTGCGAGAAGGGCAGGCACTACGGCCTCCCTCGATGTCCTGAATAAGTATTTTCTCATCAATGAGATGCCTCTGGTCTCCTCCTGCTACTGGCCGATGGTCCATGGCAACAGCCCGGAGGAGGTCAGGAAGGATGAGGAGGGAATCTTCGTTATGAGGACGCTTGCCCGTAACCTCTCCTGGCTTCTCCGTCTGATCGAGCTCGGAAGGAAAGAGGGGGTGACGGCGCCGGAGAGCGGGCCGAAGCCGAAGACGAACTTCATCCGCTCCGAGCCTTAAACGGCTGCGCTGTATTTCTGAAGGCATCCTATCATGAATCTGAGCCTCTGCGCCTATGGACGGGAGGCATCTTCCGCCCCGGTGCTTTGCCGCCTCATCCCTCCGCCGCCTTGCAGGCGGGGGTGGGTCATTTGCCGCATCATGAGCGGGACGTTTGCTTCCCCGGCGCTTGGCCGCCTTGTGGGCGGGTACGGGTTATCTGTTGCCCCGGCGCTCAGTGATCCTTTTTTGGGATCGCTGAGCGCCGCGGTTTTTCTCAGATTCTTCCTCCCGTAAGCATCTCATATGCTTCTGCATAGAGCGCTGCGGTTTTGGTGACGACCTCCTCCGGGAGTACGCCGTGGTTTTCCGGATTTTCTTTCAGCCAGTTTCGGACATACTGCTTGTCAAAGGAGGACTGCCCTCTACCCGGCTCATATTCCGAGAGGCGCCAGAAGCGGCTGGAATCCGGCGTGAGCAGCTCGTCTGCGAGAACGACATTTCCCTCCGGGTCCAGGCCGAATTCGAATTTCGTGTCCGCGATGATGATGCCGCGGCTTAAGGCGTAGTCCGCACATTTTTGGTAGATGGAGAGGGAGGCGTCCCGGATCTTTTCCGCGATCCTCTGCCCCTGTCCCGGAAAGCTCTTCTCTAAATGAGGGATGCTCTCCTCATAGCTGATGTTTTCGTCGTGCTCCCCGAGCTCCGCCTTTGTGGATGGCGTGTAGAGAGGCTCCGGGAGCTTTTCGCATTCCCTCAGGCCTTCAGGCAGTTTTCTGCCGCAGATTGTGCCGTCTTTTTTGTAATTCTCCCAGCCGGAGCCCGTGATATAGCCCCGGACGATGCATTCGATCGGAATCATCCGGAGCTTCTCACAGAGGGTGGAGCGCCCCTGAAAGTACTGAGCCTGGAAAAACTCCGGCATATCCTTCGGATCGACGGAGATGAAATCATTGGGAAGAAGCTCCTTTGTATAGTCGAACCAGAACCTGGACATCTGGGTCAGAATCCTTCCCTTCCCCGGAATCTCATTTTGGAGAATGATATCAAAGGCAGAGATCCGGTCTGTCGCGACCATGATGAGCCTTGTCTCGGAAAGCTCATAGATTTCCCTCACTTTCCCCGCTCTGACGGCCTTATACTCCCTCATCCTGTTCCTCCTTTCGCATTCCGGCTTCGAAGTGGAGCCGGATTTTTGGCACCGGAATCAGTATATCTTATTTTGGCTTTTCGGAGTAGGGGCTTTTCCTTGCCGGGGTGCGGGACTGTTTCTCCGGAAGAACAAAAAAGGGCTTGACTTATCAGGATTACTGCGCTATGATCTGCCATGTTGATAGTAATTATCAATTTTGTTTTTTGGAGCTGCAGGAGGACCGAAAAACAAATCCAAGCCGGAAAGGAAATACGATGAATTATTCGAGACAGCGGGAAGAGGTGCTGGATCAGCTCCGGATGCATAAGGATCATCCCACAGCGGATGTGATCTTCTCGGAGCTCCGGGGCCGCGACCCAAGCATCAGCCTCGCAACAGTTTATCGGAACCTGAAGCTTCTCTCAGAGCTGGGAGAGATCAGGAAACTCTCCTTTGTTTCGGGGGCGGATCGCTTTGATCCTACGGTCAGTCCGCATTATCATTTCGTGTGTGAGCGCTGCGGCAGGGTGCTGGATCTGCCGATGCAGGTGGCGGAAGGACTGGACGCGGAGGCGCAGGATTTTGTCAGCGGCAGGGTGACGGGACATGATCTCGTCTTCCGGGGAGTCTGCGGGCAGTGCAGCGCGGAGGAGAAGAGGGATCTGTCCCCCGGGCAGGAGAAGAGCTGAGAGAGCTTTGTTGAGTCTATCTATATTATAAGCCGAGAGGACGGCGGAAAAGGAGATTAGCTTATGAAAACATGGGTTTGTTCTGTCTGTGGTTATGTCTTTGAGGGAGAGCAGCCGCCCGAGAAGTGCCCGGTGTGCAAGGCCCCGGCATCGAAGTTCGTGGAGCAGACCGGAGAGCTCAGCTGGGCAGCGGAGCATGTGATCGGCGTCGCAAAGGATGTCCCGGAGGACATCAAGAATGATCTTCGCGCCAATTTCGAGGGAGAGTGCAGCGAGGTGGGGATGTACCTTGCGATGTCCAGAGCCGCCTACCGGGAGGGCTATCCGGAGATCGGAGACTACTACAAGATCGCCGCATTTGAGGAAGCGGATCATGCCTCCCGCTTTGCGGAGCTTCTCGGTGAGGTCGTCTCTCCGTCCACAAAGGAGAATCTCACGGTCCGTGTCAAGGCGGAGAACGGCGCAACGGCCGGGAAGACCGATCTGGCAAAGAGAGCGAAGGCTCTGAACCTCGATGCGATCCACGACACGGTTCACGAGATGGCAAGAGATGAGGCAAGACACGGAAAGGCCTTCCAGGGTCTTCTGAAGAGATATTTCAACGCCTGATACTTCGCGCCTGATGATCGGGGGAGCGTCCATGGGGCGGGAGAATCCCCGGGCGCTTTTGGGGAAAACGAAAACAGTATAGAGTAGAGCAGAATGGCCTGTCATGATTGTATTTTTAAAGATCATGACAGGCCTATAGAATGGGTATAGAGTAGAAGTGCTTATGGGGACCGATGGTCTTAGGTGGGGAAAATAAAATTTCAGGAGGACAGGATTATGGCAGATTACAAGGGAAGCAAGACAGAGAAAAACCTCTGGACCGCGTTTGCGGGGGAGTCTCAGGCAAGGAATAAGTATGAATTCTTCGCCTCTCAGGCACAGAAGGAGGGCTATCAGCAGATCGCGGCGCTTTTTATGGAGACGGCGAACAACGAGAAGGCCCATGGGAAGATGTGGTTTAAGGAGCTCGCGGGACTCGGCGGCGGAGTCGGTGATACCGCGGCGAATCTGAAGGCAGCTGCTGCCGGCGAGAATTACGAGTGGACGACGATGTATAAGCAGATGGCCGAGGACGCGGAGGAGGAGGGCTTTTCCGCCCTCGCCGCAAAGTTTCGGCTGGTCGCGGAGGTCGAGAAGTCTCACGATGAGAGATACCAGAAGCTGCTCAAAAGAGTAGAGAGCGAGACTGTCTTTAAGGAGGAAAAGCCGACGATCTGGAGATGCAGAAACTGCGGATTTCTCTATGAGGCTGAGGAGGCGCCGGAGAAGTGCCCCTGCTGTGATCATCCGAAGGCCTTCTTCGAGAGAGTGGAAGAGAATTATTGATTTGCCGCGGAACGGTCATATCTGATGCTTAAGGTCCCGGGCGAAGTGCAAGGCAAAATGCGCTTCGCCCGGGGCTTTTTAATTTTTCTTTGTCAGGACTTTATCATTTATGCTCAATCCGCCGCGGATTTCCGCCTTTCCCGGTTGACGGGTCAGATTTTGTGATTTACTATAGGTCAGTGGACTTTTCCTGTGCCGATTATGCTTTGAGCGGCGGGGATCCGGCGCTCAAACGGGAGTCTGAATCACTTTCGGCGCCGGAATCTTATATTATTATCTTGCTGCATTTCCAAATTCACGGAGAGGAAAGGGGTTACGCGATGAAGCATCTTGAGATCGAGAAGGTAATCGGAAGAGAGATCGTCGATTCCAGGGGAAATCCGACAGTGGAGGCAGAGGTCTATCTCAGCGACGGCACGGTGGGGCGGGGGGCCGCCCCCAGTGGAGCGTCCACCGGGGAATTTGAGGCGCTGGAGCTTCGGGACGGAGACAAGAGCCGCTACGGCGGGAAGGGTGTTCTGAAGGCTGTCGAGAATATCAATACCGTCATCAACGCGGCAGTAAGAGGCATGGATCCCCAGGATGTCTACGCGGTGGATGGGGCGATGCTCGCGGCGGATGGGACGAAGGATAAGTCGAAGCTCGGGGCCAATGCGATTCTCGCGGTCTCCATTGCCAGCGCAAATGCCGCGGCGAAGGCGCTCGGCATCCCGCTCTACCGCTTTCTGGGCGGCGTGAACGGAAACCGCCTCCCGGTTCCGATGATGAATATTCTGAATGGCGGCGCGCACGCGACAAACTCCGTGGATACGCAGGAATTTATGATTATGCCGGCGGGAGCTCCTTCCTTCCGCGAGGGACTCCGCTGGTGCACGGAGGTCTTCCACGCTCTCCAGAAGCTTCTGAAGGCGGAGGGGAATACCACCGCGGTCGGAGATGAGGGCGGATTCGCTCCGAATCTGGACTCCGATGAGGATACCATCGAGCATATCCTGAAGGCGATCCGGGAGGCGGGATACGAGCCGGGGAAGGATTTCGTCCTCGCGATGGACGCCGCCTCCTCCGAGTGGAAGAGCGAGAAGGGCAAGGGCTTCTATCATCAGCCGAAGTCCGGCCGGGACTTCACCTCCGATCAGCTGATCGAGCACTGGAGATCCCTGATCGATAAGTATCCGATCTACTCCATCGAGGACGGCCTCGATGAAGAGGATTGGGAGGGCTGGAAGAAGATGACGAAGGAGCTCGGAGACAGAGTGCAGCTCGTCGGAGATGACCTTTTTGTGACCAATACAGAGAGGCTGAAGAAGGGGATCGACAATGGCTGCGCGAACTCCATCCTCATCAAGCTGAACCAGATCGGCTCTGTGTCGGAGACACTGGAGGCCATCAAGATGGCGCACAAGGCCGGCTACACGGCGATCGCTTCCCACCGCTCCGGAGAGACGGAGGACACCACGATCGCGGATCTCGCGGTGGCGCTGAACACCTGCCAGATCAAGACCGGTGCACCGAGCCGTTCCGAGCGGGTCGCGAAGTACAATCAGCTCCTCCGGATCGAGGAGGAGCTCGGGAATGCCGCTCAGTACCCGGGAAAGGCTGCGTTCAACAGAAAGTAAGGCTCTATCTATAAACCGACGGTTCTCCGGCGACTGCAAAAGGACGGACCGCCGGGCGGCGGGGCAGTGGACGGCCTGCAGAGCCGCCTGCCCTTGCAGTGGAAGAGCCGATACCTCGAAAAAAGCATAGAGAGATTCCGGTGCCCGCGCAGACAGCTTTGCCTGTGCGGGCATTTTTCGTCCCGGCCGTGCGGGGAAGAGCTGCGAAGTGAAAACTTTCCCTTTTTTACAAAAAAAGAGTAAAAAAATTCCGAAATCTGTGCTACACTGTAGCGAAATGGAAACACTTCATTTAAGATGAGTCGGCACGAACGGTAAAAATCCATGGATTTTACCGTGCGCTTGCCTCGCCGAAGAGCGGGGAGGGGGGCTTGCAGGACGGGGAGTCCGCTGCTTCCGGGAGGTCATTTATGAATTCTTTACTTTACTTGGTTCCGCTCTTCGGGGCCGCGGCTCTCGCTTTCGCGTTTTTTCAGGCGCAGCGGGTTATCGGTGCTCAGACAGGCAATGAGCGGATGCAGGAGATCGCGAGCGCGATTTCCGAGGGCGCTCATGCCTTCCTTTTCTCGGAATATCGGATTCTTCTTCTCTTCGTGGCGATTCTTTTCCTTCTGATCGGGATCGGAACGGGGAGCCGGAGCTGGGTGAGTGCGCTCGCCTTTGTGTTTGGAGCGCTTCTGTCCACCCTGGCGGGATACTTCGGCATGAGCACCGCGACGAAGGCCAATGTCCGCACGGCTGCGGCGGCCGAGAGGAGCGGGATGAATCAGGCCCTGCAGCTTGCATTTGCGGGCGGCTCTGTCATGGGAATGTGCGTCGCGGGCTTCGGCGTTTTGGGAGTCAGCCTGGTCTTCCTCATCACAAAGGATGTGAATGTGCTCTCCGGCTTCTCCCTCGGAGCTTCCTCCATCGCGCTCTTTGCGAGGGTTGGCGGAGGAATCTATACCAAGGCCGCCGATGTCGGAGCGGACCTGGTCGGAAAGGTCGAGGCGGGGATTCCGGAGGATGATCCGAGAAATCCCGCTGTGATCGCGGATAATGTCGGCGATAATGTCGGCGATGTCGCCGGCATGGGAGCGGATCTTTTCGAGTCCTATGTCGGAGCGCTGGTCTCTGCCTTGACGCTGGGGGCGGTTTACTTTCAGGATGCGGGGGTGCTCTATCCTCTGCTTCTTGCGGCCTTCGGTCTGCTCGCCTGTATTATCGGAAGCTTTTTCATCCGCGGGGGGAATGAGCCTCAGAAGGCCCTGAAGCTTGCAAGCTATGTCTCTGCCCTTGGCGTAATCGTCGCGGCCTTCTTTTTCAGCAATTTTCTCTTCGGGAACTTCCAGGCGGCGCTCGCGGTGGTATCCGGCCTTGTGGCGGGACTTTTGATCGGAGCGGTGACGGAGTTTTACACCTCCGGAGATTATAAGCCGGTGCAGGAGATTGCGCGCCAGTCGGAGACCGGGGCCGGCACCAATATCATCTCCGGCATCGCGGTCGGCATGCGCTCCACGGCGATCCCGATCCTTCTGATCGCAGTCGCGATCTTTATCGCGTATCGGGAGCTCGGCCTCTACGGGATCGCGCTCTCCGCGGTCGGAATGCTCTCCACCACGGCCGTGACGGTCGCCGTCGACGCCTATGGTCCGATCGCGGACAATGCGGGCGGCATCGCGGAGATGTCGGGACTCGAGGAGTCGGTCCGCGGCATCACGGATAAGCTCGACGCGGTGGGGAATACGACGGCCGCCATGGGAAAGGGCTTTGCGATCGGGAGCGCGGCGCTCACGGCCCTTGCGCTTTTTGCGGCCTATGCGGAGGCAGTGCAGCTGCAGAGCATCAATGTCCTGGACAGCCGCGTCACGATCGGGCTTTTGCTCGGGGCGATGCTTCCCTTCCTTTTCTCCGCCTTTACGATGAGCTCCGTCAGCCGCGCGGCCTTTGCGATGATCGAGGAGGTCCGCCGGCAGTTCCGGGAGAAGCCCGGCATTATGCAGGGCACGGAGAGACCGGATTATAAGAGCTGCGTCGCGATCTCCACCAATGCCGCTCTGAAGGAAATGATCGTCCCGGGGCTTCTCGCGGTGGCGGCGCCGCTCGCGGTCGGTCTGGTCCTCGGAGCGGAGGCTCTCGGCGGGCTGCTAGCGGGAGCTCTGGCCTCCGGCGTCATGATGGCGATCTTTATGTCCAACTCCGGCGGCGCCTGGGACAATGCGAAGAAATATATCGAGGGCGGACATAACGGCGGAAAGGGAAGTGAAGCGCACAAGGCGGCGGTAGTGGGAGACACCGTGGGGGACCCCTTTAAGGATACCTCCGGCCCCTCCATCAACATCCTCATCAAGCTGATGACCGTTATCTCCCTCGTCTTCGCCCCCCTCTTCCTCTCCCTCGGCGGAATACTATAAAGCTGCGCCGCCGCTCGGGAATCATCAAGCGGAGAATGCCCTTACGCGGGGCGTTCTCCGCTTTTAAGCGGAGGTAAAGCCGCGCCATCTTTTGTTTTACAAGGCCCGGATTTTTCGCTATACTGTGACGCGGGAGAAGAGAAATATGAACGTCTTTAATATTATCGGGCCGATCATGATCGGCCCTTCCAGCTCTCATACAGCCGGCGCGGTGCGGCTCGGAAGAGTGGTGAACAAGCTTTCCGGCGGAGCGGATTTTCAGGAGCTCACGATCGAGCTCTCCGGCTCCTTCGCCCGCACCTACCGGGGGCACGGCACGGATCGAGCGCTCCTTGCGGGGATCATGGGATTTCACAGCTATTCGGAAGAGATTCGTGACGCGCTGGATATCGCGAAAAAACGCGGCATTCCCTACCGCTTCGTCGAGACGGATATCCCGGATGCGCATCCGAATACCGCGAGAATTCATTTTCTCACAAGGGACGGCGCCGAGGGGAGCGTGCAGGGAGCCAGCATCGGAGGGGGAAATATCCGGGTGGATTTCGTGAATGGGCTCCGGGTGGACTTTACGGGGGAGAATAATACGATCCTGGTTCTGCATCGGGACCGCCCCGGTCTCATCGCCTCCGTCACGAATCTGATCTATGAGGAATATCGGGATATCAATATCGGGAATTTCCGCCTGAGCCGCCGGGAGAGAGGGGGGCTTGCGCTCATGACGATCGAGATCGACCAGGTCCCTCCCGATCAGATGGTAGAGGCGATCCAGAACCTTCGGGATGTGGAGAAGGCGCTTTTGATCCGGGCGAGCTAGGGGGAGGGATATGCTTCGATATGATTCCATTCAGAGCCTGATCGATGCCGCGGAGCGGGATGGGATAAGGCTCAGCGAGCTTTGCCTGAGGGATCAGGCGGAGGAGCTGGAGAAGCCGGAGGAAGAACTTTACGCCAGGATGGAGGAAAGCTTTGATGTGATGTGCGAGTCCGTTCGAAAGGGCAGTACAGCGGGACTTCGCTCCACCTCGGGCCTGACCGGCGGAGAGGGAGAGAGGATGCTCCGCTATGCGGAGGAGCGGAGAGGCGGACTGTGCGGAAGCTTTCTCACGAGAGCTCTCGGAAGGGCGCTGTCTGTCTCGAACTGCAACGCGGCGATGGGGCGGATCGTGGCGACTCCGACCGCGGGAAGCTGCGGCATCCTCCCCGGCTGCCTGGTCTCCATGTACGAGGACAGGGATATCCCGAAGAGGGAGGTCGTCATGTCCATCTTCACGGCGGGGGCCTTCGGCATGGTCATCGCGAATACGGCGTCCATCGCCGGGGCGTCGGGGGGCTGTCAGGCGGAGTGCGGCTCCGCCTCCGGTATGGCGGCAGCGGCTCTTGTGGAGCTTTCCGGAGGGACGCCGACACAGTGCGGCTATGCGCTTGGCATGGCGATCGTGAATCAGCTGGGGCTGGTCTGCGATCCGGTGGCGGGGCTCGTGGAAATCCCCTGCATCAAGAGGAATGCCTCCGGTGTCATGATTGCCTTCTCCTCCGCGGACATGGCGCTCTCCGGCATTGATCTGAAGATTCCGGTCGATGAGTGCATCGCGGCGATGAAGGCGGTGGGGGACAGCATGGCTCCGGCGTTGAAGGAGACGGCGCTCGGCGGCCTTGCGGCGAGTCCCACCGGGATCCGGCTTCGGAAGCAGGTCTTCGGGAAGTAGGGAGAGAGATACGACAAGCGTTCTTGTGAAAGCACATGGAAGAGAAAAAGTCTTTTCCATCGGGCTAGTACAATCTGCCCATAAAATATAAATTATATCGAAATAAAATATTGAAGAAACATAGACTTTGTGCTAGAGTGGGAAAGGCGATGAGTCAGGTCTGTGTCGGGCTTTCTGTCCTTTCCGCAGACGCTGATCCGGAGGAAACAGCTTTTCGAAAGGCCGCCTTGCGCGGCGAGAAGGGGGGTTCATGGAAACTACTGTCACAAAGAGAAAGGGGGGCGCGGGATTCTGGGTCTGCAATTTCGCGTTCACATTTGAGCGCTTCGCCTATTACGCGGCGAAGTGGCTGATCTTTCAGTTCATTGTCGCAACGGCGATGGAGGGCGGGCTCGGAGCCCATAAGGATGCCGCGGCCAGCTATCAGTCCTTTTTTGTCGCCTTCACTTATCTTGCGCCGCTGCTGGGCTCCTATATCTCGGATCACCTGATCGGCGCCAAGTATCTGGTTCCGGTCGGAATGGTTCTGATGGGGATCGGCTACCTCCTCGGCTGGCAGGCACACAGCCTCACCGGTGTTGCGATCATGATCGCTCTTGTCTCCGTGGGTACCGGCCTCTTCAAGCCGCAGACAAACTCCATCACGGGGCGTCTCTTCTCGGATCCCAGGGATCTCGACAAGGCGTTTTCCACGCAGTATTCCATGGTCAATATCGGCTCCTTCCTCGGAACCACCTTTATCGGCATCCTCGCGGGAACGCAGGGCTACCGGATCTGCTTCCTGGTCTGTGCGGTCGCGATGTTCATTGATGCCGTGATGTTCTTCTCGGGCTGGGGCGTGCTGGGAGAGGCCGGTGCGAAGCCCTTTAAGCTTACGGAGAACAGTGCCAAGGCTGCCCAGACGGAGAAGAAGGAAGCGGGAGAGGCGCGTCCTCTTACCAGGATCGAGAAGCAGAGGGTCGCGGCGATCATCGCGGTCTCCGCTTTCTCCGCCATCTTCTGGATCTTCTGGTACCTGGCCTACCTCCCCGTCTACGATTACTGGGCGAGCGCGGACGAGGTCCGCATGAACTGGATGCTCTTTGGCTATAAGATCCCGACCTCCTTCTTCGACTCGGAGAACGGACTGCTCTGTATCCTTCTGGGACCGGTGCTCGGCTCCATCTGGGCGAAGGATGCGAGGAGACCGGGCGGCGGCCTGAGCATTTTCAAGCATACGGCGCTCGGCATGGGAATCCTCGGCATCGCCTTTGCGATCTTTGCCCTCGCGGATGTGACGAGGGGCGGGGGACAGGCGAGCCTGATCTGGGTCGTGCTCTTCGGCATCGCGCTTTCCACCGGTGAGATGACCTTCTCTCCGCTGGGGAACTCCTTCATCTCGAAGTTTGCCCCGGCGAGGATGCTCTCCGCCATGATGGCGGTCTGGACGCTCGCGATCTTCATCGCGGGACTCTCCTATGGTCCGCTCTACAACCTGATCTCAAAGTTTCCCTTCGCGGGTGCGAACTTCGGCATCGCGGCGCTCCTGATCGTCCTCGCGGCGATTCTCTGGGTCCTGGATCATAAATTGAACAGTCTGGTCATTGACGAAAAGAAGTAAAGAGAGTATAAGATAGGAGCAGGATTTTCCCGGACAGGGGAATCTGAGAGAGGAAATGTCGCTGCAGCGGCATTTCCTCTTTTCCGGCGGCGGGGAATTTGCGGGATCTGTCTCTGAAGGAGAGGGAGCCCGGGAAGTACGGGACATCAATATGGAAGAGTTTTTTAAGAAGTATCACGGGCTGATCAATATTCTGCAAATCATCGCGGGCTGCCTGATCACGTCTTTTGCCATCAACTGCATCCTGATTCCGAATCAGCTCTCCACAAGCGGAGTGACCGGAATCTCGCAGATGATCGAGAAATTCACCGGGATCAATTACAGCTATATCTACTATGTCTTCAGCCTGACGATCCTTCTGGTCGCGTTCCTGACCCTGAAGCGGGCGGAGTTTGCGAAGATCATCTTTGTTTCGATCCTGTACCCGGCGCTTCTGATCGCGACGAGGCAGCTGCATTTCGTCTTCGTGGAGGGCGAGATGTTTCTGGTCTGCATCTATTTTTCGCTCTTCTACGGCTTTGGCTCCGGACTTGTGCTCCGGGCGGGCGTCACCTTCGGGGGGACCGATACCATTGCCCGCATCCTGAACCGGAGAGTCCTTCGGAAGCTGCCGCTCAGCCGCATTATGCTGGTTCTGGACGGCTGCATCATCATTATGCTTGGGCTGGTCTTCGGAAAGGATGTGGCGCTCTACGCTCTTGTAAATCATGTGATCTCCATTTATATTATGGACTACATGCTCTTTGGATTCCGCCAGAAGCTCTACAAGGTCTCCATCATCAGCAAGGACCCGAAGAGCAGCGGAGAGATCGCGGATTTCATCATGTCAAAGGGCAGGGGAGTGACGGTACACAAGGTGGTCGGCGCCTATACGAAGGAGGAGAAGCAGATGCTCACCACGATCTGCTCTCCCAGTCAGTCCGCCGTTTTCCGGAACTATCTCGCGGGCTCTCATCCGGATGTATTTATGGAGGTCTCTCCCATCGTCACGGTCTACGGCGTCGGCGCGCGCTTTGTGAGGATCAAGGAGGAGGAGAATTGATATCCTGAAATCTTAAAAGAATCAGATTTATTCCGTAAGAAACTTTAGATTGTTTTTAGATCGAGTTTTTATTTTGGCCATATTTGCGCCATATCCTTTATCCCATCCACTGGACAGCTGCAGTGCGTTTTCTGCGCGGAAAGGAAGGATAAGCATGGTTTCAGGAGAAAGAGGTTGTCGATGAAGAAAACGATACACCTGCTTTTCGCAGGAAGGGATGCCGGAAAGCGGAGCAGAGTATGGAAGAGGATCTATCGCAGTGCAGTTTCCGCGATGATCGGAGCGGGCGCGCTTTTTGCCGCGGTTATGCCTGCCTATGCAGACACTGCGGAGGATAACGCAGCCGCCCTGGTATATGAGGCGGATTCTGATCCGATGTCGATCGACAGCGCGAACGCGCAGGGCAGCGCAAATGCACAGAGCACTGCAAATGCACAGAGCACTGCGGCAAAGCAGGGAGATCTTCTTTCCTTTGAGAATGCGGACCCGCTTTCTCATACGGCGCAGGAGGGAAATGTCATTCAGGCGAGCACGGAGCCGCTTCTGATCTTTTCCGACAATGGGATGTTCTATAATGAGGACGGCTCCGCCGCGGATACGCAGAACTATGACAGCAATGCTCCGCTTGCGAGCCAGATCGTGAGCTTTGCCTCCCAGTATATCGGGCGTCCCTACCGCTACGGCGGGGCGAGCCTCCAAAACGGTGCGGACTGCTCCGGCTTTGTCATGGCGGTATACGGGCATTTCGGGATCTCCCTTCCGCATTATTCCGGTGCGCTCGCCGGTGTGGGGAAGAAGGTGGAAAGTCTCGCGCAGGCGGTCCCGGGCGATATCCTCGCGTATTCCGGCCATGTCGGAATCTACCTCGGAAACGGGAGGATGCTGAGTGCGCTCAGTACCAAGAGAGGAATCACGGTGGTTTCCGCGACATATAAGCCGATCCGGGCGATTCGGAGAGTGGTTTGATTTCGTCATCTCCCGCGGCTTTTAGGAGGAAAGGGGCGGCTGCACAGCAGCCGCCCCTTTCGGCGGCGCAAAAATCAGGATCCTGAGAAATGAGATAAAAGGGCATAGGACAGGGCATAGGATAGGGAAAGGGAAAGGAAGAAAAGAGAGATGGAAGAGAGCATCGCGGATCGGATCGATCATACTATTTTGAGGGCGGACGCCCGGGAGGAGGATGTGAGGCGCTGCTGCAGGGAGGCGAGGGACTTTCATTTTCACTCGGTCTGTGTGAATTCCTGCCATGCGGCGCTGGTCTCGAAGGAGCTCAAGGGAAGCGGCGTGCTCTGCTGCTGCGTCGTGGGCTTTCCGCTCGGAGCGGCGCTCCCGGAGGCGAAGGCCCTTGAGGCGAAGAGAGCGGTGGAGGCCGGCGCGGCGGAGATCGATATGGTCCTGAATGTCGGGGCGCTGAAGGACGGAAGAGACGATTCTGTAAGAGAGGATATCCGGGGCGTGGTGGAGGCCGCGAGGCCCGGAATCGTGAAGGTGATTCTTGAGACCTGCCTTCTCTCTGAGGAGGAAAAGAGGCGGGCCTGCCGCCTGTCCGAGGAGGCGGGGGCGGCTTTTGTGAAGACCTCGACGGGATTTTCCGGAGGCGGGGCGACGATAGAGGATGTGAAGCTTATGAAGGCCGCTGTAGGAGGCCGGCTCAAGGTGAAGGCCTCGGGGGGAATCCGTGATCCGAGGTTTGCGCGGGAGCTGATCGATGCAGGAGCGGATCGGCTTGGTGCAAGCGATGGAAGGAAGCTGCTCTGATCCGTTTTTCAGGGGAAGAGGAAGAGTGCTTTCTTTTTTCTGACGATTCATTACAGTTGGGGAAAGCCTATTGATTCGGCATATTTTAGCTGATAAGCTCCTCCTGTACAAAGAAGAAGAGAGGATAAACCATGCGAAGAAATCAAAGAGCGCTCTGCCTCCTTTCCCTGGGGCTTTGCTTGAGCGCGGCATTTCCCGGAAGAGGCTTTGCGGACGGTCCTTCGCCTTCCGGCGGGCCGGGGGTTTTGATGGGACCGACGCAGGGGAGTGAGAATGCGGCAATCCCCGCAGAGGGCGGCGCGGCATCGGATCAGAGCAGCGCGTCACCGCCTCAGAGCGGAGCATCCGTTCAGAGCAGTGCTTCTCCGCCTCAGGATGGCGCATCCGTTCAGAGCAGTGTGTCGCCTCCCCAGAGCCAGGGCGCGGCATCGGATCAGAGCGGCGCGATTTCCGCTCAGGGCACCCCCGATGCGGCGGCTCCTTCTGCCGAGGGCGTCCCCTCCGGGACGAACGGGGGCGGGAGCACGAAGTCGGATGCGGATGCCTTTTCGAACCCGTGGCTTGGCTACAGCAATGAGGACGGTTCGGATCTCATCTATCTGGAGAAGGGCACAGAGGTTTCGAAGTTTCAAAATGACAATGGCGCGATCGACTGGGAGGCGGCAAAGGCGGACGGTCTGGACTTCGTCATTGTCCGTCTGGCCTACGGCCTGAAGGAGGACCCCTATTTCGATCAGAACGTGAAGGGGGCTCAGGCAGCCGGTCTGAAGGTCGGTGCCTATCTCTGCTCCACGGCGAAAAATATGGACGAAGCGGTGGCTGAGGCGAATCTCACGATCCGGAAGATTAAAAAGTATAAGCTGCAGTATCCGGTCGCCTATGACGCGGAGGTCAATGATATGCTCTCCGAGGGGGCGACGCCGGAGATCCTCACCGCCATGGCGAACAAGTACTGCGCGATGGTGAAGGCAGCGGGCTATACGCCCATCGTCTATGCGAACCGGACCTGGCTCACGGAGTATATGAATATCGCGGATATCCCCTATGATATCTGGTTTGCGGCTTATCCGCAGGACAGGGTCTACCGCCCGGTGAAGGGATCGAATACAACGATCTGGCAGTCCGGAGAGGCGGGGACGGTCAAGGGCATCAAGGGAAATGTCACGACGGAGTTTTCCTGGAAGGCCTACGGAGGGGGCAGTCCCTCGAGAAAGAACGCGGGGAGCGGCGGCTCCGCGAAGAAGGGGAGCCTTCCGGCCACGGGGAGCAACAGCGGATCGGGCAAGGTCTCCGGGAATTCCGGGGGAGGAAGCGCCGCCAACATGAATAATAAGGCGGACGGCAATGGAGTCTCCGACGGCTGGACGCAGAAAAACGGCAAGTGGTATTATTATGAGAAGCGAAAAAAGGTGAGCGGCTGGAAGCAGGTCTCGAAGCTTTGGTACTATATGGACGGGGACGGCGTGATGCAGACGGGCTGGGTCAGAGACGGTGGAAACTGGTATTTTCTGAAGCCAAACGGCGTGATGGCGACGAACTGGGCCAATGTCGGGGGCAGGTGGTTTTACCTTGGCTCCGACGGGCGGATGGTGAGCGGCTGGACCAAGCTCGATAAGAAGTGGTACTATCTGGGGGATGACGGCGCGATGGCGACCGGCTGGAAGACGATATCCGGAAACTGGTACTACCTGGGGGATGACGGCGTGATGGCCGCAGACGGCACGAAAAAGATCGACGGCGCAAATTACCGCTTTGATAAGTCCGGTGTCTGGCTCGCCTGAACCGACATCGGAGAGGAAAGCTGTTTTTGAGAGAGATGAGCGGAACTCGGAAGGGAGAGTTTATGAAGTTCGGAAAGGTTTTGATCGCGGCGGCGATGCTCGGAGTTTTTTCCGCGATGCCCGCCTTCGCGGAGAATATTGAGATGGTAAAGCTTGACGTGAGCCCCTCGGGGGATGAGGATATCCAGCCGGGGCAGTCCTATGGGAGGCAGGAGCCGAAGCCGCTGGATGCGAGCTATAAGGTCGCAAGCTATGGCACAGAGAATGTGAAGGAGAACAGCAGCACCGTCGGAGGCACGCAGCAAAAGAGTGGGAAGAAAAATCAGAAGAACCAGAATCTGAAGACGCCCTTTACCTATACGATCGAGCTCACTCCGACGGAGGGAAACAGCTTCTCCGACAATGTGGTCGCGGAGGTGAAGGGCTCCTATGAGGTCAGCATCGAGTCGAAGGCTCCGGATAAGCTGAAGATCAAGGCGAAGGCCTATCCCTTCTATGTGCTGAAGAATGTGAGCGGGATCGAGCAGAGCGGCAAGAGCTATAAGTGGAGCAAGGTGGACAATGCGGCGAGCTATGATGTCGTCATCTACTACGCTTCGAAGGACGGGGACGAGAAGACGGCGAAGAAGAATGTGACGACGCCGAAGATCTCGGTCTCATCCTATCAAAACGGCGGCAAGGAGGTCGATCATATCTCCGTCCGCGCAAAGCACGGCGGGGACAAGCAGGGGCATTATGTCGCAAACAGCCAGTATGTGGAGAGCGACGGCAGTACGGACGCGAACTTCGATGACACGATCCGCTTTGACCTGGTCACGGCCCGCTCCAATGGGGCCGCCGTATCGAGCGACGGGACGAGCGCGAATTCTTCCGCAGCGGGTCCTGCGAGCGGAGACGGCTGGAAAAAGGTCGGTGAGGACTGGAGCTATCTGAAGGGAAATCAGAAGCAGACCGGCTGGATCAATCCGGAGGGGGATGACTGGTACCTCCTGGACCAAAACGGAAAGATGCTCACCGGCTGGAATCAGATCGACGGCAAATGGTATTATCTTGATACGGACGCGACGCAGAAGCTGGGCAGGATGCTCAGCGGCTGGAGAAATATCGGCGGGAGCTGGTATTATCTGAATCCTGAGAGGGGTTCCTCTCTTCCCTTCGGGGCGATGTATGCGGATACGCAGACTCCGGACGGCTATCATGTGAACGCGAACGGTGTCTGGCAGTAAGAGCAGGAGGTAAAGAATAGATGAAGAAAATGACGGGAAGACTTCTTTCGATCAGCGCAGCGCTCCTTCTCCTCACAAATTCCGTGACGGCATTTGCGGAGCAGGGCAGCGCGAATATCGTCTCTGCAAGCTCCGTGCCGGAGAGCGCTCAGAGCGCCCAGGCGGGCTCGGGAGGGAGCGCATCGGAGGGAACGGCGGAGAAGAAGTCCGCTCCGATCATCATGAATCAGGGGGTTCGGCAGAACAGTTACGAGCTCGGTCTCGGGGGAGCTACCGTCACCATGATTAAGGGAAAGGAGAGCGGACAGCAGCTCGCCATCGTGGTGAAGTCCAATGACGGGAGGATCATCGTCGTGGACGGCGGCTTCAAGACGAACGCCCCCTATCTCGGGGAGTATATCAAGGCAAACGGCGGAAAGGTCGCCGTCTGGCTTTTAACCCATCCCCATGTGGATCATGTGGGGGCACTGGATGTCATGCTGGAGCAGCAGAGGAGCGGAAACCCGAAGGACTTCGCGAAGATCGACCTCGGGGAGATCTACTACAGCTTCGCGCCAATGGATTTCTATAAGGCACATGAGCAGCAGTACCGGCTTCCGGTTATCCAGGAGAGCTATGACGATATCGCGGCTTATGACCAGAGCAAGGTCCACTACAATTCTCCCGCCGGCACAAGCTTCGATATCGGAAATGTCAATGTCCAGATCCTGAATCAGCCCTATCTCTTTGATATTGATACCGGGAACAACAGCTCGATCTGCTATATGCTCACGATCAACGGGAAGAAGATTCTCATCACCGGAGACCTCCCCTATGAGGCGGCGGAGCAGCTTCTGAAGGACCGCGGGGCCGCAGCTTTGAAGGCCGATGTCGTGCAGCTGGCTCATCACGGGCAGCACGGCGGCTCCTTCGCCTTCTACAGCGCAGTGGGAGCAAAGTACGCCCTCTGGCCGACGCCGCAGTCCCTCTGGGATAAGAGGGACGAGGCCTTTACGGAGGACCAGCAGACCTATACCATCGCGTTGACCCGCCACTGGATGAATAAGCTCTCCGTGGAGCAGAACTTCGTCATGGCGGACGGCGACTGGACCTTCCGATAAAGGGACGCCCGATCCCGAGCCTATCCTCTTCTGACTGCGGCGCTCGAAGAGACCGAAGCAAGCGGAGGAATCGGAAGTCGGAAAAGGCAGGGGAAGAAGACAGAAGGAGAAGAAAGAGCATACAGGGAAAGCCTCCCCGGAGCGGGGAGGCTTTTTGCTGGTTAAAACAGAGAGCGGGGATCCGGCCTCATGCCTCTTCGGCGCTTTCGTCAGATGGACAAATCCGCTGAATTCAGCTATACTTTTCTCGAATACAAACTGCTTCCCGGCAGAGCACAGGGAGTTATCGGAAGGTCTTTCAAGGAGGATAGGATGAAGAAGACAGCACTTGTTATTATGGCGGCGGGGATCGGCTCCCGTTTCGGAGGCGGAATCAAGCAGCTTGCCAGACTGGGCCCCTCGGGGGAGATCATCATGGACTACTCTGTGCATGACGCTCTGGAGGCGGGCTTTGACAGGATCATCTTTATCATCCGAAAGGAGATTGAGAAGGACTTCCGGGAGATCATAGGGGACAGGATCGCGAAGGCAGCGGACTGCAGCTATGCCTTTCAGGAGACGACGATGCTTCCCGAGGGCTTTTCCCTCCCGGAGGGGAGGACGAAGCCCTGGGGAACCGCGCACGCCCTGATCCAGGTCCGGGAGCAGATCGACTGTCCCTTTGCCGTGATCAACGCGGATGACTTCTACGGCAGAGAGGGCTTTCGCCTGATTCATGATTATCTCGTGGAGGAGATGGATGAGACGAAGCCCTATGCGGATATCTGCATGGCGGGCTATATCATCGGAAATACGCTCTCTGACAACGGAAGCGTAAACCGCGGCATCTGCAAAATGGGGGAGGGCTCTTATCTCTCCGAGATTCAGGAGACCTATGACATCAAAAAGGGAGAGGACGGCGTGATCCGGGGCATTGATCTTTCGGGGAAGGAGGTCCTCGTTCCGGAGAAGGCCATCGTATCGATGAATATGTTCGGACTGCCGGAGAAATTCCTGGATACTTTGATCCAAAACTTCCCGAACTGGCTCCGGGAGCACGGGCAGGAGATGAAGTCGGAGTATCTCCTCCCGCAGGAGATCGACAGGCTGATGAGAGAGGGGAAGGCGAGAGTCCGCGTGCTGGAGGACCACGACCGCTGGTTCGGCGTGACCTACGCGGAGGACAAGGCGCTGGTTGAGCGCTCGATCCGGGAGCTGGTAGAGGCCGGAGTATATCCGAGAGCGCTGTATCAGAACTAAGCGGGGGAAGAATCGCCTATGGCGGAGACGAACAGGGAGAGGAGAAAGCAGGAGCTTCGCAGGAGGATGCTGGACTTTGCGGCGCTGGAGGAGAGAGACCGGCAGAAGGAGTCCAGGGATAAGGAGAAGCGGAGGCAGCTGGCCGCCGGGGAGCGGAGGCTTCGCGCGATATGCTTTTTCTTTCTGGGACTTGTCCTTTTTCTTATCCTGCTGCTTTTTCTCCACTTTCTCCTCTACCGCTGCTACCGCCGAAGCTCTGTAAACTGGAGCAGGGATTTCCGGGCGGAGCGCCGGGATACGGACAATAATTATGAGAGCTATCTGCCCTATGGAGAGGGGATGCTCCGGATCACGAGGGATGGAGCAAGCTATCTCGGACTAAAGGGGAAGCAGCATTGGAATCAGGCCTTCGAAATGAATCAGCCCTTTGTCTCGGTAAACGGTGATTTTGCGGCAGTGGCGGAGCAGGGTGGAAATGCCATTTATATCATGGCCAAGTCCGGCCCCACGGGCTCCGCGAAGACGAGCCTTCCGATCACAAAGCTGACGGTCTCCGGGAAGGGAGTGGTCTACGCGGTCCTGGAGGACCGGAACGCAAGCTATATCAGCGTCTTTACGAAGGAGGGGAGAGCTCTCGATATCAGCATCAAGTCCGTATTGAAGGGGGACGGCTATCCTCTGGATCTCTCGGTCTCGCCGGACGGTACGGAGCTCATGGTTTCCTATGTTTTCCTGGAAAACGGCAGCCTGAAAAATAAGATCGTCTTTTATAATCTCTCGGAGACCGGGAGGGACGCCGGCGCAAGCCGTGTGGTCGGAGGCTTTACGAACGGCCTCGAGGGACACCTTGCGGGGAGGGTTCATTTCTCCGATGCGGGACATGCGGAGGCCTTCCACGACGGCGGCATCCTCTTCTACTCGACAAAGCAGCCGTCCAGTCCGGTGGAGAAGCTATCGGTGCAGGAGAAATCCACGATCCGGGCGATTGCCTGGGGGGACAGGGCGCTTGCGCTGATCACGGACAGCGGAAGATCCGAAGCGGAGAGCAGTGAGGAGAGCACGGATCCCTCTCGGGAGGAGAGCGGGACCCCGCAGGGAGAGGAAAGCAGCGCGGCGGAGACAGAGGGAAAGACGAAGGAAAAGGAAAAAGAGAAAGAAAAGGAAAAGAAGAAAAAGACGGAGCCCTACCGCCTGAAGGTCTATGATCTCGAGGGCAGGGAGCTTTTGGACCGGGGCGTTTCCCTCGGCGCCGAGGGGCTCTCCATAGACGGGGACAAGGTCTTTCTCTACCATGACACGGCGCTTTTGATCTATGATATCCACGGCAGGCTGCGCTTCCGGGGAGAGCTGGATCTCCCGATCGAGAGCGTGCGCGCGACATCCTCCTTCGGCCCCTTTGGAGGCAGCATTTTAGTGGGGAGCGACGGAATCCTGAAAAGCGTTCGGCTCCGCTGACGGCTTTTCGGGAGAGAGGGAGCGGAGAAAGAGTATGAGAGAGGCGGAGCATTTCGAGCAGATCGGAGAGGGCCTATGAATCAGTATTGTGTCGGTATCGATGTGGGGGGGACCACGGTAAAGTGCGGGATTTTTACCTATAACGGGCTTCTTCTGGATAAGTGGGAGGTGCCCAGCCGAAAGGCGGAGAACGGCCGCTATATCCTCCCAGATGTGGCGGATGAGCTGAAGAAGCATCTCTCGGAGAAGACCATCGAGGAAGAAGATATCGCGGGGATCGGGATCGGTGTGCCGGGGCCGGTCGAGCCAAACGGATATGTGCATATCTGCGTGAATCTGGGCTGGGAGGACCGCTGGCCCGCGAAGGAGCTCAGGGAGCTCATGGGCGGGAGGATTCCCTGCGCCTGCGGGAATGACGCCAATGTGGCGGCGCTCGGGGAGATGTGGCAGGGCGGCGGCAGAGGGCACGAGAACCTGCTCATGGTGACGCTCGGAACCGGTGTCGGAGGGGGACTTATCATGAACGGCCGCATCGTGACCGGGGCGCACGGCGCCGGGGGAGAGATCGGCCATATCCATGTGAGAGAGGAAGAAGAGGAGAGCTGCAACTGCGGGGGACGGGGCTGTCTGGAACAGGTCGCGAGTGCGACAGGCATCGTCCATGAGGCCCAGCGGAGGCTTTCCCGCCGGAAGGATCATTCAAAGCTCCGGGTCTACGGGAAGGCGCTCAGCGCGAAGGATGTCTTCGACTGCGCAAAGGAAGGGGACATCATCGCCCGGGAGACGGTGGAGTGCAGCATGCGCTACCTCGGCATCGTCCTCGCCCAGGTCTCGATGATCGCGGACCCCGAGGTCTATGTCATCGGAGGCGGCGTCTCGAAGGCGGGGAATTTCCTGCTCGAGATGCTCAGAAAGTATTACGAGGAGTATACGCCGATTCTGAAGCCCGAGCAGAAGGCGGAGATCATGCTGGCGACGCTCGGAAACGACGCCGGAATCTATGGCTGTGCCCGCCTGATGCTGGAAAACGATTAGAGAATTGGGCTTTGCCCCGCGGCTTTTGTTTGTTTGAACAGACTTCTCCGGCTTCTTTAAAGGAGAAGAGATATTGGGAGAAGGGATATCGCCGGAAAGAGCGGAATGAACGAAAAGGTATATCGGACACTGGAATTTCATAAGATTCTCTCGGCTCTCTCGGAAAGGGCGGACTCCGGGGAGGGAAAGAGGCTTGCGGAGGGACTTCGCCCCGCTTCGGAGTCTTCGGAGATCGAGAGAAGGCTGCAGGAGACGGAGGACGCGCTGGATCGGATCCGGCTCTATGGCCCTTTCCGCTTCTCCGGACTCAGAGAGCTCTCCGCCTCTCTTAAGCGCCTGGAGATCGCGTCCTCTCTCTCGATCCCGGAGCTTTTGCAGTTTTCCGCGCTTTTGGATCTTACGGAAAGGGCGAGGAGCTACGGCAGAGCAGAGGAGAAGGCGGAAGAGAAGGGGGAAGAGAAGAGAAGCGGGGGCAGGGGACATTATACGAGAAATGCCGCAGAGAGAGCGGCGGAGGAGAGGGAGAAGAGACAGCGGGAGGACAGCCTGATCGGATATTTCCGGGCCCTTTTGCCGCTTTCTCCGGAGAATCGGGAGCTCAAGAGATGCATCCTCTCGGAGGAGCAGATCGCAGATGACGCCAGCGCGGGACTTTCCTCCGTGAGGAGACGGATCCGCTCCTTGGAGGAGCAGATTCATTCTCAGCTTTCCTCCCTCCTTGCGAGCTCGCAGAAGATGCTTCAGGATTCCGTCATTACGATGCGGGACGGAAGATACTGCCTTCCGGTGAAGGCGGAATACAAGAGCTCCTTTCCCGGCATGATCCACGATCAGAGCTCGACCGGCGCGACGCTTTTCATCGAGCCTCAGAGCATCGTGAGGCGGAATAATGAGATCCGTGAGCTGAGGGCGGAGGAGAAGAGGGAGATCGAGAAGCTGCTGGAGAGGCTCTCCGCCTCTTTAAGCCCGCATACGGAGGGGCTTTCGGAGAATATCCGGCTTCTCTCGCATCTCGACTTCGTATTCGCAAAGGCAAAGCTTTCTCTGGGGATGAAGGCCGTGAGGCCGCGCTTTTCCGAAAAGCGCGCGCTCTCCCTCCGGGAGGCGAGACATCCTTTGATCCCGGGGGACAGGGTCGTGCCGATTACGATCCGACTGGGCTCGGACTTCACGATGCTTGTGATCACGGGACCGAATACGGGAGGAAAGACGGTCTGCTTAAAGACGGCAGGGCTTCTCCAGCTCATGGGGCAGGCGGGACTTTTCATCCCGGCGGCGGAGGGCTCGGAGCTCGCGCTTTTCCGGGAAATCTTCGCCGATATCGGAGATGAGCAGAGCATTGAGCAGAGTCTGTCCACCTTTTCCGCCCATATGAGCAATACGGTCCGCATCCTGCGGGAGGCGGATGAGGAGAGCCTCTGTCTCTTCGATGAGCTCGGCGCGGGGACGGATCCCACAGAGGGGGCGGCGCTTGCGATGGCGATCCTCCACACTCTTCATGAGAGAGGGATCCGGAGCATTGCGACGACGCACTACGCGGAGATCAAGGTCTACGCCCTCTCTACGCCCGGCGTGGAAAATGCAGGCTGCGAGTTTGACTTAAACAGTCTGAGCCCTACCTACCGGCTCCTGATCGGTGTGCCGGGAAAATCCAATGCCTTTGCGATTTCCCGGAAGCTCGGACTCCCGGAGGAGATCATCGAAGACGCCGGGAGGCGCCTGGAAGCGGGGGATGTGAAGCTTGAGGATGTGATCGCGAGCCTGGAGGAGAGCCGCATCACCGCAGAGCGGGAGAGGCAGGAGATCGAGCGCTATCGCGAGGAGATCGCGGAGTACAAGCGGAGGGCGAGAGAGTCCTCAAAGGGTGTCGAAAAGGGCCGGGACAAGATCTTAAACCGCGCGAGGGAGGAGGCCGCTTCGATCCTCGCGGAGGCGAAGGAGACGGCGGACTCCATCGTGAAGGAGCTCAGGAAGAGAGAGCAAAGCGGCGGCTCCACGCTGGAAGCGGAGAAGCTCCGCTCCGGACTGAAGCAGGAGCTTCGGGAGCTGCAGGGGGAGCTCGGGAAGACGGAGAGGGCGAGGGGGCCGGCGAGGCCGCTCTCCAAAAATAAGATCAGGATCGGTGACATCGTGCGGGTGCTGCCCCTGAATCTGACGGCGCGGGTCTCCACCCTCCCGGACCGGGATGAGATGCTCTTTGTGACGGCGGGCATCATCCGGACGAAGGTCGCCCTGAAGGATCTGGAGCTTTTGCAGCGGGCCCCGGCCCTGCAGACGGAGTCCGGACAGAGAGGAGGACAGAAATCCTCCGGAGGGATGAGGGTGCAGAAGGCCCTTCGGATCTCTCCGGAGATCAAGCTGATCGGGAAAATGACGGCGGAGGCCATGCCGGAGCTCTCTAAGTATCTGGACGATGCCTGCCTCGCCCATCTCCCGGAGGTCCGCATCGTCCATGGGAGGGGGACGGGCGCCCTTCGGAATATGGTGCACGGAATGCTCCGGAAGGATCCGCATATCGAATCCTTCCGCCTCGGGGAGTACGGGGAGGGCTCGGACGGGGTGACGATCGCCTATTTTAAGAAGTAGGGAGGATCGGAGGCGCGCTTTTTGCGAGAGAGGAGAGAAGCTTGACGGAGAAGCAGAGGATATTGATCGTGGATGATGACAGCTCTATTTCGGAGCTGATCTCTCTCTATCTGGAGAAGGAGTGCTTCGACACCCGCATGGTGGAGGATGGGGAGGAAGCGCTCCGGATCGTTCCCGAGTACCGGCCGGACCTCATCATTTTGGATCTGATGCTGCCCGGCATCGACGGATACGAGGTCTGCAGGAGGCTTCGCATGAGGTCCTCTGTGCCGGTCATCATGCTCTCCGCCAAGGGGGAGACCTTCGACAAGGTTCTGGGGCTTGAGCTCGGGGCGGACGACTATATGATAAAGCCCTTTGACTCCAAGGAGCTGGTGGCCAGGGTGAAGGCAGTGCTTCGGCGCTGCCCGAAGAAAAGAGGAGACGCCGCTCTCCCCGGGGAGAGCGCGGAGACTGTCCGAAGGGCGGAGCCGGAGGGAGGGCTTCGGAGCGGAAATTATATCGAGTACCCCGAGCTCATTATCAATCAGAGCAATTATTCCGTATTCTACCGGGGAAAGCCGGTGGAGATGCCTCCGAAGGAGCTGGAGCTCCTCTACTTTCTCGCGAGCTCTCCGAACCAGGTCTTTACGAGGGAACAGCTCCTGGACCATATCTGGGGCTATGAGTTCGCCGGGGATTCCCGCACGGTGGATGTCCACATCAAGCGCCTCCGGGAGAAGATCTCCGGAAACGGTGCCTGGGAGATCGCGACGGTCTGGGGGATCGGCTACAAATTCAGGACAGCGCAGGCATGAAGAGATCCTTCTACCTCAAGTTTCTGCTCACCTACCTGGTCTTCGGGCTTCTGAGCTTCCTGATCAGCGCGCTCGCGGCCTCCCCGATGACGAAGCGCTATCTCTTCCGGGAGCAGGCGAACAATCTCTACTCGGAGGCGACGCTGATCGCGACCGCCTATTCGGATCAGAACAAGGCGGGGCTCTCCGAGGAGCTCATCAATGAGCAGATGAGGGCGGTCGCGGCCTTTCTCCGGGTGGACATCTGGCTTGTGGACAGGAAGGGACGGATCATCTCAGACTCTGACTCGGAGAAGCGGAAGGATCAGCAGATTCCGGATTTCGATGAGGCGATCCCCGGAGGGAGGCGCTGGACCATCGGCGATTACCGGGGGATGTTTTCCGAGGAGGTGCTCAGTGTGGCGGCCCCGATCACGAGGGAATATTTCACCGGAGGCTATGTGCTCATCCACCTTCCCTCCCGGGAGCTTCGGCGCTCGGAATCGGAGATTCTCGCGATCATCTACCGGACCAGTCTGATTCTCTTTCTGCTCTCTCTCCTCATCCTCCTCGTCTTTTACTTCATCGTATTCCGCCCGCTCCGCTCCATCACCACGGGAGCCATGAAATACGCCGCGGGGGATTACGCCTATCGGATCGAGGTGAAGTCCCGGGACGAGATGGGATACCTCGCGGAGACACTGAACTTTATGTCGGAGGAGATCGGAAAGGCGGATGAGTACCAGAGGCAGTTTATCGCCAATGTGAGCCATGACTTCCGCTCTCCGCTCACCTCCATCAAGGGCTATCTGGAGGCGATTCTCGACGGAACCATCCCGCCGGAGATGGAGCGGAAATATCTGCAGCGCCTGATCGTGGAGACGGAGAGACTGGAGAAGCTCACAGGCTCCCTCCTCTCTCTGAATTCCGTGGAGCAGAAGGGCTTTCTGATTCGGAGCAGCTTCGATGTCAATCAGGTCATAAAGTCGGTCTGCGAGAGCTTTGAGATGAGCTGTCAGAAGAAGAGGATCACCTTCGAGCTCACCTTCTCGGAGAAGCGGGAGCCGGTCTATGCGGATCACGCCAGGATACAGCAGGTGCTCTATAATCTGATCGACAACGCGCTGAAGTTCTCCGGGGAGAACTCCGTGATCGGGATTCGGAGCGGGCTTCGGGGCACAAAGGTCTTCGTCTCCGTGAAGGACAGTGGGATCGGGATTCCGAAGAAGGATCTGACGAAGATCTGGGATCGTTTTTATAAGACAGATCTCTCCCGGGGAAGGGACAAGCAGGGCACGGGGCTCGGACTTTCCATCGTAAAGTCCATCATTCACGCGCACGGCGAGAATATCGACTGTGTCTCTACGGAGGGAGTCGGGACGGAATTCACCTTCACGCTGACGGCGGCGGACCATGAGGACGGAGAATCATGAAAGAGAAAGACTTCATCAGGGAGAAAATCGTGGGTCGGAGAGCGGGGCGGGGAAAGCGCCTTCTCCGCCTTCTCATGCTCCTTTGCTCGGCCCTTCTGTTCGGCTTTGTCGCGGCCCTGGCCTTTGCGCTCTCGGAGCCCCGCCTCGCAAAGCTCTTTCGAACGGAGACTCCGGAGTCCGTAGAGCTGCAGTCGGAGGAGTCGAGTGAGGAGAGCAGGGAGGAGTCGAGCGAGGAGAGCAGGGAGGAGACGGAATCGGAAGCTCTGGAGAAGAGGATACGCACGGAGATCGAAAGCTATGATTTCCCGGTCTCCGCCTATGAGAGGATGATTTCCAACCTGAAAAAGGTCTCCTCGGATGCCGAGAAATCCCTGGCAGAGGTCCGAAGGAGGGAGAGCGGGACGGATTTCCTCGGAGAGAGCATGGATTCGGAGAACAGCTGGGCCGGCATCATCCTCGCAAAGACCGGGGATGAGCTCCTGGTCCTCTGCCCGATCGATGCGGTGCGGGAAGGAGGAAATCTGAGCATCTCCGTGCTCCGGGAGGAGGGGCACGAGGCCTCCGTAAAGGCGAGGGACAGGACAGATCGTCTCGCGATCCTCTCTGTTCCGATCGCTTCTCTGAGCGAAAAGGAACGGGAGGAGACCAAGGCGATCCCCCTCGGAAACTCCAGGCTCCTGCAAAGGGGGGACACTCTCCTCGCCATCGGAGCGCCCTCCGGCTTCCTCTATTCCTCCGCCAGGGGCCTGGTCTCCTACCTCTCCTACGACTATCCCTCGACAGACAGGACGGTGGAGAACATTCAGCTCAATCTGGAACAGGAGGAGAAGCTCGGGACCTATCTCCTAAACAGCTCCGGAGAGCTCGTGGGGATCCTCTTCCCGGAGGGAGAGGGAGGAGGCGGCTATCATGAGATCCTCGGAATCTCGGATCTTGTGGGAAGCCTGGAGCGTCTCAGCAACGGAGAGCAGCTCCCCTACCTCGGACTGAAGCTCCAGAAGGTGACGCCGGAGATGGAGCAAAGGGGGATCCCGAAGGGGATTTATATCAGAAGCTGCGAGGAGGGCTCCCCCGCCTTCCTCGCCGGGATACAGTCGGGCGATATTCTCTCGAAGCTGAATGGGGGAGGGATCGAATCCCCGCAGGACCTCCAGAAGATGATGAAGGAGCTTCACCCGGGAGAGAATGCGGAGCTCACCGTACTCCGCCAGAAGGGGCAGGGCTACCGCGAGATTTCCTTTCAGCTCTCTCTCGGGGAGCGCTGAAGCGGATGAGCCGTTAGGGAAGAGGATAAGAAATGAGATGGATTGAGAACTTTCACGATGGACTCCGTGTCTCCGATATCTACCTGGTGAAGGCGCGGAATGCGGCCCTGACAAAGAGCGGGAGGGAGTATCTGAACGTGACGCTCCAGGACCGGAGCGGGACGATCGACGCGAAGATCTGGGAGCCGAATTCCCCCGGGATCCATGAGTTTGAGATCATGGACTATGTGCATGTAGAGGGAAATGTCACCATCTATAACGGCGTGAATCAGCTCAGCATCCAAAGGCTCTCCGTCGCAGAGGAGGGACAGTACGACCCGAGGGACTATCTCCCGGTCTCCGGGAGGGGGCTGAAGGAGATGCAGCAGGAGCTGATCCGATACATTCACTCTCTCCGGGAGCCCAGACTCCGGGAGCTTCTGGAGACACTTTTTTTGAAGGATGCGGCCTTTCTCCGGGAATTCACGCTGCATTCTGCGGCGAAGGCGGTGCACCACGGCTATGTGGGAGGGCTCATTGAGCACACGCTCTCCGTCGCCTCCATCTGCGACTTCTACGCGGGGCATTATCCGGATCTGAACCGGGACCTCCTCGTGAGCGCGGCGCTCTGCCACGACATCGGAAAGGTGCGGGAGCTCACGCCCTTCCCCAGAAATGATTACTCCGACGAGGGGCAGCTGCTCGGGCACATCGTCATCGGCTATGAGATGGTGATGCGGGCCGCCCGGAGCATAGAGGATTTCCCGGAGCCCCTTCTGACGGAGCTCGGACACTGCATCCTCTCTCACCACGGGGAGCTCGCCTATGGCTCTCCCAAAAAGCCCGCGCTCATGGAGGCGCTCGCGCTCTCCTTCGCCGATAATGCGGATGCGAAGCTGGAGACCATGCGGGAGGCGCTGGATGCGGCGGAAAAGTCCGGAAAGAGCACGGAGGGCGGGGGCTGGATCGGCTACAATCGCTTTCTGGAGACGAACCTTCGGAGGACAAAGCCGTGAAGAGGAAGATACCTGCTCCGCCGAATTTCGCCATAGGAAAGTTTTAGAACGCCGGGGGCTTTCCTTTTTGCCGGCTTTGTCGTATAGTAGGGAGGCAGGAGAGAAACACAATATATAGAGCGGATTGACAGAAATATCACTATATTTTGTAAAGATGAGGGCTCGAAATCCTGCGGGGACGCGGGATTTCGGGCTCTTTGCCGCTTCGGAACATTCCCGGAGGAAAAGGGAAAAAGAGACAGAGCAGGAAAGAATCAGGAGGGAAAGGGCAAATGGCAGCGGAGCTTTTGATCAGGACAAATGTCATCAAGAGAAACGGGCAGGAGGTCAAATTCGATATCCAAAAGATCGTGAATGCGATTCAGAAGGCGAATCACGAGGTAGCTTTGGTCTATCAGATGAACGAGTACCAGATCCGCGGCGCCGCAGAGAAGGTCGCGAGGCAGATCGGAAGCTCGAAGCACGCCGTGAATGTCGAGGACATCCAGGATATGGTGGAGACCGCCATTATGGAGATGCGCGGCTATGAGGTCGCGCAGAAGTATGTCCGCTACCGCTATAAGAGGGAGCTTGCGAGAAAGTCCAACACGACGGACGATGAGATCCTATCCCTGATCGATCAGGCCAATGAGGAGCTGAAGCAGGAGAATTCGAACAAAAATCCGGTCATCAATTCCACGCAGAGAGATTATATGGCGGGGGAGGTCTCCCGGGATCTCACGAAGCGGCTCCTGCTTCCGGAGGATATCGTAAAGGCGCACGAGGAGGGCGTGATTCACTTCCACGACTCCGATTACTACGCGCAGAAGGAGCATAACTGCGACCTCATCGACCTGGAGGATATGCTGCAGAACGGAACGGTGATCAGCGAGACCATGATCGAGAAGCCCCACAGCTTCTTCACGGCCTGCAATGTGACGACGCAGATCGTCGCCCAGGTCGCTTCAAATCAGTACGGCGGGCAATCCTTCACGCTCGCGCATCTTGCGCCCTTTGTCGATGTCTCCCGCAGGAAGATCCGCGCCTCGGTGATCGCCGAGCGGACGGAATGCGGGGAGCCCCTGACGGAGAGCATCATCGAAAAGATCGTGGAGCGGAGGCTCTCCGAGGAGATCAAGAGCGGGATTCAGACCATCCAGTATCAGCTGATCACATTGATGACCTGCAACGGCCAGGCGCCGTTTGTCACGATGTTTATGTATCTGGATGAGGCGCCGGAGGGAAAGACCAGGGATGATCTCGCTCTCATCATCCGGGAGGTGCTTTTACAGAGGATGCAGGGCGTAAAGAACGAGAGGGGGGTCTGGATCACGCCGGCCTTCCCGAAGCTCATCTATGTGCTGGACGAGGACAATATCTCCGAGAGCTCCCCCTACTGGGAGCTGACCCGGCTCGCCGCCCGCTGCACGGCAAAGCGCATGGTGCCGGATTATATCTCGGCGAAGAAGATGAAGGAGTACAAGGGAGGCGATGTCTATCCCTGCATGGGCTGCCGCTCCTTCCTGACACCGGATACGGAGGGGCTCGGAAAGGACGGAAAGCACAAGTATTACGGGAGATTCAACCAGGGCGTCGTCACCCTGAACCTCGTGGATGTCGCCTGCTCCGCCCAGGGCGAGATGGAGCGCTTCTGGGAGCTTCTGGATGAGCGCCTGGAGCTTTGCCACCGGGCACTCCGCCTCCGCCACGAGAGACTGCTCGGGACCCTCTCCGATGTCGCGCCGATCCTCTGGCAGCACGGCGCGCTCGCGAGACTGAAGAAGGGGGAGACGATCGACAGACTCCTCTTCGGAAATTATTCCACAATCTCTCTTGGCTACGCGGGGCTCTATGAGATGTGCGTCCGCATGCTCGGAAAATCCCACACCACGGAGGAGGGGAGAGAGTTCGGGCTTAAGGTCATGCAGAGGCTCAATGACAAGTGCAGCGAATGGAGAGAGGCGGAGAACATCAGCTACTCGGTCTACGGCACGCCGATGGAGTCCACGACCTATAAGTTCGCAAAGGCATTGCAGAAGCGCTTTGGACATATTCCGGGCGTCACCGACAAAAACTATATTACGAACAGCTATCATGTCCATGTCTCGGAGAAGATCGACGCCTTCTCGAAGCTTAAATTCGAGGCGGATTTCCAGAAGCTCTCCCCGGGCGGCGCGATCAGCTATGTCGAGGTCCCGAATATGCAGAACAATATCCCGGCGGTGCTCTCGCTCATGAGATTTATCTACGAAAACATCATGTATGCGGAGCTCAATACCAAGTCGGACTACTGCGCCTGCTGCGGCTATGACGGTGAGATCCGGATCATCGAGGACAGCTACGGGAAGCTGATCTGGGAGTGCCCGAACTGCGGAAACCGGGATCAGGAGAGGATGTCCGTCGCGAGGAGGACCTGCGGCTATATTGGGACACAGTTCTGGAATCAGGGGAGGACCCAGGAGATCAAGGACAGGGTGCTGCACCTGTGAGCAAAATCGGGCCGAATCAGGCCGTTTTCCCTTGATAAAATCCGGAAAAATGGATAGAATCAAGGGGAGAGGAGTGAGACCGGAGGAGGGATGAATTACGCGGGGATCAAGGAGTTTGATATCGCGGACGGGCCGGGAGTCCGGCTCAGTCTCTTCGTCTCGGGCTGCCCGCATCACTGCCCCGGCTGCTTCAACGAGGAGACCTGGGATGAGAACTTCGGGAAGCCCTTTACGGAAAAGACAAGGGAGCATATCCTGACTGCCCTCGAAAATCCGGTCTATCAGGGTCTCACGCTCCTCGGGGGAGAGCCTCTCTATCCCAAAAACCAGACGGGGCTTCTTCCGCTCGTCCGGGACTTTAAGAGACGCTTCCCGGAGAAGGATCTTTGGTGCTTTACGGGCTACCTCTACGATCGGGATATTCTCGGCTGGATGTGGAAGGAGCTGCCGGAGACAAAGGAGCTCCTCCGGGCGATCGATGTGCTGGTGGACGGGCCCTTTATCCTTGCGAAAAAGGATCTCTCCCTCCTCTTTAAGGGCTCCTCCAATCAAAGGACGATCGATGTGAGAAAATCCCTTGCGGAGGGGCGGATTGTGTGCTGGGACCCGGGGGAGACCTCTATGGCGGGGAAGACAGGGATCCCGGGGGAGCCCGCTTCAGACGGGGAAGGAGAATCATCATGAGAAAGAGACGGTCCATATTCCGGTTTTTATCTGTCCTGGCCGCATCCTCCCTTTTGCTTTGCTCCCTTTCCTGCGGGAAACGGGAGCCGGGGAAGGATGAGACGGCCTCTTCTTCTGTGACAGAAGCTTCGAAGGAAGGAGGAGAGAGCGTTTCGTCCGAAAGCGGGGGAGAGAAATCCTCTGCGGGCGGGGAAAGGGCGTCCGTTCCCGCGGAGGAGAGCCGGAAGCCAAAGGATGCGTCAAGCTCCGCGGAGGAGAGCCGAAAGCCAAAGGATCTGCCGAAGGGGAAGAGCATCAGCGGCACGGTGCGGGACGGCTCCATGAACAGCGTCGTGATCGACGGCGAGGATGGAAAAAGCTATAATCTATCGCTGGATGATGATACGGACAGGAGCGCTCTCTCAGAGGGTATTGTGATCGGAAAGCGAATCCGCGCCGTTCTCTCGAAAGAGGGGCGCGTGGAAAAGCTGGAGGATATCAATTAGCTAGGAGGAAGGCATGATACGGGTTCCCAAGCGCCTTATGCGCCTTATTTTCGGGGGGATTGCCGCGGCGCTCCTCCTGCTTCTTTTCTTTTTCCTGATCTGTCCCCTCGCAAATGACGGGGCGGCGAGGCGGAATCTCCGGAAGGTGGAGGCGCTTCCGCTCCCGGAGGGGGCGGAGAGGCTGGAGAGCTACAGCGCCTCCGGCCATCTTCTTGGGAGGGGCAACGGCATGCAGTATCTCGGCCTCATCCTTCTCAGAAGCGCGCAGAGCGAAGAGGAGCTGAAGCTCTATTACGCTGCTCTCTCAAAGACGGGGGAGCAGTACAATGTCGCCGCGCAGACGGGGAGAGAGCTTGCGATCCTCCCCGGGAGGAAGCATCATTTCAAGACGGATATCTCCGGAGGGGACTGCTATATCGTCTATCTCTGGGGAGGGCGAAACGGCATCTTCGAGGCGCTGGATCCGAGGTAGAGCCGTCGGATATCAGATGGTCCGATCGGGAGCTTTACGCCGATACGGAGCGAAGGGATATAGAAACGGAGTCGGAAGGGATGGAAATCTATCTGATACGGCATGGGGAGACGGAGTGGAACCGGAGGAGGCGTCTGCAGGGGAGGTCTGACATCCCTCTCAATGATACCGGACTTGCGGAGGCGAGGAAGGCGGAGAGGAATATCCGGGAGCTTTCCTTTGACCGGATCATCCACAGCCCTCTTCTTCGCGCGAAGCGGACGGCGGAGATTCTCCGGGGAGAGCGGAGCTGTCCCATCGAGGCGAATCGGCTTCTGACGGAGCTTTCCTTCGGGATCGGAGAGGGGATTCAGCTCTACGAGACGAAGCGGGGACTGCCCGGGGAGAAGTTTGAGAGATCGGAGGCGGAGGAACGGGACTGGCAGGATAAGAAGGAGCTTCGGGAACGCATGCTCGGCTTTTTCGAGGATCCCGGAAACTATATTCCGGTCGAGGGCGCGGAATCGATCGCTGAGATCAAGGAGCGGGCCGCATCCTTTCTCGAGGAGGAGATCCTGCCGAGAGAGGGGATGGAGGAGCGCCTCATGCTGGTCTCCCACGGAGGCATGATCCGGGCCTTTCTCTCCGTCCTTTTGGACCTCTCGGACAAGGACTTTTGGAACGGAAAGGTTTCCCCGAACTGCGGGGCCACGATACTGGAGCTTCGAAACGGGGAATTCGCATTGCGGGAGCGGAGGAATCTCGTCACGGGGGAGATACTCCCGCTGTGAGCGGATGCCCCGGGCATCCGCTTTTCGCTGATACAGATCGGCCTTCCCGGCCCTGTTTCAATTTCGGCTTTTACGCTAAAAGGGAATTGATCTCATATTTTCTTATATCCATAAGAGCTCTTCCACTGCTCGAAAAACGAATTTCGGAAGCATCCAGAGGGGTATAGATCAAAGAGCTCATTGCCTGCTCCCCGTTATTCACGAAGATCTCCACAGAATAGGAATCCACCAGGATGCGAAGCCTTAAGACATCCTCTTTGCTCTTCACACGCATACTGCGCGTGCATAGGAGATCTCTCCGCAGCCCGGAATAAGTGCGGTCGAAGCTGAGGATTTCCGCTTCCCTGTCATAGATAATTTCCGTATACCGCCTTTCGTCCGCTGCCAGCTTGATTTTGAAATTTTTGTACTCCTTTCCTCTGAGAACGAGCTCCAGGTCAATATTTCTCCCCCGGATGCCGTCCAATTTCCGCTCCTTCTCCATGCAAAGCCCCGTATAAGAGATGAGATTCCTTCGATAAGCTTCCAGCTCGTGCACCGGCCATTGGCAGATTCTTCCGTCTCGCAGTGATAATTCCCTCGGGATTGACATTATCCCTGACCAGGACTGCGTATCGGGATACATCGGATTGTCCCACGACTGCATCCACCCGATCATGATTCTTCGGCCGTCTTCTGTCAGCATCGTCTGAGGGGCATAGAAGTCGAGTCCATAGTCCACATTCTGCAGCTTTTCTCTTGTAAAGCGCATCCCCTCCTTCTCATAGCTCCCGATCAGAAACGCCGCATTATTTCCATTGTGAAATTCCAGTTCCTCCGCTTCCATTTCCTGAAAGGAAATCATCAATACCTGCTTTTCATCCAGGGAGAAAAAATCCGGACATTCCCACATTTTCCCAATTTGATTTTTACTTTGGTCCAAAATGCCCGCGAAGCTCCAGTTGTCGAGGCTGTCCGCACAAAACAGTGCGATCTGTCCGCTTCCGTCGGCGGAGCGGCTTCCGACAACCATGTAGTATTTGCCGTCCTCCTTCCATATCTTCGGATCTCTGAAATCCTCCATGCTGCTTCCCTTTGGCAGCATAGCCGCGCTTACAACAGGATTTCTCTCGTGCTTTTTATAGTCCAGACCATCTCCAAGCGCAATGCATTGATGCTGACGGATGGACTTTTCGCCATTTTCCAGGACTCTTTCTTCCACACCGGTGTAAATCAGCAGCTGCTGCCCCTCATCCTCCAGGGCGCTTCCGGAAAACACGCCGGAGCTGTCGTAGCTGCGGTCCGGCGCCAAAGCGGCCGGGAGATATTCCCACTTGATAAAATCCTTGCTTTTCGCATGTCCCCAGTGTACAGAACCCCAGCGGGTCGCATAGGGATGATATTGAAAAAACAAATGGTGCTCTCCCCTGTATTCGGAGAATCCATTGGGATCATTCATCCAGCCCACCGGATTGGAAAAATGAAATATCGGCCTTCCTTCTTCTGAGATTCCGGCGTTTTCTGCTCTTTCATAGGCTCTGGCTTCTTCCAGGATCTTACTCATGTGATTATTGATTCTCCTTTGCTGTGACGATTGCTGTGAGATTTTTGCAGATACCGGGATAGGAGCGCCCTGCGGCCCGGTGCAGCGGGGCGCGCAGGGCTTTATCCGGGCCGCCTGCTCAAGCCTGAATCCTCAAGCGGCTGCGAAGCTCTCACGGATGCGGGGGCCGCGGATCATCTACCCGGTACAGAGCGCAGATAGGCATCAAAGTACTTCTGCTTGATTTCCAGATACTCCGGCAGTCCGTAATCGTTCATCTTCTGAAGATAGTCATTCCACTCCTTTTCGATTCCTCCGTTCAAAATCCAGCTTGCTTTCATCTGCTCGGCATATTTTTTGATATCAATGTCAAGCTGTGAGACTCTATTGGTATCCTCCATGCTCATAAATACATTCGGGAATACATATTTGCTGTTCATGGCGGAAAGATAGGTTTCATGCATATTGTCCAGGCGCCACTTGGCGTCGTCGGGCTCCGTTACATACACATTATAGTAATCGTTCAGGATCGCAAGAGGTCCATTGACCGATTGATTTTCGCGGATTTCCACGGGGGACTGATCTCCGAGATCCATGTGTTTGAGCATGGGCTCTCCCATGGCATTCCTGCTCATCTCAAAAATATTGGCCTTGTTTTTTTCACCATAGGTTCCCCAGTTATTCTGTGCCGACTGAATCGGAATATACATCTGATCGATCCATGAGGCCGCCAGGGCTGTATTTCTGCAATTTGAGGTCAGCACACAGCGCCCTCTGTCAAATCCGCTGGTTTCGCTTCCGTTTTGCCTTGTAATATTCACAAGCCCGTCCGGTCCCGCGAGAGCCGGGAGCATTACATAATCATCATAGTTATCGATGTTCGCAATGTCCCAGGAAAAGCAGAGTCCATATCTGTGATTTTTCCCCTTTGCCACGTAAGTGGACCAATCCTGCGTGAAGGCCTCCGGATCGATCAGATTTTCCTCCTCCAAATGATGCAGCCAGAGGATTCCCTCCTTATAGCCCTCCTGCACGGAAGTATAGAGGACCTTTCCATCATCGCTGACCGCAAAGTGATCCGCGGTATCTCCGTAGCCCTCTCCGAAGCCATTGATTAAAATCGACGGATCCTGATCTCCGTTATTGATGATAAAGGACATCGGTACCACATCGCCCGTAATGTCAAATTTCTTCTCCAGCTCCCCGGCATGATCGCGGAAGGCGATCAGCACGGCCTCCAGCTCAGCTGTCGTTTTGGGCATTTCAAGTCCGAGATAATCCATCCATTTCTTATTGATATAAGGGATATTGCCGATGGCCTGAATGGCCTCCTTTCCAGATCCAAGCTGTTCAATCCATGGGAAGGAATAAATATGACCGTCCGGTGCGGTGCACATTACCCGGTATTCCGGGTACTTCTCGAAGACGGACTGCAAATGGGGCATATACTTATCAATAAGCTTCTCCAGGGGAATAATAATCCCCTGCTTTGCATATCGAAGCAGATCGTAGTCGCTCATCCCCGCGACGAAGAGACCGTCCGGCAGGGCGCCGAACTGCGCAAGAGCAAGATTTTTCTTATCGCTGAATTGATCAGAGACATAGCAGGTCCAATCAATATGTACGTTTGTCTGCTCCTCCAATCTGATAAATATCGTCTTCTTATTGGGATCCTGCTCCGTTCTGGCCGGTGCATTGGTGATAAAGGACAGCTCTTCCGTCTTTTTCAGGGGGAGAGTCACTTCCTCGACGGGGGTCTGAGGGTCGCTGTCGGCCTGCCCCACCGCGGTTTTGCCGCAGGCGGCAGAGGACAGGCAGCTAAGCGCCAGCAGCATGCAGACCCATATTTTTGCCTTGTTTTTCATTTGCCTTCTCCTTCCGGTCGTTTTTTCAGCCCTTGATGGAACCTGCCATAATGCCCTTATCAAAGTATTTTTGAAAGAAGGGATACATGACAAGGAGCGGAATACTGGAGACAACAATGGTGGAATATTTCAGCAGCTCGGCCATCTTGGCCATTTCCGCCGTGCTCTGAATATCCGCGATCATGCCCGACTGCGGAGTGTTCTGCACCAGGATGGAACGAAGTACCAGCTGCAGCGGCTGCAACTTTGCATCATTTAAGTAAATCATGGCATCGAAATAACTGTTCCACATCCCCACAAATCCCCACAGCGCGAGAACCGCGATAATCGGTTTGCACAGAGGAATCAATATTTTTAAAAAGTATTGGATCTCGGTTGCCCCGTCAATCTGTGCTGCTTCCCATAATTCCTTGGAAATTGACTGATAATAGGTTCTTGCCAGGATCATATTCCAAACATTGAAGGCCCCCGGCAGGAGAAGCGCCCAAATCGTATTTACCAGGCGAAGCCGGTTCATCAAGATAAAGGTGGGAATCAGACCGCCTCCGAAGAACATCGTGATCAGGAAGAGGGCATTGAAGAACCTTCTCCCGACCAGATCTTTTTTTGACATCGGATAAGCCGCAAGAAGCGTGACGAATACCGATATCGCGGTCGCCGTCACAGAGTAAAAGAAGGAGTTTGCGAATCCTCTCCATATCATGGCATCCGCGAATACTCTTCTGTAGGCCTCCAAGGACCAGTCCTTTAAACGGAAGCTGATCCCCTGGTTGTTCAGTACATTCGGATCCATGAAGGATGCGATTACAACATAGGCGAGAGGAACAAGGATGGACACTGTGAACAGCGCCAGGAGGCTGAAGCCGACAAATAGGATCACTCTGTCCGACAAACTTCTCTTTACACCGATTTTCTGCATTCTCATCTCTTTTCTCCTGTCCTTCTTCTATAAGCCTTCCCCGTCATTCAGCTTTGACACAATTCCGTTGACAAAAAGCAGCAAGATCACGTTGATAAGAGAATTAAAAATGCCCACTGCCGTGGAATATCCATAATCTCCATTTAAGAGACCGATCTTGTATACATAGGTGGAGATGATTTCCGATGTCGGGAGATTCATGCCCGTTTGCAGCGCATACGCCTTTTCAAAGCCCACACTCATGATATTGCCGGCAGACAGGATGAATTGAATCACAATGATATTCTTTATGGCGGGAAGCTGCACATACCATACCTGCTCCAAAATATTTGCGCCATCTATCGTCGCCGCTTCCTCCAGCTCTTTACTTACATTCGACAGGGCCGCCGTGTACATAATGGACGCCCATCCCGCACCCTGCCATATGCCGCTGGCGATATAAATGGTTCTGAATGCCCCCGGCATGGTCATCCAGTTTGTCTCTGTTCCCAGGACCTGATTCAGCGGCCCGATAGGAGACAGGAACATCCTGATCATTCCGCATAAAACAATGACCGAAATGAAATTGGGCGCATAAATCAGGAGCTGAATTTTTTTCTTAATGCCGACACTTCGTATCTGATTTAACAAAAGCGCCAGGATAATGGGGACGGGAAATCCCCATAAGAGACCATAGAGACTCAGCTTCAGGGTGTTTAAGAGATAGGAAATAAAATCCGGGGAAGATAAAAACCTCCTGAAATAATCCAGCCCCACCCACTCGCTTCCCAGAAGTCCAAGACGTACATTGTAGTCTTCAAATGCCATCAGAATCCCGCCCATGGGCAGATATTTGAAGACAGCGGTCAAGAGTAATGCCGGCATCAGGAAGAAGATATAGAGCTGCCAATTTCTTTTGACATAGAGAAGCTTTTGCCCCGTGCTTCGTTTTCTGCTGCCTGAGCTTGCTTTTGCCTCCATTTCAGTAATCCCTCCTCTTGGTATGCTTTCCTTTTGCTTCAAGATCACGGACGATAAAGTAACCGGTTACTTTATGATTTTTTTTATCTTATCTTTTGCGGTATGGAGATGTCAAGTCGATTTTTCTTTTCGTGATTCTCTATAAGATCGTGGAAGCTTTTTTGTGGAGAATGCATAGGGAAAAACACGGCGGCGCCTGGCATTTCTTGCGGAGCTGTCGGGGCTTTGTTATAATGGCTCCGGCTTCAAAAACCCGCCGTCCGCTGCCCGCGGACCGGGATATCGCCCGGCCTCTTCCTATCGGCCGCTCCGTCCGCTCTCATTTTCCCGGTCCGCCTTTCGAGCTGCTGTCTGAGATAATTTGCAAAAGATGCAAATCGACCGCGGCACGGCGGGAAATGCGGGGCGGCGGGACCACGCGGGATTTTTGCTTTGGGAGGGTAAGAACGAAAACGGAGGAGCATTCCATTATGAATTGCAAAAAAGTCACCTTTGATGATATCGCGCAGTATACCAATTTTTCCAAAACCACGATTTCCCGCTATTTTAACAATCCGGATTCCCTGACTTCAAAAAACCAGGAAATCATAGCACAGGCATTGATAGACCTGAATTACAGACAGAATAAGGTCGCTAAAATACTGGCAAACGGAAGGAGTGAATTTATCGGCGTTATCGTTCCGAATTTGTATCTGCATTATTACTCTGAAATATTAAACCAGATCCTTTCCTCCTACGAGAGATTTGGCTATAAATTTTTAGTCTTTGCGGGGAATTCCAATGAGGCGATCGAGCGGAGGTGCATTCAGGAGCTGCTGGCTTACAATATTGAGGGAATGATCGTGCTGAGCCACACGATTTCCTCCGGGGAATTGGCTTCTTACGGCATTCCCATCGTGACGATCGAGCGCGAGGATGAATATACGAGCAGCGTCAATACCGATAATTATATGGGGGGCGTGCAGGCCGCCAGCTTACTCGGGAAATGCCACTGCGATATTTTGATCCATATCAATGTCGATGTCCCTGAGGCGGTTCCCGCCCACGGGCGTATTCAGGGCTTCCTCGATGCCTGCATCGAGCATGGTCTTCCCCATGAATTGATTCTGAGGGATCTGGGAGACAGTTACGCGGCCAATCGGGAGGCTCTTTGGAAAATTGCAGTTTATCTGAACGAGAAATATGAGGGAAAACGGAAGGGAATCTTTCTCGCTAATGACACCTATGCCAATATATTTTTAAACCGATTGATTCGCTTACATGGTTTTTTGCCGGAGGACTACCGCATTATCGGATTCGATAATTCTCCGATCTCGGAGGAAGCCGTCATTCCAACCAGTACGGTCGGACAGCAAATTGATAAGATTGCAAAAACCGCTGTAGAGATGCTTGTGGAGCAGATCAGCGAACAAAAAAGAGGAAAACGATCCGGCAGCAGGAAGCCGATCCATACGGTGATAACTCCCGTTTTAATCAAGCGTGATACAACGGATGCCGCGGAATGAGGCCGGCGCCCATCTTATGGCCGGCCTCCGATGCGGGAGGCTTTGTCCCGGGCGGCGGAATCATGCTCCGGCCTGATAAAAACTGCGGGAAAGAGAGGAGGAGATTCCGATATAATGCTTGACAGCCGCGCAGGATGTGATATGATTTGCTTCGAAAAATTTATTTAAAAAATTTTAAGTGATATTCCGAAAGGGAGAGTCTTCACTTAATCAGGCGGGCCGGGAATCGGCCCGAAGGAGAAGAATATGGACTTTGAGAGATTAAAGGAAATCATCGTGGATACGCTGGCCTGTGATGAGGATAAGGTGAAGCCGGAGGCGGATCTGATCAAGGATCTGGAGATCGACTCCCTCTCCCTGGTAGAGCTTCATATGGCGCTGGAGGATGAGCTTGGAGTCTCCATCCCGGATGGAGAGATCGGAAAGCTCCACACCGTACAGGATGTATACGACTATCTCCAGAAGGCGAAGGCATAAGTTTCGGAGGAAGCGAAGGAATGGGCGCGCGCTTTGCGGCGCCCATTCCTGAATCTTGCGGGTTGGTCCGCTTCTCAGGAGGCAATATGAAATCACCCATTACTTCCCTATATGAGCTGGTCAAGGACCGGGAGCTCAGAAACCGCGCGTATAAGGACACGATCAGCGCGTCTCAGTCGGTGAAGATTCCGGCGGGCTTTATCAGCTGCAGAAAATGCAGCAGGAGATCTCTGAGAAGCCGCTGGGAGGAGAACTTTTATATCTGTCCGATCTGCGGCTCCTACAGCCCGATCGGCGCCTATTACCGGCTGAAGCTCATCCTCGATCCCGGGAGCTTTCATGAGCTGGACAAGGATCTTTGCGCGGGAGATCCGCTGGATTTTCCGGACTATGAGGAGAAGATCGCGGCACAGGAGAAGAAGACCGGTCTGAAGGAGGCCGTCGTCTCCTGCTATGGGAAGATCGGCGGCATCGATCTGACCGCGGTCGTTCTGGACAGCCGCTTTTTCATGGGCTCCATGTCCCGCGCCGTCGGGGAGAAGGTGACCCGGGCAGTAGAACACGCGGACCAAAAGGGGCAGCCGCTCATCATTTTCTCCGCGAGCGGCGGAGCGAGGATGCAGGAGGGGATCTACAGTCTCATGCAGATGGCGAAGACCTCCGCCGCGATCGAGCGCTTCTCGGAGCACGGCGGCTTCTACATCAGCTTCCTGACGCACCCCACGACCGGAGGAGTGACGGCGAGCTTCGCGACGCTGGGGGACATCACGCTCGCGGAGCCGGGCGCCCTGATCGGCTTTGCGGGGCCGAGGGTCATAGAGCAGACCATCAATGCGAAGCTCCCAAAGGGCTTTCAGCGGAGCGAATACCTGCTGGAGCATGGCTTTTTAGACAGGATCGTGGAGCGGAGGGAGATGAGGGAGATTCTGCTCCGGCTCTTAGAGCTCCACAGAGCGGAGGGAGCGCAGGGGGGTGAGAAGGCATGATGATAAAGGATATTCTCAGCGAGCTGGAGCGGACGGAGCGGGAGCTCGGGGCCCTCTCGGAGCGGAAGGAAGGAGAGAGCGGGGAGGAGATGCAGAGACTCGGAGCCTCGAGGGAGGAGCTTCTTCAGAAGCTGAAGAGGCTTGAGCCCGGGGATCGGGTCTTCCTCGCGAGGCATCCGAAGCGCCCCCATGTCGAGGACTTCATCGCGGCGCTTTTTACGGATTTTTTTGAGCAAAGAGGAGACCATCTCTTTGACGAGGACCGGGCGGTCTATGGCGGAATCGCCCGTTTCCACGGGCAGCCCGTGACGGTGCTCGGCACGCGGAAGGGGAGGACGGTCCAGGAGAACATGGAGTGCAATTTCGGCATGCCCCGGCCGGAGGGCTACCGGAAGGCGCTTCGCATCATGCGCCAGGCGGAGAAGTTCGGGCGCCCGATCCTAAGCTTCATTGATACACCGGGTGCCTATCCCGGGCTGGAGGCGGAAGCGCACGGGCAGGGGGAGGCGATCGCGAAGAATCTCGCGGTCATGAGCGCCTTCCATGTCCCCATCCTTTCCCTCGTCACGGGGGAGGGGAATTCGGGAGGGGCTCTCGGGATCGGCGTCTCGAACAAGATCCTCATGCTGGAAAATGCGGTCTACTCCGTTCTGAGCCCGGAGGGCTTTGCGACGATTCTCTGGAAGGATGCCTCCCTCTCAGGGGAGGCCGCGAAGGTGATGAAGCTCACGGCGGAGGATCTCCTCCGGGCCGGGGTCGCGGACAGCGTCATCCCAGAGCCCGTCGGAGGGGCGCAGCGCGACCCGGAGCAGCTCTACCGGAGCATGGACAGAGCGATCTCCGAGGCACTCTCTTCCTTCCGGGGGATGAGTCCCTCGGAGATCCGGGAGCAAAGATTTGAGAAGTACAGGGCGATCTGACGCGGAGACAGAAGACAGAGGAGAGGGGACAGAAGAGGACGGAATGGACGGACTGAAGATAATAGCGCTCGGCTCCGCACTGCCGGGGCGGCTCGTCTCAAATGATGAGCTCTCGCATTATGCGGACACGAGTGATGAGTGGATTTTTCCGAGGACCGGCATCCACGACCGGTATTTCTGCAAAAAGGAGGAGAGCGCGATGACACTCGCCGTCCGGGCGGCGCGGGAGGCCCTCGGAAGATCCGGCATCGATTCCTCGGAGCTCGGCGCTGTCGTGGTGGCGACGATGTCCGCGGATTTTGCGACACCGAGCCTCGCCTGTCTTGTGGCGCGGGAGCTGGGATGCCCGGAGACGATCCCGGCCCTGGATCTCAATGCCGCCTGCAGCGGCTTTGTCTATGGACTCGAGGTCGCAAGGGGACTGCTTCTCGGAAACGAAGGCCGCTATGCGCTCCTGATCGGGACGGAGCAGCTCTCCCGTCTCTTAGATCTCTCCGACCGGACGACCTCCATCCTCTTCGGGGATGGTGCGGGGGCCGCGGTCCTCGAGCGGAGCGCGGCCTCGGTCTATGAGAGCTTCCTTGGCTCCCGGGGGGATGCGTCGATCCTCGCGCCGGGGACCTATACGGGGGCCTTCGATGGCTTTTATTCCGACGGGACGGAGGATGAAAGCGTGCTTGGGAGCGGAGTCACCGCGGGGAAGCATCAGAAGGTAGATCACATGCTGATGGACGGGAAATCGGTCTTCCTCTTTGCGATCGATATCGTGCCCCGCTGCATCGAGGAGATCCTGAAAAAGAGCGGGAGGACGCTGGAGGAGATCTCCCATGTGGTCTGCCATCAGGCCAACAGCCGCATCATACGAAATGTCGTCCGCCATATGAAGGCAGATCCCGGAAAGTTCTTCGAGGATATGGAGCACTACGGGAATACCAGCGGGGCCTCGATTCCGCTCGCGCTGGATGACATGAGAGAGAGAGGCCTGCTTCAAAGAGGGGAGGAGCTCATCCTCGTGGGCTTTGGGGGAGGGCTCACCTGGGCTTCGGCGATCCTTTGCTATGAACCTCCGCTGCCGAAGGATCCAAAAGAGGAGACGGGAACAGAAAGGAAATAGAAAAGGAATATGGAAAAGAAACGCTTAAATGAGATACTCGGGATTCGCTATCCCATCATTCAGGGCGGCATGGCCAATATCGCAAGCGGGGAATTCGCGGCGGTCTGTTCTGAGGCAGGGGCACTGGGGCTGATCGGCTCCGGCGGAATCCGGAGCGCGGAGGAGCTCAGGAGGCAGATCCATATTCTGAGAGAGAGGACAAAGAAGCCCTTCGGCGTCAATCTGATGCTCATGAATCCGGAGACGGAGAAGATGGTGGATATCGTCTGCGAGGAGAAGGTCCCGGTGGTCACGACCGGCGCGGGAAATCCGGGAGCCTATATGGAGAGATTCAAGGCCGCCGGAATCCTGGTGATTCCGGTCGTGGCGGCTCCGATCCTCGCAAAGCATCTGGAGCGGATCGGGGCGGACGCGGTCATTGCGGAGGGCTGTGAGAGCGGAGGGCACATCGGAGAGATGACGACGATGACTCTGATCCCGCAGACGGTCGATGCGGTGGATATCCCGGTCATAGCGGCGGGCGGCATCGCGGATCATCGGCAGATGCAGGCCGTTCTCACGCTTGGGGCCTGCGGGGCTCAGATCGGCACCGCGCTTCTTGCGGCGGAGGAATGTCCGATTCATGAAAACTATAAGGAAGCGGTTTTGAAGGCGCAGGGCTCTGATACCATCGTGACCGGGAGAATCGGAGGGACACCGGTGCGGGTTCTCAAGAACCAGATGAGCCGCGAGTATGTGAAGAGGGAGAAGGCCGGAGAGGACAGGATGGAGCTCGAGAAATTCACGCTCGGCTCTCTCCGAAGGGCGGTCTTCGAGGGCGATACGAAGAACGGATCGCTCATGGCGGGACAGAGCTGCGGACAGCTGAAGGAGATCCGGCCGGTGGCAGAGATCCTGGCGGAAATCTGCCGGGGGATCTGAGTGAGAGCGCGCTATCAGGCGGCGGAATAGAGGAGGAGAGAGATGAGCATCGCATTTTTATACGCCGGGCAGGGCAGTCAGCACGCGGGGATGGGAAAGGACCTCTATGAGAGCTATCCGGAATTTCGGGAGGTCTATGAGGGCATAGAGCTGCCATTCGACCTTCGCCGCCTCTCCTTTGAGGACCCGGAGGGACTCATTCATGAGACGAAGTATACGCAGCCGGCCCTCGTCGCCTTCGCCTGCGGCGTGACGGCGATCCTCCGCGGCATGGGTTTTCGCGCGGATTACGCGGCAGGCCTCTCCCTCGGGGAATATTCCGCTCTCAGCTATGCGGGATCCATTGACGCAAGGACCGCGGTTCAGCTTGCGGCCTTTCGGGGGGATGCGATGCAGAGGGCCTCGCAGGGCATCGCCTGCGGGATGAGCGCGGTCCTCGGCCTCTCGGAGGAGAAGCTTTCGGAGGCCTGCGAAAGGGCCTCCGAAAAGGGACTGGTCTCGATCTGCAATTATAACTGCCCGGGGCAGCTTGTGATCGGCGGAGAGAGCGAGGCCGTGGAGGAGGCGGGACGGATCGCCCTGGAGCTCGGGGCAAAGAGAGTAATCCCTCTCAAGGTCTCCGGCCCCTTTCACACCGCTCTTATGAAGAGCGCGGGGGATGCGCTCTCCGAATATTTCAAAAAGATCCATTTTAAGACGCCGGAATGCACGGTCCTCTACAATTTTCTTGGAAGAGAGAGGAGGGAAGGCGATCCGGAGATACCGGAGCTTCTCATCGAGCAGGTGCAAAAGCCGGTCCGAATGGAGAGCATTCTCCGGGAGCTCCTCGGAAGGGGAGTCCGGAGCTTCTATGAGATCGGCCCGGGGAGGACCCTCTCCGGCTTTGTGAAAAAGACCGCAAAGGCCATGGAGATCGAGGAGATCGAGATTACTTCGCTGGAGACCGCGGAGGAGATCGAAGCGCTGAGAGAAAGGATGAGGGGATAAGGAGAAGATGGAGAAAAGAGAAGAGAGGCGAAAGCTCAGTCTTGTGAGCGGTGCGAGCTCCGGGATCGGGAGAGCGATCGCGGTCCGCGAGGCGAGGGCGGGGAGAAATCTGCTGATAAACTATGCGGGAAATGAGGAGGGGGCGAAGGAGACGGAGCGCCTGATCCATGAGGCCGCGCCGGAGGCAGAGGTCCTGCTCTTTCGGGCGGATGTCTCGGAGGAAGAGGCGGTCAGGGAGATGGTCGATGCGGCGGTCGAACGCTTCGGGGCGATCGATGTCCTCGTAAACAATGCCGGAATCACAAGAGATAATCTCCTTCTTCGGATGAGCGCAGAGGACTTCGACAGCGTCCTTCGCATCAATCTCCGGGGCGTCTTCCTCCTCTCTAAATATGCCGGGAAATACATGCTGAAGAAAAGAAGCGGCCGGATCATAAATATCTCCAGTGTCGTCGGCCTCCATGGAAATATCGGACAGGTCAACTATGCCGCGTCCAAGGCGGGGATCATCGGCATCACGAAGACCCTGGCGAGGGAATACGCCGGGAGAAATATCACAGTCAACGCCGTGGCCCCCGGCTTTATTGAAACCCGCATGACCGAGACACTGCCGGAAAAGATCAAAGAAAGCATGCTCTCGGAAATCCCCCTCGGACGCTTCGGAAAACCGGAAGACATCGCAAACGCCGTCAGCTTCCTCGCCTCCGACGAAAGCTCCTACATCACCGGCCAGGTACTCCTGATCGACGGTGGAATGAGAGCGTAGGCGTTTTTCTTTCAGAAAAACGCCGGAGCGAATTGGCACAGTGCTAAGGACAGAAAAAGAGCCAAGAGAAAGAGCAGGTCCGACAAAGCTGAATGTCCATAGAGAAATGCACTGTGTCCCGCGAAGCGGGATCCTGTGAGGTCTACAGGACCGAACAGGACCCGGGGAGAAGGAGCGTTCCGCCTCGAAGGAAAAACGCCGGAGCGAATTGGCACAGTGCTAAGGACAGAAAAAGAGCCAAGAGAAAGAGCAGGTCCGACAAAGCTGAATGTCCATAGAGAAATGCACTGTGTCCCGCGAAGCGGGATCCTGTGAGGTCTACAGGACCGAACAGGACCCGGGGAGAAGGAGCGTTCCGCCTCGAAGGAAAAACGCCGGAGCGAATTGGCACAGTGCTAAGGACAGAAAAAGAGCCAAGAGAAAGAGCAGGTCCGACAAAGCTGAATGTCCATAGAGAAATGCACTGTGTCCCGCGAAGCGGGATCCTGTGAGGTCTACAGGACCGAACAGGACCCGGGGAGAAGGAGCGTTCCGCCTCGAAGGAAAAACGCCGGAGCGAATTGGCACAGTGCTAAGGACAGAAAAAGAGCCAAGAGAAAGAGCGGGTCCGACAGAATCGGAAAGCCATAGGGCGATGCACTGTGTCCCGCGAAGCGGGATCCTGTGAGGCCTACAGGACCGAACAGGACCCGGAGGGAAGGACAGTGATGCTCCGAAGGAAAAACGCCGGAGCGAGTTGGCACAGTGCTAAGGACAGAAAAAGAGCCAAGAGAAAGAGCAGGTCCGTTTTTAAAGGCTCCCGCCGCGGGCAGGAACTACAGGAAGAAGCAGGAAGGAGAAAAAGATGGAAAAAAGAAGGGTGGTCATCACCGGGCTTGGCACAGTGAATCCGACGGGAAATACGGTGAAGGAGAGCTGGGATGCGATCCGGGATGGAAAATGCGGGATCGCCCCCATCAGCTGCTTTGATACGGAAGGCTTTTCGGTAAAGCTTGCGGCGGAGGTCAAGGATTTCCATCCGGAGGAGATCCTGGACAAGCGCGAATTAAAGCATATGGCGCGCTTTACCCAGTTCGCGCTGATCGCCGCTGAGCAGGCGATGCAGGAGAGCGGACTGCGCGCTGCCATCGATCCGACCCGCATCGGGGCGATCGTCTCCTCCGGTATCGGAGGACTCAAAACCATCGAGGAGGAGCACAGCAAGGGAGAAAAGCGGGGCTTTGAAAGGGTAAATCCCTTCTTCATCCCGATGGCCATCTCCAATATGGCGGCGGCGCAGATCGCGATCCGCTATGAGCTCCGAGGTATGTGCAGCTGCCCGGTGACGGCCTGCGCCGGCGGCTCCAATGCGATCGGCGATGCCTTCCATCGGATCCGGGACGGCTATGAGGATGCGATGCTGACCGGAGGCACAGAGGCCTCGATCTCGGAGCTCGGCATCGGCGGCTTCTCCAGCATGAAGGCGCTCTCCACGGCATCGGACCCCGCGCGGGCCAGCATTCCCTTCGATAAGGAGCGGGGCGGCTTCGTCATGGGGGAGGGCGCCGGCATCCTTGTGCTCGAGGAGAGAGAGCACGCCATAAAAAGGGGAGCGAGGATTCATGCGGAGATCGTCGGGTATGGGGCGAACTGCGATGCCTATCATATCACTTCCCCGGCCCCGAACGGGGAGGGCGGCGCGGAGTGCATGAGACTCGCGCTGAGAGATGCGGGGATTCGGCCCGAAGAGATCAGCTATATCAATGCGCACGGCACCTCCACACACCTGAATGATCTCGGGGAGACAGCGGCGATTAAGACTGTCTTCGGAGAGCTTGCCCATCGAATTCCGGTCTCCAGCACAAAGTCCATGACCGGGCATCTGCTCGGCGGCGCGGGGGCTGTGGAAGCGATCTTCTCCGTAAAGGCTCTGGAGGATGCCTATATCCCCCAGACGAAGAACCTCCTTGTGCCGGATCCGGACTGCGATCTGGACTATGTTCCGAATAAGGGACGAAGCGGGGAGCTTCAGTATGTGCTCTCGAATTCGCTCGGCTTTGGCGGACATAACGCCTGCCTGATCTTCAAAAAAGCATAGGGAGAGAGGAGAGGAAGATGAGAGATCCGGAAAAGATGGAATCAGAGAGCATGGAGGCAGAGAGGAAGCCTCGGGAGCTCGATATCGACGGTATACAGAAAATCCTGCCGCACCGCTATCCCTTTCTCCTGATCGACAGAGTACTCGACTATGAGCCGGGGGGCTTTGCGTTGGCGCGGAAATGTGTCAGCGGAAATGAGAGCTTTTTCCAGGGACATTTTCCGGCTTATCCGGTGATGCCGGGGGTCCTTGCCATCGAAGCGCTCGCGCAGACCGGTGCAGTGGCGCTTCTCAGCATGCCGGAGAACAAAGGGAAGCTCGCCTTTTTCGGCGGGATCAGGAATGCGAGATTTCGCCAAAAGATCCGCCCCGGCGATGTGCTCGAGCTTCGCTGTGAGCTTTGCCGCATGCACGGTCCGGTCGGGATCGGAAAGGCAGAGGCGAGGATCGACGGGAAAACCGCGGTCTCCGCGGAGCTCACTTTTATGATAGGCTGATGCTTCGGGATGCGAAGGGGGCGGCGGGGTCAGAGGGGAATGATAAGGTAAATTGCGGCGGAGAGCAGATAGAAGTCATGAAATTCAGCGATGTCATCGTGGAGCTTTACAACAAGTTTCGAATCTATTTTTATATGCAGGTTTTCTCCCGCTTCGAGAAGCGGGAGGCGACGCTTACGACCGTGGAATCCTACAGCATGGAGTGCATCCGTGCTCTGGGGGAGCCCACCGTACAGGAGTTTGCCGGGATGATGGGGATCTCCGCTCCGAATGCGGCCTATAAGGTGAACGCCCTTATACAGAAGGGCTATATCGAGAAGGTCCGCTCCGAGAGCGACCGGAGGGAGTATCATCTCCGCCCCACGAGGAGATTTTGGGAGTATTATGAGCTGAGCAGCAGCTATGCGAAGATCGTAGAGCGGCGCTGCCGGGAGAGGTTCGCCCCGGAGGAGCTGGAAAAGCTGGAGGAGATGCTCACCATCATCACGGAGGAGCTCATGCCGGAGCTGGAGATCAAACGTTTTCTCCGATCCCCGGACTGAGCCTCTGCTTGTCTTCCATCTCCTCTTTCCGGAAGCCTATTGACTTTGCCCTCTTCGGAGGGTATTATTATTGCATAAAATGTAAGCGCTTACACGAGCAGAAGAACAGCGGGCAGAGGCGATAATAGCTGGAATACCAGAAACAGGAGAAACAGCAGAAATACCAAAAATACCAAAAATACCAAAAATACCAAAAATACCAGAAATACCAAAAATACCAGAAAACAGCGCTGAGAGCAGAGGCTTTGCATGCTGCCGGCCGCTTTTCCGCGAGACAGCGGGATGTCCGCTTAGCGCGGATCAAGCAGCGGACGGCGGCGAGGAGAGAGGGAAAGGGAGCGGGATTTCCATGGAGAAATTAAATTATGAGGTTTTGAGGAAAAGCGGATATCAGGGGTATATCCTTCGGGATGCTCCGGTAAAGGTCCTGCAGTTCGGGGAGGGGAATTTTCTCCGCGCCTTTTCGGATTACTGGTTCGATATGGCGAATGAGAGGGCGGGATGGCAGGGAAAGATCACGATGCTGCAGCCGATCGCCCAGGGACTTACGGAGCTCGTGAATCAGCAGGAGGGGCTCTATACTCTCTATCTCCGGGGCATGGAGAGGGGGGAGAGGGTGGATAAAAGGCGCGTGATCTCCGCGGTAAAAAACTGCCTGAACCCCTATACGGAAGAGGGCTTTCGGGAGTTTCTGGAGCTTGCAAAATCTCCGGAGCTTCAGTATGTCGTGAGCAATACGACGGAGGCCGGCATCGTATACGATCCCGATACCCGCTTTGAGGACAGGCCGCCGCACTCCTTCCCGGGGAAGCTCACGAGATTTCTCTATGAGAGATTCCGGGCGGGGCGGGAGGGACTTGTCATCCTCTCCTGCGAGCTGATCGATGATAACGGAAGGGAGCTGAAGAAGCTCGTGGAGCGTCATGGCGAAGAGTGGAAGCTCGGGGCGGATTTCGGAAGCTGGCTGGAGAAGGAGAACCTCTTCTGCTCTACCCTTGTCGACAGGATTGTGCCGGGGAGGATCCGGAGCGAGGAGGAGCGGCAGAGACTGGACCGGGAGAACGGCTACAGCGATCCGCTCGCGGATGTCGGGGAGGTCTTCGGCGTCTGGTATATCGAAGGACCGGAGAGCCTCGCGGAGAAGCTGCCCTTCCATAGGGCCGGTCTCAATGTACATGTGGTCCCGGAGGTTGCCCCCTATAAGAAACGGAAGGTCCGAATCCTGAACGGGGCGCACACGGGCTTTGTGCTCGGCGCGTATCTTGCGGGCTTTCATATCGTGAGAGACTGCGTGCAGGATCCCGTGATCCTCGGCTTTCTGAATAAGATGCTCAAGGAGGAGATCATCCCGATCCTGCCCCTGGAGAGGGAGGACTGTGAGCGCTTCGCCTCGGCCGTGGAGGACCGCTTCCGAAATCCCTTTGTGGACCATCAGCTGCTCTCGATCTCCCTGAATTCCACATCGAAGTGGAGGGCGAGGAATCTGCCCTCTCTGCTCGAGTACCATGAGAAATTCGGGAAGCTTCCGAAATGTCTCGCGATGAGCCTCGCGTTTTACTTCGCCTTTTACTCCGATGGGCTTAAGCAGAGGGAGGAAGACGCCGTCCTTGCGGAAAGGCCGGACGGAGAGGAGTACCGCATAAAGGATGACAAAGCGGTGCTCGACTTCTTCTGGGAGAAGAGGAATGCCTCCCCGGAGAGCCTTCTCTTTGACGGAATGGGGAGAGAGGACTTCTGGGGCAGGGATCTGAAGGAGATCCCGGGGCTTTATCCGCTGACACTGGAAAATCTCAGGCGGATCCGGAGGGACGGCGCGAAGGCGGCCTTTGCCCTTGCCGCAGGGGATGAGGCCTGAGGGAGGAAGGACCGCGAGATTGATAAGCTGATCGTCCCGGGGCTTTCCGCGGGGGAATTTTTTTCCCGGGCGGAGGAATTCGTCTATGACAGACGGAACGCGGCATCTCTTTTCCGCTCCCGAGAGGCGGATACGATAGATCGATCATGGCTCCGCTGCCGGGGGAGAGAGCTTTTGGAATTTTGGAAGAGGAGGAGAAATATGGCAGAGTTTGTGCATATCAATCCGGAGGACAATGTCGCAGTTTCGATCCGGCCGATCCCCGCGGGAAGCGAGCTCAAGGTGGATGGGATCTCCGTCAGGCTGAGAGAGGATATCCCGCAGGGGCACAAATTCGCTCTTTATTCCCTGAAGAAGGGATCGGATATTATAAAATACGGCTGCCGCATCGGCCATGCGACGCGGGAGATCGCGGCCGGAGAATGGGTTCACAGCCACAATATGGCCACAAATCTCTCCGCTGAGCTGGAATACCGCTACAGTCCTTCCCATCCCGCGCTTAAAAGGAGGGAGACGGAGAGCTTTCTCGGATATCTCCGATCGGACGGGAGAGCTGCCACGAGAAATGAGCTCTGGATCATCCCGACAGTAGGCTGCGTAAATGATATCGCGAAGGCGCTCGTCCGGGAGAATCAGGATCTCGTGCAGGGGAGCATCGAAGGGCTCTACTCCTTCCCCCATCCCTTCGGCTGTTCCCAGACCGGAGAGGATCACGGGATGACGCGGAAGCTCCTCGCGTCTCTCGTCCGGCATCCCAACGCGGGGGGCGTACTGGTACTCTCTCTGGGCTGTGAGAATCTGACCCACGAGCAGTTTCTCGCCGAGCTCGGGCCTTATGACAGGGAGAGAGTCCGCTTCCTGATCTGCCAGGATACGGAGGATGAGTTGGAGGACGGGAGGAAGCTTCTCATGGAGCTTTCGGACTATGCTGGTCGCTTTCAGAGACAGCCCCTCGGAGTCGACAAGCTGCTCATCGGAATGAAGTGCGGGGGCTCCGACGGCCTCTCCGGCATCACGGCAAATCCTGTGGTGGGGCGTCTCTCGGATCGTCTGATCTCGGAGGGAGGAAGCACGGTGCTCACCGAGGTTCCGGAGATGTTCGGTGCGGAGGAGATGCTTCTCCCCCGCTGTGAAAACGAGGAGGTCTTCCGGAAGGCGTCCGATATGCTGAACGGATTTAAGGAATATTTTCTGAGTCATCATGAGCAGGTCTATGAGAATCCGAGCCCCGGAAACAAGGAAGGGGGGATTACAACTCTCGAGGATAAATCCTGCGGCTGCGTACAAAAGGGCGGGAGAGCGCCGATCGTCGATGTGCTCGGCTACGCGGAGAGCGCGAAAAAACAGGGCCTCAGTCTTCTCTGGGGGCCCGGAAACGATCTGGTATCCGCGACGAATCTGACTGCTGCCGGCTGCCAGCTGATTCTCTTTACGACGGGACGGGGGACCCCCTTCGGCGCCCCGGCGCCGACGATGAAGCTGTCCAGCAACGACAGCCTCGCGAAGCGGAAGAAAAATTGGATTGACTTCAACGCGGGAACTGTCGCATCCTCCGGGGAATCCATCGACAGCGCCGCGGAGCGCCTCTGGAACTTCGTAAAGGAGGCGGCCTCCGGGAAAAGGACCAGGAGCGAGGAGCATGACTGCCGGGAAATCTCGATCTTTAAGGACGGCGTAATATTGTAGGGGAATGGCAGGGGAGAATCCGGCCTCAGCGATGGAAAAAGGCAGCATAGCTGCCTTTTTCTGCATCTTAGCGGAGAATGCGGGACAGGAATGCGTCCCCTGCGCTATAGTAGGGACAAGCGGAAGCAAAGGGAGAAGGAGAGGCAGGAAAGGATGCCGCGGGAGGAGAAGGGAAGATAGAAAGAGGGAGAGGAAAATCATGAAGGTGCGTGTGGAAATTACAGAGGGCTGCGGGGATGCCTGTGCCGTGATCTATGCTTCCGCTGTGACGGAGGAGGTGCAAAAGGCGCTGGAGCTCCTTGGCGCCGCAGGGACAGTGATCGCAGCCTGGGAGGGAGATACGCTTCGAATCGTGCAGCCGGAGGAGCTGTATATGGTCCGGATTGAGGGCGGAGAGACCCTTCTCTATGGGAGGAATCAGCGCTACCGATCCAGAAAGAGGCTATACGAGATCGCGCAGCAGCTTGGGAATCGCTTCCTCCAGATATCGAAGACGACGCTCGTCAATCTGAGCTATCTGGACAGTGTGGAGGCGGGCTTTAGCGGTACACTTTCCCTGAAGCTGAAGAATGGCTGCCGGGATTATGTCACCCGGAAATATCTGAAAGCGTTCCGGAATTACCTTGGGATATGAGAGGAGGAGAAAGATGAAAAAAAGTATATGGAAAAGCGGAATTATGAATGCAGCGATGGGAATCGGAATTGCAAGCTTTATCTTCGGGGCGGTGGGCTTTTTGATTGACCGCTCCTCCCAGGGGAACTTTGTGCTGACACACTACGCCTACAGCAGGATGTTTATCGCCACGATCCTGATAGGGATCGGCTTCGGAGCGCCGTCCGCAATCTACGAGGGGAGCGACATGCCGCTTCCGCTCAAGGCCCTCGTTCATATGGGGATAGGCTGCAGCGTGTATACGGCGGCAGCCCTCTGGGCGGGATGGATTCCGACGGGACAAGGGCTCGGGGCGATGCTGCTCTACCTCGCAGGGGAGCTGCTGCTCGCATTTTTGATCTGGCTCGGCTATGCCTGGTATTACAGGAAGCTCGCCGGGAAGATGAACCAGAGGATCCGCGAAATGAAAGAAGACTGAGCGTAGAAGTCTGCCATCAGGCAGACTCGGAGCGTTCTTGACCACTTCTCGAAGAGAAGTGCCTCCCGAAGGGGGGGCGGCTGAAGCCACCCGGGCGAAGCCGAGTCTTTCGCTTCCCTAATCTCCGAGCCTTCGGAGCATATCGTGCCAGCGCACGCCTCCCCAGCTGGAGCTTCCGATTCCGAGATCCTCAAAGCCGAGGTTCTCATAGAAGCCGACGAGCTGGCTGTGGCAGGTCAGAAGCAGAAGAGAGCGGCCCCTTCCCCGCTCTCTTTTGATGTAGCGCTGCATGAGCTCGCTGCCAAGGCCGTGATGCCGATACTCGGGGCGGACATCCAGACCGAGGAGGAGGACGGTCTTTCCCCTTGGATCGTGGAGAGAGGCATCCGTGAAATACTCATCCCGGAAGCTCTCCTCCTCTGTGGCGAGTCCCGTGAGAAAGCCTGCGATTTTCCCATTGATCCGATCATAGGCGATGAGAAAGGTTTCCGGGGCGGTCTTCACGCGTTCCGCCATATGTTCTCTCTTGCAGGCTTCGTTTTCCGGAAAACAGAGGAGCTCGATTTCTGCGGTCTCATCGATCTCGGACGGTCTCACATTGCGGAATTCAAAACGATCAAAATTAAACATAGAAATCCCCCTTTCCTCGCGGCCGTTTCCGGCTTTAATCTCGGGTCTTACGATTACAGTATAGCAGAAAAAGCCTTTAAATAGGAAGAGAGATCTTGAAGATTGTGAGCTTTGCCCATTGTAAACGGTGAAAAGAGATGGTAATATATCTGCCACCCCATAGAGAGGCCTGATAAATGAAGATGGGGGATAGAGTAGAGGATAGAAATAGGGAGAATAACGAGGGCTATGTTTTCGGAGAAAGCTTCAGGAGGAACGAAAATGAGCACATTAAATGTAATGATCCCCAGCGCCGCGGGGGCGGATGATTTCGTGAAGAAGGCGTCAGGACTTCCTTTCGATATCAATCTGAGCGCGGGAAGCCGGGTAGTGGATGCGAAGTCCATTCTCGGAATCCTGTACCTTGGCGTCGGGAAGATCCTACAGCTGACAGCAGCTTCTGAGGAGCTGCCGTACATGAAAAATACGTTTTCGGATTATTTGGTTTAAGGAATCCGCCCCGTCATCCGGCGGGGAGAGATCCATTCATTGATCGGCAATTTGCAGAGACCCTGGGGTAAATATTACCCCGGGGTTTTTTGCCAGAGGGGATTTTTTGCGGGGCCGGATTCCCTCCGGGAACGGCCGATGCGCATCCTGGGAGAGCTCGGGGAGAAGGATACCCGATATGCCTTTCCGGGAGATAGAGAGAAGGGGGAAGGGATGAAGCGGAAAAGCGGAAAAAAAGAAGGGGAGGCAGGCCCGGGCAGGGAAAAAAGAGCGCTTCCCTGCATGTTCGCAAACCGGGCTCTGTCCGCGAAGCTTTTGGAGATTCCGGGGACGGAGCTTCACGCGAAGCTGAAGCGAAGTGATCGGAGGAGCCTCTCCGTGGAGGTCGACCGGAACGGTGAAATCCTCGTCAGGGCCCCGCTTCGGCTTTCAGAGCGGCAGATTCACCGTTTTCTTTGGAGCAGGGCGGACTGGATCATCAGTCATCAGGAGAAGCGGGCGATGGAGGCGGAGCAGCGCCGGAGCCTCCCTCCGATCGGGACAGAGGAGCTCCGAAGGCTGGCGGATCAGGCGGAGGAGAGCATACCGGAGAGAGTTCGATACTATGCCGAAAGAATCGGCGTGGACTATGGCAGGATCAGAATACGGAATCAACAGACCCGCTGGGGCTCCTGTACGGCGGCGGGGAATCTGAGCTTTAACTGCCTTCTCATGCTCTGCCCCCTGGAGGTCTTAGATTACGTCGTGGTCCATGAGCTCTGTCATCGCCGGGAGATGAACCATTCCCCGCATTTCTGGGCTCTCGTGGAGGAGGAGCTTCCGGATTACCGGGAGCGCCGGGACTGGCTCCGCGTAAACGGCGCGAAGCTGATCGGCCGGATGAAGGGCTGATGGCTCTCAGAATCTTCTTTTATTTCTTCCGCTTCGCTTCCCGAGCATCAGATCCCTGCGGGCCTTCTGCTCCCGCGTGAGATCCCGGGTATGCTTCAGCATCCGGCTTCTCCGGCGCTTCCTCGTGAACTCCTCCTGTCTTTGATAGAGATAGAGGATCAGAAAGGCAAGGAGAAGGATGAGCACGATCGCGAGAAGGATGGCGAGAACCCGCAGGATCGGCTTCTGGACGATGATGCGCCCGCCCTTTTTGTCGAAGATGAGGGGAGCCTGGCTCCTTCTGTTCCCCCTGGAGAGCTGCCCCGCCACCGTGGACTCCTCTTCCCCGGAGCGCTCAGAGCGGATTGTGCCCGGCATGCTTTCCGTGAAGGCCTCCGCGGCATTCACCGCGTCCTCCGCCGCATCTCCTCCCGCATTCATAGAGCGGTCCAGAAGCTTTACATAGGCGATGCCCACTGTGTGATCCTGAAAGCGGTAATCCACTCTCGCGATGGAGCCGTCGGACTTTTCCCGTTCGGAGAGCTCATAGCTGAGCGAGGAGTTGAGCTCCTGGAACTCCACATCCTTTGGGAGCGTTATGTGGTCGGACTCGCCGATGGAGAGCTCCAGAGCATTCACAAGAGGAATCCCGTCCACCTTGAGATTGTTCTGCAAAGAGGCGTAGGGGGAGTCGCTCTTTGAGATGGGGATGGAGCTGAAATTGTCGTAGGCAAAGTCGAAGAGCTTCCTGGTGTCGGAATACTGGCTGTGGTGGCCGTTCAGGATGACGCAGATCAGGGTCATATTATTTCTTTTGCATGCCGTCACAAGCGTATTTCCCGCCGTCATGGTATATCCCGTTTTACCGGCGAAGACTCCGTTATAGAAGTCCCGGTAGGCCCGCCGCATCATGTGGTGGTGGGCGTAGATGGTATTTTCCTTTGCGCCGATATCCGGATACTTGCTGATCGGCGCATGCGTATAGACCTGTGTGCTGTCGATCTGCCGGAAGGTCGGATTCTTGATGGCATACTGCAAAATCTTTGCCATGTCCGCGCAGCTGGTATAGTGCTCCGGGTTGTCCAGGCCGGAGGGGTTCATGAAGTGGGAGTCCGTGCAGCCGAGTTCCGCGGCCTTTTGATTCATCAGCTCGGCGAAGGCCTCATTGGAGCCCGCCACATGCTCCGCGAGCGCATTGGCACAGTCATTTGCGGAGTGCAGGAGCAGGCTGTAGAGACAGTCCCGCACGCTCAGCTTATCCCCCGGCACCGCTCCGATGACGGTGGAATTTGCCTCCAGATTTCCGCTTGTCGCGGAGCTGGAAAAGGTCAGCTTCTCATCGAGATTTTTCACATGCTCCAGGACCACGACGGCGGTGAGCACCTTTGTGATGGAGGCGGGGAAGTAATGCTCGTGCTCATTTTTGGCGTAGAGCACCGCGTTGGAATCGGAGTCGATCAGGATCGCTCCGTTGGACTGGATATCCGCCGGGGGCGAAGGCCAGCTTCCCCCCGCGGCGAAAGCGATTCCCTCGCTCCCGAGCCGGAGAAAAAGCCCCGCAAAGAGCAGCAGGATAAGGAGGGCGGCGTGGAAGTGTTCTCTTTTCTTTTTCATAAGACCTCCTCTCTCGATCTCTCCTCCCGGCTTCTCGGTTCTCTGTCTCAGTCTTTGTCTTTTTCTTCGGCCTGTTCTTCTTCGCCCTGCTCTTCTCGGCCCTGTCCTTCTTCTCCGTTCTCTCTGGAGGAGAGCTTTGCGAGTCTGGAATCGATCTCCGGGAGCTCCGCCGTGAGCTCTCTCACCTGCTCCGCTACGGCTTCATTGGTTTTCTCCATGGCGCTCTCTGCATCCGGGACAGTGCCCGGCCTTCCCGCCTCCTCATTTCGGTGCGGCTTTGGCAGGATGACCGCGGCCTTGTAGAGATCTCCGTCGATGGAGATCTCGAGCCGTCCCTTCATGAGGGAGCTCAAGCTCTTCGCGATGGAGAGACCCAGACCGGAGCCCTCGGTCGTCCGGCTGACATCGCCCCGGACGAAACGCTCGGTCAGCTCCTCCGCAGAGATGTTTAAGGGGGCCTCCGAGATATTTTTGATCGTGCAGGAGGCAGAGTCCTCCTCCTCCCGGACATCCACATAGACGCGGCTTCCGCGGAGCGCATACTTGCAGCAGTTATTCATGAGATTTTCCAGCACTCTCCACAGCCTTCTTCCGTCCGCCAGGATGAGCACGGGACGCCCCGGCACATTCAGGATCACATCCAGCTTCGCCGCTTTCATCTTCTCCTCGAACTCGCCGAGCGCCTGCTGCACCATCGCGGCATAGTCGAGCTCTGTGAGCTCGATCGACACATTGCCGGAGCTTGCCTTGCTGGCCTCCACGAGGTCCTCCGTCAGAGTTTTCAGACGGTTTGCCTTCTGATCCAGCACCTCCAGATACTCCGCCGCCCTGGGATTTTCGATCTTTTCCCTCTTCAGGAGATCCACATAGTTGATGATGGAGGTGAGGGGAGTCTTCAGATCATGGGAGACATTGGTGATGAGATCGGCCTTCATCCGCTCGGATTTCACCTGCTCGTTCACCGCCTTGCTGAGGCCGGTGGCGATCCTCCAGGCATAGAAGTCGATGGCGAGGAGAATCAGGAGGAGGGCCGATGCGACCAGGAAGCAGAAGAGGCTTGCCCGGGTGAAGAAGCGGTAGAGGAGGAGTCCGATCAGCAAAAGCCCCGAGAGATTGGGGAGCAGGAAGAGGAGGATGCTGTAGAAGCGCGGAGCCGTGAGCGCCGCGGAGCGGATGTAGTGCTTTATGACGAGGAGCATCCTTCGGAGGAAGGAGTATTCCCAGAGAGTCTCTGCCTTATAGTTTCTCGCGAGAGAGAGGCAGAGAGGCAGGAAGAAGAGGTAGCGGAAAAAGAGGCGGAGGGCGCCGTGCCAGTAATCCCAGTGCTCCATGCTCCCGGTGAAATTCTCGAGGGAGGCGAGGAGAGCGCGGCTGAGCGCACCGGAGGCCGGAATCCAGAGCAGGAAAAGGAGGATCGGGAGCTCTGAGGGCAGACGATCCGTGGGGTAGAGATGGATCTTCCCGGATTCCGCGCTTCTCCCTGTGAGCATGAGGAGCGCACAGAAGCTCACCGCACAGGCGAAAAGTCCGAAGAACAGCAGCACAAGCCCCACCACGGTGTTGACGTGGTGGGAGTGATAGCGGGCCGCCGCAAGTGCATAGGCATCCTGGCTCGGAAAATCCGTGTCGATGCTGACCGCAAAAAGGTAGGAGCCGTTCTGATAGGGATTTCTCGCCTGCAGGAGGGGGACCAGGTTCGGCGGGGTCTTCATGTTTGAGCTTAACTCCAGCGTTTCGGAATCGGTATAGAGATATTTTCCGGACTGGGAGAGGGTATCCATGCTGAGCTCCGGCGCGTTGGTATAGCTCGTCGACTTCCCGTCTCCGGAGTAGGAGGCATAGAAGCGGAGATTCGTCGGCTGATCGAAGAACTCGGAGCGGACCGCGTAGTATTTTGCGAGATAGCTCAGCGTCTCCTGGGCGAGCTTTCCGAGGCTCATAAGGCCGTCGGAGGGACTGCTGGGCTGGTAGTTTGGCATATAAGCCCGGTAGGTCACGCGGATCTGATGTTGTTTTTCGTCCTGAAGCTTTGTGACGGTCGCGGGACCGTCGTCCCGGATCTCATTTTTTTCGTTAAGGTAATAGCCCATGGAACGGGCGTATTTGATCAGATAGTCCAGGCTGTAGGAGCGGGACGCGCCTGCCGTCTCGCTCTGCGCGATGGTCCGGTTCAGATCCAGGGCGCTGCCGTTTTCGAAGATATCCTTGAGATCGATGTAGTCAAAGATGTCGTTGACAGATTCGGAAACCTGTGTCTCAAAGACGGGAGAATCCAAGTAAGCCGGGTTGGCGAGAGAGGCCAAAATCCCGCCCTGCTCGGAGTTTAAGGCCAGCGTAATGATGCCCGCGAGGACCAAAAGGATGGAGAAGGCGTTGACGGAGCCTGCCAGGATTCGCTTCATTTTCTGGGATCCTCTAGGCTCGTCTGCTTCTCGACCTTATATCCGACTCCCCAGACCACCTTCAGGTAGCGGGGCTCCTTCGGATTGATCTCGATCTTCTCCCGGATGTGCCGGATATGCACCGCGACCGTATTGTCCGCTCCGATCGCCTGCTCGTTCCAGATCGAGGTATAGATCTCGTCGATGGAGAAGACCTTGCCCGCATTTTTCACGAGGAGGAGAAGAATGTTGTACTCGATCGGGGTGAGCTTTACCGGCTCTCCCTCCACTGTCACCTCCTTGGTGTCGTCGTTGATGACGAGACCGCCGCTCGAATAAATGCTGTCCAGATTCCCGGCCTCGCCGATATTCCCAAGCTGGGTGTAGCGCCGGAGCTGGGACTTTACGCGGGCCACCATCTCGAGGGGGTTGAAGGGCTTTGTGATATAGTCATCCGCACCGATGTTCAGCCCCAGGATCTTGTCGTTGTCCTCGCCCTTTGCGGAGAGGATAATGATGGGGATGGAGCTTTTCTCGCGGATCTTGAGCGTGGTGCGGATCCCATCCAGACCCGGCATCATGACATCGATAATCAGGAGATCCACCTTCTCCTGATCCATAATCTTTAAGGCATCATAGCCGTCGTAGGCCTTCAGAAGCCGAAAACCCTCTCCGGCCAGGTAAATGGAGATCGCCTCCACGATTTGCTTATCATCATCACAAACTAGAATGGTCTGCATGCCGTCCTCCTGTTCCTGAAATCCGTCTTCCTGTTCAAAAAGCAGGCCTGTGTTCTATTGTATACTATTTCTTCCTGCAAGAAAAGGTGCGGAGGAGCCTTCGCTCCTCCGCACTGCTGCGCCCTCAGGGACTCGAACCCTGGACAAATAGATTAAGAGTCTACTGCTCTACCAACTGAGCTAAGGGCGCTTTTATACTGTGCCGCCCTCCGGCGACGCTCATAAATATACAAAAGCCGCGGGGAAAAGTCAAGAGATTTTCAAAAAAATTTAAGGCCGCCGCGGGGAGTCCCCGGGAATGAGAAAAAGGAGTTCCCGGAGGCTTTTCCGCGCTTCCATAATAAGGATCGGGAGGCTTCTGCGTCCTCGCGTTTTGGAACAGAAGGGGGGGCGGAAGAGGAGGGACGGGGAAGCACTTACGGCCTTGCATAGAGCGCGAAGATGGGATTCCCTCTTTCGGAGAACTTCTTCTCGTATTCCGTCATGACATTCCCCCGGGAGAGGACGGGATCTCGATGGAGGTCCTCTGTCTTTTCGAGGAGGGACCAGCCGGAGGAGGAGATACTCTCCAAAGAGTAGCGAAAGAGTGCTTCATTGTCTGTCTTAAAGCGAAGCTCTCCCTCTGCTTTCAGAAAGCTCCGATAGATTCGGAGGAAGACCGGGCTTGTGAGGCGCCGGTTTTTCTGCCGTGTCTTCGGCCAGGGGTCGGAGAAGTTCAGGTAGATCCGGCTGATTTCATTTTCCGAAAAGACTTCCGGGAGGAGCCTTGCGTCGATGCTCAGAAAGGAGAGATTCGAAAAGTCCGCCCCCTCTTTTTCGGCCCGCTTCCTCCTTTGGATCGCCTTCATAAGAACGCTGTCGTAGCGTTCGATTCCGAGAAAATTGATTTCCGGATGGAGGAGGGAGAGCTCCGTCAGAAAGCGTCCCTTTCCCATCCCGATCTCGATATGGATCGGCGCATGATTTCGGAAGAAATCCTCCTTCCACCTCCCCCGAAAGCGCGCGGGCTCCCGCACTGCGGCGTCCGACTGAAGGACAAAGTCCTCTGATCCTGCAATATGGCGTAAACGCATGCTCCGGCCCTCCGCTTTGCCGCATATCCCACGCTCTTTAAATAAAACCACGCACAAGTATAATGTCCGCATCTAAAAAGTCAAGGCAGCGCCCTGTAGTGAAAGTGTCCTGCAATCAGGCGGCCGCTCCGCGGGAAAACAGGAGCTTGACGGAACAGGATGCTGCTTAACGCCTCTGATTTTCCCGCTTCCCGGGGCAGATCAAATTTTATGGGGACAAGGGGCCGGGGCCTATGTTATAATTACAAATCTTCGGAGAATTAGAAAGCCGGGAGAAAGCCGGGCCGGGGAAACGCAGACTCCATCGGGAGGATCGCGTTTCCGGCAGTGATTTGGGAAAGTGGGAATCAAGGTTTTTCTGTTATCGTATAGAGAGGGAAGAAGCTTTCGCCGGGAAGCGGGGAGCGCTTTTTGGACGGCGGAAGGAGGAAGAAGAGAAGATGAGAAGAGAGATTTTATGGAGAAAGGGACTGTCCCTTTTTGCGGCGGCGCTGCTTTTTGCCGCTTCCGGCTGCGAAAGGCGGGTGGGAGAAAAAAGTGACAGCTCCGCTTCGGAGACCGATATTGTCGTGACGACGGCGGAGGAGACAGAAGCGGTCCGGGCCGTGGCCGCACTCGGGGTCAACGGCAATGTTCTTCCCTCTGTGGACGGGGTGACGATCGATCAGAACGCGGAGGAGCTCGCGCCGGTCAATCTGACCGTCGGCGTCATCAATTCCGTTGTCCGGGATCTGCAGCAGCGCCTCATGGACCTCGGTTATATGGATGTGGATGAGCCCACCACCTACTATGGGGATGCCACCTCAAAGGCCGTGCAGTATTTCCAAAGACAGGTCGGGATGCCCATGGACGGCATCACGGGTGTGAGCACCTGGGACGCTCTGATGGCGGATTCCGCCCCGCATTATGCGGCGAAGCTCGGCTTTCAGGGAAATGACATCACCAATGTCCAGTACCGCCTCTATAATCTCGGCTATCTGACGGAGGCAAGCCAGATCAACGGAAGCTTCGATGCGGTGACGGAGACCGCAGTGAAGAAGATGCAGGAGGTCAACGGCTTAAAGGTCGACGGCACGGTGGGACAGTCCACGGATGAGCTGCTCTATTCCGACAACGTAAAGGCGAATATCATTGCCCTCGGAGAGCAGAGCGACATCGTAAAGAAGTATCAGGCGCGTCTCATTGCGCTCGGCTATATGTCCGGCAGCGCGGACGGAAATTTCGGCCAGAGCACGCAGAATGCCATCCGGGCCTTTCAGTCGAGAAATGATCAGATCGTCGACGGCTACCTGGGACCGGATACCAGAGCCTCGCTCGACTCGGACAGCGCAAAGCCCTACGGCATGCGGCTGGGAGAGCAGTCGGACGAGGTCGCGAATCTTCAGAAGCTCCTCGCGAAATACGGCTACCTCCCGCAGGAGAAGGCCTCCGGCTATTTCGGGGAGCTGACGAAGCAGGCGGTCGCCGACTTCCAGTCCAGGAACGGGCTGAATGCCGACGGCATGGCAGGCGCGCAGACACTCGCGAAGCTCGGCTCCGGCAATGTGAAGTCCAAGCCGAAGGAGCAGCCGAAGAAGACGCCGGCAAGAAGCGGAAGGAGCGGGAGCGGAGGCTCACAGGGAAGAAGCGGTGCGGATTCGGTTCCCGTCCAGCAGAGCACGGGAGGGGGAGGAGCGACGGTATCCGGCTCCGCGGGGAGACTGATCTCCGTCGCCTCCTCAAAGATCGGCTGCCCCTATGTCTGGGGCTCGAAGGGGCCGAACTCCTTTGACTGCTCCGGCTTCGTCTACTGGTGCTTAAACCAGTCCGGTGTGGGGATCTCCTATATGTCCTCCGCCGGCTGGAGGAGCCCGGGCCGTTTCAAGAGGGTCTCCTACGGGGAGCTGCAGGCCGGAGATATTATCGTCGTATCAGGGCATGTCGGGATCGCGACGGGCGGAGGTGGAGTCATCGATGCCTCCTCCTCCAACGGCCGCGTCGTAAACAGAAGTCTGAACGGCTGGTGGGCGAGCCACTTTATCGCCGGCTGGAGGATTTTCTCCTGAGCTTTGTACGGCGGAGACTGCTGTACACAGAGAACCGCTCTTATCGAACATCTCCTTGCAATGCCAAAATATAAATATTATGATAGGAGGGACCAGCATAGGCAGAAGGAGGTAAACCGATGCCAACATCGAGAGAGAACAGTATCTGGGGAAATATCCGGGTGCAGCTGAATGATGCGCAGAACCTGATCTCCAGGGGAAGATATCAGGACGCGGCTGTTCTGAACAGGGAGATTCTGAAGAGTCTGGTGAGGATTCAGATCGACAAGGCTGTCCTTGTCTCCGGCGAGTTGGAGGGGGATATCGACCAGCTCTATGACAACCGTCTGATCGGTGCGAAGACCCGGGACAATTATCACAGGATCCGCTCGATCGGAGATTCCGGAGAGGGGGTGTCCCCGGAGGACGCCAATGAGTCCTTCCATTTGATTCGTGAGGAGCTTTCGGCCTATGTGGATCGGGACCAGCCCAGACGGAGCAAGGCGGACGGTGCGGCGGTTTCCGGGGGAGAAGAGCAGCCCGGAGAGGGGGCGGAGGAGCAGCCGTCGGAATCCCCATCCCTGGAGCAGCCGTTTGAGCGCCGGAGAGCCTCCGCCGTGACCGGCCGGGTGGAGATTCCGATCAGTGCGCTCCATTTCAAGGAGGCGAATCCGAGTCCGGGCTCCTCCGGCAGGAGCGGATCGGAGAGAGCGAGGGAGATGAGCCGATCCGTGTCCACGGGGCGGAACACGAGGAACACGGGGACGGGCAGACGCCTCGGGGAACGCCCGGCAAGGCCGCTTCGCAATACCCCAAGGAGGAATGCCGCGCAGAAGACGACAGGCCTCAGGACGAGCGGGCGGAATGCAGGCGGCACGGGAAAGCGGAGAGGTACGGAACGGCAGGATGTCTATGAGATTGACATCTACAACATCCTGAAGATCGCGGTTCCGATTCTCTGCCTGATCCTTCTCTTCTTCCTGATCCGCGCCTTTGTGAGCGGCGGTTCCAAGAAGAATACGCGGACTACGGCGCCGGCGGCGCAGCAAAGCTCCTCCGAGGCGGACAGCAGTGCGGCCGAGACGCAGGCCCCTGAGACGACGGCTCCGGTCACGACGGAGAGTCCGAAGCGGTATTTCGCGGCAGAGGGACTCAGGGTCCGGACGAAGCCGAGCACGGAGGGCTCCGAGATTTTGACGAGGCTCGAGGGGGGGACGGAGGTCCACTACAAGGGCGATTACGATAATGACTGGGCGATCATCGACTACAATGGACAGGACGCCTATGTCGCAAAGCGCTATCTCCGCGTGGAGGAGGCCGCCGCGATCACCAATGCGGCAGCTCTGAGCAGTGCGGAGGCGGGGACACAGGCAACGCTCCCCAACGCGCTTTCCTCTAGTACGGCCGCGGCCTGACGGGAGAAAAGAAGGAGGAGGGGACGGCCATGCTGCGGGGGCCGTTCCCTCCCTTTGTCTCGACTTTGAGAAAGTCCCTTGAATAAATATTTACAGGGTATATAATGGAATGTCTTCCGGGACAAAAAGGGGGAGGGAAAGGGATGCAAAAGCTTGCGGAGGAGCTTCTGAATGAGCTGAAGGTGAAGACCGTCTTTACGATACCCATCTTCGGAGGGATCGGAATCTCTGAGTCGGTCGTAATCAGCTGGGCCGTCATGGTGCTGCTGATCGCCGCCGCGTTTTATCTCGGTTCCAATCTGAAGGTGCGGAATCCGGGGAGGAGGCAGCTTCTCTCGGAGCTGATTGTGAGCCGGCTGGACAGCTTTACGGGGGAAATGCTGGGGGAGAAGGGAAGGGAGTACCGAAGCTATATGGCGGTCGTACTCCTCTACATCGGCCTTGCGAATCTGATCGGCATATTCGGTGTGAAGCCGCCGACCAAGGATCTGAATGTTCCGATCGCCCTCTCCCTTATGAGCATCTTCCTGGTGGAATTTGCCGGGATTCGTGCGCTCGGCGCGAAAGGCTGGCTTAAGAGCTTCACAAAGCCTGTGGCCATCGTGACGCCGATCAATATCCTGGAGCTTTTCATTCGTCCCCTCTCCCTTTGCATGCGGCTTTTCGGAAACGTGCTCGGGGCCTTTGTCATTATGGAACTGGTAAAGCTCGTGGTCCCGGTGGGACTCCCGGCGGTTCTGAGCCTTTACTTTGACATCTTTGACGGACTGATTCAGGCTTATGTCTTTGTCTTTCTGACCTCTCTCTACATCAAGGAAGAGGTCGGGGAATAAGGGGCGGATAATCTACGAAACGGAGGTAGGGTTATGGTAGCATTGGGAGCTGCAATCGCAGCATTGGCATGTATCGGAGCGGGAATCTCCATCGGACTTGCGACCGGAAAGGCGGTGGAGGCGGTGGCGAGACAGCCGGAGGCCAGCCAGAAGATCACGACGACTCTGGTGATGGGCTGTGCTCTTGCGGAGGCGACCGCCATCTATGGTCTCGTCATAGGCATCCTGATTATCTTCTTTTTAAAGTAGGAACGGCTTGCTTAAGTGATTGGCGGGAGCCGGGAGAGGGAAGGAGAAGGGATGCTCAGCGTAGAACTTACCAATATTATCTTCACAGTGATCAATCTCCTGATCCTGTATTATTTTTTGCACCGCTTTCTCTTTAAGCCGGTGCGGGAGGTGCTGGAAAAGCGCCGGGGCGAGATTGACAGCTCCTATAAGGATGCGGAGGAGGCGAAGCGGCAGGCGGAGGACCTCCGAAAACAGTACGAGACAAGCATGAACGGCGTGGAGGCAGAGCGCAGGGAGCAGCTTGAGAAGACGAAGCTCGAGGCCTCTCAGGAGTACGATGAGATCATCGGCAATGCGAGGCAGAAGGCGGAGAGAATCCTGAGCGATGCCAAGCTGGAGGCAGAGAAGGAGGCGAAGGCCAAGCAGCATGAGATGCAGGAGCAGATGGCGCTCCTCGTCGCGCAGGCGGCCTACAAGATTGCGGCCTCGAAGGATTCCAGCGAGAATGACAGTAAGCTCTATGACACCTTCCTGAAGGATACGGGCAAGGGGGATTAAGGGAGGAATATGCTTCAGAAAACGATAGAGTATGCGAAGCAGCTGAACAGGATGAAGGTTTCGCAGAGCGTCATCGAGGAGAGCAGCAGAATCTTTGAGGTACTGCCGGAGACCTCCTCCCAGCTCGCGGACCCGATGATTCCGCTGGAAAAACGCCACGAGATCATAGACAGCGTATTTCCCGCCGAGGTCAGGGATATCCTGAAGCTGCTTGTCGACGATAATTCCGTATCCTCCTGGCAGGAGATCGCGGATGAGTACCAGAAGCTCTCCAACGCGGAGGCGACGACTCTCCGGGTGAAGCTTCGCTATGTGACGAAGCCGACGGAAGAGCAGCTTCTGAAGATCAAGAAGTTCGTCACAGACCGCTATCAGATGAATCATACCCGCTTTGAGCTGGAAAAGGATGAATCCCTCGGAGGAGGCTTTATCCTGGAGGTTGGGAATGACCAGTACGACTGGAGCACCCGGGGGAGGAGAGAGCAGTTTCTCCAGGAGATCCAGAATACCCGATCCTCTCTGACAAGCGACGCGGATATCATGACGATTTTGAGGAGCTCCGTCGACAGCTTCGATCTGAAGGCCGAGAAGAAGGAGATCGGCTTTGTGGAGAGCGTCGGGGACGGAATCGTCATCCTGGACGGGCTGGATCACGCCATGTACGGAGAGGTCATCCTCTTTGACAGCGGCGTGAAGGGCATGGTACAGAATATCGAAAGAGATCGGATCGGTGTCATCCTCTTCGGGGACGAGGCGGATATCGCGGAGGGCTCCCGCGGGATAAGGACAGGGAAGCGGGCCGGGATTCCCGTGGGAGATCAGTATCTCGGAAGGGTGATCGACGCGCTCGGCGCTCCGGTAGACGGACTGGGACAGATCCCGGCGGACGGCTACCGCGCGATCGAGCAGCCAGCCCCCGGCATTATAGACCGAAAATCGGTCAGTGAGCCGCTTCAGACGGGCATCCTCGCGATTGACTCCATGTTCCCGATCGGACGGGGGCAGAGAGAGCTGATCATCGGGGACCGCCAGACCGGGAAAACCTCCATCGCGGTCGACACCATCCTGAATCAGAAGGGGAAGGACTGCATCTGCGTCTATGTCGCGATCGGGCAGAAGGAGAGCACGATCGCTTCTCTCGTTGACAATCTGAAAAAGCATGATGCGATGGACTACTGCTGCATCATGGCGGCGACGGCGGCGGATCCCGCATCGATTCAGTATATCGCGCCCTACTCGGCGACCTCTCTTTCGGAGTATTTCATGGAGAAGGGGAAGGATGTCCTGATCGTCTATGATGATCTCTCAAAGCACGCCGTGGCCTACCGCGCGCTTTCTTTGCTCCTCGGGAGGGCGCCGGGGCGGGAGGCCTATCCCGGGGATGTCTTCTACCTGCACTCCAGACTGCTGGAGAGATCCTGCCGCCTGAGCGAGGAGCACGGCGGCGGCTCCATCACGGCCCTCCCCATTATCGAGACGCTGGACGGGGATGTCTCCGCCTATATCCCGACGAATGTCATCTCCATCACGGATGGACAGATTTTCCTGGAGAGCAGTCTCTTCTTCTCCGGCCAGCGCCCCGCAGTCAATGTGGGCCTCTCCGTCTCCCGCGTCGGAGGCGCGGCGCAGGCAAAGGCCATGAAGAAGGCCTCCGGCTCTCTCCGGATCGACCTTGCGCAGTACCGGGAGATGGCGGTCTTTACCCAGTTCTCCTCGGATCTCGATGAGGGAACGAAGGAGCAGCTCGCCCAGGGGAAGATTTTGATGGAGCTTTTAAAGCAGCCGCTGGGGCATCCGATGTCCCTCTCCGAGCAGGTGATCACCCTGGTCGTCGCCTTAAATAAGCGACTGCTCTTTTTGGAGAGCGGAGAGGTAAAGGACTACCAGGCGAAGCTCCTCCGGCATTTCTCGGAGAAGTATCCGGAGATCGGAAGGAATATCGAGATCTCGGGCCTTCTTTCGGAGGACAGTGAGAAAAAGATTCTGGAGATCGAGGAGGAGTACCGAAAGCTCTATACAAAGGATGCGGGGAAGGAGGCACAGCTTGCCCACGACGCGGGAACTTAGGGACAGGATCAGCAGCATCGACAATACGATGAAAATCACCAACGCGATGTATCTGATCTCCTCTACCAAGATGCGAAAGGCCAGGGCGGAGCTTCTGTCGACGGAGCCCTACTTCTATACACTTCAGTCCATGATCGCCCGCATCATAAGGCATCTGCCGCCGGACTACAGTCATCCCTATCTCGACTTTCGGAAGAAGGTGCTCCGGGGAGAGGGGAGGACCGCGGTGCTCTGCATCACGGCGGACAAGGGCCTCGCCGGGGCCTATAATCACAATGTCCTTAAGATGGCGGAGGAGACTCTGAGCCGGCACGGAAACTCCAAGCTCTTCGTCGTCGGGGAGATGGGAAGGGTCTACTTCCACTCGAAGAATCAGGAGATCGAGGAGCAGTTCCATTATACGGCGCAGAACCCGACCCTCCACCGCGCCAGAATGATCACGATGCGGATGATGGAGCTCTTTGAGGATCGGGAGATCGATGAGCTCTATATCGTCTATACGAGGATGAAGAATTCCCTCGAGATGGAGACCTGCGTCAATCAGCTCCTCCCCCTGGACAAGCTGCATAAGGAGATCTTCACGGGGAACCCGGTGAGCGCAAACTATGAGGCCTTCAACATCTTCCCCTCCCCGGATGCGGTGATCGAAAATATCATTCCGGACTATATCAACGGTTTCATCTACAGCGCGCTCGTGGAGTCCTTCTGCTCGGAGCAGAACTCGCGCATGACCTCGATGGACGCGGCGAACCGGAATGGAAGCAGGCTGAAGCAGCAGCTTAAAACGCTCTACAACAGGGTGAGGCAGGCTAAGATCACACAGGAGATCACGGAGGTCGCCGCCGGGGCGAGGGCGCAGCAGAGGGCGAAGGCGAAGAGAAGAAGCCGGGGCGGGACGAGAGTCCGGCCCTGAGACGGGAGAGGGAAAGCATGCAGACGGGAAAAATCGTTCAGGTTATGGGACCGGTCGTGGATGTGGAGTTTGAAAAGGGCCCCCTTCCGACCATCAGAACCGCCATGGAGGTGGATAACCATGGGGTGAGGGCCGTGATGGAGACAGCGGAGCATCTCGGGGAGAATGTCGTCCGCTGCATCATGCTCTCCCCCTCCGAGGGGCTGGAGCGAGATATGCCGGTGAAGTCCCTCGGAAAGGGCATCAGCGTCCCCGTTGGGGAGAAGACACTCGGAAGGCTCTTCAATGTCCTCGGGGAGACCATCGATAAAAAGGAGGAGATCCTCGACTCGGAGAGCTGGGAGATTCACAGGAAGCCCCCTTCCTTTGTGGATCAGAGTCCGGTGCAGGAGGTCCTGGAGACCGGGATCAAGGTCATCGACCTCCTCGCGCCCTACGCAAAGGGCGGGAAGGTCGGGCTCTTCGGAGGGGCCGGCGTGGGGAAGACCGTCCTGATTCAGGAGCTCATCCGGAACGTGGCGACAGAGCACGGCGGCTACTCCATCTTTACCGGAGTGGGGGAGAGATCCCGGGAGGGAAACGATCTCTACACCGAGATGACGGCGTCCGGCGTCATCAAAAATACCGCGCTGGTCTTCGGGCAGATGAACGAATCCCCCGGTGCGAGGATGCGGGTCGCGGAGACGGGGCTCACGATGGCGGAGTATTTTCGGGATGTAGAGCACAAGGACGTGCTTCTCTTCATCGACAATATCTTCCGCTTTGTCCAGGCGGGATCGGAGGTATCCTCCCTGCTCGGCCGCATGCCCTCCGCCGTCGGCTACCAGCCGACTCTCGCAACGGAGATGGGACAGCTCCAGGAGCGGATCGCCTCCACAAGGCAGGGCTCCGTCACCTCGGTGCAGGCGGTCTATGTCCCGGCGGACGATCTGACGGATCCGGCGCCTGCGACGACCTTCGCCCATCTGGACGCGACGACGGTCCTCTCCCGGAAGATCGTGGAGCAGGGGATTTATCCGGCCGTGGACCCGCTGGAATCCTCCTCCCGGATCCTGGAGGAGGATATCGTCGGGAAGGAGCACTACGAGACCGCGCAGGCCGTACTCCGGAGCCTTCAGAAATACAGGGAGCTCCAGGATATCATCGCGATTCTCGGCATGGAGGAGCTCTCGGAGGAGGATAAGATGCTCGTCTACCGGGCGAGAAAGCTGAGAAACTTCCTCTCGCAGCCGTTCTTCGTCGGGGAGCAGTTCACCGGAGTCGCGGGGCGCTATGTGCCGCTGAAGGATACGATCCGAGGCTTTAAGGCCATTATCGACGGAGAGATGGATGACTTCCCCGAGGCCGCCTTTTTCAATGTCGGCGATATCGAGGATGTGAAGAAGAAGGCGGAGACGATCCATGGCTAAGACAGCGGAGCTTTTCAGCCTGAAGGTCATTGCGACGAATAAGGTATTTTACGACGGCAAGGCGCGCTATCTCAATGTCCGGACGCTGGATGGGGAGATCGCCTTCATGGCACATCACGCGCCGATCGTCGTGGCGGTGGAGGTCGGGACGCTGGACGTCCAAAAGGATGACGGAAGCTGGGTCCATGTCGAGGTCGGAAAGGGCATCCTCCAGTTTGCGAATAACCGCCTGACACTCCTCGTCGACACTCTGGAGCGGCCCGAGGAGATCGATGTGAGGAGGGCGGAGGAGGCGAGGCAGAGAGCGGAGGAGAGACTTAGGCAGAAGCAGAGCGTGCAGGAGTACAAGATGTCTCAGGCCGCTCTCGCAAGAGCGCTGAGCCGGCTCGAATTCTCAAAAAAGCATTATATCTGATTGCGGGCAGAATCCCGGAACGGATGTTTTTCAGGAGGGAAAATGAATATCAATCAGAAGAAGACAATCACAACGATCATTGTGGCGATACTGGTAGCGGTCATGATCATCGGGATGGTTCTCCCCGGAGTGCTCACAATATTTCGCTGAGCGGCGAAGGCGCATATCGTGACGGAGATGCGGGCGGGGCAGGAGCTTCTGCTGATCGGTATTCCGGGGCTCCTCGGAACGAGGACGCTCCTTGAGAGCCGGGAAGAGGAGCTTTGCCGCCGCTTTTCACGGCGCTATCTCCGGGAGGAGCGAAGGAAGCTGGAGAGACTTCCGCTCCTTTCCTTTCGGGAGGACAGGATCATGGCATGCGGGCTTCTTCTCCACAGGGAGGACAGAAGAGCGGTCACCCTCTATGAGAAGGATCTCATCGCGAAGGAGAACGCGGGGGAGATCTTTCCCGGGGAGCTTGGGGACCTGATCCCCGGCTATGCGAAGGATTATGGCCTCTCCGCCCTCATTTCGGTAGAGGACGGCGGTGTGCTTGACGCAATATGGAGACTATGTGAGGGCAAAAAGGGCGGGCGAAGCTTCGGCTGCCGTTTTTCCTATGGGAAAATCCCCTTTCTCTCCCTGAGCATTGAGCTTTGTGAGCTCTTTTCGCAAAATCCCTTCCGCCTCCCCTCCGGAAACTGCTGCCTCATGGCCTTGGAAAGAGGCTATGCCCTCTCCGAAAAGCTGGGGCAGTGCGGCGTCCGCTCCTCCGTGATCGGATCCCTCAGCGAGGACCGGAAGCGTCTCAGGACAGACGGCACCGCACCCTCCTTCCTCACAAAAGGGGAAGTGCCAAATCCCCTTTCGGGACGATAAAAAGACAAAAACGGAGATAAAAAGCATAAGAGGACAGAAGGCGGAAAATAGTACAAGTGCATCATAAGCGGCACAAATCGACTTGCTTAGAAGGACGAATTTCAGTACAATGATATCACAAGCGTCGAAGCCCGCTCCCGGTCCTTCACGCTTGCGGGAAGGACCGGGAGCGGGCTTCAGACGCGCAAAAGGCATGAGGACGGAGGAACCGAAAGGGGCCGAGAGTCCGAATGACTTTCGGATGTGGGAGCGCGGAGCAGCCGTGTGATATCCCAAAACAGGGCTTGCGGGAAGGACCGGGAGCGGGCTTCAGACGCGCAAAAGACGCCAATCTTAAGAATGGAATTCCGGAGGAAAGCATGAGGGAGAAAATCCTTTTACTGATAGAGAACAACGCGAAGCTGACGGCAGAGGACATCGCGGACATCCTTATGGAGGAGCCGGAAAGAGTGGCGTCGGAGCTCGAGGCCATGGAGAAGGAGCACATCATCTGCGGCTACCATACCTTGATCAACTGGGATAAGACAGAGGATGAGAGGGTGGACGCTCTCATCGAGGTGAAGGTGACGCCGCAGCGCGGCATGGGCTTTGACTCCATCGCGGAAAGGATCTATCAATACGAGGAGGTGGACGCACTCTACCTGATGAGCGGCGGCTTCGACTTCACGGTGATGATCAAGGGAAAGACCATGAAGGAGGTCGCGAATTTCGTCGCCATGAAGCTCGGGCCGATGGAATCCGTCCTCTCTACCGCGACGCATTTTGTACTGAAAAAATATAAGGATCACAGCACGATCTTGGAACGGATCCGGAAGGATGAGAGAATGAAGGTGTCTCCATGAGTGCTCCGCTGAACCATGTGCTCACAGAGATCGAGCCGAGCGGAATCCGGAAGTTTTTTGATATTGTCGCGGAGATGAAGGACGCGATCTCTCTGGGAGTCGGAGAGCCGGATTTTGACACGCCCTGGCATATCCGGGAGGAGGGGATCCACTCCCTCGAAAAGGGAAGAACCTTCTACACCTCAAACTCGGGCCTTCTGGAGCTGAAGACGGAGATTGCGGCTTATCTTAGGCGGAGCTTCTCCGTGAATTATGACCCGTCCTCTGAAGTGATGGTGACGGTCGGCGGCTCCGAGGCGATCGACCTTGCGATGCGCGCCATACTAAACCCCGGGGACGAGGTGCTGATCCCCCAGCCAAGCTATGTCTCCTATGTCCCCTGCGCGCTCATGGCAGGGGGGAGGGCGGTGCCGATCGAGCTGGAGGAGAAGGATTCCTTTCGCCTGAGCGCGGAGAAGCTCAGGGAGAAGATCACGGAGCGGACGAAGCTTCTGGTCCTCCCCTTCCCCAACAATCCGACCGGGGCCATCATGGAGGAGGAGGACTTGAGAGCGCTGCTTCCTCTCATCGAGGAGCATGATCTTTTTGTATTGACTGACGAGATATACTCGGAATTAAGCTACCGGGGGAGAAGCCGCTCCATCATCGAATTCCCGGGGATGCGGGAGCGGACGGTCTACATCAACGGCTTTTCGAAGGCCTATGCGATGACCGGCTGGAGGCTCGGCTACGCCTGCGCGCCGGAGAGGATCCTAAGTCAGATGCTGAAGCTCCATCAGTTTGCGCTCATGTGTGCCCCGACCTGCTCTCAGTATGCGGCGGTAGAGGCGCTCCGAAACGGGGATGAGGATGTCGCGAGGATGCGGCAGGCCTATGATGCGCGCCGCCGTTTTCTGGTCGCTAATCTCCGCAGGATCGGAATGGACTGCTTTGAGCCCTATGGGGCTTTCTATGTTTTTCCCTCGATTCGCCGTTTTCATATGACGAGTGAGGACTTTGCAAACCGCCTTCTCCGGGAGGAAAAGGTCGCGATCATTCCCGGCAACGCGTTCGGGGCCTGCGGGGAGGGCTATATGAGGATCTCCTACGCCTACTCCATTCAGGATCTCAAGAAGGCCCTGGAGCGGATCGAAGGCTTTGTCAGCCGCCTGTAGTTTTCTCTAATGGAGGGCCGCCTATGGCATGGTATGATTCCGCAATATTCTATCACATCTATCCGCTGGGCATGGTGGGGGCGGAGAAGCGAAATGACTCCGGAGCGATCCGCCGCCGCTTTTCCGAGCTCACGGCCTGTATCCCGTATCTCAAGGTCCTGGGATGCAACGCCGTTTACATCGGACCGATTTTCGAATCCTCCTCCCACGGATATGACAGCCGGGATTATAAAAGAATCGACCGGCGCCTCGGATCCAACGAGGACTTCTGCGGCTTTGTGGAGATGGCGCATAAGTGCGGGATCCGCGTAGTCGTGGATACCGTCTTTAACCACACGGGGAGAGAATTTTTCGCCTTTCAGGATCTCCTCTCAAAAGGGGAGGAATCCCCCTACCGGGACTGGTACAAGGGAGTGAACTTCGGGCAGCGTTCTCCGCTCGGGGACCCCTTCTCCTACTCCGCCTGGCACGGAGTCAACGAGCTTCCGGAGCTGAATTTTAACTGTGAGGAGCTCCGGAAATATCTCGTGGAGATCGTGCGCTTCTGGGTGAAGGAATTTGATATCGACGGCCTCCGCCTCGACTGCGCGGACGTCCTGGACCTTCATTTCCAGAAATCCCTTCGCTACTTCACGAATGAGATGAAGCCGGAGTTTTGGCTCATGGGAGAGGTGATCCACGGGGAGTATCAGCGCTGGGTCAATCCGGAGACCCTGCACTCCGTCACGAATTATGAGCTCCATAAGTCCCTCTACTCCGGCTTCAACACGCGGAACTTCTTTGAGCCGGCGCACAATCTGAATCGGAACATTCAGATTGCGGGGGAGCTCTATACCTTCCTCGAAAACCACGATGTGGACCGGATCGCATCGAAGCTGGACCGGCGGGAGGACCTCTACCCCTGCTATGCGGCGCTCTTTACACTGCCGGGGAAACCCTCGATCTACTACGGCGGGGAGTTCGCACTGGAGGGAAGGAAGGGGAAGGACGGTGATGATGCTCCGCTTCGCCCGAGGATCACGGAGGAGATGAAGCCGAACGAATTTACGAGCTACCTCGCAAAGCTCTCTGAGATCCACGGCAGGAACTCCGAGCTTCAGAGCGGAGCCTACCGGGAGATCCTGCTTCAAAATCGCCACTGGGCCTATGCCAGGATGGAGGGAAACGGAGCGGTGCTCATCGCGCTGAGCTGTGACGACAGCCCGGCGGAGCTGAGCCTCAAGCTTCCGCTGAAGGCGGAGCTTGCGATCGACCTCCTTTTGGAGGAGGAGCTTCCGCTTTCCGGGGACAGGCTGCAGCTTTTGGTCCCCGCGCACGGGGAGCGGATCATAAAATTAAAGGGCGCGAACGGATAGTGCCGGGGGGAAGAGGCAGTTTTAGAGCCCTTTTTCGCGGAGCCGGGAAGAGCATAGGAGGATGTGATGGAGAAGAAGAATCCTGCGAAGACAGAGGCTTTGGATCCGGTATTTCTGACGGAGCTGGACCGCTATCTCTTCGGAAATGGCAGAAATTACAGTGTCTATCGGAAGATGGGCGCGCATCCCGCGGTTCTGGACGGGAGGAAGGGGATGCATTTTGCCGTCTGGGCCCCCCATGCGAAGGCGGTCTCCCTGGTCTGTGACAGAAACGGGTGGAATGCGGAGGCAAATTATATGCTCCCGCTTGAGCAAAGCGGAATCTATGAGGGCTTTCTCCCGGATATGGGCTTTGGAGAGCTCTATAAGTACGCGATCCACACCGAGTGGGGAGAAATCCTCTATAAGGCGGACCCCTATGGCTTCTCCGCGGAGCTTCGCCCGGGCACGGCCTCCAGGACCGCGGATCTCTCGAATTTTTCGTGGGGAGACGAGAAGTGGATGCGAAAGAGAGCCGCACAGAATCTCTATGAGAGTCCCATGGCGATCTATGAGCTCCATCTAGGCTCCTGGAAGAAGGATCCGGGGAGCGAGACCGGCTTTATGAATTACCGGAAGAGCGCGGTGGAGGTCGCGGAGTACTGCCTGGACATGGGCTATACGCATGTTGAGCTCATGGGCATCGCGGAGCATCCCCTGGATGCCTCCTGGGGCTACCAGGTCACAGGTTATTTCGCGCCGACCTCCCGCTACGGAAGTCCGAAGGACTTCATGTATCTTGTGGACTACCTCCATCAGAAAAATATCGGTGTCATTCTCGACTGGGTGCCCGCCCATTTCCCAAAGGACGCGCACGGACTTTCGGACTTCGACGGCACGCCCTGCTATGAATATCCGGATCCCAGGATGGGGGAGCATCCGGACTGGGGGACAAAGATCTTCAACTATTCCAAGAACGAGGTGAAGAACTTTCTGATCGGAAATGCGCTCTACTGGTATGAAGAGTACCATATCGACGGCCTCCGTGTGGACGCGGTCGCCTCCATGCTCTATCTGGATTACGGCAGAAGAGACGGACAGTGGGTCCCGAATCGCTTCGGCGGAAACGGAAATCTCGATGCGATAGAATTTTTCAAGCACCTGAACTCCGTGATCCGCGGCCGCGGAGACGGGAGCATCATCATCGCGGAGGAATCCACAGCCTGGCCGAAGGTGACGGCCCGGCCGGAGGACGACGGCCTCGGCTTTCACTTTAAGTGGAACATGGGCTGGATGCACGATTTCCTGGACTATATGAAGCTGGACCCCTATTTCCGGAAGTTCAACCACAATAAAATGACCTTCGGCATGAGCTATGCCTCGAGCGAGAAGTTCATCCTCGTCCTCTCCCACGATGAGGTCGTACATCTGAAGTGCTCCATGATCAACAAGATGCCGGGAAGCACAGAGGACAAGTTCCGAAATCTCAAGGCGGCCTATCTCTTTATGTTCGGACATGCCGGGAAGAAGCTCCTCTTTATGGGACAGGATTTCGCGCAGTTCCATGAGTGGAATGAAAACGCGGCGCTGGACTGGTACCTCTGCGAGGAGCCGCTGAACCGGGATCTGAAGTCCTTTATGAAGGACCTCCTCCATCTCTACCGGGATCATCCCGCAATGTATGAGATCGACGACTCCTGGGATGGCTTCCAGTGGATCAATGCGGACGATGCGGACCGCTCGATCTTCAGCTTCTACAGAAAGGATAAGTCCGGAAAGCAGGGCCTTCTCTTCGTCATCAATATGACGCCGGTGGAGAGGCCGGACTACATGGTGGGTGTCCCGAGGGGCGGGAGATACACACTGATCTTTGACGAAAACGGAAAGGTGAAAGGCCTCACCGGAAAGAATATCTACCGGGCAAAAAAGGGAGAGTGCGACCACCAGCCCTGGCATATCCCCCATCCGCTTTCCGGATACGGGCTCGCGGTCTTCCGCTTTCACCCCTGAACTGCCCAAGGACCTCGCGTTTTTCGCTTTCACCACTGACTTATCCCGAAGGGCCCGCGTCTTTTGCTTTCACCACTGACTTATCCCGAAGGGCCCGCGTCTTTTGCTTTCACCACGGATTTACCTCGAGGGGCCCCGCGCTTTTTGCTTTCACCATGGATTTATCCTTGACTAAAAGGCCCGCGGATTAGAATTTCCGCGGGCCCGGGATATCAAAGCGGGAGGATAGACCGCGCATTTTTCCGTGTGATCTCACGCTTTCCTTCGATCCTTCCAGTCGAAGCTGTCGGAATTTCCGACAGCTTCGATTTTTTATCCGCTTCTTTCTATCTGAGCTGCCGGACGCTCTGCCTGAAATCTATTTTAAAAACACTCTTGAACATACCTAAAAGGTATGATACTATAAGGTATAAAATGAAGGAGGAGTTATGGATAAAATAATTTTGGGAATTTTGATGCTGCACAGAATGACAGCGTATGAAATGAAAAACGTCATCAAAAATAGTTTTAAATCAATGTGCAGTGACAGCCTCGGAAGTATACAAGCGGCACTGAAAAGGCTGTTTGAAAGGGAGATGGTTACTTTTGAAGAAGTGGTGGAAAACGGAGTCAATAAGAAGAGGTACGCAATTACTGAAGCAGGACAGAAAGAATTGCTCGAATGGCTGAAGATTCCGATAGATACTTCAAAGACAAGAAATGCAGATCTGGCTAAACTTCTCTTTATGGGTTATGTATCAAAAAAGGAACGGGAAATTTTGATTGATAAGATCATTCTTTCTTTGGAAGAAGAGTATAGGTCGCTGCTGCAATTAAGAGAATCCATAGATATCCACGGGGAACAATCGCAGCTTGAAGAAGATCTGAATCGGGATAAGCAGTATCGGGAAAGAATGAACTCCCTTTACAACAAAAGCAAGCTGTCCAACAAGATAAAAGAAATCAGCAAATTTACATTGGCAACGTTGGATTACGGTATTGATACTACGGAATTTAATATAGAGTGGTTCAAAAGGCTCAGGAAAAAGTTGTAGTACGGAATATTATCAAGCCGAAAAAGGAGATCAAGATGAATGATGTAAAACAAATCAGGCGCAATATACTTATCTTTGCGATTTTTTGCGGCATCTGCGGATGGATAGCCTATCTCATAGATTTGGCAACGAATCAGGCTCATTATGAAAATATCGGAACGGATATAGGAGGAGACGGATCCTTAGGGCTTGTCCTATGGCTTATATCTCCAATGATTTGTACTATAATTCTTCGTACTTTCGGAGGAGACGGCTGGAGAAATGCCGGATTTGCCCCTAACTTAAAAAACAATAAAATGATGTACCTCATCAGTTTTTTGATATATCCTACGGTAACTTTTATCGCTGTCATGCTTGGGAAAATGACAGGCGGTATCCGGCTTTCGGATACGAATATAACTATTAAAGCCTATATAGGAATTTTACTTGTCCAAATTGCGACTCAATTTATAAAAAATATTTTTGAAGAATCCGTTTGGAGAGCATATCTTACCAATCAGCTGTTAAAGCTGAAACTGCCCGATTTTAAAATTTATCTGCTTGTAGGTTTTATATGGTGGTTCTGGCACCTGCCTTATATCATGGTATTTTTGTCGGAAAGTGAAATTTATGATGTTTTACCTGTTGGACGGCTGACATTTTTTCTGATAGGTTTTATCGTGACTGCATGTTGGAGTGTAATGTATACCGAAATTTTCAGAATGACCAAAAGCTTATGGCCTTTAGTCATTGCACACACTATGGAAGATGCGGTGATAAATCCGCTGCTTTTGATGAAAATCGTGTCTGTAGAAAAAAGTCAGGCAATTTTCTTTTCCCTGTCTGTAGGGATAGTTCCCACGATCCTTTACCTGATAGTGGGATTGACTATTCGAAGATGGAGAAAAAGCAGGAACAAGGTCGGAGAGTGATGATTCTTGTGCGGCGGAGCCGCCGGTCCGGAAGCTTGAGAGCCACTTCGCTGTTTTGTGCGGCGGTACCGCTTGGGCATCTCTGTCCAAGCGGTACCGCCAATTCATAGCTGTAATTACCGAGCCTTAGATGGATCCGGCCTGTGTTTGGAGCTACTGCGCTTGTTCTTTCTTTATGTGGGATATCTTTAAAGCCGGATTATGCCGGAGCCAGACAGATCGAATACTCGACATCCCGGACAGATATCTTTTGATCCTCCGGGACTTTTGACTATGCCGTATCCTGGCGCAGGAGCTGCCGGACGCTCTGCCTTCTGAGGATCTGGTAGGGAAGCTGAAAGGCGCCTCCCTTGAAATCGGGATTTGCGATATGCTCCAGCAAAAGCCTCGCCGCCTTGACGCCGGTGTCCGAGTCGGCGTGGCGGATGGTGCTCAGCGAGGGGCGGATCGCACTTGCGAGATTGGTATCATCGACACCCGTGACGGAGACCTGCCCGGGAACCGAGATATCATTGTCGTAGAGGAATCCGATCGCGCCGATCGCCATATTATCGCAGGCGGATATCACGGCGCTCGGGATCAGGGCGGACTGTTCGTAGATCTGATGCATGCCCCTGTAGCCGGAGCGGATGCTGAAGTCCTCCTGAAAGCAGATCATGTCCTGATGGATCGAGAGATTACAGTCCCGCATCCCCTTCATAAAGCCGTCATAGCGCTTCTTCCCGGCCGAGAGATCGTGGAGCGGCCCTCCGATAAAGGCGATTCTCCGATGCCCCATCTCATAGAGGAAGCGCACCATATCGCACATAGCCTGCTTGTTGTCGATATTTACAGAGCTCGACGGGGTCCTCAGGGCAAAGTCTGGGATATCCTGACAGACGTAGATGACAGGCTTTTGGTTTTTGTGGATCCACATCAGCTGCTCCTCCGGGATATGGACGTTGGCCATGATGACGCCGTCCACCTGCTTGTCCTTCAGGACATTCAGAAAATGGATCTCTTTTTCCATCTCGCCGTTGGTCTCGCAGATGATAATGTTGTAGCCCAGGGGAGAGACAATGCTGTTGATCCCCTGAAGGATTCTCCCGAAGACATTGTTCGAGATGTCGGGGAAGAGCGCGCCGATCAGTTTTACGGATTTTCGGGCGGCCTTCTTCGCGGATGCGTTCGGGAGATATCCGAGCTCCCGGATCTCTTTCAGAACTTTCCTTCTGGTCTCCTCCGAGACCGCATCGCTTTGATTCATCACTCTGGACACGGTCGATATCGACACGTTCGCGGCCTTCGCCACTTCATGGATCGTTATCATAGCTTCCCTTTCTGATTTTTGATTATGAAAACAAATCGACACAAAGAAGATAACTATGAAAATGATAAGATATTTCCGGTGAAAATGCAAGAAAACAATCACTTGCACAATCAAGGATTGAAAACATTGTTGTTTCTGCGGATATCAGGGCAGAGGGAAAGATGCTAGGATGGCGGTATAAGGAAAGAAGGAGTACCGCTCATGAAGGAAATCTTTTACAGACCGGAAAACGGCTGGGTCGGAGATACGATCCCGTTTTCGCACGACGGAAAATTCTATATTTTCTATCTCCACGATGAGAGAAAGGGAAATACGGAGGATGAGTATGGCTACCGCACGAGCTGGAATCTTCTGATTACGGAGGATGGGGTCGAGATCGAGGACTGCGGAGCCGTGCTTCCGGTCGGGGAATATGAGGATGCCGACTACGCCTGCTACACCGGCTCTGTCCTTTCCGACAGGGAAGGAAGATTCCATATTTTTTATACGGCGCAGAATAATTACAATCCCAAATATTTCAGGGACGGGCGTCCGATGCAGTATATCATGCATGCCGTGAGCAGGGATCTGATTCACTGGGAGAAGGACAGGGACTTCCTGCTCAGTGCGGATGAGTCAATCTATGAGCCCTATGACTGGCGGGATCCCTATGTCTTTTATGAGGAGAAGGAGAAGTGCTACTACATGCTTCTTGCGGCCAGGCTTCGGGGGGCGAGCGAACAGAGCGGAGGCTGCGTCGGGCTCTGCCGCTCCTTTGATCTCCTCCACTGGGAGGCGCAGCAGCCCTTCTATCAACCGGATTCCTATATGACGCACGAATGCCCCGATCTCTTTCGCATGGGCGGGAAGTATTATCTTCTGTATTCTACCTTCTCGGAAAAGTTCGTGACACATTACCGGGTCTCGGACTCCCTTCACGGACCGTGGAGGGCGCCGATCGAGGACAGCCTGGACGGGAGGGCCTTTTACGCGGCGAAGACGGCGGAGCGAAACGGAGAGAGATGGGCCTTTGCCTGGATCCCGACAAGACGGGGGGAGACGGACTTCGGACAATATGAGTGGGGAGGCTCCCTGCATATGCATCGGCTCTCGCAAAAGGAGGGTAAGAGGCTCACTGTGCAGCCCCCGGAGGCTCTCACTGCCCTTTTCCAAAAGGATATCACTCCGGAGGATGCGCTTAGGGAAAGGATAGAGGCAGAGAACTGGGAGGGAAAAAGCCGCATCAGCTTCGACGGCATGCCGGAGAGCTGCATGATAGAGGCGGATCTCTCATTTTCTGAGGGAAGCAGAGTTTTCGGACTTTCGCTTCGTCAGGATACCGCTCTCTCCGAGGGATATTATTTCCGCTTTGAGCCATTCTACAACCGGGTGGTCATGGACCGCTGGCCGCGGAGGGAGAAGGGGGTCAATCAGTGGTATATCGACGGAGACAAGCCCTTTCTGATTGAGCTGGAGCGGCCGCTGGACTATCGAAAGCTCCCGGATCGGCGGCTTCATATCCGGCTGATCTCCGATAAAAGCATACTCTGCCTTTATGTCAATGACGAGCTGGCGCTCAGCGCGAGGGCCTATTCCGGGAAGGGGACGCACTGGGGATTTTTTGTACAGGACGGAGCCGTCAGTATGGAGCATATCCGCATCTATGCGAGAAGCGAATAATCATTTATGAATTATTTATTTATGATAGGAGGTTTTATGTTTTCCAGGCGAATGAGATGCATCGGAGGCCTTGTCCTCACATCGGCAGTACTTCTCACAGGCTGCAGCGGAGGGGGAAAAGCGGCATCGACGGAGGAGGCGGGAAGCTCCTCTGAGAAGGCCGAGAGGGAGATCCATTACTTTTCCTCCAGGTCCTCCTCGGACGATACCCTGCTCTCCCTTCAGGAGGTCACGGACAGCTACAACAAAGAAGGAGGAAAGATCAAGCTCATCATCGACAGCAATGCGGACCGGTCCTCCTACGACCAGAAGCTCCGCACGATGATCGCGGGGCAGCAGATGCCGGATATGTTTGATCTGGACGCCTCCCCCTATGCCGTAGAGCTTGGGAATCAGGGGATGCTGACGGATATGGATCAGTTTCTGGATGAGATCGGGGAGAAGGACAGCTATATCCCGCTCGCCCTGAATTACGGCAGGACCTCCGACGGAAAGCTCTATACCCTGCCCCTGGAGTTCTCCACGGAGATGATCTGGTACAATACGGAGATCTTTTCGGATGCGGGGATTTCGGAGGCTCCAAAGACATTGGACGAGCTCCTCGCGGACTGCAAAATCCTGAAGGAGAAGGGCTATACCCCCTTCGGAATCGGGGGAGGGGACGGATGGCCGCTTTTAAGGCTTCTCGCCACCTATCCCTTCCGCCTAAGCGGCAATGACTTTTTGAACCGGCTCGCATCCGGAGAGGCGAAGATGGAGGAGGAGCCGGGAGTGAAGGCCAGTGAGTTCATGGCGGAGATCGGTCAGTACTTTCAGCCGGGCTTTTCGACGACGGATGTCGCCACCGGATTAAATCTTTTCCTGAGCGGAAAGGTCGCGATGTATCCGACCGGCACCTGGGAGCTCAATTATTTCACGGACGAGAAGCGCCCGGAAAAGCTGAAGCTCGGGTATTTCTATATGCCCTCCTGCGAGGGAGCCGTGACAAAGCCGAATGAGTACTGGGCCTTCGGCGGGATCGGCCTCGCGGTCAATCCGAAGTCCTTCGACAAGGAGTACAAGGACTATCTGAGCTATATCGTGAAAAACTACAGTAAGGTCTACTTTTCTCACCAGCACATGACGCCGCAGAAGGTCGAGACAGGGGACAGCAGCAAGTTTGACCCGCTCTTTGTAAAGGTCATGGAGGATGCGTCGAAGATCGGCGAGACAGCGGCCCGTCCCTGGGATGTCGTACTGAAGGAGGACGTGGTCTCCGTCATAAACGATAACCTTCCCGGGCTTTGCATGGGAGAGGAGACGCCGGAGGATTTCCGGAAGGCGGTCGACGAGGCGCTGGAGAATAATCGCTGATTCTCCGGGGAGAGGCTCTTCCCCTTCGAGGTTTTTATCGAGGCTTTTATCGGAGCTTTTACCGCAGCCTTTCGCGGCCTGCATCGGGGAATGCAGGCCGCACGGTATAGGAGTGTTTATGAAAGTTTTGCGTGATAAAAAGGCGATTGCGCTTTTCCTGTCTCCGGCGCTGCTCGTCTATTCCGTCCTTGTCATGATTCCGATCGCACTCACGTTCTACTACAGCGTGCTGGACTGGGATGGGCTTGGGGAAAAAAGATGGATAGGCCTCGGGAACTTCGCGAAGCTGATGCGCGATGCGGTCTTTGTGAGGGCCCTTAGCAATAACCTGGTCTATATCCTGATCGTGATGCTCATGCAGCTTGGCATCGGCTTTCTGATCGCCCTGCTTCTCACCTATCTGAAGAAGGGAAGGGGCTTTATCCAGACAGTCTACTATATTCCGTCTGTCATCACCGTGATCGCCGTCGCGCAGCTCTTTACCAGCTTTTATTCCTATGAGCCGATCGGGCTTTTCAACATCTTCCGGAAGCTCTTCGGTCTCGCTCCGATCGCGTTTCTGAGTGAATACAGGACGGTGCTTCCGGCGGTGGCCTCCGTGGAGGGCTGGCAGTACATCGGGATCTATATGCTGATTTTCTACTCGGCGCTCGTTTCCGTCTCTCCGGATATCATCGAGGCGGCCCGCATCGATGGGGCGAGTGAGACACAGCTTCTCTTTAAGGTGAGGATCCCCTCCATCACAAATGTCATTCTGCTCTCCGGGATCCTGAGTCTCGTCGGAGCGCTCCGCGGCTTCGCGGCGCCCATGAATATGACAAAGGGGGGACCCAATCACAGGTCGGAGATTCTTGCGACCTATATGTACAAGAAGGCCTTTACGAGCCGGGACTACGGATACGGGAGTGCGCTCGCGGTCGTGATCGTCATACTGAGTATCGTAGCGGTCCTTTTGATCAGCCGCTATATGGAACGAGAAGAGATATAGGGGGAGAGGATGCGGTATTATCTCATTAAGAGGACGAAAAGAGTGCTCTACTGGTCGCTGATGGCTGCCTTCTTGCTGATTCAGGCCTACCCGATCCTGTGGCTGCTGCTCGCAGCATTCCGGCCGAATATCGAGCTCCTGAGCGCTCCCTTTGCGCTCCCAAGGAGCCTGACCCTGGAAAACTTTGTGACGATATTTACGAAAAGCCATATTCTTACGTATATCAAAAACAGCGCCATCATCTCTTTCTTCTCTCTGAGCTTCATCGTGCTCTTCAGCTCGATGGCGGCCTTTGCCATAGCGAAGATGAAGTTTCAGGGAAACAGGGCTCTGTACCGCTACTTTCTGATCGGTCTGACCATTCCCTATTCGGTGACGCTGATCCCCCTCTTTACCATGTTCGCAAAAATCGGACTGATCGATACCAGAATCAGTGTGATTCTCCCGCTCCTCGCCTTCCAGCTCCCGGTCTCCATCATGCTCTTTGTGAACTTTTACCGCTTCATACCGGATGAGATCATAGAGGCGGCGGTGATCGACGGCTGCGGTATCTTCGGAATTTACGGAAGGATCATGATTCCGCTTTCCCTGAATACCATTCTGACGGTTCTCGCCATGAATTTCATCACCGTCTGGAATGACTATACCTTCAGCCTCGTTTTCATCAACAGCGCCGAGCTGAAGACGATCTCCATCGGCCTCCAGGATTTTATCGGACCGCGGGGATTAAAGGACTGGGGCGCCACCTACGCGGCGATCGCCCTTTCCATCCTGCCGACGCTTCTCATCTATTTCTCCTTAAACAGCAGGATGACGGCGGGCATGACGCTGGGGGCGGTGAAATCATGACGGGAAGGGCAGATATTATCCGGCCGAAGTGGCATTTCGCCCTGAAAAAGGGATGGCTCAATGACCCCAATGGGCTCGTTTGGTTCAAGGGAGAGTATCATCTCTACTTCCAATGCAATCCCTACGGAAATGAATGGGCGATGATGCACTGGGGGCATGCGAGGAGCAAGGATCTGATCCACTGGGAGGAGTGCGGAGCAGCGTTGCTCCCGGAAAAGGAGTATGAGCTCTGGCAAAGAGGCGGCTGCTTTTCCGGATCGCTCATCGTATATAAGGATCGCCTCTATGCCTTCTATACGGCGGTGAGTTCGAGGGACGGAGAGAGCTTCCAAACGCAGTGCATGGCGTACTCGGATGACGGCTGTCACTTTGAGAGGGCGGCGGAGAATCCCCTGATCGGACGCTGTCCCTGCCCGGACAGTCATGATTTCCGAGATCCCAAGGTGATTTACCACAACGGGCGCTGGCAGATGCTCTGCGGAGGATCGAGCGGCGACGCGGAGGATCGGAGAAGCCATGGCAGGATCTACCTCTTTCATTCCGAGGATCTCCTTCACTGGGACTATGACGGCATCCTCTACGAAGCGAAGGACGGGGAGGGGAGCATGTTTGAGTGCCCCGATATTTTTCCGCTCGGAGATCACTGGGTCATCACGGCATCGCCGATGAATCGGACGGACTTTCAGAGTACGATCTATATGATGGGGATGATCAATTTCAAAAACTGCATCTTCTATGTGGAGAGCTCCGGGACCCTGGATTTCGGCCCTCATTACTATGCTTCGCAGGTCTATAGGGACAGGTACGGCCGTCTCATCTCCATGGCCTGGCTCGGAGGCTGGGAGTGGATGCCGTGGATCCGAGACCACGGCCCGTCCGAGGAAGACGGCTACCGGGGCGTGCTCTCCTACCCCCGCCTTCTGTCGGAAGCGCGGGATGGGGCGCTGAAAATGAGGCCGTATTCCGATATAGACGATGCCGCCCGGGAGGAAGGGGAGCTGATCCGGAAGATAGCGAGAGGGACATCGGCGGAGCTCTTTCGGGGGAAGGAGCCTGTCCGGATTCGGGGAAGCATAGAGAGAAGCATGGGCACGAATCTCATTCAATTCCGCTTCATGGACGAGGACTCCCACTGCATCCGCGTCTGCCTGGATTTTCTCTTTGGCAGCATCAGCACCGACTTCACGGAGGCGGATCCCTGGATCAGAAACGGCAGAAAGCTCTATAAGGCAGAGATCGGAGGGGAGAATGAGATCCCCTTTGAGCTGATCAGGGACGGGAATGTCTTGGAGCTCTTCCTCTTTGATGGAAGATATGCCGTCTCCTCCATGATCTATCCGAGCGGGGGGAAATTCAGGCTGCTGATCGGAAATAAGGGAGCCGGGATCAAGCTGAGATACAGCATTTCCGGAAGCTGATGCGGAAATCAGCGTTTCACTCCAGCATCAGTAATTGATCTCCAAACAATGTTGACATTAAATACAACTTTCCCAATCAATGAGACTATACATCCCCAAGGGGGCATGTAGTCGACTATGATTGCCCTGTAGGCTTGGGCCTGTTTTTACTTCCCTTGGGCCTGCCGGGTCTCCGCTTTACGACAGGCTGCTCCGATTTCTCTTTCGGAGACTTGGTCTGATTCTTACTTCCTTTCGGGCGGCCACGCTTCTTCTTGGGCGGTTCTTCCGGCTTGGGAAGTAGTCCCAGTGTCTGAAGGATCACCGTATGGGAAGGGTTGATCCGGATCAACTGCCAGTCCCCCCGATCCAGGCGGGCTTTCTTGGCCCGGACCAGGATAGAAAGCAGTTTCTTATAAGTGTAGCGTTCCAGCAGTCCCGCCTGGCCGAAGGTCTTCAGCAGGCGGAAGGTCAGGACGGCAGCAAGGAAATCGCAGAACTCGCTGCCAATGACGGAGTAGTCATCATGGACCCTGGTCTCATCGAAATCGCAGGCGGATTTATAGAACCGCATGACGATCTCGATCTCCCACCGCTTGCTGTAAGCCTTATAAGCGACTTCCGGCGGGATATCCAGATCACACTCCAGCACGATGGTCCCGAAGGTCCTCTGCTTCTTCTTCAGAACGTCCAGGTCATAGGTCCCGTTCTCCTTTGCCCTGCGGAGCCAGTCCTGTTCTTCTGCGGCAGCTTTGCTGCTGTCCCGGAAGGAGTAGAGCCATTTATCAAGGCCCTCGCACTTCTCTTTCCGGTAGGTGATGCTTCCATCGCCGGGCAGGATTCCGGTAAAGTCAAGCATGTGATGCCGTTCAATGAACTTGGAGTTCCGTTTGATCGGATTGAGGTAATGCAGATCCGGGTGCTCCACGAACTGTTCGTGAGCGGCTGATTCGGGGAAACCCTTGTCAGCAACAATGATGCCCTTTGTGATCCGGTTCTCAGTAATGAAGGATTCATAAGAAGTGGAATCCAGCATGTTTTCTGGGAAGCACTTGGAGCAGACCAGTTCCATCTCTTCCAGGTCGAAGGCAAACAGAACGGAAATATCTCTGCGTCCTTTGATTTTCGCCTTCCAGGAGAAGTCGGAGAGGGAATTGACACTCGATTCATCCGATTTCAGAGTCCCATCGACCAGGAGGTGATGATCCATTGAAACAGCAGCTGTACGATTCCGCATGAACTGCACGATCTTTGAAACAGCCTTGCCGAGATTTTGGAGGAAAGCAGACACTGTGTTCTTTGAAAGTGCTACATCGGGATACAGCTCCGATAGAAAACAGTCGTCATATGCAGCCTTCAGCTCGTTGTCCTTGATCCCGGGGTCACAGACCCGGAGGATGGCAATACAGTAGAGCTTCTGGGCGTCAGCCTGGCAGTAAACTTTCTGGAGTTCAGGCAACATTCTGCGGAAAACATTGTCAAAGAGAATGATGTCCGCCCAGTCTTTCATGTCGATTCTGGCCTGGCTGACGGGAGCGGTGGTCTCCTTTATGATCGGAACATACCGGCCGTCAATGATGTGGCCGATGGTCGGGCCATTGACAGGAAGATGTCTTCCATCGATGTTCCTGCAGCCGACCCGCTGACGGACTGCAAACCGGTCCTTGTTCTTGCCATATGCGATAACGACTGTGTTCTTAGGGCGTTCTACGGCGAGGATTTCTTTCGGAATTGGCACTTTCAGGCCTCCTTTTGTATAGCCTTATTATACATCTAATTAGGCTATATATCAAGGAAACGGGGCGGAAAATGTCGACAGATTTTCAAGATACGGATGCTCAGAAAGGCTAGTTTTCAGGGCTTTACGAGCGGACAGGTAAACCAAGTAATAACGGCGGCAACTACAGAAGCGAAAGTATAGGCTTTCCTATAGTCCAACCGTTGGGAAAGTTGTAGTTGATTTAGCTTCTGGAATCATCATACAAGGAGTATATGAAAAGATTTGTGACATGGACCCTTGCGCTGACCCTTGCGCTTCCACTCGTTGCCTGCGGCGGCAAAAAAGCGGAGACGAAGAGCGAGACCGTAGCGACAAGCGAGACTGTAGCGGCGAGCGAGACGAGCGGCGAGGCAGAAAAGCCCTTTACCATTCAGTCCTTCCAGGCCGTCGACAAGCAGGATTACGGCATCCGCGTCGATGGGTATATGATGGACCCGAACGACAATGGATTTATTTCCTTCAGGTTGCAGAACAAAAGCGAGACGGTATCGTATCGCTTCCTCTTGGATTCCTTCACCGGAGACGGCATCCGCCTCTACGGCCCTATCAATCAGGTCGTGGAGCCGGGGCAGGAGGTTCCGGTACAGCTCCAGGTCCGGGCGAACCCGAACTATAAGCTTCAGGATTTCGGCGACCTCGAGTTCCGCTTCCTGGTTCAGGATTCGAAGCTCTCGGTCTATACGCCGGAAAAGGATGATGTGTTCCACATCTACCCGAACGGAGAAAACAGCAAGGTTCACTATACTTGGAAGGAAAAGGAAGGCGATAAGCTCCTCGATGAGAACGCGTACTTCAAGGCGACAAACACCGGTGTCACGAAGGACAAGTACGGCAATTACATCTTGAACCTCTATCTCGAGAACCGTTCCGATAAGCTGATTACCCTGTATATCCAGGGCGGCGCAGTCAACGGCATCCCGATTGAAATGAATAACTTCCATGTTGTGGGGGCGGGACAGTCCGCGTTTGTCCCGATTTTCTGGGATCATTCCTACGTTGAGGACACGAAGGTCGAGGCGATTCAGAATCTGAGCTTCAACCTCTTTGTGGATGAGGGGAATACCTTCGTGATGTCGGAGCATCCGGCGCTCGAAAAGGCCTATACCGTGGAACAGTAAACCGTAAGGCAGTCCCGAGGGGCTGCCTTTTTTGTCGCAGTGAGCATATTTTGAATAAAACGACGGATATCATGCGAAACAATCGCGATAATATTGTAAAGCTTGACGGGGCGTGCTATGCTTTCCCGGTGAGCGCGTAAACCTTACAGAACGGAGGAGACAGATGAAAAAGCGCACAGTATTTGCACTGGCATGTATGTTGGCACTTTTTGTGTCGGGCTGCGGCGGCAAGAAGGCGGACGCAAAGAGCGCAGAGACCACTGCGCTTACAGAGAGCGCAGAAACCACGCTGACCGCGGGGAGTGGGGCTGAGATTGAGAAGCAGGAAAAAGGGGAGAAACCCGCGTTTCAGATCACCCCGTTTCAGGCAGTGGACAAGGAAGACTACGGCGTCAAAATCGTCAATTACGGAAATGTCGGCGAGGACCAGGAATACCTGCAGCTCACGCTGCAGAATAAGAGTGCGGACAAGAGCTATGTCTTTGTGCTAAAGAACCTGGAGGGCGACGGCATTGTGCTCAGAACGAGCGGAATCAGCGAGACCGTTGAGCCCGGACAGGAAAAGCAGGTCAATCTGATCTTCCAAAAGAATAGCACCTACAGCTTACAGAGTTTCGGTGATTTGACCTTCCGCTTTGCGATTGTGGATAGCAATGCGAAGAATCAGAAGGGGGAGACCGATGTGTTCCACATTTATCCCTACGGCGAGAACAAGGAAGTGAACTATGTTTTCGCGCCGAATGACAGCTACAAGCAGCTTGATGACAATGAGATTTTTGAAGCAGTCGTGACAGAGTGCAAGCAGGACCAATTCGGGAATGAGAATGTGTTTTTCTATCTCCGGAATAAGACAAACAAGCGGCTCTATATCAACAGCGATAAGGGCAGCGTGAACGGAGAGACGCGTAGCACAACGCGCTACTTTGAGGTGGGTCCGGGACAGTCCCTGTTCGGGTTTATCACGTATCAGGATCTCACGATCCCGGAGGCGGAGATCAAGGAACTGCAGTTCAACCTGCGGGTGCAGGATGTCGACAATCTGGTGAACGGGCCGCTCCTTGATAAGAGCTATACCATCACACCGTAAACAAGAAAGCAGCAAAAGAGCAGCCGGAGGACGGTTGCTTTTTTGTTGGGAGAAATATCAAATAGTAGTTTCCCAACCAGTGAGACTATATCGACAATGACATAGTCTTAGGTGGATGTTCTCTTCAGTGACCTATTGTCACATTGATGGCTCAGGCGGAGCTGACTTCGGCTTGTTTTTGCTGCCCGGCGGTCTGCCGCGTTTACGCTTTACCGGCTGCTCCGCCTGATCGGATGGTGCTTCAGTCTTCGGACGATCCAGGTGAGAAGGATTCCTCCGTACAAGCTGCCAGTTTTCGCTTCCGACACGCGCTTTCTTCGCCCGGATTAGCACGGAGAAGATCTTTCTGTAGGTGTAATCCTCAAGAAGACCTGCCTTGTCAAAGGCATCGATCAGGCGAAAGGTCAGGAGCGTTGAAAGGAAATTACAAAACTCACTGCCGATCACAGAGTAGTCGTCCTGCACGCGGGTCTCATCGAATTCACAGGCAGATTTGTAATACCGCATGACGAGCTCGATCTCCCAGCGCTTGTCATAAGCTTTGCAGGCAATCTCCGGAGGAAGATCCAGATCACACTCTAGTACGATCGTGCCGAAAGTCTTCTGTTTCTCCCTGAGATTCTCAAGGCTGTAGGTCTTTTCCTTCTTTGCCCGGCGCAGCCAGTCACTTTCTTCTTTGGCGGCCTTGGCACTGCTCCGGTAGGAATAGAGCCATTTGTCGATGCCAACGCACTTTTCCTTGCGGTAAGTGATGCCTTCATAGCCGGGCAGGATCGCCGTGAAGTCCAGCATGGAGTGCCGCGCAATCAGCTTGGAGTTACGCTTTATCGGGTTAAGATAATGCAGATCCGGATGGCTTTCAAACTCCTCGTGAGCTGCGGATTCCGGGAAGCCTTTATCACCGACAATGATTCCTTTGGTGATCTGGTTCTCTTTGATGAAGGCTTCATAGGAAGTGGCATCCAGCATATTTCCGGGAAAGCACTTGGAGCAGATCGGCTCCATCGCTTCCAGATCGAACGCGAAGAGAACAGAGATATCTCTTGTCCCCTTGGTCCGGGCTTTCCTGGAAAAATCGGAGAGAGAGTTTACTTTGGATTCATCCGACTTGAGCGTTCCATCGACCAGCAGATGGTGATCCGGGGAGACAGAGGCTGTCCGGTTCCTCATAAAGGTAACGATGCGGGACATCGTCTTTCCAAGATCGTTCAGGAAGGTCGATACCGTGTTTTTCGATAAGGATACGTCGGGATACCGTTCTGACAGAAAGCTGGTCTCATATGCCTCCTTAAGCTCAAAGTCACGGATGCCTTTGTCACAAACCCTCAGCAGTGAGATGCAGTAAATCTTCATTGCGTCACTCTGACTGTATACGGCAAACAGTTCATCCTGGATGCTTTTAAACAATCGGTCGCAGAGGACGACACTGGCCCAATCCTTCAGATCAATCGGCGAAAGAGAAACGTCCTGCGGAGCACTCTTTTCGATTGGAACATAGGCACCATCAACGATGTGGCCGATCGTAGGACCGTTCACCGGAAGATGTCGGCCGCCTGCGTTTCTGCAGCCGACACGCCGGCGGACAGCGTATCGCTTTTTGCCGCTCCCATAAGCAATGACAACTGTGTTCTTAGGGCGCGGGACATCTAGAATTTCACGTGGAATCGGCATAACAGGTCTCTCCTTTCGTATAGTCTGATAATAGCATATATTAGACTATATTCCAAGAGAAACATGCCTGAAATGTCGACAGAATTGTCGACAGAATTCAAGGAGCTGAGTGTCAAAAAGGAGGGCTTTTGGTGCCATATCTGACTGAAACGGGCCAGCCGGAAACGGAAATATAGGGATCAGCCCAAAAAGCAGGTTTCGTATAGGCTGTTATATAGTCTCATCGGTTGGGAAAGTATTATTCAATACAACCCTGTAGTCCTCTGTATTTTACATCAGCGACAGCAAAGGTGCTCCGAGGAATCGGACTTATTTCCCGGGATCATCCCGGCGCTTTAAGAAGCAGTAGAATCCCTGACGGGAAACGGGAAGCACACCGCAATAAAGCGCGGTCTTTCCCAAAAACAGGTGTGCTTCAAGTTTCACTGTATCTGCATAAGACCAAGAATTATCTGCATATAAGAGAGTATAATTATGTGCAGATAGGGGCCTCTAATGAGAAGATTTGATTATTCTTTTCTTAATAACGGACTATTGCCTGCAAAGCTCATGAATATTACGGCAAGCATTGCTTCCCTGAAAACCATGGCAAGTGTTCGAAAAGAGGAACATATCTGTGTATTCACGGAATTGGAGGCTATTGCAAAAGTGCAGTCCGTTAAGAGTTCCAATGCTATTGAAGGGATTGTGACCAGTGATGAGCGTATCGCAGAAATTGTGAATCAGAACAGTGCACCACTAAACCACAACGAGGCAGAGATTGCCGGATATCGTGATGCCCTAAATGAAATACACTTGGGATATGAACATATCAATCGGTCAGGTAAAGGCAGCAAGGAAGCGGGAATCCCAGAGAATACCTTCAGCCGCAAATTCGCTCGGCAAATTCCTGAGATTTCGCCTTGACAAAAGCCTGGACATCTTATAGAATATCGTTCGTGCCCTTGAGACTGAGGGCGCGAAATGCGGGTGTAGTTCAACGGTAGAATGTCAGCCTTCCAAGCTGAATACGTGGGTTCGATTCCCATCACCCGCTCTTGCCCAGATAGCTCAGTCGGTAGAGCAGAGGACTGAAAATCCTCGTGTCACTGGTTCGATTCCGGTTCTGGGCATTCTCAGAAAAGCTTTTGCTTTCGAGTATGCGCGAGTAGTAGAGTGGTACTACGTCTCCTTGCCAAGGAGAAGGTCGCGGGTTCGATTCCCGTCTCGCGCTTTTTTTAATGCGTAGGTTTCATTGCTCATGCGGGCAGCATGGCAAGGCATGCTTTTGGGAAAGCAGCCTGGAGCTTCCTTCCTTTGGAAAGCAGTCCGGAGCTTTGGAATAAGCGGCGTCTCCGAATCTACCGGGGACGCCGTCTTTTTATTTCTGTGCCGGAGAAAATATCGCAAAAATTTCACCGGAAATAATAAGTTTTCCGGACTATGCCTCCCCGCTTATCGGATTATAATTGAAATAGAGATCATAAATTCGTGGATATACGATAGTATTTTGGGGATTATTTCGGTTTTTCCATGGGGAGAGCAGAGCGATGGAGAAGCTTGTTTCAATGAAGGGGATCACGAAGACCTTTCCCGGAGTTCTCGCCCTGGATCAGGTGGACTTCGAGCTGGAAGCGGGAGAGGTCATGGCCCTTCTGGGGGAGAATGGGGCGGGTAAATCGACGCTCATGAAGGTTCTCAGCGGGATCCACGGGAGAGACGCCGGGGAGCTTTGTATCCTCGGGAAAAATTACGGTGATCTCTCCCCGAAATCCGCGCGGGAAGCGGGAGTGGCGATCATCCATCAGGAGATGAATCTCTGCAATCAGCTGACAGTGGCGGAAAATATCTTCCTTGGCAGGGAGCGAAGACACGGGATCTTCCTGGACAATGCGGCGATGAACCGCGAGGCGGAGAAATATCTGGAGGAGCTCGGGATCTCTGTCCCGGCAGACAGGATTGCGGGTGAGCTGCAGGTTTCCCGGCAGCAGATGGTGGAAATCGCGAAGGCTCTTTCTGTCCGGGCCAGGATTTTGATCATGGATGAGCCCACCTCGGCGCTGAGCAGCCGGGAGATCGAGGAATTATTTCGGATCATTCGAAAGCTGAAGGAGCAGGGACATGGGATCGTCTATATCTCCCACAGACTGGACGAGCTCTCTCACATCGCAGATCGAGTCAGCATCATGAGGGATGGGAGGATGGTCTCCTCCGGCAGCTTTTCGGAATACAGCATGGATCATATCATCTCGCTCATGGTGGGAAGAGAGATCAGGGAGCAGTATCCGAGAATAGACCGCGCTAAGGGCAGGAAGATTTTCGAAGTGAAGGATCTCAATGCCGGGAGAAAGGTAAGAAATATCGGCTTTTCTCTCTATGAGGGGGAAATTGTCGGGATTGCGGGACTCATGGGGGCCGGGAGGACGGAGCTTACGCGGGCAATTTTCGGTGCGGATCTCCGGGAGAGCGGATCGTTTTATCTGGACGAGAGGGAAATTAAGATCGAAAAGCCCGGGGATGCCATCCGGGCGGGAATCGTACTAGCCCCGGAGGATCGGAGAAAGGACGGACTTTGCACGAGGCTCTCCATCCGGCAGAATCTGGCGCTTCCGAATCTGGACAGGATCTGCCGGGGATTCGGAGTGATTGATTCCAGAAAGGAACGCGCGCTTTGCCGGGAAGCGATCGAGAATCTGAAGGTCAAAGCACCGGGGATGGAGACAGAGGCCGGACTTTTGTCCGGGGGAAACCAGCAAAAGATCGTGGTCGGGAAATGGCTGCTCAGAAATTCAAGGCTTGTGATCTTTGATGAACCCACGCGCGGGATCGACGTGGGCGCAAAGGTGGAAATCTATCAGCTGATGAATCGCCTGAAAAAGCAGGGGATCGGGGTTCTCTTTGTATCCTCGGAGATGCCGGAGCTTTTGGGACTTGCGGATCGGATTCTCGTGATCTGCGACGGGCGGATCACCGGAGAGCTCAGCGCGGCGGAGGCGAGTCAGAGCGAGATTTTGAAGCTTGCGACAGCCTTTGAGAAGAAAATATGAGAGGCACAGAGCCTTGCGGGAAATGGAGAGAGGATATGAAAGAGAAGAAGAACGCGCCCAAAAGGCTTCTGGAGATCCGGGGAATGGGGGGGGCTCTGACGGCATTTGCGGGCCTCATCATCATATATATCGTGTTTGGCCTGATCAATCCGAAGGTTCTGTCCCTTCAGAACATCCTGAATCTGCTCCGCTCCATGTCGAAATACCTTCTGATCGGACTGGGACAGAGTGTCGTCATGATCACGGGAAATATCGACCTCTCCATCGGATCGGTGGTGGGGATGAGCGCGATGATGAGCGCGACGCTTATGACGAGGGGTATTCCGCTGATTCCGGCACTCTTTCTGACTCTCTGCCTCGGGCTTTTGATCGGACTTTTGAACGGGATTTTGGTGGGGAAGTTCAAGCTGCCTCCGTTTATCGCCACGCTCGGCACCATGTTTGTTGCGCGCGGGATCGGCTATCTGGTAAACGGAAACCGCAATACGGATAATATCGCGGCCGTTCTCGGAAAGGGGGAGGGGGACCGCTTTCAGGGCTTTTTCTACTACGGAAAAACGCTCGGAATCTATAATACCTTCTGGATCGCGCTCCTCCTTTTCCTTATCTTCTATTTTCTTCTGGGGAAAACCCGGGTCGGAAGGCATATCTATGCGATCGGCTCCAATGCGGACGCGGCGAGGCTCTCGGGAGTGGATATCGTGGCGACTACGATTAAGGCCTATCTGATCAGCGCATTCTGTGCGGTTATCGTGGGCTATATCCTCTGCGCACAGGCCGGTATGGGCAATATGGAGGCCGGAAACATGTACGAAATGTACGGCGTCGCGGCGGGAGTCATCGGAGGCGTATCACCGCTTGGGGGCTCAGGGCTTCTTCTTGGAACCTTTGCGGGAGCCGCTCTCTGGCAGACTCTGGAAAACGGACTCAATATGGTGGGAGCGCAGGTTGGGATTCAGCGGATCGTCATCGGAGTGATTGTCGTACTGGCTGTTCTCACGGATGTGCTTGTGCGCTATGGCAGGCGCCGTCCCGCAGGTCACTGAGGACTGTGAAGCAGCATGACGGAAAGCTTCTCTTCCCTTTGGCATACGCGGGGGAAGAGGAATCATTATATATTTCAGAAGAGGAAGCAGCGGCCTTTAGGCCGGGGTAGGATAGAAGTTTATGCTTAGGGAGGAAAAATCATGAAAAAAGCTTTGGCGGTATTTCTGAGCAGCGCAGTGATCGCGGCAGCGCTCCTGTCCGGATGTTCGTCTGCGGGAACGAAGGGGACAGAGCAGCTAGAGAGCAGCCCTAAAACCGAGGAGAGCTCTGCTCCTGCGGATACGGGGAAGGAGGAGGGATCGTCTGCGGCCGGGGCAGATGCGGAGGCGGTCAAGGCGGACAAGCCCTATAAGATCGCCCTGATCACCATGGATTCCATCGACCAGCATTGGGTCAACCTCAATAAGGGAGCGCAGGAGGCGGCGAAGAAGGACGGCGTGACGGTGGATTTCATGTCCCCGGACACCAAGGATGATTCGAAGCAGATTGAATGCGTGAACAATGCGGTGGCCGGCGGCTATGATGCGATCATGATCGCCGCAAACGGGCCGGACGCGATCTCCGGTTCTCTGAAGGAGGCGATCGACAAGGGAATTAAGCTGGTCTATGTCGATTCTCCGGCCAATGTGGATGCGGAGGCGAGCTTTTCGACCAATAACAAGGAAGGGGGAAAAAGCGCGGGAGAGGAGATGCTGAAGGCCTTGAAGGCGAAGGGGATCGAGAGCGGTGATATCGGAATCATCAGCACGAATGCCTCTACTCAGTCGACGGTGGACCGCGATGCGGGCTTCCGGGAGGCCTTCGAGGGGACGAAGTTCAAGCTTCTGGAGACGCAGTATTGTGACGGTGATGCCGCAAAGGCACAGAGCATCGCGGAAAATTATATTACGCAGGGAGTCGTCGGAATCTTCGGCGCCAATGAGGGCTCTACGGCCGGTGCCGGGAATGCGATCAAGGCGTCCGGAAATTCGGATATCGTCGGTGTGGGCTTTGATAAGTCAGATACGATCAAGGGACTCGTACAGGACGGCTATCTGCTCTGCACCATGGCGCAGAATCCCGATAAGATGGGAAGCCTCGGCGTGGATGCCTGCGTAGAGGTTCTGAATGGAAAGACACTGGGAGGGAAGGTCACGGATACCGGAGTCTCTGTGCTGGATAAGAGCAATATCCAATAGAGTGAATTTCGGCAGTGACGAAACAGCATCGGCCGCGGAGTTTTGCCGCTGTGCCGTGAAATCATCGAAGAGACGGGGCCGCTTCCGGGAAGCTGCCCTGTTTTTTCAAAGCTGCTTTTGCTTTCGAAGAAGGAAACACTGCTTATCTTCTGATTTTAATGTCGATCAGTTTCGGGATGAGGCATAGGGATTCGCGGATTTACGCTTCGCTTTTTCCGCGTTCCTTACGCACAGCGGCGGCGTTTCGTGCCTTTGGGAGCGCGCTCATTATCCTGATTTCATCAGCGGATATGGAGGGAGAGATGGAAAGACTTTATATGGGGCTTGACATCGGCGGCAGCAAGTCCGCTGTGGTCTTTGGAAGAGAGCGGGGAGCGGAAATCGAGCTTTTAAAGCGCGAGGCGATAGAAACGGAAGCGGGGAGGAGGACGGCAGGAGAGTGCATAGAGGCACTGATCGGGCTTTCGGAGGAGATGCTTTCGTCCTTTGGGGGACAGAGACCGTGCGCTGTCGGAATCAGCTGCGGAGGACCTCTTGACAGCGGAGCCGGGATCATTCTGTCCCCGCCGAATCTCCCGGGCTGGGATCAGATCGCGATATGCGAAATCATGACGAAGCATTTCCGACTTCCCGCCTTCTTACAGAATGACGCCAATGCCTGTGCCCTTGCGGAATGGAGATTCGGGGCGGGGAGAGGGGCGGATAATATGATCTTTCTTACCTTTGGCACCGGCATGGGCGCGGGCTTCATCCTGAACGGACGTCTCTATGAGGGGAGCAGCGGAATGGCCGGAGAGATCGGACATATCCGGATGTCGGAGTATGGGCCTGTGGGCTATGGAAAGGAGGGATCCTTCGAGGGCTTTTGCTCCGGAGGCGGGATTTCGGAAATGGCCAGGACGCTTCTTTTGGAGAGGAGGCAGAGGGGAGAAAAGCTTCTGTGGGAGGGAAGAGAGCTGCGTGCGGAAGAGCTGAGCGCAAAGCTCCTTGCGAAGGCCGCGCGCCGGGGAGATCCCTTTGCGCGCTCTGTGTTTCGAAGATCCGCTCTGATGCTGGGGAGAGGATTATCCATATTGATTGATCTTCTGAATCCGGATATCATAGTGATCGGAAGCATCTATGAGCGCTGTGAGGACTTGTTTTCGGAGGAGATGCGAAGAGTGATATCGGAGGAGGCACTGAGTGGTCCCGCCGGAATCTGCGGGATCAGAGCGGCGGAACTGGGAGATCGGATCGGCGACTATGCGGCTTTGTCTGTGGCGGTGGATGGGATGATGCGGGAGATGAGATGATAAAGGTGCTGATCGCCGATGACGAGAAAAGAATCTGTGAACTGATTCAGATTCTGGGAGACTGGGAAGGGCATGGCATGGAGCTTAGCGGCACGGCGGAAAACGGGCCGGCCGCATTGGAAAAAATTGCGATGAGTCCCCCGGATATTCTGATTACGGATATCCGCATGCCCGGTCTCACGGGGCTTGAGCTGATCCGGGAGGCCAAAAAGCTTTCGCCCGCCCTAAAGACGGTCATTATCAGCGGCTACGCGGATTTCGATTATGCGAAGACCGCGATCGAGGAGGGAGTTTTCGCCTATCTGCTGAAGCCGATCCAAAGGCAGGAGCTGAACGAGGTCTTGGAAAAGCTGAAGCTTTTGATCGGGGGCGGAGGGGGAGAGGAGAGGAAGGAGGAATCCGAGAGGGAAGGGGAGTCAGAGAAGGAAAAAGCGCATCATGCCGTACGCCTTGCAAGAAGATACATCCGGATCCATTTTCAGGAGCAGATTACTCTGGAGAGCGTCAGTGAGAGCGTGGGCCTGACATCTTCCTATTTCAGTAATCTCTTTAAAAAAGAGATGGGAATCGGATTTGCCAGATATCTTATCAATGTGCGGATGGATGAGGCGAAGGAGCTTTTGAGAGAGACAAACCTCTCCGTGGCGGAAATCTGCCGGAGAGTGGGATATAATGACGCAAAGCACTTTTCCCATATCTTTGAGGAGACATCCGGGATGAGACCGAGCGTCTATCGAGCCTCTGCGGTCGGAAGCCGGGAGCTCTTATGAAGAGGCGGGGGAAGAGAGCGATCTCTCTCAAGATCATTTTTTTCTTGTTCATCGTTCTTGCTCTATTCCTTCTTGTGATCGCGACGGATCTCTTCTGCTCCGGAGAGGCATCCTTTTTTCGCTTTCGCGCTGTCTTTCTGCTCTTTCTTCTATTGCTCCTCTCTCTTTTCTTTTTCCTTTGCATTTATCGCCCTTACCGCTTCTATGAGGAGAGGCTTGAGCGGGTTCTCCGAGGCTATGCCGCTTTAACGGAGCTTTGCGCGGAGCTGCCCGCTCTGACACCGATGAATAAAAGGGAGCTGGAGCTGGTATCGGAGATCCTGAATTCCGCGGAGCTTTCGGAGCAGAGCAAACGGCAGGCGCAGTACCAGGCTCTGCAAAATCAGATCAACCCTCATTTTCTTTATAATACTCTGGACGGCATCCGCAGCGAGGCGCTGATCGCCGGGCTGGATAAGGTGGCGGAGATGACAGAGGCATTGGCCGCTTTCTTTCGATACACGATCAGCAATACGGAGGATCTGGTGACGCTGGAGGAGGAGCTTGAGAACTGCAATACCTATTTCAAAATCCAGAAATACCGCTTCGGGGATCGCCTTCTCATGAGGATTCTCATGGATGAGGAGGATAAGGCTTTTCTTCTGAAATGCATGATTCCAAAGCTGAGCCTGCAGCCGATTTTGGAGAACAGCATTATCCATGGGACGGAGCTGAAGCTGGAGCAGGGCTGCACAGAGATTCGGATCGAGAGAACGGACAGAGGGCTCCTGCTCACGGTTTCCGATAACGGGGTCGGAATGGATCAGGAGCACCTCAGGAAGCTCAGGAAAAGACTGGGAGATGCCAGGGAGGAGCTCTCGGCCGGAATTACCGGGACGGGCAGAGGGGGGATTGCCCTTTCGAATGTCAATCAGCGTATTCATATTCTCTTCGGGGAAGAGTATGGACTGCATATTTTCTCTGTGGAGGATATCGGTACGGATGTGGAGATCACTCTGCCCCTGATCCGGAGAGAAGCAGAGGAAAATTCCGAGAAAAGACGGCTGTATTCAGGGAGGAGCGGAAATCTTGAGATGTGAAATTCTTCGCATGGAAAAGGTGACATATCTGGGGCAGGACAATCCCGTTTTGCAGAATTTTGATCTTTGTATCATGCAAGAGGAAATTATGGGACTGCTCCCGATCAATCATTTTGGCATAGCGACTCTTCTCAAGCTCTTACTCGAAAATGATCCGATCTACTATGGATACATCTATTTCCGGGGAAAGCTCATTAACTCATGGAAGGAGAGCGGAGCGAAAAAAAGGACGCCGCAGCTTAGTCTGATCTCAGAGGAGAGCTCCCTGATCGAGGGACAGTCGGTGCTGAGCAATATCTTTGTCTATCAAAGGGGCTTCCGGGATTGGATCATTCGAAACCGCGTTCTGGAAAAGAGACTGGGAGGGATCTTTGAAGATCTTTCTTTAGAGATCGACCCCCGTTCGTCCGTGGAAAGCCTGGGGAGCTTTGAGAGGATTATCGTAGAAATCATCCGCGGCATCACAGCGGGACACTCTCTTATGATTTTCAATGAGCTGGGAGCTGTGCTCAGCGAGGAGGAGCTCAAAAAATTATATCAGATCATAAGATATTACAGGGAGAGGGGAATCAGCTTTCTTTTGATCAGCCCGCATTATGAGGAGCTCAAGATGATCTGCGATCGGACGGCCTTCCTGAAGGACGGGCAGATCATGAAGATCGCAAAAGACCAAAGAGAAGGAGAAGGGATCGCCTCCGCCATATCGAAAAATTATCGGAAGCAGATCAACTTTTATTTAAAAGACAGGAAGCTTTGGGATAAAATGACGGCTTTTTGCGTGCACTATCTCGGAAAGACGGAGAGACAGGGCTTCGAATTTACGATCCGAGAGGGAGAATGCCTGGTCTTACAATTCCTGGATTCAGCGGATTACAGAGATTTTTCGGACTGCCTGACGGGGGATGGAAGAAAGAGAGAGGCGGCTTTCCTGCTCGACGGACGCAGGATCCGCCCGGGGAGAGACAGGGAGTGCGCGGTCATCTGGGAGCAGGCGGATAAGAGCATGCTCTTCCCTGAACTTAGCTTTATGGAGAATCTTTGCTTTACCATGGAATTCGCCTTGGGAAATCCCATAAAGCGGAAAAGGATGCGGGATAGAATACGGAGGGAGCAGGAGGAGCTTTTCGGGAAGGGAATCGCCCGAAAAGCGGCGGGAGAGCTTACAAAGAGAGAAAAATATGCTCTTGTCTACCATCGGATTCTCCTGCAAAGGCCCAAGTTCATTTTTTGCATACAGCCCTTTAAGAATGCAGGACTTGCGCAGAGAGAAAGAATCTGGGAATTACAGAGAATGCTTTTACAAAACGGGATTGCACTGATTATTCCGACGATCAGTATGGCGGACTCTCTGTCCATTGCCGATCGCATCATCCGGCTTCATACACAGGGAGAGGCAGAGGAATGGAAGCGGATCTCCTTCCACCTCCTGCCGGACACCGTGCCCTTCCATGACCTTTATTCCTGATTCCATGAATCGATCTTTCATCCCCGTTAAGTTTTAAAAGCAGCTGTTTTACAGGATAGGGGCCCGGATTGGAATAAGCTTTACCGCTTCGCCGGGCTTTATCAGCTTTGTAAAATCGTTTCGCCGATTTTTTACAAAATCCGCATCCTGCATCGAGAGCTGATATGGGACTGCTTCCTGATCTTCGGGGGCGGAAATCGTGATTTTTCCAAATGATAGAAAAATAAAATAGATCAAAGGATTTCTAGTTTCTTTGTATATATAGCGGCAAAAAGTTGCTTGAGATGCCGAACTGATTTATGATCATCGTATTTCACTTACAGAGTCGAGGTTTATGGTTTATTTCGCTGATCGGCTCTGGAATTTTTCTGCTTTGCCGAGGGGAAATATGGATTTTCCGGGGAAAAGGCTGATACTCGTGTGTCACTGCATCTTGAATCAAAATGCGGTCCTGAGAGGCTGGGAGAGGGCGAGAGGCGCTTTCCCCTTTGCGGCGGATCTTATGAAAAGCGGGTATGGAGTGATACAGCTTCCCTGCCCGGAGCTTCTTTTTCTGGGGCCGGACAGGCCTCCCATGAGCTATGAGGACTATGCCCGTCTTTCCGGTTACAGGGAGCACTGTATCCGCCTTCTGGAGCCGGTGCTGAAGGAGCTTTCAATTTGCAGCAGAAAGGGATACCGCTTCCGGGGGGTGATCGCGGTCCGGGAAAGCCCGAACTGCGCGCTGAGTGAGAGAAGAGGGGTCTTTATGGAGCTTCTTTTTGAGCGGCTGCGCGAGCTTCATCTGAGCACGGATTTCATAGAGCTTCCCGTCTGGTATGCGGAGGGAGAGGAGAGGGATTTCAGAAAGAGGCTGGACGATTTTCTTAGGGGGAAAAGAGATGAGAGCTGAGAAAACCAGGATTTTGGTCTTATGCGCCATGGCGGTCGTGATCAATGTTGTATTGGGGGAGGCCGTTTCGGCGATGAAGATCCCTCTCCTCTTCCTGGATACGCTGGGGACGATTTTCATCTCGGCGGCTTATGGCATGGGCTATGGGATTTTGACCGGTGTGAGCACCAATCTCCTCATGGGAGTTGTGGGGGGAGCTGTGGCGATACCATTTGCTCTTGTCAGTGCGGCGGTCGCAGTCACCGTGTCGCTTTGTCGGAAGTTCAGTCATGGGCGCTTTCCCCTTCCTACCGCTGTCGTCGCGGGACTCCTTCTGTCTGTGATCTGTCCTATGATCGGTGCCCCGATTCGCCTTGCGCTTTTCGGCGGGCTGACGGGTTCCGGAACGGATATCCTGATCATGGCTCTCCGGCAGTCCGGAAAGGATATGATCAGCGCGACCTATTGGGGGGCTGTCGCGGGAAATTTTACGGATAAGCTTGTCTCCTCTGTCTTGGTCTCGCTCCTTTTGAACGGGCGTCTGGGAAGGCTCCTCCTTCAGGGAGAGAGGGGAGAAAAGCGGGAGATAAAATCCGGAAGGTGAAATTCTATCTTAATTAAAAAGGAGATGAAAATGATGAGGAAAAGACTGGCGGGACTTCTCGTACTGGGACTTGTTTTCGGACTCGCGGCCTGTGGAGGAAAGACGGGAGAGAGCGGAGCAGGAAGCAGCAGCGCCTCGGAAAGCGCGGGAGCGTCGGAGAGCGGCGGATCGGAGGCGGAGAAGGCCGAGGCGGAGAAGCCGCAGAAGACGGTTCGCATTAACTGGGCGAGGGATAACAGTGGAAATACCTTTCTGGAGCTTGCCATCGAAAAGGGCTGGCTCAAGGAAGAGGGGATAGAGATCACAGAGAAGCCCTTTGACGCGTCGAATGATGCGACGACAGCACTTCTTGCCGGGGATATCGACATCTTTTCAAACTATGGGACCAACGGTCCTCTGCAGACGATTGCCTCTGGAGAGAATCTGCAGATCATCGGGGGATATATGGCGACCGGCTGCATGCCCATCATTACCCGGACGGACAACCCGGAGGAATGGAAGGGCGTGGAGAGCCTGGTTGGGAAAACTGTCGCGGCGGATGCCTCGGACTATACGATCGCTGGGACTTTGCTGGAGAAGGGCTATGATCCGAAAACGGATGTGAAGTGGGTGCATTACCCGAACTACAGTGATATGACGGCGGCCGTCATCAAGGGAGAGGCGGACTATGCGGTGGTCGGCACCAGCAGAAACTTCGAGATTTCTCAGCAGCCGAAGCTGAAGATCGTCGCTTATCGAAGCGACTTAATGCCCTGGTACTCCTGCTGCCGGATGGTGGTCACGGACAAGTATCTCAAGGAAAACCGGGATACCATGAAAAAGGTCATTAAGACTCTTCTCCGTGCGCAGGCCTACTATGAGGCGAGCGACGCGAACAAGGAGGAGTGCAAGAAGATCCTGGGGAAGCGCATGAACGTAACGGAGGATTACCTGAACTCCTATATGAACAACGAGCACTTCCGCATCAGCGTGGATCCCCTGAAGCATGAGGTGGAGAGAGGCTGGAATATTCTTGGGAAGACCGGATTCCTGAGCGAGGGCTGGGAGAATATCAAGGTGGACGATCATATCCAGACAGAGCTCTATAAGGAGGCTCTGGACGAGGCGGAGAAGGATTACGGCTCGGAGAATCCGGAATTCTATAAGAAGATGCAGGATTTCTATACAGAGCACAATGCCTGATTCTTTATTGCGGGCCTTCTTCTGTCTGTGATCGGCGCTATGATCGGCGCCCCGATTTGCCTCGCGCTCTTCTACGGGATGCGGGAGGAACGGCAAGTTCTAAGGGGACAGAGATCTGACTCACGGCATCCGTATCCCGGGATAAGCGCGGGAAAAAGGAGAAGCATGTTTGATATTCATTACTTTCTGGAGGTCCTCCCCAAGGTTTTTGCGAAGACTCCGGTCACACTGGAGATCGCTCTGATCGCCGCGTTTTTCTCGCTTCTTCTCGGTATGATCATCGCGGTGATCGCCTACTACCGGCTTCCGCTTCTCTATCCCGCCGCGAGAGCTTTTGTCTCTTTCATGCGGGGGACCCCGATCGTCGCGCAGCTCTACTTCTTTTACTTTGGCGTGGCGGTTTACTCCGCTCTGGTCAGAGATATGACGCCGGTCACAGCGGTCTCTTTAGTGCTGAGTCTGAATGTAGGGGCCTTCATGTCAGAGAGCATCCGCGCGGCGCTCCTCTCGGTGGATGACGGGCAGCGCGAGGCGGCGCTGTCGCTCGGCATGTCGAATCTGCAGATCGTGCGGCGCATCATCATACCCCAGGCGCTCCGCGTGGCGCTACCGCCTCTCTTCAACGACTTTATCAATCTCATCAAAGCGAGCTCCCTGGCGTTCATGCTGGGAGTTCCGGATATCATGGGGGCCGCCCGCACGGAGGGCTCCCGGACCTACCGATATTTTGAGATCTACGGCGCGGTTATGGTGGTCTACTGGGTCGTCATCACGGCCTTTGATTTTTTGAGGAAGCTTCTCGAAAAACGCTGTGCGGCGGCGTTTTAAAGCCTGCCCCGGGGCGCAGAGAATGCGAAAGAGCAGGGAAATACAGGGAGATCAGGGAAAACACAGGAGGTAAGATAAGTGAAAAGAAAAGGGGCGGTACTTTTGACGGCAGTGATTCTCGGCTTCGCAGTGCTCCTCGGCGGCTGCGGCTCCTCCTCCGGCGGGAGTTCGGCGGAAAGCGGAAAAGCGTCAGAGGGAAGCGAGACGGCCAAAAGCGGGGAGGAGAGCTCCGCGAAAGAGCAGGAGAAGGCGGATTCCGGCCTCGCGAAGGATCGGAGCGTGAGAGTGGTGACCAGCGGCTCGGGAGAGCCCTACAGCCTGATCGATGACAGCGGGAAATGGACCGGCATCGACGCGGAGATCTGGGAGGCGATCGGGGAAAAGACGGGCTGGAAGATCGAGAAGCTGCAGGCGACCGGCTCCGGTGCGACCTTTGGGCAGCTGGATGCCGGCAGAGCGGATGTCGCGGCGAACTGCTATGCCGTTAACGCGGAGCGGACGAAGAAGTATCTGGTATCCGATCCCTACTACGGCGATGCACAGTGCGTCGTCGTGAAGCCGGACAGCGAGATTCGGAGCTTTGATGACTTAAGGGGAAAGAGAGTCGGCGTTCTGAATGGACAGGCTGCTCAGCAGAGCATCGAGGATATGGGGAAGGAAAAGGGCTTCGAGGTCACGCTCTATGAGGGAGATAACGGCTCCGCCGGCTATCAGGACGTGCTGCTCGGCCGTCTGGATGCCTTTGCGAGTACGGATTCCGCGGTCTATAAATGGGAGAACGGCACGAAGCAGGATCTCCGCTTTCTGGATGAGCGCCTCTACGCAAATGATGTCGCATATTATTTCCCGAGGACAGAGGAGGGAAAGAAGCTCCGGGATGAGGTCAATGTCGTTCTCGCAGGACTCATGGAGGATGGGACGATCACAAAGATCATCGAAAAATATATGTACTCCGATATGACACAGAACATCATTCCCTACAGTGAGCTCGGCTATACCGTCGAATGAGAGCTTGATCGGGCATACAGGCTGTCTCCCGGAGGAGAGAGGAGGCCGCCTTCCCGGAGGGGAGCGGAGTGGAATCCTTCCGCGGGAAATGCCTTTTTGCCGGGAGAATCGGAATCGGAGGGGAGGGACGATGGCGGAAGAGACAATCGTCAGGGCGGAGCATCTCTATAAGGACTTTGACCGGAAGACGGAGGTGCTCCGGGACATCAGCTTTTCGGTAAATAAGGGGGAGGCGGTCGCCATTATCGGCCCCTCCGGAACCGGAAAATCGACGCTGCTTCGTTGCTTGAACTACCTGACCATTCCCACAAGGGGAATCGTCACGGTCAATGGAGTCAGAGTCGACGCGGAAAGACATACGAAAAAAGAGGTAGAGACGCTTCGGAAGAATTCCTCGATGGTCTTTCAGCAGTTTAACCTTTTTAAGAATAAGACAGCGATCGAAAATGTCATGGAGGCGATGATCTTCGTCCAGCATATCCCGAAGAAGGAGGCGAAGGAGAGGGCAGAGGCGCTTCTTCAAAAGGTCGGGATGCTGGACCGGAGGGATTTCTACCCCTCGAAGCTCTCCGGGGGACAGCAGCAGAGAGTTGGGATCGCGCGGGCTCTCGCAGTCAATCCGAGTGTCGTGCTCTTTGATGAGCCGACCTCGGCCCTGGATCCGGAATGGGTGAAGGAGGTCCTCCAGACGATACAGGAGATCGCGGAGGAGGGAGTGACCATGATCCTCGTGACCCACGAAATCCCCTTCGCCAGAGAGGTCGCAAGCCGAGTGCTCTTTATGGACGGGGGCACGATTATGGAGGACGGGAAGCCGGAGGACATTCTGGATCATCCGGAGAATGAGCGGCTCAGACAGTTTCTGAGCTTTGTGAGCCGAAGCTGAGAAAGCTCCGTTTTTTCCGGGCGTTTCCGATCGCGGGATCTGAGGATCCGAGGCTTCAGGGCAGCGTCCGCGTTCCGGCCTCGATGGGAACAGGGGCCTGGCGCTTTGCCGGAAATAGACATATTTTTCAGGAGGAGCTTCCGCACAGCCTCTTTAGGAGAGTGCGGGAGAAGAAGGAACAGAAACAGGAGGAGAGAAGTGGAACTGATCAAGGATCTGCCGTCGGTCTTCGACGGCTTTGCGGAGCAGAGAAAGAATTCCTTTCTGACCGTCAGGGAATATAAGGAAAAGGGGATTCCGATCGTCGGCTCCTACTGCACCTACTTTCCGAAGGAGATCGCGATGGCGGCGGGGGCCGCTCCGGTCAGCCTTTGCTCGACCTCGGATGAGACGATCCAGGATGCGGAGAAGGATCTCCCGAAGAACCTCTGCCCTCTCATAAAGTCGAGCTACGGCTTTGCCAAGACGCAGAAGTGCCCTTATTTTTATTTTTCCGATGTAGTGGTGGGGGAAACGACCTGCGACGGAAAGAAGAAGATGTATGAGCTCATGGGGGAGTTCAAGGATGTCTTCATTCTGCGTCTTCCGAACCATCAGGATGAGGACGGCGTGCAGGCTTACCGGAAGGAGATCCTCCGCCTTAAGGACTATCTTTCGGAGAAGTTTCAGTGCGAGATTACGGAGGAGAAGGTCCGGGAGGCGGTCAGGATCAACAACAGGGCGAATGCCGCGCTGATGAATTTTTACGGAGTGATGCGGCACGATCCGGCGCCGGTCTATGGCTATGATATCTTTAAGGTTCTCTATGGCTCTACCTTCAAGTTCGACCGCAGTGCTCTGGCGGATGAGGTCGATTCGCTCCGGGAGCAGATCGAAAAGGATTACGCGGCGGGGAAGCACATCGAGAAACGGCCCAGGATCATCATCACAGGCTGCCCGATCGGCGGCGCGACGGAGAAGGTGATTCAGGCCGTCGAGGAGAACGGGGGCGTCGTTGTGGGATATGAAAACTGCAGCGGACAGAAGTCAGTGGGACTCCAGGTCGATGAGAGTGCGGAGGATATCTATGAGGCGATTTCCCGCCGCTACCTGGCTATCGGCTGCTCCATCATGTCCCCGAATCCGAACCGTTTCCAAGCGCTGGGGGAGATGGTGGATGAGTACCGGGCGGACGGAGTCCTGGAGATGACGCTTCAGGCCTGTCACACCTATAATGTGGAGACGAATAAGATTCGGAGCTTCGTCACGGGGGAGAAGCAGATCCCTTATCTGAATGTGGAGACGGATTATTCAAAGAGCGATATCGGACAGCTCAATACTCGTGTCGCCGCCTTTCTCGAGATGCTTTGAGCCTGTGGCCCTGAGGACCCGGAGTGATGCGCTGCTGCCTTCATGGCAGGGGCGCAGGATTCCGGAAGTCCCCGCAGAGGCGCCGGGACGAGGATAGAGGAGTGAAAGATATGAATGGTGTAGAGATCGACAGTCTTTCCTTTTGTTATCGGGACAGTAAGCAGGAAATCCTCCATGAGATCGGAACCCCGGTCGAGGCGGGAGAATTCGTCTGTATCCTGGGACAGTCCGGCTGCGGGAAGAGCACGCTGCTTCGGCTTCTCGCGGGGCTTGAGAAGCCGACGGGTGGGAGCATACGGATCGACGGGGAGGAGATCAGAGGAGCGAGCCTGTCTCGCGGCATGGTATTTCAGGACTATGGGCTTTTCCCCTGGATGAGCGCGGGGGAGAATATCGTTCTCGCCCTGAGGCAGCGCTTTCCCGAGATGACGAAGGCGGAGAAAAAGGCGCTTGCGCTTTCCATGCTGGAGAAGGTGGGGCTTCAGAGGGAGATCTATTCGAAGCTTCCAAAGAGCCTCTCCGGAGGGATGAAGCAGCGCTGCGCGATCGCTCAGGCCTTTGCGATTGACCCTCCCATTCTCCTCATGGATGAGCCCTTCGGAGCGCTGGATGCCGTGACCAGGGCAAAGCTCCAGGACCTCGTGCTGGAGCTCTGGGAGAGCGGGGAAAGGAGTCGGAAGAAGACGGTATTCTTCGTCACACATGATGTGGATGAGGCGATCCTGCTCGCGGATCACATCATCGTCCTCGGACAGAGGCCGAGCCGCATCATCTACGAGCTCAGGATTCCGGAGGAGAAAAGGGCGAAGAGGGAGACGCAGTTTGTGGACCCGGAGATCATCTCCATGAGAAACGAGCTGATTCGTCAGATCAATCAGGACGTGGAACAGCATATCGGGGAATAATCGGAGGAGTGCAGGAAAAAGAAAAATCCGGACTTCTACCGGAAAATACAGGAATTCTATGCGGAGCATGATGCGTAGCGAAGTGCCATTGCGTGCCGGGGCGGAAAGGAGAGGCGGAAAATGAACGGAGCGGGAAAGATCATCGCGCGCTTTTTTAAGAGGTACTGGATCACAATTTTAGTATATCTTTTTCTGATCGGACTCTATGCCTATGTCGCAAATAATCACCTGATCAATGCCTTTCTCTTCCCGACGACGCAGGCGATCTGCAAGGCCTTTGCCGGGGACCGCTATATCATGCTCCTGAATCTGATTGCCTCTCTCTCGATCCTGGTTCCGGCCATCGTGATCTCTCTCTCGCTCGCGCTTTTGATCGGAGTGATCATGGGGATGAACCGGGGGCTCCGGGATGCGCTGCACCCGGTGCTCTACACGATCAGTGTCGTCCCCTCCATCCTTCTCTCTCCCTTTGCGCTTTTGCTCGCGCCGAATTTCCGGACGGCGTCCCTCTTTCTCATCGTCTACGAGAGCGTCTGGGCGACGGTGTTCGGCACGATCACCGGCATTATGACGATTGACAGGCGCTATCTGGACAAGGCGGAGACACTGGAGCTCCACGGCTTCCGGAAGCTCTTCCGGGTCATGCTCCCCGCCGCGAGCCCGTCCATCATCTCCGGCTTTGTGAATTCTCTGAGCGGGACCTTCGTCATGCTGGTCTATGCGGAGATGTACGGCGCGGAGTACGGCATGGGCTACTATGTCCGGCAGAATGCGATGCTCGGACTCTATGACAAGACCTGGGCCGGCTTCATCTTTATGATCGTCATCCTGGTCATCATCATGCAGATCTTTGAAAAGATCCGGAACAGACTTCTTCTTTGGACGATGTAGATGCCGCAGCGCCCTGCCCTAAAGGGAGAGCGCTGTAAGCGAAAGGAATCGGGGCAGAGCGCGCATAGGCGGATCAGGAGAGGAGGGAAAGCTTTTCCTCCATCTCCTCCAAAAGCCGGAACTGGGTCCTTGCGCGGTCCAGATTGTGAGCAGGCCGGCTTGTATGGAAGTAATGATCGCCGCTGAGATAGTCCGTGAGGAAGCGCACGCCGCACTCGAGTGTCATCAGGCGCGCGCTCTCCGGGAGCATCCGGATCTCCTCCTCCGTGAGGCTTCCCCCGGAGCCCTCGAGATAGCCCTCCCGATAGAGCTCATAGAGCGGCAGGGAGAAGTGAACCTTTGAGAGATCCCGCTCGTCCTCCTCCGCGGTGCTCGCCCCGAAGCGGATGGAGTCCCCGAAGTCGAAGAGGGAGAGGCCGGGCATCACGGTGTCTAGGTCTATGATGCACACGGCCTTTCCGCTCTCGTCGTCGATCATGATGTTGTTGAGCTTTGTGTCATTGTGACAGACGCGGAGAGGGAGGCGGCCTTCTCGGAGAGCCGACATCGCTCTGTCCGCGAGCATTTCACGGGAGAGCGCGAAGCGGATCTCTCTCTCACAGCTTTTCGCGCGCCCGAGCGGATCTTCTGTCAGCGCTTCCCGAAAGCGGAGGAAGCGTTTTTTGTGTCATGAAAATCCGCTATGGTCTCTGTGAGAAGGGAGGCATCAAAATCCGAGAGGAGGAGCTGGAAATTTCCGAAGGCTCTCCCGCTCTCCCGGAAGTCCTCGGGGCGGCGCACGAGATTATAGCTGCTTGCCCGCTCGATAAAGAGATAGGCGCGCCAGCATTCCCCGTCCGGGTCCCGGTAAAAGCTTTTCCCATCCCTTGTCGGGATGAGGTTCAGGCACTCCCTCTCCGGGTCTCCGCCGCGGCTTAGGATCTTTTCCCGGAGGAAGCTTGTCACGAGAGAGATATTTCGCATAAGGGCGGGGATATCCCGAAAAATATCCCGGTTCATTCGCTGCAGGATATAGGGGATTTCACAGTCTAAGCGGAAGGTATCGTTGATGTGACCGCTTCCGTAGGGGACACAGGAGCGAAGCTTTCCCTTGGTTTGGAAGGCCGCGGCAGCGCGGCGCAGGACATCTTTCGTGATTTCTGTTCTCATAGATCGATACACCTCAATATAGGGATTCGCGGCCGGTCCCGCTGTCCTTCCATCGGACCGGGAGCGATACAGGAAACGATACTTCGTATCTGGACTGGAGGAGCATAGATGCGCTGCCCTGATACATCGCAGGACGCTCTCGTTCCGGCGCATAAGCGATTTACAGATAAACGCCGGGGCGGCGTTTATGGACCGGACGGGCAGGATAGCTGCCGGAAAAACGTGGGACTCATACAGTAAGAGTATAGGAAATGCAGGGCGGATTTTCTTTGCACAATCCGGCCCTTTCCTTGTATAATCCCTTGCAGAGGAGGCGGCTCCGCCTTTTCGTGACTTTCATTGCCAAAGGAGAGAGGAATGATCAGAATCGGAATCAAAATTCCCGGAAAGGACGGTGTGCAGATCGAGCATATCGGGAAGGAGGAGAAGGATAGAGAAAGGGGGAGGCGGGATTCCTCCGGAAGGAGCTTTTACGAAATCATCCGATTCCTCGGCGCTCTTTCGGAGAGCGCGCTGAAGATCATTGCCCTCTTTGGCGCCGCGGGAGCGATAGCCTGGGCATGGATCCGATATGAATGCGCCGTGGATGGGGAGAAATTCTACGGGATCCCGAGAGAGCTTTTGCTGCATCAGGAGGGGCTTCGCTATGTGATGGAATTTACGGCGTGCCTTTCCCTATTCAGCTTTCTTTTCGGGAGTCCGTATCTTTGGAGAAGGCTTTGGGCTGAGCGAAGGAGCGGAGGAAAGGGGAGACCGGGAAGGGGAGCTTCCGGCTTTTTTGAGCGCTTTGGCATTTTCATCGAAAAGTGCGACCTTTTTCTCAGCTTCTTCCTTATCGGAGGCTTCACCGCCGGCTTTTTTCTCAGTCGCTTTTCTGTTCACATTTCCTCTTTTGTGAGCAGTCTTTCCTCCTCTTTCGAAGAAATCCCGTATCTATCGGAAATAAGCGCATGGACAGATGGGATATCCCGAAATACATGGGAACTGCTTCTCTATGCCGTGGGTGCCCTGATCTATCTCTCTTATTTTTTTACATGGATAAGAAAGGATTCCATGCGGGAGAGGATGGAGAGGGAAGGCCTTCCCCTTGAGATGAGAGGAGGAAGGCTGGAAGGAAGGATCCGAAGCATCGGGAGAGGCTTTCTCGGGATTATTCAAATGCTCGGGAAGGGTCTTTTCCGAGCGGCCCGAACGCTTTGGAGCGCATTTTTTATCCTGGGCCTTGTGTGCGTCAATCTGGGATTTTTATCTTTTTTGTTCGATCATTTTTACCGGCAGCAGCTTTTTTCCGAGAAGCGGGACTATGAAATGATTTCACTGCATCCGGAGAGCGGCGATCCGGAGGAGGACTATCTCCTCATCTCGGAATCGGGGGACAGACTGCTGGTGATGAAGATCGAGGGGGACAGAAAGACAAACAGATTCTATCTCAAGAGAGGGAGCTATTCCTTCCGGAAGAGGGATGAGCAGGATTTTTCCCCTCTTCACTTTCGGGAGCTGCGGCTGAGCGAGGACGGGGAGGAGATCGATCTCTTCCTCAGCCCTTGATGCCGCCCCCCGTCACTCCGGCGATGATCCTCTCGGAGAGGAAGAGATAGAGAAGGAGCGTCGGCAGGAAGACGATGGTGACAGAGGCGAACATGCCGGCCCAGTCACCGGTGTATTTCATGGAATTGATCATGGAGTAGAGACCGACCGCGACGGACCTCACCTTGTCGGAATTTCCGAAGATCAGAGAGATGAAATATTCGTTCCAGATATTTACGAAGTTAAAGATTGTGACGGTGATGATGCCCGGCTGCGCCATCGGGAGCATGATGAGCCAGAAGGCCTTCCCCATCGGACAGCCGTCGATCGACGCGGCTTCCTCGAAGGAGCGGGAGAGATTTGCGAAAAAGGCCGTCAGAAAGATCGTGGTATAGGGGACATTGATGCCGGTGTAGAGGAAAATGAGGGTCAGACGGTTTAAAAGCGTGTGGTTTAGGACATCCAGCCCGGCCACGAGAGAGAAAAGCGGCAGCACGATCATGACGACGGGCACCCCCATGGAGCCCGCGAAGGCGCTTTGGATGATGGAATTTCCCGGGAAATCAAAGCGGGAGAGCGCATAGGCCGCAGGAGAAGCGATCAGAATCAGCAGGGCGCAGGAGGAGAGGGAGTAGAAGAGCGAATTAAAGAAGATGGTCGAGACATCGGAGTTCACCCAGGCCTTTCGGAAGTTCTCCAGATGAAAGCCGCTTTGCAGGAGATGATTCGAGAAGATCTCCTTCGTCGTAGAGAAGCTTGCGAGGAAGACCCAGCCGAGGAGCAGGAAGGTGAAGACGCACCAGAGGATAACGATGAAGTAGCCCGGAAGGAGCTTAAGCTCCCGGGAGAGGCGCAGCTGCCCCGATGAGATTTTCTCAGCCTTTTTCATAGCTTTCCTCCTCGGATTTTTGTGAAAACCCGCATTTTCCATCCTGTTTTCAATACCTTTTTCGCTCCAAGGTCTCATACTCCCGGAGGTCCACCGCGCTCTCGGCGGCTTCCGCACTTCGAGCTTTTCCCTTATGCCCCTTACGTTTTTTTCTATTTTGCTCTCTCAGAACTCCAGATCCCGGTCTCTGAGAAGCCGGTTTGCCAGCCGGAAGATAAGGATGACCGCGAGGCTCAGCAATACGCCCACCGCGGCCCCGGTACCCGCATTCCGCTCCGTGACGCTGTTTCCCGCCCCGAAGACCTGCATATAGAGATAGACCATCGGTGTGATTGTCCGGGTATCCGCCGTGACTGTGGAAAAAAGCTGGGACCAGACGAAGAAGCCGACGCTCGTCACAGACCACATCGTAAGATTGGTCCGGAACATTCCCTTTAAGAGAGGCAGGGTGATATAGCGAAACTGCTGGAATCGGCCCGCACCATCCAGAGTCGCCGCCTCATAATATTCCGTTCCGATCCGTTCGATTCCGCTCATGAAAATCAGCATGTGATAGCCGATCATGCCAAAGCAGTAGGCGAGAAGCAGGGACTCGAATTTATGGGCGCTGTCCAGCCATTGAATCTTTGAGAGGCTTTTCATGCCAAGTGAGCTGAAAACGGTTTTCAGCAGGCCGAATTTCGGGCTGTAGACATATTGGAGCCACATGGTGGCGAGCGCGACCGCACTCACGATATTGGGAAGATAGATGACGGCCCGGAAGAAGCGCTTGCCCCGGATCCCGCTCTCCAGAATCACCGCGAAAAGAAGAGAGAGGCTCAGAACGAGGATTCCTCCCAGGAACCAGATCCGGAAGAGATTCCAAAGGGAGATCCGAAATAGGGCGGTGCGGAAGAGCTTCTCATAGTTCTGAAGCCCGACAAAGCTCCATTTCGGGATCGGATCCGTGATCCCCTCGATCCGGAAGAAGCTCATGAGGATCGTGCGGAGGATGGGGTAGAGAAAGACAGAGAAGAAGAAAAAGAGCGCGGGCAGGACGAAAAGGATCGGCGCGTTTCCCGCCCTCCTTTTCCCTGCGGCTGCCGTTCCCTGACCTCTCTGCCCGCTGCTTTGCTTTCTCACGCTGTCTCCTCCGCTGCGATCTTTCCTCTTTATGATGCTCTTTTCAGGATGTCTGCTTCACGGTGAGATTATCTTCTGCCGTGACAGCCTTTGCATCCTCCGGTTCTTTTTTGATCCCTTATTTCTGAAGGTTTTTCACGAAGTCCTCGGCGCTGATCTCTCCTCCGCAGAGCTTTTGCATATTTTCCTTCAGGATCGGGGTCATGTCTACATTGTCCTCCGCGGATGCCGCCCAGGGATAACGGGTCTTTAAGCTGTCCATGACGGGCTTTACCGCGGCGAGCTGCTTCGGCCAATCGCTGTTTTCGGAGTCCGCCGGGATTCCCAGGGATTCCTCGGAGAGCTTTTTATCAAATTCTCCCTTTGTGACATACTCGATGAAGCGGAAGGCCGCCTCCGGGTTCTTGGAATCCTTGCTGATCGCAAAGACCTGTGCGCCGTAGTTGGAGGCCTCCGTGCCGTCCTTTCCGCCGGGGACCGCCGGATAGCTGAAGCAGCCCCATTTAAAATCGTCCCCCGTCATATCCTTTACCTCATTCGGGAGCCAGGAGCCGTTCAGATAGATCGCGGCGCTGCCGAGCGCGAGCTCCTGGTTCTGTCCCGCCGGCCAGACATTGGAGGAGATGTTCTCCGAGAAATAGCCCTTTTTCGCGAAGTCCTCGTAGGCCTTTGCCACCTCCAGCACGGAGGGATCGTCCCATTTCCCGTTTTTCACGATCTCAGAGGCCTTTTCATAGCCGTTGATCCGGGAGAGATGGTAGCCGAACATGCTGAGGATATAGGCGTCATCCGATGTGATCGGGACATAGCCCTTGTCCTTGAGCTTCTGGCAGTCTTCTCCGAGCTCCTCCCAGGTCTTTGGAACCTCGCTGATTCCGGCCTCGTCGAAGAGGGACTGATTGTAGAAGAAGGCGAAGACATTCGGCTGGTAGGGGATGGATTTCAGCTTTCCGCCTCCGACCTCCCGGCAGGCGGCGATGAGGCCCGCATTCGCACTTTTTTCGTAGTCATGGGATTTCGAGAGCTCCTCCAGATCCAGGATATAATCCCCCCAGGTTTTATTCACGCGGTCAATGTCCTCGTCGAAGAGGTCGATCCTGCTCCCCGCGTCGAGAGCCGGCTGCAATCCCTCCCGGATTCCGGTTCTGCCCTTGAACTGTACGTCCAGCGGGATCCCCGTGTCCTTTGAGAACTTCTCCGCGGCCTCCCGTATGACCTTGCCCTGCGGTTCGGTGGCCTCCCACATGGACCAATAGACGAGGCCCTTTCCGTCTTCCGCGGAAGAGTCGCTCTTCGCCTCCGAAGCATCCGCCTGCTTCTCTGCAGCCTTTTCCGTGGAGGCGGACTCCGTGCTTCCTCCCCCGCAGGATGCGAGGGCAAGGCCTGTCAGAACTGCCAGGGCCGCCGCTCCAAGCTGTCTTTTTTTCATCATTTACCTCCCTGATTTTTAGCATAAACACGATATACAAGAGATTCTGCTACGCTCAGTATAGAAAATATGACGAAAAAATTCTTTGTACAATTCCGTCCATTCTTTGTATAATTGCAGTCATGGGAGCGGGTGGAAGGAGAGGATTGGCCGCGGCTTCTCTGAGGGGAAGTCCGTGCCGTATCTTCTCAGGGGGATGGCGCGGTTTTCTTTGGGGAAGGACGGGGAAACGCCGGGAGAAGGAAAGGGAAAAGGGAAGGACGGAGGCCGGGAAGCAAGCGATGGAGATGCAGGAGGAAGAGAAGCGGGAAGAGCAGTATGAGGGGGTGCGGCTGTGCGACGTCATTTCGATCGAAGAGATTGTGTCCGTACATTATTTTCAATATAAGAGTAATTTCGCCTTCCCGGGGGAGTCCCATGACTTTTGGGAGCTGATCTGTGTGGATTACGGGGAGATCCGCGTCGTGGCTGGGGAGAGGGAGATCCCGCTTCGGCAGGGAGAGCTGTATTTTCACAGACCGGGTGAGTTCCACAATGTCCTCACCGATGGAAGGATCTCTCCGAGTCTTGTGGTGATCGGCTTTTTCTGCCGCTCTTCCCCTATGGAGCGCTTTTCCGGGAAGCTTCTCTCCGTAGATGAGAGGGAGAAGGAGCTTCTTGGAAGGATCGTGCGGGAGGCCTCCTCCGTTTTTTCCGGGAGGATGGACGATCCCTATCAGAAAAAACTGCGCTTTTCCAGGAAGGCTCCCTTTGGCGGGGCACAGCTGATCCGCCAATATCTCTCGGAGCTTCTTATCTCCCTCTACCGGAGGAGCTTTTCCCGCGTCCCCGCAGAAAGGGGGCGGGGAGAGAGGGGGGAGAGAGGCGAAAGATATCGGCGGATCGTCCGCTATATGGAGAGCCATATCCGGGAGAAGATGACGATTTCCAGGATCTGCCGGGACAATCTGATCGGAAGCTCGCAGCTTCAGAAGATCTTCCGGAAGAATGCGGGGATCGGGGCGATAGAGCTTTTCTCCCGCATGAAGATCGAAGAGGCAAAGCGCATGATCCGGGAGGGGGGATGCAATATGACAGAGATCTCGGACCGCCTGGGCTATAGCTCCGTCCACTACTTCTCCCGCCAGTTCAAAAAGCTCGCCGCCATGTCTCCGACCGCGTATGAGAGCTCAATCCGCTCGCTGTCGGAGAAGAAGGGCTAGGGCTCCGCTTGGCAAAAAGAGGGCTTACTCCTCCCCCCACTGATACAGAGCGAGCCGATTATTGTATTTTCGGAGGAGGGTGCCGATCAGACGGCTCAGGAATGTGGATTTTTGCATTTCGTCGGAGAAATTTGTTTCGGAGAGAAGATGGAAGGCGGGATTCATGCTCTCCAGCTCCCGGCCGTTCTCGCAGCCCCAGCCGAATTCAGCCCTGCTGTATCTTAGGGTATCGTGCCTTTTTTTATTCATGGAGCGCTGCCGCATCAGCTCTGCGGCGAGGAAACCCTTCGGGAAGCCCTTTTGGAGCGAGCGGAGGACCGAGCTGATCTGTTCCCTGGAAAAATACATGAAAAGCCCTTCCGCGACAGCAATTACCGGACGGTCCTTCGGGAAATCCTGAAAGCAATTCTCATCCATGATATCTTTGCTGAGAGTATGCTCTCTCTCCCGCTCGCCAAAGACCCTCCTTCTGACCTCGATGGAATCCGGAAGATCAATATTGTACCAGTCTATAGCCCCATTATCCATCCTTGAGAAGCGGTCATCCAGACCGCAGCCCAGATTCAGGCAGAGGGCGTTCGGGTATTGGGAGATCAGTTTTTTTACCGTGCTGTCAAAGAGGATGCTTCTTGCGACGACGCACTCATGCGTTATGAGCCTGTCCAGATTTTTCGGATCAATCTGCAGCTTCTCCATGATCTCTACTGCCTTGGGATCCTGAATTCTCGCATTTTTTCTCCGGCTCTCCGAAGCGCGCACTGCGAGGGGGATCAGCGCGGTTCCCTGAACATCTCCGAGCTTTAGATCCATAAGGACTCCTTTCTCTTCCTTGAATCAGCGTTTCCTTCATTCCGTTCCATGATACACTCTCTGAAAATCGAGGTCAATGAAGAGTGGAATTTCTTGACAGGTCTTATTCCCCGTGCTATATTGTTCAAAATAAAAAAAGGAGGAAAGAAAATGAACAAAAGAATAGCAGAGAAGGGGAAGGACATTCGAAAAATCGACTGGGGAATCACTCTCATCCCTGTATTTTCTCTTCTCGTTCTCTCCGCTCTTTTCTTCCTTCTGCCGGAGGATTCCAATAGAGTCCTTTCGCAGATTCGCGCTTTCATTGGGGAGGAGTTCGGCGTCCTCTATCTGGCGCTCGGGCTTGGGATCTTTCTCTTCTCCCTCTGGCTCGCCTTCTCCGATATCGGGAAGCTGGTGCTCGGGGAGGTGGGTGAGAAGCCGAAATACAGCTTTTTTGCCTGGGGCTCCATGATGTTTACGGCGGGGCTTGCGGCGGATATCCTCTTTTATTCTCTCTGTGAATGGATCCTGTATGCGAAGGATCCGCATATCGCGGAGCTCGGAACTGCGCAGGACTGGGCCTCCACCTTTACGCTCTTTCACTGGGGGCTGACTCCCTGGGCCTTTTACCTTGTGCTGGCCGCGGCCTTTGGCTTCATGCTTCATGTCAGAAGGCGGGAAAGGCAGAGGTATTCCGAGGCCTGCCGCCCGCTTCTTGGGAAGCATACCGACGGAATGGCGGGACGGCTGATCGATCTCCTCGCGGTATTCGCCCTTCTCGCGGGGACGGCCACGACCTTTTCCGTCGCGACGCCGCTTATGTCGGAGGCTGTGCGGAGTCTCACGGGCACTGCACTCCCCCAGAGAGAGATCACGATTCTCATCCTGATTTTGACCTGTATCGTCTATACCTATTCGGTGATGCGGGGCATGCAGGGGATCTCCTTCCTCGCGAAGACCTGCACCTTCCTCTTTTACGGGATTCTTCTCTATGTTCTTCTCTTCGGAGGAGAGTGCCGCTATATTCTGGAGACCGGATTTTCCGCGATCGGAAGACTCCTTCAGAACTTTCTCGTTCTCTCCACCGATTCCGATCCGACGAGGCGGACAGGCTTTCCGCAGAACTGGACGATCTTTTACTGGGCCTATTGGATGGTCTGGTGCGTAGCGGCTCCCTTCTTCATCGGCTCGATCTCCCGGGGGCGGACGATACGCCAGACGATACTGGGAGGCTATCTCTTCGGCGTGGGGAGCACCTGGATCAGCTTTATTATCCTCGGGAATTACTCTCTTGGCCTGCAGGAGCTGGGGAAGCAGAACCTCCTCTCCTTCTATGAAACGAGCGCTTCTCTCTACGAGACGATCATCGTCGCTTTGCGGAATCTCCCCTTTGCTCCGCTGCTCCTCGTAATCCTGATTCTCACAATGATCGCCTTTTATGCGACCTCCTTTGACTCCATCGCGCTGGTAGCTTCCCAATACAGCTATCGCAGGCTTCCGGATGGGGAGGAGCCGGCGAATTCCGTCAAAGGCCTCTGGGCCTTTCTCCTCATCCTCCTGCCTCTGGCCCTTGTATTCTCGGAGAGCTCGATGGCGAACCTGCAGTCTGTCTCCATCATCGCGGCCTTCCCGATCGGCTTCGTGATCCTCCTGATCTCTCTGAGCTTCTGGAAGGATGTGAAATGCTATCAGGCAGAGCTCTCCGCATCCCGAAACGGCGGGGAGGATGGAATCGGAAAAGAGAAAAGCAGGATTCTCGAAGAGATAGAGAAAAGCGGGCGGATGGAGGACTCCCCCTCTGAAAAAGAGATCGAAGAGCTCATCGTGAACTGGGAGAGGGCCTACGGAGAGGCCTGAGACAGCGCGGCACTGCCCTTGCCCTTCTGCCGCTCTCCCGCCCAGAAGAGGACGCATTTCCTCCGGAAGCTGGGATCAAAATACATGATACTGCAAAAAATACAAAAGGGACGTTCCTTGCATAGACTTGACAGACGGGGTACAATGTGATTACAAGCGCCTAAGCGCATCCCCGCTCTCAGCGCTTGCGCGAAAGAGTGGGGATGCGCTTAAGGCGCGCAGCGGGCATGAGCAAGAAGCGGGGGAGGTATTTATCCCCCGCGGAATGCGAATGAACGCCCGGATTGCGGGAGCGGGAAGCGCGGAGCAATCCGAGTAATCCAGAGAACGGGCGGCAAAAGAGCGGGGGATAGAGATGTTTCAGGGACTATTCAATTATGACAATCCGGTCTGGAGATTTATCGGACGGCTTGCAGACATGATGCTTCTCAATCTCCTTTGGCTTTTGTGCTGCCTCCCCGTTTTCACGATCGGGGCTTCCACGACTGCGCTTTACTACTGCACCATGAAAATCGTACGGGAAGAAGACAATGGGGTCATCCACATGTTTTTCAAAAGCTTTAAGGAGAATTTCCGCCAGGCCGTCTGCCTTTTTCTTCTTATGCTTCTTGTGGGGCTTCTTCTCCTTGCAGACCATTTTTTCTTTCTCCGGATCTTCCGGGGCCCGAGGCCTTGGGGGATGTTTTTTCACGCCGTGATCCTTATGCTCACGATGCTTTGGCTCATCGTTTTCCTTTATCTTTGGCCGGTGCTCGCCCGCTTTGAGAACAGCTTGTGGCGCACGCTGAAAAACGCTCTTTTACTTGCCGTCGGAAATCTGGGCTTTACCATCCTGATGCTGCTTCTGGACGGCGCGCTCATCCTCGTTTCACTGTCCAGCATCTATTGGATCCCCATCCTCACACCCCTTCTCTTTCTGATCGGGTATCCGGCTGTCGCCTGGCTGAATTCTGCCTTTTTTGAGAAGATCTTCGCCCGCCTTATTCCGAAGGAGAAAAGAGAGGAGGAGCTCCGCCCCATCCTGGAGAATTGGAAGGAGGGCGATGAGTCTCGGGAAGACTGCGCGGAAGACTCTTCCCTGTCCGCCGCTCTTCGGGATCTTAAGAGGGGAGAGGAAGAGCAGGAGGAAGAAGAGCTTTGACGGATGCGAAAACGGGGAGGGCCGATCGCTCCAAGGAATGGATAGAGAGAAAGGACTTGATTATGAAACTTTGGAACAGCTGGAAGGAAGACCGGGGTATTCTGCTTTGGTATTTCCTGGGATATCTTCTGCTTCTCAGTATTTTGCTCGCTCTTATATCGAGCTTCACTCCCTGGAAGATGGAGACTCTCCCTTATCTTCTCCTTTATTTCCTTGGCAATGTGCTGATGCTTTGTAAGGTGATTCTTGTAAAACGGGAGGAGCTTTCCGACGGCATCGGAAGAGCCTTTCGGAGGCCGTTTCGGAATTTCGCTTATATCCTGCTCTGCAATCTTCTTGTATATCTCATCAATGTCCCGCTGGCTCTCCTTATGCAAAAGATCGGCGTCACAAACCAAAACCAGATGGAGATCTTCGGCATCTTCGGACAGAGCAGGGCCTGGCAGTTCGTTGTCATTTTCCTCGCGCTGATCTTTGCGCCGGTCGTTGAGGAGACCGTTTTCCGGGGGATCATCTTTGCGAGACTCCGCCAGAGAGGACGCCTCATCGCCTACGCGGCATCTATGACCCTTTTCTCCCTGGTGCACGGCCTTGCGGCGATCCTCAGCGGAAAGCCCCGGGATATGCTGGCGATTATGGTATACCTGCCGCTTTCCTTCATGCTCTGCCGGCTCTATGAAAAGAAGCGGAATATTCTGGCTTCGATGGGGCTTCATTTTTTGAATAATGGGATAGCGGTGCTTCTTATGTATCTTATGCCGGAGCTTGTAAAGCTTTCCCAAAAAGCGGGATGATGTGCGGTGTTCCTCAAGCTTCAGCTTGAGAGAAGGCATTCGTTTCGCTTGTGCCAACACCCTTCCCGGCGGCTGTAAGCTGCAGAAATGCCATAGCTTGTCAAGCGGAATCAGTGGGATTTTGAGAGAGAGTAAATCCGCGGAGAGTCCCGAGTGGAAAAGAACTTTTCCCTCAGGCCTGCAGAGGGGGGCAGACCTTTAATAATAAAAGGCTGTTCTCCTTCTGTATGCCTGGGTATAAAAGAATCCCGCCTGCGATCTTTGCGGCGGGGCAGAAATTTATCCCTGAAATGGGAGGAGGGCAGGGATCCTTTGATCCCTGCCCGAGTATTATGAAAAAAATCTTTTTGGCTGGATAACTGCTCTTTGTTATCCTAGGTATAATATAGTTTTCAGAAGTGAATAAACTATGTTTTCGGTGTAAACAAATTGGAAACAAAGTGTGAACGGGAAATGAATGCCGGAAAAGCGTGCGCATTCATAAGGGAAGCGGTGAGACTTGTCTTCCGGGGGAGAGAAATGGAAAAATCAGTAATTTTTGATGTGGACGGAACGCTTTGGGACTCCTCCGACGCGGTCACGGAGTCCTGGAATGAGGTGCTGTCCCGATATCCGGGCTGCAGAAAGACGCCGCTTACGAGAGAGGATATGTACCGTTATATGGGGCATACCATGGAAGAAATCGGACGGATGATACTTCCGGGACTCCTTCAGGAAGAGCGCTGCCGGATCATGGAGGAATGCATGCAGCACGAGAATGCCTACCTGGCGCTGCACAGCGGGAGCTTCTATCCGGGGACGGTGAAAATGCTTCGGGTACTTCGGGAGGAAGGGATCCGGCTCTATATCGTCTCAAACTGCCAGAAGGGATATATCGAGACACTGCTTCACTGCGGAGGGCTTTCTCTGGGAGAGGAGGGTGACTTTCAGGATATCGAGTGCTTTGGAAATACCGGAAAAGGGAAGGGAGAGAATATCGCGGCTTTGATGGAGAGGAATCGGATCAGCCGGGAGGGAGCCTTCTACGTGGGGGATACCGTCATGGATGAAAGAGCGGCCCGCAGCGCGGGGATCCCCTTTATCCATGCGGCCTATGGCTTCGGAGAGGCGGAGGAGCCCGCCGCAAGGCTCTGTGATATCCGGGAGCTCCCGGAGCTTCTGAAGAGCCTTGTTTTTTCGTAAATGCTGCCTCTTGTGTGAATGTCAGATGCCTATCGGCCTTCCATGCTCATGACGCCTAGCCCGTCCGATGCCTCTGTGTCTGCCCGTGTGCCCGTTCCTTTGCGCTGGATGTAAGATGCTGTGCATAGATTTTGTAAAAGTCGATTGCTTCGGGCTTCGCCCTTTCGCAATCGCCGCCGTCATTCGCATTCCAGGCCTATCGGCCTTCCATGCTCATGACGCTTAGCCCGTCCGATGTCTCTGTGTCTGCCCGTGAGCCCGTTCCTTTGCGCTGGATGTAAGATGCTGTGCATAGATTTTGTAAAAGTCGATTGCTTCGGGCTTCGCCCTTTCGTAATCGCCGCCGTCATTCGCATTCCAGGCCTATCGGCCTTCCATGCTCATGACGCCTAGCCCGTCCGATGCCTCTGTGTCTGCCCGTGCAAGCACGGCAGACACAGAGGCGCCGTCCGGGACTTTTACAAACAAATGGAACTCCTTCCGATGTCATTCCTGAGAAGTCACGTCAATGGAAGGAGCCCCTGATTTGAAATTAGAGCTGAGTGGCTGCTAATTTCTGGAATCAATATACCGCGGATTCTCCGGAAATGCAAGTGGAAAATGAGAAAAATAAGAATAAAAAGACGGAAAATGAGAAAAATAGCGGGAAAATTGTCGTGAAGTTTTCGGAAAAAGCGGTGGAGTGGGGGAAGGGAAGAGCCTCGATAATGTGACTAATTTATATTAAAATATAGATTGAAAATCTAACAGAAATGCCATAGAATAGAGACGTCTCCGTTTGGGATAGCGTCAAAGTGTAATTTCCGGAAAATGGGGGAAGCGCAGAGAATGCGGCATGGGCCGCAGAGCTGAAGTGATGGGATCCGCAGTTTGTCGTTGTTTTTTACGATGTCTGGGATCATTTCACGGAAGGGAAGGACAGAGGAGGATAAAAAATATGGTTAGCAATCTTTTATTGGGGGGACTCGGGATTTTGGCTGTGATTTTTGCAGTCTATTTTGTCAGAGATATCCTGGCCCACCGCGGAGAACTGGAGAAGGGGACCAACGGTCTTCTCTCGGCGTTGATCGGTTTCGGAATCAATTTTTTGGACACGCTCGGCATTGGTTCCTTCGCGCTTGGCCTCGCTCTCTACAAGAGCCTTCATCAGGTGGATGACAGGAAGATCCCGGGGACTCTGAATGTCTCCTGTGTTCCTCCCGTCATAGCGGAGGCCTGCTTCTTCATTTCGGCGGTGCAGGTAGAGCCGCTCACGCTGGCCGCAATGCTTGTTTCCGCGACTCTCGGCGCATGGATCGGTGCCGGTGCGGTCTCGAAGCTCTCAAAGCAGAAGGTTCAGCTCTTTATGGGTATCGCCCTCGTGGTGATCGGCGTTGTCATCGTCTGCCAGACGGTAGGCTTGGTTCCCGGAAAAGGAGAGGCGATCGGTCTTCATGGAGTGAAGCTCATCATTGCGGTCGTGATCAATTTCTTCCTCGGCGCGATCATGACGCTCGGCGTGGGACTCTATGCCCCTTGCTTTGCTCTGGTCTCGCTGCTGGGGATGGATCCGAAGGTCGCTTTTCCGATCATGATGGGATCCTGTGCTTATCTCATGCCGGTGGCGTCCATCCGCTTTATCAAGGAGGGGATGTATAACCGGAAGATGTCGCTTTTCGCCGTGATCCCGAGCGTTATCGGCGTATTTATCGCGAGCCGTCTCGTGCTCGGTCTCTCTCATGAGGTGCTCAGCATCGTCATCGTCATCGTCATGGCATACTCGGCACTTTCGATGTTCTATTCTCTCTACAAGGAGAAAAAGGCCGGAGAGACAGAAGCGGAGGGCGGAGAGAAGAAGGTCTGAGCCCGGACAAGACAGCGAATCAGCGCTTCCCATCAGAGGATATAATAGAAATAGAAGAGGAGATTTTTGGCGCGGGAGTGACCGCGGAGGAATAAGGAACTTGAAGATGGAGGAAGATAAGCATGAATCTTTTCAGAAGCATCCAGGCAGTTGACACGCACACGGCGGGTGAGGCCACCAGAATTGTGATCGGCGGCGTCCCGAATATCAAGGGGAAGTCCATGCCGGAAAAGAGGCAGTGGCTGGAGGAGAATATGGACCAGCTGAGGACCTCTCTCATGCTGGAGCCAAGGGGACACAATGATATGTTCGGTGCGATCCTCACTCAGCCGACGGATCCGGAGGCGGACTACGGAATCATTTTCATGGATGGCGGCGGATACCTGAATATGTGCGGACATGGGACGATCGGTGCCATGACGACTGCGGTGGAGACGGGGATGGTCCCCGTGACGGAGCCTGTCACAAAGATCATCCAGGAGGCGCCGGCCGGCATTATCCGCGGCGAGGTTCAGGTGGAGAACGGCAGGGCGAAGCGCGTGAGCTTCCAGAATGTCCCGGCTTTTCTCTATAAGAAGGACCAGGAGGTGGAGCTTCCCGGCCATGGAAAGATTCGATTTGACCTTTCCTTTGGCGGCTCCTTCTTCGCGATCGTGAGGGCGGACCAGGTCGGCCTCGAGATCAAGCCGGAGAACGCGGAGCTTTTGAGTAAGCTTGGAATTCAGCTGAGGGAGATCATCAACAGGGAGATCCCGGTGCAGCACCCTCTGCTTTCGCATATCCACAGTGTCGACCTCGTCGAATGGTGGTCCGAGACGGAGACCAAGGGAGCCAGTCTCAGAAACTGTGTCGCCTTCGGACAGGGGCAGATTGACCGCTCCCCCTGCGGAACGGGAACCAGCGCGAAGCTTGCGACTTTATTTGCGCGCGGGGAACTGAAGGAGCATGAGAAATTTTATTATGAGTCGATTCTCGGCACGATCTTCGAGGGAGAGATCGTGGGGACGGCGAAGGTCGGAGATTACGATGCGGTCATTCCGAAGATCTCCGGGAGCGCCTATATAACCGGCTTCAATCAGCTTGTTCTGGATGATGATGATCCCGTGAAGTACGGTTTCCTGCTGAAGTAATTCTCTAAGCTTTTTCGGAAATAAGCCCCCTGTGGATCAAAGGATCCGCGGGGGGCTTTTTATGCGGCGTAAGGCGCCCTCGCGCAGACAGAGCAGCGAAGCCGCGGCCGCCCGCCGGGGGCAGTATTTTACAGTGCTTTCGGAAGACCCAACATGAAATTTTATCGAGGCCTTCCTAGAAGTCGACCTCCGTATCGTAGTAGCAGGCCTTCAGGAGCTTTTCCATCTCCTCCTGTGTCGGAATCCTGGGATTCGATCCGGTGCAGGCGTCTCCGATCGCACGCTCCGCGATACCGGGCAGTCTCTCAAGGAAGATCTTCTCCGGGACAAAGCCCTGCTCCGTCGGGAGGGAATCCGCGCCGTAATTTCGGATGCAGTGGGGGATATTGAGCGCATCATTCATGCGGCGGAGCTCTGCGATGAGAAGGCTCAGCTTTTCATCCTCATTTTTTCCGCCAAGGTGCATGTAATCTGCGATGACAGCGTAGCGCTTCTTCGCCTCCGCATTCTTTGCGTTGAAGGCGATGACCTTCGGAAGATACATCGCGTTTGCCGCGCCGTGGATCAGATGCGCTCCGCAGTCCGCAAATGCGGCGCCGGTCTTGTGCGCCATGGAGTGGACGATGCCGAGCAGGGCATTGGAGAAGGCCATGCCGGCGAGGCACTGCGCGTTGTGCATCGTATCCCTCGCACTCATGTCCTCCTGGTAGGAGGGGATGAGATTCTTCTGAACGAGCTCGATCGCGTGGATGGCGAGGGGGTCCGTAAAATCACAATGCGCCGTCGAGACATAAGCTTCAATCGCGTGTGTCAGCGCATCCATACCGGTGTGGGCGACCAGCTTCTTCGGCATGGTCTCCGCGAGCTCCGGGTCGACGATGGCGATATCCGGAGTGATTTCAAAATCCGCGATCGGATACTTTGTTCCCTTTTTATAGTCTGTGATGATGGAGAAGGCCGTGACCTCCGTGGCGGTGCCGGAGGTGGAGGAGATGGCGCAGAAGTGGGCCTTCCTCCGAAGCTTTGGAAGACCGAAGACCTTGCACATATCTTCAAAGCTGCAGTCGGGGTATTCGTAGCGGATCCACATCGCCTTTGCCGCATCGATCGGAGAGCCTCCGCCCATCGCGACGATCCAGTCGGGGCGGAAGCGCTGCATCGCCTCTGCGCCCTTCATAACCGTATCTACGGAAGGGTCGGATTCGATCCCCTCATAGAGCTCGACCTCCATACCGGCTTCCTTCAGATAAGAGACGGCCTTGTCCAGGAAGCCGAAGCGCTTCATGGAGCCTCCGCCGACAAGGAGCATCGCCCTCTTTCCCTCGAGCTTCTTCAGTGTCTCCAGAGCTCCTTTTCCATGATAAATATCCCGCGGTAAAGTAAATCTTGCCATACGCTCTCTCCTTTCCCGGATAGAATCCGGTCCCAAAGGGCGGCCCTGCACCGTCCTTTGGAAGCATAGCACCATAGGAGGAGCTTGAAAAGGAGTTTTTGTTAAATAAATAACGACAATATATTGAGAATTTCTATAATAAATAATTGAAAAGACGAAAGCTCCCGCGAAACGGGGGGAGGAGATGGAAAAGAGCTGAGAAGCGGGACTTGACAAATACCCATAGGGGGTATAATATCCTTTTGAAAAGATATACCCCTAATGGGTATCTACCTCGGCTTTGAAGAGCGGCGGAGAAGGCTTTGACCGCAGCCTGAAAGCTTTGGATTTCAGAAGCTTCGGACTGTGGGGAGAAGATCTGCCGCTTGGCGGAAAAAACACTGCAGGGAGAAGGAAGCCGTACACAGCTTCGGCATGGCTTTTGGCTTATGGAGGTGAGGATGGAGAAGCAGGAGACAGAAGACAGAGATTTCTTCGATGCGGAGTCGGCGGAGGGAGACATTTCCCCGGAGTCCTGCTGCGGACCTCGCCGGAAGAAGCGGAGCGAAGAGGAGCAAAGAGCTCTTCTTTTACGGCTTAAGAGGGTGGAGGGACAGATCCGGGGGATAGAGAGGATGGTGGAGAGGGATGCCTACTGTCCGGACATTCTGGTTCAGGTCTCCGCTGCGACAAGCGCTTTAAACAGCTTCAATAAGAGCTTGCTCTCTTGTCACATCCATAGCTGCGTCGCGGAGGATATCCGGGAGGGAAAGGACGAGGCCATCGATGAGCTCTGCGCCCTCCTCCAAAGGCTGATGCGCTGAAGAGCGGAGCGGCAGGCCGCCGGGAAAACGGAGCTTCGCCGAGGGCTTTTCTGCGGGGCAGACCCAGGGAAATGGCAGAATGAGAGAGATAAGGGGAGAAAAAAGGATGGAAAAAGAGCAGGGGAAAATAAGGCAGTACAATGTGAGCGGCATGAGCTGCGCGTCCTGTCAGGCGCATGTGGAAAAGGCGGTCTCCAGGCTTCCCGGGGTGAAGTCTGTCTCCGTCTCCCTCCTCACGAATTCCATGTCGGTAGAGGGGACTGCGGGAGATGCCGAGATCGAGAGAGCTGTGGAGAACGCGGGATACAGGGCGGTCCCGAAGGAGAGAGCAGAGAAGAGGGAGGAGGCGGACGGAGGAGAGGAAGCGCTCCGGGACCGGGAGACAGCGAAGCTTTTTCGAAGACTTAAGCTCTCTCTCGTCTTTTTGCTCCTTCTTATGTATCTCAGCATGGGGCATAAGATGCTGGGACTGCCGATCCCGGGCTTTTTGCAGCACAATCCCATCGGGCTTTCGCTCACACAGCTTTTGCTTGCGGGCGTCGTGATGATGATTAACCGGGCCTTTTTCCTCTCGGGCTTTCGCTCCCTTCGCCATGGGGCCCCGAACATGGATACCCTTGTGGCGCTTGGCTCCGGGATATCCTTTCTCTGGTCTCTTTATATTCTTTACCGGATGAGCTGGCTTGTCTCCAACGGGGCGCAGAGTCAGGAGCTCATGGAGCTCTATCATAATCAGCTCTACTTCGAATCCGCAGCCATGATCCCGGCTCTGATCACAGTCGGAAAGACCCTGGAGTCTCTCTCCAAGGGGAGGACGACGGACGCCTTGAAGAATCTGATGAAAATGGCGCCGAAGACCGCGCTTCTCGAGCGGGACGGAAGGGAGGTCGAGACGCCGATTGAGGAGGTGAGAGCGGGAGATATCTTTCTCGTAAAACCCGGGGAGTCCATCCCGGTGGACGGCGTGATCGTGGACGGCGGCGGCGCGGTGGATGAGTCCGCGCTGACTGGGGAATCCGTTCCTGTGGATAAAAAGGAGGGGGATCGGGTGAGCGCGGCGACGATCAACCGATCCGGATTTATCCGGGCGAGAGCGACGAGGGTCGGGGAGGATACGACCTTCTCCCAGATCATCAAGATGGTCAGCGACGCGGCCGCGACCAAGGCCCCGATCGCGAGAGTGGCGGATCGGGTCTCCGGAGTTTTCGTACCTATGGTCATGCTGATCGCGCTCCTTGTGCTTGCGGGCTGGCTTTTCGCCGGACAGAGCTTTGCCTTTTCCCTGGAGAGAGCGATCAGTGTGCTCGTGATCTCCTGCCCCTGCGCGCTCGGCCTCGCGACTCCGGTCGCGATCATGGTCGGAAACGGAGTGGGGGCCCGAAACGGAATCCTTTTTAAGACCTCGGAGGCCTTGGAAAATGCGGGGAAGCTCCGGATCATAGCTTTGGATAAGACAGGGACAATCACTGAGGGGAGACCGGAGGTGAGTGATCTGATCCCGGCGGAAAATGTCTCGGTGAGGGAGCTTCTCTTCCTCGCCGCCTCCCTCGAGAAGAGGAGTGAGCATCCTCTCGCCGGGGCTGTTACGAGAAGAGCCGAGGAGGAGCATGTCGATGCGGGAGAGCTCCGCGATTTCCGCGTCCTCGCCGGAAACGGCCTCACGGGGAGACTTGGAGACAGCGTACTGCACGGGGGATCCGGGAGCTTTATCTCCACTTTGGCGAAGCTTCCCCCAAAGCTCTCGGAGAGAGCCGCAGCCCTTTCAGCGGAGGGAAAGACAGCACTTTATTTTGAAAGGGACGGAGAGGTTCTGGGGATGATCGCCGTCTCGGATCGCATCAAGGAGGATTCCGCGGAGGCCGCGGCGGAGCTTCGGCGGATGGGGATTTCCCTTGTCATGCTGACCGGAGACAATGAGAGAACGGCGAAGGCGATCGGCCGGGAGGCCGGGGTGGATCGGATCATAGCGGGTGTACTGCCCGATGGAAAGGAGGCTGTGATCCGGGAGCTCCAGAAGGAGGGCATGACCGGGATGGTGGGGGATGGCATCAATGATGCCCCGGCTCTTGCGAGAGCGGACATCGGGATCGCGATCGGCGCGGGGACGGATGTCGCGATCGACTCCGCGGACCTGGTACTCATGAACTCACGCCTCACGGATGTCTCCGCCGCGGTGCGCTTAAGCCGTGCGACGCTTCGGAATATCCATGAGAACCTCTTCTGGGCCTTTGCCTATAATGCGATTTTGATCCCGATCGCAGCCGGGCTCCTCCCGATGCTGAGGATCAGCCCCATGCTGGGGGCGGCGGCGATGTCTCTGTCCAGCTTCACGGTGTGCATGAATGCGCTTCGTCTGAATCTTTTTCCGATCCATGGAAGGGGAAAGGGGAGGGCCTGGGGAGGAGAGCTTGAGTCCGAGGCATCCTCGGCGGCAGGAGGAGCGGGCAGGGAAAAAGCGGAAGAGAAGCCGCTGCCCGCCCCCTGCCACGAGGAGGAGAGCAGAAACGATCCAAACAGGATGGAGAGCGAAGGACCGCTTTCCGGAAAGGAAGAAAAGATGAAAGAGACGCTGAAGATTAAGGGAATGATGTGTGAGCACTGTGAGAGACATGTGAAGGAGGCCCTGGAAAAGCTCCCCGGAGTGGAGAACGCGCTGGTCTCCCATGAGAGCGGCACTGCGCTTCTCACTCTCAGACAGGAGATCCCGGAGGAGATACTCAGAAAGGCGGTGGAGGAGGCCGGATACGAATTTGTCGGAATCCGGTAGGACAGCGGATCCGGTGGACCGCCTGAGGAAAAGATGCTATTCTCTTTTTTGAAATCGGAGGGGAGCAGCTGAAGAGGAGAATGCCATGCCCGCAGCAAAGTATGATGCGATTTACAGGGACCTGAGAGAGGAGATCGAGAATCAGCGTTATGAGTATCAGAGCATGCTCCCCTCAGAGCATCAGCTCATCCGGCACTACGGCTGCTCCCGAAATACGGTCCGCAGGGCTCTCCAGCAGCTTGCAGAGGACGGCTATGTCCAGATCATTCATGGGAAGGGAGCGGTGGTCCTGTTCCGCAGAAAGGAGCAGGCGGAGTTTTTGATCGGCGGAATCGAGAATCTCCGCGAGGCCGCCGCGAGGAACCGCCTGGAATTAAAGACGAAGGTGATCTTCTTTGCGGAGCTTTTAGTAGAGGAGCGGATTCAGCGCCGCACGGATTTTCCGATCGGGGCGGAGATCTATTATCTTCAGAGGCTTCGCTACCTGGACGGAGAGGCTTTGATTTTGGATCACAACTATTTTCTGAAGAGCATTGTGAGGAATCTCACGAAAGAAATCGCCGAGGGCTCCATCTATGAATATATGGAGTATGTCCTCGGAGAGACGATTGTCACCACGAAAAGAAAGTACACGGTGGAAAGGATCACGGAAATTGATGGGAAATACATGGATATGAAGGACTATAACTGTCTCGCCGTGGTCTCCAGCCATACCTATAATAAGGATGGCGTCATGTTTGAGTATACGCAGTCGCGGCACCGCCCGGACCGCTTTGCCTTTTACGAGCAGGCAAAGCGGCTGAAATACGGGGCGTCTTCTATTTCAGGAGCTTTTCATAGCTTTCACTGACCTTTTTCCAGTCGAGAACCTCCCAGAAGGCCTTCACATAGTCGGCCCGGAGGTTTTTGTACTTCAGGTAATAGGCGTGCTCCCAGACGTCGATCGCGAGGATCGGGACGAAGCCCTTTCCCTCCATCAGGGGATTGTCCTGATTGGCGCTTGAGGAAAGCTGAAGCTTTCCATCGGAATTTGCGGAGAGCCAGGCCCAGCCGGATCCAAAGAGTGAGACCGCGAGGGCGCTGAGCTTCTCCTTCACGCTGTCCGTCCCGCCGAGCTGTGTCCGGATGGCGTCCGCGAGCTTTCCGACAGGCTCCCGGTGCTTTTCGGGGCTCAGGGACTGGAAGTAGATATTGTGGTTGTAAAAGCCTCCTCCGTTGTTCCGCACCGCCTTCCGGACGGCCTCGTCGGATATTTCGTCGAGGGAGGAGAGCAGCTTTTCGATGGAGTCCGGACGGATGCCGGCATTCTCCAGGGCGGCATTCAGATTTTTGGTATAGGCCGCGTGGTGCTTGCTGTAGTGCGTTTCCATCGTGAGGGCGTCGAGGAAGGGCTCCAGGGCATCGTAGCTGTAGCCGAGCTTTTGCTGTTCGAACATAAGATCTCCTTTCTGAGACTCATTTCATCCCCGCGGCAGGGAAAGTCCGCGGGGGTGTTTTCATGCTGATACGACTATAGCATAGTTTTTCCTTATCAGACAGGAAAATTTGCTTGACCAATTTGTTTAAACAAGATAAGATGTAGGAAAGGAGAAATTTGTTTATACAAGTAGATGAAAGGCATGGATTTTCGAAGGAGGGCTTATGGGGAAATTTACGGAGTCGTCGGAGCGTTTGCTTCGGGCGATCGGCGGAAAAGACAATATCCACGCGGTCTCCCACTGCATCACCAGGATGAGGTTTGTGCTCAATGATCCAAAGATCGCAAATATTCCGGAGATCGAGTCGATCCCCTGTGTGAAGGGGACCTTTACGCAGGCGGGGCAGTTTCAGGTCATCATCGGAAATGAGGTGGCGGATTTCTATCAGGATTTCGTCGCGGTTTCAGGCGTCTCCGGTGTCTCGAAGAGCGAGGTAAAGAGCGCAGCGAAGAGAAACCAGAATCCGCTTCAGAGAGTCATGACCTCCATCGCGGAGATCTTTGCCCCGATCATCCCGGCGATCGTCGTCGGAGGTTTGATCCTGGGCTTTCGAAATGTGATCGACAGCCTGAATATCTTTAACGGGGCGACTCTGGTATCGCAGAGCCAGTTCTGGGCGGGAGTGGACAGCTTCCTCTGGCTGCTCGGTGAGGCCGTCTTCCATGTCGGCATCCCGGTGGGGATCTGCTGGTCTGTGATGAAAAAGATGGGGGGGACGGAGATCCTGGGCCTGATCCTCGGTCTCACCCTGGTCTCGGGACAGCTCCTCAACGCCTACGCTGTCGCAGGGACCGCGGCGGCGGATATTCCGAAATGGGATTTTGGCTTCGTAAAGGTCAATATGATCGGCTATCAGGCGCAGGTCATCCCGGCGATTCTCGCTGCCTTTACGCTGGTCTATCTGGAGCGCTTCTTTAAACGGGTCACGCCTAAGGTGGTGTCCATGATTGTGACGCCTTTTATGAGCCTGCTTCTCTCCGTGATGGCAGCGCACTTCGTGCTCGGCCCGATCGGCTGGCGCATCGGCTCCGTGATTTCTGCAGTGGTTTACGCGGGGATCAGCGGACCCTACCGTGTCATCTTCGGGGCGGTCTTCGGCTTCTTCTATGCGCCCCTTGTCATCACGGGACTGCATCATATGTCCAATGCCATCGACCTCCAGCTGATTTCCGATTTCGGAGGGACCATGCTCTGGCCCATGATCGCGCTTTCCAATATCGCGCAGGGCTCCGCAGTTCTCGGCATGATCGTGCTGCAAAGGAGAAACGCGAAGGCACAGGAGATCAATATTCCGTCCTGCATCTCCTGCTATCTCGGCGTGACAGAGCCGGCGATGTTTGGTATCAACCTGAAATATGTCTTTCCGTTTTTCTCCGCCATGGCGGGGTCCTGCGTCGCCGGAGTTCTGAGCACGGCATTTTCTGTCAATGCCTCCGCGATCGGAGTCGGCGGACTCCCGGGGATCCTCTCCATCAAGCCGGAGAGCATGGGGATGTTTGCGCTCTGCATGTTGGTCGCTGTCGTGCTTCCCTTCCTTCTGACCTATGGAATCGGACGGAGAAAGGGAGTTGACAGGGAGGAGGAAAGAGGGAACGGAGCTCCTGAAAAGGAATCTCCCGCCGCGGAGGCTTCCGGCGCTCCCCTTCATTTAAAGGCCTTTCTGAGCGGGAAAACGGTTCCGATCGAAGAGGTTCCGGACGAGGTTTTCTCCAAGAAAACATTGGGAGAGGGCATGGCGATTGAGCCGACGGACAATGTCCTTCTCGCTCCGGCGGACGGCAGCGTCAGCGTCGTCATGGAGGAGAGCAATCATGCGGTCGGGCTGAGCCTTCCGAATGGGACGGAAATCCTTCTCCACATTGGGCTGGACACCGTCGCAATGAACGGGGACGGCTTTCAGAGCTTCGTGAAGATGGGGGAGAAGGTCAGAGAGGGTCAGGAGCTCATCCGCTTTGATCCGGAAAAGATCCGCGCCGCGGGACATCCCCTCATTACCGTTCTCGTCGTCACAGAGGGGCCGGAGCTCTCCTTTGAGACCGGGAAGGAGGTCAGGGCCGGAAAGGACGAGATCGCGAGGAGTGTATAAGGAAGACAGAATGAACGATTTCAGGAAAAGCACGGTCTACCAGATTTACATCAAGTCCTTCGCGGATTCCAATGGAGACGGCATCGGCGATCTGAACGGCATCCGGGAAAAGCTTCCCTATCTGAAGGATCTCGGTATTGATTATATCTGGGTCACGCCCTTTTTCCGCTCTCCGATGCGCGACAACGGCTATGACATTTCGGATTATTACTCGGTGAATCCCGTCTTTGGGACGATGGAGGACGCGGTGAATCTGATCCGGGAGGCCGGGGAGCTCGGGATCGGGATGATGTTTGACATGGTCTTTAATCACAGCTCCACGGAGCACGAATGGTTTCAGCGGGCGCTCCGCGGTGAGAAAAGATATATGGATTATTACATCTTCCGGGATCCCGTATCCGGGGGTGCGCCATGCAACTGGCAGTCGAAGTTCGGCGGAAGCGCCTGGGAATATGTCCCCTCGCTTGGGAAGTATTATCTGCATCTTTTCGACAGGACGCAGGCGGACCTCAACTGGGAGAACCCGGAGCTTCGGGAGGAGCTTCGGAAAATCATACTCTTTTGGAAGGAAAAGGGGCTCCGGGGCTTTCGCTTCGATGTCGTAAATCTGATCTCAAAGCCGGAGGAATTTCCGGATGATGAGGAAGGGGACGGCAGGAGGTTCTATACCGATGGGAGACATGTGCACCGCTTCTTAAAGGAGCTCGTACAAAAGACCGGAATCGATGGGATGGTGACGGTCGGAGAGATGTCTTCCACCTCGATCGAGAACTGCATTCTCTATACAAGGCCCTCCGAGAAGGAGCTCTCCATGTGCTTTAGCTTCCATCATCTGAAGGTGGATTACAAGGATGGAAACAAATGGGCCCTGATGGCGCCGGATCTTCGGGAGCTCAGGAGACTTTTCTCGGAGTGGCAGGAAAAGATGCAGGAGGGAGGCGGCTGGAATGCGCTTTTCTGGTGCAATCATGACCAGCCGAGAGTGCTTTCCCGCTTTGGCGACGAGGGAAAATACTGGAAGCAGTCCGCGAAGATGCTCGCGATCTTTATCCATCTGATGCGGGGGACGCCCTATGTCTACCAGGGAGAGGAGCTCGGCATGACGAATCCGGGCTATCAGAGGATCGAGGATTATCGGGATGTGGAGAGCATAAACTACTATGGGATTCTCCGAAAGGACGGGCACAGCAGGGAGGACGCCCTCCGGATTCTCGCGGCCCGATCGAGAGATGACAGCCGGACGCCGATGCAGTGGGACGGTGGGAGATATGCCGGCTTTTCAAAGGAAGAGCCATGGATAGCGGTACCGGAAAACCACAGCTTCATCAATGCCGCCTCAGAGGAGGCGGACGAGGACTCTATCCTGCACTGCTACCGGGAACTGATCCTTCTCAGAAAGAAGCTCCCGCCCATCTCGGAGGGACGGATTCACTTTACGGATTCCGGGAATGAGAAGGTCCTGAGCTATGAGAGGAGCCTCGGGGAAGAGCGCCTCCTCGTCTTCGGAAGCTTCTCCGCGGATGAGGAGAGGGCAGAGGGAATTCCTTCCCGGAAAGAAGGATGGGAGCTCCTCATCGGGAATTATCCCGAGGACGGGAGGAAGGACGGGAAGCTCCGCCCCTACGAAGCGGCGGCCTTCCTCCGGAAGGGAGAGAGCTAGGCATCCCGCTCTCTTATTTTCCGGTTGGATTCCGGTACCTGTGAATTCCGGCGCTTTGTCTGGTCTGCGGGGAGCGCTCATGATTTAGCGCTTCTCCTCGTCTGTAAAGGCCGATTGCCCGGGCGCGGCCGCTCCTGCCGTCTGCCTTCCGGCTTTTCGGGCCTGCATGTTCAATGCCGCAGCGCATCTCATCTATGCGGGCATTGGACGGGGCTTTTACGGCAAAGTTTATGTATTATTTGCGAAGCAAGGCGGGAAATGGGGCAAAATCGCCTGTTATATGATGCTGTTTTCATGCGGATATGCTATAATAAGTCAAACGCCGAAAGTGATTCCGCATGGTTCCGCTGTTTCGCGGCTCCCATCCATGCCGCCTCTTATCTGCATACCGGCTGCTATTTCGTTCCATAGCCGTAAGAGGGCGTATCATAGAGTCTTTCATCCACTCCTGTGCGAGCAGATCATGGATGGGGGACTTTTGATACTGGAATCATAAGATGACGAAAGTCGCACGGGTCTGTACAGCAGGGGTATCAGGCCGAAAGCAGTGGACATGGAGGAGAACATGTACAAAATCACAAAAGTTGAGCATCTGGTAGACAAGGACTGGCTCATGGTCGTGGAGGCGCCCTTTGTCGCAAGGAACGCGGAGCCGGGACAGTTCATGATCGCGAAGCTGGGGGAGCTTGGGGAGAGGATTCCCTTCACCATCGCGGATTATGACAGAAAGGCCGGGACGATCACCATTGTCTTTCAGGTCGTCGGAGCTTCCACGGAGAAGATGAGCAAGCTGAAGGAGGGAGAGTATTTTACGGATATTGTGGGCCCTCTCGGCAGACCCTCTGAGCTCATTGAGACCCCGATCGAGGAGCTGAAGAAGGAGAGCATCATTTTCATTGCGGGCGGCGTGGGCGCTGCTCCCGTTTACCCGCAGGTCAAGTGGCTGCATGAGCACGGCGTTGAGGCGGATGTCATCCTCGGCGCAAGAAATAAGGATCTTCTCATCATGGAGAAGGAGCTCCGCTCCGTCTCGAAAAATGTCTATGTGACGACGGATGACGGCTCCTACGGCGCAAAGGGTGTCGTGACGGATGTCCTGAAGAAGCTGGTCCTGGAGGAGGGCAGGAAGTACACGAAGTGCATCGCGATCGGACCGGTGATCATGATGAAGTTCGCCTGTCTGACCACAAAGGAACTTGGCATCCCGACCGTTGTCTCCATGAACCCGATCATGATCGACGGGACCGGCATGTGCGGCGCCTGCCGCCTCGTTGTCGGTGACAAAGTAAAGTTTGCCTGTGTGGACGGACCGGAATTCGACGGCCATCTCGTCGATTTCAATCTCGCTATGAAGCGCCAGCAGACCTATAAGACCGAGGAGGGCAGGGCGATGCTCGAGCTCCTCGAGGCGGAGAAGGCGCATGGCGGCTGCGGCAACTGCAATGGATGATCGGAGGTGAGAGAATGGCTGTGAATATGATGAAGAACAAGGTTCCGGTTCCGGAGCAGGATCCGAAGGTGCGCGCCACCAATTTCAAGGAGGTCTGCCTCGGCTATGACGATGCCCAGGCGAAGGAGGAGGCCTCCCGCTGTCTGAACTGCAAAAATCCCCGCTGTGTGGTCGGCTGCCCGGTCTCCATTCAGATCAATGAGTTTATCCATGAGATCAATGAGGGAAATATCGAGAAGGCGGCGGATGTCATCGCCCGCTCCTCGGCCCTTCCCGCTGTCTGCGGAAGAGTCTGCCCGCAGGAGACGCAGTGCGAGGGTGTGTGCGTGAGAGGGATCAAGGGAGAGCCTGTCGCGATCGGAAAGCTCGAGCGCTATGTGGCCGACTGGGCGAGGGAGCACGGCTATGTCGCCGCGAAGCCCGGAGAGCCGAACGGCAGGAAGGTCGCCGTCATCGGAGCGGGTCCCTCCGGGCTGACCTGCGCGGGAGATCTCGCGAAGCTCGGCTACGAGGTGACGATCTTTGAGGCCTTCCATGAGCCGGGCGGCGTGCTTCTCTATGGGATCCCGGAGTTCCGTCTTCCAAAGGACAGGGTGGTTATCCCGGAGATCGAGAATGTGAAAAAGCTCGGAGTGAAGATCGAGACCAATGTTCTGGTCGGAAGATCCATCACGGTGGACGAGCTCCTGAATGAGGAGGGCTTCGACGCGGTCTTCCTCGGGACCGGGGCGGGGCTTCCGAAGTTTATGAATATTCCGGGTGAGACCGCGAACGGTGTCTACTCCGCGAATGAGTTCCTCACGAGAAATAATCTGATGAAGGCCTATCGGGAGGATGCGGATACGCCGATCAAATGCGGAAAGAAGGTCGTCGTGGTCGGCGGCGGAAATGTGGCGATGGACGCGGCGAGGACCGCGCTTCGCCTCGGCGCGGAGGTGCATGTCGTCTATCGGAGATCCGAGGCGGAGCTCCCCGCGAGACAGGAGGAGGTTCACCACGCGAAGGAGGAGGGGATCATCTTTGATCTTCTGCAAAATCCGGTGGAGATCCTCACCGATGAAAATGACTGGGTGAAGGGCATCAAAGTCATCAAGATGGAGCTCGGAGAGCCGGATGCCTCCGGAAGAAGAAGGCCGGTGGAGATCCCGGGATCCGAATATGTCATCGACTGTGACTCCGTGATCATGTCCCTCGGCACCTCTCCGAACCCGCTGATCAGCGCTACTACGAAGGGCCTGGATACGAACAGCCACGGATGCATCATCGCGAAGGAGGAGAACGGAGAGACCTCAAAGAAGGCGGTCTATGCCGGAGGAGATGCCGTGACCGGCGCCGCGACCGTCATCCTGGCGATGGGAGCCGGAAAGGCGGCGGCGAAGGGGATTGATGAATTCCTGCGGGGAGAAAAGAAATAAGACAGAGAAAACCTTGCGAAGGGCCGGGTGTTTGCCCGGCCTTTTTCTGAGCAAATTTTGAGGAAATGTCTATACTGGAGCTTGAAGCCGCAGGCGGATTGGCTTATACTCATTCAGTGCTCAGTGCTCAGTGCTCAGTGCTCAGTGCTCAGTGCTCAGTGATTAGTGGTTAGTGGATGGTGGACAGCAGGGGGCTGGACCACGGTATCAGAAGAAGGGGAGAGTATGACGGTAAAGGATGTAAATCGTAAGATCGCGGAGCAGACCGGTCTTAGCTTTGACAAGGACAGTGGGATCAGCGCCGGCTACTTCAATGGCTACCATGTCGCGGTGATCATGGACGCGAATGTCCGAAAGATCGTGGTGTCCGTCTCGATGGGGGCAGGACAGAAGCCGGAAAAGGAGGTTTTGAAGCAGGCGCCGAAGGAGTATAAAAAGACGCTCGGAAAGCTGATTTTGCAGGGGCACCGCGCGAGCTTTCTGGCGAAGAGCGGACTTACGGCGAAGTCACAGATCGAAAGATGCGCGGAGGGGATCCGGGACCTCACGACATTTTTGCATCAAAATGGTTTGCAGGACTGCAGCGAGCTCAGCGGCCGCACGGACGAAAACGGCTGCTATTTTGTCGGGGGGAGTCTTCGTTTTCTGACAAAGGAGGAGTATGCCCAGGAGAGGAACCGCACGCAGTCGGAGTTTGAGAAGAACAATGGAAAGAGAGGGAATTTTATCGCGGGAATCGTCGGGGCACTGCTCGGGAGCTTTATCGGCATTGCGGTGATGGTCTTTATCGGGCAGCTCGGCTATGTTTCTCTCTGGGCAGGGATAGTCATGGGGGTCTGCGTCACCAAGGGCTATGAGCTTCTCGCGGGGAAGTTCGATATCCTCGGAATGATTCTCTCCGTCCTTGTCATGGCGCTCATGGTTTATCTCGGTAACAATCTGGACTGGGCGATCTCCATCATGAGGGCCTATGAAGTGAATCTCTTCGATGCATTTCCGGCAGTGGGAGTGGTCGTCAGGGAATCGGGGAGTACAGCGGTCTACTATCAAAATCTGGCGCTCTACTATCTCTTTACGCTGCTCGGGGCGATCCCGACCATGGTCGGATTTTTAATGCACAAGAAGCTTCTCGGGGTCTCCTATCCGATCGGAGCGGAGAGCGGAGAGGCGCCGGTCAATGGGACAGAGCAGTGGCAGGGCTTCTAGGGGGGACGGATTTATCTTCCGCAAAATAAAAGTAAATTCCCGTAAATCTCTTGCTTTTCTCTGGATTTTGCGATAATATTAACGGGCATCGGGATGTAGCGCAGGTGGTAGCGCGCTTGACTGGGGGTCAAGAGGCCGCAGGTTCAAGTCCTGTCATTCCGATCCCGGCGAGGAGCAGAGATGCTCCTCGTTTTTTATATAAATCTGCCGCCCGGACTTTAGGAATCGGAGGAGATTGCAAGAGAGCCGGGGAGAGAAGGTGTCGACGTTTGAATGCCGTGAAGGGATTCATTCCGCTATGGAAAGGACCGAGATGAAATTAGTCAGTTTTGCGATTCCCTGTTACAACTCCGCCGCCTATATGAGGCATTGTATCGAGAGTATCCTGCCCGGCGGCGATGAGCTTGAGATCATCATTGTTGACGACGGATCGGGAAAGGACAATACGCTGGAAATCGCGGAGGAGTATGAGGCGAAGTACCCGGGGGTCTGCAGGGCGGTCCATCAGGAGAACGGGGGACACGGCGAGGCGGTCAATGCGGGACTGCGGAACGCAAAGGGGCTTTTCTTTAAGGTGGTTGACTCCGATGACTGGCTGGACAGCGAGGTCCTTCTCCGCGTGCTTGAGAAGCTTCGGGAGCAGGTCCTCGCCGGTACTCCGGTCGATATGTTTGTCGCAAATTTCGTCTACGACAAGGTCGGGCAGGAGCGAAAGAAGGTCATGCGCTATAAGACGGCCTTCCCCGAGGACAGGATCTTCGGCTGGAAGGAGGTGAAGCACTTTCTGCTCGGCCAATACATCCTCATGCATTCCGTCATCTACCGCACGGAGATGCTCCGGGACTGCGGGCTGGAGCTCCCAAAGCACACCTTTTACGTGGACAATATCTTTGTCTACCAGCCGCTCCCCTTCGTGAAGAATATCTATTATATGGATGAAAATCTCTATCACTATTTCATCGGAAGAGAGGATCAGTCGGTCAATGAGCAGGTCATGATCGGACGGATCGATCAGCAGATCCGGGTCAATCAATTCATGGCGGATTGCTGCAATCTCGCGGCGGTGCAGCCACCCAAGCTCCGAAACTATATGTTTCACTATCTGGAGATCATCACAACGATCTCCTCTGTGCTCGCGATCCGTTCCGGGACAGAAGAAAACATGGAGAAGAAGCGGAAGCTCTGGGAGTACTTTCGGAAGAAGGATCTGAAGCTTTGGTGGCGGCTCAGGATGGGCTTTCTCGGGCAGGGCGTGAACCTCCCCGGAAAAGTCGGAAACCGCCTCACCATCATGGCCTATAAACTGAGTCAGAAGTTCTATGGCTTCAACTGAGAAAAGGATTGACAAAGCAATGCCCGTTTAGTAGACTAAGGAGGTCGCGAAAAGTGCGGACAGGGGTCTTAGCTCAGCTGGGAGAGCATCTGCCTTACAAGCAGAGGGTCACAGGTTCGAGCCCTGTAGGCCCCAGTGTCCGGCCCGGGGCGCGGCTAATCGCGATTCGGGTCGGATGGTTTGAGAAGGCGAGATAGCTCAGCTGGCTAGAGCACGCGGTTCATACCCGCGGTGTCGAGGGTTCAAGTCCCCCTCTCGCTACGAAAAGAAAAATGGCTTAAATGCGTGGATTCCCAGGAAAATCAACGTGTTTAAGCCATTTTTACTGCCGTAAAATATCGCTTCTGATAGCGCAAAAACATTGATTTTATATTTGCCATCAGGTATAATGTGATTGCGAACTTGAATAATAATATTGACAAGTTATCAATGAAGGACGTTATGGAGATTAAAAGAGATTCCTACCTGAAGCAGCTGATCGGCTATGCATGGGACGGACAGGTGAAGGTCATTACCGGTGTGCGCCGGTGCGGGAAGTCTTATCTGCTGCGGACCCTGTATAAGAATTATCTGTTGGAAAACGGAATAAGCGAGGATCATATTATCGTCATTGAACTTGACCTTGCAAGGGATATTCGCTATCGCAACCCATTGGAGCTGACAGCGTATGTGAAGGAACGCATTGGCAATCAGAAAGAACAGTTTTATCTATTCGTGGATGAGATACAGATGTCAGACGAGGTTCCGAACCCCTATAACCCGAATGGAAAGCCTATCACTTTCTATGATGCGCTCAATGATCTGAAAACCATTTCCGATCTTGACGTCTATGTGACCGGAAGTAATTCACGGATGTTGTCCAGTGATATTCTGACTGAATTTCGTGGCCGCAGCGACGAGGTGCGCGTACATCCGCTTTCCTTCGCGGAGTATTATGCTGCAGCCGGAGGTGACAAGGCGGATGCCTTTGACAATTATGCCTTTTACGGCGGGATGCCGCTCATTCTTTCAAGACCGGATGATGAGGCTCGCATGGCTTATCTGAAAGCATTGTTTACTGAAGTATATATCAAAGACATCGTAGAGCGGAAAAAAATCACTCGTATAGACGTTCTGTCTGACATTTTGGATCTGCTCTGTTCTTCGGTAGGTTCGCTTACAAATCCGAATAATGTGGCAAACGCGATCAACTCCATGCAAAAGCTGAAGAGCAAAGACCAAATCGCTCCCAATACCGTGAAATCCTATATGGCTCACCTGGAAGATGCCTTTCTTTTCAGTGAATGCAAACGCTATGATGTGAAGGGCAAGAGCTATTTCGAGTATCCGAACAAATACTATTGTGAAGATATCGGCCTTCGCAACGCGAGGATCGGCTTTCGCCAGCAGGAAATGACGCATATCATGGAGAACATCATCTATAACGAGTTGGCAATCCGCCGTGCCAGCGTGGATATTGGAATCGTATATTCCAATGAAAAAGATGAAAAAGAGAAGCAAAAAAGAACCGCAAGGGAGATTGACTTTGTTGTATCCAAAGGTGATAAAAAGATGTATATCCAATCTGTCTATGCCATGGAAAATTCGGAAAAAATCAATACCGAGATGAGACCGTTTTCTCTGACTGGCGATTCCTTTCCGAAAATTGTAGTACGCCACGATGTGAGAAAGCGATGGTATGACGAAAACGGCGTGTTAAACATCGGGGTCATAGACTTTCTTCTGGATGACAGTCTTATTTGAATAATCACATATTTGGACTTTAGACCGATTGGTTTCAGGAGAAATCAGCCAGTTTTCACATAGCCGGGTGTTTCTCCGCGAAGGAACATCCGACTTTTTCTATTGTTAATGGAGGTGAGATCAAATGGCAAACGAGGAACTGAACACAAAGCTCTACGAAAAGATGTTTGCCGAGCAGGATGTCTACCGAAGCTGACCAAAGTCTGAAGACAGCAGGCAGCCACAGTGTCCGGAGGAGAAAGCGGCGGCGATTGAAAATGCATTGAAATATTTTCAGAGGATTGAATAGAAAATAGCAATGGACAGTCATTTGTAATGCATACAGCTGATGGAATCCTCTGTTTCTGTCAGCTGTTTTCAGTTGTACATCAATTATAATAAACGTGACATATAGATGTCATGTTTTGCTTGATATGATACATACGGAGCATAATGAGAATGAAGATAGACAGGCTGATCGGGATACTGTCAGTGCTGCTGCAGAAAGAGAAAACTACGGCACCGGAGCTGGCAGATAGGTTTGAGGTTTCAAAAAGAACAATAAACCGTGATATTGAAGATCTTTGCAGGGCGGGCATTCCTATCCGTACAGCACAAGGCATTGGCGGCGGAATCAGCATTATGGACGGATACCGGATGGACAGGACAATCCTGACATCAAAGGATATGCAGATGATCCTTGCAGGGCTGCGGAGTCTGGACAGCGTGAGCGGAAGTAGTTATTACGGTCAGCTGATGGAAAAGATCCAGGCTGGTTCCTCTGAGTTTATCACCGGCAGGGATTCCATTCTGATCGATCTGTCATCATGGTACCGGGATTCGCTGGCTCCAAAGATAGAGATTATACAGGATGCAATCGGAGACAGGCGCTTGATCAAGTTCCGGTATTATGCTCCATCAGGGGAGAGTGAGCGAACGGTTGAACCATATTATCTGGTGTTTCGCTGGTCGAGCTGGTATCTTTGGGCGTGGTGCTTGAAAAGGAAGGACTTTAGGCTGTTCAAACTGAACCGTATGGATGGTGTTCAAATAACGGAAAAGAATTTTGAATGCAGAGAGGCGACTATGCCGGATCTCTCAAATGAAAAAATCTTTCCGGGTGGGATCAAAGTGAAGGCATTATTTGAAGCGGATCAGAAGTGGCGGTTGGTAGAAGAGTTCGGGACTTCATGTTTTACGGAAAATGATGATGGCAGACTTCTCTTTACAGCGGATTATACGGACATGGAGAATCTGATCACTTGGATTTTGACATTCGGAGATAAAGCGGAGGTAATTGAACCTGAGGAAGTTCGTGAGAAGGTCAGAACTGCGATAGAAGCCATGATAAAGAATTACAGGAGGAATAAAAGGCATGAAATATCCCTGGATTGAAGAGTATCTGATGGAAAAAACAGGTGTGACCAAAGATTTACAGGCGGAATGGAACTGGATTCGATTTCAGATCGGTGGGAAGATGTTTGCCGCGATATGTCTGGATGATAATGATGAGCCTTATTACATTACGCTGAAGCTTGAGCCGCTGGAGGGGGATTTCTGGCGGAAACAGTATGAAGATATAATCCCTGGCTACTATATGAATAAGCAGCATTGGAATTCAGTAAAGGCTGATGGAGAGGTGCCGGATGACATCCTGAAAGATCTGCTTGATAAGGCATATCAGATAGTGCTTGGGAACTTCAGTAAGAAGAAACAAAAGGAGATATTGGGAGATGAATGATTTGATCGAATTTATCAGCTGCTGTGGGTCTGATTGCAGTGCCTGCTATTGCTATGGTGAAATGTGTAAGGGCTGTAATGCCGTGTGCGATAAGGTGTTTTATCCTGCATTCCCGCGATTCCACACTAGGATATCACTATGATAAGTGCCGCAAAGCCGCATAAATACTGATAAAACCGAGTATCTGTGCATGGGGGCTTACGCTTTTTTATCGGCTAAACTATTGAGTTCTCAAGGTTCACAGACATTTCCCATGTGGGAAGTTTCAGTAACCTTTTCTTGAACGGCGGCTTTCCCGACTTTTCCGGGTTAGCCGCCGCGCTTTTATATCCTTTTCAACTTTTTTGAAATCATGATAGTTTCTTGATAATTGTCCCGTATCCTGTGCTTGTAAACAAAAAGCTATAGTTTGCAAGAAAGGAACGGTTCATACGATGAGAGACAATATCCTTGAAACAAGAGAATTGACGAAAAACTTCTCCGGGCAGTTTGCTGTGAACGGTGTTTCGCTGGAAATCAAGAGAAATACCATTTATGGTTTGCTTGGCCCTAATGGTGCGGGAAAATCCACCACCCTGAAGCTGATCCTGGGTCTGCTCCGTCCCACAAAAGGGGAAATCCTCTTTGATGGAGAGCCTTGGAAGCGGGAGCATCTTGCCAAAATCGGCTCGCTGATCGAGGAGCCTGCATTATATGGAAACCTGACAGCCGAGGAAAACCTGCTTGTTCACACAAAACTGTTGGGCGTCCCGAAAGATAAAATCTACGAGGTTTTGGAAACCGTCGATCTGAAGGACACCGGCAGCAAATGTGCCTCCCAATTCTCACACGGCATGAAGGAACGGCTTGGGATCGCCATTGCCCTGCTGAATGATCCCTTTCTGCTGATACTGGACGAGCCGACCAACGGGCTTGATCCGGTAGGCATCCAGGAACTGCGTGAACTGATTGCCACTTTCCCGAAAAAAGGAATGACAGTGATCTTTTCCAGCCACATTCTTTCCGAGGTGGAGCAGGTCGTGGATGAGATCGGCATCATCAATAAAGGGCAGCTGATGTTCCAGGGGACACCAAACCGGGACGAGGATCTGGAGGCGTTCTTCATGGAGGTGATCAAAGGAGGTGCGCGCAGATGAATGGGTTACGGTCTGAACTGTTGAAATATAGAAGAACCTTCACAAAGAAACTTGTGATCCTGCTTCCCCTGTTCTTTGTCCTTCAGGCGATGCCCGGCATCTGGCTCATGCCGAAGGATGTTGTGCGAGGCTGGGAACACGTGAATACGATGGTATTCAATATCTGGACGGTCGTATTCCTGCCTCTTGGCATTGCCTTATTCGCATATCTGATCGATATGCAGGAAAGGAAGGCCGGCAATTATCGCAGCTTACGCGCACATGCGTATTCCCCCGGACAGATTTGGGTCAACAAAGTGACCGCTATGGTAATATTTACTTTCATCGCAACGCTGATCCTCTTTGTAGCGACGATCTGTTCCGGATTGATCACGATCACCGATGGGAAATGGGATATTCCGTGGAAAACGATCTTTACCGCAGATTTCCTTGCGTGGCTCTCGTGCCTTGCGATCATCCCGATCCAGCTATGGGCTGCGACGTGGAAAGGCATGTTTGCCAGCATGGGGGTAGGCTTTGCCGGACTGATCGCAGGTATGTTCGTCGTTAAAAAATCATGGTGGTTTATACTTCCGTGGAGTTGGGGGACGCGCATGATGTGTCCTGTCCTGCAATTAGATCCAAATGGTGTCATGTTGGAGGCGGGCGATCCGCTCTTGGATGCATCTGTCCTGCCTGTCGGGATCATCCTTTCCGTTGTCGGCTTTTTCGTAGTGACCGGCCTCACCGCATTGTGGTTTCAAAGGAGGGAGTTGAAATGATTTCAGTATTGTCATCTGAATGGACCAAAACAAAGCGGACGGCGATCCGTTGGCTGACCTTTCTGGTTCCTGTTCTGTTTTCTCTGGCAGGAGTAGTATATATATCCATGCGAAGCGACCTGGAAGAAATCTATGTGTTTCAGGGATATTTTATCGCTTGGGCTGCACTCGTTGTTCCTCTGGCTATCAGCATTCTTGCGGCTTTCATCGTGCAGGAAGAAGAACTGGCCGGTAACTTCACAGGGTATCTCAGCACAAGCATTCCCCGAAGATCCCTGTACGCCGGAAAGTTTTGGACGCTGTTTCTCTGCAATACGGTCAGTACAGTGATTGCCCTGATAGTATTTTGTATCGGGATGAGTATCGCTTCTCCGGGAACCGTGAACGGATGGGTCATGTTCATCTTTGCAATGATCCTCGAACTTTTCGGGACCCTGCCGCTTATGGCGCTCCATTTGTGGCTGAGTTTTAGCTGGGGAACGGGAGCGTCTATCGGCATCGGCATGGGCGGCCTTGTGACGGCTGCTATCATTGGAACAACCGTACTTGGCGATAAAGTCTGGATGTTCATTCCCTGGGCGTGGCCGTTCCGGCTGGCAAAGCTGCCGGGAGCCTACTTGGGATTTACTGCCGGAATGAATATACCTCCGGCGGAAATATCATCGGGCGCTGTTTTGCAGCAGCTTATCATTGGCACAGCTGCCGTCCTGATCTGCCTGATCGCTTGTTATGTCGGCGGAGTAATCTGGTTTAACAAATGGGAAGGGAGAAAGCATTATGAATAAGAACTTTTTCGGGTATGTTGCGGTTTTTACACTTTGCTGCACCCTGCTTTTAAGCGGCTGTGCCGTTCAGAACCTGCAAACAAAGCAGAGCGATCCAAACGCGGAAGCTCTGCCCGTGATTGAAACGATACCGTGGGCGGCACACCAAACGGCTTCCTATGTGATCTACAACAGCAAAGGCAATGAATACGGTACTGCAGAAATTGACATCACCGTGGACTTGACCGCCCAGACCTGCGATATTCAGAAAACAAAGAGCTATGAGGACGAAACGGTGATCAAGAGCGGCGTCACGATAGCGATGGACACGCTCATGCCCCTTTCCTCCTATTACAACAAAGCGGCCCCTTATGAAAAATTTGAGGTGAGTACGAAATATTCAGACCGCTGGGAGGTGGAAACAAACGGGGCGAAATCTTCGAATCAAACGGTTTCCCTGCCAGCCGCCTATTACGATAACGAATCTCTCATGGTCATTTTAGGTGCCGTCTTCTATGAGAACGGGAAAACCTACAAGCTGAACGACACCATTCCCCTGACTGCCAGCATCTCCATGCTGAAGATCAAATACGAGGGAACGGAAACTATCTCGGTTCCCTATGGCGAGGCAGAATGCTTTAAGGTATCCTTTGGAGAAACAACGCTCTGGTTCTCTACAGAAACCCGTATCCTGTATCAATACCAGGATGGCGGATCAGGCGGGATCGTGTTCAAACTGGCCGAATATACGGCCGGCTGACGGCCGCAGACTTGACTTGTGCAGATGATCCGGCGTAACCTGTATGTCAGCAGCAGTAAAAAGGAGCTGATAGTAAATGAGTAAGATACTGATTATTGACGATGAAAAAGAGCTGGTTACGCTCCTGCAGGACGAGCTTGAGGCGCGGGGTCATCAGGTTTTGGCAGCCTATAACGGAGCAGACGGCGTGTCCCTTGCGAAAAAGCAGCCGGAGCTCATTGTCCTTGATATTATGATGCCGGAGATGGACGGATTTGAGGTCTGCCGGAAAATCCGTGACGAGCTGTTATGCCCCATCCTGTTCCTGAGTGCAAAGCAGGCGGAGAGTGATAAAATCCGCGCTTTGACACTCGGCGGGGACGATTATATCTCCAAACCGTTCGGGCTCAGGGAGCTTCTGGCAAGGATCGACGCGAACCTCCGAAGGGAACAGCGGTCGCAATACATCAACGCTGAAAAGAAGCGCACAAAGCTGTACTTCAATGAACTCGGCATTGACCTGCTGGAGCATAGCGTAAAAATCAGTGGGGAAGCGATCCCCCTGTCCAAACGGGAGTATGACATCGTTGAGCTTCTGGCGCTCCATGCCGGTCAGGTCTTTTCCAGGGAACATATCTACGAAAGAGTATGGGGATACGACTTAGAAGGAGACTCCTATACCGTTGTGGAGCATATCCGAAAAATACGGAAGAAGTTTTCCGAGGTATCCCCTGATACGGAGTATATTTCCACGGTATGGGGCATCGGCTACAAATGGAACCGCATATAGGAGGTGGTGAGCGCATGAAAAAACAATCTCTTGTCGGCGGCTTCCGTATGACGGTTACATGGATCGCCGCCGCATCCATCGTGGCCACGCTGATCACATGGTCCCTTGCCGCCGCCCTGTATCTGATGGAACAGAACAGGGGCATTTACCCGGCAAACTATTATGAACTGCAGATTCCGTCCATCGATCAGTATGTGCGCGGTGAAAACACAAGATTACTGTCCCAGGAAAATGAGATGGGGCTGAAGAATTCCATCGAAGGTGACGGCATTTCCTATCAGGTCGTTGACAGCAGCGCAGCCGTCCTCTATGGGACAAATACCGACCCGATCTTCTCCTCGGAAGCAGACCTGATTAACCATCTGAACACCACAGAGGTCTATTCGGATAAGAATACATACCTGCATGTGATCCCGCTTACGGGCGAGGACGGGAAAATGGAGGGTGCCGTTGCCCTCGTTTATGAGGTGAAAATATCCGCTTCAGGCAGCGGCGGCCGATGGGTATTGGGCGTGATTGCCGTCGCCCTGTTTTCACCTGTATTATATATCATCCTGTTTACAATGTTGTTTTCCAAGCAGTTCATTAAGCGGATCAATCGGCCTTTGCAGCTTTTAATGGAGGCGGCAGGAAAGATAAAGGACAAGGATCTGGATTTCGAGATCCACTATTATTCAGAAAACGAATTGGGGAAACTCTGTACTGCTTTTTCCGAGATGCAGGAGGAATTAAAAACTTCCCTTTCCACTCAGTGGGAAATGGAACGGGAGCGTGTGGAGATGGTTGAGGCATTGGCGCATGACTTAAAGACCCCGATTTCCATTGTTCTGGCTTACACAGAATCCCTGCTGGACAGTAAAAACATGAATCCGGAAAGATCACAGCGGTATTTGTCTGTCATTGAGGAAAACGCCCAAAAATGCAGCAACCTCGTCCGGCAAATGCAGGCCGCTTCCGAGTCCGAGCAGGCCGGAAAAAAACTAGAACTCACAGAGGTGGATTTATATGAATTCCTCTCCCGGAAAGTAAAGCATTACGAATTACAGGCGAAGGAAAAAGCCGTGTCAATTGAGTTGTGTGATGATGCCAGCATATATGGTGCATATTCCCTTGATACGGACAAGCTGGATCGCATCTTTGATAATCTCGTATCCAACAGTCTGCGCTACACGCCTGCAAATGGGAAAATCCTGATCTCCGCTTCCGCGGATCAAAAAGCCATCACATATCGGGTGTGTGATACGGGGTGCGGATTCAGCAAAAGGGATTTAGAGCGCGCAACGGAACGATTTTACCGGGGTGACGAAGCCCGGCAAAGCGGCGAAGGCCACTCCGGCCTGGGGCTGTATACGTTAAAACAGTTGGTACACCAGCTTGGCGGCAGAGTCGAGCTTTCAAACAGAAAGGATGGTGGAGCATGCGTACAATTCAGTCAGAAAATCTTTTGAGTGGGAACGAACAGCGTTTTTCATGAAGGGGTCAAAGTGGATTCTTTGCCCCATCTGCGGCGGAAAGACCAGGACAAAAATCCGCAAGGATACAGAGTTAAAGAACTTTCCGTTGTTTTGCCCCAAGTGCCGCAAGGAAACACTTATCAATCTAATACAGGGTAATATTACTATCATCAAAGAGCCAGACGCTAAGACGCAGAGCCGATGATCAACAGTCTATGACTGTGATCGTCGGCTCATTTCATTTATACGGAGACGGTTTGCTTATGAAAAAGGCTATGGAGAGCCAGAAACAAAAAAGCAGCCTCACAGCTGCTTTTCAGGGGCGGTATTGATAAGGGCCGTTGCAGTGGCCTTGATAACTTCCAAGGCCCTCTCATCTGCATTGCAGAGCATACGGAGAAGGTGATCGACCTCGGTATCGTCAGTCCGCTTCTCCGGGTAGAAGAAAATATCGGCAGAAACATTCAATGTCCGGATCATCCGATAGAGAACATTATAACTTGGCCTTTTCCCTTCGTTCTCGATCCGGTACAGATAGCGTTCGGAGATACCCGCTTTTCCGCCGGTTCTTCAATGCTTATTCCGGCTCTTTCTCGTGCTGATTTGACGATATGGCCCGGCGATTCAGGATTAATATGCACTCTCAGTTCACCTCCATCTATAATTTTATCCTTTTCTGCCCAGTTGATAATGGCATGAGAATTCAATTATAGATGGTATAACAGTTCAAATCTTGAGAGATAAAAGCAAGACCGCCCTGTCAAAACTTCGATAGGAGGGTCTTGTTATACGTTGGTCTCATTTTGACCATACTCAGCTCATTAAAAGCAGCTGTTTTTCCATCGGCTGACTAACAGGGCGGCTCAGTTAAAAAAAGCGCTTGCGCCGCCCGGTACTCCTATGCGTCACAAGCTGAACTGTTAGTTCAGTATAAACATGAATTAAATGGCTTCTATGCACCTGTATCACGCCTTTTCAGGTTGTGGTGCGGGTGTTTTTTCATATACAGGAGGCAGCATCATTTCCACCGCCGCAGCCCTCCGAATCGTGCGAAGCCCAAAGGTTTTCACGCGATTTGGAGGTGCTAAATGGATGATAACAAAAGGAAACTATGGGTCAACGGTCAGTTCATTGAGGTTTCCGAGGAGGTCTATCAGGTCTATATGCAGGGTGATCGCAAGATGCGCTACTTTGAGACGGATTTGAAGACGGAGCGGACCATACTGGCCGAGGACGGTACTGTGCAGCGGATCATTCCCGGCCGGGAGGATTCTCTGGATCGGTTGATAGATGACAATGCCGGGCAATTTTCGGATGCCGGTGAAAGTGTGGAGGATGCCGTACTTCGCAAGCTGGCTGAAGATGAGCTGCACCGGGCGTTGGAAAAGTTGACCGATGAGGAATACTGGGCTTATGACAGCACTTCTGTATCCAGTTATTCCGAGAGCCTAAGGCAGGTCAAGTACGGCAAGAATAAGGATGGGGAAAAGCTTTTGCAGATCAATCTGGCCCTGATCTTCGGAGAAAACTCCGGCCTGCCGTTCTAGAGGAATCTCTCTTTCCTACAAGCAGGAAGCCATGGATTCCGTCCGAGAGAGATATGGATTCTTTGTCCTGATCAGTAACGAAGTGAAAGATCCGGTCACGGCACTCCGCCTATACAGGATGCGCGATGTCATCGAAAAAGCTTTCCGGAACATCAAGGAGCGTCTAAACCTGCGCAGAACATTAACTTCTTCCGAAAGTTCACTGGAAGGCAAGCTTTTTGTTGAATTTGTGGCACTGATTTACCTTTCCTACATCAAGAAAAAGATGGAGGAAGCAGGATTATTTTCAAGGTATACGATGCAGGAACTTCTTGATGAGCTCGATGTCATCGAATGCTTCCGGGAACCCGGAAAGGCAGCAATTCAGGGCGAAGTCCTAAAGAAGCAGGAACAAATATATCGCGATCTCGGCGTGGAGCCGCCGCTGGCAGCACAGGAGATGAAGTAACTCTCAATCTACATAGTTATGTGCTGCGGGAATCCAGGTTACCGCTTCATCGACGATGATAAAGATCTTTTCGGCATCCGCTGGCTGCTGCACAGAATGGATATCTATAAACTCCGAAATAAGTATTGAAAAATAGACATTTATATGGTATATATTTCTTGATTCTTTTTGAAAGGCACATGACCTTCATGTGATGGTGAAGCAATGATTGACAGATAATCGATTTCGGGATATGTAAACTGTGGATGTCCTATGGGCGTGCCATACTCATAATTGGTTTGCGTAGACTGAATGAAGATTGTCTGTTTTTTTGAGCGGATCTGGAGAAAGGTTTTTTGATCGCAGTGAGCATTCCGGCTGCATATCTTCTGTGCCCTTTCTTGCAGCATTCTACGTAAACTTAGAAACCGTCCCGCTCTGACAGACTATCAATCAGTCTATGCGTGTCAGAGAGGGGTGTTTTTTTGTTACAGGTCAAATCGCTTACTATAATACATACCAAAGATTTTAGAACGATCCTTCAGGACTTTGACCTTGTGCTGAACGCCGGTGACAAGGCCGTCCTGGTCGGTGAAGAAGGGAATGGAAAGTCTACTTTGCTGAAGTGGATCTATGATCCTTCACTGGTAGAAGGCTATGTTGAAGCGAATGGAGTGCGAACCATACAGGGAGAGCTTTTGGGATATCTTTCGCAGGAGCTTCGGGATGAAGATAAAAGAAAAACTGTTTATGAGTATTTTTCGGGCCTTCCGGCCTTCTGGGATGCAAATCCTTCTGAGCTGAAGAAAACAGCAGCGGAAATGGGATTTATGGATTCCCTGTTTTATTCCGATCAGGAAATGCAGACGCTTTCGGGAGGAGAAAGGGTCAAGGTTCAGATGGCGGGTTTACTTCTTGCACATCCGGATCTCCTTCTTCTGGATGAGCCGTCAAACGATATTGATCTGGAGACGCTTCAGTGGCTGGAGAAAATGATCAACCGGTTTCCAGGCGGGATCCTTTTCATTTCCCATGACGAGACATTGATAGAGCGGACGGCAAACCGTGTGATCCTGATCGAACAGCTGCGGCGAAAAACAGCTTCCAGATTGACTGTGGCCAACGTGCCGTTTCGGACCTTTATGGAGGAACGGCGGAGGGCGTTCGATAAACAGGCGCAGGAGGCTTATAACGAGCGCAGAGATGAGAAAAAGGCCATGGAACGGTTTCGCCGCATTGAACAAACGGTGGAATCGGATCTTCGGAATATATCAAGGCGGGATCCGAGCGGCGGACGGCGGCTGAAGAAAAAAATGAAGGCTGTGAAATCCCTGGAGAAGCGCTACGAAAGGGAACATGGAGAGATGACCGAAGTCCCGGAAACAGAGGCCCCTATTACGATACGATTTGAGCGGCAGAAGGCCATGCCGGCCGGAAAAACAGTGATAGAATTTCGATTGACTGAACTGAAGTCGCCGGAGGGAAGGACTCTTGCAGAAAACATTGTGCTGGAGGTGAGAGGGCCTGAGAAAGTTTGTATCATCGGGGATAACGGCGTGGGAAAGACAACGCTGATCCGGAAGCTTGCAGAAGAACTTCTTTTGAGGCAGGATCTGACAGCCTGTTATATGCCTCAGAATTATGAGGAAAGACTTCCGTTCGACCTGACGCCGGTGGAATATCTGGCGCCTTCAGGAAGAAAAGAAGATGTGACGATGGTACGGACATATCTCGGATCCATGAAATATACGTCGGATGAGATGTTCCATCCGATCAGGGAGCTTTCAGGCGGTCAGAAAGCAAAACTCTTTCTCCTGAAGATCAGTCTGACAGAGGCTAATGTCCTGATTCTGGATGAACCGACCAGAAACTTTTCGCCGCTCTCGGGTCCGGAAGTACGCAAGATCCTGAAACAGTTCCCGGGGGCCATCATCAGCGTTTCCCACGACCGAAAATACATCTCCGAGGTCTGCGACAAAGTTTACAGGATGAGCGCGGAGGGGCTGACCTTACTCGAAAAAACCCAATTATAATCTGAAAAAGCCGGGAACGGATTATATGGATCTGTACCTGATCCACCAGCCCTACGGAGAGTACGTCAATGTGACACCAAAGATTTGGAATCATTGGATCCCGCAATTTGATTCCGTATCGAGCGCCAATCAGGTCGAGTATAATCCATATTTTCAGCAGAAGGAATTGCGCAGCCTGCTGACCGAAAATGATTTGAAGGAGGAAGCTCTCGGAAAAGCAGTAAAATGGGCCATATCGGACGGGATTGCCGCTCAGACAGTCCAAGAAAACGTTCGCACCCCCCTTTTTTACTGGGATATGCAGAGCTGAACTCTTTCCTCCGGGCATTCATAATCTGGACAGGGAAGAGTATGACGGAGTATAGGCTGGATATTGAATCAAGAATGATATCTTATGGGGATTTTTCCGCATACTTCTGAAGTTATGGGGTATTTTCCTCTTAGCGTTGGCATTCAAAGTACTATCTTAGGCCATGTGAAGATGAGCTAGGCCATGTGAAGATGAGCTGCCTTTTTCCCAAACTTTCCGAAGCCAAGTCTTACATCGGTGTGAAGGCCGAAATAGATAAGCTGGATCTGACAGCGGCGGAAAGTAAAGCAAGCTGCGACGACGAAAATGCAATGAGATATTTTCAGAGGATAGAATAAAGTGCAGACATGAACAGTCATTTGTTATGCATGCAGCGGATGGAAGCTCCCGTTTCTGTCAGCTGTTTTTTGTGCGGCGATTTGAAAGTGGTATAATAAACACGACATACTGTTGTCGTGTTCGGATTGATATGATACCTGCGGAGCGCGAGCAGAATGAAGATAGACAGACTGATCGAGATTGCTTCATGGAATAGGCGTTTTGAATAGAAGGATGCAAGGAGGTAGAATACTGTGGCATTTGATTTTAAGAAGGAATATAAAGAACTTTACATGCCAAAGGATAAGCCTGGTATCGTGACAGTGCCGAGCATGCATTATGTCGCTGCGCGCGGATCGGGAGATCCGAATCAGGAGGATGGAGAGTACAGGCAGTCTATCGGATTGCTGTATGGAATTTCCTTTACGATCAAGATGAGCAGGAAGGGAGAGCATCGGATAGAGGGATACTTCGATTATGTTGTGCCGCCGCTGGAAGGATTCTGGTGGCAGTCTGAGCGGAAGGCAGCGGATGCCATGCTGCGAAGCGACCGATCCGGCCGGCGGGAAAGCGTGGCTGGAATTGACTATGCGCATAAGGAAAACTTCCATTGGATTTCCGTGATGCGCCTTCCGGATTTCGTGACAGAGGATGATTTCAGCTGGGCTGTGAATGAGGCGACGAAAAAGAAAAAGCTGGATTTTTCCAGGGCGGAGCTTTTGACAGTCGAAGAAGGCCTATGCGTCCAATGCATGCATATCGGTTCTTATGATGATGAGCCTGCTACAGTTAAGAGGATGCATGAGTTCATGGAACAGCAGGGTTATGAGCTGGATCTTACGGATAAACGGCTGCATCATGAGATTTATCTCAGTGATGCCAGAAAGGTCGCCCCGGAGAAGCGAAAGACCGTGATAAGGCATCCGATTAAGATAAAGGGGAGCTGAAAATGCATTTTGCAAAAGCGAGAGGAATTCTGAATGGCAGCGGCGGATACTTCGGAATGAACATATACCGGGGATGCAGCCATGGCTGTATATACTGTGACAGCAGGAGCAGCTGCTATCAGTTCGCGCATCCTTTTGAAGATATCGAGGTGAAGAAGAATGCGCCGGAGCTTCTGGAAAGGGCACTGAAGTCGAAAAGAAAAAGGTGCATGATCGGAACAGGAGCGATGTCGGATCCATATATGCACTGCGAGGAAGAGCTGCGGCTGACAAGACGATGCCTGGAGATCATTCTGGAAAATGGTTTTGGGGCTGCGGTTCAGACAAAATCGGATCTCATCCTTCGGGATATCGACCTGCTGTCAGAGATTAACCGGTCTGCAAAGTGTGTCGTAGAGATAACTCTCACAACTTACGACGATGAGCTGTGCCGGATTTTAGAGCCGAATGTCTGCAATACAAAGCGCCGGATCGAGGTGCTGGCAGAAATGCAGAGCAGAGGCATTCCAACGATTGTCTGGCTTACACCGATTCTACCGTTTATCAATGATGCAGAGGAGAATATCACGGCAATTTTGAATGAGTGCGTCAGAGTCGGCGTAAAGGGTATTATTGATTTCGGTATGGGACTTACACTTCGGGAAGGCGATCGGGAATACTATTATGCAGCACTTGATAAGCATTTCCCGGGAATGAAAGAGCGGTATATCAGACGGTATGGGAATGCATATGAGCTGCCGAGTCCGAATGCGAAAGAATTGTCGGGAATATTCCGAAATATCTGTAGGGATAATGGAATCCTGTCGACACCGGATGATTGCTTTCGGTTTCTGCAGGAATTTCCTGAGCGGTATCTGCAGATGAGCATATTTGATCTGTGACTGTGGGTCTTTCAAAGGACACGGGGTACTCCGCGGATCTGCTTTCTGCCTGCATTGAGGATAGCAGGGAAAAAGAGGAGGATGGGGTATGGCATCAACGAAAGAGCAGTTTGATTTTATCTTAGAGCAGCTGTCTGGACCTGATGAAGTCAGCTTCCGTGCGTTATACCCTTATACGAAAGCCGGAAGAAAAGGGTCTCTTGGACTACCCTCTGATTTGAAGGAGAACTTTTAAATTGACAAATGCGAATCTCTCATCTAATATCGAAGAGTAAACCCTTTTGGAGGATAATATTATGCCTGAAATCCAATTATGAGCTTCTTAAGGGGGCTATATACGCTGGAGAAAAAACGGCAAAGGAGACCGGCAAGATATCGCAAAACGCCGCCTTGAAATTAACTATGATAATATGAAATGCAAGACCCTCAAAACTAGAGGTGAGTACAAGGAAGAAGTGCTTTTGTGACACTTATGGATTAAATTTTATAAAGCTCCTGATGGAAGGTACTTTCATCTTACTGCGCTAAGGACAGGCATTTCCGTCTTTGATTGGATGTATGAGATAAACTGATTTTTTCCGGGGGGAGACTAATGAATGCGATTGCGATAAAGAAGGAGCTGATAAAATTAGGGACTGGGGAGCTTGCTGCGCTTGTATCGTTCTGGTTATGTTTTTTTGCTATGAAAGCGTGGCTTGTAGATTCTAAAATGATAATTCTTATCCTGTATCCGCTGTCCGTTTTGAGCTTTATTTTAATGCAGGGTTCTATTTACTGGTTCATTTTATTAAAGAGAATGTCTGACCCTCTGTTTCTTATAAAATATACTGGAAATACATATAAAATACTCAAAGTAATAGATGCAGTTCTGTTGTGTATAGGAGTCCCAATCCTCCTGCTGAATGGCAGCAATCTCATTGTAACAGCAGTGTCCGTCTTTCTCTTGTTGTTCTCTGTTATTGAGTGGATAAATTACTATATCGTGAGGCTGTCTTACAATTATAATCCAACCGTTTTTATTCAGCGTTTGAAAAATAAAACGCTGAAAAAAAGCAGAATAGCGAGGGAGATCGATAAGCGATAAATTCCAGCTTGCAACTGAAATTTTTTTGTATTTTGCGAAGGGAGAATATTGATTTATGCTTTCAATATTAGGTGCAGTAATATTTGGAGTTATAGCGGCTATGACAGTTCTTGTTGCCTGTGGTTTGCCTTTGGGCGAATTTACAATGGGCGGACAATATAAAATCTTACCTGAGAAATTTAGAGTTGCGGCAGTCATTTCGGTGGCTATCCAAATTTTTGCAATGATAATTATTCTGCAAGCCGGAGGTTTTATGCCCTTGTGGCTGCCTTTTAAGGCTACTAAATATATTTGTTTCTTCTTTGCCGCTTACCTGTCTTTGAATACTATTATGAACATGCTTTCAAAGAGCAGGAAAGAAAAATATGTTATGACTCCGCTTTCACTGATAGCCGGAATATGTTTTTGGATAACGGCATTTCAGATGTAGTATGTAAAATGAGGATAATCTGCAGTGCGTCTCAAATCAGAAATTATCGAGTAATAGTATGAGGCAAAGGCAAAGACTTGGATCATTATCATTGATGGGGGGAGTCAATACGAAAACTAATAATTCAAGCTTGAATATTTTCCTCAGAGATTCTTATGGAAGAGTATAACTATGAAAAAACTTTGGCTTTATATTTTTATACCAATGGCTTTGTTGATTGCCTGTACCGGGCGGCAGGGATTAAATTCCGTGGAAACCTTTGAACATACAGATACCGATAAACAAACAAATGCTGTTTCTGACGGTATTACAGAAAATCGGTTTACTGATACGGAAATGGGTGAAATAAGGGATTTAATAACTTCGATGGAGGCGGAAACTCCTGAAATCAAATATGCGGATATGGATCAATCTCTTTTGGGGTTCTATACAAGGCCTATAAAAAATGACTATAAGTTTTTAGGACGGTTTTCTGGTAACGGATACGCCTACATTCTCGGAATATCTAAGACCGAAACTGCTGTTTTGAGAGAGTTAGATTGCAGGATTGAGGAAATCGGATATGTTCAGTTAGGAAAATGGATGGATAGCCAGATGGGTAACGAGGAGAGCTTTGAGGAAATATATGATTTTCCGGGGATTCTGTCTTTTTATCAAGGTAGAGACGGGAGGCTTTTGTACTTGGGTATTAGACAATATTCGGATTTGGGTGATATAAAATATTCAGATATGAATTTGGGCAAGGTGTTTGATGAGATAGTAAATAAAAATAGGTCGGAATATATTAGTCAATTGCACGAAAAGCAATTAAGAGCCCTTAAGCCGTTTAAGACGCCATATATATCGATGTATAAGTGGGAACACGGAGAAGATTTTTATGCATACAAACCGATCTCATACGATGAACTGACTGCAATTACAGAGGACAAGAGCAAGGTTGATCCGTCAAAAATAAATCGTGAATGTGTGCATTTATATGATTATAATGGGGATCCTATGCCTTTTATGGATTCTGTTAATCGATCCCTTTATGAAAAAATTGAAGATTTTTATGAAGTCCGTTCTTTAGATGAGATTACAGATATTTCTTCCATAAAACTGATTCGAAAAACCCGAGGACGGCAGAGCAAGATTGTAAACATAGAAGATGCGGATACCGTTGATAAAATAATAAAGATTTTAAAAAGCTCTGATGTATCTTATATGGGGAGGTCATCTTATGAAGATTTATTGATTCTTACAAAAGAGGATGGAAGTGAGATAGAATTGCAGATTTCACCGTATTACTCCGGTTTAATGACCGGTGAAGGATTTATTTTGGGGAACTCTGTTTGCTACAGTCCCGGACAAGAAGAATGGCTTAACTTAATGGAAAAATATTTCAGTGAATGATATAGTAACGATAAAGCGGATAAGACAATAAGCCGGTACAAGATGGACGAGATATCGCGGAAGAGGGGGAATCGAGAGATGATAAGGAAATTTTGTCTTTGTTTTAGTTTGATCTTGATGGTAATGCTGAGCGGCTGCGGCAAAAACGAGGCGCAGAATAAAGGGGCGTCTGATCTTGAAAAGGGAATCAGCGAGACCGGGAACAGCAGTCATGGTCAATCAGCAGATAAAGAAGAGCTTTCCTCGAAAGCATCCGGCAAGACAGATTCCGAAGAGGAGTCTGCCATTTTCCGTTTTGATGACTGTCTTTTGATGAAAAACAGAGGCTTGGTAGTAGTAGGCAATGCAAAAGACACTCTCAGGACGGGAGACTTTGTCTTGCTGGAAACAGAGGATGGTCTATGTCCGGCGAAGGTAACAGCAATTGAACAGGGAAGAAATTTAATTTCTTCCGTCGGTGAAAATGACGGAAGAGCCGGGGTTTTGTTAAATGGTATCGTCGCGAAAGAGGTGAAGGATAAAATGGGATCTTCTTCCGGCAGCTTATTCCGCTATGATGAGACGAAGATACAGACGGATTACTTGGATACGAAAAAAGCCGGGGAGCTTGGTCTGAAGGAAGACCCCGACTTGGAAAGCTTTACAACAAAAGATGAAATGAAGATTAGCTTTCATAAGCTGTCCCCCAGTTCTTTTTTGAATGCAGATTATGATGCTGATACGATGGAAATTGACACCATCTATACCTATTCTCCCGACGGGAGTCAGGTAAATTTAGACAGCAAGACTTATATCTCTTTTCAGCAAATCACGGAGAATCCGGAGGACTGGGAGGCGTTTACGGAAAGGTGTAAAAAAGCATATCCAAGTATTGAGAAATTCCAGCTCCGGACGATCAATAGCAATGGATTTGATTATCTTGTTTTTGGAGAGAGTAAAGATTATTACTATGAGTTTGTCTATGCTATGGATTTGGACTACTCCGTTTTGCTCACTGTCTCCAAAGAAGAAATGACTGAGGAACAAAGGGAAAGAGCCATTTGCGAATTTCATCATATGATTAAGACAATGCAGTTCGATACCTCTGAAAGAGACTTAGATTAAGGTCGGGCTAAAACTGAAAATCCGGTTCTGGTCAAGCTTTTTTGCAGCACTTATGGCTGATAAATTATCGCTTGTTTTGCGTGATGTCATCCTTGACGGAAGCTGTTTTTGAAACGCTGTGATCTCTGGCCGGTGCGGTGCAGGATTGTGGTGACAAATCAGGCTGAGGTACAAGCGCAAACGAAAGCAGAACGGCATTACGAAAGGAGGATAAAAATGCCGGAAGCCGGAAGATTTTCTGAAGCGGGATTTTCGCTCACAAATCAATTACCTCAAAGTCCTTTATGGATGTTTGATAGGATAGGCATGTACATAAGAGAAATACGGTGACGCCAATTGCAAATAGGACAAGCTGCGCTATGCTCAAATTGGAAGGGTCATTCAAGCTTCCCAGACCGGGAAGATGATGCAGGATCTCCCCCACGCTTATTATGATGAAATTGACAATGCAGAATATTAAAAAGGGTTTTCCGATCTTGTATGCTGTCTTAAAAAAGCCCGCGAGAAAAATACTGTTAAATGCTGCAAATACAATTAGTGCATATCCAAGATAAGCCGCGTTTGCATTCATCAATGGATTTGCAGCATAAGGAGCGGCAGCTCCTAAAGCTTTCATTCTGATAATCGTCAGCGATGTATATAAAATAAAAGCCATGGATTCGATGAACAAAACGAATAAATATTTAGCTGTGACCACGTCTTGTTTTTTGACCGGCAGCATAACCGTGTATGTAATATCGTCGTATTCCCGGATCTGCTGGTAGGTATGGAAAATGCCAAGGCAGATAAAAAAGGAAGAGACAAGAATGGGATATCTTGGAATCATTGTCATAGCCGAAAAGGCGATAAAGCAATAGCTCAAAGGGTTTGCCGACAGCTTCATTTCCTTATAAAGAAGTTTTTTCATCACAGATTCACCTCTTCTCTTTCGATGTGTACCATGATATCTTCCAGCGTCGGCGCACCGCCGATTTCTCTTGCATAATAACGGATAAAATCTTCTTTTTCTGCGGATAAAAGCAATGCTCCATTTTTGATATAGCTGATAGTATCCGCACATTTCTCCAAATCACTGGTGATATGGGTGGAAAATAAAATTGCGACATCCTTTTCGGCAAGCTTCCGGAAAATTTCATTCATTTCATCTCTGGACACCGGGTCCAGCCCGCTTGTCGGCTCATCCAAAATCAAGAGCTTCGCATGATGGGAAAGAGCCAGGCTAAGGTAGAATTTCACCTTCATGCCCTCGGAAAGCTCCATAATCTTTTTATTTTTGTCAAGCTTAAAGGCGTCAAGGTAATGACGATATGCCTCATCATCCCAATTCTCATAGAAGATACGGGTAATGGCGACAATATCCTTTAGCTTTTCTCTTTTGTAATAGTCGATTCCGCCCACCGCATAACCAATCTGCTGTTTGATTTTGGCCTCATTATCGAGATAATTCATTCCGAGAATATGAACGCTGCCTGCGTCGGGATGTACAAGATTCAGAATGGATTTGAGCGTTGTCGTCTTACCTGCGCCATTTCTGCCTATAAAGCCCATAACTTCACCGGCCTTAATACGAAAGCTGATTGGCTTTAATTCAAAAGTCGGATAAATTTTCGAAAGGCCATTTACTTCCAGAAGGTATCCCATATCATTCATCCTCTGTCTCTTGAAAAGCTGCTTCCATCAAGTGTGCGAATGCTCCCTTTGGCGGTATGGCAATGCCTCGTTTTTCATCGCCGAGAAGCAGAATGGTATCACCGGGTTTGATATTAAAGATTTCCCGTGCCTGTTTTGGTATTACTATCTGCCCTTTTTCCCCAACTGTGGCTGTCCAGGCATATTTCCCCTTTGGTGCCTTCATGATGATTGATCCCCTGTAATAATGTGATATGGTATGATTTGTATAACTAATCATACCATATGATTTCAAAAAAGCAAGTGCTGATGATGGATTATAAGGCTCACCGCTGTTTCCAGCAATATACTCGGCAATTTTGAAAAACCTTGCTGCACATAGCCTTTTTAGAGAAATCTTGATTTAATGCAATGGGCGCTTGGACAAAAAGGCATTATCGTTTAGATCCTTTCCGCAAGAGAGGCGGCCTGTTTACAGCCGTCTGTTTTCTCAATGTCCCCCGGGTTTTGCACACCGGGGATCAATACCTCGCCCACCATATGCCACTGCAGCAGGGTAGCAGTGCGTTCGATGGAAAAGCGCACGCCATCCATTACAGAGATATCATGTTCTGCGCAGCAGCAGATCAGGGCACAGCCTTTCCCGGCGATATTTTCATGCTCCATACCGAAGGGGAACATCTTGTCGATCACTGCTTTGATTTTTGCCGGGATAGAGTACCAGTACACCGGCATAGTATAGACGACGGTATCCGCCTCTAAAACAATAGGGGCAATAGAATTAAAATCATCGTCAAAGGCACAGGCTTTCCCGCTTTTAAAGCAGTTTTCGCAGGCACGGCATCCGCCCACATTTAAGGAGTTCGCGTCAAAGCGGATGACACTGTGACCCCTTGCTTCTGCTTCCTTGATGAAGGCGTCTGTCATGGCGAAGCTGTTCCCGTTTTTTCGGGGGCTGCCGGTGATGACTGCGATTTTCTTTCCCATGAAAATCCCTCCTGCTCTTCTCCTGCTCTTTTTGCTCCTTGTCGGCTGGCAGAGCACGTTTACTTTCTCCGAGGCCTGCATTATAATTTTATTCAGAATGAGATTTTCGGCAAGTACGCACATTGAGGTGCGATACTTACAGGGGAGTCAGATACTTACTTTTCGGAGAGTGTAAAATGCATGGAAAATGTATCGATAAGGAATGTCTGAGTTCCACGGGGTTCGGTTATACCCTGTCGTTAATCAACGGGAAATATAAAATGACGATCCTCTATACCTTAATGTCGTTTGGCGTGGTTCGCTTTAATGAGATGAAAAAATATATCGGAGGGATTTCTTATAAGACCTTAAGCTCTGCCCTGAAGGAACTGGAGGCCGATCGGCTTGTACACAGAGAGGAGTATCCGCAGATCCCGCCTAAGGTAGAATACAGTCTGACAGACAGAGGGAAATCCCTTATTCCCATTCTGGATGGGATGTGTGAGTGGGGGGATAAAAACAGGATCTAGTGGCGCGCTGTCTCTCGAGATGCATTATTAGCTGACTTCGTCTGCAGCGCTGCGTCACAAGGAAAATCATAGCGGAGCACCCGGATAAGGGCCGGCTCAGGAACAAAGACCCGGAGCATGTCAAACGAAATCGCGCCGAGGAGTGCGCTCGCGCGGATCAGCGCATTGCTTTCCGTTTGACATGTCACCTGGATGCACTCTTTTGGGCTGTGCTTTCACATAATCTGGGTGCGTTCTTTCAGACTGTGCTTTCGCATAATGAAGTACTCCGGAAAGGAAGTGAGCATTTTGGACCTTCATTTCTTGATGCCGATGCGCCGATAATCTCATGGGAAGCAGCTGCGCATGATCCCTGCGCGGTTTTACCTGATCTTATTGATGAAGATCCCGACAGCGAGCCGCAAAAAAGTGGTAAAAGATGGCAGTGGAGATAATTGTGGTTATCCTGAGCATACTGCTTTTCATTATGTGCAGGACTTGATTTGTACCTAAGGAGACGGGACGGCATCAGACAGAGGAATTCCGGGAGAGCTCAAGTATGAGCTCTTGGAGTGCATCCGCCGTACGGTCGATCTCCTCCTCCGTATTGAAGTATCCGATGGAGAGGCGGAGACTGCCCTCCGGGAAACTGCCGAATGCCCTGTGGGCGGAGGGAGCGCAGTGGAGCCCGACTCTGCTCGAGATGTGAAAGCGCTCATCGAGCCGGAATGCGAGCTCCGAGAGCGGAAGCCCGGGGGCCTGAAGAGAGAGGACAGGGCAGTAGGCGGGAGCCTGCGGAGCGGCTTCAAGCGCATCGTGGGCGCTGTCTTCTCCCTTTGGGGAAGAGGACGGGGCATCCGGATGGCCGAGGATCCGGAGCGCCGGAATTTCGCGGAGCCTTTTCAGGAGACGCTCTGTGAGGGCGGCCTCCCGCCCCGCAATATTCTCAATGCCGGTTCTCTCCAAAAAGGAGAGCGCCGCGGAGAGCCCGTAAATTCCGGGGAGATTCATCGTGCCTGCCTCCAGACGGTCCGGAAGGAAGTCCGGCATCTCCTCGCTGTCCGAGCGGCTTCCGGTGCCGCCGGAGATCAGGGGAGAAAGCTCTTCGCCGAGACCGTCCCGGAGCAGGACTCCCCCGATTCCCTGGGGGCCGAGAAGGCTCTTGTGTCCGGTGAAGCAGAGCGCGTCGATCTGCATTTTTTCCATATCGATCGGTACCGAGCCCGCCGTCTGGGCGCAGTCCAGGACGAAGAGGAGCTTATGGCGGCGGCAGAAATTTCCGAGAAGAGCTGCGGGATGGATGAGGCCGCTCACATTGGAGGCATGGGTGCATACGAGGGCGCGCGTATTGTCCCGGAGCAGCCCCTCCAGAAGCGAAAGCTTCATCTGCCCCATGGAATCCGTCGGGATCCTTGTGAAGCTTATGCCCCGGCTTCGAAGCTGCATGAGAGGGCGCATCACGGCGTTATGCTCCAGGGAGGAGACGAGAACATGATCTCCCTCCTTCAGAAAGCCCTTCAGGACGAGATTTAAGGAGGCGGTCACGCCGGAGGAGAAAATGAGATTTCTGGGATCCGGCCCGCGGAAAAGCGCACAGAGGCGCTCCCTCGTTTCAAAAACCGTATTTTCCGCCCGGTAGGCATTCCGGTAGCCGCCCCGGTTGATATTTGTGCCGATATTTTTCATAAAGTCATAGACTGCCTCGGCGACCTCGGGCGGTTTGGGAAAGGAGGTCGCGGCATTGTCGAGATAGATGGGGGTCATTCCTATTTTCCTCCTTATTTATCAGCAAATTCTATAAGTTTCCCTTCTGATTTAAATAATAAAATATCATATTTCTTAAAATTATGCTAGAATCGGTGGTGAAAATTATGCCAGATGGATGGGCAGAGGAAAGAAGGAGGGAATATGAATGTGAAAGCGGAACGGATCACGATCGCCGTCGCAGGCGCCGTGATCGGTCTTGTCTCAGTGGCGCTGGTTCTCCTGGGGAATCCGGCGAACATGGGATTTTGTCTCGCCTGTTTTATCCGGGACACGGCGGGAGGTCTGGGGCTTCACAGGGCAGAGGCGGTACAATACATCCGGCCGGAGCTGATCGGACTGATTCTGGGGGCGATGCTGCTCTCTTTGTTCCGGGGGGAGTTTTCCGTGCGGGGAGGCTCCGCGCCGATGACGAGATTTCTTCTGGGATTTTTCGTGATGATCGGCTGTCTGATGTTCCTCGGCTGCCCCTTTCGGACGGTGCTTCGGCTCGCGGGAGGGGATTTCAACGCGATCTTCGGTCTTCTGGGATTTATATGCGGGATTGTCGCAGGGATCTATTTCCTGAACAGAGGCTATTCCCTGAAGAGAAGCTATCAGCAGACCCGCCCCGAAGGGCTGATCCTTCCGGCGATTCAGCTCGTTTTTCTCGCGCTTGTACTTGCGGCCCCGGCCTTTATCTTCTTCACGAAGGAAGGACCCGGTGCGAAGCACGCGGCGGTTCTGATCTCGCTTCTCGCGGGACTTTTGGTCGGAGCACTGGCACAGCACACGAGGATGTGCATGGTCGGCGGGATCCGGGATTTCATCCTCTTCCGTGAGCCGAAGCTTCTGATCGGCTTTTGCATGATCTTCGTCGCGGCATTTCTCGCCAATCTCATGAGCGGGCATTTTCACCCTGGCTTTGCCGATCAGCCGGTCGCGCATACGGAAAGTCTATGGAATTTCCTCGGCATGCTTCTCGCCGGCTATGGCTGCTGTCTCCTGGGCGGCTGTCCGCTTCGGCAGATGGTCATGGCGGGAGAGGGAAATACGGATTCTGCGGTGACTTACCTTGGGCTCTTCGTCGGTGCGGCCTTCGCGCATAACTTCGCGTTGGCATCTTCCGGGAAGGGCTCGACACCGAACGGCCGGATTGCCGTGATTTTGGGACTTGTCGTAGTGACGGTGATCGCGGTTTCCAATACTTTCAATAAGAAGGAAGCTTAAGGGAGAAAGCCGGGGGCTTTCGGAAAGGAGGGGAGAGAAGCTATGATCGATGTGAGAGGGCTGTCCTGCCCGCAGCCGGTAATCCAGGTGAAGAAGGCGCTGGAGAAAAAGGAAGCGAGCTATGAGGTGCTGCTGGACAGCATGGTTTCTGTGGAGAATGTAAAGCGTTTTGCCGCGAGTGCGGGCTACAAGGCGGAGTTCCGGGAGGAAAACGGCGAGTACCGCATGAATCTGAGCAAGCTATGAGAGAGTATATCGCGACCTTCTATAATCATTTCGGCGCGGTGCGCTTCGAGCGGGAGCTTCGCAAGATGGGAGCTCCCGCGAGGATGATGCCGGTCCCCCGGGACCTGAGCTCCTCCTGTGGGACGGCGGTGAAATTTCAGCGGGAGGAGAGTGATTTTTCCGATTTCCGGGACGAGCACGGGGAGATCGAGCAAATTGCGGAGATCCTGGAGAAGTCCTACCGCGTGCTCTGGAAAAGTCAGAGCTGAGAGGATGATTCTCCTCTTGCATTCCGGATCAAATTGCGCTACACTATACAGGTCGCAGGGAGAGCGATTCTTTTAGGGGGTGTAGCTCAGCTGGGAGAGCGCAGCGTTCGCAACGCTGAGGTCGCGAGTTCGAATCTCGTCGTCTCCACTGTATGGACCGTATTCGGACTTTCGGGTGCGGTCCTTTTTGATCTGATAAAGCTGCCGGGGGCCGGCTTATGCAGTGGGCGCGGCCCGGAGCCTCGAAGGAAAAGAGGAAGGGAAAGACAGTGTGCGGCCGGGCGCAGGGAAGAGATCCATGAGGCGTATGGAGGCTGCGGCGAAATAAGGATGGGACAGCATGCGGCCGGATGCAGGGAAGAGAGGGAGAGGATGGAGCGCTTTTTGAGAAAGCCGCCGAAGAAAAGAAAGAAGGACGGACGCATACAGACAGAGGGCGGAGAGCTCCTTTCCTCCTACCAGAGGAAGCTCAGGGAACGTCTCTCCTCGGAAGCGGAGAGCGAGGAGAGCGCCAAGTCAGCGCATGGGCAGGATCGATCGGACGGTGAAGGCGGGAGAGGGGAGAGGGGGCGGGAGCCCGACTATCGCTTTGAGCCCTGCCGGGAGAGCTTTTGCTGCATCCATTGCGGGCGGGAAATCCGGGCCGAAGGGGCAGGCTCTGCGCACAGGAATCACTGCCCCCACTGTCTTCACAGTCTCCATGTGGATCGGGAGCCGGGGGACCGCGCGTCGGACTGCCGCGGGGAGATGGAGGCGATCGCTGTCTGGGTGAAGGAGGACGGAGAGTGGGCCCTCATTCACCGCTGCAAAAAGTGCGGAAAGCTGAGCGCAAACCGCGTCCTCTCGGATGACAATCCGCTTGCCCTCATGCAGCTTGCCGTAAAGGCTCTCGCGAATCCTCCCTTTCCTCTCCGCTTCCTGGAGGACTACCTCCGGGGAGTCCGCTGAGCCTTGGGAAGCTTGGATTCTTCGCTTGATTTTGCCGGCGGCAGGGACATGCGCTCCTCCGGGCTCAAGAGGAGTGCGGGATGGGAGGCTGTCATCCGGCTTCACAGAAGGTAAAAAGGATGCTATACTTTAGCCATTTAGGAGAAGGATATCTCGGAAAAGGAGCCGGATGGAGAGAATCAGAAAGCTTATCAAAAAATATCGCTGCGCCTGGGTGCTGTACTATGGGATCCTCTATCTTCTTTGGTTTTGGGTCCTGGAGAAATCCGTCACGAAAGCGACAGGCTTTCATGTCATGCATACTCGCTTTGATGATATGATTCCCTTTTGCGAATATTTCATCGTACCTTACTTTCTGTGGTTTATCTATATCTTCGGGGGGGTACTGTATTTCCTTTTTGTGAATCGTTCGGATTTTTATCATGTCACGGCCTTCCTCTACAGCGGGATGATACTCAGCCTCGTGATCTGCACCATCTATCCGAACGGGACGGATCTCCGCCCGGCGCTTATGCCGCATAAGAATATCTTTACGGACTGGGTGGCCTGGCTTTACCGGACGGATACCTGTACCAATGTTTTTCCGAGCGTTCACGTCTACAATTCCATTGCGATGCATATTGCGATTATGAAGAGTAAGGACATCGCGGGGCTTAAGCATGGAGCGCTGATCCGGAGAGGCTCCTTTCTGCTGGCGCTCCTCATCTGTCTCGCGACGCTCTTTTTAAAGCAGCATTCGCTTTTGGATGTGAGCGCATCCTGTATTCTCGCGAGTATTGTCTATGGATTTGTCTATGGCTATCCTGTCTTTGAAGAGGATGGGGTCCCCGATGGGGAGCTCGCAGCGGAGCGGGAGCTTTCCAAGCGCCGTCTCCGGCTGATCTCAAAGAGAAGGGAGAGCTAGGAAGGACTGCATTATGGGGGAGAGAAAGAGCAGGGTAGTGATCGCCGGTGTGGGAAATGTGGGTGCCACCACGGCCTACAGCATCATAAACCAGGGGCTCTGCGAGGAGATTGTGCTGATCGATGTGAATCGGGAGAAGGCGCTGGCAGAGGCGATGGATATGGAGCATTCCACCTACTTCATGAACCGGAATATCAAGGTGAGGGAGGGGGGATATGAGGACTGCCGGGAGGCGGATATCGTCGTGATCACCGCGTCGGCCCCGATGCCGAAGAACTCGAACAACCGCCTGGAGATGCTTGCGCCCAGCATGGGAATCATAAGGAGCATCGTCACGGAGGTCATGAAGAGCGGCTTTTCCGGGATCTTCGTCGTCGTGTCGAATCCGGTCGATATCATGACTTATTATTGCTGGAAGATCTCCGGCCTTCCAAAGGAGCGGGTGATCGGGAGCGGTACCACGCTGGACACGGCGCGCCTTTGCATCAGCCTCTCGAAGCTCTATGAGCTTGACGCAAAAAGCGTGCAGGCCTATGTCATAGGGGAGCACGGTGACAGTGAGCTCGTCTCCTGGGATTCTGCGAATATCGGGGGGAAGAATATATCGGATGTCATGCGGGACAATGCGGAGCGAACCGCCGGAAAGACGAAGGAGGAGCTTCTGAGGGAAACCGTTCAGGCGGGATGGGATATTTTCCAGCGGAAGGGCAATACCTGCTACGGCATCGCGGCTTCCACCACGGCGATCATCAAGTCCATACTCTTTGATGAAAACAGGATATACCCGGTCTCTGTGATGCTGGACGGGGCCTACGGCCTGAAAAACGTGTTTCTGAGCGCGCCGACGATCCTGAACCGGCAGGGGGCGAAGGAGGTCGTGGAGATTCACCTGAATCCGGAGGAGCTCGCCGCCTACCGCCGTTCCGCGAAGCTCCTCTCCGACTTCTATGAGGAGCTGTGCTGATGCCGCTCCTTCGAAATGCATGGGGGCATTTCCGGACGATCAACCACCATAAGTGGGAGGTCCTGAAGAACTGCTTCCGGATCGGACTCTACCGGCAGGGGCTTTTGCATGATCTTTCAAAGTACAGCCCGACGGAGTTTCGGACCGGCATCCGCTACTACAAGGGAACCCAGAGCCCGAACGGGGTGGAGAGACTGGCGACGGGCGTCTCTCCCGCCTGGCTGCATCACAAGGGGCGGAACAAGCATCACTTCGAGTACTGGGTGGATTATGATCTCAAGGATCCGAATCGTATGATCGGCTGCCGCATGCCCTACCGCTATGTGGCGGAGATGTTCTGTGATCGGGTCGCGGCCTGCAAGGTCTACAGGGGAAAGGATTACCGTGACAGCTGTCCCTGGGAGTATTTTCGAAAGATGGAGCACACGCCGCTCCTCCACGAGAAGACGAGGGAGGAGCTTATCTTTTTATTGAAGCTTCTCCGGGATGAGGGGGAGAAGGCCGCCTTTGACTATCTAAGGGGAGAGGTCAGAAGGAGGCGGCGCGAACGGGACTATTTTTGAAGGAAGCCTTGACAGCGGATAGAAAGCTTGCTAGAATTGCTTCTGCAGCTTGAAAGAGGCAGCTGTGCGTGCGTAGCTCAGCTGGATAGAGCGTCTGGCTACGGACCAGAAGGTCGCGTGTTCGAATCATGTCGCACGCAGAAAAGAAGGAGACACTGTGGATTTGCAGTGCCTCCTTTATTATTTTTTCAGAAGATCGGAGAGGTGGTAGCGGTTTACTACGCTGTAGATCGCCTCGTCAATCTCCCGGTAGAGGGGAAAGGTCGGGCAGGTCGCGGATTTCTCACAGCTCTTTCCGTCCATCAGGCATTCCACCGGGGCGAGCGTGCCCTCGGCTGCATTCAGGATATCCCCGACAGCGATCTCCGAGGCGGGGCGGGTAAAGAGATAACCGCCCCTTGCACCCCGGACACTTCTGAGAAAGCCTCCCTTCACCATAAGGGCGATGATCTGCTCCAGATATTTCAGGGAGATTCCCCGCCGCTCTGAGATCTCTTTGATGGAGACAGGAGTCCGTCCGTCGCTGTTTTCCGCGATATCGATCAGCGTGGTGAGCGCATAGCGCCCCTTCGTGGAAATCATCATTTTCTTCTCCCTCCTTTTCGGCCGTCCCGCTGATTCTGAAAGTCCTTGACTTTTTCAATAGAGTTAGGTAAAACTTACTTTGCGTTGCATCTGCAACGAAGTTCCCTCTGTCCCGTGCTGCGCTTTTGGCCGGGGAGGAGAGCGGAGCAGCGCGGACTGGATCCGCTGCATCCGGCGAAAAACGCAGGTCTATCTTTTTAATCCTAGCATATTACTAGACTTTACTCAAGCATGTATCAGGGAAAAAACAAATCTGAGAAGTATTATTGTTTTCCTCCGATACATGGAAAATTCAAGGGATCAGGAGATTGACCCGTAAAAATGTATATTGTATACTGTGCACGGAAAGAGGGTAGTTAAGTTTTTTCAAGCTTTTATTTCATCCCTCCCGGAAACGGGAAGGCGGTAATCGGACCGGCATAGAACCGGAGAATAGAGAGGCGAGCGATGAGAGAAGAATGGAGAGGCTTTAAGGGTGGTCACTGGCTCAGGGATGTCAACGTGAGAGACTTCATTCAGGAGAACTACACGGCCTACGATGGAGATGCGTCCTTCCTTTCGGGCCCCACAGAGGCGACGAATGAGCTCTGGGCTGAGGTACAGAAGCTTCAGAAGGAGGAGAGGGCAAAGGGCGGCGTCCTGGATATGGAGACGAAGCGGGTCTCCGGGATCACAGCCTACGGCCCGGCTTACATCGCGGAGGGGACGAAGGAGAAGGAAAAAGTCGTAGGGCTTCAGACGGACAAGCCCCTGAAGAGAGCTTTCATGCCCTACGGCGGGATCAAGATGGCGGAGCAGGCGCTGACGACCTACGGCTATACGCCGGACCCGGAGCTTCACAAGATCTTCACGGAGTACCACAAGACGCACAACCAGGGCGTCTTTGATGCCTATACACCGGAGATGATCAAGGCGAGGCACAATAAGATCGTGACGGGTCTTCCGGATACCTATGGAAGGGGACGGATCGTGGGCGACTACCGGAGGGTAGCGCTCTACGGCATTGACTTCCTGATCGAAAAGAAGCAGGAGGATCTCGCGAACTGCGGCTGCGGCATTATGACGGATGATGTCGTGCGGCAGAGGGAGGAGATCTCCGATCAGATCCGCGCGCTGAAGCAGATGAAGGAAATGGCCTCCTCCTACGGCTATGACATTTCGGTCCCGGCTAAGAATGCGGCGGAGGCGGTGCAGTGGCTCTATTTCGGCTATCTTGCGGCGATCCGGACGCAGAACGGCGCCGCGATGTCTGTGGGGCGTATCTCGACCTTCCTGGATATCTATATTGAGAGGGACCTGAAGGACGGTGCCATCACGGAAAAGGAGGCACAGGAGCTCATCGACCACTTCGTGATGAAACTTCGGATGGTGAAGTTTGCGAGAATCCCGTCCTATAACCAGCTCTTCTCCGGAGATCCGGTCTGGGCGACGCTGGAAGTCGCGGGGATGGGGCAGGACGGAAGATCCATGGTGACAAAGAACGATTTCCGTTTCCTCCACACCCTGGAGAATATGGGCCCTGCGCCGGAGCCGAATCTGACCGTGCTCTATACGAAGCGCCTGCCGGAGAGCTTTAAGGAGTATGCGGCCCGGATTTCTGTGAAGACTTCGTCCGTGCAGTATGAGAACGACGATGTCATGCGCCCGGTCTGGGGGGATGACTACAGCATCTGCTGCTGTGTCTCCGCGACGCAGACCGGAAAGGAGATGCAGTTCTTCGGGGCGAGAGCGAATCTTGCGAAGTGCCTCCTCTACGCGATCAACGGCGGGAGAGATATGAAGACCAAGGAGCAGGTATCCCCGCCCTTTGCGCCGATCAGCTCCGAGTACCTGGACTACGATGAGGTGATGAAGAAGTATGATCTGATGATGGACTGGCTCGCGGGGCTCTACGTCAACACCCTGAATCTGATCCAGTACATGCATGATAAGTACTTCTACGAGGCGGCGGAGATGGCCCTCATTGATACCGATGTCAGAAGGACCTTCGCGACCGGCATCGCGGGCTTCTCCCATGTGGTCGATTCGCTTTCTGCGATCAAGTACGCGAAGGTACGGACGATCCGGGATGAGAGCGGCCTGGTCATGGATTTTGAGACGGAGGGAGACTTCCCGCGCTATGGAAATGACGATGACCGGGCGGATGATATCGCGGTGGAGCTCCTCCATACCTTCCTCACGAAGATCAAGAAGTATCATACCTATCGGAATTCGGAGCCCACGACCTCGATCCTGACAATCACCTCCAACGTGGTCTACGGGAAGGCCACCGGGAATATGCCGGATGGGAGAAGGGCCGGAGAGCCCCTGTCTCCGGGAGCGAACCCCTGCTATGGGGCGGAGAAGAACGGGCTTTTGGCTTCTCTGAATTCGGTCGCGAAGCTCCCCTATGAGTATGCGCTGGACGGGATCTCGAACACGCAGACCATCAATCCCTCGGCACTCGGACATACGGAGGATGAGGAGACGAAGACGCTTGTGCGGGTCATGGATGGTTATTTCGCAAAGGGCGCGCATCATCTGAATGTCAACATCTTCGGCGTCGAGAAGCTCAGGGATGCGATGGAGCACCCGGAGAAGCCGGAGTACGCGAACTTCACGATCCGGGTTTCCGGCTATGCGGTGAAGTTCATCGACCTCACGAGGGAGCAGCAGCTCGATGTGATCGCGAGGACCGAGCACAAGAAGCTTTAAAAAGACGGAAGCTGAGAGGCGAGAGGAGCTGGGACGCTGCGGGAGAAACGCAGCGCCCTGACTTCTGGGACAGGGACCGGAATCGATCCGTGTCTCCATGGAGATAGACTGGGAATGAGCCGAGGGCCATTCAGGACAGAGAAGCGACTGTGCCAAAGGGCCCGGGAGCATGGGATGTTCTGGACGGCCCTTTTCCGTGCATGTTTCTGGAACGATCGGAGGCTGTCGTTCCTTATCGAAAAAATAACGGTTGGGGATAGAATTTGGGAGATCAGGAGGTTTTATGGAGGGCATGGAGGAGAGGCTTATCAATATGGAAAAGGATGCGGCGGATGCGCCTTCCGGTGAAAAGAAGCTTCTTGGGGCGGTGCATTCCGTGGAGAGCTTTGGCTCTGTGGACGGACCGGGAACGCGCTTTTTGATCTTTTTGAAGGGCTGCGCGATGCGCTGCCGCTACTGCCATAATCCGGATACCTGGGATTATCACTCCGAGGACATGAGAAGCGCGGACTCTCTCCTGGACCAGGCGGAGCGCTATCGGGAGTACTGGGGAGAGGATGGCGGCATTACCGTGAGCGGGGGCGATCCTCTGATACAGATCGACTTTGTGCTGCAGCTTTTTGAAGAGGCGAAGAGGAGGGGGATCAATACCTGTCTCGATACCTCCGCGCAGCCCTTTACGAGGAAGAAGCCGTTTTTCGGAAAATTTACGAAACTTATGAAGCTGACGGATACGGTGCTTTTGGACATAAAGGAGATTGACAGCAGGAAGCATCGCTGGCTCACGGGCTGGGGCAATGAGAATATCCTGGACTGTGCGCGTTACCTCTCTGAAACCGGGGTTCCCGTCTGGATCCGGCACGTGCTTGTACCCGGTGTCACAGACCGGGATGAGGAGCTCCGAAGTCTGAAATCCTTTATCGATAGCCTGCATAATGTGAAAAAAGTCGAGATCCTGCCTTATCATACGCTGGGGGTCTATAAATACGAAAAGCTGGGGATCCCCTACCGCCTCCCGACGGTCAACCCGCCGACAGAACAGGAGATCTCACACGCAAAGGAAATCCTCGGAATCCAGGAAACCAAAAACTAAGCTCCGAAAGACCCGATCAGAATCAAGCAGGAAATTTTCGCAAGGGATGGTATAATGATTCCAGTGTCTAAAGTCTCTCCGACGCGACGTGCTCGCACGGCGGAGTCGGAGAGACTTTAAGACACGCCCCGGCATGAGCAGGGAGGGATGCGGAGCAGACCGGGAGTGCGAATGTCGGGGAGCATGCTGAGAGCGACGAAGCCGCGAAAGCATGCGTGGAATCAGGAAAAGTAGAGCGGCGCACGGCGGAGTCGGAGAGACTTTAAGACACGCCCCGGCATGAGCAGGGAGGGCTGCGAAGCAGACCGGGAGTGCGAATGTCGGGGAGCATGCTGAGAGCGACGCAGACGCGAAAGCATGCGTGGAATCAGGAAAAAGTGGAGCGGCACGGGAGGGTCGGAGAGACTTTAGGATGCGCCCTTTATGAGCAGAGAGGGCTGCGAAGCAGAGCGAGAGTGCGAATGTCGGGGAGCATGCTGAGAGCGACGCAGACGCGAAAGCATGCGAGGAATCATTGTAAGAGCCGGGAAAAGGGCGAAGCCGGAGAGACTTTAGGATGCGCCCTTTATGAGCACGGAGGGCTGCGAAGTAGAGCGAGAGTGCGAATGTCGGGGAGCATGCTGAGAGCGACGCAGACGCGAAAGCATGCGTGGAATCATTGTAAGAGCAGGGAAAAGGGCGAAGTCGGAGAGACTTTAGGATGCGCCCTTTATGAGCAGGGAGGGATGCGGAGCAGACCGGGAGTGCGAATGCCCGGGAGCATGCTGAGAGCGACGCAGCCGCGAAAGCATGCGTGGAATCAGGAAAAAGTGGAGCGGCACGGCGGATTAGGATGCGCCCTTTATGAGCACGGAGGGCTGCGGAGCAGAGCGGGAGAGCCCTGCTTTATGGAGAAGAGGCAGAGAAGGAGAGGGAAGGATGCGATTTGAGGATAAGCTTTGGGTGCTGAAGGATGCTGATGACGGGAGCAGGGTTTCTATCCTGCCGAAGATGGCGAACCGCCACGGCCTGATCGCGGGCGCGACCGGGACCGGGAAGACGGTGAGCTTAAAGGTGCTCGCGGAGTCCTTCAGCGAGATGGGGGTGCCGGTCTTTCTCTCAGATGTGAAAGGGGATCTTGCGGGCTGCTGTGAGGCCGGTGCGGACTCCGAGGACATGAGGAAGCGGATCGAATATTTCGGCCTGGAGGGGACAGGATTTCAGTTTCGGAGCTTTCCGGTGCAGTTTTTCGATCTCAGCGGGGAGAGAGGCCTTCCGCTTCGGACTACAGTCTCTGAAATGGGGCCGGTGCTTTTGTCAAGGCTTCTCCAGCTCTCGGATCTTCAGGCGGATATCCTTTCTATCGTATTCCGGATCGCGGATGAGGAGAAGCTTCTTCTCCTCGACTCCAAGGATCTCCGCTCCATGCTCCAGTATATCGGGGAGAATGCCGCACAGTATTCCGGAGAATACGGCAACATGTCGAAGCCGAGCCTGAATGCGATTCTCCGTGCCGTGGTGGCACTGGAAAATGCGGGAGGAGATCGTTTCTTTGGAGAACCGGCCATTGATATCCGGGATTTTTTTCGGACGGACAGCGATGGGAGAGGATTCATCACTATCCTGGACGCGGCGCGGATCGTGCAGGACCCGAGGCTCTACTCGACCTTCATGCTCTACCTGCTTTCTGAGCTCTTCGAAGCACTGCCGGAGGCGGGGGACCCGGAAAAGCCAAAGCTTGTCTTCTTCTTCGACGAGGCGCACCTTCTCTTTGATAATGCGCCGAAGGCTCTTTTGGAAAAAATAGAGCAGGTCGTCCGGCTGATCCGAAGCAAGGGGATCGGGATTTATTTCATCAGCCAGAGTCCCTCCGATCTCCCGGATTCCGTATTATCCCAGCTTGGAAATAAAATCCAGCATGCGCTCCGCGCCTATACGCCGGCGGAGGAGAAAAAGCTGAAGAGCGCGGCGCAGTCCTTCCGGAAGAATCCCGCATTCGATACGGAAAAGCTGCTCTCGGAGCTCGGGACCGGAGAGGCGCTGGTATCCTTTTTGGATCAGGAGGGACGGCCCGAGCCGGTGCGAAGAGGGAAGATCCTTCCGCCGGAGAGCAGGATGGGGCCGATCGAGGACAGCGTCCGCGAGACGAAAATCAAGGCATCCTCGCTCTATTCGAAATACGATGCAAGCATAGACCGGGATTCCGCCTATGAATTTCTGAAGAGAAAGACGGAGCTTTCGGAGGAGGAGCTTCGGAAGGCTCTGGAGAGATCAGCGGCGGAGAAGGAGGAGGCAGAGCGCCGGACGGCGGAGGAAAAGGCAGCGGCAAAGGAAAGAGCGGAGGCGGAGAAGCTTTCAAAAAGGCAGCAGGCAGAGGCGGAGAGGCTTGCCCTGAGAGAAGAAAAGGAGAGGGAAAGAGCAGAGGCGAAAGCCGCGAAGGAGAAGGAAAAGGCGGAGGCAAAGGCCGAAAGGGAGAAGGCAAAGGCGGAGAAGGAGAAGAGTGCGATCATTAAGAGGGTCGGGAAATCCACCGCGGGAGCGATCGGACGGGAGCTCGGAAATTCAGTCGGAAAGTCCCTCCTCGGAAACAGTGTCGGACGCAGGATCGGAGGAAATGTCGGCTCCGCGCTCGGCCGGGGCATCCTGGAAACCTTATTCGGAAAGTAGAGGCCTTGGATAGCGATTTGGAATAATCCCTTTCCCTTATCGTAAATCATAATTGGACAGGAGGAATTCTTTCCGCCAGAATGGATTTGGATTTACGGCGGAAAGCTCTCCGCACCGCGGAGGGCCTCCTGTTTTTGTATTGTGATTTTGGGAGGATCGAATGAGAAAAGGCTATATCCGGGCGGCATCTGCGCTGACAGCGGTGCTCATGCTTCTTACCGCCTGTTCGGCTCCGGGGACAGAGGGTAAGACGGAAACCTATGAAATACGTTTATCGAAAAGCCCTGCTTCGGGATTTAACGGAGCAGGGCTCTTTTATTCTGTCTGGGCGCGGCTCTCATACCTTGCCCGATCTGAACGCATGGAAGAGCCGTCCAATCAAAGGGATGGCTTTGGCTATAAAGGCAGCGATAGTCTTTCTAAAAGCAGGAAAGAGCGGAAGGAGGCAGAGGCCAAGTATGGAAGCGAAGCGGTTTATCTCTTATCCGGGCAGCAGGACGAAATCCGGGCTTGACAGAATGACAAATTGTCACTATACTGATGGAGACTGAATGATGACAACTTGTCATTCGAAGAAGAAGGAGGAGAGGATGCCAAGTGATCGTTTTTTAAAGCTGGAAAAGGAAAAGCAGGAGCGGATCATAAGGGCAGCGCGGAGAGAGTTTTCCCATGTTCCCTATGAGCAGGCTTCAATCAACAAGATTATCCGATATGCGGGGATCTCCCGCGGAAGCTTCTATACCTACTTCGAGGACAAGGAGGATCTTCTCGCCTATATTTTTCAGGAGGAGGAGAGGTTGGCAGCGGCCTATCTCCAGGAGAGGATGGAGGAGTACGAGGGGGATATCTGGCTTGCCGTGCACAGCTGGCTCAGGAGGCTTGTCGAAGCGAAGGAGAATTTTCTCGTGAAAGAGAGTCTTCGCATTCTGAGCTATGCGGGGATTCCCAGAAGGCTGGACCTTATCAATCGAAAGGATGCGAAGCGAGAATATGAGCGCGTCCTTCTCGACTGGCTTCTTAGGCGCACGAGCCCGGCATCTCTCGGAAATGCACCGGAGGAGGAGCGGATTGTCCTGTTTAAAGCGATGTTCAGCTCCGCTCTCATCACGCTGCTTCGCATCTATACCTATCCCGAGTCGATGAAGGCGGAGCTCAGGGAATTTGATATCCTCATGGGAATCCTGAAGCGCGGCTGCATGTCCGCCGATGCTCAGCCATAAGGAGGATCCTGTCGTATTAAGAGGCAGGGCCGGGATGTGAATGTCGGAGGCGATTGCGTGAGGGAAAGGGGCTGAAACGATCAGCCCTTCTGTTTTGAGAACTGGTGATGCTTTGCCATGGGACGAATCCTATTTGTTTGAAAGAGGAGCAAAATGGTATGAAAAAGATCATGAAGGTTTTGATTGGAACAGCAATTGTCGCCTGCCTGGCGGCGCTGATCGCGGCCAGAATGCTTGCGCCGAAGGAGGAGCTTGAGACGAGGGAGCTCCCGATCGTCAGCACGGGGAAGCCGGAGAGGGGGAGTATCGAGACTACAGTCTCCCTGATGGGGAAGGTCGCGCCCTCTGATACCTACTGCGTCCTTCCGAAGGCCGCGGGAGAGCTCCGGGAGGTCTATGTGAAAAACGGGGACATCGTCAAGACAGGGGACAAGATCGCGGCGATCGATAATCAAAAGCAGATTGATGCGGCAGCTTTCTCACTGGAGCAGGCGTCAGCGCAGGAGAGAAACGCCCGGGATACGGCAAACCGCATGGCCTCTCTCCGCCAGTCAGGGGATATCTCCGAGCAGGACTATGAGAGCGCGAGAACGGCGGCAGAGGCCGCTTCGGCGGCGGTGAAATCCGCCCGCCTGAACTATGATACGCAGGTGGAATTCTCGACGGTCACTGCTCCCGCCTCGGGGACCGTGCAGAACAGCACGATGAGCAGGAATGCGCTGGTATCTCAGAGCACGCAGCTTTGCTCGATCGCGGCCTCCGGTGGAAAGATCGCGAAATTCAATGTGACAGAGGATCTTTTGGGGAAGCTGAGCCTGGGGCAGAGCATCAGCCTGGAAAAGGAGGGTCAGAGCTACAGCGGGAAGATCACGGAGATCGGGAGCGCTGCAAGTCCTGAGACCGGACTTTTCCCGGTGAAGGCAACACTGGAGAATGCGGAGCTTCTCCCCGACGGCGCCTCCTGCAAGATCAGTCTGGTCTCAGAGAGGGCGGAGGACGCGGAGCGGATTCCCCTGGACGCAGTCTATTATTCCGCGGGGGAGCCCTATGTCTATCTCTATCAGGACGGGAAGGTCGTTCGAAACCCCATAGAGCTCGGAATACAGAATAAAGATCATGCGGAGGTGCTGTCCGGACTGGATGAGAACGCTCTTGTAGTGCTGAGCTGGAATAATGAGATCTATGACGGCGCCCCCGTGAGGTTGTCCGGGGATACGGGGGAGAGCGGAAGCTCTGCCTCTCAGAGCGAATAGAAGGGGCCTTCGGATTTTGAACCGCGGGGCCACCTGATATAGAAAGAAAGCACCGGGGGAACGAGTCTTGCCAAAAGACAGTGCGGGACATGTTTCCCCGGATTGGAAGGCAGATAGGAGATAAGTATGAGTTCTATCACAAAGCTTGTTCTGAGACGTCCGGTCACGACCTTTCTCGCCGTTCTCTGTCTCATTTTCTTCGGCTTTATGTCGATCCTGAATTCAAAGCTCGAGCTGATGCCCGATATGAATCTCCCGTTGATTCTCATCACAACCAGCTATCCCGGGGCTTCCCCGACGGATGTGGACAAGCTGCTGAGCAAGCCGATCGAGGAGAAGGTCGCCGCTCTTTCCGATGTCAAGAGATATACTTCAACCTCTGCGGAAAACCTCTCTATGGTTGCCGTTCGCTATAATTACGGAACCAATATGGACAAGGCCTACGATCAGCTGAAGAAAAAGATCGATGAATTAAAGCCTTCGCTTCCGAAGGACGCGAAGGAGCCAAGCTACGTCGAGATGAACATCACAGACAGCTCATCCATGGATCTTGCGGTTGAGAACAATGCGCAGGAAAACATGTACAACTACGTGAAGAATACGATCTCGCCGCAGTTTGAGAAGCTCTCCTCCGTGGCTTCTGTCGATCTATCCGGGGGGAGGAAGCAGTATGTGCAGATCCGGCTGAGCCCGGAGAAGCTCGAGCAGTATCATCTCGATCTCTCAAAGCTCTCCGATATCATAAAGAATGCGGACTTCAGCTATCCCGCGGGGGAGACCGGCGTGGGATCGCAGGATCTTTCTGTCACGACGGCAGCGGATTTTGATACGGTTGCGAGCTTAAAGGAGCTTCCGATCATCACCGGAAACGGGGACACGATCTATCTGAAGGATCTCGCCACCGTGAGGACGGCGCTTGAGAAGCAGAGCTCGATCGGGAGATACAACGGTTCCGATACTGTGATGCTCGGCCTGAAAAAGACGCAGAGCGAGTCCGCGGTCACGCTCTCAAGAAGGGCAAAGAAGCTGATCGCGGAGATGGAGAAGGAGGATCCGAATCTGAAGATCTCGGTGATCAACGATGCCGCAGACAGCATCCGGGACTCTCTCTCGAGTGTGTTTCAGACGATGCTCATGGCGGTCGCGATCTCCATGGCGATCATCCTTCTCTTTTTCGGGGACTGGAAGGCCTCTCTGATCGTAGGGACCTCGATTCCGATCGCGATTCTCGGAGCGCTCATCTTCATGTGGGCGATGGGCTACAGTATGAATATGATTACGCTTTCCGCCCTGGTCCTCGGTGTGGGGATGATGGTGGATAATTCCATTGTCGTGCTGGAGGCCTGCTTCCGCTCCATCGACAAGATCGGAGACAGCGGGGATGGGGAGAGAAGGCAGGCGGCGATCCGCTCCGTGGAGACGGTGGGGGGCTCCGTATTCGGCTCTACTCTGACGACCTGCGTGGTCTTTCTGCCTCTTGGCTTTATGAAGGGGATCAGCGGACAGTTTTTCAAGCCCCTCGGCTTTACGATCGTATTTTGTATGCTTTCCTCCCTGATCTCCGCGCTCACGATCGTGCCGCTTTGCTACAGCATCTACCGTCCGAAGGAGAATGAGAAGGCACCCGCCTATCGGGGGATCCGGGCCTTGCAGGAGGGCTACCGCAATGTGATCGGGAGGCTTCTGAAGCATAAGCTTTTGGTCGTCATTACGACGATCCTGCTCCTCGTGCTCTCGATCTTCCTCGCGACCAAGGTAAAGACAGAGCTCATGCCGCAGACGGATGAGGGGATTGTGAGTATCTCCATCACGACAAAGCCGGGGCTTAGGATCGAGGAGCTGGATAAGATCCTGAAAAAGGCGGAGGCGCTCGCAGCCTCGGATTCGGATACGGAGCGATATATGGTGCGGAGCAGTTCGGATGCGAGGAGCCTTCTCTTCGGTGAGAGCGGATCGAGCGTGACGGCCTATCTGAAGAAGAAACGCTCCGTGAGCACGAAGAAAAAGGCGGAGCTTTGGCAGAAGAAGCTTTCGGATATGACGGATGCCTCAATCCGCGTGAAGTCCTCGAGCAGCATGTCCTATATGTCAAGTGAGCAGCCGAATTATGAGGCGATCCTGAGCGGGACGGATTATGATAAGCTGAAGGAGATCTCGGACCGGCTGGTTTCGGAGCTTCGGCAGAGGGAGGATCTGACTGCTGTTCACTCCAGCATGGAGAACGCGGCCCCCATTCTGAAGGTCCGTCTGGATCCGATCCGCTCCGCCGCGGAGGGGCTTTCGCCGATCCTTGCGGCGCAGAACCTGAATCTTCTCCTCTCCGGCACGGAGGTGATGACGATGAAGGTGGACAGGGAGGATGCCTCCGTCATGCTGGAGTATCCGAAGGAGGACTATGACAGCCTGGAGAAGCTTAAAAATATCATGCTGAAGACAGCGCGGGGCTCTTCCGTAAAGCTTCAGAATATCGCGGATATCAGCTTCTCGGATTCCCCGGCCTCTATCTACCGCGTCGATCGGAAGTATCAGCTCACGATTACGGCGGATTATACGGATAAGGCGACGAAAAATACGAAGAAGCAGCTGGATGAGGATGTTCTTTCAAAGTATCTGGATCATGATGTGAGTAAGACGAGCAGCGTCTCCACACAGAGTATGAACGAGGAGTTCGGAGCACTGGGGCTTGCGATCTCCATCGCGGTCTTCCTGGTCTTTGTCGTGATGGCGGCGCAGTTTGAATCCATGCGCTACAGCATCATGGTCATGACGACGATCCCCTTCTCTCTGATCGGCTCCTTCGGCTTCCTCTGGCTCTTTAATGCCACTCTGTCCATGAACTCCCTGCTCGGCTTTCTCATGCTGGTTGGAACCGTCGTAAACAACGGCATCCTCTACGTGGATACGGTCAACCAGTACCGGGGAGAAATGCCATTTAAGGATTCCCTGGTCGAGGCGGGGGCGACGAGGCTTCGCCCGATCCTCATGACCACGCTGACCACGGTTCTGTCCATGCTTCCTATGGCCGCGGCCTTCGGACGAAACGGAGAGGTCATGCAGGGCCTCGCCCTCGTGGATGTCGGCGGTCTGAGTGCCTCCACGATCCTGGCTCTCCTGCTGCTTCCGGTCTACTATCATCTTCTGAGCAGGAAGAAGGAGCGTCAGCCCTCGTAGATGGGATGGGCAGCGCTGAGGGAGAGAATGGTCTGAAGGACCTCTTCTTTGCTCTTCTCAAAATCCGCCGCGGTTTTCCAGAGACATTCCGCGATCGGCTCCATTTCCGCCTCCGTGAAGCCTCTGGAGGAGATCGCGGCGGTGCCGATCCGGACGCCGGAGGTGATGAAGTGGGGGCGGGGGTCATTTGGAATCGCGTTTCGGTTCAGAGTGATGTGCACCTCGTCGCAGCGGTTCTGGAAGTCCTTCCCGGAGAGCCCCGGGAGATTTGTGAGATCAAGGAGCATCAGATGATTCTCCGTCCCGCCGGAGACGAGCCGGAAGCCCTGAAGCATAAGAGCCTCCGCGAGAGCCCTGGTGTTTTTCAGGATCTGCCTCTGATAGTCCGAAAACTCCGGCTTCATGGCCTCTCCGAAGCAGATCGCCTTTGCGGCGATGACATGCTCGAGAGGTCCTCCCTGAGAGCCGGGGAAGAGATTTTTGTCGAGCTGGAACCTCTCCGCGGTCTCCTTGTCGGAGAGGATGAGTCCCCCCCTCGGGCCCCGGAGCGTCTTATGCGTCGTAGTGGTCGTCACATGGGCATAGGGGATGGGGGAGGGGTGAAGCCCCGCCGCGACAAGCCCGGCGATATGGGCCATGTCGACCCAGAGGATCGCGCCGCAGCGGTCTGCGATCTCCCGGAAGCGACGGAAGTCGATGATTCTCGGATAGGCGGAGGCGCCGGCGATGATCAGCTTCGGTCTCAGACGGAGCGCGGTCTCTTCGATTTCATCATAATCCAGGAAGCCGGCCTCATTGATCCCGTAGGAGCTGACGGAGAAATAGCGTCCGGAGAAATTCACGGAAGAGCCGTGCGTCAGATGTCCGCCCGCATCAAGGGACATACCGAGGACCTTGTCCCCGGGGCTGCACAGCGCCATCATCACCGCCATATTGGCCTGAGCGCCGGAGTGCGGCTGCACGTTTGCGTATTCGCAGTGAAAGAGCTTCTTCGCCCGCTCGATCGCGATGCTCTCGATCCTGTCCACCACAGAACAGCCGCCGTAGTAGCGCTTTCCGGGATAGCCCTCTGCATATTTATTCGTGAGGACGCTCCCCATCGCCAGCATCGAGGCGGCGGAGATGATATTTTCAGAGGCGATCAGCTCGATGTTCTGCTGTTGTCTTTCATACTCTTTCCAGATCTCTCTCCCGACCTCCGGATCCGCTTTTTCGATATAGTCCATCACTTCCTTAATCATGTCTCCCTCCTCCCGACCTGCTCTCCTCCCTGAAGCGGTAATCACTGATGATAAGCTGCAGGGATTTCCTGCCATTATACTCATGGATCTCCGGATAGTAAACGATATCCATGAGCCTTTTTTCTCCGAGCTCCCGGAGAAAGCGGTCTCCGTCGGAAAATAGAATCGCCTCCGCTCTCCTTCCCTCCCCGGAGAGAAGGAGAAATTTCACGGCGTTTCGCTTCTGGCCGAGGACCCTGACAGAGAGAATCCGGAGCGCCCGCTCCGCGAAGCGGGGCTTCTCGTTGCCCTTTCCGAAGGGCTCCAGGCGGGAGAGCTCCGAGATGAGCTTCTCCGTCACATAGGAAAAGGGCATCGCGGCGTCGATCCAGAGCTTCTCTTTGAGCTTTTCCGGAGGAATCTCCGCATCCTTATTCAGAGCGGAGCGGAGAGCGTCGATCTTATCCTCGCGGAGGGAGAAGCCCGCTGCCATCGGGTGTCCGCCGAAGCGCTCGAGGAGCTCCTTTTGCTCCGCGAGCTTATCTGCCATGGGGTAGCCCTCAATGGACCTTCCGGAGCCCTTGGCCATGCCCTCCTCCTGTGCTCTTGTGACGATGAAGCTCGGCCGGTAGTAGCGCTCCCGGACTCTCCCCGCGACGATTCCCGCGAGACTTTCGTGGAGCTTTGGGAGATAAAGGAGCAGGACGCTTCTGCTCTCGTCCTCCTCCTCCGCCTGCCGGAAGGCCTCCTCGCAGGCCTGCTTCGTCATGGCCTTCCTCTGTTCGTTCAGCTCCTTCAGCTTTTGGGCGAGCGGCTCTGCCTCCTCCGGGCTCTCCGAGAGAAAGAGGCGGAGGGCGGTCTTTGCGCTCTCAAGCCTCCCCCCTGCATTGATGCAGGGACCGAGCACAAAGCCGAGGTGATAGGCGCGAAGGGGGGAGAATCCGGAGAGACCGCTTTGTGAGAGGAGAGCCCGGAGGCCGGGATTTTCCGGATCTGAAAGAGCCTGGAGACCGTATTTTACGAGGATGCGGTTTTCCTCCCGGAGAGGCATCACATCACATACTGTGGCAATGGCGGCAAAGGGGAGGAGCCTCATCCCCTCTTCCTCCGCGATATTTTTCATCTGGTATAGGAGGAGCAAAAGCTTCCAGGCCACTACCGCGCCGCAGATCTCCGGGAAGGGATAGCGGCTCCCCTCTCTTTTGGGATCTACGACGGCGAGAGCCTCCGGAAGAAGCTCCCTCCCCTCCGAATCCCTCGGGATATCGTGGTGGTCCGTCACGAGCACCGGGATGCCGAGCTCCTTCGCATAGGAAAGCTCCTCTCTCGCGGAGATCCCGTTATCACAGGTCAGGATCAGCCCGACTCCGTCCTCCTTTGCCCGGCGGATGATTTCCCGGTTGATCCCGTAGCCGTCCCGGATCCGGTCGGGGATTTCATAGTCCAGATTTTCACTCAGGGCGGAGAGACCGCGGTAGAGGATATAGGCCGCGCATACGCCGTCTACATCATAATCCCCCACGATGCGGATCCGCTTTTTCTCCGCCAGTGCCCGATTTAGTATATTCGCAAAGCGGATGGCGTCCGGGAGGAGGAGGGGAGAGGGGAGCTCCGAGAGGGAAGCGGAGAGAAAGCTTCGGATCTCCTCTTCCGTATGGAGCTCCCGGTTTCGAAGGATGCGGACGGTCACAGGATCAATCCCGAGCTTTTCGGAGAGCTCGGAAAAATCCGCCCGCTTTTGATAGAGGTACCAGTCGCGCTTTGCCTCCTTCATCCTGTATAAGCCCCCTTCCTTTATCTCTTTATAAGCTGCCTCTGCCGTCCTCTCTGCCCTTCGCTTAGGCGGCAGAGAATATTTTAGCACAGGCCGGGGGATTTCTGTCAATATCTCTGCTTTTCGCCGCCAAAATACGCCGCGAAAATGCTGCTAAAGCAGCGGAAAATGGATGGGAACGATGCGGCAGAGCGAAAAAGATGCGGAATAGGACAGAACATGCTACTATAAGGAAAGCGAAAGCAGGAGGGATGTCATGGAAAGGAATTCTGTCAGTTTTTCGGAACACGCGATGAGGCCGTACTTTACAAAGCTTATGATCGCGCTTTTTGTCTATGAGCTCACATTTCAGTTCGGCGCGGGCTTTGTCTCTCTTTTGGGGACGGATCTCTTTCGGAATATGTATTTTGCGATGATACTCTCCGGCGTAACGGCTCTGCTCTTTGCCTTTTTGATCCTGGGCTTTCAGCCGCATCCCGTCCCCCTGGAGCGCTTCCGCATCCGGACCATCGTCTACTACAGCTTTCTCTTCTATGGAGTGCAGCTTCTGACTATGATTCTGGATTTTCCGATAGAGGGGATTCTCAAGGCGATGGGCTTCAGTCTGGAGGCTGCGAGGGAGGCCGCGTCCGGGGGGGGATGTCGGGGACATCTGGCAATGGGTCTACTCCATCCTTATGGCCCCTCTCTTTGAGGAGCTTCTTTTCCGGGGACTTTTCTTCGGATATCTGAGGCGCTATGGGAGGCTGTTTGCGATCCTGATGAGCGCGCTCTTCTTCGCGCTCATGCATGCCAATGTCTTTCAATTTTTTCTGGCGCTTTTTCTCGGCATCGTTCTCGCCGATATCAGAGACCGCTATGGGATTCACTGCTCGATTCTTCTCCACCTCATCAATAACCTCTTCGCGATTTTAGCGAACCATTTTTCGGAGGAGGGATTTCTCAGTATCCTCTATCCCCTCGTCCTGCTCATCGGTGCGGTGGTGCTCATCGTCAGTCTGGTCCGAAGCTTTGCCCCCTTTCTCCGGGAGCTGAAAGCCGAGCAGAGCTTCCACTGCTGCATCAGCCGTTTTTTTACCACAATCCCGGTCGATCTCATGATTTTGGTCTTTCTGGGACTCGCCGCTCTGAATCTAAACTGACAGATCCTAAACTGACAGGCCCTTATTATTTCAGGGGCCGAAATCCAAAGGTCCAAGGAGAAGCCCGGCGCGGGATGTACCTTTTCCCGCCGGGAAGGAACAGAAGAGAAAGGAGGCCGCCACTTGCTGGAAAAAGTAAATCTTGAGGAAAAGCTCTCCAAGGAAGTTTACCGCGCGGAGATCGAGAGGCTTAAGAGGGCGCTCACCGCGCTGGATGCGCCGCTTCGTGCGGCCGGGCTCCCCGTCATTATCCTCTTTGAGGGATGGAGCAGCGCGGGAAAGGGACTCATGATTCAGAAGCTCATCCAGAATTTCGATCCCCGCTGGTTCACGGTTGTGAATACGCAGCCTCCCACGGAGACAGAGCTCCGCTATCCCATGCTCTGGCGCCACTGGCAGACGATTCCGGAGGAGGGACAGCTCTCGATTATGGACCGCTCCTGGTATCAGGAGGTATCGACGCTCCGGCTGAAAAACGGGATCCCGGAGGAGAAAAACCGCGCGCACATGGACGACATTCTCCGCTTTGAACGGACGCTTACGGACAATGGCTATCTCATCCTGAAGTTTTTCCTCCACCTCCCAAAAGAGGAGATGGAAAAGCGTCTTACCAAGCTCGCCGAAAATCCGGATACCTCCTGGAGGGTGTCGAAAGCGGACTGGAAGCGGGTGCATCATTACCGCAGGTACCAAAAATGCTATGATCTCATGCTGGAGTACACAAACTCCGCTTCCGCCCCCTGGCATATCTTTTCCGGAGTGGACAGGAGGGCGGCGACTGTCGGGATTTTCCGCGCACTGCTCTCCTCCGTACAGGAAAAGCTCGCGAGGCTTCCCGGGGAGAGGGCGGCGCGGAAGATCTCGGCGGAGCATATCGATGCGGGAGATTATCGCTTTATCCCGATGCCCGCCCTTTCTGAAACCGATCTCTCCGTAAAGCTGGACGAAGCGGAGTACAGAGCATCCCTGAAAAGGGAGCAAAAGCGTCTCTCGGAAAATCACAACCGCCTCTATCTGCACAGGATTCCGCTCCTCATCGCCTATGAGGGCTGGGATGCCGCGGGGAAGGGAGGGAATATCAAGCGCCTTTCCGCCGCGCTGGATCCGAGGGGCTATATCGTCCATCCGATCGCGAGCCCCTCTCCCGAGGAAAAAAAGCGCCACTTTCTCTGGCGCTTCTGGAAGAGGCTTCCGAAGGACGGACACATCGCGATCTTTGACCGGAGCTGGTACGGAAGAGTCCTCGTGGAGCGGATCGAGGGCTTCTGCGAGACAGCGGACTGGCAGAGGGCTTACCGGGAGATCAATGATTTCGAGTGCGGGCTCTGGCAGTGGGGAGCGGTGATCGTGAAATTCTGGATCCATATCTCCAATGAGGAGCAGCTTCGGAGATTTGAGGCCCGGGAGAGGGTACCGGAAAAGCAGTGGAAGATCACGGATGAGGACTGGAGGAACCGGGAGAAGTGGCCGGGATATGAGAGCGCAGTGGATGAGATGCTCCGCTATACCTCCACGGACTTTGCCCCCTGGCATATCCTATCCGGAAATGATAAGTACTATGCGAGAGTGCAGGCCCTTCGGGCCGTCAATGAGGCGATCGAGAAGAGGCTTGGCTGAAGCGGGGAAACGCTGAGACTGCTTCCCTCTTTATGAAGCAGGTCCGGTTCCGTCCGGAAACGGAGGGAAAGCGGACCGGATCCGTATCCGTGTTTTCAGGCGAAGAAGAAATGTCGGAAATTCCTTGGCGGAAGCTCCGGCATTTTTCTTTTTTTTCAATAGATTAAGAGGAAGCGGCTGCCTTGTTTAGGAAAAAATTTTCGCAAAACAGCGGATTTCACCGGAGGAATTCCTCCTTGTCTCAAATTGACACATTCCATGCGGATTATTTATTGCAGATCCACCAGCTTTGTGCAAATAAAACTATTATTGTATATTTAAAACGCGAGAAATGCATTATTTTAACAAAAATTATTGAAAGAGTATGCCCGGAATCCTATAATGATGACATCAAAACAGAGGGGATTGAGGAGGAAAAAGGAGTGTCCGAAAGAGAAGAGAAAGCATTTTGCGATATTTTGGCCTTCGAACTGAAGAAGGCGCTCGGCTGCACAGAGCCGATTGCCATCGCATATACCGCTTCCGTCGCGAGAAGAGCTCTCGGAAGGCTTCCGGATCAGGCCCTGGTGAGATGCAGCGGGAATGTGATAAAGAACGCCAAAAGCGTATATGTCCCCATGGGGGGAAGGCTGAAGGGGATTGAGGCAGCGTGTCTGCTCGGGGCGGTCGGAGGAAATCCGGACGATAAGCTCGAGGTGCTCCGGGGGATCCAGCAGGAAGACATCGATCTTGCAAAGGAGCTGATCCGAAGAAAAATCTGTCTTGTGGAACAGCTGGATAGCTCAGAAAAGCTTCACATTATCGTCAGTCTCAAGAGCGGGGACGATACCGCGGAAGCCTGCGTGCGCCACACGCATACCGGACTGTATCGGCTCAGTAAAAATGGAGAAGTCATCTTCGATCGGGAAACGGGAGCCGAGGGGGAGGAGAAGGAGCCGGAGTATCGGGAGCTGGATCTGGAGTCGATTCTCCGCTTTTCGGAGGAGATCGATTTTGAGAAGTCCATGTATGGGAAAAGGATCAGGGAGCTCATCGAGGAGCAGATCCGCTGCAATACGGCGATTTCGGAGGAAGGGCTGAGACGAAGCTATGGCGCTGGAATCGGCAGGGCGCTCTTCAGGAACAATGCAGAGGATGTCAAGCTCCGGGCAAGGGCAATGGCGGCCGCGGGATCGGATGCCAGGATGAATGGCTGCGATCTTCCGGTGGTAATCAATTCGGGGAGCGGAAATCAGGGAATCACCGTCTCTCTTCCGCTCATAGAATACAGCAGATATTTAAAGCTTTCCCACGAAAAGCTGCTGCGGGCTTTACTGCTCAGTAATCTCACGGCGATTTATCAAAAGCATGAGATCGGGCGTCTCTCCGCATACTGCGGTGTCGTGAATGCGGCAGCCGGAGCGGGTGCGGGAATCAGCTATCTTCGAGGCGGCGGGCTGCGGGAGATCGAAAATACCATCATCAATACTCTGGAAAATATCTCGGGAATCGTATGCGACGGCGCGGGGGAATCCTGTGCGGCGAAGATTGCAAGCAGCATCGATGCGGCCATTATGGGAAGCGATATGGCTATGGAAGGAATCCGCTTCTCCCGCGATGACGGAATGGTCAAGGATAACTTCCGGAAGACACTGGACGGAGTGGTAAAGCTTGCAAAGGAAGGAATGAGGGAAACGGATCAGGTAATTCTGGATATCATGATCCATGAAACATGATTAAGGAGGTGTGTATGAAAAGAAATGCTATGGCAGTGTCGATGCTGCTGCTTGCGGCGATGCTCTTTAATGCGGCGTGCAGTGCCGGAAGCGGGGCAGGGACGACGGCGGCAAAAAATGAGAGCGGCTCCCAGAGTGCAGCGGAAAACAGCGGCATGGACAGCGCTCATCCGATTAAAGTCGCCGTGGCAGCGCCGATGACAGGCGATAATTCGGAATACGGCATCGGCTTTGCCAATGCCGCCAAGCTCATGGCGAAGAAGTGGAATGAGAATGGCGGCTGCCTGGGGAGAGAGGTTCAGATCGTCGAGTATGATGATAAGAACAGCTCCGAGGAGGCGACGACGATCGCACAGAAGATCGTCTCGGAAAAGGATGAGATTGCGGGGGTGATCGGACATTTTTCATCGGGCGTATGTATGACGGCGGCGCCGATCTATGAGGAAAACCATGTGATTGAGATTTCCCCGTCCGCCTCGCATCCGGATTATTCCTCGATCGGAGATTATATCTTCCGAAACAATACCGTCATCTCGAAGGAGGGCGGTGCCAGTGTGGATATCGCGGTCAATGACCTCGGAAAGAAGAAAATCGGCATAATTTCCATTATGACGGACTGGGGGACCAATACCTCCGGCATCATCAAGGGAATCCTCGAGGGGATGAAGGATAAGGGAGTAGAGCTTGTTGCGCACGAGGAGGTCATGGAGGGCTCCGACGACTATTCCGCGGCGATTGCAAAGCTCAATGACGCGGGAGCGGAAGCTGTGATCTGCTGCGGCATGTACAATCTGGTGGCACCGGTGGCAAAGCAGTACAAAAGGGTGAATCCGGACATCGCCATCATCGCCTTTTCCAATGCATACAGCACGCAGCTTCTGGAGCTGGGAGGGGATGCCGTCAATGGGGTCTGCTTCCCGGTCATCTTCTTCGCGGATTCGGAGGAGCAGAGCATAAAGGACTATGTCGACGCGTATACAAAAGCCTACGGCGCGGCGCCGTCGGCCCTTAGCTCCCAGGCCTATGATTCCGTGGGGATGCTGCTCACAGCCATTCAAAACGTCGGTGATACGGATTCCGAAAAGGTAAAGGATGAGCTCTATAAGCTGGATTACCACGGCGTCACGGGGGATACCAGGTTTGACAAGACCGGTGATGTCGACAAGGCCTTTGTGAAGGTGACGATCAAGGACGGAAAGTTTGTCAAGATGGACTGATGTCGGAAAGAGAAGGAAGCTTGAGGGAGGCGGCTGGCAGGAAATCTGTCTTAATTCAATACAGGAGAGGGGGTAATTATGCTGCTTCAGCAGATTTTCAACGGCCTGGCGCTCGGCATGGGCTACGCATTGATTGCGGTCGGCTACTCGCTGGTATTCGGGATCCTGAGGCTGGTTAATTTTTCACATGGCTCGGTATATGCCTTCGGGGCGGAGATCGCGATGGTTTTTATCGTGAGTATGCGGCTTGGAATCATCCCGGGAATTCTTCTTAGCATGCTCTTTACCGGGATACTGGGGATTTTGATCGATAAGGCGGCGCTGGAGCCGCTCCGGAAGAAGGGCTCGCCTCCGATTGCCTCCCTCATCACGACCATCGGGATCTCCAATATCGTGACGAATCTGCTGATTATCTTTCTGGGCTCCGAAAAGAGAAATTTCCCGAATTTTTTCGGGCACAGCGGGATTCACCTTTTGGGAGGGACGGTCTCTATGACGCAGATTATGATGTGCGTCATCTCCGTGATCCTGATGCTGATTCTGGTTTTTATCGTATTTCGGACGAAGATCGGGCTTGCCATGAGAGCCAGTCAGCAGAATGCCAAGGCAGCGCGGATGATGGGGATCGACGTAAACTTTGTCATCCGCTTTACCTTCTTTCTCGCGGGTGTCTCCGCGGCGCTGGCGGGCGTCCTGATCGCAGGCTACTACGAGATTGTCTACCCGAATATGGGCTTCATGGCGGGGCTCAAGGCATTTTCCGCCGCTGTGCTGGGAGGGATCGGAAGTCTCCCGGGAGCCATCCTGGGAGGACTGATCATCGGAAATGCGGAGAGCATGGCAGTCATGTTTCTGGGTTCGACCTACCGGGATTCTGTGGCATTCATTATTTTGATCCTGGTGCTGATTCTTCGGCCGAATGGTTTATTCGGAAGAAAGGGAATCACCAAGGTATAGGACAGGAGAATGCAGATGGATAAAACAGGGAAAAAATGGAAATTGTCTTCGTTTGAGAGCTTTGCGTGGAGGAATGCGAAGCTGCTCTGGATCATCTTGACCGTCTTCCTTCTTATGCTGCCGTTTGTATTCCGGAATCCGTATTTTCTTACGGTAGTCGCGAAGATCGGCTGCTACATTATACTGGGCCTTGGGCTGAATCTGCTGACGGGATATACGGGCCTGGTCTCCCTGGGACACGCGGGCTTTGTGGCTATCGGCGCGTATACCGCATCGCTTCTTTCCGTGAAGGCGGGATGCCCGTTTTTCCCGTCGATGCTTGCGGGGATGCTCGCGGCGGCATTGATCGGCGCGCTGATGGGCCTTCCGACCCTGCGCGTGACGGGCACCTACTTATCTATCATCACTCTGGGCTTTGGTGAGATCGTGAAGATGGTGCTGATGAACTGGCAGAGCGTGACGAATGGAACGCTGGGGGTCAAGAATATCCCAAAGCCGCAGATTTTCGGATGGAAGCTCACGACAGCGAATCACGGGATGTATTTCCTGATACTGTTTATGATTGTTCTGATATCGCTGTTTTGCCGCTCCCTCATGCGGTCAAAAACAGGAAGGGCGCTTCGGGCGATCCGGGAGGATGAGATGGCGAGCACAATGATGGGGATTCCCGTCACAGCATATAAGATCCTGGCATTCGTCCTCTCCGCTGTGATCTGTGCGCTCGGCGGCGCCCTCTATGCCTCCTTGATCGGATATATCGATCCCAATACCTTTAATTTCGATGTATCCACGCTGATACTCAGCATCGTGATTCTCGGAGGTATGGGGACATTGCGGGGGATCTATGTCGGAGCGATCGTCCTGATCGCGTTTCCGGAGCTGTCCCGAAGTCTGATGAAATACCGATTTGTGCTCTACGGCGCCATCCTTGTCCTGATGATGCGCTTTCGCCCGTCCGGGATCCTGGGCTGGAGGTCTTCCCTGCCGTATCGATTGTCTGGAAATGTGAAAAAGAAGCTTAGGAAGGAAGCAGACGCATAGGAAGCTGCAGCAGGAAATCCGGCTGCGCGGATGGGGGCAAAATGGATAGAGAGGATCTGTTGCTGGAGGTAGAGGAAATTACGAAGCGCTTCGGCGGCATCGTTGCAGTAGAGAATGTCAGCTTCCGGGTCAAAAGAGGGGAAGTCGTCAGCATTATCGGGCCAAACGGCGCGGGGAAAACCACGGTATTCAATATGCTCACGGGAGTGTATAAGACGGATCACGGGAGGATTCTCTTTGAGGGGAAGGAAATCCAGCGCCGCGAGCCGGGAGAGATCGTAAAGCGGGGGATTTCCAGGACCTTCCAGAATATCCGCCTCTTTCCGGATATGAGGGTGATCGAAAATGTGCTTGTGGGAGCGCATATCAAAACGGGCTACAGCTTTCTCTCCTCGATCTTTCGGAGCAGGGCATTCCGGGAAGAAGAGGATGCCATTACGCTCCGGGCGCTGAAAATCCTGAAGGAGGTCGGACTCTATGAGAGGCGGGACGACTATGCCTCAAACCTGCCGTATGGGGACCAGCGTAAGCTGGAGATTGCGAGAGCGATCGCGACGGGGGCGAAGCTGATCCTTTTGGATGAGCCGGCCGCCGGCATGAATCCGCAGGAGTCCTCCGAGCTGATGGAGTTCATCCGGCTCCTGAAGGGGCGGGGATATACGGTTCTTATGATAGAACACGATATGAGCGTCGTGATGAAGATCTCCGACAGAATCTATGTCATTGATCACGGGAAGCCGATCGCGGAGGGGCTGCCGGAGGAGATCGCCCGAAATCAGAGAGTCATCAATGTCTATCTCGGAGGATCACAGAATGCTGTTGAAAATTGAGGACCTGCATACGAACTACGGAGCGATTCATGCCCTGAAAGGAGTCGCTTTGGAAGTGAATGAGGGAGAGATTGTCTGTCTGATCGGAAGCAACGGCGCGGGGAAAACCACGCTTGTGAACTCGATCATGGGGATCGTGAAGCCTGCGGCCGGAAAGATTATTTTCGACGGAAGGGATATCAGCCGCGTGCCGACCTATTCCATGACAAAGGCGGGTATCGGGATCTCTCCGGAGGGGAGAGAGGTTTTCCCGGAGCTCTCCGTGGAGGAAAATCTGAGGATCGGTGCGTTTGTCGTAAGGGAGCAAAGGCAGATTAAGGAGTCGAGAGAGCGGGTCTATGAACTGTTCCCCCGCTTAAGGGAAAGGAGGCAGCAGCAGGCCGGAACCCTTTCCGGAGGAGAGCAGCAGATGCTCGCGGTGGGGAGGGCGCTGATGTCCAATCCGAGACTGATCCTCCTGGATGAACCTTCGCTCGGACTTGCGCCGAATTTTGTGGAAATGATCTTTGCCATGATTCGAAAAATCAATGCGCAGGGGGTGACGGTGCTTCTGATCGAGCAGAACGCAAATATGGCTTTACAGGTATCGAGCCGGGCGTATGTGCTGGAGAACGGCATCGTCAGTATGTCGGGAAAGGCCTCGGAGATCGCCGGAAACCCGCTGGTCAAGAAAGCCTACCTCGGTATGGCGTGATTTTGAGAAATCCTGCCGAGAGAATGAAGTGTCATATGGAAAAGGATGAAACAGAGCTGTTGGCGTTGAGAGAATCGGCACTTTCCAAGCTCACGAGATGACAGACGGGGAATTTATAGAAGAGAATAGGGAATAGGGAATAAAACAGAGAAAGGATCGTTTATGAAGAAGATCATGAACAAGCCGACAGAGGTGGTAGGGGATGCGCTGATGGGGCTTCAGATGGCATATCCGGATGCCCTGAGCTATATACCGAAGCTGGAGGTGATCTGCCGAAAGGAGAAAAAGATCGATAAGGTGGCGCTCATATCCGGAGGAGGCGCGGGGCATGAGCCGCTGCACGCGGGCTATGTGGGAAAGGGAATGCTGGATGCGGCGGTCTCGGGAAATGTGTTTTCCTCCCCGAGCCCGGATCGGATCGGCACTGCCCTGAGAGAGGTATCCTGCGGGAAGGGTGTGCTGATGGTGATCAAGAACTATTCCGGCGATATCATGAACTTCGGGATGGCCGCGGATCTCGCAAAGCTGGATGGGATCGAGACGAGTCAGGTCATCGTGAAGGATGACGCAGCGGTTCCGGACCGGGAGGAGGGAACCGGAAGGAGGGGGATCGCGGGAACCGTCTTTGTGCATAAAATCGCAGGGGCCAGGGCAGAGCAGGGAGCAAGCCTTGAGGAGGTCAGGGCTTCGGCAGAGAAGGCGGTTCGGAACATCAGAACCATGGGCGTCGCCATGACACCCTGTATTCTTCCGGCGGTCGGAAAGCCGGGCTTTCAGATTGCGGAGGACGAGATCGAGATCGGGATGGGAATCCACGGTGAGCAGGGAGTAGAGAGCAGCAAGATCAAGACGGCGAAGGAGATCGCAGAGATTTTGCTGGATAAAATCATGGCGGACTACGACTACTCCGGCGCGGAGGCGGCGGTCCTCATTAACGGACTGGGCGGCACTCCGCTGATGGAGCTCTATATCTTAAATATGGAAGTACAGAAGCTTTTAAAGGAGAGAGAGATAAAGGCATACCGCACTCTCGTCGGGAATTACTGCACATCCATCGATATGACGGGCGCATCGATTACGCTGATGAAGCTGGATGAAGAGCTGAAGGCTCTTTTGGACGCGCCGTGTGATACGCCGGCATGGAAGATTTAAGGAGGAGGAAGCTATGGACTTTTCACTTAGGTCCCGGGATTACGTGGAATATATCAAAAGAGCGTATGAGCTGATCCATTCCAGGGGAGACTATATCACAGAGCTTGACAGCGCGACCGGGGACGGGGATCATTGGACGAACCTCAACATGGGCTTTGAGAGTCTGGTGCAGCAGGCAGAGAGGCTGGAGGAGATGGAGCTTTCAGAGCAGTTCCGGGAGATCGGGCGGATTATGATGTCGGTGATCGGAGGCTCCTCCGGGATACTCTATGGGAGTGCTTATATCGCGGCGTCCAAGACACTGGAGGGAAAGGAGAAGATCGGGGAGGAGACGCTGTATGAGGTTCTGCTTTCGATGCGGGATGCGATTATTTCGCGGGGGCAGGCGAAGGAGGGAGATAAAACGATGATCGACAGCCTGGCCCCGGCGGTAAAGAAATATAAGGAATGCCTGGATCGGCAGGAAGATGCGGAGCTCCTCTGTGAGAAGGTGAAGAAGGCAGCGGAGGAGGGCGCCGAAAATACGAAAAAGATGGAGGCAGTCAGGGGGAGAGCGAGCTATCAGGCGGACAGAGGGCTTGGACATCTGGACCCGGGGGCAGTGACGATGTCCTATCAGCTTGTGACTTTAATGGATTTTGCCGCGGAGAAATCGAGAGAGAAATAGGAGCTTTGCGGCCAGCAGGATGGGAGAAAAGCTGTGGGAGAGAGGGAGGACAAGAGGAAACTTCTTAGGGATGCCATGGACAATAAGGAGACTTATCGGGTGCCCATGGGATTCTGGCATCACTTCGTACTGGGGAAGGATCAATTCCGCGGGCTGGAGGATCCGGCGATCATAGAGAGGATCATAGAAGGACATAAGAGATATTTTGAGGAAGTTGAGCCGGACATGATGAAGTTTATGAGCGAGGGCTTCATGGGCTATCCCCCGGTCATGGACAATGCTCTAAGGACGGGTGAGGATCTCCTCAGGATCAGAAGCATCGGGCCGGATCATCCCTGGATCACGGAGCAAATAAAGTATGTGAAGCGCCTGCAGGAGCTCTTCGGGGATAAGGTGATGACCTTTTATAATATCTTCGCGCCGCTTCAGGTCATCCGCATCCGCCTGGATTTTTACGATAAGGACTATGAGCGTTTCGCAGCTCTCGCGGAGAGCTTCCCGGAGGAGCTGCATGCGGCGGGGATGGAGATTCAGAAGGATATCAAGCTTCTTGTCTCCCGGCTCCTCACGGAGACCGGACTGGACGGGATATACTACTGCGTACAGAATATACAGAGTAAGCGCTATACGAGGGAGATGTATGAGCGCATCGTCCGTCCGACGGAGATAGAGGTCCTGGAGTCTGCGAATCAATTCAGCGACTACAACATTCTCCATATCTGCGGCTATTCGCATCATACGAATCAGCTTTGCTTTTATCAGGACTATGAGGCGAAGGCATATAACTGGGCGACCTTTACCGAAGGAATTTCCATCGAGGAGGGGCGGAAGCTGTTCCCGGGGAAATGTGTCTTGGGGGGCTTTGACAATAATCCCGAGACGCTGATCGATTCGGGAAGCCGGGAAGAGATCTGTGCCTTTGTGAATCGGCTGATCCGCGAGAACGGGCACAGAGGCTATATCATGGGGGCGGACTGTTCCATCCCGAATGAGATTAAGGACGGGAGAATTCACTGGATCGCGAGGCAGCTCCAGGAAAAGGAGAATCGAATCGGAAAAGGGGCCACAGAATCAAAGAAGGAGAAGAGAAGCAAAAGGGAGAACGGAATCAAAGAGGGGAACAGAATCAATGAGGAGAACAGAACCAATGAGGAGAACAGAACCAATGAGGAGAAGAGAATATGACGGATGATCGCAGAAAGGTAATTGACGCATTTTTGAATAATGAGGAGGAGAGCAGAGTCCCGGTCGCCTTTTGGCATCATTTCGTTTCGTTTCACGATCATTACAGCGGCGCGGACGAGGAGATATACCGGACTGTGCTGAGAGAGCAGAAGAAATTCGCGGATGAGGTAAAGCCGGATCTCCTTAAGATCATGTCGGACGGCTTCTTCGGGCATCCCTCCGTCTGCCGTAAAACGATCCGCACTACAGAGGATCTCGCTGAGCTTGGCCCGGTGGGGGCGGAGCATCCTTGGATCACGAAGCAGGTGGAATATGTAAAGGAAATCTGCGATTACTGCGGAAACGATGTCTATAAATACTACAACATTTTTTCACCGCTTCAGTATATCCGCCTCCGCTTTGAGGAATACGATGAGGATTTCCGGAAGTTTGTCCGGCTCTTCCACGAGAGCCCGGAAACGATGGTGAAGGCCGCAAAATGCATCGCTTCGGACACGAAATGCCTTGTGAAGCGCCTTTTTGAGGAGACCTCCGTCGATGGAATTTATTACAGTGTGCAGTGCGTGCAAGATAAGCTGATGACACACGAGGGGCATCGGAAGCTGGTGGAGCCCCTGGATCTGGATGTGCTTCAGTATATCAACCGCTTTTCGGACAGGACGATCCTGCATATCTGCGGTTATGGAAAGTATACGAATCATCTGAGCTGGTACAAGGATTACCCGGTAAAAGCATATAATTGGGCGGTGTATTCCGAGGGAATCGGACTCGCGGAGGGAAAGAAGCTCCTGAATGAGAAGCCGGTGCTGGGAGGCTTCGACAACGCGGAGGGAAGCATACTGTATACGGGAAGTGAGGAGGAGCTTCGCGTGGAGATCCGGCGCATCTTGGATGAGGCGGGAACGAAAGGAGTGGCGATCGGCGCCGACTGCACGATTTCGTCCGAGGTGACAGCGGAGAGGCTGGAGCTGATCCGAAGACTGGTGTCGGAATATCATAAATCATAAGTGTGAAGGACCGGGCCGCTTGGAAGAGCGGCCTTTTGGGAAGGCTTGCCGCCCCGGCGCTCTACGGAGCCTGCCGGAGCGGCAGGCTGTTTGCGTTATCGCGGCGGGAGGGTAGGATGGGATATGCAGGAGAGCTCAGGACGGAATTCGATGATTTTGCGAGGGCAATCTCAGACGTGGTTTCCACCGATGTCATCATTACGGACAAGAGTATGAGAATTATCGGGAGCGCCTTTCAGTACTTCTCGCTCTATCAGGACATCAAGGTCGGCTCCCTGATCGGGGAGGTGCTGTACAATGGAAAGGACCTTCTGGTAGAGCATAAAAGGGAGAAGAAGAGCTGCCGTCTCTGCGCGGAGTACGCAAAATGCAAGATGGAGGCGTTCATCGGCGTGCCGATCCGGGACCGGATCCGCACGATCGGCGTCATCGCCCTGATTCTGCCCAAGGACAAGGGGAGGGAGCTCTTTAGGAAGCGGGATTCCACCGTGACATTCATGCACAGTATGGCGGAGCTGATCGCCTCCAAGATACACAGCAGTCAAAGATCGAAAATCATGGAAGAGAAAAATGCGGAGCTCAGGGGCATACTGGATGCCAACCCGATCGCCAATGTCTATACCGATTGCTTCGGGACGATTCTCTTCGTCAATGAAGCCTTCAAGAGGCTGTTCTTTGTCACGGAGGAGCTGCTGGGCTCTCATATACAGGAGCTTTTTCCCTATGATTACATAAGGAGGATCTTTCAAAAACGAGAGCTGAAGCCGGAAATGCTCAAGGCGGCGGCAGAGCGCAATCAGTTTTACGGAATCATCAATGTGGAACCGATTCATGATGAGCTGGGAATGACGACGGTTCTATTCTCCTTTCGGAGATACGGTGAAATTCAGTCGGAATCCGCACAGTTTGACTTTGCAAACGGAAGCTGTGTGACCTTTGACTTCCTGGAGGAGATCTGCACAGCGGAGCTCCTGGAGGAGGCCGCACGCTTTGCGAGGAGCGAGGAAAGGCTTTTATATATCAATACGGACGACAATGAAATCAATGAGATGCTCGCGAAGGCGATGCACAATGAATCCGCGCAGAAGCTGAAGGATTTTTTCATCATGCACAGCTCCAGCCTTTACCGGGACTATCTTTCGGAGTATCTCTTCGGGGAGAATGGACTCTTGAAAAATATGGAGGATGGGACACTGGTGATCCATCACCCGGAGAGGATGCAGCTGTATTATCAGAAAAAACTGGCGAGATACATAGCTTCTCTCCAAAAGCAGAAGGACGCGGCAGGGAGCCTGAGAATCATACTGTGTACCGAGCGGGACCTTGGCGAGTATCTTGAGGACGGGCGCTTTGAGCGGGAGCTCTATGAGATGATGCAGAAGAACCGGATTTCACCGGGGAAAACACTGCATTCCGATTCTGAGCTTTTTAAAAGATATACCCGCAGCATGACAGAGTATTATCAGAAGCTCTATAAGATAGAGCAGAGGGGAGAGAACTATTTCGAGCCGGTACAGATGGAATATATGAGGATGGGGGTGAACGAGTTAAATCTGCAGATTGAGAGGGCGGTGACGGAGGGAGGGCTGCGGGAGGAGAAGAAAAGCGGGGAAATTTCCCTGAAAGAGTATGAGCAGAACCGAATCCGGGAAATGCTCAATATCGGGAAGACACAAAAGGAAATATGCAGGGCGCTCGCCATATCCCGGAGCACACTGAACCGACGGCTGGGAAGGATGAGGGAGCTGCGCTGAGGAGCCGGAAGCCCACTTCCATGAGAATCCGAATATCAAGTGTCCCGTTGGCAGGAACATTCATCCGGCTATGGACGAAAAGCTGCGGCGGGTACAGGATGCGATGGAAGATGAACTGCGTCATATCACGATCGCCGATGTCGCTTCGGATATCAAAAGGGAAGTCGGCTCCGCCGATTGATGGAAGATCGGGCGCAGGACAAAACGGATGACGACAGCCCGCTTTTGCAATAAAAGAACTGCCGCAGATGGGTGCGAAGTATGTCATCCACGTTTTTAAGGACGAGGATAAAAAATACTATGAAGAGCTTGTACAATGAAATGCCGAACGGCTATCTGGAGAGCATTCAGAAGGGACTCGCCGCAGTAAGATGCTTCAGCAGACATAAGTCGATCGGGACGGGAACAAAGGAAGAAAATATCGCAAGGCTGAAACTCTGTACGATGCCGCAGCGGGCAAGTGCGGCACGGCAGACTGCACTGGTGTATTGGCTTTCGCGTTCACTGTGAAGGATTGCTTTTTCGATACCGGGGAATGCCTTATGTGCGTTCTCTGCAGAGCGAATCCACGTTGATTCCGAGCTCCTTGGCGCTTTGCTGAAGCCGATCACCCGACCGAGCTTTACGGCCTGGACTTTAAACTCTTTGTCGTAAACTTTTTTCTGTGCCAAATTGACCGGGATCTGATCATCACCGCCCAGCGAGAAGCGCTGCAAACCCTTCGCTGTATCCTCTCCAATATCGAGTATCGCTTCTACAGGGCTTACGGTATGGAGGTTTAGGACAAACGCACAGTCCATGGAGAATACCCGTATCGCCTGATCCCCAGTGATTGCAAACCCAGTGCGTGCCTGATGAATGACTGGATCTGCTTGTCGAGCGCGTAAAATGTCCCGAATAATATGCAATATTTGGGGCAAATAATATGCTGCCTTTGATGTGGACTCACCCTTTGATGCGGTCTCAGTTTTGAGAATTTGATTAAAACTCTGCTTCCAGGAAATACTACAAGTAAGGATTGTAAACCCTATTGAAAAGTGTCCCGAATAATATATAATATTCGGGACAAAAGGAGGCGAGCATAGTGGCAAACGGATTCTCAGAACAGATACAAAATAGAATTGGAAATGCAGTCGATGGCACAATTTTTGTGAACTCCGATTTTGCGGATATTGCTGACCAGGAAACGGTCAGACGAACGCTGAACAGATTAACACAGGCTGGTATGCTTCGCAGGATACTAAAAGGAGTCTATGAAAAACCGAAGTACAGCGAGTTGCTCGATGAATACGTAGCGGCTGACCCGGACGCAGTCGCAAAAGCATTGGCGCGAAGCTACCATTGGACCATCGTTCCGTGTGGGAATACGGCCCTGAACCTTTTGGGGCTCTCCACACAGGTAACGGCGGTCTGGTTCTATATCAGCGACGGCCCGTATAAGATCTATGAGTGGAGCTTCACAAAGTTGGAATTTAAGCATAGGACCAACAAGGAAATCACCGGTCTGTCTTACATGACGAGTTTGGTGATCCAAGCGCTGAAAACTTTGGGAAGGACCAATGTGACGCCGGAGATCATACAGACGCTTTCTGAAAAGTTGTCCGATGACGAAAAGCGAGCCTGTCTGAAAGAGGCGACGGAATCTACGAATTGGGTTTACGATACGATACGGAAGATGTGTGGAGGTGACCCACAATGAGAAATGTGGCACGATTGCCGGAAAGTGACCGGCGCGAACTCTTCCGAAATACAGCAGATAAGATGGGCTTGAATGATGCCATCGTAGAAAAAGATTTTTGGGTATGCTTTACGCTGGATTATCTGTTCCAACGCTGCCCCTGGAAAGACGCTATTACCTTCAAAGGCGGCACCAGCATTTCCAAGGCATTCAACTTGATCAGCCGTTTTTCCGAAGATATTGACCTGATTTTGGATTGGCGGGTGTTGGGATACGGTAAGGATGAGCCATGGGAAAAGCGTTCCAACACAAAGCAGGATGCGTTCAACAAAGACGCCAATGTGCGGGCAGAAGTTTTTCTTGCAGAGCAGTTTTGCCCCACCATTCAGGCAGAACTTTCTCAGGAGCTTGGCTGTGAAGCAAATATCTACATAGACGAAAAGGACAAACAGACCGTTATCTTTGCCTATCCGCACCTGTTCACTAATCCTGCTACCTTGCAGGTCATTCGTTTGGAGATCGGTGTGCTGGCCGCCGCGGTAGAAGATGCGGCAGCCCCCAATTGCTTTTCCTCACAGCTTTATTGTTCTGATATGCTCTAAATCCAGTGTGACAACGGCTGTGTCAAATTTGATTTCATAGAGAACAAGAGATTTTCCCGCGGCATCTATCGTGTTTTGATAGTCCGGGATCTTTTCGACGAATTTTTCCGCAAGGTCGAAAATCGTCCTCCTGCTTTTCGCCGCAATGCCCTTTGCTTTAACGTGTTCATTCCCGCCATGCGGGATCGTGGAAAACGCGATTCTCTCGTTCGCGGCGATCTCTTTCACCTTGTCATTCCCCTTGTAAGTTGCGAAATAGAGGATATTGCTGTCCGGGGAGAAATAGAAATTGACAATTCTCACGTTTGGGACATTGTCAACAGAAGTGGCCAATGCCATCTCTGCTTGTACCGCCATAATCCTTAAAAACTCCGCCTTTGTTTTCATATACGGATCTCCTTTCCTTTTTTGAATTATCTGCATTATAATGGATAAAGGTGTCAATTTGTGATACCTTTTATGCAAGGAGGCGATTTTGTGAGAAAGTCAGAACGCTTGAATGATCTGCTGCTCTACCTCAGTGGAAAAAATACATTCCATTTGAAAGACATTATGGAACGGTATGGCGTTTCCAGAAGTTCGGCAATTCGCGATATACGATCTTTGGAGCAGATCGGTATGCCAATCTATTCGCAGGCGGGAAGAAACGGTGCGTATAAAATACTTCCGAATCGCTTGCTTTCCCCTATTATTTTTACCGTTGACGAAGTGTATTCGCTCTATTTTTCCATGCTGACATTAAAGGCATACCAGTCGACCCCTTTCCATTTGAGCCTGGAAAGACTGAAATCAAAATTTGAAAGCTGCCTATCTCAAACACAGATAACGGCCTTGCAAAGAATGGAGCAGGTTTTTCGCTTAGGCGCGGTTTATCATTCAAACGAAAGCCGCTATCTCAAAGAAATTCTGCAATATGTCATTGAAGAACGTCCTTGCCGGATCGAATATGGGAAGCAGGCTTTGAAAAAATATAGTGTTCAATTCTTTGATATTTCCTCCGCTTATGGGCAATGGTATGGAACGGCATATAACTTTGAAACACAGAAAATTCAAGTGTTTCGCTGTGATAAAATACAAGCTGTCGGGCCTTCCATACAGTTCAGGGGAAAGAAATTATCAGAATTTCAGAAGCCAGCGGATGAATTGTACAAGGGAAAAGATGCTGTCGAGTTTGAAGTACGTATATCGGAAAAAGGGCTTGATCTGTTTTATAAAGAGCACTATCCATCCATGCGGCTTTGCACAGAGGAAAATCAATATTTCATTCGCGGCTTTTATAATCGCGGAGAGGAAAAATTCATCGCGGACTATTTTATTCACTTTTCTCTTTCGGTTCTGTCGGTGAAGCCGGAAGCCTTGCGGGAGAATATTTCAAAGAGATTAAACGAATTATCAAGATATTATCTGTCTGAGCTCCCCACAGCGAAAGGAGGCTGAAGCCTTTCCAAGTATCTTCTCGATGGTTTAAGAAGCGGAAGAATCGTTGATGAGAGACATGGAGCCTGGATTCCCACAATACATAACTATGTGGATTGAGAGTTGCTTCATCTCCTGTGCTGCCAGCAGCGGCTCCACGCCGAGATCGCGATATATTTGTTCCTGCTTAGGTGCTGCTTCCGTTTCTTTATTTGCTCGAAAATGTTGTAATTCCTTTTGCTTTGCGATAATATAAAAACGAAAGGAGGTTTTGCGATGGATCTATATTAGGAATTAGCTGCCCTTCGCTGTTTTTCGCATAGTGACATGGTAAAGCTTACCGGTTCGGAGAGCGCAGCTATATGGCATATAAAGGCTTATTAAAAAACTTATATCGAACGGGTACGGCGCGATCTTTATGTTGTCATCAGTATGGAAACGGAGCGGTCGATCCCGAACCGTTTTCAGGTCGCTTCGCATATAACTGAAGATTCCTTCGTGTCGCATTACAGTGCATTTGAGTTTTATGGATATGCCAATCAGGCGTTCTATGATGTATATTTTTCTACAGAGAAGGAAGTGCGGTCATTCGATTACGATGGCCCGAACTACCAGCCTGTATTGTGGCGTGGGAATAATAGTATCAGAATAATAGTATCATGGAGATGAATAACGGAGTGCGTGTTACATCACTTGAAAGAACAGTAATAGAGACAGCATAGCGGACTTTACAAGAATTGGCGGTTTAGAGGAATTGCTGCGATGCATTGCGCTTATACCTTCCCTTGATGAAGCAAAGCTGCTCGAAGCATTGGGGACATATGGACGGGGGCAGCTTTATTAGAAAGTCGGGTATATCCTTGAGACATACAAGGATGTATTGTCTTTATCGGAGATGTTTTTCTCAGAATGCATGGAACACTCGTCTGCCAGCAAAACCTATCTGTTCGATAAGCAGGATGATTTTGTGTTTCACCGAAAATGGCTTTTGTATGCGCCGAACGATCTGAAGAAACTTGTTGATAAGGGGATGAATGACTATGATGCAATTTGACCGTACGAATGAGAATGGATGGGCAAGGCCTTTATCAAAGAAAGGATGCTCTCCTGATAACACAGCCTGTGAAGGGCTTGTAATGAAAGAATATACGAATGAGCGAAATGATATTGTTAGGAAAAGATATGAAGAGGCTTTTAGCTATCTTAATGGAAGAGATATATTGCTTTTGAATCCTCAAAAAGCATTTTTGATATTTGAAGAACTTGCTGACGAGGGATTTGTATGGGCTAGTTTTTGTTGTGGACTTATGTTATGTATGGGAATTGGAACAAAAAAGAATACTGAAAAGGGTAAAGATATTTTGAAGTCCCAAGAGAAATTGCTTGGATATACAACAGAAATTGTGATGGAAAAACACGGACTGTTTAAGGAATTAACCCTGGAAGAAAAATTAAAGTGTATAAATTACTGGAAAAATAACAGTGAAATAAGGCATGTATTTTGATAGGGGAGTGCGGACATCTTTTTAGTTATTTTCGTTTAGGATATCAAGCAGTTCACGAGGTGTTACAACAAATGGTTCCCTCGGGAAATGCTTAATATTGCCTGTGACGAGATATGTGTTATCTTCACGCTTTTCGAGTACTACTTCGTAAAAAGGCAGATCTTTCATATCCGGCAGTATGATACCTGATGGTGATGGGTCGACCAATATACCGTATTTCTCTACGGCGGAGAGTAAGTATTCGATTGTGTTTCCAGAGAATCCAAATTTCTTACGGGATAGGACTTCCCTGTATTCTTTTGTGATTACATTGCTGTAAACAGGAATAATTTCACCGCCGATTACTTTACGTACAAGCTGAACGGTGGCTGTATTATCCTTGCTTGAGAGCAATGCAGAAACGAGTACATTTGTATCAATGACTGCGCAGCAGATCATCCCTTATACCTCGGCACGCGCACGATCAATTTCCTTGTTGATATCATCAAGACTCATATCAGAAACGCCGTTTTCTTTAGCCTGTGCCCGCAGGGTATTGAATGCTTGCATTGCGCCTTCTCTGGTGATATCAGTTTCAGGAGATGATATTTCAAAAGGTATTCTGCGCTGTCTGACAACAGCTCTGGCGAATACATTAATTGCTGTGCTGGCATTCATGCCAAAGTCCTGACATAAGCCATCAAATTGTTTTTTTAATGTTTCGTCCATGCGGACGCTGAAGGTTGCTTGCGCCATAATCATGCCTCCTTTGCATTTTTCTATAATATAGGATAAAAGGTGCAAAAAGTCAATGAATAGAACCTGATGGGTGCTAATTGTCTTGAATTTACAAAATAAAATTTCTCTCTTGTCATAGGAGGAATCTGGATCCCGGAGCCTGTAGTTTCAAAGATTCTGTCCACATTAGGTGTCGTTGGGACTCTTTATCCTGGCGGAATTGCCTTTGATTATAACTATGTGGCAGCAGGGATTGGAACATTGGCACCTGGAATGAGTATCTTTTTTCCGGCGGTTAGAAATATTAGGTGGCAATAAGGATGAAAAGAAGCACACTAGCAAGGCTCATTGCCAGTGCAGCAGTTGTCGTGCTGTTAGGGTTGTACTTTTTGAAAATTCTTCCCGTAATAATATTTCTGCTGTGTATCGCAGGCGTATTCTTGATCTTTTGGCTGTGCGGTTCCAAGGATTAGAAGCTCCTGTCTTTTATCGCTGGTTCGGATTCGAACCAGCATTTCCGCCTTCAGCCCTTCCCGGAAGGACTGTATTTCCCACAGGCTAAAAAGTAAACGGAAAGCGAAGACTGATAGCTTCGCCTCGCCAGGTACGTCCCGAATTTCCCTGATGGGAAATTACGGGACCTTTTTATTGCTTTTTCCCGTGCCGCCTTTTTACTTTCCTGCACGTGAATTGCTTCCAACATCTTTGCCGCAAGTTTTCCTTTGGATTTCGGAACGACTGAGAAAATGCTTCGATAAAAATAATCGGTACAACGCTGATTCCCAGCGTCAGGAAATACTTCGCCCATGGCTTCGGGAAGTCCAAGGCGCTGATTTTCGACAATGGGATTTACTCCGTTTCATCCTCTTTCGCAAAACTATTAAAAGAAGCTGACCCAGCTGACCGACTGCTGTCAGCTGCAGGAACGGTAAGACGGAATTCGCACCTGAAAATATTATAGCTTAGTTTGCTCATTCGAGATATTGACAAGTCGGGTTAGCTTATGCTAATATTTCACTACCGACATATGTGTCGGTAGTGAAAGGAGGGAAATGAATAGAGAAAGGCTGACACCAAGAGAAAGAAAATTAGAAATACAGAATATTGCAATGGAAGTCTTTGCGATCAAGGGATACAAAAACACAAATATGCATGATTTAGTGCAAGCTACCGGACTATCCGCGGGGGGATTGTATCATCATTATAAAAGTACATCTGAAATCCTCTGCGACCTGATGATACGAGGCTGCAAATACAGAGAAGACATTATTAAGAAAAAAATATCCGAGATTCCTAAACCTTTAGGGATAAAGGTATTAGCCGAACTGATTGTTGATAAGGCGCTTTCCGACAATGAATTCATTCCGATATATGTTATGTTCCTGCAATCAATGCAGGGGGATGAGACTTTACAGCAACTTTATAAAGAGATACAGGATAGCAGTATCAGGAACTTCGAGCAAATGTTAGAGGAACATGGCTATGCGAAAATTTCCAAAGAATCCTGGGGTCTGCTCAATGATTTAATTAATACTTTCATATTAGGCTGTGAGACATTGGGAATCAGAGCGCTCTTAATTTCACAGCGCCACATTATCGAAAAAATGATAATTGACGTTCTGATGGAAAACGGAAAAGAGGTGTAATCGTATGAATAAAAACAGTAAAGAGCTGTTAACGGCTCAGCCATTACAGATATTAATTAAGCTTTCATTGCCCGCAATATTAGGGATGATTGTCATTGGATTATATCCGCTGATGGATGGAATTTTTGCGGGTCAAATACTTAGTGAAAGAGCCATGACCGCGGTGGGCATTGCCACCCCGTTTACATACATCAATACAGGGATTGCTACCTTGATTGGTGTAGGATCAGCATCTCTGCTGTCAAGAGCAATTGGAGAAGGGAATCAAAGAACCATTGACAAAGTTATGGGGAATCTTTGTTTTTGGATTTTATTGTTATCGGCGATTGTTACCGTATTGGGGATTTTATTTTGTCAACAACTGCTTGCTGTCTTTGGCGCAAAGGGGGAACTTTTAAATCTTTCCACTCGTTATTTACGAATCATTTTTTTGGGATCTGTATTTGTAAATTTCGCGCAGGCGGCCAATATGGTCATGCGTGGCGAAGGTTTGATGAAACGTGCCATGCTGATTATGGCGATGGGAGCAGGCATCAATATATCATTGGATCCGATCCTTATGATACTGTTGAAAGAACATGGTGTTGAAGGGGCTGCCATTGCTACCGTAACAGCACAATTTGTTCAAGCAATAGTTACACTCTGGTATTTTAAGAAAAAAAGCGAAGTTGTAAAAATCGGCTTAATCAGGAGAGAAAATGAAATAACGGGAGAGATGTTTTCTGTAGGGGTTTCTGCTATGCTTATGCAGGTGCTTACTATTATTCAACAGAGCTTTCTCTATGGTCAGGCGTTTCGATATGGGGGTGAAACCTCAGCGACCATTATGGCTGCAACCTTAAGAATACAAGCTTTTTCCTTCATCCCGCTATGGGGAATGAGTCAGGGGCTGCAGCCTGCTATTGGTGCCAATTTCGGAGCGAAGCAGTACGATAGGGTGAAAAAATATTTAATGTATTCACCATTAGTTCCATCGCATTGGCAGCTTGTTTTTGGCTGCCGGCAGAAGCTTTTGCCAAGCCGGTTCTCAAATTATTCGGATTGTCCGATGAAACACTCCTTCTGGCTGTTCCAAGCTTTCGGACAATGTACAGCATTTTCATTGTCTATGGTGTAATGATTATGACTATGACTTTCTTTCAGGCAATCGGAGATGGTAAAACGGCTGGTATTTTGGTAATGCTAAGACAGATAATCCTATTTATCCCCTCTGTCATTTTATTACCGCTTATAGTCGGAACACAGAGCCTTTGGTATGTCTTGCCGCTGGTAGATGGCATTGTCGTATTGTTGGGAATACAGAGATATTTCGCAACGGTCGGAAAAATGAAATAGCTGATAAATCAGGAAACGGCGGCTTGGATCCAAGCCGCCGTTTTTTTCGGCACTTTTCCAGGGTCTGCATTTTCCGCGGCTTAATTTCCCCGATGGGAAATTACGGGACCTTTTGTCCCTTCAGACGGAGAAAAGGCCCTGGCGTGTGGGAGGAGCGAAAGATTCCCGGGCGGGGGGGCTGCTCTCGGCCGGGAGCCATCGAGCAGTCCTGCTTCGCAGGACGAGGCTTCGCCTCGCCAGATACATCCCGAATTTCCCTGATGGGAAATTACGGGACCTTTTGTCCCATAAGATAGAGGGGAGGCCTTGGTGTGTGGGAGGAGTGATAGGTTCCCGGGCGGGGGGGCTGCTCTCGGCCGGGAGCCGTCGAGCAGTCCTGCTTCACAGGACGAGGCTTCGCCTCGCCAAGTACGTCCCGAATTTCCCCGATGGGAAATTACGGGACCTTTTGTCCCATAAGACAGAGGGGAGGCATTGGTGTGTGGGAGGAGCGAAAGGTTCCCGGGCGGGGGGCTGCTCTCGGCCGGGAGCCGTCGAGCAGTCCTGCTTCGCAGGACGAGGCTTCGCCTCGCCAAGTACGTCCCGAATTTCCCCGATGGGAAATTACGGGACCTTTTGTCCCTTCAGACGGAGAAAAGGCCCTGGCGTGCGGGAGGAGCGCTAGATTCTCGGCGGGGGCTGCTCTCGGCCGGGAGCCATCGAGCAGTCCTGCTTCGCAGGACGAGGCTTCGCCTCGCCAAGTACGTCCCGAATTTCCCCGATGGGAAATTACGGGACTAAGCGCCCTCGCGGATTTTGTTTTGGGCGACGGTGAGCATGAGCTTGATGCGGTTTAACTGGTTGACCTCGGAGGCACCGGCGTCGTAGTCCACGGCGATGATGTTCGCGCCGGGATTATGGCGCTTTAATTCTTTGATGACGCCCTTTCCGACGATGTGATTCGGGAGGCAGCCGAAGGGCTGAGTGCAGACGATATTGTCGACTCCCTCCGCGAGGAGCTCCAGCATTTCTCCGGTCAGGAACCAGCCCTCTCCGGTCTGGTTTCCGAGGGAGACGTATTCCCTCGCCTTATCTGCGAGCTCCCGGATCTCACCGGGAGGGGTGAAGCGGCGGGAAGCCCGGAATTCCTTTCTCGCGGTCTTTCGGAAGAATTCTAGGAGCGCGATCGCGGCATTGCAAAGCGCCCTTCCCTTCCAGCCGGCGCCAAGGTTTTCGTATTTGAAGTTCTGGTTATAGAAGCAGTAGAGCAGGAAGTCCAGAAGATCCGGCATGACAGCCTCCGCGCCTTCCCTCTCCAGGAGCTCTACGATATGGTTATTCGCAAGAGGGGAGAACTTCACGAGGATTTCTCCGACGATACCGACTCTCGGCTTTCTGAGCTCCTCCCGGAGGGGGAGAGCGTCGAAGTCCCGGATGATGCCTCTCACATTTCGGGAAAATTCCTGCATATCGGGCCTTTTCTTCGAGACGGAGCGGATACAGATCTCCTTCCATTTTTGGTGGAGAGCCTCCGCCGAGCCCGGCTTTAATTCATAGGGTCTGCAGCGGTAGAGCACCCGCATGAAGATATCCCCGTAGACGACTCCCTGCATGGCCTTTGTGAGGAGCGGGATCGTCAGGCGGAAGCCCGGCGTGGACTCCATGCCGTTTGCGTTCAGGGAGATGACGGGGATCTGCTCCATGCCGGCCTTTGCGAGAGCTCTCCGGATGAAGCCGATGTAGTTTGAGGCGCGGCAGCCCCCGCCGGTCTGGGACATGATGACCGCCGTGCGGTTTAAGTCGTATTTCCCGGAATTCAATGCCTCCATCACCTGCCCGACGACGATGATGGAGGGGTAGCAGGCGTCGTTATTGACGTATTTCAGGCCCTCGTCGATGGCGCTTCGGTTGTCATTATCGAGAAGCACGAGATGGTAGCCCGCGGAGCGGATCGCCGGTTCGATGAGCTCGAAGTGAATCGGGGACATCTGCGGGCAGAGGATGGTATAGCCCTCCCTTTTCATGTCCTTTGTGAAAAGCTTTCGCCTGTAGGAGGCGGGGCGCAGTGTCCTCCGGTAGTTTTTCTCCGAGCGAACGCGGATCGCGGCGAGGAGCGAGCGGATCCGGATCCTCGCGGCGCCCAGGTTATTCACCTCGTCGATCTTCAATACGGTATAGATCTTGTCGGAGCCGGTCAGGATATCCCTCGCCTGATCCACCGTGACGGCGTCCAGTCCGCAGCCGAAGGAATTCAGCTGGATGAAATCCAGATTTTCCTGGGTCTTTACGAAGGATGCGGCGCGGTAGAGCCGGGAGTGGTACATCCATTGGTCCGTGACGATCAGGGGCCTCTCGGCCTTTGCGAGGTGAGAGACGGAGTCCTCTGTGAGGACGGCGAAGCCGTAGGAGGCGATGAGCTCCGGGATACCGTGGTGGATCTCCGGGTCGACGTGGTAGGGACGGCCTGCGAGCACGATGCCGCGGTGCCCGCTCTTCTCCATCCAAAGAAGAGTCTCCTCTCCCTTTCTCTCCGTGTCCTCGCGTGATTTCAGGAGCTCTTCCCAGGCCTCGTGTGCGGCATGCCGGATCTCCTCCTCCGTAAAGCTCCACTTCCGGAACTGCTCTTTGATTTTTTCGAGTGTGAGGGAGCCTACCGGCTTGATGCTGTCCTCGATCCGCTTCGGATGGACGAAGACCTTCACGAGCTGCTCCGTCAGGATCTTTTCGTTTGTGAAGGCGACGAAGGGCTTCATGAAGAGGATGGAATTCTCCTCGAGGGATTCTACATTGTTCTTGATATTTTCCGCATAAGATGTGACCATGGGGCAGTTGTAGTGATTGCCCGCCTCCGGTGTCTCATTTCTCTCATAGGGGACACAGGGGTAGAAGATAAACTTCTGGCCCTTCCGGATCAGCCATTCGATGTGGCCGTGGACGATCTTTGCCGGGTAGCATTCGGATTCGGAGGGGATCGACTCGATGCCGAGCTCGTAGATCTTTCTCGTAGAGGCGGGGGAGAGGACAGTCCGGAAGCGGAGCGCGCGGAAAAAGACCGCCCAGAAGGGGTAGTCCTCGTACATGCCGAGCACCCGCGGGATTCCGACCTCTCCCCGGTCTGCTTTCTCCGGAGAGAGCGGCTCGTAGCCGAAGATCCGCTTCATCTTCCAGGCGTAGAGGTTCGGGACATCGCTCTTTACCCTCGCCTTTCCGAGTCCCCGCTCGCAGCGGTTTCCGGAGATGAAGCTCCTCCCCGCGCCGAACTGGTTTACGGTCAGGACACAGTGATTGTTGCAGATCTGGCAGCGGGTCATGCTGGTGGAATATTTCAGGGAGGCGATCCTGTCCAGAGAGAGCATGCGGCTCTTCGGCAGGCCCTCGTCTGTATCCTCCGGGGAGATCTCCCCTGCGATGAGCTGATCCCGGAGCTTCTCCCCCGCGATCAGATAGCGCTCCCTGGCGATCAGGGCAGCGCCGAAGGCCCCCATGATACCGGCGATATCGGGGCGGACGACATTTCTCCCCAGGATGCTCTCTAAAGCGCGGAGGACGGCGTCATTATAGAAGGTGCCGCCCTGCACCACGATATGCTCGCCCAGATCCTTTGCGTCCGTGACCTTGATTACCTTAAAGAGGGCATTTTTAATGACGGAGTAGGCGAGACCCGCGGAGATGTCCGCGACGCTTGCCCCCTCCTTCTGGGCCTGCTTCACATTGGAGTTCATGAAGACCGTGCAGCGGGAGCCGAGGTCCGTGGGATTTTCGGCGTAGAGCGCCTCCTTTGCGAAGTCGATGACGGAGAAGCTCAGCGATTTCGCGAAGGTCTCCAAAAAGGAGCCGCAGCCGGAGGAGCAGGCCTCGTTCAGCTGGACGGAGTCGACGGTCCCGTCCTTGATCTGAATGCATTTCATGTCCTGTCCGCCGATGTCCAGGATGCAGTCCACATCCGGTTCGAAGAAGGATGCCGCGTAGTAGTGCGCGATGGTCTCGACCTCTCCCTCGTCGAGCTGGAAGGCGGACTGCAGCAGAGCCTCCCCGTAGCCCGTAGAGCAGGACCAGGCGATCCGCGCGCCCTTCGGGAGCCTTTCCCGGATCTCGTTCACAGCCCGTATCGCGGTCGCGATGGGGGAGCCGTCGTTGTTGGAATAAAATTTATAGAGGAGCTCTCCCCTTTCGGAGATGAGCGCGAGCTTTGTCGTCGTGGAGCCCGCGTCGATGCCCAGGAAGACATTGCCCCTTGCCTGGGAGAGCTCCGCGGTTTTTACCTTCGCCTTTTCGTGCCGCTCCCGGAAGAGGCGGTACTCCTCTTCACTTCGGAAGAGAGAGGGCATCCTCTTGATCTCGGAGTCCATCCGGATGCCGGCGCGGAGGCGGGAGATGAGCTCGGAGATCGGGATCTCCTTCGCATCTTCCGCACAGTTCAGGGCGGAGCCGATCGCGGCAAAGAGGTGGGAGTTCTCCGGCGCGATGATCTCCTCGTCCCGGAGATTGAGGCTTCGGATAAAGGCATTTCGAAGCTCCGGCATGAAGTGGAGCGGACCGCCGAGGAAGGCGACATGGCCCCGGATCGGCTTTCCCTGTGCAAGGCCCGAGATCGTCTGATTCACCACGGCCTGAAAGATAGAGGCGGCGAGATCCTCCCTCGCCGCTCCCTCATTGATCAGGGGCTGAATGTCTGTCTTTGCGAAGACGCCGCAGCGGGCCGCTATCGGATAGATCATCCGATAGCTCCCCGCGAGCGCATTCAGACCCGCCGCATCGGTATCGAGAAGGGATGCCATCTGGTCGATGAAGGAGCCGGTTCCGCCCGCGCAGATCCCGTTCATTCTCTGATCTATGCCGCCCCGGAAGTAGATGATCTTTGCGTCCTCCCCGCCGAGCTCGATGGCGACATCGGTGTCCGGCCGCTCCTTTTTCAGAGCGGACGCGACGGCGACGACCTCCTGACAGAAGGGAGTGTCCATATGCTTAGCAAGCGTGAGCCCTCCGGAGCCGGTGATGACCGCGGAGAGGGAAATCTCTCCGAGCTTCTCCCTGGCCTCCGAGAGGAGATCTGCGAGAGTTTCCTGAATATTTGCGAAATGTCTTCGGTAGTCGGAGAAGAGAAGCTTCCCCGCGGGGTCCAGCACCGCGGCCTTTACCGTGGTGGAGCCGATATCGATCCCCAGTCTGTAATTTTTCCTCATAGATAAACCCTCCCCGGAGCGCTGCTCCGGATCTCTTACATTAGCATAGGAAGGGGAGTCCAGCAAGCTTTCCCTTTCTAAAAAAAGCATAAAGGCGGAAATCCCTTGAAAAATCAATGCCCGACAAGTATACTCTTTACGTTCAGGCGGTGAAGAGACGGAGCCCGTCCGCGGGCGGGAGAAATGCTCCCGGAGAAGCGGGCGGGGATGCCCGGAGGGAAATCAGGATGAGTTTTGAGAAGAGGCTGGAGAGGAAGCTTGGGAGATATGCGGTACCGAATCTGATGCGCTATATCTGCGCGATCTATGCACTGGGTTTCCTGATTCAGCTTTTCAATCCGGATCTTTATTTCCAGTATCTGGATCTCAATCCGAAGGCGATTGTACATGGTCAGCTTTGGAGGCTCATCACCTTCCTTTTTTACTATCCGAGCAGGAGCCCGATCTGGGCGCTGATCGGGATCTTTGTCTATTACAGTCTCGGGCAGACGCTGGAGCAGGTATGGGGGACCTTCCGCTACAATCTTTTTTTCTGGACGGGGGCGCTCCTCCTCCTTATCGCAGCTCTTCTTTGCTATTTCATAAGCGGGATCAGTCTGCGGCTCTACCCGGCCTTTATGGGCTTCAGTATCTTCCTCGCCTACGCCCTGAGCTTTCCGGACAGCGTCTTTTTGCTCTACTTCATCATACCGGTGAAGGCGAAATACATGGCGCTCATAGAGCTTGTGCTCTATCTCTATTTCCTTGTTTCGAGCCGGTATTTCGGGGAGAAGGTGGAGATCGTCCTATCCATCCTCAATGTGCTGCTCTTCTATCTCATGATCAATGAGAGGGGGAGGAAGGGAGGATCCGGGCGGAAGATCATAGATCTTAGGGATTTTCGCTGAGCTTCCTTTTATAATAGGGTGATAGAACCTGCTATAATATTTGTCTTCTACCGAATGTGAGAGTCTGTTTTCAGTACCCCCCGGGGACTGAGCGATAAAGTAAGGAGAGAAAGATGAGAAGAACGAAAATTGTGTGCACGATGGGGCCGAATGAGAATGACTATGAGCTCATGAAGCGGCTTGGCATGACGATGGATGTGGCGAGATTCAATTTCTCCCATGGGGATCATGCGGAGCACCTCGAGCGCTATGAGCTCTTGAAGAAGGTCCGGCAGGAGACAGGGCGGCCGATCGCCGCGCTTCTCGACACGAAGGGACCGGAGATCCGGACGGGACTTCTCGAGGATCATCAGAAGATCATGCTGAAAAGCGGAGACAGGATCGTGCTCAGCACAGAGGAATGCGTCGGCAACAAGGAAAGGGTCTACATCAATTACAGCGGTCTCTGCGAGGATGTGAAGGAAGGAAATGTGATCCTGATCGACGACGGTCTCATCGGCCTGAAGGTTTTGGAGGTCGCGGGAAAGGAGATCCGCTGTGAGATCACAAATGGAGGGGAGCTCGGAGAGAGAAAGGGCGTCAATGTGCCGAATGTCCCGATCCGCCTTCCCTCCCTCACGGAGCAGGATATCGATGATATCCGCTTCGGCCTCGATGAGGGCTTCGATTTTGTCGCGGCTTCCTTTATCCGGAATGCCCAGGCGATCGAGGATATCCGAAAGCTCATCGATGAGGCCGGATCCAATATGAAGATCATCGCGAAGATCGAGTCTCAGGAAGGACTTGACAACCTGCAGGAGATCATCAACGCGGCGGACGGGATCATGGTCGCGCGGGGAGATCTCGGGGTCGAGATCGAGGCGCGGAGGCTTCCGCAGCTTCAGAAGGAGATCATCGAAAAATGCAATTATGAGGGGAAGCTTGTCATCACCGCGACACAGATGCTCGACTCCATGATCCGGAACCCGCGTCCCACGAGGGCGGAAGTCACGGATGTCGCGACCGCGGTCTACGATGGAACGGACGCGGTCATGCTCTCCGGGGAGAGCGCAAACGGAAAGTACCCGGTGGAGGCCGCGCAGATGATGGCGTCCATCGTCGAGTATACGGAGCAGTTCTTAAACTATAAGCAATTCAAGACCAGAGTGCTCGAGAAGAGCCTCTATGAGAGCATCGGAAACGCGGTATGCGCGGCGACCGTCACAACGGCACATGAGATTCAGGCGAAGGCCATCATCGTTCCGACGCTTTCCGGCGCCACCGCGTCCATGATCGCAAAATACCGCCCGCGGACCTCTATCGTTGCGCTCTCTCCGAGTCAGCAGACCACGAGGCAGATGATGCTCTTTTGGGGGGTCAGCCCGATCTGGGCGAGGAGAGCGGATACCACGGATGAGCTTTTCGACAGCTCTCTCGAGGAGCTTCGGAGCAGGAATCTCGTCGAGACCGGGGATCTCTGCGTCATCACGGCGGGGGTTCTCTCCCGCCTCACAAGGCGGCAGCCTGTCACAAGCACAAATATCATGAGAGTCATACAGGCCTAGCAGATTCCATATCGTTCCGCCGCGGGATGCTGGGACGCTCCGCCGTTCCATGCAAGCTCTTGTGATGCTCCGAGGCGTCTCCATTATCCCCATGCGGGGGCTTCCGCAGCTTAGATTTTTCCATAGGGCGAGATCTTGCCGCTCCCGTGGGGGGCTGGGCTTCCGCTCCGACTGCCCGGTCAGCGCTGCGGGAGCCTTGCGGAAGGGGAGAGCACAGGCGGACGGAGTCTCGGCGCGGGGGAGAAAGCGGCGGAAAGGCCGGAAGAGGGAAAGGGCTTAGGACAGAACAGAGGATGGAAGAGGATGGACATGAAAGAGACTTATATCACAAAGGAAGAGGCGGAGAGGATCACAGAGAGCTATCCCACCCCCTTCTACCTCTATGACGAAGAGGGAATCCGGGAGAATGCGAGGAGGCTTAAGCAGGCCTTTTCCTGGAACCCGGGCTTTCGGGAGTATTTTGCGGTGAAGGCCACGCCGAATCCCGAGATCCTCCGCATCCTCCGAGAGGAGGGCTGCGGCACGGACTGCTCCTCCCTGGCGGAGCTTGAAATGTCCGAAGCCTGCGGCTTCCGGGGACAGGAGATCATGTTTTCCTCCAACGATACGCCGCTCTCCGAGTACCGCTTCGCCGAGAAGCTCGGGGCGATCATCAATCTCGATGATTTTTCGAACATCGAAGAGCTCCGGGAGACGCTCGGGGGATTTCCGGAGACGCTCTGTCTTCGCTATAACCCCGGCGGATATTTCAAAATCGCGAATACGATCATGGACAATCCCCAGGACGCGAAATTCGGCATGACGGAGGAGCAGATTCTTGAGGGCTTCCGTATCCTGAAGGCGGGCGGCGTAAAGCATTTCGGCATCCACGCCTTCCTCGCCTCCAATACCGTGAGCAATGAGTACTATCCGACTCTTGCGAGGCAGCTTTTCACACTGGCGGTCCGGGTGAAGGAGGACTGCGGCATCCGGCTCTCCTTCATCAATCTCTCGGGAGGAGTGGGAATCGCCTACCGCCCGGAGGAGAAGCCGAATGATATCCTCGCGATCGGAGAAGGCGTTCACCGGGTCTATGACGAGATTCTCGGGAAGAACGGACTCTCCGATGTCAGGATTTTCACGGAGCTTGGACGATTCATGCTCGCCCCCTACGGGGCGCTCATCACGAGGGTCATCCATTTCAAGGAGACCTATAAGCACTATGCCGGTGTCGATGCCTGTGCGGCGAATCTCATGAGGCCCGCGGTCTACGGGGCCTATCATCACATCACGGTCCTCGGGAAGGAGAAAGAGGAGGGGACGGAGAGCTATGACGTCGTCGGCTCCCTCTGCGAGAACAACGATAAGTTTGCGGTGGACCGCAGACTCCCAAGGCTCGAAAAGGGGGACCTCCTCTTTATCCATGACGCCGGGGCGCACGGCTTCGCCATGGGCTATAATTACAACGGAAAGCTCTGGTGCGCGGAGCTTCTGAAGAAAAGAGACGGCAGCGTGAAGCTGATCCGCCGGGCGGAGACGCCGAGGGATTACTTCGCTACCCTGGATATCGATCCGGACATGAAGCGCTACATGGACAGCCACAGCCTTTGAGAGAGGGCGGGATTTCGCCGCCTTTTCCATGGAAGAGCCCGGAGCCTTGAAAAGGGCGGATACTTGGATATTTCTTTGAAAGCGGAAGGAAAGTTTATGGGATTAAAGAAAAAGCCGGTCACTGGCATGAAGGACATTCTCCCGGACGAGATGGCCGTCCGCCAGTATCTCCTCTCGGAGATCCGAAAATGCTACCGGGAATTCGGCTTCACGGAGATAGAGACCCCCGCGGTCGAGCACATCGAGAACCTCTTAAGCCGGCAGGGAGGGGACAATGAGAAGCTGATTTTCAAGCTCCTGAAGCGAGGAGAGAAGCTGGAGCATGCCCTTTCGTCGGGGGAGGCCTCCGCCCTTTCCGACTCCGGACTCCGCTATGACCTCACCCTGCCTCTCACGAGATTCTACGCGGAAAATCAGGCGAAGCTCCCGAATCCCTTTAAGGCCCTGCAGATCGGCCCGGTCTTCCGGGCGGACCGCCCGCAGAAGGGGAGATTCCGGGAGTTCGTCCAGTGTGACATCGATATCCTCGGAGATGAGTCGAATCTTTCGGAGATCGAGCTCATCCTCGCGATCGGGAGCTTCCTTCGGCGGATCGGCTTTTCGGAGAGGCATCCCTTCCGGATCGTCCTGAATGACAGGGAGATTCTCCGGGGCATGCAGCGCTTTGCGGGCTTTCCCGAGGAGGATTTCGAGGAGATCTGCGTGATCCTCGATAAGGCGGACAAGATCGGGACGGAGGGGGTCCGGGAGGAACTCCTCTCCCTGGGACTCTCTGCGGAGGGGATCGACCGCTATCTAAGCCTTGTCCTCAATGCGGGAGAGGAGGCAGAGGATATCCGGAGGCTCGGGGAGATCCTCGGAGAGAAGCTTTCCCCGGAGATCTCCGAAAATCTTTCGGAGATCATGGAGATGGTGCGAGAGATCGCGGGGCCGGAGCTTCGCCTCTCTTTTGACCCCACACTGGTCCGCGGCATGGGCTACTATACCGGGCCGATCTTCGAGATCCGGGCGGAGGGCTTTCCCGGCTCCATCGGAGGGGGCGGGAGATACGATCGGATGGTCGGGCTCTTTACGGGGAAGGATACCGCGGCGGTCGGCTTCTCCATCGGCTTTGAACGGCTTGTGACCATCCTTTTGGAGAGCAATGAGGAGACAGAGAGGGAGGAGGGAAGTCTTGCCATCCTCCTGGAAAAGGGAATCTCCCGGGAGAAGCTTTCGGCGGCGCTCAGAGAGGCAGACCGCCGGAGGAAAAGAGGAGAGAGAGTCCTCATCGTCCGCATGAATAAGAATAAGAAATTTCAAAAGGAGCAGCTCCGGAAGGAGGGCTACCAAGAGTGCATGGAGATCTACGCTTAGGAAGGGGCGGAATAAGAATATGGCTGAGTCAATGAGGGGATTGCACAGAACGTGCCGCTGCGCGCATCTTACGGAGTCTATGATCGGGCAGGAGGTCACGATGATGGGCTGGGTCCAGAAGTCCCGGAATAAGGGAGGACTGATCTTTACTGATCTTCGCGACCGCTCCGGTATCCTTCAGATTCTGTTTGAGGAGAAGGACTGCGGGCAGGAGGTCTTTGAGAAGGCCGCCCGGCTTCGCTCTGAATTTGTCATCGCGGTGAGCGGCATCGTGCAGAGCCGGGGGAAGGACATAAACGCAGAGCTTTCGACCGGCTCGATCGAGCTCTCTGCGAGAGAGCTCCGCATCCTCTCGGAGTCCGAGGTGCCCCCCTTCCCCATCGAGGACGGCATACGGACGAAGGAGGAGCTCCGCCTGAAGTACCGCTACCTGGATCTCCGCCGCCCGGAGCTTCAGAAACGCATTATGACGAGGGCCCGCATCTCCTTTTTGATCCGCCGCTTCCTGACGGAGAACGGATTTTTGGAGATCGAGACGCCGACTCTCATCAAGTCGACGCCGGAGGGGGCGAGGGACTTCCTCGTGCCGAGCCGCCTCCATCACGGCTCCTTCTATGCGCTTCCCCAGTCCCCGCAGCTTTTAAAGCAGCTTCTGATGGTCTCCGGCATGGACCGCTACTTTCAGCTCGCCCGCTGCTACCGGGATGAGGACCTCCGGGCGGACCGGCAGCCCGAGTTTACCCAGGTCGATATGGAGCTTTCCTTCGCAGATGTCGAGGATGTCCTGGAGCTCAATGAGCGCCTCCTGCAGTTTATCTTCCGGGAGGTCTGCGGCGTCGAGCTGACGCTCCCGCTCCGGAGGATGCGCTGGATCGATGCGATGAACGATTACGGGAGCGATAAGCCGGATCTTCGCTTTGGAATGAAGCTTATGGATCTGACGGAGCTTCTTCGGGACTGCGGCTTCTCCGTCTTCTCCGACTGCGTGAGAGAAGGGGGCATCATCAAGGGACTGAAGCTTCCGGGAGGGGCGGGGATGCCCCGGAAGAAAATCGATGCCTACACCGATTTCGTGAAGGAATGCGGGGCGAAGGGCCTGGCCTACCTCTCTCTCATGGAGGATGGAAGCTGTAAATCGAGCTTTGCGAAGTTCTTAAGGGAGGGGGAGAAGGAGCGGATCTGCGAGGCGATGCGGGCAAAAGCAGGGGATCTTCTCTTCCTTGTCTCGGATCGGGACAGGAGGGTGGTCTGGAACAGTCTCGGAGCGCTCAGGCTTTCTCTTGGGAGGGACTTCTCCCTCATCGACGAAAAGGCGTGGAGCTTCCTCTGGGTCACGGAATTTCCGATGTTTGAGTATTCGGAGGAGCTCGGCCGCTTCCAGGCGATGCATCACCCCTTTACCATGCCCATGGAGGAGGATCTTCCCCTGCTCGACACAGATCCCGGGGCGGTGAGGGCAAAGGCCTACGACATCGTCCTAAACGGCACAGAGCTTGGCGGAGGCTCCGTCCGTATCCACCAGGCAGAGGTACAGGAAAGGATGCTGGAGAAGCTTGGCTTTACGAGAGAGAGGGCGATGGAGCAGTTCGGCTTCCTGATGCAGGCCTTCCGCTACGGCGTGCCTCCCCATGCGGGACTCGCCTATGGTCTGGACCGGCTTGCGATGTGGATGGTCGGCTCCGATACGATACGGGATGTCATCGCATTTCCGAAGGGAAAGGACGGCTCCGATGCCATGATGGAGGCTCCGGCTCCGGTCTTTGAGGAGCAGCAGCTTCTGGACCTCGGCATCGTCGTCTCGGATCGGGAGGAGGCGGAGAAGGACTGATCCCGATCGCCCGGTCTTTAAGACGGGAAAAGAGCGGGAAACAGACAGACAATGCACCGGGACTTCAAAGTCCCGGATAAAAGGAGATCTTGTGACAAGAGAGGAATTTCTTCGGGCGCTCCGCGCGGAGCTCAGCAATTCGGTCTCGGAGGAGCGGATCCGGGAGCAGCTAAGCTATTATCAGGACTATATCGCCTCCGAGTGTAAAAAGGGGAGGAGCGAGGAGGAGGTCGTATCGGAGCTCGGAGAGCCGAGGCTCCTCGCAAAGACCATCGCGGACGCCGCGGAGGCGGGAGGGGATCGGATCGCCCGGGAGACGCCGTTTCGCCATGAGGAGAGTGAGATCAACTATAACTCGGACGAGGAGGACAGACAGTACCAAGGCATAGACTCTGATCCCGGTCCCTCGGCGGAGAGGGAAAGAAGGGAAGAGTGGAGAGAGGAGAATACAGAGGAGCGGGGACCGAGGATTCAGTCCTTCCAGCTCAATAATTTCGGCTGCTTCTTCCTCTTCCTCTTCGTCCTTTTACTGCTCTTTCTGCTCGCCCAGCTGATCGGAGGGATCTTCTCGCTGCTTTCGCCGATCCTCCTGCCTCTTTGCGCGGTATTTTTGCTTCTTTGGCTTTTAAAGGGGCTGATGGACCGCTAGAGGTCCGGCTCTATATGGCGGCAGTGCTTTCATGGCTTTATGGGAATACGGCTGCTCCCGTCAAAAAGGAGAGAGGATGAAGACATATGAGCTGATGGCCCCCTGCCATTTCGGGCTGGAGTCCGTCACGAAGAAGGAGATTTACGAACTGGGCTATGAGATCAGCGATGTTCGGGACGGAAGAGTCAGCTTCATCGGGGATGCCGAAGCGATCGCCAGGGCCAACATTTTCATAAGGAGCGCGGAGAGAATCCTCCTTAAGGTCGGAGAGTTCCGGGCAGAGAGCTATGAAGAGCTCTTTCAGGGGACGAGAGCGCTGCCCTTAGAGGAGTTCATACCGGAGGATGGAAGCTTCTGGGTGACGAAGGCGAGCTCGATCAACTCAAAGCTCTATTCGCCGCGGGATATCCAGTCGGTCATGAAGAAGGCGATGGTGGATCGCCTCGGAAGGATCTACCACAGGAGCTGGTTCGAGGAGCACGGCGCGAAATATCCCTTCCGCGTAAGCCTCTATAAGGATCAGTTGACAGTCGCGCTGGACACAAGCGGGGAGTCCCTCCACAAAAGGGGCTATCGGCTGAAGGCGGGAAAGGCGCCGATTACGGAGACCCTTGCCGCATCCCTTCTCCTCTTAAGCGGCTGGAGAGCGGAGCTGCCGCTGATCGATCCGATGTGCGGCTCGGGCACCTTTTTGATCGAGGCCGCCATGCTCGCCGCGGGGATTTCGCCCGGGGCGGACCGCGCCTTCACGGCGGAGGGCTGGAGCAACCTCGTCCCAAGGAAGCACTGGAATGAGGCGGTGACGGAGGCCAATGAGCAGATAGACCGCGGTATCCTCGCAGGAGGAGCCGGAAGAGCCCTGGATATCCAGGGCTATGACATTGACCCTGCGATGCTTCCGGTCTGCCGGGAAAACGCGGAGAGAGCCGGGGTCGGGAAGCTGATCCATTTTCAGCTCCGGGAGCTCGCAAAGCTCTCTCACAGCGGAAGGGGAGGATATCTCATCACGAATCCCCCCTATGGGGAGCGGATCGAGGATAGGAGAAATCTTCCGCTTCTCTATACAGAGCTCCGGGAGGCCTGGGAAGGGCTCGATCACTGGAAGCTCTATCTGATCACGGCCTACGAGGATGCGCAGCGCTACCTCGGGAGAGCGGATAAAAACAGAAAGATCTACAATGGGATGATGAAGACCTACTTTTACTCATACGGTATCCGTCCGCGCCAGGAGAAAAAATAAGCTCTGCGGAATGCCGATTCTAATGAGAGGAGGGAAGACGTGAGGATCATATTTGCGACGCATAATCGGGACAAAATGAGGGAGATCCGGAGAATCCTGAGGGACGCGGCTTCGGAAATCCTCGCGAAGTCAGATCTCGGCATCGACTTTGATCCGGAGGAGAATGGAAAGAGCTTCGCGGAGAATGCAGAGGCAAAGGCGGTCGGCATCCGGGAATATATGAGGGAGCACGGACTTCTCCGAGAGGGGGACGTGATCCTCGCGGATGATTCCGGGCTCTGCATCGATTATCTCAGGGGGGCGCCGGGGATCTATTCCGCCCGATTCCTGGGCGAAAACAGCAGCTACGAGGAGAAGAACCGGCGGATTCTGGAGAAGCTCAAGGATGTAAAGGGAGAGGACAGAAGCGCACATTTCAGCTGTGATATCTGCGCTGCCTTTTCGGACGGACGGATCTTCCACACGGAGGGGAGCTTCCCGGGCCTGATCGCCGAGAAGCCGGCGGGACGGAATGGCTTTGGCTATGATCCGATCCTCTACCTTCCGGAGTACCGGAAGACATCGGCGGAGCTGAGTCCCGAGGAGAAGGACGGGATCTCTCACAGGGGGAAGGCGCTTCGCGAGATGCGAAGGCTGCTCCGCTCCGTGGAGGAGAGCGACCGGAAGCTTTCTGAGCGGGGGAGACGCTACCAGGAGGAGCTTGAGAAGGAAGCGCCCGGCGAAAAAAGAGAGGGAGAGACAGAAAAGAAGAGAATCCTCGTCGTCAGCGATACCCACAGAAAGGATGAGAACCTGCTCCGCGTCCTCCGGGAGGAGGGGCCCTTCTCCGATCTGATTCATCTTGGTGATATCGAGGAGCCGGAGGATAAGCTCCGGGAGGCCGCGGGGAGGGACTGCCACTGTTGCTTCCTCCAGGGAAACTGTGACTTTTTCGCGGAGCTTCCGAGGGAGCTGGAGCTTCAGCTTGGGAAGGAACGCTGCTTCCTGACCCACGGACACCTCTATGGCGTCAGCATGGACCCGAGGATACTCGCGGAGGAGGCGAGGTCGAGGAACTGCGGGGTCGCGATGTTCGGCCACAGCCATAAGCCCTTTCTCCGGGTGGTGGGCGGAGTCATCTGCTTAAACCCCGGCTCTATCAGCTTCCCCCGTCAGGCGGACCGCCGCCCCTCCTATATGATTATTGAGGTGGATGAGAGGGGAAATCTCGACTTTATTCAAAAATACATTGAGGACAGGAACCGCTAGTTTCATCTGCTTCCGTGCCGATGTATTTCCCGCGCCTTCGGCGGGAAAAGGGAACAATAGGATCCCCGCTTCTTCTCCGGAGAAGGGCCGGAGAGGAAGCCGCGGGATGAGAAAACAGGGGGAGAGCTTTGAACAGGAGAAGTCGGAGAAAAGTGCTGGGCTTTTGCATGCTCTTTTTGACAGCCGCCATATGGGGACTTGCCTTTATTGCGCAGAGGGATGGAGCGGATTATCTCGGGCCCTTCTCCTTTATGGCTGCGAGAAACTGGATCTCTCTCGCGGCGATGTCCCCCCTTTCGTTCCTTTTGTATCGGAAGAACCTAAGGCAGAGGGATGGCGCCGGGCGGGGAAGAGAAGGGCTTCTCGCCCTTTTTGCGGGGGGAGCCGCCTGCGGCTTTTTTTTATGCATGGGCGGCGCAGCGCAGCAGTATGCCCTTCCCATGAGTACGGCCGCGAAGGCCGGATTTATCTCCGCTCTCTATGTCGTCTGGGTTCCCCTTCTGGGGCTTTTTCTCTTTCGGAAGAAAGAGGGGATGAGAACCTGGATCGGGACGGGGCTCAGCATTGTCGGGCTCTACCTCCTCTGCATGAAGGAGGGGCTTCGACTCGGGATGGGGGATCTCATGCTGCTGCTCTGCGCCTTCCTCTACGCCATGCAGATCATCTGTGTGGAACATTTCATAAGGAAAGCGGAGGGGATCTATCTCGCCCTTCTTCAGATCCTTGCGTCGGCGTTTTTATCCACGATCCTGATGTTCCTTCTGGAGAGACCCACAGCCTCCGATTTCTGGGCGGCCCTTCCCTCGCTCCTATACGTGGGAATCTTCAGCGGGGCGGCGGGCTATACGATGCAGATCATGGCGCAGGCCTATGTGGATTCCACGATTGCGAGCCTGATCCTGAGCTTAGAGAGCGTCTTCAGCGCTGTCTTCGGCTTTCTCCTCCTTGGGCAGAGTCTGAGCGGACGGGAAATCCTCGGCTGCGCCTTCATGCTCGCGGCGATCCTCTTCTCCCAGCTTCCGGGAATCGGAACGAAGGAGGAGCTCTCTTCGGCAGGATGAGCTTTCGCTTTGCGCTCCCTTAGGTTTTACGGACTTTTTCAGAGGCTTCCGCTCTGAAGGACTGCCGTTTTCTATCCGGCTGAAGCCTCGGGAAACCCGGCATTTTTACGGCTTCGAGAGGCGCGGGACCGCCCGGGAATGCGCGATTTCTCTCTTGACAATCCGGCCGCTATCCGCTACTATAGGGAAGTCGCTTCGGGGGAAGCGGGATTTTGAGAGTCAGTAGCTCAGTTGGATAGAGCAACGGCCTTCTAAGCCGTGGGTCGGGGGTTCAAATCCCTTCTGGCTCATTCACAGTGAAATAGACTGTGATATGGTGGGCATAGCGTAGTTGGTTATCGCGCCAGATTGTGGTTCTGGAGATCCCGGGTTCGACCCCCGGTGCCCACCCTTTGCTGCAGGATTACGCGGGGCTATCGCCAAGCGGTAAGGCACAGGCCTTTGACGCCTGCATTTCGTTGGTTCGAATCCAACTGGCCCTGTTCGAGACACTAGCTCAGTCGGTAGAGCACTTGACTTTTAATCAAGTTGTCGCGGGTTCGATTCCCGCGTGTCTCATGAATGAAATTAAGTTAAAAGCAGCCCGGAAGGGGCTGCTTTTTTACGAGGAGGAGAGCTTTCGGAAGAGCGGGATCAGTGCGTCAGCTCACAGGCCTCGCGGCAGAGCCTCGTGATCTCAGTCCAGTTTTTCTCCCTTACCAGCTTCTTTCCGCAGACCCAGGTCCCGCCCACACAGATAACCTTGTCAAAGGCGAGATAGTCTCTCACATTTTCGGCATTCACGCCGCCTGTCGGCATAAAGAAGAGTCCCGGGAAGACAGCGGAGAGCGCCTTGATCGTCGAAAGCCCTCCGTAAGCCGCCGCCGGGAAGAACTTCACCATGGGAAGATTATAGCGGAGCGCATTTGTGATATCCGTCGGCGTGCATGTTCCGGGACAATAGGGGATGCCGTGTCCGATCGCGCACTGCGCGACTTCGTCGGAGAAAGCCGGGCTCACGATAAAGCCTGCGCCGGCCTCGATCGCCCTCATACATTGCTCTCTGTCCAGCACGGTTCCGGCGCCGACCGTGACCTCCGGGCACTCCGCCTTGATTCTCCGGATCGACTCCGCGGCCGCGTCGGTGCGGAAGGTCACTTCCGCCATGGGGAGACCGCCTGAAGCGAGCGCCCTTGCGAGCGGCACGGCATCCCCGGCATCGTCCAGCACGACGACGGGACAAACTCTCAGCTCCGAGAGCTTCTGCATGAATTCTGTCATGGTTCACACTCCTTTTCACTGCCTTGACACAGTTTGTAAACGCTTACATCGCCTTGCATTATAGACGATATCTCCCGCAAGTTCAAGCATTCCATGCAAGAGAAACAAAGCGCCGCCCCATTTGACACCCCCCTCCGGAAATGGCATAATTATACTTCCAGTATCGGAAAGTCTCTCCTCCTCGACGTGCTTGCACGGGAGAGGAGGAGAGACCTTCCGACACGCCCCCCAATGAGCAGGGAGCGGCGGGAGCGTCGCGGGAGTGCGAATTGGGGGAGCATGTCGAGAGGCGCGAAGCGGCGAAGACATGCGGAAGTATAAAAAAGAGCTGCAGAGCGCACTGCAATATAGAGTGTACGGCTATATATAGAAAGAGGGGAGAGCAATGGCTGAGAGAAAGAGCGGAACGGAGATTCCGCACAACACGGAGAGACCGATTCTCGTCACCGGGCATCGGAATCCGGACACAGATTCCATCTGCGCTGCGATCGCCTATGCCAGACTGAAAAACAAGCTGAGCGGGAGCAGGCGCTACATTCCGTGCAGGGCGGGGAGCCCCAACGCGGAGACAAGCTTTGTCCTCAGTTATTTTAAGGCAGAGAGCCCGCGCCTCATAAAATCCGTCCGAACACAGGTCAGCGATATCGAATACCGGAAGACGCCGGGGGTCTCAAAGAATATGTCCTTAAAGAGGGCCTGGAACACGATGAGCGAGGGCGGCGTCGTGACGCTTCCCGCGGTGACGGAGAAGGATGTCCTGGAGGGACTCATCACGGTCGGGGACATCGCGAAGTCCTATATGAATGTCTATGACTCGAGCATCATATCGAAGGCGCACACGCAGTACCGGAATATTCGGGAGACGCTGGAGGCGACGCTCATCACCGGGGATGAGGAGAGATACTGCCGGGAGGGAAAGGTCCTCATCGCCGCCGCGAATCCGGAGATGATGAAGCATTACATCGAAAAGCACGATATCGTCATCCTCGGAAACCGGGCGGAGAATCAGCTCTCCGCTTTGGACAACGGCGCGGACTGCATCATCATCTGCGAGGGCGCGAATGTCTCCCCGACGATCAAGAGCCTCGCGGAGCAAAACGGGATGATCATCATGGTGACGAGCTTTGACGCCTATACGGCATCCCGCCTCATAAACCAGTCCATCCCCATCAGCTATTTTATGAAGACGGAGGGGCTGATCACCTTTGAGGAGGAGGACTACATCGATGATATCCGGGAGGTCATGGCGAGCAAGCGCCACCGCGATTTCCCGATTCTCGGGAAGAACGGGCGTTACCTCGGCATGATTTCCCGGAGGAACCTTCTCGGAAACCACGGGAAGCAGATCATCATGGTGGACCACAACGAGGCAGGGCAGGCCGTAGAGGGGATCGAGAGTGCCGACATTCTGGAGATCATCGATCACCACCGGCTGGGAACGATCCAGACACTGGCCCCGGTCTACTTCCGGAATCAGCCGCTCGGCTGCACAAGCACCATCATCTATCAGATGTATCAGGAGAACCGGGTCGAGGTGGATCCGCAGACGGCAGGACTTCTTATGTCCGCGATCATCTCCGACACCCTCCTTTTCCGCTCACCGACCTGTACGCCATTGGACGAAAAGGTGGGGAGAGAGCTCGCAAAGATCGCCGGAGTCGAGATCGAAAAATACGCGCTGGAGATGTTTTCCGCGGGATCCGATCTGAAGGGGAAGACGGATAAGGAGATTTTCTATCAGGATTTCAAGCATTTCAGCGCGGGAAAGCTCAGCTTCGGTGTGAGCCAGGTCACTTCCCTGAATGAGCAGGAGCTGAAGGAGCTTGAGCCGAGACTTCTTCGCTTCATGCGGGAGGCGATGCAGCAGGAGGGGCTTGATATGAGCTTTGTCATGCTGACCAATATCCTGGACCAGGATACGAGGCTTCTCGCGGTTGGAAACGGCGCGGAGCAGCTTGTGGAGAATGCCTTCGGACTGAGCCCGGAAAAGGCGGACAGCGGGACAGACGGCGCAAGCTCCGTCCTTCTCCGGGGCGTGGTCTCCCGGAAGAAGCAGCTGATTCCTCCTCTCACGCTCTTTGCGGAGCAGCTGTAAAAGCTGCCGCTTTTTTCCTGTTTTCCGGCTGTGAACGGGAGCATCCCAAATCCCCTTTCTCTGAGCCGGAGGTGAGATCCCCTTGGCGGAGAAGCTTGGCGGACGGGAGCATCCCGAGTCCTCTCTATCTGCGCTGGAAGTTGATTTTCCATCAGCGGGGAAGTTTGTGGGACAGGAGCAGCTCGAGTCCCCTTTCGCCGAGCCGGAGGTGAGCTCCCTTCGGCGGAGAAGCTTGGCGGACGGGAGCATCCCAAGTCCTCCCTATCTGCACTGGAAGTTAATTTTCCATCAGCGGGGGAGTTCGGCGGACGAAAGCGTCCCGAGTACCCCTTTTGCTGAGGGCGGGAGTCCAGGCCCTCCGCCTGTGATTTTCCGGACGGCGGACAGCGCCGCAAACGGTCTGTGAGGTAAAGATGAGAAATTTGACGATGATCGGGATGCCGTCCAGCGGGAAGAGCGTGATCGGAGTGCTCCTCGCCAAGCGGCTTGGGATGAGCTTCCTGGACCTGGACCTTTTGATCCAGGAGCGGAGCGGGAAGCTGCTCAGACAGCTCATAGAGGAACATGGAAGGGAGGGCTTTCTTCGGATTGAGGAGGGCTATGCCTCTGCGCTCTCCGTCCAAAACACCGTGATCTCCCCGGGGGGCTCGATCTGCTATGAGAGAGAGGCGATGCGGCATCTTCGGGAGATCTCCACGATCATTTATCTGGATATCAGCTATCCGGAGATGGAGAGGCGGATCGGGGATGTCACGGCGCGCGGCGTTGCGATCCCCGAGGGATATACGCTTTTGGATCTCTATCGGGAGAGAGCGGCGCTCTATGAGAAGGACGCGGATATCCGGATCGATGAGGAGGGGCTTAGTCCCGAGGAGACGGCGGAGAGGATCATAGAGCTCCTCGGTAAGAGAGGATAGGGAGGAGAAGAGATGGAGCGCCTTGTGATCGGAATTCTGGCCCCGGTGGACGCCGGAAAGACCAGCCTCTCGGAGGCGTTTCTCTACCGGGGCGGCCTGCTGCGCTCTCCCGGAAGAGTGGATCACCGGGACAGTTACCTCGACACGGAGAGGCTTGAGAGGGAGCGGGGCATCACAATTTTTTCAAAGCAGGCGGTGTTTTCCATCGGGGAGAAGACAATCACGCTTCTCGATACGCCGGGGCACGCGGATTTCTCCGCGGAGATGGAGCGGGCGCTCTCCGTCCTGGACTATGCGATTCTCCTTATAAGCGGGACGGATGGTGTACAGGGCTACACAAAGACGCTCTTTCGACTTCTGGAGAGCCGGGGCATCCCCTGCTTTTTTTTCGTAAATAAAATGGACCGTCCCGGGACGGATAGGGCGAAGCTCCTCGCGGAGCTCCGGGAGAGCTTTGGCTCTGAGATTCTGGACTTCTCCTCCGCCCTTTCGGAAGGGGAAGGGGAGCTCATGCCGGAGCCTGCGGATTTTCCCTCCCTCCCGCCGGAGCTCCTCGAAAGCCTCTCTCTCACAGAGGAGAGCGCCATGGAGGAATACCTCTCCTCCGGGAAGCTTCCCCTGTCTCGCATACAGGAGCTCTTCCAAAGGAGGCGCTTCTTTCCGATTTTCTTTGGCTCTGCGCTTAAGCTGGAGGGAATCTCTCCTCTTCTCCTTGGGATTTTCTTTCTGATGAAGGAGCCCTCCTTCCCCGCTTCCCGCGGGCTTTCCGCCAGGGTCTTTAAGATCTCTCGGGATGAGAAGGGGAGGAGACTCAGCTTTCTGAAGCTTCGGAGCGGAAAAATTCAAAAAAGGCAGGAGCTTCTCCCGGGGGAGAAGATCACCGGGATCCGGCTCTACAGCGGGGCGGGCTATGAGGAGCTCTCGGAGGCGGAGCCCGGCATGCTGGTTGCGCTCACCGGAATCCGGAGCCTTTATGCGGGGCAGAGCATCGGGGAGGAGGGGGAGGAGAGCAGGAGCTCCTCCGAAGCGGTCCTGGAGTACAGTCTTTACCCGGCGGAGGGAGGAGAGGAGGAGATTCGGGAGCTGTATCGAAGAATCCGGGAGCTCTCGGAGGAATTTCCGGAGCTTCACTTAAGCTATGACTCCGAGCTCCCCGAGATCCGCCTTCGCCTGATGGGGGAGGTCCAGACCGAGATCCTGGGGGAGCTGATCCGGGAGCGCTTCGGTACGGAGGTGTGCTTTGGGGAGGGCCGGATCCTCTATCGAGAGACGATCGGAAGGATCGCGGAGGGGGTCGGGCACTTCGAGCCGCTCCGCCATTATGCGGAGGTGCATCTTCTTTTGGAGCCCCTGCCCCGCGGCTCCGGGACCGAGCTCCGGACGCTCTGCCCTTTGGATACTCTCTCCGGGGAGAAGCAGCGGCAGATTCTGGAGCTTCTCTCCTCGGAGGAGTTTCCCGGCGTGCTGGGGGGCTTTCCCATCACAGACCTAAGGATCAGCCTGCTCAGCGGAAAGGCCAGCGAAAAGCATACGGATGGGGGAGATTTCCGGGAGGCGGCGATCCGGGCCCTCCGGCAGGGGCTTCGCAGGGCGGAATCTCTGCTTCTCGAACCCTGGTACCGATATAGGATGGAGCTCCCCCCGGAGTCCCTGGGGAGAGCGATGACAGAGCTTTCAAAGAGGGGACTTGAGCCGGCCTCTCCGGAGATCCGCGGGGAAAGCGCCTTTCTTTCCGGAGAGGGGCCGCTCTCCTCGCTTTTTTCCTATGAGCGGGAGTTTCGGGAGATGTCCCGAGGGAGGGGGAAGCTCTCTATGGACTTTCTCGGCTATCGCGGCTGTCCGGAAGAGAGGGAGCTTCTCTCCGAATGGGGTTATGATCCGGATTCGGATCTCCGTTACCCCTCCTCCTCCGTTTTCTGCCTGCACGGCAATAGCCGCATCATCCCCTGGGATCAGGTGGAGAAATATATGCATCTTCCGCCCTATCTCGAAAGGGAGAGGAGAGAGGAGGAGAGCGGAGAAGGAGAAGGGACGCGGAGAGATCCGGAAGAGGGCTTTCGGAAGGCGGGGCATTATATCGGGGATCAGGAGCTGGAGGAAATCTTCGTCCGGACCTACGGGCCGGTCCGGGACCGTGCTGCAGAGGCGGAGGCCGCGGGGAAGAGGACGAGCTTTGAGAAAACGCGGGCGGAGAATCTGAGAAGGGAGAGGGAGATACGGGAGGAGCGGGAAAAGAAGGGCGCCCCGGAGAGAGGAGAGGAAGCTCTCATCGTGGACGGCTATAACATGATCCATGCCTTTCCCGCTCTCCGGGAGATCGCGGAGGAGAATCTGGACAGCGCGAGGGAAAAGCTTCTGGAGCGGCTTTCCAACTATCGGGCCTACAGCGGAAAGAATGTGATCCTGGTCTTTGATGCCTACCGGCTGGAGCGCCATCCCGTAGAGACGGCGCTTCGCTCCGGGGTCCGCGTCGTATTTACAAAGGAGGCGCAGACGGCGGATCAGTACATCGAGGAGCTCAGCCGCCGCCTTTCGGAGGAGGGAGGGAGAGTGGAGGTCGCGAGCGGGGACCGGCTTGTCCAGCTCATCGCCTGGTCCGGAAGAGGGGTCAGCATCCTCTCCGCCGCGGATCTTGAGAGAGAGCTTGAGAGGGTTGAGGAGGAGATCCGGAGGGAGCATCTCCGCTTTGACTCCGCGCCGAGAGGGAGCCTCAGCGGAAGAGGCATACTGCCGGATGAGAAATCATGAAAAGCGGGGCGCTGTCCCGCTTTTTTCAGCAAAGAAGTGCTTCAGCTCGCTCTGAGGCAGCCTGGCAGCGGGCTTCTTCACTCCCTGCATCCTGACAGCTATTCGGATTTCAGGTCCGCTGTCCTGCGGCTTTCCCCGCCTGCGTTTCAGCTTGTCTTTCGCCCGGCGATCGGCTTTTTCAAGATCGTTTCTCTGCCGCTTTCCAGCAGTTTAAGCGAGAGCTTTCCCCGCTCAGTCCGTCTCTCTGTTTTGATCGTTTATCTTTTTGAAAGTAAACGAATGTTTGTGAAAATTTTACCTATCGTTGATATTTTGGTAAAAGATGATATGATAAATTATGAGAATTATTTCAAAACAGAATATAGAGCGGAGAAAAATAGGCAATATATCATAAAAATGGGATGGAAGACAGAGGAAAAGAAAAAATCAAAGAATCCAGCTGCGTGATCCTCGCGGGGGGAAAAAGCCGCCGCATGGGCTCTCCGAAGTCGGAGCTTCGCATCGGTTCTCTCAGCTTTTTGGACAAGCTGGTCTATGAACTCAGCAGCTTTCCGGAGCTTCTTATCTCGGTGGACAGGAGAGAGAGCCATCCGGACATAGCTTATCCCATGGTGGAGGATCTCTATCCGGACTGCGGCCCGCTGGGAGGGCTCTGCAGCGCATTGAGGAGCTGCCGTTTTCCGCTCCTCTTCGTACTTCCCTGCGATGTCCCGCTTTTCTCCGAAGAGCTTGCGGCCTGTCTTCTTCGGGAGATGACGGAGGACGCGGACTGTGTGATCTCCGAGACGGAGGATGGGAGGCTGCATCCCTTCTGCGCTGTCTACCGGAGCTCCTGCCTCCCCGCGCTGGAGGAAGCGATCTCCCGAGGAGAGCTGAAGATGCTCCGCTGTCTCGAGAAGCTCAGGACGAAGATCTTCCGGGCCGGGAGGGAATCCTGGCGCTATCGGAATATCAATACGCCGGCGGATTACGCCTCTCTCTCCGGCAGAAGGAGAAGTGTCCTCGCGGTCTCCGCTTACAAAAATTCCGGAAAAACCGCTTTGATCGAGCGCCTGATCCCGGAGCTTTCGAGGCGGGGAATCCGCGTGATGACGGTGAAGCACGACGGACATTGCTATGAGCCGGATATCCCGGGAAAGGACAGCTACCGCTTTTTTCAGGCGGGCGCGGAGGCCTCTTTGATCTTTGATTCTGAAAAATATTCTCTCAGCCGGAGAGGGGAGCTGAGCGCCGCGGAGCTCTTCCGGATCTCAGAGGGGGTGGACCTCATCCTCCTGGAGGGCTTTAAGTGGACGGATTACCCGAAGATCGAGGTGCTCCGTAGGGAGACGGGGAAGGGAGCGATCGAGGGGCTCAGCCGAAGGCTTGCCTATGTGACGGATTGGGAGAGAGAGGAGCTTCCTCTTCAGGGAGAGAAGGTATTTGGGATGAATGAGATCTCCGCGATCGCCGATTTCATTGAGGCGGAGTATCGGAGTCATCATCTGGAAGAAAGTGAGCTTTATCTATGATACAAACGGTGCGGGAGGCATGGGAGCTTTGGGAGAGGCTCGATGCCGCAGTGCAGAGTGAGGAGGTCCCTTTGGAGGAGGCCTTCGGGCGGGTGCTCGCGGAGGATGTCATCGCGGGGCGGGATGTGCCCGCCTTTCGGAGGAGCCCCTACGACGGCTATGCGCTTTCCTCGGCAGACAGCCGGGGAGCAAGCCGGGAAAGGCCCGCCGTATTTCACGTCAATGAAGAGGTCCCGGCGGGCAGTGTCCCGCGTCTCCCCATCCGGCCCGGTACAGCGACGAGAGTGATGACCGGCGCGATGCTTCCGGAGGGCGCGGACTGCGTCGTAAAGTATGAGCTTACGGAGTTTACGGAGAGGGAGCTTAGGATTTTTTCTCCGCTTTCCCCGGGGAATATCGTGGAAATCGGGGAGGATGTCCAAAGGGGAGAGAGGATTCTCGAAGCGGGAAAGCGGATCTTTGGCGGAGGGGCCGCCCTCGCCGCAGGGCAGGGACTCCGAAGTCTCCGGGTCTTCCGAAGACCGGTCGTCGGGATTTTGGGCACGGGGGATGAGCTCTGCGAGAGGGAGGAGGAGCTCTGCGAGGGAAAGATCCTGAGCACAAACGGCTATCTTCTCTCCGACTGCCTCCGCTTCTTCCCGATCCTCCCGAGGGATTTCGGTATAGTGCGGGACAGCGCGGAGAAGATCGCGGAAAGGATCGAGGAGGCCCTGAAGGACTGCGATCTCCTTCTCACAACGGGCGGGGTCTGTACGGGAGACTATGACTGCCTCCCGGAGGCCATGGAAAGACTCTCCGCGGAGATTTTCTTCCACGGGCTTCCCTTTAAGCCCGGGGGAGCGCTGCTCTGCGGCAGGGCTCTGGGAAAGCCGGTTTTCTGCCTCTCCGGAAATCCCGGCTCCGCGGCTACGGCTCTTCTCTACGTCTGCGCGCCGTATCTTAGGAAGCTCTGCGGTCTTTCCGAGATTTCCTTCCGGGAGGGCTATGCCAGGATGAGTGAGGATTTTCCGAAGCCGAGCAGGAGAACCCGGATCCTGAAGGGAAGGCTTTCTCTCTCGGAGGAGCTTCGTTTTGAGCCCCTCTCAAATCAGAGAAACGGCGCCGTCTCTTCCATGGAGGGCTTCGATCTCCTGGCGGAGATTCCGGCCGGCACGCCTCCTCTCCGGGCGGGGGACAGGGTGAAGATCTATCAGATCCGAGGGGGATGAGGAAGCTGAGCCCGTCACAGGGCCCGGGAGCGGAGCGGGGGAGCTTCAGGAGAGTTTTTCCCGCCCGGTATCCCGCGGAATGCACGAAGTTTCAGGAGGAAGAATGAGATGAATTTGTCAGGAAAAGGAGCAGGGAGTCATGCCTGCGCTCCGCAGCAGCGGGGGATGACAGGGGGAAAGGTCATGCCGCCGCGATTTAGAACAGGGAGGAGAGAATGAGTAAGTTATATCTGGCGGACCCGAACAGTTATGATGTGAAAATCAGCAAGATCAAGCGGCATTTCTCTCACAAGGTGGAGGTTTATCCGCCGGGAAGCTGCCCGCTCACCGTGCAGCTTTCCTTCCTCCGGACTGCTGCGGGACAGACCTGCGGGAAGTGTGTGCCCTGTCGGGACGGTCTTCCGCTCGTCGCAAGACTTTTGCAGAAGGTGATAAACGGCGATGCCACCCAGCAGACGCTTGACAATATTAAGATGATGGCGATGATGATCCGGGAGTCCTCGGACTGCGCGATCGGCTGGAATGCCGCGGATGAGGTACTGAAGGGGCTGGAGCTTTTCGCGGACGAATATCAGAGCCATATCCGCTTTCATAAGTGCGACGAATCGGTCGCGCAGAAGGTGCCCTGCATCGCGCTCTGCCCGGCGCACGTCGATATCCCGGCCTACATCGCGCTCATCGCGGAGGAGGACTACGCCGGCTGCATCAATATGATCCGGAAGGACAATCCCTTCCCCACGGCCTGCGGCATGGTCTGTGAGCATCCCTGCGAGGAGAGTTGCCGGAGGAAGATGCTGGAGTCCCCGATCAATATCCGCGGCTTAAAGAAGTACGCGGTGGATCAGATGCGGGTGGATCAGGTGAGGACGCCGAAGCCGAATCCCTCGACCGGAAAAAGGATCGCCATCATCGGGGGAGGGCCGGCCGGGATGACCTGTGCCTACTTCCTCGCGCTCATGGGACATAAGGCGGTGGTCTATGAGATCCACGACAAGCTCGGCGGGATGCTCCGCTACGGAATCCCGAATTACCGCTTTCCGAAGGACCGCCTAGACGAGGACCTGAACGCGATTCTCGGGGCGGGAGATATCGAGGTCATTTACGAGACGAATGTGGGAAAGGATATCCCCATCCAGAAGGTCCGGGACGAGTACGATGCGATGTTCGTCGCGATCGGTGCGCAGAGCGGAAAGACACTCCGCATTCCGGGCGTCGACGCGGCCAATGTCTACTCCGCCGTCGAGATGCTGGATGAGATCGGGAACGGTCGTCTCCCGGACTACACGGGGAAGAAGGTCATCGTGATCGGAGGAGGAAACGTCGCGATGGACGCCGCTCGCTCCGCGATCCGCTGCGGGGCGGCGGAGGTCAGCTGCATCTACCGGAGAAGGCAGAAGGATATGACCGCGCTGGAAAGCGAAGTGGAGTCTGCGATCATGGAGGGCGTCATGCTGGTGACGCTGCAGTCCCCGGTGGAGATCACGAAGCACGAGGACGGGAGCTGCAGCGGACTGAGCACGCAGCCGCAGATGGTATCCACCTATTCCGGAGATCGACCGGGAACCACCGCCGCGAACAAGGAGCAGCAGCATTTTGAGGCGGATGTGATCCTGATCGCCGTGGGGCAGGACATCGTCTCCGGGCCCTTTGAGGACTTCGGCATGAAGGCGGACCGCAGGGTATTCCGCGCGGGGCTGGACACCTCTGTAGAGGGAATGCCCGGCGTTTACGTCGGCGGAGACTGCGCGACAGGGCCTTCGACGGTGATCCGCGCGATCGCGGCGGGAAAGGTGGCGGCTCACAATATCGATGAGTATCTCGGATACCATCATAAGCTCCATTGCGAGGCGGCGGCCCCGGAGCCCAGGGAAAATATCCGGACGCTTCTCGGAAGGACGGAGGTCGGAGAGAGACCGGCTTTCCTCCGGAAAAAGGATTTTCTGCATGTGGAGGAGGAGATGACGCACGAGGAGGCCATGCAGGAATGCAGCCGCTGTCTCCGCTGCGATCATTTCGGCTGCGGCGCGATGGAAGGAGGAAGAGATCTATGATAAAGCTGACGATTGATGGGAAGCAATTCGAGGCAGATGGAGATAAGACGATCCTGAATGTGTGCAGGGAGAACGGGATCGAGATCCCCACGCTCTGCTATCTGGAGAAGATCAATGAGATCGGCTCCTGCCGCCTCTGCGTCGTAGAGGTGGAGGGGCTGGAGAAGCTGGTGACGGCCTGCAACACCAAGGTGAAGGAGGGCATGGAGGTCCGCACGAATACCGAGCGGGTCCGGCGGGCCAGAGAGAATACGCTTCATCTTCTGATGGCGGAGCACAAGACAAACTGCTTTAAGTGTCTGAAAAACGGCGCCTGCGAGCTGCAGTACCAGGCCAGGATGCACGGCGTGGATGTCCCGAACTTCCAGCCGTCTCACTACGATGTGCAGCACGCGCCCTTCGACGAGCATCCCTTCCTCTCCTACGATCCGGGGCTCTGCATCCAGTGCCAGCGCTGCATCAGCACCTGCGCGAAGGCGACGGGGAGGCACGCCCTCTCCCTGGAGAGAAATGCGGCGAGGGTCTATGTGAAGGTTCCCTTCGGGGACAACTGGAAGGACACGGACTGTGAGGGCTGCGGCAACTGCGCCCAGGCCTGTCCGACGGGGGCGATCACGATCAAGCGGAGAAAGGACTACAGGGAGTGGGAGATCAAGAAGGTTCTCACCACCTGTCCGCACTGCGGAACGGGCTGCCAGATGGAGCTCTATGTCAAGAACGGAAAGATCGTGGACGTCATGGGGGCGAACGGGCCCTCCAACCAGGGGCTCCTCTGCGTTAAGGGGCGGAGCGGCTCCATTGACTTCGTGGACCATCCGGACAGAATCCGCTATCCTCTGATCAAGAATAAGGAGAGCGGAGAGTTTGAGAGGGCGAGCTGGGAGGAAGCTCTGGATCTCGTCGCCTCGAAGTTCAATGCAATCAAGGAAAATTACGGAGGGGAGGCGCTCGCGGGATTTGCCTGCTCCAGATCGACCAACGAGGACATTTATATGCTCCAGAAGATGGTTCGAGCTGCGTTTCAGAGCAATAATACCGACAACTGCGCCCGAGTGTGACATGCGCCTACTGTTGCCGGGTTGGCAACCACGTTAGGCTCTGGCGCAATGACCAATACCATTGCGGACATCACACAGGATTCCGAGGTGATCATGCTGGTGGGTTCGAACCCCGAGCATGCGCATCCGGTCATCGGCATGCAGATCCGTCAGGCTGTGCAGCGGGGAGCGAAGCTCATCGTCGTGGACCCCAGGGACATCGATCTCAGCAGACAGGCGGACATCCATCTGAAGCTCCGCCCGGGCACAAACATCGCGTTTGCGAACGGCATGATGCACATTTTCATCGAAGAGGATCTGATCGATCACGAGTTCATTGAAAAGAGAACGGAGCATTTTGAGGAGATCAAAAAGGTCGTCGCGGAATATACGCCGGAAAGGGTGGCGGAGATCTGCAGGATCGACCCCGACAAGCTGAGAGAGGCCGCGAGACTCTACGCGAAGGCGAAGACCGCCCCGGTCATCTACTGCCTGGGCGTGACGGAGCACCACACAGGGACGCACGGCGTCATCTCCCTCTCCAACATGGTCATGATGGTGGGGAAATTCGGAAAGAGGGGCTGCGGCCTGAATCCGCTCAGAGGACAGAACAATGTCCAGGGGGCCTGCGATATGGGCGCGGATCCGAAGCAGTTCCCGGGCTATCAGAATCTGGATATTCCCGAGGTCATGGATAAGTTCGAAAAGGCCTGGGGAACGAAGCTGAATCACGAGATCGGAACGAAGGCGACGGAGTGCTTCGGGAAGATGACGACGGGGGAGATCCGGGGACTCTTCATCTTCGGTGAGGACCCCATGCGGACCGACCCGAACACAAGACATGTCCTGCGGGCGCTCAGCTCTCTGGACTTCCTCGTAGTGGATGAGCTTTTCATGACGGAGACCGCAAAGCTCGCAGATGTCATTCTTCCGGGCCGCTCCTACGCGGAGAAGGAGGGAACCTTCACCAATACAGAGCGCCGGGTGCAGCGGGTGAGAAAGGCGGTCGAGATTGAAGGAGAGACCCGGGAGGATACCTGGATCTTCACAGAGATCATGAACCGCATGGGCTATCCGCAGCCGCATCTCACGGCCGCGGAGATCATGGATGAAATCGCATCGGTCACGCCGAACTTCGCGGGGATCAGCCATGAGAGGCTGGACAGCACGGAGGTCGCGGGCAGAGGCCTGCAGTGGCCCTGCCGCTCGAAGGACCAGCCGGGCACGGAGATCATGCATGTCGGAAAGTTCGCGCGGGGTCTCGGCTGCTTTATCCCGACGAGACATATCCCGTCCATGGAGCTGCCGGATGAGGATTATCCGATCATCATGATGACCGGCCGTATCCTCTATCACTACAATGCCTGCGCGATGACGGATAAGGTGGAGGGTCTTAATGAGATGGCGCCGGATTCCTTTATCGAGCTCAACACGGAGGACGCGGAAAAGCTCGAGGTCCGGGATGGGGATATGGTAAATGTCTCCTCCCGAAGGGGAAAGATCCAGGCGAGAGCCGTGGTCTCGGAGAAGACCAATCCCGGCGAGTGCTGGATGCCCTTCCACTATATCGGAGGAGCCAACTGGCTCACAAGCGATGCGCTGGATTCCATCTCCAAGACACCGGAGTACAAGGTCTGCACCGTCAAGGTGGAGAAGATCCCGGAGAGCGATTATATGAGGGAGATGAGCTGTGTATGAGGACGGCATAGGACGGGAGGCGCTCTGCTTTGACGGGGAGCGCTTCCAAAGACGGGAGAGGGAGCTTGCGGCGGAGCTCCCCTGCCGCCTCTACCTGGACGGGGAGCTCCTGTCGAGCTTCACCTGCTCCCCCTGGCAGCTTTCGGATCTGGCCCTGGGAGAGCTCCGTATCCGCGGCCTGATCCGAAGCGCCTCTGAGCTTTCGGAGCTTTTCGCGGACGAGGAGAAGATGGAAATCCATGCAAAGCTGCGCCCCCGGGATAGATGCCGGGGGGAGGAGCTCTCCGGAGAGGAGAGAATGCGCAGAACAGAGGAGCGCATCTTTGTTCCGATCCGGGCGGTGCAGAAGCTCTCCCGTATCTTCAACGAGGCCTCCCGGAAATTTCACAGGACGGGAGGGATTCACGCCGCTGCCCTCGCAGACTTTGAGAGGCTCCTCCTCTTCCGGGAGGATGTCGGGAGACGAAACGCGATGGAAAAGCTTCTCGGGGCCTGTCTCAAGGAGGAGCCGGATCTATCGGGGAAGCTGATCCTTTTCAGCGGGAGAATCGCCGCGGAGATCCTGGAGGGGGCATCCTTCATCGGCTCCCCGGTCCTGATCGCCGTCTCTGCCCCGAGCTCCATGGCGGTGGAGCTTGCGGAGAAGCGGGGGATGACCCTGATCGGCTTTGCGAGGGGAGAGGAATTCAATATCTATACCCATCCGGAGAGAATCGAGGGGACCATGCTCCCTTCCGGCCCGAGTTGAGGGAGAAGCATTGGATGGGAAAAACAGGGACCATGCTCCTCCCGGCTTGGGCTGAGGGGGAGAGAAAAGGGGGAGGGGAATCCGATGCATTCCCCTCCCCTTTCCGGCCTTTTGCCAGAAAATCCTATCCCTTTTCTGTGAAAGTTTTCCGATTTCCAAAAGCTTTTTTCTGCTTTATAATGATTTGAGTTCATACCGGAATGGGATTTTGACGAAAAAGGGAGGAAAATCTATGAAAAAAAGAGTGCTGAACGCGGCACTTGCGGCGCTGCTTGCCTTGTCACTGACCGCCTGCGGAGGATCCGCAAAGCAGGAGACGAAGGCGGGAGGAGAGAAGCAGGAGACAAAGGCCGCGTCCGAAAAGGGAGAAAGCGCGGAATCAAAGGCGGAGGATGCCTCTTCGCAGGGCGCTGAAAGCGCTTCCAGTACGGATTACCAGGTCAACGAGAAGGCCGCCGCGGACCCGAAGGTCAAGCTTGTGATGGCAGAGGTCAATCCGCTGGACACCATCGTCGGGAAGACGGATCTTAAGTTCAAGGAAGCTGTGGAGAGCATCTCCGGCGGCTCCATCTCGATAGACCTCCAGGCCTCCGGCGTACTCGGCTCCGAGAATGATGTCCTGGATTCCGTCCTCGCGGGAGGGGATAGTATCGACATTTCGAGGATCTCCGCCTTTGCGCTCACAAGCTATGGCGGGGAGAAGTCGAAGCTCCTCTCCGTGCCCTTTACCTTTGAATCGAGGGAGCACTTCTGGAAGTTTGCGCAGTCCGATCTCGCGAAGGAGTTCCTGGAGGAGCCGAAGGAGAAGGGACTCCCGATCCGCGGACTTTTCTACGGGGAGGAGGGCTTCCGTCACTTCTTCACGAAGGAGCCCGCCGTCGAGGTGAAGGATTTAAAGGGCAGAAAGCTCCGCGTCTCCAATGATCCGATCATGACCGGAATGGTACAGGGCTTCGGCGCGAATCCGACTGTCGTGCCCTTTAACGAGCTCTACTCCGCCCTCCAGACCGGCGTCGTGGACGGTGCGGAGCAGCCGATGGCGAACTACCTTTCGAATGCCTTCCCGGAGGTCGCCCCGAACCTGGTCCTGGACGGCCACACCCTCGGCGTCATAGAGATCGTGATCTCCGATAAGGGCTGGGCCAAGCTCACGGAGAATCAGCAGAAGGTCCTGGAGGAGGCCGGAAGGATCGCCGGCGACTACGACAGGGAGATCGCGGAGCAGGCGGAGAAGGAGGTCCTCACAAAGATTAAGTCCTCCGGCGTCAATGTGGTCGAGGTGACGGACAAGGCGCCCTGGAAGGACGCCTGCAAGAAGGTCATCGAGGACAGCACGAAGTCTCAGGCGGAGCTCTACCAGAAGATTCTGGATTACGCATCCTGATTTCGGAAAGACCGATTTAAGGCTGCCGCTTAAGCGGCAGCCTTAAATCACCGAAAGTCGTCCGTATCCCCGCGCCGCTCGCCCGGCGGAGGACGCCGCGCCCTTTCCCGGGAGGCTGTCCCCTCTGCGGCGGTGCCCCTTTTTGGAGGTCGCTATGCCTGTGATATTTTCCAGACTTGAGAAGATCAAGCCGCTCTATGACCTGATGGATAAGGTCATTCTCTTTCTCTGCAAGCTTCTCCTGATAGCGGACATTGCGATCACGACGATGTCTGTCATCGGGCGGCAGATCCCCTTCATTCCGGATCCGGCCTGGTCGGAGGAGCTTGTGCTCACATTGATGTCCTATATGGCGGTTCTCTCCGCGGCGCTCGCGATCCGGAGAAAGAGCCATATCCGGATGACGACCTTCGACCGCTTTCTCCCGAAGACCTTTGTGAAGATACTGGATCTTCTTTCGGATATCGCGGTCCTTGTGCTCGCCGTCATTATGATCGTCGTGGGATGGAAATATGCGGCCGGGCTCGGCGCGGTCGGAAGCTATATCAGCATGCCCTGGCTCTCGAAGTTCTGGATGTATTTCCCGATCCCGATCGCGGGACTTGCGATGCTGATCTTTGAGCTTGAGAGGATCTTTTTGGATCTCGAGGCCTTTTATCGGAAGGAGGGAGAGTAATGGATGCCAATTCCGCCGCGATCATGGTGCTTCTTCTCAGCTTTTTCATCATGATCCTTCTTCGCTTTCCGATCGCCTATTCCGTCGCACTCTCCGCAATCTTCTGCCTCGCCTATCAGGGGAAGGATCTGGCCGCGGTCTGTCAGCAGATGGTCAAGGGAATTTCCTCCTTCTCCCTCATGGCGGTGCCCTTTTTCATCACCATGGGAGTTTTGATGGGGACCGGAGGGATCTCCGAGAAGCTCCTTAATCTGGCGGACGCCTGTGTGGGCTGGATGACCGGCGGGCTTGCGATGGTAAACATCGTCGCCTCCTACTTCTTCGGAGGGATCTCCGGCTCCGCGGCGGCGGACACGGCCTCCCTCGGTTCTCTCGAGATTCCCATGATGGTGAACCGCGGCTACGATGTGGACTTTTCGACCGCGGTGACGATCTCCTCCTCTGTCGAGGGGATGCTGGTGCCGCCCTCCCACAATATGGTGATCTATGCGACGACCGCCGGCGGGCTCTCTGTGGGCTCGCTCTTTCTCGCGGGCTATCTTCCGGGTGCGGTCCTTGCGGGCTGCCTCATGGTCGGCTCCTACATCATCTCGAAGAAGCGGCATTATCCGAAGGGGAAGGCCTTCTCCCTCCGCTTTTTCCTAAAGGAGCTCGGGGTCTCGATCTGGGCGCTCGCTTCGATCCTGATCGTCGTGGTCGGTGTCGTGAGCGGCCTCGTCACCGCGACGGAATCCGCTGCCATTGCCGTCATCTACTCCCTGATCGTTTCGGTCTATATCTATAAGGGCCTGAACTGGAAGGGTGTGTGGAAATGCCTCGACGACTGCGTGAATACCCTCGCGATCGTCCTGATTCTGATCGCGACCTCCAGCGCCTTCGGCTACTGCCTTACGACGCTCCATGTGCCGGATCTCGCAGCGCAGCTGATCCGCGGGGTATCGGACAATCCGGTCGTGATCGCGATCCTTCTGAATATCATCCTCCTGCTCTTAGGCTGCATCATGGATATGGCGCCGATCATCCTGATCTCCACGCCGATCCTTCTCCCGATTGCGCGCTCCATCGGGCTGGACCCGGTGCAGTACGGCATCATCGTGGTCTTAAACTGCGGGATCGGACTCCTGACCCCTCCGGTCGGCGCGGTCCTTTTCATCGGCTCCGCGATCGCGAAGCGCCCCATGGAGAAGGTGGTTGTCGCGACACTTCCCTTCTATGTAATGATGGTCCTCGCGCTTCTGATTATCACCTTTGTGCCGGGGGTTGCTCTCTTTATCCCGAAGCTTTTTGGCTATGTGCCGCAGGGCGCAGGGGTACTGGCAGGGCTTAGCTGATATGAGGTATCGCTTTCTTTTCCGAAATACGGTGCGAAATCTCCTGGCTCTCACGCTCTACAAGACCTATCATTCCTATCTGGGGATCATCAATATGACCTTCGCGGCCGCGACGGGAGCGCTCGCCCTTTCCTCTCCCGCGGGGCGTCATCCCCTGATCCGCGCTCTGGCAGTCCTTGCGGCTCTTTATTTCCCTCTCTTTCAGCCGATAATCCTCGCGATCCGCTTAAAACTCCAGCTGAGGAAGCTCTGGGGAGAGGTCGAGCTCCTTGTGAGCGAGAGAAATCTCTACCTGAAGCACAGGGGGGAAAAGCAGGAGTATAACTGGTCTCAGATCAAAGGAGTCGAGAAGGGGCCGTGGCAGCTCATCCTCTACCTCGATGCAAAGCGGGGGATCGTGATTCCGGACCGCGCCCTGAAGGGAAAGAAGGAGGAGTTCTACCGCTTCTCCCTTCAGGCGATGCAGTATGCGAGAAAGAGGAGACGCTGAGTGCTCGGGTTTTGAGGCTGCGGACGCTCTTACCCTTTATAAGAGGCTTGATATGGACAGATCGGCCCGGCGGCAGTACAATGTACTGCAAAAGGGAGGGGATGATAATATGGCATTTTCCATCAGATTGACAGACGAAGAAAAAGCACTTGCGGAGAGCTATGCAAAACTTCATGCAGTCTCCTTGGGGGAAGCTTTTAAGAGAGCTTTATTTGAGCGTATAGAGGATGAATATGATCTCACAGCAGCTGAGGAGGCCTACAAAGACTATATAGACAGCGGATGCAAAGCTACCCCCGCGGCCGATTTTTGGAGGGAGTTGGATGCAGAAGTATAAAGTCCTGCTGTCGGAACGTTTCAAGAAGGAATTCAGGAAGCTAGATAAGTACACGCAGAAAATGATACGAGGATGGATTGATAAAAATCTTGCGGACACGACAGATCCCCGTATCCACGGAAGAGGACTGACGGGAAATAAAAGCGGTCAATGGAGATACAGAATAGGAGATTATCGCCTTATATGCATCATAAAAGAGGATGAGCTCATTATACTTGCTCTCACTGTCGGGCACCGCAGAGAGATCTATGAGAACTAAGATTTTTTGGAACGAGCGATCGGCATTATGACAGATAAGGAAACAGCCGCCTTACAGGCGGCTGTTTCCTTATCTGAGAGAGACTGATACGGAAAATATAGTCAATTCCTTCTTTCTATGACGCTTTCTTTTTGCTGCTTCGATAGAGGTAGACGAGGATCGGCAGCACGATATAGCCGAGGATCATGGCGAAAATCGCATAGAGGTTCGGCTTTGTCACTCCGTCCACTGTGACGGAGAACTGCGCGGCCCACTTGAATTTTGCGAGGAGCAGCAGGGTGAGCACGAGGGAGAGAAGGGAGACGGGGACATCCAGAATGAAGTTTTTCTTCGGATTATCGATGATCGGCTTTCGGTTCTTTCCGTAGTAGAAGGTAATGACCGCGAGCGGCACCAGCACGAACTGCACAAAGCGGGAGATCGAGCTTATGATCATAATGCCTCTCATATCGTAATTAAAAGCCATCGGAATCACGATGGCGAGAAGCACCGTCAGAAGGAAGGCCGGGAGCGGGAGATCGCGCCCGGTCCGTTTTGCAAAGAGCTTCGGGACCTGGCCGTCATTCGCCATCGCCTCGATGACACGCGGCGTCAGGAAGGAGGCCGCGACATTGATGCCGAACATGGAGACCAGAGCGCCCAGGATGATGATGTTTTTGATCAGGGGATTCTGGAAGACCGCAGCGAGCACGACGACATCCTTTGAGCTCACCATTGCCACGGGATCGATCATCATGGAGACGAAGACGATGCCGAAGTAGATGAGGGCGATGATGCTGATCGCAAGAGGAAGGGCCTTCGGAAGATTCTTCTCCGGCTCCTCCATATCGCTCGCCCCGCTCGCCACACTCTCAAAGCCTGTGAAGGCGTAGAAGGCGGCGATGACGGCTGTCACGAATCCGCCGCTCGTGAGCGGAGGCACCAGCTTTTCTCCCGCGTCATTCAGGAGCTGATCGACCTCCAGGATGCGGTTGACATGGGTCGTGAACAGGATATAGAAGCCCGCGAGGATCGTGATGGCGAGGGCGGAGAGCTTTCCGATCGTGGAGAGATTGGAGACGAAGGTGAGGACCCTCGTCCCGACCAGATTGATCACGAGGAGAATCGTCATCAGGAGGAGGAAGCCGAGGGTGATTTTTCCCTTGTCCGAGCTGTCCTGTCCGAGAATCTGGAGGGCGGTCTTCACGACACCGGTCGCCATGACGCCCCAGGCGATGCTCGCCGCGACGAATCTCGTGATTCCGACATAGAGTCCCGCATTTTCGCCGAAGGCCGCCTCACAGTAGGCGTAGGCCGCTCCGTTTTTTACGACGTAGCGGGAGGCGGAGGCAAAGCTTAGGGCCAGGACGGCGGCAAAGACCGCCGCGCAGATGTAGATGAAGGGCGCGAGGCTTCCCGAGAGCTTTGCGACGCCGCCCGGGGAGAGGAAGATGCCTGTCCCGATGATCGCATTGATCGTGAGAAGGACGATGGACCAAAATCCGATTTTCTTTTTTTCTTCAGCCATGATATCTTACCTCCCCGCTTCCGTGACCAGAGCCTGAAAGAGCTTCTTCATATCGGGGTCGACCATGGAGCGCATTTCCGGGTGCCACTGCACGCCGATGATGAAGTCTGCGCTTCTATGCTCGATCGCTTCGACGACACCGTCCTTTGCTCTTGCGCTCACATCGAAGTCTGCCGCGATATCCTTTAAGATCTGGTGGTGGAAGGAGTTCACGCGGAGCTCTTCCTTTCCAAGGATCTTTTGCAGCCGGGAATCCTTGGCGATTCCCACGGAGTGGGTCGCTGTCTTCGGACTGTGCCCCTGCATATGCTTGTAGACATCCCCCGACTTCTCGGAGAGATCCTGATAGAGAGTCCCTCCCTCACAGGTATTGATCACCTGGATGCCGCGGCAGATGCCGAGGATGGGGATTCCCCTTTCCTTTGCCTTTCGATAGAGGAAATAGTCATAGCGGTCCCTCTCCGGACAGATCTCCCCGAGCTTTTGATGCGGCTCCTCCCCGTAGTTTATCGGGGAGACATCGTGGCCTCCGGAGAGGATCAGTCCGTCTATAAGGGACAGGGCCTTCTCGAGAGCCTCCTGATCATCGCTCATCGGAAGCATCAAGGGGACGCCCCCGGATGCCAGCACGGAGTCGACATAATCCCGGTTCACATAGATCCTGTGATAGCCGGGAAAGATCCCCCCGCTGTCCACAAGGAGTCCTGTGGAAATTCCAATCACTGCTCTTTTTTTCATAAATTCCCCTTCCTGATTTCTTCTTCCGTCTTCTCTCAGCTGCCTTCCGACAGCTATCCATAGAGAAGAATATAAAGTTAAAAGTTAGGATAACACGGATTCAATCGAAAAAATTACGTGCCAATGGGCATGATGCCGAAAAAGCGTGCGGAACGCCGGAGTCCCCACCGGCGGGACCTTATACGGTATTTACAGGCAGCTTTTCACATCGACCTGATCCGTCATGACGTTCAGAATCTCCCGATCTGTGGGGCGCATGCCGACCTTTCCGATATAACCCATGTTGCGGATGGTCTCCTCCACGTCGTCCTCCACGATCCCCTCACCGGCGGCAAAGGATTTATCGTTCATGCTCATGTGATGCGCGAGGATCGCCGCGTGGAGGGAGGACGCGACCTTTGCCGCGCAGCTCGGCTTTGCGCCGTCGCAGACGATACCGCCCACATTTGCGAGAGTATTGGTGATCGTCTTCGAGATCCTCGGGTAGTCTCCGCCGGAGAGATAGGTGATGCCGGCCCCGGCCCCGCAGGAGGCGCTAACCGCTCCGCAGAAGGCGGAGAGCGCCCCGATGAAGTGCTTGATATAGATGGAAACCAGGTTGCTGATGATGAGCGCGCGGAAGCGCTTTTGCTCCGAGACCTCGAGGGCCTTCGCGTATTCGACGATCGGCATGCTCACCGTGATGCCCTGATTGCCGCTTCCGGAATTGATGACGACCGGCAGAGGGCAGCCGCTCATCCTGGCATCGGAGCCCGCCGCTGCCCTTGCACAGGCGCAGCTTTTCACATCGTGCCCGAAGGCCTCGAGGATTGTCTTTCCGACGCAGGCGCCCCATACATTGTCCAGTCCCTCCTGGGAGATCGCATAGTTCATGTCGATCTGCCGCTGTAAAAGCTCCCTGACCTCGGAGAGATCGACGCTGTCCGCATATTCGAGGATGCCCTGGAGATCCATGAGGCTTTTATCCCCGATGGGGATCGGAGTGTCGTCCTTTGGCTGTTCCCCTTCCTGAAAGAGGACTTCTCCGTCCCTCTCCATGAGGCTGATATTTGTGTGGCTGTTCTCGATCCGGATCTCCGCGCTGTGCTCTTTTCCCCGGACGATGGCGGAGATGTAGAGGTTCGGGACATTCTCCGCGAATTTTACCTCGCAAAATCCCTCTTTCGCGAGCCTTCTCGTCCTTTCCCGCGCTTCCTCCGTGACCTCGGTGATGACCTCGAGCTTCTTGTCCGGATCCCCGCCGATCAGACCGAGAATTGCCGCGGCCGGGATCCCCTTCTGCCCTCCGGAATTTGGCACCGTGACCGCCTTTACATTCTTGATCATGTTGCCGGAGCAGCTGATCACCATGTGCTCGGCCTCCTCGCCGAGGAGCTTTCCCGCGGCCGCAGCGGCGAAGGCGATCGCGATCGGTTCTGTGCAGCCCATCGCGGGGATCAGCTCGCCCCGAAGAATCTCCGTATAGTTGTCCATTAAAGCTTTGTCCATTGAAATCTCCTTCTTTATTACTTTGAAACGTATCGAAAAAAGCAAAAGCGGACCCAAAGGCACACACGCCTCCTCCGGAGAAGACAGGGAAGCGGAGCTTTGTCGATACCTTTCTAGAATACCACAGAGAGAGAAAAATCTGCATAGACTTTTATGGATTTTTCGTATTTTTTTGTCAGCGGAGAAAGTTAGCTGTGACTTATAAAACGATAATAAATCCTTCTTTTTTATTGACAGCGAGTTGGCCCCTGTATATGATTAGCTTGCGCCGTAAGTTCTCGCCCAGCGGCAGAAGACAAGGCGGCAAGGCGGGGCCGAGTCATACAAATATGTGGGGCTTATCATCGTGGCGCCGGTCATTTCGGCATAGAAGTTCAGGGAGGATTTTTTATGAAGAGAGTTTTGACAGGACTTATACTGGGGGCGATGGGATTTTCACTCGCTGCCTGCGGCGGCGGAAAGACGGAGAGCAAAGCGGCGGGAGATTCCGCGAGCCTTAGCGGGAGCGCGAAGGGCTTCGGAGGAGATGTGACGGTGACGCTCACGAAGAAGGACGGGAAGATCATCGAGGCGAAGATAGAGGGAGCGAACGAGACGGATAATGTCGGAAAGGCGGCGATCCCGACGCTGCAGGAGCAGATCGTAAAGGCAAACGGCGCAGATATTGACGGCGTGAGCGGCGCCACTGTGACGAGCAATGCGGTAAAGGAGGCAGTGAAACAGGCGCTCGGAGAAGCTTCGCCTGAGAGCTCTCCCGCTGAGACAAAGGCGGAGGAGAAAAAGGAATCCTCCGCTTCCTCCGAGAGCAAGGCGGAGGAGGCGGGAGGAGAGCTCCGGATCGGTGAGGCCTACGCGTCAGCGCACGGGGAGAAGAGCTTCGCCCAGGCCGTCGCTGTTGTAAAGGGCGATACCGTTCTGGCAGCTTATATTGATGAGTACCAGTTCCTTCCGAAGGAGAGCGCGAAGGGCGTGCCGAATGCGGACGGCGGCCTCGCGGAGGGCTATACCGGAGATGTCGTGCTCGCCTCAAAGCGGGAGAACAGCGATTATTACAGCGGTCTCATGAAGGAGAAGGCGCAGGCCACCGGGACGATCTCCGGAGGCTACGATGCGATCCAGAGCTTTGCGGCGGGAAAGACGATCGAAGAGCTGGAGAAGCTCTCTTCGGAGGACAATGCGGTGGACGCTGTGAGCGGAGCGACACTGAAGGACACGGCGAAGTACCTCGCCGCGATCGTTGAGGCGGCGAAGAATGCGAAAGGAAACCCGGGCGTGAGCTTCGAAGGGGATCCGAGCGGACTTAAGCTGAAATTTATGCTCGGAGCGGCCCACGGCGATAAGTGCTTCTCCACAGCGGCCGTGCTGACGGACGGGGATAAGGTTGTCCTGAGCTACCTGGACGAATTGCAGTTCATGCCGAAGGATTCGGCGAGCGGCGTGCCGAACAGTGACAAGAAGCTGGGAGAAAACTACGCGGAGGGACAGGTTCTCGCCTCGAAGAGAGTGAATGCGGAGTATTACAGCGGCCTGATGAAGGAAAAGGCCCAGGCCACGAAGAGGATCGACGAGGGCTATGATGCGATCCAGAAGGCGGCGGACGGAAAGACGGTCATAGAGATCGACAGTATGGCCGGAGAGGAGAAGGCGGATGCCGTGAGCGGAGCGACGCTGAAGGACAGCGCGAATTATCTCAAGCTCATCGAAGAGGCGGCAGAGTCCTGAGAATCCGATATCCGAAGGCATCTTCCGGAGAGCCCGGTCCGAAGGGATTCGGATTCATATAAAGGACAGGGCAGCCGAGGGAAGAGCGTCCCGCGCCGGGAAAACTGCGGCACGGGAAAATGGATGTAGAAAAGAGGCAAGAGGGGATGGAAGAGGAAACGAGGCAGAAAGACGCTGAGGGAGAAGGGAAGGATGCGAAAAGCCGCGCCGAAGGGCTGGGAATCGTGGTCTTCGGTGCGGTCTTTGTGGATGTGAAGGGCTATCCGCTTTCGCAGTACATCCCCGGAGGCAAAAATGCGGGCCGCGTCATACAGGTGCACGGGGGCGTGAGCCGGAACGTGGCGGAGGACATCGCGAATGTGGAGCTTCGGCCGACCTTTATCAGCATTGTGGATGAGGGAGGCATGGGGACGGATGTGATCCGGAAGCTCCAGCGCCATCGGGTGAACACCGACTACATCCGGAGAGTCGAGGGCGGGCTCGGGACCTGGCTTGCGGTCTTCAACAACGAGGGGGATGTCGTGGCCTCGATCTCCGGGAGACCGGATCTTTCTGAAATCTCCGATATTCTGAAAGAGCATGGGGAGGAGATCATCTCCCGGGCGGACAGTGTCGTCCTGGAGATCGATATGGACTCCGCGATTCTGAAGCAGATCTTTTCGCTTTCCGAGAAGTATCGGAAGAAGATCTATGCGGTGGTCTCCAATATGTCCATCGCGATGGAGAGGCGGGATCTTCTGAAGCGGACCGACTGCATCGTCTGCAATGAGCAGGAGGCGGGGCTTCTCTTTTCCGAGAACTATGAAGGCCGCTCTCCGGAGGAGCTGGAGAAGGAGCTTTTGGAAAAGGTGCAGCTTGCGAAGATTCCGAGGATGATCGTCACCATGGGGGAGAGGGGCGCCGTCTATGCGGAGCAGAGCGGAGCCTCCGGCCGCTGTCCGTCGAAAAGGGTGCATGTCATCGATACGACGGGGGCGGGGGATGCTTTCTTTGCCGGGGTCGCCATCGGACTGACCTATGGGAAGGGGCTCTGCGGGGCCTGTGAGATCGGGAGCCGCCTCGCGGCCTCTGTCATCTGCACGAAGGAGAACGTATCTCCGCGCTTTCTGCCGGAGGAGCTGGGGCTTCCCGCCGGATTGCGGAGTTCCTGAAATTTTTCGCTGCCCTTTGGGATCTTCCGCAAAGGAAAGCCCTGCGGCAGCCAAATGGCATGTTCCTGCGCTTTCCCTCCGTCTTTTGGAGGCGAAGGCTCCCCTTTCCTCTTGGCCCGGGAAATAGCCGGGAGGACGGAAAGAGTAAGAAGAAAAGAAGCCCGGAGCAGCTGCTCCGGGCTTCTTTTAACGAGAGCGGATAACGGGAGTCGAACCCGCCTCACTAGCTTGGGAAGCTAGGGTACTACCGATGTACTATATCCGCAGGACCCCTCTATCCTAGCATTTCGATCGGAGTTTTGCAAGCGCTTTCTGCTTTGAATCATTTTATTTATAGGGGGATTCGTGTTATGATAGAAAAGCAGTGAGAAGATCGCGGGAGGCGTCGGGAAAAGCGGCGCTTCCTTTTTCGGGAAACAGGATTTTTCAGGAGAGGAAGGGAAGAGGAGATGAAAAAGCTGTCCTTTGTCGTCATGGATCTGTCCGGAATCTATGAAAGGGAGAGCTTCTGGAGGGAGAGGGAGGGCGCTCTCCTTCTTTCCCTCCGGGACCGCTTCCAAAGGGGCGGGCTCCGCGCCCCGGAGGAGGAAGCCCTTTTAAGAGCCGAGCTTTTGCGGCCGGAGCTTTTAGGTGCTCCTCTTCATTTTCTGGATCTTTCGGATTATCATTATATGAGTCGTTTCTGGCTGGAGCAGCGGGAGGAGGATTTCCTCCTCGTCATCTATGACTATGACGCGGATCTTCGGCGGACGGAGCAAAGGGGGATAAGCCACGCCTCCTGGATTCGGGAGATCATGCTGAGGATGCCGCATTGCCGGGGGATACTTCTAATCGGACCGAGTGCGGAGAAGCGGGCGAGGATCAATGATGAGCTTATGAGCCTCGGGAGAGAGTACCGGCCCTCTCCGGAGCTCCGGGATCCGATTCTCTCCACAAGCCTCTATTGCTTTACGGATGAGGATCTGAGAAATGGAAGGGCGGAGAGCCATATCCCCTCGCTTCTTCAGCTGCTGTCGCTTCCCCTCTGTCTCTCGATCGACAAGAGGCTTTTTCAGGACGAGGGGAGAGAGGGGAGCGGCATCGGCTTGGAGGAGTACGCGCGGAGCCTCTCCTGGATTCTTGCCTCTGCTCTTCCGATCCTCTCTGTGGACCTCTGCGGTGAGCCGGAGCCGGAGGCCCCGGAGGAGCTCGTCCTTCGGGAAAATGAGAGAAACAGGAAATTTTTGGATGACTGGGCGGAATTTTTCGGGAGATAGGAGAGCATGAGACAGAGATTGGCGGATTACATTTCGGAGACACTCGTCGCAAACGGAATCACGCAGAACTTCAGCGTGACCGGCGGCGGCGCGATGCACTTAAATGATGCCTTCGGGCATCAGAGGGGGATGCATACGCTCTATCAGCACCATGAACAGGCCTGCGCCATGGCGGCGGAGAGCTATGCGAGGATCTACAATCGTCCGGCGCTCGTGTGTGTGACCTCCGGCCCCGGAGGGACGAATGCGATCACCGGCGTGCTCGGCGCGTGGCTGGACTCCATCCCGATGCTCGTCATCAGCGGACAGGTCCGAAGGGACAATACGGCGCATTGGAGCGGACGCAGGCTCCGCGCGATGGGGGACCAGGAGTTTGAGATCACAAGGGCGGTCTCCTGCATGACGAAGTATGCGGAGCTTTTGCTGGATCCCTACCGGGTGCGGTATGCCCTGGAAAAGTGCATCTATCTCTCGCAGACCGGACGGCCCGGCCCCTGCTGGCTGGATATTCCGGTGGATGTACAGGGCTGCTATATCGAGACGGAGGAGCTCCGGGGCTTTTTCCGGGAGAGCTATGAGCGCGGAGAGGACGGCTGGGGGAATGCGGAAGGGAAGCGGCATTCTCACCCGGAGACGGCGTCCTCGATGCAGAGATACTTTACGTCGGAGGAGGAGAGGGAAGAAGTTCTCCGCGGCCTCTCTGCCCTCGAAAATCCGCAGCGCCTTCCGGAGGACCGGGGGGCAGCGCGGGAGGAGCTTCCGATCCCTCCCGGGGAGGAGCTGAGAGAAGCGGCGTCCCATATCCTGGATAAGCTGAAGGAGAGCAGGAGACCGGTCTTCTATACAGGAAACGGCATCCGGATCGCCGGGGCGGAGGCCGATTTCCTGAAGCTGAAGGATCGCCTGCAGATTCCCGTCGTCGTCGGCTGGAATGCGCCGGATATCATCCCGACGGAGGACCCGCTCTATGCGGGCCGACCCGGGGGGAGGGGAGACCGTCCGGGGAATCTCTGCGTGCAGAATGCGGACTGTATCCTGAGCATCGGCTCCCGCCTGAATATCCGGCAGGTCGGCTATCGTTTTCAAAGCTGGGCGAGAGAGGCCTATGTGATGCTCTGCGATATCGACGGGGAGGAGCTCTGGAAGCCCTCGCTCCACGTCGATTTCCGGGTCCGCTCCGACGCGGGAGATCTGATCCGTGCTCTTTTATCGGAGCTTGACAGGCGGAAGCTGAGGAGGCTCTTTTCGGGGGGAGAGGGGATTTTGCGAAGGGACGCGCTCATGCTCTCCCACACAGAAAGCGCGGAGAGGATCGCCTCGGGGGGAGAGAGTGAAAGGCTCGACTGGCTGGAGACCACGGCCTTTTACCGGGAGAACTATCCGACTGTCCTTCCGGAATACTTGAGGATAGAGGGAGAGGACGGGGAGGGCGCGAATGTCTATGCGCTTGTGAAGATCCTGTCAGAGCTCAGCGAGGATGGACAGATCACGGTCGTCGGAAACGGCAGCCCCTGCGTCGCGGGGGGGCAGGCCTGGCTTGTGAAAAAGGACGGGAGGTTCATCAGCCAGGACGGAGTTGCGTCCATGGGCTACGACCTCCCGGCGGCGATCGGGGCCTGCGCAGCCAGCCACGGGGAGGATGCGGAGAAGTGGCGGGAGAACGCCTTGAAAAACCCCTATTGGAAGGGGAGGAAGGAGCAGTATCCGGACTACGGGAAACGGGATATCCTGCTTCTCACCGGGGACGGCTCCCTTCAGATGAATCTCCAGGAGCTTCAGACCATCATCCACCACCGTCTTCCGATCAAGATTTTTGTGATCAATAACGGCGGCTATCACTCGATCCGACAGACGCAGAGGAGCTTCTTCGGGGAGCCTCTCGTCGGGATCGGCGTGGATTCCGGACTCGGCGGGAAAAGCGATCTGAGCTTTCCGGACCTGGAGAAGCTCGCTAAGGCCTACGGCTATCCCTTCCTCCGGATATCGGATAATTCCGGGCTCAAGGAGGGCCTTCGGGAGCTTCTCTCGATGGAGGGGCCGGCTCTTTGCGAGATCATCGTGAGCAGGAGCCAGCAGTTCCTCCCGAAATCCTCCGCGAAAAAGCTACCGGACGGCTCACTCCTCAGTCCGCCGCTTGAGGACATGGCCCCCTTCCTGCCGGAAGAGGAGCTTTCGAAGCTGATGCTTATAAAAACGGCGGATTCCTGAGGGAGGAGAGAGGGAATGCTCTTTATGATCAGCGGGGTCACAAGCTTTCTGGGGAGAAGTGCGGCGAAGCTTCTGCTCGAGAGAAAGCACAGGGTGGTGGGACTGGTCCGCCCCGGAAGCAAAAACAGGGAGAAGCTAAAGACCCCCGCCCTGTCCGGGCTCTTGGTTCAGGAGCTGGACTTCGACTCCATCCCGGAGGCGGAATCCTGCCGGAGGATCTTCGGCTTCTCCCTTCGCGGAGAGGGGAAGGAGGGGCTCTGCCTGCCGGGGGAGCTTGTCTTTTTGCACTTCAGCTGGGACGGCGTGGGCTCTGCCGGAAGATCCGATCCGGAGCTTCAGGAGCGGAATATCCGGAATGCGAAGAAGGCCTTTCGGATCGCGGAGGGCCTTCACGCCTCCCGCTTTCTCTTTGCAGGCTCTCAGGCGGAATACGGAGGAGGGGGACACGAAAGGCCCGAGCCGAGGAGCGAATACGGAAAGGCGAAGCTTGCCTTCGGGCGCTGGGGGATGGAGCAAAGCTCCGAGACGGCCTTCTATCACCTTCGGATTCACTCGGTCTATGGGAGCGGGGATCACGAGGGAAGTCTCGTGAATGCCCTGATTCACGCTCATTTAAGGAGGGAAGCCATCCGCCTTTCCCCCTGCACACAGGACTGGAATTATCTGGAGGTCCGGGATCTCTCCTCCGCTCTTTTGCTTCTCTCAGAGTCAGAGAGGGCGGAGGCCGGGATCTACGATATCGCGTCCCGGGACACTCGCCCGCTCCGAAGCTATGTCGAGGAGATCTGGCGGATTCTGAATGAAGGATCTGGCGGAGAAAGGCTTCCGGAGAGAGACTATCTTCTCTTTGGAGTGAGGGGGAACAATGCGGAGGGGGATATCGGCATGGCGCCGGACACCGCGGCGCTCCGCGCCCTGGGATTTTCGGAGAGGATCAGTCTTCGGCAGGGCATCGAGGAGCTTCTATCAGAGGAGGAACGGAAATGAGGGAGGGGGAGACGAAAAGGCGTTGCCTCGCCTGCGGCGGGGCACTGAGGAAGCTTGCGGACTTTCAGGATATGCCCGCGAGTGCGCAGGATCTTCCGGGGGAGGAGGAGCTCTCCAGGGAGAAGGCCATCACACTCCGGCTCTGCCAGTGCGGGCGCTGCGGGCTGGTGCAGTTTGATACAGAGCCGGTCCCCTATTACAGGGATGTGATCCGCGCCGGGGGAGGGAGCAGTACGATGCGCCGTCTCCGCTTTGAGGAGTACCGCCGCCTCCTTCTGGAGCTCAAAAAGACGGGGCTCAGGGAGCCGAAGCTCCTCGAGGTCGGCTGCGGGAGAGGAGAGTTTCTCTCCCTGTGGAGAGAGCTTCCCCTCGAAGAGGAGGGAGAGGAGACGGGAGCGCTCCGTTCTCTCCTTACTTCCCTGAAGCTCTATGGGATTGAGCATAGCGAGAGGCTTTCGGAGGAGGCGAGGGAGCAGGGGCTCTCTGTCCGAAGGGGCTTTCTGGAAGGGGATGTTCTCCTGCCGGAGGCTCCCTTTGACGCCTTCACCCAGTTTAATTTCTTAGAGCATCAGCCGGATCCTCTCTCTATGCTCCGGGCGGTCCGGAGGAATCTCACAGCTTCGGGGCTTGGGCTTGTCACGGTCCCAAGCTTTGAATATATCCTGGAAAATGACGGTTACTATGAGCTTCTCCGGGATCATATCGCATATTATACAAAGGAAAGCCTGCAAAGGCTCTTCCGGGATGCGGGCTTTGAGACGCTCTCCGAAAGGATCGTAAACCGGGACACGATAGAGATCATTGTGCGTTCTTCCGATACAGCCTATCCCGGAGGAGAGCCCGCAGCGATATCTCCCGTCGATATCACGGGCTTAAAGGAGAATCAGAGTCTTTTGAAGGAGACGATACAGCGGCATATCTCGGAGCTTTCCCGGGAGGGAAAGACTATGGCGCTCTGGGGCGCAAGTCACCAGGGCTTCACGCTTTCCTCCAGCACAGAGCTTTGCGGAAGGATCCGCTATATCATAGACTCCGCTCCCTTTAAGCAGGGGAGATACGCCCCCGGCTCCCATATCCGGATCGTTCCTCCGTCCCACTTCCTCTCCGAGCCGGTGGATGAGATCCTGATCGCCGCCCCCGGCTATACCGATGAGATCGCGGCACTGATCCGGCGGGACTTCGGGGAGAATGTGAAGATCCTCGCGCTCCGCTCGAAAACGATCACGGAATACCCGGGAGGAAAAGTATGAGGGCGCTCGTTCTCAGGGGGAGAGGGGAGATCGCCTATGTGGAGAAGCCGGAGCCAAAGCTTCTATCTACCCACGGCGCGCTGCTTCGCCCGAAGCTCATCTCCCCCTGCACCTCTGATGTGCATACGATCTGGCAGGGCTCCCCGAAGAAGCCGGAGCTCACTCTGGGGCATGAATGTCTCGCGGAGATCGCAGAGGTCGGAGGAGCGGTCCGGGACTTCCGCCCGGGAGAGCTGGTCGCGGTCTCCGCGGTTACACCGGACTGGTCTCAGCCGGATGTCTTGGAAAATTATGCCCACGCCGGATATAATTTCTCTGCCCATATGCTCGGAAAGTCCATCGACGGGGCCTTTCAGGAGCTCTTCTATCTCCCCTATGCGGACCGGAATCTCGCGAGAATCCCCGAGGGGATGGATCTCTTGGACGCGCTCATGGCGGTGGATGTCTGTCAGACCGGCTTCACCGCCGCGGAGGAGGGAGAGGTCCGGAAGGGGCAGGAGATCGCGGTCCTCGGAATCGGAGCGATCGGACTTTCCGCGATCCTCGCCGCAAGGCATTACGGAGCGAAAAGGATCTTCGCGGTCGGCTCCCGAAGAGAGAATGCGGAGATCGCAAAGAGCTTCTCGGACGAGCACTGCCAGGTGGAGCTCATCGACTATAAAAGCTGCGTCAGTGCTCTCCCGGAGGGACTCCATCCGCTCGCCAATTCCACGGGCTCTCCGGTCGTAAACGAGATCCTGAAGAGGACGGCTCTCAAGGGAGTGGACAGCGTGCTTCTCTGCGGGGGAGACGAGAAATCTCTTCCGATGGCAGTGGACATGGTGAAGTACGGGACCGGAATCGTCTCCAATGTCATGTACTTTGGGGCAGAGCCCGGGAAGGAGAAATTACAGGAGGAGCACCGGGGGATCGATGCTCTGGAGATCCCGAAATTCTCCATCGGGCGGGGCATGGCGGGAAAGACGCTCCGCTTCTCGCTCTCAAAGGGCGGGAGGGAGAATCTGGAGAGGATACTCCATATCCTTACAACGGAGCGGCTTCATCCGGGCTGCTTTGTCACAAAGCGGTATCGGGGTCTCGACAAGACTGCGGAGGCCATTTATGATATGAAGGAGCGGCGCGCCATAAAGATTGCGATCTCGGTCTAGGCAGCAAGGCGCGGCGCATCTTCGGAGGCTGTCAGAAACGAGGCGAATTTGAAAAAGATCAGTATTGTTATCCCCTGCTACAACGAGGAGGAAAATGTGCTTCCGCTCGCAAAGGCCCTCAGAGACTGCTTTTCGGCAGAGCTTTCGGACTATTGCTACGAGCTCCTCTTTATCGACAACGACTCCCATGACAGGACGAGAGACAGAATCCGGGAGCTTTGCAGGGAGGATCCGAAGATCAAGGCGATCTTCAACGCGAAGAATTTCGGCCAGTTCAACAGCCCCTACTATGCGATGCTGCAGTCCGACGGGGATGCCACCATCTTGATGGCGGCGGACTTTCAAGACCCGGTGGAGATGATCCCCCGTTTTGTCCATGCCTGGGAGGAGGGGAGCCGCATCGTAATCGGCGTGAAGATCCGCTCCCGGGAGTCCAGACTCATGTACTGGCTCCGCGGCATCTACTACCGCGCCATAAAGCGGATGTCCTCTGTGGATCAGATCAGCCAGTTCACGGGCTTCGGACTCTATGACCAAAGCTTCATCAGGGTGATGCGCTCTTTGGATGATCCCACGCCCTTTCTCCGCGGCATCGTCGCAGAGCTCGGCTACCGGAGGACGGAGATCCCCTATACGCAGCCAAAGCGCCGGGCGGGGACGACGCACAATAATTTCTACACACTTTACGACGCCGCCATGCTGAGCTTCACAAGCTACACGAAGGTCGGACTCCGCATCGCCGTATTCTTTGGCGGAGTCTGCAGCGCGCTCTCCATGCTGATCGGCATGCTCTACCTCGTCATGAAGCTGATCTGGTGGGACCGCTTTCCGGCAGGCATGGCCCCCATGCTGATCGGCATGCTCTTTCTCGGCTCGGTCCAGATCTTCTTTATCGGCCTTCTCGGAGAGTACATCCTCTCCATCAATCAAAGGGTCATGAAGCGCCCATTGGTGGTGGAGGAGGAGAGAATCAATTTTCCCGACGCCCCGAAGTATTCGGGTGTCGACTGAAGCCCCATTTCGGGAAGATCCCATGATCCGGCAAAGAGCGGGGGACAGAGAGGGTATCGCGGAGGGGGGATGGCTTCGCGGGGAGAGGGAAGGATATGAGAACAAAGCTTGATATCGCGCTGGTCCGGGAGGGAAAGCTCAATTTGCAGGGCTGGGCCTTCGGGAGAGACCCGGAGACAAGGGTGCATTATGAGGTCCTGGGAAAGGACGGGAAGGCCGCGGAGGGCGTTCTCATCTCCTCGGTGCGGAGGGATTCCGTGGCGGAGGCCTTTTTCCCGGATTATGAAAAGGAGACGGGGCATCCGATCCGCCGGGAGCTCGGCTTCGATATCGAACTTCCCTATACCTTTGGCAGCGGGGATTCCTGCACCCTCCTGATCGAGGTGGACGGCAGGAGGCGCCGCTTTTTTCTCGATGATAAACGCCTGGAGGCCTTTAATTCCCATGCGCACAGGAAACGGGAGAAATTCCTCGCCCTCTTAAATCCGGAGACGCTCGAGGCGGTCCGGGAGACGTTTCGAAAGGACGGATTCTTTGCCCTCTTTAAAAAGACGGTCCATAAGCTGAAGGGGATTGAAGAGGACTATGACTACAACGAGTGGTATCGAAGCTGCCGCGTGAGCGAGGAGGAGCTCGAGAGGCAGAGAGGACTGCATTTTCCGCATGAGCCGAAGTTCTCCATCGCGGTGCCGGTCTACCGGACACCGGAGAAATTTCTGAGGAGGATGCTGGAATCCGTCCGAAGACAAAGCTATGGGAATTTTGAGCTCCTCGCCGCGGATGCCTCGGCCTATGAGGGACTGATCTGGGGAAAGGAGGGAGGAAAAACTCCGAAAGAGGTCCTTCAGGAGTTTTCGGAGAAGGACCCGCGCTTTCGCTATGAGATTCTTCCGAAGAACCGCGGCATTGCGGAGAACACGAATGCCGCGCTCCGCATGGGGGCGGAGGGGGAATTTATCATTCTCATGGATCATGATGATGAGCTCTCGCCGGACGCTCTCTATGAATGCGCAAAGGCGATCAACGAGCATCCGGGCTTAAAGCTTCTCTACAGCGATGAGGACAAGATCGACTTCGAGTCCGCCTATCTCTTCGAGCCGCATTTCAAGTCCGACTATAATCCGGAGCTCCTCCGCTCGGTGAACTATATCTGTCATCTCCTGGTGGTGGAGAGAGGGCTTTTGGAGAGCGTCGCAGAGCAAAACGAGAGAGGGGAGAAGGTCTATGAGAGGAAGGAATACGACGGCGCGCAGGATTACGATCTCATCCTGAGGCTCTGCGAGAGGGCAGATGCGATCGCGGAGCGGGAGGAGGAGAGGCGGGGCCTTCTGCCGGAGGACAGAAAGCGGCTGTCGGAGGCCCTTTTCACCTCGGAGAACATCTTTCACATAAAAAAGGCGCTCTACCACTGGCGCTCCCACCAGCTCTCCACCGCGGCGAATCCGGAGGCGAAGCTCTATGCCTTTGAGGCCGGGAGACGGGCGATCGAGGCCCACTGCGCGAGAGTCGGCCTGCCGCTCCTAAGCGCTGAGAAGGGGATCACCTACGGCTTTTATCATCTGAAATATCGGATCGAGAGGACGGAAAAGGGAGCGGAGCCGCTGATCTCCGTCATCATCCCGAACAAGGACCACCGGGAGGATCTCGACAAGGCGATCCGCTCCCTCATCCGGGGGAGCTATTCGAATCTTGAATTCATCGTCGTGGAGAATAATTCGGAGCGGGAGGATACCTTCTCTTATTATGAAGAAATCACGCGCGAATTTCCGGACTGCTTTGTCTCGAAGGAGGAGGCGCTCCAAAGACCTGTCGTCCGTGTCGTCCGCTGGGAGCGGGAATTCAATTATTCCGCGATCAACAATTTCGGAGCCCGGGAGGCGAGAGGGGACTATTTTCTTCTTCTGAACAACGATATCGAGCTCATCGAGCCGGATTCTCTGCGGGAGCTCCTGCAGTTCGTTCAGCTCCCCGGAATCGGAGCCTGCGGGGCCAGGCTTCTCTACCCGGACCATGTCATCCAGCACGCCGGCGTCGTCATGGGCTTTGGGGGCATCGCCGGCGCGGCCTTCATCGGCATTCACGATAAGGAAAATACCTATATGCATAGGGCGAAGTGCGTCCAGGATTATTCCGCGGTGACGGCGGCGGTCCTCCTCACAAAGCGAAGCCTCTTCGAACAGGTCGGGGGACTCACGGAGGAGCTCGCCGTGGCCTTCAACGACGTTGATTTCTGTTTAAAGCTCCGTGCTCTGAAGCAGCGGATCGTCTATAATCCCTACGCGCTCTTCTACCACTATGAGTCGAAGTCCCGCGGCATGGAGGACACGCCGGAGAAGGTGAAGCGCTTTAACTCTGAAATCGTGAAGCTCGCGAAGCGCTGGCCGGAGATCCTGCGGCAGGGGGACCCCTATTATAACCCGGCCCTCACACTCCGGAAGTCGAACTTCGTCCTGAGGGACCTTAAGAAGGAAGCGCCCGGAGAGCCCTTTCCCCTCCCGATCTTGAAGGATATTATATAGAGAGCATGCGAAATCTTTCAGCATTGGAAGGAAGATCGGCATATGGCTCGCCGTTGCTGTCGAAAGAAATACGATAATCCGACATTTTTCTTACAGGCCTTGACAAGTGCGAAAAGATTCGCTACAATCGCAGTGTTTTAAGAAACGATTAAGAAAAAGCACTTTTTGGCATAATATTCTGCTTCAGGGAATCTGTGAGAACGGTTTTTGCGGCTGGCCCGCAGAGATCATGGTTCGCACGGTACCCGGGGAGCCGGGAGGGCGGAAGCCCGAACGACATATCCCAGGCCACTTTATGAGAGGGAATACTTGTCCGCGCTTTTTCCGAGGTCTTCCAGACAGAGTATGAGGTGAGCATCATGAAGAGAGAGAAGAATACGAATACAAAGAAGCTTTTGAATCGGAAGAACGCCATCGCTGCTACGCTGACGGCATCCCTCCTCGGCATCGGAGCAATCGGCACAATATATACCGTTTCGTCCACCGCGACGCCGGTGGCCACGACACTCCGCTATATCGCGACCTCGAATGTGGTTCCCGCACCTGCCACAGGGTCCAATATCGCAACGGATTCGGAGATCGGCGGCAGATCCTCCTCCGGGACCAAGGGTCACGCCTGGGTAGATACCGCCGCAAGGCAGAACACGGAGAACAGCCAGAATATGAGCCCGGAGAACCCGGCGCAGTATCAGCAGGCCCCTGTGGGCGCTGGAGCGGATCCTGCGAAGAAGGGAGATCCCGCGTCCGCGAAGTCCGCTGGCGCAAAGGCGGCAGTGGATGCGGCGTCCAAGGGAAAGGGGAAGGGCGGCCGTGGTGTGAAGACGGGCGATGAGTCCAATATCTTCCTCTATCTGGGAGGCCTTGCCGCTTCCATGAGCGCTCTCGCCGGAGCCTTTGTCTTCCGGAAAAAGAGAGAGAACGCCTAAACATCGCTATCCTTCGGGAGCAGGCATGCAGCTGCTCTTGAGGAAGAAGACCCGCGCACTCCCGTCCCATGCTGTGCCTGTTTGTACTAGCGGCGGATCGGTCTTCCCTTCAGAGTCAGCTGTATGCAATCCATAAAGTAAATGCCTATGCCGCGCTTTGCGGCGCAGTATGAATATAGGCCTGATAACGCGAGGCCCCGTCCTCCTTTTCGTGTGAGCGCGAAGGAGGGCGGGGTCTTTGCTTTGTTGCGGTATCTTATAATTTCGAAGTGCCTTGCTTCGGAAGGCGGCTCTCTTCGAGAAAACTCGGAGACGCTCCGAGCATGCCTGATGGCAGACCTTGCGTTTAGGGCTCGGCTTCGGATGAGAGTGGATCGATCTGCCGTTTGCCCGCCCAACGCAGGACGCTCTCGCTCCGACTGCCGCGGCCAGCGGCGCATAAGCGATTTTAAGAAACCAAATCGCTAAGCGCCGGGGCGTCAGACGGCCTGCTTTTCGGCGTACAAAACGTCAGATCGGCTACAGGAATCGGAAGTGCTCCGAGTTTGCCATCAGGCAGACTTCTACGCTTATGCTTCGCTTCTTCGCAGCTCAGCGACTCGGCTTCGCCCGGGAGGCATCAGCCGACCTCCCTTCGGGAGGCACTTCTCTCCGAGAAGTGGTCAAGAACGCTCCGAGTCTGCCTGATGGCAGACTTCTGCGCTTATGCTTCGCTTCTTCGCAGCTCAGCGACTCGGCTTCGCCCGGGAGGCATCAGCCGACCTCCCTCCGGGAGGCACTTCTCTCCGAGAAGTGGTCAAGGACGCTCCGAGTCTGCCTGATGGCAGACTTCTGCGCTTATGCTTCGCTTCTTCGCAGCTCAGCGACTCGGCTTCGCCCGGGAGGCATCAGCCGACCTCCCTCCGGGAGGCACTTCTCTCCGAGAAGTGGTCAAGGACGCTCCGAGTCTGCCTGATGGCAGACTTCTGCGCTTATGCTTCGCTTCTTCGCAGCTCAGCGACTCGGCTTCGCCCGGGAGGCATCAGCCGACCTCCCTCCGGGAGGCACTTCTCTCCGAGAAGTGGTCAAGAACGCTCCGAGTCTGCCTGATGGCAGACTTCTGCGCTTGCGGGGTATGGGCGGATTATTGTATAATTCCGGATATGATCAGGGATAAGCAAAGACAGCTGAATCAGCTCCATGTCCTCCTGGACGCACTGGTGCTGGCGGGGTCCTACGGTTTGGCATGGTACTTCGCGATCGAGTCGCCGATATTCCCGGAGGGGCATGGTGTGCTTCCGCCGCGGGTTTATTTCAGCGCGCTTTTTTTCCTGATCCCGGCCTTTCTCTTCCTCTACTGGATCTTCGGGCTCTACCGCCCGAAGCGGACGATGGGACGAAAGGCGGCTTTTATCCGGATCCTCCAGGCGAACGGCGTGGGAGTGCTGCTTTCTGCCTCACTGCTCTTCGCTTTTCGAAAGACGCTCTATCTGGATCACTTCAGCGCGAGGATGATCGCCCTCTTCTTCGCGATCAATGTCTTTTTCACTACGCTGGAGCGCTTTGGAATCCGCAGGATCCTGTCGGGGCTTCGGAAGCGCGGCTTTAATCAAAAGCATATCCTGCTGGTCGGCTTCTCGGAGGTCTCGGACCGTTTCATCGACGCCTGTCGGAGAAATCCCGACTGGGGCTACCATATCTATGGAATTGTCGATGATCTGGCTGAGACGGGGAGCTCCTACCGCGATGTCAAAGTGATCGGAAAGATCACTGCACTGTCGGAGCTTCTCTCGAAAAATACGATCGATGAGATTGCGATCACCCTTCCCCTTGCGGCCTATGAGAAGCTCGCCGGGATCGTCTCCGTCTGCGAGAAATCCGGTGTTCACACAAAATTCATTCCGGATTATCAGAATGTGATTCACTCAAAGCCGATGACAGAGGATATGGACGGGCTGCCCGTCATCAATATCCGAAATGTCCCGCTGACGGATCCCCTCAATGCCGCTATGAAGCGGGCGATGGATATCGCGGGATCTCTTGCCGCGCTCCTCATCTTCAGCCCTATTATGCTGACGGTGGCTCTGCTCATCAAGCTCGGATCTCCGGGACCTGTGATCTTCCGGCAGGAGAGGGTCGGTCGCCACAATCGCCCCTTTATGATGTATAAGTTCCGTTCCATGGTCCAGCAAAAACCGGAGGAGGAGAAAAACGGCTGGACGACACCGGGGGACCCCAGAGTTACGGGCATCGGGAAATTTATCCGGCGCACCTCCATCGACGAGTTCCCCCAGCTTTTCAACGTCCTGATGGGACAGATGTCCCTCGTGGGACCGAGGCCGGAGAGAACCCAGTTTGTGGAAATGTTCCGGGAGGAGATCCCCCGCTATATGGTAAAGCATCAGGTAAGGCCCGGCATGACCGGCTGGGCGCAGGTGAACGGCCTCCGCGGGGATACCTCCATACCGGAACGCATCCGTTATGACCTTTGGTATATCGAAAACTGGACTCTGGGGCTGGACATCCGCATCCTCTTCCTCACGATCTTTCGAGGCTTCGTAAATAAGAACGCATACTGAGAAAAGACTTTCCCAAGCCGCGCCCGAATTGACAATTCCGCCCGTCGACATTATGATATGATTCCAGTGTCGAAAGTCTGCTTCCACGACATGCTTGCATGAGAGAGGAAGCGAGACTTTAGGACACGCCCCCGCATGAGCAAGGAGCGGGCCGAAGGGCCGCGGGAATGCGAATGAGGGGGGTAGCATGGCGAGAGCAGCGAAGCGGCGAAGCCATGCGGAATCATAGCAAGCTTAAGCCGAAGAGACATGCTTGCATGGGAGAGGAAGCGAGACTTTAGGACACGCCCCCGCATGAGCAAGGAGCGGGGCGAAGGGCCGCGGGAATGCGAATGAGGGGGGGAGCATGGCGAGAGCAGCGAAGCGGCGAAGCCATGCGGAATCATAGCAAGCTTAAGCCGAAGAGACATGCTTGCATGAGAGTGGAAGCGAGACTTTAGGACACGCCCCCGCATGAGCAAGGAGCGGGCCGAAGGGCCGCGGGAATGCGAATGAGGGGGGTAGCATGGCGAGAGCAGCGAAGCGGCGGAGCCATGCGGAATCATAGCAAGCCCGGGAAGAGCCATGCTTGCATGAGAGAGGAAGCGAGACTTTAAGACACGCCCCCGCATGAGCAAGGAGCGGGCCGAAGGGCCGCGGGAATGCGAATGAGGGAGCTGGCGGTGCGTGCAAATCGCCGGACGCCGGGGAAGCTGCACAGATTAGCGGAAATGACAGCGCGGCGGGGAAGGACAGCGTCCCCCTTGGAATGGGAATAGAAGCAGTACAAAAAGAGCAGTAAAGCAGAGCTACATGGAGAGGACCTATGGCCTTAGAGAAGAATAAGAGTGCGAGAAGACCCTACACGGAGCGAGAGACGGAGCTGGAGAAGACGTCTTCTGAGAAGGCCGGGTCCGGGGGGGAACCGGAGCGGCAGGATTCGGAGAAGAAGAGCAAGGAGGCAGGAAAGTCCGGCCCGGAGGAAACGGGGGCCGGACGGGATCCTTCCGCAGGGAATGCTTCCGGGAAAAGCGCTTCAGAGGGAAAGGCTTCGGAAAAGAAATCTTCCGGCGAAAATACTTCCGAAAAGAGCAAGGAGGCAGGGAAGTCCTCTCCGGATTCTCTGAGCGGACGGGGCAGCGCTGAAAAGCGAAGAGAGGAAAAGCCGGAGCCGGAAAAGGGAGAGGGAGAAAAGGCCCCGAATTCGAAGAAGCGCTATCGGAAGAGCCATTCCCTTCCCGCCTCGGAAGAGAGCGGAAAGCGCGCGGAGAAGGGAGCCGCTTCCTCCGGGAGCGATGCGGAGAAGAAGTCCGGGAAAGAGAAGGAAGCGGAGAGCGGAAAGGAAGCGGAGAACAAGAAAAAGCCGGAGAACGGGAAGAAGCCGGGGAATGGCAGGGACCATATCGATGTTCTCCGCATTCATTCCGGTGGGGAAGAGGAGATCGAGGCGGAGCGGCTCCGCCGGAAAAAAAAGAAAAAAGCGCTGATCCGGAGGATTATAGGAATCGCTGTCCTTGAGATTCTGACGCTGGGGGCGGTCTTCTGCGTCTGGGCGGTGCAGTACCGCCTGAGCAGCGTGCAGGAGGTCGAGTTCAATACGGAGAAGGTGAAGAACACCAATATTGACGTCACAAAGCAGCAGCAGATGCAGGGCTACTGGACGGTGGCGGTCTTTGGCGTGGACTCCCGGGACGGGAGCGTCGGAAAGGGCGCGAACGCGGATGTACAGATCGTCGTAAACATCGACATGGGGACCGGGGATGTGAAGCTTCTCTTCGTTTACCGGGATACCTACCTGAATCTCGGAGCGGGCAGCCGCTTCGCGAAGATCAACGAGGCCTATGCGGACGGCGGGCCGGAGCAGGCTGTCGCCGCCCTGAATAAAAACCTGGACCTGAATATCGAACATTACGCGACCTTTAACTGGAAGGCTGTCGCGGACGCGATCAGCATGATCGGCGGCGTGGATGTGGATCTCACGGAGAAAGAGGCATTTTATATGAATGCCTATATTACCGAGACCGGCGTGAAGGGAAAGATCACCGATAATCCCGCGGCGGAATACATCAAGGGACCGGGGAAGCAGCATCTGGACGGACTGCAGGCCGTGGCCTATGCCAGACTCCGCTATATGGACGATGACTTCAGCAGGACGAAGAGACAGAGAGAGGTGATCTCTCAGGTGCTGGAAAAGGCGAAGAAGGCGGATCTTGTGACATTGACCTCCATTATCGACACCGTCCTTCCGCAGCTCGCCTTCAATGTCAATGCCGGAGATCTCGTGCAGCTGGCAAAGGGGATTTCCCGCTACAATATCGTCGGCTCCGAGGGCTTCCCGAAGGATTTAAAGACGCAGATGATGGGGAAGAAGGGAGACTGTGTCATACCGACGAGCCTCGCCTCCAATGTCACCTGGGCGCACTCTTTCCTCTTCGGAGACAATGATTATAATCCCTCCGATGCGGTCTGGACCTACAGCAAGCGAATCGGGGAGGACAGCGGAACCTATCGGAGCGGCGGCACGCCGAAGGAGGATCGCAGGAAATCCGGCGCCGGAAGGGACGAGGAGGAGACGGAGCAGGTCTACCGGAAGAACAAAAAGAAGCAAAGCACGGAGGACAGCGGGGAGACAAAGAGCCGGAGCAGCGGGGAAAGCACCTCCGAGACCGATAAAAACGATAAAAACGGAAGCCGCAGCCGAAAGGGAAGCGGAGAGTCAGAGAGCCGGAAGACGGATGCTGCGAAGGACTCCGGAGGAAAGAGCTCGGAGAAGAACGGCTCTTCCGAGAGCTCCGCAAAGAGCAGCAGTTCTTCACAGGATACGGAGAGCAAGGGCTCAGGCAAGAACCGATCGGAGAGCAGTACGCAGGACGGAAATGCGGGCCCGAGCCAGACCGAGGGCAGGACGCAGGAGAGCAGCCGTTCCTCCGAGGGGCAGAAGTCCCGTGAGACGACGACGGAGCAGGACGACTCCCCCGGAAAGGAAACAAAGAGCACAAAGGCGCAGGAGAGCACGAAGAAGGATGATTCCCCTGTGCAGACGGACAGCCCCGTAAAACCGGGGAATGATGCCTCCGTGAGTCCGGAGCCGGGCCCCGGCGGGGATTCGGGAAACTAGAGAAAGTCGGATTCCACCGAGAATAAATCAGCAGGAAAGAGATTGAATTTTGCACCGGCGTTTTCCTCTGCCGGTGCAAATACATGTATGCGCGAAGAGAAAGGCAGGCTCATCGATGAATACAAAAGACCGATATGCAGAGCGGATCATGGACGCCTATGTCCTTTTGATGCTGTGTTTTTTTCCGCTCTTCACTCTCAGGGGCTACCGGGATATTCTCAAGGACCGCTTTAAGGCCTTTTGTATCTTGACAGGCGGGGCGGCTGTCTTCCTCCTTCTCGTTTTTTTATATCGCTTCTTCTTTGAGGGGGATTTCCTATATCGCCGCCGCGCAGCGAAAAGGGGAGCGAAGAAGGAGGAGAAAAAACCCTCTCCCGGGCCGCACGGTCTGAGAGAAAGAATAAGCGCCTTTTTCCCGGCATGCAGGCTCTTTTTTGAGGACCTGGAAAAAGCGCTTCGGGAGACCGGCATCGTAAAAAAGCCTCTTTCGACAGACCTCCCCATGCTCCTTCTGATCGTGGTTTACCTGGTCTCCATGCTCCGCTCCGGCTATCTCTATGAGACCTTCTGGGGCATCTGGGGCGCCCAGGAGGGGAAAAGCGGAGGCGGGAGATGCATGGGCTTTCTCACGTGGTTTATGATCTTTCTCGCCTATTTCATGCTGAGCCGGATCTACCGGGCCAAGCTCTGGCATATCCTCCTGGGGCTTTTCACGGGGATACTCGTCTGCCTCTGGGGGATTACGGACTTTTTCAAGATGAATCTCTTCCACTTTTTTGACGGCGTGGCTCCGGTCTACTGGGAGACCTTCGCCTCGAGCGTGGGGAATATCAACAGCTACACCAGCCTGACCGCGGTCTATATGGCTCTCTTCACGGTCCTTCATCTGAGGGAGGAGAAGACCTGGCTCCGCCTTTTTTATTTCGCGGGCATGCTGATCTCCTATATGGCCTGCTTCATGGGAAAGTCCGACAACGTGGCCCTTTCCTTCGCGGTGCTTTTTGCCCTCCTCCCCCTCTACGCCTGGAGGTGGAAGGGGAGCTTCCTCCGCTACTGGGAGTCGATCCTCGTTTTCCTCTCCTGTATGTGGATGCTGGGCTTTCTCACAAAGAGCGAGACGATCCCTCATATCGGAAATATCTATGAGAATGGAATTTTGCTCCGCATCGCGCTGGACAGCAAGATGCTCCCGATCGCCATTTTCCTTCTTCTCTTTCTCATCGGTCTCATGTACTATCTTTTCCTCAGGCAGGGGATCCGGAAAACGGGAGGGAGCATGGGGGAGAAGGAATATCTCGCCTGCTTTAAGCAGGCGCTTCCGGGCGGGAAGCTTCTCGTTCGGATCTGGGGCATCCTACTCCTTCTCTCCATCCTCTCCTTTTTGATCCTCCTCTATATCGCAAACAGCGGAAGACCGCTCGGTGTGCTGGAGCCGTACCGGAATGTCCTGGTACTCAGCGACACCTGGGGAACCGGAAGAGGGATGAACTGGAAGTTCGGGATGCAGTATTTTATCAAGAAGATGGACCTTCTTCAAAAGCTCATCGGGATGGGGCCGGAGAGCTATTATGCAGTCACGATGGACAATTTCTTCCAGCAGATGGTAGAGGCGGAGTACGGCGTCTTCGACGCGGCGCACAACGAATATCTGAACTATCTCGTCACGATCGGGATCCTCGGGCTTCTCTTTTATCTCATATTCTGCGTCCGCTCGCTCCGCATCCTCTTCGGAGAGCTCGGGAAGAAGCTGGAGGACAGATCCTTCCCATCGGACTGGTGCGCCGCCGTCGGCTTCTCCTTCCTCGTCTACCTCGTGCAGGCGAGCGTCAACATCGCGGTGCCGATCGTCCTGCCGCTGGTTCTCGTCATCCTCTTCACCGGGCTTTCCGCCGCGCGCGGACTCCGGGAAGCGTCCTGATCTGCCGCCTGGAGAGCCCCGGGAATCAAAAAAAGACTTGACATTTTCCGGAGAGTCGATATAATACGAACAATCCTTATGGATTCCTTAATTCTTAGGTTCAGCTTTTTGTAATAATTCGTTGAATCTTTGTTATGTACTTTGAGGGATTTATGAGGTAGTATAAGGAAGGCAGCGGGCATTATATCTCTTAATTCATACATTTACCGCAGCTAAGCGTTATTTAAGAAAAGGACTTGAATAATTTAAGCTCGGAAGGTATAATAGTCCCGTAACTTTGGATATTGAATCCATCAATCAAAAAGGAGAGTGCATTTATTATGAGAAAGCAGACGAAAATCGTTGCAGCTCTTTCTGCAACCGCTTTACTCGCTCTTGGTGCCTCCGCTGTGACCTTCGCAGCTGGCTGGGACAACTCCACCGGAGCTTGGCAGTATCTCGATAACAACGGCAGCGCTGTTACCGATGCATGGAGAAAGTCCGGAGATTACTGGTTCTATCTCGATTCCGACGGAAGCATGGCTACCGATAAGCTGATCCAGGACGGCGATGACTACTACTATGTCAACGGGGACGGCGCGATGGTCAGCAACCAGTGGGTTGCCCTTGCTACCGACGACGACAGCAGCGCGGAGTACAGATGGTTCTACTTCGGCTCTGACGGAAAGGCCTACAGAGATCACAACGAGCAGGTGACTGTCTCCGATCTCAAGACCATCAACGGCAAGAAGTATGCCTTCGATCAGGACGGCAAGATGCTCTACGGCTGGATCGACAAGGACAGCAACACCATCAAGACCGGCGACGATGCCTGGGTTGATGCTGACTACTACTTCGGCGGCTGGAACGATGGTTCCGCTCAGAACGGCTGGGTTCAGCTGACGGTCAACACCGACTCCGTGAGAAGCGGCGACGGCGACGGCAGCGATACCTTCTGGTTCTACTTCGACAACAACGGAAAGAAGCAGAGCAACAAGAAGAAGAATATCAACGGCTACACCTTCTACTTCGATAAGTATGGCCGTATGATCGAGGATTGGTCCACCGCTACCAAGAACGGCGCGGACGGCTTCGATACTCCGGCGAACGCGACGGACAGCATTGTCTACACCAACGCGGACGGAGCTGCCAGAAAGAATCAGTGGGTCTGGGCTGTTCCGAGCGAGGACTACGACAAGGACGACTACGACGACGACTCCTACAGCTGGTGGTGGGCGCAGGGCAACGGCAAGATCTTCAAGGACGGCATCCGGAAGATCAAGGGCAAGAGCTATGCCTTCGACGAGAAGGGCCGTATGCTCTCCGGCATTGTCGGCGTTGTCGACGGACACTACACCAACAAATACAACGGCAAGGACAAGTGGCTTGATCTCTCCAAGGATGCTTACCTTGACCAGGCTGCCAGCCTTGGCGCGGATCAGAAGCTCTACTACTTCTCCAGCGACGAGAAGAAGGACGGCTCCAGGAAGTCCGGCTACCAGAACGTCGAGTTCGACGACGATAGCTATCAGATGTACTTCAAGACCAACGGTGAGGCGGAGAACAACTATGTCTCCAAGATCAAGAAGTATGTTGCTTACGGTGTGGTCCTGAAGGCTGACAACGAGGAGTCCAACCTCGCCGGTGTCCAGGTAGACAGCGCTAACCGCAAGAAGCTCGTCGGAAGGAACGTCGAGTACTATGGCACTGCGAACATCGCGGACGGCAACCATGTCCTCGTGAACGCTGCCGGTGCTGTGCAGGAGAAGAAGACCAATGTGAAGGACAGCAACGATGTCTACTATCTGACCGATAAGGACGGCGTCATCCTTTACGCTGGCGACAAGAAGACCTACAACAGCAAGAGCAAGGATCACGAGAATGAGATCACGCTTCCGAACGGCAAGAAGGTCTACACGGAGTAATTTCGGATTCTGCGGAATTACTTCTCGGGGCGCCGGGTTTACACCCGGCGCTCTTTGCGTGCGGACGGCGAGGGACTGAGATGGACTCGGGGCTGCCCGCCGGAGGATTTTATAGTATGAGAGTCAGAGGAATTCGTTTGGCGGGGCTCTGCGTTCTTGCGGGAGCCCTGTCTCTTTCGGCGTGCAAACCGACTTATCAGACGAAGCTGGAGTCCCCCGCCCTGACGACGGCTCCGGAGTCGAAGGAGATTCGCCTCGACTTCGATCAGATTCACAGCGATGTGGTGGATGCCCTGAATGATGAGGGCTACGATTTCGTGAAGGATCTGGATCTCAGCGGGGACAATGAGAAGAAGGAGTTTCTCATCCGGATCGAGATCATGGAGAATGTCTCGGAGGAGGCTCTGGATCTCTTCCTGTCGGAGCTGATGAAGGCAGTGGGAAATGCGGCGAGAACACAGGATTTTCGCTACAGTGAGCCGGATAACGAGAGCTTCGGCGGCGTATTTAAGAAATACGGCGTCCGCATCGTGATCCGTCAAAGCGGGAGCGCGGATCGCGAGATCGAGGTGAAGGCCGGGGAGAGCTTTCCTTTTTCGCCCTCAAACTGAGCTCCCGTTTTTCGCTTTGCCTTTGAATGGGGCGGGGCTCCTATTCCCTGCTCCGCGATGAAAGCCTTGCTCCCTTGATTTGACAAGAGCTTTCCCATTCGATATGATGATACGGTGCGGTGAAGTGAAGGAAGGGAAGCGGGGCGGCAGCTGTCCGCCCGGAGGGCAGGAGCTTAGATGAGAGAGAGAGAGCAGTATCAAAAGGTGATCCGTGCGGCCTTCTGTGCTGTTCTCCTTTTTTTGGATGGAAGGCTCTTTCGCTATGTCTGGATGCATTACTACAGTCCCCTGATGGAGACTGTCTTTTTTCGGAGGGGACACTGGCTGGTGCTCTCCCTCTATCTGATCTTCCTCTTTGCTTTTATCGGGATCTACGGCGGATGGAAGGCGGGCTATCACAGGATTGTGAACCTGATTTCCTCCCATGCGCTGGGGCTTCTGATCGCGAATGTGCTGAGCTATATCGAGATCGTGGCGCTGACCAAGAAGATGGTCTCCGTCCTTCCCCTCTCCTGCCTTTTCGTGCTGGAGATGCTGATCTCCCTGGTCTGGTCCATCGTCTGCACGAGGCTCTACCGGATGGCCTATCCCCCGCACCGGGTTCTTCTGATCTATGAGGAGAAGCCGGACCGATACCTCCTCGATAAGCTGAAAAGCCGGGGGGACCGGATCAGCCTGGCAGCGGAAATCAGCCTGAGGGAAGGGATGGAGGCCGTGCTGCGGGAGATGGAGCAGTACAGCTGTGTCCTCATCTATGATATCCCCTCCCGGGAGAGAAATTATATTCTAAAGCAATGCTACCGCAGGGGAATCCGCTGTTATCTCACACCGAAGCTTTCGGATATCCTGATCCGAAGTGCGGAGAATCAGCATCTCTTCGATACTCCTCTTTATCTTTGCAGAAACTCAAGCCTCACCATCGAGAGGGCGTTCTTTAAGAGGCTGACGGATATCCTGATCTCCGCGCTCGGGCTGCTTTTCTTCTCGCCCATAATGCTTTTGATCGCGCTTTTCATCCGCTTCGAGGACCGGGGGCCCGTGATCTATCAGCAGGAGAGGCTCACGAAGGACGGCAGGCATTTTCACATCTATAAGTTTCGGAGCATGCGGGAGGATGCGGAGCGGGACGGGAAGGCGCGCCTCGCCGAAAAGGATGATGAGAGGATTACCGCCGTCGGCCGCTTCATCCGGCCGTTTCGCCTGGATGAGCTCCCCCAGCTATGGAACATTCTCCTCGGGGAGATGAGCCTCGTCGGGCCCCGGCCGGAGAGGCCGGACATCGCGGCGGCCTATGAGAAGGAGATCCCGGAGTTTTCTTATCGCCTGAAGGTGAAGGCGGGACTCACGGGCTACGCCCAGGTCTACGGAAAGTACAATACGACGGCCTATGACAAGCTGAAGCTGGACCTCATGTATATCCAGAACGGAAGTCTGATGATGGATATGGAGATTCTCCTTAAGACGGTCCAGATTCTTTTTCAGAGAGAGAGTGCAGAGGGAGTCCGGACAGAGGACAGGCAGGAATGAAGATCTATTTTATCAATCCGCCCTTTCGGGCGGAATACGGAAAGTTTTCCAGGGAGTCGAGGAGTCCTGCCGTGACGAAGAGCGGTGCGCTCTATTACCCGCTCTGGCTGATCTATGCGGCGGTCTGGGCGGAAAAGCAGGGGCACAGCGTGGAATTTCTGGATGCGCCCGCGAAGCCTCTCAACGAGGCGGAGTCCCTCTCTCTCATCCGAGAGAGGGCGGAGGGCTGCCGCCTCTTTGTCCTGGATACCAGCACGCCCTCCATTTATCGGGATATCGCCTTTGGAGAGGCGCTGAAGGCCCGCTATCCGGAGGCCTTTATCGCCCTGGTGGGGACGCATCCGACGGCTGTGCCGGAGGAGACACTTCGGCTTGGGCCCGGGATCGATCTCATCGCGAGGAGGGAGTACGACTTTACGATCAGCCGACTCGCCTCTCTTATCGAGGGGAGTGCCTCCCGGGAGGAGGCGCTCTCCGGGCTCTCCGGGATTTTGGGGATAAGCTTTCGGGACGGGGCGGGGCTGATCCATCATAATCCGGACGCGCCCTATATCGAGAAGCTGGACGAGATCCCGATGGCCGCGGAGTTTATCCGACGGCGCTTAAACTACCGGGATTATTTCTTCCCGGCCTCGGAGTATCCGGAGATTCAGATCTTCACGGGGCGGGGCTGCCCCTGTCACTGTACCTTTTGCGTCTATCCGCAGACCATGCACGGGCACCGCTACCGCCTTCGCTCTCCGGAGAATGTCGTCTCGGAGTTTTCCTATATTGCGGAAAATTTCCCGGATGTGCGGGAAATTGTACTGGAGGACGACACCTTTACGATCGACAGGAGGAGGGTGGAAGCGATTTGCAGGCTCCTCATCGAGCGGGGGCTTCAGAAGCGCTTCCGCTGGCTTTGCAATGCGAGAGTCAATACCCTGGACCTTGATACCATGAAGCTTATGAAAAAAGCGGGCTGCCGTCTGCTGATCCCCGGGATCGAGAGCGGAAACCAGGGGATTTTGGATGCCATCAAGAAGGGGACGACACTCAGCCAGGTGGAGCGCTACATCGAGGACAGCAGAAAGGCGGGGCTCTTGGTTCACGCCTGCTATATGGTGGGAAATCCCGGGGAAAATCGGGAGACGATAGAGGAGACCCTTCGCCTTGCGCTCCGTCTGAATACGGATACGGCGCAGTTCTTTCCTCTGATCCCTTATCCGGGGACAGAGGTCTATCGGCTTGCGAAGAAAAACGGCTGGCTCAGGGCATCGAGCTATGAGGATTACTGCAAGCGGGACGGCACACACAATACCGTGCTGGATCTCCCGGAGCTGAGTGCCGAGGAAATGGTGAACTTCTGCGACAGGGCGAGAAGGCGCTATTATCTGAGACCGCGCTACATCCTGCACCGCCTGTGGATGGGGCTAAAGGACCCGGCGGACCTCGTGCGCTCTCTGAAGGCCTTCGGGAAGCTCTGGCGCTATCTTCTGAAGAGAGGAAACGGAAAGGGATGAACGGTTCTGCCGCTTCCGAACGCTTCTTTCTGCCGGATGCTCTCAGTGGGCGGGGAGCAAGGCCCGGCAGAGGCAGGAGGCCTGCAGCCTTCACGCCGGGGGTATCCGTCTTTCCATGAACAGGGGAAGAGCCGGACGGAAATCGGCGGCCTGCAGCTATGCGTGATGGCTTATTCGTCTTTCCGCGGGCGGGGGAAGAGCTGAGCTAAGAGCGGCAGCCTGCAGCTATGCGCACTGATTTATTGGTCTTTCTGCGGGCAGGGGAAGCGTCGGACGAGGAAAGAGGAGGATGGAGTCATAATGGAGCGGGTGCTGGTCCTGCTGTCGACCTATAACGGAGAGCGTTATCTCAGGGAGCAGCTTGCAAGTCTCTTTTCCCAGGAGCTCCCCGAGGGGACAGAGCTTCGCATCCTTGTGCGGGACGATGGCTCTTCGGACGGCACGACAGCGATACTTCGGGAATACGAGGAGGAGGGGAGACTTTCTTTTTACCGCGGGGAGAGAAATCTGGGTCCGGCCGGGAGCTTTCTCTCTCTCATGAAGAGGGCGGAGCACTATGATTGGGGGGAGGAGAGAGCGGAGGCACGTACTTATTATGCGCTCTGCGATCAGGATGATGTCTGGCTCCCGGACAAGCTCTCGAGGGCTCTCTCCCTCCTCTTTGGGACGGGAAAGGAGGAAGCCGCGCTCTATTATGGGCTTCCCCGCCTGGTGGATGCGGAGCTTCGTCCCCTGCCGCTTCGGAGGGACGCGAAGGAGAGGATGCTCGATTTCGCATCGGCCCTCATAAAGAGCAATTCTACGGGCTGCACAATGCTCTTTACACGGGCGCTTCTTCTTAAGATCAACCGCTCGGAGCCGGATACGGAGAAGATTACGATGCATGATGAGTGGATCCACAAGGGCTGTCTTGCGATCGGAGGGAGGCTTATCTTTGATGAAGATACGCCGATTCTCTACCGGCAGCATGGGAACAACGCGGTGGGCTGCCAGAGCTCCGGGGGAGCGGTGCTTAAGCGCTATCTCCATTCCCTGCTCCATCCCGATCGGATTCACAGTGAGATGGCAGGGGAGCTTCTCCGCGCTTTTTCCCGTGATATGAGTCCGCTCAAGAGGGAGCTTTCGGAGGAGGTTGCCTTTTATCGGAGGAGTCCCGGCGCGTCGCTCCGGCTTTTCTTCGATAGGAGGATCCGGACCGCCTACCGAAAGAGGAATGTTCTCTTTCGCCTCGCTGTGCTGCTTCGGATCTTTTGAGCGGGGGGAAGGATGGAGAGCTTTTATCTTATTTCTGTGCTCTATCAAAAAAAGCTCCGGGCGCTTCGCTCCCTCCCGCAGTTTATCAGGCTCTGCGGAGAGTATCCGGAGACGGAGATCCTGATTTTTGATAATTCCGAGGACGCCGCGCTCCTAACGGAAAACCGGGAGGAGGCTAAGAGATGTGGAATATCCTATCTCTCAGAGGGGAGGAATCTCGGTCTCTCCGCGGCCTACAACCGCTGCCTTCTGGAGCTTGACCAAAGAGAAAAGGACAGGGCATCTTCCGGCGGGGCTCCTTCTGAAAAAGGGGAGAATGCGGAGGGGAATTATTGGATTTTTCTATCGGATGACGACAGTCTTTTCTCGATGAAATATCTGAGAAATGTCCGGGAGAGCTGCCTTGAGGGAAGAGAAGCGGAGAAAGCTTCGGGAGGGGAGAAATTTCCGGAGCTTCGCGCGGGGATGGTCCGCTCCCTGCGCGGCCCCCTCTCCCCGAAGAAGTCTTATCGGCTTTTTGAGAGGGCAGGGGACTTCGTGAGAGCGCCGGGGCATTACCGGGGGCTCTACTGCATCAACAGCGGGCTCTGCATCTGCCGAAGCCTTCTCAGAGAGCTCGGAGACTTCGAGGAGAGGATCTTTCTCGATATGCTGGACTACTGGCTTATGGACCGGCTTCGGGAGAAGGGACTCGACCGCTTCTGGATCCTTCCGGGGGAGATCCGGCAGGATTTTTCCGGCGCCTCCTTTCCCGGGAGGGAGAGAGCGGAGAGAAGATACCGGATTTATCGGAGGGACTTTCAGCTTTACTGCCGCATCACGGGGAGGAGCAGATTGTTTTCCTTTCTTATGCTTTTTAAGAGGAGGCTTCGTCTGAGCTATGACGAAATTCTACATCGTGTGCCATAAGCTCTCAGAGCTCCCCGCGCTTCCGGGCTATGTGCCGATCCTCGTCGGGGCGAAGGACTTTTCGATCCCCGGTTCCCTCCGGGACGACAGCGGGGAGGAGATCTCACGGAAGAATCCGAACTTCAACGAGCTCACCGCGCTCTACTGGATCTGGAAGAATGACCGCTCGGATTTCGTCGGCCTCTGCCACTACCGGAGATATTTTATGAGGGGGCTGTCCTCCCGGCGCTATCTGACGATTTCGGAGGCGGAGCGGGATCTTCGGAGACATGACATCATCCTTCCGGAGCCGATCACGGGCCTTCGGACCACGGTGCGGGAGCTCTATCTTCGGACAGGGGGAAGAGAGAAGGATCTGGAGACGCTGGAGAGCCTGATCGAGGAGCGCCTTCCGGATGATTACCCGGCCTACCGGGAGCTGATGGGCGGGTATTCCGCCTCCTATTACAACATGGCTGTCATGCCGAGAGCTCTTCTTGAGCGCTACTGCGGCTGGCTCTTTCCGCTCCTCTTTGAACTGGAACGGCGGATCGACCTCTCGGGACGAAGCGAGCGGGAGGGGAGAGTCTTCGGCTTTCTCGCGGAGCGTCTTCTGAATGTCTTTGCGAGGACGGAGCGTCTCCGTGTCCGCCGCCGCCCGGTTTATGTCCTGGGAGAGAAAAACTACAGCCTTCGTATCCTCTCGGAGAGAGCGAGACAGGGACTTTGCTCCCTCCTCCGTGAAGAAAGCGCAGAAGTCTGCCATCAGGCAGACTCGGAGCGTCGTTGACCACTTCTCGAAGAGAAGTGTCTCCCGAAGGGAGATCGGCTGAAGCCACCCGGGCGAAGCCGAGTCCTTCGCTTCAAAGAAGCGAAGAAAAAGCGCAGAAGTCTGCCATCAGGCAGACTCGGAGCGTCGTTGACCACTTCTCGAAGAGAAGTGTCTCCCGAAGGGAGATCGGCTGAAGCCACCCGGGCGAAGCCGAGTCCTTCGCTTCAAAGAAGCGAAGAAAAAGCGCAGAAGTCTGCCATCAGGCAGACTCGGAGCGTCGTTGACCACTTCTCGAAGAGAAGTGCCTCCCGAAGGGAGGTCGGCTGAAGCCACCCGGGCGAAGCCGAGTCCTTCGCGAAGCGAAGTCGAGCGTAGAAGTCTGCCATCAGGCAGACTCGGAGCGATCTTGACCACTTCTCGAAGAGAAGTGCCTCCCGGCGGGAGGTCGGCTGAAGCCACCCGGGCGAAGCCGAGTCCTTCGCGAAGCGAAGTCGAGCGTAGAAGTCTGCCATCAGGCAGACTCGGAGCGTCCTTGACCACTTCTCGAAGAGAAGTGTCTCCCGAAGGGAGATCGGCTGAAGCCACCCGGGCGAAGCCGAGTCCTTCGCTTCAAAGAAGCGAAGAAAAAGCGCAGAAGTCTGCCATCAGGCAGACTCGGAGCGTCGTTGACCACTTCTCGAAGAGAAGTGCCTCCCGGAGGGAGGTCGGCTGAAGCCACCCGGGCGAAGCCGAGTCCTTCGCTTCGGAGAAGCGAAGAAAAAGCGCAGAAGTCTGCCATCAGGCAGACTCGGAGCGTCATTGACCACTTCTCGAAGAGAAGTGGGGTTTTGGCGCCGTATCTGACGATCGGTCGATCCAACACAGGACGCTCTCGCTTCGACTGCCGCGGCCAGCGGCGCATAAGCGATTTACAGAACCAAATCGCTAAGCGCCGGGGCGGCAGACGGCCTGTTTATGAATCGGTCGATCGTCAGGGCGGCGGGAGGCAGTTTCCGGCCGAGAGCTGCGCGGGGGACTTCTCATTATGGCGCTGCCAGTCGCCGGGGGAAAAGACGGCCTGTTTATGAATCGACCGATCGTCAGGGCGGCAGGAGGCAGTTTCCGGCCGGGAGCTGCGCGGGAGATTTCTCTTTATGGCGTTGCCAGTCGCCGGGGCGGCAGACGGCCTGTTTATGAATCGGTCGATCGTCATGGCGGCGGGAGGCAGTTTCCGGCCGAGAGCTGCGCGGGAGATTTCTCTCTATGGCGCTGTCAGTCGCCGGGGCGGCAGACGGCCTGCTTATGAATCGGCCGATCGTCATGGCGGCGGGAGTCAGTTTCCAGCCGGGAGCTGCGCGGGAGATTTCCCTTTATAGCGCTGCTAAGCGCCGGGGGAAAAGACGGCCTGCCTGTGGATCGTCATGGCGGAATGGCCGCGGTATAGTTGTCTTCTGAGGGTATTTGGGACTATGTTCCGGGAGGGTTCATGGGATTTTCAGAGCTTCGGGAATGGGCCAGGACTTCGGCGCTGATGGGGAAGGGCTATCGGCTTTTGAAGGAGGGGATTCGGAGAGAGCGGAGTAGGAGGCTGAGCTCCGGCCCGCATCGCTTTCTGAATCGTCAGAGGGGGGAGAGGATCCTTCTCCTTGTGATCGCCGGCTATAAGCCCTGGCTGTACCGACTGGTCTTTCCCAGGCTCAAGAGCTTTCTCCCCGATTTCCCGATGGATCTATGTCTTCTATCTTCCGGCCGATTCGATCCGGAGCTTTCGGAGCTTGCCAAGGACTGGGGCTGCTCCTATCTTTCAACGAAGAGAAACTGTGTGACGCTGGCACAGAATATGGCGATCGAACTTCATCCGGAGGCGGAATTCATCTTCAAGATGGATGAGGATATCTTTGTGACGAAAGGCTGCTTCGAGGCGCTCCTTTCTCTCTACCGGAGAGTGGAGGAGGAGGGGCCCTATCGTCCGGGCTTTACGGCTCCACTGATCCCGGTCAACGGCTACGGCTATCGGAGGCTGCTCACGGAGCTCTCGCTTCTTGAGCGCTATGAGGAGAAATTCGAGCGGCCGCTCACCGCGGCCGGCAGGGAATACCGGATTGAGTCAGATCCCGCTGCGGCCCGCTTCTTCTGGGGAGAGGGCGGGGAGGTTCCGCCGCTCGATGCGCTGAACCGGCGTTTTTCCGGAGAGGGACTTCGCTACGAGGCCTGTCCGGTGCGCTTTAGTATCGGTTTCATCCTTTTCCGAAGGAGTCTCTGGGAGGAGATGGGGAGATTTCCAGTCCGGGGCGGAAGCTGCATGGGCCTGGACGAGGATCGGCTCTGCAGCTTTTGTATGACACATTCCCGCGCGATTCTCGTCTCTGAAAATACCGTTGTCGGTCATTTCTCCTTCGGAAAGCAGACGGAGGGGATGAGAAGATTTCTCGAAGAGCATCCGGAGCGCTTCCTGAGCTCGGGGGAGGAAGCGGAGAGGGATAGGAAGGAGAACGAGAAAGGGCTGAAAGAAGACGAGGGGAAGAGGGAGGAAACGCGATGAAGCCAATCATGAAAAAATGCAATTTGGAGGAGGCAGCGGGCCTGCTCTATCGTTTGGGCTTTTCTTTCTCCTTGCTTTTTCTGCTGTTTTCCAGCTCTTTTGTGAAGAAGCTTCTTCTGGACGGTCCCGCCTATCGGCTTCTCTTCCTGCTCCCGCTCTTTCTCCTTCTTCTTTCCGAGGCGCTTCGCTTTCTCTTTCTCCGGGAGTACCGGCTCTCGGATCTTTTGTCCTGGGCATTGATCCTCTTTTCCTCCTATCTTTCGATTCGAAATGACCAGCGTGCCCTGATCCACGGCTTCCTTTTGATCTACGGGGCGAGAAAGCAGGATATCCGCCGTCTCTTCCGGATCGCGGCGATCCTCCTCTCTGCGGGAGCATTCTCTATTGTTCTTCTCTCCTTCTCCGGAATCATCCTCTACCAGATCGGGGAGAAGGACGGCATCCTTCGGCACAGTATGGGATTTTCCTATCCTCTCGTACTCCCGGCCTACCTTCTCACGATCACGATGCTTTCGCTTTTGCTCCTTTCTCCGCAGGAAGAAGCGGGAGGGACAGCAGTGCCCGCCGGGAAGGCTGGGGAGTCCGGTTCGGGGCAGCCTCTGGGAGGATGGGGAAAGTTGCTTCTCTCTTTTCTCCTTTTCTTTAATCTGACAGTCTATCGTTGGTGCATCGGGGATCTCTCCCGAGGCATAAGTCTTCTCTTCCTCCTCCTTTTCCTCTATTTGAGCACAGGATTTTCAGAGAAGACGGAGAAGCTGCTCTCCATTTTGGACCGTCTCAGCCTCCTCTCCTATCCATTCTGCTTCCTCTTAAGCCTCGCCGCGGCCTTTTTCTATCGCCCCGGGGCGGGAGGCTGGCTTGGCAGGCTGAACAGTCTCTTAAACCGACGGATCGAGTATTCGCAGCTCTCTCTCTTTCGCTATGGCTTCGGTCTTTTCTCCCGGAGGATCAGCTGGGTCGGGGCCGGGACGGATTTAAACGGCACAGCGGTCCCGGGGCAGTATGATTATGTGGACAATGTCTATCTCTCCGTTTTGCAGCGCTACGGGCTTCTCTTTACCCTGCTCTCGCTTTTCCTTCTCTTTCTTGCGATGCGGTACTGCTGCCGAAGGAGATGGAGGCTTGCACTTTACTTTTTCGCCCTCCTCTCCTTTCACGGACTGCTGGAGGACAAGATCTACCTCATTGAGTACAATACGCTTCTTCTTCTGATCGGACCGGCCTTCTCGGAATTTCTCGAGGAGCTGAGAATCTCTGTGGGGAAGAAGCGGCAGAAACAGGGATACCGTATCAGACCCTGATCAATCTCTATCTGCTCGACTGTGTCAGGGAGAAGAAAAAGTTGAATATCAGCTGGAAGTCAGAGCAGGTATCCGAGTAGGCAGGCTTATGCGGGACTGTTCCCGGAGGCAGTGAGGTCCGCCTTTTTCCCGGCGCGGCGGATGGTCCTCCATTTCTTCAGGTTTCGGAAGCTGTAGTGCGCCATCAGGAGGAGAGAGCGAAGCGGGGATAGGCCCAGGTAGCGATAGGTTCTCCAGTTCATTTTCGCCGCATTGAGCTTATTTCCGGATTTTGAGGAAGAGGAGACCCGGTAGAGAAGGAGCGGCTCGTTGAGACCGAGTGCAAAGGGGGTTTCCGAGAGGATTTGCAGCCAGACTGCAAAATCCTCGTGGATCCCCGGCTGCTCCGGCATGGGAAAGCGGAGCAGCCAGTCCCTTTTGCATAGGACGGAGGAGCAGGAGATCAGATTTTGCTTCAGGAGCTCCTCTCGCCGGATTTTTTCCGGGACTTCCAGGATATAGGGGATACGCTCCCCATTCTCTTTCAAAAAGCCGGAAGCGGTAAAGAGGAGGGGAGAGGAGAGAGAGGAAGCGGGAAACGGGGAAGAGACGGGAACTTCGTTTTCGCTGTGGGAGCTTGTGAGAAGAGAAAGCTGCCGCTCCAGCTTTCTCGCTTCCCAGAGGTCATCGGCATCCAAAAAGGCGATCCACTCTCCCCGTGCCTCCCTTACACCGCGGTTTCGGCTGAAGGCCACACCGCGGTTTTTTTCGTTTCGGAGGATGCGAAGGCGTTCCCCGGGGAGGGAGGATTCCGTTTGAAAGCGCTTGAGTATCTCCGGAGATGAGTCCGTCGAGGCATCGTCCACGGCGAGAATTTCCCAGTCGGAAAAGCTCTGCATAAGCACGGAGGACAGAGCCTCCCGGAGGAAGCGGGAGGCGTTGTAGACTGGGATTACGACGGAGATGAGGGGGGATTCGCTCATGGAGAGGACCTTTCTTTCCGGAGATGTTTTTTCGGGGCTTCTGTAAGCGAGGAAGCCCTGGCAGGAACATTATACCGCGCTTTGAGATAGAACTGTGATTTTTTTCGGGAATATGGTATCATGTCATAGGCATAGAGCGGCGCTTTGCATTTTTGAGAAGCCTGCGGAAGTCAGAGCGGGAGCATTTTGCATTGGAGCGGCCGGTAGGCGGAAAAGGCGGCAGGGACAGGGAAGAAGAGAATGAAGATCCTCCATATTTCAAAATATTATATGCCCTTTATCGGGGGGATCGAGCAGACGGCGCGCGATCTGGTGCTCTCTCTTCGGGGAGTCGCGGAGCAGAAGCTGATCTGCTTCGATCACCGCCCGCATTCCGGGGATTCTGTAGATCACATCGATTCCGTCGAGGTCATCCGCTGCGGGCAGCAGCTTCTCGTCGCTTCCCAGGCGCTCTCTCTGAGCTATGGGAGGAAATTGCGGAGTCTGATGCGGGAGTTTCGACCGGATGTCGTGCTCTTTCATTATCCGAATCCCTTCGTCGCACATTATCTCCTCCGGGAGCTTCCCCCGGAGACGAAGCTTCTCGTCTATTGGCATCTTGATATCACAAAGCAAAAGCTCCTCCGCCGCTTTTTCTCCGGGCAGAATCGGAGACTTCTCGAGAGGGCGGATCGAGTGATCGCCACAAGCCCGAATTATATCGAGGGGAGCGTCTGGCTCCGCGCCTTCCGGGAGAAGTGCACGGTGATCGAGAGCTGCATCAACGAGGAGCGGCTCCGCGTGAGCGAGGGCGAGAGGGAGCGGGCGGCGGAGCTTCGGAAGAAAAATACGGGGAAGATTCTCTGTCTCGCCGTGGGGCGCCACGTCCCCTACAAGGGCTATGAGTATCTGATCCGGGCCTTCCGCCTTCTCGACGATCGCTTTTTGCTCCGGATCGCGGGAAAGGGACCGCTCACGGAGGAACTGAAAAAAGAGGCGGAGGGAGACGAAAAAGTCCGCTTCCTCGGGGCAGTCCCCGATGAGGAGCTCCGGGAGAACCTCCTGGCCTGCGACATCTATTGTTTTCCATCCGTCACGAAAAATGAGGCCTTCGGGCTTTCTCTCGCGGAGGGGATGTACTTTGCTCATCCCGCTGTCACCTTTACGATCGAGGGCTCCGGCGTGAATTATGTCTGCCCGGACGGGCTCTGCGGGCTGGAGGTCCCAAACCGGGACGTATCGGCCTATGCGGAGGCTCTCCAAAAGCTTGCGGAGGATCCGAAGCTAAGAGAGGAGCTCGGGGAGAATGCAAGGGTGCGCGTGACGGAGCGTTTTCTCTACCGAAGCTTTTCGGAGAAGATCAGGGCACTGCTTTCGGAGCTTTGAGGGGGGGAGGATGCTGCGCTTTCAGAGAGTTTGAGTTTTACACTGTGAAGGAATATCCCGAGAGCCTTTGAGATGATCGAGGAAGGGCCTGAGAGGGAGAGGGATCCGCGCGCTTGCCAGAGAGGCGCGGGAGCAGAGAGGAGCAAGCTGCCGCTCATGGAGCGGCGGAGACAGAGGGAAGCGGTATGCTTGCGGGAGGGTAAGGAAGAGGGACGCTATGGAAGAAAGACGGATAGAAGCAGTCTATGCGAGTGACGAGAGATTTCTCCCGGTTCTTCTTGCGTCCGCGGAGAGTCTTTTCACAGAAAATACGGAAAACCCGGTGCGGCTGCATATTCTCTCAGACGGAATTTCGGAGGGGGGGAAGGAAAAGCTTTCAAGGCTTGCGGAGCGCTTTCATCAGGAGCTTTGCTTCTATCCTCTCACAGAGGAAAGCTTCCGGGGGGATGCCTTTCATCTCACAAAGGACTGGCCGAGAGCTGCTGTCGCAAGGCTCCGGATCGAGAAGATTCTGCCGGAGAGCCTGGAGCGGGTGCTCTATCTGGACTGCGATACGATGGTGCGGGGAGATCTCTCTCCCCTTTTTTCCATGGATATGAAGGGGATGTGGGCCGGAGGAGTCTGTGAATGCATGGACGAAAATTATCTCCGCTCTCTCGGGCTCTCCGGCGGCTGCTGTTATATCAACTCCGGCGTGATCCTCTATGAGCTCTCGGCCTGCCGGAGGGAGAAGCTCAGCGAGCGGCTCGGCGCCCTCATGGAGGGGCCTGCGAAGCGCTATAAGTATCCGGATCAGGATGCCCTCAATGTTTCGATGCAGGGGCATATCCTCTCTCTTCCCTTCCGCACAAACCTCCTCTCCCAGCCCCTCGCCTTTTCCTTTCGGGACTATGAGCGCTATCGGGACGGGAGGCTTCCCTATTCGGAGAGGGAGTATGAGGAGGCAAAGAAGGATCCTTTGATCGTTCACTTTGCGGGGGGCTTCGCCTATGCGAGGCCATGGTACCAAAACTGCCGCCACCCCTACCGAGAGGAGTTTTTGCAATATTACAGGAGAAACGGCGGGGAGTATTTCGGAAGGGACAATCGAAATAAAAAGCAGCGGCTTGTCGCCCTGCTCTTTGCCCTTCCCCTTCCCTTTTTGAAGCTCCCGCTCCTTCGGCTTCTCCGAAGGAGGAACAACCGGCAGCATGGAAAGAGGAGAGCATGATCGTCATCAACGGAGATTTTTACGACCACAACATCACCGGCGTACAGCGCTATGCCTATGAGGTCATAGAGAAGCTCGATGAGCTTATCACAGAGGGGGAGCTTTCCTCCTCGGATTTTGTGCTCCTCGTCCCGAAGGATCTGAGGAAGCTTCCGGAGTACCGGAGTCTCCGGGTCGTCCGCTTCGGAAAAAACAGGAGGCTTTTCTGGCAGCAGTGGGAGCTTTTCCGCTACTGCAAAAAGCATAAGGCGATCTGTCTCTGCCTCTGCACTGCGGTCCCTTTCCTTTACCCGGAGCGATCGGCGATCGTGCTCCATGACGCCGCGACGAAGGCGCATCCGGAATTCTACTCCAGGCGCTTTCTCCTCCAGAATCAGCTTCTTCTGTGGAAGCACGCGAAGCGCTACCGAAAGATTTTTACCGTATCGCAGTTTTCCAGAGGGGAGATTTCCCGTTACAGCGGCGTGGCGGAGGAGAAGATTACGGTCGTTCCCTCCTCCGCAGAGCATATGGAGAGGATCGAGGCGGATGAGGGCATCTTCCGGAAGCTTCCGCCCCTTGGGGAGGAGTGGTACTTCACTCTGTCCAGCCTCTCTCCGAACAAGAATTACCGCTGGATCATCCGGGAGGCGGACAGAAATCCGGGCGCGCGCTTTGTGATCTCCGGGATGAAGCTCCGCCCCTTTTCCGAGGAGAAGATGGGAGAGATCCCGGAAAATGTGATTTTCACGGGCTACCTCTCCGACGGGGAGGTGAAGGCGCTGATGCAAAAGTGCACGGCCTTCCTCTTTCCAACCTTCTATGAGGGCTTTGGACTCACGCCGCTGGAGGCAATGAGCTGCGGCGCGAGGATCATCCTCTCGGATACGCCCTGTATGAGGGAGGTCTACGGGGAATCGGCGATCTACATCGATCCCCTCCGGACGGACTATGTCTTATCGGAGCTTCTGAAGGAGGAAAAGCCCGCGGCGCTTCGGGAGGAGACGCTCCGGAAGTACTCCTGGAAGAGGGATGCGAGGAGGATCGCGGAGGAGCTTCTCTCCTTGCACTAAGTGACGGCCGGATGTCGAATGGGAAGAAATCAGAGGGAAGGAGTCAGAGAGGAGGTGAAGCAGGTGCCAAAGCAGGAGGGCCTGAAGCATAGGGACAGCAGATTTGAGCTCTTGCGGATTGCCGCGATGCTGATGATCGTCCTCGGTCATTTTGCGACGCAGTCCGGGATCTTTTCGGAGCTAAGGGGAGCGTCCTATCATGCTTTTTATTATTTTATCAGCCTGGGTCCCAGAATCGGGGTGGATCTCTTCGTGATGATCGGAGCCTGGTTTCTTTCGGATTCGGATTTCCGTGCGCGCAGACTGCTGGACCTTTATCTTCGCCTCTTTCTTTACTGTGTGCCGATCACGATCCTCGGAAAGCTTTTTCTGCCGGACGTCGGCGCGGAAGCGCTGGTCCGCGGAATTCTACCATTTTCCGGCTCGCCTCTTTGGTTTGTGAGCTGCTATATCATGCTTTTAATGGCGGGGCCTCTCCTGAATTACGCCCTTTCCTTTCGTCTTCTCACAGAGAGGCTGATTCTCACAGGACTTGTTTTAATCTGTCTGATCCCGACCTTTACGCTTCGAAATGACTATTTCTTCCTCGGGGAGGAGATCTGGTTCATGCTGCTTTATCTTCTGACAGGATATCTGAAGAGAAGTCTTCGCGGCGATTATCCGGGAGAGAGGACATGGGAGGGACGCTTTCTCTCCCGCCTTATCATAAGACGGGCGGGGATCGCTTACCTGCTCTCCGCTGCCTGCTACCTTTCCCTTTTTTTCTTCGGTCTCTTTGTGAGCGATGTTTTGCTGCCCGCCTTTCCCGCTCTGAGCGCGGGACTGAAGGACGGTCTCAATCTGGCATTTTATTTTGTCAATATGAATATGCTGCCCGCCTTTCTCTGTGCTCTTTTTCTCTTTGAGGGAGTGCTGGGAAGCCGCGTCCATTACAGCCGCTTCATCAATTTTCTCGGGAGAAAAACCTTTACGGTTTATATTTTACATCAGATTCCCGCTTTGCTTCCGTCGATCTGGCTTTTACTGTTCCGGACGGGGAGCTGGGGAGCGTCCCCATTTTCGCCATTCTTTACAGCTCTTATCCCTGCCGCGCTCTTTGCGGCGGCGATCGTTCTGGACCTTGTCTACGCGGAACCCCTGCTTTCCGTCCTGGCGAGGAGCGGGTTTTATCGGAGGGCAGAACGATGGATGCAGAGCTTTTTCGGAAAGCCGGATGAGAGGAGTGCTTCGTGATTCACCCATTTTCGCTGATCCTTTTGGCATATACGGGATATACCCTTTTTCAGAGCGGGACTTTGAAGGAGAAGTTCATCGCTCTTCTTGCAATGCATGTCTTCGTATATATGAATGTCGAGGCCGGGGCCTTCCTCAGCATCGGAAGCGGGATCAAATATAATTTTTATACGGAATTCATCTGCCTGATCCTGGCCCTCTTTTTTATCATAAAAAAATCCGGGGAAATCGATGCGGGAAGCACGATCAAGCTTTTTCTTGCGCTGAGCGCCCTCTTTGTCGGTCTGCTCGGCCTAAAGCTCTGGCCTCTTCAGAAATATATGGTGACGGGGGATATGCTGATCGATGACTACTGGTTCGGAAATACCGAGCTGCAGCTTCCGGCTCTCCGCTCCTATGTCACGAAAACGCTGATTCAGTATCTGATCTTTCTCACGATTCTCTATGGGATTTATCTCAGCTTTCGAAGGGAGGATTATGAGGCTCTGCTGGATAAATGCGCAAAATGGTGCAAGGCCGCGGTGATTTTCGGCTGGGTCGAATTTCTGATTAAAAATCTCACGCATTCCAACGTCCTTTTCAGCCTGAACAATCTGTTTTTCGGCTATAACGAAGCGGTGTTTCCGATGATGGAGAAGAGGGGAATCCTTTTTCGTTTGAGCGGCTTTACGACGGAGGCGGCGCATTTTTCCTATGCCATGCTTCTCGTCGCATTTCTCTTCCTGGCGAACTATCAGCTCGGGAAGATGTCGCTTCACTGGGCCATTCAGGCCTTCCTCCTCATGCTTCTCAGCATGTCCTTTTCCTCCGTGGTCTTCGCTCTGGCCTTTCTCGCGATTTTTTTCATCAGTCGCTACCGGAAAAATATCCGGGGAGAGAAGATATTTCAGATCTTTTTGTGGTGTCTTCTGGCTTTCTCCATCCTCTACATCATTTATCGGAGCGGGATCCTGGACAGCAGCTATTTCGGAAAGAGAATGAAGGCGGTCTTTGACGACTGGGGGCTCCTCTTCATCGATGTAGAGAGGGTCAGAGATATTCCCTACCAGTCGAGCCGGGTGCGGCTGATCAGCAGTTTTTCCACGCTGGCGCTCCTTCGCTTCCGCCCTTTTTTCGGGATCGGGATCGGGACGACCTCTTCGCACGGCTCCTTCTCCAGCATCCTCTCGGGGATGGGGATTCTGGGGACTCTGTCCTGGCTTCTGATGCTCTTTTACGGGAAGGCGGCGAAGCTTATCCGGCATTACGGAAGCGCATATTTTCTGATGATTCTGCTCTGGTGCATCACCGGAATCTTTAACGGCCATTTCTGGGGGATGTTTTATAACGCGGAGAACTATGCGCTTATGATAAGCTTTCTCGTACTGTCCAGAAGGGAGGAGAGAGCATGAGGCTGGGAGTTGATGCGCGTCCTCTGATGGAAAAGAAGTCCGGGATCGGAACCTATCTGGACGCGATGCTCTCGGAGCTTTTGGAGCTTTCCCGGGAGCTTGAGCTCTATCTCATATCGGACGGGGAGATCTGTTTTCCGGAGCATCCGAGAGTCCGTAAGATTCGCTATAAGGGCTTTCGCTTTCTGCCGAATACCTTGTATTTTGAGTTCCTTCTCCCCCGCTTTCTCCGGAGAGAGGGAATTGTTCTGGATGCCTTCTGGGGGACGCAGCAGTTTATGCCTCTGGGACTTCCGAAGGGATGCCGGAGGATTCTCACGGTGCATGATCTCACCTACCGGGTCTATCCGAGTCTCATGGATCGAAAGCTTCTTTTCATGCTGCGGCTTTTCGGCGGGAGCTCCCTTCGGGAGGCGGACCGGATCGTCACGGTCTCCCGTTATACGAGGAAAACCTTGCTCTCATACTATGAGAGGGAGTGCAGCGGGAAAGAAATTCAGGTGATCTATCCCTCCGCGACGACGCATCCCCTTTCTGAGGAGCAGCTCCCGGAGGGGCTCTCCGAAAAGAAATACATCCTTTTTATCGGGATTTTGGAGCCGAGAAAGAATCTCGATGTCCTGATCGATGCCTTTCAGGGGCTGAAGGAAGGCGGACTGAAGCTTGTCGTCTGCGGAAAATGCGGCTGGAACTATGAGGAGACCCTGCGTCGGATCGAGGCGGACCCGGATATCCTCTATCCCGGCTTCGTCTCAAATGAGAGGAAGCAGCTCCTTCTCGCAGAGAGTCTCTGCCTTGTGATGCCCTCTCTCTACGAGGGCTTCGGCACGCCCGCGGTGGAGGCCATGAAGAGCGGCGCGACAGTCGTGGCGGCGGACAATTCCTCTCTCTCGGAGGTCGTGGGAATTCCGGAGCTCCTGTTTCCGACGGGGGATGCGGGAGCCTTACGAGAGATCCTCCGAAGGCTCCTCGGGGATCCCTCCTTTCGAAAGGAGATGGAGGAGAAAAGCAGGAGAAGGGGAGAGGATTTTTCGTGGAAGAAGGCGGCGGAGGAATTTCTGGAGCTGATCGGAGGGGAGTATGAAGAAGCGTGAGCTGATCTTTTTTCTTCCTGCTGTGCTTTTGATCCTGGCTCTCTTTTTCGGGGAGAGGCTTGACCGAATGATTCTCCCGGAGTATCGCTTGCCGCACTATGAGAAGCTCCTTTCCCAGAGAGCCTTGAGCCAGTATTTCCTCTCGGATCCGGGGGCGTCCTCAGAGAATCTCTTCATCGTCGATACGCAGTCTCGCTCCTTTGGGGATCTCCATATGCAGATAGAGGGGGATGGGACGATCCTCCTCTTTGGAAAAAACGGGGAGCAGGATCTCACGATTCCGCTTTCCGTTCGGACAGATCTTCCGGATGGGGAGTACCGCTTCACAGACGGAGGAGCGACGGTGCCCGGCCTTGTGACGGTTTACGGTACGGCGGGGGGGACGGCCGGGACGGAGCCGGGACTTATGGCCATGCCGGACTATCCGGATTTCTCGGTGAATCGGTCGAAGTATCAGGAGTATTGGTTCGGCTTTTGGGTGAAGGCCGGGGCGGAGCTTCCGCCCACCCGCTTTCTGCCGCTCCTTAAGCGGGCCGATCAGGATATGGGGAGCTACAGTCCTGCGAGGATCTCGCAGCCCGGGAAATTCCGGGCCTATCCCTATCTGATCCGGGAACTCACAGAGGAGGAGCTTGGGAGCCTAAGCCCCGCGGACTGGGAGCTTTTCTATCGGAATCTTCGCTTCCAGTACAAAAACCATTATCTCTGGGTCTCTCTGAGGCTTCCAAACGGGAGGGGAGTTCAGTTTCTGAGAGGAGATCCCGAGCTTTCGAGGATCGGGGAGATGGACGACTGGGGGAGAGTCAGAGAGCCGGAGCAGAGCTTTCGTTTTACGGGGAAAGAAACTCCGCTTCAGGTGGAATGAGCGTAGAAGTCTGCCATCAGGCAGACTCGGAGCGTACTTGACCACTTCTCGAAGAGAAGTGTCTCCCGAAGGGAGATCGGCTGAAGCCACCCGGGCGAAGCCGAGTCCTTCGCTTCGAAGAAGCGAAGCAGAGCGTAGAAGTCTGCCATCAGGCAGACTCGGAGCGTACTTGAGTCTTCTCGAAGAGAAGTGTCTCCCGAAGGGAGATCGGCTGAAGCCACCCGGGCGAAGCCGAGTCCTTCGCTTCGAAGAAGCGAAGCAGAGCGCAGAAGTCTGCCATCAGGCAGACTCGGAGCGTCCTTGAGTCTTCTCGAAGAGAAATGCCTCCCGAAGGGAGGTCGGCGGAAGCCACCCGGGCGAAGCCTCCGCCGACCAGCCGCTCCAACACAGGACGCTCTCGCTCCGACTGCCGCGGCCAGCGGCGCATAAGCGATCTTGAAAAACCAGATCGCTAAACGCCGGGGCGGCAGACGGCCTGTTTATGGACCGACCGGTCGGCGGGGCGGCGTCGGCGGTGGCTTTGCAGTTCGGATGCCGTGAGAGAATTGAGAGTTATGAGAGGAAGAGGGGACTGAGGATGGGAAGGAAGATCATGCTCTGCTGCTTTGATCGGGTGGAGATGGGGGGAGGTACAACCTATTTCTACCGGATGGCGCGCTGGCTTTCGGAGAGGGGAGGAAGGACGATTGCCCTTGTCTCCGAAGGCTCTTCGGTATCGGAAAACGCGGGGAGGATGTTCCGGGAGGCCGGGGTGGAGATCGTGCGCTTTCGCTATACCGTCTTTGGGATTCGGGCGGAGCAGAGGCTTAAGGACTATCTCACGGAGGATGCGGAGATCCTGAATTTGCAGCTTAGCTTCGAGAATCTCTATCTCAGCGCAGATCTCCTTCGCTCTCTCGGTCTTCGCTCTGTGCGCTCGGTCTTCTACGCGCTCTTCTGGGGCGATGTGTCTCCGAGGCTTTCTCTCAATGTCAGGCTGACGAGAGGCTTCCTCCGAAAGCTCAGCTTGAGCGGCTCCTTCGCCGTCATGGACGAGATCATGCGGGACATCGCGGCGAATACCTATGGGCTTTCGAGGGAGAAGATTTCGATCATAGAGCCTGGCCTTAGGACGGAGGGAGGAGAGGAAGGGAGAGAGCGGAAGAGGCGGGAGGGAAGCTTCGTCATCAGCAGCCTCTGCCGGATGGATTTCCCCTTCAAGGGCTATGTGCTCGGCCTTCTGTCGGATTTTTCGGAGCTCGCCCGGGTGTATCCCGATATGAAGCTAAAGATCGCGGGGGACGGGCCGGGACTGCCCCGGCTCCGGGAGGAGAGAGAGAAACTCCCGCAGGATATTCAAGAAAGGGTGGAGCTCCTCGGAGAGCTCCCCTACGAGGAGCTCACGCCGCTCATCCGGGAGAGCGATGTCCATGTCGGAATGGGGACCAGCATGCTGGATTTTGTGAGGGAGGGTGTGCTTTGCATCAATGCCTCCGCCTATCAGACAGAGAACTATTCCGCGGGATTCTTCGGGGAAGTGAACTGTCTCGGGGGGCCGGTGGAGGGGCGCTTTTCGGAGAAGGTGAGCGAGCCGGAGCGCTACCGGGCCTTCCGCTTTCAGGAGCTCATCCGAAGGGTCTACCAGATGCCGGAGGCGGAATACAGGGAGAAGAGCCGGAAGGCGCTGGAGCTCTATCGCACGGTCTACTCTATAGATCACGCGATGGAGAGTCTTTTCGTCATGCCGGCTGCCTACCGGGGAAGCTGCGGGGCTCTGACAAGGACGGCGATGCATGCCCTGTACCTTTGGCACAGCTTCACGATAAAGAGGAAGGAGAGAGAAGAATGCAGGTCGTAAAATATGTCTTTCAGCCGCACGGGGATGAGAGAGGGCAGCTCGTCGCGCTGGAGGAATTTAAGGATATTCCCTTTGAGATCAAGAGAGTTTATTATATGTATGATACGGCGCCCGGAGTGACGAGGGGATATCACGCACATAAATCCCTGGAGCAGATCCTCATCTGCATCCACGGCTCCTGCAAGATCCGTCTGGACAACGGGCGGGAAAAGAAGATCGTTCCTCTGGAAAAGCCGTATGAGGGTCTCTATGTCTCCAACAATATGTGGAGGGAGATGTTTGATTTCTCCGAGGACGCGGTCCTGATGGTTCTGGCCTCCGATTATTACAGGGAAGAGGACTATATCAGAGACTATGAGGAATTTCTGCGCTTTGTGGGAGAAGATGGGGAGGAGAAGAGATGAGAGTGCCGTTTGTCAGCTTTAAACCCCTCGAGAGAGAGCTCGACCGTGAGATCCGGGCGGCCTTTGAGAGGGTTTACGAAAGATCCTGGTATATCGAGGGCGAGGAGGACAAGAGGTTTGAGGAGGACTTCGCGAAGTACTGCGGGGTGGAATACTGCGTCGGGGTCGGAAACGGACTGGACGCGCTCGTTCTCATCCTGAAGGCGCTCGGGATCGGCGCGGGGGATGAGGTCATCGTGCCGTCCAATACCTATATCGCGACAGCGCTCGCTGTGACCTATACCGGAGCGCTTCCCGTATTTGTGGAGCCGGATATCCGGACCTTTAACATTGACCCGGAGAGGATCGAGGAGAAAATTACGGGAAGGACCCGCGCTTTGATCCCGGTGCATCTCTACGGACAGGCCTGCGAGATGGATGAGATCATGGAAATCGCAAAGAGGAGAGGCCTCTATGTGGTGGAGGACTGCGCGCAGGCGCACGGCGCGCTCTATAAGGGGAGGATGGTCGGCTCCTTCGGGATCGCCTCGGGCTTTAGCTTCTATCCCGGGAAGAACCTGGGCGCGCTCGGGGATGCGGGGGCGGTCGTGACAAATGATGCGGAGATCGCGAGGAAGGTGCGCGAGCTCGGAAATTACGGATCGGATTATAAGTATCATCATATCCGTAAGGGCTGTAATTCCCGTCTCGATGAGCTTCAGGCCGCCTTTTTGGATGCGAAGCTCCCCCTTCTTCCGAAGGTCAATGAAGACCGTCGGAGGACGGCCGGGCGCTATCTTACCGAGATCAAGAATCCGGAGCTCATCCTGCCCCATGTCTCGGAAAATGCCGTTCCGGTCTGGCATATCTTCGCCGTCCGCTCGAAAAGGAGGGAGGAGCTGGAGCAAAGTCTCAATGCGGCGGGGATCGGGACCAATAAGCATTATCCGATTCCCATGCATCTTCAGCGCTGCTATGAGAGTCTCGGCATCCCGAAGGGGGCGCTTCCGATTGCGGAGGAGATCAGCGAGACAGAGCTCAGCATCCCGATGTACTATGGTATGAGCGAGGAGGAGATCGATTACGTGATTCAAAATCTCAACGCTTTCCGCTCCGCTCGGTGAGGGCGCATGAAAAAATTCAGGCTTTTCATAGAAAATTTCCTGGTATACGGACTCGGCGGGACGATCGGAAAGATAGTCCCGCTCATTATGGTCCCGATCGTCACGAGGCTGATGCCGGATCCCTCCTACTATGGGATCAGCGATCTCTCGAATACCCTGATCAGCTTCGCGAGCGCGCTTGCGGTGCTCGGCATGTATGATGCGATGTATCGGATGTATTTCGAAAAGGATGAGGAGGACTTCAAGAAGAGGATCTGCTCCACGGCGCTTGCCTTTACGCTCTGCACCTCCCTTCTGGTTTTTCTCCTGATGATTCTCTTTCGGGGGCTGATCGCGAGATGGTTTTTCAGTGACAGGAAATACGCCTACCTCGTCTATATCTCCGCGGCCGCGACGCTGGTCACGGCGACAAACAATCTGATCTCCGCCCCCACAAGGATGCAGAACAAAAGGAGGGTCTTTGTCGTCACGAACACGCTGACCCCCCTTCTCTCCTACTCGATCTCCATCCCGCTTTTGCTCCGGGGGTATTACATCATCGCTCTCCCGCTCGCGATTGCGCTTTCCGGCTTTACGATCGAGGCCGCGTTCTTTATCATGAACCGGAAATGGTTTCGCCTGTCCTTTTTTGACCGAAGCCTTTTAAGACCTCTCCTTTCGATCGCGATCCCGCTTTTCCCGAATTTTCTGATTTACTGGGTCTTTAATTCCAGCGACAAACTGATGATCACAAATCTCATGAATGTGGGGGCCGCCGGAATCTACTCCATCGGCGCGAAGCTCGGACAGGTCAGCCAGCTGATCTATGCGGCCTTCGCCGGGGGCTGGCAGTACTTCGCCTTCTCCACGATGAAGGAGGAAAATCAGGTGGAGAGCAATTCCAGGGTCTTTGAATACCTGGGGGTGATCTCCTTTTCGGCATCGATCTTCATCGCCGCCTTTAGCTATTTTCTCTACCGGCTTCTCTTTGCCGGGGACTATGTGGAGGGCTTTATCGTAGCTCCCTATCTTTTTCTTGCGCCGCTTCTGCAAATGCTGTTTCAGGTCGCGGCCAATCAGTTTCTGGTCGTGAAGAAGACCTGGCCGAATATGCTGATTCTGTCCGGCGGCGCGGCGGCGAATATCCTTTTGAACTTTCTCCTGATTCCCCGGATCGGGATCGAGGGGGCGGCGATCGCGACGCTCTGCGGCTATATCATCTCGGATCTTGTCTGCTGTCTGGTTCTGATTCGCATGAAGCTCATGAAGATCCGCACCCGCTTTCTCCTGTCCTGCCTGCTCCTTTTGCTCTCGCTCCTCATATGGAGGATATTTTTCCATAGGAATGTCTTCCTCGGTCTGGCAGAGGCTGTACTCTGCGCAGCACTCTACCTCTTTTTATACAGGGAGGATATCGGGATGCTCCTAAGAGGCATGAAAAAGGAAACGGGGAAAAGAGAGTGAGCCCGCGGCTTTTCGTCCATCCGGCAGGGAAGCGCGATGGGAGGGGAAGAGTCAATGGCGGAGGGGAGTGATTCTGCCCATCAGAAGGAAAAATATATCCGGCAGGGCGCACAGTGCATGGAGATCGGGGCGCATCATAAGAGAAAAGGATAGATGGATGATAGATGCAGTATGCCCGCTTTAAAGACGAAGCGCAGAGGGATCGGACTGCATTGGAAGGGGAAAGAAAGCCGGCTCGATATCTTGTGCCTGCTTCGGGGCTAAGGTGCAGAGGGATTGGATCACATCCGAGGGAAAAAGACAGATCTCTTCGCCGCGCTTTCTGAGGAGGAAGAGAACAGAGATCGGATCGTATCGTAATCAAAGGGGGAAAAGAAATGGCGGAACGAAGGGAACGAAATTCCGGGATAGAGCTGCTCAGGATACTCGCCGCGATGGGGGTTATCATCCTGCATTATAATAATGCGGAGATCGGAGGGGGGCTGAAATACAGCTCCGGATGGAATCTGCTTATGCTGCAGCTCCTTCAAAATACTGCGATCTGCGCGGTCAATGTCTTTGTTCTGATCTCCGGCTATTTCCTGTCCCGCTCAGGGAAAAGGGACTGCACGAAGCCGTTGGAACTTATCCTCCAGGTTATCCTGTATGGGGAGCTCTCCCTCCTCCTTCAGGCGGGGATGGGCTGGGAAAAGCTCAGCCTTCGGCACATCGCGGGGCTGCTTTTACCGTGCAACTGGTTCATCCTGATCTACTCGGGGCTCTATCTCATTTCTCCTTATCTGAATGTCCTTCTTTCTGGACTTCGGGAGAAGGACAGGGCGGAGGGGAGCTGGAGGCAGAGGAGAAAGCTGCTTATTCTCCTGCTCCTTCTCTTCTCCTTCTATCCGAGCGCGGTGGATCTGCTTCAAAATCTCGCGAGAAAGGATTACAACGGTCTCAGCACGATCAGCTTTTACGGAAGTCAGCATGGCTATACGATCGTGAACTTTGCTCTGCTCTATCTCATAGGGGCTTTTCTCCGCGATTATGAGGAAGAGGGGAAGGACAGGAGGGGAGCGGGGAAGGAGGAGGCTTCACAGGGAAGGCTTTTGCTGCTTTTTCTTGGAAATCTTCTGCTTCTTCTGCTCTGGGCCTGTTTCGAGCGCTGGAGGGGGATTCCGGTCCGTGAGAGCACGGCCTGGTCGTACTGTAATCCGCTGGTTATCTCCGAGGCGGTCCTCGTTTTTCGGCTTTTTAAAGGACTGAAGCTCCCGACCGTTTCGGCGATCAACTGCCTTGCTCAGGCTGCCTTTTCCGCCTATCTCCTGCATCCTGTCTTCCTTCCCCATCTAAGGATACGGGAGGCGGCCGCGCTTCCGCTCCCCCTTCTGCTCTTTCACGTGCTTTCCTGCGCGGCGGCGCTCTACCTTCTGGCATTTCTCATGCAGCTCATCTTTTCCTTCTGCACGGGCCCGCTCTTTCGCGCTTTTCGGAAAAAGCTCGGGGACAGACGTTTTCTGGAGCCGGAGAGCGGCTGATGGATGCAGCGTCTCCGTGGCCGGGAGAGACAGGATTTTCTTCCCTGCGAAAATAATGCATGAGGATAAAGGGCAGAAAATCTGCCGGATGAAGAGCGGATATGCCGGTGTCTAGGGAATCAGCCAAGCCGGAAAAGAAGACAGCGGGAAGAACAATAGGCCTGTAAGCAGGATAATAAGTCTGTGAGCAGACAATAAGCCTGTAAGCAGGGCAATAAGCCTGTGAGCAGGAGGCGGAAAAGGCAGGAGACCGACATTCAGAGGGATCAGAGGGAATCGGAGCTCACAGCGAGGAGAAGCTGCGGAGAGTCCGCGTTTTCCGCTGTGAATTCCCGACGCAGGGGTGTGGATGATGACGATTTATGATATCGCGAGAGAGGCCGGCGTCGCGGCGAGTACAGTCTCCCGCGTCGTAAATGGGAAGCCGGGGGTGAAGGAGGAGACGCGCCGGAGGATCCTGGCTCTGCTGGAAAAGTATCATTACAGCCCGGATGTCGCCGCGCGGGGGCTGGTAAAGCAGTCCACGAGGATGGTCGGCATCCTGATCGAGGACATCCGCGTCAGTCATCATATTGAGAGCGCCTTTGTGATCGAGCAGGAGCTGACGAAGCGGGGCTACTGCTCGATCATCATGGGGGCCGGTGCGGAGGAAGAGAAAAAGCTGGAGAGCATCCGGCTCGTTGAGCAGCGCCGTGTGGAGGGAGTGGCTCTCATCGGCTCCATGTTTAGCGGGGAAGCGGTCCAAAGGGGAATCGAGAGCTATCTTTCGGGGATTCCGGTCGTGCTGGTCAATGCTTATATGGAGCTTCCGAATGTCTCCGGCGTCGTGATCGACGAGGAGAAGGGGGTGGAGAGCTGTATGGAGCTTCTTCACGGGAGAGGGAGAAAGAGGATCGCCTTTGTTACAGATCAAGAGACGCCCTCCAATCGGAGGAAGCTTGAGGGGTATCGGAGGAAGTGCCGGGAATACGGCCTGAATCCGGAGCCGCTCATCTACCGGGTTGGGGAACGCTCCGTGGAGGAGGGGCGCCGGATGACGGAGCGCCTTCTCACAGAGCATCCGGAGACGGATGGGATCCTGTATTCCATCGATCTGATCGCAGCGGGCGGAGTCCGGGCCGCTGTGGATAAGGGCTATAAGCTGCCGGAGAAGCTGGCGTTGATGGGGATCGACAACAGCATCTATGGGGAGATGTGCAATCCGAAGCTTTCGACACTGGATAACAGGAGGTACGATTCCAGCGTGATCGCGGCGGAGCTTCTCAGGCTCGGAATGGAGGAGGGGATCCGAAGTCAGCGAAGGCTGCTGCCGTGCAGGATCCTGGAGCGGGAGACGACGTAGACAGCGCCGTCCTTTTATTTTATCAGAGACAGACCTTTTCCCCTGCGGGATACTTCCGGAAATGATAAATTTAAATGTTGGTATTTGCTTGCAATTGCTTGCAAAAGCTGCCGGAAAAGATATACTAAGATCAAAAGGAGGTGCCGTCCATGGCAGACACAAGCGCAGTTTATGCAAGAATTGATACGAATCTGAAGAAAAACGCAGAGAGCATCCTGCATCAGCTTGGCATTTCTCCTTCCAGTGCCATTCAGATGCTTTATAGTCAGATCGTGCTGACAAAGGGATTCCCGCTGGATTTACATCTTTCTTACGGCAAGCCGACAGCCATCGGAGGTATGAGCCGTGCTGAATTGAACGCGGAGCTTGCCAAGGGCTATGAATCTGCAAAAGCGGGAAAAAACCTCAGCGCCGATGACGTCGATCAGCTGATGAAAGAAGAATTCGATATATGAACGAGAGCTTTCTTCATATGAGCTATTCTCCGGAAGCGGAGGAATTAGAGAAAATTAGAGAATCAGCACAAATCTACTACGGAAAGTATGTGATAAGATGCCAGAAGAATGGATTGATATAGCGATTACATTGTGCTATTATGCAGTTACAATCGATTGCGAAGATCTTTAATATGGGATAAATTCCGGGATAAAAGGGGAGAGAGATGCTGAGACTTCGTTTTCAGGAGCTGAGGGACGAATTTCAGAGGGTTCTTGTCGGCAGAGGCTTTTCGGAAGAAAATGCCGGGAGGGCCGCACAGATTTTTGCGGAGAACAGCCTGGATGGGGTGTACAGTCATGGTGTCAACCGCTTCCCGCGGGTCATCTCGTATTTGGATCAGGGGGAGATCGATCCGAAGGCATCCGCGGACTGCGAGCTTCGCTTCGGCGCGCTGGAGAGATGGAACGGGAACCGGGGTCTGGGACCGCTGAATGCAAGGCTTGCGATGGAGAGGGCCTGTGAGATCGCGGGAGAGTACGGCATCGGCATGGTGGCTCTTAGGAACAATAACCACTGGATGCGCGGCGGAAGCTACGGCCGGCAGGCGGCAGAGGCGGGCTTCATCGGGATCTGCTGGTCAAATACGATGCCGAATATGCCCGCCTGGGGCGGAAAAGAGCGAAGGATCGGAAATAATCCGCTGATCCTGGCATTTCCGAAAAGTGACGGGGCACATATCGTCGTGGACTGCGCGCTCTCCCAGTTTTCCTATGGGAAGCTGGAGGAGGCGAGGCAGAAGGGGGCCATGCTTTCGGTCCCGGGCGGCTATGATGAGGAGGGACGTCTCACAAGAGACCCGGCGGCGATCGAGAAGAGCTGGAGAGTGCTTCCGATCGGCTGCTGGAAGGGATCGGGGCTTTCGATCCTTTTGGATCTCATCGCGACAGCGATGAGCAGCGGAAATTCCGTCCGGGAGATCGGAGAGCTTTCCTCAGAGACTGGCCTGTCCCAGATCCTGATCGCGATGGACCCGCGAAAGCTCTGCGGAGAAAAGAGCACGGATCAGATCGCGGAGGAGCTGGTGAAGGATCTTCGGAGCTCGACGCCTCTTGCGCCGGGCGGGCAGGTATTCTATCCGGGGGAGCGGGAGCGGATCCGGAGGAGGGAGAACAGCGAGCACGGAATCCCGGTGCTGGAAGAGGTCTGGGAGCAGATCAAGGCACTGTAGTATAAGACACAAGCATACGGCAGCCGGCGAGAGACGGCAAAGACAGATCAAGGGGGGACTATGAAAAAGAGATTGGCACTTCTACTGGCGGGGATCCTGGCAGCGGTATCCCTCGTATCCTGCGGCAGCGCGGGGGGAAGCGGCAGCAGCGCAGCGGATAAGGCGTCCTCTGCGGACAGCGGGGCGAAGCTGAATCTGATCATCGCTTCGAATCAGACTTCGGAGGAGAATCCGTATTCTCTTGGCATGGATAAGTTCAAGGAGGTGGTGGAGGAGAAGTCCGGAGGTAAGATTTCGGTCACGGTCCACAAGGGGACGCTTGGAGAGAACGAGTCCGAGCTTGTGGAGAAGCTCGAGATGGGGGCTGCGAATATGATCGTCGTCTCTCCGGGCTTTATGACCGGGATCGGCGTGCCGGAGGTGGACATCTTCTCTTTGAACTATCTTTTCAAGAGCTTTGAGCACTGGGAGGCCGCGCTCGACGGGGAGTTCGGCGCGAGGATGAAGGAGGTCGTGAAGGAGAAGACGGGAAACAATTTCAGGATCCTGTCCTACTGGAGCTCCTCCGTCCGAGACTATTACGGAAAGAAGCCGATCAAGACCCCCGCGGATCTGAAGGGGATGACGATTCGGACCCAGTCCTCCAAGGTGCAGCAGGATTTCTGGAAGGGCTGCGGGGCCGTGCCGACCTCGGTGGCATGGGGAGAGCTCTATCAGGCGCTTCAGCAGGGCGTCGTAGATTCTGCGGAAAATGACTATACCTCCCTGATGCTGAAGGATCATCACAAGACCGAAAACGGTCACTATATCTGCGAGACACATCATGACTACACCACGCGCCTCCTTCTGATGAACGGAAACTTCTACGACGGCCTGAGCGAGGAGCAGAAGGGCTGGATCGATGAGGCTGTCGAGGCCTGCACGAAGGAGGAGAGAGAGGTAGTCTACCGCATGTTCAAGGAGTCCAAGGAGAAGGTGATCGCGGACGGCGCGGAGGTGACGCCCTTTGAGGAGATGGATATCGATGCCTTCCGGGCGATCGCGATTCCGATTCAGGACAGCTTCGCGGCGGACAACAATATGAAGGCGGAGCTTGAAATGGTCCGAAAAGCGGAAAAGTAAGCATCTCCATAAAAGGATCATTTCCGTGCATAGAAGTCTGCCGTCAGGCGGACTCGGAGCGGAGCTGTTCGCTTCTGTTTCGATGAGAGGAATGTGATGAAAAAAGCAATTCAGATCCTCGAGAAGGTGCAGATCGGAGTCGGTGCCGCCTTTCTCTTTCTCTTTTTGCTCACGGTGGTCGTGCAGATGCTTTCCCGCTATCTCGGGATCGCGGCGACCTGGACAGAGGATGTCTCCATGTATTCCTTTATCTGGGCCGTGTTTATGGGGGCCGGTGCGATGGTCTATGAGAAGAGGCACTTTGCGTTCAGCTCTCTCTCCGGAGCGCTGAAAAGTGAGCGGGCGAAGCTCCTTCTGGAGATCATAATCTCCGCCGCAATATTGCTCTTTTCCCTGTGGATGGTCTACTACGGCATACGGATCACAAGGCAGTTTTGGAACTATACCTGGGTCAATATCCCCTCCTTTAAGAGGGGACCGACCTGGCTCTGCCTGCCGCTCTCCGGACTGAGCGCGTCGATCTATACCATAGCACAGATCGCGGAGAATGTCGGGAAGCTTGCGAAAGGAGAGAAGTAGATGGCGGTCCTTCTGGTGCTTGTATTTATCGTCTGCATCGCGATCGGGGTCCCGATCTGCTATGGACTTGGGCTGGTATCCTTTCTGGGGATCTGCTCCCTCCCCGCGATTCCGAATACGGTGGTTTTCACCAAGATGTTCAATGGGCTGAACAGCTTTACCCTGCTCGCGGTGCCCCTTTTCATCCTGGCGGCGAATCTGATGAATGAGGGGGAGATCACGGAGAAGCTGATCGACTGCTGCAATGCATTGGTCGGACATTTCCGGGGAGGGCTCGCCTATTCCAATATCCTGGTATCCATGATTTTCGCCGGAATCTCCGGCTCCTCCCAGGCGGACACCGCCGGCGTCGGAAAGATCTTTATCCCCGCGATGGAAAAGCAGGGCTATGACAAGGGGACCTCGGTCGGCGTCACGGCGGCCTCCTCCACCTTGGGCTCCATCATCCCGCCGAGCATCACGATGGTCGTCTACGCGGGGATCGCGAATGTGAGCACCGGAGCGCTCTTTATGACAGGCATCCTCCCGGGCATCCTGCTCGGGCTTGCGATGATGGCGGTGGTGCGCTTCTATTCCAAGAGGAAGAACTTTCCGAAGTCGGAGAGGGTCCCGATCCGCGCCGCTTTAAAGCTCCTGTTTCGCTCCATGCCGGCCCTTCTGACCCCGATCATCCTGATCGGCGGCATCGTGTCCGGGCTCTTTACACCGACAGAGTCCGCGGCGTTTGCCTGCATGTATGCGCTGCTTGTGGGGATCTTTTTCTATCGGACGATCCGGCTCCAAAAGCTCCCGGGAATCCTCGTGGAGACAATGAAGATGTCCTCCCTCTCCCTCTTTGCGCTTGCGACCGCAAACGCCTTAGGGGAGCTGCTCAGCTATTATCAGCTGAATGTGATGGTGCAGAACTTTTTCCTCGGGCTCGCCGGAGGCAGGCTGATCTTTCTCCTCGTGGTTGTGCTCTTCTTCCTTTTCATAGGCACCTTTATGGACGCGGTGCCGGCGATGATCCTCTTCGTGCCGATCATCCTTCCGTCCGCGACGGCGCTCGGCATCAGTCCGATCATTCTCGGTCTCATTATCGTTGTGACGCTGGCGCTCGGACTGGTGACGCCTCCGTACGGGCTCTGCCTTCTGCTCGCGTCCTCCATCAGCGGCATCCGGATCGAGGACGCGTTTCGGGGCACACTTCCCTACTTTCTCTCCTCCCTGGCGGTGCTTTTGCTTCTGATTCTCTTCCCGGAGATCTGGCTTTCGATCCCGTCGGCACTCTTCCCGGGGCTTTTCTGAGAGGGGGAAATAGAGGATGGGGGTTGCGGCGACGCTGACAAAGGCTTTTTGCTTTATCGGCATCATACTGCTGGGGATCACGCTTCGGAGGATCGGCTTCTTCCGTGAGGAGGATTTTCCGCTTCTGTCGAAGATCGTGTTAAAGATCACGCTTCCGGCGGCGATCGCTGCGAACTTTGCCAATAAGGAGATCGATCCCGGGATGCTGAGCCTCTGCCTCCTCGGCTTTCTGGGCGGTGTGCTCTATATCCTGCTCGCGTTTCTTCTCAATGCAAAGAACGGCCGGGAAAAAAGAGCCTTTGCAGTGATGAACCTGCCGAGCTACAATATCGGGAACTTTACCCTGCCCTTTGTGCAGAGCTTTCTCGGCCCGACGGGCGTGATCGTCACAAGCCTTTTTGACGCGGGAAATGCGGTGATCGGCCTGGGCGGGTCGTACAGCATCGCGGACCTTGTATTAAACGGAGGAGGGCATTTCTCTCCGAAGAAGATTCTGAAGAAATTATTTTGCTCTCTTCCCTTTGACGTCTACCTTTTGATGACGCTGCTCTCGCTTTCTCATATCCATGTCCCGGCGGCGCTCTGTGACTTCGCCTCTTTGATCGGGAGCGGCAATGCCTTTCTCGCGATGCTGATGATCGGCGTGGGCTTTCACATTTCGGGAGGCGGGGAAAAGACCGCACTGCTCATCCGTCTGATCGCCGTGCGCTACGCTGTGGCGCTGCTTCTTTCGCTCGGCTTTTATTTTCTGCTTCCCTTTGCGCGGGAGGTACGGCAGACCCTGTGCATCCTGGCCTTTGCTCCGATCGGCTCCACAGCGCCGGCCTTCAGCTCGGAGCTCAAGCTGGACCCGGGGCTCTCCAGCGCGATCAACTCGATTTCGATGCTGTGCAGTATTCTGTGCATCGTGTGCGCACTGCTTCTTGTGCTGTGATTTGGGGGGGGAGGATCAGAGAATGGATGCCGCTTCCCGTGCTGTGATTTCCGGCCCGGCAGGGGAAATACCCAAAGCATCCGATTCCGGAATCAAAGCCGTGCCGCCGTGTGCCTGTACGCAGGCCATCCGCTGCGGCGAACGGCTCTACATTATCATGAAGATAAGTCCCCGCGTAAAAGTAAGGGGCAGACGAGGAGAAGCTGTCCCGCGCTTGGGTGCCCGGCCGGCGAAAAACGGCAGGGAAACGCGGCAGCAGAGAGGAGAAAACTATGCAGACAGTATATGATTTAGGGATGGGGCTTCGGCTTGTGGATCTTTCCAAGCTCGTGGATCCCGCTTCGGAGAGCCGGAGATGCAGGCTGGACCGCTTCAATACCGGCGGACCGATCCCGGATTTTCACACGAATCTCGATATCATGTCCCATCTTGGGACGCACGCGGAGTGCCCGTATCATCACGATGAGAGCTGGCCGGATGTGACGGAGGTCCCGCTGGACCGCTTTATGGGGCGGGGCGTCTATGTGAATTTCGGGGAGAGCATCGCGCCGAACGGACATATCGGCGCGGCGGATCTCGATCGCTTCGGCGCAAAGCTTCGGGAGGGAGACATTGCCATCATCGACTCCTCCTATAAGCTGAATCCGTTCACAAAGGACAGCAATACCGAGCTCGACAAGAGGCTCTTTGTCAATGCGGAGACGGCGGAGTGGTTCCGCGAGAGGAGGGTAAAGGCGGTCGGCTTCGGGGACGGGGTTTCCATAGAGAACTGCAATGAGGATGTGAAGCCCTTCCATGATATCCTGCTCGCGGAGAACATCATTTTCATCGAGGTGCTGAAAAATCTGGAGGAATTAAAACAGGATGTTTTCTTCCTCTCCTTTACGGCGCTTCCGATCAAGGGACTGGACTCCAGTCCGGTCCATGCCTATGCGATCGAGGGACTCGCGGAGTTTTCGTAAGAGACCATAAGAGATCCGCGGGAAAGGAAAAAGAGCGGTCCGCCCCGGGGATGCGGCGGAGAAATATATGATCTTACAGGGAGGGGGATTTCCATGCGGATAGCGGTGATCGGCGCGGGAGCGATGGGCTCTGTCTACGGGGGACTGCTGTCAGAGAGGAATGAGGTCTGGCTCATCGACAGCCGAAGCGAGCTGGTGGAGAGGATCCGGGAGGAGGGGCTCCTTATCGAGGAAGAGGGAAGCAGCAGGCTTTACCGCCCGAGGGCGTCTCTGAGCGCGGAGGGACTCCCGGAGATGGACCTTGTGATCCTCTTCGTGAAGGCCTTTTCCTCTGAAGAGGCGCTCCGGAAGAACCGAAAGCTGATCGGGAAGGGGACGCGGCTTCTGAGCCTGCAAAATGGCTCCGGGCACGAGGAAATCCTCGGGAAGTTCGCGGAGAGGGAGCGGATCATCATCGGAACGACGGAGGACAATGGGGCAGTGCTCGGGCTCGGGCATGTCCGCCGAGGGGGAGGCGGAAAGACCAATGTCGGCATGCTCTGTGAGGATCGGGAGGCTTTCCTCCCGAGGCTGAAGGAGAGCTTCGATGCCTGCGGCTTTTCCGTCCGCATCTATGGGAATATTCAGCAGTTGATCTGGGATAAGCTCTTTATCAACAGCTCTCTGAGCGCCGTGACCGGAATTTTGCAGGTGAAGATGGGCTATATCAGTGCCAATGAGCATGCATGGAATTTGTGCTGCGCTTTGATCCATGAGGCGGCGGAAGCGGCCCGCGCTTTGGGCCTTTGCGCGGAGGAGGAAGAGATCCGGGAGAGGGTCAGAAGAACCTCCCTGAGCTCTCCGGGGGGGATCACCTCGATCTGCGCTGATCTAAGAGACGGAAGAAGGACCGAGGTGGATACGATCAGCGGCTCTGTCGTCCGCGCCGCACAGAGGCTCGGCATCGAGGTCCCGTGCCAGCGCTTTGTCGTGGACATGATTCACGCCATGGAGGAGAGAGGGTGTCAGGCGGGTTCTCTTTGAGCTTATAGTAAGTAAGGGTACGAGCAACCACACAGCTTCCCTCTTCTTGAACGGTTCGGAATTTCCGAACCGTTGATTTCTCGTAATCCATTTTTTCAGTCCCTTCCGGATCCTGTCAGAGTCCGGGTTTTTGTCCGCATCCCCTTTTAGTATTTTAAAGCAAATCTTTTTATACTCCTCGGCCAGCGGGCCTTGTGCCGGAGCCCTGGACTTAAGTTCTCACAGATGTTAGGATGTATGAAAGCAGCGGGGCCTGGATGGAGGGGGCATCCCGCAGAAAAGGGGAGGGGAGTTCCATGGAAAGCGGGAAAGTCAGGAGCTCGAATTTCGAGCTCCTTCGTATCGCGGCGATGTTGATGATCGTCATGTTTCACATCTTTTTGCATTGGCCGAAGGCACAGCTCACGGATATGAATTCGATCGATTTTTTCGGGAACGGCTTATTCAATCGTCCCGAATTTTATCCGCAGCTTTGGCTCATCCATGCCGCCATGCCGCTGGGACCAGTGGGAAACGGCCTCTTCATGATGCTCTCCGGCTATTTTCTGGCCTCCAGGGAGAGGATCGATCTGGCCAGGGTTTCGCAGAAGATACTGATGCAGCTTTTTTTCGCGACCGTCCTGCTGGTCATAGCGTCGGCGCTCTTCGATTCCCTCTATAATCAGGATACAGGGATATACCTTGCCCTCATCGTATCCGGTGAGTTCAACAATGGCTGGTGGTTTATAGGATATTATTTCGTCGTGATCGTTATCGCGGCTCTTTTTCTCAACAAGTTCCTGGCGGGACTTGAGGAAAAGCAGTACTTTACCTTCCTGATTACTCTTCTTGCCTTCGTCCAGTTCAGCTGGTCCGGGAGGCTGCTGGACGGACTGGCCTCTGAGCTTAGGACCGCGGGGATCGGAGTTTTCTTTTATGCGCTGGGGGGCTTCCTCCACAAATACCAGCCGTTTAAAGAAATAAAGCCCCGCTCATTGCTTTTTGTGATCGCTCTGGTCAACCTGTTTCATCTTCTGTCGAGCTATAATGTGACGAGAGGAAATATCGAGAGTTTTGTCAGAAATGGGGGAAACGGGGATTTCGTGCAGTTCATCGGAGAGCTCGGAAATTTCGATATCCTTGTCGTCATTCTCGTCGTCTGCCTCTTTGAAATCTTTCGGCGAATCCGCATTCCACACAGCAGAATCATAAACTTCCTGGGATCCTCTACCTTTATGATCTATCTGATCCATGAAAATGCATTCTTCTGGAGCTTATACAATATAAGGGACTGCATCACGCTTCTCTATGACCAGCCCTTCCTGCTCCTTTTGGAGATCCTGAAGTGGACTCTGCTGGATTTTCTGCTCGGTGTGTCGGCGTATACGATTTTTGGCATTCTGCTGAGGGCCGTGCGGCTCCGTAGGAAAAGAGCGGCGAGGCTTTTGGAGCCGATGGGAAAGGGGAGGATCGAGCTGGAGATCGCTTCCGCACAGAAGGCGGAGGACAGAGAGAGCCTCTAATCTCATAACACAGCAGGAAAACTGATAGGGCAGGATACGCGCTATGCGGATTGAGAAACGCATATGTAAATAAAATAGGCGATTATCATTAGAAAGCTGATGGTCATCATGGCAAGAAAACATGAACCGATCAAGAAGATATATGTAGAGATGGTTCGAGAAGTGGTGGAGGAATCAGCACATGAAAACGATTGAATATTATATGAGCCTTCCGTATCGTCTGGAAATTCTTCCGGATCCGGAGGAAGGAGGATATATAGCGCGGTATCCCGACCTTCCTGGATGTATTACGGTTGGAGATTCCATAGAGAGCGTTGCGGAAAATGCCGAGGATGCGAAGAAAAAATGGATTGCTGCGGCTATAGAGGATGGTATTGCTATTGCGGAGCCGGTAAATACGGAAGGGTATTCGGGGCAGTTTAAACTCCGTATCCCAAAGAGCCTTCACAGGAGCTTGGCGGAGCATTTCAAAGAAGAAGGAGTCAGCGTGAATCAGTACTGTGTTTATCTGCTCTCTAAAAATGACGCACTGGAGAAAGTATGACCACGACTTGATAAACATCCTGTGATAAGAAATGGATGACAGCAGTTTGTATACCCTGTAGAAATGGGATAACCGGAATCAATCGGAATCAAATCATATCTTCTTGTCATATATAGAAATTCTATGTAAAATTATAGCTAGGGATACCCTGCTTTCCCGTCTGTGGAGGTAAATGTCATGGAAGGAACAGTATTTGCAAATGATGCAAAGCTTATGTCGAAAGGACAAGTAACGATTCCGAAAAATGTGCGCAAAGCTTTAGGCGTTGAAATCGGAGACCGGATCACTTTTGTTGTGGAGGGCTCGGAAATAAGGATCATGAACTCAGCGGTTTATGCTCTAAAGAGATTTCAGGAACAGATGAAGGGAAGAGCGGAAAAACTTGGATTTAAGTCGGAGGATGAGGTCGCCGACTGGATTATGAGATCCAGAAGAGGGGAAAACGAATAGATGAAGGTTATGATTGATACCAACATCTTTATCTCGGCGGCTCTTTTCCCAAATGGGCGATCTGCTGCTGCCCTTATGAAATCACTTAGGCCTCCCTTTGAGGCAGAGATATGTGATTATGTAATCGATGAACTTCATCGTAAATTTCAAGAGAAGTTTCCGGATAAGGCTGTCGAGCTGGAAGCATTCCTTTATACCATTCTCCAGTCGATAGAGTTTATCAAAACGCCGGAAGGAGAGTTCGCAGAAGAATGTTTGATTCGAGATGTGAAGGATAGGCCGATCTTGAGGGCTGCGTTGAATGAGAATGTTGACCTTTTTCTTACGGGGGATAAGGACTTTCTCGAGTCGACTGTGAGGGATCCAAAGATTATCAGCGTAAATGAGTTCCTTGAAAAGTATTAAGGAAGAGTCGTATTTTTAGATTGCTTACAAGGCATTCATGCTAGAAGATGCGGTGTTAAGAAGAGGCACAGGAAATTGGTGTTTTCCTGTGCCTCTTCTTATGATATGATAATAACGTTTTGAGCGTATGGGAAGGAGCTTTCGGGTCGATCCGTGTCGGCTTTATTTCCGCGGGGAGGGATATCTTGGCAGAGGATCTTGCAAAATGGAAGGAGCTGACAAGGGATGTCAGCGATTTTTCTTCGATGCTTAAGGCTGCGAGAAGGGCGGAGAAGCAGGGGGAGGGAGATGTTCCCCGGATCGCAGTGCTCGGGACGAACAGTATCCAGCTGATTGTGTCCGTGCTCCGCGCGCTTCTCCTTTCGGATGGGCAGAATCCGAGGATCTACGAGGGGGAGTACGATGGGATCCGGATGGATGTTCTGGATTCGGATTCCCCCTTCTACCGCTTTGCTCCGGATTATGTCGTTTTGCTTCCGGAGCTTCGGGATATTCCGGCATATCCGGAGCTTTTCTCCTCCGAGGAGGAGACGGAGAGGATGGCAAGGGAGAGTGCGGGCTATTTTCTCGGGCTCTGCGAGAGGATCCACGAGAAGCTTCCCGCAGCGCAGATCCTTCTCTCCGATCTGGTGCTGCCCTTTTCGGAGCAGCTTGGAAATCTTGAGGCAAACTGCGGCTTTTCCAGGACCGCTTATCTTCGGAGGGTCAACGCCTTACTTGGAGCATCCCGTTCGGGCTATGTGACGATCCTCGCCGTGGATGCGCTCGCCTCCTATGTCGGAAAGAAAAACTGGTTCGATGAGACGGCGTATTTTCTGAATAAGTCCGGCTTTTCTCTGCAGTACATCGGGGATTTCTGCGATCTCATCCGACGTCAGCTCCGCGCCCTCTCGGGGAAGGTCAGAAAGTGCCTGGTACTGGATCTCGACAATACGCTCTGGGGCGGGACGGTCGGAGATCTCGGCTATGAGGGGATCAATCTCGATCCCAATGACGCGGTGGGGGAGGCATTTCTCGCCTTTCAGCGATACATCCTTTTACTGAAGAAGCGGGGCGTGATCCTCGCGGTATGCAGTAAGAATGAGGAGGATCTTGCGAGAGAGGCCTTCGAGAAGAACCAGCATATGGTCCTTTGCTATGATGACATCTCCTGCTTTGTCGCAAACTGGAATGATAAGGCGTCCAATCTCCGCCTGATCTCGGAAAAGCTCAATATCGGTCTGGATTCTCTGGTCTTCTTCGACGATAATCCAACCGAGCGGGCGATCGTGGAAAAGTTCCTGCCGGAGGTCGCGGTGGTCGATGTCCCGGAGGATCCGGCTCTCTATGTCCGGGCTCTGGACCGCTTCCACGCCTTTGACTGGCTGCAGCTCACGAAGGAGGACATCAGCCGCTCCAAATCCTATGCGGACAACCGGAAGCGGGAGGAGCTTCTGCAAAGCCTGGATGACTACGGGGAATATCTCAGGGAGCTCGCCATGAAGGCCTCCTTCCTACCGCTTTCGGAGAATTCCAGAGAGCGCTTTTCCCAGCTCATCAATAAGTCGAATCAGTTTAATCTGAGGACGAGGCGCTACTCCGAGGCGCAGATCGGGGAGATGATGGAGGATCCCGCCTTCGGGCTCTACACGGTCTCTCTCCGAGACCGCTTCAGTGACTATGGCATCATCGCCTGCATCATCCTTCGATCTGAGGGGAAGAGCTGCTTTATCGACAGCTGGGTGATGAGCTGCCGCGTTCTGAAAAAGGGAGTGGAAAACTATACCTTTCAAAAGATCCTCTCGCTTCTCAAAGAGCAGGGAATTTCGGAGCTGAGAGCGGAGTATCTTCCCACGAAGAAAAACCGAATGGTGGAGGGGCTTCTGCCGGAGCTCGGCTTCTCTTTGGAGGGCGAGGATGGAGAAGGAGGGAGGCGCTACCGCCTGGAGCTTCCGGGCGGAGAGATCCCCGCAGGGACTTATTACATAGAGGAGGAATGATGCGATGAAGACGATGGAGCTGCTCCAGGATATTTTCCGGGATGTATTTGACGATGAGGAGCTTACGATAGGAGAGGAGACCACGGCGGCGGATATCGAGGACTGGGATTCTCTGAGCCATATGCAGCTGATCGCGGAGATCGAGAAGCGCTTCGGTGTCCGCTTCACAACGGATGAGATCCGCTCCGCAAAGAATGTCGGGGAGTTCGCCGCCCTGATCGAGAGAAAGAAGGGATGAAGCACTACAGCTACGAGAGCCTCGAGCCCGGGATGAAGGAGAGCTTCCAAAGGACCGTCACGGAAGAGATGATGGAGCTTTTCTACCGGATCAGCGGGGACAATAATCCCATGCATATGGAAGGGGGAATCGCCAAGAGCAAGGGCTTCTCCGGGAGACTGGTCTACGGGATGCTGACGGCCTCCTTCTATTCCACGCTGGTCGGGGTCTATCTCCCCGGGGAGAAGTGCATCCTTCAGGAGCTCGATACCTCCTTTCATAAACCGGTCTATATCGGGGATCAGCTTCTGATCACAGGGACCGTCCGGGAGAAGGACGAGCTCTTTCGGAGAGTCAGAATTTCCGCTGTCATCCGAAACCAAAGAGGCGAGAGGGTTTCGAAGGCGGCAATTACGGTGGGCTTTTATGAATAATATCTATCTGATCCTGGGGGCGTCTTCTGAGATCGGGAGCGCTCTGATCCGCTCTCTGAACGAAAAGGAGAGGGAGGCTCTCTTTCTCTCGCATTACCGGAGCCATCCGGATGTCCTCCGGGAAATCGAAATGAAGAACGGGAATCAGCTCCGAGCTTTACAGGCGGATCTCTCCCTTTCGGAGGAGGTGGAAGGGCTGATCGGGGAGGTGAGGGAAATCTGCTCCTCGCCGACTCACATCGTCCACCTTCCGGCGGATCTCTATGAATTTCAAAAGCTGAAGGATATCCGCTGGGAGAGCGTCCTTCACGATATGGAGCTTCAGCTCCACTCCATCATGCAGATCCTCGCGGCCTTCCTCCCTAAGATGACAAAGGGAGAGAGAAACGGGAAGGTGCTCTTCATGCTTTCTGAGAATACGGTCGGTCTCCCCGCAAAATACACCGTAAAGTATACGGTCGGGAAGTATGCTCTCCTCGGTCTCATGCGTTCTCTGGCCTCGGACTACGAGGGAAAGCGGATCAATTTCAATGCCGTCTCCCCGAGTGTGATGGATACGAAGTTCCTTCGTAAAATCGACGAGAGACTTCTCGAAATCAGCGGCGTCCGCGAGCACATGCTGAAGCCCTCCGAGGTGACGCCCGCGATGGAATATCTGCTCTCCCCGGCGAGTGACAGGGTGAACGGGCAGAACCTTCTGCTCCGGGGCTAGAGACCTCAGAGAGAGGAAGAGAAATCCTTTATCCCGAGGGGAGCTCAATCTGAAGTGGTGCCGGAGAGGAAAAAAGCGGGAGATTTCGTTTCGGAAGGAGAGGAAATGGCAGAGAACAGAGAGCGCAGGATCGGAGATATCATAAGAGAATACCGAGAAAAAAAGATCGAGGGGCTCTTCCTCGATCTTGTGCCCTACCGGGCGGACCTTTCTTTGGAGATCGTGCGGCTTAGAAACCGGGAGAGAAATCGACACTTTCTCGCACAGAATGAGGAGATCACACCGGAGTCTCAGCTTGCCTGGGGGGAGAGCTATCTTCTCCGGGAGGACGATATCTACTGGTGCCTTTTTCGAAAGGAGGGGGATTTCATCGGGACGATCCGGCTCTATGACATCGCGCCCGACGGCTCCTCTCTCACGCAGGGGAGCTTTATGATCGACGAGACCCGATCCGGAGAAGCGCCCTATGCGGTAGAGGCGGAGCTTCTGAGCCTGGACTTTGCCTTCGACCGGCTTAAGGTCCAAAGCGTGATCAACGAGGACCGCGCGGACAACCGGATTATGAACAGCCTTACAAAACGGATGGGATTTCGCTTTGTAAAGGATACCGTGATCCGCGGCGCCTCCTATCATTACTACCTCTTATCGGAGGAGGATTATCGGAATAAGAGAGGGAAGGCAGAGGAGCTTCTCCGCTACTGGAAGGAGCGATAGCGCCGGAAAGAGGCGGAGTCCGCCGCTGATGCCGACGGCAGCCTGCAATCCGGCATTTGAGCCGCATGCAGTATCCGGATTGTGAGACCGTGGCCCATGCCGCCTCGGCGCTTCGCCCGGGAGGCATCAACCGATCTCCCTTCGGGAGACAGTTCTCTTCGAGAAGTGGTCAGGTACGCTCCGAGTCTGCCTGATGGCAGACTTCTGCGCTCTTGCTTCGTCGCATCCGCAGCTCAGCGACTCGGCTTCGCCCGGGAGGCATCAGCCGATCTCCTTTCGGAAGACAGTTCTCTTCGAGAAGTGGTCAGGTACGCTCCGAGTCTGCCTGATGGCAGACTTCTGCGCTCTTGCTTCGCCGCATCCGCAGCTCAGCGACTCGGCTTCGCCCGGGAGGCATCAGCCGATCTCCCTTCGGGAGACAGTTCTCTTCGAGAAGTGGTCAGGTACGCTCCGAGTCTGCCTGATGGCAGACTTCTGCGCTTACTCGCCGCGGGTCGCGGCAGCCGGAGCGAGAGCGTTCTGTACCGGGAGGACAAACGGCAGAAAAAGCAACACGGCTTCTAGCGGCAGAGTATGAGCTCCGCCTCTTCGACGGCCTTATCCGTCATGGCTTCGATCTCCGGGAGGAGCCTCTCCTCGGAGCTTCGTATCTTTTCCGGTACGGGCTTTGTGACCGGGTGACGCGCGACAAAGATGGTGCAGCAGTCCTCGTAGGGCTCGATCGAGGTCTCGTAGGTCCCGATCCTCTCCGCGATATCGACGATCTCCTGCTTATCGAAGGCGATCAGGGGGCGGTAGACCGGAAGGCGGCAGACCTCATTGGTGCATACGAGGCTCTGCATGGTCTGGCTTGCGACCTGGCCGATGGATTCGCCTGTGATGAGCCCGATGCAGTCCCGCTTTTCCGCGATTCTCTCCGCGATCCGCATCATATAGCGTCTCATCAGGATGGTCAGCTCGTCGTGGGGACATTTCTCGTAGATCGCAAGCTGGATCTCCGTGAAGTTCACGACGTGGAGTGCGACGGGACCCGCGTAGCGGGAGAGCTTTTCCGCGAGGTCTACGACCTTCTGCTTTGCCCGCTCCGAGGTATAGGGAGGCGCATGAAAATAGCAGGCCTCGATGAGCGCGCCTCTTTTTGCGATCATATAGCCTGCGGCCGGGGAGTCGATCCCCCCGGAGAGGAGCAGCATCGCCTTTCCGTTTGTGCCAAGGGGCATGCCTCCGGGACCCGGGATGATCTCGGAGTAGAGATTGATGAACTGGCGGATCTCCACGTGGAGGCGGACCTCGGGATTATGGACGTCGACGGAGCTCTCCGGGAAGGCGTCGAGGATTTCGTGCCCGAGCTCCGCGTCGATCTCCGGGGAGCTGAGCGGAAAGCTCTTGTCGGCTCTTCTCGTATAGACCTTGAAGCTTTTTTTCTTTCCGCGGTAGAGCTCTCCCCAGTAGGAGAGGACCTCCCGCTTCAGGCTCTCGATATTCCCGTCGTTTTCAAACTGGACCATGGGGCAGATGCCGATGATGCCGAAGACATGGCGAAGCGCTTCGATGAGGCTCTCCGGGTCATAGTCCTCGGATTTTGAGCTCACATAGATTCTGCCGCGCTCTCTCGTGACGCGGAAGGAGCCCTCCGCCCTCTTCAGTTTCCTCCGGATATCGTGTACCAGCGCGTCCTCAAAGACATAGCGGTTCTTCCCCTTGGTTCCGATCTCCGAGTATTTGATCAAAAAGCTGTGATAAAGCATAGGCCTCCGTTACGCGCCGATGATGTAGGGCTTTAAGACGGAGAGGATCTCGTCCATGCGGTTTGCGTCGGCGTGGATGTTCAAGTCGATCGGCTTCGAGAGGTCCAGGGAAAAGATCCCCATGATGGACTTTGCGTCAATGACATAGCGGCCGGATACGAGGTCGAAGTCCACGTCCGTGAAGCGGACGAGATCGTTGACGAAGGACTTTACTTTATCGATGGAATTCAATGAGATGCGAACGGTTTTCATGTTCCCTCCTTTTGTCCGGACGGCCCGGCAGGACTCTTTTGCCCGCTGCAGCTTGACCGCCCATTGACGATATTTCGTAAGTAATGTAGCATATCCGGAGGGAAACGTCCATACTGCATTGCCGTATGGCGGGGAGAAAGTGACGTGAGAGAGCGGGGGGAGAGAGCGGGAAAAACGATGGAGATCAGGGGACTTTCTGTGGCGGTGCACAATCTGGGATGCAAGGTGAACGCCTACGAGGCGGAGGCGATGCTCCGGGAACTTGAGAATGCGGGGGCCCGCATCGTCCCCTGGGAGGAGAGGGCGGATATCTATCTCATCAATACCTGCTCCGTCACCAATATCGCGGACAAAAAGTCCCGGCAGATGCTTCACAGGGCACGGGCGAAGAATCCGGATGCGATCGTGGTGGGGACCGGCTGCTATGTGCAGGCGCGGAAGGAGGAGCTCCTTTCCGACGGGAGCGTAGACCTTCTCATCGGGAATGCGGGGAAGGGGAGGATCGCGGAGCTCCTTTCGGACTACCTCCGGGGAGATCGGACCCCGGTCTGCTTCGATCTCCGCTCTGTCCATGGCTATGAGGAGTTTTCCGCCGGGGGGAGGACGGAGAGAGCGAGGGCGTTTCTGAAGGTTCAGGACGGCTGCGGGCAGTTTTGCAGCTATTGCATCATACCCTATCTCCGGGGAGAGATCCGGAGCAGGGCTCTTCCGGATATTCTGCGGGAGGTCCGGGCGCTCTCCGAGGGAGGCTACCGCGAGATCGTTCTGACGGGGATCCACCTCTCCTCCTATGGGATGGAGAGCTGCGGGGACAGAGAGAGACGGGAGAGAGCCTTTAACGCCGCCCTTCCCTCGGAGAGCCTTCTTTCTCTCATACGGGAGGTGGCCTCTGTGAGCGGGATAGAGAGAGTTCGGCTCGGGAGTCTGGAGCCCAGGATCATCAGCAGGGACTTCGTGCGTGCTCTCTCCGGGATCCCGGAATTTTGCCCCCATTTTCACCTCTCTTTGCAGAGCGGCTCGGACCGGACGCTCCGGGCGATGAACCGCCATTACGACAGCGCGGCCTTCCGGGAGAGCGCAAAGATCATCCGGGAGAGCTTTCCGGATGCGGCTCTCACCACGGATGTGATTGTCGGCTTTCCCGGGGAGACGGAGGAGGACTTTTCGGAGAGCCTTCGCTTTATTTCAGAGATCGGCTTCTATGAGCTTCATGTCTTTAAATATTCGAGGAGGAGGGGAACCGCAGCGGAGCGGATGAAGGGACAGGTCCCGGAGAAGGTGAAGGCGGAGCGCTCGGCGCGTCTTATCGCTCTTGACCGGGAGCGCTCGGCGGAATTTCGGAGGCGCTTCCTCGGGAGGCGGGAGAGCGTCCTCCTTGAGGAGAGGATAGAATGGGAGGGGAGAGGATATCTCGCCGGCTTCAACAGGGAATACGTCAGGTTCCTGATTCCCTGTGGGGAAGCAGAGGGGGAGCCGGGTAAAGTTGGCGAAATAATTTCGGCGCTCGGCGAAAAATTATGTGGCAGATATGTTCTTGCGAAGGCCGTTCAAATGAGATAGAATAAAAAGAGGCGTAAAAAGGACGTGACGGCATGAATAAAGATTTTAGCAGCACACAGATTATCAGGCCCATGCAGGACAACAGTCTGGATGTGACTGAGGTTCTCCGGAGAGTCTATGAGGCCCTCACAGAGAAGGGATATAACCCGATCAATCAGATTGTCGGGTATATCATGTCGGGAGATCCGACCTATATCACGAGCCATAAGGGGGCGAGGAGCCTCATTATGAAGGTGGAGAGGGATGAGATTCTGGAGGAGCTGATGTCCGCCTATGTGGAGTCGCGGCTCAGTTGATTGAAGCGGATAGAAATAGAAGCGGATAGAAGCGGCGGCCGAGGGGATGATGAGGGGCCGCGGGATGTCCCCGGGGAGAGAGGGAGTTCGTCCGGTGTCCTGCCGGTGGACTCCCTTTGCAGATGAAGGGGACAGCTTCCGCCTTTTCCTTGCGGGCTTTGTCTCCGCGGACTTTGAATTTTGGTGATTTATGCGGATTATGGGGCTGGACTATGGGGCGAAAACGATCGGAGTCGCGGTCACGGACCCGAGTGGTCTGATTGCGCAGCCGCTTCGGACGATTTTCAGGGAACGGGAGGGAAAGCTCCGCCGGAGTCTGCAGGAGATTGCGGCGCTCGTTTCGGAGCTCTCCGTGGAGCGTATCGTCATCGGGCTTCCCTTGAATATGGATGAGACGGAGGGGGAAAGGGCAGAGAAGGCCCGGGAATTTGCCGCGCTTTTGGCGAAGCGGGTTTTGGTGCCGATTGAGTGGGTGGATGAACGCCTGACGACGATCGCCGCCCGGGAGATTCTGGATGAGAGCGGGGTCCCCAGGGAAGAGCAGAAGCGGATGATCGATCAGGTCGCCGCGCAGCTTATTCTGGAGACATGGAAGAGCCGGAAGGAGAGGCGGGGGATGAGAAGGGCTTCCTTCCGGCGGAGACAGCAAGCGGATTTTACGGGGAGACGGAGAGGACGGATGGAGAACGGGAGAATCAGACTGCGCTCTGAGGACGGGGAGCTGGAGCTTGAGGTTCTGGAGGAGACAGTGCTGCAGGGACGGCATTATATTTTGGCGGCGGATACCGAGGGAGAAGAGGACGGATCCTGCTATATTATGAAGGACATCTCTCCGGAGGATGCCGAGGAGGCGAGCTACGTCTTTGCGGAGGATGAGGAGGCGGAAGCCGTCATGGAGCTCTTTTCGAAGCTCCTGGAGGACGAGGGAATCCGCTTCGAGACGGAGGAAGGCTGAGCCTTCTGGCGGAGCATGCTCAGAGACAGGGGGCGCTCACAGGATGGAGACTCAGTCATGGCCGCCGCGCCTTGGCCGCGGCAGTCGGAGCGAGAGCGTTCTTTGCCGGGCGGGAAAAGCGGCAGAGAATGTACCGTTAAGATCCGTGCCAAAGACAGGCACAATGATAAAGGATAAGTATACATAATACGATGTATAAGAGAGGCAATGAGAGAAGTGACGGAAAAAACGAAAGAATTGAAGACGACGGAGACAAGAAGAGGAAGAACAGTGCAGCTTCTGCATTCAGAGAGCATGGGAAGAACGGGAGGCCGTGCGGATAGAACGAGATCGGCAGAGCACGGCGGCAGAAGGCAGACGGAGCAGCAGACGAAGGGGGCAAGGGCAGGGGCAGGAGGCTCTGTGAGAGTGATTCCCCTCGGGGGCCTGGATCAGATCGGCATGAATATCACGGCCATTGAGACGGAGGAGAGCCTGATCATCGTGGACTGCGGTCTCTCCTTTCCCTCCGACGATATGCTGGGGATCGACCTGGTCATCCCGGATATCAGTTATCTTAAGAGCAAGATGGAGAAGATCAAGGGCTTCGTCATTACGCACGGACATGAGGATCATATCGGCGCGCTCCCCTATGTCCTGCAGCAGATCAATGTCCCGGTCTATGCGACGAAGCTGACCCTCGCTCTGATCGAGAGAAAGCTCGTGGAGAGAGGGATGGATCAGCTCGTGAAGACGAAGACCATGAAGTTCGGGCAGACCGTGAACTTCGGCGACCTGAAGGTGGAGTTTGTGAAGACGAACCATTCCATCCAGGATGCGGCGGCGCTCGCGATCTATACGCCCGCCGGAGTTTTGGTCCACACGGGGGACTTCAAGGTCGATTACACGCCGGTCTTCGGGGATCAGATCGATCTTCAGCGCTTTGCGGAGCTCGGAAAGAACGGCGTTCTCGCGATGTTTTCGGATTCGACGAATGCGGAAAAGCCCGGCTCCACGATGTCGGAGAGGACGGTCGGAAGAACCTTCGACCTGATTTTTGCGGAGCATAAGAACAACCGCATCCTGGTCGCGACCTTCGCCTCCAATGTGGACAGGGTGCAGCAGATCATCAATACCGCGGCGAAGTACGGGCGGAAGGTCGTCGTCGAGGGGAGGTCCATGGTCAATGTCATCAGTGTGGCTTCGGAGCTCCACTACATCAATATCCCGGAGGGGACCCTCATTGACATCGAGAATCTGAAGGACTATCCGGATGAGAAGACGGTGCTCATCACGACGGGCTCTCAGGGGGAGTCCATGGCGGCTCTGTCCCGGATGGCGAGCGGGATGCACAGGAAGGTGCATATCACACCGAACGATGTGATTGTCATGTCCTCCCATCCGATCCCCGGGAATGAGCTCGCGGTCGACAAGGTCGTGAATGAGCTCACGAAGCAGCATGCTCAGGTGATCATGCAGGACACGCATGTCTCCGGCCACGCCTGCTCGGAGGATCTGAAGCTCCTCTACTCCCTGGTAAAGCCGAGGTATGCGATCCCGGTCCACGGGGAGTATCATCACAGGAGGGCGGCCGCAGAGCTCGCCGCCGCGGTCGGTGTCGAGAGGGAGAACTGCCTCATCCTGGAGAACGGCGATGTACTGCAGTTTTCCGCCGAGTCCGGTGAGATGAAGGCAGAGATCAGGGATCATGTCCAGGCGGGCGGGATCTTTGTCGACGGCCTCGGGGTAGGAGATGTGGGAAACATCGTGATCCGGGACCGCCAGAACCTCGCGCAGAACGGGATTATCGTCGTCGTGCTGACGCTGGAGAAGTATTCCGGGCACCTTCTCGCCGGTCCGGACCTGATTTCCCGCGGCTTTGTCTATGTGAGGGAGTCCGAGGATCTCATGGAGGAAGCCAGGGTGCAGGTGCAGGATGCCGTGGATGACTGTCTCGTGAGGCACGTGAACGACTGGGGGAAGATCAAGAATATCATAAAGGACAGTCTCGCGGATTTTCTCTGGAAGAGAATCAAGAGAAATCCGGTCATACTCCCGGTGATTATGGAGGTCTAGGGACTTGTGATGGGAAGACGGAAAGCGGTCAGAACGGTATCCTCAGCCATCATCGGAGCGGCCTGGCGGGTCATCCTCTTTATGCTCGTCATCTACTTTTTGCAGATCGGCGCGCTCATGGCCTATCGCTACGGGCACGGCCTTCTCTATCAGCACGCCATGGAGGAGCCGCCGGGGACGGAGGCAAGCATTGAGATCCTGAAGGGGGAGAGCCGCCGCGCGATCGCGGAGAAGCTTGAAAAGGCGGGACTCATCGATAATCAGGATGCCTTTCTCTTTCAGTCGAGGCTCTATAAGGCGGAGTTTGTGCCGGGGAGCTATACCCTGAACCGCTCGATGTCCATAAAGGAGCTCATCGATTATCTGAAGGAGGAGGGGCGGAAGCTCACGGAGCTTCGGGAGCGGAAGCTTCTGACAAACGATGCGGAATCCGAGGGAGCTTCGCAGGACTCCCAGGACTCGCAGGAAGCTGCCGGAGACGAGGCCGATGTGACGATCGGGGACTCCCCGGTAGAGGGAGAGAGCAGCCGCGGGGCAGGATAGCGGCCGGACTTCCTGCATCGATCCGAAAGGGCGCAGTATTTTCCCGCCCCGCTTTCATCCCCGGGAACGGGAGGTCTTCTGTCCCCCATGCAAGCGCTGTTATGGAGCGAAGCGGTGTCTTTATGATCTATATGGCAGCCGGAGGGAGAAGGCTTTGATCCGGGCAGCGGACTTTGGAAAAAGCGGCGGGGAAAGAATGAGGAGGCAAATAGGATTATCACAGAGGAGCATGTTCTCGATTTCATTCGTTCTCTGATGGGGGAGGAGGAGCCTTTCCTTGAGAAGATACGGGGGGAAGCGCTGGCAGGGGCAGTCCCGATCATACGGGATGAGACGGCGGCGCTTCTTCGGCTTTTTCTGCTTTTGAAAAGGCCGAAGAGGGTGCTGGAGCTCGGCGCGGCGGTAGGCTACTCCGCTCTTTTCATGGCGGGCTTCCTACCGGAGGGAGGGCGGATTCTCACGGTGGAGAGCTGCCCGAGAAGGGCGGAGGAGGCGAGGGCCAATATCGCGGGGAGCCCTTTTTCGGACAGGATCGATCTCTTCGAGGGGGACGCGGGGGAGCTCCTCTCCTCTCTTTCCGAAAGAGGGGAGAAATTTCCGTTTATTTTTTTGGATGCGGCGAAGGCCCAGTACCCGGTCTGGCTCCCGACGCTTCTCCGCCTTCTCACAGAGGGAGGCATCCTCTTAAGTGACAATGTCCTTTTGGACGGGGAGATCGCGAAGAGCCGCTTTGAGATCCCGAGGAGGGACCGGACCATACACAGGCGCATGAGAGACTATCTTTTCTCGATCACGCACAGCAGGAAGCTTCGGACGGCTGTCCTCCCGGTCGGAGACGGACTTTCGGTCAGCTTGCGCTGCCCGGAGGCCGCGGAGCCCGCCTCCCCTCCGATCAGAGCGGGCGTCTCCCCTTCGCTGGGAAAAAGGGAAGGAGAGGACGGAGGGGGAAGAGCTCCCGGAGAAGGGATGCGGGAAGCAGAAGGACAGCTGTATTTGCAGCGGGGAAGAGACAGAGAAAGAGGGAAGGGAAGAGAGTGAGACGGACAGAGCTCCTTCTTCCGGCGGGATCGCCGGAGGGGCTGAAGACAGCGCTTCGCTACGGGGCGGATGCGGTCTACCTCGGAGGGGAGGCCTACGGCCTTCGCGCAAAGGCGAGAAATTTCAGCATGGATGAGATCCTCTCCGGCGTGCGCTATGCGCATGAGAGGGGGGCGAGAGTCTATGTGACAGCGAACATCCTCGCAAGAAACGGGGATCTTTCCGGTGTCAGGGAGTATTTCCGGGAGCTTCGGGGGAGCGGGGTCGATGCGGTGCTGATCGCAGATCCCGGGATCTTCCTTCTCGCAAGGGAGGAGATGCCGGAGATGGAGCTTCACATCTCGACCCAGGCGAACTGCACCAACTACGAGAGCTTTCTCTTTTGGCACAGGCTCGGAGCAAAGAGAGTCGTGGCCGCAAGAGAGCTTTCTCTTTCGGAGCTCTCGGAGATCCGGAGGAGGATCCCCGCATCGCTTGAGATCGAGGCCTTTGTGCACGGGGCGATGTGCATGTCCTATTCCGGAAGATGCCTCCTCTCCGATTTCATGACGGGGAGGGACGCAAACCATGGGGAATGCACGCATCCCTGCCGCTGGAATTACTGTCTCGTCGAGGAGAAGCGCCCGGGGGAATATTTTCCGGTCTATGAGAACGAGAGGGGGACCTATATCCTAAGCTCTCAGGACCTCTCCATGATCGGGCATATCCCGGAGCTCCTCTCAGCCGGCATCGACTCTCTGAAGGTCGAGGGGAGGATGAAGACAGAGCTCTATACCGCAACCGTCGGGAGGGCTTACCGGAGGGCGATCGACGATTTTTACGAGGACCCGGAGAAATACCGGAGGAAGCTGCCCGGCTACCGGGACGAGCTTGAGAGATGCACGCACCGGGAATATTCGACGGGCTTCTACTTCGGCCCCCCGAAGCCCGGGGCCAAGGGCCAAAGGGAGAGCTATGAGAGGCCCTCCGTCTATCTCGGAAGAGCGCGGGAGCCGGGGACGGGAGGTTTTTTCGCCCTTCGACAGAAAAATAAATTTTCCGTGGGAGAGGAGATTCGGATCATGAAGCCGGACGGGAGAGATATCCCGGCAGTCGTACTCGAGATCCGGGACAAGGAGAGCGGGATCGCGCAGGACTCCTGCCCGCACGCGGGGCAGGAGCTCATGCTCCGACTCACAGCTTGTCCGGAGGAGGGGGACATCCTCCGAAGGGATGGATAGGAGACTATGGAATTACTGTTTTTTATGCTTGCCATATCCTCTTTTTCCTACTTTGTCATTTTGCTGCTTCATTGCGGGATGATCGGCTTTCTCTGGTTTTGGCCATTCTTCTCGCTTCTCAATCTTCTGACGGCGCTTTTCTGGCGCTGGGAAAAGCGGCAGAGGGAGAAGAACAGGGAGAGGGGAAAGAGAGTTTTCGTCTTTTTCATGACGAGCTATGCGCTTTCCTTCGTCTCCTTTCTCCTTCTCTCCCTTTTGCTCCTTCTGCCCAGGAAGAAGCCGGAGGCGGGACTGGACTATGTGATCGTCATGGGGACCTACCTTAGCCACAATAAGGCCTCGGACACGCTGAAGGACCGACTGGAGAAGGCGGCAGACTATGCGGGGAGCTCACCCGGGACGGTCTTCATCCTCTCCGGAGGGCGGGGAAAGTTCGGGACGAGCACGCAGGCGAGCGTGATGTATTATTATATGATAAAGCGCGGGGTTCCGGCCTCGAAGCTTTTGATGGAGTTCTACTCCTCCTCTCTCCAGGAGAAGATCGGCTACTCTGTGCAGACCATTCTGTCCAACGAGTCGGAGCGCGCGGAGCAGAAGCAGCAATACATCCTCTTTGAGGATGGGAGCCGGATGGATCTCTCGAAACCGGACTCCGTGGAGACGCAGCCGGACGGCGGGCTCTATTTTTCCCCGGACGCGGGCAGTGATACGGAGGAGCTGATCGAGGTGAATCCGGAGGGAAGGGAGTCGGAGAGCGGAGACGAAAAGGGGGAGAGCGGGGAAGAAACGGTCTCTCCCTCGGAGCAGGCGGAGAGCATCCTCGCGGAACAGGAGGACAGGGAGAGGAAAAAGGAGAGTGAAGAAGCGGCGGAGCTCTCCCCCGCGCAGAGTGAGGGCAGGGAGGAAGCGCCTTCGAGAGCGCAGTCAGCGCTTCGCGTCGGGATCATATGCTCAAGGAGCCAGTTTCTGCGGGCGGAAAGCTTTGCGAAGCGCTACGGGCTCAGCAGTCTTGAGCTCATACCCGCACAGACCGAGGAGCTCCTGATTCCGCATACTCTCGTGAGGGAGGTTGCGGAGTTCTTCAAGGACCGCCTGATCGGGAATATCTGATCCGGAACAATTGATCCAATATACCGGATCAAATACCGGATCTGAAATATCCGGACGGAAATATGCGGGCCGGGATCATAAACGGGCGCTCTATGCCGAAGACAGAAAGGAATACAGAAGAGTGAAAGAATATCAGAGGCTTGAGAGAAAGAGGATTTCGGAGCTGGACACGGAGGCGGTCGTATATCGCCATAAGAAGTCCGGCGCGAGGGTGCTGACACTTCAAAATCAGGACAAAAACAAGGTTTTTTCCATCAGCTTCCGGACTCCGGCGGAGGATTCGACCGGGGTTTCGCATATTACGGAGCATTCCGTGCTCTGCGGCTCGGAGAAATTCCCGCTGAAGGATCCCTTTATCGAGCTCGTGAAGGGCTCTCTGAATACCTATCTGAACGCGATGACCTATCCGGACAAGACGGTCTACCCGGTCGCCTCCACAAACGACAAGGATTTCGACAATCTCATGGACGTCTACCTGGATGCGGTCTTTCACCCGAACTGCCGGAAGAACCGCTTTACCTTCCTGCAGGAGGGCTGGCATTATGAGACTGTAAATGAGGGTGCGGAGCTTCGATACAGCGGCGTCGTCTACAATGAGATGCGGGGCGCCTTCTCCAATCCGGAGTCTGTGCTGGAGCGGCGCATCATGCACTCTCTCTTTCCGAAGAGCTGCTACGGGAATGAGAGCGGCGGGGATCCGGAGGCGATTCCGGATTTAAGCTATGAGAATTTCTGCGCCTTCCACGAGCGCTTCTATCATCCCTCGAATTCCTACATCATCCTCTACGGAGATCTCGACATGGAGGCGAAGCTTCGCTTTTTGGATCGGGAGTATCTCTCCGGCTTTGACGCCATCGATCCCCTCTCGGAGGTCCGGGTGCAGGAGGCCTTCCCGAGGAAGAGGAGGGAGGAGGACTGCTATCCGATCGGGAGAGAGGAGAAGCCGGAGGGGAGAAGCTATCTGGCCTACAGCATGGTCCTTAAGGATGCACTGGACCCGAAGCGCTCCATGGCCTATTCGATCCTGGACTATGCGCTTCTCTCCGCACCGGGCGCAGCGCTCAAGCAGGCTCTCCTGGACGCCGGAATCGGAGAGGATATCCTCGGAGGCTACGCCGGCGGGATTCTGCAGCCCTACTTCTCCGTCATCGCAAAGAATACGGATCCCAAAAAGGAGCGGAGATTTCAGGAGATCATCCGGGGGACGCTCAGAAAGCTCGCGGAGGAGGGCATCGACAAAAAGACGCTGCTCTCCGCGATCAATCACGATGAGTTCCTCTACCGGGAGGCGGACTACGGGCGTACGCCGAAGGGGCTGGTCTATAGCCTGAGCGCACTGGACAGCTGGCTCTACGGGGGAGAGCCCTGGCGCTTCCTGGACTGCGGAAAGCTCTACGGGGAGCTTCGCGCCCTGGTGGAGAAGGGCTATTTTGAGTCGCTGCTTCGGGAGAGCTTCCTCAATCAAAAGCACGCAAGTCTCGTTCTGCTCCGCCCGGAGGCGGGGCTTTCTGAGAAGAGGGAGGCGGAGCTCTCCGCGAAGCTCCGCGCCTTCCGGGAGGGGCTCTCCGAGGCGGAGCTTAGGAAGATCCGATCGGATGAGGAAGCTCTCCTTCGCTATCAGGAGGAGAAAAATACGGAGGAGGCGCTTCGAAGCCTGCCGCTTCTCTCGAGGGAGGACATCGGGAGAGAGGCGGAGCGAAGCTCGTTCCATCGGGAGGAAATTTCCGGGAGGAGCATCCTGCTGACGGAGCTTCCGAGCCGCGGCATCCTCTATCTCAGGCTGAACTTCAATACTGCCTGTCTCACGGAGGAGGAGCTCCCCTATGCGGGATTTTTGAAGAGCGCCCTCGCCTATATGGACACGGAAAAGCATAACTTCCGGGACCTCGCTTCAGAGCTCTATCTGAATACCGGGGACTACGGCTTCGACATGGAGGTCTATCCGGATCTTGAGGATCCCCTCCGCTATCGGGGCTTCTTCGCCGCGGAGTGCAGGATACTGCCCGATCAGATCGAAAAGGCGCTCTCCCTCCTCGAGGAGATCCTGCACACGACGAAGCTGGAGGATCCGAAGCGTATGCTGGAGATCTTAAATGAGTGCCGCTCCAGGGAGAGGATGAGCCTTGAGAATGCGAGCCACAGCTATGCGGTTCGCCGCGCCTCCTCCGGCTTCTCCGCCGCGGGACGCTACCGTGAGCTTAGCGCGGGGATCGAATATTACCGCTTCCTGGAGAGAAGTCTCGCGGATTTCGAAGAGAAGGGAGGGAACGTTATGCGGAAGCTCTCCCTCGTCGCAGAGAAGCTCTTTGAGACGAAGAATCTCTTCCTCTCCGCCGCCTCGGAGAAGGGAGAGCTGGAGAAGCTCCTCGGCCTCCTCCCGGACTGGCTCTCGGAGTATGAGAGGAGAGAGCGGGAGCAGAGCTTACTCGAAAAGATTCTGAGCCCCGGGATAGAGAGGGAGGAGAAGAGCGGGGAGAGCGCCCAGCTTTCTCTGCGGGGAGCAAAGAGAGAGGGCTTCTGCGATACGGCACAGGTGAACTTCGTCTCGCAGTGCGGGAGATTCGATCGGAAACGGCATCCCTATTCCGGTGCGCTCCGCGTCTTAAAGAATATCCTTAACTTTGAGTATCTTTGGAAGAGACTGCGGGAGAGAGGAAACGCCTATGGCTGCATGTCCGGCTTCTCCCTCTCCGGGGAGGGCTATCTTGTCTCCTATCGGGATCCGCATATCAGAAGTACGATGCAGGTCTACGCGGAGCTCCCGGACTATCTCCGCTCCTTCCGAAGCGATGAGAGGGGGATGATGAAATATATCATCGGTGCGGTCTCGGAGCTGGATGCACCAAAGACAAATTATGCGAGAGCGATGTGGAATCTCAGCTGCTTTTTGAGTCATATCACAGACGAGATGCTGCAAAGAGAGAGGGAGGAGCTTCTGGACACTACGGAAGAGAGGATCCGCAGCTTTGCCCCCTATATCGAGGAGATTCTCTCGACCGGCGCGGCCTGCACGATCGGGTCTGCGGCGAAGGTCTCCGGAGCAGGGGAGCTTTTTGAGAGTGTGGAGAAGCTTTGAGGAAGGAGGAAAGGAGAGCGGGATGGAAGGAATCAGATCGGGCTTTGTAGGCCTGGCGGGCCGCCCGAATGTCGGAAAGTCCACCCTTATGAATGCCGTCATAGGGCAGAAGATCGCGATCACCTCGAAGCGGCCGCAGACCACGAGAAAGCGCATTATGGGGGTCTATGATGATGAGAGGGGACAGATCATCTTTCACGATACACCGGGCATCCATAAGGCGAGGAACCGCCTCTCCGAGTTCATGGAGCATGTCGCGGAGAAGGCGCTCGGCGACGTGGACCTCGTCCTCTGGCTCGTGGAGCCGGGAGAGCTTCCGGGAGAGGCGGAGGAGTATATCGCCGGGCTTCTCCGGGAGTGTAAAAAGAAGACAATCCTCGTCGTGAATAAGATCGATATCCTGAAGAATGAGGAGGAGCTGACGCAGCTGACAGAGGCTTACCGGAATCTTTTGGAGCTGACGGAGCTGATCCCGATCTCCGCCTATAAGCATAAGAACATCGAGGAGCTGAAGAGCGCGATCTTTCGCAATCTTCCGCCGGGGCCCCGCTACTACGATGAGGATACGGTCACGGATATGCCTCTTAGGGATATCGCGGCGGAGCTGATCCGGGAGCAGACGCTCTATAAGCTGGACCAGGAGGTTCCGCACGGCATCGCGGTTTTAATCGAGGAGATGCGGCAGAGGAAGAACGGCCTTTGGGACATAAAGGCGAGCATTATATGCGAAAGGGAAGCGCACAAGGGCATCATCATCGGAAGGGGAGGGAGCATGCTGAAGCGGATCGGCAGCGGAGCCCGCATCCAGATGGAGAAGCTTCTGGAGGGCAGGGTGAACCTTCAGCTTTTCGTGAAGGTGAGGAAGGACTGGCGGGAAAATCCCCTTTATCTTCGGGAGTACGGCTACCGGGAGGAGCCGCTCTAGGCCTTGCCGAAGGGAGAAATTCTGGAGCTTTGCGGGGTTGTCCTCTCCTCCCGCCCCTCCAGGGACTATGACAAATGTCTCACGCTCCTCACAAAGGAGCTTGGGAAGATCACAGTCTGGGCCTCCGGCGCGAAGAAGCCGGGGAGCCCCCTTATGGCGGCCTGCCGGCCCTTCGTCTTCGGAAGCTTTCAGCTTGCCAAAGGACGAAGCGGCTATAATCTCCGCTCCGCCTCGATCGCCCGCTATTTCACGGAGATCGCCCTGGACCTGACGAATGCCTGCTACGGCTCCTATTTCCTGGAATTTTCGGACTACTGTGCGCAGGAGGGCCTTCCTTCGGAGGAGATGGTCTCGCTTCTCTACCTCTCCCTCTGTGCCCTTTTGAAGGAAAATATCCCAAATGAGCTCGTCCGGAGGATTTTCGAGCTCCGCATGCTCTTTCTGAACGGGGAGTATACCGAGCTCCCGCCGGGACATGCGGGAAAGGGCTGCGAAATGGCCTGGCGCCATGTCCTGGACAGCCCGCTGCAAAAGCTCTATACCTTTCTCCTGAGCCCGGAGCAGTTTCGGGAATTTTCGGAAAACGTCGATGCTCTCCTTCTGGAGACGATCCCAAAGCATTTCAAAAGCCTCGCGGTGCTGGAGACGATCCGCTGAGGAGAACAGATAAGAGATCAGGAAAATAGATAAGAGATAAGGAAAAAGGAAAGCCTTCGGGCGGAGCAGCAGGTCTGGCGCCGTCCGAAGGTTTTTTGTGTTGCCAATGCAACACAATTATCCCTTTGAATGAGATAAACTGAGCCCATGAGTTAGTTGTGATTAACTTTTAGAGTCACAGTACAGCTGGAGGGTATATGAAAAGGATTTTTCTGAAAGGGCTGTCCCTGCTTCTTTCCGCTCTGCTTCTCTGCGCCTGTGCAACTCCGGGAGGGGGTGCTTCCCGGGCCGGAGAGGGATCGTCTTCCGCCGTCGGGGAGACGAAGACAGAGAAGAGGGAAGAGACGGGAGAAGGAAAAAAGGAAGAGAGCGAGGCGGAGGGGAAAAACGACAGCAAAAGCCATGAGATACTGGATCACGCGGGAAATCGCGTGATGGTCCCGAACGAGATCCGGAGGGTCGTCGTGGATCAGGTTCCGATCCTCTCCACCTATATGGCATATTTTAAGGGGAAGACCCCTTATCTTGTGGGCTTTGCCGGGAGCTTCAAGGACTCCATTGCAAAGACCGTACTGAAGGATATCTCCCCGGAGCTCATGGACGTCTCGAATACCGTCTACGCGCAGGGAGATCTCAATGTAGAGGCGATCATGGAGCTTAAGCCAGATATCATCCTCTATAATGCCGGGAACAAGGAGCATTACGAGGCTCTCAGCAAGACGGGGATCCCCTGCGTCGGCTTTGCGACGGTGAAGGGCGGGGAGGGCCCTCCCGACCCTCTGACCCGCTATCGGGACTGGCTCCGGCTTTTGGAGGAGGTCTTCGGCGAGAAGGGGAAGATGGACGACTTCCTCTCATACGGGGATGAGATCGTCAAGGATGTGAGAGAGAGGATCGCGACGATCCCGGAGGGGGAGAGGCCGAGCGCCATGATTCTCTTCCGCCTGAACAACGGCTCCCCGCAGGTTGCGGGAAAGGGCGTGTTCGGGGATTTCTGGCTCCAGAACCTGGGGCTTAGGAATGTCGCGGAGGAGACGCAGGGCTTTGCGCAGACGAGCTTTGAGCAGATTTACGGCTGGAATCCGGAGCTTCTCTTCCTGAACGGGCCGGGGATTTCCCCGATCCGGAGCGAAGAGGTCCTGAACAATACGGTGGAAGGTGCGGATTTCTCCTCCCTGGATGCGGTGAAGAACAAAAGAGTCTATAATACGACACTCGGAATGTGGAGCTGGTTTACTCCAAATCCCGATGCGCCCTTAGTCTATGCCTGGCTCGCCTGCTGTGCCTATCCGGAGGCCTTCCGGGACTATCCCTTAAAGAAGAAGATCCGCGATTACTATTCCCGCTTTTACGGCTATGAGCTGAATGAGGCGGAGATAGAGGAAATGCTGGAGTATTGAGCGATGGAAAGAAAGCTGCTGCTTCGAAACGGGGCCTTCCGCCCCTGGGCAATCGCCGCCATGCTCCTGCTCCCGCCGCTCATCGCCGTATTTTGCTGCGGGTTCGGGCGCATGAGCCTGCCCCCGGCGAAGCTCATAGAGACGGCTTTTCTGACACTTACGGGGAGGGATGCGGATCCGCAGGCGCGCGCCGTGATCTTCGAGCTCCGCATCCCGAGGATATTGATGGCGATTGCGGTGGGAGGAGGGCTTGGCTGCGCAGGGGCGGCCTGCCAGGCGCTCTTTTCCAATCCGCTTGCCACACCGGATATCCTGGGTGTGACGAGCGGGACCTGCGTCGGGGCGATCCTTGCGATTATTCTGTCCTTTAATATGGCGGGGATTCAGGCGACGGCGCTGCTCTTTGGCCTCTTCTCCGTCTTTGTGACACTGCGGCTCTCCTCGGGAAAGCGGGGGATCTCGATCCTCTTTCTGGTTCTCTCCGGTGTGATGATTTCCTCCCTCTTCAATGCGCTCTCCTCCCTCCTGAAATATACGGCAGACCCGATGGATAAGCTCCCGCAGATCACCTATTGGCTGATGGGGAGCTTCACCGGGGCATCCTATCGGAAACTGCTGATCGGAAGCCCCATGATTCTGATCGGGACAGCGCTCATCTACCTGCTCCGCTGGCAGTTCAACATCCTCTCCCTCAGCGAGGATGAAGCGAGGGCGAGCGGCATCCATTTGAAGAGGATGCGGATTCTCCTGGTGCTTGCGATCACCATGATCACCGCTTCCTCGGTCTCCATGTGCGGGCAGGTGGGCTGGGTCGGGCTTTTGATCCCGCACTGCGCGAGGATGATGACGGGGAGCAATAATCGACTGGTGATCCCGATGAGCATCAGCCTCGGGGCCTCCTTTCTGATCCTCATCGACACCCTGTCCCGGACTTTGACCGTGATTGAGCTCCCGCTCTCCGTGCTGACGGCGATCCTGGGAGCGCCCTTTTTCATCCTGCTTTTGAAGCGCTCGGAGAGGAGCTTTCGATGATTCTGAAGGTGGAGGGGGGCTGCTACTCCTATCCGGAAGGAGGGCAGATCCTGAATGGGATTTCTCTTGATGTGAGGGAGGGGAGGATGCTCTCCGTACTCGGTCCGAACGGCGTCGGGAAGACGACACTCCTAAAGTGCATGACGGGGATACTGCCCTGGAAATCCGGGAGGTCTTTACTCCTTGGGAGGGATATCCGGAGGCTTAGGCCCCGGGAGATCTGGTCCGATATCTCCTATATCCCGCAGTCCCATTCCTTTGCCTTCTCCTTTTCCGGGCTTGAGATGGTCATTATGGGGAGGAGCGCCCATCTCGGGCCCTTCGCCCAGCCGGGGCAGAAGGAGCGGGAGCAGGCTTTGGAGCTTATGGAGAAGCTGCACATTACATCGCTCTCCGGAAAGGACTGCAATCAGATGAGCGGCGGAGAGCTGCAAATGGTGCTCATCGCGAAGGCTTTGATCAATCATCCGAAGCTTATCATCCTGGATGAGCCGGAGACCGGTCTGGACTTTCACAATCAGCTCCTCGTGCTGGACATGATTGACCGACTGGTTCACGAGGAGGGAATCGCGGCCGTCATGAACACCCATTATCCGACCAATGCCCTGGCCATCGCGGATGAGGCCTTCATGATGGACCGGGAGGGAAGCTATATCAGCGGAGCGGTCCGGGAGGTCCTCTGCGCGGAAAACATCGCGAGGGCGTTCCGGGTGAGAGTCGTCGTCAATGAAATTCACTTCAAGGGGAAGGCGCTGAAGAGCATCGTGCCGGTGGAGCTCATCCCCGAAGAAGCGGAGGCTTGGAATGAGAGAGAAGGAGAAGACAAGCATGAAGAGAGAAGCAGGGCATGAATTTCTGGCAAGACTTGGGAAGCGTCGGCTGAGACCGGGAGGGATCGCCGCGACGAACTGGCTTCTCGGAAAGGCAGAGTTTGGGAAGGATACGAAAGTCTTAGAGGTGGCGTGCAATATGGGGACCACGATGATTCGGATCGGAAGGCATTATCCCTGCCGTGTGATCGGGGTGGACCTGGATGAGGGGGCACTGGAGAAGGCAGGGCGGAATATCCGAAGAGCGGGCCTTCAGGACAGGCTCTCCGTGCAGAGGGCGGATGCCTATTGCCTTCCCTTCCCGGACCAGAGCTTCGACATCCTCATCAACGAGGCGATGCTTACGATGCTGACAGGGGACGGAAAGGACAGGGCACTTTCGGAGTACTACAGGGTACTGAAGCCGGGCGGACTCCTCCTCACCCATGATGTCTGCCTCTATGAAGAGAATCCCGAAAAGCAGCGGGAGCTTCGGGCCGGACTCAGCCGGGCTATTCGGATGAATGTGGAGCCCTTGAGCGTCCCGGGCTGGAAGGCGGTCCTTGAGAAGCATTCCTTCCGGCCGGTGCAGCGCTATGGGAGGATCACGCTCATGGACCCGATCGGGATGATCCGGGATGAGGGGCTCCTCCGCGCGGCTGCGATCATCCTGAGGGGACAGAAGAAAGAGGAGCGGGAGATGTTCCACACTATGTCCCGCTACTTTAAGGAGCACGACAGAGAGCTTGGCTATATCGCAAGTGTGAGCGAAAAGCGATAAGTACAAAAGCAAAATCCCTGCCCTTACGAGAAACGAAAGCGTCGACATTATAGTCGGCGCCTTCGTTTCATTCATTATTCTGTTTTACTTTGGGCTACTTGATCTTCCAGTACCCCGTTCTCGTTGTTCCGATACGCTCGATAGCGCCTTTCTCTTTCAAAGTTTTCAAATATCCCGCTATTGTTTTTCTACTGACATTCATCATTTCAGCAAGTTGTGTTACCGTGTACCCGGGGTCTTGAGCAAGGTAGTTTAACAGGGCACTTTCTCGATCATTCACGTGAACATTCACCCTATCATTCACCTTATTATTCACCCTGACAATTCTATCCTCCGGCCCGGTAAACTTTATCATGATATCGCCGGGATGGACGGTATATTCCGGCATCGGAAGATTATCTGCTTTCAGAGAATCGCAGATCTTTTCAATCCCACGCCCCCAGCTTTCAATGAAGCCTGCCAGATAAAAGATATGAGCTATATCAGGGTTATATGGCAAGGAAGCATGCTTACTCATCAGATTCTCCAACGTCCAGTTTTCAGGAAGGCGTCCTACATTTGCTACATAAAGCCTGTCATCATAAACACTAACCTGAATTGGTATCCTGGACTCATACTGCTTATGACAGATTGCATTGAGCGGTGCTTCTCTTAACGCTGCATCCGGTACAAAGCAGCGTTCACGCCTGTAAATCCCCTCATATGTGATCTTGGCGCGCATATATTTGAAATAGATCAGTTCAATTGCTTTATCGACCTGTTCCAAAATGGAGCCGTGGACTTCATCCTGATAAAGCAGCTCGGAGTCGCTTTCAAAATAACCGATCTCGATATACTCCTTGTCACCCTCTGTAAGCCAATTGACATCAACAACGATGCCCATAGCATCCCTGAAAAAGATCTTATAGCAAGGCTTAAGACAATAAAATAATTTTTGAAGCCGCAATCTGCGACTTCAAACTAAATATCCCAGACGGAGCATGTTTAACAACTATCCTCCGTCTTTGTTATTAAGTATTCTCTTTCAACTTAAACCGTGATTTCTTCCACTTTCCGGGCGGCAGACGGCTTCCTTTACTGCTGTAACACATGTATGGTAATCCTATAATGTGACGGAGCGCGCCTTATAAGCATGGCTGGATTTTCAAGGCGAATCGCGCTATAGTAGATAAACATGGGACAGTTTCGCCTGACGACGGATCACCCATCGGTAAAGGTCGGTTGCTTGCCGCACTCCGGCGGCAGAAAGAGGAACTTATGGCAAAAAATTATGCAATGGACACGATCGTTTCCCTCGCGAAGTCGAGAGGCTTCGTCTATCCCGGCTCCGAGATCTATGGAGGACTTGCGAATACCTGGGATTACGGAAATCTCGGCGTCGAGCTCAAGAACAATGTAAAGCGCGCCTGGTGGAAGAAGTTCATCCAGGAATCGAAGCATAATGTGGGGATCGACTGCGCGATTCTCATGAATCCGCAGACCTGGGTCGCCTCCGGGCACCTCTCCGGCTTCTCCGATCCTCTGATGGACTGCCGGGAGTGCCACGAGCGCTTCCGGGCGGATAAGCTGATCGAGGACTTCGCATCGGAACACGGGATCGCGCTGGATGGTTCTGTCGACGGCTGGACGAAGGAGAAGATGGAGAGCTTCGTCTCGGAGCAGCGGATCCCCTGCCCCAGCTGCGGGAAGCATAATTTTACCGGGATCCGTCAGTTCAACCTTATGTTCAAGACCTTTCAGGGCGTGACAGAGGACGCGAAGGATGCCGTATACCTCCGCCCGGAGACCGCGCAGGGGATCTTCGTGAACTTTAAGAATGTCCAGAGAACCTCCCGGAAGAAGCTCCCCTTCGGCATCGGGCAGATCGGAAAATCCTTCCGAAATGAGATTACGCCGGGGAACTTCACCTTCCGGACGAGGGAGTTTGAGCAGATGGAGCTGGAGTTTTTCTGTAAGCCCGGCACAGATCTCGAATGGTTCCAGTATTGGAAGGATTACTGCAAAAACTGGCTGCTTACGCTCGGACTTCCGGGAAAGATGCTTCGGGCGAGGGATCACGATAAGGAGGAGCTCAGCTTCTACTCCAAGGCGACCACGGATCTGGAATTCCTCTTCCCCTTTGGCTGGGGAGAGCTGTGGGGCATTGCGGATCGGACGGATTATGACCTCTCCCGTCACCAGGAGATCTCCGGGCAGGATATGAGCTACTTCGATGACGAGACGAAGGATCACTATATCCCCTATGTCATAGAACCGTCTCTCGGGGCGGACCGCGTGACGCTGGCCTTCCTCTGCGCGGCCTACGATGTGGAGGAGCTGGAGGGCGGGGAGGAGAGAACCGTGCTCCGCTTCCATCCGGCGATCGCCCCGGTGAAGATCGGCGTGCTGCCGCTCTCGAAGAAGCTTTCCGAGGGCGCGGAGAAGATCTGCACCGAGCTCTCCCGCCGCTGGTACTGCGAGTATGATGACAGGGGAAATATCGGAAAGCGCTACCGGAGGCAGGATGAGATCGGCACACCATACTGTGTGACCTATGATTTTGACTCGGAGGAGGACGGCTGCGTCACCGTCCGGGAGAGGGACAGCATGCAGCAGGTCCGGCTGCCGATCGCTTCCCTTCCGGAGTACTTTGAGGAGAAGCTGAGCTTCTGATGAAAATCGGTCTGATGGGGAGAATCGCGGTGAGCTTCGGCGTCAGCACGCTGCTCCCCATTTTCCTTATCTTCCTCTCCTCCCTGGGCATCCTCAGCTTAAGCTCCGGGATCCTGATCCTTGTGCTCGCGGGCCTTCTTTTCATCCTGTGGATCTATATGGGCATCGTGAAGCCGGTGGATGAGCTTAAGCGGGCGGCGAAGCGGATCGAATCCGGAGATCTGGACTTTACGCTGGAGGCGGAGACGGAGGATGAATTCGGAGAGCTGATGGAGGCCTTCGAACAGATGCGGATCCGCCTGAAGGAGACACAGGAGGAGAAGATCCGAAACGACACGGAGAACAAGGTGCTGATCTCCAATATCGCCCACGATCTGAAGACGCCTCTCACGACGATCAAGGGCTACTCGGAGGGGATATTGGACGGCATCGCGAAGAGCCCGGAGCGCCAGCAGAAGTATATCCGCACGATCTACAACAAGGCGAACGACATGGATCGTCTGATCGACGAGCTGAATTATTACGCAAAGATCGAGACCAACAAGATTCCCTACCATTTCAGACGCATCAGCGTGCGGGAATATTTCTCCGACTGTGCGGACGAGATCGGACTCGATATGGAGTCGAAGGGCTACCGCTTTTCCTATAAGAACGAGGTGGAGGATTCCGTTTTGATGTTGGCCGATCCGGAGCAGCTTCGGAAGGTCGTGAACAACATCATCTCAAATTCTGTGAAATACATGGACAAGGCGAATCCGGAGGTCAGAATCTTCGTGGGGGACGCGGGGGATTTCGTGGAGGTGCGGATCTTTGACAACGGCCGGGGGATTCAAAGCTCCGCTCTCCCCTATGTCTTTGAGCGCTTTTTCCGCGAGGATTCCTCCCGGAATTCCCGGAAGGGAGGATCCGGAATCGGTCTTTCCATCGCCCGCAAGATCATAGAGGACAGCGGGGGGAGAATCTGGGCGGAGAGCGCGGAGGGAGCGGGGACGACGATCCACTTTACGCTCAGAAAGGACACGGCGCTAAAAGGAGAGCACTGAAGAGGGAAGGCCGTAAGGGAGCGGGGACGGGAGGATTTTTATGGATGAGAGGAAGCGGATTCTGATCGTGGAGGACGAAGAGGCGATTGCGGAGCTGGAGAGAGATTATCTGGAGCTCTCCGGCTTTTCCGTGGACCTGGAATCGGACGGCGGGAAGGGACTTGCCAGGGCATTAAAGGAGGACTATGCACTTTTGATCCTGGATCTCATGCTCCCCGGAAAGGACGGCTTCGAAATCTGCGGCGAGGTGCGGGAGAGGAAGGATATCCCGATCATCCTGGTCTCCGCGAGAAAGGACGATATCGATAAGATCCGCGGGCTCGGACTCGGTGCGGACGATTATATGACAAAGCCCTTCTCGGCGAGCGAGCTTGTCGCAAGGGTCAAGGCGCACCTCGCCCGCTATGAGAGACTGCTCGGCAGCAGCCGGACGGAAATCCCCATCCTGGAAATCCGGGGGATCAAGATCGACAGCACGGCCCGCCGCGTCTTCGTAAACGGAAAAGAGGTCCCCTTTACAGCCCGTGAATTTGATCTCCTCTATTTTCTTGCCTCCCACCCAAATCACGTCTACAGCAAGGAGGAGCTCTTTAAAGAGATCTGGAAGATGGATTCCGTCGGGGACATCGCGACCGTCACGGTTCACATCAAGAAGCTCCGGGAGAAGATCGAGATCGATAATCTTTCAAAGCCGCAGTATATCGAGACGATCTGGGGAGTCGGCTACCGCTTTAAAGTCTGAGAACTATCCGTACGGCTTTCCGATGCGGGATTTTTCGTTTTCTTCATCCATTCTCACCTTCCGTTTTGCTTCCTATCCATGCGGCTTCCCATACTATACTGCCGTAGCTTCGAGCGGGTCGATCCGGGGATCATAAACTCCAAAGGCTGCGGAATGGGATGAGCCCGCTTCGAAAGCGGGCTGTCGGCCGCTTGAAACAGCTTCCAAAGGGGCGGACGGACCGCTCCCTTCAAAAAAACTCCGAAAATCGGATTTCTTAACAGGAACTTTATACCCGCCATGCTATACTGCCCTTGTCGATAGGGAAGACGGCTCCGGCGCTTTGCTCCGTCTGCTTCCCGGGATGAAAGGAAAAGTCTTAAGGAGATCAAGGAGTTAAATATGAGAGGAAACGGAAGCAGGGCAGCCGCCCTTATGCTGAGCCTTGGCTTATGCCTCGGGCTTACGGCCTGCGGAGGAAAGAAAGAGGAGAAGGCGGCGGGAAGCCCCGCGGCGGAGAGCGTGGCGGCCATGGACGGCATGAACATAGAGCAGGCCGGGATGTCGGATGAGAGCTTTAAGCCCGCGGATTACGCCTGGCAGCGCAGCGACAAATATGAATTTCCCTATATGGGAGTCTCGTTCAGTCTTCCGGAGAAGCTTCTTTCGAAGATGGATCAGAAGGAGATCGCCATGTTCGACGACTCCCTCGCGGATGAGAAGGGAGGATTTCGTTACTTCCTCGTCTCCTGGAACAAGCTCACGAAGGAGCAGAGGGAAGCGGAGGTCAAGAAAATAGGAGACGGCTATACGAACTGGATGAAGGGCCTTTCCCGGGTCGGAACGATCGGCATGTATGCCTCCGATATGACGGAGGAGGAGATCAAGGAGCTGACAAGGTGCAGCACACAGAAAAAGATCGGGGAGAGCAGCGACGGAAAGTATGTCTACTATATGGGCACGGATCCTTCCGCGTCGGAGGAGGAGAGAGGGCTCATCGAGGAGATCGGTGTGACGATAGGGGAGAGAGAGGAAATGTCGGAAAACGGCGCCTCCGTACCCGCGGGGCAGAGCATGACAGCCTCCGGCACCGCCTCCATCGCGCCTCTTTCGACGAAGACGATCGACGGCGCGGACTTTTCGGAGAAGGACTTTTCGGACTATGATCTTACGATGGTCAACGTCTTTGCGACCTGGTGCACGGCCTGCGTGCAGGAGATCCCGGATCTTGAGAAGCTTCGGCAGGAGATGAAGGACAAGGGCGTCAATGTGGTGGGCGTCGTCACGGATACCCGCGATGAGAGCGGAGAGGAGAATCAGGAGGCCATTGAAAAGGCGAAGCTGATCCAGGCGAAGACAAAGGCGGGCTATCCCTTCCTGATCCCGGACAGCTCCTATCTGAACGGCAGAGTAAAGAATCTACAGGCGATGCCGGAGACCTTCTTCGTAGATAAGAATGGAAATATCGTCGGAGACAGCTACAGCGGGAGCAGAAGCCTGAAGGACTGGAAGGAAATCGTGGAGAAGGAGCAGAAAAAGCTTAAGGAGAGCGGATCATGATAAGGATAAGGCGCTGGCTTCTCTCCCGCGCTCCGGGACTTTGCGCGGCGCTTCTCGGGATCTTCATGATGATCTATGGACTCTGGAGAGGTGAGGGAGAGGTCGTGCTGGCAAAGGCGATCAGAATCTGTATGGAGTGTATCGGAATTGGATAAGAAAAACGTCAGGAAAAGAAATATAAATGAGTGGCCGAGACATCGGATGCAGGCCCTCTGGGCACTGATCAGCAACAGCTATCTGCAGGGCTTTCTCAGCGGAAAGATCTACGGAGGGCGGCTGAAGGAGCTCTGCGTCCCGGGCATGAACTGCTATTCCTGCCCGGGAGCGAGGGGGGCCTGCCCGATCGGCTCTCTTCAGGCGGTGATCGGGAGCTATAAGTTCAAGTTTCCCTACTATGTGCTGGGCTTTCTCTTTCTGGTCGGAGCAATCCTCGGGAGATTCGTCTGCGGCTGGCTCTGCCCCTTCGGGCTGATACAGGATCTTCTTCACAAGATCCCTTTTCCGAAGAAGATCGGAACTTTCCGGGGAGATAAGCTGCTCCGGAAGCTGAAATATCTGCTGCTCCTTGTCTTTGTCATCCTGCTTCCGCTCTTCCTGGTGGACATCATCGGACAGGGTTCGCCGTACTTTTGCAAGCTGATCTGCCCCGTTGGGACACTGGAGGGCGGAATCCCCCTGGTTCTTCTGAACCGGACGATGAGAGGGGCAGTGGGCTTCCTCTATCTATGGAAAAACGTGCTTCTCTTTGTGACGATTTTCCTTTCCATCCTGATCTACCGCCCATTTTGCAAGTATATCTGCCCCCTGGGAGCGATCTATTCCTTCTTTAATCCGATCTCTGTCTTCTCCTACCGTCTGGACCCCGATAAATGTACGGGCTGCGGGGCGTGCAGGAGGGCCTGTCAGATGCAGATCGATCCGATGAAGAACTGCAATCATCTGGAGTGCATCCGCTGCGGCCGCTGCGAGAAGGCCTGCGCCGCCGGGGCTCTGAAGAGCGGATTTTTCATAGAGGGACTGAAGGGACGAAAGGACGGCGCGGAGCGGAGTCTTCGGGAGAGCCCGGGAAGGAGCTGAGAAGTCGTGAAGCTTTTGGTGGTGGAGGATGAGAGAGAGCTCAGGCAGAGCATCGCCGAGGGGCTTCGCCTCTCCGGCTATACGGTGGATACGGCGGCGGACGGGGAGATCGCAGAGGAGCTCTTTTTCTCGGGAAGCTATGATCTCATCGTACTGGACATCAATCTTCCGAAGATCGACGGCTTTACGCTTCTTCAGCTTATCCGAAGGGAGAATAAGCTTGTCAATGTCATCATGCTCACGGCAAGGACGGAGATCAAGGACAGGGTAAAGGGTCTGGATCTCGGAGCCAATGACTATCTCATCAAGCCCTTTCATTTCGAGGAGCTGGAGGCGAGGATCCGCTCCCTCCTCCGGAGGAAGCAGCTGCAGGAGGATACGGTCCTCTCCGCCCAGGGCATCTCCTATGATATGAGGAGTAAAACCGTGACGGCGGAGGGAAAGGCGATCCGTCTCACGGCGAAGGAGCTCGGGATCCTCGAGTATCTCCTCCTGAATCAGGGGAATTATATCTCTCAGGAGGAGCTTCTGGAGCATGTCTGGGACGGGGATATGAACGAATTCAGCAATACCGTGCGGGTCCATGTATCCGCTCTCCGAAGGAAGCTGAAGGAGAGCCTCGGGAAAAATATCATAAGAAATGAGATCGGGAAGGGATATATCATCGATGAAGGATAGGCTGTCGACACATTCCCTCGCGCTGAAGCTGACGGCGGTCACGATCGGGGTCTTCGCATTCATGCTCCTCTTTTCCAACTATATGCTCTGGAAGGAGCAGAGCAGGATGGCGGGGAAGCTCGCGTCCCAGCTGGAGCACAGCTTTTACGGCATGGAGGGTGGGAATGATGCGGAGGATACACCGCTGACTCTCGTTGTAGATGAGGCGCAGATCCGGACCCTCGCGGAGTACCGCATCTATGCCGCCTTCATTATGGGAATCACCATGCTGGGAGGCGCCCTGCTCTTCGTCCTCGTGATTCGGAGGATGCTTAAGCCCCTCCGGCTTCTGACGGAGAAGGTCAATGAGATCGACATCGATAATGTGGAATACGTAAAGGACGAGATCCGGATCGAGAAGGGAAGCTATGAGATCCGGGCGCTCTCGGAGGGCTTCCAGGCGGCCATCAACAAGATCTATGAAAACTATGAGAAACAGAGGCAGTTCAGCATCAATGCAGCGCACGAGCTCAGGACGCCGCTCGCGGTTCTGAAGACAAAGATCGATGTCTTTCGAAAGAAGGAGAGGAGTCCTTCCGGAGAGCTTGCGGATTTTGTGGACAGCATGGAGAAAAACATCACGAGGCTCTCGGGTCTCGTGGAGGGGATTCTCTTTCTCACCCGGGATGAAAAGCCGGAGAGAAAGGAGGTCTTCGTGAGAGAGCTTGCAGAGGAGGTGATTCTGGACCTGGAGGAGAAGGCCTCGGAGAAGGAGATCTCGCTCCATGTGACGGGAGATGACGCGGTCTTTTACACGGATGATCTTCTCCTGGAGAGAGCGATCTACAACCTCGTGGACAATGCGATCAAATACAATACTCCCGGCGGAAGCTGTGAGCTTCGGGTGAGGAGGGAAAGAGGACTGGAGATCGACGTGACAGACAGCGGCATCGGCATGAGCGACGAGGAGAAAAGCCACGCCTTCGACCTTTTCTACCGGGCGGATATCTCCCGGAGCCAAAGAAACAGCGGCTACGGAATCGGGCTCGCCCTGGTGCGGGACATCGTACAGAAGCTGGGCGGCGGGATCCGCGTGCTGGATAATCCCTCCGGTGGATGCATCTTCCGCATGAGCTTTCCTCCCCAGGGGAGCGCCGCCGAGATCACAAAGAGCAGACAGCAGCGGCAGAAACGCCGCTGATAAGGACTGATATAGGGTACTACGGGTTCTTCTCCCATAGGAAAAGCTGCAGAGGAGGGAACCCCGAGATGGATACAAGAGAAAGGAGCTCAGTATGAAAAAAAGGATAGCGGGATTCATGGCACTTTGTCTCATCGGGGCATCGCTTGCATCGTGCAGCGCTTCGGCGGATAAGGGAAGCAGCAAGGCGCCGGAGGCGAAGACAGAGGCGGCAGAGGCCGTACCGGCGGAGAATGCGGAAAAGCTCTCCGCGGGGGGAGCGGAGCTGAGGGAGGTTTCTGTCCTCGAGACCGGGGTGATCAGCTCGATCGATGAGAAGAGCGGGAGCATCGTGATCCGGACGGAGGTTCAGGGAGAGGATGGAAAGACCGAGGAGGATGAGCTCGTCGCGAATACGGACGCCTCGACGCCGGTCGTGAGCGCGGAGAGCGGAAAGAGACTCTCCCGCTCCGATCTGAAGGTCGGGATGAGGGTATCCGCCTGGATGTCTCCGGAGTACACGGCGAGCTACCCGCCCCAGAGCTGGGCGCTTGCGTTCATCACGGATATCGATAATGGAGATGTCCCCTATTATGCCGAGATCAAATCGGTGAAGAGAAAGAAGTGGGGGATGCTGCTCACCGATACGAGCGGGCGCAAGTGGAGCATCCGGGAGGATACGGTCCCGTACGGCTCTGAGGGGAAGAAGGAGAGCTGGCTCGGCGATCTGAAGAAGGGATCGAAATGCCTGATCTGGCCGAAGAAGCTCGCTGTGAATAAGGGAGGAGACGTCCTGGAGGCGGAGAAGCTGGAGATTCTGTAACAAAAGAGGACGGACCGGTTTCTGTTTGCTAAGTTGATTTGACCGCTTTTCCGCTTTGCCGCCCCATAAGCCGTGCTTCAGAAGGAGCAGGGCAGTCGGAGTAGGAGCGAGCGGCAGAGCGAAACGGCATCTTTTAGAAAGACCGCCGCATGGATTTTCCATGCGGCGGTCTTTTTTAGGGATATCCTTCGGAAAGAGTAATATTTTTTCGGAAAAATATGCTATACTAATTAGTGTAAAAATCCCTTCCGGACAGCAGCCGCACAAAAGCGGATGCAGCTGTCCGGCGCTCTGCTCAGCAAAAGCCGCAGGCATGACAAAGGATAGGTTTTGATTCAATTTTATTCTGAAGATCTTTTTCTTTTATGGCAGTAAAACTTCTTTAGGTGGACATCGCTTCATCCGAACAGACATGATGGATTGACAGCAGCAGAGGAGGAAGTGGCCTATGAAGAGTATCGATCAGCTTCTTTGGGAAAATGCGGCGAAGTATGGGGAGGAGGCCTATCTCTACGAGAAGGTGGGGGATTTTTACCGGGCTCAGAGCTATGCGGGCTTTTACCGGGATGTGCTTCGCTTTGCGAGAGTTCTTCGGAAAAAGGGTCTCGAGGGGAAAAAAATCGGAATCTATTCGGAGAATTCCTGTCTTTCTATGGCGGCAGACCTCGCGGTTCTCGGATATACCGGGATATCCGTGGCGCTCTCCGAATACTGGGACGGAAAACAGCTTCTCGAGATCTGCGGGAGTCTGGAGCTGGATGCGATCCTGTATGCGCCGGGGAGGGAGGACTCGCTCCGCCTGCTCCGGGAGCGCTTTCCGTCGCTCTGTCTTCTCTCTCTCTATGAGCTTCAGCGGGAGAGCATGCGTCTTCCGGAATGGAAATATGCCGCGGCGGCGCGCCGTTCCTTTTCCGGAGCGAAGTATGAATATGCCGGCCTTTACAACAACACCTTTCCGCCCGGGAGATGGGCGAGCCAGTCGGAAAATGGCTGTGTGAAGATTGTCTTCTCCTCCGGAAGCACCGGGGAACCGAAGGCGGTCATGCTCTCTCTCCGAAATATTTTCGCCAATCAGGAGAATACCTTTCAGAGAGCGCCGATCCGGCACACAGACCGCGCCTACCTTTTTCTTCCCCTGAGCCACACCTTCGGGGAGATCGGAAACTTTCTCTATTCCCTGATCAGCGGCATGAAGATCGCGCTCTCCAGCGGAAAGGACAGGATCCTTTCCGAGCTCGCGGAGCTTCATCCCACGGTACTCTGCGCGGTTCCCCTCGTGCTGGAACGGATCTATCGGATCTCGGAGGAGACGGGGAAGAGTATCTCCGCCCTCCTCGGGGGGAATATCCGCTTCCTCTTTTCCGGCGGGGCGGCCCTTCGGACGGAGATCCGGGCGGCAATCAAGTCAGAGCGGATCAACCTGATTGAGGCCTACGGCCTCACGGAGACCGCCTCCATCATAAGCCTGGAATATTCCTACCAAAGCCATGATATCAGCTCCTCCGGGACGGTCCTGGAGAATCAGTCCGTCCGCATCGCGAAGCCGGATTCCGACGGCATCGGGGAGATCTGCGTGAAGGGGGACAATGTCTTTATCGGCTACTACGGGAGGGAGGATTACTACCGCTCCTGCTTCGACCGGGATGGGTATTTTCACACCGGGGACCTCGGCTTTCTTCGGGGAGGGAAGCTCTATCTGAAGGGGAGGAAGACGCGTATGATCCTCCGCTCGAACGGGCAGAATATCTATCCGGAGGAGCTGGAGCAGTGCCTGCGGCAGGCTCTTTCCCTGGACAGAGCGGAGCTCTCGGAGGAGGGAGGACATATCCACGCGAGGCTCTACAGCGGGGAGCTCCCTGAGGACGGGCTTTTGGAGAGGGTCAACGACATTCTCCCGAAGTACGCGCAGATTGAGAGTGTAGAGCTTCTCAGGAAGCAGGATCCCCGGCAGTGGAAGTAGGGACGGACTGAGTCTTTGGGGAGAGAGAAAGGCGGCAGAGAGAGCGATGGAGAAGGAGTCCTCTGAGATATCGGAGAGGGATATCCTGCGGTTTTCGGACTATGCGGAGTGGTTTCGGGAGGGAAGCTGCGAGGCCTGTCTCATTGTAAACCGGGGGATTTCGGAGCATCCCTGCATGTTTGGCTTTCCAAAGCTGGACGGGAGTTTTTCCGAGACCGGGCGTCTTTTTGAAAGGATGGAGAGGCGGGCCGCGGAGCTCGGCTTTTCTGAGCTCATGGGTCCTGTCAATTATTGCACCTGGATGTCCTACCGCTTTGCCATCAGCGGCTTCTCCATCCATTATTTTCCGGACTGTGAGAATTCCCCCGAGGCTGTGGACTGGCTCAGGAGGCTTCATTACCGGGAGCTCTACAGCTATCGGAGCGCTGCCGTCCTGATCGATAATCCGCTCCTTCAAAGAGCCGCGGAGAGCTACCGAAGCCTCCTCTCAGAGGGATACCGCTTTTTGGAATATCGCGGAGAGGAGGCGCTCGGCCTCGCCGGGGAGATCTATGAGATTTCCCGAGACGCATTTTCCGCGGCGCTTCTCTATTCCGAGCTCCCGCGGGAGGCCTTCGATCGAATCTACTTAAGCCGCTTCCGGAGCCTTCCCCTCGTTCTGGCTGCGGCCTTCTCTCCGGAGGGAGAGATGATCGGCTATATCTACGGCTACCCGAATCCCCTGGGAACAGAATTTATCTCCAAGACAAGTGCCGTGAAAAAGCGCTTTCAAAAGCATGGAGTCTATGCGGCTCTTCTCTGCTTTGGCTCGGAGCTTGTGCGAAGGGCCGGCTATCACGAGATCGTCTATCACTTTCAGTGCGAGCAAAAGCCCGGCTTTCGGCGCTTCCCGGAGCAGTATGAGTCCCGGGAGAAGCGCTACGCGGTCTTTTCGAAGAGCCTTCGGGGCGGAGGAGGACAGGAGATTCAGAGAGGAGAGCTGTGAGCAGGCGCTGCCAAGAGCGCAGGCTGTATCCGGCCCTCCCTTGAGAAGCTAGTGATCAATCCGGGGCTGTGAATGGGCGCTGTCAAGGGCATAGGCTGGATCCGGCCCTTCCTTAGGATGATAGTGATCAATCCGAGGCTGTGAGAAGGCGTTGTCAAAGGCAGAGGCCCGCATCCACAGCGCGCGGGGCGAGGGATCGAGCGCTGTGGCGGGAGAGTCTGAATCCGAGTCTTCGGCGAAGCAGCGCGGCTGGGATCGGAGAGGAAAGGGGAGATTTTCGGAGAGCTCATGAGGTGCAGAATCTGTCTGAATGATGAGACGGTGCGGGGGATCCGCTTTCATGCGGATGGCATCTGTAATTTCTGTAAAAATTACTTGAGAGACAGAGAGAAGCTGAGGGATTACGAGAGTCTCGGGAAGCTGTTTTCGGAGCGGATCGAGAGGATCAGAGGAAAGCATCGCTATGACGCCGCGGTCGGCATCTCCGGAGGGAAGGACAGCATCTATGTGCTCTATGAGCTGAAAAAACGCTACCGGCTCAGGATCAAGGCCTTCACGCTCTGCAACGGCTTTTTGAGTGAGAGGGCGAGGAGCAATATCGACCGCATCGTATCGGAGCTTTCGGTGGAGCACGAATATATCCGCTTTGAGAAAAGCTTTCTGCAGCGCCTCTACCGAAGCTCAGTCCGAAAATGGCTCACGCCCTGCATCGCCTGTTCCTATCTGGGCTATGCCTCAATGATCCGCTTTTCCGCCCGGGAGGACGCCGCTCTCGTCATCCACGGGAGAAGCCCGGAGCAGATGTTTCGCTGCTATGGGGAGGATGTCTTCACGGAGCTGATCCGCGCGGGCCTTAAACCTCCCGAAGAACTGGAGCTTCCTAAGCTTTATCAGAGACTTCTGTCCTTGATCGAGGAGAAGCTGGACCGGGAGCTCCGGGAAGAGGCGAGGGCGCTGCTCTTTCCGGATTCCCGGGGAGAGCTCCGGGAGTTCCTGGCCTACTTCCTCTATCATCCCTACCGGGAGGAGGAGATCGTCCGCTTTCTCCGAACGAAGACGAGCTGGGACCCGGGAGAGGAATATCAGCACTATGACTGCCGCATCCATCTCGCGCCGAAATACATCTATCAGAGGGCGGAGGGACGCCCGCACTGTCTTCCGGAGCTCAGCTTTCTCGTCCGGGACTCCCAGCTTGGAAGGGAAGAGGCCGGGAGGCGCCTCAGAGAGGAATGGATGGAGGAAAAGCCGGAGGAGGCGATGCGGGAGCTCTTTCATTTTATCGGAAGGCCGCAGTTTCCGACGCTCTGGAAGGCAGAGCTCTACCGACGTTTTCTCTCCCGCCGCTAGGAAGAGGGCGGAGAGATGAGAGTGCTTTTTAAGATAAGGGGACGGGAAAAAGAGGGGGATATGCGCTTTTTTCAATATTTTTTCTATAAGGGCCGTATCCTTTTCTATGCCCTCCTCTCCCTTCTCTTTGCGGCTTTACTTCTTTTTTTTCGGAGCTTGTCCGGGGAGAGGGGGCCTTCTTCCCTTCACTTTCTCCTTCCCCTCTTTGGACTCATCCTTTTACAGCTTCTCTCTTCCCGTATCGCGGATGATTTTTTTGATTACGAAGCGGACAGAGCCGGGAAGGATCAGAGAAGGAGCGATTCCCTTCCCCCGAGGATCGAGAAAGCGGAGCTTCTGCTTCTCTATCTTTTCTCCGCTCTTTTATACTTTCTCCTCCTTTTTCATTTCTTCGGAGCGATTCCGTGCTTTTTTGCGGGGCTATTTTCCCTTTCTGTTTTTCAGGAGCTCTTCCCTTTCTTAAAGCCGTTTACGGCAAGTCTCAGCGCGGCGGCGTATCTCTTCCTTCTCTCTGAGCATACGGCAGTATTTCGTCTGCCTGCTTCCTCCCTTATACTTTTCTTCCTGCTTTTTTCCCTATCTTTCTTCTATGGAATCCGGAAGAGGAAGGGGAGGGGAGGATCAGGGGAGCTCTGAGCTTCGGGATCGCGTGGAACGGCCCTTCCTAAGGATCCGTCTTAGACAGCTCGGATAAGATCTATGCTTATGCCGGCGATTCTTCTTAGGCGGTACAGATAAGATAGAGGCAGAGCGATGGGGCGGCGGGCGCAAAGAGACGGATCCGGAGAGAAAAGAGAAAGAGGAAAGAGACGCTTTTTCGAGAGAGGCAGAGAAGAGGAGAGGGCAGAGATGCGGGAGCGCCCGGCAGGCAGAGGCAATGAGGATAGAGCGCAGGGGGGAAAAGGCGGAAATGTGCCTTTGGAGCGAAGCGGAGAGGAAGGCGGAAATGCATCTTCGGAGAGCAGCAGGAAGAAAGGCAGAAATGCAGCCTTTAGAGAGCGGCAGAGAGAAAAGGAGGAAGCTATGGAAAAAGGAAAGAGGGAGGAGCGAGAAAAGTCGTCGGGGAGAATTCCGGATCTCTCCCTTCTTCCCGTTCTCGGCGGGAAGGGCTGGCATCTTCAGCGTCTCCGCGCGCTCGGCTTTTTGACGCCGGATTTTTTCATCTGGGGGAGCGGCTGTTTCTACGATTTTCTCGGAGAGGAGCTCTCCCATTTTCAGGAGCTTCTTCTCAGCTACCGGGGAGAGAGGGAGATCCTCGATGAGATGAGGAATCTCATCCTGGGAAGGGAGCTCCCGCTTCGGATGCGGGAGAGCCTGGACAGAGAGCTTCGCCTCCATTTCCCGGATGGGAGGCGCTTTGCGGTCCGCTCCAGCGCCATTGATGAGGACGGGGAGCGGCACAGCTTTGCGGGAATGATGGACTCTGTCCTGAATCTGAGCACAGAGGACGATTATATCGCCGCTCTTAAGAGCTGCTATGCCTCCTGTTTTTCAGAGCGTGCGATGGAGTATCGGAGGAGAGAGGGGATACTCAGGGGGGATCTTTCGATCGCCGTGATCTTTCAGGAGATGGTGGAGGCGGATTTTTCCGGTGTCCTCTTCACGACGGATCCCGCGACAAACGATCCGGACGAGCTCCTCGTAAGTCTGGCAGCGGGGAACGGGGAGGGGCTGGTATCCGGGAGTAAAGACAGCCTCGACTATACCGTAGATATTCTGGGGAGGCTTTCTCCCTGTTCGGAGGAGGCCGAGAGAGCTCTCGAAGACTCCTCCTTGAAGGTCTTCGGAGGAAGGAGAGGGCTCTCTGCATCTCTTATTCTCCGGCTTGCTGAGCTGGGAAGGGCGGTGGAACGGAGCTATCCGAGGCGGCGCGCCCGGGATCTGGAATTTGCCGTGAGAGGGGATGAAATCTATCTCCTCCAGGACAGGCTCATTACGGCCTATCGGCAGATCGATAAGAACAGAGCCCGCACGATATTGGACAATGCCAATATTATCGAGAGCTATGCCGGCGTCACGACGGATCTCACATACAGCTTCGCAAGAGAGGTCTATGAAAAAATTTACCGGCAGACGCTCCGGCATTTCCTGATCCCGGAGAAGGAGATCGAGCGGATCCGGCCGGAGCTCTCCCACATGATCGTATTCTATGAGAACAAGATCTATTACTGCCTGAACAGCTGGTACAAGATGACAGCGCTCTACCCGGGATATGAGAAGAACAAGTCCTATATGGAGGCCATGATGGGGGTGAAGGTGGAGTGGAAGGAGCCGGTGCAGAAGGCGAAGCTCCGGAAGGCCCGCATCTACCTTCGCTTTCTGAAAAGGATGCTCCGCATAGAGAGAGACAGCCGGAATTTTCTCCGGCGCTTTGAAAGAGTCACCGCTCCCTATCAGGGGGCGGACTTCGAGGGCTGGGAGAATTCTGCACTAAAGGCGCTCTACGCCAGGCTCGAGAGAGAGATCCTCGATGATTTCACAACGCCGATCATCAATGATATCGCCGCGATGCTCTCCTACGGTTCGCTTTTGTCCCTCCTTCGGAAGAAGAGGGGGGAGGACGCGGAAATGCTTCTTGGGAGAGAGCTGTCCCGGCAGGGAGGAGTGGAGAGCGCGGAGCAAAGCTTCGCCTACCGGGAGCTTGTGGAGAAGCTTCGGGAGGATCCAAGGGGAAGGGCCCTTTTCCGGGAGCACAGCGGAAAAGAGTTCTCGGAGCTTTTTAAGAGGAGGGGAGGAAAAGAAGAGGAGGCGCTTTTTTCGGGGATTCGATCCTATATCAAAAGGTTCGGGGCGAGGAGTATGGAGGAGTTAAAGCTCGAGACGATCACCCTTTTGGAGGACCCGGAGCCGCTCTTTTCCGCTCTGAAGGAGGAGCTTCAGCGGGAAGAGAGCGGAAAGGGAGGGAGGATCGGAAAAAGCGGCAAATCGCATAAGAAAAAGCGGGGGATGACAGGAAGGAGAGAGCGGCGTCTTTCCAAAGGCATGGGGAGAATGGGGCTGAGCGCCTATTTGCTCCTTCGCCTCACAAAATACTTTATTCGAAACCGGGAGCGTCTTCGTCTTCGCAGGACCTACATCTATGCGATTGTCCGGAGGATTTTTCTCCGGATTGGGAAAAACCTCGCAGAGGAGGGCCTGATTTCAGAGGAGAGGGATATCTTCTTTCTCACGAAGCCGGAGATTTTCTCCTGGATCGACGGGGAGAGGGAGGACTCCCGGGGCTGGAAGGAGCGTATCGCCGGGAGGAAGAAGAAGTTTTCGGAGAATCGGGAAAAGCCCGCTCCCCCGAGGATGTACTTCTACGGGGAGCTCTGTCCGGAGAATATGCTTTCTGTGTCGAAGCGAAGCTCGGCCGCAGAAAGAAGAAGGGAGAGAAGTACTTCCGGAGGGAGGAGACTCTTCGGCATCCCCGGCGGCGGAGGAAGGATAAGGGGGGAGATCCGGATTGTGAGGAAGCCGGAGGATCTTCCGGAGCCCGGCTTTATCCTGGCGGCGGAGCGCACCGATCCCGGCTGGACGGTGCTTTTTCCCCGGGCGAAGGCGCTCCTCATCGAGAGGGGGAGCCTGCTCTCTCACTCCGCCGTGATCGCGAGAGAGATGGGGCTTCCCGTCGTGATCTGCGTCCCGGGACTGATGAAGAAGCTTCACGATGGAGACCGTGTTTTGGTAAACGGCACCGAGGGCTGGATCGAGATAGAGGAGAGTCAGGAGGCGGGGGAAGAGAGAAGTGCCGGCAGCAGAAAATAAAAGGGGATCTGCGGGCTTCTGGGAGATGCGGCAGAGGAGGACAGGAAGGATGGAGGACAGACGTTTTCGCTTTCTTCGCTATGCGAATTGCTGGGAGGACAGCAGGATTATAAGGGAAGGGCTTTCGATCCGGCCCGGGGAGAGAGGGCTTTCGGTCGCCTCCGGCGGAGACAATGCGCTCTTTCTCCTGACGGCGGATCCCGCGGAGATCGTGGCATTTGACTGGAATCACTCGGAGCTCGCCTGTACAGAGCTGAAGATGGCGGGCTTTCGGGAGCTTTCCCACGCGGAGCTTCTCGCCTTTTTGGGAGTGCGCCCCTCTGGGAAGCGGCAGGAGAGCTACCGAAAGCTTCGGGAGGGGCTTTCAGAGTCCTCCAGGGCGTATTTTGACAGGCATCCGGGGATAATCCGGAGGGGCTTGATCCACTGCGGCAAATTTGAGCGGTATTTCCAGCTCTTTCGGCGGGGGATCGCCCCGCTGTTTTGCTCCTCCCGGAGGCTTTCGGAATTTTGCAGGCTGAGGGAGCCGGAGGAGCAGAGGGCATTTTACGGGCGCTGGATCGACGGGAAGCGCTTCCGCGCGATCTTTCGGCTCTATTTCGGGGTGAGGCTTATGGGAAGGCTCGGAAGAGACCGAAGCTTTTACCGCCATGTCGGGGATACCGATCATTTTCCGGAGGAGGTGAAGGCGCGATTTGAGTATGGGATAAGCCACAGCAGAAACTTCGAAAATCCGTATCTTAGCTACATTCTCAGAGGGAATTACTCGGAGAGCTCTCTCCCGGACTATCTGAGGGAGGAAAATCATGACTGCATCCGCAGAAGGCTCGATCGTCTCCGACTGTTCCGGGGGAGCCTTCTGGAGGTCCCGGAGGGAAGGCCCTTCGACTTTCTGAATCTCTCGGATCTCTTTGAGTACATGGACGAGGAGGAGTTCTCGGAAAATGAGAGAAAGCTCTCGGCTCTCGCCTCTCCCGGGGCCCGCATTGCACTGTGGAATATGCAAAACAGACGTTATCTTCGGAAGGACGATTTTTTAGCGGAGGAAGAGGAGAGCAGGCGGCTTTTTTCGAAAAACCGATCCTATTTTTACCGGGATTTTACGATTTATCATGTCCCGGGGGATCTTCTTCCTCACGAGCCTTAGAGGGCTGGAGGCCGCCTTTTCTGCCGCTTTGTCCGCCCTGCACAGGACGCTCTCGCTCCGACTGCCGCGGCCAGCGGCGCATAAGCGATTTTCAGGACCAAATCGCTAAACGCCGGGGCGGCAGACGGCCTGCGCTTGGGCAGGCAAAGCGGCAGAACGGCTGCTTAAAATGTGGGGCTTTCAGTGATCCGGGGGTCCTGAAGGAGCGGGGGAGGCACTTCTCTTCGAGAAGACTCAAGGACGCTCCGAGTCTGCCTGATGGCAGACTTCTGTGCTTATGCTTCGCTGCGTCCGCAGCTCAGCGACTCGGCTTCGCCCGGGAGGCATCAGCCGACCTCTACATTCTCAGGCGTTTTTTCAGGTTCTGGAAGACCTTTTCTCTGAGGGCGCGGTAGTTTTTCTTTTCGCCTTCGCTCATTCCTTCTGTGCTGTTTTGCTCTTCCTCCGAGACAGCGCTGTCTATCGCATTCAGAATTCTTCCGGATTTTTCTGTGAGGGATGCGGTCTCCGGTTTTGCGAAGTCCATCTTCAGGTAGCCGCGGATCGAGAGATACTGAAGGAGAGCCTGCGCGGAAATTTTGGGGAGCTCCAGGTATTCGGAGAGCTCTTTTAAGTCGCCGACGCTGCCGAAGCTATGAAGGTAGAGGAGGACGGAAAGCTCGCGGCGCTCCAGATCAAAGCGGCTCATCACGGAGCGGAAGAGGCGCTGAAACATGCGCTCCTCATAGTAATGCTTTGTCCAGGAATTTTCCCGGACGAAGTCGTGGGCGACTTTCGTCCTCTCCTCTCCGAGTTTTTTGGATCCCGGAAGGAGGGGGATCGCTTCATTGTCTCGGGAGTAATCGAGCAAAAAGCGGTAGATTTCCGCGCGCTTTTTCGCATAATCCTCCGGACTGTAGACATTTTTATAGAAGTCGGAGTAGTAGTCGATCACATTCAGCTTCATGCGGATGATGTCGCTCGCATTGAGTCCCTGCTGGACGAGGGAGCCCTCCGTCTTTACATAGTAGTAGATCGGGACGCGGAGCACATAGATCCTGTCTGCGTGAAGGAGATACTCCATATTAAAGATGAAGTCCTCGCACCAGCGGAGCTCCGGGTCCATCCGGAGACCATAGCGCTCGATGATATCCCGGCGGAAGAGCTTGTTCCAGAGGACGCCGTAATAGTAGTCCGCGGGACTTTTCGCCATCCAGTCCGCAAACTCCTGCCTCGTGAGAAGTCCTTCCGTGTCGATAGAGCCCTTCCGGGAGATCCATTTCTCGACGACCCGGTAGAAATCCGCTATGACGATATCCGCCTTCTCTTTTTCCAGTGCGCGGACAAGCTGTCCGCTGGCCTCCGGAGTGATCCAGTCATCCGCATCGAGAAACTGGATATAGCGGCCCTTTGCGATGGAGAGCGCCGCATTTCTGGTATTGGAGACGCCGGAATTTTCCTTATGGATGACACGGATCCTCGCATCCTTTTCGCAGAAGCTGTCACAGAGCTTTTCGGAGCCGTCCTTGCTGCCATCGTCCATGAGGAGGAGCTCGAAGTCTTTGAAATCCTGTGAGAGGATACTGTTTACACAGCGGCTGAGCGTCTCCTTGGCATTATAGATCGGTACAATGATGGAAAGTACAGGCATGCATCCCTCTCTTTCAAAAAGACGGGCAAAAGAGTCCGGGGAAAGAAGACGGATTCATGATATACTTTTTCTTTAAAGAAGTCCACAGGATGAGAGAGCTTTTGAGGGTGAGGATATGAGTGAGATCGTGAGGCTCTTTGACAGAGTATGCGAAGAGAAGGGGGAGGAGAGCGCCTTTTTCTACTTCAGGAAGGGGGAGCTCCGGAGGAAAAGCTTCCGGGAGCTCCATCGGGAGGTCGAAAGCAGGGAGCGCTGCCTCATTGAGAGGGGGCTTTGCCCCGGGCAGAGGATTCTTCTCTTTGCGCCTCCTTCCTATGAGCTTCTGCTTTTCATGCTCGCCGCCATGCGGCTTGGGATTTCTCTTCTCTATGCGGATGTCCAGACGGGGCTTCGCCGGGGGGGCGCCGCGCTGAAAAGCGCTCCGGCGGATGCCGTCGCAGTGAATCGAGGGACCTTTTTTCTGCGGCTGCTCTTTCCAAAGCTCCTTCAGATACCGCTGCTTCTCCGGATCGATTCTTCGGAGGAGAGGAGGGGAAGAAAGGTGCGGAAAGGAGGAAGGGCAGCGGCGAAGGATGAGATTTCAGGCGGAAGGCAGTGGAGGGAAGAGCGTAAGAGCTGTACGGCCAGTCAGTGGAGCGAAGAGAAAACTGGGATCTTAGACGGAGGGCAGAGAAGGGAAGAGGAGGAGAGCTTTGCGCTTTTGGGCCCTGCCGGGCCCTCCGAGGATACGGAAGCGCTTCTTACGATGACCACCGGCTCTACCGGGAGCGCCAAGACCGTGATCCGGACGCACGGGGAGCTGCTCCGGCAGCTTCGGCTTACTATGGAGAATCAGGGGGAAAGCGGGGGGGAATGCGTGCTGGTCAGCTCCTTTATGTATTGCTTTTCCAACCTTCTTATGGGAAATGCGGTAGCGCTTCCGGAGCTTCACCTGGGGATTCCGCTCTGGTCCTATTGGGAGCGCAGGCTTCGGCATTTCTCCTCGCTTCCCATCCGGAGTCTGATGACGACACCGGACTTCTGCCTCCATTTTAAAAATGCTTTTCCCGGGCTCCGGGAGCTCTACATCGGCGGGGCGATTCTCAACATCCGGGAGGCGGAGAGGATACTCGCAAACTATCCCGGCGTGAGGATCAGCTATATTTACGGCGCGACGGAGTGCAACCTTATCGCTCGGACAGAGCTATCGGACTATGTGCGGATCCTCCGGGAGAGGGGAGAGTCCTGCCTCGGAGGGGCGGTATCGGGAGTCTCGATCCGGATCGAAGGAGGAGAGATCCTGGTAAAGAGCGATGCCTTGCTTAGAGGATCCCTCGCAAAGGGAGGGAGAGAGGAGAGGGAGAGAGAGGGGAGCTGGCATAGAAGCGGGGATCTCGGAGAACTCCGAGAGGGAAAGCTGTATTACCTTGGGAGGAGAGATGTCTATCTCGTGAAGAAAGGGAGGAGGGTTCCGTCGGGACCGCTGGAGCAGAGGCTTCTCCTCCGCTTTCCGACGCTCTCAAAGGCGGCCTGCTTCTACAGCGGAGGGAAAAACCGACTTTTTTATGAGGAATGCGGGGGAAAGACAGAGAGAGAGCAGATTCGCGAATTTCTCCGGGAGGAGGGCATTTTGGAAAATACAGAGCTCCGCCGGATCGGACGGATCCCGCGGGACAGAAAGCACCACAGCAAAACGGACTACCGGGCATTGAAAAAGAGGAGCCGTTTTCCACGGCTCCCCTTCTCCTCTTCGTGGAGACAACAGGACTCGAACCTGTGACCTTTCGCACGTCAAGCGAATGCTCTCCCAGCTGAGCTATACCTCCAACGAAAGGGAGTATACAGGATCGAAGGATAAAAAGCAAGAGGAAATTTTTTCCCGTTTATTCATAGGTATTTAATATCAAAGCATGGTCCACGTACTCTCCCAGAAAGACTTCGCTGTATTTCTCTACGTTTTGCTTTTTGAGTTCATCGAGAAGCCATTTCTCGTCCTTACCGATTACTTTGAGAATGTCATGCTGTACCTGGCCATCCGTGATGACCGGAAACTTTGGATCTTCTTCATCAGACTGTATTATGATCAGCTGCCCGTTTTGTTCGACGACAGCTCTCTTTACTGTCTTTGAGGAGTAAATGCCATTGGTACGAAGCTTAAAAGCCACATCGTGAGCTGACAAGCCGGCCTTCTTACAATTCTCAATCACTATTTTGCCGTCATTGATTATTGTCAGGGCCTTGCCGTCTATCAGCTGCTTAGCTCTTACATTATGCTTCTTGACCCACTTCAGAGCCAGGACAAGAAAACACCAAATGCATAGAATGGCAATGAAATTAGGTATTTTTATACTGTCGTTATAGATCACACCTCCGATGATCCCGCCGAGCACATAATTTACAATCTGGTCACTGGCCGACGATGGCGCCAGATTCCCCTTTCCTGATATATTTATGATTATGACCATCGCAAAAAAGCCGATTAACAGCTTTATCGTCACTAATATAAATGGATTCATGATTGTTCTCTCCTTATTCCAGGTAAACTTCTTCCGGGTAAATTTCTTCCAGGTAAACTTCATATTACGATTTCTTCACTGCCTGCTCCCCGGAATTCAGCTTTGATCTACGGAGCAAATTCTAAATTGTCTAATTCTACATTTTAGCCGATTTAATTGCAATAGGGGGTGGATATTTTGAATCCGTATTTCCCGCCTTTTTCCTTGAGCTTTCCGGGAAAGGATGCGAAAATAGAGAAACAGTTTTGTGAGAAGGGAGTGAGAGTCATGCATGAGATCCGAATTGAAAGAGGATTATATGCGGTTTATCCGGAGATCCGGCTCGGCTGTCTGCAATTTTATGCGAAGCCGGGTCCTTCTTCCGGTGAGCTTTCGCGTTTTATGGAGAATGATATTCTGCCGAGGCTTCGGAGAGAGTGTGCAGGAAAAAACTGGGAAGAGATCCCCGGCATCCGCGGGAGCCGGGCGGCGTACCGGGCCTTTGGGAGAAATCCGGGGCGCTACCGTGTTTCCTCCGAGGCACTGCTTCGCAGGGTGAAGCGCGGGGAAGGCATCCCTCCGGTCAATACCGTTGTGGATGTCAATAATATGATCTCCCTGCAAAGCGGGCTCTCGCTCGGCTCCTATGATCTTTCGCGGATTAAGGGCGCGGTCAGACTGCGGAGGGCCGGAGCCGGGGAGGGCTATCGCGGAATCGGAAAGGATTTTCTGGACATGGAGAATATGCTGGTTCTATCTGATGACGAGGGGATTTTCGGCTCGTCCATGTCGGATTCCACCCGCGCCATGCTCACGGAGGATGCGAGAAACATTTTGACGGTGATCTATTGCTTTGAGAAAGAGATTCCGCTTGATGAGCTGCTCTGTCAGGCGAAGGCGGCGTTTGAGAAATATGCCGGGGCGAAAGATGTCGAGATAGGGAGCGTCTGAAAATATCGATCGGGGAAATCCGGGGGAGGCTTCGCTGATTTTGTGACGAGATCCGTGACAAGATTTTTGTGACAAATGTGGCATATGCTGCGCCGGAAGCGGCAAAAAAGAAGGCTGAAAAGCATAAAAAGCAGGGGTAGAAGCCATTCCCGGCGGATTTCCCTGCTTTTTCGCGAGTGGAGCATACGGGATTCGAACCCGTGACCTCCTCCATGCCATGGAGACGCGCTCCCAGCTGCGCTAATGCCCCGAACGAAGGTATTATAAAGTATATTTTTGGCTTTGTCACGGAAAAGCTGCGATAAATGCATAAATAAAATTTATGCCATATCAGATGAGATATAACTTGAAATCATGTATTTCCTCTTTGCTGATTATGCCGGACTTTGACAAAGAGCTTTATCCACGTTATGATGATAAATAGACAGGATTTGTTCTATGATAAATCGGTGTTTCACAAAAAGCGATTTGACTTGGCTTCGCCCTTTTGCAGTCGCTGCGGGGAACAGAGGAGAGAGGACGGGGGAATTATGGCGGCATATGGATTGAGCTGCTGCTCTACTGTGGATTTATCCAGGCAGTGGGCAGAGGAGAGGGATGTGAAGCTTGCATACTTCCATTTTTTTCTCGGTGAGAAGGAGTATCTGGATGATTTCTATGAGTCCATTCGTCCGGAGGAGCTTTACCAAAGGATGCTCGCGGGTGAGATGACGCGGACCTCCCAGGTCAATGTGGAAGAATACAAGGCGCTGTTTCGCTCGGTGCTCTCAAAGGGCAGGGACCTTCTCCACATCACGCTTTCCAGCGGCATTTCCGGGAGCATCAATTCCGCGAGGATTGCGGCGGAGGAGATGAGGGAGGAGTTTCCGGAGAGGAAGGTCTATGTACTGGACTCTCTCAACGCCTCCTCCGGCTATGGACTGCTTGTCGACAGGGCAGCGGATCTCCGGGATGCGGGTATGGGCATAGAGGAGCTCTATGAGGAGCTGCAAAGGCTTGTCGCGAGACAGCAAAGCTGGTTTTTTACCTCGGACCTTACGTTTTTTATCCGGGGCGGAAGGGTTTCGAAGGCGGCGGGCTGGATCGGTTCTCTTTTGAATATCTGTCCGCTGCTCCGGGTCGCGGAGGACGGCAGCCTGAAGGCAGTGGAGAAGGTCCGCGGAAAGAAAAGGGTGATGGACAGAATTCTCCAAAAGATGGAGGAGCTCTGCAAGGACGGGAGGGACTATTCCGACAAGTGCTTTATCAGCCATTCCGACTGCCGGGAGGACGCAGAGCTTCTCCGCGTGGAGCTCAGGAAGCGTTTTCCGAAGCTGAAAACGGCGGAGATCTTTCCCATCGGCAGTACCATCGGATGTCATACGGGACCCGGAACCGTCGCCCTCTTCTTTTTCGGGAGAGAATAATTTCAGTGCGAAAATACTGCCATCCCTCTGATCGCCCTTCTCCGATGAGATTTTATGAAATGCTCCCTGCTCCGCTCCTTTCCTTTCTATAGCTATACCGGGAACCCGGAGGAGAGGAAAGGGAGGAGAGAGAGGAAAGACAGCAGAAACAGGAGAGACAGGAGAGCTGGGTGCGGATCGGAAAGACAGAACGGATCAAAAAAATAGAAGAAATAAAATACAATAAGAGGAAAATGAGCTGAGAAGACATAGGAAGAAAAAAGAATAAGAAGCTAAGAAGAAGTAAAGGGAATAAGAAGAGAAAAGAATAAAAGATAAGAGAAAGGAGAGAGGATGCCAAGAGTATGTGCCTTGCTGGCCCCCGGTCTGGAGGAGGTGGAGTGTCTGTCCGTTGTGGATATCCTGAGAAGGGGAGGAGTGGAGACAGAGCTTGTCTCTGTGAGCGGGGAGCGTGTGGTGACGGGCTCTCATCGGATCGCGATCGTGACGGACCGCCTGCTGGAGGAGGCGGACCCCGCCGGATATGACCTTATCTTCCTTCCGGGAGGAGTCCCGGGGGTCCCCAATCTGGAGGCAAATCCCGCGGTAAAGACGATGCTTTTGGAGCAGGAGAGAGCAGGAAGGAGGATCGGAGCGATCTGCGCTGCACCGAGCATTCTCGGGCATTATGGGCTTCTCTCCGGAAAGCGCTTCACCTGCTATCCCGGCTGGCAGGAGGGGATCAACGACGCGGAGTGGACCGGGGAAGGGGTCGTGAGCTCCGGCCGGATCAGTACGAGCCGGGGGCTCGGCTTTGCGCTGGATTTCGGACTGGAACTCCTTCGACTCCTCATGGGAGAGGAGAGCTTTCAAAAGGTTCGAAGGGGCATACAGCATCCCGGGACGATCTGAGGGAGGCTTGATTCCGTCATTATCAAGGATAAAACAGGATAGATAGATCCATCGCTTTTTCTATAGGGAATCATCCTCCGGAAAAAGCATCTCCCGGAAGCGCTCCTCCTGAAAACGAAAGTAGTGGATCGGGCGTCCCTGCCTCCCGGCCTTCTCCGGCTGCTCGCTTTCCCTCAGCTGCTCCACCATTCCGAGCTCCAGGAGCTTTGCCAGTATGCGGCTGGCGGAGCGGCCGGTCACACCGAGGAGGGAGGAGAGGGACTGGGAGGAGAGCAGCCGGTTTTTTTCTTCCTGAAAGAGGCTGACCAGCTTTAGAATATTGGTGTCACTGATTCCCTGCTCCCTCGCGAAGAGGAGAGCTTTTTCATTGGTGTAGTCTGCGGCGAGTCTTGCATCCTGCGAGAGCGGTCCCAGAACGATGTCCTCCTTGTCCACGAGGAAGGCATCATTTCTTCCGTAGCGGTTCGCCTCCATGAGAGCCTGCTCCGCGAAGCAGCGGCTTCTGTCTCGGGACGCTCCGATGCCGATGCCGATCCGGAAGGGGAAGTCCAGCTTCCTCTTGAGCTCCGTGAGCGCGCGCCTCAGAAAGTCGAGTGCGCCCGCATTGTCCTCCCCGGCGGGAATCTCGCTGTGAAGCTCAAATTGGTTAAAGCCCTGTTCGATGGAAAAGTGTAAATGTCGGCTCTTCCGGTAGTCCGCGAGGAACTTGTAGAGGGTGGCTTCGCGGTACTCCTGTTCCTCCTGCTCGATCTCCTCGGAAAAGGGGAGGCGGATCAGGATGCTCAGGATCTCCTTCTCTGCGATCTGATCGAGCCGAAGCTCATTGAGCGCATTCCGGATCGACTTTACGATCATTTCCTCGGAGGGGAAAACCGCAACATAGGGGATGCCGAGCTCGTCCAGCTTCTTCAGATTATTGATGCTTCGGGAGAGAATCATATCGATTTTTTTATGCTCCCAGAGCTGCTTTGCGAAGTCGGTGATATGTCTGTAATCGTAGTGCCGCTCCGTATAGAAATAGGGCTGATGCTCCTTTGGGAGGTACTGCAGAAGCCCCATGAAGTGATTGGTCGCCGTCAGAAAATCGCAGAAGACCCGATTCATGCGTATCTCCGGGTGAGAGATCTGAAAATTCAGGAGAATCGAGAGCACATCAATGGGCTCATAGGCGGTGAAGGCACAGGGGATACGGATATCCGGAAACTTGTGCCGGATATAATGATAGCCGAGCTCTCCGGAGAAGAACATCACATCGCATTTTCCGCGGCAGTCGTGATAGATTTCGTCGATATCTGTCATCTTCTTATAGATGTAGCGATGAAAACTGCATCCAAAGTCCTGCTCCTCTATGACCTTGTCCACGGGCTCCAGGGAATGGTCCGGGCTCACAATGGCAACATTTATCATGGCTTTTCCTCTGCGTAAAAGACGGGATTCGCCCTGTGGCGGATCCTTCGTTATTCATAGATAAAGATAGCTATATAGATAAAGATAGATATAAAGATACAAAATGCCGACAGAAGGCTGCTTTTGCATCTTCGCATTTTTAATCCGGGAGGCCGCTTTTAAGGCTCCGCCGGATCCCCTTCCGCTGGGAAATAGGTAACATAAATTTCGGACAAAGTCAATTAAGTCTTTAAATCACGTCTGCACCGCTTCCCCTTCCCGTAATGTTTGCAGTCTTGTCCGATGCCGAAATGTCCGATGGCGTCCATGGGAGTGCCGGGATTTCCCTGTGTTATTTCCGTAAAATGTCCGTAAAAGTCGATTGCTCGGGGCTTTGCCCTCTCGCAATCGCCGCCGGTATTCGCATTCCGAGCTTCGCTCTGCGGCTCTCCTGCAGTCTTGTCCGATGCCGAAATGTCCGATGGCGTCCATGGGAGCGCTGGACTTTCCCTAAGTTATTCCCGTAAAAGTCGATTGCTCGGGGCTTCGCCCTTTCGCAATCACCGCCGGTATTCGCATTCCGAGCTTCGCTCTGCATGCTCATACCTGCAGTCTTGTCCGATGCCAGAATGTCCGCCCATGCGAGCATGGCGTCCATTCTGTCGCCTGACAAGGAACTTTTACGGTAAAGTGCCGCAAAAAACAGGAAAAGAGGCGTAGAAATTTGGGCGGAAATAAGCTATAATACAAAATATCAGGGGGAAAGAGGCAGGGGGCTTTTCTTTAAACGAGGAGGAGCGGGCTGCGGATTTTGATTTTGAGAGTGTAGAGAGGGGATGCCGGGGTATCGGCGGCAGCATGTGGGGTTTGAATGACAGCTAAGGGAAAGAGCAGGAAGAAACGGGAAGCGGAGTCGGAGCTTAAAAGGCAGGCGGGCGGCGCGGGGAGGAGCGCGGGAAAGAACTCTGTCAAGGCGGGAGGACGCGGAAGGACAAGCTCGGAGAAGAGGAAGAGGGGAAGGAAGACGGCGGAAAAGAGCGCCGCTTCCCGCTCGCTCAGTGCCGCTCCCTCTTCGGATCCGGAGAAGGCGAGCTTCCGGGAGGAGCTGCTTTTGCTTCTCGCTCTTTCCCTTTCCATATTTCTTTTTCTGAGTAATCTCGGGCTCTGCGGGCCTGTGGGGGATCTGCTCCGGGACCTGCAGTTTGGGGTCTTCGGGCTGCTGGGAGGACTGCTCCCCTTTGTCCTTTTCTTCACGACGGCTCTTCTCCTCTTTGCGGGGGAGGATCAGAACAGCTCCAGAAGACTCTGTGCGGCTCTTCTTTTTCTCCTTTTTCTCGGGGCCTTTTTGCAGCTCACGGCGGGAGGCGGTGTCGCGGGGAAGGATATCCGGGAAATCTATGAGGAGGGTGCCTCCGGAGGAGTCGGCGGAGGCGCAGTCGGCGGGGGGATCGCCCTTCTGCTCTGGCAGGCCGCAGGACAGGCGGGAGCTCTGTTTCTCCTCTTTATGGGGATGCTGTTCTGCCTCGTCTACGCCTCGGGTCGTCCTCTGCTTGCCCTGCTGATGGGCTTTTCCGCGGGGAAGGTGAGAGAGGCGGAGGAGGGGATCCGGAGACTTTCTTTCGCTTCGGAGGCTGGAAGGAGAACGACCCCGGCTCCGGCCGCGGAACGGGAGTTCACGGAGATTGACCTTTTGCAGGGAGAGAAAACAAAGCCGGAGAACCTTCCTCCTGAAGAAAAGAGGAGTGGGGAGGAATCCGAGGAGAAGGGAATTCTGGATTCCTTCCGGGACTTCATCCGAGGGGGGGAGAGCGGAGAGAAGGAAGATGCGGCGGAAAACAGCGCTGCCTCCTCTCTCAGGATCAAGGGACTCCATCAGGAAGAGAGCTCCCGGCCCACGGAGGAAAAGCGGGATCAGGGCGGGGAGAAGGAAAAAGCGGAGGAAGGAAGAAAAGAGATCGAGCTCCCTGTCCTTCCCGGGAGAAGGAAAAGAGCGCAGCCGGCGGAGGACTATCTCGATTCCGAGCCGGATTATGCGAAATACGGCATGTGGATCGAGCCGGAGGACGATGCCTGGGGGCATAGGGGAGGCGCGGATGGGGACACAGGACCTTCTCTTCCCCTTACAGAAGCTGCGGGGCCCTCGGGAGTGCGGAGGAGAAGAGCCCGCATGGATTCGAAGCGGAAGCGGGGGATCCGCGGGAGCAGGAGCTTCCCCAGCGTTTCCGACGAGGCCGATATCGCAAAGGAAGGGGCGGGGACGGAGTCCGTCTCCGAAGAGGAGCTCTGGATCGATGAGAAGGAGGCACTCTCCCGCGAGCTTCATGCAGCCGCCCCGGATCCTGTCCGGCCGAGTGAGGAAAGGGACAGGGAGAAGACCGGGGAGAGCCGGAAGGCTGCGGATCCCTCGCCGAGGGAGGCATCGGAATCCTTCGGCAAAGAGGAAAGGGGAAAGCCCCCTCGGAAGGGGAAGGAGCACAGCTACCATGTTCCGCCGCTCTCTTTTCTTAAGACAGGAGGGGCACAGGGCGCGGACAGCAGGGAGGAAATTGAGCGAAATGCTCTCACGCTTCAAAAGACGCTGGAGAGCTTCGGCGTCGGAGTCAGCGTGAGCGATGTCTCTGTGGGACCCGCTGTCACCCGCTATGAGCTGCAGCCCGAGCAGGGGGTAAAGGTCTCCCGCATTGTCTCCCTGAGCAATGACATCAAGATGCGGCTCGCTGCCTCCGATATCCGGATCGAAGCGCCGATCCCGGGGAAGTCCGCAGTCGGCATCGAGGTCCCGAATCGGAACAGCCAGACGGTATATCTGGGAGATATTCTCTCTTCAGCGGAGTTTCGGAACGCGAAGATGGAGCTTTCCTTCGGGGTCGGAAAGGATATCGAGGGGAAAACGGTGGTGACGGACATCGCGAAGATGCCGCATCTCCTCATCGCCGGGGCTACGGGCTCCGGGAAATCGGTCTCCATCAATACTTTGATCATGTCCCTGATCTACCGTTACAGCCCGGAGGAGGTGCGGATGATCATGGTGGATCCGAAGGTCGTGGAGCTCCAGGTCTATAACGGCATCCCCCATCTGCTGATCCCCGTTGTGACGGATCCGAAGAAGGCCGCCGCCGCTCTGAACTGGGCGGTCGCCGAGATGAGCGATCGCTATAAGAAGTTCGCGGAGGCCGGAGTCAGGGATCTGAAGGGCTATAACAGGAGGATAGCTGAGCTCGGAGGGGACGCGGCAGCGGAGAAGCTTCCGAAGATCGTCATCATTATCGATGAGCTTGCGGATCTTATGATGGTCTCCGCCCAGGAGGTGGAGGAGGCGATCTGCCGGATCGCGCAGCTTGCCAGGGCCTGCGGCATGCATCTTGTGATCGCGACCCAGAGACCTTCCGTCAATGTCATCACGGGGCTCATCAAGGCCAATGTCCCGTCGAGAATCGCCTTTGCGGTATCGAGCGGGGTGGATTCCAGGACCATCATCGATATGAACGGCGCGGAGAAGCTCCTCGGGAAGGGAGATATGCTCTTCTTCCCCCAGGGGATTCCGAAGCCGGTCAGGGTGCAGGGGGCCTTTGTCTCCGATCAGGAGGTGCAGGATGCGGTGGAATATCTGAAGGAGCACACGGAGAGCGATTACAGCGAGGAGCTGAGCTCCAGCATCGAGAATCCCCTCTCCGGAGAGAGCCGGGCGGAGAGCGACAGGGATGAACTCTTCCGGGAGGCGGGAGAGCTTGTCACCGAGGCGGAGAAGGCCTCGATCGGCATGCTGCAGCGGAGATTCCGTATCGGCTTTAACCGCGCGGCCCGCATCATGGATCAGCTCTCGGATTATGGAGTGGTCGGAGCGGAGGAGGGGACGAAGGGGCGGAAGGTCCAGATGACGAAGGAGGAGTTCCTATCGTTCCTTTCGGAGAGAGAAGGGGAGAGTGCCGCAGGAGGGCGGAAATAGGAAAGAAAAAGAAATAGGAAGCAGGAAAGAGAAAGAAGTGGGAAAGAGGAGATAGAGAAGAGGGCATAGAGAAGAGGGCTGAGACAGAAGGCATAGAGCAGAGGGATAGGGATAGAGAGAGGGAGAAAACTTCGTGCAGCAGGAGAAATTATTCTAATTTCTCTGGTTTATACATCAAGCAAGGAGGAAAAAAGATGAAATCGGATATCCAGATCTCCCAGGAAGCGGAGCTTCGCAGAATCAGGGACGTGGCGGAAAACTATGGTATCCAGGAGGACGAGCTTGAGCTCTACGGAAAGTACAAGGCGAAGCTTTCCCGCGAGCTTTGGGACAGGGTGAAGGATCGGCCGGACGGGAAGCTTGTTCTGGTGACGGCCATCAATCCGACACCGGCCGGAGAGGGAAAGACGACGACCTCGGTCGGTCTCTGCGACGCACTGAACCTGCTGGGGAAGAAGACTGTCGTCGCGCTCCGCGAGCCGAGCCTCGGGCCCTGCTTCGGCGTCAAGGGAGGCGCCGCAGGCGGCGGATATGCCCAGGTTATCCCGATGGAGGATCTGAACCTGCACTTCACCGGTGACTTCCACGCGATCACCAGCGCGAACAACCTTCTCTCCGCGATGCTCGACAATCATCTGAAGCAGGGAAATCTGCGCAGGATCGACCCTAAGAGGATCGTGTGGAAGAGAGTCCTCGACATGAACGACCGTTCCCTTCGGAATATCGTCATCGGACTCGGCGGCTCCGGGGACGGGGTTGTCCGGGAGGATCACTTTATGATCACGGTGGCCTCCGAGGTCATGGCAATCCTCTGCCTTGCGACGGACGAGAATGATTTAAAGGAGCGCCTGAAGAGAATCGTCGTGGCCTATGATGTGGAGGGGAAGCCTGTGACAGCGGACGACATCCAGGCGGCAGGCTCCATGGCAGTTCTCCTTAAGGACGCTTTAAAGCCGAATATCCTCCAGACGCTGGAAGGCAATATAGCGGTCATCCACGGCGGACCGTTCGCGAATATCGCCCACGGCTGCAACTCCGTTCAGGCGACTCGCTTCGCCCTGAAGCTCTCCGATATCGCGATCACGGAGGCGGGCTTCGGAGCGGATCTCGGCGCGGAGAAGTTCTTTGACATCAAGTGCCGCATGGCGGGCTTCCGTCCGGATGCCACGGTTTTAGTTGCCACGGTGCGCGCTCTGAAGTATAATGGCGGCGTGGCAAAGGCGGATCTTGCGGGAGAGAATCTCGAGGCGCTCAAGAAGGGCATCGTCAATCTGGAGAAGCACATCGAGAATCTCCATGAGTTCGGCATGCCGGTCGTCGTTGCGATCAACCGTTTCCCGACGGATACCGATGCGGAGCTCAAATTCGTCGAGGACTTCTGCCGGGAGAGAAATGTGGAGTTCGCGCTCTCCGAGGTCCACGGAAAGGGCGGAGAAGGCGGAAGGCAGCTGGCGGAGACCCTGCTCCGGGTGCTCGATGAGGGGAAGGCGAATTTCCGCTTCGTCCAGGAGGACGGACAGAGTCTGAAGGAGAAGATTGAGGCCGTCGCGAAGAAGATCTACGGCGCTTCCAAGGTGAGCTTCTCCCCGAAGGCCACAAAGGAGCTTCAGAAGTATGAGGAGCTCGGCTTCGGCGGCTTCCCGGTCTGTATGGCGAAGACCCAGTACAGCCTCTCCGATGATCCGAAGAAGCTCGGGAGACCGAGAGACTTTGAGCTCACGGTGCGGGATGTGAATGTCTCTGCGGGAGCCGGCTTTGTCGTCGTTCTGACGGGAGATATCATGACGCTTCCCGGACTTCCGAAGAGACCGGCGGCCGTTGACATCGACCTCGTCGACGGAAAGATCGTGGGGCTGTTCTAAGGAGGAACAGGTTCCGGAAAAAAGATTTGCGCTAGGGGCGTAATGCCGGAAAAGTGTGCGAAACGCCGATCCGGTATCAGGCCGGATAAGGGGAAGCGCTGATGCCGAAGTGCTGCGGCATCGGCGCTTCCCGCAGTCTATGGGCGCTTTCCCGGCTTTTCCGAGGAGAACTGCGATAGAGGGGAGAGGGAGGAGAGGAATTATGGCAAAATTCAGCGAGTGGCTGGACGGGCTTGACTACGAGCTTTTGCATGGAGACCCGGAAAAGGTGGAGGTCGGGGAAGTCATTTATGATTCCAGAAAGGCCGGAAGGGGTTCGGTCTTTGTCTGCATGAGAGGAAGCACGACGGATTCCCACTCCTTCCTCCAAAAGGTCATCGCGGAGGGGACGGAGGCGATCGTCGTGGAGGAGGAGAGCTCAATGCTCCCGGTGGATCTTCGGGAGATCTATGAGGGTATCGCGGTGGTGAGGGTTCCGTCCTCCCGCGAGGCTCTCGCGAAGCTCTCCGCCGCGCGCTTCGGCTTTCCGTCCCGGGAGATGAGGGTCATCGCGGTTACGGGGACAAAGGGAAAGACGACGACGGCGCATATGATCCGGAGCATACTGGAGAGCGCCGGAGAGAGCTGCGGCCTCATCGGAACCACGGGCGTTGATTACGCGGGGATCCACGAGGAGACGAAAAATACGACGCCGGAGTCCTATGAGCTTCAGGATCTCTTTCGGAGGATGGCGGACAGAGGCTGCGGCTATGTCGTGATGGAGGCGAGCTCGCAGGGCTTTAAGCTCTACAGGACCGACGCGATTGACTTCGACTATGGCATCTTCACCAATATCGAGCCGGACCACATCGGCCCGAATGAGCATAAGGACTTCGAGGAGTACAAATACTATAAATCCCGCATTTTCCGGCAGAGCAGGGTCGGCCTCATCAATCGGGACTCCCCCTATGCGGAGGAGCTGATCGCAGGGGCGAAGTGCAGGATGTACTGCTTTGGCATCGATAAGAGCGCGGACTTTATGGCGGAGGGCATCCAGGCTGTCAACAGCCCCGACTTTGTCGGATCGGAGTTCCAGGTGATCGGCATGGCGAAGCTCGATGTCCGGCTGAATCTCCCCGGAAAATACAATGTCTATAACGCCATGGCGGCGATCTCCGTCTGCTCCCTCATCGGGATCCGGAATTCCGCGATCTTAAAGGCGCTCCGCCTCATCCGGGTGAACGGCAGGATGGAGCTCGCCTTTAAGAATGACACCATGTCTGTGATCGTCGATTACGCCCACAATGCGATGGGCATGGAAAATCTCCTTGAGACGCTCCGGGAATATCATCCGAAGCGACTCGTCGTGGTCTTCGGCTGCGGGGGAAACCGCTCGAAGGAGCGAAGATACGGCATGGGGGAGACCGCGGCGAGGCTTGCGGACTTCTCTGTCCTCACTGCGGACAATTCCCGCTTCGAGCGGACGGAGGACATTATCTCGGACATCAAGTCCCGTCTCGTCCCTCTCGGGGGCCGCTATGCGGAGATCCCGGACCGAAGAGAGGCGATAGAATACGCGATGAAAAACGCGGAAAAGGGGGACATCATCGCCGTGATCGGGAAGGGGCACGAGGACTATAATGAGGTAAACGGCGCGCGGACCCACTTTCTGGACCGGGAGGTCATAGAGGAGACGGCGAGAAAATTTTCATTGTGAGGAGGAGCTATGGAGACTGCGCTTTCCTTTCCCTTTGATGAGAGAGGGATAGAGAAAATATATCTGGATTCCCGGGAGGACGGAAGAGGAGGCCTCTTCGTCCCGATCATCGGGGCGCATAAGGACGGGCACGACTTTATCGAGATGGCGGTCGAAAGGGGCGCAGCGGCCGTGCTCTCCTCCCGCGATGTGACGGAGCTTAAGAAGAAATATCCCGAGGTCCGCTTCTGGCAGGTTCCGGACACGAGAGCGGCGCTCCAGGAGATCGGTCGCTATGAGAAAGAGCGCTTCCGGGGGAAGGTGATCGGCGTTACCGGCTCCTCCGGGAAGACGACGATGCGCTCGATGCTCGCCCTCGCGCTCTCCTCGGAGCGGAGGGTTTTTCAGACTGCGGGGAATGCGAACTCGCAGCTCGGCGTCCCGATCACGCTTTTTCAGCTCGCAAGGAGCGGGGCGGAGATCGCCGTGCTGGAGCTTGGGATGTCGGAGCCCGGGGAGATGACGAGGATCGCCTCCATCGCCCGTGTGGACCTCGCCCTCATAACGAATATCGGTACGGCGCACATCGAAAACCTGAAGACGAAGGAGAACATCCTCCTTGAGAAGCTCCACATCCTGGACGGCGCAGCGGACGGAGCAGCTCTCTACCTAAACGGAGAGGACCCGCTTCTCGCCTCTCTCACGGAGGAGAGGATTCACGATCTCGGAATCTCTTTGGGAAAGAGGGTGGAGCTTCACTTTTACCGCGCGGAGGAGGAGATCCCGCTCTCCGCAGCGGGGCATCATATGCAGCAAAACGCCGCGGCGGCCCTCGCTGTCTCACTGGACCTCGGACTTCAAAGGGAGGGAGTGCTCCGGGCGCTCCGGGGCTTTTCCGGGCTGAAGGGGAGGGGGGAGAAGCTTCTCTCAAGGAGCGGGATCGGGATCCTGGATGACTCCTATAATGCCTCGCCGGATGCCCTGAAGGCCTCGCTCCTTGTGCTTTCAAAGGAGAAGGGGAGGAGAAAAATCGCGCTTCTCTCCGATATGCTGGAGCTCGGGGAAAGGAGCGAGGAGCTGCACGAGGACTGCGGCGCCTTCCTCTCCTCCCTTCCGATCGACAGGGTGCTTCTCTACGGAGAGAAATCCCTCGGCATACTCCGGGGCATCCGGAGGGAGGAGAAGCGGAGGGGGGACGGAAGGCAGATCCCCGTCTCGCATTTTTCGAACGCGGAGGAGCTCTACCGGGAGCTCCTCCGGGAGGCGGCCCCCGGGGATCTGGTCCTCTTTAAAGGCTCTCATTCCATGGGACTTTCCCGGCTGGTGGAGCGTTTTCGAGAGGAGTGAGAGAGAGGAATTGTACGCAGAGCTTATCGTAGATATCAAGAGTGAGGCACTGGACCGGGCCTATACCTACCTTGTCCCGGAGGGGATGGAGCTTGCACCGGGGGATAAGGTCTCCGTGCCCTTCGGCAGACAGGAAAAGACCGCCTACGTCCTCTCCCTCAGTGAGGAGACGGATTACGACGCGGGGAAGATCCGGGAGATCCGCTCCAAGGTCGAGGGGGCGGTCTCCGTCAAGGAGCAGCTGCTCGCCCTCGCCGTCTGGATGTCGGAGGAATATGGCACGACCTTGAATCAATGCCTGAAGACGGTGCTTCCGGTGAAGAGGACTGTGCGTAAGAACCGAAGGAGAGTTGATCCGCTTCTTCGCTACCATGGGACAGAGGAGATCCCGAAGCTGAACCCGGAGCAGGAGGCGGCCCTTTCCGAACTGAGAGAGGGATACCGGCGCTGCTTTTCGGAAGAGAGAGAGGAGAGGAAGGAGGGAGAAGATCCGCCGTCCTACCTCCTTTTCGGAGTCACCGGCTCCGGGAAGACGGAGGTCTATCTCAGGATATTGGAGGAGGTGATCCAAAGCGGGAGACAGGCAATTCTTCTGATTCCCGAGATCTCCCTCACCTATCAGACGGTGCTGAGGGTCAGCGGGAGATTTCAGGGGAGGACCGCGATCCTTCACTCCCGCATGAGCCTCGGGGAGCGCTATGAGCAGTATCTCCGCTGTGAGAGGGGAGAGGTCGACATCCTGATCGGACCGCGCTCTGCGGTCTTTGCGCCCTTTTCCGGACTCGGGCTTATCATCATGGATGAGGAGCAGGAGGGCGCCTATAAATCGGAGACCGCCCCCTGCTATGAGACGAGGGAGGTCGCGGAAAAGAGGGCGGAGCTCTCCGGCTGCCCGATTCTCTACGGTTCCGCAACGCCTTCTCTCACGATTTACCGGGCGGCTCTCTCCGGAAGGCCCAGGCTCCTCCGCCTGAAAAAGCGCGCCGTGCCGGGGAGCTGCCTTCCCAAAACGGAGATCGTGGATCTTCGGAGAGAGCTCTCGGAGGGAAACCGCTCCGTCTTCTCCAGGAGGCTCCGGGAGCTCATGGAGGAGAAGCTCTCCCTGGGGGAGCAGATCATGCTCTTTATGAACCGCCGCGGCTATTCCAGTTTCGTGAGCTGCAGAAGCTGCGGAGAGGCGATCCGATGTCCGCACTGCGATGTGAGCCTCACGCTCCACCGGGACGGGAGGCTTCGCTGCCATTACTGCGGCTATGAGCTTCCCCTCATGAAAAGCTGCCCCTCCTGCGGCTCTCCCTACCTCGCACCCTTTGGGACGGGGACGGAGAAGCTGGAGAGCCTCTGCCAAAAAGAGTTCCCCGGCGCGAGGCTGCTCCGCATGGACAGGGACACGACCGGGAGGAAGGGGGGATATGAGGAGATCCTCGAACGCTTCCGAAACCGGGAGGCGGATATTCTGATCGGGACACAGATGATCGTGAAGGGACATGACTTCCCGGGCGTCACGCTGGTGGGGGTCATCGCAGCGGACCTAAGCCTTTTCAGCCCGGATTTTCGCTCCCAGGAGAAGACCTTCCAGCTTCTCACGCAGGCCGCGGGGAGGGCGGGGAGGGGGGAAAATCCCGGGACCGTCGTGATTCAGAGCTACCAGCCGGAGCACTATGCGATCGTTTTGTCCATGCGGCAGGATTACGAGCTCTTCTACGAGAAGGAGCTGGCCTTTCGGGAAATGATGGGCTATCCGCCTTGCTCCAGACTTCTCACGATCCGGCTGAGCTCCGCGGATGAGAGCTTTCTGGAGGCGGTCAGCTCCCAGAGCTTTTCCCGTTTCGAGAGCCGGGCGAGGGATGCGGGGGCGGAGCTCATCGGGCCGCTCAACGCTCCGCTCTATAAGCTAAAGGATATTTTCCGGAAAATCATCTATATTAAGCATGAATCGCATGATATAATAATAAAATTGCGAAAGGACTTCGCAAAGACGGTCCGAAGCTTTGACCGGCGAGGGCTGATCCTTTTGCACTACGATCTGATACAATGATTTGGACATGAAAAATGCCGGATATCGGGAGATCAGAGCGGGAAAAGGGAGGTAGGAAATGGCGCTTCGATCCATCAGAGAGCTGGGAGATCCGATTCTGGAGAAGGAATGCAAAGAGATTAAAAATGTGACGGAGCGGACCAGGGAGCTGATCCGCGATATGCTGGATACCATGTATGAGGCAAACGGCGTGGGACTCGCGGCTCCTCAGGTCGGCGTGCTCCGCCGGGTCTTTGTGATCGATATCGGTGACGAAAAGCGCTATGTGTGCATCAATCCGGAGGTGAGCGTGCTGGGGGAGGAGCTCCAGACCGGCCCCGAGGGCTGCCTCTCCGTGCCCGGGAAGGAGGGGACTGTCACCCGCCCGATGCGCGTGCATGTGAAGGCGAAGGACATCGATTTCAAGGACTATGAATTCGACGCGGAGGGACTTCTGGCCCGGGCGGTCTCCCATGAAAACGACCATTTAAACGGAGTGATGTATACGACAAGAGTCGAGGGAGAGCTCCGGGACGTGGTCTATGGGGAAGCGGAAGGAGAAGAAGAACAGGAAGAGGAGGAGCTGTGAGGCTGATCTTTATGGGGACTCCGGACTTCGCCGCGGAGGGGCTTAAGGCGCTTCTTGGAGCGGGACATGAGATTTCCCTCGTTTTGACGCAGCCGGACCGCCCGAGGGGGCGTCACAGCGCGCCGAGAAAGTCCGAGGTAAGGCTTCTTGCGGAGGAGCATGGGATTTCGGTCCTGACACCCTCCCGCCTTTTCACAGATGAAGAGGCGATAGGACGGATACGGGAGCTCTCTCCGGAGCTCATCGTAGTGAGCGCCTTCGGGCAGCTTCTCCCGAAGGAGGTGCTGGAGATCCCCGATTACGGCTGCGTCAATATCCACGCCTCCCTCCTCCCGAGATTCCGGGGCGCATCCCCCGTGCAGTGGGCGATTCTCTCCGGAGACAAGGAGAGCGGCGTCACCACGATGCAGATGGATGAGGGACTCGATACGGGGGATATCCTGCTCCAGGAGTCCGTCCCGCTCGCAAAGGACGAGACGGGCGGTTCCCTCTTTGAGAAGCTGTCGAAGCTCGGCGGGAAGCTCATCCTGGAGACGATCGATGGTCTGGAGAGAGGGACGATCCAAAGGAGAAGGCAGCCGGAGGAGGGGGCCCTGAGAGTCGGCCTTTTGAAAAAAAGCAGCGGCCTTCTCAACTGGAACGAGCCCTCGGACAGGCTGGAGCGGAGGATCCGCGCTCTGAATCCCTGGCCGGGGAGCTTCAGCTATCTTTTGGGAAAGCAGCTAAAGCTCTGGAAGGCGGACAGCCTTCCGGGGGGCAGTGATGCGGGAGAGCTTTCCCGGATCGGAAGACTGGATGAAGAGCGCATCCTGTTGGAGGCGGAGAGAGCGAAGCTTCCCCGGGAGGATTTTCTCTTTCGGGGGGATGCGGGAGAGCTTTATCTCGAGAAGGGACGAAACGATATCCTCATCCGCTGCGGGGAGGGATTTCTCCGGATCCTCGAGCTTCAGGAGGAGGGAAGAAGGAGAATGGATGCCGCCTCCTTCCTCCGGGGCCGAAGGATCTTTTCCGTTTAAACTTCTGTCATCTCTGAGGACAAGAGTAGGAATTGGAAGAGCGGCCGCCATGATATTCGAGCGAATGGAGCCGGAGCGAGGCCGCCTTGCTGTTCGGGCGAATGGAGCCGGATAGAAGCTTTCTTACTGTTCGAGCGAATGGAGCTGGAGAGAAGTCGCCTTAGTGTTCAAGTGCGGGCGGATAGAGGAAGGCATGATCTCAGAGCATGAAATGCGGCGGGGAAGCAATACGGCGGGATTACGGGGCGGCAGTGATAAGACGGACCGAGCTTTTCCGGGAGAAAGGAGAGTGAAGCAGTGTATTCTTATTATCCGGGCTATTTCGACTGGACCTATCTTCTCATCCTGATCGGCGCGCTGCTTTCTTTCCTCGCAAGTGCCAATGTGAGACATACCTTCGAGCGCTACGCTGCTGTTCCCGCCTCCGCGGGTCTCGATGCCGAGGGGGCAGCGCGCTTTATCCTTTCGAAAAACGGGATCGGCAATGTGGAGATCCGCGGAATCCCCGGGGACCTCACGGATAATTATGTGCCGTCGCAGAAGATTTTAAATCTGTCCGATTCCACGAGGCACTCCGGCTCCATCGCGGCGATCGGTGTCGCCGCACACGAGTGCGGGCACGCGATTCAGGATTCGGTCGGCTTTTATCCCCTGATTCTTACGAGAACGATCAGTCCGCTCTGCGCTTTCATGTCCCGGATCTCGATCCCGCTCATCCTCTTTGGCTTTCTGATCGGGCTTACGCCGCTCATCCAATTCGGAATCCTCGCCTTCATCATCGCGATCTCCTTTCAGATCATCACGCTCCCGGTGGAGTTTGATGCCTCCCGGCGGGCGGTGAAGACCTTGAGGGAAAATCATATCCTTTCGGAGACGGAGCTTCGCGGCGTGAAGGCTGTCCTTACGGCGGCGGCCCTCACCTATGTCGCGGCGGCGGCTTCCTCCCTCCTTCAGCTTCTCCGGCTTTTGATCCTGTCGAGAAACAGGGACAGAAGGGACTGAGAGAATGGGAGAGGGAGGAAAGAGGATGAGAGGAGAGAGGATTCGGCGCTCGGAGGATCCGAGGAATACGGCACTCTCGATCCTCTTTGATATTTTTGAGAAGGGGAAGCATTCCCATATCGCGCTTCGGGAGGAGCTCTCGAAGTATAAAGCCATGCCGGAGCGGGACCGGGCCTTCCTCACAAGACTTGTGAACGGGACAGTGGAGCGCTCCGTGACGCTGGATTATTTTCTGGACCGCTGTTCCCGTCTCAAGGTGAAGAAAATGAGGCCTCTCCTTCGCACGCTGCTTCGGATGGGGAGCTTCCAGATCCTGTTTTCAGACCGGGTGCCGGACAGCGCGGCAGTCAATGAGAGCGTAAAGCTCAGCCATCGGAGGGGGCTCTCCGGACTCTCCTCCTTCGTAAACGCCGTTCTTCGGAGGATTTCGGGAGAGAAGGAATCGATCCTGCGCTTGCTCCGGGAGGAGGGGGAGATCCCGGAATATGTGCGCTTCAGCCTCCCGGAATGGCTCTATCGCTTTCTGCTCTCCGAGTACGGGAGGGAGGAGACGGAGAGGATGGCCGCCTACTTTCTCTCGGAGGAGCATGGAAATTACGTGCGCTTTCGGGATGGAAGATGCGTAAAACGCTCCGGAAATCTCTCTGAGGAGGAGGCCTTTCGATGCGGGGAGATGACGATACAGGATTATTCCTCCCAGCAGGTCGGTCTCCTCGCTTCCCCGGCGGGAGGGGAGTTCGTCGTCGATGTCTGCGCCTCCCCCGGCGGGAAATGCTGCCATGTCGCGGAGCTTCTCAGGGGGAGCGGGAGAGTCGATGCCCGGGATATCACAGAGGAAAAGATCCGTCTCATCGAGGAAAATATCGAAAGGCTGCATCTTAAAAATATCAAGGCGAAGCTCTGGGATGCGAGAAAGTCGGACCCTTCTCTCACGGATTCGCTCGGGAGAGGGAGGGCGGATCTTCTGCTCTGTGATCTCCCCTGCTCAGGGCTCGGCGTCCTCCATAAAAAGCCGGACATCCGTTTCTCCGCGGGGCTGGAGAGGATTCTGGAACTGCAGAGTCTGCAAAGGGAGATTCTGGACTGCTCGCAGAGCTATGTGAAGCCGGGGGGCCGCCTCATCTACTCCACCTGCACGCTGAGCCGCGCGGAAAATGAGGAGAACCGGGATTATATCCTGGAGCACTTTTCCTTCACGCTTCTCTCCGAGAGGAAGGTTCTCCCGGGGCAGCCCTCGGACGGCTTCTATATCGCGGAGTTTCGCCGAAGGGAGGAGAAGGAGGTCTAAATGCAGGAGATACGGGAACTGAGTCTGCCGGAGCTTCGGGAGAAGATGAGGGAGCTCTCCGAGAAGCCCTTTCGGGCGGAGCAGATCTACAGCTGGCTGCATGAAAGGCTCTGCGCCTCCTTTGATGAGATGTCGAATCTGAGCCTCCCCCTTCGAGAGAAGCTCAGGGAGCATTTCCGTCTCTTCCTCCCGGAGCCTGTCAGAATCCTTTCCTCCAGTCTGGACGGAACTCGGAAGTTCATCTTCCGCCTGGAGGACGGCCATATCATTGAATCGGTCTTTATGCGCTACCGCCACGGCAATACTGTCTGTATCTCCAGTCAGGTGGGCTGCCGCATGGGCTGCCGCTTCTGCGCCTCTACTCTGGAGGGACTTGCCCGGAATCTGAGTGCCGCGGAGATGCTCACGCAGGTCTACCAGATTCAGCGCCTTTTAGGGGAGAGGATCAGCAATGTAGTCGTCATGGGATCCGGGGAGCCTCTGGACAACTATGAGAATCTCACGAAATTCGTGCGGATGATCTCGGATGAGAGGGGGCTTCATCTCTCCCAGAGGAATCTTACGGTGTCGACCTGCGGTCTCGTGCCGGAGCTTTTCCGGCTCTCGGAGGAGGGCTTCCAGCTCACGCTGGCCCTGAGCCTCCACGCGCCGAATGATGAGATCCGCCGAAGGCTCATGCCGATCGCAGCCCGCTATCCTCTCTCAGAGCTTCTGCCCGCGGTGCGGCATTACTTCGAGAGGACGGGGAGGAGGGTGAGCTTCGAGTATTCTGTCGTCCGGGATCTCAATGACACAAGAGAGGAGGCGGAGGCTCTCTCTTCTCTCCTCAAAAAGCTTCGGGATGAGGGAGAGGGCTCTGCGGGACAGCAGAAGGGCTTTCCCCTCCATGTGAATCTGATCCCGGTGAATCCGATCCGGGAGAGGAGCTGGGAGAGGCCGGAGCGAAGGAGGATAGAGGATTTTCAGCATATCCTCGAGAAAAACGGCATTTCCGCAACGATCCGGCGCGAGATGGGAGCGGACATCTCCGGGGCCTGCGGGCAGCTCCGCCGGGATTATCTCGGGGAGAAGCGGAGCGAAACGAATTAGCATAGATACAGGATGCGGGAGAGGAGAAACGGAGGGAAGCTGCCCTGTGCCTGGGGGATCAAGGCGGGAGGGGAAGCGGAGCTTTCGTTTTATGCCATCGAAACAGAGGAGAGGCGGGAGCGCGAATAGGAGAGTTTGATGGAATTCTTTTCGAAGACGGATCAGGGCCGGAGACGGCAGTTGAATCAGGACTATGTCTTTGCCAGCAAAGAAGCAGTGGGGAAGCTTCCGAATCTCTTTCTCCTTGCGGACGGCATGGGGGGACACAGGGCAGGGGACTATGCCTCCCGCTTCCTCGTGGAGGAGCTCCATAAGTATCTTGAGAGCGCGGAGGAGGGGCCGACGGTCCGCCTCCTGGAGAGAGGGATCCGCAGGGTCAATGCGGAGCTTTTTCGTCTCTCCTCGGAGAACGATGAGCTCCGGGGGATGGGATCCACCCTGGTATCCGCCGTCATCGAGGGAAAGCTCCTTACGATCTCCAATATCGGAGATTCCCGCGCCTACCTGATCCGCGGGAGCGGCATCCGTCAGATCACCCACGACCACAGCTATGTGGAGGAAATGTGTGAGAGGGGACTCATGCGCCGCGGCTCTCCGGACTATCTGAGGGCCCGGAATATCATCACGCGCGCGGTCGGGACGGAGAGCAGCGTCGAGGCCGATTTCTTCGAAGTGAATCTGATGGAGGGGGACTCTCTCCTTCTGTGCTCGGACGGGCTCAGCAATATGGTGGACAATGAGAGCATCCTTAATATCGTGCGGGATGCTTCCCCTGTGGAGGAGAGGGGGCAGGCGCTCATCGATATGGCGAATATCAATGGGGGGAGAGACAATATCGGCGTGATCCTCATTGATGCTTTCCAGGGGGAGGGCGGAGCATGATTCTGAAAGAAGGAGAGATCCTGAGCGGAAGATACCGCATCCTCTCTCTCGTCGGCCAGGGCGGCATGAGCTATGTCTACCGGGCCGAGGACCGGAAGATGGGGAGATTGGTGGCACTGAAGCTTTTGAAGGAGGAATACTGCGAGGACCGGGAGTTCATCCGGAAATTTCAGAGGGAGGCGCAGGCGGCGGCCAGCCTGAATCATCCGAATATCGTCTCCGCCTATGATGTCGTGGACGATGAGGAGCACAGGATCCATTACATCGTGATGGAGCTTGTGGAGGGCATCACGCTGAAGCAGTATATCAAGAAGAAGGGGCGCCTCTCCGACCGGGAGACGATCCGCATCGCTCTCCAGCTGATCGACGGCATGGAGCAGGCCCACCGCCTGGGGATCGTCCACAGGGACATCAAGCCGCAGAACATGATGGTGAGCTCGGCGGGCACGGTAAAGATCGCGGATTTCGGCATCGCGAGAGCGGCCAGCCAGCAGACCGTCAATGCGACCGTGATGGGCTCTGTCCACTATATTTCTCCGGAGCAGGCGAGGTCCGGGGCCGCGGATGAGAGATCCGATATCTACTCCTTCGGCTGTACCCTCTATGAGATGCTGACCGGGAGGGTGCCCTATGACGGGGAGACCTCGGTCGCGGTCGTCTTCTCCCATATGGAGGATCCCATCCCCAGAGTCTCCTCCATCGTACCCGATGTTTCGCCGGCTTTGGACCGGGCGGTCTTTACCTGCATGCAGAAAAAGCCCTCTCTCCGCTATCAGCATATTTCGGAGCTCGGGGAGGACCTCCGGGCGGCGCTCTCGGATCCGGAGGGAAAGCGCGCTGAGATGGATGCAGAAAGAGAGGAAAAGGGAAAGCGCGGCGGAGTGGAGCGCGGCTTCTCCGAGCTCTCCCGGGGGATCGCGTTCGCCGTCATGCTGCTCATCGCCGTGCTCCTCCTCTTTATCGGGAGCAGGATCTTTCGCTTTATCAAGGCGGGGCGGGAGCTGAGAGGCGGGGAGACGACGACTTCCCAGGAGAGCAGCACGAAGAGCCCGGAGTCCAGCCTGAATATCACGATCTCCGCCCTGGAGACCAGACTTCCGGACATCATCGGAAAGACGATCCCGGAGGCCACGGAATATATGCGGGAGTATCAGCTTAAGTTCCGGGAGGGGGAGAAGGAGTATTCCGACAGCTACCGGGAGGGCGTCATCATCAGTTATCCGGACGGAAGCTACCGAGCGGGGGACAGCATCACGGTCATCGTCTCCGCGGGACCGGAGACCATCTATTTCTACGATGCGCAGCATCCGGAGGACCTCACAAAGCTCCATAAGATGCGCTTCTCCGAGGTGCAGAAGGAGCTCAATGCCAGAAAGATTCCCTTCACGAAGAAGGAGGAATTCTCGGAGACGGTGGCGGAGGGCTGTCTCATCAGCAGCAGCAAGGCGAGCACGGCGGGCTCCGGAGAGCTGATCCTCACTGTGAGCAGGGGCTCGGAGAGAGCGCCCATCAGTGTCCCGGACCTCGTCGGGAGCAGGGAGGAGGATGCGGTCCGGAATCTGAAGTCTGCGGGCTTCCAGCTGGGAGAGATCAGCTATGAGGAGGATCCGGATACCCCGACCGGAGTGGTCATTGAGCAAAATCCCGAAGCCGGGGACATACTGGAGCGGGGAGGAAAGATCGATCTGAAGCTAAGCGGCGCCGAAAGCGCGGAGAGCACGGAGGGGACGGGAGGCAGCCAGAAGGCGCAGAGCGGCCATTGGTACGGAAGTCTGAATCAGACGCTCCGCATCGGCTCCGGCGGACCGGGCGTCAGCGATACGATGATGGTCACGGTCTATCTTCGGCAGGATATCAACGGAGAGAGCCGCTATACGACGCTCCAGAGCGCGAGATCCTATACTCTGGGGACGGAGCTTCAGCTGGTATTTTCCAAGATCCGGGGAGCGGACGGCGTATCGAGCGGCATCGTGGAGGTGGTGGATGCGGAGAAGGACAGCGTGCTCGCACAGTACAATGTGAGCTTCCGCCCGGAGTCCGGAACATGACGCTCCGGGGTAAAATCATAAAAGGAATCGGCGGCTTCTATTATGTCCACACCGGCGAGGGGGATTTTGAGTGCCGGGCGAAGGGAATTTTTCGAAACCGGAGGGAAAAGCCGCTCGTCGGAGACGAGGTGGAGCTTTCGCCCGTGCAGAATTCCGATAGGGAGAGGAGCGGGAATCTGATCCGGATCCTCCGGAGGAAGAATCAGCTGCTTCGCCCGGAGGTCAGCAATGTGGATCAGGCCGTCGTCCTCTTCTCGCTCCGGGACCCTTCCCCGAGTCTGCCGCTTCTGGACCGTTTCCTCATCCATATGGAAATGCAGGAGATTCCGGTCCGGATCCTCTTCAACAAGGCGGATCTCCTTGTGACAGAGGAGGAGAGGGAGAGAGCCTTGGAGCTTCAGAGAATCTATGAGGGAGCCTCCTATTCCGTCCGGCTCCTGAGTGTGCGGAGGGCGGACTGCCGGGAGGAACTTCTCTCCCTCTTTCGCGGAAAGAGCTCCGTCCTCTCCGGCCCCTCCGGCGTCGGAAAATCCTCCCTCATCAATCTGATCCATCCGGAGGCGCGGATGGAGACCGGGGAGCTCTCCCGGAAGATCCGGAGGGGGAAAAATACGACGAGGCATACGGAGTTTTTCTATCTGGATGAGGAGAGCTATGTCATGGACACACCGGGCTTCAGCTCCCTCTACGTCTCCGGGATCGAGGCGGAGCGCCTCCGCTATTTTTATCCGGAATTTGAAAAATTCCGGGGGGAGTGCCGCTACAAAAGCTGTGTCCATATCGGGGAGCCCCTGCGGGACTGCCGCGTGAAGAGGGCGCTTTCGGAGGGCGAAATCCCGCGGGAGCGCTATGAGAGCTATCGTCAGCTCTATCGGGAGATACGGGATCAGGAGGAGAGGCATGGCTGAGGAAGGAGAATTCATGAAATATACACTGGCTCCCTCGCTCCTTGCAGCGGATTTTTCGGAGCTCTGGGAGGAGCTCTCGAAAGCGGAGCGGGCGGGTGTGCGCTTTGTCCACTTCGATGTGATGGACGGAAGCTTTGTGCCGAATATCTCCTTCGGCGCTCCGATCATCCGCTCTCTCCGGAAGCGAAGTCAGAGCTTTTTCGATGTGCATATGATGGTGGAGGAGCCCATCCGCTATCTGGAGGATATGAAGAACGCCGGAGCGGACAGGGTGACGATTCACTCCGAAGCGGCGAGGCATCTGGACCGCAGTTTGAACCGGATCCGGGAGCTCGGAATGCAGGCCGGCCTTGCTCTGAATCCCGCAACTCCGCTTTCCTCCGTCCTTCTTTCCGGAGGGCTCGATTCCCTGCTCGACCTTGTGCTCATCATGTCGGTGAACCCCGGTTTCGGGGGGCAGAAGCTGATCCCCTACACTCTCGATAAGATAAGGGAGCTTGCCGCGATCAGGAGGGAGAGCGGAGGAGCCTATCAGATCGGGATCGACGGGGGCGTGACGATGGAAAATCTCCCCTCCATCCTCGATGCCGGGGCGGACTTTCTGGTCGTGGGATCCTCCATTTTCCGGCCGAAGGAAAGGATTTCGGAGAATACGGGGGGCTTCCTGGAGGAGCTTTCGAGAAGATGATACATCTGGCGCTTTGCAATGATCTCAGTGCGGTCGGGAGATGCTCGATCGCGGTACAGCTCCCCGTCCTTTCGGCACTCGGAATCGAGGCCTCCCCTCTCCCGACGGCGGTGCTCAGCAGCCACACCGGTTTTTCCGGAGCGGAGGCGGAGGGGCTTTCGGATTTTTTTCAAAGAGCCCTTTCGGCCTGGGACAGGCAGGGCTTTCGCTTTGACGCTCTGCTTTTGGGATATCTCTGGGACAGCGGAGAGGCAGAGGCGCTCCTCTCCTATCTCAGAGAGCATCCGGGGACCCGCTGTTTTCTGGACCCGGTCATGGCGGATCACGGGCGCTGGTATCAGAACATGGGGGAGGAGCGCATCCCCTCCATGCGCGCGCTCCTGAAAAGCTCCGAGCTCGCCTTTCCGAATCTCACGGAGGCCTGCTTTCTCGGGGATTTCGATTATCCCTCTCTCTCGAAAGATTTGTGGGAGAGCGGCTCCTCCTTTGATTCCGGGAGGAAAAGGGCGGAGGAGCTTCTCAGGCCGCTCTGCGAAGTGCTCTCCCCGGAGGGAAAGGGGCTCATCATCACCGGGATCGAACAGGAGAAGAGCATCCTGAATGCGGTCTATGAGGAAGGGGAGCTCACGCTCCTTTACGGGGAGCGGGTCGGGGAGGGGAGACCCGGGACCGGAGATCTCTTTTCGGCGATCGCCGCCGGGAGCCGCCTTTCCGGGAGGAGCCTTATCGAGAGCGCAGTGCTTTCGGCGGATTTTATCAGAAGATGCATCAAGCGCTCGGAGGAAGGGGGAGAGCCTCCTCTTCGCGGCGTTCTCTTTGAAGAGCTTCTCCGCCTGGGGGAGAGCGGCATCCGGGGAGATGAGCGCGATGGGAACGATGACAATTTTAAGGATCAGTGATATTATATTTCCTGTGCCAAAGCTTCGCCCCCCTTGGGCGCGGAGGCAGGACAGGGCATGATGCGGAAATGGGGAAAGAGAGGAGAAATCAGAGATGCTGGATATCAGGTTCGTGAGGGAGCATCCGGAGCTTGTGAAGGAAAACATCCAGAAGAAGTTTCAGGAGGAGAAGCTGCTGCTTGTGGATGAGGTGATCCGCCTGGATGCGGAGGCCAGAAAGATTCAGCAGGAGGCGGATGAGCTCCGGGCCAGGAAGAACCAGGTCTCGAAGCAGATCGGCGCTTTGATGGCAGCGGGGAAGAAGGAGGAGGCCGAAAAGGCCCGGGCCGAGGTCGCAGACTTCTCCGGGAGACTGTCAGAGCTCGAGGCCGAGGAGCCGAAGCTCCAGGATGAGATTCATAAGAGGATGATGGTCATCCCGAACATGATCGATCCCTCCGTTCCGATCGGAAGGGACGACAGCTTTAATGTGGAAAATGAGCGCTTCGGAGAGCCCGTGGTCCCGGACTTTGAGATCCCCTACCACAGCGACATCATGCAGAGCTTCGGAGGCATCGACCTCGACGCGGCGGGAAGAGTGGCCGGAAACGGATTTTACTATCTGATCGGGGACATCGCCCGCCTCCATTCCGCGATTCTGAGCTATGCGAGAGATTTCATGATCGACCGCGGCTTTACCTATGTTATCCCCCCTTATATGATCCGCTCCCGGGTGGTGGACGGTGTCATGTCCTTTGCGGAGATGGATGCCATGATGTATAAGATCGAGGGAGAGGATCTCTATCTCATCGGGACCTCCGAGCACTCCATGATCGGGAGATTCATCGATGAGATCCTTCCGGCGGATAAGCTTCCTCTGACGCTGAGCTCCTATTCCCCCTGCTTTCGGAAGGAGAAGGGGGCGCACGGGATCGAGGAACGGGGTGTCTACCGGATCCACCAGTTTGAGAAACAGGAGATGATCGTAGTCTGCGAGCCGGAGGATGCGATGCTCTGGTATGGGAAGCTCTGGAAGAATACCGTCGATTTCTTCCGCTCTCTGGAGATCCCCGTCAGGACCCTGGAATGCTGCTCCGGGGACCTCGCCGATCTGAAGGTCAAGTCCTGCGATGTCGAGGCCTGGTCTCCGAGACAGAAGAAGTATTTCGAGGTGGGCTCCTGCTCCAACCTGGGGGATGCGCAGGCGAGAAGACTGAAGATCCGCGTGAGAGGAGCGGACGGAAAGCTCCACCTTCCCTTCACCTTGAACAATACCTGTGTGGCGCCTCCCCGTATGCTGATCGCCTTCCTCGAGAACCTGATCCGGGCGGACGGCTCCGTCAGGATTCCCGCACCTCTCCGCCCCTATATGGGCGGGAAGGAAAGCCTCGTTCCGCTCTACAACTCCATTACCGAAAAGAAATAGAGCGCAGAAGTCTGCCATCAGGCAGACTCGGAGCGTCCTTGACCACTTCTCGAAGAGAAGTGTCTCCCGAAGGGAGATCGGCTGAAGCCACCCGGGCGAAGCCGAGTCCTTCGCTTCGAAGAAGCGAAGAAAGAGCGCAGAAGTCTGCCATCAGGCAGACTCGGAGCGTACTTGAGTCTTCTCGAAGAGAACATAGAAAGGGGCGAAGAGCTGCCGCCTTTTCTGCCCTTTGCCCGCCCGGCCCAGGACGCTCTCGCTCCGGCTGCCGCGGCCAGCGGCGCATAAGCGATCTTAAGAAACCAGATCGCTAAACGCCGGGGCGGCAGACGGCCTGTGCGCGGACGGACAAAATGGCAGGGCGGGAGAGCCCCTGCTTTTCGAAGGAATGCTGAGGATGAGGAGAGGTCAGAAGCAGAATTTCATATTGAGATATCGGACGCGGGACCTTCGGGGCCCCGCGTTTTTCTGTTTTGCCAAAGCAGAAAGTGCGGCACGACATATCCCTGCCGCGTTGCCGATCCATAAGAAGGCCGTCTGCCGCCCCGGCGCTTGGCGATTTGGTACTTCAAAATCGCTTACGCGCCGCTGGCTGCGGCAGTCGGAGCGAGAGCGTCCTGCGTTGGATCGACGAAGTGGCAGGGGGAAACCGGCGGCTTGCAGAAAGCCGCCGGTGCTGTACAGATATTCCTGCCGATGCAAAGCTCGGGACGCCCGAAAAAATTATATCCCTGTAACGAAGGAGCGGAAATTATGGTCTTATAAAAAGATCAGCCTCAGTCAGGCAGGAAAACGCGGGCAGGGCCGGCCTCTCCGAGCATTTGGCAATTTGACGGGAGAAGAGGCAGAGCTGCAGGGAAACTTTCGCTTTTCACTTCACTTTTGTTTGACTTAAGCGGCTGATTTGCTACAATAATCGGAGAACTGCCGTATTATGCGAATCTTGTCTTTTCTTGTTGTACCGTTTTTTGTCAGAGGGCGCTCTATGTAGGATGCTGCCGGTGATTTTGGGGCGTTTCCATGAAAGAGAGGGGAGAGAGGTGGAACCGATCATCAGGGTCCGGGACCTTTACAAGATCTTTCATATCGGGGAGAATGAAGTCTATGCCCTGAACGGTCTGAGCTTTGACGTCTATCAGGGGGAGTTTATCGCGATTGTCGGGACCTCGGGCTCCGGGAAGTCCACCTGCCTCAATATGCTGGCGGGACTGGAGAAGCCCTCGAAGGGAGAGATAGAGATCGCGGGAGAGCGGATCGACAGGATGAATGAAGGGGAGCTTGTGCGCTTCCGACGTCTAAATGTGGGTTTTATCTTCCAAAGCTACAACCTTGTAGCCTCGATGAATGCGGTGGAGAATGTCTCTCTGCCCCTGATGTTTCGGGGCGTACCGGAGGAGGAGAGACTCCGGGAGTCCGAGAAATATCTTGAGCTCATGGGGATCGGGGATCAGCGGGATCATCTTCCGAATCAGATGTCCGGAGGGCAGCAGCAGAGAGTCGGAATCGCCCGGGCGCTCGTCATTGAGCCGAAGATCATCTTCGCGGATGAGCCGACGGGGAATCTGGATTCTCACACGACGGAGGAGGTCCTCGCTCTCATGCAGAGGATCGTCCGGGAACGGAACAATACCCTTATCATGGTGACGCATGACCCGAATATCGCGGCCTGGTCGGACCGTCAGCTCCGGGTGGTGGACGGGAAAATCGTGGAGACCGTCATTCAGAAGGAAAGTCCCATCGAGAAAAGGATATATGAGGAGAAGCATGACTGGCCCTTTGTGAAGACAGAAGCGCTGACTTCCTCCTGAGGGAGGGGAAAGCAACTGCTATGGGAAGAAAAGGGACGGAGGAGGGAAAATGCAGGGAAAAAGAAGCTTTCACAGTATGCTTTCGGGGGTTTTGGCGCTGAGTCTCCTGCTCTTTTCCTGCCTTGCGCAAGCGGGCAGGGCGGAGGCTTCCTATGTAAATACCAATATGAACACCTTTATCCACGATCCGGTGGATGCGCAGAACGGTGTGCCGGGGCAGGAGATGGAGCTCCATGTCCGGATCGGCTACAATGGTTCAAACGGACTTTACAACCCGCCGACGGATGAGATCCAGAATGTCCGCGTCCGCCTCTCGAACGATCAGAACTATCTCTCGGTCAATGAGCCGAACCAGGTAAAGAAGGAGAATCCCTACCGGAATTCCTCGGGAGAGGGGGATGACTCCGAGGCGGAGGATGCCTGGGAGAAGGGCTATAAGGCCGGGAAAAATAACGCCTATAAGAACAAGCTGAACTATGTCTATCCCGTGGACGGCGGCGTCTATCCCTTTGAGATCAATGCCTCTCTTTTCACGCAGGAGAAGAGGCTCGGCAGCATGAAGAAGGGGCAGTACGCGGATCTCAGCTTCAAGGTCCGGGTCCGCTCGGACGCTTTGAAGATGAAGGACAATGCCGGAAAGACGAGCGACGGCTACTTCGGCATCCCCTTTACCATCTGGTACGATATCCCGGGTGTGTCCGGGACCCAGAATAAGACAGAGTTTATCAATGTCTATGTCGGGGAGGCGGGAGAGGTAAAAAACCCCGCGACAAGCAATAAGGATAAGGCCTTTACCATCGGGGAGCAGCAGTCGACGCCGGTCGGGACCCGTCCGGAGGTCATGAACTACAGCGTGAATTTCCGAAATCAGAGCGGAAAGACGCTCTACGATGTGACGGTGAAGCTGAGTCCCGCCCTCGCGGAGAATGAGAGCGTCCAGCTCACACAGAACCCGAAATCAGAGGCGGTGAAGGACTTTCCCTTCGACATCAACGAGGCGAACTATGACCAGAAGTTCGACAAGGTGGAGGACAACGAGACCATCTCCCCCGGCTACTCCATGGCGATCAAGCAGAACGCGGCGAGCGGATTTTACCCGCTCCACTACATCATAAGCTATAAGCTCGCTCCGGGAGCCGATGTAAACGCCACAGAGGATGATACCTTCTTTGTCAATGTCCAAAACCCCGCCATGGTGCAGCCCCCGGAAAAGAAGGATGAGGACAAGACTCGGGACTTTAACGCGAACGACCGGACCAAGGCCAGAATCGTGGTGGACTCCTATCACACGGAGCCGGAGACGGTCTATGCCGGGCAGCCCTTCGTCCTCGTCATGAATGTGAAGAACGCCTCACAAAATATCGGCGCGAGCAATATCCTTTTGAATCTGAGCTCCGAGAAGGTGAGCGATTCCGCCGTCTTCTCCGTGGAGGGCGGTGCGAGCTCCATCTCCTTAAACGATCTCGGGGCCGGAAAGTCCAGCGAGGTCCGGGTGCAGCTGACGGCTGCCGCCGGGGTCGATCCGAAGACCTATGGCGTCACGGTAAATGAAAAGTACGACTCTCCCGACTTCAAAAACGCGGAGGAGAAGGTGGACCTGAACATCCCTGTAAATCAGATCGCCCGCCTTTCCTGCTCTAACTTCGATGTCACGCCGGAGAGCGTCGAGATCGGCGCGGAGGCGGACGCGACCTTCGGCATCAACAATACCGGAAAGGTCACGCTCTATAATGTAGAGGCTGTCTTTGAGGCGCCCTCCATCAAATCCGCCTCCGCCTATGTGGGAAACATCAAGCCCGGGGAGACCGGAAATGTGGATGTCATGCTGAGCGGCGTCGCGGCGACGGAGGACGACGGCACCATCCCGGTGAAGATCAACTATGAGAATGTGAACGGGGAGAAGTTCTCGGAGGACGCAAAAATCACTTTGACGGTTGTGGAGAAGCTGGAGACGGATGATGATATGCAGGAGAGCAAGGCGGAGAAGGAAGGGGGAGGAGGCTCTCCCGTCCGCCCGATCTATGGCATCGTCGGAGCGGCCGCTGTTCTTTCGCTGGTCTTTGCCGTCTTCCGCATCCTGAAGAGGCGGAGGAAGAAGAAAGATGAGAGCATCTGATCTTTTAAAGCTTGCGGCCGGAAATCTCAGGAGGAGAAGGACGAGGACCGTCCTCACCGTCCTCGGCGTCGTGATCGGCACGGCCTCCATCGTAGTCATGGTGAGTCTGGGGCTTGGTATGAACAGAAGTCTTGTAAAATCCTTCCAGGATTCCGGCTCTCTCACGATGATTACGATCACGAATTACGGGGATGGAATGGGCTCCGGGAAGAAGAGCGCCCCTCAGCTCACCGACAAGACGATCGATAATTTCTCGAAGATCCCCCATGTGAAGGGTACCTCTCCCTCCCTGGGAGTCTATGTCACGGCAAAGAGCGGGCCCTATGAAGCGACCTACAATATTATCGGGGTCTCTCAGGCCTATCTCCGCGAGCTGAAGCTCGCTTCGGGCTCTCCGCCCGCCCCGGGGGAGGAGCTCAGTCTGGTCTACGGAAACCAGGTCTTAAACTCCTTCCACAGGGGGAAAAACTGGATGAAATCCTATACCGTAGATCCGGAGAAAGAGACGATCTTCTACAGCTTTCCCGCTCCGGAAAGCAGCTCCGCTTCCGCAGGCTCGGGCGCCGCGAGCTCTCCCGCGGGACAGAGCCCCGGAGACAGCGGGGCTTCCGCTTCCTCCCAGCCCGCACCGCAGAAGAAGTTTATCCTGAAGACAGCCGGCATCATCGAGGGAGGAGAGGACGACTACAGCCAGGAATCCAATAATTGCTACACCGATATCGACAGCTTTAAGAAGCTTTTAAAAAAAATCTATAAGAAGGACCTGGTCCCCAGTCCAGCGCGGAACAAAAACGGAAAGCCGCTTCGCTACTATGTCTACGATGAGGCCTATGTCTTCGCGGATCACATGGACAATGTGGCCGCGGTGCAGAAGGAGATCACAGACATGGGATACAGCTGCTATTCGAATACCGAGTGGCTGAAGCAGACCCAGGGAACGCTTCGGATCACCCAGATGGTCCTCGGCGGAATCGGCGCGGTCTCCCTCCTCGTCGCGGCGATCGGCATCATGAATACGATGATGATGTCCATCTATGAGAGAACGAAGGAGATCGGCGTCATGAAGGTTCTCGGCTGTGATATGGGAGATATCCGAAATATGTTCCTGACAGAGTCCGCAATGATCGGACTTCTCGGGGGGATCGCAGGGATCTTCTTAAGCTTTGGAATCTCCGTCATCATCAATTTCTTTACGAAGAAGTACGGGGCGGAGATTATGGGATTTTCCGGCGGGGGATCGCTTTCGCTGATTCCTTTGTGGCTTTCGGGCTTTGCGATTCTCTTTGCCACACTGGTCGGGATGATCTCCGGCTATATCCCTTCTGTTAGGGCCATGAGGCTGAGCCCGCTCGCCGCGATTCGAAATGAGTAGCGGGGCAGGGCGGAGAGCGCTCATGAGAAAAGCGGAGGAGATAAGGCGCGCCCCGATCGGGATCTTTGATTCCGGAGTGGGCGGGATCAGCGTCGTGAAGGCGCTGAAACGGGAGCTCCCCGGGGAGGATCTCATCTTTTTCGGGGACAGTAAAAATGCACCCTACGGGGAGAAGAGCGTGGAGGAGATCCGCGCTCTTTCCGAGCGTTCCTATCAATTTCTGAGAGGACAGAGGGTGAAGGCCGTCGTCATCGCCTGCAATACGGCGACCTCGGCGGCGGCGGAGCTTCTCAGAGAGGAAAATCCCGGGGAAATCATCGTCGGGATGGAGCCTGCCCTCAAGCCCGCGATCGAGAACGCGGGGAGGGAAAGGCCGGAGATTTTGGTCCTTGCGACGAGCTCTACGCTGGGCGGAGAGCGCTTTCACAAGCTCGCAGCGCGCCTTGGGATGGGGGCGAGGGTGCATTCCCTTCCCGCTCCGGAGATCGTCCGCATGGTGGAGGCGGGGAGGGAGGATTCCGATGAGATGCGATCCTATCTCCGGGAGCTCCTGCGCCCGTACCGAAGGATGGCTGACGGGACGATCCGCTGTCCGCTCGACGGCCTTGTGCTCGGCTGCACCCACTTTCCCTTTGCAAAACGGGCGATCCGAGAGGTCCTGTCCTATCCGGTCCCGATCTATGACGGGGCGGAGGGCACGGCGAGGGAGACAAAGCACCGCCTCCTCCAAAAAGCTCTCCTCTCCGACCGAAAGAGCGGGGGCTGTGTCCGGCTCTACTCCAGCCTGCCCGATACAGAGCTTGAGGAGAGGCTTCTGAACAAGGAGAGCTGAGCTTCCGCCGATGCCTCGCCGATCGGAGCGATCGAGAGGCTTTTGAATGGAAGAAAGAGAGCTGAGCTTCTGCCCTCTGCCGTTTGTCCTTCCTGCACAGGGCACCCCCGCTCCGACTGCCGCAAGCATCAGGCGGATTTGGAGCGTACCCGGGTCTTCTCAGAGAGAAGTGTCTCCCGAGTCGTAAGACGGAAAAGCAGGGAAGCGAAGCCCGTTTCAGAGATTTTCAGAGGAGATATGGGAGAAGCCTTGCGCGCGCTTTGCTTTCATGATATAATCGCAGAACTTGTGCAGGGACTTTATGATTCCGGCGTCAAGGCTCTGCTCTGGAGCTGTGATCGCACGGAAGAAGCGGCAGGGCTTTATGCCGCGCCCCGATCCATGATTCAAGGTGCTTTATTAAAGGTGGTGAGAGAATGAAAATCGCGCTAGTGATCCTGTTTGTCATATTGGGGCTGGCTCTTTCTGCGATCATCCTGATGCAGGAGGGAAAGAGCGAGGGACTCGGAGCGATCTCCGGGATCGCCGATACCTACTGGTCGAAGAACCGGGGGCGTTCCATAGAGGGAAATCTGGAGAAGTTCACGAAGTTCGCGGCGATCGCGTTTTTTGCGGTGGCACTGATCCTTGACGTGATCTGGTAATCACCATCCGGGGATAAGGAGAGCTGGGACCTGCATACAGAGTATGTGGGTCCCTTTGTTTGTTTTACGAGGATAAGTCTATGTCTTTGGAAGGATGCAAGCTGATTGCAAACAACAAGAAAGCCTGGCACGACTTTTTTGTCGATGAGGAATACGAGTGCGGGATAGAGCTCTTCGGGACTGAGGTGAAGTCCCTCCGGCTCGGACACTGCTCCATCAAGGAGTCCTTTTGCCAGATCCGGGGGGAGGAGGTCTATATCAAGGGGATGCACATCCATCCCTATGAAAAGGGGAATCTCTTTAACCGGGATGCGCTCAGGGACCGAAGACTCCTTTTGCACCGATCGGAGATCCGAAAGCTTTCGGAAAAGATACGGGAGAAGGGGTATACTCTGGTGCCGCTTCGCGTCTATTTTAAGCGGAGCCTCGTGAAGGTGGAGATCGGCCTTTGCCGGGGGAAGAAGAACTACGATAAGAGAGAGGATATGAAGAAGCGGAGCCAGCGCCGCGAGCTGGAGAAGGAGTTTAAGAGGGCGAATATCAGAGTCTGAGAGAGCGCCTTGCCGCCGCCTTCCTTGCTTTTTCGGGGAGGGGCGATTATACTTGAGATCATCAGAGAAGCAGGGGAGGCGCTCCCTCCTTTTGGGAGGGGTTTCGCTTGGGAGGTGTGCATTGAAGAGCGTGGACAAGGTCAGCGTCAGTGAGCTGATCGAGAAGGAAAATCTTCGGAATCTGACTCCGGAGATCGACACGGATCCCATCTATATGACGATCCCGGATGTCAATCGCCCGGCGCTGCAGCTCGCCGGATTTTTTGACCAGTTTGATTCGGAGAGGGTGCAGCTCATCGGGAATGTCGAGACCGCCTATCTCATGACCCTGGAGAGGAGCGTGCGCTGCGCCCGCTATGCGGAGATCACGAAATATCCGATCCCCTGCATCATTTATGCGAGAAATATCGAGCCGGACTCCTGCATGGTCAGCGCCTGCCGCAATGCCGGAATCCCCCTTCTGTCCAGCCAGAGTCCGACGACGGAGCTGGAGGGAGAGATCATCCGCTGGCTGAAGGTGAAGATGGCGCCGATGATTACGGTCCACGGCGTCCTGGTCGATGTCTACGGCGAAGGAGTTCTCATCACCGGGGACAGCGGGATCGGGAAATCGGAGGCCGCGCTGGAGCTTTTAAAGAGGGGGCATCGGCTGGTCTCGGACGATGTCGTGGAGATCCGAAAGGTCTCGGAGGAGTCCCTCGTCGGCAGCGCGCCGGATATCACGAGATACTTTATCGAGCTCCGGGGCATCGGCATCATCGACGTAAAGCAGATGTTCGGCGTCGAGTGCGTGAAGGATACCCAGACCATCAACATGGTCATAAATCTTGCGGAGTGGTCGAAGGAGAGGGAGTACGACCGCCTGGGCCTGAAGGACCAGTATGCGGAATATCTGGGAAACCGCGTGATCAGCTATGAGATTCCGATCCGCCCGGGGAGGAATGTCGCGATCATCGTAGAATGCGCGGCGGTAAATCACCGCGCAAAGAAGATGGGATACAATGCGGCGCAGGTTCTCCATGACCGCGTCAATGCCAATATGAGGCGGCAAGAGGAATGATAGAGCGGAGAAGGGAAGATATGCGGAGGCATACGAGCTTTCGCGCGGGCGGAGAGGCGGAGTATTTTTTCATTCCGAAGACAGAGGAGGAGCTGATTACACTGATCCGACGCTTTTCGGAGCGGGGGGAGCGCTTTCATATCCTGGGAAACGGCACGAATCTCCTGGTGAGCGACAAGGGGCTCCGGGATCCGGTCCTTTCCCTTAGAGGAGGGCTCTCGGAGCTTCGCTTCCTCGGAGAGGACCCGGACTGCCCCGGGAGCTTTCTCCTTTTTGCGGAGGCGGGCTGCCTTCTCTCCAGGCTTTCGGATCTTGCGGAGTCCCTCTCCCTCAGCGGGATGGAGGCCCTTCGGGGAATCCCCGGGACCGTGGGGGGCGCCGTCGTCATGAATGCCGGGGCCTATGGGACGGAGATCCGGGACATCCTTTCCCGTGCTTCTCTCCTCGATGCCGCGGGAGAGCCCGTGACGCTTTCCGCCGCGGAGCTGGAGCTTTCCTACCGGCATTCCATCGTAGCGGAGCGGGGATATACGGTTCTCTCCGCCCTCTTCCGTCTCTCAAAGGGGGATCCGGAGAAGATCCGGGCACGGAGCGAGGAATTTCGGAGAAAAAGGAGCGAGAAGCAGCCCTTGAACCTTCCCTCCGCCGGTTCGACCTTTCAAAGACCCGAGGGAGACTTTGCGGGGCGGCTCATCGAGGAGGCGGGGCTCAGAGGATTTCGGATTGGAGGCGCCCAGGTCTCGGAAAAGCATTGCGGCTTTATCGTAAACACGGGAAATGCGACGGCCGCGGAGATCCACGCCCTCATTTTGGAGGTGATCCGGAGGGTGAAGGAGAGCTCCGGCGTCCTTTTGAAACCGGAGGTGAAGATGTGGGGGAGCTTCTGATCGTGACTGGGATGAGCGGCGCGGGAAAGACGGTGGCGCTCAAATCCCTGGAAGACATGGGATACTACTGCGTGGACAATCTTCCGATCCCTCTCATCGGGAAGTTTTCGGAGCTGATGGGAGAGGCAAAGACTGCGGAGAGGGCGGCCCTGGGGATCGACATCCGTTCGGGCCGGGAGCTCCCGGAGCTTCGGAAGATTCTCGATGAGAGGGGGGAGGACGGGAAGTCCCCCTATGAGATCCTGTATCTGGACGCCTCGGAGGACTGCCTGATCAAGCGCTATAAGGAGACCCGGCGTGCCCATCCCCTGAGCCGGGACGGGCGTCTCGAGACCGGGATCAGCGCGGAGAGAGAGAAGCTGTCCTGGCTTAAGAGCCGGGCGGATATCATCATCGACACCACGAGGATGCTCCAGAAGGACCTCAGGAGAGAGCTCTTTCGCATCTTCCGGGAATCGCATCGCTACGAGAATCTCCAGTGCACGATCCTTTCCTTCGGCTTTAAATACGGGATACCGGAGGATCTCGACCTCCTCTTCGATGTGCGTTTTCTCCCAAATCCCTATTATATCCCGGAGCTCAGGGGCCGAAGCGGCCTCGAGCAGCCGGTCAGAGACTATGTCCTCGGGGACGGCGTCGCGGAGCTCTTTTTGAAAAAGCTATATGATATGATTCGCTTTTTGATTCCGCACTATATCGCGGAGGGGAAGAATCAGCTTGTGATCGGAATCGGCTGCACCGGAGGCAGGCATCGCTCCGTGACGATCGCGGAGCTTCTCTTTCGGGAGCTTTCAAAGGATGCGGACTACGGCCTTCGGATCGATCACCGGGATCTGGAGCAGAGCGAAAGCGGGAAGAGGAGCGGAACATGAGAATGGATCGGCGTGTTTTTCTCATTTTCCGGTATTGAGCAGGGGAAAGCATGTCATTTTCAAGAAAAGTCAAAGAGGAGCTTTTAAAAAAGAGCTTTACAGCAATTGAAAAAACATTTAAGATTGAAACTGTCGAGACGGAGCGGGATCGGAAAAGACTCAGAGAGTTTTTTCTGAAGAGAGCCTCTATCACGGACCCCGAGAAGGACCATCATCTGGAGTTTGTCTGTCGGGGGAAGGAGGAGGCCTCGGAGGTTTCGGGGCTTTTGTCCCGTTTTTCGCTCCGGCCCAGAGCTACAGAGCGCGGGGGATACTGCATTATCTATCTGAAGGACGCCTCTGAGATCTCGGACGTTCTCAATATCATAGGGGCCCATGAGGCGCTGATGGATTTTGAGAATGTGCGGATCCGGAAGGAGCTCAGTGAGAATGTGAACCGCCGCGTAAATTTTGAGGCAGCGAATATCAGCAGGACCGTGCGGGCCAGCATCCGGCAAACAGAGGACATCCGGCTTATTGAGGAGCGGATCGGACTTGAGAGGCTGGGAGAGGGGCTTCGGGAGATCGCGAGAGCGAGACTTCGGAGACCCGATGCCTCTTTGGAGGAGCTGGCAGAGACCGTGGAGCCGCCGATCGGAAAGAGCGGCGCCAATCATCGCATGAGAAAGCTGAGCCGTATCGCCTCAGATCTCCGGAGGGAGGGATGCCCCAGTACAGGAATCAGGGAAATCCGAAAAAACCAGGCGCTGTGAAAATCAGGCATCTTAGTAAGTGTTGGAACGAGTGATATTTTCACTCTGCATGAATTGCGGCTCAGAGGATCAACCGATGAGGCCTGGAGGCAAACTATGAAGAACGCGAATGTAACTGTCAACCTGCCGAAAAAGACAGATGACCATCCGGTGGCGATGCTGGTCCAGATCGCAAGCAAATACAATTCCCGCATCTATATGTCCGAGGGAAGCCGGAAGGTCAACGCCAAGTCCATCATGGGGATGATGGCGCTCGGCCTGAACAATGGGACCGAGCTGAACGTCACAGCGGAGGGTGACGATGAGGAGGCTGCAGTTTCAGAAATCAGCGGATACCTGAAGGGGGCAGAATGAGGCTCTATGCCTGACAGGGATTGATAGAGAATGCGGCGGGCGCCCGGTTTTCCGGGCGCCCGCTTCCGGTCCCGCGCCTTGCAAAGCGGAGACACGAAGAGGAAGGAGAATATGAGCTTTACCCACCTGCATGTTCACACAAGCTATAGTCTCTTGGACGGGGCCGGGAAGATTCCGGAGATGATCGCCCGCGTGAAGGAGCTCGGCATGGATGCTGTGGCAATCACGGACCACGGTGTGATGTACGGCGTGATCGACTTCTATAAGGAGGCGAAGGCGCAGGGCATCCATCCGATTCTGGGCTGTGAAATCTATTTGAGTCCTGCCTCCCGCTTCGATAAAAGCTTCGGAAAGGCGGAGGCGAGATACTATCATCTTGTACTGCTTGCGGAGAATGAGGAGGGATACCACAACCTCATGAAGCTTGTGACGAGAGGCTTCACGGAGGGATTTTACTATAAGCCGAGGGTGGACTTTGAGCTTCTAAGGCGCTATCACGGGGGGCTCATCGCGCTTTCCGCCTGCCTTGCGGGAGAGCTTGCGAGGGATCTCTCGCGGGATCAGTATGAGGAGGCGAGGGATGCGGCTCTCCGCTATCAGGAGATTTTCGGGAAGGGGAATTTCTTCCTGGAGCTCCAGGACCATGGCTATCCGGAGCAGAGGAAGGTCAACCAGGGCCTTCTTCGGCTCCACGAGGATACCGGGATCCCGATGGTTGCGACAAATGATATTCACTATACCTTCCGGGAGGACGCAAAGGCGCACGACATCCTGCTCTGCCTTCAGACGGGGAAGAAGCTGAACGATCAGGACCGGATGCGCTATCCCGGGGGACAGTTCTATATCAAGTCCGAGGAGGAGATGCGGGAGCTCTTCCCCTATGCCGAGGAGGCGATCTTAAATACCGAGAAGATTGCAGAGCGCTGCCAGGTGGAGATCGAGTTCGGACACTACCACCTCCCGAAGTATGAGGTTCCGGACGGCTTTACCCCCCTTTCCTATCTCAGGAAGCTCTGCGAGGAGGGCCTTGTGAGAAGATACGGGGAGGAGGCAGAGCACTATCGGGAGAGGCTCTCCTATGAGCTCTCCGTCATAAGCTCTATGGGCTTTACCGAATATTTTCTGATCGTCTGGGATTATATCCATTTCGCGAAGACGCACGGCATCGCAGTCGGGCCCGGAAGGGGCTCTGCCGCGGGATCCATCGTCGCCTACAGCATCGGAATCACGGACATCGATCCGATGCGCTATCAGCTCCTCTTTGAGAGATTCCTGAACCCGGAGCGGGTGACGATGCCGGATATCGATGTGGACTTCGAATACGAGAGGCGGCAGGAGGTCATCGACTATGTGACAAAGAAGTACGGGAAGGAGCAGGTCAGCCAGATCATCACCTTCGGCACGCTCGCGGCGAAGGGAGTCGTCCGGGATGTCGGAAGAGTCATGGACATCCCCTACGCGAAGTGCGACATGATCGCAAAGCTCATCCCGAATGAGCTGAATATGACGCTCGAAAGGGCGCTCTTTGGAAGTCCGGATCTCAAGAAGCTCTATGAGGAGGACGAGGAGACGAGGCGGATCATCGATATGTCGAGGCGTCTCGAGGGACTGCCGAGGCACAGTTCCACCCACGCCGCAGGGGTTGTGATCGCGGGGTCCGCGGTCGAGGAATTCGTGCCTCTCTCGAAGAATACGGACGGCGCGGTGACGACGCAGTTTACGATGACGACGGTGGAGGAGCTCGGGCTTTTGAAGATGGATTTTCTGGGCCTTCGGACTTTGACGGTGATCCAGGATGCGATCCGCTTTGCGGAAAAGGATTACGGAAAGAGGATCGATCTCGAGAGGATGGATTATGAGGATCCGAAGGTCTATGAGATGATCTCCCGGGGGGACTGCGCGGGCGTCTTCCAGCTTGAGAGCGGCGGCATGGTTTCCTTTATGAAGCGGCTTCGCCCCACAAGCCTTGAGGATGTGATCGCGGGAGTATCCCTCTACCGGCCGGGGCCGATGGACTTCATCCCGAAGTACATCGAGGGGAAGAAGCATCCGGAAAGGGTGAGCTACGAGCACCCGAGGATCGAGCCGATTTTAAAGTCCACCTACGGCTGCATCGTCTATCAGGAGCAGGTCATGCAGATCGTGCGGGAGCTCGCGGGCTACTCGATGGGAAGGTCCGATCTCCTCCGCCGCGCCATGTCGAAGAAGAAGGCCTCCGTCATGGAGAAGGAGAGGCGGAACTTCGTCTATGGAAATCCGGAGGAGGGCATACCCGGCTGCCTCTCTGCGGGGATCTCCGAGCAGGTGGCGAATCATATCTACGACGAGATGATCGACTTCGCAAAGTATGCCTTCAATAAGTCTCACGCCGCCTGCTATGCGCTTATCGCCTATCAGACCGCCTATCTTAAGTGCTATTACCCCGCGGAATTTTACGCGGCCCTCATGAGCTCCTTTATGGACAATGCGGGGAAGACCGCGGAGTATCTGGAGTTTGCGAGGGACCGGGAGATCCCCATCCTCCCGCCGGACATCAATCTCGCGGAGAGCGGCTTCTCCGTCTCGGACGCTTCGATCCGCTACGGGCTCAGCGCCGTGAAGGGGATCGGGAGGAGCGCGGCGGAGCAGATCATCGAGGAGAGGAGAAGGGGCGGAAAATTCCGGGACCTCGAGGACTTCCTTCTCCGCATCTCGGATCGGGGCGTAAACCGGAGGGCGGTCGAGTCCCTGATCTACTCCGGAGCTCTGGACAGCCTTCCCGGAAACCGGAGGGAGAAGGTGACTGCCCTTCCCTTCCTGCTGGAGTCGAAGTCGAAGGAGAAAAGGAACGCGATGGCGGGGCAGATGACGCTCGCGGATCTCCTGGGAGAGGACAATGAGGAGGCAGAGGCCTTTCGCTTCACCATGCCGGTCCTCCCGGAGTTTCCAAAGGCGGAGCTTCTCCGAAATGAGAAGGATGCGCTCGGGGTCTATCTCTCGGGGCATCCCCTGGACAGCGACCGGGAGCTTCTGGACTTCTATGTGGATGCGAAGGCGGGGGCCTTCCGGACGGATCCGGAGAGCGGAGAAGAGGGCGGACTCTCCGAGGGACAGCTTGTGACAGTCGGCGGTCTTCTCACGGAGATCCGGCAGAAGGTCACGAAGAAGAACGAGCTGATGGCCTTTCTCACGCTGGAGGACCGGCAGGGGAGCATCGAGGTCACGGTCTTCCCGAGGACATTTCAGGAGCAGAGGGAGGCCTTAAACGGCGAGGAGAAGCTGCTCATCCAAGGGAGGGTGCAGCTTGGAGACGGGCAGGATGCAAAGCTCATCGCAGAGCGGATCCTCCCCTTCCGGGAAGTCCCCCGGGAGCTCTGGATCCAATTTTCCGACAAGGAGGATTATCTTCGGGGGGAGAAGGATCTCTCCGGGCTTCTTCATCCGCATCCGGGGGAGGCGGAGGTCTGTGTTTATCTCAGAAAGGAGAGGGCGGTGAAGCGTCTTTCGAAGAGCAGCGCCGTATCCATCGAAGAAGAGCTCCTCCGTTCGCTTCGCTCCGGCTTTGGTGAAAAAAATATCAGGCTCCGCTACGGCCTATTGAAAAAAAGAGGGCGATGAATTATGATTCCAGTGTCAAAAGTCTGCCTCTGCTTTTTTGCTTTGCGGAATCGTATCGGGGCTCTGAGCCTCTGAGAAGGGGGCGAAAAAAAGCGGATGGAGACGGGGGCTTTCCCATCGGGTTCCTTCCTGATGGGCAGAACGGAGGGAGCTATGGCTGCTAAGATAAAGACGATTGGAGTTTTGACCTCGGGAGGGGATGCGCCCGGCATGAACGCGGCGATCCGGAGTGTGGTCCGGACCGCGATTCACAGCGGAGTGGCCGTCAAGGGCATCATGAGGGGCTACGCCGGACTTCTGGAGGAAGAGATCGTCGATATGAATACGACCTCCGTCTCCGACACGATCAGCCGCGGCGGCACGATTCTTTTCACCGCGCGCTGCAGGGAGTTTACGACTGCGGAGGGGCAGGAAAAGGGGGCGGAGATCTGTCGAAAGCACGGGATCGACGGCATCGTCATCATCGGAGGGGACGGCTCCTTCCGCGGCGCGGGAAAGCTCTCCGCCCTCGGGATCAATACGATCGGGGTCCCGGGGACGATCGATCTGGATATCGCCTGCACGGATTACACGGTCGGCTTCGACACGGCGATCAACACGGCCATGCAGGCCATCGATAAGATCCGGGACACCTCGACCTCCCATGAGCGCTGCTCCATCATCGAGGTCATGGGACGCCGGGCCGGCTACATCGCTCTTTGGTGCGGCGTCTCGAACGGCGCGGAGGAGATTCTTCTCCCGGAGAAGTATGACGGCGACGAGCAGTCCATCATCAACCGGATCATCGAATCGAGAAAGCGCGGAAAGAAGCACTACATCATCATAAACGCGGAGGGAATCGGGCATTCCGGCTCGATGGCGAGGCGGATTGAGGCCGCGACCGGGATCGAAACCCGGGCGACCATACTCGGGCACATGCAGCGGGGCGGCTCTCCGACCTGCAAGGACCGCTATTACGCATCCATCATGGGGGCGAGGGCGGCGGAGCTTTTGGTCGAGGGAAAGTCCAACCGCCTGGTGGCCTATAAAAAGGGAGAGTTTGTGGACTATGATATTCAGGAGGCTCTCCGCATGACGAAGAACATCCCGGCGGAGCAGTACCGGGTCGCGAAGCTCCTGGTGCGCTGAGCTCTGCCCCTGCTTTTGATGGGGACAGCCGGCGTGAGTTTCGCTGTCCTCTTCCGCGCGGAAGCTTTTGCTCCGACTGCCGCATGGATGGATTTTCCGAAGCACCGGGCCAAAAGACGACACAGTTCCGGCTTTTTCTTCGGGCAAGGGGAAAGCGGGATAATTTCCGGGAGGAGAGGAAGAGGAGCTGCTTTTGGAGGGAGAGGTGGGAAAGATGGCGGATGAGAGCTCGGTGCTCTGCGCCGCGAATTCTTATATCGAGAAATTTTACTGGAATCCGGCCTATCGGCTTCCGGAGGAGGTGCGGAAGCGTCTTCGGATCCTGGCCGTCCGTTTCACAGAGGAGGTCGGAGGGATCCTGATCCTCCGCTTCCATGAGAGAGGACATCTGGAGCTTCAGTCTGTGTCGGAGGAGGGAGATTATCTCTACGACGAAATCGGAGCAGAGCTTAAGCTCCGGGAGCTTTCTGCGGAGAATCAGGAGCTTTTCCAGAAGCTGGAGCTGTATTTTCAGGGGATGGAGGCTATTCGGAGGGCAGGTGCGGTCTGTGAGAATAGGGAAGCTTGAGCTCAGGGGAAATCTCGTCCTCGCGCCGATGGCGGGGGTGACGGATCTCCCCTTTCGAATCCTCTGCGAGGAGCAGGGGATCGCACTCTCCTGCACGGAGATGGTGAGCGCAAAGGCCGTGCTCTACGAAAGCCGAAATACAGAGGCAATTCTTGAGAGGGGAAAGGGGGAGTCTCCGCTCGCCGTGCAGCTTTTCGGATCCGATCCGGAGATCATGGGCGAGATCGCGGTCCGTCTGGAGGAGCGCTTTGATGTCCTGGATGTCAATATGGGCTGCCCTGTCCCAAAGATCGTGAGAAACGGAGAGGGCTCCGCCCTGATGCGGAAGCCGGAGCTTGCCGGGAGGATCATAAAAGCGATGGTCTCGCGGGTTCATAAGCCTGTCACCGTGAAATTTCGGAAGGGCTTTTCCGCGGGGGAGTCCACCGCCCCGGAATTTGCGAAGCGGATGGAGGATGCGGGAGCGGCCGCGGTGACGGTGCACGGCCGGACGAGGGAGCAGTACTACAGCGGGAAGGCGGACTGGGAAGTTCTCCGATCGGTAAAGGAGGCGGTCTCCATCCCGGTCATCGGAAACGGGGATGTGTTTTCTCCGGAGGATGCGAAGCGCATGCTGAAGTCTACGGGCGTGGACGGGATCGCCCTTGCGAGAGCGGTGAGGGGGAATCCCTGGCTGATTCGCCGGACGGTCCTCTTTTTGGAGAGCGGCGTCCTGCCGGAGGAGCCGGGATTAGAGGAGAGACTCCGGCTCATGGAGCGTCACATTGCGCTTATGGTGGAGTATAAGGGGGAGAGGGTCGCTGTGCGGGAGATGCGAAAGCATCTCTCCTGGTATACGGCGGGCCTTCCCCGCTCCTCGGACTTTCGGAGGAGAGTGAATGCCGCGGAGACGTCGGAGGAGCTTCGGGGGCTGCTCTCTTTGCTCCGCTGATAGAGGCTTAAAAACGGGCCGATCATGGAGGCCGGGTTTGTTACGGCTTTGGGGGCCTGTGCTCTGCCGGTGGATGGAAGACGGATGAGAGCGGGGCCCTGATATAAAAAAGTTCTTGACAGCTCTCCCGCGCTTATGTTAAAAAGGAAAACCATAGAAACCGTTGATGCGGAGATAACGGCAGGCATGATCCCACAGAGAGCCCGCGATGCTGAGAATCGGGCGGAACTACAGTCTGTCAAATGGACCGCAGAGGGCGCAGTCAAAGGTTCCGGAGACGGATCCGAGTATTCTGCGACGTGAGGGAATACGTCAGTTTCCGGGGATATGTTGGTATCCCGCAAAGTGCGCGTCAGATCGCGAAGCAGGGTGGCACCGCGAAGAATCTCTTCGTCCCTGGCAGAAAGAATCTCTTTCTGCCGGGGACTTTTTGCTGTATCAGTCATGGGAGCGCAGAGGATTATTTCTCAAAGGAAACGGCCTCTCTCGCTGAGATCGGCGGAAGCCCGGTGGGAGAAGAACGAAGGGAAGCGGTGCCGGGGCCGGGAAGGAAGAGGGCCTTTGCGAGAATAGACAGGGCGGCGGGACGGCACAGAGGGAAAAGGAGGATTCAGCATGGAGAGAAAGGGAAGATTTGGATCCTACGGGGGGCAGTACATCCCGGAGATTTTGATGAATGCGGTGAATGAGCTCGAGGAGGCCTACCGGAAATACGGAGAGGACCCCGATTTCCAGGCGGAGCTGAAGGAGCTTTTAAACGAGTACGCCGGCCGGCCTTCCCGCCTCTACTTCGCGGAGAAGATGACGAGAGAGCTCGGCGGCGCGAAGATCTATCTGAAAAGAGAGGATCTGAATCACACCGGAGCGCACAAGATCAACAACGTCCTCGGACAGGCGCTTCTCGCAAAGAGGATGGGAAAGACCCGTCTCATCGCGGAGACCGGGGCGGGACAGCACGGTGTCGCGACGGCGACCGCGGCGGCTCTCTTCGGGATGGAATGCGTCATCTTCATGGGGAAGGAGGATGTGGAGCGGCAGACCTTAAATGCCTACAGGATGAAGCTCCTCGGGGCGGAGCTTGTGTCCGTATCAAGCGGAACGGGGACGCTGAAGGACGCGGTTTCCCGGGCGATGGGGGAGTGGACCAGGAGAATCGGGGACACGCATTACTGCATGGGCTCCGTCGTGGGGCCGCATCCCTTCCCCATGATTGTGCGGGACTTTCAGTCGGTGATCTCCAGGGAAATCAAGGAGCAGATCCTGAAAAAGGAGGGGAAGCTTCCGGACGCCGTCATCGCCTGTGTGGGAGGAGGCTCCAACGCGATCGGCTCCTTCTGCTCCTTCATCGGGGATCCCGGGGTTCGCCTCATCGGCTGTGAGGCGGCGGGGAGAGGGATTGACAGTCCGGAGACGGCAGCCAGTATCCGCGCCGGAAGCCCCGGCATCTTCCACGGCATGAAGTCCTATTTCTGTCAGGACCGCTATGGACAGATCGCGCCGGTCTATTCCATCTCCGCAGGGCTCGACTATCCGGGAGTCGGACCGGAGCACGCGGAGCTCTATGAGAGGGGGAGGGCGGAGTACGTGCCGGTGACGGACGAGGAGGCTCTGGAGGCCTTTGAGTATCTGTCCAGGACGGAGGGAATCATCCCGGCGATCGAATCCTCCCATGCCCTTGCCCATGCGATGAAAATTGCCGGGGAAATGCGGAAGGATCAGTGCATTGTGGTTACGGTCTCCGGGAGAGGGGACAAGGACTGCGCGTCCGTCGCGCGTTTGAGAGGGGAGGAGATCAGCGAATGAGCCGCATTAAAGAAGCATTTCAAAAGGGAAGGGCCTTTATCCCGTTTATCATCTGCGGGGATCCGGATCTTAAGACAACGGAGGAGATCGTTCGTGAGATGGCAAAGGGCGGAGCGGACCTCATCGGACTCTGCATCCCCTTTTCCGATCCTGCGGCGGAGGGGGACGCTGTCATGGAGGCGGAGCTTCGCGCTCTGAGAGGAGGGACAACGACAGACGCCGTCTTCTCTCTTACGAGAGAGCTTCGGAGAGAGCTTTCGCTCCCGCTTATTTACAGAAGCTATGCCAATGTCGTCTTCTCCTACGGGACGGAGCGCTTTATGAAGGAGGCGGCGGAGGCCGGTGCCGATGCCCTGATCCTTCCGGATGTCCCCTTTGAGGAGAGGGAAGAATTTCTGGGAGCCGCGAAAAAGCACGGAATCTGCCTGATCTCCATGCTCGCCCCTTCTCCGGAGAAGAGGGTCCTCGCAATCGCCGGGGACTCGGAGGGCTTCCTCTGCCTCCTGCCCTCTCCGGATGCGGGGGAAGGGGGCCTGTCCGAAATGAGGGAGACAGCAAAGCTCGTCCGGGAAAGAAGAGGAATCCCCCTTGTGATTGATTTCGGGGAGAAGGAGGCGGAAGAGGCCGGGGAGGCAGCGGCATTCTTTGACGGACTGATCGCGATGCCCGCTCTTCCCGGACAGGGAAAGGCGGAGTACGCCGGGGCCTACGCAAAGAGAATGGCAGAGGCCGTGCACAGAGTGCGCTGATATCAAAAACGCTGCGGCGGCCAGGGGAACAGCGGCCTCCCGCTCTCGGGACTGCGAATCTCCGCCTGCGCTGCTGCTATGGCCGGGGATCGGCGGGGGACACAGCAGCCTCCCGCCTCGGGAATCGGATTGGCTTCTTCCGCGGGGATACGGTTCGACGCCCGCGCTGCGGCGTCGGCTTGTAGTAAGCTCCGCGCTATGGTAGAATACTCCGGTCAGAGAGCAGTGAAGTCAGTCGGAAGCTTGACTTGATACTATCGGGGGATTTGTCATGGACCACACGGAGAAGAAAAACGGGCGCTTTATCATCGCGATGGAGAGGCTTCGAAAGGAGCAGACTGCCGCGGCGAAGAGATTTTTTTTGGATGCGCTGACGCAGGATGCGGAGTTCTATATGCCGATGAAGACCGCGGGGATCGGGAGGGAGAGAAAGCCCGCATTTGCCGTCCTCAATGACGGCGAGAAGCATCATTATTATGCGATCTTCACCTCGAAAAAGAGGGCAGAGCACTGGAATGCGGAGGAGAAAAGCTATGCGGTGCTGGACTTTCGGCAGCTTGCCGGGATGTCTCTCGGGGATGAGCGGATCTCCGGCTTCGTGATCGATGCGGGGACGGAGGACATGATTCTCGGAAGAAAGCTGATTATGGATGCCCTCCGCGTAAAGAGAGCGAGAGAGCTCGGGGAGGAGGCGGTCGAGGTAGAGGGGGAGATCCGCTTCCGGGAGCCGACGGGAGACTACTGGGAGATGCTGGATGCGCTCCGGGAGTATATGTCGCAGGACCCGAATGTCAGCGCGGCCTATCTCCAGGAGGCGGAGCTCAACGGGGAGCTCTGCTATGTGATCATCGTAAATCATATCGGGCAGATCCAGCCGAGCTTTGCCAATATCTCTTTGCTTGCGAAGGATTTCGGGAACGGCCGCCCGGTCGCCCTGCTCTCCGCAAGACTGGACCAGGCGGAGAAGGCGATCGCCTCCCTCCTCCCCTTCTACAGAAAGGCAATTCACCGCTGATGGAAAAAAAGAGAGTTGATCACAGCGCATTCCCGGCAGAATACGACGCGGACGCGGAGATTCTGATCCTGGGCTCCATCCCTTCTCCGATATCCAGGGAGGAGGGTTTTTATTATGCGAATCCCAGAAACCGCTTCTGGAGAGTGCTTTCCGCCGTATTTGAGGAGCCGCTCCCAAAGACGACGGAGGAGAGGAAGGATTTCGTCCACCGGCATCACATCGCCCTCTGGGACGCTCTGTCGAGCTGTCTCATCTCCGGGGCGAGTGACAGCTCGATAGAGGACCCGGTCCCGACGGATATCCCGGAGCTTTTAAAAAGAACAAAGATTCGAAGGATTTACTGCAGCGGTAAGGCGGCGCAGCGCTTCTACGAGAAGCTGAGCTATCCGAGGACGGGGCTCCATTCCCGCCTCCTCCCGTCCACAAGTCCCGCAAACTGCGCGCTTTCTCTGGAGCGCCTGATCGAGGAATACCGCGTCATAAGGGAGGGATCCTGAGAAAGCCGCCAAGGAAAAGCCTATAAAAAAGAACAAATATTCCTAAAACATAAGTTTACATAGAAGAACATATGTGCTATAATCGATCCATCGGATGTCGCGGGAAAGGGACGGTGGATCGGATGGATTTTCTGAGGATTTCGGACAGGGCGGCCGGCTTTTTGATCTTTTCGGCCTCAATATTCGGCCTGTCAAGATTTTCCTGGCTGAGGGCTCTGGGCTTTCTGATTTTTGCTCTGCTGCTCCTTCTCTCGGAGCTCAGCCGGAGAGATGCGGAGAGGGAGGAGGCTAAGAGGAGAGCGGAGCGGAGAAGGAAGGCCGGAAGGAGGAGAGTCGGCGGGAGAAGCCGAAAGAGAGTTCTGCCTCCCGCTTCCGGGAGAGCCGGGGAGCGGGCTTCCGCCTTCTCTTCCACTTCCGCGGAGAGACGGACAGCCTAGGGAGACCTTGAGGGGGCAGATAGGCGGGGAGACAGGCGGAGAGCAATCTTTTTGGGGCTTGCATTTTCCCCTGATTATGGTATCATAGCCGTTGGGAGTTTAGCTCAGCTGGTAGAGCACCTGCATCACACGCAGGGGGTCGCAGGTTCGAGTCCTGTAACGCCCAGAGGAAAAGCGAAGAGACGGAAAGGCCCGGGGAGACCGGGCTTTTTCTCTTTGCTTTTTTCTGCATCTGAAATGGAACAAGCGCATTTTTTTTAATTACTTGTCAGTCTGAGACAAATCGACTAGAATAAAGGAACGGCGAGAGGCCGGAAAGAATCTATCTATTTAAACAAGGAGGACAAAACATGGCACATGTAATCAGCGACGAGTGCGTAAGCTGCGGCGCATGCGCATCCGCATGTCCCGTTCAGGCGATCTCCGAGGGAGAGAGCAAGTATGTCGTCGATGCGGACAGCTGCATTGACTGCGGCGCCTGCGAGGAGGTATGCCCCACCGGAGCAATCACCGCGGAGTAATCAGGAGACTTCGAGGCGGGAAGAGCCCTTCCGAGAGGAGGGGTTCTTTTTCTATTCCCGCCTGTATTCCCGGGACAGCGCCTCTTTTCATGACTTCCGGGATAAGGGGAGCCTTTTGTCCCCGGGAGAGCCTTGCGGCATTTGGGGCAATCCGCTATACTTTCCCTTATGATGATCAATATTTCAAATTTAAATAAAGCCTTCCTGGACAAGCCGGTGCTCCGGGACGTTTCCTTCCATCTGGAGGAGAAGGAGAAGGCCGCGATTGTCGGCATCAATGGATCCGGAAAGACGACGCTTCTTCGCTGCATCCTGGGGGAGGAGGAGCCGGACAGCGGGATGATCGCCTTCGCAAAGGGAAAGAAGATCGGCTACCTTGCGCAGCAGCACGCGGATATGGCGCAGGATGACAGGGAATACGACATCCTCTCCGGGGGGCAGAAGACGAAGAAAAGGCTGGAGGAGATCCTTCTCGACAAGCCGGAGCTTTTGATTTTGGATGAGCCGACGAACCATCTGGACATAGAGTCCATCCAATGGCTGGAAAAGGTTCTGAAGCGTTACTCGGGAGCGGTGCTCCTCGTCTCCCACGACCGTTATTTCCTGGATCGGATCGTGACGAAGATCATTGATCTCGAGGGGGGGAGAGCCCGGATGTATCGGGGCAGCTACACGGAGTACGCGGAGAAGAAGCGCCAGATCCGGGAGGCGGAGAGGAAGGCTTATCTAAAACAGCAGCTCGAGCTTCGGCATCAGGAGGCCGTCATTGAGAAGCTCCGGCAGTTCAACCGGGAGAAGTCCATCAGGAGGGCGGAATCCCGGGAGAAGATGCTGGAGAAAATGGAACGCCTCGAGAGACCGGAGGAGATGCAGAATGAGATGCGGCTTCTTTTGATGCCGAAGCTTCTCTCCGGAAATGATGTCCTTTCGGTGCGGGAGCTCTCAAAGTCCTATGATGGGAAAATGCTGTTTTCCCATGTGAGCTTTTCTCTTAAGAGGGGAGAGCATGTCGCCGTGATCGGGGGAAACGGAAGCGGGAAGACGACGCTCCTCAAGATTTTGAACGGCCTGATCCCGGCGGACAGCGGGGAATTTCGCCTGGGGGCGAAGGTTAAGGCGGCCTATTATGACCAGGAGCACGCGGTTTTGGATCTGGAGAAGACGATTTTCGACGAGATCCGGGACAGCTATCCGGAGCTCGACAATACGAGGCTTCGGAGTATCCTCGCGGCCTTCCTCTTCATGGGGGACGATGTCTATAAAAAGATCGGGGATCTGTCCGGAGGAGAGAGGGGAAGGGTGAGCCTTGCGAAGCTGATGCTCTCGGATTCCAATTTCCTGATCCTGGACGAGCCGACCAATCACCTGGATATCCAGGGGAAGGAGGTCCTGGAGGAGGCGATTCGGAATTATGAGGGCACGGTGCTCTACGTCTCCCACGACCGCTACTTCATCAATCGGACCGCGGGGAGGATCCTGGAGCTCTATGAGGAGCGCTTTGATAATTATATCGGAAACTATGACTACTATCTCGAGAAGAGAGAGGATGTAAGAAGATACGGAGCGGCCGGGAGAGGGGAGGACAGAGGAGAGAGGAGGGCGAAGCAGGAGAGCTCCACCCCTCCCCCGGAAACGATGTCCCCCGGAAAGACGGACTGGGCCGGACAGAAGGAGCATCAGGCGGAGCTTCGAAAGGCGCAGAACGGATTAAAGAAGACGGAGGCGGAGATTCAGAAGCTGGAGGAAAGGAGCGGGGAGCTCACGGAGCAGATGGCGCTCCCGGAGATCGCCTCCGATATCGGACGCCTCATGGAGCTTCACCGGGAGAAGGAGGCGGCGGAAGAGAGACTCTCGGAGCTCTATGAGGACTGGGAGCGCTTTTCCGAGGAGCTGGAACGGCTCGGATAAGGTGATCAGGAGGGGATTTTCTTCATGCTGAGGGAGATCCGCCCCCTCTTTTCATCGACGGAGAGGATCCGGACCCTTTTGACCTGACCGAGTCTCAGAAGCTCCGAGGGATGCTTCACATAGCGCTCCGCAAGCTCTGAGATATGGACGAGTCCGTCCTGATGGACACCGATATCCAAAAAGGCGCCGAAGTCTGTGATATTTCGGACGACGCCCTCTAAAATCATGCCTTCCTTCAGGTCGGAGAGCTTCAGCACATCGGAGCGAAGGAGCGGAGCGGGACGGGATGCCCTGGGATCCCTTCCCGGCTTTTCCAGCTCACGGAGGACATCGGAGAGGCTGTACTCTCCGAGTCCCGTCGCATCCATGAGCTCTTTTTTTCGTATTCCCCGCTCGGATAGGAGGCTCTCGAGCTCCCGCGTCCTTCCGTTTCGGATATCCTCCTCGCAGAGACCGAGGAGAGAGAGAAGCTTTCTTGCGGCATCGTAGCTCTCGGGGTGCACGGCGCTTTCATCGAGAGGCTCTTTTCCCCCCGTGATGCGGAGAAAGCCCGCGCACTGCTCATAGGCCCTGGGCCCGAGCCTTGGGACAAGGAGAAGCTCTCTCCGCTCCGCGAAGCTTCCGTGGGATTCTCGGTAGGAGACGATATTTTTTGCGAGGGAGCGGGAAATGCCGGATACCGCGGAGAGGAGGGGGACGGAGGCGGTGTTCAGATCGACTCCGACGGAGTTTACGCAGTCCTCGACGATGGCACGGAGCTTCTCCGAGAGCTTCCCCTGGTTCAGGTCGTGCTGGTACTGTCCGACGCCGATCGACTGAGGATCGATCTTTACGAGCTCCGAAAGAGGATCCTGGAGACGGCGCGCCATGGAGACCGCGCTTCTCTGCCCGGGATCGAAGTCCGGGAATTCTTCCGCGCCGAGCCTGCTCGCGGAGTAGACGGAGGCCCCGGCCTCGTTTACGATCACATAGCGAAGCGGAAGACGGCTCTCCCGGATGAAGTCCGCGATGATCTGCTCCGACTCCCGGGAGGCTGTCCCGTTTCCGAGGGAGATGAGGCTGACGCCGTACTTTTTTACGAGGGAGGAGAGGAGCGAGAGGGCTTCCCGGATCTCATGCCTCGGGGCCGTGGGGTAGATGACGGCGGTATCCAGAACTCTGCCCGTCTCATCGATGACCGCGAGCTTGCATCCGGTCCGAAAGCCCGGGTCCCAGCCGAGTATGACCTTCCCGGAGAGAGGAGGCTGTAGGAGAAGCTGCTTTAGATTCATCCCGAAGACGGATATCGCGCTCTCCTCCGCCCGCTCCGTGAGCTGATTTCGAAGCTCGGTCTCGATAGAGGGGGCGATGAGACGCCGGTAGGCATCCCTGGCACTTTCTTCGAGGAAGGGGCGGCTTAAGCGGTTTCCCCGCCGGAGAACCGCGCTCAAAAGCCGATCCAGGATTTTGTCCTCCGGAGCCAAAAGCTTTACACTGAGGACCTTCTCCGCCTCACCCCGGTTGATTGCCAGGATCCGATGGGGAGGAAGGCTTTTCACGGCTTCCTGAAAGTCGAAGTAGATCTCATAGACCGATTTTTCCTCCCGGAGAGCCTCATCCCGGAGCTTTGAGCCAAGAAGCCCCACCGAGAAGCTTAATTCCCGGATAAAGGAGCGAAAGCCCGCCTCATCGGAGATCTGCTCGGCGAGGATATCCTCCGCGCCCCGGATTGCGTCCGCCGTCCCAAGGATCCCCTTCTCCGGATCGAGATAGCGCTTCGCCTCCTCCTCCACGGGGCGGGACGGCCGCTCCTCCAGGAGAAAGTCCGCAAGAGCCTGAAGACCCTGCTCTCTCGCGATCATCGCTCTCGTTCTCCGCTTGGGACGATAGGGGCGGTAGATGTCCTCCAGGGCGGAGGCGCTCTCCGCCTCCATTACCTTCGTTCGAAGGGCATCCGTCAGAGCCCCCTGCTCCTCGAGGGAGGAAAGGACAGAGTTTCTTCTCTCCTCCAGTCTCCGGAGGCCGCGGAGCCGCTCCTCGAAGCTTCGGAGCATTTCATCGTCCATTCCGCCGCTTCGCTCCTTTCGGTAGCGCGCGATAAAGGGGATGGTATTCCCCTCGTCGATCATTCCGATCACTGCTTCTGCCTGCGACAGACGGAGTCCCAGCTCCTTCGAAAGCGTTCCTGCAAGATTCATTTTTTTCTCCAATAAAGCTTATGCCGACATTTCCCGAAAGTGCCTCTATGATAGCATGTCCCGATGCTCCCGGGCGATAGAAATCCGGCATTTTTTGAAAGGCCCTTATGGGGACCTTCGCAATAAACGTCGGGATTCATCAGAAATCACAATTTGACGAAAGCGCGCTCTGCCTTAGACTGAAAGAAAAAGCCGAAGGGAGGGGCGTTGGAATGGGCGTGGAGCTGCCGAAAAATTTTTTGGAATTTGAGGATGTCAGGAAGGAAGGCTTCCTCCGGATGAAGAGGCTCAAGGAGGAGGGAAAGAGCGTGGTGGGGACCTTCTGCCAGTATACGCCCTCCGAGCTCATCGATGCCGCGGGGCTCTGTGAGGTGGGGCTTTGCGGGAGAAGCGCGGAGGCGATCCCCTCCGCGGAGAGGGACCTCCCGGGAAATCTCTGTCCTCTTATCAAGGCAAGCTACGGTCATGTCCTGGATAAAACCTGTCCCTACGCCTTTTTCTCGGATCTTGTGATGGGAGAGACGACCTGCGACGGAAAGAAAAAGATGTATGAAATGCTCGGCCGCCTGAAGCCGATGCATGTTATTCACCTCCCCAATGTCCCGGATACGGAGAGATCTCTTCTCTACTGGAGGATGGAAATAGAGGCCTTTAAGGAGAAGCTGGAGGAGAGCTTTGATCTTAAAATCTCGGAGGAGGCAATCCGCAGGGCGATTCGGAGAGGCAACCGGGAGAGGCGGCTTATGGCAAGGCTCTATGAGCTTGGAAGATATGATCCGCCTGCCATCACGGGGCTGGAGATGCGGAGCATCATGGACGGGAGTCAGTTTATCTTCGATAAGGAAGAGCGCTTTCGGAAAACGGAGGCGAAGATCGAAGAATGCGAGGCGGAGTACAGGGCGGGGAGAGGGCCCTACAGCGGGAAGCGCCGTCCGCTCCGCATCCTGATCTCCGGCGCCGGTCTCGGGGGGACGGAGGATAAGATCATCGGGGCGATCGAGAGGGCGGGGGCCGCTGTCGTCTGCTATGAGGGCTGCTGCGGCATATCCTCTAGGAGGAGGCTGATCGATGAGTCCCCGGATAAGGACCCGATTCTCGCCATCGCGGAGAAATATCTCGAGGTCCCCTGCGCCGTCATGTCTCCGAATGAGCGCCGCATGGAGCAGGTGCGCTCCACCATCGACGAGTGGAGGATAGACGGCGTGATCAGTGTCAATCTCCATTCCTGTAATCCCTTCGGGATCGAGTCCAGGAATATCGGGAAGAGCTGTGAGGAGAAGGGCGTCCCCCATATGAAGCTTGAGACGGACTTTTATCCGAACGACAGGGAACAGCTGAAGACCAGGATCGAGGCCTTTTTGGAGCTTCTGGAGAGCAGAAAAAGAGGAGGAAAGAGGAAATGACCGACGAAGAATACCGGGAGCTCCTCTCGAGATTTCGAAATATCAGGGCAGAGGAGAGAAGCTATCTGGACGCTCTTAAGAAGAGGGGGGCGAGAATCGCCGGGGTCTTTTGCAGTTTCGTGCCGCTGGAGATCCTGGATGCCGCCGGGATCTGCTCTGTGAACCTCCGAAACGGGGAGGAGAGCAGCATCTTACTTTCCGGGGAGGACCTTCCGGGAAATCTCTGCCCCTTAATCCAGAGCGGATACGGGGAGCTTTTCTCTCCAAGGAGCTCCTGCATGAGCTTTTCCGAGCTCGTCATCGGAGAGACGAGCTGTGATGGGAAGAAAAAGATGTATGAGCTTCTCGCAGAGAAAAAGGAGCTCTATCTTATGCAGCTTCCTCAGGGAGCGGACCGCCCTTATGCGAGGAAAATGTGGATCCATGAGTGCAGGAGGCTTCTCCGCGAGCTCGAAAAAAGAATGGGAAGGACTATATGCGGGGAAGAGCTCCGGGCCGCTTCGAGAGCCAGGAATTCCTATCGTCTCGCAAGGCTTCGTCTCATGCAGCTCCTAAGAAGGATACCGGCCCCTCTCTCCGGGGAGGAGCTCTTCCTGATTTTGGAGGGAACGGAGAGACTTTTTCCTCTCCCCGGGCGCATCTCTCTCCTCTGTGAGCTCACGGCCTATCTGGAGGAGAGATCCCGCCTTCTTCCGGAAAAGAGGGAGAGGAAGAGAATCCTGCTGACGGGCTGCCCGATAGGAGGAGTTTCAGAGAAGACGCTCCGCCTGATCGAAAGCGCCGGGGCCTCCGTCGTCTGCCTGGAAAACTGCGGCGGACTGAAGGAGGTCTATCCCATGGTGGATATCGATCGGGAGGATATCATGGAGGCGATCGCGGACCGCTGTCTGGAGATCGGATGCGCGGTTATGGATCCGAACCGAAGGAGACTGGACAGGATCCGGGAGCTCTCGAAGGAGTACCGGATCGACGGGATCGTGGATATCGTGCTCAGAACCTGCCATTCCTACAGCGTGGAGCGCTTCTCCGTGAGGGAGCTCTCAGAGGGTCTGAAGATTCCCTACAGCTCCGTAGAGGTCGACTATTCCCGATCGGAGATCCCGAGGCTTGCGACCAGGATGGAGGCCTTTTTGGAGCTCCTCTGATCGAAAGGAAAATCCCGCCCGCTTTCTCCGGAAAGAGAGCTGCGGATGCGAAGATGGATTAAAATTTGCTATAAATAAGAGAATTTATTCGTAATCCAAATTTTTATTTTTATCCGCCTTGATTTATACTGTATTTGTGTCTGCTTTTGACGCCGAAGAAGGCGGCGGAGAAAGCGAAAAGCGGGAAACGAAAAAGAAAGGGAAGCTGCCCGGGAGAGAAACAATCGCCGGGAAGAGCGGAGAAGGACCCGGGCGGGATAAAAAGCGAGGAGAACGAAAGATGAAGAGATTCAGAAGGGGAGAGGCGCTCGTTTTGGCAGCGGCGCTTGCTCTGGGGCTTGCGGGCTGCGGGAGCACGGAGAAGGGAAATTCTTCCGCTTCTTCGTCCGGCTCGGAGAAGGCGGAGAAGGATTCCGAGGAAAACGACGGAGAAATCGTCTCGGAGCTTCTCTCCGGCTATTCTCTCCCGGAGCTTTCGGAGGAAGACAAAAATTATACGGTGAATCTCGGATACTATAACTGCGATCATATGGCGGCGGCGAGCCTCGGAGAGGCGACCGGGATTTTCAAGGCCCTCGGAATCACAGTGAAGACGACGGGAAACGGCAATGTGCCGGAGGCAATGAGCGCGGGACAGATGGACATGGCGTACTGCGGCTGGACGACGACGCTGAGCGCGGTGCAGAAGCATGTGCCGCTTTTTATCGCGGCGGAAAATCATACGGGAGGCAGCGAGTATCTGGTCGTCAGCAACAAGATCGGGAAGCCGGAGGAGCTCATCGGGAAGAAGATCTCCGTTGGGACGGAGCCGGAAAAGAACAACCTGAACTGGGCGGAGTGGACGAAGCAGCTTAATATCCCGGAGGACATCACAAAATACGATAATCAGGAGATGAGCGATTCGGATGAGTATCTCGCTTTGGTGGCGGGTTCCCTGGACGGCTATATCTGCTGTGATCCCTGGGGCTCCATGGCCGAGTACAGCAAGGCCGGACACGTCATGGTCCGCCAGGATACCGACCGCCCGTCGGGGCACGGCACCTGCTGTAAGGTCGCGATGAATTATACCTTTTCCAAGGCGCATCCGGAGCTTGCGAAGAGGATGCTCTTAGCGCATACGCTCTGTATTCAATACATGTATGAGCATCCCTACCGCGCGGCGAGGATCTTCTCCGCCTACTATAATGTCCCGGTGGAGGTGGCTCTCATGACCTATTGGAGGAAGCTGGTGGACGAGGGCCGGACCATACGCTGGGATCTCAATCTGGATTATATGAGGAATCAGCTCGCCACCATGCGGGAGTATGGAATCCGGGACGATATCAATACGGTCAATGTCGAGGACTACGTGGACTTAAGCTATTTTGATCAGTGCGGCGCAAAGAATTTCGAGGACTTTGCGAAGGAGAAGGTCGATCCGGTTTTTCCGGAGGGGATGAGCTACGAGGATTTCAAGAAGAAGGCGCTCGCCATCGATCACGCGGAGGGAGCGGATCTCTCGGTCTATGAGGAGAGGAAGATATAGGATTTTCCTCCTGCTCCTTCTCCCCGCTGTGCTTCTCGCCTTCTCCCTCCTTTGGCCATATCTTCGGCGGAGGGAGGAGAAATTCAGGATCGCCTGCGGAGAGGACCTGGCCTCCCGGCTTTTTATGGAGCTCATCGAGGAGCAGAGGGATGTGGATGCGGTCGCGGATCCGACGGTTTTCGGAGACTGCTGCGGCTCCTATGCCATGATGTCTCTTGTCACCGGAGAGCTTGACGCCGCGCTGCTCTGCGAGGATGCCGCGGAGAAACTCCGCTCTCTTCGGGAGGATTATGTGGAGCTTGGCGTGATCGCAAGGGATACCGATGTTCTGGCGCTTGCCGAAGCGGGGAGGGAGATCCGGAGAATCGGATATATGAATCAGCGGGATACACAGCGGAGAAGCTTGGAGGCCGCATACCCTTCGGCGGAGCTTTTCCCGATGAGTCCCTCTGCCCTCCCGACAGCGCTTTTTGGAGGAGAGATCGATGCCGCGGTGCTGGATCTCGGCACCGCTTTGTCCCTCTCTCTTCCGCTTCGAAAGCTCGGGGAGGGGACGGTCAGCGCAGTGCTCGTCGCCCGGGAGGACTGTCTGAAAAAGAAAGCCTTCCAAAAGCTGCTTTCCGATTATGAGAAAAAGCTGCCCGAACTTTCGAACGAGAGGGAGATCACAGGACTTCTTTCCCACTATATGAGGGAAGACGAAATTACAAAGGAGAAGAGAGAACAGTGGAAGGCTATGGGGCCAAGCTTCGAGAGTCTGAGAGAAGGGAGAGAGGGAAGAGGAGGCTGATCAGCATATCGGTGCTCCTCCTTCTCGCTGTCCTTTGGTACTTTGCGGCGAAGTGGATCGACAGGCCGATGATTCTGCCGGATTTTTCGGAGACAATGGGGGAATTTCTCCGGGACTGGACAGAGCCCCGGGTCCTTTTGAATCTCGGAATCACATTGTGCAGAGTATTGACGGGGACCTTTTATGCGGCGCTCATCGGAACGGTTTTGGGGCTTTCCATGGGCTATTCGGAGACGGCGCTTCAGCTGATTTCTCCCATTGTCAATTCCATCCGCCAGGTTCCGATCATGGCCTGGGTGCCCCTGTCCATCGTGTGGTTCGGTCTCGGGGAGGGACCTACGGTATTTTTGATTTTTATGAGCGCGGTTTTTCCGCTCATCCTGAACACGGTTTCCGGGGTATCCTCTATCGACAGAAATTATATCAATGCGGCAAAAAGCATGGGGGCGGGGACGGCAGCGATCTACCGGGATATCATTGTCCCGGGGGCGATGCCGGGCTTTCTGACGGGGCTCCGCCTCGCGGTCGGCGCCGGCTGGATGAGCGTGATCTGCGCGGAATTTATCGCGACCAACAAGGGCTTTGGCTACCTTCTCATCGAGGCGCAGCAGAGGCTTCAGACATCGAAGCTTTATTCCCTTATGATTATGTCGGCCCTGGTCGGACTTTTCATCGATCAGCTGATCCGTCTCCTCGAGAGAAAACTGACAGGATGGAGGTTCCGGAATGGGAAGACTTGAGCTTTCCCACATTACAAAGGTATTCTCGGAGGGGAAAAGAGAGAGGAAGGTACTCCGGGATCTCTCCTTCACAGTCGATGAGGGCGAGTTTGTCTCTCTGCTCGGGCCATCCGGCTGCGGGAAGTCGACGCTCCTCAGCATGATAGGGGGCTTTCAGGCGCCGAGTGCGGGGGAGATTTTTCTGGATGGGAAGAAGCTCGAGGGCCCCTCTATGGAGAGAGGCTATGTCTTTCAGAATTATATGCTTTTTCCCTGGATGAGCGTGCAGAAAAATATCTCCTACGGGATGAAGTTTACCGGCATGTCGGAGGAAGAGAAGAAGAAAAGGCTGGAGGAGCTTCTCGAGATGTCGCATCTTAAGGAGCACAGGGATAAGTATCCGATTCAGCTTTCCGGAGGCATGCAGCAGAGGGCCGCGGTGGCCAGGGCCCTTGCGGGAAGACCCGGAATTTTGCTCATGGATGAACCGCTGGGAGCCGTGGATTTCCAGCTCCGGGAGCTGATGCAGAATGAGCTGGAGAGGATCCTCCAGGAGGCAAGGATCAGTGTGGTCATGGTGACGCACGATGTCCCGGAATCGGTATTTCTCAGTGACCGGGTCATCGTAATGAGCACGGAAGGAGAGATTCTGGAGGAGGTCCCCGTTTCGCTTTCGAGGAGCAGAAATCGGGAGAGCGCGGAATTTGAGGCGATCTGCCATCATCTCAGCTCCCTTCTCCGGAAGGCCTTCCTCGCAAAAAGAAAGGAGAAGGAAGCATGAAAAAGCCCTGTCTGGAATTTATTCTGGCCTGCGCCTGCTGCGCGGAGCTCGCGAAGTATACGGAGGAGCTCGCGAAGGACTATCCCGAGGTGGAGACAAAGGTATATACAGCGGGGAAGGATACGGACTATATCGAAAAATATGGCGCGCTCACGAAAAGTCTCCTGGTTGTGAATGAAGAGAAGGCCTACCGGCGTCTTTCGCGGGCGGTAGTGAAGGAGGCCTTTGAAGAGGCGCTGAGGAGGGGGGAGGAATGAGCCTTCCGGTTTTTCTGAGGGATGTCCTGCTCTCTGCGATTTCCATGCTGAACAGCGCCTCCGTGTGGATGATCTTCAGCTTTTTTGCCGCGGGGATCATCCACGAGTTTGTGAGCCTGGAAAGGATGCAGCGTTTTGCCATTGGCTCCAGGAAATTTTCCGGGATTTTAGGGATGACATTGCTCGGCGCCTGCCTTCCGATCTGCAGCTGCGGGACGATTCCGCTCGGGATCAGCATGTATTATTCGGGGGCCTATCTCGGACCGGTCCTCACCTTTATGACCTCGACACCGATGATCAATCCGATCGCGGTCATCCTGGCCTATGGTCTCCTCGGGAAGGAGATCGCGACCATCTACGTACTGACCGGCCTCCTGGGGCCGCTTCTGATCGGAATGATCGCAAACCGCTTCGCGGGAGAGGAGCTTTACTACAGACCGGCCTATGAGAAGAAAGCGAAGAAGCTTTTTCTGGAGGAGGAGAAGCCCTCTCTTTTTGTGCGCTTCCGGGAGGGACTCCGCTGGGCTTTTACGGAGCTCTCGCTCGCGATCAGCAAATACACGGTCTCCGGCATGCTGATCGCGGGAGTCCTTTTCACGGTCGTGCCGCAGGGGGCGATTCAGCGCTATCTCGGTTCGCCGGGGATGATCTCCCTTCTCGGAATCACGGCGGTCGCGGCTCTGATGTATGTCTGCGCGGTGGGGCACATTCCCTTTATCGCGGCGGTCGTTGCGAGCGGTGCTGCACCGGGCGTGGCCGTGACCTTCCTGATGGCGGGCTGCGCGACGAATATCGCGGAGCTTTTGACGATAGGGCGCTGTATCGGAAAGAGGGCGGTGATCCTCTACTCTTTGTCGGTGATCCTGCTCTCGGAAATAGCGGGCTATGCGGCAAACCGCCTGCTTCCGAATTTTAAGCCGGTCTTAAACTATGACCGCACGAGCCACAGTATTCAGAGCGCCAATCGCTTGCTCCTGATCTTTCCCTCCTGGCTTCAGTACCTGTGCAGCGCCCTGCTTTTTGGCTATGCGCTCTTTTCGCTTTGGCTCTGGCTTAAGAAGTGGCTCTTTGGAGAGAAAGAGGGATGATGAGGAAGAGATTGATCCGGTTTTTCGCTCTGCTCTTTTTTCTCCTTCTCTTAATCACCGCGCTTTCCGCGCTGCGGAGCTTCCTTTCGGAAAGGGAGCGTCATTCCGCGGAAAAAGCCGGTTTTGCGCCGATGGTCTCCGAGAGGGATCCCCTTCTTTTGGAATTTCAGAAGAGGCATCCGGAGAGAAGCATAATCCTCGCCTGCGGGGAGGACATCACGGGAGATGGGAGACGGGACCTCGTCGTTATCTCCGGGGAGGAGGAGCGGATCGAGAGCATCGTCCTCTACTGGGAGGGAGAAGAGCTGCGGGAAACGGATGCCGTTCCGGCCCCGAGAGAAAATCAGAAGATCAAATTTTTTGACATGGACAGGATCGCTCCTCTTGAGACACTGATTACCGGAGAAAAAAACGGGAAGCTCGGCTATGCCGTTTACCGGATCATCGACGGAAGCTTCAAGGATCTCTTCGGAGAGGGGATGAAGGACTGCTGCTGAAGAAGGCCTTATGATTTTTCTTCTATCGGCGCTTGCAGCAGTTACAGCGGTCAGTCAGTCTCTGCCTCCTTCAGAAGAGCACCTTCCCTCAGCGAAAACCCTCTTCCCGGTCCCGCCGCCCTTTATCCAAAGCTTCCGGTTTTGGCTTTTGTCTCACTTTCGGCTTACTGCAAGAGGCCCTGTCGGAGGCGCTTTCGCGCCGTCTAAAAGACGGTGGAGCCGGGCTTTTTCGGATTTTTCCATCACTCTTCCGGACCTTGGCAAAGAAAGATTTCCCTCGCCTCCCGGAGGGCTTTTTTTGCGTCGCATTTTATGATAAGAGAGGGATCCAGCTCCTGCTCTCGGACGTATTGATCGAATTCTGCGGGCCCGCAGAAAAATTTCATAACATTTCAGCAGAAGCCGGACCAGTTTGTGAGCTCCTCCAGCTTAAAGGTCAGGGCGTAGAAATTCTCCGGGGAAGCGGAGGCGATGGAAGCGTCCCGGACAGAGATCCGGATCTCCCTTCCGGAGACCGCGCAGCGGGAGCGGATCTCAACATCCTGCTGAAAGCTAAAGGCGGTGCCCAGCGCATCGATCGCGCACATCGCAAAGCAGCTTCTCCCATCCCCGAGGAGGACCTGGTGCTCCGTCTCCAAAGCGGAAATGGGATAGACGAAACAGACCTTTTGATCCTCGTTCGAAACAATGCCGTCTCTTTCCCTGAGGACGGAGATGGCATCCTGGTACTCTTTCCGGCTCATATGACAGGCATCCATCGCACAGAGGGCATCCTGCGAAAGATCAAAGGCCCTTTTATGATCGATGATGAAATTCATGAGAAAGAAACGGAGTGCGTTCTCTCTCTCATTGAATTTTCGGGAGATATTTTTCTCTCCTATGACATCTATGGCAGCGGATAAATCCTTCATTCCATCTCTCCTTTCGTACGGACAATAGGGGATCTGCCGCCAGTATAGTGGAAAGCCCCCCCTCTGGCAATCGGGACTTTAGCGGGGCACGACTGTCTTCGAAATCCATAACAGATGTTTGAAGTCCATAACAGATACTTATGCAGTAAACCTATATGCCAAAGGCTTCGGCACTGCGGACGAGATAAGTCCCATGGATTGCTTCGCAGCACCGCTGCTTTCGCAATCCATAGCAGTTATTCGCAATCCATAACGGCTATTCGCATTCCGGGCTGCCGCCCTGCATGCTCATATCTCTTGTCCTGTCAGAGGAACTCATATGGCAAAGGCTTCGGCACTGCGGACGAGATAAGTCCCATGGATTGCTTCGCAGCGCTGCTGCTTTCGCAATCCATAACAGCTATTCGCATTCCGGGCTGTCGCCCTGCATGCTCATATCTCTTGTCCTGTCAGAGGAACTCATATGGCAAAGGCTTCGGCACTGCGGACGAGATAAGTCCCATGGATTGCTTCGCAGCGCTGCTGCTTTCGCAATCCATAACAGCTATTCGCATTCCGGGCTGTCGCCCTGCATGCTCATATCTCTTGTCCTGTCAGAGGAACTCATATGGCAAAGGCTTCGGCACTGCGGACGAGATAAGTCCCATGGATTGCTTCGCAGCGCTGCTGCTTTCGCAATCCATAACAGCTATTCGCATTTCGGGCTGCCGCCCTGCATGCTCATATCTGTTGTCCTGTCTGTCAGAGGAACTCATATGGCAAAGGCTTCGGCACTGCGGACGAGATAAGTCCCATGGATTGCTTCGCAGCGCTGCTGCTTTCGCAATCCATAACAGCTATTCGCATTTCGGGCTGCCGCCCTGCATGCTCATATCTGTTGTCCTGTCAGATGCCGGAATGGCCGCTCGTGTAAACACGGCGTCCGTTCCGGCGCCTGACAGGGACTTAAAAAATTAAATTGTCAAGCGGCATCATTCCGGATAGAATAGAGAAATGCATATCTTCTCCGGGGAAGCGGAGAGCACAGAGGGGGGAGGGGCGACTTCGGCTTCGGCCGGGGGAGTGCGCCGCAGGGAATTATGAAGCGAAAAAAACTGGAATTAACGATTACGGTTCTGATTTACCTTTTTTCCGCAGTCCTCGCGGGGATCTTATCCTTTTATCTGCTCCGGGAGGATAAGCTGACGCCGCAGTTTTTGCAGAAAAATATCTTTCGCAATACCCTGGGGCCGCTGTGCTTCGCGGCTTTTGCCGCGATGAGCCTTCGCCTTTATGACGGGGCCTATGCCTTTGAGAGGATCAGTCTCTGGAGGAGCCTTTGGAAGAGTCTGGGATCGACGATCGCTCTGGCCGGGATCTGGGCCGCGATCCTGCTGCTCCAAAAGAACAGTGTCACGCAGTCGAGATATTATTTTGTCTGCTCTCTTCTGTTCTTCCTCCCCATCCTGGCCTTCCTCCTCTTCTTTGTGCAGAACTGGACGATCAACCACTTCTATAAGACGCAGAGCGCTTCCTTTGTCCTCCTCGCGACGAGCTCGGAGCGGGCGGCGGAATTCTCGGATTTCCTGAAGGGAGACTGGTACCGGAAGGTGGCGGCCATCGCGCTTTTGGACCGGGAGAGAAGACCGGAGGAGGCGGAGGAGATCGATCATATCCCAGTCGTAGCGGGGCGGAGGGATTATGTCTCCTGGGTGCAGCAGAATGCGCTGGATGAGATCTATCTCATCACGGAAGACACGCAGGAGCCGGACATCATCGACGCGGTGCGGAACTTCATCCAGATGGGGATCTCCGTCCATCTGAATCTCCCGACGGTGGAGAAGCTGGACCGCGCGCTCGCCCTGGAGGAGGAGAAATACAGTCCGGCCATACAGAGGACACTGCTCTATGCCAGAAACGGCTCTCCGATGCTGCTTCTGGATCAGCCGGAGCCGAAGCTCCGCTACATGCTGATCAAGCGGCTCATCGACATTTTGAGCGGCATCGTGGGTTCCCTCATCGCGCTCCTCCTCTTTTTCTTTCTCGGCGCGGCGATCAAGCTGGAGTCGCCGGGGCCGGTGCTCTTCTCGCAGGAGAGGATCGGAAAGAACGGGCGGAAGTTCAGGATGTATAAGTTTCGATCCATGTATCAGGATGCGGAGAAGCGGAAGGCCGAGCTCATGGAGAAGAATGAGATGGACGGCTTTATGTTCAAGATGAAGGACGATCCGAGGATCACGAAGGTCGGAAGGTTTATCCGAAAGACCTCTCTCGATGAGTTTCCGCAGTTTTTCAATGTCCTGCGGGGCGACATGTCCCTGATCGGAACGCGTCCCCCCACGGTCAATGAGTTCAAGAAGTACAGCAATTACCATAAGAGGCGCCTCGCCATGAAGCCCGGGATCACCGGGATGTGGCAGGCCAGCGGGAGATCCGAGATCAAGGACTTCGAGGACGTCGTCCGCCTGGACTGCAAATATATCGATAACTGGAGCCTGTGGCTGGATCTTAAGATTTTGGCCAAGACCATTCTCGTCGTAGTGAGCGGGAAGGGCTCGGAATAGGATCTTTAGAAATAGAAATCATAAACGGAAGAGAAAGGGTTTGAGATGGGTAATCAATACGAGAGAGAGGACGCGGAGATCGATTTTAAGCAGGTTCTCGCGGAGATCCTCGCGAGCTTTCGAAAGCTTCTTCTGACCGGGCTTTTGTTTGCGCTGCTCCTTGGGCTGATCAGTCTGGGACTTGGTTTCCTGAAGACGAGGGACAAGGAGCTCACCGCGGAGCTGAATCAGCAGAACGTGGAGCGCCTGAACGCCTACAAGGTGGAGAAGAGCTCCTACCAAAAGCAGATCCGCCAGCTCCAGAACATGATCACGCAGAAGGAGAAGTACCGGAAGGAATCCCTTCTGATGAAGCTGGACGCCTCGAGCTTCTATGAGGGGGACATCAGCTTCTATATCACGACGAATTACAAGATCGATCCGAATCTCAGCATGCAGGATCCGGACCGCACACAGAGCGTGCTTGCGGCCTATGTGAATCTGCTGGGGCATGAGGATCTCTATCAGGAGATCTATGAGAAGAGCGGAAGGGATGTCCGCCCGAATTACCTGAAGGAGCTGGTCAGTGTGGGAGTGGACCCGGGCTCCGGACTTCTCAACATCATGATTGCCGGGGATACGCCGGAGCTTGTCAATACGATCGGGGAGACGATCATCGACTACCTCGAGAAGAACAAGGAGGAGGTCGCAAGTCAGATCTGCCCCCATGATCTCACGCTTCTTCAGAATCCGGGCTTCCCGGTGACGGAGGGGAGCAATAATGAGCATCTTGCGGCGAACAACGCCTCTCCCGGGGCAAATGGCTCTTCTTCGAATCCTTCCGCCGCTTCGGATGGCTCCTCCGCGGAGGGATCCTCCGTCACAAGCTTCGACGTGGCGGGGAAGCAGAAGTCCTACTTTGAGCAGGTGAATGGACTTCAGATCTCGCTCAGCGATGTCCAGAAGGCGCTGCTCAAGCTGCAAAGACCGAAGGATTCCGGCCTCACACCGCGGCACCTCGCAAAGAATGCGGTGAAGTTCGGCATACTCGGCATGATTCTCGGGATCTTCCTCGCCGCTGCGGCGATCCTCTGCCGCTTTGTCGCGGAGGATCCCCTGGTGGATGAGGATGGGAGCGCAAAGCGCTTTGGACTCAATGTGCTCGGCGGCAGGAAGCACTTCAGCGGAAGGGAGCTTTTCTCCAAGCTGATGTCGCAGCTCTCCGGGGACAATGGCAGGAGCAGGGGAGAGGAGGCCTTTTACCGGATCTCCGCTGAAAATGCGAGGGCGATCCTCCATGTGAAGGGGGAGAGCTCCGGGAAGCTTCTCTTTGTCGGGCATGAGGATGAGCTTCTCCGGGAGGCGGAGAGACGGTTTAAGGAGCTCTTCCCGGAGGAGGGCTGCCTTGCCGCCGGAAATATCCTGAGCGATCCGGATGCGATCTCCGCGCTTTCGGAGGGGGAGCGGGTCATCCTCCTCGAGAGAAGAGGAGCTGTGAGCAATCGAGGCCTGCAAAGGGAGACGGAGAAGCTCCGTGCGCTCGGAAAGGAAATCGTAGGCCTGATGCTCTATTAAGCAGGGACCGGGGAAAGCAAAGGCAGCGGAAGGTGGGAGAGTGGCTGAAAGAACGCATTCCATACGCTATAATTTCCTGATGAATTTCATTCTGACTGCCGCGCAGTTTGTCTTTCCCCTCATCAGCTTTCCCTATGTCTCCCGGGTGCTTCTCTCCGAGGGGACGGGAAGAGTCGCCTTCGTCAGCGCGGTGGCGAATTATTTTCTGATGATCGCTTCCCTCGGCATCCCGACCTATGGGATCCGGGCCTGCGCCCAGGTGAGAGACGACAGGCTTTCCCTCTCCAGGACGGCGCAGGAGCTTTTTTTTATCAATGCGCTCATGACCTGCCTGAGCCTTTTGGCCTTCTTTCTCTCCCTCTGCCTGATCCCCCGCTTTCGGGAGGAGAGCGGGCTTTTTTTCGTATATTCCTTCAGTATTCTTCTGAATCTCTTTGGCATGAACTGGCTCTTTCAGGCCCTGGAAAAGTACGATTACATCACCCTCCGGAGCCTGATTCTCGGCCTTCTCTCCATCGTTTTGATCTTTCTTTTCGTTAGAAGAAGGGGGGATGTCCTTCGCTATGCGCTGATCCTCGTCTTCTCCTCCTCGGCGGCGAATGTACTGAATCTGTTTCTGCTCCCCCGATATATATCGCTCCGTCCGCTCGGAGATTACCGGCTTCAAAGACATTTCCGCCCGATCCTGATTCTCTTCTCACAGAGTCTGGTCGTCTCCCTCTATACCAACATGGATACGGTGATGCTCGGCTTTCTCCGGGATTCCCGGGAGCTTGGGCTCTACAATGCCTCGGTCAGACTGAAGGGGGTTCTTCTTTCCCTTGTCACCTCGCTCGGAAACGTCCTTCTTCCCCGCATGTCCTATTATGCAAAGAGGGAGAGGAGAGCGGAATTTCTCATGCTCGCCGGAAAGGCGGTGAATTTCACGCTCTTTCTCTCTCTCCCTCTGGCGCTTTACTTTATCGCTTATGCGGAGGAAAGCATCCGCTTTCTGGCGGGGCCGGATTTTTCCGCGGCCGCCCCGGCAATGCGCTGTATGGCGGGAGCTGTCACTGCGATCGGACTGACCGCTGTCCTCGGGGTACAGGTTCTGACCGCGGAGGGGCGGGAGAGCAGAGTTCTGATTTCCGTGATCGCCGGGGCAGCCGCGGATTTCCTCCTGAATCTCCTTCTGATTCCCGGGCTCGGGGCCTTCGGAGCGGCGCTTGCGACCCTGGTGACGGAGTACCTTGTGCTTATGGTCCAGCTCGTCTTCACAAGGAGCTATCTTCCCTATCTTCTTCGGAATTTCCGCGGGCAGCGCTTCCTTCTTTCTGCTCTTCTCTCCCTCTTCCCGGCTCTTTTAGTAAAAGACCTCCCTCTTTCGCTTTTTTTCCGGCTCGCCCTTTCCGCCTTCCTTTACTTTGGAAGCTATGCCATCATCCAGCTTCTCCTCCGGGAGGAATTCGTGCTGCTCGCCCTTTCCGCTCTGAAGAGGATTTCCTACAGAAAAAGCTGAGAGAGGCGGCAGTCGGAGCGAGAGCGTCCTGTGCTGGACAGGGAAGCAGCAGGACTGCGTCCTGCATATTCATTGAATTACCGGAAAGATCAGTCCCCGCGCTGCTTCGCTTCTTCGAAGCTTCCGCAGCGCTGACAGATATCCGCAACTCTGTCTGGCGCCCTGCTGCCTTGTCTGTCTGTGCGCAGGCCGTCTGCCGCCCCGGCGTTTAGCGATTTGGTCCTGTAAATCGCTTATGCGCCGCTGGATGCGGCAGTCGGAGCGAGAGCGTCCTGTGCTGGACAGGGAAGCAGCAGGATCGCGTCCTGCATGTTCATTGAATCACTAGGAAGATCGGTCCCCGCGCTGCTTCGCTTCTTCGAAGCTTCCACAGCGCTGACAGGTATTCGCATTCCACGCTGCAAAAAGCAGCAGCGCTTCATGTTCATACCTGTTGTCCCGTCAAATAGCCGAATGCTCCTGCAAGCAAGCTTGCCTCGCATTTGGCTGCTTGACGGAGACTTATGCAGTAAAAAATCCGGCGGAGCCGCCGGATTTTCCTCAGTTCTTTTATCAGTTCTTTTCCTCGGTGCTTTTATCAGTACTGAGGATGGAGAGAGGCAGAGATCACTCTACCATGGAGTCCGGAAGGACATTCTTCTGTCCCGGAGTGCCCGATCCCTTATCGGAGCTCCTGCCGTCTCCGGAATCCTCGCTGTCCTTGTCCTCTGTATTGGTGACGCTCTCCTTTTCCATCTCCTTCGTCTTTTTGTCCATTTCGGAACGGAAGTCAGATGCGTTCGTCTCTCCCTTTTTCGGAGCGAGGCCGGTGGAGTCCGTCTTATTGACGGCCTTATAATCCGAGCGGACACCGTTTTTCTTTACGGCGACCTTCTTCGTCTGTACCTTTCCATCCACAACCCATGCGCCGCCCTCGTTGACCTGATAGCCGTCCGGGGTCGTGGTGCTGGTGAGGAGCCAGCCGTCCTGATCGAAGTAGTAGCACTCCGCCACGCCGTCTCCGTTTCCGTCCAGCCAGTTCCAGCCGTCCTTTGCGTAGCTGGACTGGTCATAGCTGTACCACCAGCGGTTCTGATTTCCGCCCTCTCCGTGCTGCCAGCCCGCAAGGGCGGTGAAGGCCGAAAAAGCGCTGAGGACTGCGATCGCCATTGTCATGGAGAATTTTCTCTTAATCATAATAGAAATTCCTTTCCCTTCTTTTATAGAAGTCCCTTCCTTTTTCCGGACAGATTTCCGGTCGGAAGTCCATCGGTATCGGAGTTTTCTGTTTTAATCCGGTCTTGATCCCGGTCTCTGCCTCCCGCTCTTTAACGGAGACGGTGGCTATTGTAAAGGCTTTTCGGCCGCGGAGCAAGTAAATTTCCCTTAAACTGCGAGACAAATCTCTTACGAAAGGGACGGAAGGGGAGAAGCGGAACAGACAAAAGACGGGGATATGCGCTCCGTGTTTCCCGGCTTGACAAGGCATCCCGGATTCGATATGATACCTGAGAAATACGCGTCGGCGTGATAGTCCGGACTCCTTCCGGCTGTTCCGCTGCACGGGAGAAGATGAAAAATACAGGAGAAAAACAATGATTACAAAGGAAAAGAAGGCGGAACTTGTCGAAAAGTACGGAAGGAAGCCCGGAGATACGGGATCTCCCGAGGTACAGGTCGCGATTCTCACGGAGCGGATCACGGAGCTCACAGAGCATTTGAAGGGGAATCCGAAGGACCACCATTCCAGAAGAGGACTTCTTATGATGGTCGGTCACAGAAGAGGACTTCTGGATTATCTGAAGAAGACAGATCTCGACAGCTACAGAAGCCTCATCGAAAAGCTCGGTATCAGAAAGTAAACATGAGAGGAGGTAGAGGCGCTTTCCGGAAAGCGTCTCTATTTTTTCTCTTTGGAAATTAGGAGCAGGAGGTTTCCGAGATCACTGAAGAGGCGGCGGGCATTCCGCAGTCTGTTCAGTGGCTTTGGAGCTTCTGCTCGGCCAATCAGGAGGAAGGTATGTATAAAAGCTATTCAATGGAGCTTGCGGGCAGAACCCTGACCGTGGATATCGGAAGGGTCTGTGCGCAGGCGAACGGAGCTGCGCTCATGCATTACGGCGAGACGACGGTGCTCTCAAGCTGCACGGCGTCCGAGAAGCCGAGAGACGGGATCGACTTTTTCCCGCTCTCCGTGGAATATGAGGAGAAGATGTATGCGGTCGGGAAGTTTCCCGGCGGCTTTAAGAAGAGGGAAGCCCGTCCGGCCGACAGTGCCATCCTGACGGACCGCGTCATTGACCGTCCGATGCGCCCTCTCTTTCCGAAGGATTACCGGAACGACGTTCTTTTGGACAATCTGGTGCTTTCCGTGGATCAGGACTGCTCTCCGGAGCTTCTTGCGATGCTCGGCTCTTCCCTCGCGGCCTGTATCTCGGATGTGCCCTTTGACGGCCCCTGCGCATCCACTCAGGTCGGGATGATCAACGGCGAGTTTATCATGAACCCGGGAAATGCGGAGAAGACGGCATCGGATCTCCTCCTCACGGTGGCCTCCACCAGGGACAAGGTCATCATGATCGAGGCCGGGGCAAACGAGATCTCCGATGAAAAGATGATCGAAGCGATCTATCTTGCGCATGGCCTGAATCAGCAGATCATCGGATTTTTTGACAGCATCATCGCGGAGTGCGGAAAGAAGAAGCACGAGTATGTCTCCTGCTCCATCCCGGAGACGCTCTTTGAGAGGATACGGGAGATCGTGCCGGAGAAGGAGATGGAGAAGGCGGTCTTCGCCGACGACAAGAAGGAGAGGGATGAGAATCTCTCTGTCTTGTCCCAAAAGCTGGAGGGGGCCTTTTCGGAGGATGAGGAGGCACTTTCCCTCCTCCCGGAGGCGATCTATCAGTACGAAAAGAAGACGGTCCGCAGGATGATCTTAAAGGATCATAAGAGGCCGGACGGAAGGAGAATCGATGAGATCCGGCCGCTGGAGGCCGAGGTCGATCTGATCCCGAGGGTCCACGGCTCCGCGATGTTTAAGCGCGGACAGACGCAGATCCTGAATATTACGACTCTGGCCCCCCTCTCCGAGGTGCAGAAGGTCGAGGGGCTGAATGAGTATGAGACGGAGAAGCGCTATCTCCACCAGTACAACTTCCCCGGCTATTCTGTGGGAGAGGCGAGGGCGAGCCGGGGACCGGGACGCCGGGAGATCGGACACGGCGCACTCGCGGAGAGAGCGCTCCTCCCGGTGCTTCCCTCCGTAGAGGACTTCCCCTACGCGATCCGCTCTGTCTCCGAGACCATGGAGTCGAACGGCTCCACCTCTATGGCGTCCACCTGCGCCTCCTGCATGTCTCTCATGGCGGCCGGCGTTCCCATCCGGAAGATGGTGGCCGGAATCTCCTGCGGCCTTGTGACGGGGGAGAGCGACGAGGACTATCTGGTGCTCACGGATATCCAGGGCCTGGAGGATTTCTTCGGGGATATGGACTTCAAGGTGACAGGCACCCGGGAGGGCATCACGGCGATCCAGATGGATATCAAGATCCACGGTCTGACACGGGACATCGTCGAGGAGGCGATCCGGAGAGCGCACGAGGCGAGACTTTTCATCATGGACGGTGTCATGAAGTCCGCCATCTCGGAGCCCAGGAAGGAGCTCTCCCCCTATGCGCCGAAGATCATCACGCTCCAGATCAACCCGGAGAAGATCGGCGATGTCATCGGAAAGCAGGGCAAGGTCATCAACGGGATCTCGGAGGAGACCGGTGCGAAGATCGACATCGATGACAGCGGCATGATCTCCATCTCCGGCATTGATCTCGCATCGCTCGAGAAGGCGAAGTCCATCATCGAATCCATCGTGAACGATGTGGAGCCGGGACAGATCATAGATGGGACTGTGGTCCGGATCATGAACTTCGGCGCCTTCGTGCAGCTCAGCCCGAATAAGGACGGCATGGTGCATATCTCGAAGCTTGCGGACGGCAGGGTGAACCGGGTTGAGGACGTCGTGCAGATCGGAGATAAGGTCAGAGTGAAGGTGCTGGAAATCGACAAGATGGGCCGCATCAACCTGACCATGCGCCCCATGGATCTTTCGGGTTCCGGAAGAGACTAGGGAAGCGGAAGCGGGGACGGGGCCGGACTTCGAGAGGAGCCGGCCTCCTTTTCATCCCCATCGCGCAGCGCCGAGAGGGGCCTGCGCTTTCCATCGCTTTTTGCCCCGGGAGAGGCCGCCGGGACTTTCATCATCGGGAGGAGGGAATTTATGAGGATCAGAACCAGGTATGCGCCGTCGCCCACCGGCAGGATGCATGTCGGAAATCTGAGGACAGCGCTCTATGCCTATTTGATCGCAAAGCACGAGGGAGGAGATTTCCTTCTTCGGATCGAGGACACCGATCAGGGAAGGGAGGTCGAGGGCGCCGTGGAGATCATCCGGCGCACTCTGATCGATACCGGACTTTTCTGGGACGAGGGTCCGGACAAGCCGGGGGACTGCGGCCCCTATGTCCAGTCGGAGCGGGTGAAGGCCGGGATCTACCGAAAGTACGCAGAGGAGCTTTTGGAAAAGGGGGAGGCCTATTACTGCTTCTGCACGAAGGAGCGCCTGGAGGGGCTGAAAACCGTCGTGAACGGGGAGGAGATCCTGCATTATGACAAGCACTGCCTCTCCTTAAGCCCGGAGGAGGTTCAGGAAAAGCTCGTCTCCGGCATCCCCTATGTCATAAGGCAGAATAATCCCCGAAGCGGGAAGACGGTCTTTCACGATGAGCTCTACGGCGATGTGGAGGTCGAGAATTCCGAGCTGGATGACATGGTGTTGATTAAGTCAGACGGCTTCCCCACTTATAATTTCGCGAACGTGGTGGACGATCATCTGATGCGGATCAGCCATGTGGTCCGCGGCAACGAGTACCTCTCCTCCAGCCCGAAGTACAATCGTCTCTACGAGGCCTTCGGCTGGGAAGTCCCGAAATATGTGCACTGCCCCCTGATCACCGATGAAGAGCACAGGAAGCTTTCGAAGCGCTCCGGCCATTCCTCCTTTGAGGATCTGATCGAGCAGGGCTTCGTGGAGGAGGCGGTCTTGAATTTCGTCGCCCTCCTCGGCTGGAGCCCGGTCGGGGAGCAGGAGATCATGAGCCTCCCGGAGCTCGTAAAAAGCTTTGACTATAAAAGGATATCAAAGTCCCCGGCGGTCTTCGATATGGGGAAGCTCCGCTGGATGAACTCGGAATATATCAAGGCGATGGACTTTGAGCGCTATTATCAGAGAGCGCTTCCCTTCCTCAGGGAGACGATCCGGCGGGATCTGGACCTTCGTCGAATCGCGGAGATGGTGAAGAGCCGGATCGAGATATTCCCGGATATCCCGCAGCAGGTGGATTTCTTTGAGGCGCTTCCGGAATACTCGACGGAGCTCTATGAGAATCGGAAGACGAAAAATGATGCCGAAAATTCTCTCAAGCTCCTCCAGGAGGTCCTTCCGCTCCTCGAAAAGCAGGGGGATTTCTCGAACGATGCGCTCTTTTCCCTCCTCTCTGCCTTCGGAAAGGAGAGAGGGTACAAGACGGGCTTTATCATGTGGCCGATCCGGATCGCGCTCTCCGGGCGGAAAATGACTCCGGCCGGCGCGACGGAGATCCTCTCTGTCCTCGGAAAGGAGGAGTCGCTTTCCCGCCTGCGGGACGGCATCCGCCGACTTTCTTTCTGAGAGAGGAGAAGGGGGAGAGCAGAGCGGGAGAGGAGGAGAAGCATTGGAGAGCCGTGGGATTTCCGAAAAGGGGGCGGAGGGCGGGAGGCGTTTGAGCCCTTCCCAGGAGAGAGCAGTCTCTCACGGGGAGGGTCCGGCCCTCGTCCTCGCCGGACCGGGCTCCGGGAAGACCCTTGTCCTGACGGAGCGGGCCGCAAGACTCCTGCAAAGCGGGGTCCCCGGGGAAGAAATCCTGATTTTAAGCTTTACGAGAGCCTCCGCGGAGGAGCTTCGGCTTCGCTTTTGCAGGAGATTTCCGAGGACCGGGAGAGAGCTGTGCTTCGGCACGCTCCACTCGGTCTTTTTCTCGATCCTGAGAAAGCGCTACGGCTTCGGGAAGCGAAATATCCTGACGGAGGGAGAGAGGCAGCGGCTTTTGGAAGAGATCCTCCGAAAGGACAAAAGGCCCTTCCCGGAGGGGGAGGAATTTCGGAGAGCGCTCCTCCTTTCCTTTTCCGAGAGGAAGCGGAGGGAGGAGAGCGGGGATTCGGAGAATAGGAAGAAGAAGGGGAATCCGGAGGAGCAAGGGGGAAGAGAGACGGCGGCAGCGCTTTACTTTGGAAGTTCCTTTTCCGAGGAGGACTTCGAGAGGCTCTATCGGAGCTATCGGGAAGCGATGGAGAGGGAGCAAAAGCTTGATTTTGACGATATGATTCTCCGCACACTCTCTCTTCTTCGGAGGGAGGGGGAAAGCCTTTCCTTTTGGCAGAGACGCTTTCGCTATATCCTTCTCGATGAGTTTCAGGATATCTCCGAAGCGCAGTACGAGCTGCTCCGCCTCCTCGGAGAGCCGGAGCGAAATCTTTTCTTTGTGGGGGATGAGGACCAGAGCATCTACTCCTTTCGGGGCGCAAGCCCGAAAATCATGCAGCGCTTCCTCTCGGACTACCCGGACGCATCCCGCTATCTGCTCCCGGAGAATTACCGCGCAAGACGGGAGCTGGTCAGACTCTCCCACCGACTGATCGAGAACAACCGCCTCCGCTTTGCGAAGAAGCTGAGAGCGATGCTTCCGGGGGGCGGAAAGGGAAGGGAGTATCTGTTCCCGGACACAGAGAGGGAATACCGCTTTCTCTCGGAGCTCCTCTCCAAGGAGCTTTCAGAGGGACTTCCCGGCTCGGAGATCGCGGTCCTGTACCGGACCAGACTCGTCCTCACCTCTTTGATCCCGTTTCTCCTTCGCCGCGGGATTCCGTTTTCCCTCGGGGAGAGGACGGAGGATCCCTTCTCTCACCTCGTCACGGAGGATCTCTCCGCCTATCTCAGGCTCTCCCTTCGGAGGGGAAGCCGCGCTGATCTTCTCCGGATTCTGAACCGCCCTCCCCGCTTTCTTTCCGGAGAGGCGCTTCGGGAGGAGGGCTCCGGCCTTCCCGAGCTTCTCTCCTACTACAAGGAGAAGCCAAAGGCCCGCGAAAGGATCCGGGAGCTTCGGACGGATCTTCAGCGGATCGCCGCCCTTCCGACGGAGGCGGCTCTTCTCTATATCCGGAAAAAGATGGGCTATGAGGACTGGCTCCTCGGAAAAGGACAGAGAGATCCCGCTCCCTTTTCCGAGATCCTCGGCATGCTTTCCGGGCGCGCGGAGGACTTCCCGGAGAAGGAGGACTTTCTCCGCTTCCTGCGGGAGGGAAGGGAGGAGCTAAGGGCTGCCTGCCGCGGGAAAGAAGGAGAGAGAATCCGCCTTATGAGCTACCACAGCGCAAAGGGGCTCGAATTCGAGATTGTGCATCTCATCGATGTGGTGGAGGGGATCGTCCCGAGTCGGAGGGCAGACGGAAGGGAGGGCCTTGAGGAGGAGAGAAGGTGCTTCTATGTCGCCCTGACCCGGGCCAAGCGGGAAGTTCACATATATGTCACAAAGGAACGCTACAGTAGGAGCGTAAGGCCGTCGCGATTTTTGGAGGAGCTCACGGGCTAAGGGGGAAGAGATGGAGAAGTTGAAGGTCCTTGTGGTGGATGACGAAGAGAGGATGCGGAAGCTGATCTCCGACTTCCTCAAGGCGAAGGACTTTGAGGTTCTGGAGGCTGCCGACGGGGAGGAGGCGATTGACCTTTTTTTCGAGGAGAAGGACATTTCCCTCCTGATCCTGGATGTGATGATGCCGAAGATGGACGGCTGGGCGGTGCTGAAATCGATCCGGGAGCATTCCAGGGTCCCTGTGATCATGCTGACGGCGCGCTCCGAGGAGACAGATGAGCTCAGGGGCTTTGAGTACGGGGCAGATGAGTACATCTCGAAGCCCTTCTCCCCGAAGATCCTGGTCGCCAGGGTGGAGGCGCTGCTCCGAAGATCCGGCATCCAGCAGGAGGAGACCGTCAGCGTCGGGGGGATCGAGATCGATAAGTCGGCCCATTCCGTCAGGGTCGACGGGAAGGAGCTGGAGCTTAGCTTCAAGGAGTACGAGCTTCTCCTTTATTTTGTGGAGAACCGGGGCATCGCGCTCTCCCGGGAGAAGATCCTGAACAATGTGTGGAATTACGATTATTTCGGGGACGCCCGCACGATTGATACCCATGTAAAGAAGCTCCGGGCGAAGCTTAAGAGTAAGGGGGAGTACATCAGGACCGTATGGGGCATGGGATATAAGTTTGATCCGGAGGACTAGATGAAGATCCTAAAAAGAGGCCATAGCTCGATCCAATGGCGCTTAAACAGCATGTTTTTTCTTTTGGTACTCTTTATCCTGACGGCAATGCTCGCTGCCAATACCTTTTTCCTCGGGCGCTACTATCTCCGGGAGAAGGTCCATGTGCTGGAGACGGCCTATGCCACGATCGACGGGATGCTGGAGGAGGCGGACGGCCTCGAGGAGCTCTTTCCCGCGGATGAGAATTCCCCGGATTCTCTGCAGGAAAACCGGGCGACCCGCTATATCCGAAGTCTCACGGAGACCCAGAATATCAGCGTCATCATCCTGGACACAGAGACCGACAGGACCTTTGCCTCCTCCGCAAACTCCGAGTTTCTCTCAAAGCGCCTTTCCAGCAATATCCTGGGGGCCATCAATGGGAGAAAGGGCAGGACTCTTCGCAGATTCAGCAATTATGTCATCGAGCAGAGCGGGGAGAGCGGGGAGGAGACCGGCTATCTCGAGAGCTGGGGATATTTCAGCGACAATGTGAGCTGCTTTATGATGTCGATGCCGCTCTCCAGCCTCAGGGAATCCACCGCCTTCTTCAATCGCTTCCTCCTTGCGATCGGCGGCTTCGCCATAGTGCTCGGAGGGATTATCATTACTTTTGCGAGCTGGGAGATCACAAAGCCGATCAACGCCCTCGCGAAGCTCTCGGAGAAGATGTCGAAGCTGGACTTCTCCGCGCGCTACTGCGGGGACTCGGAGGATGAGATCGGCACGCTCGGAAAGTCGATGAATATCCTTTCGGAGCGTCTGGAGAGCACGATCGCGGAGCTGAAGACCGCAAACAATGAGCTGCAGCTGGATGTGGAGAACAAGAGGAGACTCGCCCAGAAGAGGGAGGAGTTCGTTGCAAATGTCTCCCATGAGCTGAAAACGCCGATCGCCCTGATCCAGGGCTATGCGGAGGGCCTGATGGACGGTCTCGCGGAGGACAAGGAGAGCCGGGACTATTACTGCACCGTGATCTCCGACGAGGCAAAGCGGATGAACCGGATGGTGCGGGAGCTCATGAACCTCTCGGCACTGGAGCAGGGGAAGGACCTGCCGGATATCACGCTCTTCTCCCTTGCGAAGGTCGTAGACGGCATTGTCTCCTCCGCAGAGCTTTTCTTAAGACAGCAGGGCATACAGCTCGAGGTCGATATCCCGGAGGATCTCAAGGTCTGGGCGGATGAGTTCAAGATCGAGGAGGTGCTCACGAACTATCTGAACAACGCGATGCACCATGTAAAGGAGCCGAAGCAGATCAGCATCTTTACGGAGAGGGAGGGGGGAGACAGGATCTCCGTCCACGTCAGAAATACGGGAGATCCCATCCCGGAGGAGGAGCTTCCCAGGCTCTGGGAGAAGTTCTATAAGGTGGACAAGGCGCACACGAGATCCTACGGAGGCTCCGGCCTCGGGCTCAGTATCGTAAAGGCGATCGCAGAGGCGCACCATCAGAGCTGCGGGGTGAAAAATACCAGGACCGGTGTGGACTTTTGGTTCACACTGGACCGGGAGAAGGAGGATTAGCGCCGAAAGGAGAGGCCTTTCCTCAGGGGGGAGATTATGGAGAGAAAGAAGACACTGCTTTTCATCAATGCCCGGGCGGGGATGGAGAAGGGGGGGAGCGAGAGCTACCGGATCATGGAGGCTCTCTGCCGCCAGGGCTGCGAGCTCACGGTATATCCTGTGCTCCCCTCTGTCCCCGAGCTTAGCATCGACAGCATACTTTCTGGGAATGCGGGCCGCTTCGAGCTCGTCTCCTGTGTCGGCGGGGACGGGACGCTCCATCATCTTGTAAATGCGCTGATGAAGGAGGAGGAGAGGATGCCGATTCTCTACTTTCCCTTCGGGAGCACCAATGACTTTGCGAGAAGCCTCGGGATTCCGGCCTCCGTCGCAAAGAACGCGGCTTCTGTCACGAGAGGCTCCCTCTTTCCCTGTGATATCGGCTCTCTGAACGGGAAATATTTCAGCTATGTGGCGGCCTTCGGCTCCTTCACAAAGGTGAGCTATTCCACAAAGCAGGATCTTAAGAATGTCCTGGGCTACCCGGCCTATCTGCTCCACGGGCTTCAGACTCTCCCGGAGAATCTGAACTACACAAGGAGGCTGAAGATCCTTCACGATGGGGAGACCGAGGAGGGGGACTTCCTCTTTGGCGCAGTATCCAACACAAGCTCCATCGGGGGCTTCTCCGCCTTCGGGAGCTCGGCCCTTAAGCAAAAGCCGTCCCCCGCCCTGAATGACGGCCTCTTCGAGGTGCTTTTGATCCGCGCCCCGAAAAACATCCAGGAGCTCACGGAGATTATCGGCAGTCTGGTCTCCGCCCAGATGGACCGGGACAGCCCCTATATCCGCGCCTTTAAAAGTGCGGAGCTCCTCATCGAGAGCGAAATGAGCATTGAGTGGACACTGGATGGGGAATACGGCGGGAAATTCCGGAGAGCGGAGATCCGAAATCACCCAAAGAGCATCCGGATTCTGCTGCCCGCGGAGAGCGGAGGCGCGGAGAAAGGCGGCGGAAAACGGAGAAGCGCGGACGGCCGGAGAAAGGGGACAGAGCGAAAGGCGGCGCTGAATTAAATTTTTATGACGGTCTTTCTATGGCGGCCTTTCTCTATGATAAATTCTCGATCACGCTGCCAATGCTGTTCATAAGAGAAGAAAGAAGATCAAAGCTTTTTCCGCTTGCTTCTGTACACGCGGAAAGGGTGCACTCGCTCTTATAAGTAGATATCGCCAGTTGAAAGTACGGCACTGGTTTCGCCGCCGCGACGATAAAAGCGTCCGAAACAGAGAGCCCCTGAAACACAAGACGCGCTTCCTCAATTTTCCCTAAATTGGTATACGAAGTTAAAGGAACGGAAATTCTGGGAGGAAGCAGCTTTTTCAGGATCGGGAAGGGGAGCACATGGTACAAAAGATGCAGTAAAATCGGCTCTTTCAGACAGAAGCTGCTGTTTTTCTGCGCGCAGATCTGCATAGAAATCTCTTTGCAGATCTTTTCAAAGCTTTCATGCCCATGAAAGCTGATATGGCAGTAATAATTTCCTGTCAGATTACAGATTGCGTCGTCTGCGTCCGCGTTGAATCTGCGAAGATCGACCGGGCAGGGGATGCTGATCTCCTTCCAGCCGAAGAGCTGATGCAAGGCCAGAATATAGGCCGAGAGCAAAATGTCATTTATGCTGGGCCTGTATCCTATTGCGCGAGAGCGATAGCACTCCAATTTCGACAAATCAATTTTTTTCGCTATCAGTTTAGGCTTTTGAGAGCCTTCATTTAAGGGTAAATGCAGCTTCCTGTCCATAGCCTCTGTCCCTGCCCTCGAAAACAGAATTTTTGCCTTTTGCATCACGGTAAATTTACTGCTTATCTGAGAAAAACTTCTGTCTGTATTCATCCGCGTTTTTATCCTTATATCATTGTTCGAGTATAGCTCAGCGAAAAGATATAAGAGCTGTTCCAATCCCCTTCCGTCGCAAAGCAGATGACTTGCAATTACGCAGAGAGAATCTCTTTCCTCACCGCATATCCAATAAATTTTCAGCGGCGCATCCACTCCGATTTCAAGAGAGGATAATAAGGAATCATTTTCAATAACTGAAAAATCGTGATTGGCCCTTATGTTTATCAATAAATTTTCATAGGAGATATCGCTCTCCTTCCATACCCCTTTCTTCACGTCATATTTACAGCGTAAAATAGGGTAAAATGAGATTAGTGCCTTTATCGCCCCTTTCAGTTTGCTGCCCTTCAATTTTCCATTAAAACGAATACAGCCTCTGATAAGAGGCTTCTGAACGAAGCTGTAAATGTATTGCATCAAATCAAATGCCTGTCCCTTTAATTCCATAAGATCCGTGCTTCTCCTTAAAGCCTTATACAAGATACCATAAAGTCCGCAGTATCAGCCCAAACCCAGATGAAGTATTCCCCTGTTCCTTTTGAAAGTCAAGGCCAAATTTCCGTGGAAAGCAATTTTCCGATTGACAGCTTATCCGGATTTTGCTGTGCATTTTTTTTTCGCAGGACTTTCTATCCGGACCTTCCGGCTGGAAATGCCTCTTCAAGAGGCAGAGCCTCTGAATGAAATCCTGAATTTTCATAGTGCTAAATCCGGAAGACGGGGATTTGCCCCCTTTTCAAGGCGGATATTTTGTACTATGATACAAGAGAAAACAGCATCTGTCTGCGGGCCTGGCCGGGAGCTCATTGTATCATCCAAGAAGAGAGGGAATGGGGTGAGAGGATGGACAAAGCGGCGAAACTATGAGGCAGAAACGATAAAAGGCTGGGATGAAAGGAGTTTCGATGGACGAATTCAGAAGAAACACAGAGCTTGAGAGAAGTGCCTATCAGGACGGTGAGCTCTCTCTCGGACGCTATAATATCCTGATCGGGCTCCACCTGATCTACGGCATTTTCCTGACGGCATTGATATGCTATACCATGAGCGGCATCCTCGTGAATTACTACGGGAACCACCCCTTTATATTCACGATCCTTTTCTTTGTCGTGAGCCTTGGCGGAAGCTCTCTCGCAAGGAGGGGGAGCTATCCGATCGCGCTTCTCGGCTATACGATCACGGTGCTGGGCTTCGGCTCTCTTCTTGCGACGGTGCTGCCCTTCTATGCCCTTCCGCTGATCGGAGCTGCAGCGGGCATGACGCTGGTGGTGCTCCTCATCATGACGCTTGCGGCGCTCATCATGCCGAAGGCCTTTCTTTCGATGGGGCGGACGATCTTCATCGCACTGATCGGGCTTATCATCGCGGAGCTTTTGGCGATGCTCTTCCATGTCTATAACTACGGCCTCTTCGGCATGCTCGGTCTCTTCCTCTTCTCCCTCTACATCGGCTACGACTGGGCGAGGGGGCAGCGCTGCCCGAAGACGGCGAGCTTTGCGGTCTATACGGCGCTGAATCTCTATGTGGATGTCATCAATATCTTCGTTCGGATTCTCTCTCTCATGGGGAGAAGGCGCTGAGACGGAGAAGGCGGTTCGGGGAGCCGGGCCGCTTTTTTCGGATAAGCGAATTACTTTTAAAAGAGATTCGAATTCAAAAATAAGCAAATAAAGGGGGAAAAGTATGGGAGAGAAGGCGGAGGGCGGAAAGGAGAGGAGGGGGGCGGAGGCGGGCGGAGCGCTTCTGTTTTTCCTCTTTTTCTTCGGCCTTTTATTCGCCATCGGGATTTCCTTTCTGATCGGCCGCTATCCGGTCGGCCCGGGAACGGTGCTTAGGATGCTCCTCTTCCGTCTTTTCGGAGTACCCGGAAACTGGAACAAGGCGGAGCTCACGGTCGTTTTGGATATTCGCCTCCCCCGCATCCTCGCCGCGATGCTGGTGGGGAGTGCGCTCGCGATCTCCGGCGCGGCCTATCAGGGCATCTTCAAAAATCCCATGGTATCCCCGGATATTCTGGGGGCGAGCGCGGGGGCGGGGATCGGAGCGGCGATTGCACTGCTCCTCGGCTTCCCACCGGCCCTGGTTCAGATCTCGGCCTTTGCCTTTGGGATCCTCGCGGTTTTTCTCGCCTACAGCTTAAGCCGCGCCCTCGGAAAGGGAGAGGACGCGGTGCTTCTCCTCGTGCTCTGCGGCATGGTGATCTCCACGCTCTGTCAGTCCGGAATTTCCTTTGTGAAATATGTCGCAGATCCCAATTCGACGCTTCCGGAAATCACCTACTGGCTGATGGGGAGCATCGCGAAGGTGAGCTACCGGGATCTTCGGACGCTCCTCCCGGCCTATGGGATCGGGCTTTTGCCCCTCCTTCTTTTGCGCTGGCGCTTAAATGTGCTCTCCCTGGGAGAGGAGGAGGCAAAGGCGCTGGGCATCAATACCGGAAAGATCCGACTGATCACGATCATCTCCTCTACCCTTCTCACGGCGGCGACGATCTCCGTCGCGGGTGTCGTGGGCTTTGTGGGACTCATGGTGCCGCATCTGGTCCGCTTTATCGCAGGACCGAATTACAGGAGAGTGCTTCCGCTCTCCGTCCTAGCCGGGGCATGCTTTTTGCTTTTGACCGATGACCTCTGCCGGGGCATGCTCCCCTATGAGATCCCGCTCGGCATTTTGAGCTCGGTGATCGGCGGTCCCTTTTTTGTGCTGATCCTTTAGTTTCTGAACTTTGATCTCACGGAGGAGCAGGCGGAGCTTATCCTCCAGGCAAAGCCGCCGGAGGAAAACTAAGGAAAGACGGAAGGATTCATGACGCCTGTGCTATGGTTTGTGCCTCAAAAGACACTCTCGTTCGGGGCTCCACGCAGCGGTACTAAACTCACACTTCGCTGCACTCGTGTTCGTTAAGTGCCGGCGTTCCGCACGCTTTTTCGGCATCACGCCCGTTGGCACGTGATTGTTCCGATGGAATCCGTTTTCCCCAAGCGATAGACGTCTTGCTGACAGGGTCGGAGCGCTTCCGATTTTTGATTCCGATCTGACGCTTTGTCTGCCAAAGAGTAGGCCGTCTTTTGCCCCGGCGCTTAAGGACTCGGCTTCGCCCGGGAGGCATCAGCCGATCTCCCTTCGGGAGACACTTCTCTTCGAGAAGTGGTCAAGTACGCTCCGAGTCTGCCTGATGGCAGACTTCTGCGCTTAAGGACTCGGCTTCGCCCGGGAGGCATCAGCCGATCTCCCTTCGGGAGACACTTCTCTTCGAGAAGTGGTCAAGTACGCTCCGAGTCTGCCTGATGGCAGACTTCTGCGCTTAAGGACTCGGCTTCGCCCGGGAGGCATCAGCCGATCTCCCTTCGGGAGACACTTCTCTTCGAGAAGTGGTCAAGTACGCTCCGAGTCTGCCTGATGGCAGACTTCTGCGCTTAAGGACTCGGCTTCGCCCGGGAGGCATCAGCCGATCTCCCTTCGGGAGACACTTCTCTTCGAGAAGTGGTCAAGTACGCTCCGAGTCTGCCTGATGGCAGACTTCTGCGCTCAGGACTCGGCTTCGCCCGGGAGGCATCAGCCGATCTCCCTTCGGGAGACACTTCTCTTCGAGAAGACTCAAGTATGTCTCAAACTGCCGCCCTGCCAGTTTGTCTGTCCGTGCACAGGCCGTCTGCCGCCCCGGCGTTTAGCGATCTGGTTTCTTAAGATCGCTTATGCGCCGCTGGCCGCGGCAGCCGGAGCGAGAGCGTCCTGGGCCGGGCGGGCAAAGGGCAGAAAAGGCGGCAGCTCCTCGCCTCTTTCTTTCTCTTCGAGAAGACTCAAAGACGCTCCGAGTCTGCCTGATGGCAGACTTCTACGCTTTTTCTTTGCTGCTTCTGCGGCTCAGAGACTCGGCTTCGCCCGGGAGGCTTCTTACGGCTGCGATCTCCGCATTGATTTCATCCAGTGTCATTTCGGCTGCACCGGCTTTCTCCGCATCACTGCTCATGCGCTTCATGGCTGCGACAGCTGCCGTCGCCTTATAGTCCTCTTCCGGCAGGATCATGCTGAAGGGGATGCCGCGCACCTGCACAGAGCGAGTCAGGAACATGCGGATTGCCGTGGGCAGGTCGAGACCGAGCCGGGAATATACATCGGAAGCTTCCTTCCGAAGGGTGTCGTCTATACGAAGCTGAAGTAATCCATTTGCCATGCTTACACATCCATTCAAATCTGCATTTGTTTGTAATGCAACGTGCCACATTCTCCGTAAGAAATCAAGTGCATTACTAAACTCTTCACGAACAAGTGCAGCAGTTCTGTCCCCGGCTTTCGGTACTTGCCAAAAGCCGCCGTAGGACGTAAGATGTTTTCGGTCCCGCGATAGGAAGGGGCGGGCGTCTCAGAGTGGAAAGGACAGAAACGATGAAATGCAGGCACTGCGGGGAGGAAATCCCGGATAAGAGTGAGTTCTGCCCCCGCTGCGGGCAGAGGATCCTTCGGATCCGGCCGAAGCAGATCTGCTCAAAATGCGGTGCAGAGGTGCCGGAGGGAGCGGATCACTGTCCGGGCTGCGGGGGAAAAGTCACCGGAAAGAGGAAAGAGGAGGGAGAGCCGGGGGAGACTTCCACGGCAAAAGCTCCGTTTTCGGACGCTCTCATCCCGCTCTCCCGCGCCGTTTTGCCCGGCCTGGGGGCTTGTCTTTTCTCCTTCCTCTTTCTCGCGGCGAGCGGGCGCTTTCCGCTTTCCAATGCGCTCCTTTTCTATCTGCTTCTGAGCGGCTTCTTTGCCTGGATCGACCTTCGCAGACTGGAGAGAGAGGGGAGACTTTTGGAGGAGGGCGGGGAACGCTTCCTGCTTTTCCTCCCGATCATCGGGCTTTGCAGGAGACTCCGCCTTCTCCCCTCCCCCGGCTTTTTCGACAAGGCCGCGCCGATTCTGGAGCTCCTTTTCCTAAACGGGGTCTTTTTACCGTATTATATCCTGAGGGCGTCTCAGGGGGGACTTTCTTGAGAAGGGTTGAGACAGAGGAGGAGCTCTCGCTGGATAAGATCATAGACAGCGGACAATGCTTCCGACCGCGTCGCCTTTCCTCCGGACTGTACCGTTTTATCAAGGGGAGGGAAATCCTATATATTCGCCCGGAGCGAGGGGAGAGAGAATTTCGGGTTTCCTGTTCCGGGGAGAAGTGGGAGAGGATCTGGGCGGAGTACTTCGACCTTAGGAGAAGCTACCGAAAGCTTCTCCGGGGAATTCCGGAGGAGGACGGTTATCTTAGGAGGGCGGAGGCTTTCGGGAGGGGAATCCGGGTTCTTCGCCAGGATCCCTTTGAGGTGCTGATCTCCTTTATTATTTCCCAGAGGAAGTCCATTCCCGCGATCCGGGGCTGCATCGAGAAGCTGTCCGCCCGCTGCGGGAGGAGCGTGAGAACTCCTTATGAGGAGGAGCCGGTTTTTCTCTTCCCCTCTCCGGGGAGCATTGCCGCTCTCTCCGAGGAGGAGCTTCGGAAGCTGGGGCTTGGCTACCGGGCTCCCTATCTAAGGGACGCCGCCGAGAGAACTCTCCGGGGAGAGCTCTCGGCGGAAAGGCTCTCGGCGCTTCCCACGGAGAGACTTTGCGAGGAGCTTCTCCGCACCAGGGGCGTCGGACGAAAGGTTGCGGACTGCGTTCTCCTCTTTGGCTATGGGAGGACGGAGAGAGCGCCGATCGATGTCTGGATCCGCCGGACGATCGAGGAATACTACTTAGGCGAGGATCCTTTTCCATCTCTCCCGGAGCCCGGGATCCTGCAGCAGTATCTTTTTTATTACGCGATTTTTCACAGGGAGGAGTTTGGAAGGTGAACTGTCATTTCTTTGCGACCCTGTCCCGGATGCGGTATATCGAGCGCTGGGCACTTATGAGAAACAGCTGCCCGGAAAACCTGAGTGAGCACAGTCTGGAGACCGCGATGATCGCCCACTGCCTCTGCGAGATCGGAAATCTTCGCTACGGCAGAAGTCTGAGCGGGGAGAGAGCGGCCCTCCTGGCCCTCTATCATGATGTCCCGGAGATCATCACCGGCGATATGCCGACTCCCGTGAAATATTCCGGAGAGGAGATGCAGAAGGCCTATCGGGAGCTGGAGAAGGGGGCGGCGGAACGCCTGCTCTCCCTCCTTCCGGAGGACCTGCGCCCGCGCTATGAGGAGCTCTTCTTTCCCGATCCAAAGTCCTACCTTCTCCGGCTTGTGAAGGCGGCGGACAAGCTCTCCGCCTATATCAAATGCCTCTCTGAGGAGCAGGCCGGAAATCAGGAGTTTCGGAGCGCGAAAAAATCCACGGAGCGGATTCTTCTCTCCCTTTCCGCGGAGCTCCCGGAGCTCTCCGACTTCATGCGTGATTTTCTCCCCTCCTACGGTAGGACTCTGGACGAGCTTATAGGAGAAGCGGATGGAGAGGAAATGCCGGCCGATCACAAGATCTAGTGAAGAAGAGAACTGTATTCTGTGCCTCAGGCTCTTAAAGATGACTCGGGGAAAAAGAGAGGGAAAAAGAAAAGAAAAATAAAGAAAAGCATTGACAGAAGAGGGGAGAGGATGCTATCATAAGCAAGCTGTCCCAAGGGGCGGCGAGGACCTTGAAAATCAAAGATCGAATCATACACAGACCCTGAATATTCGAAACGGCGAAAGCCGTCTCTGTTTGGAAGCGGAAGAATGCGGAAGGACAGAGGAGAGATTCAGAAAGCACAGAAAGTGCAGCGAAGAAAACTCGCAGTAAAAGAAGGAAAAAAGCCAAGCTTAAGAATGAGCGAAGCAGGAGGAGGCCGGAAGGCCTCCATTGAATGAGAGTTCGATCCTGGCTCAGGATGAACGCTGGCGGCGTGCCTAACACATGCAAGTCGAACGGAGTCCAGCCTTTAAGACCTTCGGGTCAAAGAGGGGAAGACTGAGTGGCGGACGGGTGAGTAACACGTGGGCAACCTGGCTCATAGAGGGGGATAACAGAGAGAAATTTCTGCTAATACCGCATAAGCACACACTGCCACATGGCAGAGGGTGAAAAGAGAATCGCTATGAGATGGACCCGCGTCTGATTAGCCAGTTGGCAGGGTAAGAGCCTACCAAAGCGACGATCAGTAGCCGATCTGAGAGGATGAACGGCCACATTGGGACTGAGACACGGCCCAAACTCCTACGGGAGGCAGCAGTGGGGGATATTGCACAATGGGGGGAACCCTGATGCAGCGACGCCGCGTGAGTGAAGAAGTATTTCGGTATGTAAAGCTCTATCAGCAGGGAAGATAATGACAGTACCTGAATAAGAAGCCCCGGCTAACTACGTGCCAGCAGCCGCGGTAATACGTAGGGGGCAAGCGTTATCCGGATTTACTGGGTGTAAAGGGAGCGTAGACGGAATGGCAAGTCTGAAGTGAAATGCCCGGGCTCAACCCGGGAACTGCTTTGGAAACTGTCGATCTGGAGTGTTGGAGAGGTAAGTGGAATTCCTGGTGTAGCGGTGAAATGCGTAGAGATCAGGAAGAACACCGGAGGCGAAGGCGGCTTACTGGACAAAGACTGACGTTGAGGCTCGAAAGCGTGGGAAGCAAACAGGATTAGATACCCTGGTAGTCCACGCCGTAAACGATGAATACTAGGTGTCGGTCTCCGAAGGAGATCGGTGCCGACGCAAACGCAATAAGTATTCCACCTGGGGAGTACGTTCGCAAGAATGAAACTCAAAGGAATTGACGGGGACCCGCACAAGCGGTGGAGCATGTGGTTTAATTCGAAGCAACGCGAAGAACCTTACCAGGTCTTGAGATCCCGATGACAGAAGATGTAATGCCTTTTCCCTTCGGGGCATTGGAGACAGGTGGTGCATGGTTGTCGTCAGCTCGTGTCGTGAGATGTTGGGTTAAGTCCCGCAACGAGCGCAACCCTTATCGTCAGTAGCCAGCAGTAAGATGGGCACTCTGATGAGACTGCCGGGGATAACCCGGAGGAAGGCGGGGATGACGTCAAATCATCATGCCCCTTATGACCTGGGCGACACACGTGCTACAATGGCGGAAACAGAGGGAAGCGAGGGGGCGACCCGGAGCAAATCTCAAAAATACCGTCTCAGTTCGGACTGCAGTCTGCAACTCGACTGCACGAAGCCGGAATCGCTAGTAATCGCGGATCAGCATGCCGCGGTGAATCCGTTCCCGGGTCTTGTACACACCGCCCGTCACACCATGGGAGTCGGTAATGCCCGAAGTCAGTGACCCAAAAGAGGGAGCTGCCGAAGGCAGGACAGATAACTGGGGTGAAGTCGTAACAAGGTAGCCGTATCGGAAGGTGCGGCTGGATCACCTCCTTTCTAAGGATAGAGTAGGGGTCTGTGTAGGATTCGATTCTTGATAAGGTCAAGAGAATGTCTGGTGTCGATGCGCCGGGGGGAAACACCCGTACCCATCCCGAACACGACGGTTAAGCCCCGGGCGGCTGAAAATACTACGCTGGCAACGGCGTGGGAAGATAAGGTTGGAACCGAAGGTTG
>NZ_GG729933.1:720232-722562 GCF_000160135.1 Oribacterium sp. oral taxon 078 str. F0262
CCGGGTCTTGTACACACCGCCCGTCACACCATGGGAGTCGGTAATGCCCGAAGTCAGTGACCCAAAAGAGGGAGCTGCCGAAGGCAGGACAGATAACTGGGGTGAAGTCGTAACAAGGTAGCCGTATCGGAAGGTGCGGCTGGATCACCTCCTTTCTAAGGATAGAGTAGGGGTCTGTGTAGGATTCGATTCTTGATTGAAACAGGTCCAAAAAGGGAACCATAGCTCAGCTGGTTAGAGCGCACGCCTGATAAGCGTGAGGTCGGTGGTTCGAGTCCACTTGGTTCCACTTTCTGGTGTCGATGCGCCCGGGGGAAACACCCGTACCCATCCCGAACACGATGGTTAAGCCCCGGGCGGCTGAAAATACTACGCTGGCAACGGCGTGGGAAGATAAGTGGATGCCAGAATTCGGGGATATAGCTCAGTTGGGAGAGCACCTGCCTTGCAAGCAGGGGGTCAAGGGTTCGAATCCCTTTATCTCCACTGGCCCGGCATCATTTTGTTTTTTGAAAGGCTCCTTTTCGAAAGCTTTGAAAAAGAAAAGCGGGAAGGGGCAGGGAAAACGGAATGACGCAGGGGCATATCGAGGATTCCGCTTTCTTTCGATCCGAGCGCGAAGGACTTCGTTCCGAGCGCTGAGATCTAAGATCACCGTGAATCCGTATCGTACCTTGAAAACCGCATATTGCAATCAAAGAGTAAGACATCTGAGGCTGCGGATGGAGACATCCGCAGAGAGAAGACAAAGAGACACACGCTAGTGTCTCACCCGGAGGAATCCGGGGATGGTTAAGCGAAAAGAGCACAGGGTGAATGCCCAGGCACTGAGAGCCGAAGAAAGACGTGATAAGCTGCGAAAAGCGGCGGGGATTGGCAAATACGAGGTGATCCGCCGATATCTGAATGGGGAAACCCACCGGAGTAATCCTCCGGTACCGCATGGTAAATCCATAGCCATGCGGAGGGAACCCGCCGAACTGAAACATCTCAGTAGGCGGAGGAAGAGAAAACAACCGTGATTCCGAGAGTAGCGGCGAGCGAAATCGGAGGAGCCCAAACCGCGGTGCGTGCACCGCGGGGTAAGGACCGCGAAAAAGTTCGAAGAGGGAGTGGAAGCGCGCTGGAAAGCGCCGCCATAGAGGGTGAGAGCCCCTTACACGAAGCTTGAAGAATGGCGCGGGATCCGGAGTACTGTCAGACACGTGGAAGCTGGCAGGAAGAAGGGGGGACCACCCCCCAAGGCTAAATACTACTCAGTGACCGCTAGCGAGAGTACTGTGAAGGAAAGGTGAAAAGGACCCCGGGAGGGGAGTGAAAGAGAACCTGAAACCCTGTGTTTACAAGCTGTGGAAGGACGAAAGTCCGACCGCGTACTTTTTGTAGAACGGTCCGGCGAGTTATCGCTGCCGGCAAGGTTAAGGATTTAAGGTCCGGAGCCGAAGCGAAAGCGAGTCTTAAAAGGGCGAAAAGTCAGCAGAGATAGACCCGAAACCGGGTGACCTATCCATGTCCAGGATGAAGCCAAAGTAAAATTTGGTGGAGGTCCGAACGCACATCCGTTGAAAAGGGTGGCGATGAGGTGTGGATAGCGGAGAAATTCCAATCGAACCCGGAGATAGCTGGTTCTCCTCGAAATAGCTTTAGGGCTAGCCTCGTGTTAATGATCTTTTGCAGGTAGAGCACTGAATTCTTGAGGGGGCGTCAAAGTCTACCAAGAGATATCAAACTCCGAATGGCAGGAAGACAGACACGGGAGTCAGACGATGCGATATAAATTGCATGGTCAAAAGGGAAAGAGCCCGGATCTACAGCTAAGGTCCCAAAGTGCGTGTTAAGTGGGAAAGGATGTGAGATCTCAGAGACAACTAGGATGTTGGCTCAGAAGCAGCCACACATTCAAAGAGTGCGTAATAGCTCACTAGTCGAGAGGTCCTGCGCCGAAAATTCACGGGGCTGAAACACGACACCGAAGCTTAGGGGTGGAGAAATCCATCGGTAGAGGAGCATTGAAAACCCATAGAAGCAGGACCGGAAGGTCCTGTGGAGAGTTTTGAAGAGAGAATGCCGGAATGAGTAGCGAGATGGAGGTGGGAATCCTCCAGGCCGAAAATCTAAGGTTTCCAGGGTAAAGCTGATCTGCCCTGGGGAAGTCGGGGCCTAAGGCGAGGCTGAAAAGCGTAGTCGATGGAGAACTGGTGAAGATTCCAGTACCGAATGATATCAGAACTGCGGGGACACATGGGGGAAGGAAGAGCTGGGAGAGAGAAGACCGGTGCAAGCGCCGAAAGGCGTGAAGCGGAACGAAGAAAAGTAGGGAAGCTTCCGGA
>NZ_GG729933.1:722662-824470 GCF_000160135.1 Oribacterium sp. oral taxon 078 str. F0262
GCATCTAAGCGTGAAGCCAACCTCAAGATGAGATATCCCATCGAAAGAGTAAGACCCCTTTGAGAGAAAGAGGTAAATAGGGCTGAGGTGGAAGTGCTGCAAAGCATGCAGCTGACAGCTACTAATCGGTCGAGGGCTTATCCATAGTCGGAATGAATCGGATCTTGACAAAATATTTTACCGGATGATATGATTCAGATATTCAGTGTATGCCTCTATAGCTCAGTCGGTAGAGCACGCGGCTGTTAACCGCGGTGTCGTTGGTTCGAGTCCATCTGGAGGCGCTATGTTATGGCGAAGTAGCCAAGTGGTAAGGCGTGGGTCTGCAACACCCTGATCACCGGTCCGAATCCGGTCTTCGCCTCTTTTTCCTGTATATGTCCTTGTTTGAGTCTCCATGAGCTCTGCCTCCTTCAGAGCCGCTGTGATATGCTTGAGCAGGAGATGCGGCAGGAGAGCAAGGCGCCATGGTCAAGTGGTTAAGACACCACCCTTTCACGGTGGTATCACGAGTTCGAACCTCGTTGGCGTCAGAAAGGTCTCAGAATGACTATATAGTCATTTTGGGGCTTTTGTTGTATTATATGCTGTATCCGCGGAATTCGCATGAAGGCTCTATCGCTCCGCTGTTTCGTTTTCCGCGGCCTTTCAGCCCGGAAATTTGCGCTGCGGGCAGATCCCGCGCTTTGCTCTGTCTTTGCTCTGTCATAGGCGCTCATGAAAGTGAGATTTTCCATGACACCTTGGGGCTTTTTTGCCGATATCCTGCGATCGGAGGTTATATGTCTCTTCGTCAGTCGCTTTTGCCGCTTCTTTACCGGGCGGATCCGGATTATCTTTCCGGAGAGGAGCTCGCCCTGAGGCTTTCCTGCAGCCGGGCCGCGGTCTGGAAATGCATCGAGAAGCTCCGCGGGGAGGGCTATCGCATAGAGGGGATGAAAAACAGGGGCTATCGTCTGGAAGCGGGAGAGGGGCAGCCTCTTTCGGAGGAGCTGATCGCCGCGATGCTCGGGGGAGGGGTCTCCGTAGAGGTGGAGCCGGAGCTTAGCTCCAGCAATGATGTCTTGAAGAAACAGATTCTCTCGGGGACTCTGAAGCCGCCTGCCGTGCTTCTCACCGATTATCAGAGCGCGGGGAAGGGAAGGCTTGGGCGAAGCTTTTTTTCTCCGAAGGGAGACGGCCTTTATCTGAGTCTTTATCTGAAACCGGGAGGCCTTGTTTCGGACAATCTGATTCTGACGGCGCAGGCAGCTGTCGCCGTCTATCAAGCCGTCCGCGAGGTCTCGGGAATCTCCCTTTTCATCAAGTGGGTCAATGATCTCTACCTGGGGGGGAGGAAGGTCTGCGGCATCCTCTCCGAGGGACAGGCGAATTTCGAGACGGGGGAGCTCGACTTTGCGATCGTGGGGATCGGCCTCAATCTCTATGAGCCGGAGGAGGGCTATCCCCGGGAGATCCGCGGAAAGGCGGCCTCCCTTCTGGGAAGGCGCTCCGAGGGGCGGGGGATAGACAGAAATCTGCTCGCGGCCCGCATTGTCGAAAGGCTCATCGAGCTCGGAAAGGAGAGAGAGCTGCCCGAGGACTATCGGACGAGAAATATCGTTTTGGGGAGGGAGATCATCCTTTCAGAGGGAAAAAGCAGGAGAAAGGCGAGGGCGCTCTCGATTCTTCCGGATGGGAGACTGGAGATCCTCGAGGAGAACGGGAGCCGCAGTACGCTTGTCTACGGTGAGCTGTCTGTGAAGCTGGAAGAGGGGGATAGAGGAAATGACTCGTAGGAGACGGAGAAGGACGGGACGGCAGGAGGATCGGGAGACGATGGCCTTCGGGGACATAGTACGGGTCTGTATAGCAATCGTATTTTTGCTGCTCGCCGTCTTCGCGGTTATTTTTGTCGTAAAAAATGTGAGCGGCTTTGCTTTTCCGGATCTGAAGCTCAGTAAGGCGGAGAGCAGTGAGGAGAAGACTCCGGAGACCATTCAGGCAAAGAGCAGCGTGGGAGAGACGGAGTCCTCGGAGAAAAGGGAGGCGGAAAGCAGCAAAGAGAGTACAGGGAAGAGCTCGGAAGCGGAGAGCCGGACCAAAGCGGAGGAACCCGCGAGGGAGACGGACTCGGAGGAAGATGCGGAGAAAGGGACGCTCGCGGAGGAAAAACCGAAGGCCTCGGAGAGCCGGAAGAGCGGAAGCGGGGAAGAGAAGAAGGACGCCATCGAGGCGAGCGACCCGAGTAAGGCGGCAGAGAGCGGAAAGTCTTCAGAGCCGCAGAAGACGAAGTCCTCGGATGCGGAAAAGTCATCACAGAGCAGTCCGAAGGAGAGCAGTGGAAAGACAAAGGAGAGCGCTGTGATCGGGGAATCTCCGACTGCGGCGAAGGAGTCCGGCTCTGAGATCGCGGTCCGCGAAGGACCGAAGGGAACTTAGGGAAGGAGCTATGATCTATTATCTTATGGGAAAGTCCGCCAGCGGAAAGGACACGATCTGCCGCGCCCTCCGGAAAGCGCGGCCGGACTGGAAGCTACTTATCCCCTATACGACCAGGCCGATGAGAAGCGGAGAGAGAGAGGGAGCGGAGTACCATTTCGTATCGGAGAGGGAGCTTCAGAGACTGCGGGATGCGGGGAAGATCCTGGAGGAGCGTTCCTACGAGACCGAATTCGGCATCTGGCGCTATGCCAGTGTGGATGACGGGAGGATTGGGCGAGCGGGCGGAGGAGATTATCTCCTTATCGGGACCTTGGAAAGCTATCGAAAACTCCGCGGGAGATTCGGAGAGGGACAGCTCTTTCCTCTTTATCTTGAGCTTCCGGAGGAGCTTCGCCTGGAGAGGGCCCGGAGGAGGGAGGAGGAGCAGGAGAAGCCGAGCTGGGCTGAGTTTTGGCGGCGCTTTTCCCTCGACGAGCAGGATTTCTCGGAGGAGAAGCTCCGGGAGGCCGGGATTGTCAGGCGCTACCGGAATCTGGAATGGGAGGCTTGTGTCAATGAAATCCTTGCGGATACCGCTTCATAAGGTCAGAAACGCCTATCTTTTGATCGGAGAGGAGAGGGAGCAGCTCTATGAGGCTGCTCTTCGCTTTGCGGAGGAGCTCCTTCAGAGGGAGGGAGGAGAAGAAGAGCCGCTGTGGAAGAGACTCTCCTATCCCTCAAAGGAGGAGTGGAGGGAAAGCGTTCGAAAGCGGATTCGCGCCGGAGAGCATCCGGATCTCTTTCGCCTTCTGCCGGATAAGCCGGAGGAGCATCCGAAGATGATCAGTGTCGATAACATCCGCAGAAATCTGGTGGATAGCGTGGAGATCCGCCCCTACGAGGCGGAGTATAAAATCTATATCATCATGGATGCGGATAAGATGAATGCGCAGGCACAGAATGCTCTCCTAAAGACCCTGGAGGAGCCGCCCGAGTATGCCGTGATTTTGCTTCTTTCCGGCGGGAGGGAGGCCTTCCTTCCGACGGTGCTCTCCCGGCTCATCGAATTCTCCGGGGGGGAGAGGGATGCGAGAGAGCGCTTTCTGTCCTTTTATGAAGAGGAATGGGCGAAGGAGTTCTCCGATTTTCTCCCGGGGATCAAAGAGAAAGCTCCCTCGGAAATTCTCCGTTTTCTAAAGGAGCATCCGGAGGAAAAGCTGCCGATCCGGGAGCTTTTCTCCTTTCTTGAAATTATTTTGCGGGATGTGCTATGCTATAAAAGTACAAAGCGGCAGGAGCTCCTCTATGCGAGAGAGATCTCCGGGACCCTCATCCGCATGGCCTCGGACTTTGATTATTCGGAGCTTGGAAAAATTACGGATGAGCTTGCGAGAGATGTCCGGGAGCTCTCCCTGAATGTCAACAGAGAGCTCCAGCTGGAGCAGCTTCTATTTTCGATGGGAAGGCGGGAAGAGGGACAGCCTGGGGGTCCCGGGAGAACGATATGGTGACGGTAATCGGAGTGAGATTTCAAACGGCGGGGAAGGTCTACTATTTTTCGCCGGGAGAGAATGAGTTCAGCCGGGGAGAGTATGCGATCGTTGAGACGGCCCGGGGGGTGGAATACGCCTTTGTCGTCCTTGGAAACCGGGAGCTCCCGGAGGATAAGATCGTTCCGCCTCTGAAGGCGGTCATACGAAAGGCCGGCGCAGAGGATCGGGAGAGGAAGGAGGAGAACAGCCGTAAGGAAAGAGCGGCCTTCCAGGTCTGCCAGGAGAAGATCCGCCGCCACGGACTGGAGATGAAGCTCATCGATGTCGAGTATACCTTTGACCGGGGAAAGCTGCTCTTTTATTTCACGGCGGACGGACGGATCGACTTCCGGGCTCTCGTAAAGGATCTTGCGGCGATCTTCCGGACGAGGATTGAGCTCCGTCAGGTCGGAGTCCGGGATGAGACGAAAATCCTCGGGGGCTACGGCATCTGCGGGCGCCCGCTCTGCTGCCACAGCTATCTGCCGGAGTTCGCCCCGGTCTCGATCCGCATGGCGAAGGAGCAGGGGCTCTCCTTAAATCCCAGCAGCATTTCCGGGGTCTGCGGGAGACTCATGTGCTGCCTGAAGAATGAGGAGGAGGTCTATGAGTTCCTGAATTCGAAGCTCCCCTCCCTCGGGGATTATGTGACGACGCCGGAGGGACTGCGCGGGGAGGTGAGCTCGCTCTCCGTCCTGAATCAAAGGGTCAAGGTGATCGTCGATCTGGAGAGGGAGGATGAGAAGGAGCTTCGGGAATACGCGCTCTCAGAGCTGAAGTTCAGACCCGGAAAGAAGAAGTCTCCCCTTCGAAAGGGCGGGAAGAAGGAGGAAGCGAGGGAGAGTGGCGGAGAGGATTGATGATCTTTTGTGCCGGGGCTTTCGGATCATTCAGGACAGCGAGGGCTTTTGCTTTGGAATGGATGCGGTGCTGCTCGCAAATTATGCGCTTCCCGCGGTGAGAGAGGGTTCTCAGCTTCTGGACCTCGGGACCGGAACCGGGGTCATCCCCCTTCTTCTGTCCGCGAAGACAAAGGCGCGGAGGCTCTACGGCCTGGAGATTCAGAAGAGCGCCGCGGATCTCGCTGAGCGCTCGGCGGCTCTAAACGGGCAGGAGGGGCGAATTCAGATCCTCCGAGGAGATATCCGGAGAATCCGCGACTTTCCCCTCTCCTCCCGCATGGATCTCGTCCTCTCCAATCCGCCCTATCTAAAGAGCGGGATCCGAAGTAAAGGGGAGGGGCGGCAGATCGCAAGGCATGAGATTTTATGCAGCTTTCGCGATGTCGCCGTGGCCGCTTCCTATCTGCTGAAGGCCTCCGGCAGGTTCTTCCTGGTACACAGGGCGGAGAGGCTTACGGATATCGTCTCCGATCTTCGGGAGAGCGGGCTGGAACCGAAGCGCCTTCGCATGGTGCATTCCAGGGCGGGAAGAGAGGCGAAGCTCCTTCTCTTAGAGGCGGTAAAGGGCGGGCGGCCGCAGCTTCATGTCGAGCCCCCGCTCATCGTCTACGAAGAGGGGGGAGTCTATACGGAGGAGCTTCTCTCCCTCTACCGCGGGGAGGCATATCTTTAAAAGGATATTATCTTTTTATGGGGGCTGTGCAGGAGGGGAGCATTGTGCTACTCTCAAGGAGTAAAGCCGATTTCGGGAGGACCGGAATTTTATCCGGATCTTTTGGGAAGCCGCGGGGACTCGACTCTTTTTGCGGCGCGGAATCGGCGGTCTGCCGGGGGAGCCAGAGGATGGACGGAGCCTACAGAAGCACAGTGCGTCGGCTCCCCCGAAATTTTCGGTCCTGCCTCCGGCTTTTCAAAAGCGGCTGCGGAGAAAGAAGCGGCGGCTATCTTCATTCCTTCAGGAGGATTTATGGATCTTACGTTTACGAGGCCCTTGGCCGAACAGTCGTCTGAGATTGCACCTTATTTTTCCCTTCGCCCCAATAAGAGCTGTGACAGCGGCGCGCTGGACACCTATCTCTGGGCGGAGTATTACAATACAAAGATATGCATCATAAAGGACAGGGCCCTTCTTACCATAATGCAGAACGGGGAGGAATATTTTGCGGCGATGCCCTATTGCCGGGAGGAGGATCTGAGGGAGTATTTTGAGCTCACGAAGCGCTATTTCAACGAGGTTTTGAAAAAGCCTTTGAAGATCTACCTCGCGGATGAGGAGGCTGTCACGGCGCTTTCTCTCATGGAGGATGAGAATTTCATCGTAAAGGAGGAATTTGATTTCAAGGACTATCTCTATGATGCGGAGGAGCTTCGCAGCCTGCCCGGTAAGAAGTTCCATAAGAAAAAGAACCTCGTCAATAAATTCATGAGAGAGTACGAGGGGAGATGGGAATACCGCACGATCCGCTGCGAGGACAAGCTTTTGGTCTGGGATTTTCTGGACCGCTGGTATGAAGAGAGGGCAGAGACGGAGACAGAGGGAGAGGTGAGCCTGGAGTACGAGGTAAAGGGGATTCATGAGGTTTTGCAGAATTGCTTCCTGATTGAGCACAGGATCGGCGGGATCTTCATCGACGGGAGACTCGAGGCCTTTTCCATCGGGGCCTATAATCCGAGGGAGAGGATGGCCTGCATCGACATCGAAAAGGGAAACCCGAGGATTCCGGGTATTTACCAGATTATAAATCAGCAGTTTCTGCTCCATGAATTTCCGGAGGCGAAGATCGTAAACCGGGAGGATGACGTGGGACTGCCCGGTCTTCGGAAGGCAAAGGAGAGCTATAATCCGATCGGCTTTGAGAGGAAATATATGGTGCTGCAGAAGGACTTTGCGGGCTATGAGAAGGAGCTGACGGATCAGTATGAGGCGGAGGTCAGGCAATATGGCTCGGACGCTCAGGATACTTAATACAGAGGAGGAAAAGCGGAGGACGACAGCGCTTTACCGGAGATGCTTTCCGGAGGACTCCGAGGCCTTCGTGGACTTTTACTACCGGGAGCGCTGCCGCGGCAATCGGATCCTGAGTATAGAGGAGGAGGGAGAAGTCCTCTCCATGCTTCACTTAAATCCCTACCGAATCTCGCTTTTTTCCCGGGAGACAGAGATCAGCTATGTCTATGCTGTTGCGACAGAGGAGCGCTTCCGGAGGCAGGGCATGATGCGGATGCTTCTCCGGGAGGCTTTCCGGATTCTGAAAAGGGAGAGGGTGCCGCTTTCCTACCTGATTCCCGTGGAGGAGGCGATCTATACCCCCTTTGGCTACGAGACGGTCGGGAGACTTCAAAGGGAGCGGCATATCAGCGAGGAGAGGCTTCGGGAATATAGCCTTTACTGCATCCGGGACAGTGCTTACCAAAGGCTCATCGCCGGGGAGGAGCGTTTGGAAAACGGGGCCGGGGAGGGACTCCCCGAGGATCCCAAAATCATGATGAAAATCACGGATCCGGATCGTTTCTGCGAGCTCAGCGGTCTTTCGGAAAAGAGAAATGAGGCGGACTGCCTCGACCGGCTGAAAAAGCAGAAGATCTATATCTCGGAGGACATCTGATGAGAGAATTTTTCCCGGGGGAGATCCTTCTCCTGAAGAAGAAGCATCCCTGCGGGGAGAATAGCTGGGAGCTGATCCGGGTCGGCGCGGATCTGAAGCTTCGCTGCCGGGGCTGCGGACATCTTCTCATACTGCCCAGGTGCCGTCTTGGGAAGCTTCTTCAGAGAGAGAATGAGTCGGAGGGGAGGGAGAGATCGGGGCTGAGGGAAGAGCCGCGGAAGGAGAAAGGACGCATCCCCGAACAGGGGAAAGATGAGAATTAGCTTGCGGAAAGCTCTGAAAACTGATAAGATATCAGACTGTATCGAAAATCCTTGCTTTCACAGAGAGTGTGAAGGCCGGAGACCACAAGGAGGAAAGGCAGATGAGCCAATACGAATTATGTGTCGTCCTGAGCGCGAAGCTCAGCGATGAGGAGCGAGCGGCCGCCATTGAGAAGATCAAGGAATATATCAGCCGCTACAATGGTGTCGTGGGAGAGAAGATCGAGGAGTGGGGCAAGAAGAGGCTGGCCTATGAGATCCAGCATATGAAAGAGGGCTACTACTACTTCATCCCCTTCACCGGGGATCGGAACACCCCGAACGAGCTCGAGAATCAGGTCCGCATCATGGAGGCGGTCATCCGCTATCTTGTTGTGAAGCCGGAGGAGAAGCTCGTGGCCGCAAAGGCAGAAGAGGAAAAGGCAGCTGCAGAGACAGAGGCAGAGTAAAACGCGGGCGGAAAGCGAGCAGATATGAACAGAGTCATCCTAATGGGCAGATTGGTGAGGGATCCCGAGATCCGCTATTCGCAGGGCGAGAACAGTCTGGCGATCGCGAGGTATACGCTCGCGGTGGACCGCCGGGGCCGGAGGAACCAGGACGGCAATCAGCCCACGGCGGATTTCATCCGCTGTGTAGCTTTCGCGCAGAGAGCGGAATTCGCGGAGAAATACATGCATCAGGGCATGAGGATGCTGATCTCCGGGAGTATCCAGACGGGAAGCTACCAGAATAAAGAGGGGCAGACGGTCTATACAACGGACGTAATTGTGGATGATCAGGAGTTCGCCGACAGCAAGGGACAGGGCGGCGGGACGTATCAGAACCGCGGCACAAATTCCTACCGCAGCGATTCCTCCGGAGAGGGAGGAAGCGGAGTCGGCGATGGATTTATGAATATACCCGACGGGGTAGAGGATGAGGGACTTCCCTTTAACTGATAAGGGAGAGGGGGCCTTCACCGGGAAGGGAGCGGCTTGGCCGCCCGGAATGAAGGAGGAAGATATGGCATTTCAGAAGTCAGATAGAAGCGGCTCCGCGAGGCCGAGAAGAGCCGGCGGATTCCGGAGCAGAAGAAAGGTCTGTGTGTTTTGCAGTGATAAGGCGAAGCCCGTGGATTTCAAGGATATCGCCACGCTGAGGAAGTATATCTCCGAAAGAGGAAAGATTCTTCCCAGAAGGATCACGGGTACCTGTGCGACGCATCAGAGAGCGATTACGACCGCGATCAAGCGCGCGCGTCATATCGCACTGCTTCCGTATCAGGTTGACTGAGCCGGATGCGGACGGAGAGAGCTGCCGATGGCAGCTCTTTTCTTTATCCAGGCGGATGCAGGGACAGGCGGGGAAAAGCATGTTTTTTTGGAATGTCAGTTATTTCATGTTGCCGCAGCTATAACGCGGTGCTATAGTATGGGTCTGATGCCAAGAGTGATTCTGCGAAGTACTGCCCTCTTTTCCGCTCACGGAGAAATGTGTCATAAGGCCCGGTATCCGCTTCCGGAAGTAAAGCGCGGGAGGAGTGCTTTGAGTGCGGGATCACAGGCGCAGGCAAAAGACGGAGATACCGGGGAGAAAAGGAGGAAGAGCCATGTCCTATGTCAATGAAGTCTATGAGATGCTCCAGAAAAAACATCCCTATGAGGCGGAATTTCTGGAGGCCGCAAAGAGGATCCTGGATTCCCTCACTCCGATTGTGGACGCCAATGAGGATCTTTACCGGAGGAATGCCCTCCTTGAGCGATTTGTGGAGCCGGAGCGAATTGTGAGCTTTCGGGTGCCCTGGACCGATGATCAGGGGAAAAATCATGTCAACCTCGGCTACCGCGTACAGTTCAATTCCGCAATCGGCCCCTATAAGGGAGGCCTTCGCTTTCACCCGACGGTGAATCAGTCGATCCTGAAGTTTCTCGGCATGGAGCAGATTTTGAAGAACTCTCTGACAGGGCTTCCGATCGGAGGCGGAAAGGGAGGGGCCGATTTCGACCCCCACGGCCGATCCGACGCGGAGGTGATGCGCTTCTGCCAGAGCTTCATGACAGAGCTCTATAAATACATCGGAAAGGATGTCGATGTCCCCGCCGGAGATATCGGAGTCGGCGGAAGAGAGGTCGCCTATCTCTACGGGCAGTATAAGAGGATCACGAATCTCTATGAGGGGGTTCTGACCGGAAAGGGACTGAGCTTCGGGGGATCCCTGGCGAGACCGGAGGCCACGGGCTATGGCCTGATCTACATCACGGAGGAGATGCTGAGAGCGGCCGGAGAGGAGCTGAAGGGGAAGAGCGTCGTCGTCTCCGGCTCCGGAAATGTCGCGCAGTATGCGATCCAGAAGGCACAGGAGAGGGGAGCGCTCGTGCTGAGCTGCTCTGATTCCGACGGCTTTATCTATGATCCGGACGGGATCAAGCTGGACCTTCTCTTTGAGATCAAGCAGAAGCGCCGCGGCAGGATCCGGGAGTATGCGGAGAAGGCTCCGAGGTCGGAGTATCATGCGGGGGAGAAGCCCTGGTCGGTAAAATGCGATATCGCGCTTCCCTGCGCCACGCAGAACGAGATCAACGGAGAGGATGCGAAGAAGCTCCTCAAAAACGGATGCACTGTCGTCGCGGAGGGCGCAAATATGCCAAGCGATGAGGAGGCGATTGACGCCTACCTTGCCGCAAAGATCCTCTATATGCCCGCAAAGGCGGCGAATGCGGGAGGAGTGGCGGTCTCCGCTCTCGAGATGAGCCAAAATTCCGAGAGGCTCTCCTGGAGCTTTGAGGAGGTCGACAGCAGGCTTAAGGATATCATGGTCAATATCTATAGGAATGTGTCCGCGGCTTCGGAGAAGTATGCTCATAAGGGAAATTTCGTGATCGGGGCCAATGTGGCGGGCTTTGAGAAGGTCGCTGCAGCCATGCTCGCTCAGGGTCTGGTCTAAAAGAGAGAAGCGAAGGGAGCGATACAGCGGTAGAGCGAGAGGGAGAAGCCATGAAGACATCGGTGATTGCCTTCCCCAGGGTGGGAGCGGAGAGAGAGCTCAAGTTTGCGGCGGAGAAGTATTTCAATGCGGAGCTCTCCGAGGAGGCGCTGAGAGAGAGCGCAGCTGGGATCCGCGCCAGGCAGTGGAGGAAAATGAAGAGAGAGGGGATCGATTTCATCCCGTCAAACGACTTCTCCTTTTATGATCGGGTTCTGGATACGGCGCTCCTTTTTAATCTGATCCCGTCCCGATATCGGGAGCTTAATCTCTCCCCGCTGGACTGCAGCTTTGCCATGGCCAGGGGACGGGGGGGAGCGGCAGGGAATGTGAAGCCGCTCGCCATGAAGAAGTGGTTTAACACAAATTACCACTATATCGTCCCGGAGCTGGAGGATGATGCGGAGATCCGCCTTGCCGGGGAAAAACCCTTTCTGGAGTTTTCGGAGGCACTTTCTCTTGGCATCGAGACAAAGCCGGTCCTGATCGGGGCCTTCAGCTTTTTGAAGCTACTTCGCTTTACCGGGAAAAAGGGGATCGCCGAGATCCGGGGAAGCCTCGTGAAAGCGTACCGGGATTATATCCGGCGCTTCCGGGAGCTCGGGGCGAAGTGGCTTCAGTTTGATGAGCCCTGCCTCGTGCGGGATCTCACGGAGGAGGATATCGCTCTCTTTTTCTCTGTCTATGAGGAGCTCCTATCCGAAAAGGGAGGTCCTCGGATTTTGCTTCAGACCTATTTCGGGGATCTGAGGGATATCTATGAGAGACTGCCGGAGCTCCCCTTTGATGGGATCGGGCTCGACTTTGTAGAGGGAGAGAGGACGGAGGCGCTCGTCTTCGAGCATGCTTTCCCGGGGGACAGGCTTCTTTTTGCCGGTCTCATCAATGGGAAGAATATCTGGAGAAATCAGTATGAGAAGAGCCTCTCTCTGCTCCTCCGCCTTAGGGAGAGGGGGATCGAGACCGTGCTCTCCGGCTCCTGCTCCTTTCTTCATCTTCCCTATACGCTGCGGGGAGAGGAGCGGCTCTCAGAGGACTATAAAAAGCATTTTGCCTTTGCGGAGGAGAAGCTCTCGGAGCTCCGGGAGCTTTCGCAGCTCGCGGAGGGAGAGGAGGGAAGTCAGGAAGCGCTGAGACAAAACCGGGCACTTTTTTCCGGGGGAGAAGGAAAAGCCGACAGAGAGATCCGGAGGAGATGCGCCGGCATCCGTCCCGAGGACTATGTGAGAAAGCCCGATTTTTCGGAGAGAGAGAGGCTTCAGAAGGCAGAGTTCGGTCTTCCGCTTTTTCCGACGACGACGATCGGCTCTTTTCCGCAGACGGAGGAGCTCAGAGAGATGCGGAGACGCCGAAGGAGCGGGGAGCTCAGCCCGGAGGAGTATGAGAGCTTTCTCAGGCAAAGGATCGCGGAATGGATACAGATCCAGGAGGAGCTCGGTCTCGATGTTCTGGTACACGGTGAATTTGAGAGAAATGATATGGTGGAATATTTCGCGGAGCGGCTCCGGGGCTTCCTCTTTACGGAAAAGGCCTGGGTGCAGTCCTATGGGACCCGCTGCGTGAAGCCGCCGATCATCTGGGGGGATGTGAGCCGCGTCTCCCCGCTCAGCGTGAAATGGTCGGTCTATGCGCAGAGTCTCAGCAGGAAACCGGTGAAAGGCATGCTGACGGGACCGGTCACGATATTGAACTGGTCCTTTCCGAGAGAGGACATCTCCCTCGCGGAAAGTGCGAAGCAGATCGCGCTGGCGATCCGGGATGAGGTTTTAGAGCTGGAGAAGAACGGGATCCGCGTGATCCAGGTGGATGAGGCAGCGCTCCGCGAGAAGCTGCCGCTTCGGAAAAGCGACTGGTACTCCGCTTATCTGGACTGGGCGATTCCCGCCTTCCGGCTGGTGCACAGCGGGGTGAGGGCGGAGACCCAGATTCACACACATATGTGCTATAGCGAATTCGGCGATATCATCCCTGCCATCGACAGCATGGACGCGGATGTTATCTCCTTCGAGGCCTCCCGCTCGGATCTGCAGATTCTGGATTCTCTGAGAGAAAATCACTTTCGGACGGAGGTGGGACCGGGCGTCTATGATATCCATTCGCCGAGAATTCCGGAGAGCGCAGAGATCCGGGCGGCACTTGAGAAAATGCTCTCCAGGCTGGACGCGGAGAAGCTCTGGGTCAATCCCGACTGCGGCCTGAAGACGAGAAGGGCGGAGGAGGCCATCCCAAGCCTTCGGAATATGGTGAAGGCAGCGAGGGAGCTGAGAGAAGAAAGGGGCACTGCCGTGCCCGTGCCGGATTTTTCGGCCTCCCAATCGACATAAGGCGAGATAGTACAAGCGGTGTACCCCGATTCAGTTCCCATCGATACAAGGCCCCGGGCATCCCCCGAGGCCTTATATTTACGCCCTTCCCCGCTTGCAGGGCATGCCGCTTTAGTGTAAGATAAAAATGCTGTTTTCAGGTACAGGGGAGAGGCGGGAGCGAGTCCGCAGGAGTCAGGAAGGGAATGCATAATTTTTTACGGGCCATCGGATTTTCGGAATTGAGAGATGATATCGATGCGGAATTCTATCTGGAGAGGGCGGTCAATGAAAAATACAGGACGGACCAGCTTTCTCTGGGAAGAGGCAGGGTCGTGGAGCAGTATCAGCTGCAGGTCGCGCCTTCCATGGGGATTGCCGTGCTGGGGCACCGGGACGGAGGGGGACCTTTTGTCCGGGATTATTACTTTCCCTTTATGAAGAGCTACGACGGAACGCTGACAGAGGAGGGGTCCGTGGAGCGCCACGCGGAGAGGGAGACCTATGCCGGTGTACTGGACGACTTCAATGCGGGCATCTCTCTCATTTTTTATCTATGCAATTCTCTGGAGATTCGTCGGATCCGGCGCTCCGGAATCGATGTCAGAGCGCGGCAGGCCTTCCTCACGGGACTTGCGGTAGAGGGGAAGATCCTTCTCCCTCTCGAAAAGCAGGAGGAGGATGAGAATGCGCGCCGGAGAAGACGGGAACAGAAAAGGCTTTTTGAAGCGGCGCGGAACGGGGATATGGACGCGATCGATACGCTCACCGAGACGGATATGAACCTGATGAGCGAGGTCACGAAGCGGATGGAGACGGAGGATCTCTATACCGTCGTGGAGTCCGCCTTCATGCCGACCGGAGTGGAGTGCGATCAGTATTCGATTCTGGGAGAAATCGCGGGAATCCGCGTGAAATCCAATGTCTATACGCATGAAAATGTCGTCGACCTCCGCTTAAAATGCAACGACACCATTTTTCACGTCGGCATCAATGAATCCGACCTGGTGGGCGTCCCCGCGGTCGGGAGGAGATTCAAGGGCCGGGTGTGGATGCAGGGAGAGATGGAGCTTTCTGAAAGGAGCTCTGAGGAATAGGGAGCCGCCGCCAAAAGGAGGCTCTCTCTGGAAGCTTTCCCCCTGAGAGAGGGCCTTCTCAGGATGGCGGGGCCTTATGGTTCCCTCGCTTCCAGAGAAGGTAGCGGACAGAGGGAAGGAGCAGAAGGAGGAGGAAGGCGAAAAAGCAAAGGAGCACCCGGAGCGCGGTATCCAAAAAGAAATTTTCCGGCAGCATGACGATCATGCGGCTTTCTCTTGGGTCGAAGCTCCAGTTCCCCTGCGGAAAGAAAAGCTCGTGAAAGAGGGTGAAATACTTTGTAAAATCACAGAGCATGAGAGCTCCGATGGCGAGGGAGAGAAGGAGAAGCAGGAGGCAGAGCAGGGTGAAGGAGCGGCTTAGGTCCCAGACCGCCCGCTCCGGCTCGAAAAGGATTAAGCTTCCGAGGATCGCGAGGCAGCTCAGAATGGCCATCCCGCGGAGGACGAGAGCGCGCAGGAAGAGGCGCCGGACATCCGCCATATGGCTCTTTTCCTCAGGCTGATAGAATTCCTGCATTTTTCCGTTGATTTCAGTCTCTACGATCAGGTTTCCCCGCCTTCCGCGGAGGTAGAGCATGGTCTGGCGGATCACCTGGGACAGACTGTCCAGGCTGATGCTTTCTCCGCGGTAATATTCCATCTCTCCCGCTACATCGTATTTTTCAAATTCCGCCCGGTAATAGCCGGGATCCGAGTAGCAGACCAGCTCAAAGGAAGTGATCAGGAGGATGAACAGCAGCAATATAGCAAAAAGCCCCGAGAGAGGGGCACGAAACAGCTTCATCATTTTGGCGCCTTCCGGATGAATTTCCCGCTTCTTTTTCCGGTCCTTTTCATCTATTAAACATCCATGCCGCATTTTTGGCAACCGCATTTTTTGACATGGGAATCTTACGATATTTAAACTGTCGTTAAAATCTCCTTAAAATAGCCGGTCTCAGCTTGCATTTTGGAGGCGATAGTTCTATTGTGCTCTTTGTAGCGGGGGCCGTCCCGCTGCACGGTAAAGGCTTCGGCCTTTACGAGTTTATGCGGATTCGCTTTTCTGCGAATCTTGTTCCTTCGTATTTGGGAAGACTGTGCATGATCCGGCAAAGGAGGAAAGCAATTATGAAAAAGATGTTCAAGGGTATCCTGGTAGCAGCGGCGGCAGCGGCAGTGCTGAGCATGGCGGCCTGCTCCTCGGAGAAGACGGATGAGACGAAGGCGGCTACGACAGCGGCTGAGGAGAAGAAGGATGCAGCCGGCGCGGCAAAGGACGCCGGAAAAGACGCGGCTGATGCGGCAAAGGATGCCGGAAAGGATGCAGCCGGTGCGGCAAAGGATGCCGGTAAGGATGCAGCAGGCGCGGTAAAGGAAGCCGGAAAGGACGCGGCTGATGCGGCAAAGGATGCCGGAAAGGACGCAGCTGATATGGCGAAGGATGCCGGTAAGGATGCGGCCGGTGCGGTAAAGGAAGCCGGGAAGGACGCAGCTGACGCGGCAAAGGACGCCGGAAAGGATATGAAGGACGCCGCAGAGGGAGCAAAGGATAAGGTCGAGAGCAAGATGGCCGGAGAGAGCAGCTCCGCAGCGGAAAGCAAGTAAAGATTTCTGAGACAGAAAAAGCAAAGAAGTCCTGTGCACCATGGAGCAGTGAAGTGGTGCACAGGACTTGTCATATGCGGCGGTATCGAAAATGCGGCATGGCTCCCGGCCGCGGAAGGGGAGCCTCTTCAATATTAAGAGGAAGATGAGGAAGCAGGAGGGAAGATGGGAAAGCAGAAAGAGGGAAAGACCAATGTGATGCGCCTTTTGGACAGGGCAGGCATCCCTTATGAGCACATGAGTTATGAGGTGGATGAGAAGGATCTCTCGGGCAGCCACGCGGCATCTTTACTCGGCGTGGATCACAGGACGCTTTTTAAGACGCTGCTCCTCCTGGGGGATCGGAGCGGATATCTTGTCTGCGTCATCCCTGTGGATGAGGAGCTTGACCTGAAAAAGACCGCGAAGATCTCCGGGAATAAAAAGGTTGAGATGGTCCCTGTGAAGGAGCTTTTGCCTTTGACAGGCTATCTCCGGGGAGGCTGCAGTCCGATCGGGATGAAAAAGCTGTTTCCGAGCTATATTCACAGATCGGCGGAGGCTCTGCCTCGGATCGGCGTGAGCGCAGGGCAGAGAGGGGAGCAGATCTTCCTCTCTCCGAAGAGCCTCGCCGTCTATATTCACGCGGAATTTTCCGATCTCATAGAGGCGGAATCCTCCGAGGGAGAGTGATCGAGTGAGCGCGGATCGGAGCGGGAACGAAAAAGCTGCGGATTTTTCCGCAGCTTAGGGCGATCTCATCGAAAAAGTGTGGCAGAGAGGCGGAAAATTACTTTCCGGCCTGGTCCTGAGCGGATTCCATTCCGGCCTTCGCGATCTCCGCATTGACGGACTCTGCGGCGGAGCTTGCCATCGCATTGGCGGACTCCATGGCGGCCTTCGCATCTCCCTTTGCAGCCTCTCCGGCCTTAGCGACCTCCGCATTGACGGACTCCATCGCGGAGCTTGCCATCGCATTGGCGGACTCCATGGCAGCCTTAGCGTCTCCCTGTGCGGTCTCCGCGGCCTTTGAGATATCCGCGCTTGCGGATTCCACCGCGTCCTTCGCCGCATCTTTAGCGGATTCCGCGGTCTTTCCCGCCTCCTCGCTCACAGAAGAGGCAGCGGAGGAGGCAGCATCCTTTTGTCCGCCGCCGCAGGCGGCAAGCATCATGGCTGCCGCAGCCGTCATTCCCAGAAGCATCATCTTTGTTTTTTTCATAATCAATCCTCCATGGCTCTGTCAAGAACCCTCTTTACGTTTTCCCTGGCCTCTTCGTATTTTTCGCCGAGGTGGGATTCGTAGATCTTTTCGCCGTCGATAAACATCGCGGGCGTCGCCCAGTAATCATATTGACCGGCGAGATCCGGCTCCGCGCCCTCATCGACCTCGTTGAATTCGACGCGCGCGTATTCCGGTTTCTCCTCGATCAGCTCCTGCCTGGCCTTTCTCGCCTGCGCGCAGTAAGGGCAGCCCTTTACATAGAAAAAAAGAACTTTTTTCATTCCGTTTGTCTCCTTTCTTTTGAGAATGCGAAAAATATTCTTACCGAACGCTCGGCGGCATTGACATTTCGCCCCGACTATTAAATAATAGTCTTTCAAAAAAATCAAGAGGAAAACAGAGGCGAATGGGAGGAGAGGTCTTGAAAAGCGTTGCTTTAATTCTTTTTATACTGATGTATGCGATTATTATCCTGAAACAGAAGTACCGGGTTCATGCGGTTCTCGCGGCGGCGCTTCTCTATCTCCTCAGCGGAATTCTTCCGCTCTCCGCAGTCATTCCCTCGATCAACTGGAATGTGCTTTTGATGATCTCCGGAACCATGGTCATCGTCTATTTTTTTATCGAGTCCAGAATGCCAAACCTTCTCGCGGATCTGATTCTGGACCGATGCAGGAATGTCTGCCATGTCATCATCTTCATGTCGCTTTTTGCCGGCGCGATATCGGCCTTCATCGACAATGTGGCGACGGTACTGATGGTAGCCCCGGTGGCGCTTGTGATCTGCAAAAAGCTAAAGATCTCTCCGCTTCCGATGGTGCTTTCCATCGCGGTGTCCTCGAATTTGCAGGGGGCGGCGACATTGGTGGGGGATACTACCAGTATTATGCTGGGAGATTTCGCAAAGATGGATTTTCTGGACTTTTTTTTCATGAAGGGCCGTCCCGGAATCTTCTTTGCCGTGGAGCTGGGCGCTCTTCTCACGGTGCCCATCATGCTCTTTCTCTTCCGGAAGCTGAATCAGCCGGTGCAGGCGGAGGAGCACAGCAGTGTCGAGGATATCTTTCCGAGTGCTGCCCTCATTTCTGTCGTCATCCTTTTGATCCTCGCCTCCTTTATCCCGAACAAGCCGGATATCACAAACGGTCTGATCTGCTGCACTCTCGGCCTGATCTGCTGCATCCATGATCTTCGCCACCAGGGAAATGCGAAGCGCGTTCAGAAGGCGCTTCTCTCCGTGGACTTCGAGACGCTTCTCCTTCTTTTCGGACTCTTTCTCGTCATCCGCGGCATCACGGAGGTCGGCATCATTTCGGATATCTCGGCTCTCATCGTCAAGCTAGGAGGCAGCAATCTCTTTTTGCTCTATACCATCGTCGTCTGGGGATCGGTCTTTTTCTCGGCCTTTATCGACAATATCCCCTATGTGGCGACGCTGCTTCCGATCCTACAGGGCGTGACGCAGAGTCTGGGGATCTCCCCCTATCTCCTCTATTTCGGCCTCCTGACCGGAGCGACCCTCGGGGGGAATATCACGCCGATCGGGGCGAGCGCGAATATCGCCGCCACCGGAATCCTGAAGAGGGAGGGCTACGAGACGAGCTTCTCCGATTTTATGAAGATCGGTATTCCGTTCACACTTACGGCTGTAATGTCCGGCTATCTTTTTCTCTGGCTTTTCTGGCGCTGAGAAATCCCGCCTTCGAAGACCGGCATCAAATAAATAGAAAGGGGCCGGAGCAAAATGTTTTGCTCCGGCCCCTTTTCAGCTGTAGAAATACTGCATTAAAGCTTTACGCCAGCATGCTTTTCAGCATCCAGATCGTCTTCGCGTAGCCCTCGATAAAGTCATCCATCTTGACAGAGACCAGATTGTCTCCCGCCTTGTCCGCCTCGGCCCTGAGATCCTCGGCACTCCTTCGCATGGCCTCGAAATCCTTGAGCACATCCCCGAATACCGCACTCATGTCCTTTGAGAAGTCACCGGGGGCATCCGAAATCGTCGCCAGAGCGGCGAAGCCCTTCATAGTGGAAACCGGCTTTCTCCCATCCATGAGCATGAGCTCTGCGAACTCATCGATCTGAGCATTGACCGCATTATAGAACTCCTCCAGCTTCGCGTGGGCCTGGAAAAAGTTGCAGCCCTGGACGTACCAGTGGTAGCTTTGCAGCTTGTGATAAAAGTAAACGAGGTTTGCCAGATAGATGTTCATTTTCTCTTCCATTACATAACCTCCTTTGCAGAGCAGAGCAGATGTCTCCGCCGGGCGGCAAGCGCAGAATGCGAATAGCTGCCAGCATATCGAAGCTTCGAGGAAGCGGGACAGCACGTGAGTCGTGACGCCGGTCATTTCGGCATGGGACATGGCTGCTTCTTATGTGGAATGTTCCAGCCCGAGTATAGCATCTTTTCCTATGGAGGGCAAACGAAATATTGGAGCATTTTAAAAGCCAACGAAATATTGGAACATCCTTAAAGGCCGGATTCCATTTTTTAAAAAATACATTTTTTTCGATTGACGGACTCTCTCCGGGGTGATAAGTTAGTCCGTGCTAATTTCTGCCTGAGGAAAGCTACTGTAAATAGAATATTTTTTGCAGGAATAAGGATTTGAGTTAGGTAAGACATTTCTCTGCATGTGAGGCGCATAGCCGCGCTGCCCAAAACGCGGCAGGGATCTTTTAGACACGCCATACAGGCGGGGAAGCGTTTTCAGAGAGGATTCATCGAGGAGGAAGGATGAGACGAGAAACATGGAGGGCCGCCGCTGTGATTTTAGCGGCGAGCCTGGTTTTGCAGCCCACAGCCGCCCTTTCGGCGGAGAGAGGAAATACGAAGGGCCGCTGGGAAAAAGAGGGAAAGAGCTGGAGCTATCGGAATGAGAAGGGGGAGAAGTTTCGCGGCTGGGTCTTCACGGATAATGCCTGGCATTATCTGGATCCGGAGAGCGGGAAGCTTTGCTCCGGCTGGCAGAAAACTCCGGATGGGAGCTGGTACTTCTTTAATACCGCTCACGACGGCCGCTTCGGGCAGATGCTCTCCGGCTGGCAGTGGATCGAAGGCTATTGCTATTATTTCCATCCCGCAGGGGAGAAGAGTGGTGCACTTCAGCTCTCCGGAAAGACGGAGGATGGCTATGAGCTGGATGGACAGGGTCGCTGGGCCGAGGGCGGCATAGCAAAGTATCAGGAAGGGCGCGGACTCCGAAGGACGGAGACGCCGGATCCTGCGGAGAACTCCGCCTCTCCGGCCTCTTTTGAGGGAAGAAAGAGCGCGGTAAGAGGTACTCGCGGAGGAAGCGGTGGAGGAAGCGGCTCCTCCGGCCGCTCTTCCAAAAGGGAAGAGAAGACAGAGAAGGAACAGATCGGAGAGAGCGGGAAGGGAAGCAAAGAGCCCGAGTCGAAGGGACAGAGCAGTGCGGAGCCGGGGCGCCCGCTGCCCGAAGGGAAGAAAGAGGAGAGCGCAAAGCCTGAGGCGAAGAAGTCGGGAAGCGCAGAGCCGGAAATGAGTCATTCAGGCGGCACAGAGCCGGAAATGAAGAAATCGGGCAGGGCGGGAGCTGAGGCGGAGAAGCCGGGGCGCGCAGAGCCGGAGTCGAAGGGACAGAGCAGCGCGGGGTCAGAGAACCCGCTTCCCGAAGGAAAGAAAGAGGAGGGCACAAAGCCGGAAGCGAAGAAGCCGGGCAGCACAGAGCCGGAGACAGAGCCTAAGACTCCCGAGAATAAGGAGAAAGAAGAGGAGCAGCCCTCGGAGCCGGAGAAGCAGAGCCTCCTTTTCGAAAAGCAGAGCCGTCTCGTTCATCTGGGCTTTTCGGATTATGTGACCGCGGCCTTTCGGAGCGGGACGATTTCCGACTACAGCCTGTCTGTCGATGGGACAGATATTACGGATTCCGTCCGGAAGGTGGATGACGATGGAAAAATCGTAAAATGGGAGAGCACAGTTGTCTCCCCGAAGCGTCTTACGGTAACGAGCAGAGAGGATGATTCGAAGAGGGAGGAGATCCTCCTTTCCGGAGGGGAGCAGAGGGAGAGCGTGGAGGCCGGCAGCCCGGAGGATGCGCCGGATTATATCCTCGCAAGAGGAAGGGTATTAAAATATGACCGCTACACCGCGCCTCACGATAAGGAAGGCAGGGACAGGGTGCTTCCGTCCCGGACGACCTTTGATCTCTCCGGCACGAGAGCGGAGAATAGCGATTCCGTCACAACGGAATATTATGTGAAGCCGGTTCTCATTGATGAGAACGGCGCGGGCGTCGAGAAGGACGGCGTCACTGCGAAGTTCCGGGTGGATAACGAGGAGCAGGAAAAGTGGTTTAGGGGGATTGACAGCATTCGGATCCTGAACAGCCAGAACTGGCCGATCAATCGGAACCCGAGCTTTTCGACGGAGATCAAGGATACCAAGCATGGGAAGAATGGGATCATCAAGCTCCCGACCGGGCAGAGTAATATGCGGAGCAATGGTGTCTATAAGATGAACATCCACTCCTCCTATACGGATGAGACGGTGACAGTTCCCTTTGAGCTTGTGAAGAAGGCGAATTTCTCGATGAAGCAGAGGGTGGAGACGGCGAATCCGAAGCGGGGCGAGCGTATTCAGTTTGAGATCGTGGGAGAAAACGGAGAGAGCTTCGGCAATGAGCTCCGGATCGACTCCATGCGGGTCATCCTGAAAAAGCCGAGCGGGAAGAAGCTTGAGCTCCATTATATCGATGATTTCTTTAACTTCGGAGGTCTTTTCAATCTCTATGGGACGAGCAGCAATGAGGAAAAGACGGTCAATACCGATGAGATCGGGGTCTATACTCTGGAGCTTAAGTATTCCGGCTATCAGAAGCTGAAGACGCAGTTTGAGGTCTATCCCGGGGAGTCGTTCGCGAAGCCGGAGAAGGCGGAGGAAAGTGCAAAGCGCGCCGCGAGGGAGAGGACGGTGCAGGCTGATGCGGTTTCTGCCGCGACCTCCGGCAAGATCTCCGGGGGCAGAAAGTCCGGCTCCGGGAGTCTTGGCGGGAGCGGACAGTATGTGGACGGGAGAATGGTCTTTAACTATGATCTTCTCACGAATGCCCTCATCCTGAATGAGCTTGAGATCGCGAATCAGGATTCCCATGATGTCGTACAGCGCTGGTTTGACACGACAGAGGCCGATTATATCTATAAGGACGGGGCGGAAAAGCTCTACCGCTTCACGGACTATCTCGACGCCTTTAAGAAGGCGAGGATCGCCGGAGGAAGGTCTCTGCGCTTTACGGGCTATACAGAGCAGGCGGAGGCCGCCGATTACGCGGGTCCCGCTGAGGTACAGAATGTCCTGGAGGACGGAAGCCTTGGCAGCCTCACGGAGTTTAAGTTCTATAAGGGCGATAAGGCTGCGGAATTCACCGGTACGACGGCGGAGAAGGGGGAGGATTTTCTCCTCTCGACGGAGAACAGGGAGTATCTTTCCTCGATCCGGGGGCTCTATGTCGATGGTCAGAGCCAGAACCTCCTGAATGAATATCAGAAGCGCTTTGAGATCGATCCGGAAAAGGGGACATTGAAGCTTTTCCGCACGGCCTTTAACTTCAATCTGAGGCCGGAGGTCGGAGAGCATACGCTTCGGATCGACGCGGGAGAGAAGTACCGTGCTGTGGAGCTGAAGCTTCTCTATACGGCGGTGCTGGAGGAGCTCTCCCCGGAGCTTTCGGGGGAAGCGGAGAGCGGGAAGGATGTCACGGTCTCTCTGAAGAGCCAATCCAGCCCGGGAGACCGCAGCTACGGGGACTTCCTTAAGAATCTGAGCCGGGTGGAGCTTGTGAGCCCGGATCGGAGCGGGACGAGGACGCTCTACACGAAATCGGTCGGCGGGGAGAGCGGAAATGATTACTATGAGACGGATTCGGAGAAGCAGAGCATTACGCTGAAGGCGGGACTGTTCCGAAAGGCGGGGGATTATGAGCTCTATCTCCATGCCGAGGGCTATCCGAAGCCTCTGCACTTCCCGTTTAGCGTGAAGGAAGGAAAGGAAGATCCCGGAGAGGGAGGAAAGACGGGGGAGCCGGAGACAGAGGGGAAGGCGGCGCCGGAGAAGGCGGAGCTTTCCGAGAAGAAGAGTATCTTCGGCGGAGCCTATCAGCAGCTCAGTTTCCCGGGGGCGGAGAGAGAAAACCTGAACGAGTATCTCGGGAAGATACAGAAGCTGGAGCTGAATGGCACAGAGTATCGGAAGGCCTTTTCCGCTCTCCAGATGGAGGAAAATGAGTTCTATCCGGAATCGGACGGCTATGGCTATAAGCAGACGATCCGTCTGGGAAGCGGTGCGCTTCAGGACGGCGAAAACAGCATCCGTATTCAGGCGGAGGGCTACCAAACGAAGGATTTCCTCGTCCACTTCGAAAAGAAGAAGGCGGAAGGGGATGAGGATAGAGATAAGGAGAAGGAGAAAGACAAGAATAAAGAGCAGGATCAGGCGGCGGAAAAGGAGGTTCCGACGGGAGCGGAGGCAGAGCTGCTTCGCCCGAGGCAGGGCTATGATTCCGGGACGAAGCCGGTCTATGAAGTCCGCTTTACGGGTCTTGAGAGCGAGGAACTGGATCAATATCTGAGAAGCCGCGATCTCAAGGTTTCGGTGAACGGAATGGAGTACCGAAAGTCCCAGAGCCGAAGCTACCTCCACCATGAGGACAGCAGCTTCACTACGATCTTCGATCAAAAATACCGGAAAAATGGGATTGCTCTTAGCGCAAATGCCTTCCGCAAGGGAGAAAACAGCGTCGTAGTAGAAGCGGAGGGCTACCGGAGCTTCGAATTCAGCGTCACGGCGGAGGAAGAGGAGAGCGCGGAATCCTGACGCTGAGAGATATTCGCATTCCGATACTATTTGCTAAGTCTGCACGCAGTTTATTCCCGGTCGCTACGCGATTTGACGGTGTGCGACGCCGGAGCGAAAGCGTCCAATGCCCGGATCGTACTGCATGCAAGCATGCCATCTATCCGGGCGCTGGACGGGCTTTTTCCGAGTTTATATTGCAAAAGCTTTAAAGATTCCTTATACTGAAAACAGAGCTTGGATTTTCCCGGGGCCGGGGAGGCGGGAGGGATATAGAGGAGAGAGCTGGGGAGGAAGAGATGAGCTATGGCGCTGTGATCGCTGTGCCTCCCTCTTACAGGGAAGAGCTGAAGCAGCGGGGAGAGGATGAGGGCTTTCGCTATCTGGAGCGGATCATCGTGAGTCTTCGCCGCGCAGGGATCCGGGATCTTGTTCTCCTGGGAAGAAAAGAGGGGGAGGAATTCCCGGATCGCTTTAAATTCCGCGGCCTCGTCCTCCTTCCGGGGACGGGGGCCGGTCTTCTCGAGGATGTGCGGGAGGGGCTCTGCTACCTCAGGGAGCGCTGCGCGGGAGTTTTTTTCTGCCCTTTGACGGTTCCTTTCTTTAAGACGGAGACACTGGAGCGCATGATGGAGAGGAAGGGAAGCCTGATTCTCCCGAGCTTTCGGGGGAGGACGGGACATCCTATCCTTTTCTCTTCGGAGGCGATGAAGGAGATTTTTTCCTATCATGGAGGGGGCGGGCTTCGGGACGCATGCGGGGCGCTCCCGGATTCGCTCATTGAGAGGATAGCGGTCGAGGATGAGGGAATCCTGGTCCATGTCAGCCATGGGGGCGATTTCGAGGAGCTGGAGAGAAAGAGCGAGGCACGCCTCATCCGCCCGGAGCTTCGCCTTCGAATCTCGAGGGAGAAGCCCATCTTCGGCCCCGGCATGGTGACTTTGCTTCGGCAGATCGAGGCGCTCGGCAGTGTGCGGGAGGCCTGTGAGCGGACCGGGATTTCCTACAGCAAAGCCTGGACCATGATTCATAACTGCGAGAGAGAGCTTCCCTTTCTGGTAGTGGAGCGTCACCCCGGGGGAAAATATGGAGGAGCCGCTTCCCTGAGTAAGAGAGGGAAGGACTTTCTTCTCCGCTATGAGGCATTTTCCAGAGAGATGGACAGGATCTCCGAGGAAAAATTTCAGGAATTCTTCGGAGATTTCTTTCCCGCCTGACGGTAGCTGCCGGCGGGGAGAGGGCTCACTGGGTATTGACATAAAATATAAGCGCTGCGCCCCATTTTCCGCATTCCCCTGCGCTTCGGAATCTTAAAAGCTGAGCGGACTGTCGCCGCGTAAGTGTCCGGCAGCAGCATGATAACGGGCTGAGCTTTATTCTCGGAATCATTTTGGAAAAGAATTCGAGAGACGCGGACTCGGGACAGGGGAAAAGCCGGGAGAGTCGGAGGCTCCGGGGCTTTGGAAGCCGGAGCGGAGGGTCTGTGCGGGCGGGAATCAGGAGACAGAGAGGTCAGGAACAGAGGCAATGAAACGTATCAGGACAGAGGATGCGGTCGGGCAGGTGCTCTGCCACGACATCACGCAGATTATCCGGGGTGTGAAGAAGGGACCGGTTTTCAGAAAGGGGCATGTCATCCGGGAGGAGGATGTGCCGGTGCTTCTTTCTGTGGGAAAGGACCATATCTATATCTGGGAGTTCAATGAGAATATGCTCCACGAGAACGACGCGGCGCAGATTCTTTTTGAGCTTTGCAGGAATCGATACATGAGTCCCTCTGAGGTCAAGGAGGGAAAGATCGAATTGACCGCAGACTGCGATGGACTCTTCAAGGTGGACAGGGAGCGGCTTCTCCGGGTGAATTCTCTCGGGGAAATGATGATTGCGACGAGACAGGGGAACACCGCCGTGAAAAAGGGGGATAAGCTCGCAGGGACCCGCATTATCCCTCTTCTCATCGAGCGGGAGAAGATGGAGAGGGCGAAGGAGGCGGCCGCGGGGGCGCCGATCCTTCAGCTTCTGCCCTTTCAGAAAAAGCGGGTCGGGATTGTGACGACGGGAAACGAGGTTTTCTATCACAGGATTGAGGACAGCTTCACCCCCGTGATCATAGAGAAGCTGTCCGAGTATGAGACGGAGATCATCGGACAGGAGCTCTGCTCCGATGATCTGGAGATGGAGATCTCTGCGATTCGGAAGCTCCTCTCCATGGGGGCGGAGATGGTGATCTGCACCGGGGGGATGTCGGTCGATCCGGACGACAGGACGCCGTATTCGATCCGCTGCGCGGCGGAGCGGGTGGTGAGCTACGGGGCGCCTGTGCTCCCGGGGGCGATGTTTATGCTGGCTTATACGAAGGATGAGATCCCGATCCTCGGGCTTCCGGGCTGTGTGATGTACGCAAAGAGAACGATCTTTGACCTGGTGCTCCCGCGGCTTATGGCGGGAGAGATTTTGGAGAAGGCGGAGATCGATCGCTATGGGGAGGGAGGGCTCTGCCTGAACTGCCCGGTCTGTACCTTCCCAAACTGTGGCTTTGGCAAATGAGGAAGGAGAGCGGAGAAGGGGCCTCGCAAGGCTCGGGGCGGCCTTTGGGAGGGGCAGAGAGATGGATCGTCAAATCTATGAGAAAATCGAGAATCTGAGTCCGAATGCGGAGAACTATATCCTTACCATCCTCTCCGGAGAATACGCCGGGGAGAAGGCTCTTCTGTCCGCCGGGCGCTATACTTTCCTCGAGGCAGGCGGTTTTTTCGAAAAATACGGGGCGGAGCTTCCGCCTCTTTCGCGGAGCATGGAATTTTGCCTTTTTGGGGAATCGGTCTATGCGGAGCTCCTTTCCAGAGGGAAAAAGCTCATCGTACTCGGCGCGGGACATGTCTCCCTGCCGATCCTTCGGCTCGGGAAAATGATCGGCATGTCCGTCACCTGCATCGATGATCGGCCGAGCTTTGCCAAAAGAGCCGAGAGCGCCGGGGCGGACCGCGTGATCTGTGAGGATTTTTCGAAGGCACTGGAGGAAATCCCCGGGGACAGGGACAGCTACTTTGTCATTGTGACGAGGGGACATCGCTATGATCAGGACTGCCTGAGAAGGATCACGAAGAAAAGCTATGCCTATATCGGCATGATGGGATCGCGGAGGAGAGTGCGCATCGTGAAGGAGCAGCTTCTTTCGGAGGGGACGCCGAAGGAGATTCTGGACGGCCTTCACAGTCCGATCGGACTGGATATTCACTCGGAGACACCGGAGGAAATCGCGATCTCCATCCTCGCGGAAATTATTTCCGTGAAAAACAGGGAGAAGGGCTCCTTTGGCTATCCGGAGGAGATTCTGGAGGGCATTTCCGAGGCGGGAGAGGAGCCGGAAAGGCGGAGAGTGCTCGCGACCATCATACGGCGGAAGGGCTCTGCGCCGAGGGCTGCGGGGACAAAGATGCTGATCCTCCCGGACGGGAGGGGGATCGGGACGATCGGGGGAGGCTGCGCGGAGGCGGAGGTGATCCGGCAGTCCCGGCAGCTCTTCGCGGATTCCGCGGCGAGGCCTTTTCTCTGCCACGTGGACCTGACGGAGGAGGCCGCGGCGCAGGAGGGAATGGTCTGCGGCGGCGTGCTGGATGTATTCTTGGAGAGAGTGTGAGGCAGGAGAGATGAGAGACCGCTATGACAGAAAGATAAACTATATTCGGCTTTCCATCACGGACCGCTGCAATCTTCGCTGCCGCTACTGTATGCCGAACGGCCTTTCGGACTGGGTGCCCATGCGGGATATCCTGAGCTATGAGGAGCTTTTGGATGTCGCGAGGGCCGCGGCGGCGCTCGGGATCACGCGCTTTAAGGTGACAGGCGGGGAGCCGCTTGTCAGGCGGGACTGCCCGGAATTCATCGGGGAGCTCAAGAGGATACCGGGAGTCGAGCAGGTGACGATGACCAGCAACGGTGTGCTTCTCACCCGGCTTCTCCCGAGACTCCTCGAAAACGGACTGGACGCGGTCAATGTCAGCCTCGATACCTTAAAGAGAGAGCGCTTTTCGGAGATCACGGGGATGGATGAGCTTCCGGCGGTGCTGTCCGGAATCGATGAGGCACTTCGGGCCGGCCTTAAGCTGAAGCTGAACGCAGTGCTCCAGCCTGGGGTCAATGAGGAGGAGCGCTGGGAGCTCCTCTCCTTGGCCAAGGACCGCCCCCTCGATATCCGCTTCATCGAGCTGATGCCGATCGGCCATGGGAAGGATTCCCGTCCGGTCTATAATGAGATACTCCGCTCGGAGCTTAAGGAGCGCTTCCCCGGCCTGGAGAGGGATGAGAGAGTGCATGGAAACGGCCCCGCGGAATACTGGAGGATACCGGGATACCGCGGATCTGTCGGCTTCATCAGCGCGATGCACGGGAAATTCTGCGGAAGCTGCAACCGGATTCGTCTGACCTCGACCGGGAAGCTGAAGCCCTGTCTTTGCTACGGGAATGCAGTGGACCTGATGCCGGTCCTCCGGGGAGAGCGTTACCTTGGGAGAGAGAGGGAGGGAGAGCGGATCGCGGCGCTTCGAAAGAGAATCCGGCAGGCGATCTCGGAGAAGCCGGAGAGCCACTGCTTTGAGAGGCTCTCCGAGATCAGCGAGGAGAGGATTATGGCGGCGATCGGAGGCTGAGGAGGCTTTCGGAAAGGCCGGGAGGAGAGAGCCAAAACGAGAGCGGCAGGAGGCGAGACAGCATGGGGAAGCTTTTGGCAATATGCATCAGTGAGAAAAAGGGGACACAGAAGAGGGAGGTGCCGTCGGCCGTTCTCCGAGAGGAGCACGGCATTGTGGGGGATGCGCACGCCGGGAAATGGCACAGGCAGGTGAGCCTCCTCTCCTTTGAGAAAATCGAGGATTTTCGAAAGCGCGGAGCGAAGATCGATTTCGGCGCCTTCGGGGAGAATCTCGTCGTGGAGGGCTACGACTTAAAGAGCGTTCCGGTCGGAAGCCGCTTCCGGATCGGGGACTGCCTGCTGGAGCTGAGCCAGATCGGAAAGGCCTGTCACAGCCACTGCGAAATCTATCGGCAGATGGGGGACTGCATCATGCCGCGGGAGGGGGTCTTTACCGAGGTTCTCCGGGGAGGAGAGATCCGTCCCGGGGACTCGGTAGAGCTCATCCCCGCGGACCCGGACAGACCCTTCAGCGCGGCCGTCATCACGCTCTCTGACAGGGCATCCCGGGAGGAGTATGAGGACCTCTCCGGACCGCTGATTCAGGAAATGCTGGAGGAGGCGGGCTTTCTCGTCCGGGAGCGACTGCTTCTTCCCGATGGGAGGCAGCCGCTGGAGACAGAACTTAAGAGACTTTCGGATCAGCGCCAGATCGAGCTGATTCTGACAACAGGCGGAACCGGCTTTTCCGAGCGGGATCTGAGTCCGGAGGCCACAAAGGCGGTCTCCGAGCGGGAGGTGCCCGGAATCGGAGAGGCGCTTCGCGCCTTCAGCATGAAGATCACAGCGAAGGCGATGCTGAGCCGTCAGACAGCGGGAATCCGGAAGAAAAGCCTCATCATCAATCTCCCGGGAAGCCCCAAGGCCTGCCGGGAGGAGCTCGGCTTCCTTCTCCCGCTTCTCCCGCACGGGCTTGGGATCCTGAGGGGCACAGAGAGCGACTGAGCCTGTGCCTTTCGGGGAGACCAAGTGCTGCTTCCCGCGGCTCCCTCATAGACGCTTCCGTCCGGGGGACGGGGGCGGAGCGAATGGTTTTTAAAAGTAAAACCACAGCGCCGTTTCCATCTGGCAGTGCTTTGCCACGGATGCTTCCGCTTTAGCCGCTGTGTCCCGTGTATAGCGGGGCAAAAGATGTCCTGTTTATGGGGCAGAGGATCAAAAGAGCCGCGGTCCTGGAGCCGGATGTCGGGAGAGGGAAAATACTGCTCCGCGATGCGGAGGCAGAGCGTGCGACTTATCTTTGCAGCAGTGCCGCTAATCCCGGCATGAATCATAATATTTAAGGAGGATTTTGATTATGAAAAAGATTTTCTGGAAGAAGCTTTCGCTGCTCGGCCTTTCGGCTGTGATGCTGGCTCTCACATTCGGCTGCGGCTCCGCTGCCCCGGGGGATGCGGGGAGCAGTGAGACAAGGGCGGAGAGCAAGGATTCGGCGGATACGGAAAGCGGGAAGGAGCCAAAGGCGGAGACAGAGAGCGGAAGTCCGGCGGAGTCCGGTGGGGAGAAGCTCTCCTACAACTCAGACAGCGGCTATCAGGATGAGGACGCGGAGATTCAGGTCTTTATCGCGGCTTCCCTCAATACGGCCGTGACGGATCTTGTGAAGCAGTACAACGAGATCCATCCGAAGGTGAAGATCAGCCTGAATGCGGATTCCTCCGGGAAGCTCCTCACGCAGATCGAGGAGGGCTATTCCTGCGATGTCTTCTTCTCCGCGGCGCAGAAGCAGATGAACACGCTCGAAAAGGACGATAAGCTTCTCGTCGAGGGCACGAGGAAGAATGTCGTGAACAATCAGCTCTGCGTCATCACGCAAAAGGACAGTGAGACGAAGGTCACGGGGCTTGAGAATCTGAAGGATGCGAAGTCCATCGCGCTTGCGGACGGCTCCGTCCCCGCGGGAAAGTATACGAGGCAGGCTCTGATGGCCTTAAAGATCCTAGCGGAGACGGAGGATGTCTCGAAGATCACGACGGAGCAGGTCTCCGAGGCGCTCGGCGGGGTGGAGATCTCGGAGCAGTCCAATGTCTCCAAGGTGCTCGCGGCAGTCGTCGAGGGCTCCTGCGAGGTGGGGACGACGTACTATTCCGACACCTATGGCTATGAGGATAAGCTGAGAATCCTCGAGAAGGTGCCCTATGAGCTCACGGGAAAGGTCATCTATCCGATCGCGCAGGTTCAGAACAAGGAGGCCACGGACGCCGACAAGAAGGCGGCGAAGGACTTCATCGACTTTGTGACGAGCGAGGCGGCAAAGTCCGTCTTCGAGAGCTATTACTTCGACACCAATACGGGAGAATAAGCGGATTTCACAGGGCGGGCGCCCTTTCGGAAAGAGGAGAAGAGATGCTGGAATTTCTAAAATCACTGGACTGGAGCCCGCTCTGGATTTCTCTAAAGACAGGGGTCGCCGCGACGATCCTCTCCTTCTTTCTCGGTATTTATGCGGCGCGGAAGGTCATGAGGATGCCGGGGGGGAGGAGGTCCTTTCTGGATGGGATTCTGACCCTCCCCATGGTGCTCCCTCCGACTGTGGCGGGCTTTTTCCTGCTCCTTCTCTTCAGCCGCCGCCGGCCTCTGGGGATTTTTCTCTACGATCAGTTCGGCATCAAGGTCGTGCAGTCCTGGCTCGGCTGCATCATCGCGGCGACCGTTATTTCCTTTCCCCTCATGTATCGAAACGCCCGGGCCGCCTTCGAGCTGATCGATGAAAATCTGCTCTATGCGGCGCAGACTCTCGGTATGCCGGACCGCCTGATCTTTTGGAAGGTTCTCCTCCCCGCGGCGGGGCCGGGCATCGCATCCGGCACGGTCCTGACCTTCGCGAGGGCGCTCGGAGAGTACGGGGCGACCAGTATGCTTGCGGGGAATATCCCCGGGAAGACGGCCACGATCTCCCAGAGGATAGCGATGGTGATCCAGGATCAGGATTATGAGAGCGCGGGGCTTTGGGTGGGGATCGTGCTTCTGATCGCCTTTCTCTCGATTTTCCTCCTGAACCGGATCGCGGAGCGGAGCGGAAGAAGGAGGGGGAGCGGAAGGCTGATGGAGGGGAGGAAGGCCCTGTTCCCGTCCTTTGGGAAAAAGCGCGGCGGGGAGGATGAGGAGGGGGAGGGACAGTGGAGCTCTCGGTAAAGGCAGGGAGGAAATTCCCCGGATTTTCTCTGGATATGGAATTCACGGCCCGATCCGGGCGGCTCGGCATCCTCGGCGCCTCCGGCTCCGGAAAGAGCATGTGCCTTCGGATGCTCGCCGGGATACTGCGGCCGGACGAGGGCAGGATATGCTATAACGACAGGACCTTCTACGACGGGGCGGCGGGGATCGATCTCCGCCCTCAGGATCGGAATGTGGGTTATCTTTTTCAAAACTATGCCCTTTTTCCGACGATGACGGTCGCGGGAAACATTGCCTGCGCGGTCCGGGGCAGCCGGGCGGAGAGGGAGGAAAGGGTCTCCGAAATGCTCTCCCGTTTTCGCCTTGGCGGACTTTCCCGGCGTTATCCGGCGGAGCTCTCCGGAGGGCAGCAGCAGAGGGTGGCGCTCGCCCGCATCATGGCCTACCGGCCGGAGCTGATCCTTTTGGATGAGCCCTTCTCCGCCCTCGATGTCTACTTAAAGGACCAGATGCAGGCGGAGCTCACGGAGCAGCTCGCCGATTACGATGGCATGGTGATCCTCGTATCTCATTCCCGGGACGAAATCTACCGCTTCAGCTCGGAGCTTTTGATCGTGGAGAACGGAAGGATCGAGGAGCACGGCGGGACCCGAGAGCTTTTTCAAGCTCCGGGGAGAAAGGTCACGGCCCGGCTCACGGGGTGCAAGAATTTCTCCCGGGCGGAGCGCTGCGGAGAGCACGCAGTCCGGGCTTTGGACTGGGGGATTATGATCCGTACCGAGCGGGAGATCCCGGAGGATATCCGCTTTATCGGCTACCGGGCGCACGACTTTCTCCCCGTCTGGGAGGAAGGCCCGGAGCAAGAGGGAGGGGGCTGCGGCATCAAAAACGCGATCCCCGTCGGGCTTAAGAATATTGCGGAGCTTCCCTTTGAGAGAAACTATTATTTCCGCCCTTTGGGGGAAGGCGCCTCTTCGGATGTGCTTATAAGCTGCTTTCTTCAGAGGGAAAGGTGGAAGGAGTTTGACGAAAAGGGGATCCCCCGCTTCCTTAAGCTCGCGGAGGAGAAGATCCTGTTTCTCCGCTGATCCGTTTTTTTCCTGGGGCTTTCCGGGATTTTGAGATATAATGCTTCCAGCAGGAGAGCACTGCCTCCACGGAGTGGGGGCAGGATTTTGTGATCAGCTATGCGGGAGGATGGATGAGGATGGATAGGGAAGAGAGGGAGCTTACACACTTTGACAGTCGGGGCAATGCCCGCATGGTCGATGTATCCGGGAAGTCCCCGACGGAGCGAAGCGCTGTCGCGGAGGGGACGATCCGGGTTTCCCGGGAGGTATTCGATGCCATCGAGGGGAAAAAGCTCAAAAAGGGGGATGTGCTCACTGTCTCACAGGTCGCGGGGATCATGGGCTGCAAACGCTGCTCTGAGCTTATTCCGATGTGCCACCTTCTGAATCTCACGGAGGCGAAGCTTTGCTTTCAGTTAAAGCCTGAGAGCTGCAGCATCCTCGCGCTCTGCACGGTGCGATGCGAGGGAAAGACCGGGGTGGAGATGGAGGCGCTGAGCGGCGTCAGCATCGCGCTTCTCACGATTTATGATATGTGTAAGGCGCTCGACAAGCGAATGGTCATCGAGAATATTCACCTTCTTGAGAAAAGGGGCGGAAAGAGCGGCACCTTTTTCTTTTCGGAGGATTCTTCGCATTCCGATGGAGAATGATGGGGAATAAGGAAGCCTGTGCGGCCGATTCCCAGACAGGAGGGCATTCTCTGCCTGGAGCAGGCGGCCGGAGGACACGGAGCCTATGGAAGGAGGCGGCAGGATGATCTATCTCGACAATGCGGCGACTACGGAGCTCTGTGAGGAGGCCCGGGAGGCGATGCGCCCCTATCTGGAGGAGGACTACGGGAATCCCTCCTCGATCTATCTCTTCGCGCAGAGGGCGAAAGGGGCTGTGGAGGAGAGCCGGAGGAAGCTCTCGGAGCTTATGGGCGTGAGTCCGATGGAGCTCTATTTTACGGGGGGCGGCACGGAGTCCGACAACTGGGCGCTGATTTCCGGGATCGAATCCACGGGGAAGAGGCATATCATCAGCTCGAAGATCGAGCATCACGCCGTTCTCCGAAGCTGCGCCTATCTCGAAAAGCGGGGATTTTCCGTCACTTATCTGGATGTCGATGAGCGGGGGAGGGTAGAGCCGGCTGCCGTCTTGGAGGCTATACGGGATGAGACCGGACTTATCAGCATCATGAGCGCAAACAATGAGATCGGGACGATCGAGCCGATCTCTGAGATCTCGGAAATCGCGGGGGAGAGGGGGATTCTCTTTCATACGGATGCGGTTCAGGCCTTCGGGCAGCTTCCCCTCCCGCTCGGAAAATCCCGCATCGATCTTCTCTCCGCGAGCGCCCACAAGATCCGCGGTCCGAAGGGAGTCGGGCTCCTCTATATGCGGCGCGGCGTGAAGCTCCCTCCTTACCTCCACGGCGGAGAGCAGGAACGCGGAAGGAGGGCGGGAACGGAGAATGTGGCTGCCATTGCGGGATTTGCGGCTGCCGCGGAGAGAGCCTTTCGGACGATGAAGGAGAGGGGAGAGAAGGAGCGGAGGATGCGGGACTACCTCATCCGAAGACTCACGACGGAGATCCCGGACTGCTGTCTGAATGGGGATCCCGAAGAGCGCCTTCCGAACAATGTCAATGTCTGCATCCGGGGAGTGGAGGCAGAGCCTCTTCTCCTTCTCCTGGACCAAAGGGGAATTGCGGCGAGCGCGGGATCGGCCTGCGCGAGCGGCTCCCTGGATCCAAGCCATGTGATCCTCGCTCTTGGCGCGAGCCGGGAGGACGCCTACGGAAGTCTCCGCCTCAGCTTGGATGAAAGGCTGAGCCGGGAGGATGCCGACCGAGTCGTATCGGAGATCAAGCGCATTGCGGACTATCTTCGGAGGGAATAAATCGAAAAGCTACGTTTAGAATTTCATTCTTATTCGGCCCGTATGAGTTGGCATTTTAGTATAGCTGTCCGGGGACCGGGCCTCAAGGCTTTGGAATTATTTGGAAAAGTCCGGCGGGAACGTGCTATAATAAGGCCATTGTGATGATTCTTCCCTTTGGGAAGCGATAGATAAGGAGGCAGAAGGATGGCTTGTACGACGATCCTTGTCGGCAGAAGAGCGAGCTATGACGGCTCGACGATGATTGCGAGAAACGATGATTCCGGCTCCGGGGTTTTCACAGCAAAAAGGTTTACCGTGATAGAGCCGCATGAGCAGGAAAGGCACTACCGCTCTGTTTTATCCCATGTGGAAATTGAGCTTCCGGAGCGCCCCCTCCGCTATACGGCGATGCCAAACGGCCTTTTGAAGGATGGGATCTGGGCCGCCGCAGGGGTGAATTCTGAAAATGTCTCCATGACGGCGACGGAGACGATCACGAGCAATGAGCGCGTGCTCTCCGCGGACCCGCTGGTGGAGTATGTTCCCGCCGGCGTGGATCGGCCGGAGAAGATCGGCGGGATCGGGGAAGAGGACATGGTTTACATTACCCTCCCCTACATTCACAGCGCCCGGGAGGGGGTGCTCCGCCTCGGAAAGCTCCTCGAGCAATACGGAACCTATGAGATGAACGGGATCGCCTTTTCCGATGTCCATGAGATCTGGTGGCTTGAGACGATAGGGGGGCATCACTGGATCGCGAAGAGAGTGCCGGATGAGGCCTATGTGGTGATGCCCAATCAGCTCGGCATCGACAACTTTGATCTGGAGGATGCATTCGGAGAGAAGAAGAACCATCTCTGCTCCGCGGATCTTCGGGAATTCATCCGGGAAAATCATCTGAAGCTTTCCTTTGAGGAGGGATTTAACCCCCGGGATGCCTTCGGAAGCCATTCCGATGCGGATCACGTCTACAATACGCCGAGGGCCTGGTTCATAGAGCGCTGCTTAAACCCGAACAGCTTTGTATGGGATGGGGAGGACGCGGACTACCGGCCGGATTCCGATGACATCCCCTGGTCCATGGTGCCGGAGAAAAAGCTCACGGTGGAGGACGTCAAATATCTGCTTTCCTCCCACTTCCAGGGCACGCCCTATGACTGCTACGGAAGATACGGAGATGCCTCGGAACGGGGGAAATTCCGTCCGATCGGCATCAACAGAAACAGCTTCCTGAGTCTTACGCAGCTTCGCCCGGACCTTCCCCGGGAGATTCAGGCGATCGAATGGATCGCCTTCGGCTCCAATGTGTTTAATGCTTTCGTGCCGCTCTATGCCAATGTGGACCGGGCGCCGGAATACTTTTCCAATACGGCGGGAGAGGTGACGACGGAGAATTTCTACTGGGCGAACCGCCTGATCGGAGCGCTCGCAGACTCGCAGTTTAACCACTGCAGCTCTCATATCGAGCGCTATCAGTCCGCAGTGGCTGTGGCGGGCTATCGTGTTCTCCGGGAATACGATGAAAAGCTCCGCGCAGAGGGGCTCTCCGGAGAGGCGGCCGTGAAGCTTTTGGAGGAGGCGAATGAAAAAATCGCGGGGATGACAAAGGAAAAGACCACGGACGTCCTCGGAAAGGTTCTCTATGAGGTCAGCTGCCTGATGAAGAACGGATTTTCGAGGTCCGACGCATAGAAGATATCGGACATCTTGACAGCGGCAGCGGCCTGAGGAATCAGGCCGCTGCGTTTTCCCGAGGGGAGCCGGAAGGGGGGAAAAGCGATGAGGGAAGCGGTTGACAGCCAGGAGGCGAGGTATCGGCAGATGATGGAGGAGCCGCTTTCGACGCTGATTCCGCGCCTCGCTGTGCCCTCCATTATTTCCATGCTGATCACTGCGCTCTATAATATGGCGGATACCTTTTTCGTCTCCCGGATCGACACCTCGGCCTCCGCCGCGGTGGGAATCATCTTTTCCATGCAGGCCATCGTCCAGTCCATCGCCTTTATGATCGGCATGGGCTGCGGCAATGAGATCTCCCGCCGTCTGGGGAGGAAGGATGAGGAGGAGGCCGAGAGGTATACGGCGATCGGATACTTCACGGAGCTTCTGACCGGGGGAGCGCTCTGCGTCCTTGGGCTCCTCTTTCTTCGCCCGCTCGTCTTCCTGCTCGGTTCCACGGAGACGATCGCCCCCTATGCGATGGCCTATGCGCGCTACATCCTCATCGGGACCCCCTTTCTCATGTGCTCCCTCGGGATGAACAATATGCTCCGTTTTCAGGGAAATGCCTTTTATTCCATGATCGGGATCTCGAGCGGAGGCATCCTGAACATGCTTTTAGATCCGCTCTTTATCTACCGCTTTCATCTTGGGATTTCCGGAGCGGCAATCGCGACGGCGCTCAGCCAGTTCATCGCCTTCCTCATTCTGAGCGGGCAGTGCAATTTCATGCCGGTCTGCATTTCGATCCGCCTTAAGAATTTTAAACCGAGCCTTTCGCGCTACCGGACGATTCTTCGCTTCGGCATACCCAGCCTCGCGAGGCAGGGGATCGCGGGAGTATCCACGATCGTCCTCAACTTTTCGGCGAAGCCATACGGAGATGCGGCGATTGCGGCGATCGCGATCGTCATGCGGATCGTTGTCTTTATGAATTCCGCTATTATCGGCTTCGGCCAGGGCTTTCAGCCGGTCTGCGGCTTTAACTACGGCGCAAAGAATTATCGCAGAGTGGAAGACGCCTATGATTTCAGCCTTAAGGTCTGCTTTTGCATTCTCCTCGTATTCAGCGCTGCGGCCTTCCTCTTTGCGCGGCCCATTCTCTCGGCTTTCCGGAGAGAGGATGCGGAGGTGATACGGATCGGGAGCCTGGGACTCAGGCTGATGGCGCTCTCTACCCCGCTTGCGGCGCAGATCACGATGGCGAACATGTTCTCGCAGACGACCGGCTATAATGCGCGCGCGACCGTTATCGCGCTTCTTCGGCAGGGAATCTGTCTTCTCCCCTTCCTTCTTCTCCTGCCTCCGCTTTTTGGTCTCCTCGGAATCCTCATCTCACAGCCTCTGAGTGACCTCCTCTCCGCTGTCATTTCCTTCTTTATCACAAGGAGCATTATGCGGGAGCTCCGCGGAGAGAAGGAAATGAAGCGATAGAAAGCGATAGAAAGCGATAGAAAAGCGATAGGGAAGATTCGCCCTCTTTCGTTGGATTTTAGGGGATGATAGGGACTAAGCTCCGAAAATGCGGGCTCTTTATCATGATTTGGCGCTTCAGGCGCGAAGACTTCTGACAAACTCCAGAAAAAGCGGACTTCGGAAGAGATATATCGCGGCATTGACCAGGATATTGAGGAAAAGAGCAGCCAGGATCAGCTTTCGGTGCAGCTTCCTGCTCAGGCTTAGATAAGCGAGAAACTCCCGGATCAGAGCGTTCAGTGTGAAGTACCACTTGGTCCTCGCGCCGTAGCCCTTACAGGGGATATGACATTTTCTCGCGAGGAGCAGCGCGCGGAAGACATGATAAGAGGTCGTTACGACCGCGATTTTCGGCTTCTCTCCCCCCATGAGTGCCCGGGAGAAAAGGAGATTCTGCCTGGTGTTCAGGGACTTCTCCTCCGTTAGGATCCGCCCGGGATCGACGCCCTGGGAGAGCGCATAGCGTCTCATTGCCTCCCCCTCCGGAATGTCCTCCCCCTCTCCCTGCCCGCCGGACAGGATGAGGAGCGCGCGCGGGTTTTCATAGAGGAGACGGATGCCGCGTTCGATCCGGGAGGCAAGAAGCGGAGTCACGGCTTCCCCGCGGATCCCCGCGCCGAGGACGACGATATAGTCCAGGTCCCGGCGTTTCCTCGGATGGAAAAGATTCAGGAGAGCGGAGAGACAGTACATCGCCATTAGAAAGAGAAGATAGGCCGCGCTAAAGCTGAGAGTCCCAAAGCATGCATTCCCGATGCTGCGGAGCAGGGCATGCTTTTGAAAGGAAGGGAGCAGGTATCCATTCAGGGGCCAAAGGAAGATGTAGACGATCAGGAGGAGAGAGAAGAGGAGGGAGAGAAGGTTCCTCGGACGGAGGCCCTCCCTTCGCAGGATTCGGATCCCCTGGACAAAGAAGACAAGGATCAGGAGGAAGGGGAAGAGGAGGATGAAGACGGAGAGGACGCCAAGGATCAGTACGAGCGGAATCAGAATCAGGGGCCGATTCTGAATCTGCGGGGAAAAACGAAAGATGAGCAGGGAGAGAAAAAGGCCGAGACTCATCAAGAAGAAGAGAAAGAAAGCGCCGCTCCAGAGGCTCCTGGGCTCCCGGATCATCCGAAAGGAAAAGAGCATAGCCGAAAAAAGCAGCGGAACAGCGGTGAGAAGCAATGGGAAGTTCTGACTCATGTATCCTCCGTCATAAGCTCTCCTTCGGTATTTCATATCGAAACTCCGGGGCCTTCGGCATCGTAGCCGAGAAATCGGAGCGGGAGGCCCCCGGAGAAGACAGTCTGGCCGAAAGAGGAATCATCTTTTGATATCGAATCGATCGGGAACCCATCGAATATTATTCGATCTATTTTAATGATTCCTCCATGAAAAGTCCAGCCTTCCCGCACCGCCCTTCCCGCCCTCCTCTTCACCGGTTTTTCAGAGTGGAAATGAAGCTTTCGCTTCAGCCTCGGATTTCCTCTTATCTTTGCGACATTCCTGTAAGATGCCGATTTTTGGGCTTTGTGACGCATCCCGCCTTCGTCCGGTGTATTCCGGTGAAAGGAGTTCAAATGACAGATGAACAGATTGTAGATCTATACTGGCAGAGGGAGGAGAGCGCGATCTCGGAGAGTGCCGGGAAATACGGGAGCTATTGCCATGCCATCGCGAGAAATATCCTCTTCAGCCGGGAGGACTCCGAGGAATGTGTGAATGACACCTGGCTTCGATGCTGGAACAGCATCCCTCCGCACCGCCCCTCCGTGCTCCGGAGCTTTCTCGGAAAAATCACAAGAAATCTCGCTCTCAACCGCTGGGAGAAGGCCAGAGCGGAAAAGAGGGGCGGCGGTGAAATCACGGTGGTGCTGGAAGAGATCTCCGATCTTGCTTCCTCCATCGGAAACCCGGACGAGCTCCCGGAAAGACTCAGTCTTACGGCCTGTCTGAACCGCTTTCTGGAGTCGGAAAAGGAGGAGAGCCGAAAGCTTTTTGTCGGGAGATACTGGTATCTCAGATCCATAAAGGAGCTCGCCGGAGAGTATGCTCTGACAGAGAGCGGGGTAAAGATGAGTCTTTTGCGGGCCCGCGGAAGACTGAAGAAGCATTTGATGGAGGAGGGCTTTTTCCTATGAAGGCAGAGAAATTTCTGAAGGAGATCGGCGAAGTCGAGGATCGCTATATCGAGGAGGCCCTGCCAGAAAGCCTCCTGCGGGAGGGCGATGGGAAAGGAAAGCAGGAAAAGGGAGAAGAGGAAAAAGGAGAAGAGGAAAGAAAAGACGGAATATCCGGGGAGAAGCTGCCGGAAGAAGACAGGAGCCGGATCCATAGGAGCCGGAGAGTTTACGGAGGAGTCGCTGTCGCTGCGGCCTGTCTTCTCGCCTTTTTTGGAATCCGAAGCTTTCAGAGAGTGAAGCCGGGAGCTTTGGATGCGAGAAAGAGCGGAGGAGCAGTATCCGGAGAGAGGAAGGAAGCGACGGAGGGAAATATGGCCGGGGAGAAAAAGGAGGCCGCGGGTGATGAAAGTACGCGGCTTCCGAACCCGTTTATCGAGGTGGGAAGTCTCGAAGAGGCGGAGGAGCTGGCCGGCTTTTCTCTAAAGACGGCGGAAAAGGTTGGAGATTATGGGAGACAGAGCATTTCCGTCATGGAAGGGGAGATGATCCAGGTCCTCTATCAAAATGATGCGGGAGAGGAGGGACTTCGCGTCCGGAAGGGCCCGGGAGAAGGAGACCTCAGCGGCGACTATAATACCTATACGCTGGATGAGGAAGTCGAGCAGGGAGGAGTAAAGATCCGTCTCCGGGGAGATGGGCAGAGGATTTTTGCCGCGAGCTGGACAAAGGGCGGCTACAGCTATGCCATTGATCTAGGCGATGCCGAGCTGGACCGCGAAAACGTGCTTCAGCTCATCTCGGAAATCGACTGATTGATCTGACGCTGTGAGATTATTATGACCGGAAAAGATCAGATCAAAAATGCCTATAAGCTGATCGGCGGACATGCCAGCTTCTAGGAAGGCAGGATGACGTATTCTGCCTTCCTCTATGCATAGAGACGATAGTGTCGCTGCAAAAACAGAACTCGTAGAAATCCTTGGTTTTAAGCGCTTTTATGAGCACTTCACCTTTGACTTCACCTTTGAAGAGACCGACTGGTCGATACGCGGAAAACGCCTCGAAAAGTATGTCTGGCTGCTCATAGCTATAGAACTCGTAACGGTAGGCACAAAAAAGGAAGCTCGAAAGCCATTATGTTTCCGACAAAAAGAATTATGTTTTCGTGGACGAGGTGCAGCTTTGTGAGGGGTTTGAGTTGGCTGTCAACAGCCTGCATACCTCACGTAAATATGATCTCTATATCACAGGATCAAATGCTTTTCTGCTCAGTTCCGATCTGACCACGCTATTTACGGGAAGATATATCGAGATTCATGTCTTCCCGTTCAGCTTTTCCGAGTTCTGCCGATACTATGCAGATGAGAAAAATACCGCAAAGCTTTTTGATGAGTATGTGATTAAGGGCGGCCTGGCGGGCTCTTATGAATACCGTACTGACCGGGACCGGACAAACTATATCCGGGATGTCTACGATACGATCATAAATCGTGATCTGGTAACAAAATATCATTTACCGGATACTACGACACTGGAGCATCTGGCGGAGTTCATGATGGATAATGTCTCCAACCTGACCTCTCCCAATAACATCAGCGATACGCTGTCTGCCAATGTGGTCACCACAAATCATAAGACCGTCGGCAACTACATCAAATATCTCTGCGATGCCTATGTGTTTTATGGTGTCCGTCGATATGATATCCGGGGAAAGAAATATCTGAAGACTTCCGTAAAGTATTATCTCAGCGATACGGGGGTCCGCTTTGCGAGGCTGAGCAGAAGGAATCTGGATTACGGACGGATGTATGAGAATAACGTCTGCATCGAGCTGATGAGGCGCGGATATGAGGTCTATATCGGGAAACTTTACCAGAAGGAAGTCGACTTTGTAGCTGTGCGTGGTGACGAGAAAATATATATTCAAGTCAGTGATGATATCTCCAGACCGGAGATTTTTGAGCGCGAGTACGATCCGCTTTTGAAAATTAAGGATGCTTACCCGAAGCTGATCCTGGCGAATACCCGTCATGAGACCTGCGATTATGAGGGTATTAAGATATACAACCTGGCAGACTGGCTGCTGAATAAGAATTAAACTTCCACCCTTCAGATTTCCAGGTGGAACTTCGAATAGCAATTAACTGGGATTTATGGGGATTTTTTGGCATCGGAATCATATATTGATTTCCCAGCGCCGATATGTTAAGCTATACAAGCTGATTTCAGATTTGTCCGCGTAGCTCAGCTGGATAGAGCGACCGCCTCCTAAGCGGTAGGTCGGAGGTTCAAATCCTCTCGTGGACGCCAGAATGTACCGCGGAAGCCGTTGGCAGTTAGAAAAACGGCCTCCGCTTTTTTATTCCAAGAGATCTGAAGGGCTCTGAAAACGAGAGCTTTCATCTAAGCCTGAGTCTTCTGCTTTGCAGCTTTTCTAATCAAGGGGGCCTTTTTTCTAAGCGAACGATTTTCGCTATCCTTTCCCGCGGCATGCAGCTGGGCCGAAACAACGAGTGGGTTATTTTCGGTTCATTTTCTCCCGTATTCGGGCCGCAACATCTGTAACGTTTTTTGTATTGACAGGGACACCGTCTTCGATGTGGGTAATCAATTGGTCTCCTACGGTGGATTCAGACGCTCTTTGATGATTGAAAAGTGCTTTCAGTTCATCGGTACTTTTTGAACACAGCTCACGAAACTGAACCTGAACCAGGGATTCTGGCAGCTTATGATAAAGCTTATGATATGCACCTTCCATTTCCTCATACGTAATGCTATGCCCGTTTTCTGCCTCTTCAATCATAATGCCGATTGCATCTGAAATGTCATTTCGGTAGTCGCGGTGCGCAATCATTTTCATGGCGATCAGGTAGATCCCGGAGACAGTCCGGATCTCAAGCCCATGGCGTTTGCTCTTGTTATCTTTTTTTTAGACGGCATCGTACAGATCCCCCTCATAAATGTTATATCTCAGGAATTCGTCAATGCACCTGTCCTTGGCTGAGCCCAGCAGCGCTGAGTCTCCGACATAATAAGGCATAGCAGGTGTGTCTGTCCGTCGGGTTGAGAATATCACAGAGGCACTCTGGGGAACTAAGGTCTCTCCGGGAACTATCAGCGGACGGAATCAGAAGGCCTATGCCCGCATTGAAGTATGGAGAAGCCGCCCTTTGACAGGGAAAGAATACTCTTACGTCTACGTAGATGGGATCTATCTTCGTCGCAACTGGGGAGATGAATACGAAAATGTGACAATCCTGGTTGCGCTTGCAGTCAATCAAGATGGTTTTCGTGAAGTCATTGGTGCTGCTGAGGGAATGAAGGAAGATAAATCCAGTTGGGTCAACTTCTTTCGGTGGCTTTGCGAAAGAGGTTTCAGTGGCGTAAAATTCATTGTAGGAGACAAATGTCTTGGAATGCTGGAAGCCGTAGGAGAAGTGTTTTCTGAGGCCAGGTATCAGCGCTGTACGGTCTATTTTTATCGTAACGTTTTCTCAGTCGTCCCGAGATCCAAGGGAAAACTTGTGGCAAAGATGCTGAAAGCAATTCATGCACAAGAGAGTAAAAAGGCTGCGCGAGAAAAGGCCGCAGCCATAGTAGCCGAGCTTCAGGGGATGAAGCTGAAAGAAACCGCCAGGAAGGTTTCGGAGAGCATCGACGAGACTCTGACCTACTACGATTTTCCCAGCGAGCATTGGATGAAGATTTGTACCAATAATACGATTGAGCGTCTGAATCGTGAGATTTGGCGAAGAACCCGTGTCGTAGGCACATTTCCGGATGGAAGCTCAGCGTTAATGCTGGTTTGTGCCTGGCTTCGTTATGTTGCGGGAACCCAGTGGGGGAATTAAGAAATATATGAATATGATGCACCTGGAGGGGAATGAAGAAAACGCCTCCGTTGCAGGCTGACTTCATTTAATCAGAGGATGCAAACTAATTTGCGCATAAATCTTGAATCTTGACGGTACCATAAACTTTTTATCCATAGCTGTTTTCCCTCAACTATTTATTGTCGATCAACGACTCCCTCAACTATTCCCTCAACTAAAGATCAAATCCAGTTGAGGGAACAGTTGTATAAGCGGCAAATCCTCACTATTTTTCAGCAAGGACATAGTGTGTTCTATGACTAACACCGGTCTTTTTAACAAGTCCTCTTTTTATGAGACGGTTAAGTGCAACCGAGGCGCCTTGTTGAGTTCCTATTTTAGTGATAGTTAAAACCTGCGCTGTCGTTATCAGCCCATTTTCACGAATATAATTGTATATAAGTCTATCTGCCTCATTTTTAAAAGGGATCTCTACGACATCAACGTCTGCCATATCAAGTTGATCACATTTGTGTTTGTACTCTTTGTTAATCGTATAGGTAGTCCATCGCCCTTTCCAGTCAGAAACGAGCATTTCTTTATCGACCAGTCCACCTAAGATCCTGCCAATATCTGTGGGATGAAGATCAAACATCTGCTGTAGACGCATATTTGAAACGGAGCCCTCCAGGTATGCAGTTCCCAGGATAATCTGTTCTTCCGAGGATAAGCGCTTATATGTATGCTCTCCTAACAAATTAACAAGATACTCTGTACATTCTTCAGGCATCAACGCAATCGTATATAGTTTCAGCTCGACCTGCTGCAACTCTGGGTCATCATATAAATCCGGCTCTCTCCACTTTTCACCGCGCCAGGCATCCAATATCGTTGGGAATCCGGAACCTGCATTATCACCGTACCCAATCATACGAAGCATGGTTTGTATTCTTGGGTTGCGCGCCTTAGAGTTACCGCCTTCATAGATCCTGCGAATCGGCAGTTTCAGACTTCCTGGGTTGGAGAATGAGAATCCACGTGCTTCTTTTTCTACTTTTAGGACACCGGTTATCATATAGTCGGAGTGGATCAGCATATTGATCATTCCTTCGCGAATCGCTTTGTGCACTGGCGTATCATCAATGCGAGTCATTCCTTCCAGTCTAAACGGTTTCTTAATATCCCGTGTGAGTTTCGGAGCAACCATCCATAAAAAATTACACAAATTATTTTCCCAGGTCCCATCATATGTAAGGCGATCACTCCATCGGGAGCCTCCCATGATTTCGGTTCTATCAAAATAATCCATGCGGATATTGTCGAAGCGCTCCCGTATAGGGAGACCTTTACCAAACATCAAAAGCCCAGCAGGAGTAAGACCTTCGGCTCCCGTTCGCCTGTCAACGACATATCCTCCTAAATTCTTTAAGAAGGTTTTATCATCATCTTTATTCCAGATATGATCCGGGTTCCACGTGGTAAATCTGATACGATATGCGCGTAATGTTTCCGGGTCAATATCATCCATGGTATAGCCATCCAGTAGGCCACCATCAATTCCATCATCACTGGAATCACGAAACATAGCCCTAATTTCCGCTTCTTTACAGTGATAATCCCCCTCATGGTTCCGCTTATAGGTTCCGCTTATAGGATTTCCGTTTATGTAGACAGGCTTTTGTGTATAATCTGCCTGCGGAACCTCTATCCAGATAATGGTCTTTCCATCGATCACGCAAGTGCCCACATCTGCATCGCGCAAAATATTGATATTTACTTTCGTACTGTTATTGACTGTATCCCAAAACTCTTTCAATCTTGCTTGTAGATTCTCAATATTTACAACTGAGAATCTTTTAGCTGGATCCCTTTCTTTTCGATGTTCCTCAATGCCAAAAAGTATCGTTCCACCAACTGTATTCGCAAATGCAGAATACGTTTCCCAAACAGCATTGGGAAGTGTGCTCTCGGCTTTTTTGCATTCGAGTGTCAGGTGTTCTCCATACTTCAAAAGGTCTGCTAAGCTTTCTGGCGTAACCATTCTAAGTCCTCTCTGTTAATAATATGGGGGGCGGGTGTTTTCTTGGACCGTCTAAGCGACAATCCCGAGTGATGCCTGGTATCCTGCTTCTTTTTTTTCATCAGTGAAACTGTACCTCTTCTGAGATATTTGTCCCTCCACGGATAAAGGCTCGTGGTGCTGCATCCCAGTTCTTTTGATACTGATTTTACCGATTCTCCCCTTTCAAAGCAATGTTTTACTGCATTTTTCTTCTCTTCAATAGATTGCTGGCACATGCGTCCGGATGGCCTCTTCGCTCCTTCCCATCACCGATTTTCTCCCATTGATCAAGTATTTTTCTGCTGGGATATCCCAGTGTTTGGATTGTTTTTGTCGCCGATAAGCGAGCGCCCGAATCAGATTGAGGTGGCGATACCAAGAAATGTCAGGATCCCGGAATCGCAGGTTTGGCCGGCAATGAAATTCTACCGAATGATGGAGCCGCGGTATAGCATAAGTATTGTGGACTTAAAAGAAGGCAGTAATTCCTTTCGCATTTATGATAAAGAGAAAACGGTTTGTGATGTTATCTATCATCGTAACAAAATAAGATTTGAGCTTGCAATGGAAGTGCTGAAAAGATATGTACAGCAGCCGGACAGAAATATCAAGAGTAGTTTACGTTGAAAGGTGGCATCCTGCTGTATGATAGGCTGCATAAAAGTTCCGTGCAGAAGATGAGTCAAGTGAGATTGACAATATCATTTAAAATGTATACCCTATGGAGGGTAAAGCGCATGGACGACATCCGGCTTTTTGAAGAAATGACGGGCGCAGCAGGCAAAAAGCGTAAAGTACCGGTGGAAACGGAAGCGTTCAAACTCTGGCTTTCCCAAGACGGACGAGAGCGTATGGAAGAAGGTATCGACCCTGAACAGGCAGTCGTTTCGATCGGATCAAGTCATTACCTGGAGGGATCATCCTTCTACAGTAGAGAAAGGAGTTGTGGGGCGCTTAAAAATGTCCGCACCCCCGGGATATAAATGAAAATATGTATTTTAGGCTTAGGTGTCATAGGGACAACTTATGGATATGCATTCCAAAAAGCAGGACATCAGACGGAACATTTAGTTAGAGAAAATAAAAGACAAAATCTTCCATCAAGGCTGAACATAACGATATTAGATGGGCGCTATGATAAAAAGGGAAAAGAAAAAGCAGATAGATACACAGTAAATCTTGCAAAGCCGGGTACATGTTATGACTTTATTCTTTTAAGTGTTGCAAGTGGGAAGATAAAAGATGCGATAGCCGCACTTTCACAGAATAATATTACAGGGAGCTTGATATTATTCTGCAACCTTTGGAATGATCGCGAAGAAATCGAAGAAATGGTCGGAAATTTTAAATACATTATAGGATTTCCCACGGCTGGCGGATGTATGACACAGCAAGGATTGAATTCTGTCCTGTTTGATCATATTATGCTTGAAAGCGAGAAAAAATCAATTATTCCAAATTACGGCTCTTTGATAGAACTGATTGAGTCCGCAGACCTGAAAACAGAAGTTCCCCATGATATGTTAGAGTGGATATGGATTCACATGGCAATAAATGCAGCTGTCACTTCCTCTGCCGCGAGAGCAGGAAAAATTGATAATCCGAAACAGCTTGCGATTGATCTTATGAGCGATTCTCATGCTTTGTCTATAGCAGTGAAAACGATCAGAGAGACCGTTACAGTGGTAAAGGCCAGAGGAGTAAATTTGAGATTATATAAAAATGAACTTCTTCCTTACAGGATACCCGCTGCTATTGCAGGCATGATAATGAAACGAATGTTCACAAGGAACGAACTTACAAGTAGGATAATGACGCTGCATAATGATGTAAATGACATTATGTATGGATGTAAGAGTGTCTATGAAGCTGGAAAACAAAAAAATCTGGATTTGCCTCTGTTTTACTCTAATATGGAAAAAATATTGAATTAGGATCTTCCCAATGCAGGGGAGTATACTTACGGCATCTATATTTTTCGCAGCAATTTACTCATCGGTGCAATGCGGCACAATATGAGAAGGATGCCTGCGAACCGGGGAAGAGCTTATGATCTATATCGTCCGCCACGGACAGACGGAAAAGAATAAGGCCAATGTCCTGCAGGGCCGCAGCGATGTGCCGTTAAATGAAGTCGGCATCCGGCAGGCAGAAGATGTCCGGGACCGTTTCCGTTCCTTGGGGATACAGTTTGATAAGGTCTATACCAGTCCGCTGATCCGGGCAGTGCAGACGGCAGAAATCATCGCAGAAGGCGCTTCCTCGATGATCGAAGGGCGGCTGATCGAGATGGACTATGGACCGTATGAAGGAATGGATCTGGCACAGCCGGCACCGGAGGTCATGGCATTCTTCCAGGACTTTGTCCATATTTCGACACCGGAGGGGATGGAAGCTCTCTCTGCCGTTGTCGCTCGCCTGGGCACCTTCCTGGAAGAGATCCGGGAGGAAGCAGTTTCGCAGAATATCCTGCTTTCCACGCATGCTATCGCCATGAAGGGCGCTTTGGAATATCTGACGCCGACATCGGGCGGAAGCTATTGGTCCAAGTATATCGGAAACTGCGCGGTATACACGGCGGAAGTCGGAGCGGACGGACACTGGACCATTCCACAGGAATGGTGAGAGGGAAATAGAAAGGAATTCAACATGCTGAAGCTTTACTGTTACAATAGATGCAGCACCTGCAAAAAAGCTCTGAAGTGGTTGGATGATAAGGGGATCGCATACGAAGCGATGGATATCAAGACGGACCATCCGGATGAGGAGACGCTTCGGAAGTATTATTCCATGAGCGGCCTTCCATTAAAGCGCTTCTTCAATACCAGCGGGATCCCTTACCGGGGGATGGAGCTGTCCCAAAAGCTCCCGGACATGAGCGAGGATGAGCAGCTGGCACTGCTTGCGACTAATGGAATGCTGGTGAAAAGACCGCTTGTGGTCGGCGATGACTTTGTCCTGACCGGTTTTAAGGAGAAGGAGTGGGCAGAGAAACTGCTCTGATACGCAGCAGTTCGACATTTTTGTCAGTGGAAGGCAGCGATCCGCAGGGCTTTTGGCTTTGAGCTTTCTGGCGCTTGTGCGCCGAAATACGCCCTGCGCCGCCGCGGCGAGAAGGACAAGAGCGGCCGTCCATGAAAAAAGATACAGCTTGCCCGGGCTGCTTAGTATCAGGGCCTGTAAGACTCGGGTTATGCAGGATCCAGGCTCTGCTCTGCCGATGTCAAGATCAGCTATGCCGTTTTTTGACATTGACTTTCTTACTGCTTTGCGATGCTTTCTCATAAGAATAAGGCACGAAGCATATGATAGATATGGAAATAAATATCATAATTGCCACAGTTATAAATGCCGCGGAGCTGCTCCCTTTCGGAAGAACAGCATATTTCACAATTCTCAAACCGGCAGTGATGGGATAGAAATCTCCGAATCCCTTTGGGATAAGAAGGCTTCCAAAAAATCCGTACATAAAAGCGACAACGAGCATAGGATAGTATCCGTTGACTTTTCTGAATCCCCAGATAATAAGCGGCAGAACGGCTATAAAAATAAATACAGCGATACCAAAAATCTGCAAAAAGGATTTTAAAAGGTGAAAGCCACGGATTCCCTGAAGCTGCAGTAGAATGGATCCTATAATTAAAAACACATGGTTTATTGCCGATAAAGCGAGAACTAAAATGCCTATGACAAATATTTTGGCAAAATACAGTCTTTGGATTGAAATCGGAATCGTGAGAATCGATTTCAATGTCCCACTGCTGTATTCCTGATTAAAAATCATTCCTCCCATAATGGTGATTACAAAGGGAAAGGCCACACAGAAGTTATTCCATATAGCGGCCAAATAAAAGTCTTCAAAGGTACTGGCCTGAGGATCAATATTTTGTGCCATTACGAACTGCACAAAGGTCACAAACGCAGAAAAGAAGGCTCCTGCAATTATAATCCATAAAATATTGCTCTTCTTAAGCTTCCTTAATTCACATACTGTAAGCCTTAACATAGCTTCCTATACCTCCTTCTTTTGATAAATAACCGCCCCCAGTGAAAGCAGAATCAGTGAAAAAGAAAGCATGTAGGTCATGATGCCGGCGTTTGAGATTAGATACGGCAGATACTTTTCCAATCGCGATTCCAATGGGAAATATCCCAAATACCATTTAAACACAGTGACTACCGGAAGTACCGCTGCCCTGCTTTTGAGGAGAGCTTCTCCCCCCTGTCCCAGGCAAAGATAGACCAAAGAAAAGCAGGCGACACTATAGATAAAAGACACAATATTCGATATCGTAAAATTTTCGCCAAATGCCGCAACAAATATTATAATCGGTAAAGAAGCGGCAAACATGAAAATACCGCTCAATATACTGAAGCATAGAAACGACGTGAGCGGCATCCCTCCTCCGACAAAACACGAAGCGGCAATGCTTATGCTGAGCTCCAGCAAGCAATAAATGATGGATAAGATCATAAGGGTAATACACTTTGAGAGAAATATCTTCGCTTTGCTCACCGGAATCGTGAGTAAATTTTTTAAAACATTATTTTCCGTCTCCGGCAAAAAAATCATCGATGAGAGGATGCCAAGCACGCAGGGTAAAAACAAGATCTCTCCAAATATAAATACCATTCTAAAAAGCATGTAAAATGGCTGTGCTTGTCTAATGGCAAGAAATAAAATAGGGATTGGAAAAAGAAATGCCGCGCCCATGCTCATGGCAATAAATCTCCTTCTTTTTAGTTTTTGAAATTCACAATATATCAGTTTAAGCAATTCCTTCACCTCCCGTCACCCGCTTGAAGTAATCCTCCAGCGTTTCTTCGCAGGTATGAGCTTCCGATACCTCCAGTCCATCAGCGACGTAAGCGGCAACGATCTTCCCCACGGATAGATCAAGATTGTAGAGTAGGATGCTGTGATCGTCCTGTACGGTAAAGTGTGTCTCATGGAATCTACTTTCCAGGATCCTTGCCGCCTGCGCCGTGTTCGATACAATGAAATGAATATGGCGCTTACTTTTTTTCTCCAATTCCGAAAAGCTCTCTTCCTCCAGCAGTACGCCCTGGTCGATGATCCCTATATCATCCGAAAGCAGGGCGATCTCCGAAAGGATATGGCTGGACAGGAGAATCGTTTTTCCTTTTCTGTCACAGAGCTCCCGGAGAAATGCCCGCACTTCCGCGATCCCGATGGGGTCAAGTCCGTTGATCGGTTCATCCAGTATTAAAAGCTCCGGATCGTGCATGACGACCAGCGCAATCGCAAGGCGCTGTTTCATGCCGAGGGAATACTGAGAAAAGAGCTTTTTGTCCTTATACGGCAGGCCGACCAGCTCAAGTGCGTCCTGAACAGCATGGGTATTGGGGACACCCCGAAGCGCTGCAAAGATGCGGAGATTCTCCGTTCCGGTCAGATTAGGATAAAAGCCGGGGGACTCGATCATACTGCCAATACGGGGCAGCAGCTTTTTTTCGTTCCCATGCAGCGGCCTTCCCCACAGAAAAACCTCCCCCTCCGTGGGATCGGCCAGGCTGAGGAGCATCTTCATCGTCGTCGTCTTTCCCGCACCGTTTCTTCCCAAAAGGCCGTAAATCCGGCCTTTACGCACGTGAATATTCAAATCGGCTACGCTTTTTTGCGTGCCGTACTGTTTCGTCAGATGCCTGGTTTCGATAATAAATTCATTCATAAAGAAGCTCTCCGTTTTCGTGTTTTTCTCATTGTAGCAGGCCAAGCTTGCATTAAACTTGCGCCAAGCTTGCATTAAGCTTGCAATTTTAAAATCAGCCGGCCACATGACCGGCTGAGCATGACGTCTTTCTTATTCTGCAAGAGGCAGGGTCAAGAGGAATGCCGCGCCTTTCCCGAGGCTGCTTTTGGCGGCGAGCTTTCCGCCCATCTTTTCCGCTAATTGATACGCAATCGACAGGCCGAGCCCGCTGCCTTTTTCACTCCGGCTCTTGTCGCACTTATAGAGGCGGGAAAAAACCTGCTTCAGATCTTCCTTCCCGATTCCGACACCGTTGTCCGCTACGGAAAGCCGCATGCTGCCCTCCTGCTTTTCCAGAAGGACCGTCACGGTATCTGCCTGACTGTGTGTGATGACATTTTGCAGCAGATTGTTGATGATCCGCATATAGCTTTCAGGGTCAAGATCGACGATAAGCTCCTGTTCCGGTATCTCTATGGAGTATTTCATCCCCCGATCCTCCAGGAGAGGGATCCAATCAATCATAATATTCCGGGTCAGCTCTGCCGCCTCAGTTCGTTGTATTGCCATGGCAAATTCATCGGAATTGAGCTTAAACCAGTCGAACAGGACATCAATATAGTCTTTCAGCTCATAGGCTTTCCGCCGGGACGTCTCAATGTACTCCTCCCGCTCCGCCCCGGAAACAATGCCCTTATGCACTGCGTCCAGATACCCGATCAGCGTCGTAAGGGGTGTCCGCAGATCATGGGAAAGGCTCGTCATAAGCTGTTTATTCGCTTCCTCTGCCTGCTGAAAGGCCGAAATCCGATCCTCATAGGAGCGGATAATATCATTGATCTCATAGAAAAGCGGGGCGAGGAGCTGACTGGGATCGGCAAGGACACGGCGGTTTCCGTTCCCGCTTCTCACGTCCGACAGAGCTTCGGAAAGCTCTTTGATCTGCCTCCGTTCCCTGTGCAGAATGAGAGCGGCGGATACCGTGACAATCGTGCTGACGCCCAGGAGAAGGATGATTAAAACTTCCATGCAAAGATCACACCTCCTTGTTGAAGCGGTAGCCGACACCCTTTACCGTTTGTATGTACTTCGGATTTTTGGGATCGGCCTCCAGCTTTTTCCGAAGGCGGCTGATAACGGCCATGATATTGCTGTCTCCATAAACATACGCTTCGCCCCATACTTCCTCATAGATTTGTCGCTTTGTCAAAATCCGTCCCTGATTTTTCGCACAATGCAGCAGCACATCAAATTCCTTGGGGAGGAGCTCAAAGGTCCCATTTTCTGTCGTGACGGATCGGGCATCGAGATCGATCATAAGGCCGTCATAGGAAAGCGTTTTTGCGTCGCTCCCGTTGGGATTAAATCTTGTGTAGCGCCGGATCAGAGAAACAATACGTGCCAGCAATTCTTCCATGACGAAGGGCTTTGTCAGGTAATCGTCCGCTCCATTTCGAAGACCGCGCACCTTCGAGCTGCTGTCATTTTTCGCCGTGAACATCAAAACGGGGACGCCGCTCTCTTTTCGGATCTGAGCCAGCGTTTCAAATCCGTCAAAACCGGGCATCATCACGTCCAGTATGACAAGCTGATACTCATTTTCTTTCAGCTTTTCAAGACCGGCCCGCCCGGAATAGCAGCAGTCGGCCGCGATATCCTCCTGTGAAACGGTGCGGCGGATCAGCGTGCAAAGCTCCCGATCATCGTCAATCACTAAAATCCGATTCATTCTCTCTCCTCTGTCCTTGCTTTGTTCTGCCATCAATAGGCTTTTCCGCATCTTTCGGGATCAGCCGCATCCGGCCGATTTTGAAAGCGCCTTTTATGCGATTCTATCTGCAAAGCAGCTGTACTCGTCGTTTTGATATTTTCCATTTTCAGACGCTTCCGGGCATGATATCGATTCTATTTCCGTTCCCGTTCCGTTCCCACTTTAACACTTGTTCTTGTTATATTCATTTAGACGAATAAAGTAAAGAGCATTATCTCATGGACTGCGCCATTTTAACTTCCCTCTCCACTTGTTTTCCTATAAGAGATGTGTCAGCTTTTATGATACAATAATAAAATAAGACCATACGGAAGGGGGGGACAGAGTCATGGAGCATCTGCGCTGCGTTGTGGAACGCATTACGTATCAGAATGCGGAAAACGGTTACTCTGTCATCAAATGCCGGGCCAAGGCGTATCAGGATCTGGTGACCGTGGTCGGGTCCATGCCGGATGTCCATGTGGGAAGCGTCCTCTATCTCGGCGGCAGCTGGCGGATCGACGCGAAGTACGGCAGGCAGTTTTCCATGGAGAGCTTCGAGGAGAAGCTTCCGGCGACGGTCTGTGGCATGGAAAAGTATCTGGGCAGCGGGCTGGTGAAGGGAGTCGGACCGAAGTTTGCCGGACGGATCGTGAAGCAGTTCGGCGCCGATACTCTGAACATCATCGAAGAGGCCCCCGATCGGCTGCTGGAGGTGAGCGGCATCGGAAGGATCCGCGTGGAACGGATCAAAAGGAGCTGGCAGGAGCAAAAAGAGATCAAGAACATCATGCTCTTCCTGCAAAGCCACGATGTCTCCACCTCCCATGCCACGAAGATCTATAAGACTTACGGTAACGACAGCATCAAGGTCGTACAGGAAAATCCCTATCGTCTGGCGGATGATATCTGGGGCATCGGCTTCAGGACGGCGGATACCATTGCCGAGAGGATGGGCTTTGACCATGAGAAATATGTTCGTCTTAGGAGCGGCATCCTCTATACTCTGAACAAGCTCTCTGAGGAGGGACACTGCTATGCCACCCGGGAGATGCTTCTGAAAACCGGTGCGGAGCTCCTCTTGGTGGAGGAGAATGTCCTCTCTATGACGCTGGATGAGATGATTCATGCGGAGGATGTGATCACGGAGCCGATTCCGGTTCCGGATGAGGCAGAGCCCGGAAGTATCCCGGAGAAAGCGATCTATCTCCCGCCCTTTTATTTTTCCGAGGTCGGCACGGCGAAGCGGCTTTGTGCCATTTATGCCAATGCGGAAGGCATCCATGCGGATCCTTCCGCTCTTACAGAGCGTATCAGCAGAAGAACAGGCATGCAGTATGACGAGATCCAGATGCAGGCGATTCTGAACGCGGTGCAAAGCAAGATCCTGGTATTGACCGGAGGGCCGGGCACGGGAAAGACAACGACCACACTCGGCATTATCACAGCCTTTCGCATGGCAGGCGCGAAGATCCTGCTGGCAGCGCCGACCGGACGCGCGGCGAAACGCCTTTCGGAGGCCACTCGGATGGAAGCAAAAACCATTCACAGGCTCTTGGAAGTAAAACCGCCGGAGGGGTATCAGAAGAATGAGGAAAACCCGCTGGAGGGCGATGTCCTGATCGTAGATGAGTGCTCGATGATCGATGTCATGCTCATGTATAATCTTCTGAAGGCGATCCCGGACACTATGACACTGATCCTGGTCGGAGACATCGACCAGCTCCCGAGCGTCGGAGCCGGCAATGTCCTTCGGGATATCATTGATTCCGGGAGCTTTCCCGTTGTGCGCCTCAGCCGGATCTTTAGGCAGGCGCAGACGAGCCGGATCATCATGAACGCCCACCAGATTAACAGCGGGAAGACGCCGGATATCAGTAACGGAAGAGAGAGCGATTTCTTTTTCATGGATATGATGAAGGAGGCCCGGAAGAAGGGGCGCGATCCGGAGGACAGTGCAGTCCTGGCGGAGGAAGCGGCCAAGATTATTACCGCTCTCGTCACAAGCAGACTCTCCCGCTATTATCATACGCCGCCGGCGGAGATCCAGGTACTGACACCCATGCAGCGCGGCGTAGTCGGCGCGGCGAGTTTAAATCAGGCGCTGCAGCAGGTCTTAAATCCCGGGGAGCAGGGCCTGAAGCGCGGCGGCTATCTCTTTAAAGCCCGCGATAAGGTCATGCAGATCCGAAACAATTATGACAAGGAGGTCTTTAACGGGGACATCGGCGTCATTCAGTCGGTAGATCTTGAGGAACGGGAACTTACTGTTATATTTGACGACAGGCCTGTCAGCTATGATGTGACGGAACTGGATGAGCTGATGCTGGCTTATGCCACAACGATCCATAAATCCCAGGGCTCGGAGTACCCGATCGTGGTGATTCCTGTTCTGATGAACCACTTCGTTATGCTGCAGCGGAATCTTATCTATACCGGCATCACCCGCGCGAAGAAGGTGCTGGTCCTGGTCGGGACAAAGAAGGCACTGGCGTATGCCGTTCGGAATGTGACGGTCAGCAAACGAAACACCATGCTGAAGGAGCGGCTACAGAGGCTGGATATCACAGTAAAGGCGCATCCGGCGCAGGAAGCAAAGAAGCCTGTTTCCCGATCGGGAATACGGCAAAAACCGATGCCGATACCGCAGCTGGAGCCGGCAGGGAGCAGCGCTCATCCGATAGGAAACAGCGCCTCCCCGCAGATAGTGACGGAATCCCAGGCGAAATACGGCGAAGCTTCTCCAAAAAGCCCAGCAGCTCCGATCTCGGAACAGGAACGTCTCTCTCATGAGGAGTGGCTGAAACGGGATCTCTTTGACCGCCTGGCGCAGTCAAGGTTTCGAAGCCGCTTCCAGCTAAGGGAAGCTGACTGCCAGTACATCCGGGAAAAAGGGCCCGCCGCGATTCGCTCCCACGCGGCCGATATCGTACGGCGGCGCCTTTCAGCCGCGGAGCCGAAGAATGACGGCAGGCAGACGCCGATGCGGGGTGCACCGCAGGGACACCCCATTTTCCTGGGACAGCATGCTACCGGAACCTGCTGCCGGGGCTGCCTTGAGAAGTGGCATGGGATTCCAAAGGGAAGGGCGCTCACGGAAACGGAGCAAGGCTACATAGTCGATGTGCTGATGCAGTGGATCGACCGGCAGATGAAAAGACGAAATATATGAATATTCTACTATTGAAAAGCAGCGGTATATAGGGCCTTCTATATTATATTGATAGGATTCGCGAGGCAAGCCGGAATAAAATCGCTCGTTTCATAAAACAGGATCTCCGGGAGCAGATTCCGCCCTGAGCCTTAGCGCCGCAGAGTCTGTGCCGAGAAAAATGCCTGCAGCCGGTGAACTGAAGCGTGAAAACCAGCGGCTATATTCATTTGAAATAAGGAATACTTTCTCAAAGCTCCGAAGCATTACATTATATCAGCCGCGATTTCAAAGTGACATCCAAATCAAAGTGACACTTCGGATGACACTTTAATAAATGGAAGAGAGATGCCTGTACCTGCCATACTCACACTGCATAGCATTACGTTTTTCTTAGTACGGGAAATATCGGGCAGTTCTCGCAAAACTCGGCTAGAATCTGTGGCGTAGGAGGTAATCATATGCGGATGATCAAAGCATTCAATGAAACCATACGCTATATTGAAAGCGAATTGGACGGCGAAATTGATGAAGGCCGGGTGGCCATGCTTTCCTGTTATTCCTATGCTATGTTCAGCAGACTGTTTTCCATTCTGACGAACATGACGCTGTCAGAGTATATCCGGCTCAGGAAGCTGACGAAGGCCGCTGTGGAGATCAATGAAACAAGTGCCAAGATCATTGATATTGCCGTGAAGTATGGCTACGAATCATCGGATTCCTTCACGAATGCTTTTAAGAGTTTTCATCACGCTACGCCTACAGAAGTACGAAGCGGAGAAGCATACCGGGTAGTTTCTCCCATTCAGCTGACGCTCAGTGTAAAAGGAGGAAAACACATGGACGTGAAGATCCAGAAGAAGGGCGAATTCGCGGTGGCCGGGGTCAAATTAAACAATATTGATTCCTCGTCCTGCCCCGCAGTTTGGGATCAGCTTTACAAAAAATACGATCACGACATTCTTTCCCGTCTGGGGAATGGTCAGAGCTACGGAGTATGCTTTGACGTGGAATGTGAAAACAAGATCAACTACATGGCCTGCTACCATGTCAGTGACATTGCAAAAGCAAGGGAAATGGGACTTGAGGTCAAGGAGATACGAGCGGCAGAGTATGCCATCCTGTCATTAAAGGGAGCGGTTCCCGGCTGTATTCATGAAGGCTGGAAATATGCAATGGAGGTATTTCTGCCGGAGCAGGGATATGTACATGCGGGAACGCCGGACTTCGAGGTCTATTTTGATGGGGACATGTACAGCCCCGATTATAAGATGGAGCTTTGGATTCCCCTCGCCAAGAGAGAATAGTCTGTAATCAGGCGGAGGCCGTAAAAAGAGCTGCCGTTCTCTCTTTATGAAAATATGAAAACGGGATCACCGCCGTCCGAAAAAACGGCACGGAAAGCAGTAAGTCTGAAAAGGTTTGCTGCTTTTTCGGATTCCTTTTTGGAGGGATACGCTCCCGCAATATCGTAGGAAGTATTCTGCGAGAGCCTGCTCGAAATGACGGCTCATTGTTGATTGCCGATAAAAACCGGGATACATTTCTCGCTCCAAAACGGAAACTTAAATATTTAACGATGTCGTTAATCGTGTTATAGTATATATCAAAGAGGGAAAGGCGGGGACTGCCGAGAGCGCTGCAAAGCAGGGCCTGCCGCCGGTCAGTCGGGCTTTGCAGGATCCGCGATCGTATTATCCTATCCATCGAGAGCCGATTCGAAACGCTGTGCGGAGACAGAGAGCGATAAGACCGCTGGAAGGGCGATGATGCGGGACGAATGCAGCCGGGCAGTGAAAGAGAAGAAAGGATCGTTCCATAACGCAGAACGGAAGAATCCGGAAGGAGGCAGAATGTGAAAGATCGGAAAAAGAAAATGATCGCACCGATCATCATTACGATTGCAATCCTCTTATATCTGACGCTTTATCTTGTTTTTCTCCTGCCGGCCATAAAGTTCATCCCGGCGATAATCCTGTTTGCAGCCCCCCTTCTGGCTTTGGGGATTGCTATGATATATGTACTCAAATCACGCATCAATGAGATAAGGAGCGGTGAAGAAGATGATCTTAGTAACTACTGAAGGCATCGGCGGCAAGGATTTGGAAATGCTTGGCATGGTCAAGGGAAGCACCATCCAGACGGTGAATGCGTTTCGTGACATCGGCGCCGGTCTGAAGACCCTGGTCGGCGGTGAACTGAAGAATTATAACGAGATGATGAACAACGCCAGGGCGCTGGCCACGAAGCGCATGGTCGAGGAAGCGGATGCCATGGGAGCCGATGCCGTCGTGTGCGTGCGCTACGCGTCTGCTTCCATCATGCAGAGCGCAGCCGAAGTGATGGCCTACGGCACGGCGGTCAAGTTTCGCTAAGGAAAAAGCGGCTTCGGAGAGGGATGATTGAGCCGTTTCGCGGTGAGAGACAGCAAGATAAGCGGAACGGATCTTAAGTCCATCGCCGCGGTGATCGAAGGCAGCCGGGATTACTCTGCCGCGGACAGCCGGTGTGATCGGCATGTCGCATGGCGGAATGTATTCCGGGCTGCTTCGCGTACGCGGGACACCGAAGGTTTTTTTAATTCATGGATTCTCATCTGCTTTTTCTTCAGCGATCCTTTTTTCCTCCCGAACCATATTGTTTCATAAGCTGCGGGATTATGACATCTTCCGCCATCGCCGTTTTTGCTCCGGAGGATTCGATATGGAGAATAGAAAATATATTTTGCCGGTCATAATGCTTGCGATTTTTGAGACAGTGGCAGTGACACTATGGCTGACAAAGGATAATTTGTTTTATCTTTTCAATTTCAGCTATATCGGTCTTTCCATTTCACTGGGCGTTTTCCTGTTTTTCAGGAAATACAAATATGCAAGGCGGATTGTCCAGCTGCTGGTGGGACTGTATATGCTCATCTATCTGGGGCTTATCTGCAGCGAGAATATGCAGATCGAAGGCTTTTGGTATTACTTATTTACGGGCGTATTTGAAGCGGCAACAATCCATTACGCTATTGCAAAGATATTCGGGCCGCTGTTATTTGGAAGAGGCTGGTGCGGATATGCCTGCTGGACGGCGATGGTACTGGACTTCCTGCCCTACAAAATTCCAACACGGCCGAGAAAAAAGATCGCCTGGATCAGGTACCTTACATTTATGGCATCTTTTCTGTTTGTGGCGGCACTCTTTCTGGCAAAGGCCGGGAATATGGAACGCGTCATGTTCTGGGCATTTATTATCGGAAATGCCGCGTACTATGCTCTTGGCATTGCCCTGGCTATTATGCTTAAGGACAATAGGGCATTCTGTAAGTATATCTGCCCGATAACCGTATTTCTGAAGCCGATGAGTTATTTTTCACTGATTCGGGTGAGCTGCGATAAAGAAAAGTGCATATCCTGCGGGAAATGTAAAAAGCTATGTCCGATGGATGTGGATGTTACGGATAATTCCAGAAAAAGGAAAAACGGGACGGAGTGCATTTTGTGTATGGAGTGCGTCAGGAACTGTCCTAAAGACGCGCTTTAATCCATGGCCTGGAGGGTTTATGGCATTGAAACACTGCGGAACACTGCGCTTGAAAACAGAGAGATTAGTCCTGCGGCGATTTGCTCTCACGGACGCGTTGGCCATGCATAAAAACTGGGCTTCAGATCCTGAGGTGACAAAGTTCCTGACCTGGCCTCCCCATGCGGATCGGGACGTCAGCAAGGCGGTTTTGGAGGACTGGGTGAAATCCTATAAGCGGAAGGATTATTATCAGTGGGCCATTGTTCCGAAGGAGAATGGGGATGAACCGATCGGGAGCATTACCGCGGTCGGAATGAATGACGATGTGGAAATGATACATATCGGTTATTGCATCGGAAGAAAGTGGTGGCATCAGGGCATCATGTCAGAGGCGCTGAATGCTGTTATGGATTTCTTCTTTAACAAAGTGGAGGCCAACAGAATTGAGAGCCGGCATGATCCGAACAATCCGCATTCCGGGATGGTGATGAAAAAGTGCGGGATGAAGTATGAGGGCAGACTGAGAAGCTCCGATAGAAATAATCAGGGAATCTGCGACGCAGACTGGTATGCGCTTTTGCGGAGCGAACGGTGAATCTTGCCGGCTGCTTCTTATCGACTCGAAATTATCCCTTATTCCCAGAGCTTTCTCTCCTCCTTCGGGATGGAGTATTTGACGCACTTTCGGATGCCCATGATGAAAAAGATGAGGCCGGAAATCAATAAGCCGACGTCGACGACAAGCACGATCCAAAACGGAACGCCTCTTTGCTGCATGGACTGCAGTGCCTGAATCAAGAAACAGAGCCCCAGCAGGAACTGGGAGACGCCGATAGTGATAAGATAGGTGTAGCGCCGCTTTACCTGCTGATTGATCTCCTCGTTTCCGGTGTACATGTCCAGCGGACCGTCCGCCGCATTTTTCTTAAGGTAGACTCTGCCGCCGTACTCCGCCACAAAGTAGATCCCACTCTGCGCCAAAAAGTCAAGGTAGTCCTTTTTCCTGCTTCCGGTGTAAGCGGGCAGATCGATTTTATACTGATACTTTGCCGGGGAGACGTCCTCAAACTCATAGATGCCATTATGGTATCCCACGAGCATCAGGCCCTTTTCTCCCTGTTCGTTCAGCCAATTCTCCTCGTTCTGAATATCCAGGAAGGCCTTCTTAACGCTTGTTCTCATTGCTTTCCTCCTTTACTTTTTTTGCGTTTCGCAGCAATTCCTCCAGGCGAAGCAGCTCTTTTTCAAAAAACTGTTCTCCCTTTTCTGTTATGATGTACTCTATCTTCCTGTCCTGCGGATGCTCATCCAGCGCTCTGATCCATCCCTTTTTCTGCAAAGTGTCCAGAGCTCCATAGAGGGAACCGGCTCCGAGGCTGACGCGCTCGTCTGTCATCTGTGCGATGTCTTTCATTAAAGCATAGCCATGTGCCGGCTGATGGAGACGAAGCAGAATGTAGAAGATGGATTCGCTGAGAGCACCGCTGTTGGCTGATCGGCCCACGCCTTCTCCTTTCTAATACGCTTTTTGATATATCGTTATAAGTAATATATCATAATTCGTAATAGCGGTCAATAGCAAAATGAATTTTTTTGTCATCCGCCAAGCTGTCCGGGGAGCCCCGATCCGCTGCGGCTTGTTTCCGCTGCAGAATCCGGTGCTTTAAAGTAAAAGCATCCGGGGGACCGCGGATATTCGAGGCTTTCAGAGCCTTGGCATCGTTAAGTATCGGAATCGTTGACTTCCAGCCGTTGACCCGTTAGAATGCGCTTAAAATCGTATTGCGCCGCCGCTTCCGCGTGCAGATTTTCCTTGCCTTAAATGCCATTTCAAAAAATGCGGAGACATCGCCGGCGGGCTTATGACGCAGCGCTTATTGCGTTGGAATAGCTTTCTTCCGATAGGGAAGACGTCTCTATGCAGGGGGAGGCAGCGCCGCTATGGAAACGGAGAGAACATGACAGATCATTTTAAGGGGATCGAGGATGAGATCAGGGAGGGGCTTTTTCTGCGGAGGGACAGCAAGTACCGGGACTTTCAGAGCAGGCTGATTCCCACGGCGGCGCCGGAAGCTATCATCGGGGTCCGGACACCGGATTTGAGAAAATACGCGAAGGAGCTGTCAAAGAGACGGGAAATCGAAGCCTTCCTGCAGAAGCTCCCGCATCGGTATTTTGATGAGAATCAGCTTCATGCCTTCCTTCTTTCGGAAATGAAGGACTACGGGCGCTGTATCGAAGCGGTGAACGCCTTCCTCCCTTACGTGGATAACTGGGCGACCTGCGACCAGCTTTCACCGAAGATCTTTAAGAAGCACCGCGGGGAGCTCCTTCCTCAGATTAGGGATTGGATGGGATCGGAGCATAGCTATACCGTCCGCTTTGCGATCGGGATGCTGATGCAGCATTTCCTGGAGGAGGATTTTGACCCTTCCTATCCGAAAATAGTTCTGGAGCACCGCTCCGAGGAATATTATATTAACATGATGAGGGCCTGGTATTTTGCAACGGCGCTGGCGAAGCAGTACGATGCCGTCCTGCCGATGATAGAAGAGCGCGGATTGGATCCGTGGACACAGAATAAGACGATCCAGAAGGCTGTAGAGAGCTATCGCATCACGGATGAGCAGAAGCTCTATCTGAAGAGTCTGAAGCCGGCGTCCGGAAAGCGCGGCAAATAGAGCCGGCTTTCCTTCTCCGCTTAACCTTGGCTTTGGCCGCGCGGGACAAGCTCCGGGCGGATCCGAATTATTAGGAAAAGAAATATCGGGCCGGAGAGGCCGGCAGTAAGGATGCATTTATGATACGAAAGCATATCAGATTCTATGGCTGGGTGCAGGGCGTCGGTTTCCGCTGGCGCGCCAGGCATGCCGCGGATCTCGTCGGTGCTGTCGGCTGGGTGCGGAATGAGTCGGACGGCTCTGTCAGCATGGAGATCCAGGGCACGGAGGAGGAGATCGACCGGGTGATTCTCATGATTAGGCAGGGGAGCTATGTGAGGATTGAGAGCATGGACGTTCGGACCGTCCCGACAGAGCCGGATGAGCATGGATTTCGGATCCGATAGGGGCTGAATTTTTGCCTTATGCTGTCTTATGCGGATCGAATCGAGAAGCGGCATTCTCATATCCCAAAAGGAGGGATTTATCAGAAGGAGAAATAAAGGGGGTTTACGAGTCCGGAATATTGGGCTATAATTCGGTTAGCATAAACTAACTTATCCAGGGAATACCTTTTTGCAATGCTTATATGAAGAGAAGAGGGATTTCCGGCATCGTCTTTTGGGATGCGCCGGGCGGGGAGAAGCGGGGCAGCTTAGTCTGCATCCGGAAGGCTTCTGCCGGGAGCGGAAGGGGGATAAGAAGCATATGAAAGCGAATTATAAAAACTGGGTGCCAAAGGGCATGATCCTTGCTTTTTTCGGAGTGGCACTCCTCCTCTTTATTCTAGCGGCCGCCGCGGGCTGCCTCGTGCCGACGGGGATACTTCGGGCTCTGCTTTTGATTCTATTGATAACAGGCGGACTTATTTTCTTCGGACTGGGAATATGGAGTCTGATGATGTACCGGGCCTTTGATTACAACGGAACGCGGCAGATGGCGCGGCAGATCATCGAGGGCACGGCTTCGTATGTAAAGCTGCCGGAGGGCGGGAGCTGCCTGGACATTGGCTGCGGGAGCGGTGCTCTTGGCATCGCCGTCGCGAAGCGAAATCCGGGGGCCCGGGTCATCGGCATTGACCGCTGGGGCAGAGAATATGCTTCCTTTAGTAAAGCGCTCTGCGAAGGGAATGCCGAGGCAGAGGGCGTCAGTAATATCTGCTTTCGAAAGGGCGATGCGCTGCATCTGGATTTTCCGGATGAGAGCTTTGACGCGGTTACCAGCAATTATGTATATCACAATATCCCGTCCCATGACCGGCAGGCGATCCTCCTGGAAACACTCCGGACCTTGAAAAAGGGCGGAAGCTTTGCCATTCATGACATCTTTTCCGTATCGAAATACGGGGATATGAAGGCCTTTCTCCAAAGGCTCAGGGATATGGGATATCAAAGAGCCGAGCTGATCGATACCACGCAGGGAATGTTCATGGAGAAGGGGGAGGCGGGGTGGATGGCGCTTTCCGGCTCGGCCATCCTGACCGGTGTAAAGTGAGAGGGATCTGCGGGCGGAATGCCTGCTTCATATTGAATTTTCAGAGATTTCACAGTTCCCCTCTGTGAAGCAGGATCTCCTGGCTTGTTCCGTAATAAATATCCTCCCGGCCGCTCATCATTTTGCAGAATTCCTCAAACAGGTCCCAGCTGTCATAATAATCAAACTCATAGCTGTGCCCCCAGATATAATAGATCTGCGGCTTCTCACTGACTGCCTGCTTGATGAATCTCTCTCCCAGCTCCATCATCCTGTCAAATTCTCTGTGTGATATCGTGGGCCGGAACTGCAGCAGATCATCCTGTACATCGAAGCTGTAGCTGCTGATGGTGGTCCTTCCATAGCGGATTCCCGTATGCTCCCGGATCAGCTTCACCACTCTTTCGTCATGGGTGGGACCGCCGCCCGGATAAGCAAGACCGTATACCGGCTGTCCCGCCAGTCTTTCCAGATTGATCCGATCCTGCTCTACCTGGCGAATCACTTCCTCATCCGAAAGCTCCGGAAGATGCGGATGCGTCAATGTATGTGCCGCAATTTCATGGCCCCTGTAGAGCTCTGACACTTCCCGCGGCTCCACCTTGTTGTGCCCGATCCACATGGTCTCGCGCCGAAGATAGCCGGGTCGGCCCAAAAGCTCGGAGTTTATATTGAAGCTCGCCTTTAAATGGTACTTGTTGAAAATTTTGACGATCCGCTTGTCCTGCGTCACGCCGTCATCGTAGCTGAAGGTGAGAAATTTGTTTTTCTTCCGCATCATTTTTCCTTTCCCGCCACGGACGAGCGCGGCAGCAATATTATTTTGGAGCTGCTCTTTTATATCACCGGGTCTTTCCGGCGGCTTTTGCTTAAGACCATATATATGTAAATCTCCTTCGGCGAGCCGCTGCGTCAGACGGATCTGTCCCGCGGAAATCCGATGCGTCCCGCTGCGGGTGTCGGATTTCATGGATTTGTTTCGCCGCCGCTGATTTCGGAGCGGAAGCTTAGAGGGCAAAGCGAATCCCCGGCCGGTGGCTTGCCGGTCGGGGATTTCGCTTTATTTTGTGAAGGAATTAGACCGCCGGATGCAGCTCCAGGGATTCCTTTCGGAGGACGGGATACAGTCCCATGTAGACGACGACGGAGACGAGCAGGGATACTGCCGCATTGACGCTGGAGGCGAAGAAGTTGATCTTCAGGGAGAGCTCTGCCGCCGCCTTCCCGAGAATCAGGATCTTGTAGTAATAGCCCAGGATCGGGTCCGCAAAGACATTGAAGAGAAGTCCCGCCGCCGCGGCGAGGGAGGTCCAAAAGAGGATGTGACCTCTGTCTGTGCTGTAGCTGATCCTTCCGACTTTGTGGGCGATGAAGCCGCTGATCAGGCCGATCATGAGCTTACAGAAGAGCGTTTTCGGTACCAGCGGGAAATAGACAGGATCCAGCAGATCCCCGATGCTCATCCCGATCGCTCCGGCGAGGCCGCCCAGAGGGCCGCCGATCGCAAAGGCCGCGAGAACAACGACGGCATTCCCCAGGTGAATGGAGGTCATATCCGCTCCGACCGGGATTTTTATCTGAAGGAAGGTGAAGACCGCATAGGAGAGTGCCGCAAAGAGTGCACATAAGGCAAGTCGATAGCTGCCGATTTTTTCTGTTTTCATTTCTGTCATTCCTCCTGAGCTGCTGTACTGTCTAACGCTTTTCTTATACAATACCCCTATTCTGGATTTATTAAAATACTCAAAATATGAAAATAATATAATACCAGTAAAGCTTTGTGAGCTCGCAATTCTCCCTTTGCTGTGCTAGACTTGTGAAAAGTGATGGGACGAAAGAAGGGGGAGCGGAAAAATGTCAATACAGTTCGTGCTGGGCGGGAGCGGAGCCGGAAAGACAGAATTTTTGCTCCGCAGGGCTTTAAGAGGAGCCCGGGAGGATTATCGGAGCTCCTGGATTCTTTTGGTTCCGGAGCAGGATACCCTTGCGATGCAGAGGAGGATCACGCTGCACCCGGAGAATCCGGGGAAGGGAATCCTGAATATCGATGTGATGAGCTTCCACCGCCTCGCCTACCGGGTCTTTGAGCTTCTGGACCGGCCTCTGCCCCGCATTATTGACGATACCGGAAAGGTGATGCTTCTCCGGGAATCCTCGGAGCGGGTCAAGGATAAGCTGGAGCTCTATAAAAATCAGCTGAGCAGACCGGGCTTTCTCTCGGAGCTGAAATCGCAGATCTCGGAATTTTATCAGTACAGGATCCGGCCGGAGCTTTTGGAAGACGCCGCGGAGAAATGCAGTTCTTCACATATGGGGGCGAAGCTTCGGGAGCTCTCCCTTTTGTACCGGGCCTTTTTGGAATACATGGAGGAGCGGGGATATATGGTGGAGGAGGAGCTTCTGGACCGCCTCCTTTCTTTTCTTCCGGAGACGAAGCTTCTGGACGGGGCGACGATCCTCTTCGATGGCTTTACCGGCTTTACGCCGGTGCAGTTGGATATCATTGAGGAAATGATGAAAAGCTGCCGAAGCCTTCTCTTTTCTCTTTGTCTTGGGAGGGGGGCGAGAGGGGCTCTCTATGGGGAGCACAGGGCATCGGAGCTTTTCTTTCTGACGGGACAGACCGCGGAAAAGCTGAGACTGAGGGCCGAAAAATGCTCCTGTCCTATCCTTCCTCCGATCGATCTGAATCGCTTTGATGCCCTGACAGGGAGGGCCAGAAATCCCTCCCATCCTCTTCCGCGTTTTCAAAATGCCCCGGCGCTGGATTATCTGGAGCGCTCGCTCTACCGCTACTCGGCCGCGGGCACGGAGGGAAGGAACTTCGCTTTAGACGGCTCGATCGAGATCTGGGAGGCGGCGGATCAGAGGATGGAGATCGAAAGGCTAGCGTCCGAGATCGAGAGGGCGGTGCGGGAGGAGGGACTTCGCTATCAGGACATCGCCGTTTTGATTTCCGAGCCGGAGCAATATCGGGACCTCATCTATCGCTGCTTTCTCGCGGCAGGAATCCCCTATTTTCTGGATGATCCCGGAAGCCTTTTGGATTCCCCGCCCGCAAAGCTTCTGCGCGCTGCGATCGAGGTGCTGGAAAGAGCTTTCAGCTTTGACAGCGTGATCCGCTGCCTCCGGGCACTTCCGGGAAGGACTCCGGAGGAGGAAAACGAGATTGATCTCTTTGAAAATTGGCTTCGCGAGCGCGGGATCCGCGGAGCGGCCGCCTATCAGAGGGAGTGGGAGCATTTTGACAGCCTCAGGAGAAAGCTCGCGGGGCCCTTGCTTCGGCTTCTTTCCGAGGGAAATGAGAGGGGAGCTTCGGCATCCCGGAGGATTTCCGCCCTCCGGGGCTTCCTCACAGAGCTAAGAGCGAGGGAGTATATCTCGAAGGAGGCGGAGAGGCTGAGAGAGATAGGGGAACAGAACCGGGCGGAGGAGCTTCTCCGCGGGATGGATGCGGTGGAGGAGCTCCTTCTCCGCTTTTCGGAGCTCCTCGGGGAGACGCGGATTTCTCGGAGGGAGTTCTCGGAGCTTCTCGACGCCGGCCTCTCGGAGGCGTCCATCCGCATCATCCCGGCCACCCTGGATCAGGTCGTGATCGGGGATCTGACCCGCTCCCGCTTCTCCTCTCCGAAGCGCTTCTTTTTGGTGGGGGTCAGCGCTGGGGCTCTCCCGGGCTCCGGGAAGGGGACGGGGATACTGGGGGACCGGGAGAGAGCGCTTCTCCGCTCTCTTTCGATCGAGCTCGCCCCGGATCAGGCGGAGGACGCACTCCTGCAGCGCTTTTATATCTACCGGGCGCTTCTGAATCCCTCGGAGAAGCTGCTGCTCTCCTATCCGCTCCGGGGGAGAAACGGGAAGAGCCGGAAGCCCTCGCCGCTCATCGAAGCTTTGAGAGGGATCTTTCCCGGCCTTTCGATTCGCTCTCTCCGACATGAGCCGGAGGAGATCTATACGCGGGAGGAGCTGCTCCGCTCTCTCTCCCGCACTCTTCCGCTCTATCTGGAGGAGAGAGAGAGGAAGGAGGCGAGAGAGGATAAGGGGGAGAGCGCTTCGGAGGGGAGGGAAGCCGTGGAAGCTCCCTCGGAGGGGAGGCTGCTTTCGGGCTTTTCCGCTCTTCTCAGGGATCCCTCCTATCGGGATCGGGCTTCGAAGCTTCTGGACGCGGCATTTACGAGCTATCAGAGCGGCAAACTGGACCGGGAGATCGCGGAGGAGATCTACGGGGAGATTCTGTATGGCTCCATCACGAGGCTTGAGCAATATAATCGCTGCGCCTACGCACATTTTCTCCGCTACGGGCTTCAGCTTTCGGAGAGGAAGAGCAATGAAGTGCGGGCCCTCGACCTCGGAAATCTCTATCACCTCGCGATGGAGGAGCTCTTTCGGGAGCTTTCGAAGAGGGGACAGAGCCTGCCGGAGCTCTCCCGGGAGGAAGCCTGCGCGCTTTCCGATGCCTGTGTTCTTAGGGCTTCGGAGCAGTACAACGAGAGGATGATGCAGGACAGCGCGAGAAATCGCTATCTTCTCCGGCGGATCTCCGAGATTTGCCGGACGACGGTCTGGGCGCTCTCCGAGCAGCTCCGGAGAGGGGATTTCCGCCCGGCTTTTCTGGAGAAGGATTTTCATCTTACGAGGCCCGGTTTTCGCCTGAGCGGGCGGATCGACCGCGTGGACCTCTGCGAGACGGAGAAGAGCATCTATGTGAAGGTCCTGGACTATAAATCGGGGCGGACGGTCTTTGACTTAAATCGGATCTACGAGGGACTGCAGCTGCAGCTTGCGACTTATCTCAAGGTCGCCCTGGAGGAGCTGCAGCGGGATTATCCCGGGAAGGAAGTGCTTCCCGCCGCGATGTTTTACTATCGAATCGACGATCCGATTCTGGACTATGTGCCGGGGGAGGATGAGGACGGCGGAGAGGACAGGAGGCTCCGGGCTCTCCGCGTGGACGGGCTTGTGAATGCCGACCGGGAGGTGATTTCACACCTGGACCGGGAATTTCAGAAGGAATCCAGGGTGATACCGGTCACGCTTCGGGAGGGAAAGGTGGAGGAGCGGAAGAAGGCGATCGCCACGACAAGGCGCTTCTCCGCGCTCATGGACTTTGTGGAAAAGAGGATGGAGAGGGACGCTGCGGAGATACGGGGCGGAGAGATCTCCGTGAATCCGATCCGGGAGTCCCCTGAGCGGAGTGCCTGCGACTACTGCCCTTATCACAGTATCTGCGGCTTTGATCCCATGCTGGAGGGCTACTCCTATCGAAGAAGCGGAAAGAAAAAGACGGAGGAGATCTGGCAGGAGCTCACAGAGGAGCGGGAGGACAGCGCGCCGTGATTTTTGAAAGCGGAGAGAAGGCGGAAAGAGGGAGAAAGCGCGGGCGCGCCCTGGGGAAAAGACGGACAGAGGCGGCGTGACAGAGGGCAGAGCAAAAGGAGGCTTTTCCATGGAGAGGGTCTGGACAGAGGAACAGGAAAGAGTGATTTCTCACCGGGGAGGAAATCTCCTGGTTGCCGCCGCGGCGGGATCGGGGAAGACCGCGGTTTTAGTGGAGCACGTCATTTCCCTTTTAACGGAGAGGGAGGACCCGACATCTCTTTCGGAGCTTCTCATTATGACCTTCACGGAGAGCGCGGCAGCGGAGATGAAGGAGAGGATCCGGCTTTCTCTGGAAGAGCGTCTTCGGAAGGATCCGGAGAACGGGAGGCTGATCCGCGAGGCGGGGAATCTGCAAAATGCGAATATCAGCACGATCGACTCCTTCTGCCGAAGGCTTATCTTGGAAAATTATGCTTCGATCGACCTGGATCCCTCTTTCCGTGTGGGAGAGGAGGGGGAGCTCCGTCTGCTCCGCTCCGATCTTGTCACAGAGCTCCTGGAGGAGCATTATGAGTCCTGCGACCCGGGCTATTTTCGCTTCCTCGAAAATTTTACGAGAGGGAAGGATGACGCCGGGATCGAAGAACTGATCCTGAAGGTCTATGAGTATTCCGAGGCGACGCCGTGGCCGGAGGACTACCTCAGGGATGCAGAGGGGAAGGACCTTTCCCTCTCGGAGGACTATCTCCTTCAGAGCCTTAAGAGCCGGATGGAGGATCTACTATCAGAGCTTGAGGAGGCGCTCTCTATCGCCGTGGAGGAGGACGGACCGGGGGAGTATCTTCCGATGCTGGAGGAGGATGTCCGAGCTCTGAAGAAGCTCAGCGGGATCTCAGAGCTTCCGCTTTTCCTTTCAGAGCTCTCCGAAATCTCCTTTTCGCGTCTTAAGGCCACGAAGTCCCCGAAGAAGGAGGCCGCCGCGGGACTCAGAAACGGGGTGAAGAAGGAGCTCCAGAAGCTGCAGGGGCGTCTTTTCCTCCCGGAGGGCGCAGAGAGAGAGGCCATGCAGGAGGGGCTCTCCGAGAGCATTCATGTGCTCCTCTCCCTCACAGCAGAGTTCCGGGAGTGCTTCGCCTCGGAGAAAAAGCGGAGAAAGATACTGGATTTTTCCGATCTCGAGCACAGGGCTCTGGAAATTCTTTATATAGAGGATGAGGAGGGGCGAAGACCCTCCCCGGCGGCCGATGAGTATGCGAGGCAATTCCGGGAGATCCTGATCGACGAGTATCAGGATTCCAATTTCGTCCAGGAGGAGCTTGTGAAAGCGCTTTCCGCAGAGCGCTTCGGACGCCCCGATGTCTTTCAGGTCGGCGATGTAAAGCAGAGCATATACAGCTTCCGGCTCGCCCGCCCGGATCTCTTTCTCGGAAAATATCGGGACAGCCAATATCCGAAGGTCGAGCTCTCTAAAAATTTCCGAAGCCGTGAAGAGGTGCTGCGCTCGGTCAATCAGCTTTTTTTCCGACTGATGAGAGCGGAGGTCGGCGGAGTGGACTACACGGAGGAGGCGAGTCTCCGGGCGGGGAGAAGTGATTTTCCGCCCGCGGGAGAGAGGGATCTCAGGACCGAGCTTCTCCTTGTGGAGAGCGGGGCAGCGGGAGAGGAAGAAGAGGAGGATGGAGAAGGCGAAGCGCTCGGAAAGAGCGAGGCGGAGGCAAGACTGATCGCAGGGAGGATCCGGAGCCTCAGGGAGGAGGGATATCGCTACCGGGATATCGTGATCCTGCTCCGCTCTCCCGGCGCCTGGGCAGATGAGCTCACGGAGCTTTTGGGGAATGCCGGAATCCCCGCCTACTCCATCTCCGGCACGGGATTTTTCCGCGCGGTCGAGGTGGAGATCATCCTCGCCTTTTTGGCGGTCATCGATAATCCCCGTCAGTCCATCCCGCTCGCTTCGCTCATGCACTCTCCGATCTACGGCTTTAGCGATGAGGAGCTCGCGAGGATTGCGGCAGCAGGCGGAATCGAGCGAAGCTTTCCGGGGGAGGAGGAGCTCTATGAGAGCGCCGGAGAGAGTCTCCCGGGGGAAAAGGGCGGGACAGGAGAGGAGGACTCCGCTGAGGAAGAGAGAGAGGCAGAGGAGAGGAGAGTCGGGACGGATTCCGGATCGGCGGAGGGAGAGAGAGAATCGGAGGAGAGGAGAGGAGAGGGAGCGGAGGAAGAGGGGAAGCGGATACTGCCGGAGGAGCTTTCCCGGAAGCTTCGCCTCTTTCGGGAGAGCCTCGATCACTACCGGGAGCTCTCCCGCGTACTCAGCATCCATGAGCTTCTCTATCGGATCTACGAGGAGAGCGGCTACTATCATTATGTCTCCGCGATGCCGGGAGGGAGAAAGCGCCGCGCGAATCTCGATCAGCTGATCGACTCCGCCCTTTCCTTTGAGGCGAGCAGCTACGGCGGGCTTTTCGATTACATCCGCTATATCGAAAGACTGAGGAAGGAGAATGCGGATCAGGGAGAGGCCGCGATCTACTCGGAGCAGGACGATCTCGTGCGCATCCTTTCCGTCCACAGGTCCAAGGGACTGCAGTTTCCGGTGGTCATCCTATCCGGACTGAATAAACGCTTTAATAAGAGGAATCTTTCGGGGAAGGTACTGATCGATCCGGATCTTGGGATCGGAGCGGACTATATCGATCCGGAGAGGAGGATACGCTATCCCTCCCTGCAGCGGATGGCGATCCGGGAGAAGCAGGAGAATGAGCAGCTCGGCGAGGAGCTTCGGGTTCTCTATGTCGCGATGACCCGGGCGGAGCAGCGCCTTATCATGACGGCGTCAGTCACGGATATGGAAAAGAGCGTGAAAAAGGCGGAGGAAGCTGCCGGACGGGGCAGGCTTTCCGCGGGGAGGATCCGCTCCGCCTCCTCCATGCTGGACTGGATCCTGATGGCGGGAGGAGACTCTCTCCTCCGAAGCGGAAGTTCCGGAGCGATCCGCCTGGACAGCTTTGCAAGGGGGGAGCTCATCGAGAGCGGGAAGGAGCTTCTCAGGCGTTCCGTCAGGCTTTCCTCCGAGCTCACAGAGGCGCTTTCGGACTTCGATCCGGAGGATGCGGAGCTCCAGAGGCTCGTCCGGCGCTTTGACTTCCGCTATCCGCATGAGGACGCGACGAAGCTTTTCCCGAAGTATTCGGTATCTGAGATCGGGGAGAGCGGGGAGCAGCCCGCGGAAGCTGTCCTCCCCGCGCCTATGGAGCGCCCCGACTTCCCTTCCGATACTCTGCGGGAAGCCGGGGCTTTGTCTTCTGAAAATGGCGGAGGAGAGAAGGAGAATGAGAAAACGCCGGGAGCCCGGAGAGGAGATGCCTATCACCGCGCCCTCTCCCGCTATGACTATCTTGCAGGAGGGGGGAGCGGGCAGCTGAGGGCTCTTCTCACGGAGGAGGAGTATGCGCTGATCGATCCGGAAAGCTTTCAGCACTTCCTGGATTCTGAGCTGGGAAGGGAATTTCGGGAGGCCGCGGAGAAGGGGATGCTTTTCCGGGAGCAGCGCTTTATGAAGCAGGTCCCCTTTTCCTATCTCTTTCCGGAGAGCGGGATCACGGAGCCGGTGCTTCTCCAGGGAGTGATCGATGCCTTTTTCCTCTCGGAGAACGGGATCACACTGGTCGACTACAAGACGGACAGGACAAAGAGCGAGGAGCAGCTTCGGAGGCGCTATGAAAGGCAGCTTTCCCTCTACGCCGATGCCCTATGCGGGATTAGCGGGCATTCCGTAAGGCGGAAGCTGATCTACTCCTTCTCGCTCGGAAGGGCGATCGAGCTTTCCTGAGAGAGGAGGCAGCGCTTCACATATTTTCCGGTGAAGGAGCTCTCACAGCCCGCGACCTCCTCCGGTGTGCCGGTACATACGACGCGGCCTCCCCGATCCCCGCCCTCGGGGCCCATGTCGATCAGATAGTCCGCGCACTTTATGACGTCGAGATTATGCTCGATGACAAGCACGGTATTTCCGGATTCCGCAAGCTTTTGCAGCATCTCCACGAGGCGGCGCACGTCCTCAAAATGGAGACCGGTCGTGGGCTCATCCAGGACATAGATCGTCCGGCCGGTTCCCCGGCGGCTCAGCTCCGAGGCGAGCTTGATCCTCTGTGCCTCCCCTCCGGATAGCTCTGTGCTCGGCTGTCCGAGGCGGAGGTAGCCGAGGCCCACGTCATTTAAGGTCTGAATCTTTCTCGTGATGGACGGCACATTCTGAAAGAAGGAGAGAGCCTCCTCGACGGTCATGCTGAGGACATCATAGATGCTCTTTCCCTTGTATTTTACATCCAGGGTCTCCCGGTTGTAGCGCTTTCCGCCGCAGACCTCGCAGGGGACATAGACATCCGGGAGGAAGTGCATCTCGATCTTTACGATCCCGTCTCCGGAGCAGGCCTCGCAGCGGCCCCCCTTCACATTAAAGGAAAAGCGTCCCTTGCTGTAGCCCCTCGCCTTTGCGTCCTGGGTGGAGGCGAAGAGGTCCCGGATCAGATCGAAGACGCCCGTATAGGTCGCCGGGTTCGAGCGGGGCGTCCTCCCGATCGGGCTTTGATCGATGTCGATGACCTTGTCCAGCTGCTCCGCTCCCTCGATCGCTCTGCAGCGCCCGGGGATCGTTCTCGCCCGGTTCAGCTTCTTTGCGAGCGACTTGTAGAGGATCTCATTTACGAGAGAGGACTTTCCGGAGCCGGAGACGCCGGTCACACAGGTAAAGACGCCGAGCGGGATCGAGAGATCGATCCCTTTCAGATTGTTTTCGGATGCCCCGAGGACCCGGAGCCAGCCGGCAGGCTCTCTCCTCCTCCTTGGGATTTCGATCCTTCGCTTTCCGCTGAGGTACTGCCCGGTGATGCTCCGGGGATTTTTCATGATCTCCTCTGCCGTTCCGACTGCGATCACCTCTCCCCCGTGCTCTCCCGCCCCGGGGCCGATATCCACGATGCAGTCCGCGGCCCGCATCGTATCCTCGTCATGCTCCACGACCAGCACGGAATTTCCCATATCGCGGAGCCGCTTCAGCGTCGCGATCAGGCGGTCGTTGTCTCTTTGGTGAAGTCCGATGCTGGGCTCGTCCAGGATATAGGCGACTCCGACGAGACCCGATCCGATCTGCGTCGCGAGGCGGATCCTCTGGGACTCTCCGCCGGAGAGTGTGCCGGCGGCCCGGGAGAGGGTCAGGTAGTCCAGGCCCACATCCAGCATGAAACGGGTTCTCGCCTTAATTTCCCGGATGACCTGCTCCCCGATCGCAAGCTGCCTCTCCGAGAGCTTGAGCTCCGAGATCCAGCGGTGGAAGTTCTCGATGGAGAGCTCGGACGCCTGGTAGATGTTCCGGTCCCCGAGCGTCACCGCGAGGGAGCTCTTCTTCAATCTCGCCCCCTTACAGAGCGGGCAGGGCGTGATCCGCATATATTGCTCGTATTCTGCCTTCATCTTTTCGGAGAAGCACTCCCGGTAGCGGCGGTTCACATTGGCGAGGAGACCCTCGAAGGCCACATGATGGACATTGCCCTTTCCGAACTGAGACTCATAGTGGACCGTGACCTTTTCGCCCTTTGTGCCGTAGAGAATGGCGCTGCGCGCTTCCTCCGGGAGATCCCGGAAGGCGGTGTCCAGACTGAAATGATAGCGCTCCGCGAGTGCAAGGAGCATGGCGTGGCCGAAGCTCCCGCTGTCCTTTGAATTCATCCAGCCGAGCACGGAGATAGCCCCCTGATTCAGGGAGAGAGATTCATCCGGAATCATGAGGCTTTGGTCGAACTCCATCTTATAGCCGATGCCGAAGCAGTCCGGACAGGCCCCGAAGGGGTTATTGAAGGAGAAGCTCCGGGGCTCGATCTCCTCGATACTGATCCCGCAGTCCGGGCAGGAAAAACTGGAGGAGAGGTTCAGACTCTCCCCGCCGATCACATCCAATGTGAGGAGTCCTCCGGAAAGTCCCAGTGTCTGCTCGATGGATTCCGTGATTCTTTTCTCGATCCCCTTTCGGAGGACCAGACGGTCCACGACGATCTCTATCGTGTGGCGGAGATTCTTCTCCAGCCGGATCTCCTCGGAGAGCTCGTAGAGATTTCCGTCGATGCGGACTCTGACGTAACCGGATTTCCTGGCGCTTTGCAGTACCTTTTCGTGCATGCCCTTTTTCCCGCGCACGATGGGCGCCAGAAGCTGAAGCCGGGTCCCCTCCGGGAGCTTCAGAATCTGGTCCGTCATCTCATCCACTGTCTGCCTTCTTATCTCCCTCCCGCAGACCGGGCAGTGGGGGATACCGATTCTTGCGTAGAGGAGCCGCATATAATCATAGATTTCCGTCACGGTCCCCACGGTGGAGCGGGGATTCCGGTTCGTGGACTTCTGATCGATGGAGATCGCGGGAGAGAGCCCCTCGATGAGCTCTACATCGGGCTTTTCCATCTGTCCCAGGAACTGCCTCGCATAGGAGGAGAGGGATTCCATATAGCGGCGCTGCCCCTCCGCATAGATCGTGTCGAAGGCGAGAGAGGACTTTCCGGAGCCGGACAGACCGGTCAGAACCACAAGCTCATCCCGCGGGATATCCAGATCGATATGCTTTAGGTTGTGCTCGTTCGCGCCGCGGATCTTGATGTATTTTCTTTCCATTCTCAGGCCTTTACCTTATAATAGGATTTCGATTTCGAAAGTCTGCCGCACTGCAGTTCAAAACATTTGTTCTAAAAGAGGATAGCATGCTTTCCCCGCGGATTCAAGCGGAATTCGCGCTGCGCTTCCTGCCCTTAAAATGCCCGGATTCTCGGAGGGGAGGGGGGGAGTGGGACGGGGGGAGCATAGTGGATAGGGAGAGGAGAAGTCCATGATTATACTGGAGCGGACCGCTGTCATGAATCTCGAGAATGCGATGAGGGGGGCGAGAAATCCAATGAACTCCTGGAAGAACTCGGATTCCTTTTATGACGAAGAGGGGAATTATATTCTGGGAGAAAATGACCTCTCCCTTGCAAGGCGGCTCAGGCTCGCGGGTTCGGATCACCGGAAGTTCATAAGGCAGATCTTCGTCTCTGTGGATGTCACCGCACCGCTCTACTGGTGGAAGGAATATGACACCTATAAGGTCGCGACCGTCGCAAACTCCACCTCCACCATGCACAGGATTCACGCGAAGCCCTTCTCGCTCGAGGATTTCTCCCATGATAAGATGAGCGGGGAGGCGCTCTCCCTCTTCCGGGACTATATTTCGAAGCTTGAGAAAATCCGCCTCCGCTATCTGGAGGGGGGAAAGAAAAAAGAGGACTGGTATGATCTCATCCAGCTCCTCCCGAGCTCCTATCATCAGCTTCGCACCCTGAGCATGGACTACGAGACCTTGGTCAATATCTATTTTGCGAGGAGGTCGCACAAGCTTTTCGAGTGGCACCGCTTCTGTGAGTGGATCGAGACGCTCCCCTACGCGGAGGAGCTCATCCTCGCGGAGAAGAGGCTGCATCCATAGCTTAGGGACTACGCGGCTTCCCCCGGGAGGCATCAGCAGGAATGAATGAGGGCTTCCCGTGTCGGAACAGCCGGCCGGAAGAGCAGAAGTATTCCCGGGGTTCAAGATATTTTGACGAAAAGATGGGGATGCTCAATGGGATTTATGGGAATTTTCTATAAAGGCCGGAGGGGCTTGATAAAACAGGAGATTCGCGATATATTTAGCACGAATCAACAAGGAATCTTAATGGAACGAAAGATCATTGATAGAAAATTCTGATTATTTCGTCAGCTGCTTTTGCTTTTTCAGAGAGCCGCAGTCAGGTTGAGTCAATGGGGATGCAGCTCCCCGCGGGGAGAGGGCTTCTCGGGAAACCCTTTTCGGGCGGGATGGAGATAAAGGAGAATGGAGGAGAGCCCGGATGGGGAAGGGGTACAAAACAATACTTCTGAAGCAGCATATCGGCGCGCCTGCCACAGCGCTTGTATCAGTGGGAGATGAGGTTCGGCCCGGCAGCCTTCTCGCAAAGCCGGAGAAGCTCGGAGCCCGCATCTTTTCCAGCACGGCAGGCAGGGTGAAGGAGCTGACGGATTCCGCAGTCGTGATCGAAGAGAGCGGGGAGCAGCCGGAGGATTTTGTGAAGATCGAGCCGGAGGACGAGGAGCTTCTCTCCTTCGTGAGAGCGGCCGGCGTCGTCGGCATGGGCGGCGCGGGGTTCCCGACGGATGTCAAGCTGAAGCTCGACTTGAAGAATGGCTATGTCCTTGTCAATGCGGCGGAGTGTGAGCCGCTGCTCGCCCACAACATGAAGCAGATCATGGAGCAGTGCGAGAAGACGCTCCGCGGCGTCGAGTACTGCATGAAGATAACGCATGCTCCGCAGGCGGTGATCGCGATCAAGGCGAAGCATAAGAGAGAGATCGAGGAGCTGAAGAAATACCTCCCGGAGCACCCGGGCATCGGAATCCACCTCCTCCCGGATCTCTATCCGATGGGAGAGGAGCGCGCCGTGGTCCGCGAGGTCCTCGGAAAGCTGCTGCCTCCGACGGCTCTTCCCTCCGCGGCGGATGCCGTGGTCATCAATGTGGAGACCGTGCTGAGAGTGGCGGAGGCGATCGAGGACAGACGGCCGGTTTTCACGAAGAACCTGACGGTCGCGGGAAAGCTGAAGAGAGGCACGGAGTCCCAGGTCTTCCAGGATGTTCCGATCGGAACGACCGTCGGAGAGCTGATCGAGAGAGCCGGGGGCATCGACGGAGAGTACGGGGAGATCATCCTCGGCGGACCGTTCACCGGACATGCGGTGGGGATGGATGAGCCGATCACAAAGACGACAGGCGGGATCATCGTGACGGAGCCCTTCCCGGATCTGAAAAAGGCAAAGCTCGGGCTTCTCCTCTGCGCCTGCGGCGGAAATCGGGAGAGGATGGAGGACCTCGCGAAAAAGTACAACGCGGTGGTCACGGAGGTCCAGGCCTGCAAGCAGGCGGTAGATGTGAAGGGCACATTAAAGTGTGAGAACCCCGGAAACTGCCCCGGCCAGGCGCAGAAGTGCCTGAATTTCAAGAAGGCCGGCTGCACCGACATCCTGATCGGGAACTGCAGCGACTGCACCAATACCGTCATGGGATCGGCCCCGAAGCTGGGGCTCGTCGTACACCATCAGACGGACCATGTCTTCGAGACGGTGGGGATGGAGCCGATGCGCTATCTCACAAAGTCGAAGAAGGTCGAAGAGGAAGCGGAGGAGGCGGTGAAGGAAGCCGCGCCCTCGGAGCCTCAGGGCGGAGAAGAGAGCCAGGAGCAGGACTACGTCTTCCGGACGGAGGATGGCTGCTTCAGTATCCATATAGGTTCCGGAAGAGATATCCACATCGAAGTCGTCTGATGGACGGCAGAATCCGGGGCGGCGGACAGCGCTTTGCCGCGCCGGATGGCGAGGGATAGAGTCACAGGGAATCAGAGCAGCGGGAAAGGAAGGAAAGGTTTTATGTCTATTTCGGCAGAATATGCGGAGAGTCACAAGGACAGCCCGGCAGTGCTTTGCTGCCGTGCAGAGGAAGGTGTGATTCTCTCCAGTCACAATCTGGAGGATCCGGAGATCTTTGATGAGCTCGTGGATTCCGGACTTCTCAATCTGAAGGGAGCGCTGAAGATCGGCGAGGTTCTGGGAGGAAAGCTCTTAAAGACCTGTGATTCCCTGACGCCGCTCACCGCGGATCTCGTGGAGAGATCGGCGGAGAGCTTTGCAGAGGAGAAGAAGGAGGCGGAGGCCCCCGCTGCGGCAGAGCCTGCAGCAGCGCCCGCGCCGGTACAGGGGAGCGCTCCCCTGGCAGCAGGCGGCACACTGAAGATTCATATCGGAGAGGGGAAGGGGATCGACATTCAGATCCCGATGGGGATCGCTGCGGCAGCGGCTCCCGCCGCAGGACGGAGCGCGGCGGCTGCCGGACAGGCTCTTCCCGCGCTGCCCCAGGCCGAGGCGTCTGAGAAGGAGGAGGATATCCTCGTCCGAAGCCTCACGAGAAAGCATTTTAAGATCACAGAGGTCCGGAGAGGTCCGGAGACGAAGTTGGAGGGCACGGTCCTTACGATCCGCGAGGGGATTGAGAAGGAAGCGGTCGACTCCCAGGATATCGTGCTGGATCTGAAGATCGACATCATCACCCCCGATCAGTACCATACCTTCTCCAACACGATCATGGATGTGCAGCCGATCGCGGTGAAGGAGGGAGAGGATGAGCTCGGAAGCGGCGTGACCAGAGTCTTCGACGATGTCGTCATGGTCGTATCCGGGACGGATGAGAACGGCGTTCAGATCGGTGAGTTCGGCTCCTCCGAGGGCTTCCTCGATGAGAATATCATGTGGGGCCGCCCCGGTGCGCCGGACAAGGGAGACATCTTCATCAAGACCAATGTCACGATCAAGGCGAAGATGAACATGGAGCGCCCGGGCCCCTTGGCAGCGCACAGCGCGACGGATGTCATCACCCAGGAGATCCGCGAGGCCCTGAAGAAGGCAGATGAGAGTCTCGTCGTCGGGACGGAGACCTTTGAGCAGCACAGGCACCCCGGAAAGAAGAAGGTCGTCGTCGTAAAGGAGATCATGGGACAGGGAGCGATGCATGACAACCTCCTCCTCCCGGTCGAGCCGGTCGGCGTCCTGGGGGCGCGCCCGAACGTAGACCTCGGAAATGTCCCGGTCGTCGTATCTCCACTCGAACTTCTGGACGGCTGCATCCACGCACTGACCTGTATCGGGCCGGCGTCGAAGGAGATGTCCCGCCATTACTGGAGGGAGCCGCTTGTCCTGGAGGCGCTCTATGACAAGGAGATCGACTTCGCGGGCGTGGTGCTCGTCGGATCCCCGCAGATCAATGCGGAGAAGTTCTATGTCTCCCGCAGAGTCGGCATGACACTGGAGGTCATCGGAGCGGACGGCGCGTTCGTCACCACCGAGGGCTTCGGAAATAACCATATCGACTTCGCAAGCCACATCGAGCAGATCGGAAAGCGCGGCATCCACGTCGTCGGAATGTCCTTCTGCGCGAACCAGGGCGCACTCGTCGTCGGAAACAAGTACATGACCGCGATGGTGGACAACAACAAGTCCGAGGGAGGCATCGAGAACGAGATTCTCGCGAACAATACTCTCTGCCCGGAGGATGCGGTCCGCGCGATGTATATGCTGAAGGCTGAGATGTCCGGTGAGGAGATCAAGAAGGCGGAGAAGAAGTGGAATCCGAGCGTCAAGTCGCAGAATGAGGAGCTGATCTCCAATGTCACAGGAAAGCCTGTCGAGCTTGTGGAGAATGAGACCTCTCTTCCCATGAGCGAGAAGTTCAAGGAAAAGTACATGTAATTCGGCGGGAAGGCTGGAAAGATATGCCGAAATACATGGACAAAATCATAGACATGGAGGGGATCATCGTGGAGGTGCATGATGGTTCCGTGGGCATTGACCTGAAAGGAAGGCTCGGCTATCTGGAGATCCCGATGAGGATGCTCATCACGGATTATGAACCAAAGGTCGGGCAGGAGGTCGGCTTTCGCATGAGCTTCATCGAACAGCTCGGCCCGGAGGTCAATGAAAAGTACGTCTGTAATCTCCGCCATAGAGGTCATTGACCGAAGGAGCGGAGGATTACATAAAAATCTATGAAAGGAGAAAAGACATGGGCTTTACAGTAGTAAAGGGGCTCCAGTCCGAGATCTTCGTACCGGTCACGCCTCCTCCTGTATGGGCTCCGGTCACAAAGCCGCTGAATCAGATGAAGATCGCGATTGCCACGGCGGCCGGTGTCCACTGGAAAGAGGACAAGCGCTTTAACCTGGCCGGCGACTTCAGCTACAGGATCATCAAGGATACGATGCCCTCCAGCGATCTGATGGTGTCTCACGGCGGATATGATAACAGTGATGTCAATAAAGATATCAACTGTATGTTCCCGATTGACCGTCTGCATGAGCTCGCGCGTGACGGCGTCATCGGCAGTGTAGCTCCGGTACACGTCGGTTTCATGGGCGGCGGCGGAAATCAGGAAAAGTTCAAAAACGAAACGGGACCTGCGATCGCGAAGATCTTAAAGGATGAAGGCGTTGACGCTGTAATCCTCACCGCTGGCTGAGGAACCTGTCATCGTTCTGCCGTGCTTGTGCAGAGAGCGATCGAGGCAGCGGGCATTCCGACAATCATCATTGCCGCGCTTCCTCCTGTCGTAAGACAGACCGGTTCTCCGAGAGCAGTTGCTCCTCTCGTTCCGATGGGTGCAAATGCCGGTGAGCCAAATAACAGGGAAATGCAGTATAATATTGTAAAGGATACTTTAGAGCAGCTCGAGAAGATCGAGTCAGCAGGAAAGGTAGTTCCGTTACCGTATGAATACGCAGCAAAAGTATAAGTGATCCGCGAGGCCGGATGCATGGGATCCATCCATGTATCCGGCTTCGCCTGTGACAGCGCTTTCTCCGCCGGATTTTCCGAAAGGAGAGGCATCGGGGTATTTTTCGGAGGATGCCGCGGGAGAGCGAAGAAGAGAGGAGAGACAGCATGGACGGAGAAATCGTATTCCGCCAGCTTTGCATCAAGGCCTATCATGTATCGGAGGTGGAGGAGTCCGAGCGCTTTTCTCTGAAACAGAGAGAGGATGGGAGCTATCTGCTCTCGCTGAATCCCGCCGCGCTCTCGGAGTTTAGGAAGGAGGAGCCGCTGATCACGGATGCGAGGCTCAGCATCCTTCCTCCCGGAAAGAGACACATCCCGGTGAATTCCATCATGGATGTCATTCCGATCTCCGCGAAGGTGCTCGGGAGACTCGGAGAGGGCATCACGCATACATTGACCGGCGTCTATGTGGTGCTGACAGGGGCGGATACGGAGGGAAATCCCATCAGCGCCTTCGGAAACTCGGACGGGATGCTGGATGAGCATATGATCTTCGGACGGGCGGGCACACCGGGAGAGGACGACATCATTCTCCTTTTGGATGTGACGCTGAAGGCGATGGAGGGCTATCACAGGACAGGACCGGATGCGGTCCACCGTCTCTGCGACCGCTTCTGCCAGGAGATCCGGGAGAAGCTTAAGAAGCTGAACCCCGGGAAATTCACCGAGAAGCACAGCTACCAGGACATCGCCCGGCCGGGAAAGAAGAAGGTCGCACTCGTGAAGCTCGTGTCCGGCCAGGGGGCGATGTATGATACGCACTTTCTCGCGAAGGAGCCCTCGGCCTTTCTGGGCGGGAGATCCATCATTGATATCACAGGCGCTCCGATGATACTGTCTCCCAATGAGTACCGGGACGGAGCGATCCGCGCGCTCTACTAGGGGAGATTCAGAGCTTCCCCGGGGAAGAAGGGAGGAATTATGGGGATCGGACCCTCTACAAAGGAAACCACACTTCATCATTTCAGAGATCCGCTGCTTTCGGTTCTCTCTGAGGACCAGGACCTGGATCTTCTGGGGATCGTCATCGCCGGTATCCCGCAGGACAACGAGAATAAATATTTCACCGGAGAGCGCGTCGCCGCCTGGCTGGAGGCGATGAGGGCGGACGGCGCCGTCGTGAGCGAGGACAGCTGGGGAAACAGCAATGTGGACTTCGCCCACGCGATTGAGGAGATCGGGAAGCGGGGCATCTCCGTCGTCGGCGTCAGCTTCGTCGGGACGCAGGCCCAGTTTGTCGTGAGCAATGAGTACATGGATACGATCGTGGACATCAATAAGAGCGCGGAAGGGATTGAGACCAATGTGGTCGGAGAGAACAACCTGGACGAGCGGGATGCGAGGAAGGCCGCTGCACTTCTCAAGCTCAAGATGAGGAAGAGAGAAAATGGAAAATAGCGCTCCGGCGGGGGCGGAGGAGCACCCCATCATCGTCGGAACGGCGGGACATATCGACCACGGAAAGACAGCGCTCATCAAGGCGCTGACCGGCTGTGACACGGACCGGCTGGAGGAGGAGAAGCGGCGGGGCATCACGATCGAGCTCGGCTTCACCTCCTTTCGGGGAGCAGACGGACATATCATCGGTATCGTCGACACGCCGGGGCATGAGAAGTTCGTAAAGACCATGGCCGCCGGCGCAGTGGGCATGGATCTCGCTCTGCTTGTGATCTCCGCGGCAGAGGGGATCATGCCGCAGACCCGGGAGCATCTCTCGATCCTGGAGCTTTTGCAGATCCCGAAGCTCATCGTCGCGCTCACAAAGACAGACCTCGCAGGGCCGGAGCAGGTCTCTCTCCGGGAGGAGGAGATTCGGAGCTATCTCTCCGAAACGGCCTACGCGGGTGCCGGGATCTATCCGGTCTCCGCAAAGAGCGGGGAGGGAATTGCGGAGCTTTCGCGGGCGATCAGCGAGGGCGGGAGAGAGCTTAGGGGGAAATCCCCGGAGGGAGTCTTCCGCCTTCCGATCGACCGCGTTTTCTCGATCCCGGGCCAGGGCACGATCGTCACGGGGACCCTCCTCTCCGGCAGGATCCGAAATCAGGACAGCGCCATGATCTATCCCGAGGAGCGGCTCGTCAGGATCCGGAATGTCCAGGTCTACGGCGCGGACGCGGAGAGAGCGCTCGCAGGGGAACGCACTGCTCTGAATCTTTCGGGGATTGAAAAGCAGGAGCTGAGACGGGGCGCGGTCCTCGCAGAGCCGCATTCCATGCGCCCTTCCCTCCTCCTCGATGTGAGGATCCGCAGTCTGAATGACGCGGGGAGAAGCATCCGCCACAACGCGAACCTGGAGCTACTCCTCGGCACGGCGCATATCCGCGCGAAGCTCGTCCTTCTCAAGGCATCCCTGGAGGAGGTACGAAATGGAGAAAGCGAACTCGCGCAGCTTCAGCTGGAGGAGCCGGCCGCGGCGAGTCGGGGGGATCGCTTCATCCTCCGAGACGAGTCCATCCGGGAGACCCTCGGAGGAGGATGCATCATCGACCCCGTGCCAAGGGGAAAGCACCGGAGAGGGAGAGCCGCGTATCTTGAGCTCCTGGAGCTCGAGAGGGGGAGTCAGGATGCAGTCCTTCGGGAGAAGCTCCGTAGGAGCAGGGGAGGCTTTGTTTCCTTCTCCGCCTTAAAAAGGGAGATGCAGCTCCGGGATTCGGAGCTCTCTGAAATGGCAGAGGCGCTGAGACAAAAAGGAGAGCTTCGCATCCTTTCCTCCGGCCCGGAGCGCTATGTGTTCAGCGAGGAGCTTTTGGAGAAAAAGCTCGAAGAGCTGGAGAAGTATCTTGCGGACTTCCACAAAGCCTATCCCTATCGGGCGGGAGAAAAGCAGATGGTGCTTCGAAGCCGGATCTTTTCGGATTTCGATACGAAGCCTTATCTTTTGCTTCTCGATGCATGGAATGAGGAAAAGAGGATCTGGAAAAATAAGGACAGAGTATCCGCCGCGGGATATCGGGTAATAAAGGACGCGCGCTATACGGAGATCTCAAATCAGATCGTAAATTCCCTGCAAAAGACCGGACTTTCCTTTCTAAGGATCCGGGATATTTCCTTTCCAAAGGAGCTGGAGCCCTGGGTCAATGATGTTTCAGACTGCCTCTTCGATAAGAAGACCATCGTGAAGCTGGACGAGGAATACTGCACGCTGAACAGCATTTATAAGAAGCTCCTTCTTCTCTCCGAGCAGGAGCTTTCAGAGAGCGGGAAGCTCACGATCGACCGGCTGAGGGATGAGACGGGAATCTCCCGAAAAAACGCAAAAATCTTTTTCCGCACTCTGGATAGAAATCATATTACAAGGTACAATGGCATAGAGAGCGAGCGGGAACGTTTTTAGGTCCGGCTCTGCCGTCCCGATTGCAGCGACTCAGCCGGGCGTCCGCTCCCGGCGCGATATTTCCGAAGCGGAGAACAGCGTATTACGAAGATTTGCAGAGGCTTATAAAGAGGGGGAGAAGGATGGAGAAAGAACTGCTTGCCGTTCTGGATTTCGGCGGACAGTACAATCAGCTGATCGCGAGAAGGGTGCGGGATGAGGGCGTCTATGCGGAGATCTACCGCTCGGACATCGACCTCGAAAAGCTCCGTGAGCGCAGGCCGAAGGGCATCATCTTTACCGGGGGGCCGCAGTCCGTCTACCGGGAGGAGAGTCAGCACATAGACCCCCGGATCTTCGATATGGGGATCCCCATCCTGGGCTTTTGCTACGGGGCGCAGCTCATCGCCTACGAGCTTGGCGGAGAGGTGAAAAAGGCGCCGATCAGTGAATACGGGAGGACGGAGCTCTCGGTAGACCGAAGCGCGGGACTTTTCCGGGAGGTATCGGAGCGAACGAGCGTATGGATGTCTCATACCGATTATATCGCGAGGGCGCCGGAAGGGTTTTCTATCACCGGGAGCACGGAAAACTGCCCGATCGCTGCGATGGAGGATGAGAAGCGGGGCATCTATGCCCTTCAGTTCCATCCGGAGGTGCAGCACAGCGTGGAGGGGAGGAAGATGATCCACGCCTTCCTCTATGATATCTGCCATTTCCGCGGGGACTGGAGGATGGACAGCTTTGTCTCAGACCAGATCGAGGCGATCCGGGAGAAGGTCGGCGGAGGGAAGGTCCTGCTCGCGCTCTCCGGCGGCGTGGACAGCTCCGTCGCAGCGACGCTTTTGTCCAAGGCGATCGGGAGACAGCTCAGCTGCGTTTTTGTGGACCATGGCCTGCTTCGAAAGTACGAGGGGGATGAGGTGGAGGCCGTCTTCGGGTCGACGGGAAAGTACGATTTGAACTTTATCCGCGTCAATGCCGGTCCCTTGTATCTGGAGAAGCTGAAGGGAGTGGAGGAGCCGGAGCAGAAGAGGAGAATTATCGGAGAGCGGTTTATCCGCATTTTCGAGCAGGAGGCAAAGAAGATCGGAGCAGTAGACTTTCTCGCTCAGGGGACGATCTACGCGGATGTCGTAGAGTCCGGGCTCGGAAACGGCGCCGTCATCAAGTCCCATCACAATGTGGGAGGGCTTCCGAAGAATATCGAATTCCGCGGCATCATTGAGCCTCTCCGGGATCTCTTTAAGGACGAGGTGCGCCGCGTCGGTCTGGAGCTCGGGCTCCCGGAGTCCCTCGTCTATCGTCAGCCCTTTCCGGGGCCGGGACTCGGCGTCCGCATCATCGGAGAGGTCACGGAGGAAAAGCTCCGCATCGTCCGAGATGCCGATTTTATCTACCGGGAGGAAATTAAGAAGGCGGGGCTTGAAAGAAAGATCAGCCAGTATTTTGCAGCTCTGAGCAATATGCGCTCAGTCGGCGTCATGGGGGACTTCCGGACCTACGATTATGCCGTTGTGCTTCGCGCCGTCGAAACGGATGACTTTATGAGTGCGGAGTGTTCCAATATCCCCTTCGAGATTTTACAGAGAATCATGAACCGCATCGTAAACGAGGTCAAAGGGGTGAACCGCGTGCTCTATGACCTCAGCAGCAAGCCGCCGGGGACGATTGAGTTGGAGTAATACACGAAATCCCTACAAACCGTGAATTTAAGCGGGTTGTAGGGATTTTTTAATTGGCATTGGGTACGATTTGGGTACACTTTCATTATTCTTCGGAATTATACCCAATGACTTAATACTCATTCTTAGGATTCAAACCGATATGATCCATGAACTGATCGTGTGCTTTCTGTGCTTTCAGCTTATCGGGCCAGCGCTCAGATTCGGGATAAATATCCATCCAGAGGTTGAAGGCTTCTTCTGCCTTAATAAGGGCAAGACCTCTTTCGAAAACATCTTTTATCTTTTCGCATTCCTTAATTTCTTTTTGATATTCTTCATATCTTTCAAGCCAGGAACTCATTAACATGAGACTCCCAAAGGAAACAGCAATCTGATTATTGCCTTCCTTATCTTTGTATTCAACAAGTTCCCCACTATATTGACGGAAAATCTGAAAAAGCATGTGCATGGCTTTGACACCATCGAAATCAGCGCCGGTTAATGCTTCGACATTTACGTGTAATGCTTTAGCAAGTGCTTCGAGAGATTTTAGCTTAGGGTTTCTTCTGCCTGTTTCATAGGCACGGATATAGGCTTCGCTCACACCTACTTCATCGCCAAGCTGTTTAAGCGTCAGACCACGTTCCTTGCGGATACGCCTGATGTTTTCTCCAATAGTCATGATTTTATGCTCCTGTCGCTGTAATTATAAAACAAAAAAAATGTACTGTGCGTACCTTTTAGATAAATAATATATCATTTGATACGGAAATACAAGAAAAAGATATTGACACGTATCAAAAGATACGGAATATACAAAACAAAGAAACGTATTAAAAGATACGCATAGAATAAAACGAACGAATAACCGTTTATCGAACCTTGACAAGTGAATAAGGCGCAATCGGTTACACAGGTAACGAGCGATGCGGATCCCGCGCGAAGATGTCAATAGACGGAGCGAATAACGGGGAATTCCAAAATGAAGAAAAGGAATCTTCAATCGCAATGAAGGCCACAAATGATATTCCTTCCCAGCCACAACTTGAACGGTGAAAATCCGTCGCACGTAATGGGGGAAGCTTGGGGGAACTAATTCTCGGAGATGCTGAAAGGATGCATGTGTGATGGGAATCCTACCATCAGACCGGTTGTTGGAGACAGTAACAAAAAACTATTTTAAGAAAGGATAAAAACTATATGAATGAAAAACTTTATTACACTGCTGCAGAAATTGCGCAGAGGATAGGCGTTGGAAGAACAACTGCCTATGGAATCGTTAAACAAATGAATGAGGAGCTCAAGAGCCGTGGCTTCCTGGCAGTTCGAGGTAAGGTGCCTAAGGAATTCTTTGATGCAAAGTATTTCGGAGGAACAAGAGGTAAGGAGGTGAGTGCCTGATGGCGAGCAGTGCGAAGAGAGATCCAAACGGTACATGGCGAATTATAGATTTACTGATTGGACCGGAAAAAGCGTAAATCACAGAAACGTGGATTCAAAACCAAAAAGGAAGCGGAGGAATGGGTTGCTCACTTCAAGTATCAGCAGTCTTCAGATCCGAGTATGCCGCTTCGGGATTTTTGGAAGATTCACATGGAGGATATGGGTAAAAGACTCAAGGAAACTACCATAGAGAATAAAGAACATATATGGAGATGCAAAATTGAGCCGTATTTCGGAGATCTTCCCATAAATGAAATTACTCCGTCAAGGATTCGCCGGTGGCAGAGCGAGATGATTGAAAAAGGTTTTAAGCTGACTTATCTGAAGTCAATCAACAGCCAGCTCTCAGCAGTTATGAATTACGCGGTGAGATTTTATGACCTTCGTTCTAATCCTTGTTTGAAAGCGGGGAGCATGGGTAAGGGAAGAGCGGACGAAAGACCATACTAGACCTTGGAAGAATTCAATAAATTCAGTGATGCCATAAGTAATAAACACGAAGCATGGATGGGATTTCAGATTCTGTTTTGGACGGGGATCAGGGTTGGAGAGCTTCTGGCTTTGAAAGTGGAAGATATTGATCTTGAAGCCAGACTCATCAGAATTGATGAGTCGTACACAAGGCTAAAGAGCAAGGATATCATATCCTCTCCGAAAACAGAGAATTCTATCAGAACCATAGTCATCCATGAAGAACTTACGGAAGAATTGTAAAGTCAGAGAGTTCACGGATTTCGTTTCCGAACATGGTCTAATGGAAGCATTTAGGAAATTTATCAGACCAAAGTCCATGAAGGAAAAACTGGAAATCGGAAAGCAAAAATCTCGTAAGATGGAGATTCAAAAGAAAAACTTAACCGTAGTAACGAATAAAAAATATGATATCGCAATATAGTAGTGGGAAAGGATTTTAATATGAATGTATATGGAGTATTAACAATATCGGAAGAATTTGAGGAGCGTGATGACCACTCTTATGAAACCTTGAAAGAGGAAGGCATATTTGGACTTAAGCTAAAGTTCAGAGGGTGGTATCGAAAGGCATTTTCGATGGGCTTAATATGTTATTTTGAAACGGTTGATGGAAAACGATGTAAATTATTTTGCTTCCGACACGCTAAGAATGGTGAGGACCAATATCGTCCGAAGCTGTGCGAGGTTGATTTTGAAAAAGTCAAAGATGGCACTTGGTGGCGCTGTGCTGTTGAGAAAAATGAGAAGGGAAATTACACCTGGGTAGCTGCAGAAACGATGGAATGATGTAAAATGGGCGGGAGAGATAATTCTCCCGCCGGTTTTTTTAAATTACATCATCACTTGCTTAACTACATCATTCTCTAAAATTTGACGTAGTTAACATTGACAATGAGTATAATGAGTGTTATTATTTAAATGCATCATAAAATCCGCTTATGAGTGAATTGATGTTTGAATGAGGATATTGAAATGAGAAATTTTGATTACAGTAAAAAATGGGAAAAACTACTGACGCCAGAAATCGTGGCATTGCTTACGCAAATCCACGAGTATAAAGGCGAGCAGTCACTTTTTATAGAAGCAAAGGCAGATACACTGACCCAACTTGTGGAGATTGCAAAAATCCAGAGTACTGAGTCTTCCAATAAGATTGAAGGTATTTATACTTCTGATGCCAGATTGAAAGCTCTTGTAAAGGATAAGACTACACCTAAGACAAGAAATGAGCGTGAGATTGCCGGCTACAGGGATGTGCTTAATACCATCCATGAAAATCATGATTATATTTCAATCAGACCGAATATGATTCTTCAGTTACATAGAGATTTATACAAGTTTGAAGGATATGATATCGGCAGAAAATATAAAGCTGCTGACAATATCATTGAGGAGGAAGACGAAAAGGGGAACAAGTTTGTCAGATTTAGACCGGTCCCTGCTTGGGAGACACCTGAGTCAATTGAGAACCTTTGTAATGAATTTGATAAAGCTCTCGGTTCCGGGACAATAGATCCGCTTCTTCTGATACCGATGTTCATATTGGACTTTCTTTGTATCCATCCGTTTAATGACGGTAACGGCAGAATGAGTAGATTGCTCACATTGCTGATGCTATACAGAGCCGGATACATCGTAGGGAAATATATCAGTATCGAGCACCTGATTGAAAAGACAAAAGAATCATATTATGAATGCTTGCAGGAAAGCTCTCTTAACTGGCATGAAGACGAAAACAATTACGTTCCGTTTGTTCAGTATATGCTGGGCGTTGTAATTGCAGCATATAGAGATTTTTCTGACAGAGTACAGGTATTGGTTACAAGCGGACTTTCAAAACCGGAACGTGTGGCTGAACTGATTAAGAACACATACGGTGAGATCACAAAGTCTCAGATTATGGAAAAGTGTCCTGATATCAGCCGTATAACGGTAGAAAGAGCATTGTCTGAATTGTTGTCATCAGAAAGTATTATAAAGATCGGTGGCGGTAGATATACAAAATATGTTTGGAACAGAGACAAGGAATAAAGGAGAACGATAATGACCGGTGAACTTGGTAATAAGATTGATAGTTTATGGGAGATTTTTTGGAACGGAGGAATCACCAATCCGCTTGATGTTGTTGAGCAGATGACATACCTCATGTTTATAAAGGATTTGGATGATACAGACAACCTTCGTGCTAAGGAAGCTGCTATGCTGGGACTTCCGTATAAGAGCATATTCGCAGATGAGGTTGAAATCGGTGATCGAAAGATTGACGGCAATCAGCTTAAGTGGTCCACATTTCATGATTTTTCGGCACAGAGAATGTACGCGGTGGTTCAGGAGTGGGTATTTCCGTTTATTAAGAATCTTCACGGGGATAAGAACTCTGCGTACAGCAAATATATGGATGATGCAATCTTCAAGGTAAATACACCTTTGATGCTCTCCAAGATTGTGGATGCCATGGATGAGATTTATTCCATGATGGAAGAACTTCACCAGACAGATATCCGCGGGGATGTATATGAGTATCTTCTTTCCAAGATTGCTCAGTCCGGTGTTAACGGTCAATTTAGAACGCCGAGACATATTATCCGCATGATGGTAGAGATGATGGATCCTAAGCCGACAGATTCTATTTGTGATCCTGCTTGCGGAACCTCCGGATTCCTTGTTGCCAGTGGAGATTATCTCAGAGAAAAGTACAAGAAGGAAGTTCTTCTTGATAAGCAGAACAGAAATCATTTTATGAATGATATGTTCCACGGATATGACATGGACAGAACCATGCTTCGTATTGGGGCCATGAATATGATGACTCACGGGGTGGAGAATCCGTTTATAGAGTATCGTGACAGCTTATCGGATCAGAATCCTGATAAGGAGATGTATTCCCTTATTCTGGCAAATCCGCCTTTTAAGGGAAACCTTGACGCTGATACAGTATCAACGGATCTTCAGAAAGTTTGCAAGACTAAGAAAACAGAGCTATTATTCCTGGCGTTGTTCGTAAGGATGCTTAAAATAGGCGGCAGATGCGCATGCATCGTACCTGACGGAGTGCTCTTTGGTTCTTCCAATGCTCATAAGGCAATCAGAAAAGAAATAGTCGAAAATCAGCGACTTGAAGCGGTGATTTCGATGCCTTCCGGCGTATTTAAACCATACGCTGGAGTTTCCACCGGAATACTTATCTTCACGAAGACCGGTCACGGTGGAACAGATGATGTATGGTTCTATGATATGACAGCGGACGGATTCAGCCTTGATGATAAGCGAACTGAAATAAAGGATAATGACATTCAGGATATTATCAGCCGATTCAAGAATCTGGAGGCTGAAAAAGGCAGAAAACGTACAGATAAATCCTTCATGGTATCCAAGAAGGAGATTGCTGATAATGATTATGATCTTTCAATTAATAAATATAAAGAGGTTGAGTATGTTGCTGTAGAGTACCCGCCGACATCTGAGATTATGGCAAATATTAGAGAAATCGAGAAGCAGATAGGCAAGGAAATGGACGAGCTTGAAAAGCTTCTTAATGTGTAATAGTAGCGGTCTAATGGATAAAGAAAAATAAAGATTGTAGGGATATATATGAAAAAAAGAGCATTTACCGAGTGCGTCGAAATTGTTGGCAGCGCATGTAAGCAATATGATGGTGTAAAGAACTACATAAGTACTGGCGCTGTGGATGTGGATTATATAGTGTCGGACGAGATAGAACGATTCGAATTTGAAAATCGTCCTTCTAGAGCTAACCTTGAAGTCAATAAAGGTGATATTATTTTTGCAAAAATGCAGGGTACTAAAAAGACTCTTTTGATAGACGATGCATTATCGCAAAATATATATTCTACTGGGTTTTGCGCGGTGAGACCAAAGGATGACGTGCTTACAGATAGATGCTTATATCATTTGGTGACAAGTGAAATGTTTTTATCTCAAAAAGATAAGAATTGCTCAGGAGCAACACAGAAAGCGATTACAAACGCCGGCCTTGAGAAAATATTCATTAGGGTTCCTGATTACCATTTACAGGAAAGGATAGCAGATGAGTTGGATAAGCTTGCTGTTATTATTTCGAAAAGGAAAAACCAGCTAATCAAACTTGATGAATTAATCAATGCGCGGTTTGTTGAGATGTTTGGAGATCCGGTAAATAATGAAAAAAAATGGTCTACAAAGGCGCTGGAGGATGCCTGCAGGTCTATTGTCGATTGTCCTCATTCCACCCCAAACTATACGTCTGAAAACACTGGATTTATGTGCATTCGAACATCGATTGTCAAAAAAAATAGAATTATGTGGGATGATATAGAATTCATACCAGAGGAAGAGTATAAACAAAGGACTCAAAGAAAAAAGCCAGAGAAGGGAGATGTCGTCTATACTCGTGAAGGCGCGATTTTAGGGATAGCTGCCATTATAGACAGGGATTGCAATGTTGCACTTGGTCAGCGATCCATGCTCGTGTCACCTGATGATAAAATTTGCACGTCAGAATTTCTATCTGTAGCAATGAATTTTGATTCTTTTTTGAATAATGCGCTTAAGGGTATGAGCGGTTCGGCGTCGCCACATATCAATGTTGGCGATATTAAAACATTTAAAATGATTATGCCCCCAGTTAAACAGCAAGAAGAATTTTCGACTTTTGTAAAACAAATTGAGAAATCAAAAAATATAGTTGGCCAGGCATTGGAGGAAACGCAAGTCTTATTTAATAGTTTGATGCAAGAATATTTTGGATAGGTGAGTGTATGCAGGAATATTTACCATACGTTGTTTCTGTGCTGTGTGCATTCTTATCAGGAATTTTTAGTTATGCAATAGCAAGAAAACAGGCAAAAAATGATATAAAGATCATCACTAAGCAACATGAAGTTGATTTAGAGGCATTAGAGCGCAAGCATTAGATGGAGCTTGAAAAATTGAATTTGGAACATACGCATCAGTTGGAACTTCAACAAAAGGAATTTGAAGCGACTCTGAGTTCATCGTTGCTGACTGAAGCAATGAAAATACCAGAGATAAGACAACAGATTTCACAAGGAATGAAGAAAGGTAAATGATAGATGAGTGTATCAGTTGATAGCATAGCTGAAAAGACATTTGATAATTTTAAAAAAATAACGCCAGCTTTGGTAGCTGTTGCAATTTTGGCAGGACTGCTATTGTTTCTTCCTGAAAATGTTTTGGCGCGAATGAGCCTCAATGAACTGCCGGATTTATGGAAGCAAATTATTGGAATAGTGTTCCTGCTTAGCGTAGCGCTGATTTCTACGATGGTTGTTTTTTCAGTGATTTCTCAGATTACTGAAAAAAGGAGAAATAAGCGTATTAGAGCAAATTTGAGGAAAAAATATCAGACACTAAGTCCGAAACAAAAAACTATTATTTTACAGGTTTTGAGAAGCGAAGATAAAACTATATCACTGGACAAAAATTCTGGAGATACCATTTATTTGGTAAACAACTTGTTTTTGCACATGCCAGGGCAAGCTTTTACATTAGGATGGAATAATGAAATGATATTGACATATGTTCCTCAGCCTTGGTTGATCGAATTGTATAATGAAGAACCTGATTTGTTTAAGTAATCAGATTTGAGTCCTGGAAGGAGAGTTAGCATGCCTACAAAAGCCACCTGGCCATTATTTACATTATCTAAGAAAATGATTGGGAAGCGGATCATATTGTTCCATGAAGCAAAGGCGGCAATACTGAGATAGAGAACAGACAGGTATTGTGTCCGACTTGTAATTCGAAAAAGAGCGACACACTGTAAAATGCTTACTGGCAAGGAGGTAGTTACATGACCAATTTCGATTATTTGAAAAAGGAGGCAAAATTTAACACATTTTCTGATGTGGCGATTGCAGCTGAAAAAATATTATATATAGATCCTACCTCCTGCATAATTAACTGTCGTAGGGCAATGGAGTTTGCAATAAAGTGGATGTATTCCGTTGATGCATCCCTGACCATGCCTTATCAGGACAATCTGATAAGTCTTATGAGCACAGAAGAATTCAGGGATATTATCGATGATGACCTTATGAAACGTATGGACTTCATCCGTAAGATGGGGAATAATGCTGCTCATTCAAACAAGAAGATTACAGAGGATCAAGCTATCCTGTGTCTTGAAAATCTTCAGATTTTCTTTGATTTTGTATGCTATTGCTATGCAGATGAGTATGAAGAACATACCTTTGACAAGGCTCTCCTGGTAAAGGATGAAACAGCACAGTTTAATAATGATTTCCCGGATGTAGATATTGAAAAGCTCATTGAAGAGAATTCTGCGTTAAAGAAAGAATTGACTTCACGTCGTGAAGAACAGGTGGAGACCTACGTTCCGAAGCCGTTGGATCTTTCTGAGTATAAAACTCGTAAGATTTATATTGATGCAATGCTTATGGATGCGGGATGGAAGGAAGGCTCCGATTGGATCAATGAAGTAGAACTTCCTGGAATGCCGAACAAATCTGAAGTGAGATACGCTGATTATGTTCTTTATGACAATTCGCATAAACCGCTTGCCGTTATTGAGGCAAAAAGAACATGCGCCGACGTTTCAAAAGGGCATCGGCAGGCTAAACTCTATGCAGATCTTTTGGAAAAGCAATATAAGAGAAGACCTTGCGTTTTCTTAACAAATGGTTTCGAGACAAGAATCATAGATGGGCAATACCCCGAGAGAAAGGTTGCCGGCATTTATTCTAAAGCTGACCTTGAAAAGATGTTTAATCTCAGAAGGATGCGGACATCTCTTGATCATATAAATGTAGATGAGAAGATTGCCGGTCGTTACTATCAGGAGGCTGCTATAAAAGCGGTATGTGACAGCTTTGATAAGAAGAATCGTCGGAAAGCGCTTCTTGTCATGGCTACAGGATCCGGTAAGACAAGAACAGTAATAGAACTATGTCATGTGCTTCTAGATGCAGGATGGATTAAAAACATTCTCTTCTTAGCTGATAGAACATCTCTTGTAATACAGGCTAAGAGAGCATTTGTAAATAACTATGCTTCTCTTTCGGTTACAAATCTTTGCGAAGAAAAAGACAACTATAATGCCCACTGTGTATTTTCAACTTATCAGACAATGATGAGTTGTATCGATTCTGTAAAGGCTGAAGATCAAAAGCTGTTTACTAGCGGCCATTTTGACCTCGTGATATGTGATGAGGCTCATAGATCAATATATAACAAATATAGAGATATCTTTACTTACTTTGATGCGCCACTTGTAGGTCTTACGGCTACTCCGAAGGATGATATTGATAAGAATACTTATGAGATATTTGAACTGGAACCAGGCGTTCCGACTTACGGTTATGAGCTTGGGCAGGCTGTAACCGATGGATATCTTGTGGATTTCTTGTCCGTAGAGACAAAGCTTAAGTTCATAGAGCAGGGAATCGTGTATGGAGATCTTTCTGAGGAAGATAAAGCAATTTATGAAAGTACTTTTGAAATGGAAGACGGAGATGTTCCGGAAGCCATAAGTTCATCAGCACTTAACTCATGGATTTTTAACGAAGATACCATTCGTCAGGTGCTTCATACCGTTATGACAGAGGGCATTAAGATAGATTATGGACAGAAGCTTGGAAAGACTATCATCTTTGCAAAGAATCATGATCACGCAGAAAAGATCCTTGAGATATTTAATAAGGATTATCCGCACTTAAACGGATTTGCACAGATTATTGATAACAGGATTAATTATGCCCAGACATTGATAGATGAGTTCTCGGAGCCTAAAAAACTTCCGCAGATAGCGATATCCGTAGATATGATGGATACCGGTATCGATGTACCGGAAGTATTGAATCTTGTTTTTTTCAAGAAAGTAATGAGTTACGCTAAGTTCTGGCAGATGATTGGTCGAGGAACCAGACTTTGTCCGGGACTTATAGATGGTGAAGATAAGAGCAAGTTTTATATATTTGACTTTTGTGGGAATTTTGAATTCTTCCGCATGAGTAAAGGAAAACCTACAGCCAATATGATTGCCCTTCAGGGAGCCATCTTTAATCTACAGTTTGAGATTGCTTATAAACTGCAAGATCTGGATTACCAGGTAGACAGGCTTATAGCATATCGTAACGCATTGGTAGAGATGATGACCGGAAAGGTGCAGGAGCTCCCTCGTGAAAACTTTGCGGTAAGGCAACATTTGAAATATGTTGATTTATATTCGGTTGAGACAAATTATCAGACACTGACGTATGAAGATACGTTACTTGTCAGGGAAGAGTTGGCTCCGCTGATTCTTCCGAACGATGACGAGGCAAGTGCGGTACGTTTTGATGCGCTTATGTATGGCATAGAGCTTGCATATCTTGTTGGCAAGAAATATGGCAGAGCCCGTAGCGACCTGTTTAAACGTGTCAGGGGCATTGCAAGTGTTGCAAATATTCCTGAAATAAAAGTGCAGGCAGAACTTATCGATAAGATTCTTCATACGGATTATATCGATAACTGTGGCATCAACGAGTTTGAGGAAATCAGAGAAAAACTTCGTAATCTTATGAAGTATATTCCTCATACGAAGCTTCGTTATGATACGAACTTTGAGGATGATATCCTTGATATTTCATGGAAGGAATCAGAACTTGAGAATGATGACCTGAAGAATTACAAGGCAAAAGCAGAGTACTACATCCGTGAACATCAGGATAACGAGGCAATTAAGAAACTTAAGTCCAACATACCGCTGTCGCATTGTGATATTGAGGCATTGGAAAAGGTACTTTGGTCAGAACTTGGCACCAAGGAAGAATATGAGCAGGAATATGGATCTAAGCCTCTGGGCGAGCTCGTTCGTGAAATTGTCGGTCTTGATATGAATGCTGCTAAGGCGGCATTTTCAGAGTACCTGGAGAGCAACAACCTTGATAGCCGGCAGATATACTTTGTGAACCAGATTGTAGAGTATATCGTTCACAATGGCATGATGAAGGATCTGTCCGTTCTTCAAGAATCTCCGTTTACAGATCAGGGCAGCGTAGTTGAGATATTTACGGACCTCAATGTCTGGATGGGAATCCGGAAGGTAATAGAAAGCATAAATGATAACGCGATAGCGGCGTAAATAGTAAAGGAGAATGGCTTAAAAGGCCTGTTGGTGAAAAATGAAGGCTGGAGATATTATTGCTGGAAAGTGGCTAGTAAAGGCTGAAGGTGAAGGGGGAGGCCAAGGAACTGTATATAAGGTAGTAGAACAAGATGCAAGTGAAGAGGAATATGCATTAAAGTTTTTGCATAAACAAAAAGATCAAGAGCGTAGAGAGAGAATGCATTATGAGGTTCAGAATGTTTCTCAGTTGGATAGTGTTCATTTGATGAGGATTGTGGAATCAAATACGGATCAATATGAGGATGAAACGGTAAAACTGTATTATGTTGCAGACTTTATCGAAGGAATGTCCTTAGAAAAATATGTTGAATCACATGATACAGATTTTGATACGGCGCTAAACTTTTTTGTGGAATTGTTGAATGTTTTGTATTATTGTCATTCGAATAATATCATTCATAGAGATATTAAACCAGATAATATTATGTTACCAAATGGTGAACTGATGTCTTTTGTTCTTATAGATTTTGGATTATCGTTTAATCGTGAAGAGCAAGAGGGAATAACCGAAACAAATCAGCAGCTTGGGAACCGATTCATCCTTTTGCCGGAACTTGTGAGTGGGTCTTCTGAACAGAAGAGAATGCCACAGTCTGATATTACGCAGGCAGCTGCAGTGTTTTTATATATATTGACGGGGTGTATTCCAAATTCGTTGTTTGATGGTGAGGGAAAGCAACCGCATCTTAGACATCGGTGCCAAAGTGCTTTGCGCTCCAAAGTATTGGAAAGAAATGCGTGGGATAATATAAACTGTATTCTTAGTAGATGCTTTGCTAATAATGTTGAGGAACGTTATTCGGATGAAAAAGAATTGTTACGAGAAATTCAGAATATACATGAACGTCGCGTGACAGAGATTGGAGGAGATATAATGGTAATAAATGCTGAGATGTCCCAGAATACCAGTAATGGGCTTACTACTTTGCGATATTCTGAATTGATGAACAATTTAAATCCTTGTTTAGAAATATGTAATCCTGCGGGATTGCAGTTACCATTAGAGACAAATGTTGAACAGTTAATCACGTATGGAATCGCGTTGCCGAAACCTGTTCAAGCAAAAGTAGTAAAGTATTATATGGATGGGGATTTTGCAACTGCTACAGAGCATGTTTGGCCCAGGGCAATCAACATTCTTCGTAGAAGAATCCTGTCATTGGGCGAAGACTTTGTAGCAGATATGGTCGAGACAACCGATTTGGAGTATGTTAGAGAGTTGCCTGCGTACAAAGTTATAGAGTTGTCTAGTGAGCTCGGATTTATAGATAAGAAAGGGAAAAGACAACTTCTTAATGCTAATGAGTATTATAATTTTTTCCAAAATACAGAGGCTGACGATTATGAAGAAATGCCAAAGGATGAGGCAAATATAATAATAAAAAATGGGATTAAGTACATTTTATATAACAATGAAGATTCTTTTGGGCTTCAATTTAATGATTTTAGGGAGAAATTAAAAACAGGCAGAATATCAGAACTTTTTGAAGATGATGAGGTTATGTTTGAGTCATGCCCATATTTTTACTTGAAGATAACAGTTAGATCTTTGCTGAATTTGTTCTCTGATACGGAAGGAATTGAGTTCGATAATGTTTCTATCAACATGAATAGCTTCTTCCCGAAGGCATGGGGGCGGCTAAAGTTTGATGAGAGAAGAGCTCTTGCAGATATGTATTCAGATTATCAAAGTAACAGAGATTCTAAGCGCGTAAATGTACTTAGTAAAATAATGGTAGCCGTTCATGGATTTGATTATGTTAAAGAAAACGAAAGATTGCGTACATATATTGCAGTTGCACGTAAATTAAAAGATATTCATTTCTCAATGAATAATTTTTATAATGAGCCGAGCCAGATTAAGCTATTAGAGGATTTGGGAACGATAATTCCTTCATTGGCTTTAAAAGATTGTATAACAGCGATACTCTTTATAAAGTTAGGGAATCAGTATGGAACAAGTTGGTCTGCTGAAGATATAGCGGACAGGTTGTTAGCCCGATTAACAGAAACTGAATGGAGGACGTATTTGGAGCAGTATTTTAAGGAGGAAGAGGAGTTACAGGATTACATTACAAATTGCAATAAGATGAGGCAGAACTGGAAAAATGTTATTGCTACATACAAACTAAAGGAGTTAAATATTACTGATGTCATAGCAAAAAGATTTGTCTCCATTTAAGTTCCGTTTTGGGTACACTTTGGGTACAATAGCATTTGAACGGTATGAATATATCGAAAAGCGTATCAAATAATACGTATAAGAAATACGAAAAGAATAGAAAAAAACGGTTTGAATTTCCCGAGTAATTGAGCTAGAATAATATCTCACCTCTTAAAAAGCTTTATTTTATGCGGGGTTCAAGCAAAAATGCTTAAGCTGTGGCAACGTTTTGGCAACAGTATCTGACATCTGAATCATTCTAAAAAAGTAGCGCTGTCTGATTTACATCGTGTAAGTCAGGCAGCGCTATTTTTCTGTTCTTCCTATTTATCTTTTTTCCAATTTATGTAATGCGGGTAGTTTAGCTTCCAGTTGCTGTAGTCATCGAGCGAGGCGGAATCCTTCTGGTCCTGTTTCCAGGCTTCATACCAGTGCTGCATCATATCGAACAGCTCCGGATAATCCTTGCGGTGCCGGTCGAGCCGGATGCAGAGTTCTCCGTCGATCTCATCCACGTGCATCCCGTAGGTGTCTTCGAGATCGAACAAGGTGTACATGAGACCTATGTAGGTTCCGTAATCCACGGAAGAAATGGCATGTGGATTGACTTGCAGCACCTCGGCGATCTGCCGGATCAGATCGTCCTTGGGCTTTCTGGTTCCTGATTCATACTGCGCGATACGTACATCAGCGGATCGTTCCGGAAAACCCAGCGCGATGCCCAGTTCCTTCTGTGTCAGACCGCGCTGCATCCGTACGCGCCTGATCCGTTCACCTATTGTCATAAGCGGCTCCCTGCGAGTGAAATTAAACATAAAAGCTAAAGACAGTATACAGCGGAGAAAGGATAACATCAAGTTGAATTAAGCAAAAAAGTTTATAAATTTTCCAGTTGTTAATTGCTATTCGAAGTTCCACCTGGAAATCTGAAAGGTGGAACTTAATTCTTCCGAAGAATGGGATGGAAGTTAATTCTTCTGAAAAAGTATTATAATGGAGGTCTTGGTCCACCACCTGTTGCTCCGACCAGAACAGGAGGATCCATGACTAAATATAAGCAGCTTACCCTTGATAATCGGCTCTTGATCGAGGCCGGTCTCAAGGAGGGGAATTCCTTCAGGGGCATCGGCGAGAGGATCGGTAAGGACTGCTCCACCGTCTCGAAAGAGGTCCGCTCTCACCTGGTATTTAAGAAAAGCGGAGCCTACGGCAGGCCGTTCAATGACTGCATCAACCGCAAGGGATGCCGGATTTCCAGCGCCTGCAAGGCATGTTCACCGGAAAAGGCTCGGGTTCGTTACTGCTCTGTCTGCGGCAAGTGCACGACTTCCTGCACACTCTACAAGAAGGAAGAATGCCCCAGGCTGGCAAAACCTCCGTACGTCTGCAATGGATGCAGCCAACAGCGGCTCTGTACGCTTGAGAAGCGCTTCTACGATGGGGCAAAAGCCCAGATGGAATACCGTGACGTGCTCTCCGAGGCGCGTCAGGGAATCGCCCTCTCCGACGAGGAGCAAAAGCGACTGGACGATATCATTTCTCCCCTTCTGTTAAAAGGCCAGTCGCTGCACCATATCTGCCTGAACCATAAGGCAGAACTCATGGTCAGTGAACGGACGCTGTATACCTACATGGACGCAAACCTCTTCTCTGCCCGGAACATCGATATGCCGCGCAAGGTGAGGATGCATCCCCGCCGCAAAAGGCCGGATACCGTAAAAGTCGATCCCAGGTGTCGTGAAGGGCGCACTCTGGAAGATTTCAAGGTCTTTATGGATGAGAATCCGGACACCCCTTTGGTCGAGCTCGATTCGGCAGAGGGTACAAAAGGGAGGGCTGTCATGCTTACGATCACCTTCGTGACAGACGGCCTGCAGCTCGCTGTCCGACGAGAGCATAACGATTCTCAGTCGGTAACCGATCTCTTCCGCAGGCTGTATCTGGAACTTGGCCCGAACACGTTTCCCGATCTGTTCCCGGTACTTCTGGCGG